>NZ_JAIUZK010000001.1:0-740000 GCF_020171965.1 Qipengyuania aquimaris
CGACCAGCTCGGCAACCCCGACTTCGTGGGCGGCGATACCGATGGCGACGGCTACCTCGATGTCGACGAGACCTGGATCTATACCGACAGCTATGTCGTGACCCAGGCCGACGTGGATGCAAATGCGCCGATCGTGAATTTTGTCACTGCAGATGCGAACTCGGTCGCAACCGGCACGGCAGCTCTGCAGGCGACCGACACTGAATCGATCGACGTCTGCTACGAGCCATCGATCGACGTCGAAAAATATGTCTCGATCAATGACAACGTGTTCGATCCGCTACTGGACGACCACGACAGTCCGACGGGGCCGCAGGCTACTTCGGCCAACAACCCGATCTATTTCCTGGTCACGGTTGCGAACGATGGAAACGTCACGCTGACGGGCTTCGACTTCAGCGATATTTTGAGCTCACCGGCAGGTTCGGTCTTCGCAGGAGAGCTGGATTATAGCGATCCCGCCATCGACGCCTGGGTGGATCTCGACGGTGATGGCTTCCGCGATGCCGGAGAGGATTGGGCGACGGTCGACGGCGCCGATGGATCCGTCGACGGAGTGCTCGATTCAGAAGCATTGGCACCAGGCGAGAGCCTCAGCGTCTACTACACCATGCCGTTCGAAGCTGGACAGCACATCAACACTGTCACTGTATCGACCGACCAGGGTGTATCGGACAGCGATGCAGCGCATTACTTCGGTCTAAACGATCCGGCTCCGGGCGTGCGGACGCCAGGCTTCTGGCAGAACCCGAACAATGGCGGCACCTTCTGGGACGGCATTGCGGATAACCAGGCGCATGACGGTCCGGACTTCCCGGATGGGGATCCCGGCACCGATGGCAACCAGGACCTTCTGTATGCTGTCGACAGCAACAATGACGGGGTGATCGATGGCGATGACGAAGTCGGTCTCCTGATCGGTGACTATGACGGCGATGGTCTGACCGGAGCGGGTGAAGACACTCTCTTCATCTCGCTGGAGGATGCCCAGGAAGTGGTCAACGCATCGAGCAAGAAGGGCAACGACGTTGTCTTCAAACTCGGCCGCGACACCGTTGCAACCTGGCTCAATTTCCTTTCCGGAAACGACATCGGCGATGGCTCGGAAAACACCGCCAAGCACTATCTCGACGATGCGATCGACTGGCTGCAAACTTATGCCGGCGCAGACAAGGGCGGTCTCGACGAGACGTTCGACACCTTCGCTCCGACTGGCCGCATCAAGACCAACAGCAGCGATTGGAAGAACCCCGATGGCCTCGATCATTCGGGCGGGGAAATCCACAATGCTCTGGCCGAATATAACGAGGGCGGAACCGTCAACGGTGTGTTCGTGGCAGGCGATGCGGACAGCCTGGCATTCCAGAATGCCCTGGCAGATGCACTGTCGGAAGGACTGTTCGAAGACACGAGCAGCACGACCTTCCGTAGCGAGCTTGAGAACACTGTCTACGAGACATCGCTCAACGCCGGCATCATCGGCGATGGCGCGCTCGATATCGCGGATACCCAATATATCGCGATAGCGTGACGCAACATGACCAGCTCGGCACCGCTGTCGGATGAGACGGCGGTGCCAAGCCTATTCCGGGGGGAGGTAAAGGCAATTGGCTGATTTGGAACACGAGGAATACGACACCAAGACGCGAATAGCACCTTGGCTTTCGGAGCCGTTGAAGAAGAGCCGACCACTCTACATGAGGGTCCTCGTCGCGGCCTTCCTGATCAATTGCTTTGCGCTTGTCACCGCGCTGTTCACGATGACGGTGTACGACCGCATCGTCCCCAACAATGCCACGGAATCACTGATCGGCCTCGCTGTTGGCCTTGGCATCGTGCTCATCTTCGATTTCGTCCTCAAACTCTTACGCGCCTATTTCGTCGATATCGCCGGGGCCCGTGTCGATCGCGATATCGGCAAGGCGATATTCGAGCGCATCCTGGCCTTGAGGCTGGACCTGAGCCGGCACACGACCGGCGGACTGGCCGGCCTTGTCAGGGAGATCGAGACCCTGAGAGACTTTTTTGCGTCGGCCACTATTACTGCGCTTGTCGACGTACCTTTCACGATCATCACGCTTGCCGTAATCGCGATGGTCGGTGGCTGGCTGGTCCTGGTGCCGATCGTGATGATCCCGCTGGTGATCCTGTCCGCCATCGCCACGCAGCCGGCAATGCGCCGCCTTTCCTCGCAATCGCTGGACGAGGCGCTCGGAAAGCAGGCGGTCCTTGTCGAGACCATCGGAAGCCTCGAGACGGTCAAATCTTCAAATGCCGGCGATATGCTCAGCCATCGCTGGGAAGAAGCGATGAAGGGGCACGCCAACGTCTCCCTGCGCCAGCGCCTGACTGCCAACCTTGCGACAACAATTGCCGGTAGCGCGCAGACCATGGCCTATACCGGCATGGTCATCTTCGGCGTCTTCGCGATTGCCGAGCAGAACCTGACGATGGGCGGGCTGATCGCGTGCTCTATCCTCGCAGGCCGCGCCGTCGCGCCGCTTGGCGCGATAGCCACGTTGCTGACTAGGATCCATGCCGCACGCACGGCCTACCGGCGCATCAATACGATGATGGAGATGCCTGCCGAAGGTCCCGAAGGCCTGGGCCTGGCGCCCAACATCCTGGAAGGCGCAATCGAGTTCCGCGATGTCGATTTTCGCTATCCGGGTGCGGCCGAGCTGGCGCTGAGCGGGGTAAATTTCCGCATCGAGCCCGGCGAAAACGTGGCGCTGATCGGGCCGATCGGTTCCGGCAAGTCTACCATCGCCCGGCTGATGATCGGTCTGTATCCGCCGACCAGCGGTCTCGTCATGATCGATGGCACCGATATTCGGCAGCTGACACCCAAATCCCTCCGCGCGAAGGCTGGCGCCCTGCTTCAGGACAACGCCCTTCTGACCGGCAGCATTCGGGAAAATATCATGCTCGGCCGACCGGATGCCGATGACGAGGAAATGATCCGCGCGGCGAAGATCAGCATGGCGCACGACTTCATTTCGCGGATGCCGAACGGGTATGATCTGAAGCTCGCCGACCGTGGATCCGGCCTGTCGGGCGGGCAAAGGCAATCCATCGCGATGGCGCGTGCCCTGGTCGGCCAGCCACCTATCCTCGTTTTCGACGAGCCGACCTCGGCCGTCGATACGGAGACGGAAGCCAAGCTCATCAACAATCTGCGCAAGGAATTTGCAGGAAGGACCCTGGTCCTGATTACCCATCGCCCTTCCCTTCTCGCGCTCGTGGACAGGGTCATCCTGATGTCGCGCGGACGGGTGGCGATGGATGGCACGCCTGAAGACATAACGCGCAAGGTAACGAGGATAGCAGCACGATGAACGCTTTCTCAAAAATCACCAGCCAACTCCTTGGCGAAGATGGCGAATTCGAAGCCCAGGAGATCAAGGCCAGAAAATCCTCGAACATCATCCTGTGGTCGATTGCCGCGTTTACCGTGCTTGCGGTGATCTGGGCGGCATTCACCACTGTGGAGCGAACAGTCCGCGCTGCAGGGCGGGTTGTTCCGAGCTCCAAATTGCAGGTTGTCTCCAACCTGGAAGGCGGCGTCGTCCAGGAAATCATGGTGACGGCAGGCAAGGAAGTCCGGCGCGGTCAAATCCTGGTGCGGCTCAACCCCGCGATCACAGGCTCGGCCCTCGACAGTTCGGAAGCAGGTGTCAGCGCACTCGAAGCGCGCATTGCTCGCCTACGCGCCGAAGTCAGTGGCGGCGCTCCTGACTATGGGTCCCTACCCTCTGACCAAATTGCCATCGAAAGGTCGCTTCACAGCGCTCGATCAGCCGAACTGAGCAGTCTGCGGTCAGCTGGCGAAGCACGCATTGTCCAGGCCCGCAGGTCCGTCGCGGAAGCCCAGTCGATCCTGACTGCGCGACGCTCTAATCTCGTCACGGCAGAACGCGAGCTCACGATGCTGAGGCCGTTGGCAGAGCAAAAGATCGTCCCGCAAATCGAGCTGATCCAGGCCGAAAACGCAGCGCAGGTGGCCGCGAGCGAAGTCTCTGCGGCCGAAGCGTCCCTCGCTCGGGCGCAATCCAGCATCGCGGAAGCACAAGCCGCCCTCGCCCAACAAGTGAGCGATTGGCGAAGCCGGGCAGGCATGGAGCTCTCCCAGGCGCAGGCTGACCTTTCCGTCCAGCAAATGACGCTGCCCGGTCTCGAGGACCGGGTCGACCGCACGGTCATCCGCGCACCGATGAGCGGCTTGGTCAATCGCGTGTTCGTCACCACCGTCGGCGGCACGGTTGCGTCGGGCGAACCGATCGTGGAGATCGTCCCGACCGACGATGCGCTTTATGTCGAAGCGATGGTGCGGCCGCAGGATATTGCGAACGTCGGTTTGTCGCAGAACGCCTTCGTGGAGATTACCGCTTACAACCCGGCAATCTTCGGCAAGATGGCGGGAACGGTCACATCCATTTCGCCAGACGCGGTCGTGAACGAGGACACCGGAGAGAGCTTCTATACGGTCGAGGTACAGACAACCGACGTCCTGAAAGATCAGGATGGGAACCCGTTGGAGATCGGGCCAGGAATGGTAGCGAATGTCAGCCTGCTAGGCGAAGAACGCTCGATCCTGTCTTACCTCTTCACTCCGATCACCTGGCTGAAGGAGCGGGCGTTCCGCGAATAGCTGACCGGTCAGTCGCGCTTCTTTGGCCTCACCAGAGACTGTGCCTGACGCTCATCCTGCGGATAATCCTCGGGAGAGACGCTCGACTGGTTTTTAAGGGCGATATGGTCTTCCACTATACCACCGTCGCGTGAGGCACCCTCGTCGTTATCGGTCGAGGCATCCTGCGGATCGTCGTCGATTTCGTATTCCATTCTGGAAGCTCCTTTCCCCAAAGAACGAAGCTTGCCAGCGCACGGTTCCTTCCGAGTGATAAGCTTATTTTTCCCGGTTGAGGATTTCGTCCATCTGCTCTCGCAGGATCGGATCCCACTCCTCTCGCAACTCGCGGACGCGGGCCATGAGCTCCTCGTTTTCGTGGAACGGAACACCGACGCGGTAGAGGCTGGCAACTTCGGGCATGGCGGCGCGGTCGTTCTTCTCGAACGCATCAGTAGCGGCCTGGGCCTGTTCCCGGTTCATCCCGAGCGCCTCGTAGGCCGAGCGGCCGATCCTCAGACTTGAATCGTAAGTCTCGCGAATGATGTCCCGGCAACCGAATGCCCACAGGTCGTATACATGATTGCGATCAATTGCCCGGGCGGTGATGTGCACATCCGGGTAGTTCTGGATGACGTGCTTCACGAGCTTGTCGATCTGCTCCCTCTCATCCAGCGCGACGACGAGCAGCTTCGCATTTTCGATACCCGCCGACACAAGCAGGTCCGGGCGGGTCGCATCCCCGAAATATGTGCGAAAGCCAAACTTGCGCACGATCTCCAATTGGGCGCTGTCATAGTCGATCACCGTGGTCGAATAGCCCGCAAGCTGGAGCATGCGATCGACGATGCCTCCTACGCGGCCGCGTCCTGCGATGATGACGGGGTTCTCCTCGTCGATCGCGTCGGGCTCACGTTCCTGACCCTTGCAATAGAACCTCGCGACACCCTTGTCGTAGAAGATGAACAGGAGCGGCGTGGCTAGCATGGTGAGCGCCACGACCAGCAGCAACAGGTCTGCCTGGGCCTGGCCGAACACCGCATTGGCGACGGCAAAGGAGATCAGGACGAATGCAAACTCGCCAGCTTGCGGAAGGCTGAGGGCGAACAGCCACAGGGCTTGCCTTCTCAACCCGTAGAACCAGCCTACTGCGAAGAGCACCGCGAACTTCGCTGAGATTGTCACGGCCGCCCAGAACAGCACCGACTGCCACATCTGACTCGCCAGGACGAAGTCGATCCCTGCACCCACGGTAATGAAGAACAGCCCAAGGAGCAGTCCCTTGAAGGGGTTGATGTCGCTTTCGAGTTCGTGCCGGTACTCGCTGGTTGCGAGGACGACTCCCGCCACGAATGCGCCAAGGGCGGGAGACAGGCCTACAAGCGACATCAGCAGGGCGATCCCGATCACCACACCCAATGCGGCAGCGGTGAAGAGCTCGCGCAAATTGGCGGCCGCGATGTAGCGAAACAGCGGACGGACAGCGAAAATCCCGATACCGATGACCACGGCCACTGCCGCAAGTCTGCAAAGCGCCGCGAGCCATACTGGCATGGAAGCTGTGAGGTCGATCCCTCCATGGCCGCCCTCCCCGCCGTGGGCTGCTCCTGCACCATAGAGTTCGGGCATCGCGAGAAGCGGCAGCAAAGCCAGGATCGGGATCACCGCGACGTCCTGCACGAGGAGGACGGAGAAACTCGCCTCCCCTCCCTCGCTCTTCATGAGATTCTTCTCGGTCAGCGTCTGGACGATGATGGCGGTCGACGAGAGCGCCAGGACCATCCCGATCGCGAGCGCCGTCTGCCATGGATTGCCGTCGAGCAGGGCGATCCCCATCAGTGCAAGCGTCGTCAGGAGAACTTGCCCGCCCCCTAGGCCGAGGAGCTTGCCCCGCATTGCCCAAAGTCGTTGCGGCTCCATCTCCAGGCCGATGATGAAGAGCATCATCACGACCCCGAACTCGGCAAAGACCTGCAGCGCCTCGACGTCGACGTTCCCGGCCGCAAGCAGTGGACTGATTGCCATGCCTGCAAGAAGGTACCCGAGCACCGAGCCCAGTCCGAAACGTGTCGCCAGGGGAACGGCGATCACGCCCGCAGCAAGGATCAGGAAGGCGAGGATAAGGAACGACGTCACTTCGGCTTAGCCTCCATCATGATACCCTGTGGACCGCCGGGTTCCTACTCACCTAACACGCGCAGGCGGGCTTGTCTTGCGACCTGAATGCAACCGTTTCCTGAGATTGAGGAAGGGGACTTCCAACCAGTGGTAAGAGGCCGCCGAGAACAGGAAGCTGAGGGCAAAATTCAGGACGATCAATGCAGGGCGAGGAAGGTCGTCAACAAGAGGCCCGGTCAGATACAGCATCAGGAAATGCCAGAGATAAAGCGAATAGCTGAGCTTCCCGATATAGACCGGCAGGCGCGTGTTGAGCAGGCGCTGGAGCCAGCCCAACCTGTCTGAAAACAATACGCTGACGAGCGCCATCGCGATCGCGATACCCAGGAGGGAATAGCGCAGTGTCTCGCGGAAAAACGGATCGCGATACAGCAGGCAGAACAGAACGAGCGCTCCCGCCACGAAGAGCGTGGCCGGCCTTGCCAAACGGATGAGAAGATCACGACCCCACTCGCTTGCGCAGAGGACGGCGATTGCGACACCGTATGCGATGGAGTCCATCCGGAATTCGGTCCGGTAATAGAAGTAGTAGCTTCCGATAAGCTCCGGATTCTGTGACGCCGTAAACAATCGCAGCAGCAGCGATGCGACGATCACTCCCAAGACCACGAAGCCCAGTTTCCTCGGCGCTCCGCTGGCGAGCACGAATGCCGCCGGGAACAGGAGGTAGAAGTGTTCCTCGACGCTCAACGACCAGAAGATCACGAGCGGCATGACTTCCTTGGAAGGATCGATGAAACTCGCAAAGTAGTAGTTCGAGAAGTAGAACAGGGCCGATGCGGGTTGCCACCAATCCACCGCTTTACCCTGGAGCAAGAACAGCCCGACCACCGTCGCGGTGAAGACGAGGGCCACCGGATAAAGCCGGTAGAAACGCCTGAGATAGAAGTTCTTCATGCCGATGGACGACGTGGCTTCGTGTTCGACGAAAAACTGGCGCGCGATCAGGAAGCCGCTGATGACGAAGAAGACGTAGACGCCGAAGCCGCCCGGGATCATGTTCGTCACGAAATGCGAGAACATCACGATCAGCACGCTGATTGCCCGCATCCCGTCGAGGCTCGGGATATAGCGTTTCGTGTTCGCTACGTCGGCCTGCAATTCAGGCGCCGGTTCCCTCAGCCAGGATCGGAAGCGTCCGAAGGCGCCGGAAGGTGTCACATCTGACATGGAAACTCTGGTTTCGCGTTATTGAAGGCTGCGTGCCTTAGACAAGTCCTGCCATAGAACAAGGCCAACCATCGCCCCAATAACAATCTTCAGATGTGCAAGGCCCGTCCATAACTTGCCAACACGCTTTCATGCATGCTTTCGCTGATAGTCGGGTGCGGGAAGACGGTGTTCATCAGTTCCGCCTCTGTCGTCTCCAGCGTCTTGCCGACGACGAAGCCCTGGATCATCTCGGTCACTTCTGCGCCAACCATGTGCGCGCCGAGCAATTCGCCGGTTTTCGCATCGAAGACGGTTTTCACGAAGCCTTCCGCTTCGCCCAGTGCGATCGCCTTCCCGTTGCCGATGAAGGGGAAGGTGCCCGCCTTCACCGAATAGCCCGCTTCCTTGGCTTTCGCTTCGGTCAGGCCGACGCTGGCGATCTGCGGGTGGCAATAGGTGCAGCCTGGGATGTTGTTGCGGTCGAGCGGGTGCGGGTGGACGTCCTTGTTGCCCAGTTCCTTGGCAATCGCTTCCGCAGTGGTAACGCCTTCGTGGCTTGCCTTGTGCGCCAGCCAAGGGCCGGGCGTGCAGTCGCCGATCGCCCACAGGCCCTTCGATTTCGTGCGACCATAATCGTCGATCTGGATGAAGCCGCGGTCCATCTCAGCCAGCTTTTCGAGCCCGATGTTTTCGGTGTTCGGCACGATGCCGATGGCGGTGATGCAGTGGGTGAACTCGGTTTCCGAGACCTTGCCCTTGCTGTCCTTGATCTTGGCCTTCACGCCGCTGCCGGTGACCTTGAGGTCCTCGACACCTGCGCCGGTCATGATCGTCATGCCCTGCTTGGTGAGGCTCTTCTCGAGGAAAGCGGAGACGTCCTTGTCTTCCACCGGCACGATCCGGTCGAGCATCTCGACCACGGTCACATCGCAGCCCATGTCGTTGTAGAAGCTGGCAAACTCGATCCCGATCGCGCCCGATCCGATGACAAGCAGCTTCTTGGGCATTTCCGGCGGGGTCATGGCGTGGCGATAGGTCCACACGCGCTTGCCGTCGGCCTTGGCGAACGGCAGGTCGCGGGCACGTGCGCCGGTGGCGACGATGACGTGCTTGGCGGTGAGCTTCTCTTCGCCCTTTTCCCCTTTCACGGTAAGGCTGGTCGGGCCGGTCAGCTGCCCCTCGCCCATGTGAACCGTGATCTTGTTCTTCTTCATCAGGTGCGTGACGCCCTGGTTCAACTGCTTGGCCACGCCGCGGCTGCGTTTCACCACAGCTTCCAGGTCCGCCTCGATCTTGCCGGCGATCTTCAGGCCATAGTCGCTCGCGTGCTGGGCATAATGCAGGATCTCGGCAGAGCGCAGCAGCGCCTTGGTCGGAATGCACCCCCAGTTGAGACAGATGCCCCCCAACAACTCGCGTTCGACGATGGCGGTCTTCAGGCCCAGCTGTGCGCAGCGGATCGCTGCGACATAGCCGCCGGGTCCGGAGCCGAGAACGATGACGTCGTATTGGGTAGCCATTTGGATTTAGCCTTCGGTCTGTCCGACAGAGTGGAACACATGGAACACGGTCCTGGCGGTAAAAACCGCGAAGGACGCGTCAGGGGAAGCGAAATAGGTATTCGTGGGGGTCATCGGCGCGTTCATGCAGGCATCCTAACGCCGAACGGAATAAGTAGGACAGGTGTCATGCCCACCGCTCCGCCACGGCGCGCGGACGGTCGTTTTCGTCGAGCAGGACGAATTTGAACGTTCCCTGCGCCACCTTCGTTTCTGCAACCCCGTTGCGCTCGCGGGCGATCGCCTCGGCAGTGATGGTGAGCGAGGTGTTGCCGGTGGTGGAAATCTCGCAGTAGACCGACAATTCGTCACCCACCTGCATCGCGCCGGGGAAGGCGAAGTCGGTGGCCGAAACGACCACCGCCTTGCCCTGCCCCTCGCGGCTTGCAAGCGAGCCTGCTCCGAGCGCCATCTGGCTCATCAGCCACCCGCCGAACACGCCCCCGTAAGGGTTCGTGTCGGCGGGCATGGCCGTGACGCGGATGAGGGGATCACGTCCCAAGCGGATCAACCCGCCTGGTTGGTGAGATAGGTGCCGTTGATCCACCCCGACTGGCATTGCCCGTCGTAGGCGCGGCGATCCGCAACCGGCGTTCCGGTGCCGCAATCGGCCGCATTCTTGGAGTAGACTACACCAACCCAGTCGCCTTCGTTTTCGCAGATCGAAACCATTTGTCCGGGCTGCAGCAGGTCGGTTTGATCGGCCGCAGCATCGGGGGCGGAGTGCACGGTGAGGACCTGACCTTCCAGCGTGTCGAGCGCGCCCACGGTTCCGGCGCCGCCGCATGCATCCATGTTCGCTTCACCGCCATACATGACGGGACGAGCAGCGATGGTCGCATCGGCAGGTGCGGTTACCACTCCGTCGTTGGCGGGCGCTTCTTCGGCTTCCTGCGAACAGGCTGCGAGCGCCAGCGCGAGCGCCGGAATGGCGATTGCAGTGCGGATCATGATGTTTCTCCTCTATTCAGGCGGACGGTGTGCCTGCCCTCTTTTTAACGAACCGTGCGGACGGGGATTTGTGTCCAGGAAAGGATGCGTGGTTCTGACACCAAAAGCGAAGCATGACTGAACCGAACCGCTATTCATCGGAACTTTCCGCGTGTGCATCTGCTGTGCTTTCCGAATCCGCAAGACCCACAGCGCGCCAAGCAGACATGGGTATGGCGTATGCAATAAGGCCCGTTACCAAGACTGCCGTTATTAACCAGCGCGCGTATTCGACGTAATTCGACAATGCCAATGCTATGATGAGCAATGCGAAACCCACGATAGCGACTCCAGCAAAGTGGTCGCTGCTATTGTAGGAAGTGAGCCCTGCGAGGGCGCCCACTGCGCCAATCGCCAGAGAGACGCCGACAAGTATCTTCGCAACGTGATCATTACCCGCGATCCAGACTGAAAAAATTACCGCCACGGTCACCGCATAAATAACGACCTTGAACGTCATGGCTTGGCAACTCGATACTCTGTCCCGATCAAACCACCAGCCCCATCGGGTTCTCCACCAGCTGTTGGAAGGCCTGCATGAACTGCGCGCCGTCCGCGCCGTCGATGGCGCGGTGATCGAAGCTGCCGGTGGCGCTCATCACGGTGGCGACGCCGAGTGCGCCGTCGATGACGTGCGGGCGCTGCTCGCCCGCGCCGACCGCGAGGATCATCGCCTGCGGCGGGTTGATCACCGCGTCGAACTGCTTGGTGCCGAACATGCCGAGGTTGGAGAGCGAGGCGGTGCCGCCCTGGAATTCATGCGGCTGCAGCTTGCCGTCGCGCGCCTTGCCCGCAAGCTCCTTCATCTCGGTGCTGATCTGTGCGAGGCCCTTGCGGCCCGCGTCGCGGATGATCGGCGTGATGAGGCCCGAAGGCGCGGCCACGGCGACAGAGATGTCCTCGCGCGTGTATTGGTAGAGCTCGTCGCCCTGGAAGCTGACATTGCACAGCGGCACGCGCTGCAGCGCGCGGGCCTGCGCCTTGATGAGCAGGTCGTTCACCGACAGCTTGATGCCGTCCGCTTCGAGGCTCTTGTTGAGCTCGCTGCGCAGCTTGAGCAGCGCGTCGAGCCGCACGTCCACGGTGAGATAGATGTGCGGGATGGTCTGCTTCGCCTCGGTCAGGCGACGGGCAATGACCTTGCGGACATTGTTGAGCTTCTGCGCTTCGTAAGGTGCGTCGAGATCGCCGCCCTGTGTCGCCGGCTTGGCCGGTGCAGGCGCGGGAGCGGCTGCTTCCTTGGCAGGCGCCGCACCGGGTTTCGCATCCTCGACGTCGGCCTTCACGATGCGGCCATTGGGTCCGGAGCCCTTTATGGTCGACAGGTCCAGACCTTTGTCCTCTGCAATCCGTCGTGCGAGCGGCGATGCCTTGATGCGGCCGCCATCGTCGGACTTCTTCGCGGCAGGCGCGGGTGCGGGAGAGGAAGTGGGCGCCTCGGTCTGCTTCTCTTCCTGCTCGACCTTTTCCTCGCGCGCTTCTTCGGCCTTGTCCTCGCCGCCGCTAGGAGCAGCCGCTGCGGCCTCGTCCAGATCCTCGCCCTCTTCGGCAAGCATGGCGATCACGGTGCCAACCTTCACGCCCTCGGTGCCCTCTTCAACCGCGATCGAGGCGATGGTGCCTTCGTCCACGGCTTCGAATTCCATCGTCGCCTTGTCGGTTTCGATTTCCGCCATGATGTCGCCGGCTTCGACCTTGTCTCCCGGCTTTACGCGCCATTTGGCGAGCGTGCCTTCTTCCATGGTCGGGGATAGGGCGGGCATCTTGATCGGCGTGGGCATGTGCTGACGTTACGTCCTCGCTGGAAATACTGTTGTTGGGACCTCTGGCCAAAATGCGCCGTCGCCGCAAGGTCCTTGCGCAGAATACGAATTACCGGATAGGCCTGCGTCCAGAAGAGGGGAACGGGTCATGCGTACTTACCTGGTCGTCATGGACGAAACGGAAGAATCGAAGCAGGCGCTGCGGTTTGCCTCGCTGCGCGCAATGAAGACGAATGGCTCGGTGCACATACTTGCGCTGGTGCCGCAGCAGACCTTCAACGCTTTCGGCGGCGTGCAGGCGACGATCGAGCAGGAGGCGCGAGAGCGTGCCGAAGTGCTCGCCAATAGCGCGGCGGGCAACATCTTCGGCGAAATGGGCAAGATGCCCGTTATTGCAGTCCGCCCGGGCTCGCCTGCCGACGTGATCAAGACCTATCTGGAAGACCATGGAGAGATCGCGGCCCTGGTACTGGGCACGACGAGCGATGGTGGGAAGGACCCGCTGGTCCAGCATTTCTCGGCCCGCGCCAGCGAGCTGCCCTGCCCGCTCTATATCGTGCCGGGTAAACTCACGCGCGAGCAGTTGGACGCACTTGCCTAGCGCTTTTTCCTACCCTGGTGCCGGATATTCTTCGGGCGTCCGCGCTGGCCGGTCTGGTGTTTCTGGCGCGGGGCACCCTTGCCTTTCGCCAGCGGCTTCTTCTTGCGGGGCGGCGGGCGGTCCCCGCGCTTTTCGATGGGCGAGCCGTCGCTTTCGGGCACTTCGAATTTCATCGCGCCTGTGAGCGGGTTCGATTCCGCCAGCTTGAGCTTGAGCCGGTCGCCCACGGCATAGGTCTTGCCGCTGTTTTCGCCCACAAGCTGGCGGGCAGCCTCGTCATAGCGGAAATATTCGCGGCCCAAGGTGGACACCGGTACCAGCCCGTCACCGCCGAGGTTCTCGATGGTGGCGAAGAAGCCGAAACCCTGCACACCGGTGATCCGCGTGTCGAAAATCTCCCCGACCCGGCCGGAAAGCCATGCGGCGACATAGCGGTCGATGGTGTCGCGCTCTGCCTCCATCGCGCGGCGTTCGGTCTGGCTGATGGCATCGGTGATCTGGCTAAGCGCTGTCTTGTCGCGGTCCGACAGACCCGAGGCAGGGGGGATGTCGCCCTTGGGCTCGGGCTGTTCGAGATGGTAGGCATCGACCAGCGCGCGGTGGACCAGGAGGTCGGCATAGCGGCGAATGGGCGAGGTGAAATGCGCATAGCTGCCGAGCGCGAGGCCGAAATGCCCGGCATTCGCTGGACCGTAATAGGCCTGCGTCTGGCTGCGCAGCACCGCTTCCATGATCAGCGCCTTTTCCGCCGGATCGCCGATGTCCTTCAGCATCCGGTTGAAGAGGCCGGGCGTGATGACCTGCCCGAGTGCGAAATTGCGGCCCTGCGTGGCGAGATATTCCTTGAAGGCGACCAGCTTCTCGCGGCTCGGCGTTTCATGGACCCGGTAGACGACCGGGGCCTTCTTTGCTTCCAGCGCCTTGGCCGCCGCGACATTGGCCGCGATCATGAAATCTTCCACCACGCGGTGCGCGTCGAGGCGTTCGCGCACAGCGATTTCCTCGATCACACCCTCGTCATTGAGGCGGACCTGACGTTCTGGCAGTTCGAGGTCCAGCGGATCGCGGGCCTCCCGTGCCTTGTGCAGCAATTCCCACGCGCCCCAGAGATGCTTGAGGGTATCGTCCGCGCTGCCATCGTCGATGGCCTTCTGCGCGTCCTCATAGGCCGTGTTCGAGGCAAGCCTCACGATGGCGCGGGTAAAGCGCCAATCGGTCACCTTGCCTTCGGGCGAAATAGAGATGTGGCAGGCCATTGCCGCCCGGTCTTCACCTTCGACCAGCGAGCAGACGTTGGCGCTGAGGATTTCCGGCAGCATCGGTACGACGCGGTCTGGGAAATAGACCGAATTTCCGCGCTTGCGCGCCTCGCGGTCGAGCGCACCGCCCGGCCGTACGTAGAAACTGACGTCGGCAATCGCGACGATGGCGCGGTAGCCGCCCTTTCCGTCGGGTTCGGCCCAGATGGCATCGTCATGGTCGCGCGCATCGGCAGGGTCGATGGCGATGATGGGTACGTCCCGCAGGTCTTCGCGCTTGTCCTCGCTCAATGGGAGCTGTGCCACCTGCTGCGCTTCCTCCAGCGCCTCTTCAGGGAAGATGTGCGGGATGCCGTGCTTTGCGATGGCAATCAGGCTGAAACTCTTCGGTGCGAGCGGATCGCCAATCACTTCCACGACCTTGACCGCGGAACGGGCCGACTTGCCGGCCTTTTCCGCGAGCACGAGGTCGCCCTCTTCCGCCCCGCCAAGGTCCGAAATCGGAGAGGAATTGCGCACGCGCTTGTCCACCGGCGCGAGCCATGCCTTTCCGCCGCCGTCGATCTCGACGACGCCCATCAGGCCTTCGGTGCGCGCGGGCAGCTTCTTCATCGGATGGGCAATCCACCCACGGGGCTTTTCTTCGGTTCGCGCAAGGAAGCGATCGCCGCGCTTGAGGGCAGCGACCTTCTTGCTTTCCTTGACCGTAAGGCGCGGGGCTTTTTCCTTGCTGTCCGGATCCCAGTTCTCGGGAACGGCAATCGGTTCGCCGTCCTCGATTTCGAGGACCTTCAGCACCGTTACCTTCGGCACGCCGCCCATGCGGTGATAGGCGGTGCGCTTGCCGTCGATCAGGCCTTCTTCGGCCATGTCCTTGAGGCGCTTCTTCAGCGCGATCTTTTCCTGGCCCTTCAGGCCGAACGCCTTCGCGATCTCGCGTTTGCCGGCGGGGGTCGGCGAGCCCTGGATGAATTCGAGTATCTGTTCTTTGCTCGGGAGACCCTGTGGCCGCCCGGTTCGATTATGTTTTTTCATGATACGCCATATGGGGACGCATGGTCCCCATGTCACGGGGCGTCAGTACGCCTTGGCGAGCAGGACCCGTTCGGTGGCCGGTCTGCCGGTGAAGATGCACTCGCCGTCCACCGGTGCCGCGCCGATCGGGACGTTGCGCATGGTGAGCTTCAACGCCTTCAGTCGCTCGACCACTTCTTCGAGTTCGGCTCCGGTCGGCTTGGACCACTGGACCTCGACCCATCCCGGATAGCGCGAGGCGGAGAAGAACTTCTCGACCTCGCCAAAATCGGTGACTCCGCGGGTGATGTTGGCCTCGCGGCGCTCCTGCGCTTCGGTCAGCAGGCTGGATTGCATATCGGCAAGGATGTCGGGCACTGTCTGGCCGGCAATTTCGCGCGTGGGGGTCTGGAATGCGGGCTTGCCGTTTTCCTCGTTCCACAGCCTGTCGCGGCGAAGCAGGCTGACGACGCCGTTCTCCATGTCGCGGCCACCGACCTCGATGATGATCGGCGCACCCTTGCGCACATAGTCCCAGCGCTTGGCGGCAGCCTTGCCCGGGCGCGTATCGAGGAGCACGCGCAGCGGCTCGCCCAGAACGTGCTGCGATGCGAGCGTGGCGCGCAGAGCCTCGCAATAGTCGATCAGTGCCTCGTCTTCGGGCTTGTCACGCAACATGGGCAGGATGACCACCTGCTGCGGAGCGATCTTCGGGGGCAGGCGCAGCCCGTCATCGTCACCATGCGTCATGATGACGCCGCCAACCATCCGCGTCGAAACGCCCCAGCTGGTGGTGTGGCAGAGGCTCTCGCCGCCGTCCTTGTTTTGGTATTTGATCCCACTGGCTTCGGCGAAATTAGTGCCGAGATAATGGCTTGTGCCTGCCTGCAGCGCCTTGCCGTCCTGCATCATGGCTTCGATCGACCAGGTCTCGACCGCACCGGGAAAACGTTCGTTCTCCGGCTTCTCGCCCGGGATCACGGCCAGCGCCAGATCTTCGTCCGCGAAAGCGCGATAAACTTCGAGCATAGTGAGCGTGTGGTCTTTCGCCTCGGCCTCGTCGGCATGGGCGGTATGGCCTTCCTGCCAAAGGAATTCGCTGGTGCGCAGGAACATGCGGGTGCGCATTTCCCAGCGCACGACATTGGCCCACTGGTTGAGCTTAAGCGGCAGGTCGCGCCAGCTCTGCACCCAGCGCGCCATGGCATCGCCGATGATCGTTTCCGAGGTCGGGCGGACCACCAGCGGCTCTTCGAGCTTGGCTTCGGGATCGGGCACGAGACCGCCATCCTTGCCAGCGATCAGGCGGTGATGGGTGACGACCGCCATTTCCTTGGCGAAACCTTCGACGTGTTCCGCCTCGCGCTCGAAATTAGAGAGCGGGATGAAGATCGGGAAATAGGCGTTGGAATGGCCCGTCGCCTTGATCCGGTCGTCGAGCAGGCGCTGCATGCGCTCCCAGATGCCGTAACCCCAAGGGCGAATGACCATGCACCCGCGAACGCCCGATTCCTCGGCCATTTCGGCGGAGGAGATGACGTCCTGATACCAGGCTGCGAAATCGTCGGCGCGCGTGGTGTTCAAGGCATGGCGGATCTGGGCCACGGGTAATTCCTGTATCTGGTGGGTTTCGGCGCGGGCCGATGCAATTATTTGCTCAGTTCGTCCAGCTTCTTCTGCATTTCAGCCATCTGGGTACGCATCTGGGCAAGCTCTGCAGACTGGTCGGGCTTGGCGGATTTGGAACCCGTCTTGAGCGAGCCCGGGATGAAGGCCTCGGCGGCGTTCTGCATCATCTTGAAATTGGCCTCGGCCATCTTGGCCAGCGGGTTCGCCTCGATGCCCTTGGCAAATGCGGCTTGGATCTGTTCGCGGTTCTTGCGGAAATTCGCCATGCTGGCTTCGAGATAGCTGGGCATCATCGCCTGCATCGAATTGCCGTACATGGAGATAAGATCGCGCAGGAAGCTGACTGGGAGCATCTGCTGGCCGCCCTGGCTTTCTTCCTCGACGATAATCTGGGTGAGGATCGTATGCGTGATGTCGTCACCGCTCTTCGCATCGACCACCTGGAAGTCGACATTCTCGCGTACCATCTTCGCCAGATCGTCCAGCGTGATGTAGCTGCTGGTGTCGGTATTGTAGAGCCGCCGGTTGGCGTACTTCTTGATGATGATGGGTTCGCCCTCTGCGGTGCGTTTCGCCATGAATTGCCTCTTCCCTATTGTGCGTTGCAGCCATGCTTAGCAGGCGCACAATGTGCAGCGCAACACGTTAGGCCGAACGATCGAAGCGCTGTCCCAAAACGGTAAGTAATTCATATTGGGAAACAGAGGTTTGCCGCGCAGCATTGGGCAGGTGATAGGGCAGTTCGACCCAGTCGCCTTCGCCCAGATCGAGTGCCTTGGACAGGTCGATGACGATCATGTCCATCGAGACCTTGCCAAGGATCGGCAGCTCCACATCGCCATGCCGGAAGCTCGCCCCGCCCCATGCGCGAAGGATGCCGTCGGCATAGCCGAGGGAGAGGACCCCGATGCGCATATCGGAAGGAGCGCTGAAGGTCGCGTTGTATCCGACAGCCTGACCCGCCTTCAGGTTCCGCGTCTGGATGATCGCTGCCTTGGGGTATGCGACCTGCCGGATATGATCCGCCAGTTCCTCGCGCGGGACGCCGCCGTAGAGCGACAGGCCCGGCCGCGTGAGATCAAAATGATAGTCCGATCCGAGCGCTATTCCGGCACTGTTGGCAAGGCTTAGCGCCGTGTGGTCGATGGAGGATGCAATCGCCCGGAAATCGGCCAGCTGGCGCGCGTTCATGGGACTGTCTTCGTCGGCACAGGCAAGGTGGCTCAGGAGGACTTCAACCTCGAGAGACTGCACTTCCGGTTCCGACACTTCCGATACGCTGATGCCGAGCCGGTTGATTCCGGTATCCACCATCAGGTGGCAGGGCCCTCCACCACTCTCGGTCCACAGCTTCGCTTGCCTGAGGCTGTCGATGACAGGGCGCACGCCGGTCTGTCTGGCATATGAGGCCTCCTCCACCGTCAGAGGGCCATGCAGGACCGCGATCTGTTCCGCCGGGACCATGGGCAGGAGCGGTGCCACCTCGCTCCAGTGAGCGACGAAGAAATCGCGGCAGCCGACCTCGACGAGCGTCGAAACGCAATTCTCCACGCCAAGCCCGTAGCAATCGGCCTTTACCGCTGCGCCGGCACGAGCCGCGCCGCTAAGCCTGTCGAGCTTGCGCCAGTTATGTGCCAACGCCTCGCGGTCTATATCGAGCCTTAGCGTCGGCGGAGGTGCTTCAACCATGCGCGTCTTCGAAATCCTTCGGCGGTCCATCGGGGATGCCCCACCACGCAACGACCAGACCGAAGGCGACGATCGCGATGGTGTACCACAGGCCCGAATAGACGTTACCCGTCATCGCGACGATGTATCCCGCGATCAGCGGAAGGAACCCGCCGAGATAGCCCGCACCGATGTGATAGGGGATGGACATAGAGGAATAGCGGATGCGCGCCGGGAACATCTCGCACAGCAGCGCCGCGACTGAGCCATAGGTCAGTGCCGACAGCATCCCGCACACCAGCAACAGACCGATGATCCCGAGGATGCTCGTGAGCGGCGGCGTCTGGCGCTCAAAACTGTAACCCGCGCCTTCGAGCCATCCCTGGATCGACGCGCGGCGATCCGTATCGGCGAGCGCTCCGTAGTCGTTGGCCGTCCCGCCTACGGAGACGGTCGTAACCGATGAATTCCCGTCGATGGCATAGGGCACGCCCAGCGCAGTCAGGTCCTGCAACACGCGGCCACAGGCGCTGGCCTGGACTTCCGCGAAGGGATCATATTCGCAGGCCGCTCCGCTGACGGTCACAGGTGCAGCGGCGGCGCTCTGGTTGAGGCCCGGATTGGCAAGCGCGCCCATGCCCCAGAAGATCGGGAACAGCAGGACGAGCGATGCGATTGCGCCGATGATGATCGGTTTCTTGCGTCCCACCCTGTCGGACCATTTCCCGACCACGATGTAAAAGCTCATCGAAATTGTGCCCGCGATCAGCAGCATCCATTCCACGATGCCCTCTTCCACGCGCATCGGACCGCGCAGGAACGAGAGGCCGGAGAAGAAGGCGGTGTACCAGATGGTCGTCAGGATGCCAGTAATCCCGAACAGCGCGACGAAAATTCGCTTGGGATTGCCGGGGTAGGTCAGGCTTTCCTTGAACGGGTTGGCCGAGGTTTCTCCCGCTGCCTTCATCGCCTGGAAGACCGGGCTTTCCGACAGCTTGAGCCGCATCCACAGGGAGATGCCGAGCAGGACGATCGACAGCAGGAAAGGGATACGCCAGCCCCAGGCTGAGAAATCGTCCGCCGGGATCAGTGCGCGGCAGGCGATGACCACGATGATCGAGAGGACGAAGCCGCCGACCACGCTGGCCTGGATGAAGCTGGTGTAGAAGCCGCGCTTTTCGGGCGGAGCATGCTCTGCCACGTAGATCGCCGCGCCGCCGTATTCCCCGCCAAGGGCAAGGCCTTGCAGGATGCGCAAGCCGATCACGATGATCGGTGCGGCAAGGCCGATACTCGCGGCGCTGGGGATCAGGCCGACGCCCGCCGTCGCTATCCCCATGAGGGTGACGGTGACGAGGAAGGTATATTTGCGCCCCAGCCTGTCGCCCAGGAATCCGAACAGGATAGCCCCCAAGGGACGGAAGCCGAAGCCGACTGCGAAACCGGCCCATACGAGGAGGACCTGCAGGGTCTCGTTATCGCTTGGGAAGAACGCCGCTCCGATCAGGCCCGCCAGCGTTCCGTAGATGAAGAAATCGTACCATTCGAAGATCGTGCCCGCACTGCTGGCCGCGATGACGAGCCGGATTTCCTTCTCGGTCGGCTCTCGCTGCATGATCTCTTCGCCTGAAGACAATGCCCTACTCCCCAAATGTCTTGTTATGCGCGGAGGTTTAGCGAGTGCCGCCTGCCTTGCCTAGCGCATCGACCGCCGCTCTCCACGGCAGGAGAATGGCCCCATGACGCCCCGGATAGGCGATTGCTGGCTCAAGCAGTTCGAGGTCCTGCCATTGGGGCATGTCGGAGGTGCCCTCCAGCCAGCGTCCTATCGCGTCCGGCATAGACATCATGTCGGCAGGGTCCTTGCCCTTGCAGTGACGGGCGAAAATGGCAGCCGCGGCCTGCCCGACCGCACAGGCCGTAACTTGGAGGCCGACTGACCCGAAGCCCTCTTCGAAAGATATGCGGATCGAACTGCCGCAGGTGCGCGAAACAGCCTGACCCTGATGCAGCGCATCCTCATCGAAGGGATACCGGGATAGCTCGACTGCCAGCGACAGGAATGCGGGCGAATAGAGCGCGCCTCCCGGCGGGCGGCTCACTCTTCTTCAGCCGCTTCTTCTGCGGCCTGTTCCTCGCCCAGCAGGCGAGCACGGCGTTCGGCCAGCACTTCGACCATGGTGCGCGAACCGCCGTCTACAAACTCATAGGTCGATGCCGTGGTAATCCATGCGGGCCGCCCGCGATAATCCCACACGCTGTCATAACCGAGCACGAGCAGCGAGAAGGCGATGACGACGATCACGAACCCTTTGATAGCCCCGAAGCCGAAGCCAAGGACGCGGTCGATCGGGCCGAGGATGGAATTGCGGGACGCTTCCCCGACATTGTTCGCAATGACCTTCATCGCGGCATACGGGATGAGGAGGAGTAAGGCGAAGGCGAGGACTGCGACCGCAATGCCCGTACCGAGGACTTCCTGCATCGCCAGCGTGAGCGGCGTGTGGAGGAAGCGTATCGCGAACGCGGCAAGTACCCAGGCCGCAAGCGACAGGACTTCCTGCATGAAACCACGCGAAAAACCGCCGATGGCCGCAAGCCCGACGATAAGCAGAACGATGTAATCAAATCCCGTCATAGACGGCGGGAGGTTTATTATGTCGCCATGACACGGTCAACGAGGTTGGCGAGTTGTCCCAAACCCTTGTAATCCAAGTCTGACGAAGCGGTCTTTTCATCGGCTGGACCGAAACCGGCCTTGAACCCGAGCTTGGCCGCTTCGCGCATCCGGATACCGCCATGGGCGACTGGACGGACTTCGCCCGAAAGGCTTACTTCGCCGAGCCACACGCTTCGGTCAGGCAAGGGCTTGTCCGCAAGGGCGCTTACCAAGGCTGCTGCAACGGCAAGGTCGGCGGCGGGATCCGACAGGCGATATCCCCCTGCAACGTTGAGATAGACCTCGGCGGAGCTGAAATTGAGGCCACAGCGCGATTCCAGCACCGCCAACAACATGGCTAGGCGGCCATTGTCCCAACCCACCACCGCACGGCGAGGCGTTGCACCCGACTGCAATCGCACGATCAGCGCCTGGATTTCCACGAGCACGGGCCGCGTACCTTCCATCGCGGGGAAAACCGCGCTTCCGGCCATTTGCTGGTCGCGGCCGGAAAGAAACAGCATCGAAGGGTTCTCGACCTCTTCCAGCCCTTCCCCCGCCATGGCGAACACGCCGATCTCGTCGACTGCGCCGAACCGGTTCTTGAGCGCACGCAGGATGCGATACTGGTGGCTGCGCTCGCCTTCGAAGCTCATGACCACATCGACCATGTGTTCGAGCACGCGCGGACCGGCGATATTTCCGTCCTTGGTCACATGACCGACCAGCACCAGTGCGACACCGTTCTCCTTGGCATAGCGGATCAATTCAAAGGCACAGCCGCGAACCTGGCTGACCGTTCCCGGCGCGCCTTCGATCGTGTCTGAATGCATGGTCTGGATGGAATCGATCACGAGGAACTTGGGCGGCTCCATCGTGCCGAGCGTCGTCAGGATGTCGCGCACACCGGTCGCTGCCGCAAGTTTGACCGGCGCATCGGAGAGGCCAAGACGTGCCGCGCGCATACGGACCTGGCCTGCCGCTTCCTCGCCGCTGACATAGACGACGCCGTGCCCTTCCCGCGCCACCTTGGCCGCGGCCTGCAAAAGCAGTGTCGACTTCCCGATACCGGGATCGCCGCCCATCAGGATCGCGCTGCCCGGAACGAGGCCTCCTCCGAGTGCACGGTCGAATTCGGCCAGACCGGTCTTTTGCCGCACCGGCATTTCGCCCGGCTTGTCGAGGTCTACGAATTCGACCGCCCTGCCCCCGCTGGAGAGGTCATGCTTCAGCGAGAACACCGTAGCCGGCGTATCTTCCACCAGCGTGTTCCATTCCGCGCAGTCGGCGCACTGTCCCTGCCAGCGGTGCGAAACACCGCCACACGCCTGACAGACATAGCGTTTCTTCGGTTTGGCCATGGGTGCTGGCTAGACGGAACATTTGCGGAACGCAATTGCCAATGCGCCGTGGAGTGTGCACAAGCCTCGGCGATGCGGCAAAAAGAACTACGGATCGCGCTTGTCTGCTACGGCGGGGTCAGCCTGGCGGTTTACATGCACGGGGTCACACGCGAATTGTGGCACCTTGCGCGGGCTAGTCGCGATTATCATTCCGGTGCTCCCTCTTCCTCCGGTGTCGATGCGGTCTATCGCGAGATGCTCGCCGCAATCGAGGAGGATCACGAACTCCGCCTGCGGATCATCCCCGACATCATGAGCGGTGCGAGCGCGGGCGGGATCAACGCCGTCTTCCTCGCACAGGCGATCCATTCCGGGCAAAGCCTCGAACCGCTGACGGACCTCTGGCTGGAGGTGGCCGATGTCGATGAACTGACCGATCCCGATGCGCGCCTGCGGTGGCGCGGGGGCAAGTTCTGGGCGCAACCGCTCGCGACTTTCATCCTGAGCCGTCCGGGCACCGAAATTGCGGAAGAAGTCGCGCCGGAAACCCGGGCGGAAGTGAGGCGCAAGGTATCGCACCTGATCCGTGGGAGATGGTTCGAGCCGCCGTTTTCCGGCCTCGGCTTCTCGAAACTGCTCGAGCGCGCTTTCAGCGCCATGGCAGATGCGCCGGTCGAGGCCCCCCTGCTACCTCCGGGCCACCCGCTCGACCTGTTCGTCACGACGACCGATTTTCACGGCTATCTCGAACTCCTTCGCCTCAACAGTCCGCCTGTCGTCGAGGACACCGAACACCGCCTGCCCATCTCGATGCGCAGCAGAGTGCCCGACACTGGCGGGAAAGATCTCGCCAATCCGCTGGAGCTGGTCTTTGCCGCGCGGGCTACGGCTAGTTTTCCGGGCGCCTTCCCGCCCCTCAAGGTTGAAGAGATCGACCGGCTGGCAAAGGACAGTGGCCGCGATTGGTCTAGCCGAGAGGATTTTCTCGACACCATCATGCCGATCCATGTGATGCGCGGCGATACCGATACGGTGTCGCTGATCGATGGTTCGGTTCTCGTGAACAAGCCTTTCGGCGGAGCCATGGCAGCCCTGCGCGGAAGACCGGCCCAGCGCGAGGTCGACCGCCGGTTCGTCTATGTCGATCCCCGGCCCGACAGGTTTGGTTCGCGCGACGAGCGTGCATCGCGCGACGTGGGGTTCTTTTCGGCCATCTTCGGGTCGCTCTCCACGATCCCGCGCGAACAGCCCATCCGGGACAACCTCGAACAATTGGACGAACAGAGCCGCGAGGCGGAGCGATTGCAGCGGATCGTCGCTGCGCTGCGTCCCGAAGTCGACGCCACTGTCGAGCGGCTGTTCGGCCGCACGCTGTTCCTCGACCGGCCGACGCCCAAGCGCCTGAAAGCCTGGCGCCAGAAAGCACAGCAGGCTGCGGCGGAGCAGGCGGGGTACGCCTTCCATTCTTACGCGCAGGCCAAGCTCAGCGGTATCGTCTCTCGATTGGCGAAGCTTGCGTATGACGCGGCGCCCTCTCTCCATCTGCCCGATCATCTCGCGGTCGAGGAAGTCCTGCGCGAGGAATTGCGGCGCCGCGGGCTCACGACGCTGTCGAGCGGAAATGGCGGGGCGACCAGCGAAGCGATCGGCTTCTTCCGCGAACACGATATCGGTTTTCGCATCAGGCGTTTGCGGCTGCTCGCCCGCAGGCTGGCACGCGATTGGGAAGCCGATCCCGAGATCTCCGACGATGCTCTCGAACACGGCCGGGATGCGATCTATTCCATCCTCTCGCTCTATTTCGAGAAAGAAGGCCTCGCCTCGCTTGGCGATGATTTCCATGACGTGGCGCAGAGTGTGCTGGGCGATCCGGGCACGGTGCTCGACACCATCGAAAGCAAGCGCTTGCTGATCGATACCGACGACAAGGCGGAGGAGATGCTGGCTGAGGCGTTGCAAGCCATGCCTGCCAATCTGAAACGGCGGATGCTGTTCGCCTATCTCGGTTTCCCGTTTTACGACGTCGCCACATTGCCGCTGCTGCGAAACGAAGGCTTCACGGAGTTCGATCCGGTGAAGGTAGACCGCATCAGCCCGGACGACGCGCGCAGCATTCGCGAGGGCGGAACACGGGCCACATTGCGCGGGATCGAGTTCTACAATTTCGGTGCGTTCTTCAGCCGGTCCTATCGCGAAAACGATTACCTGTGGGGGCGCCTGCATGGGGCGGAGCGGATGATCGATCTCGTGTGCTCGACCGTAGACCATGCTCCCGGCGAGCTGGTGGTAAGGCGTTTCAAGAAGAAGGCGTTTCTTGCCATCCTGGACGAAGAAGAGGCCGCAGGGCGATGTGCCCGCGGCCTCCTCGATCAGATAAGGTCCGAAGTCCTAGAGCGGTTGGTCTAACCGCCGAACACATCCTTGATCTTGTTGAAGAAACCCCGGCTTTCGGGGCATTCGTCACCAGTCTCCGTATCGCGGAATTGCTCGAGAATTTCGCGCTGCTGCTTGCTCAGCTTGGTCGGGGTTTCGACGGCAATTTCCACCACCATGTCTCCGCGACCGCGGCCCTGTAGGATGGGCATCCCCGCGCCGCGCTGGCGCAGCTGTTTGCCGGACTGGATACCGGCGGGGATTTCGAGGGTGATTTCCTCGCCATCAAGGCCGGGAATATCGATCGAACCGCCCAGGGCAGCCTTGGTAAAGCTGATCGGCACCCGCGTCGCCAGCGTCGTTCCTTCGCGCACGAAGATCGGATGCTGCTTTACGTGGACAAAGATGTATAGATCGCCCGGTGCCGCACCGCGCGGTCCGGCTTCGCCCTTGCCCGACAGGCGGATGCGCGTGCCGGTATCGACGCCCGGTGGTATGTCGATCTCGATCTTCTGCGGTACGTCGACCTGGCCTTCGCCGCGGCAATCCCTGCACGGACTGGTGATGATCTCGCCATCGCCGTGGCAATTGGGACAGGGGCGTTCGACGACGAAGAAGCCCTGCTTCGCACGCACCTTGCCCTGGCCGGAGCACAGGTTGCAGGTCCGCTTCTGGGTGCCCGGCGTCGCACCGCTGCCGTGACAGGTTTCGCACGAACGGCTGACTTCGATTTCGATCTCGGTCGATTTGCCGTCGAAAGCCTCTTCGAGGGTGACTTCCATGTCGTAGCGCAGGTCCGCCCCTCGACGCGGCTGTGCCCGGCCGCCGCCACCGAAGGCGCTGCCAAAGATGGTTTCGAAGATATCGCCGATGTCGCCGAAGTCGGCGCCCGGATGGCCGTGGCCGCCCCCGCCCTGCATTCCCTGCGTGAAGGCCTCGTGACCGAAGCGGTCGTAAGCCGCGCGCTTCTGAGGGTCCTTGAGGCACTCGTAGGCGGCGCTGACCGCCTTGAATGTGTTCTCGCTCTCCGCGCATCCCGGATTGCGATCCGGATGATGCTTCATCGCGAGCTTGCGATAGGCGGACTTGATCGTCGCGCCATCCGCGTCCCGGCTGACGCCGAGCAGTTCGTAAAAGTCGATTTCAGTAGCTGACATGATGATCCCGCCTGCTGAAAATCCAACCGCCACCGGCGCATTTCGCACCGATGGCGGTCGGGGTTTTCATCAGGAGCCTTAGTTCTTCGCGTCTTCGTCGACTTCGGAGAATTCGGCATCGACGACTTCCTCGTCATTGCCTGCATCGCCGCCGTCTTCGCTCGGAGCATCGGCCGAAGCCTTGGCCTGCTCCTGCTCGTAGATCGACTGACCCATCTTCATCGCGCTCTGCGACAGATCCTGAGCCTTGGCGTTGATGTCTGCTGCATCGTCACCTTCGAGAGCGGTCTTGAGCGCCGCGACCTTCTCTTCGACTTCGGTCTTCAGCGAAGCGTCGATCTTGTCGCCATGCTCTTCGAGCTGCTTTTCGGTGGCGTGGACGAGGCTGTCGGCCTGGTTGCGGGCCTCGGCACCTTCCTTGCGCTTCTTGTCTTCGTCCGCGAACTTTTCCGCGTCCTGGACCATCTGCTCGATATCGGCGTCGGTCAGACCGCCGGATGCCTGGATCCGGATCTGCTGTTCCTTGCCCGTGCCCTTGTCCTTCGCACTGACATTCACGATGCCATTGGCGTCGATGTCGAAGGTAACCTCGATCTGCGGCACGCCGCGCGGTGCAGCGGGAATGCCGACGAGGTCGAACTGGCCGAGCAACTTGTTGTCGGCAGCCATCTCACGTTCGCCCTGGAACACGCGGATCGTCACGGCCTGCTGGTTGTCTTCAGCGGTCGAGTAGGTCTGCGTCTTCTTGGTCGGGATCGTCGTGTTGCGATCGATCATGCGGGTGAACACGCCGCCGAGCGTTTCGATACCCAGCGAAAGCGGGGTCACGTCGAGCAGCAGCACGTCCTTCACGTCGCCCTGGAGGACGCCCGCCTGGATGGCCGCACCCATGGCCACGACTTCATCGGGGTTCACGCCGGTGTGCGGCTTGGAACCGAAGAAGCCTTCGACCACTTCGCGCACCTTGGGCATGCGGGTCATACCGCCGACCATGATGACTTCGTCGATCTCGTCCTTGGAAACGCCGGCATCAGCCAGTGCCTTCTTACACGGCTCGAGCGTGCGCTGGATGAGGTCGCCGACCATCTTTTCGAGGTCCGAACGGCTGATCGTTTCGACAAGGTGCAGCGGGGTGGACGAACCACCTTCCATGCGCGCCGTGATGAACGGCAGGTTCACTTCGGTGGTCTGGGCCGAGCTCAGCTCGATTTTGGCCTTTTCCGCCGCTTCCTTGAGGCGCTGCAGAGCGAGCTTGTCGGTCCGCAGGTCCATGTTTTCCCTCTTCTTGAACTGGTCGGCCAGCCATTCGACAATTGCACTGTCGAAATCTTCACCGCCCAGGAAGGTGTCGCCGTTGGTCGACTTCACTTCGAAGACGCCGTCGCCGATTTCCAGGATGGAAACGTCGAAGGTACCGCCGCCAAGGTCGTAGACTGCGATGGTCTTGCCGTCTTCCTTGTCGAGACCGTAGGCGAGCGCGGCGGCAGTCGGCTCGTTGATGATGCGCAGCACTTCGAGACCCGCGATCTGGCCGGCATCCTTGGTTGCCTGGCGCTGCGCGTCGTTGAAGTACGCGGGAACGGTGATGACGGCCTGTTCGACTGTCTCGCCAAGATAGCTCTCGGCGGTTTCCTTCATCTTCTGCAGGATGAAAGCGGAAATCTGGCTGGGCGAATATTCTTCGCCGCCGGCCTTGACCCACGCGTCGCCGTTCTTGCCCTTGACGATGTCATAGGGGACCAGCTCGGTGTCCTTCTTGGTCACCGGGTCATCGAAACGGCGGCCGATGAGGCGCTTCACCGCGAAAACCGTGTTGTCCGGATTGGTCACTGCCTGGCGCTTGGCCGGCTGACCGATGAGGCGTTCACCGTCCTTGGTGAAGGCGACGATGGAAGGCGTGGTACGCGCGCCTTCGGAATTTTCGATGACCTTCGGCTTGCCGCCGTCCATCACGGCGACGCAGCTGTTGGTGGTGCCGAGGTCGATACCGATTACTTTAGCCATGGTTTCCCCATAAGTTTCACATTGTTGGACACCGCGCGTCTGGTCCCCCACGAGAGGCAGAACCGGTCGGCGGCTCATTCGAGTGGTGTGTTACCCGAGCGATATAGGTGCGGTTTTTCTTGGCACAAGGGAGGTCCCCCGCTAGTTTTTTGCGGCATCAACAGGAGGGAATTTCCACGATGATCAAACCCGTTTTCGCCGCCGCACTTCTCGCGGGCTCCAGCCTTGCCCTCGCCGCTTGCGGAGGCGCGGAAGAAGAAGCGCGGTCCTCGGCTACGAGCGACGCGGCCGGTCTGGAGATCGCAAACGCACGCATGGTCCTGCCGGCGGTCGCCGGAAATCCGGCCGCAATCTATTTCGATCTCACCAACAATGGCGATCGCGGCGTGGCCGTGCGTAAGGCCGAGGTCGACGGTGCGGGCAAGACTGAAGTCCACGGCACGATGGAATGGGACGGCAAGATGGAAATGAGCGAGACCGGCCCGCAGGCGGTGCAAGCCGGTGCCACCCTGAAATTCGAGCCGGGCGGCCTTCACGTCATGGTCTTCGACCTTTCGCCCGATCTTGTCGCCGGTAGCGAAACCGCAATGACCCTCACCGTTGCAGGCGGCAAATCGGCCACTTTCACGGTTCCGATCCAGGCAGCCGGGGAAGATCGCTGAGCGACCCTCGCGATACGCTTGAAATCGAAAGCCACGATGCCGCCGTTCCCGCGACCTGCGAGATCGGCGGCCAGCGGCCCCTTACCGATGGGGAAATAACGCTTGCGAAAAGTGTTTTCGGGACGGCAATCGACTATGCGCGCGTCACGATCCGGCGGCGCAAGTGGTTTCCTTTCCAGCCCCGCCGCGTGACGATGGCGCCCAGGGGCCATGTCCATTTCCACCCGGCTTCGGAGAATTATTGCGACGATTTTTCGACCGCCAGCCTCAGGCGGCAGGGCCTCTTCATTCACGAGATGGTCCACGTCTGGCAGACCCAGACCCGCGGTGAATGGTATCTGGTGACCAGGCGCATGCCGTGGGCGCGATACGACTATTCGCTGAAGCCGGGATGGCCGCTTGAACGATACGGGATCGAACAGCAGGCAGAGATCGTCAAACACGCCTTCTGGCTGCGTAACGGCATGAAGATCGCGGGTGTCAGCGACAAGTCAGCCTATGACCTGCTGGTAAACTTCCCGGGTGCTGCGGCATGACCTTCCTGATCCGCGACTTCAGGGCGGGCGACGAAGCTGCCTTCGCGGCGCTCAATCTGCGCTGGATTGAAGAGTATTTCGGCGTCGAGGAGAGCGACCGGCGCCAGCTTGAAAATCCGGTCACCTCGCTACTCGACCCCGGCGGAGCCATCGTTCTTGCCGAAGTGGACGGCCGTGTGGTCGGTTGCGGGGCGCTTGCCGTGCCGCATGAAGCAGCATCCGACGGGCGAAAGTGGCTGGAGGTCGTCAAAATGGCGACTGACCCCTCGGCGCAGGGATCCGGGCTTGGGTCCGCCATCCTCGATCGTCTCATCGAGATAGCCAGAGGGCGCGGCGCGAACGCTCTCTGGCTGGAGACCAATTCCCGCCTCGACGCGGCTACCCGCCTATACCGCCGCAAAGGGTTTCGCGCGCTCGAAACGCACGAACTGCGCCACACCCCGTACGCGCGTTGCAATCTGCAGATGGTTCGCGATCTCTGAGCGGGTGGGACTATCCACACCCCTGCTTGAGCAAACCGGTTTCAATGGATACGAATGCACGCATTGACCGAGCGGCCCAACCCGCGCTCGGCGATGAGTCATCACAATGGAGCTTAAAGACTACGGTATGAGCCGCGAGCGCGGCTACCTTTCGCATTACGAGATCGACGAGATCACGCTTCCCCCACAATTCGACGCAACCCTGAAAGCGGCCGGCATATTGTCGGCATTGCTCACCTCGGGACGCGTTCGACATTTCCTCGACGCCCTGCCCGATCCCGATATTTCCGAATGGGTGAAGAGCGCTCCGGAGGAAGAGGTCCGCACCGCCATGGTGCACTATTCCTTCCTGGTTCAGGCCTATGTCTGGGGCGAAGCGGAGCCACCCACGCACCTGCCCGCCAATCTCGCCCGCCCGATGTGCGCTTTGTCCGAACGCCTCGGCCAGGCGCCGCTCCTCCCCTATTCCGGCTATGTGCTCGACAATTGGTACCGGCTCGACAAATCCGGACCGATCACGCTCGACAACATCGCCATGCACCAGAACTTCCTGTGCGGCGCCGACGAGAACTGGTTCGTCCTCGTCCATGTGGCGATCGAAGCGGAAGCAGGCGTCCTGCTCGACAATGCGGCGCGGCTAGTGACCGTCGCCAAGGAAGGCGACGAGGAAGAAGCCACCCGCCTGCTCAGGGAGATGGACGATGCCTGGGAGCGGATTTACGGCCATTTCGCGCGCATGCCCGAGCAATGCGATCCCTACATCTATTTCCACCGCGTACGGCCCTATATCCACGGCTGGGCGAACAATCCTGCCTTGAAGGACGGCGGCTTGGTCTATGAAGGGATCGAGCGTTTCGAGGGTAAACCGCAGGCCCTTCGCGGCCAGACCGGATCGCAGTCCTCTATCGTTCCGGCGATGGATGCGCTCTTCCAGGTCGGCCACAGCGATGACCCGCTCAAGAGCTTCCTCGACGAGCTGCATCATTACCGCCCGGTCGAACACCGCCGCTTCATCGAGGATCTGGCGGCGCAGTCGACACTGCGGGACTTCGTGTCCGCAAGCGACAATGCCGAACTCAAGGCGGCCTTCAACGCCTGCCTCGAGCAATCCGCCCGCTTTCGCACCCGCCACCTCGAATATGCGGCGAGCTACATCAACAAGCAGGCGGGCAGCATTGCCGGTAACGATCCCGATGTGGGTACGGGAGGAACGCCCTTCATGAAGTACCTCAAGAAGCACCGCGACGAGAACCGCGCCCAACTGGTCGGCTGAAGCTGCTTTGCGGCCCGGCGGGGATGGCAATTCCTCGCCGGGCCGTTCAGCATGATGCAAGGTCGCACGCTCATGGTGTGCCGCACGCAAGGTGGGAGATGGAAATGAATTGGTCCGGCTCGGTTCTGGTGGCGGCAGGGGCCCTGCTTTCCCTAACAGCCGGGCCGGCGCTTGCCGACGACGCTTCAGCAGGTGCTGAACTCGTTTCGCAGGCGCTGGACGAAGCGAGAGAAGCCTCCCCAGAGATTGAGATCACCTCATTCGGATGCACTTCCGACCAGCGCATGATTGCCTGGATCGAAGCGGATCGCCTCTATTATCCATGCATGATGAACGAGCTGGTCCAGGACCGTTTCGATGCGGCGATGCTCGTCAACCTGCTGCTCGTGGAGCCTGTCACCGAAGCGGTGGATCGCCCGAAAGGCGACCCCTCCCTGGCCGAGAGTGCAGCCGCCATCGGGGCAGCGGCAATCGGGGCTGGCCTAGACGGCGATACCGATGCCAAGCGAGTGGAGCGCTATTACAGCGAAACACCGAGCGAACCGAACCCTCCCCTCGCACGCTTTTACCCGCGCAACTCGGACACTTTCCGTGCAGAGGTGTCGCGGGTCGACGATCTTCGTGACCGGGCACGCCGCAGCGAGGCGACCGACGAGCGGATGCAGGAAAGACTGCAAGAACGCCGGCGCGAGGAACGCGAAGTCCAGGCCCGCTACCAATCCGTCACCGATTTCCTGATGCTCTCGAGAGCGCAGGATTTCTGTCCTGCTGACGGACGCACGTTCCTTGCAAGGGCAGTGGAATTTTCCACCAGCCCGCGCCCGGACGACCGGATGGTGGGCCTATGGGCGGATGACCGGCGACAAGCACTGCAGTCCTATCTCAACGACGTTTCGCTGTGCCGCTGATGCACCTCAATCGTAAGTGACGCCTTCCAGCCCCTGACCCCCGTCGGCAATGAACGCATCGATCCGGGCTTCGAGGGCCGGAAGCGGGACGGAACCCAGCGACAGCACGACATCGTGAAACTTGCGAATATCGAAGCGGTCTCCAAGCGCTTCCTCGGCCTTTGCTCGGACCCTGCGTATCGTCATTTCACCCAGCTTGTACGCCAGCGCCTGACCCGGCCAGCTGATGTAACGATCGATCTCGGTCTCGACCTCACGATCGGAAAGCGCGGTGTGACTGGCGAGATAGTCGATCGCCTGATCGCGGGTCCAACCGTAGTGGTGGATGCCGGTATCGATCACTAGCCGCGCAGCGCGCCACATCTCGTAGCTGAGCTTGCCGAACCGCTCGTAAGGCGTGCGGTAGATGCCCATCTCTTCGCCGAGATACTCGGTGTAGAGACCCCACCCCTCGCCGAAGCCCGAGAAATATGTCTGGCGCCGGAAGCGCGGCGCATCGTCGCGCTCCAGCGCAATTGCCGCCTGGAAGCTGTGGCCCGGGGCGCATTCGTGCATCGTGAGTGCGGGGATATTGTAGACGGGCCGCGAAGGCAGGTCGTGCGTGTTGATCTGGCAATATTCCAGCCCGCCTCGTCCGGCTGTGTAGAAAGGGGCAATGGCCGGATCGACCGGCCGGATCCCATGGCGATACCGCGGCAGGAAGCCGAAATAATCGCTCAGCCGGTCATCGACGCGCTTTGCGGTGTAGGCGGCAACCCCCATCAGCTCGTCTGGGGTATCAGCGACGAATTGCGGATCGGTCCTCAGGAAGGTGATGAATTGTTCAAGTGTGCCGTCGAAGCCGGCCTCATCCTTGACCTGCTCCATTTCCGCCTTGATCCGGGCAACCTCCTCAAGGCCGATGGCATGGATTTGCTCAGCGGTCAGATCGAGAGTGGTGTACTGGCGGATCTGCTGCGCGTAATAGGCACGTCCCTCGGGGAACTCGCTGGCGCCGATCGTCGATCTGGCGCGCGTCAGATATTCATCACGGAAGAACTGCAACAGCGCCGCATAAGCCGGAGTGACCTGGTCGCCGATTGCCTCCCGCCCCTCCGCGCGAAGCCGCTCCTGCTCGGCTTCGGGGATCAAGGCAGGCATCGCCTCGAACGGTTTCCAGAACGGGCTTGTTTCCGGTTCCTCCACCACGAATGCCTCGATAGACGCGTCGCGGCCTTCCAGAGTGATTGCGGGAACGCTGAAACCGCGATCCAGTCCGGCGCGCGCATTGGCGGTGTGCTCCGCGAAATATCGCGGCAGATCCCTCATCCGACCGATATAGTTTTCGTATTCTTCCACCGAGGTGAAAGGAGTGCTTCCGGCGAGGTACGACCAGAAGTTGGAATCGCTGTTGAGGGGCATTTCCCATTCGGCGAACCGGGCATCCCCGATCTCCGCTTCAAGCAGGGTCCTAAGGACCAGCGCGTTGGTCCGTGCCTCGTTGCCTAGACGCTGGCTTTCAAGCGCCTGCAGCTGCTGCAGCAATTCGGCATATCGAGTAGCGCGGTCACGTTGTGCGACAGGTGTAACCGCCGGCAGGCGGTTCCCCTGCCGGGTCCGGCCGCTCTCTGTTTCGAGGAGTTCGTACGTGTCGAGCTGGTAATCGTAAAATGCGTCAGTCAACGCCGCCAGACGCTCGTCCGCGCTATCCTGAGCCGAGGCCGGCGAAATGGCAGCGATGAGAACCGCCGCTCCAAGCATTGCAGTTCTCATCACAGATCCACTTCCAAATATCAGTCTGGTTTCTTCGCGACGCCGACCATTGCGGGACGCAGCAGACGATCCTTGATCATGTAGCCAGCCTGCATTTCCTGCACGATGGTTCCGGCATCAACCTCGTCGGTCGGGATTTCCATCATGGCCTGGTGCTGGTTCGGATCGAGCGGCATGCCCTTGGCGGCGATGCGCGTGATGCCGTTCTGGTTGAACACCTTCTCAAGCTCGCGCTGGGTGGCTTCGATACCGGCGATGAAGCCCTTGAGCTTCTCGTCCTCGCGCTGCTCCGCAGGAATGGCATCGAGCGCCCGAGCAAGGTTGTCTGCCACGCTCAGGATATCGCGGGCAAACCCGGTCGCCGCGTAATTGCGGGCGTCCTGGACATCCTTTTCCATCCGGCGGCGCACATTCTGCGTTTCCGCGCGGGCATAAAGCGCGTCCTGCTTGGCCGCTTCCAGATCGCCGCGCAGGCTGGCGAGCGCTTCATCGAGGGCTTCGTCGGCAGCGTCTTCTTCGCCGCCCTTGTCACGCAGGTGTTCCGGCACGCCTTCCATCTCGCGCGCTACTTCTTCGTCGACCGCCTTGTCCTGCGGTTCGTTCGTGTTCTCGTTGCTCACTTGTAAACCCTGTCAGCCTAATCTTTTGCCCAAGGAACGGGCCGTGAAATCAACCATGGGGACGACACGGGCGTAATTCAACCGAGTTGGCCCGATGACCCCCAGCACCCCGACCACCTTTCCCTCGCGATCGCGGTAGGGCGAGGCGATGACCGATGATCCGGACAGCGAGAACAGCCGGTTCTCGCTACCGATGAAAATTCGCATGGCGTCGGCATCGCGGGCGTTTTCGAGAAGCGTTGCCACCGATTGCTTGTTTTCGAGATCGTCCAGTAAGGAGCGCACGCGTTCGATGTCGCTAAGCGCGCTCTCGTCCAGCAGATTGGCCTGGCCGCGCACGATCAGGACCGGGCGCTCGGCAGTGTCGGTAGTCCATGTCGCGATGCCGCGCGACACCAGATCGCGACTGGCCTCATCCAGCGCGCTGCGTCCGCCGGAAATCTCCTGTTCGACTACAGCGGCCGCCTCGGCGAGTGTCCGCCCGGACGAGCGCGCCGTTAGGTAATTGCTTGCCTGTTCCAGCGACACGCCAAGCACGGCAGTAGGCACGGAAAGTATCCGATTTTCGACATGGCCGTCCTCTCCGACGAGTACTGCCAGAACGCGGTTCGCGTCGAGCGCGGTGAGCGACACCTGCGATAGGCGTGGCTCCCTTCGGGGCACCATGACCATGCCCGCGGCGCCGGACAGGTCCGACAGGAGCGCGCTTGTCTCTTCCAGGGCGCGCTCGATCGGGCCGGGTTCGGCCAGGCGCTTCTCGATGGCCGCCCGCTCCTGAGCAGTCGGTTCGGCAACCTGCATCATCGCATCGACGAAGAGGCGCAGGCCGCTTTCCGTCGGCATCCGGCCCGCACTGGTGTGAGGGGCGGCGAGCAGGCCGCGTTGTTCCAGTTCTGCGAGGACAGAGCGGATGGACGCTGGCGAAAGGCCGACACCGCCCTCGCCCGCCAGCGCCTTCGAACCGACAGGAGTGCCGGTATCGAGATAACCTTCCACCACGAGGCGGAATATCTCCCGCGCGCGGTCGGACAGATCGGAAAGCGGAGGGCCGTTCATGCCTTCTATCTAACCACTCCACTTGCGGCCTCAAGGCCCATCCGCCAAAGCCTCCACCGAGATTCGACTGAATTGGAGAACGGAATGCGACCTTCAGGACGCGCGCCCGACGAAATGCGCGCCATCACTATCGAGACCGGTTACACCAAGCATGCAGAAGGCAGCTGCCTGATCAGCTTCGGCGAGACGCGGGTTCTGTGCACCGCATCGGTCGAAGAACGGATTCCGCCGTGGCTTCGCGGCAAGGGAGAAGGCTGGGTCACCGGCGAATACTCCATGCTGCCGCGCGCCACGCACACGCGCGGTCAGCGCGAAGCGGCCAAGGGCAAGCAGAGCGGACGAACGCAGGAAATCCAGCGACTTATCGGGCGTAGCTTACGTGCAGTCGTAGATATGAAGAAGCTTGGCGAGCGCCAGATCACTCTCGATTGCGATGTCATCCAGGCCGATGGCGGGACGCGTACCGCTTCGATTTCGGGCGCGTGGGTCGCGCTGCGACTGGCCGTCGATGGCCTGATGAAATCGGGCGACATCGTGGAAGATCCGATCACCGCCAAGGTCGCTGCCATTTCCTGCGGTGTCTACAAGGGCACGCCTGTGCTCGACCTCGATTACCCCGAGGACAGCAATGCGGATGCCGATGCCAACTTCGTCCTGATCGAAGGCGGCAAGATCGCCGAGGCACAGGCTACGGCGGAAGGCGCGCCATATGACGAGGAAGCCTTCCTTCGCTTGCTCCGACTTGCACAGATGGGCTGTGCACAAGTGTTCAAGGCACAGGACGAGGCAACCCGCAAATGACCCGTCGGCTCGGTTCGGGCAGCCTCGTGATCGCGACGCATAATGCCGGCAAGCTCAAGGAAATCTCGGCTTTGCTCGCGCCTTACGGCGTGAAGTGCATCTCTGCGGGATCGCTGGGCCTGCCCGAACCGCCCGAGACAGGCACAACCTTCGTGCAGAACGCGCTGCTAAAGGCACGCGCCGCTGCGGAAGCATCGGGCCTGCCCGCCCTCGCTGACGACAGCGGACTCTCGGTCGATGCGCTCGGCGGACGCCCCGGCGTCTACACGGCGGACTGGGCCGAGCGCCAGCATTTCGAAGGCGAACCCGGCCGCGACTGGTACATGGCGATGGGCAAGGTCGAAGGCATGCTCCAGGAAAAGGGGGCGGACGTCGACCGCTCCTGCGCCTTCCACTGCGTCCTGGCACTTGCCTGGCCCGACGGTGAGCAGGCGGTCTACGAGGGAAAGGCTCCCGGCACGCTGACATGGCCGCCGCGAGGAGAGATGGGTTTCGGCTATGATCCGGTATTCGTCCCCAAGGGCCGCGACCTGACGTTTGCGGAAATAGCGCCGGAGGAAAAGCACGCCATCAGCCACCGTGCCGATGCGTTTGCGAAACTGGTGGCGGAGCAGTTCGCCTAATAGGCCGTGCGGCCCCAGACATTACCCGCCGGGTAATACCGACAGACCAGGACGTCCCAGCCCCGGTCCGTGACCACCGCGCAGCCGACTTCCTGAGTATCGCGCCAGATTACCTGCGTGTAATGCGCCACGTCCGCCCATTGGCCCGTCCGGGAAATCTCCGGAAAGCGCCCATGACGGTAATGCCGCTTTTCGTCGATGAACATGCCGACCATGGTATCGACCGGCCACGCATTGGCGGTCCCCATCCAGAGGTTCTCGCCGGTTCCGCTGCGCGTAGATGCATCGGCGTGCTCGAGACGTCCCTTGCGGGCGAGCGTGTGACCCCATTCCCTGGCTTCACGCGCGAGCTGCGGGCTCCACTGCAGCATCGGAAGGCCCAATTGCGCGCGCTCCCGATTGTGGAGGTGGAGAATGCGCCCAGCATGGCGATCAGTCGAGGCATCCTGCGCCCGATGCTCTCGCACCGTGGCTGACGAGGCAGCAGCGCCGCCAGCGCTTGCAGCGACACCGACACCCGTGGCACATAGCAGTCCCAATGCGGCGATAGCGGTCGCGTAGAGTTTCATGCCTTCCATACCTCCGGTTAGACTGGAGCTGGCTTAATTTTCAATGAAAGCGCCCCTTGGCCAAAGCCCTCTACATTCACTGGCCCTTCTGCCTCGCAAAATGTCCCTATTGCGACTTCAACAGCCACGTCCGCGAGCGGACGGATATGGAAGTCTGGGAACGCGCCTTGCTGAGCGACATGCGTGCCGAAGCAGGCCAGAACAAATCTCAGGAAAAGCTCGCAAGTATCTTTTTTGGCGGAGGAACTCCGTCATTGATGCCACCTACCCTCGTTGAAAAACTCCTGCATGAAGCAGAGGAAATCTGGGGCTTCGAGGATGGCATCGAGATCACCCTGGAAGGCAATCCATCCTCGGTCGAAGCCGCCAATTTCGCGGCGCTAGCGAGCGCCGGGGTGAACCGTGTCTCGCTTGGCGTTCAGTCTTTACGGGACGAAACGCTCCGGTTTTTGGGCAGGCTGCATGGCACCGGGGAAGCTATCCGCGCCCTCGCGACCGCGCAAAGCCATTTTGGCCGCGTGTCGATCGACCTGATCTACGCCCGCCCCGACCAGACGGAGGCCGACTGGCGGCAGGAATTGGGCGAGGCGTTGGCACTCGGCACCGATCACCTGTCGCTTTACCAGCTGACGATCGAACCGACGACGCGTTTTGCAACCGATGTCCGGCGCGGCGTATTCACGCCGCTCGACAATGACCCGGCAGCCGACCTTTTCGCAATGACGCGGGAAATGACCGCCGCTGCCGGACTGCCAGCCTATGAGATCAGCAATCATGCGCGGCCTGGTCAGGAAAGCCGGCATAATCTGACCTACTGGCGATACGAGGACTATCTCGGGATCGGCCCAGGCGCACACGGGCGCCGTGACGGCATTGCGACGTTGCGACACAAGAAGCCCGAAAACTACCTTGCCGCGGTAGAACGCCAGGGCTCGGGCATCTCTGAGAACCGCACGCTCACAAAGCACGAACAGGCTTCGGAAGCGCTGCTGATGGGACTGCGCCTCGCGGAAGGGATCGACAGGACTGCCCTCACCCGCCGTTTCGACGTCACCTCCGTCACCATGCTCGATGACGCCAAGCTGCGCCTCTATCGCGACCTCGGCCTGGTCTGGAAGAAGGCGGACAGGATTGGCGTCACCGAGGCAGGCATGCCCTTGCTGGACGCCCTGCTCGGTGAACTTGTGTCAGAGGACCTGGTCGCGGGATGACCAAGGCGGATTGCCTTCAAGCCTGGCACGACCACCTCTCGCTGGCGCAGCGGCGCTCCGATCACACGGTGCGTGCCTATTCGAAGGCTGCAGAGCGGCTCATGGCGCGCGGCGAGTTCGAGACATTCGAACAGGTTGCGGCTCTGACCGCAGCCGAGTTGCGTAGCCATCTGGCGTCACGCCGCAGCGATGGCCTGTCCAACGCTTCGACCGCACGCGAACTATCCGCGCTCAAGAGCTTCGTGTCCTTTGCCAAGGCGCAGGCGGGTCACGACGTCACACAGGCTCCGCGCCTGAGGGGACCGCGTATCAAGAAGGGCCTCCCACGGCCCGTGTCGCCCGATGATGCGATGGGATTAGCTGAAACGGTCGACGCGATGGCGATGGAGGATTGGGTCGGCGCGCGCGATCGGGCGGTCCTGCTTCTGCTCTACGGTGCGGGCCTGCGAATTGCCGAAGCCTTGTCGCTGACGGGTTCGGACGTCCCCCTTGGCGAAACACTCACCGTTACGGGCAAAGGCGGCAAGCAAAGGACCGTGCCCATCCTGCCGCTGGTCCGCGATGCAATCGCCGAATATTGCACGCTCAATCCCTGGCCGCTTGGACCGCGCGATCCCCTGTTCCGTGGGGTAAAAGGCGGCGCGCTTTCGCAAGGCGTTGTCCAGAAAGCGACAGCACGCGCCCGCAAGGCGCTTGGGCTGCCGGACACCGCGACACCGCACGCGCTGAGGCACAGCTTTGCGACCCACCTGCTCGGAGCGGGTGCCGATCTGCGCAGCCTGCAGGAACTGCTCGGCCATGCCAGCCTCGGCTCCACGCAAATCTATACGAAGGTCGATGCCGCCAGTCTGCTCGACACCTATCGCAACGCCCATCCACGTGACCGCGATTGATCACATAGCGGCGTGACGTCGCTCGATCGCGTCCCAGATCAGCGCGGGTGTATCGGTCCCGTTGAACTTGTCGATCGCGACGATGCCGGTGGGCGAGGTCACGTTGATCTCGGTCAGGTACTTGCCGCCGATCACATCGATGCCGACGAATACCAGCCCCCTCTTTTTGAGCTCGGGGCCCATCGCCGCGCAGATTTCCTCTTCCCTTTCGGAGAGACCAGCGGCTTCGGCATGGCCGCCCTGGGCAAGGTTCGAACGAAACTCACCTTCGCCCGGGAAGCGATTGATTGCACCTGCAAACTCCCCGTCGACCAGGACGATCCGCTTGTCGCCTTCGCTCACTTCGGGGAGGAAGGGCTGGATCATGTGCGGCTCGGGCCAGGTAAGGTCGAACACCTCGCTCAGCGCGGACAGGTTCGTACCCGTCTCGTCGAGGCGGAAAATTGCCTTGCCTCCGTTGCCGTGGAGCGGCTTGATAACGACCGATCCGTGCTTTTGCTGGAAGGCCCGCAAATCGTCGAGATGCCTCGCGATCATCGTCGGCGGCATGAACCGCGCGTAATCGAGGACGAACATCTTCTCCGGCGCATTCACGACTTCGCGGGGATCGTTGATTACGAGCGTCGTGCCTTTAAGGCGATCCAGCAGAAGCGCAGAGCTTATGTAGCCGAGGTGGAACGGCGGATCCTGCCGCATCAGGACGACATCGATATCCTGGGCAAGGTCGATCCTGCGCCTTTCGCCAGCGGAAAAATGATCGCCTTCCACGCGCTTGACGGTGACCGGCGCGGCATGGGCCGTGATCCGCCCTGCAGGCGTGCCGTCGCTTTCATAAGCGAGCGAGGTGACGTCGTAATGCCAGACCTCGTGCCCCCTCGCCTGTGCGGCGAGCATCAGCGCGAAGCTGCTGTCGCCGGCGATATTGATGCTTTCGAGCGGGTCCATCTGGACGGCGACACGCAGGCCCATTGCGATCTCCTAAGGTTGCCAGGCGTTGGCGATGTGGCGGGGGAATGCCCCGGGTGCAAGCAGGATCACGTCCACACGGATGTCCTCTCCATTGGTTGCATAGCGATGGGCGACCGATTCCGTTGCCGCCGCGACACGCGCCAGCCGCCGCTCGTCGATTGCATTATCGAGTTCCGCGCGCTTGCTGCGCCACTTCACCTCGATGAAGGCGACGATATTGCCGCGTTTCGCGACAAGATCGATTTCGCCAGCCTTGGTCTTCACCCGCTGGTCGAGGATGTGCCAGCCCTTCGCGCGCAGCCAGAAGGCCGCCCTCGCCTCGCCGTCTCTGCCGTTTCGTTCGGCAACTTGCCGTTTCATCCGGCCTTGAGATCCATGGCACGGGTATAGAGCGCCTTGCGGTCGAGACCTGTCGCTTTCGCCACATGGCCGGCAGCCTGCGAAGGCTTCATCGTCATCAGGGCCTCGCGCAACATATCGTCGGCATCCGCCTCGTTCGCCTGCACCGCCTCGGGCGGGCCGATAAGCAGCACGATCTCGCCGCGCGGAGGATTGGCGTCATAATAGGCCATGAGACCGGAGGCGAAGCCGCGGCGGCATTCCTCGTGCAGCTTGGTCAATTCGCGCGCGACGGCGATTTCCCTCTTGGGCAAAACGTCCTCAATCGTGGCCAGCGTTTTAAGCAGGCGCGGTGCGGTCTCGTAGAACACCAGCGTGGCGTCGATCGCGACCAACTCTTCCAGGGTTTCCCTGCGTCCCTTTTCCTTCGACGGCAGAAACCCTGCGAACAGGAAGCGGTCGTTCGGCAGTCCGGAAAGGGTCAGCCCGACCACGGCCGCGCAAGGACCCGGAAGGCTGGTGACAGCTATGCCTTGCTCCCTGCAATCGTTGACCAGCCGATAGCCGGGATCGCTCACCATCGGTGTTCCTGCATCGCTCACCAGGGCGACCGCTCTCGTCTGCATGGAGTCGACAAGCCTCGACCGGTCCCGATGCTCGCTATGGTCGTCATAGCGCCACATCGGCTTCGAAATCCCGAGATGCTTGAGCAGCTTGCCCGTCACGCGCGTATCCTCGCAGGCGACCCCGTCGCAGCGGCGCAGGATATCGACCGCGCGCATCGTTATGTCGCCCAGATTGCCGATTGGGGTGGCAACGAGATAGAGACCGGGTGTAAGACTTTCGTCAGGCGCAGGGGATGCGGGTTCGCTCACATGCCTTCCATGACCAGCAAAAAGGGAAGCGGCAAGGATGAAGCAGGCATTTATGAACCGGCGCGGTGCAATCGCAGCTTTCGGAGCCGTAGCCCTTTCGGGATGCGCGATCATTCCCAAGACGGCCGAGCCCGCTCCGCCAACGCCGACGCCGGAACCCAGTGCGACGAGCCTGCCGCAGGACGGGGAACGGCACCGTGTGGCGCTGCTGGTTCCCATGTCCGGAGATAATGGTGCGGTCGGTCAGTCCATCGCGAATGCTACCACGATGGCCCTCCTCGATACCAACGCGGACAACATCCGGATCACGACCTACGACACAGCGCGCGGCGCCCAGTCAGCGACCAACGAAGCGCTTGCCGACGGTAACCGCCTCATCCTCGGCCCCCTGCTGGGCAGCAATGTGGCAGCCGTGCGCTCGACCGCAGCAGCGGCAAATGTGCCCATCATCAGTTTCTCGAACGACACCACGGTTGCCGGGCCGGGCGTCTTCATCATGGGACACATCCCCGAGCAGTCCATCGCCCGCAGCGTCGAATATGCGCGCGAACAGGGCGCGAACACATTCGCCGCCCTTTCCCCGGAATCCGAGTATGGCAGGCGCGCGGAGGCGGCCCTGCAATCCGCTCTCTCTTCATACGGCGGACGATTGATTGGCACCGAACGCTACACCCGCACGAATACATCGGTGGTAAGCGCCGCCGGAAGGCTAAAGACAATGGGCGGGTTCGACACGGTCCTGATCGCCGATGGAGGAACTCCTTCGATCCGCGGGGCACAAGCCATTGCGTCCCCGTCCCTGCGTATCCTCGGGACGGAGCGGTGGGCCGGCGAAAGCGCGCTTCTGAGGGTAGAGGCGCTGGAAGGCGCGCTGTTCTCTGCTGTGACGGACGGTCGCTATGGCGGCTTCGTCACCAGTTATGAGGCGCGCTTCGGCAGTCAGCCCTACCGGGTGGCCACCCTCGGCTATGACGCAGTCCTGCTGACGCTGCGCGCTGCCCGCGATTGGGAAGTCGGGCGTGATTTCCCGACCAACGTGCTGTTCCAGGCGGGCGGGTTCGACGGGATGGACGGTCCATTTCGCTTCCAGCGCAACGGTGTCGTGGAGCGAGCGCTGGAGGTGCGCTCGGTCAGCAATGGCGGGATAATCACCGTCTCCAGGGCGCCGTCCGGCTTCTGACAGGCGGATAACATTCAGGTGGCGCTTGTGTGCGCGGATTCGCGCGCGATATAGCACTGACCATGTCCGACGATCTTTTCGAGAATACGCCCACATCGAGCGGCGATTACGACGCATCTTCCATCGAGGTCCTCGAAGGCCTCGAACCGGTCCGCCGTCGCCCGGGCATGTATATCGGCGGGACCGACGATCGCGCCCTGCACCACCTCGTGGCCGAAGTGCTCGACAACGCGATGGACGAAGCGGTTGCGGGCCATGCCAGCAGGATCGAAATCCGGCTTGAAGAAGGCAACAAGGTCACCATCAGCGACAACGGTCGCGGCATCCCGGTTGCAGAGCATCCGAAATACCCCGGCAAATCCACGCTGGAAGTCATCCTCACGACCCTGCACTCCGGCGGCAAGTTCTCGGGCAAGGCTTATGCGACCAGCGGCGGCCTGCACGGTGTAGGTGTTTCGGTGGTCAACGCGCTATCGGATTACACCCGCGTCGAGGTGGCCCGCGACAAGCAGCTTTTCGCACAGGAATTCTCCAAGGGGCATCCTACCGGCAAGCTGCAGGAGCTTGGAGCGACGCCGAACCGGCGCGGCACCACCGTTACCTTCACCCCGGATGCCGAAATTTTCGGTGATCGCGCCTTCAAGCCGAAACGGCTGTTCAAGCTCGCACGTTCGAAGGCGTATCTTTTCGCAGGGGTTGAGATACGCTGGAAATGTGCCGAGGCTCTGGCGAGCGACGATGTTCCGGCAGAAGCCGTATTCAAGTTTCCGGGAGGACTTGCAGATCATCTTGCAGAACAGCTGGGCGGGCGCGAATGCGTCACCGCGCAGCCCTTCGCCGGCAATCAGGATTTCCCCGATGAGCAGGGCCGCGTCGAATGGGCCATTGCGTGGCCGCTATTCTCCGACGGGTCGACCAGCTGGTACTGCAACACCGTCCCCACTCCCGACGGCGGCACGCATGAACAGGGCCTGCGCGCGGCCCTGACCAAGGGGCTACGAGCTTTCGGTGAGCTAACCGGGACGAAGAAGGCCAAGGACATCACTGCCGACGACGTGATGAACGGTGCCGAAGTCATGCTGTCGGTCTTCATCCGCGATCCGCAATTCCAGAGCCAGACGAAGGATCGCCTCACTTCACCTGAGGCGGTGCGCCTGGTCGAGAACGCGGTCCGCGATCATTTCGACCATTTCCTTTCCGACAATATGGACCGCGGCAAGGCGCTGCTCGGCCAGGTCATGGAGCGGATGGACGAACGCCTGCGCCGCAAGCAGGAACGCGAGATCAAGCGCAAGACCGCTACCAATGCGAAGAAGCTGCGCCTGCCCGGCAAGCTGACCGATTGCAGCGGCGAAGGCGATGGCGAGACCGAACTTTTCATCGTCGAAGGGGATTCGGCAGGCGGCAGCGCCAAGCAAGCCCGTAATCGCAAGACGCAGGCGATCCTTCCCATTCGCGGCAAGATCCTGAACGTCGCCAGCGCGACTGCCGACAAGATCCGCGCCAACAGCGAGATCGCGGATCTCAGCCTGGCCATGGGCTGCGGCACCCGCAAGGATTGCGACGCGGAAAACCTGCGCTACGACCGCATCATCATCATGACCGACGCCGATGTCGACGGCGCGCATATCGCCACGCTCCTGATGACGTTTTTCTTCCAGGAAATGACGGACGTGGTGCGCAACGGCCACCTCTACCTTGCCCAGCCACCGCTCTATCGTCTGACGGCGGGCAAGGAGAGCCGCTATGCGCGTGACGACGAGCATCGCAAGGAGCTGGAAGAGACGGTTTTCAAGGGCAAGAAGGTCGAGGTCGGCCGCTTCAAGGGCCTCGGCGAAATGAACCCCCAGCAGCTGCGCGAAACGACCATGAACCCGGACACGCGCTCGCTGATCCGGATCACACTGCCCCCGGAATTCGAGGACCGCGCGAAGGTCAAGGAACTGGTGGACCAGCTCATGGGCCGCAATCCCGAGCATCGCTTCAATTTCATCCAGAACAATGCCGGGGAATTCGACCGCGAAATGATCGATGCCTGACGACAGGGATCATCCGGAAGAAGCGAACGAAGGCGATGTGATGGCGGGTGACCGCCGCATCGCCCGGACCGATACGGCACTTCCGTACTGGTACGCATCGGACGCCGCTTACCGGCCGATCCCCATCGCTTGGTTCGCAGGTGCGCTCGTACTGCAGGTCATAAGCCAGCCAGCTATCGTCATGCTGTTGTGGGGCTGGATCGGACTTCCGCGACTGGTCGTCGTAGCAGTCGCCCTACTCGCCAGCGGGATGATCTGGCAGTTCACCTGGGATCGCGGAATGCACGGCGCGCCCAGGCCTTGGCAGTGGTCGACCGGAGTGATGCTCGCATTTTTCTTCGGGATCACCGCCCTCTCGATGCTCGGCTAGTCGGCCACCTCGCCCATGCGAGTGTGCACATGCAATTCGCCTTCGAGCGTGCGATGCACGGGACACTTGTCGGCTATTTCGAGCAGGCGCGCCCTTTGGTCATCGTCCAGCGCGTCCCCGCGGATCGAAATGACGCGGTTGAGGGCCTGCATCTGCTTACCCTCCTCCATCGCTTCGACATGGTCGCATTCCTCCTCGTGCTTGCGCTCATGCGTGACATGGACGCTGACGCCTTCCAGTGGCCACTTCTTGCGATCGGCATACATCTTCATCGTCATTGCCGTGCAGGTGCCGAGCGCAGCGTTGAGTAGGTCATAGGGCGTCGGCCCGCTGTCATCACCGCCATAGCTTTTGGGCTCGTCGGCGATGAACTGGTGTGCGACCGTGTGGACCTCGGTGCCGAACTTGCCGTGCCCGGTACAGGCGACAATGCCCTCTTCCGGCATCGGCCAGTCCTCCCGCAGCGGCAGGTATCGGTGGGCCCAGCCAGCGATTACCCGCGCCGCGAAATCGGCGTCCTGTTCCTGCAACAGGAGGTGATCGGCGCCCTCGAGGCTGATAAAGCTCTTGGGATGCTTGGCGGCCTGGAAAAGCGCGCTCGCGTGTTCCACCCCGACGATGGTATCGATCGGCGAGTGCAGGAACAGGAGCGGCTTTCTGAGACGCTTCACCTCGTCGAGCAGATCGATATTCTCGACCCGCTCCAGGAATTCCCTGCCGAGGCAGAACTCCTGGCCGCCGATCCTTACCTCGCCTTCGCCCTTGCTCCTGATAGCCTCGATGTCCCCGTCGATATTGCGCAGCACGTGCGGCACATCCGAAGGAGCCCCGATGGTGGCGATGGCCGCAACATGCTCGGCGCCGATTTCGTCGGCTGCCGCAAGCACGGCCGCGCCGCCCAGGCTATGCCCGACCAGCAGGATCGGTTGCTGGAACCGCTCGACCATATAGCTCCCGGCTGCGACAAGATCGGCAACGTCCGCGGCGAAGCCGGCCCTGCCGAATTCACCTCCGCTTCCGCCGAGGCCGGTAAAATCGAACCGCAGCGTCGCGATGCCCTCGCGGGCCAAAGCACGTGCGACCGCCACCGCAGCCCGGCTCTGCTTCGTGCAGGTGAAGCAATGGGCAAACAGCGCCGCACCGCGCACAAGCCCGGTCGGCATTTCGAGCGAGCCGGTCAGGTCATGCCCGGCGTCGGTAGCAATCGTCAGGTTTTCGGTCGGCATGAACCCTCCTTCGTCCTTGGGGATGCAAGTGTTACAACGCCCCCTTGCCCTAAGCGTGCCCTAGCCCTAACGCATCGCACAAGTTGCAAGGGAAAACCCATGTCCGATAATTCGACCGACCAGACCCGTTTCGAAGGTACCAGCTCCTATATCGCCACCGAGGACCTCAAGGTCGCGGTGAATGCTGCGGTGACGCTGCGCCGCCCGCTGCTCGTCAAGGGCGAGCCCGGCACCGGCAAGACCGTGCTGGCGCACGAAATCTCCAAGGCGCTCGGCGCTCCGATGATCGAATGGAACGTCAAGTCGACGACAAAGGCGCAGCAGGGCCTTTACGAGTATGACGCAGTCGCTCGCCTGCGCGACGGCCAACTCGGCGACGAGCGCGTCCACGACATCTCGAACTACATCAAGAAGGGCAAGTTGTGGGAAGCGTTCACCTCGCCCGAACTTCCCGTCCTGCTGATCGACGAGATCGACAAGGCCGACATCGAGTTTCCGAACGATCTCCTGCAGGAACTCGATCGCATGAGCTTCGACGTCTACGAGACTCATGAGCGGATCGAGGCCAAGGAACGCCCGATCGTCGTCATCACCTCGAACAACGAGAAGGAACTGCCCGACGCGTTCCTGCGCCGCTGTTTCTTCCACTACATCAAGTTCCCCGATCGCGACACGATGCGCGAAATCATCGAGGTGCACTATCCGGGCATCCAGAAGAACCTCGTCTCCAAGGCGATGGAGATCTTCTACGAATTGCGCGAAGTGCCGGGCCTGAAGAAGAAGCCGAGCACCAGCGAACTGCTGGACTGGCTGAAGCTTCTTCTCAACGAGGACATGCCGCTCGACGTGCTGCAGGACAGCAATCCGAACAGCGCGATCCCGCCGCTTCACGGAGCGCTGCTGAAGAACGAACAGGACGTGATGATGTTCGAACGGCTCGCATTCATGGCGCGCCGCCAGCCCTAATTTACGGGGCTACACCGAACAGCGAAAAGGGCGCGTTCCGTATCGGAGCGCGCCCTTTTCCTTGGGGAAATCTCGTTTAGTCGAGCGAGTAGGCCAGTTCGCTGTCGCCCCAGCGTCGGCCGTTGATAATCAGCGGCACATAGACGTTGCGAACGACCACATAGTTCTTCCCGTCGCCTTCCTGGCGATAGACCGCCATCATGTAAGGGTCGGTGCTCTTCTTGGCGGCGACATCCACGCCTTCGAGCATGATGCGGCCGTTGCGGCAGTATTTGGTGTCGTGCGTCAGGTCGCCGGTAGGCTTGCGCGAGCGGTCGGAAACATGCGTGGGCAGGAAGCCGTTCATGTCGGCAGGCGAGCACATCATGATCGGGCCGCCTTCCGCTACCACCGAATCGATCACGGGGCGCCAGTTGCGGTCGGCCCAGTCGCTGAGCTTGTTGCGGAAGAGCTGAGGGTTCGTGCCGGGCACTTCCCTGTAATCCGTATCGAAGAACTGCTCCATCGTGAGCTCGCCCTTCTCGATTGCCTCTTCGGCAATGCGGGCGAGGTTCTTCGCGTGATCGATGGCGCGCTCGACCAGCTGGCTGTCCTGCGGCGAGAGGCCCGCCTTCACCAGCTTGTCGAACATATCGCTCGCGGTCAGTTCGAGCTCTTCCATACGATCGTGTGCGGTCGCCAACTTGTTTTCGTTCTCGCTCGCGGCGCGGTCGAAGCTTTCGATGACGGCCGAAACACGGTCTACGTGTTCGGTCATCATGCCGGTTGCACGCGCGATCTGGTCGTTCTGCTGGTCGACTTCCTCGACCAGCTGAGAAACGCCAGAGATCGTCGCGTCGATGCTCGCGACCGAACTCTTGGCCTCGTTCGATGCCTTGGCGCCCGCTTCGATACGTTCGATCACGGTCGCGGCCTCGGTGCCGAGGGTCTCGATCACGTCGGAGATTTCATCCGTCGCCTTGCGCGTTTCGCCGGCGAGGGATTTCACTTCATTGGCGACCACAGCGAAGGTGCGACCGGCTTCGCCAGCGCGCATGGCCTCGATGGTCGCGTTGAGGGCGAGGATATTGGTGGTCTCGGCGATCTGCTCGATGTCCTGCGAGCAACGCTTCACCTGGTCCATTGCCGCTGCGAAACCGGTGACGTGGGTCGCCAGCGTTTCGACCAGGTCGAGAAGGTTGGTGATCTGGCTCAGGGACGACTGGATCTGCGTGGTGCCCTGCCCCAGCCGCTCGATCGCGCGAGCGGACAGGAGACGCGCTTCGTCGGATGCCTCTGCAACCTTGCGCTGATCCTTTTCGAGTTCGCTGACCGTGCCTTGGAGTTCGGCGTGCTCGGCGCGAAGGATGCCCGAGCTGTCGATAACCGCCTGCACGATGCCGGCCACATCGGAACACCCGACCGTGACCTTGCCGCACGCCTCCGGAATCGACTCGATGCTCGCCGCTTTCGAAGCATCAACAACGCTAAGTTCCATTAGATACGATCCCTTTGTCCCCGTTCTGCGGGAGGGGTCTAAACGGAAGTGGTTATCAGCGGGTTAAGGCAAAACGCCACTTTCCCGTTTGCGCGGCGCGGCAGGACAGGTAGGAGAATGCCATGTTCTTCAATTTCGTCGACGAGCTTCGCGCTGCGGGCATTCCCGCGAGCTTCAAGGAACACCTCACCCTGCTGGAGGCCCTGGACAAGGACGTTATCGAGCAATCGCCCGAGGCGTTCTATTACCTCAGCCGCGCGACCTTCGTGAAAGACGAAGGGCTGATCGACCGTTTCGACCAGGTTTTCTCGAAGGTCTTCAAGGGTATCCTTACCGACTACGGCCAGAACCCGGTCGATGTCCCGGAAGACTGGCTGAAAGCGGTGGCCGAGAAATTCCTGTCCGAAGAAGAGATGGAGAAGATCAAGTCTTTGGGTGACTGGGATGAGATCATGGAGACGCTGAAGAAGCGCCTCGAAGAGCAGGAAAAGCGCCACCAGGGCGGCAACAAGTGGATCGGTACCGGCGGCACCTCGCCCTTCGGTAACTCGGGCTACAACCCGGAAGGCGTGCGCATCGGCGGCGAAAGCAAGCACAAGCGCGCGATCAAGGTCTGGGACAAGCGCGAGTTCAAGAACCTCGACAACACCAAGGAACTGGGCACGCGCAACATCAAGATGGCGCTACGCCGACTGCGCCGCTTTGCCCGCGAAGGCGCGGCCGACGAACTGGATCTCGACGCGACCATCGACGGCACGGCCAAGCAGGGCTGGCTGGACATCCGGATGCGCCCGGAGAGGCACAATGCTGTCAAACTGCTGCTGTTCTTGGACGTGGGCGGATCGATGGACCCCTTCATCAAGGTGACGGAGGAACTGTTCAGCGCCGCGACGAGCGAGTTCAAGAACCTGGAATTCTTCTACTTCCACAACTGCCTTTACGAAGGCGTCTGGAAGGATAACCGCCGTCGCTGGCAGGAGCGTACCAAAACCTGGGACGTGCTCCACAAATACGGGCACGATTACAAGATCGTGTTCGTGGGCGATGCGGCGATGAGCCCCTACGAAATCACCCATCCGGGCGGCAGCGTGGAGCATATGAACGAGGAAGCCGGCGCCACGTGGATGCAGCGCGTGGTGAACACCTACCCGGCGACCGTCTGGCTTAATCCCGTGCCCGAAAAGCAGTGGGGCTATTCGCAGTCGACGAAGATCATCAAGCAGCTGGTCAACGACCGCATGTATCCCCTCACCCTCGACGGGCTGGACGATGCCATGCGCGAGTTGAGCCGCAAGCAGGGCTGAGCGGCTAACCTAGCTGTAGATCAGGTGCGCCGCGATGGTTTCGCGCCACGCCGCCTCGTCGGTATTTGCCAAAGCATCGAGATCGCCCGGCTCGGCCTCACTGTCGTCGACCCATTTGCGCAGCGACGGACCGCCGTTGATCACGTCGATCGCCAACCTGTCGAACTCGTATTCGTAAGGGAAGTCACGCCACAATTCGTAGTCCGGATAGAGGTTGCGGATGGCCTTGAAAGCGAGCGCCTGCAATCGCCATGGCTTGAACTCATGGTGGTCGTAAAACGGGCCTTCTGCGTGAATCATCAGCGCATTACACAACGAACCCGAGTGCTTGTGAAAGGTTGGTTCGAACCAGCACTCGCGCAGACGACAGCCCCTCAGCCAGCTCGGCGCCATTTCCTGCATGGTCGATAGCACCGCCGCGGCATCTACATCGGGTGCCCCGAACAATATTTCGAGCGGGCGCGTCGTGCCCCTGCCCTCGCTCAAGGTGGTCCCTTCGAGCATGACAGTACCAGCATAGGCGCGCGCCATGTTCACATTGGCTGCATTCGGACTGGGATTGATCCAGATCCGGTCTTCCGGCCAACCGAAGCCAGGCCCCCTGCCCGGCTTCCACCCTTCCATTTCGATAACGCGATATTCGACGTCGAGCTTGAAGTGATCGACGAACCAACGCCCCATTTCACCCATCGTGAGGCCGTGCCGCATCGGCATCGGGGCCGCACCGACGAAGCTTTCCTGGCCCGGGACCAACAAAGTTCCTTCGACGGGTCCGCCGGCAGGATTCGGACGATCGAGGACCCAGACTTCCTTGCCGGCCTTGGCAGCCTCTTCCAGCAGGTAGAGCAGCGTCGTCACGAAAGTATAGATCCGGCAGCCGAGATCCTGGAGGTCGAACAGGAATACATCCGCCGTGCTCATCATCTGGCCGGTCGGGCGGCGCACTTCGCCGTAAAGGCTGAAGATCGGGATGCCGTGACGCGGATCGGTCTCGTCCGCAGTTTCGACCATATTGTCCTGCTTGTCGCCCTTCAGACCATGCTGGGGCCCGAAGGCAGAGGTTACATTGACCCCCTTGGCGATCAGCGCATCGAGCGAATGCTCGAGCTGCGCAGTGACCGAGGCAGGATGCGCCACGAGAGAAACGCGCTTGCCGTCGAGCTGCGCGCGAAGGTCGGACTCCGTAAGGAGACGATCGATGCCGAATTTCATGCCGCGCTGGGTGCCGCAAGCCTTGCCGCGAAGCAAGCCGGATCATGGAAATCCGGCTGATCTTTCGCATGTTTCATCGCCCAGAAACTTTTGACGCCGCCCTCTTCTTCCAGAACACAGGTGATCCCCATTTCCTGCTCGTCGTCGGAAATCGTACTCGCCGGGATCGCGCCATCAAACACGGCGAAAGCCTTCCCGGGCCGCATGGTACAGTCGGGGAAACGGGACACGTGCCTCTTCCTCATACCTTCACGATAATCCTCGAAATCATAGGCGTTCCACCCTTCCGAGGGTGACAAGTTCCACTCGGTGTAGGACTGCGCACCGGGCTCTTTCAGGAAAATCTCGAAACAGGACGTTTTCCAGAGCTCGTCGCGGCGCTTGCGCCCGACGAATGGTGGCAGGACAAGCCGGCCGGCATTTTCGATCCGCCACCTCACCCGCAGCCACTGCGAATCGCGCTGGAGGACCCGCGCCTCGACCGATGACACCGCCAAAGGTGGAAATGCTGGATGGGCAATCAGTTCATGCGTTTGCATGCGAGCATCTTCCTGCTAGCGGCGACGTGTCATGAGTAGCTATCAATCCGATCTCCTGCGCGTGCTCGAAGAGCGCGGCTATATCCACCAGGTCACCGATGCCGAGGGGCTGGACAGCCTCGCGACCAAGGGCGTCGTGCCGGGCTATATCGGCTTCGATGCTACCGCGCCAAGCCTCCATGTCGGCAGCCTTGTGCAGATCATGATGCTGCGCCGTCTGCAGCAATCCGGCCACAAGCCGATCGTGGTCATGGGCGGCGGCACCACCAAGGTGGGCGATCCGTCCGGCAAGGACGAAAGCCGCAAGATGCTGACCGATGCGGATATCGATGCGAACATCGCAGGCATCCGCAAGGTCTTCGAACGCCTGCTGACCTTCGGCGATGGCCCCACCGATGCCGTGATGGTCAACAATGACGAATGGCTAAGCCAGCTCGGCTACATCGAATTGCTGCGCGATGTCGGCCCACACTTCACCATCAACCGGATGCTGACGTTCGATTCGGTGAAGCTGCGCCTCGACCGGGAACAGCCGCTGACCTTCCTCGAATTCAATTACATGATCCTGCAGGCCTACGATTACCGCGAGCTGGCACAGCGGTACAATTGCCGCCTCCAGATGGGCGGCAGCGACCAGTGGGGCAATATCGTCAACGGCATGGAACTCGCCCGCCGCATGGACGGCACCGACCTTTACGGCCTGACCACGCCGCTACTGACCACCGCCGACGGCGCGAAGATGGGCAAGACCGCATCGGGTGCGATTTGGCTCAACGAAGAGCAGCTGCCGAATTACGACTTTTGGCAATACTGGCGCAATGCGGACGACCGTGACGTGGGCCGTTTCCTGCGCTTGTTCACGGACTTGCCGCTGGACGAGATCGCGCGTCTCGAACAGCTTGAAGGCGCCGAAATCAACCATGCAAAGACCGTCCTCGCCAACGAGGTGACAAGGCTGGTGCGCGGCGAAGACGCGGCCAAGCTTGCCGAGAAGACCGCTGCGGAGACGTTTGCCGGCGGTGGTGCCGGTGCAGACCTGCCTACTCTCGAAGTCGGCGCTGAAGGCATGCGCATCGGCGCGGCCCTCACCGCACTGGGCTTCACTGCGTCCAACGGCGAAGCGAAACGCAAGCTGGCAGAGGGCGCGGTGAAGATCGACGGAGAGACCGTCAGCGATCCCGGATATCTGGTCGAGGTAGCTGAAGGAGCGGAATCGAAGCTGTCGCTGGGCAAGAAAAAGCACGCAATCCTGCGGCGCTGAAGCCTCCCGAATTGAATAAGAGCAGCGGTTAACCGGATATTTGCCTTTCCGGTGCATCTTTATCGCCAGCGTAATTAAACAAGGGATCGTATCGCATGAGTGCCGGAGCACAACTCAGCGTCACCGACCAGCGCCGCATGGCGCGTCACCCGGTCGACCACCCGGTCATTGCCGAACACCACGGCAAAGGCGACATGCGCATGCATATCGCCAATATCTCGGCCAATGGCTTCATGATCGACGACGCCGAAGACGTATCGCGCGGAGATCGCGTGGTTGTTCGCCTTCCGGTCATCGGCCGTATCGAAGCCTATTGCATCTGGTGCCGCGACAACCGCGCCGGTTTCCAGTTCGAGCGTATCATCCGCGTGGACGACTTCCTGTCGCTGATCGACACGGTTCAACCGAACCCGCGCCTGCGCAAACTGCGCTGAGCCGCAACAATCATTTTTAAACGCGCAAGCAGGCGTCTCTTCACAAGCGAAGGGGCGCCTGTCATGCGTCTGGGGTGACGCTGGAAGAAACACCCTCCCCCGACCGGTCCCCGCTGCGGATCGCCAACTTCCGCTATTACTGGATTTCGCGCCTGTCGATGACACTGGCGCAATACGCGATGATGCTGATCATCGGGTGGCAGACCTATAACATCGCGCGCGACGGGGGGATGGGCGTTGCCGAGGCATCGGGCCAGCTGGCGCTGATCGGCCTGCTGCAATTCGTGCCGCTGTTCCTGTTGACGCCTTTTTCCGGCTGGGCCGCGGATCATTTCGATCGCCGCAATCTCGGCAGGCTGACGGTCCTTCTCCAGCTCGTTTGCGCTTCTCTGCTCGCGTGGCTGACGTGGAGCGGAACGCTATCCCTCGCCTGGATCTTCGGCGTCGCTATCCTGCTCGGCATTGCCCGCGCGTTTGCAGGGCCGGCCCTTTCGGCCCTTGCGCCCAATCTCGTGCCCAAGGCCATCCTGCCTAATGCGATCGCCCTGTCGAGCATATCCTGGCAGGTCGGCATGATCGTGGGTCCGGCGGTCGGAGGGTATTTCTACGCCGTCCAGCCCTTCCTACCCTATGCCGTGGCGGGCGGGCTATTCCTGGTGTCGATCACCGCGCTGTCCATGATCGGCAAAGTGCCCCAACCACCGCGCGCCGTGAACCAGCGCCCGATCCATTCCATGGTGGAGGGCCTGCGCTATGTCGTGCGCAACAAGATGGTGCTCGGTGCGATCACCCTCGACCTTTTCGCGGTCTTCCTTGCGGGTGCGACTGCGCTGTTCCCCGTCTACGCCCGCGATATTCTGGAGGTCGGCGAGACAGGCCTCGCCCAGCTAGCCATGGCGCCTGCCGTCGGCGCGGCAATCACCGCTCTGTGGTTCTCCTTCCGCCCCCTCAAGAACAATGTCGGGCCGAAGATGCTGTGGGCCGTCGCGATATTCGGCGCCGCGACCATCGTTTTCGGCCTCTCCACCTCCATGCCGCTCAGCCTTGCCATGCTCTTCATCGTCGGGGCAGCGGATATGTTCAGCGTCTACATCCGCCAGTCGCTCATCCAGCTGCACACACCCGACGACAAGCGCGGCCGCGTCTCCTCGGTGAGCCTGCTGACGATCAGCGCATCGAACGAATTCGGCGATTTTTTCTCCGGCAGCCTTGCCTATGCCGTCGGTCCGGTCGCGGCGGTTGTCGGCGGCGGTGGAGGCGCTATTCTGACGGTTGCCCTATGGTCGAAAATCTTCCCGGTCCTGCGCACGACGCGGACCTTCGACCCGCCTGATGAATTGAACCAAGAGACACCCGATAATAAGCTGCAGGAGCAGACCCAATGAAAGCCCAGTCCGTCCTCGAAACCATCGGTGGAACTCCGCATATCCGCCTCGCCCGCCTGTTTCCCGACCACGAAGTCTGGGTGAAGAGCGAGCGCACCAATCCCGGCGGTTCGATCAAGGACCGCATTGGCCTCGCCATGGTCGAAGACGCGGAGGAGGCAGGAAAGCTCAAGCCTGGCGGCACGATCATCGAGCCGACCAGCGGCAACACCGGCATCGGTCTTGCCATGGCGGCAGCGGTCAAAGGTTACACGCTAATCCTGGTCATGCCTGAAAGCATGAGCATTGAGCGGCGTCGTTTGATGCTCGCCTATGGCGCGAAATTCGATCTTACGCCCAAGGAAGGCGGCATGAAGGGCGCCATCGCCCGCGCGCACGAGCTGGTCGAACAGACCGAAGGCGCATGGATGCCGAGCCAGTTCGACAACCCGTCGAATTACGAAGTGCACAAGCGCACGACCGCGCAGGAAATCCTCGCCGACTTCGCCGACGAGCCGATCGACGTGATGATTACCGGCGTCGGGACCGGCGGTCACCTGACTGGCTGTGCCGAGGTGCTGAAGGAAAAATGGCCCGCGATGAAGGCATTCGCGGTCGAGCCTGCGGCATCGCCGGTGATCAGCGGCGGACAGCCGGGCCCGCACCCAATCCAGGGTATCGGCGCAGGCTTCGTGCCGGAGAACCTCCACACGCAGGCTATCGACGGCGCGATCCAGGTCGATCCCGAAGATGCCAAGGAATGGGCCCGCAAATGCGCGACCACGGAAGGCATCCTCGTCGGTATTTCCAGCGGCGCAACGCTGGCGGCAATCGCCAAGAAGCTGCCCGAGCTGGACAGCGGCGCGCGGATCATGGGATTCAATTACGATACCGGCGAACGGTATCTCTCGGTGCCCGACTTCCTTCCGGAATAGCCCCGTGGACTGTGCCCTAGGGGTTTTTGCCTAGGGCACGGTCCAGACTATCTTTCGCAGCCAGACCGACACTCACCCGCATTGAGCCATGATCAATGACGGGAAGAACGAGTGCTACAGGAAACGAACATATCGGCAGAACCTCTGCTCTCACCGGAAGTCGAAGCCATGCGCATGGCGTGTGCCGCCGGGCTCACCGGCGGCAATCTCGCCCTGGCCCTGCTCGAACAGAGCGAGGATTGCATCAAGCTGCTCACGCTGCAGGGTGAACTGGACTACATGAATTGCGGCGGGTTGAGGGCGATGGAAATCTCCGACTTCGGAGAGGTCAAAGGCCAGCCATGGTGGTCCTTGTGGCCTCAAGAACACCGCGACCTGGTGCGCGAAAGCTTCAATCGAGCCGTCTCCGGCCATGAACGCCATTTCACCGCCGACTGCCCAACGGCGGCAGGGACACCGCGCCGGTGGAGCGTTCATCTCAAGCCCCTCGTCGCACCTGCAGGACCCGTCGTGGCAGTCCTGTGCACATCCCGGGATATCACCGGAATAGCGCAACTGGCTGCATAGAGGCCGCAAACGAAAAGGGGCGGCTCGATGGCCGCCCCTCCCCAAATTTATTGTCGTGCTGGATCACGCAGCGGTCTGGAAGGCTTCTTCGCCCAGTGCCATCATGCTGTCGGCACCTGCTTCCAGCTTGCGGCGCAGGGCACCGGCATCGGGAAGATAGCGGTCCATGTAGTAGCGCGCGGTAGCGAGCTTCTGTTCGTAGAACGCCTTGTCGTCGCCTGCGCCGTCAACCTTGGCCGCAGCGATCTTGGCCATCTTGAGCCACATCAGGCCGAGCGTTACGATGCCCATGATGTGCATGTAATGATGCGCGCCTGCACCCAGGTGATTGGGGTTCTGCATGGCATTGTTCATGAACCACATCGTGGCAGCCTGCTGCTGGCCCAGAGCTTTCTCGAGCTGCTCTGCCATATCCTTGGTCGCTTCGACTTCCTTCGCCGCAGCGATTTCCTCGCCTACGACCTTGAAGAATGCCTGCACGGCCGCGCCGCCCTTCTGGGCAAGCTTGCGTCCGCAAAGGTCCATCGCCTGCACGCCGTTCGTGCCTTCGTAGATTTGCGCGATACGCGCATCGCGGACGAACTGGCTCATGCCCCATTCCTCAATGTAGCCGTGGCCGCCGAAGACCTGCTGCATGTTGGTGGCGACTTCATAGCCCTTGTCGGTGCCATAGCCCTTGATGACCGGCGTCATGAGCCCGATCAGCAGGTCCGCCTGCTCGCGCTCTTCTTCAGTCTGCGCCTTGTGCGTGAGGTCCACGAGGAGTGCGCCCCACAGGCACAGGGCACGCATGCCTTCGGTGAAGGCCTTTGCGTCCATCAGCATGCGGCGAACGTCGGGGTGGACGAAGATCGGGTCGGCCTGCGCTTCCGGCTCTGCCGGTCCGCTGAGCGCGCGGCCCTGACGGCGGTCGAGCGCGTATGCGACTGCGTTCTGGTAAGCGGCTTCCGCCTGGCTCAGGCCCTGGATGCCGACGCCGAGGCGCGCTGCGTTCATCATGATGAACATGGCGGCGAGGCCCTTGTTCTCTTCGCCGACCATCCAGCCCGTGGCGCCGTCGTAGTTGAGAACGCAGGTCGAGTTGCCGTGGATGCCCATCTTCTCTTCGATGGAACCACAGGAGACGCCATTGCGCTCGCCCGGAGTGCCGTCATCGTTCACGATGAACTTAGGAACGACGAAAAGCGAAATGCCCTTGGTCGAATCCGGTGCACCCGGTGTCTTTGCCAGCACGAGGTGGATGATGTTTTCCGCCATGTCGTGTTCGCCGGCGGAGATGAAAATCTTGGTGCCGGTGATTGCATAGGAACCGTCTCCGTTCGGCACGGCCTTGGTGCGGATCATGCCCAGATCCGTGCCACAATGCGGCTCGGTCAGGTTCATGGTGCCGGTCCATTCGTTGGAGATCATCTTCGGGAGATACTTCTCCTTCTGCTCCTGCGAACCCTTGGCGATCAGCGCCGAAATCGCGCCATTGGTCAGGCCCGGGTACATGCCGAATGCCTGGTTGGCGCTGGCAATGTATTCTTCCATCACGAAGCCGAGAACGTGCGGCATACCCTGCCCGCCGAATTCTTCCGGCGCAGCGATCGTTCCCCAACCCGCCTCGCGGAACTGGTCGAATGCTTCCTTGAAGCCCGGAGGCGTGGTGACCGATCCGTCTTCGTTGCGCACGCAGCCGTGTTCATCGCCGATCCGGTTGAGCGGGGCGAGTACCTCGGCGCAGAACTTTCCGCCTTCGTTGATGACCGCTTCGGTCACGTCTTCGCTGACCATCTCGAAACCGGGCAGGTTTCCGTAGCTTCCGAGCTCCAGCAGCTCGTTGACTACGAAGCGGGTGTCACGGGTAGGTGCGGTATAGATTGGCATGGTTGGTCCTTGGAGAGAATTTTATGCTTTTGGCGAGGTCTCGCCGGGGAGGGAAATTAGTCGAGCTGGTCTTCAACCAGGCTGATGAACTCGGTCAGTTCCTTGATCGAGCTGTCGATGTCTGCGCGCTGCGCTTTCAACTTGGCCACGTGCCGGCGGCACTTTTCGAGAGTGACACGCCGCTGTTCGGCACGCCCGTCGTCGAGGTCATAGAGATCGATCATCTCGCGGATTTCCGTGAGCGAGAAGCCCACGTTTTTCGCGCGCATGATCCACGCAAGGCGCGCGCGATCACGCTTCGAATAAATGCGGGTCAGCCCGACACGCGAGGGAGCGATCAGCCCCTCGTCCTCGTAAAAGCGAAGCGCCCTAGCCGTGCATTCGAACTCGCTGGTGAGATCGGAAATCGAATACTGCTCACGCTCGAGCTTGTCCGGACGCTCAAGATGGGCGCCAGCATGACGGCGATCGGAATCTTCGTTCGCGGAAGGGTTTCTGAGAGGCTGAGACATGCCCCTCTTCTAACGCAACGTTTACGTAAGCGTCAAGTGTTGACGGGTTGGAGAACGCCGTCTTCGAGCTTGCGATAGAAACAGCGTGGCGCGCCTGTGTGACAGGTCGGTCCCGCCGGACTGCAGGCGATGACCAGAGCATCCTGGTCACAGTCGACCATGATCTCCTCGACCCGCAGGACATTGCCCGACGTCTCGCCTTTCAGCCAAAGCTTGCCGCGAGACCGGGAATGAAAGTGCGCGAGCCCGGTCTCGAGCGTCTTGTCCAGCGCTTCTGCGTCCATGAATGCGACCATCAACACCTCGCGATTCGCAGCGTTCACGATGACTGCGGTGAGTAATCCGTTGGCATCGAACTTGGGTGCAAAGACCTTGCCCTGCTCGCGTTCGGTCTTGGAAATGCTCATGGAATGGTCCGTTTTGTAAAAATACGACAGCTTGTTGCACGATAACCACAAGGGTGTTTCAAAATCGACCCAAATCGCGAATGCCTATTCAACGAAGGCCGTGTTTGAGTGATGTTCCTTCTCGCAGGCAATGTGAGGTCTGCCAACCGGATCACGGGTATCGCGAGATAGCTCAGGTTCAGGGGGTCCCGGGTCCGCTGCCGCATGGGGGTACTAATGCGGCGCACCCGGTAACGATGAGGGATAGGACCCGATGCATACTGGGGGGTTTGCATCTTGTCGCAAGACGGGTCCGGTGTATTTCGTCACGTGGCGCCCGGGACCGAAAGGTCCCGGGCGTTTCGGTTATTGGGAAGGCTTCTGTTGCTTGGCGCTGACGAGTGCCTCGTCGAGGACCCGCGAGAAACAGCAGATCACGACCGACTTCGCACCGGCTCGCTTTAAGGCGCGGACGCAGGCCTCGCTTGTCGCGCCGCTGGTCAGCACATCGTCGACCAGGAGAATGTCTCGACCTTTGAGCTGAGCCACCATGGTCGCGCGAACCTTTATCGCACCGCCGAGGACCTTCGCACGGGCTTTAGCGCCCATCCCTCCCAGGCTTGGGGTCGCCCTTGTGCGCTCCAGCGCGTCGACCACCAGCCTGCCGCGCCCTGCCCGTTCCAATTCCCGCCCGAGCAATGCCGCCTGGTTGAAGCCGCGTGTCCACAGGCGCCAGCGATGCAGGGGAACGGGGACGATCAGCCGTCCTTCCGACCCCGGCGGGACGCGTGCCGCCATTAGACGCGCCAGCAAAGGCGCGAGGCCGATCTTGCGACCGTGCTTGAAGCCGAGGACGAGCTTGCGCGATACGTCCGTGTACAGCGTTCCGGCAGCGATACCGTCATGGATGGGCTTCTTGCCGAGGCATGGTGCGCATATCCGCTCCTGCTCGCTCGCACCTTCGCCGAATGGCCGCTGGCACAGACTGCAACTCGGATCGCCCGGTATGGCCAGCCCGCTCCAGCATTCCTGGCACAGGCCGCCATGTTCGCCGATCGCATCACCGCAAGCTGGGCAGCGCGGGGGATAGACGAGATCGACAACCGGTGCCGCGCCGTCGCGCAGATGCTTCCCGATTATGGCTAATCTCCCCATGCCGTTGTCGTGCCGCGCTTGCATCGCGCTGGCAAGAGCGGCAGTGCGCCCAGCATGGAAACACGGTCGCCTCCCCGCATTTTCTCGCGCCAACGCCGGATCGCCGGCCTGCGCCGGCTGCTGGTACGCCAGTCCCAGCGCGACGCCGCCCGCTACGTCATGGACGACATGGTCGAGGACGTGCTCGAACGCCTCGAATTCATGCGGCTCGCCCCGAAGCGCGTGCTGGTCATCGGGGACTGGACCGGGACGCTGGCCCTTTCGCTAAGGGGCAACGGCGCAGCGGTCGAAGAAACGGACGTGCGCAGCCTCGATGAAGAGGCACCGTTACCCAGCGGACAGTTCGACCTTATCGTCAGCCTGGCCTCGCTCGGCCGGGTGAACGACCTGCCGGGCGCCCTGCTCCACCTGCGCGCCGCGCTCGCCGAGGATGGCATCCTGCTCGCCAGCATGATCGGCGCGGGAAGCCTTGCGAACCTGCGCCGTGCCATGATCGCTGCCGAACCGGAGCGCCCCTCGGCACGGATGCATCCGCTGGTCGATAACGCTTCGGCATCGGGGCTCATGCAAAGAGCTCTGTTCCGCCGCCAAGTGGTCGACAGCCGCAGCGTGGAAGTCGCCTTCTCCTCGCTCGATCGCCTGGTGCAGGACCTTCGCGACCAGGGCCTAGGATCGAGCCTTGCTTCTGCGCCCCCGCCGCTCGGCAAGGCAGCTCTGGAAAGAGCGCGCGAGGCGTTCCTCGCCGGTGCGAACGATCAGGGCCGGGTCATCGAAACTTTCGAGATTCTGACCCTAACCGGCTGGAAAGACTAGCGCAGGTTCGCCTGCGCCGCTGCCAGCCTTGCGATCGGCACGCGGTATGGCGAGGCGCTGACGTAATCCAACCCGGTAGCTTCGCAGAACGCGATGCTGGCCGGATCGCCGCCGTGTTCGCCGCAGATACCAAGCTTGATATCGCCGCGCGTCGCCCTGCCCCGCTCTGCCGCCAGTTCGACCAGCTGGCCCACGCCATCGACATCGAGGCTGACGAAGGGATCGCGCGCGAAAATGCCCTTGTCGACATAGGTCGTGAGGAAGCGGCCAGCATCGTCGCGGCTGACGCCGAGGGTGGTCTGCGTGAGGTCGTTCGTCCCGAAGCTGAAGAACTCACCGACTTCGGCAATTTCGCCCGCCATCAGCGCCGCACGCGGCAGTTCGATCATTGTCCCGACGAGGTAATCGACCGTGCAGCCGGAGGTTTCGAAGACCGACTGGGCCGCCTTGTCGACGACGTCCTTGAGCAGTTCCAGCTCGCGGCGGGTGGCCACCAGCGGGATCATGATTTCCGGCACGGGAGCTTCGCCGCTAGCCTTGGCGACTTCGCACGCCGCCTCGAAAATGGCGCGCGCCTGCATCTCGTAAATTTCGGGATAGGTGATCCCGAGACGGCAGCCACGATGGCCCAGCATCGGGTTGAATTCGTGCAATTCGCCCGCGCGGCGGCGCAGCTTTTCGATGTCGAGACCGGTGGCCCTCGCCAGTTCCTCGAACTCCGCATCGCCATGCGGCAGGAATTCGTGGAGCGGCGGATCGAGCAGGCGGATCGTGCAGGGAAGCCCTGCCATGACCTCGAAAATCTTGACGAAATCGCTGCGCTGTTCGGGCAGCAGCTGGTCAAGCGCCGCGCGGCGTCCGGCCTCGTTTTCGGCCAGGATCATCTGGCGAACCAGGCTGATGCGGTCCGCGTCGAAGAACATGTGCTCGGTCCGGCACAGGCCGATTCCTTCCGCGCCGAACTGGCGCGCCATGCGGCATTCGGTTTCAGTCTCCGCATTGGTGCGAACACGCATCCGGCGGTGCTTGTCGGCCCACTCCATCAGCGTGCCGAAGTCACCGGCAAGCTCGGGCTCGATCGTCGCGACTTCGCCCGCCATGACCTGGCCGTTGGCGCCGTCGATCGTGATCGTGTCGCCTTCCTTCAACTCGCGATTGCCGATGGTGAGCGTGCGCCCTTCCCGCGCAATCGCCACCTGCGAAGCGCCGGACACGCACGGACGGCCCATGCCGCGCGCGACAACTGCGGCATGGCTCGTCATACCGCCGCGCGCAGTCAGGATGCCCGTCGCCGCGTGCATTCCGTGAATGTCTTCCGGGCTGGTTTCGACGCGCACGAGGATGACCTTCTCGCCGCGATTGGCCCACAGTTCCGCGGTATCGGCATCGAGTACGATCTTGCCGCTTGCCGCACCGGGCGAGGCAGGCAGGCCGGTGGTCAGCACATCGCGCGGCGCCTCGGGGTCGAGCGTCGGATGAAGCAGCTGGTCCAATGCCATGGGATCGACCCGCAGGATCGCGGTCTTCTCGTCGATCAGCCCTTCGCCGACCATGTCCACCGCCAGCTTCAGCGCTGCCTTGGCCGTGCGCTTGCCATTGCGGGTCTGCAGCAGCCACAGCTTGCCCTGCTGCACCGTAAATTCGATGTCCTGCATGTCGGTGTAATGCCGTTCCAGCAGGTCGAACAGGCGGGCCAGTTCGGCATAGGCTTCGGGCATCGCCTCTTCCATGCTCAGCGGCTTGGCCCCTGCCGCTTCGCGCGCTGCCTTGGTCAGGTATTGTGGCGTGCGGATACCGGCGACCACGTCCTCGCCCTGCGCATTGACCAGCCATTCGCCGTAATAGGCCTTTTCGCCGGTCGAAGGATCGCGGGTGAAGGCGACGCCGGTCGCGCTGGTATCGCCCATGTTGCCGAACACCATGGCCTGCACGTTGACGGCAGTGCCCATGTCGTGGGGGATATCGTTGAGGCGGCGGTAAACCTTGGCGCGTTCGCTATCCCAGCTGTCGAACACGGCGCGGATCGCACCCCAGAGCTGCTCGGTCGGGTCCTGCGGGAACGGCGCATCGTGCTCTTCGGCGACGATACGCTTGTATTCGGCGACCAGCACCTTCCAGTCATCGGCCGACATTTCCGTGTCGGCGTAGAAGCCGTTGTCTTCCTTGGTGATCTCCAGCGCTTCTTCGAAAAGGCCGTGATCGAGACCAAGCACCACGTCGGAATACATCTGGATGAAGCGGCGGTAGCTGTCCCAGGCGAAGCGTTCATCGCCCGACGTCTTGGCAAGGCCTTCCACCGTCTCGTCGTTAAGGCCGAGGTTGAGGACCGTGTCCATCATGCCGGGCATCGAAACGGCCGCACCCGAGCGGACCGAGACGAGCAGCGGATCGGACGCATCGCCGAACCCCTTGCCCACCGTGCGTTCGATGTGGGTCAGCGCGTCTTCGATCGCCTTGCGCAATTCGGGTGCGAATTCGCCGCCATGCTCGAGGTATTTGAGGCATTCCTCGGTCGCGATGGTAAAGCCGGGAGGGACCGGCAGGCCGATACTGGCCATTTCGGCAAGATTCGCGCCCTTGCCGCCGGTGACTGTCTTGTCCTTCTGCCGGGCATTCGTATGCGGAGCATCGCCGCCGAAGGTGAAGACTGTATCCGTCACGTAATATCCCTCAAAGTTTACAAAGGCGACAGTGTGTCACCTGTATTTTCTGCCGCCGAACCCGCGGAATTCCGCGGCTTGGCGGCGGTTTGCCGAAGGTGACACTCGTGTCGAGGGGATTAGCCCTCGATCCGAGAGAAGTCGGCGACTTTGTGCACTGCAGCACGGAAGGCTGCAAGCAGGTCCAGGCGATGTGCCCGCTTGTTTTCTTCATCCGCATTTACCGTCACTTCATCGAAGAAGCGGTCGATGGGTGCGCGCAGGGAGGCAAGAGCAGCCATCGCGCCGGAGAAGTCTTCCGCCTCAATGGCCTTCGCCGCCGCCGGTTCCGAAGTCGCCAAGGCATCCATCAGCGCCTTTTCGGCCGGTTCGGGTGTGTAGGAAAGCTCCGATGCGTGACGCTCGTTCATCTTGGCGTCGATCACCGCCTTCATGTCCGGATCGTCGACCAGCGCCAGCGGGTCTTCCTCGCCGGTGCGCGCGATTTCGCCTTCCGCGCCGTGCCAGTCTTCCTTCTTGAGGATGTTGGCGGCGCGCTTGTAGCCTGCGAGCAGGTTCGCGCCGTCTTCGGTTCCGAGGAACGCGGCGAGCGCCCTCGCGCGACCTTCGACACGGTCGATACGCTGGTCGGGGCGACCCTGCCAGCTGCGCGAGGCTTGCACATAATCGTGGCGCACACCTTCGTCGCGCAATTGCACGGCGAGACGGTCGAGCAGGAAATCGGCAAGCTTTTCGGCGAGGTTGGGCATCGGCTTGCTCGCCCAAGCATGAGCAACCTCGTCAAGCGAGAGCTTAAGATCGTTTGCTTGCACGAGACGGAGATACCCCAGCGCCGCGCGCCGCAGCGCGAAGGGATCCTTCGATCCGGTCGGCAGGATGTCGATCTTGAAGAAGCTGAGCAGATTGTCGAGCTTGTCTGCCAGGCTCACGGCCACCGTGGTCGGTGCTGTGGGCACTTCGTCATTTGCGCCCACGGGCTTGTAGTGATCGCGGATCGCTTCTGCGACTTCTACGGGGAGCCCCTCGGCCTTGGCGTAATAGCCGCCCATCAGCCCCTGAAGCTCGGGAAATTCTCCGACCATTTCGGTCACGAGATCGGCCTTGCTCAATTCGGCAGCCTGTCGCGCCAGCTTGTGATCGCCATTGGGCGCCTTGGCGTCGAAGACGAGCCAGTCAGCCAGCTTGGCTACGCGCTCGACCTTGTCGGCGACGGTGCCCAGCTTTTCGTGGAAGGTGATGCGCTCCAGCCCCTTGGCGTGTTCGGCGAGGGTCTTCTTGCGATCGACGTCCCAGAAGAAGCGTGCGTCGGACAGGCGTGCGGCGAGGACCTTGCGGTTGCCGTCGACTACGCGCGCGCCGCCGTCTTCCGCCTCGATATTGGCGGTACAGATGAAGGCGTTGGCAAGGTTGCCGTCGTTGTCCTCGCAGACGAAATACTTCTGGTTCACGCGCGCGGTGAGCTGGATCGTCTCGGGCGGCACCTCGAGGAAGTCTTCCTCGAACCGGCCGAGCAGCGGGACCGGCCACTCGGTTAGCCCTGCGTTCTCGATCACCAGCCCCTCGTCCTCGACCAGCTTGAGACCGGCCTCCGAGGCAACCTTGGCCGCACCCGAACGGATCAGGTCCTGACGCTCTTCATGATCGACGATGACATGGCCGGCACGCAGCTTCATCGCATAGTCGTCGGCATTGCCGATGGTGATGTCGCCCGAATGGTGGAAGCGATGCCCCAGCGTGACCGCGCCGGAAGTGACGCCGTGCACCTCGCACTCGATCACGTCGTCGCCTAGCAGCGCGACGATGCCCGACAGCGGGCGCACCCAGCGTAGGCTCTCGGTGCTGATCGAGGCAGCACCCCAGCGCATCGACTTGGGCCAGCTGAAGTCGCGGATGATCGCGGGGATCGCTTCGGCGAGCAGGTCCCTGGTCGCGCGGCCGGGGACGTTCTTGACCGCGAAATAGGTCGCCCTTCCCTTCACATCGCGGGTTTCGAGATCGCCCTTCTCGACACCCGCCTTGCGGCAGAAACCGTCGAGCGCCTGGTCGGGAGCACCGACAGGCGGCCCCTTCAGTTCTTCGCTGACCGCCTCGGTCGCCTCGGGAAGACCGCGCGCAATCAGTGCGAGGCGGCGCGGGGTCGACCAGACGGTGATATCGCCGACCGTGACGCCCGCTGCTTCCATCTCGCGGCGGAACAGCTTTTCGAGTTCGGCGCGCGCACCGGCCTGCATACGGGCAGGGATTTCTTCGCTGCGCAGTTCGAGGAGGAAGTCGGAGCCGCTCATTTCGACCACTCCGGATATTTCTCGGCCCACACGGGCGCTTCCTTTTCCATATACGCTTCACAGCTGCCGCGCGCGAGGTCGCGGACGCGGCCCATGTAGCTGGCGCGTTCCTGCACGCTGATCACGCCGCGAGCCTGCAGCAGGTTGAAGATGTGGCTGGCTTCCACCGCCTGCTCGTACGCGGCGATGGGGACGTTGGCGCCAAGCGCATTCCTGCACTCGGCCTCGGCCTTGTTGAACAGGTCGAACAGTGCGTCGGTCTCGGCGACCTCGAAGTTCCACTTCGACATCTGCTTTTCGTTCTCGAGGAAGACGTCGCCATAAGTGACGCCCTGCCCGTTGAAATCGAGATCGTAGACGTTGTCGACGCCCTGGATATACATCGCCAAGCGTTCGAGGCCGTAGGTCAGCTCGCCCGCGACCGGCTTGCAGTCGAAACCGCCCATTTGCTGGAAATAGGTAAACTGGGTGACTTCCATCCCGTCGCACCAGACTTCCCATCCAAGGCCCCACGCGCCCAGCGTCGGGCTTTCCCAGTCGTCTTCTACGAAGCGGATATCGTGCTTCAAGGGATCGATGCCGATCACACGCAGGCTTTCGAGGTAAAGGTCCTGGATGTCCGGCGGGCTCGGCTTCAGGATCACCTGGTACTGGTAATAATGCTGCAGCCGGTTCGGGTTCTCGCCGTAGCGACCATCCGTAGGGCGGCGGCAAGGCTGCACGAACGCCGCATTCCACGGTTCGGGCCCAAGCGCGCGAAGCGTGGTGGCAGTGTGGAAGGTGCCCGCACCCATGCGCATGTCATAGGGCTGGAGAATCAGGCAGCCATGCGCGCTCCAGAAATCGTGCAGTGCAAGGATCATATCCTGGAAGGATTTTTGGGGATTGCGGTCCATGCGCGGCGCAATGGCGCAAGGGCGAAATGCGGTCAATGGGCGCCGTGATTTCGGCGGAAAATGACAGCTTATCCAGACAAGATGTCAGGTAGTGTTGACACAGTCAGCGAATCGTTACATATAGTCAGGACAACCTGACATAACGGAAGGTTTACCTACCACTGGACCCTACATCCTAGCTGGAGATCTGACATGAAACTGACCTTTGTATTGGCCGCCCTGTCCTTCGCCATCGCCGCCCCCGCTGCTGCGAAGGTCGAGACCCCCGCAGCCAGCATCCCCGTCGCCGACCTCGACCTGACCAAGCGCTTGGACCAGGACAAACTCGATCGCCGTATCGACCTCAGCGTGCGCCGCATGTGCCGCGTCGATGCCTTCGACGCCAAGGCCCGCAAGCTCGAGCGCAACTGCCGCCTCGCTGCGAAGGCCGACGCTGCGCCCAAGGTCGCGCTGGCGATCGCCAATGCCCGCGCCGAACGCTTCGCCTCCCTCGATCTCGACATCCAGGGCTGAGCCATTTTGCCGGGACGGCGCGCGACACGGCGTCCCGGCACCCGACACTTCTCGCATGAAAGACGCACTATGACCGACAAGCCATTGACCCAAAGAGAGAAGTCGGTTCGCCGGCACAATATTTCCACTGTTCTGTCGGCTGCTGCGTTCGCAGTTTATGCGGCGGGGGTCTTGCCCGGCATTACGGTTCCGTCTGCGGCGCGCCTCATCGCACTGCCGATCCTCTTCGTGGGCGTCATCGTGATGTACCGGACCCGCAATGCGGACGAGTATATTGCAGCCATCTGGCGCTCCGGCACCAGCGTGGCCTTCGTCGCCACGGTTGCGGTGATGTTCTTCGCTCCCGCGCTCGAAGGCTTCATTGACGGCATCACGGAATCCCTAACCGAACAGCCGACCGGACCCGACCTGCCCTATGCAGAACTCCTCGCGCCGGTCGCGATCGCTTCCTTCTATATCGCCAACCTTTGGGCCCGCTTGCGCGGCACGTATTGAGGAGATGACGCTTGAATAATCGCCTCAAGGTCCTGCGCGCGATGAACGACTGGAGCCAGGCCGAACTGGCGGCCCGGCTCGACGTGTCGCGCCAGGCCGTCAACGCCATCGAGACGGGGAAACACGACCCTTCCCTGCCGCTGGCCTTCCGTATCGCCCGCCTTTTCAACATGCCTATCGAGGAGATTTTCGATGACGGGCACGAATGACATGATCGAACAATCGCCTCCCGGGCTCATGAGCAAGATCATCCGCTTTGCAGCCATGATCGCATTGGGCCTGGTGTTTGTTTATGCACTCGGCTTCCTGGTCGGGGTTTCGGCCGCTGCATTCGACAATGGTCGCCTTACCGCGAAAACCGTCGGCCTTGTCCTTGGCTGCGTCGCGATCCTCGCCCTTAGTGGGTACGGCTTCTATCGCCTGTGGCCCCGACGGGACAAGGACGAGCCTGTCTCGCCCAAGGTCGAGCGGACGCGTTGGTCGATGATCGCAGCCCTTGGCCTGGGGGTAGCGATCGGCATTGCCCTCACCATCCCCATGCTTGACGGAGGGTCCGGCGGTGTTTTCAGCAATGACCCCATCCCCGCAACCACGGCCCTCATCATAGTGATCGCATTTGCAGTCCTGACGCCGATTGCCACGTATTACTGGCACCGCAATGCCGACGAATTCGAACAGGAAGCATCGGGGCGCGGCGCATTGATGGGAATGTACGTCTACAGTGTGGTGGCACCTGCCTGGTGGTTGCTCGAGCGTGCGGACCTGGTGCCGGAACAAGAGCCCATGATCGTTTTTCTGCTTGTCATGACCGTATGGGGCGTGGTCTGGCAGATCCGCCGGAGCGATTGAGTATTTGCCCGAATAGAATTGGACGAAACCGAAATGACACTTCGCAAGACATTCACCACTGCGGCCTCGGTACTTGGCCTTCTTAGCTTTTCGGCATGCGCCTACAGCGCGCCGGCGGAAACGGCGGCTGTGCCGGTGGAGGAAACTTCCAAAGGTCCGGCTATCTGGAGCGTGTCGGACGCCGACACGACGATCTACCTGTTTGGCACCGTGCACGCCTTGCCCGAAGGTGTGGAATGGTACGACGAAGAGATTTCGAGCGCGCTTGCAGCGTCGGACACGGTCGTCATGGAAATCCTGCCGGAGGAAATGAGCGACCCTGCCAGCCAGATGGCGATTGCCAGGAACGCCATGCTTCCGGCCGACCAATCTCTGCGTGACCTGCTGAACGAAGAAGACCGCACGGCCTACGAGAACGCACTGGGCACTCTTGGTATGCCTCCAGGCGCCTTCGACCGCTTCGAACCCTGGTTTGCCGGGATGACCATGGCCGTCCTGCCCCTGCTGAAGCAGGGCTATGATCCGGAAAGCGGCGTAGAGAAAATCATCGACACCAATGCCGGGACTGAACGCAAACGAGAGGCGTTCGAGACGCTAGCCGGCCAGATCGCCATTTTCGACAATCTCCCGCAAGATGCGCAGATCGAGTTCCTGATGACCTCCGCGCGCAATCCCAACGCCATGATCGAAATGGTGGATGAGATGGTTGCGCAGTGGATGGAAGGCGACGTGGACGAACTCGCCGAGATCATGAATGCAGGCCTTGCCGATGAAACGCTGGCGAGCGCGCTACTCTACGATCGCAACGCCAATTGGGCGGAGTGGATCGATGACCGTATGGACCAGCCCGGCACCGTCTTCGTGGCGGTCGGCGCTGGGCACCTTGCGGGCGAGAAGAGCGTGCAGTCCTATCTCGAAATGCGCGGTATTCCCGTCAATCGACTGCGTTGATGGCGCGCTGGGCCCTCCTGCTGCTTGCCTCGATCGCGCTGGCGTCGTGCCGGGGCGAAGCGGAGCAGGACGGCCAGAACCGGGACTATCCTGCCCTTTGGGAAATCACCGGGGCAGAAGGCCATACCGAAGGCTGGCTCTTCGGTACAGTGCACGCCCTGCCCCGCGACCTGGAGTGGCAATCGGCCGAACTGGAACAGGTGGTCGAAACGGCCGATATGCTGGTGGTAGAAGTCTCGGGCCTCGACGATCGCCGCGGCCTGGAAGAACTGTTCCGCGCACTCGCCTATGACGCTCCGCCTTCCGCGCCGCTCTATTCGCGCCTCGACCCGCCCTCGCGTGACCGGTTGCGTGCCATCGAAAGTGAGCAGGAGATTGAATCCGGCACATTCGATGCGATGGAGACATGGGGCGCCGCGCTTGCACTGGCGGAATTCGGGCGCGCGCATTCGAGCGAATTCGGAGCGGACAAGATCCTGCTGGCCGAATTCGCAAATCGCGAGATCGTCGAGCTGGAAGGCGCACGGCTGCAGCTCTCGATATTCGACCAGCTTCCCGAGCAGGAACAACGCGATCTCCTGGCGGCGATCATCGAAGAGGTCGCAAAACAGCCCGGCGACCGCGTCGATCTTGCGTCGATCTGGTCCCGTGGCGACCTTGCGGCGCTGGAGCGCACTACACTGCAAGGGCTATTGGCAGATCCGGAGCTCAAGGAGGCCTTGCTGGTCCGCCGAAACTCTGCCTGGGCGGCGCAAATCGAAAACCTGCTCAGCGCATCGGACAGGCCGCTGATAGCGGTGGGCGCCGGACATTTACTGGGCGAAGGAAGCGTCCAGTCGCTACTTGAACAGCGCGGGTTCGCGATACGGCGCATCCAGTAGGCTTCGCGCTTGCTTTTGCGGGCGATGCCGCTATACGCGCGCCCTTCGGCGTCATGGTCATCCCTGGAGGCGTGGCGGACCGAAGTACTCAAATGCATTCGAAAGGTAAGCGACATGAGCGATGCTCTGACACTTCCGGCCGAGGCGCGCGAACGGGCTGGCAAGGGAGCCTCCCGTGCACTGCGTCGTGAAGGCCGCGTCCCCGCCGTGATCTATGGCGGCAAGGAAGAACCCACCCTGATTCACGTTGAGGCCAAGGCGCTGGTAAAGCAGCTCGACACCGGCCACTTCATGAACTCGATCGTCGAAATCGAACTCGGCGGCAAGAAGGTCAAGACGCTCCCCAAGGACGTGTCGCTTCACCCGGTCACCGACCGTCCCGAGCACGTCGATTTCTTCCGTCTCGCCAAGGGCGGCAAGATCGAAGTTTCGGTCCCCGTGGTCTTCGCGAACGAAGAAGCTTCGCCGGGCCTCAAGAAGGGCGGCGTTCTCAACGTTGTCCGTCACGAACTGGAACTGGTCTGCGAAAACGACAAGATCCCGGGCGAAATCGAAATCGACGTCACCGGCAAGGAAGTCGGCGATTCGATCCACATCAGCGAAGTCACGCTGCCTGAAGGTTCGGAAAGCGCGATCACCGACCGCGACTTCACCATCGCCACCCTCGTTGCTCCGTCGGCTCTGAAGAAGTCGGAAACCGAAGGCGAAGACGAAGACCAGACCGGCGAAGACATGGAAGCTGGCGAAACCGCCGCTACCGAGCAGGGTCCGGACGCCGACGCTGCCGAGGAACAGGAAGACAAGAGCGAGTAATCGCTTCTCTTTCCGATCCGGAAAAATCGAAACGCCGGGCTTCACATCGAAGTCCGGCGTTTTCGTTTATGCAGATGATGCGATAGGCTGGCCGGCGAACAAGGAGCCAAGCCCATGCCATCGATCAACCGTCGCACTCTTCTTGCAGGTGCCGCCGCCACCGGTGCCCTCGCCGCCGCTGCAGCGCGCGCCCAAGGTGAAACCGTGAGCGAGACGCCCGACCTGTCCGGCCAGGCCATCCTTATAACCGGCTGCTCGAGCGGGTTCGGCCGCCTCAGCGCCATCCATTTCGCAGAGCTCGGCGCAAAGGTCTTCGCGACCATGCGCAACCTGCCGCGAGCCGAAGGTGACGAACTGCGCCAGATCGCCTCGGAAAAGGGCCTCGACCTCCATGTCATCGAACTCGACGTGCTCGATGACGCCATGGTCCTTGCTGCGGTTGCCAAAGCGGAGCGCATCAATGGTGGCCCCATGGACGTGCTGGTCAACAACGCGGGCATCGGGATTACCGGCCCGGTCGAAGTGCAGGACATGGAGGCGACGAAGCTCGCCTTCGATACAAATGTTTTCGGCTATCACCGGCTGGTCCGCGCGGTTCTGCCCGGGATGCGCTCGCGCAAGAGCGGCCATATCTTCAGCATCTCCAGCCAGCTTGGCCGGGTTATCATCCCATTCGGCGGGCATTATTCCGCGACCAAGTTTGCCGTCGAAGCGATGGGCGAACAGCTCGCTTACGAACTGGTGCCGCACAATATCGAGGTGACCGTGATCGAACCGGGCGGCTATCCCACAAAGGTCTGGGTCAATCGCAATCGCTATTCCGGGGACCTCGCTGCCCGGGCGGACGCGCGGCATACGGACGGGTATCCGCAGGTAGTTGCCCGCATGGGCGAGGAAGACGGTTCCGGAAGGTCCGCCGATCCGATGGATATCCCCCGCGTGATGGCAAAAATCCTTGGTATGCCGCCAGGAACGCGGCCCGTCCGCCAGCCCGTCAGCGGAGGAAGCATCCCGCAGACCGCTATCAACGAGATCAGCGCGAAGACACAGGTCGACTGGCTCGGCGGCTCGCCCTTCCTCGGCCCCCTGGTGAAGGCCGTGCACGACTGACGCTGCGACTTGCCCTGACGCGCGCAGGCTTTATGGCCCTCGCCCATGCAGATCTGGACTGGCCTAGGAAATCCCGGACCCAAATACGCCCTTCACCGGCACAATATCGGGTTCATGGTATGCGATGTGATCGCGGAAATGCACGGTTTCGGACCGGTGCAGAAGAAGTTCTCCGGCTGGGTGCAGGAAGGCCGCATCGGGACCGAAAAGGTCCTGCTGCTGAAACCTGCGACCTATATGAATGAAAGCGGGCGCTCGGTCGGTGAGGCGCTGAGGTTCTACAAGCTTGGCGTTGAAGACCTGACCGTCTTCCACGACGAGCTCGACCTGGCGCCCTTCAAGATCAAGGTCCGCCGTGGTGGAGGCCTCGCCGGGCACAACGGCCTGCGCTCCATCAACCAGCATCTCGGCCCCGATTTCCGCCGCGTGCGAATCGGTATCGGCCATCCCGGCAGCAAGGATCGGGTGACCGGTCACGTGCTGGGCAATTATGCGAAAGCGGAAATGGACGATCTGACCGACATGCTGGGCGCTATTTCCGCTGAGGCCGACTGGCTCGCGAAGGGCGATGACGCCCGATTCATGAGCGAAATCGCGCTTCGTCAGCAGGGGGGCTGACAGCTCCCGGGACGAAACGTGTCTCCAAATGAAACAGCGTTTTTATACCGTTTCACGAAATGCAATTTTGATGACAGGGCCGACGAACTTGGCTAAAGGCAGGTTTACCTTTCGGTGGGGACGGTTTGATGAATACGCGTAATCTTGTGTTTTCGGCAGTTGCAGGTCTCGGCCTCCTCGCCTCGACTCCCGCAGCGGCAGAACCGATCCTGCTCGACGCAAACGAAGTCGGCGAAAGCTTCACCATCGATTTCGACGGTTTCGTGAACGGTGATGTTACCGTGCCCGGCCTGAGCTCGCAGCTCATCCTCACGCTTACTTCGATCGTCGGCAACGTCTACAATTTCGACTATTCGATGACCAACACGAGCGACACCGGCTCGGGCGTCGATGCCCGCGTGTCCAGCTTCGCCTTCAATACCGATCCGCAGATCAGCGGCGCAACCAGCACCGGCACCTACAACTTCACCAACACCGACAGCAATTATCCGAACCAGATCGGCACTGTCGATGTCTGCTTCCAGGCCGCGAAGACCGGCTCCTGCGCAGGTAACAGGGGCGGCGTCTTCGGTGGCGAGACCGGCACCGGCACGCTCGCGCTTTCGTTCGACAGCGCGCTCAGCAGCCTCACTCTCGACGACTTCTTCGTCCGCTATCAGTCGGTATCCGGCGCTGGCGACATCACTTCTGCCAGCGGCCGGCAGGTCACGACCAGCACCAGCTCGGGCAATGAAGTTCCCGAACCGAACATGATGCTGCTCTTCGGCCTTGCTGCACTGATGATTTTCGCCGGCACGCGCCGCCGCCGCGAAGCGAAGCCGGCGCTTGCGACTGTCACTTACAGCTAAACCAGTTCATTGAGGGTAAGCGGCACGCCAACTCCGGTTGGTGTGCCGTTTGCTTTTGGGCCCTCCCGATCAGGGTTTGCGCGCTGCCGCAAGCCGCCTTGCAATGCGTGCATTGTCCGGCTCCAACGCCGCGGCCTTCTCCAGCATCGAGACCCCGCGCTCGCGCGAGCCTGTCTCGACCAGCAAGGTTCCGGCCGTATCGAGGATTGACGCATTCTCTGGCGATGCTTTGACGGCTTCCAGCGCCAGTTTGAGCGCTTCCTCCTTCTTGCCCAGTCGAGACTTCGCATAGGCGAGATTGTTCAGCACCATGGCATTGCGCGCTCTGCCGCGATCGAGGATCGCTTCGTAACTCGCCTCCGCACTTTCCCACTGCCGGTTGCGCAAGGCCTGGTCTGCCTTTGCAAGTTCACCGCCTACCCATTGAGGCGTAATCTCTCCTGCGCGGCTACGATATTCGGCGGCCTTCGGGCTACCGAGGGCCTTGGCCGCTTCCGACGCGAGTGAGAGTTCTTCGGCGCGCGCATCGGGCCGGATGGCCACGAACTCGATCGTATCGAGCGCCTCTCTCGCATTACCCGACGCCAGGTGCGCGCGCGCGACCAGCATGCGCAGCTCACGCTGGGACTGGTTCGCATTCAGCATCGGCTGCAGCAAGGCGAGAGCCTGCACCGGATATCCGAGCTCCAGTTGCGCCTCACCGTAAGCCAGTCTCAACCCGGGACTTTCATCCATTTCCGGCTCGTACCGCTGCAGAATGTCGCGCACTTGTGCCCAATCCCCGTCACGAGCGGCCAGCTTGGCGCGCAACAATTCGATCGATCGGTTCTCGGGGGCTTCCTTCGCCAATTCCCCGACGAGCGGCTTCGCAGACTGGAAATCCTCCATCTCGACAAGGACCTGTGCCTTGCCGAGCCGCGCCTCGAAGTTTGCCGGGTGCAGGCCGAGGGCCTTCTCATACGAGCGCAGTGCTGCGGGCAGCTTGCTTCGGGATCGCGACACAAGCGCGCTCGCCAGGTACGCATCGATCGATGTATCCTCAGCCCTCAAGGCCTTTGCGGCAAGGTTGGCCGCCCTTTCCTTGTCGCCGCGTGCCAGTTCGAATCGTGAGTATGAGGCAAGCAGTCGCGCATCCGGCGTACTGCGGCTTTCACCGGTGGCGAATGCTTCGGCAGCGGCGTCGATGTCTCCGGCGGCTAGCAGTGACAGCGCCCTGATCCGGTCCGCTCCGGCCAGATCGAGGCCTTCGACTGCGTTCGTGGCCTCTTCGTAGCGACCGCGCAGGATTTCCGCTTCGCCGCGCAGGATAGCGTGTTCCGGCCGATCATCCCCGAGCGCGGACAGCCGATCCAGCGACACTACGGCGCCCTCCCCATCGCCAAGGGCAATCTGGGTCTGCGCCAGCATGGCGAGCATATCGCCATTCTCCGGGCGTTCCCGCAGGCCGGCGATCAGCGCCACACGCGCTGTGCGGTAGTCATGCTGGGCAAATGCCTCCTGCCCGCGGGCAAAGCTGCTTTCCGGATCGGGCGAGCAGGCTGCCAGCGAGGCGGCAATGGCAAGAAGAGACAGTACGGACTTCGATCTGGTCATTCTTCGCGCTTACCAAACAAGGTTAAACCGATCGTGAAGCTGGCAATCGAGTGACCTCACGGCTAAGGGCAGCGGCATATCACTATTTCCGGAGTTTTCGATGGGTTTCCGTTGCGGGATCGTCGGCCTGCCCAATGTAGGCAAGTCTACCCTTTTCAATGCACTGACCGAAACGCAGGCCGCTCAGGCTGCGAACTATCCGTTCTGCACGATCGAACCGAATGTCGGCCAGGTCGCAGTCCCGGACGAGCGGCTCGACAAGATCGCCGCCATCGCGGGTTCGGCCAAGATCATCCCGACGCAGCTTGCGTTCGTGGATATCGCCGGCCTCGTGAAAGGCGCCAGCAAGGGCGAAGGCCTCGGCAACCAGTTCCTCGGCAACATCCGCGAAGTCGATGCGGTCGTACACGTCCTGCGCTGCTTCGAAGACGACGACATCCAGCACGTCGCCAACAAGGTCGATCCGATCGCCGATGCCGAAGTGGTCGAAACCGAACTCATGCTGGCCGATCTCGAAAGCCTCGAAAAGCGCGTCCCCAATGCGGAAAAGCGCGCCACCGCAGGCGACAAGGAAGCCAAGCTGATCGCTAACGTGCTCGGCCAGGCCCTGGCCCTGCTGCGCGACGGCAAGCCTGCACGCCTGACCGAACCCAAGGACGAGGAAGAAGCCCGCGTCTTCGAACAGGCGCAGCTCCTGACCGCCAAGCCCGTCCTTTACGTCTGCAATGTCGGTGAAGAGGACGCCGCCAAGGGCAACGATCTGTCCGCGCTGGTATTCGCCAAGGCCGAAGCGGAGGGCGCGCAAGCCGTGGTGGTTTCCGCCGCCATCGAAAGCGAACTGGTGGCGATGGACCCCGAAGATCGCGCCGAATACCTCGCCGAACTGGGTCTTGAGGAAAGCGGGCTCAGCCGCGTTATCCGTGCCGGATACCGACTGCTGGGTCTCAACACCTTCTTCACCGCTGGCCCCAAGGAAGCACGCGCCTGGACCTTCCCCGAAGGTGCCAAGGCTCCGCAGGCTGCGGGCGAGATCCATACCGATTTCGAGAAGGGCTTCATTCGCGCCGAAACCATTGCCTATGACGATTACGTCGCGCTCAATGGCGAAAGCGGTGCCCGCGAGGCAGGCAAGCTGCGTCAGGAGGGCAAGGAATACCTGGTTCAGGACGGCGATGTCATGCTGTTCAAGTTCAACGTCTGATACCGGAGTACCCGGAATGAAGCGCTCGCTGCCGACCTCCCTCGCCCTTGCCATCCTCCCGCTCGCGGCAGGCTGCGCACAGCAGGTCGAAACCATCGCCTCCGCTCCGGTGGCTGTCGCGGAGCAGCGCGAGCGCATGACGATACTCGTGTCGATCGACGGGTTTCATCCCGACTATCTGGACCGCGGACTGACCCCCACCCTGTCCGCGCTTGCAGCGGGCGGTGTCACCGCTTCGATGCGTCCGTCCTTCCCGACCAAGACTTTCCCGAACCACTGGACGCTGGTGACCGGCCTCGTTCCCGATCATCACGGGATCACGGCCAACCGAATGGAAGATCAGGGTCGCCCTGAAGAGCCCTTCACCATGGCGACGGTCGATCCCTATTGGTGGAACGAGGCCAAGCCGGTCTGGGTCGAGGCGGAAGAAGCCGGCATTCGCAGCGCGGCCATGTTCTGGCCGGGCTCTGCCGTTCCATGGGGCGGCACGGCGCAAGGATGGGGCCCGGTCTCCGACGGCGTTTTGCCGAGCGACTGGCAGCAATTCTCGATGCAGATATCGAACACCCAGCGCGTGAACGCAGTGCTCGACTGGGCGAGGCGCCCTGCCGATATCCGCCCCGAATTCGTGACACTATATTTCGATACGGTCGACACCGCCGGACATGATGGCGGCCCCGACAGCGAAGAAGTGAACGCGGCGCTGCGCGACGTGGACAGTCACATCGCCCGCCTGACGGCCGAATTGCGCAAGCTCGGACAGCCGGCCGATCTCGTCATCGTTTCGGATCACGGCATGGCGGCGACCAGTTCCGAACGCGTCATCGCGCTCGACGAGGTACTCGACGAAAGCCTCTACCGCCTCGTCGAAGCAGGCGCATACGCGACTTTCGAACCGACCACAGGCAATAAAGAAGCACTGGTAAAGGCGCTGGTAGATACCGATCACGCCAACATGGAATGCTGGGAGAAGAGCGCCATCCCGGCAAAGTACCAGTACGGAACGCACGGCCGCATTCCGCCGATCTTCTGCCTGCCGGACACGGGATGGACAATCACTCGCTCGCGCCCGAACAATGCATGGACAGGCGGGAACCACGGCTTCGACATGTACGCGCCGGAAATGGCCGCGCTGTTTATCGCCAACGGGCCCTCCTTCCCCGCGGGCCGCGAACTCGCCAGCTTCCAGAACACCAGTATCGCGCCGCTACTGCGCCATCTGGTCGGACTACCGCAGGCCGATCGCGCGGATGGTACGCTGGAACCGTTCGTGCCGATTCTACCACAAGCTAATTAAGCGCAGCTACGGAACGCATCGCCCCCTCCTGCCGTTAGGCATGCAAAACACAGGGAGCTTTGCGCGTGGTAGACAAGTCCGAGAAATTCAACTGGTTGGTGCGCGTCGGCTATTTCAGCCGCGCAATCCTGTATTTTGTCCTGGGACTGATCGCTCTCACGAGCTCCAGCAAGATCGCGGAAGGCACGAACGGCATTTTCCGCGCGATCGAAGAATATCCCGCCGGGACCGTTATCCTCTGGATCATGGTCATCGGACTGATCGCCTACGCCCTCTTCCGCTTCTGCTCGCTGCTCTTCGATATCGAGAACAATGGCTCCGACGCCAAGGGCTGGGGCAAGCGCATCGGACATGCCGGTAGCGGCGTAGCCCACCTTGCGCTGGCGTACTCGGCTTACAAGTTCGCAAGTAGCGAAGGCTCGGGCGGCGGATCCGACAGTGGCGGAGCGCAGGAAGCCGCCTCGGGCGTGCTGTCCTTCGAACTCGGCGGTTTCGTGCTCGGTGCACTTGGCATCGCACTCTTCATCGCAGCGGTGCACCAGGCGAAGAAAGGTCTTACCGGTAGCTTCATGAACCGTATCAGCGCACAGGCCCCCGATGCCACGCGCTGGCTCGGCGGAGCAGGCTTCCTTGCCCGTGCGGTCGTCTATCTTGTGATCGGCTGGTCGCTGATCCAGGCCGGCTTCATGTCGGGCGGTGCAGAGCAGATCAAGACGCTCGGCGACGCGGTGGCCAGCCTTGCCGGCGAAGGTTTCGTCTTCACCCTCACCGCGATCGGCCTGATGCTGTTCGGGCTCTTCAGCCTGATCCTTGCCCGCTATCGCATCATCCCGGAACTCGATTCCAGCGCAGGAGTGCCGAAGTTCAGGGCCTGACTTGAAACATACCCCTAGGGGGTATATTTGCCAGCTATGACCAAGACGGCGAAATTATATCGGATGGTGATGGACAAGCATGTCTGTCCCTACGGCATCAAGTCGAAATACCTGCTCGAAAGCGAAGGGTATGAGGTGGGGGACCACCACCTCACCACCCGCGAAGAGACCGACGCATTCAAGGCTGAGCACGGGGTCCAGACGACCCCGCAGACCTTCATCGATGGAAAACGGATAGGCGGTCATGAGGACCTGCGCCGTTTCTTCAATCGCAAGGTCAAGGACAAGGCCGAGACGAGCTACCAGCCCGTGATTGCAGTCTTTGCAGTCGCTGCGGGTCTCGCTTTCGCGCTCAGCATGTTCGTCTACGGATCGCCCGTCACCGTGCGCGGTGCCGAATGGTTCGTCGCATTCTCGATGGCGATGCTGGCCATGCTCAAGCTGCAGGATGTCGAGCAGTTTTCGAGCATGTTCGTCGGGTACGACCTGCTCGGACGGCGTTGGGTGCCCTACGCATATGCCTACCCATTCCTGGAAGCGCTGACCGCGATCCTCATGGCCGGGCGACTTCTCCCGGCGCTGTCGGTCCCGATTGCCCTTTTCATCGGCACGGTCGGTGCGGTGAGCGTGTTTTATGCGGTCTACATCCAGAAGCGCGAGATCAAATGCGCCTGCGTCGGCGGCAGCGGTAACGTACCTCTCGGCTTCGTTTCGCTCACCGAAAACCTCGCCATGGTGGGCATGGGCATTTGGATGTTGCTTCGCGCCGCCCTGTGATCCAGAGATTGCGGCATGAAATTCTACGAAGACATCCAGGTCGGCGACCGGCGCGAATTCGGCCATTACGAAGTCACCCGCGAAGAAGTCACCGACTTCGCCCGCAAGTACGATCCGCAGCCGTTCCATCTCGATGACGATGCGGCCGCGGCAACGCATTTCGGGCGGCTTTCGGCCAGCGGCTGGCACACCTGCAGCATGACGATGGCCATGATGGTCGAGAACATGAAGACCGAGAAATCGGCCGGTCTCGGCTCTCCCGGCGTCGACCAGCTGCGCTGGAAGAAGCCGGTCTATCCGGGCGACACATTGCGCTGCGAGACCGAGATTATCGAGAAACGCCGCAGTGCGTCACGTCCCGAGATGGGGATCTTCCAAAGCCGAATTCGCACCTTCAACCAGGATGGCGATATGGTTCTGGAGATGGTGTCCAACGCCCTGATCGCGACCCGCGAGCCCGGCGGATCAGACTAGATCACGCCCCGCACTGCGTTGTGCCGCTCTCGCGGTAGACCACGCGGTCCTGCGCATCCCTGATGGTGAGTACGGATGGGTAGTCGATCGTCTCGTCACCCGACTGCTTCCCGGCGTCCTCGTCGATCTCGATCCGCATGGAATAGGCCAACCCGCTGTATTTCTCGCGGGCGAGATAAGGCAGTTCCCTGCTACCGGCATCCGCGGCCATGCGGATGATTTCGTTTTCCCGTTTGAAGTAACCGGCGTCGGACTGGGCCACGGCAATGGCAATCCCGCCCGCGCTGCCCGAGTTCGGCAGGACATTGCACCCAGCACCGAACATGTCGGCGTTTTCGACGTCCGCGAAGGTGAGCACACCAGGGGCAAGCTCTTCGGGCGGCGGCTCCTGGTTCGCCTCCACCTCCGCAACGGCGCGGGCATCAGCCGCCGCCTTTTCTTCCGGCGTCGGGCCGCAGGCTGCAAGCGCCAGTGGCGCAATCGCGATAATCCAGCGCATCAATGCCTCCCGAACAGTTTCTCGACGTCTTCCATGGAAAGCTTAACCCACGTGGGGCGTCCATGGTTGCATTGTCCCGAACGCGGCGTGCGTTCCATTTCGCGCAGGAGCGAGTTCATTTCGTCCACCCGCAGCGTTCGCCCTGCCCTGACCGACCCGTGGCACGCCATCGTCGCCAGCACGAGGTCGAGTTTCTCGCCAAGCAGCAGCGCTTCACCGTTCAGCGCCAGATCGTCGTCGATATCGCGCAAAAGCTTTTCCGGATCGGTCCGGGCGATGGCGTGCGGCAGGCTGCGAACCAGCATGGCGGACGGCCCGAACCGTTCGATGGTGAGGCCATGGGATGCCAGCGCATCGGCCGCGCTTTCAAGGCGGTCACAGGACACCTCGTCCAGTTCGACCACTTCGGGGATGAGCAGCGCCTGGCTGCGCGCGACGGCCTCTTCAGCCCCGGCGGCCTTGAGCCTTTCAAGCACCAGCCTTTCATGCGCAGCGTGCTGGTCGACGAGCACGAGCCCGTCCTTCGCCTCCGCCACGATGTACGTTTTGGCCACCTGTCCGCGCGCAATACCGAGGGGAAAGTCCTGCTCCTGAGCGCTGACCGGAGCCGCTTCCTCCGCCCTGCCTCGCGGTGCCGCCATGATATCCGCCTCGGCGCCCCGCCATGCAGCGTTCGCTTCGGAAACGCGCGATTGCGGTGCCGACCAGTCGCGTCCTTCGAAGATCGAGCGTAGCGCGGGCGACGGCTCGTCGCGTACCGGCTCCTGCTGCCAGCGCGACATTGCACCCGCATCGGGCGATTGCGCGCTGCGCTTGTCGCCGGTCGCCAGAGCCTGGCGCAGGCCGGAGACGATAAATCCGCGCACCGCCTGCGCATCGCGAAAGCGTACTTCGGTCTTGGCCGGGTGGACGTTCACATCCACATCCTCCGCCGGAAGATCGAGGAACAGCGCGAGCACCGCATGACGGTCGCGCGCGAGCATATCGGCATAGGCACCGCGTACCGCGCCTGTCAGCAAGCGGTCCTTCACCGGCCTGCCGTTTACGAAGAGGTACTGATGGTCCGCGATGCCGCGGTTGTAGGTCGGCAGGCCCGCGATGCCGGTGAGGCGCATGGTCCCCCGGTCGAGGTCGATGGCGACGCCATTGTCCTTCAATTCGCGCGCGATGACCTGCGCAACGCGGTTGGCCAGCCCCTCGCCTCCTTGCAGCCCGAGGATACGGCGGTCCCCGTGATCGAGCGTAATCGCCACGTCGGGGCGCGCCATGGCGAGGCGGCGCACGACGTCGAGGCAGGCCGCATATTCACTGCGCGTGGTGCGCAGGAATTTTCGCCGTGCCGGGATTTTCGCAAACAGGTTCTCGACCCTGACGCGCGTGCCTGGCGGAAGCGCAGCGGGCCCTTCCGAAACGACTGCCCCGTGGTCCACCACGCGCTTCCAGCCCTGTTCTGCGCCCGACGGGCGGCTTTCCAGGCTGAAGCGTGCCACGCTGGCTATGCTCGGCAAGGCCTCTCCGCGAAAGCCGAGAGTGGCGACCTGCTCGATCGCCTCGTCGGGCAATTTGGACGTCGCGTGCCGCTCCAGCGCGAGCGCCATTTCGTCGGGCGTCATGCCGCAACCGTCGTCCGTTACTTCGAGGCTGGTCAAACCGCCCTCGACCAGCTTGACCGCGATCCGCGTCGCCCCTGCGTCGATAGCATTTTCGACCAGTTCCTTGAGTGCGGAAGATGGCCGTTCGACCACCTCGCCAGCGGCGATGCGATTGACCAGATTGTCGGGCAGGCGGCGGATTGTTGGCATGGAAATCCCAACCTAGCGACGAATCGCCGGAAATCCGAGACGGCACGTGTGGGTAATCCACGCCAAAGGCTCGGAAATTTTTGGCATTCGGAGCGTAATATCGCTAAGGAGCCCGCACCATTTCCCCCCGGAACAGGTGCGAGCGGCCCCGACCGCCCCTCGCCTCTTCAAATTCTAACGGAAAATCGCGTCAAAATGGGCTTCTGGAACAACATCTTCAAATTCGGCGTGCAGAACATGGCGATCGACCTCGGCACCGCCAATACGCTGGTCTACGTCCAGGATCAGGGCATTGTCCTGAACGAGCCGAGCGTGGTCGCGCTGGAAACCATCAACGGCATGAAGCGCGTGAAGGCCGTTGGCGACGACGCGAAGATGATGATGGGCAAGACGCCCGATTCCATCGAAGCCATCCGCCCGCTGCGCGACGGCGTGATCGCCGACCTCGACGTTGCCGAAGAGATGATCAAGCACTTCATCCGCAAGGTGAACGGCCGCAAGAGCCTGATGCGCTATCCGGAAATCACGATCTGTGTGCCCTCGGGCTCGACCTCGGTCGAACGCCGCGCGATCCGCGATGCGGCATCGAATGCCGGCGCATCGCAGGTCTACCTCATCCTCGAACCGATGGCGGCCGCTATCGGTGCCGATATGCCGGTCACCGAACCGGTCGGTAGCATGGTCGTCGACATCGGCGGCGGTACGACGGAAGTCGCGGTCCTCTCGCTGCGCGGCCTTGCTTACACCACCTCGGTCCGCACCGGCGGCGACAAGATGGACGAAGCTATCGTGTCCTACGTCCGACGACACCACAACCTGCTGATCGGCGATTCCACGGCAGAGCGTATCAAGAAGGATTACGGCATCGCCCGCGCCCCCGAAGACGGCATCGGCGAACAGATCACGATCAAGGGCCGCGATCTTGTGAACGGCGTGCCGAAGGAAATCACGATCAACCAGGGCCACATTGCAGAAGCGCTCAACGAACCGATCGGCGCTATCGTCGAAGGCGTGCGTATCGCACTCGAGAATACCGCTCCCGAACTGGCAGCCGACATCGTCGACCAGGGCATCGTTCTGACCGGCGGCGGCGCGCTTATCCAGGGCCTCGACGAATACCTTCGCGACGAAACCGGCCTGCCGGTAACCATCGCCGAAGATCCGCTTTCCTGCGTGGCCATCGGCACCGGCCGCGCAATGGAGGACCCGATCTATCGCGGCGTCCTGATGACGGCTTGAGAAAGGCTTAGGATATGGCGCCGAGCGGCACACGGCGCTCGAGCTATTCGCGGCGGGCGCAGTACAATCTTTTCACCGGCTACATTATCGCCGGGATCGGTGCCCTCATCGGCGCCGTATTGCTGGGCCTGTCGTTCTTCCAGCCCAGCTTTTTCGGCGGACCGCGCTCGGCGGCGCAGGACGCGGTCAGCCCGGCTAGCGAAACCGCGGCAACCGTGCGGACGAGCAGCAAGTCGCTGTGGGATTCCATCAGCGGTTACTATCGTGCCGGATCCAAGAATGCCGAGCTCAAGCGCGAGATGGAACTGGCCCGCATCCGGCTGGAAGAAGCGGAAGCGGTTCGCCAGGAAAACGTTCGCCTGAAAGGCTTGCTCGACCTGCAGGACCAGGAACGTACGCCCGTGGCAGTCGCCCGCCTGATCGGCTCGACCGCTTCGAGCACTCGCCGCTTCGCCTATGTCGGCGCAGGCGAGGATGACGGCGTGGAGGTGGGCATGCCCGTCCGTTCGCCGCGCGGCGTGGTCGGACGCATCCTCGAGACCGGCAGCGATTCTTCCCGCGTGCTCCTGCTGACAGACAGCGAAAGCGTATTGCCTGTGCGCCGCGCAGGGGACGAGGTCGTCGCCTTCGCAGAAGGTCGCGGTGACAGCCTTCTGCGGATCAAGCTCATCAACCTTGGTATCAATCCTCTCGAAGTTGGCGATCTGTTCGTCACCTCCGGCGCTGGCGGCTATTATCCTCCCGGCATCGCGGTCGCCATCGTGACCGAACTGACCGACGATGGCGGGGTCGCCCGCATCGTCAGCGATCCCGCGGCGACGGATTTCGTTGCCATCGAACCGATCTTCGAACCTGATGCAGCCAGCGGTGCGACGACTCCGGTCGAAGAGGAGTTGACCGACTGATGGAGCGGATGGAGCCGCGCGCCCGTAGCGATGCCTATGGCAGCCGCATAAATCGCTCGCATTCCCCCCTGCTCGCCAATGTGATCCCGTGGCTTTCGATCCTGCTGGGTTCGCTGCTGCCTGTCTTTGCGATTGCGGCCGCCCTTCCAATGGTCCCACCGCTCGGATTCCTGACCCTGTTGGCCTGGCGCCTTGTCCGGCCGGGCCTCCTGCCGGTGTGGGCCGGTTTTCCTCTCGGCCTCTTCGATGATCTCTTCAGCGGCCAGCCATTCGGCTTCGCAATCCTGCTGTGGTCGATGACCATGCTCGTGATCGAGTTCGTCGAGCTCCGCCTTCCCTGGAGGGCGTTCTGGCAGGACTGGTTCACAGCCGGTTTACTGGTCGTCATGTACCTCCTCGGCGGCTGGCTCCTGAGCGGTGCGACGCCGACCTTGCCGGCTCTTGTTGCCCTGATCCCGCAGTTGCTGATGTCCATCCTGATGTTCCCCATTGTCGCCCGCATCGTGGCCCGTCTCGACAGGCTGCGGCTGATGCGCTGGAAGCGGGTCTGATGGGCTTTTTCTCCCGCCGGAGCGGTATCAGCCGTCGCACGAAGGATCTGGTCAGCCAGACCACTCTCGAAAACGCGTTCGACCGCCGCACCTTCGTGATCGCTGCCGGAATGGGTGGCCTCGGCACGATCCTGGCGGCGCGCATGGCCTATATCGCCATCGCGGAGAACGAGCGCTGGGTCCTGGAATCCGAAAGCAACCGCGTAAACCTCTCGCTGATCCCGCCGCGCAGGGGCTGGATCCTCGATCGCAACGGCGCCCCGCTGGCATCGAACCGCGCGGATTTCCGGGTCGATGTGATCCCGGACCGGATGAACGATCCCGAAAAGACCATCGAGGAACTCGCCAAAATCCTCGATCTCGAAGCGACCACGATCGCCGATATCACCAAGCGGATTGATGATGCGCGCGGCTTCCAACCGATCGAGGTCGCGACCGGCCTCGACTACGATCAGTTCGCGGCCATCAGCGTTCGCCTTCCCGATTTGCCGGGCGTGGTTCCGCAGCGGGGTTTCTCCCGCTTTTACCCGACTGGCCCCAGCGTGGGGCATCTGATCGGATACGTGGGGCCTGCCTCTGCGGAGGAATACGAGGAAAATCCCGATCCCATCCTGATCACTCCCGGCTACAAGATCGGCAAGGATGCGCTTGAAAAGCAGTTCGAGCAGGATCTTCGCGGAGAACCGGGGGCGCGCCGTGTCGAGGTGACAGCCTCCGGCAGGATCGTGCGCGACCTCGAAACGCGCGAAGATATCCAGGGCGATCCGGTCCGCCTGACCATCGACGGTCCCTTGCAGGATTACGCCGCCCGTCGCATCGGACTGGAAAGCGGGTCCTGCGTGGTCATGGACTGCGAGACCGGCGATCTCCTGTGCATGGCATCCATGCCCAGTTTCGATCCTAACAGCTTCTCGGCAGGGATCGGCCGGGTCGAATATTCCATGCTTCGCGATGACGAACGGGTTCCCTTGCGCAACAAGGTTCTCAAGGGCCTTTACCCGCCGGGTTCCACTGTGAAACCAATGCATTGCATGGCGTTTCTCGACGCGGGCGTGAAGCCGGAAGAAGCCATCATGTGCAATGGCGGACGGCGTATCGGCAACCGTTTCTTTAACTGCTGGAGCAATCACGGCCGGGTCGACATGGCCAAGGCGATCTACCAGAGCTGCGACAGCTATTTCTACCACTTCGCCCAGCAGGTCGGTTTCGCGAAAGTCGCGGAATGGGCGAAAAAGATGGGTCTCGGCGAGGAATTCGACCTCCCGGTGACGAGCCAGTTCTACGGCACCGTCCCGTCGCCCGCCTGGAAAGAGCGCAAGTTCGAGCGCGAATGGCAGCCGTTCGACACGGTGAACTCCTCCATCGGACAGGGCTACTATCTCACCAATCCGCTGCAGCTGGCGGTGATGGCAGCTCGCTTGGCCACGGGCGACCGCGTCCTGCCTCGCCTGCGCCTGACCGATGACCAGCCGAAATTCGAACATTTCGCCTTCACCCCGGCGGAAATCGACTACGTCCGCCAGGCGATGAGCGATACGGTCAACGGCCCGGGTACGGCGGGACGCGCGCGCCTGCCGTTCGACGACATCCTGATGGCGGGCAAGACCGGTACGGCTCAGGTCGTGTCGCTAAGCGTATCCGACGGCCGGAGCGGGCCGTGGAAATACCGCGACCACGGCCTGTTCGTGTTCTTCGCACCCTTCGACAAACCGAAATATGCGGGTGCGGTCGTCATCGAACATGGCGGGGGATCGGGCGCCGCCTACCCGATCGCGCGCGATGTCATGACCTTCCTGTTCGATCCCGCGAAGGGAATGGAGGCGCTCCGCGCGCTGGAGGAGCAATGGGGAGGCACCGCGCAGGAGCGGCTCGATCGCAAATATCGCGCCTATGCAGCTGCCAACGGGGAAGCCGTGCCGCCCGTCCCCACACGCGACGAAGACATTTTCGACCAGGTCGAAGCGGAAGCGCGGGTTGCAGCGCGCCAGCCCGAACAGCTCGCCGAAGAAGCAATCCAGCCCCGCGTGGACACGCGCACTGCGCAAGAGGTGCGTGACGCCTCGCCGCCTCCGCAGGCCGCTCCTGCGCCTGCGCCTGCGCAAACTCCTTCTGCAACCGCCACCCCTGCCAGCGGTGCTGTGCCGGAATGAGCGGGATCGTCCCTGCCCCCGTAGCGCGCCAGCCCTGGCAGATGCTTTTCCCGCTGTTCGGCCTGATCGCCTTCGGCGCCCTCGTGCTAACCTCGGCGGCGGCTGGCGATTTTTCGCGCTATGCCGAATCCCACCTCGTCAGGTTCGGGATTTTCTTCGTAGCAGCGATCGTCATCTCGCGGTTTTCCAAGGACCTGGTGAAGTTCTTCGCATATCCGGGATATGTCGTCGTCCTGCTGTTGCTCATGGCCGTGGAGATCATGGGGACGCTGGGCGGAGGTAGCCAACGCTGGCTGGAAGTCGGACCCATACGCATCCAGCCCTCCGAACTGATGAAGCCGGCGGTCGTCGTGGCACTTGCCCGGTTCTACGAAAGCCTGCCTGTCGGGATGATCCCGACCTGGCGCGCGCTCATTCCGGCAGGTGCCATCATCGCCTTACCGATGGCGTTCGTCCTCTTGCAGCCCGATCTCGGCACCTCGCTCGCCATTGCATTTGGCGGGGGGCTCGTGATGCTGTTTGCCGGCTTGCCGCTCAGATGGTTCATAATGGCTGGCGCGGCGGGGCTGGCTGCGATCCCCCTTGCCTTTTTCTTCGCGCTCAAGCCCTACCAGCAGGATCGCGTAACGACATTTCTCGATCCCGAAAGCGACCCTCTTGGCGAGGGCTACCAGATTACCCAGTCGAAGATCGCGATCGGATCCGGCGGCCTGTTCGGCAAGGGTTTCAACGAGGGCTCGCAAAGCCACCTCAACTACCTGCCGGAACCGCATACGGACTTCGTTTTCGCGACGATGGCCGAAGAATGGGGCTTTGCCGGCGGCCTGTTCGTTATCGGCGCCTTTGCGATCATCCTAGGATGGGGCTTCAAAGTCGCGCGAAACAGTGCAGACCGCTTTGGCAAGCTGCTGGCGGCAGGCATGACCGCGACGATTTTCTTCTACGTCGCAATCAACCTGATGATGGTCATGGGGCTTGCCCCTGTCGTCGGGATCCCGCTTCCCTTCGTCAGTCATGGTGGCAGTTCCATGATGACGAACATGATCTGTATCGGCATCCTCATGATGGTTCACCGCTGGAACCTGAACGCGCCGAAACGCGGGTTGATGGCCTGATTGCGATTTAGGTCTTTTATTCCGAACGACACCCGCTATATGAGCGCCTCCCCCGAGTCGGGGGCCGCCCGCACCACCGGGCCGGAGCGCGGTCAAACCGTGAGAGTGGACGCATAGCTCAGTTGGTAGAGCAGCTGACTCTTAATCAGCGGGTCCTAGGTTCGAGCCCTAGTGCGTCCACCATTTCCCACCTCCTCGACATAGCGAATTGATCATCGCGCTCGCCCGCGGAGACCATTGACGTGTGCGCTGCACATTTGACATCACATTTGAATGTGATTAGGCGGGCTGCATGAACACTATCGAGAAAGTCCGCACCCTCGTATCCCAAGGCCTGATGACCCGCGCCGGTCTGGCCCGCGCAGCAGGTTTGCACGCCAATACCTTGCGCGATTGCACCGAAGACAGCTGGAACCCAACTGCCGACACCCTGGCAAAGCTGGAGGCATTCCTCGAGGCGAACGACGAGACCCCTGTCATCGTCGGGGCGGAAGAGATCATCGACGAAGCACGCAACGGCCGGATGTTCATCCTGGTCGATGACGAAGATCGCGAAAACGAAGGCGATCTCATCATTCCCGCCCAGATGGCGACGCCCAATGCCATCAACTTCATGGCCACCCATGGTCGCGGCCTCATCTGCCTTTCGCTGGATCGCAAGCGCGTGGAGGAACTCGGTCTTGAACCCATGAGCCGCGACAACCGCGAGAGCATGCAGACGGCCTTCACCACCTCGATCGAAGCGAAGACCGGCGTCACCACCGGCATCAGCGCGGCCGACCGCTCGCGCACGGTTTCGGTTGCCATCGACGCTACTAAGGGCCCCGACGACATCGTGACCCCGGGTCACGTCTTCCCGCTCACTGCACGTGATGGCGGGGTGCTGGTTCGCGCCGGTCACACCGAAGCAGCCGTCGACATCTCCCGCCTCGCCGGCCTCAACCCCTCGGGCGTAATCTGCGAGATCATGAACGAGGATGGCACCATGTCGCGGCTGGACGACCTGGTGACCTTCGCGCGAAAGCATGACATGAAGATCGGCACGATCCGCGACCTGATCGAATACCGCATGCGTCACGACCATCTGGTCGAGCGGATCGCCGAGGACACCTTCGAATCCGATTATGGCGGCGACTGGAAGATGCTGACCTATCGCAACACGGTCGACGGCAGCGAATCCTATGTCCTGCAAAAGGGCGACGTGAAGGAAGGCGAAGCCACCCTCACCCGCGTCCACCCCATCTCGATCTTCGACGATGTGCTGGGCAAGCCGGGTCCGCGCAAACGCACCTTGCAGCGTGCCATGCAGGCCGTCGGCGAGCACGGTTCGGGCATCATCGTCATCATTACCGGCAGACCCGCAAGCGGCTACGGCGAAAACGAAGCCCAGCGCAATGTCGGTATCGGGTCGCAAATCCTCGCCGACCTGGGTGTCGAGGACATGATCCTGCTCAGCAATTCACAACCCAATGTCGTCGCAATCGAAGGCTATGGCCTCAACATCGTCGATCACCGTCCCATTCCGGAGTAAGCACAGATGGCCAATTTCCTTATCGTCGAAGCGCGTTTCTACGACCATCTGAACGACATGCTGGTTGCGGGTGCGACTGCGGCGCTCGAAGCTGCGGGCCATTCGGTCGAAGTGCTGACCGTCCCCGGCGCTCTCGAAATTCCCGGCGCGATTTCCATGGCGGCCGACAGCGCACGCTACGATGGTTTCGTTGCCATCGGCGTAGTCATTCGCGGCGAGACATATCACTTCGAGATCGTTGCCGGCGAAAGCGCGCGCGGCATCATGGCTCTGACCATGGACGGGATCGCCATCGGCAATGGCATCATCACGGTCGAGAACGAGGAACAGGCGCTCGCGCGGGCCGATGCGAACCGCAAGGACAAGGGCGGCGAGGCCGCGAAGGCCGCAATCGCCCTGCTCGCACTGCAGGGCCGGTTCGCGGGCTAAGCAGCCCCGTCGAGCATCTCGGTCAATCCGAGCGGGGCAAACGGTCCCATTATCAGCTGCTCGAACACGCCGATCCCGCTCCTGCCGTCGCTCCCCGTGACCCTGACGGGTATCTGGACGTGCACGTTTTCCGGCTTGAGCGGATCGAGCCCGGCTAGGTCGATATCCTCGCGCGATACGCGCAAGGGGCCATGGTGCATGCCGTGGCTCCATTCGGGGTGCGTATAGCCGATCCCGCGCATCTGGAAGCGGCCCAGCGGTTCGAACGTCACCTGCTCCGGTGCGCCCTTCACGGCCAGCGATAGGGTGCCTCCCGAGGGCCAGCGCGTGTCCGGCGCGAGGCGGGTGCGCATGCTCCCCACCCCTTCACCGATATCGCGCGCATCGGCCCCGTCCGGTGCCCATGCCGCGCGCGTGTTCCAGGCCTCCCCGTGTTCGTCGTTGTTCACGTGGAAGAACAGGCTGCCGTCGTCAAAATTGATCGGCGTCCATTGCCAGAAGAAACCGGGCAGCTGGTGTCCGGGAATGGGTTGAGGGTCCTTGGCCCCGATCGGACGGATACCCCAGCTGCGGTCGCGCGTTCCCGCCGTTCCCTGCGCCAGCGAATGACGCTCTCCATCGAGCGAAATCCACCCAGTCAAATGGCCGTTCTGCGTCATGCGCGTGTAGTCCATGAAAGCGCGCGGGCCGAGCCGGTGGGTGAAGCGCGGCTCTTCGATGGGGAATGCCCGGCCCGTGAAAACAAACTCGGCAGCAATCCCATCGGTCTCTTCGACGGTGACCTTCAGCGCGTGCAGCGGTTCGACGATTTCGATGGATATCGGCCCGCAACGCAAGTCCATGCGCTCCATGCCCATTTCGGCCGAAGCATGGATGCAGTGCTGCGTGTCTTCCCTGACGAAACTGAAATGCGCGTCGACGATATCGAGTTGCGGATAGACGCCAAATGCCAGCGCGAAGAAGCCGCTGCCATCGGGGGCATAGCCGTTGAAGAAATAGCGGTCGTAGAAATTCCGGTCGGTGCCGGAATAGGCGATCGGTTCGGCCGTCTGATGGATCGGATAGTCGTCACCACGCGATAAAACCATCAGCTCTCCTCCTTCAGTGCGCCTATGCTGTCATGCCGCAGGGCCATGGCGCAAGCGCCGCGCGCCATCGACAGGAAATTGGCGTCGCCCCGTTCGGTCCGTTCGACGAATGCCGCGCTGAAGACTGCGGTCGAAACACCGTGCAGTATCCCTGTGCGAAAGTCGGTGGCAATGTCCGCGCGGCTCAGATCCACGCCGCGAGCCTTCATGTCATAAAGGTAGAGATCGAGCAGTTCGTCTTCGTGCTCGAGGCCGAGGTCGCCGATGCCGCAGCCCATGAAATACCCGATGTCCGTCATCGCCTTGCCGATCGTGACGGTCTGCCAGTCCAGGATCGCAATCGGCTCCGCTCCGCCGTGGATATCGAACAACATGTTATCGAGCCGGAAATCCCCATGCACCAGGCACTGGGGATCGCCATTCCTCTGGTGATATTGCGACGTCAGTTCTGCCAGTTCGTCGCAGACCGCCATGTATTCCGGTTCGAGCTGAGAGGCATACCTTTCGCGAAACACCGCCTGCGCCTGCGGGTACATCGCCGCGATCTTTTCTCCCAGATCGGGTGCGGGCTGAATCCATTCGGCGGAAAGCAGGTCCTTGTTGCCCCAGCTTGGCGCGTGAATGGCAGCCGCCTGCCTGATCGCCGCCTTCGCGTCGTCAAGCGAGCATCCCCGGATCTGGTCGCCCTGCCGGGCCGGTCCAAGGTCTTCGAAGATCAGGCAAAACCTTTGCCCGTTGTCGCAAACGTCTGCGAAATGGACCTTGGGCACCCTGACTTCCAGCTCGGGTGCCGCTTCGCGATAAAAGTGGACTTCCTTGCGATAGAGCCCGAACAACGCAGCCGTGGCGCGGCTGGTGTCGTCTGCTGCAGGAAACTTGGCGGCGAGTGTCGCAGGAACGCGCTTGCCGACCTCCGGCCCTTGCAGCGCCATCCGGACGCTGTCGCCGACTTGTCCGGTGCCGATCGGTGTCCAGCTAATTTCGGTTACTTCCGCCCCGAGCAACTCACCGAGCCAGGCCGCAGTAATGTCGTCCGGGTGACCCGGAATATGATCCATGCGAAAACTGCCCTCTCCCTAGGTAGGAAAGGCTAGCCAGCCCATCACCGCATGGCAATCTGCATCGTGCATTCCCGTCCACCGAAATGCACAACACGACACACGACGCCCGGCTCGCCGCGATCATAGAACAGCTTGAACACTGCTTGATCCAGCTCGACGCATTGCAGGAGCGCGGCGCGGCCCTGCGGCTCGATCACGCTATCGAAGAGCTGCGTAGCGCCAGGCGGCGCAAGCTTGGGCCTCAGCCGAAGCAGGAACGCCCGGCGTAGACTGCGCTGTCGCCCAGCTCTTCCTCGATCCGGATGAGCTGGTTGTACTTGGCGAGCCTGTCCGAACGGGCGAGCGAGCCGGTCTTGATCTGTCCGCAGTTGGTGGCGACCGCCAGATCCGCGATCGTCGCGTCTTCCGTTTCGCCGGAACGGTGCGACATGACAGCAGTGTAGCCGGCGCGATTGGCGATGCTGACTGCATCGAGCGTTTCGGAAAGCGTGCCGATCTGATTGACTTTGACCAGCAGCGAATTTGCCAGGCCCTGCTCAATGCCATCGGTCAGGCGCTGGGGGTTGGTCACGAAAAGATCGTCGCCGACCAGCTGGACCTTGTCGCCGACGAGGTCGGTCAGGGCCTTCCAGCCTGCAAAGTCGTCTTCGCCCATTCCGTCTTCGATCGAGCGGATCGGGTAATCGGCGCACAGCTTGGCTAGGTACTCGGCCATTTCCTCGCCGGACAGCGCCAGGTTCTCACCCGAGATCATGTATTTGCCGTCCTTGAAGAATTCGGTCGAGGCGCAGTCGAGTGCGAGGACCACGTCGTCGCCCGGCGTGAAGCCTGCCTGCTGGATCGATCCCATGATGAAATCGAGCGCATCGCGCGTGCTCGCGAGATCGGGTGCGAACCCGCCTTCGTCGCCCACCGCGGTCGCGAGGCCCTTCTGCGACAGGTTCTTCTTCAGCGTGTGGAAGATCTCCGCACCCCAGCGCACTGCTTCGGCAAGGCTGTCGGCGCCGACCGGCATGACCATGAATTCCTGAATGTCGATCGGATTGTCGGCGTGTTCGCCGCCATTGATGATGTTCATCATCGGGACGGGCAGGACGTGGGCCGAAACACCGCCGATGTAGGAGTAGAGTGGCAGGCCGCGGGCATTGGCGGCTGCCTTGGCCACCGCCATGCTGGTGCCGAGGATGGCATTCGCGCCGAGGCGGCCCTTGTTGGGTGTATCGTCCAGCGCGATCATGGCGAGGTCGATGTCGCGCTGGTCTTCGGCATCGAAATTGCCGATCAGCAGGTCGCTGATCTCGCCATTGGTGGCGTCCACGGCCTTGAGCACGCCTTTGCCGAGGTAACGGTCCTTGTCGCCATCGCGCAGTTCGACCGCTTCGTGAGCGCCGGTCGATGCGCCCGAAGGCACGGCCGCGCGGCCGAAACTGCCGTCTTCAAGCAGCACATCCACCTCGACCGTGGGGTTGCCACGGCTGTCAAGAATTTCGCGGGCATGGATGTCGATAATGGCGGTCATTTCGGAACAAACTCCTCGGCGGGGTGTTGTAATGGTATAGGACACCACTAAATCGGTGTACGAGCAGCGCTCTATTCGCCGGAACATGTCGGCGCAAGCGACGTTGCAAAAAGGAATACCGGGCCTCGTCTGTAGTCCCGGATGAATACGAATTGACGGGAAGGACGAGGCTATGGCCGAAGAAAACACATCTACAGGCTCGAAGAAGCGAGCCACTACCGCCCCCAAGAAATCCACCACCCGCAAGGCGCCCAAGAAAACCGTGGCGAAAAAGGGTGCAGCCAAGGAGAAAGCTCCAGTGACCAACACAGCGACCAGCAACACCACCGAAACCACCAATCCGCACCGCGCCGAAGCCAAGAGCCGCTTCAATGCCGCGCTCGAAGAAGCCAAGGCCGGTGCAGCCGCGCTTCGTGCCGAAGGCAAGGAACGCGCCACGGCAGTGCGCGGCCAGGCAGCTGGCAAGCGCGAGGACTGGGTCGGTGAAGCCAAGGCCTATGGCGCGGAAGCACGCGTGAAGGGCAAGGAACTCGCCACCGAAGGCAAGGTGAAAACCAGCGAAGGTCTGCGCGCCCTCAGCCGTACGATCAGCGACAACGCCTATCAGGTCGATGAGAAGCTTGGCGCCAAGTACGGCGAATATGCCCGTTCGGCTTCGACCGCGCTTGAAGACTACGCCGGCAAGCTCGACGAAAAGAACGTCGACGACCTGGTCGAAGACGGCCGCGAATTCGTCCGCAAGAGCCCCGGCCTCGCGATCGGTATTGCGGCTGCCGCGGGCTTCGTGCTCTCGCGCATTTTCCGTCGCTGATAGGTGAGCAAGGGGGGCTCGATGCTCGAAGAAGAAGAGCGCGACAACGCGCCGTATGAAGGTCCGGTCGATTTGCCGGATGAGTATGAGCCCGAAGAAGAGGAGGCCGAGGCACTCGGCCCCTCGCTCGCAGACGATGTCCTCGCGCTGCTTGAAGACGGCAAGACCTATGCCGAGGCCGAAATGGCCTATCAGAAAAGCCGCGCGGGCTTTGCAGCAAACAGGATCAAGGGCGCCATTGCCTTCGGGCTTGGCGCCTTTGGCGTTCTTCACCTCGCTTTGATTGCTATGACGGTCGGACTGGTGATCGCACTGGCACCGCTGGTCGGACCATGGATAGCAACGGCGATCGTCACGATTGCCCTAGTCGCTCTCGGCATAGTCTTCCTCAGCCTCCTGAAAGCGCGGATTGACGAGATCCGCGATGCATTTTCGGAGGATGGAAATGACTGATCGCAAGGCAAGGATGCTGGCAGATCGGCACTTGCGCAATTCCGCTCGCGCGCTTGTCGATGCCGACGTCGAAAATTTGAAGACGACCTTCAGCGGAAAGTCGCTTGGCGAACGCGCAATGGATCGTGTCCGCGAAGGCGCAGTCGACGTTTACGAAGAGGCCGTGGAAGTTGCCGAGAACAACAAGGGAGCGCTGGCGGCACTTCTCGCGGCTGTCGTGGTCTGGTTTGCGCGTAATCCGATCCTTTCAATCTTCGGCCTAGAGCCAGAAGACGACGAAGAGACAGCGCAGGACGACGAGTAGGCGGAACGTCCGCCCCCCTCAAATCGTTGACTCCACGAACACAAATTCCGGAGAAAGAACATGGCAGACAACGCCACCACGAACGTCACCCCGATCAGCGCCGACAGCCAGCTCAGCGACGAGCAGAAGCGTGAACGTCTTCGCAAGCGGATCGAAGCCGGCGAAAAGCGCAATGAAGAACGCAGCTTCGCCGACCAGGCGAAGGACGTTGCAGACAGTGCGGTCGACTTCGCCAAGAAGCACCCCGTCGCAACCGTCGCCGGTGCAGTCGTAGTCGGGCTCGCCATCGGCGCGATGACGCGCAGGGGCCGCGAACTCGGTCGCCGCGGCGGCTCGCTCGCATCCTATGCAGCGGACGCAGCCCTCGCCTACGGCCTCTCGATCATCGATGAAGTCGGCGACAAGTTCGAAGATTACAGCGATGCCGCCGGCACGCAGGCCCGCAGGCTCAAGCGTGACGCGGCCTACCGCGCCGATTCGCTTGGCGATGCGCTGAGGTCCAGCGGCCGTAAGGCGAGCCGTAAGTCTTCGCGTACTGTGCGCGACCTGAAGGCGCGCGTCGGTCGCTAAGACATAAGTAGCAGTTCGATGCCAAAGCGGCGCGACGGGTTTTCCTGTCGCGTCGCTTTCGCTATGGGCGTCGCAAATCTCCTCCCCAAGATCGGAAAACAGACATCATGGAAGAAAAAGAGAGCAAGCAGACGCTCTACCTCGTCATGGGCGGCCGCGTGACCGACCCGCGCAGCGTGACCTTCAGCGATCCCGAAAGCATCCACGTCGCGGGCGTCTATTCGACGTATGAAGACGCCGAAAGCGCCTGGCGCGGCAATGCCCAGCGCACGGTCGACGATGCCGAGATGAAATACGTCATTGTGCACCTCCACAAGCTGCTCGATCCGGAAGCCTGACACCCAGGTGGCCTATTCGATCCGGCCATATCAGGATTCGGATGCCGAGGCCTTGGCCTCGGTCTGCAGGGCCGCGATCAAGGGCATCGGGCCGCAAGCCTATTCGGACGAACAGGTCGATGTGTGGCTATCGAGGCACCCGGGCGCGGCCCTCTATCGCGAACGCGTGAGCAATGGCGCGACGATTTTTGTCGCCGCCGACGAGGATGACGCCCCGGTCGCCTATGCGCTGCTGGAGCCGGACGGTCATCTGGATCATCTCTACAACGATCCGGCGCATACCCGGAACGGTTTGGCGCTAAACCTGCTGGCGACTGCATCGCTCTTCGCCAAGCACCACGGCATCACCCGCCTCTACACAGAGGCGAGTGACCTCGCCCGCCCCTCTTTCGAGGAGGCGGGTTACGTGGCTACGGAAAAGCGCGAATTCGAAATCGACGGAGTGCCGATTCACAACTGGGCGATGGAAAAAGCCATCGACTGACGGCGTGTCGCCTCAGATGAATTCGATCTTGTCGATCAGGTAGAACTTGTCGCCCGAGGGTACGGTCACCTCGACCTCTTCCTCTACCTGCTTGCCGATCAACGCGCGAGCGATCGGCGAGGTATAGGAAATCCGGCCCTTGGCGGCATCCGCTTCGGTCTGGCCGACGATCTGGTATTTCACCGGCTTGTCGTCTTCGTCGAGCAGGGTCACGGTCGCGCCGAAGACGATCTTGTCGCCCGAAAGCGTGCTCGGATCGATGATCTGGGCGCGGCTGATCTTGTCTTCCAGGTCGCCGATCATGGCTTCCACCTGGCCCTGACGCTCCTTCGCGGCGTGGTATTCGGCGTTTTCCGAAAGGTCGCCGTGCGCGCGAGCTTCCTCGATCGCGTCGACGATCCTCGGCCTTTCGGCACGCAGCACCTTCAGATCGGCAGTGAGCTTCTCGTAGCCCTCGGCCAGCATCGGCACTTTATCCATGGAACCCCAAATCCTTCCTGCTTGCCCTGCCCCCCGGGACAATTCGAACCCACCCGCAGGAAAAGCGGATCGTGGAATGTTCGACTGTCGGGAAGGTGGGCGTGTGTTCTTGTCAGCTATAATAGTCTTGCAATGAACGCACTTCAAGCTGCTCGGTCGAAACCTCCGCAATCGCACGTGCCGTAGCCAGGCTGGCCGCAGCCGTGGTGTAATACGGAACCTTCTTTTCCAGCGCCGCCACACGGATCGACTGGCTGTCCAGAAGCGACTGCCAACCCTCGGTGGTGTTGAAGATCAAGTCCACTTCACCGTCGATGATCGCATCGACGATGTGCGGGCGACCTTCGGCCACCTTGTTAACCGGTTCGACGTTCAGGCCCTGCTCTGCGAGGAACCGCTGCGTCCCGCCTGTCGCGATGACGCGGAAGCCCTGCTCCAGCACGGTCGCGACCGCGGGGAGGATGACTTCCTTGTCGCTGTCCTTGACCGACACGAAGAGCGTGCCGCCTTCGGGAAGGATCATCCCCGCCCCCAGCTGCGACTTCAGGAACGCTGCCGGGAAATCGCGGTCGATCCCCATCACTTCGCCGGTGCTCTTCATCTCGGGCGAAAGGACCGGATCGGAGCCGGGGAAACGGCTGAAGGGGAATACGGCTTCCTTCACCGCCATGTGGTCGGGCCGCAGGTTGAACGGTTCGAAATTCGAAAGCGGTTCGCCCGCCATGACGCGCGCGGCGACTTTGGCCACGGGCTGGCCGATGGCCTTCGCCACGAAGGGCACGGTGCGGCTGGCGCGCGGATTGACTTCGATTAGGTAGACCTCGCCGTTCTTCACGGCGAACTGCACATTCATCAGGCCGCGCACGTCGAGAGCTTCTGCCAGGGCGGTCGCCTGGCGTTCCATCTCTTCGACGATGTCGTCGGGCAGGCTATAAGGCGGCAGGGTGCAGGCGCTGTCGCCCGAGTGCACGCCGGCTTCCTCGATGTGCTGCATGACGCCCGCGATGCGTACCTCATTGCCATCGGCAATTACATCGACGTCGCATTCGACCGCATCGCGCAGGTACTGGTCGACCAGCACAGGGCTGTCGCCGGACACGTTCACCGCCGTATTGATGTAGTCATCGAGCTGCGCTTCGCTGTCCACGATCTCCATCGCGCGGCCGCCGAGGACGTAGCTCGGGCGAAGCAGGACCGGGTAGCCGATCCGCGCGGCGACTGCCGCCGCCTCGTCCCGGCTCTTGGCGATGCCATTGTCCGGCTGCATGAGATCGAGCTTCGACACCAGCTTGGCGAAACGTTCGCGATCTTCGGCAAGGTCGATCGCATCGGGCGATGTGCCGAGGATCGGGATGCCTTCGCGTTCGAGCGCTGCTGCCAGCTTGAGCGGGGTCTGTCCGCCGAACTGGACGATCACGCCCACGACTTCGCCCCTGGACATTTCGACGCGCAGGATTTCCAGCACGTCCTCTTCCGTCAGCGGCTCGAAATAGAGGCGGTCGGATGTGTCGTAGTCGGTCGAAACGGTCTCGGGGTTGCAATTGACCATGATGGTCTCGAACCCTGCCTCGGCAAGCGCGAAGCAGGCGTGGACGCAGCAATAGTCGAACTCGATGCCCTGCCCGATCCGGTTCGGTCCGCCGCCGAGGATCACGATCTTCTTGCGATCGCTCGGCTTCGCCTCGTCCTCGGGCTCCCCGAAGCTGGGCGCTTCGTAGGTCGAATACATATAGGGCGTGACGGCCTCGAACTCGGCCGCGCAGCTGTCGATCCGCTTGAAGACAGGGTTCACGCCGAGCTTCTGGCGCAGCTTTCGCACTTCCTGCTCGCTGGTGGCGCCGGCCATGGCGCGCAGGGCGTCGTGCAGGAGACCGGAGCGGCGGGCTTGCGTTTCCGCCATGCCGCCGGCAACGCCGACCGAACGGACCGCCAGCGTGGCGAGGCGCTTGTCGGAAAAGCCCATCGCCTTGAGGCGGCGCATTTCTTCGGCATCGCGCGGCAGGCCGTTATGGCCGAGCATCTGCTCTTCGTAGATGATCGCTTCGATCTGGCGCAGGAACCACGGGTCGAAGCCGGTGATCGGCTGGATTTCGTCGACGGTGAGGCCTTCGCGGAAGGCCTGCGCGATCTTGAGGATACGATCAGGCGTGCGCTGCGAGAGCGCCGCGGTGATCTTGTCGCGGCTCACGCCTTCCAGTTCGGGGACGCGGTTGAACCCGTCCAGGCCGGTTTCAAGGCCGCGCAGTGCCTTCTGCATGCTCTCGGCAAAGCAGCGACCGATCGCCATGACCTCGCCCACCGACTTCATCGCCGTGGCGAGTTCCGGCTTCGAACCTTTGAACTTCTCAAAGGCGAAGCGCGGGATTTTGGTGACGACATAGTCGATGGTCGGTTCGAACGAGGCAGGCGTCGCGCCGGTAATCTCGTTCTGGATTTCGTCGAGCGTGTAGCCGACCGCCAGCTTTGCCGCGACGCGCGCGATGGGGAAGCCGGTCGCCTTGGATGCCAGCGCCGAGGAGCGCGAGACGCGCGGGTTCATCTCGATCACGATCAGGCGGCCATCCCTGGGATTGACTGCGAACTGTACGTTCGAACCGCCTGTTTCCACACCGATTTCACGCAATACCTCGATCGAGGCAGTGCGCATGATCTGGTATTCCTTGTCGGTCAGCGTCAGCGCCGGTGCGACGGTGATGGAATCGCCCGTGTGCACGCCCATCGGATCGACGTTCTCGATCGAGCAGATGATGATGCAATTGTCCTTGCGGTCGCGCACCACCTCCATCTCGTATTCTTTCCAGCCGAGGAGCGATTCCTCGATCAGGACTTCGGTCGTGGGCGACGCATCGAGACCTTCGCGCACGATGCGCTCGAACTCGGCCTTGTTATAGGCGATGCCCCCGCCCGTCCCGCCGAGCGTGAAGCTTGGTCGGATGATCGAGGGCAGACCGGTACGCTCGAGTACCGCAAAGGCCTCGTCTACCGTGTTCGCGATGCCGCTACGTGCGCTTTCGAGGCCGATCTTGTCCATCGCCTCGCGGAAACGCTGGCGGTTTTCCGCCTTGTCGATGGCGTCGGCCTTGGCGCCGATCATCTGGACGCCGTACTTCTCCAGCACCCCAAGCTCGTCGAGCTTGAGCGCGCAATTCAACGCCGTCTGCCCGCCCATCGTCGGCAAGACCGCGTCGGGCCGCTCCTTCTCGATGATCTTGGCAACGATTTCCGGCGTGATCGGCTCGACATAGGTCGCATCGGCCATTTCCGGATCGGTCATGATCGTGGCGGGGTTGGAGTTGACCAGGATGACCCGGTAGCCCTCCTCCTTCAGCGCCTTGATTGCCTGCGTTCCGGAATAGTCGAACTCGCACGCCTGGCCGATGATGATCGGGCCAGCGCCAATGACGAGGATCGAGGAGATGTCGGTTCTTTTGGGCATTAAAGGTGCTTTCTGGCCAGCTCTGCAAGCTGTTCGACAGCTTCTTTACTCAAGCGGAGTGTCTGCGAGACTTTTCCAGGAATTTCACGGTCCGCTGAACCCATGGTGTTGATTTGAAGAAACTTTTCTCCGTCTTGACCTTGGATGGACCAACCTCCGTAGGTTTCCGAATGACGAGCGTTTGCTTTGAGTTCCAGCTCTTCGAAATTCCGAATTATCGCCATTAGCTTTCTCCAAGACCTCCCACGAATTTCTCGAACAGGTAGAAGCTGTCCTGCGGGCCGGGGCTTGCCTCGGGGTGGTACTGCACGCCGAAGGCTTTCTTGCCCTTGATCGAGATACCGCAATTGGTGCCGTCGAACAGCGAGACGTGGGTCTGCTCCACGCCGTCCGGCAAGGTATCGACATCAACCGCGAAACCGTGGTTCATGCTGGTAATCTCGACGAGGCCTTCGCTCTCACCCCATTCGCCGCCGACGCGCTGGACGGGGTGATTGGCGCCGCGGTGGCCCTGGAACATCTTGGCGGTCCTTGCGCCAGCCGCGAGGCCGAGCATCTGGTGGCCGAGGCAGATGCCGAACAGCGGCACGTCGGCATCCAGCAGCCCCTTGATGACCGGCACCGCATATTCACCCGTGGCCGCCGGATCGCCCGGGCCGTTCGAGAGGAACACGCCATCTGGCTTCAGCGCCATCACCTCTTCCAGCGAGGTGCGCGCCGGTACGACGGTGACTTTGGCCCCTGCCTTCACGAGATTGCGGAAGATATTGTCCTTCGCGCCATAATCGATGGCGACGACGTGCGGTTTGGCCGCAGTCCCCTCGGTGTAACCGAAGCCGAGCTGCCAGTGACCGCCCTTCCAGTCTTCCTGCCCATCGCGGGTCACACCGGGGACGAGGTCGAGGCCTTCCAGCCCGCTCCATTCGGCGGCCTGCTTCTTAAGCGCTTTCATGTCGAACTCACCGCGTGGATTGTGCGCGATGACCGCGTTCGGCGCGCCGTTGAGGCGAATGCGGCGGGTAAGCGCGCGGGTGTCCACGCCCGACAGGCCGATCTTGCCGTGGGCGGTCATCCAGTCGACGAATTCCTGCTGTGCGCGGAAATTGGACTGCGGCGTCACTTCCTGCCGCACGATGCAGCCGACGGCACCGAGGCCGCGGCTCTCGTGGTCTTCCTCGTTCGCGCCGACATTGCCGATATGCGGGAAAGTGAAGGTGACGATCTGGCTGTCGTAGGAGGGATCGGTCATCACCTCCTGGTAGCCGGTCATCGCCGTATTGAAGCACACTTCGCCGACGGCCGATCCGGAAGCGCCGAAGCCCTTGCCCCAGATGCAGGTTCCGTCCGCGAAGACGAGGACTCCCGTCGCGCCTTTGGGTTGCGCGTGCGAGAATGCGGGCAGGGCCATGGGGGCTCTCCGAGTCAGGGGTTTCCGGCGATGTCGCTAAGCCATGGCCGCTATAGGTGCTGCGCCTCCCCGTCAAGCGGAACACTTGGCTTTGCGTCAGCTTGCCTTACATGGGACCCGAACCATCCACAGTTTAGCGTCAAGAGGCCTCATGCTCCGCGAAAAGATCCAGACCGAAACCGTCACCGCCATGAAGGCCAAGGACAAGGAGCGCACCGCCGCGCTCCGCCTGATCGGTGCGAAGATCAAGGATCGCGATATCGAATTGCGCACTTCGGACAAGAAGCCGGAGGATGACGAGCTCGTCACCGACGTGCTGATGAAGATGGCCAAGCAGCGCCGCGAATCGATCGCCATGTACGAAGACGGCGGCCGGCAGGAATTGGCCGACAAGGAAAAGGCCGAACTGGTCGTAATCGAGGAATTTCTACCCAAGCAGATGAGCGAGGAGGAAACCCGCGCCGCCATTGCCCAGATCAAGGCCGATACCGGTGCCGAGGGCATGAAGGATATGGGTAAGGTCATGGCCGAGTTGAAAGCCCGCCACGGTGCGACGCTCGACATGAGCAAGGCCAGCGGCCTCGTGAAGGAGGCGCTGTCGTGAAGCGCCTCCTGCTTATTGCCGCGCCGCTTGCCCTCGCCGCCTGCGGGTCGAGCGAGCCCGAACCCGCGCCGACGCCCACGCCAACGCCTGCGCAGCCGCGCACGCTGGTCGCCGCAGATCTCGACCTGTCGACGCTGGGTGCCAAGATCGTCGGTCCGCAAGGGCCCGAGGTCGAAACGGTCCTGAGCGCAGGCAGCGCACAGATCGGCACCATGGTCAGCTTCGTCGCGTGCCCCGAAGGCGTCGAGACCTGCGAGCCGGGCCAGATGCCGGAAGATACGATCTATACGTACGTCCACCAGGTGACCCTCGACGGCGTAAGCACTGCTCAACCTGAAGCAGGTCCCGAAGTGGTCGAAGCGCCGCCTACCCTGTTCAGGACCACCGAGCGCGCCCACGGCTTCAACGGTTCGCTGGGCTATTCGCGCAGCCAGGCGCAGGCCGCTTTCGGAAGCGAGGATGCAATCGGCGTGACGATCGACGACGGCCGGCTCATCTGGAGAGTTATCGACGGGCAGAACTGGCGGGAAAACGCCACCGTCACCGTTTGGTGGCAGTCGACTGAGCCTCCCGCCGGTCCTTCCGATGCGTTCTTGCTGGAAGTCCTGGGCAATCAGGCTGTCGCGCGGGGGCCGTTCCCGGCAGAGGAAAAACCGGCAACGGAAACGCCCGCCAACTAGCGGCATTCGCCTTCAGGCAGTAGGGAGAGGAGATGGCCCTCTCACCCCAATGGCTGGATGAATTGCGCATGCGGACCACGCTGTCCGCCGTGATCGGCCGCACCGTGCGCCTCACCAAGGCTGGGCGTGAGTTCAAGGCGTGCTGCCCGTTCCATAACGAGAAGACGCCCAGCTTCTACGTCAATGACGAGAAGGGGTTCTATCACTGCTTCGGGTGCGAGGCGCATGGCGATGCCATCCGCTGGCTGACTGACCAGCGCGGGATGCCCTTTATGGATGCGGTCAAGGAACTGGCGGCGGAAGCGGGCATGGAAGTCCCTGCCCCCGATCCCCAGGCCGCCAAGCGCGCCGAAAAGCGCGCCAGCCTGCACGACGTCACGGCAGCCGCGCAGGACTGGTTCGAAAGCAATCTCAGGGGTGCAGACGGGGCAGCAGCACGTGCCTACCTCTCGCGCAGGGGTTTCTCCGAGAAAACGGTGCGCGAATTCGGTTTCGGATACGCTCCACAGGACAGGCAGGCCTCGAAAGCGGCCTTGTCGCGCTTCGACGAACAAATGCTGATCGAAGCCGGTATGCGGATCGAGGTCGAGGGCAAGGATCCCTACGACCGCTTTCGCGCGCGACTCATGCTCCCGATCCACGATGCGCGCGGCCGTGTCATCGCTTTCGGCGGACGCATTCTCGACAGCGACAGCAATCCCAACGCGCCGAAATACCTCAACTCGCCCGACACCCCGCTCTTCGACAAGGGTCGCACGCTTTACAACTTGCACCGCGCCGCGCCCGCGTCTCGCCAGACCGGGCGGATTATCGTTGTCGAAGGGTACATGGACGCGATCGCACTGGCGAACGCCGGTATCGCGGAAGCCGTCGCACCGCTCGGCACGGCCCTGACCGAGAACCAGATCGAGCTACTCTGGCGACAGGTCGAGCGCCCCATCCTGTGTTTCGACGGCGACAATGCGGGGCAACGTGCCGCAATGCGCGCCATCGAACGTGCCCTCCCCATGCTGCGTCCCGGGCATTCGCTCTCAATCGTCAGGTTGCCTGCCGGAATGGACCCCGATGACCTGATCCGCGAAAAGGGCGTGTCGGCCATCGAAGAGTTGCTCTCCAGCCCCGCGAGCCTCCTCGACACCTTGTGGGAGTTCGAAAAAGCCGCCGCGCCCCTGACTTCACCGGAAGAGAAAGCCGGGTTGAAAGCGCGCCTGATGCACCACGTCGAGGCCATTGAACATCCCGACATCCGGGCGCTCTACAAGCGCGAACTGACCCAACGCTTCTCCGACTTCGCCTTTCCGCCCCGCCCCCAGCGCGAATTCAAACCGCGCGGCGAATGGAAAAAGGGAAGCTTCAAAGCACCTTCTCCCCAACTTTCGGCCGATGCCGAGCGGCGCTTGAAAAGAGCGATCGAAGGCGGGTCGCGCGATACGCTGGCGAGTGCTGTAATCCACGGAATGCTGCGCCATCCGGGCGAGATCGCCCGCCACGAGGCCGCGCTTGCCCGCGTCGCGCAGAGTGACCGAAATGTCGGTTCGGCGATAGATTCGCTTCTTGCCGCAGCGGAAACGCTTGATTCGCACGCGCAATCGCCCATATCGCTACCCGAAGGCCTACCCGCCCCACCGGCAAACATCCGCTTCGCCTTTCTCGATGAAGGCACCGACCCGGTAGATGCGCGCGAGGAACTGGCCGAAGCCGTGTCTCTGCTGGTCGAAAGGCCGGCACTCGAAGCCGCGTTGGCAGCAGCGACCGCGCGTTTCGAGAGCGACCCCGAAGGGGCTTTCGTCGAACAGCAGCAATTGCTGAAACGGAAGCTGGAATTCGAGGCGCGACTCGGGCAAATGGCAAGCCGCAAGGCCGCTTCGGCGACCGCAAAAGATTCAGATGCCGCTCAGGACACGGGACCTGGCAGCGGCGCAAGCACGGACTGATTGCTCTTTATGGCCACCAAGACCAAGTCGGGCGACAAAGACGACGCACCGCTGATCGATCTCAACGAAGCGTCGGTCAAAAAGCTTCTCACCAAGGCGAAGAAGAAGGGCTACGTCACCTATGACGAGCTCAACGACGCCTTGCCCCAGGGCGAGATGAGCTCCGACCAGATCGAAGACATCCAGTCTGCCCTTTCCGAAATGGGCGTGCAGATCGTCGAGAACGACGAGGATGCGGAGCAGGAAGACGAAGTCGAGGAAATCGCTCCTGCGCCCTCTTCCGGCGAGAAAGAGCCTGCCAAGAAGCCGACCGGGCCGAAGAAACTGGCCGCGGGCGAGCGTACCGACGATCCGGTCCGCATGTACCTGCGCGAAATGGGCGCGGTCGAGCTGCTCAGCCGCGAAGGCGAAATCGCCATTGCCAAGCGCATCGAATCCGGTCGCGACATGATGATCATGGGCCTGTGCCAGAGCCCGATCACCTTCCATGCCATCATCCAGTGGTCCGAAGCGCTCAATGCCGAGGAAATGCAGCTGCGCGAGATCCTCGATCTCGACGCCATGCTGTCCAAGGAACCGCCGGCTGACAAGCTGAACGACGACGCCGAAGACGATGACGACGACGGCGAAATCTCCGAAGAAACCGCCGGCCCGACCATTCGCGACGAAGACGAGGACGACTCCGAGGAATCGGACGAGGAAGACGGCGAAGAAGGTTCGAAGAAGGACGACGAAGAGGAAGAGGACAACACCATGTCCCTTGCTCAGATGGAAGCCGCTCTCAAGCCGGACGCCATCGAACGCTTCGCCCGTATCGCGGACCTGTTCGGCAAGTTCGAAAAGCTGCAGGCCGAACGCGTCGAAGTTCTCGGCCGTGGTGACGACTTCCCGGCTGCCAAGGAAAAGAAGTACGAAGCGCTTTCGGAACAGCTCACTGCCGAGGTGGAGAGCGTCCAGTTCCACGCGACCAAGATCGAATTCCTGGTCGACAACCTTTATGCCTTCAACCGCCGCCTGACCGCTCTCGGCGGCCAGATGCTCCGCCTGGCAGAACGCCACAAGGTCAAGCGTGTCGACTTCCTCGATTCCTATATCGGGAACGAGCTCGATGACACTTGGATGGAAGACAAGGTCAAGAAGGACAAGAAGTGGGCCGCCTTCGCCGAGAAGGAAGCCGACGCGATCGACCGTATCCGCGCGGAAATCGCCGACATTGCCAGCGCAACCGGCATGGCCCTGCCCGAATTCCGCCGCATCGTGAACATGGTCCAGAAGGGCGAGCGCGAAGCGCGTATCGCCAAGAAGGAAATGGTCGAGGCGAACCTGCGCCTCGTGATCTCGATCGCGAAAAAGTACACCAACCGCGGCCTGCAGTTCCTGGACCTGATCCAGGAAGGCAACATCGGCCTGATGAAGGCGGTCGACAAATTCGAATACCGCCGCGGCTACAAGTTCAGCACTTACGCGACCTGGTGGATCAGGCAGGCTATCACCCGCTCGATCGCCGACCAGGCCCGCACGATCCGCATCCCGGTCCACATGATCGAGACGATCAACAAGCTGGTCCGCTGTTCGCGCCAGTTCCTGCACGACCAGGGCCGCGAACCGACACCCGAAGAGATGGCGGAGAAGCTCTCCATGCCGCTCGAGAAGGTGCGCAAGGTGATGAAGATCGCCAAGGAACCGATCAGCCTCGAGACGCCCATCGGCGACGAGGAAGATTCGCATCTCGGCGATTTCATCGAGGACAAGAACGCGATCATCCCGGTCGACGCGGCGATCCAGGCCAACCTCAAGGAAACGGTCACCCGCGTTCTTGCCAGCCTTACGCCGCGTGAAGAGCGCGTGCTGCGCATGCGCTTCGGCATCGGCATGAACACCGACCACACGCTGGAAGAGGTCGGCCAGCAGTTCTCGGTGACCCGCGAGCGTATCCGCCAGATCGAGGCCAAGGCCCTGCGCAAGCTCAAGCACCCGAGCCGCAGCCGCAAGATGCGCTCCTTCCTCGACCAATAAAATTTGCCGCTCAATCGGTGATTTCAGGTTCGGCCCGCTGGCAATCAGCGGGCCGTTTCCGTAAGGGGATGGCCATGCGTATCGCCATTGCCTCCGACCACGCCGCGATCGACCTCAAGGCCGAACTGCGCGATTGGCTCATCGAACAGGGACACGAGGTCGCCGACCTTGGCCCGGACACGACCGACAGCGTCGATTACCCCGACTTCGGCTATAAGCTGGCGAGTGTCGTAGCCGATGGCACGGCAGAGCGCGGCATTGCCCTGTGCGGATCGGGCATCGGGATTTCGATGTCCGTCAATCGCAATCCCGCCGTGCGCTGCGCGCTTGTGTCCGAGCCTCTCTCGGCATCGCTGTGCCGCGAACACAATGACGCGAACTGCATCGCGATGGGCGCGCGCCTAACAGGTAGCGATATGGCAAAGGCTTGCGTTACCGCATTTCTCGAAACCGAATTCGCAGGCGGGCGCCACCAGCGCCGCGTCGACAAGCTCTCCAACCCGGAAAACTGATCATGGCAACCCAGGCAGCACACACCCAACGCGACCCGATGGACCGTTTCTGGCACGACACGCTGGAACAGGCGGATCCTCAGGTTCACGCAGCGATCCGCAACGAACTGGCCCGCCAGCAGGACAAGATCGAGCTGATCGCAAGCGAGAACATCGCCTCGACGGCCGTGCTCGAGGCTACCGGCAGTGTCTTCACCAACAAGTATGCGGAAGGCTACCCGGGCAAGCGCTATTACGGCGGGTGCGACTATGCCGATGTCGTGGAAACGCTGGCAATAGAGCGGGCCAAGCAACTGTTCGGCTGCAACTTTGCCAATGTTCAGCCCAATTCCGGCAGCCAGATGAACCAGGCCGTTTTCCTGGCCCTGCTGCAGCCCGGCGATACTTTCATGGGTCTCGACCTGAACTCGGGCGGTCACCTCACCCACGGCTCGCCGGTCAACATGAGCGGCAAGTGGTTCAATCCGGTCAGCTACGGCGTTCGCAAGGACGACGAACTGATCGACATGGACGAGGTGATGGCGACGGCCAGGGAGCACAAGCCCAAGCTCATCATCGCAGGCGGTACCGCATACTCGCGCGTCTGGGACTGGGAAGCGTTCCGCAAGGTCGCCGATGAAGTCGGCGCGATCCTGATGGTCGACATGAGCCACATTTCCGGCCTCGTCGCCGGCGGCGCGCACCCCTCGCCCTTCCCCCATGCCGATGTCGTCACCACAACCACGCACAAGAGCCTGCGCGGCCCGCGCTCCGGCGTCATCCTGTGGAACAACGAGGAGCTGACCAAGCCGCTCAACATGGCCGTGTTCCCGGGGATGCAGGGCGGTCCGCTGATGCATGTGGTCGCAGCCAAAGCGGTCGCGTTCGGCGAAGCCCTGCGCCCCGATTTCAAGGATTATGCGCACCGTGTGGTCGAAAACGCCCGTGCCCTTGCCCGCGGCATCGAGGCGAACGGCCTGCGTGTCGTTTCCGGCGGCACGGACAACCACTCCATGCTGGTCGACCTCACCGCCAAGGACGTCACCGGCAAGGCAGCCGAAGCCGGTCTCGACCGCGCCTGGCTCACCTGCAACAAGAACGGCATTCCCTACGACACGCGCAGCCCCTTCGTGACCAGCGGCATCCGCCTCGGCACACCGGCAGGCACCACGCGCGGCTTCGGACCGGCGGAATTCGAAACCATCGGCAAGCTGATCTGCGAAGTCGTCGACGGCCTTTCGCGCAATGGCCCGGAAGGCGATGGCCAAGTCGAGGAAAGCGTGCGCGCCCGCGTATCCGAACTGTGTGCGCAATTCCCGGTTTACCCGGGCCGCTGAGGAATAAGACGATGGACGACAAGGAACCCAAGCACCAGGACCATGACCTGCTCCCCGACGCGCGGGACGAGCTTAAGGCAATGATGAAGGAAGGGGTCGATCATCCTTCGACCGCGCCCGTCCTGACCGGGGCGGCCATTGGTGCCGTTGCGGGATGGGTCCTGCCCGTGGTCGGACCGGTGATCGGCGGCGTCGCCGGTGCCGGCTTGATGCTTTACAAGCGACTGAGACCGTAAGATGCGCTGCCCTTTCTGCGCTTTCGACGACACCCAGGTAAAGGACAGTCGTCCGACCGAGGATTCGACCTCGATCCGCCGTCGCCGCCAGTGTTCCAGCTGCGGCGCGCGCTTCACTACTTTCGAACGTGTGCAATTGCGCGAAGTCACCGTGGTCAAATCCGGGGACCGGCGCGAAGCGTTCGAACGCGCGAAGCTCGAACAATCCATCTCGCTCGCCTGCCGCAAACGTGATGTGTCGCCAGAACGGATCGACCAGCTGGTTTCCGGCATCCAGCGCCAGGTCGAAACCGCCGGCGAAGCCGAAATCGCATCGCAGCGTATCGGCGAGATGGTCATGGACGGTCTGCGCCAGCTGGATTCGGTTGCCTATATCCGCTTCGCCTCGGTCTATCGCGACTTCAGCGAGGCACGCGATTTCGAGGAATTCGCCAGCACGGTGCAGGAAGCCGCAGCCAATGAGCGTGGCTGACCTGCGCAAACCGGTCATCGTTCTGGTCCGGCCCCAGCTCGGCGAGAATATCGGCAAGGCGGCGCGCGCCATGCTGAATTTCGGGCTCAGCGAGCTGCGTCTCGTCGAACCGCGCGACGGTTGGCCTAATCCTTCGGCAGGGCCCGCCGCCTCGGGTGCCGATGTCGTGCTCGAGAATGCGCAGGTCTATGCGACCACCGCAGAAGCCGTGGCCGATTGCGCGCATGTCTACGCTACCACCGTGCGCAAGCGCGGAGTGACGAAGCCGGTCGTGACGCCGGAGGAAGCTGCCTCTGAGATGGCGGTTGCTTCAGGTCGTAGTGCGATCCTCTTCGGGCCCGAACGCTCGGGACTGGAGACCGAGGACGTGGCGCTGGCGCGCGCGATCCTGACCGTTCCGATTAACCCGGAATTCGGATCTCTCAACCTCGCCCAGGCCGTGATCCTTTGCGCATACGAATGGAGCAAGCACGAGACGCTTGCACAGCCGACGCAGGAAGATCTCTTGCCCCCTGCCCCGCAGGAGGAACTGGAAGGGCTAATCGGTCATCTCGAAAGCATGCTTGAACCGAACGGATATTTCCTGCCGGAAGCACGTGCCGATTCCACGCGCCGTACCTTGCGCGGAGTGCTCACGAAACCGGGCTGGAACCACCTGGAGGTTCGCACCCTTCGTGGAGTGCTATCATCGCTTCAGCGAAAACCGCGCGGGGATTGATCGCAAGCCTGTCGACACTGCAACGGCAAGCGATTAGGCGCAGCGCGAAATCCATTCAACTCAAGGAATTACTATGCGTTTAGCCGCGATCGTCGCCGGCCTCACCATCCTCGCCGCTCCCGCTTTCGCGGGCCAGCCGGACGTACCTGCCGAAACCCGTGCGGATGCTCCCAAGGCAGAGGCGAAGAAGGACGCAGAGAAAATCTGCAAATATATTCGCGCCGACATGAGCAGCCGCCGCAAGCAGAAGGTCTGCATGACCGAAGCGGAATGGATCGAATTCAACCGCGGCAACTGATCCGCGGAAATGGGATCAGCCCTTGAGGCGGTCCCACTCACCCAATTCGTAAGCGATCGAGGTTTCGACCAGATCGTCCCAGATTTGCGCGATCTTCCCGGCCGGAAGGTCGCGCTTTTCTGCATCGGCGCGCGCGTTTTCGATGACTTCGGTCTTGCGCGCCTCGTCCCGGACCACATTGCGGTCGGTCTTGATGCGCGCTGCCGCCCGCATGTAGCCAAAGCGGCGGTCGAGCAATTCCATGAGTTCGCGATCGGTCGTATCGACGCCGATGCGCACTTCGCGCATATCTTGGCAGTCTTCGGGCAGCTTGAAATCGGCAGGCTTTGAGGTGTCCATGGCCGCGCCGAATGGCGAAGCCAGACGCACTTGTCGAGCGCAAACCAAACCCTCTCTCGACATTGGCAATTCTCCCCGTCATGGAGGCGCCATGGCAAGCAGTGCAAATACCTTCCGCAACCAGCCCGACGAACGCGGGCATTTCGGCGATTACGGCGGCCGCTACGTGGCGGAAACGCTCATGCCGCTCGTCCTCGATCTCGAGCGCGAATATCGCAAGGCGCAGGCCGATCCGGAATTCCAGCGCGAGTTCGACGACCTGCTGGAACATTACGTCGGCCGTCCCTCCCCGCTTTATCATGCGGAACGTCTGACCGAGGCGCTGGGCGGCGCGCAGGTCTGGTTCAAGCGCGACGAGCTCAATCACACCGGCGCGCACAAGATCAACAATTGCATCGGGCAGATCCTGCTCGCGATCCGCATGGGCAAGACCCGCATCATCGCGGAAACCGGCGCGGGCCAGCATGGCGTTGCAACGGCAACCGTGTGCGCGCGCTTCGGCCTGCCCTGCGTCATCTACATGGGTGCCGAAGACGTGCGGCGGCAGTCGCCCAACGTCTTCCGGATGAAGTTGCTCGGTGCGGAGATCGTACCTGTCACCAGCGGGCGCGGCACGCTGAAGGATGCCATGAACGAAGGCCTGCGCGACTGGGTCGCGAATGTGGAAGACACCTTCTACATCATCGGCACTGCAGCCGGTCCCCACCCCTATCCGGAAATGGTCCGTGACTTCCAGAGCATCATCGGCAAGGAAGCGCGCGCGCAGATGCTCGACCGGATCGGACGCCTGCCCGATCTCGCCGTGGCCTGCATCGGCGGCGGTTCGAATGCGCTCGGCCTGTTCCACCCCTTCCTCGACGATCGCGAGGTCAAGCTGCTGGGTGTCGAAGCGGCAGGCCACGGTCTAGACGGTGACGAACACGCGGCAAGCCTCCTTGGCGGCTTCCCGGGCGTGCTCCACGGCAACAAGACCTACCTGCTGCAGGACGAGGACGGCCAGATCACCGAAGGCCACTCGATCAGCGCCGGTCTCGACTATCCGGGCATCGGTCCCGAACACGCCTGGCTCAAGGACACGGGCCGCGTCGAATACACCGCCGTCACCGACGAAGAGGCGCTCGAGGCGTTCCAGCTGCTCTGCCGCACCGAGGGCATCATCCCGGCGCTGGAGCCCAGCCACGCCATCGCGGCGGTGGCCAAGCGGGCAAAGGAGATGCCGAAGGACAGCGTGATCCTCGCAAACCTGTGCGGACGCGGCGACAAGGACATCTTCACCGTCGCTGAAAAGTTGGGAGTGGAGATGTGAGGCGTGATTGGCGGCTCCTGCTTACCGCCGCATTGCAAGCGCTGATGTGGATTTGCGCTGTAGTCTGGTACCGGCTGGCTTCTGCCAGGATGAGGCGCGCGGATGCCGACTTCGTCAACAACTACATGCCGGGCATGCAGGAAATGGCGGTGTTTTTCGCCGCCTTGGCATGCGGCGCATTCACCTTCGTTGTCCTTGGGTGGATCTGGCTCAGGCCGAAACGATGATCCAAAAGGCAGTCGCCAATCTAGAAAAGCCTGTGTCCTACTGGCCACCACCTCTGCCATAAGGGCCAAATGTTCGGGCACACACCTTCGACGACACCCGTATTTGCGCGCTTTTTCGCCCCACGAGTTTTTCTTGCCAAGACCGTGTTCCATCCGTTCCAAGCTGTAGGATTGCCGACGATCCCATGAGCGTTTCAGACCGCCTCTCCAACGCCTTCAACAAGCCCCATCCCGCCCTCGTCTGCTTCATAACGGCAGGCGATGGCGATACAGCGGCCAATCTCGACGCGCTGGTCGAGGGCGGCGCGGATGTGATCGAATTGGGCATGCCCTTCACCGATCCCATGGCCGACGGTCCGGCGATCCAGGCGGCGAATATCCGTTCGCTCAACGCAGGGACCACAACCGCCGATGTGCTGCGTATCGCACGCAAATTCCGCGAGCGGCACCCCGAGGTTCCGCTGGTCCTCATGGGCTATGCCAACCCGATGATCAGGCGCGGGCCGGACTGGTTCGCCAATGCGGCGAAGCAAGCAGGCGTCGACGGCGTGATATGCGTCGATATTCCGCCCGAGGAGGACGATGCGCTCGGTCCGCAGCTGCGCGATGCGGACATCTCCCCAATCCGCCTCGCGACGCCAACAACCGATGCGAAGCGCCTGCCGCAGGTCCTCGAAGGATCGTCGGGCTTTCTCTACTATGTCGCTGTCGCCGGGATCACCGGCATGCAGCAAGCCGCCATCGAATCCATCGAAGCGAATGTCAGCCGTATCAAGCAATCGACCGATATCCCGGTCGCCGTCGGTTTCGGCGTGCGTACGCCGGAACAGGCGGCAGAGATTGCCGAGGTCGCCGATGGCGTCGTCGTGGGTTCGGCGCTTGTCGAACTGGTCGGCGAACACGGCGCAGATGCTCCCGCCAAGCTGCGCGAGCTTACCGCAGGGCTTGCCAAGGCAGTCCATTCGGCGGCAAAGGGCGCTGCATGAGCTGGTTTACACGCGTCCGCAATTCGATTTCCTGGCTGCCCAAGCGCAGCACCGACGAAAACCTGTGGGTAAAATGCCCCAGTTGCCAGCAGATGGTTTTCGCGCAGGAATACGAAGAAAACGCCTACGTCTGTCCGCGCTGCGAACATCACGGTCGAATCGGTGCGAACGTGCGTCTGCGCCAGTTGCTCGATGAAGGCTTCGAAACCCTGCCCGTGCCGGAGGTTCGCGAAGACCCGCTTAAATTCAAGGATTCGCAAAAGTATACGGAACGCCTGAAAAAGGCCCGCGCCAAAAGCCCGCATCGCGATGCGTTCATCGTCGGATCGGGCGCGATCGAGGGCAAGCCTGCCGTCGTTGGCGTGCAGGACTTCACTTTCATGGGCGGTTCGATGGGCATGGCTGTCGGCACGGCATTCTGCCAGGGGGCAGAGCGCGCCCTCACCCGCCGCGCGCCCTATATCGTGGTGACCGCAGCTGGCGGCGCGCGCATGCAAGAAGGCATTCTCAGCCTCATGCAGATGCCCAAGGCGACCGTAATGACGCGCCGCCTGAAAGAGGCCGGACTGCCCTATATCGTCGTCCTCACCGACCCGACCACGGGCGGCGTTACCGCCAGCTACGCCATGCTCGGCGATGTCCACATCGCGGAACCGGGCGCATTGATCGGCTTTGCAGGCCAGCGCGTGATCCAGGACACAATCCGCGAACAGCTTCCCGACGGGTTCCAGCGGGCCGAATACCTTCACAAGCACGGCATGGTCGACATGGTCGTCCACCGCCATGACCTGAAGGATACGATCGCGACGCTGCTGGATTACCTGGCACCCGCCGAGGCGGCCTGATCCCTTCCATGCGGGACTTCGCCCGCTCCGAAAGCGCTGCCGTGCAAGCCCAGCTGGATCGGTTGGCGCAGCTCAGCGTGCCCGATGGACGGCTCGGGCTGGACACAATCCGCGCACTGCTCGACCGGTTGGGCAATCCGCACCGCCAGCTGCCGCCTGTTTTCCATGTCGCAGGGACCAACGGCAAAGGTTCGACCTGCGCGTTCCTGCGCGCGATGCTGGAGGCGCAAGGTTACTCGGTCCACATGACGACCAGCCCCCATCTGGTCCGCTATAATGAGCGCATTCGGGTAGCGGGCGAGTTGATCTCCGATGAGCGTCTGGCAGTACTGCTGGCCGAAGTGCTGGATGCGGGTGAGGATCTGAACCCCAGCTTCTTCGAAACCACGATCGCCGCCGCCTTTACGGAGTTTGCCCGGGTCCCTGCCGATGCCTGTATCGTTGAGGTTGGCCTCGGCGGACGGTTCGATGCAACAAATGTGCTGGAACCAGAGGTGTTGGCAGCTTGCGGTATCGCGGCCCTCGGCATTGACCACGAACGCTTCCTGCTCGCCCCCGAAGTGGGAGTACCATCGGAGCCGATTGAGCGCATCGCGTTCGAAAAGGCAGGCATCGCGAAGATGGGCGTGCCGCTCGCGGTCATAGCTGGGAGCAATCCGCCTGAAGCCGAAGCCATGATCGGCAGCGTCGCCGCCAAGGTTGGCGCGAAGCTGACAATGGCGACCTCATTCGGAAACGGCGCCATCGACGCGTCGGCGAAGGATTACCCCCACCCGGGTATCCGCGGGCCGCACCAGGAGCGCAACGCCGCCCTCGCCCACGCGATGCTGCGCAGCCAGAACCGTATTTCCGTAGACGAAACCGCGATCCGAAAGGGCATCGAAGCAGCCAGCTGGCCTGCCCGGATGCAGCTCTTGCGGAAAGGCCCGCTGACCGACCTGGCCGGCAAGCGGCAGGTCTGGCTGGACGGCGGGCACAATCCCAATGCCGGTGAAGCCGTCGCCAAGGCACTGACGGGCCAGCTGCATCTGGTCTTGGGAATGCTCGACAACAAGGACCCACGCGCACTGATCGAGCCGCTTGGAGACAGGCTCAGCTCTGTAACGGTAGTTCCGGTCCCCGGACACGAGGCGCATCCTGTCGAAGCTTTCGGAACTAGAGTGACTAGCGCTGCCGATGTGAAAGAGGCGCTGCGGGGTCTGGCAGCAGATGGTCTACCGGTTCTTATCGCTGGATCGCTCTATCTCGCCGGAGATGTGTTGCGCCTCAACAACGAGGTCCCGGATTAGACGCTATGGCCGCCTTCGACGAAATCCCGAGCCATGGCGCTTAGGTAGACGCTGTCGTTGCGCCAGATACGCGGGGCCATCTCCCGCGTTTTCTTGATGACCGCTGGACGCAGTGGAACATCGAATACAAGGCCCAGCTCGTCACCATCACGGCGCCCTATCGTGGCGTAGGTATCGAAGCCCAGCCAGACGAGGACGCAGTCCTTGATATTTTCGACAGGCGCAAGAAGCTTCACGCGCGCCCCGCCTTGCGACAAGTCGATTATCTCGACCTTTTTGCGGCCTTCCAGAGTCTCGATATGCGCGAGCACGCCGAGTTCGAGGCGCAGGTAATCCCTGCGTCCCTCCTCGCTCGATGATTGTCGCACAACTGTCATAATGCGTCGCGTACAGCGGAATAGTTGCGCATTCGCTAACCACTGGGGCGCACTTGTCAGGCGGCCTGCTCTCCCAGCTCCGGTGCCACTACGCCCGCTGCGGCCTTGCCGCGGCTTTCACGATACCATTCGGCCAGGCACAGGATCACCGCGATGACACCGATCAGCGTGGTGAAGATGAATACGAAGTAATACCCCCGCTCCTCGATCATCTGGCCAAGCGCGCCGCGTCCGAGCGTGCCGACCAGCAGAGTCAGCGATGCGAGAAGCGCGTATTGGACCGCCGCATATTTCTTTGCGACGATGCTGGAGAGCCAGGCGATGTAGGCCGCGCCTGCGATACCGATTGCGAGATTTTCCCAGAAGATCGTGAAGGTCAGGCGCGCCAATCCTTCGATCTCGGACATCTGGAACACGCCCGCGATGAAATTGACGAGGGCAGTAAACCCGATGGCGTCGCTTCCGGCCTGCATCAGCTGGCCGCCAATGGCGAGATCGGCGTAAAGCAGGTTCGTTGCCGCAGCCAGCGCGGCGCCCAGTGTCAGGGTGAACATCCGCCCGAACTGGGTGATGATCCAGCCGCCAAGCGCCAGGCCCAGGATGATCGCGAACACGCCGAAGAACTTGGAGGCGAAGGCAACCTGATCGCCCGAGTAATTCAGCTCGCCCAGGTAGAACGGATAAGCAAACACGCCCCAAATCGAGTCGCAAATGCGATAGGTCAGTACCAGCGCCAGGATCAGCACCAGCGACCAGCCCATGCGGCCCACGAACTCGACCAGCGGCAGGACGAGTGCGCGGTAGAGGTGATCCGTGAACTTCACGCTATGCCCTGCGCCAACACCAGGGGCAGACACGATCACGTTTCTGCCGACTTGCTTCTGCTTGGCGATCCAGGCCGCGATGAATGCCGGGAGCACGACGGTGGCGATCACGATCAGGGGGCCGAATGTCGTCGTGAATTCCGTCACGTCAGGACGGTTTTCAGGAGTGGCGGTCATTGATCGGACCATGAAGACCACGACGGTGGCGATTGCCCAACCCCACAGGAGGCCAACGGCAAGGAGGGCGCGATTGCGGACCTTCTCGGTTACTTCGCCCGCATTGTAGAGCTCGGCAACTTCGTCTTCGCTGGCAGCAACCGTCGCGGCAGAGCGCTTTTCTACGCTGGCGTCGGGCGCGAACAGCCCAGCGATCCCGATGCCCAGCATGATCGCACCCATGATGACATAGGTCTGCGGCCAGCCGATCCGTTCCGCGATGATGAGGCCAAGCGCGCCGCCGATCAGCGCAGCGAGACGGAAGCCCATCTGCGTGATGGTCGAGAGGATATCGAGGGTTGCCGTTTCATCGGCCACGTCGATGCGCCATGCGTTGATGGCGATATCCTGCGTCGCGCTGGCAAAGGCCCCGATCGCGGCGAGCAGGCTGAACCAGCCGAGCGCGCTCTTGGGATCGAGGAAGCTCATGATCAACAGCGCAATGCCGACGATCAACTGCATCGGCGCGATCCATTGCTTGCGCTTGCCGAGCCTGCGCAGCCCCGGGATATCGACCTTGTCGAGCAGCGGGGACCACAGGAACTGGAAGGCATAGGCCAGGCCGACGAGCGAGAAGACCCCCATAGTTTCGAGATCGACTTCCGCCTCGCTCAACCACGCATAGAGGGTGCCGAGAAACAGTGCCGGCGGGAGGCCCTGGGCGAAACCGAACAGCGCCATAAAGCCGCTTTTCCGGTTCGAGAGTGCCAGGCCAAGTGCACGCCAGGTCGATATTTTCTTTTTCTTTTCGTCGGCAACCGCTTCGGCCATTCCCTAGCGTCCTTTTGTTATGGTCTGTTTTTTGCGACATTAGCCGCGAGAGAAGGAGAAAGGAACAGGTCCGATGGGTGTTCCGAATACACTGGCTACAGGTCGGCGACCAACCGACGGAATGCTGCGACTGGCGCGCGATATCGCCGAGAATCGCAAGCAGGAAAACCTGCGCCAATCGAGCGTGCCGGCAAGCGTCTATACCGATCCCGACCACTGGCAGCGCGAGAAGGCGGCGATTTACGACCGCCTCCCGCAGATCCTGTGCCCCAGCGCGGTCCTGCCCGACCCCGGAATGGCCCTCCCCCATGACGCGACCGGCAGTCCCCTGCTCATCACCCGCGATGCCGACGGGAAGGCCCATGTCTTTATCAACGTCTGCCGCCATCGTGGGACCAGGCTGGTAGAGGGCGCTGACGTGGCGTGCACTAAGAAGCTCGTCTGCCCCTATCACGCATGGACCTACTCGGTGGACGGACGCCTCCTCGCGCTACCGCGACCCGATTCTTTCCCCGAGCTCGACAAGGGCGAGATGGGACTGGTCGAACTTCCATCGAAAGAGACCGGCGGTCTTATCTGGTTCAGCCCGCAGGAAGCGACCGCCGATTTCGGTCATGCCGACAAGATCGGCGAGGATTTCGACGCGCTCGGCATGGGTGAACACGTGCTCTTCCGCCGCAAGACCCACGATGTGGCCGGCAACTGGAAGCTCATCATGGATGCTTTCCTCGAGAGCTACCACGTCACGCGTCTCCATGCGCAGACCATCGGCCCCTTCTTCAAGGACGGGGTCACCAGCGGCGATATGATCGGTCCCTTCGCTCGCAGCGCCGTCGGCAGGTTGGAAGAGATGGAAGGCGTAGACCTGGAAGACATGGACCAGATGCGGCGCGTCGTCACCTTCGCATACCAACTGCTGCCGGGAGCCCTAGTCATCCCCAGTCCGGACTATATCAACGTGATGGTGATGATGCCGCAGGCGCATAACCGCACGCTCGTCGAGGACTTCATGCTGATCCCCGAACATCCGAGCACCGACAAGGCGCGCGATCACTGGGAGCGTAGCTGGGCATTGCTGGACGGAGGCGTTTTCGCGAGCGAGGATTTCCGCGCTGCGGAGCTCGGCCAGCAGGGGCTGGAGACCGGTGCGGTCCCCGAACTGACACTTGGCACGATGGAGGGCGGGATACGCCGCTATCACGAGACGGTCGAGGAAGCCTTGCGCGCCGCCAACTGAGCGCCTAACCGCGCGGGTTATGTCCGACAATCGACTTCCGGAAGAAGGCGACCGTATCGCCAAGCTACTCGCACGGGCTGGTGTCGCCAGCCGTCGCGAGGTCGAACGCATGATCGCGGACGGCCGTGTCTCGCTCGAAGGGAAGGTGCTCGACACGCCAGCAGTTAAACTGACCTCGCTGAAAGGTGTCAGTGTCGATGGCAAGCCGGTCGGCAAGGCCGAAGCCACCCGCCTGTTCGCCTTCCACAAGCCTTCGGGCCTCATCACGGCGGAACGCGATCCCGCGGGCAGGCCTACAATCTATGCAGCGCTGCGCAATGCACTGCCGAAATCGGCCGGACGGGTGATGCCTGTGGGCAGGCTGGACTTCAATACAGAAGGCCTGCTGCTGCTCACCAATGACGGCGAGCTCAAACGGGCGATGGAACTGCCCTCTTCCGGTGTGCCGCGCAGCTACCGTGCGCGCGCATTCGGGGATGTCACGCAGGCCATGCTCGACGACCTGATCGAAGGCGTCGAGATCGACGGCATTCGCTACGGGCGCATCGAGGCCGATCTCGAACGGGGCAGCGGCATGAACCGCTGGATCCAGATGACGCTGACCGAAGGTAAGAACCGCGAAGTGCGCCGTGTGCTCGAGCACCTCGGCCTGCAGGTGAACCGCCTGATGCGCATTTCCTACGGTCCGTTCGAGCTGGCCGATCTCCCGCGCGGCCAGGCAGCCGAGATCAATCGCGAGGCGGTCGAGCAATTCCGCAAGCAATTGCTGCGAGACATCAAGTGAGGATCATTGCCGGGGATTGGCGTGGCCGCAAACTGGTCGCACCGAAGGGCGAAGAAACGCGCCCGACCGCCGACCGGACCCGCGAAACGCTGTTCAATATGCTGAATAGCCGGCTGGGAGGCTTCGAAGGTCTCTCCGTCCTCGATCTTTTCGCAGGATCCGGCGCGCTCGGCATAGAAGCCCTGTCGCGCGGCGCAGAACACTGCCTATTCGTCGAACAGGACCCGGATGCGGTAAAGGCGATCAAGGCGAACATCGCGGCTCTCGATGCCCGCAGTCGTTCAACCGTGCAGGCGGGTTCGGTGATGAGCCTTGGCCCTGCCAAGGCGACCCATGACCTCATCCTGCTCGATCCGCCGTACGACACTGGTGCGGGACAGGTCGCGCTCGACCGGATGCTGAGGCTGGGCTGGATCGGCCCTGCCACGTGGATCGCTCTCGAAACGCACAAGCGCGAAGAGATAAAGCTGCGCGGGCTTACGATCGAGGCGGAGCGCGTGGTCGGCAAGGCCAAGCTTACGATCCTGCGCCTCGCCGATTGAACGCATAGGAAAGGGGCAAGGTCACCATGGCAACCTTGCCCCCTCCAAGCGTCTCCGCCGGTTAAAACGGCAGGGACGAAATTATCGTAACTTAGTCGTCACGCGTGGCCGGAAGCGGTTCGTCGATCTCGCTGGCCGGACGTCCGGGCCAGTATTCGAGCGGACGGTTCACACCCGGGCCGCGCTTGCCTGCTTCCCAAGCGTTGATGCAGTTGTCCTGGGCATCGCTGGAGCAGATCGGCAGTTCACCGTCCGGCGGACCGGCATCGGCAGGCGTCGTCTGTACCACTTCGCTGCGCACGAAACGCGGACCCGTGGTTGCCGAGCTCGATGCGGTTCGCGCTGCGGTCGACGTGGCGTTCGCATTTTGCATCTGTGCTGCGATTGCAGTCCAGGCCTGTGCGCGCTGTTCCGTGTTCATTTCATAGATGCGCACGCGCTGCTGGTCATTGAGCACCCACCAACCGGCTTCCTGTTCCGGTTCGAGGGTCCAGTAATATTCCTGCGCGCCTGCCGGCCATGCATCATAGATGCTGCGGCGGTCGCCCGGCCAGCTATCGTAGGTCGACTGCTGATCGGTCGTCAGGACGTAGGTCTTGGTTTCACCTTCCATGTGATGATCGGCCATCGCGGGCGTGGCGGTAAAAGCGAGCGCTGCGGCGCTGGCAAAAATCAACCTTTTCAAGGGGCTTCTCCTTTTGTCTTCATTGCCGACACTACGCAAAGCCCGTGCGCAAGGTTCCGAAACAGTCATCAGCCCCCTTGTGCTGAAGCCCCGCGTTCCCTAGCTGTTCTGGCAGATGACTACGCCCCCTTCCCCGCAAGATTTGACGGAAAACCGCGACATTCCGGCCTATGCCGTGATGTTAAACGAGCCGCAGCGCCAGGCCGTCCTGACCACCGAAGGACCGGTGCTGATGCTTGCGGGTGCGGGCACGGGAAAGACTGCCACGCTCACTGCCCGGCTGGCTCACCTGATTGCCACACGCAGAGCCTGGCCGTCGGAAATCCTGTGCGTCACCTTCACCAACAAGGCAGCGCGCGAAATGCGCGAGCGGGTCGGTCGTCATATCGGTGACGCGGTCGAAGGGATGCCTTGGCTCGGAACATTCCACTCCATCGGTGCGAAAATGCTGCGCCGCCATGCCGAACTGGTCGGATTGAAGTCGAACTACACCATTCTCGACACCGACGACCAACTTCGCCTGTTGAAGCAGTTGATCCGCGATCAGGAGCTTGATGAGAAACGCTGGCCTGCCCGTCAGCTCGCCGCGCTCATCGATCGCTGGAAAAACCGCGGTCTCAATCCGGGTGATCTCGATGCGGTCGAGAACGAGGCCTATGCAAACGGGCGCGGGACGCAATTTTACAAATTGTACCAGGACCGTCTGAAGGCGCTCAACGCGTGCGATTTCGGCGATCTTCTGCTGCATATGCTGAACATATTCCGCCAGCATCACGATGTGCTCGCGCAATACCAGAAGCGCTTCAAATATATCCTCGTGGACGAATACCAGGACACCAACCAGGTCCAGTATCTGTGGCTGCGCCTGCTGGCGCAGGAGCGCAAGAACATCTGCGTCGTCGGGGATGACGATCAGTCGATCTATTCCTGGCGCGGGGCAGAGGTCGCCAACATCCTGAAATTCGAAAAGGACTTTCCGGGCGCTGCGGTTGTAAAGCTGGAGCAGAACTACCGGTCGACCCCGCAAATCCTTGCTGCGGCTTCGGGTCTCATCAACGCCAATAGCGAACGGCTCGGCAAGACCCTCTGGACCGAACTGCCTGCCGGAGAAAAAGTCCGCGTCGTCGGCGTATGGGATGGCCCGGAAGAGGCGCGCCGTGTCGGCGAAGCGATCGAACGCCTCGAATCCGAAGGCGCCCCGCTCGACGAAATCGCCATCCTCGTGCGCGCCCAATACCAGACGCGCGAGTTCGAAGATCGCTTCATCCAGATCGGGCTGAACTACCGGATCGTCGGCGGCTTCCGCTTCTACGAACGCGCCGAAATCCGCGATATGCTCGCCTATCTGAGGGTCATTTCCCAGCCTGCAGACGATCTTGCATTCGAACGCATCTATAACCAGCCGAAGCGCGGACTTGGCGCAAAGACGCTGGAGGTGATGCAGCGCCATGCGCGCCGGACACAGGCGCCCTTGGCCGCTGCATCGCTGGACCTCGCCGAAACGGACGAGCTTCCTGCCCGCGCGCGCAATACGCTGGTCGGATTGCTCTCGCAGTTCGTGCACTGGCGCGAACAATCCGAAAAGCTCACCCCATCCGAACTCCTGCGCATTGTCGTGGCGGAAAGCGGCTATGAGGAGATGCTGCAGAAGGATCGTAGTGCCGAAAGCGCCGGGCGGTTGGAGAACCTGACCGAGCTTGCCCGAGCTATGGAGGACTACGAGACACTCGGGGACTTCCTGGAGCACGTCGGGCTCGTGATGGACAACGACCGTGCCAATGACGGCGAGAAGATCACCATCATGACCATGCACGCGGCGAAGGGTCTCGAGTTCGACCACGTCTTCCTGCCCGGGTGGGAGGAAGGTGTCTTCCCGAGCCAGCGCGCAATCGACGAGGGCGGTCTCGCCAGTCTCGAGGAAGAACGCCGTCTCGCCTACGTGGCGATCACCCGCGCGAAACGGCGTTGCACCATCTACCACGCGGCCAACCGCCGCATTTACGGGCAGTGGACTAGTTCGATACCGAGCCGCTTCATCGAGGAATTGCCCGACGACTACGTCGAGAGCGAAACGACGATGAGCGGCGGTGCTTCGCTCTGGCGTGCGAACTGGACTGAGAACGAGGATCCGTTCGCCCATGTCTCCAGTAACCGTCCCGGGCGATCTTCAGCGCGCGGTCCCGGTTGGCAGCGCGCGCTTGCTTCGGGCTACGACACCACGCCCAAGCGGCTCGCCGAGCCGGGCAAGAGTGCCGCGAGCTTCGCCGCGAAGCCACGCACCGACATTGCGGTCGGAGCCCGCGTATTCCACGACAAGTTCGGCTATGGATATGTGATGGATCAGGAAGGCAACAAGCTGACCATCGAATTCGAAACGTCCGGCGAAAAGCGGGTGCTCGACAGCTTCGTCAAGCCGGTCTCCGACTAGGCGACAGCTTCGCTATCGTCTTCGACCGCCACAGGCTTGCGACGCCAGTACCGCTTCTCGAACGGGCGCGCGAGTTCGCCTGCAATGCCGCGTGTTCCTTCCTCGATACCGGTTTCACAACCGACATAAGGCGTCGGATCGCAAAACGTGCCGAACATCCGGTCCCAGGCGGTCAGCGTATTGCCAAAGTTCGTGCCCATCAGGCGTTCGTCGCGGATATGATGCAGCCGGTGCGCAGCAGGCGAGATAAGCCAGTGGCGCAGCGGACCGAATGTCCAGTTCACGTCGCAGTGCACCAGGAACCCCCAGAAGGTAATTCCAAGGCCCGCAGTCCCGATCGCCCATTCAGGGATACCCATAAGCAGCAACAGGCTGAGGTCGACGCACACGCTCAGCAGCTTACTGAAAGGATGTTTCCTTTGCACCGACAGCCACGACAGGGCGGTATCGGCATGGTGGGTGGCATGGATGCGCCACAAGAGCGGCGAATGTTCGAACCTGTGGCGCCAGTAGATCACGAAATCGAACACCAGAAAGGCGATCACTACAGTCAGCCAGCCGGGTATGCTGTCCCAGAAGCCCGCGAAGTTTTCTGACATGCCGATGAAATCGCGCACCGCCCCGGAGGGAAGAGCGAGAAACGGCGCGAGGATGACCAGATTTATGAAGGTCAACGCAAGGTTGGTGGTGAATTCCTTGCGCCCACGGTTCATAGCGGCGAAGATAGCGCCACGCTTCATGATCAGCGCGAGCGAGCCGAAGAACAGCCCCGCCAAAAAGAGCAGGCTGACCGTATACCGGAAGTGTTCTTCGAAGATTTCCATCACGTCCCCATCACTACAAGATTGTAGTTAGAGAGACGTTAAGTCAACTTGCCGAAACGTCGAGGAAACCCGGGACCGGGCCGTTCCAATCGCCGGCATCGTCTGCGGCAGTTTCAGGCTTTGCCTTCGGCGCTCTGGATTTGGCAGGTTTTTCAGACCGATCGGCCTTCTTGTCCTGCTTGTCCGACTTGGCTTTCGGTTTCTCGGCGCGCTTCTTGGACTCTGGCTTCTCGCCGGAATCGTCCCGCTTGGACTTCGCTTCCGGTTTCGCAGCCGGTTCGACCAGCTCTACGCGGACGTCTTTCTTGCCGAAGACCGGGATTTCCGACTTGGTCAGCTTCTCCACATTGGCGATCGCCTCGGCATCGTCGCCTGCCACGAAGGTAAAGGCGCGGCCCTTGGCTCCGGCGCGGCCGGTGCGGCCGATACGGTGGACGTAATCGTCCGGATGCCAGGGGGTGTCGAAGTTGAAGACGTGGCTGACGCCCTTGATGTCGAGCCCGCGGGCTGCGACGTCACTGGCCACTAGGATGTTGATATCGCCGGATTTGAAGCGATCCAGCTCCTTGATCCGGCTCGACTGGTCCATGTCGCCGTGAATTTCGCCGCTGGCAAAACCATGGCTCTGCAAGCTCTTGTTGAGCTCGCGCACGGTGGTCTTGCGGTTGGCGAAGATGATCGCCGTTTCGACCTGGTCGTGGCGAAGCAGCCAGCGCAGGGTCTCGCGCTTCTGGCGCTGCTGCACCGGGATCTTGAAGGCGGTGATGTCCTTGTTCGTCGTCGCCGCACGGCTGACTTCGATACGCTTGGGATTTTTGAGGAATTTCTTCGCGAGCTTTTCTATCGGCGGCGGCATCGTCGCCGAGAACAGCATCGTCTGGCGGCTTTCGGGCAGCTTGTCGCAGATGAATTCGATGTCGGGGATGAACCCCATGTCGAGCATCCGGTCGGCTTCGTCGATGACCAGCAGTTCGCAGCCGTTGAGCAGGATCTTCCCACGCTCGAACAGGTCCATGAGGCGGCCCGGCGTGGCAATCAGCACGTCGACGCCCTCGTTCAGGGCCTTGACCTGGTCGCCCATCTGCACGCCGCCGATCAGCAGCGCGAGCTTGAGGTCATGGTTCTTGCCGTATTTCTCGAAATTCTCGGCCACCTGCGCTGCCAGTTCGCGTGTCGGCGCGAGGATCAGCGAGCGAGGCATCAGGGCACGGCGGCGACCACTGGCCATGACATCGATCATGGGCAGGACGAAGCTCGCCGTCTTGCCGGTTCCGGTCTGCGCGATACCGATGATATCCTTCATCATCAGGACGGGCGGGATGGCCTGGGCCTGGATCGGCGTCGGCTCGGTATAGCCGGCGTCGGAGACGGCTTTGAGCAAGTCAGGTGAAAGGCCGAGATCGGCGAAATTCATGCGAGTGTCGGATGCCCCAGAGATGCGGAAAGAGGAAAGCGCCGCAAGATGCAGCTTCTTTCGATTGCGCCCTTTGACGTTTTACCCTGAACAGTCAAGGAAAAGCGCGGTTATTCGACCGTTTCCAGCACCATCTGATGCAAGCTTGCAACCTTGCACTTGGCTCCGGACCGACTCATCAGGCGATCGCGGTTAACGCATAGCTGGCCGTCATCGGATGGCTCCATGTAGAAGCCCTGGTAGAATTCGAGCGGGCTGCAGCCCTTCTCGAGTTGCGCCGACAGGGTCCTGCGGTCCCGAAGGAACAGCAACAGCCTGCTTCCCTGATCCGCCACACCGCCGATCCGCTTGGCATCGATACATTTGCCGAACGGCCGTTCGACAAGTTGCCTGCGCTGCGGCTCGACATTTTCGGCCATTAAGCTCTGTCGAGCAGGGCCGCGGGCCGGCGAGATGCGCAGGATCACCCTGCCCTCGATCCTGACCTGGTTGGCCTGGGCGGGCTTGGGTGCATCGAAGATGGAATTCCACGCGTCGGTGCGTGCAGACAGGGGCAGCGGTGAAGCCCGGCCAGTCCCGTCGCGCGCTTGCTGCCATGTAGGCGCTTCGCACGTTCCCTTTGCGCCGACATCGTCCTGCGCCGCACCGGGTGCGAGCAACAACGCCAAGGGCGCAGTCAGGGAAAACAAGCTGGGCATCGGGGCGATCAATATCCTCGTGTCCGCGCGGCGGGAGCTACGGCGCGTTCCGGACGCCCTGCCCCCCGACGTTTGAATAACGGCTTAATTACATCGTCACCAATGGCAATAGGTAGTGACTTGCCTATCCAGTGTGGCATGAGCGCATCAATGACAGAGACATCCCGATCTTTCGTTGAGCAGGCCGCGGAGCTCCTTGGTCCACGCGGGTTCACACAGGATTCCGATCTCGTAACACCTTGGCTCACCGATTGGCGCGGCCGTTATACCGGCAAAGCATCGGGCCTCGCATCGCCCGCCGATACGCGCGAAGTCGCCCAGCTGGTGGCCCTGTGCGCCGAGCACGGAGTGCCGATCGTGCCACAAGGCGGCAATAGCGGCATGTCGGGGGGCGCTACGCCGGACGAAGCGGGGAACTCGATCATCCTCTCGCTAAGGCGCATGAATGCAATCAGGCATATCGATGCGCAAGCAAAGCAAGTTACGTGCGAAGCTGGCGTAGTGCTGCAGACACTCCATGATGAGGCAGCACGACACCGCCTACGTTTCCCGCTGACCCTTGGCGGGAAGGGATCGGCGACCATTGGCGGCCTAATCTCGACCAATGCCGGCGGGACGCAGGTCCTCCGCCATGGGACGATGCGGGCCCAGGTCCTCGGCCTCGAAGCCGTAATGGCGGACGGCCAGGTCCTCGACACTCTTACCCCGCTGAAAAAGGACAATCGCGGTTTCGATCTGAAACAGGTGCTGATCGGATCGGAGGGAACGCTCGGGATCGTGACTGCCGCCACCTTGCGGTTGCTGCCTGAAATCGGGGGGCGATGCGTCATCTGGGCCGGGCTGGAATCCCTTTCACAAGCGCGCCAGCTATTGCTCCATTGCGAGGATATGGCGGCGGAAGAACTCGAAGGGTTCGAGGTTATCCCATCGCATTGCCTGGAGGCTGTCCTCGATCACCTGCCCGATGCGCGCAATCCCCTGGCGGGGCATCACGCATGGCATGCCTTGATCGAACTCGTCGCTGAAGCGGGACAAGTCGGCGCCCTCCAGCCGCTTGCCGAGGACATGCTCTCCTCCGCCATGGGACAGGGCCTCCTCGAAGACGCGGTCATTGCCGCGAATGAGACGCAAGCGGAGGCATTCTGGCTGATCCGCGATTCGATCTCGCCAGCCGAGCGCGCGATCGGACCGGCGATGCAGCACGACATCTCGGTCCCCGTGGCGACGATGGCGCAATTCGTGGAGCATGCGTCCCCGCTCATCGAGGAGCGGTTTCCGGGCACACGGGCCGTCGCCTTCGGGCATCTGGGTGACGGGAATGTCCACTTCCACGTTCTTGCCCCTCCGCAGGCGGTCAGGGGAGAATGGGCAGAAGGACAAGGCAAGGAGATAAGCGCCTTCGTCCATGACCTTGTAACCCAATGGGATGGGTCGATCAGTGCAGAGCACGGGATCGGCCAGATGAAGCGGGACGAATTGGGCCGGCTCGGCGATCCGGTTTCGCTGTCGGTGATGAGGGCGATCAAGGACGCATTAGACCCCCGGGGATTGCTCAATCCGGGCAAGTTGGTCCCGCTTGCGAAAGGCGATTTGAACGCCTAAAGCCCCAATCGAGGGCGCATGCGGGTTCACCATGGATCCGCGTCTCATCCCAATCATATCATAACGACTTCGGAGAAATTTCATGGCGAGCGCGCCGCAGCAGCCTCAACTGCCCCTTTTCTTTAACGATCTCATGCCGCTGAACAGCAAGGATCACGCGAACTACAAGTCGCGTTCGCTGGACTCGGCCCCCTGGCTGTCGAAAGCCCACGCGATCCCGCTGACCGTGGAAGAATTCGTCCAGGCCCAGCGCAATTTCCCGATCGTTTTCTCGACCGGCGAAGCCCCGCTGCCGCTGGCGCTCATGGGCCTCAACGAAGGCGTGAACACCTTCGTCGACGAGAACGGCAAGGTCACCGACCCGGTCTACATCCCGGCTTACATCCGCCGCTATCCCTTCATGCTCGCCAAGCTGCAGCGCGATAGCGACCAGCTTTCGCTCTGCTTCGACCCGACCAGCGATGCTGTCGGCGAATTCGACGAGGGTCGTCCGCTCTTCGAAAATGGTGAAGCGGCCGAAGCGACCAAGCAGATCCTCGATTTCTGCCAGAACTTCGAAGGCGCTGCCCAGCGTACGCAGGCATTCATCGCCCAGCTTATCGAAAACGACCTGCTGATGGACGGTGAAGTCTCGATCCAGGCTGACGGCAACGACAAGCCTTTCCTCTATCGCGGCTTCAAGATGGTCGATCAGGACAAGGTCCGTGAACTTCCGGCTGCCAAGGTCGAGGAATTCAACAAGAACGGTCTGATGATGCTGATCCACGCTCATCTGTTCTCGCTCGACAACATGCGTGTCGTATTCTCGCGGCAGGTCCAGCAGGGCTGGAAACCTGAAGCGATTGCAGAGAACGGTGCTGCAAACGTCTAATCGACATCCGGCGTGGCCGGGCCGCTTATGCGCGCTCGGTCACGCCATTGCCCTCGCCTTGGCGGCGAGCTTGCCTGTTTCGATCCTCGCAGAGACGAAACAGCCCCCTTCCAAGTCCCCACTCGACGTTTTCCAGCAACAGGAAGACCGTCTCTTCCAGACCGGTTACCGTCTGGCCCTGGCGAATGCGCCTTTCTGCCAGCGCCGCACCCACGGTGTGGGGATCCTGATCCACGATGCCGCTTCCTACCGGCGACCGGACGTGGTCCGCGCCCATTTCTCGCTTCGCGGTGACGTAGCGATACAGTCGGTGGCTGAAGGTTCGCCGGCCTACGATGTCGGGATCCGGCAGAATGATACACTCGCCTCGGTCATGGGGATTGATGTCGAGGCTCTTGCGAACTCCGGCGAAAAGAGCTGGGAGCGGGCAGCCCGCATCAACAGAATGCTGGCAGAACCGGGCCCGGAAGGTCTTGTGCGCATTGCTCGCGCGGACGACCAAGGCCTGACAACATCATTCGAGCTCGAACCGGTCGAATTGTGCGCTTCGCGGTTTGAACTGCAAAGCGGCAACTCGAAGGCGGCTGCCGACGGGGAGCGCGTGCTGGTCGGGGATTCCTTTCCCGCATTTGCGTATCCGACCCCGCAATTCGCTGCCGCACTCGCCCATGAGATGGCGCACAACCTCCTCGGACATCTCGATCACTTCGAGAAATACGGTCGTCGTGGTGGCCGGGTGCGCAATAGCGAACGTGATGCCGACCGGTTAATGCCCTGGCTGCTCTACAACGCGGGGTACGACCCTCAGGCGGCCGTCGAGTTCATGCGCGAATGGGGCCCCAGACATGGCGGCGGCATTCTTCGCAAGCGAACTCACGACGGGTGGGACGAAAGGGTAGACCTGATCGAGGCCGAACTGCCACTGATCGAAGCTGTCGCCACAGACGGCAAGGCCGATTGGCGGATACATTTCGTCGCGATGCTTAAAGAAGAGGGTTGAGGCTACTCGCGCTACTCGGCAGCCTCTGCAAACTGACCGCCCGATCCCAAATTCGCGACTTCGCTTCCCAGCATCTTCACCAAACCACCAAGGAGGCGGCCGACGCCGCCCAATCGCGCGCTCGGCTGGTCGAGGTGGCGGTCTAGGTAGAGGGAACGGCACACCTCGATCTGAATCGCATGGAGGCCTCGTTTCGGCATTCCATGCCTGTCGAGGACATAGCCGCCCGAGTACGGTCGGTTATGCGTCGCAAGCCGTCCATTGAGTGAAAGGTAGCTCAGCGCGCCGGCCGAAAGAGTTCCGCTGCAACTCGTCCCGAACCTGTCCCCGATGACGAATTCGGGCCGCGCGCCGCCGAAGGCTTTCGGGTTGAGCGGCGGCATGGAATGCAGGTCCACCAGCAACACCGCCCCCCAGCGATCGCGCAGCGTCTCCAGCGCCCTGCCAAGCGCGCTATGATAGGGATGATGGATCGTCTCGATGCGGCGATCCAGCTCCGTTCTCTCTATCGGCCCCCGCCATATTTCGCCGAGCCCGGGAAGGCGGCGAGGAACCAGCCCAAGACCGCTGCGCGCGCGGCGATTTGCCAGTGAATGGGAAGTCCTGCCCTCGCCTTCGCCCGAAATCATGCCCCAGTCCACATCGTCCGGTGCGCGGTTCAGGTCGATCTCCGCACGGGGAGCCTTGGCGACCAGGAGTGCTGCGCCGCTTGCGCGCGCGACTTCCGCCGCAAGGAGGTCGACATAGCGGTCTTCCAGACGGGTCTTGCACGCCGGATCGCGAAAGGATTGCTCGACCGCTTCGGAGTAACTTCTTCCGCCATGGGGGGCGGCAATGAGGATCGGTATCGACTGTGACGCCTCAAGGGTAAGCTCGAAAGGGGTACCATTGCCGATATCTTGGAGAGGAGCGCCCCCGCCTCCCTGGTCTTTTCGTGAAGTCATGGCGTCAGTGATGGCGCACCGGATTAGGCAAGTCAAAATCGATTGCGCCAAAGAGGGACACTGATCAAATCCTATCAAGATTTGTTAAGCGGTTTCGGTTAGGAAGATCAGCATGAGTGAGCCGAACCACCAGCGAATCCTGCTTGCAGAAGACGACGATGCCATGCGCAGCTATCTCGAACGTGCGCTCGACAACGCCGGGTATGTCGTCGATTCGGTGGACCGGGGCACGGCTGCAGTGCCACTGCTGGAAAGCAAGGAATACGACCTCCTCCTTTCGGACATCGTAATGCCTGAAATGGACGGCATCGAGCTGGCCCAGAAGTGCAACGAGATCAGCCCCGGCACCAAAGTCATGTTCATCACCGGCTTTGCCGCGGTAACGCTCAAGGCCAGTGCCGAACAGCCGAATGCCAAGGTGCTTTCGAAACCGTTCCACCTGCGCGATCTGGTTCTTGAAGTGGAACGCGTTCTGGGCAGCCAGGTCAGCGCACAACTTTTATAAAGCGGGACCGTTTTGCCCCTTGCGCGGCAAGTGCTGCCCCGCTAATGGGCGCGCCTGCCGACTAAACCGGCACGTTCGATAGCGTGGGCGTATAGCTCAGTGGTAGAGCACTATGTTGACATCGTAGGGGTCCCAAGTTCGAACCTTGGTACGCCCACCATCGAACCTCCCGACACCCGCACATTCCAACCATAACGGCGCCTGCGCCGCCTGCGGATCGGTCCATCCCGAAGACCTGTAGAAACATCTGGAAATCCCGCGCTCTTTGGGCGGCGGAGGTTGCCTTCAGAGCGATAGGTTTCCATGAATGCGATGTGCCGGGAAATATCCCGGACGGTTCCTGTCGGTGTCGCAAACCAGAGGTATCGGGTCTTGACCAAACGGGCTCTCATAACCGGCATCACCGGTCAGGACGGCGCCTATCTGGCACGGCTTCTCCTCTCGAAGGGATATGAAGTCCACGGGGTGAAGCGCAGATCATCCTCGTTCAACACTTCGCGTATCGAGGACATCTACGAGGACCCTCATTCCCCCGATCGCAGCCTGTTCCTCCACTATGGAGATATGACGGACGCGACAAACCTCATCCGGTTGATGCAGGAAGTCCAGCCGGACGAAATCTATAATCTGGCCGCGCAGAGCCACGTTCGTGTCAGTTTCGAAACTCCGGAATACACCGCGAATGCGGACGCGACCGGCGCCTTGCGCTTGCTGGAAGCGATCCGGATTCTTGGGCTGGAACAGAAAAGCAGGTTCTTCCAGGCATCGACCAGCGAACTCTATGGCGATGCACCTCACTGCCCGCAAAATGAAGACACCCCGTTCAGGCCTCGTAGCCCGTATGCTGTGGCCAAGCTCTACGCGTACTGGATAACGGTGAACTATCGCGAAGCATACGGAATCCACGCCTCCAACGCGATCGCCTTCAATCACGAAAGCCCCTTGCGCGGCGAAACTTTCGTGACCCGGAAAATCACCCGCGCAGCGGCTGCCATAGCTTTGGGAAAACAGGAAAAGCTGTTTCTCGGAAACCTGAATGCGCGGCGGGACTGGGGCCACGCCCGCGAATTCGTCGAAGCGATGTGGCTCATGCTGCAGCAGGACGAACCGGACGACTACGTCCTGGCAACCGGCAGGACTACAGAAGTACGCGAATTTGTCCGCTGGGCATTCGAGGACGCCGGCATACCAATCGCATTCGTCGGGGAAGGCTTGGACGAGAAAGCGATCGCCAAGTCCGATGGCCGGGTACTGGTCGAGATCGACGAGCGCTATTTCCGTCCGACCGAGGTTGAAGCTCTCAAGGGCGATGCCAGCAAAGCCAAGCGGGCTCTTGGCTGGGAAGCGAGCATCGAGGCGCGAGAGCTTGCACGAGAGATGGTGGCAGCAGATCTCAAGTTGATGAGGGCAGGACCGGCTGCAGAGACCTGATGAGTACCGGAACCTTCAGTCTCGATGGAAAGCGAATCTATGTCGCCGGTCATCTGGGTATGGTTGGCTCTGCACTCTTGCGCCGGCTCTCCGTCGAGCCATGCGAACCAGTAACGGCCGATCGGTCTCTCGACCTGCGAGAGCAGCAAGCTGTGGAAGACTGGTTCCTGGAGCATCGCCCCGACGCTGCAATCATTGCTGCAGCCAGGGTCGGCGGCATTCTCGCGAACACGGCCCATCCGGCGCAGTTCATCTACGACAATCTGATGATCGCGGCGAATACGATCGAAGCAGCGCGCAAGGCCGGGACCGAAAAGCTGCTGTTTCTGGGCTCGTCCTGCATCTACCCGCGCCTTGCCGCACAACCGATCAGCGAAGACAGCCTCCTTACGGGCGCGCTGGAGCCGACCAATGAATGGTATGCGCTCGCAAAAATTGCCGGCGTAAAGCTCTGCCAGGCTTACCGGCGCGAGTACGGTTGTGACTTCATCAGCGCCATGCCGACCAATCTTTACGGCCCCGGCGACAACTACGATCGTTCAAAGGGCCACGTCATCCCGGCTCTGCTCTCCAAGGCACACGAAGCCAAATCGACCGGGCAGGACCAGTTCGTCGTACTTGGCTCAGGGACGCCCCTAAGGGAGTTTCTGCACGTCGATGACCTGGCCGATGCCTGCATTCACTTGTTGAAATCCTACTCTGCGGAAGAACCGATCAACATCGGGTCAGGCGAAGAGAAATCCATAGCGGAACTCGCCAAGCTCATTGCCAAGATCGTCGATTTTGAGGGCGAAGTGCGTTTCGATCCGTCCCAGCCTGACGGGACTCCGCGCAAGCTGCTGGACTCCGCAAAGATACGCGCAATGGGTTGGAAACCGAGCATCGGCTTGGCCGAAGGTCTTGCGGCGACCTACCGAGATGCGCGGATAGAATTCGACAGGCCCGCCTGAGGCAAGCCGGAAAAGCCTGCAACTACGCGAGATGTCGAAAGGACCCCGGACCCTGGCAACAAAAAAGGCCACCGCTCTTTCGAGCGATGGCCTTAATTCTTGTTCCGGACGGATCCGGAAGCAAACGGCTTAGCCGTCGCTGTCGCCGTCGTCGTCAGCAGCGATAACGATGCCAGCGATCACAGCAGCAGCTGCGACAACAGCAACGATCACGCTTGCGCCGCCCATTTCCGACTTCTTCTTCGAAGCTTCCGAGGTGCGAGCAACCGGAGCAGCTGCGACAGCCTTGGCTGCGACGGGCATCGAGTTCGCGGCGCGAACGGGCTCAGCTGCGTTAGCCGAGCCTGCCATTGCCAGCGAGATGGCCGCAGCAGTCATTGCGATCTTCTTCATTGAGTATTCTCCTGATCAGTATTCAAACAGATTCGTGCCGCCCTACCACTCGACCAATCCTAAGTCCACCGAGTCAGCGACAGAACGTGCCATAGGCAAGTGCGGGCGGTAGATGACCACGCTGAACTGTCGCTGGACCTGTTTATCGAACTATCACCGATAAGTGCAAGAAGAGCATATAAAAAAAGTAAACACCCCCACAGACTGTTGCATTTTGGCCAAATTCACAGAACTTTCAAAGATGTAAGCATGGCGGCCCGACAGGCCTCCCGATACCCTTGACCTTACCGGGAATAGATTGCAGACCGGTTACATAAATCCCTCGGATAGTACCGCAGTCGTGGTGGCTTCGGGGGCCCGACAACCTTCGGCATTAACCCTTGATTTCTAACCGTAAATATCCGCGTGGAGGACCATGGACGGAGAGCGTTCTTTGCTGAGTGAGAAGCCTGAAGCGCGCACGGGAGGCCGCTCGGACCTCGCGCCCGTGCTGATCGGCGCATTCCTATTCATGACTCTGTTACTTGGCGGAGGAGGTCGACCGGCATTCGTTTCTGAAACGATAGCAATATTACTTTCGCTCGCGATAGCGGCGATCTGGGTAATCCTTGTTCGCGAGGAAAAGGTAGCGTCGGACCCTCTGATGACTGCCGTTGCAGCGATCTTCGTCTCTCTGCCGATACTCCACCTTATCCCCCTGCCGCAGTTCCTGCTCGACATGCGGGACGTGGAGGCGACGATTTCCGGATCGCTGGCGGTCGCCGACGCCTCAGGCTCGATGCGCCCGCTCACCATCGACCAGGGAAGAACCGTCGCAGCCCTCCTGTCGATCCTGCCGCCGCTCATTCTCTGGTGGATGCTGAGAACGCAGACCCTGCGCGACCGGCTTGCGTTCGGCGCGATCGTCCTCCTGGCGGTTCTTTGTTCGGCATTGGTCGCGGCCGTTCAAGTCGCGAGTGGAGGTTCGATCGGTCACATCTACGACACGCATTTCGGCTATGCGTCCGGCTTGCTTGCCAACCGGAACTCCTCTGCCGACTTCTACCTGATCGGCCTATGCATCCTCGCCGTGGGTTATTCGCATGTGAAGGCACGCCGACGTCATGCCAAGATAGCACTACCATTCGCTGCATTCGGCATCCTGCTGGCACTGGCGACGATCCTGACGGGATCGAGAACTGGCACGGTCCTGCTCCTCGTTCCTGCAGGCCTGTTCCTTCTTCTCAACTATACCGCACTTTCGCGTCGACAGATCCTGGTAGCGTCCGGCATCCTTGCCCTGGGCGCTATCGCAGTCATGCTGCTGGCGTCCCAGATACCCATGATAGAACGCACGATTGCGCGCTTCGGCTTGGTGCAGGAGGGGCGCTATTCGCTGTGGGAAGACGCCCGCTACGCGATTGGCCAGGTTTTGCCCTGGGGGTCCGGCATGGGCACCGGAGATATCATGATGAAGTGGGCCGAGAACCTCGACAGCCTCGACCCGCCCTACCCCAACCGAGTCCACAATGATTACATGGAATTCTTCCTCGAAGCCGGTTGGCTCGCTGCAGCTCTTCTTGTTGGTTTTGCCCTGATCGCAGCGGTCCGGCTGAAATCGCTGCTCTTCAGTCGCGATCATGATCAAAAAATGGCCGGTTTCTTGGCATTGGGACTGCTTGCAATTATTGCATTGCATTCGATCGTCGACTATCCGTTGCGCTCGATAACCCTGTCGATGGTCGCAGCCTTCGCTATATCCCTGTTGTCAAACTCGCGCGACGATGGAACCCGTGTGGTTCCGCGTTCGAAGGCTTCTGAGTAGAGATTAATGATGCACTATTCGAAAACCGCTGTGCGCACTGCACTGGCCCTAGGTACGCTGACGCTGCTCGGGGCTTGCGCATCGACGCCGTCGCCCTTGCCCAAGGGCGCCGCAGCGTACGAACAATTCCCGGCGGTAGAAACGTCCGAGAGCGTCGTCGACTATCGCGTCGGCCCGCTGGATGTCCTGAATATCCGTGTGTTCCAGGAACCCGACCTCAGTTTCGACGAGGTAACGGTAGACGCCGGTGGTAGCCTGCAGTTCCCTCTGATCGGGGACGTGCCTGCAGCCGGCATGACCGCTAGCGAGCTCTCCGAAGAACTCGAAAAGCGGCTCGGGGCGCGATTCCTGCGGGATCCCCAGGTCGCCGTGTCAGTCGTCCTCGCGCGCTCGCAACAAGTAACTGTCGAGGGACAGGTGGAAAGCCCCGGCGTCTACGAGATTTCCGGTCCGACAACGCTTATCGGGGCCCTGGCGCGGGCAAAAAGTCCGACCCAGGTCGCCGAACTCGATGAGATCGTCGTCTTCCGTACTGTCGATGGCCAGAGGATGGGGGCACGGTTCGACCTGCGGCGCATCCGCGTCGGGCTCGACCCTGATCCGCAAATCCTCGGCGGTGACGTCGTTGTGGTCGGCTTCGATTCGCTCAAGGGTGGCTTCCGCGACATTCTGCAGGCTGCCCCATTCTTCAACGTCTTCGCTGTCCTCGCGCGTAACTAGGATCGAACGGTGAGCTACGAAAATACAACTACGCTTCCCGCTGGATACGGGTCGGATAACCTGAACGTCGCAACCACTCGCGACTATCCATCCGAAGAGAGCGAAGCCGCGCTGAATATCGACCTGCGCGACCTGCTTTTCATGGTCAGGCGTAACCTGCTGATGATCGTCGGCGCGATCGTCGTCGCCCTACTTCTCGGCCTGGCCGTCTCGCTGCTGATGACGCCGAAATATGTCGCCACAGCGCAGCTCCAGATCGATCAGTCGGCGGACCGCGTGCTCGGTGAAAGCGAATCGGTCCAGCCCGATGTTGCGATCCAGGATGCGGACCGTTTCCTGCAGACACAGATTGATGTCCTCAACAGCCGCACCATGGCTCTTCGTGTAGCCCGCTCGCTGAACCTGATCGGCAATGAGGAATTCTTCTCGGAAATGAACACCGAGTTGCCGGAACAAACGACGGCGATGGATTATAACAAGTCGCTTACCGAAGCGACGATCAAGCTGATCAAGGACAACCTTTCGATCGCGCTCCCTCGCAATTCGCGTGTCGTCAGCATCTCGTTCGAAAGTCCCTCCAGCGAACTGTCTGCTCGCCTGGCGAATGCATACGCCGAGAATTACATCGCCTATAATTTGCAGCGGAAATACAACAGCTCGGAATATGCGCGCGAATTCCTGTCGGATCAGCTGTCAGAGGCAAAGACCCGCTTGGAGGCAAGCGAGGAGGCACTCAATGGCTACGCACGCTCGGCCGGGCTCATAATTACCGACACGCCCGGCGACCAAGGCGCAGACGCGGGACGCAGCCAGTCGTTGAATTCATCAAGCCTCGTGCTGACGAACAGCGCCCTGGTGGACGCTGCAACCGACCGCGCCGAAGCTGAGGCACGCTGGCAGGCTGTCCGCAACGTCGCTCCTCTCAGCATTCCCGAAGTCCTCGCAAACCCCGCCGTGCAGGACCTGGTCAAGGAGCGCGCTGCTGCGCAGGCGGCCTTGCGCCAGGAACAGAGCCGCCACCTCGATGAGCATCCGAATGTCGTGATGCTTCGGGAACAGGTCGCCGAACTCGACCAGCAGGTTGATGCCCTTGCCTCGCAGATCAAGCGTTCGATCTTCCTGCAGTACCAGTCGGCTCAGCGGCGCGAGAACGAGATTCAGAACCAGGTCGATCAGTTCCGCAACGTCAACGAGCGCGAACAGGATCTCGGCGTCCAATACGGTATTCTTGCCCGTGAGACGGAGACCAACCGGGTCCTCTACGAAGGCCTGCTCCAGCGCTACAAGGATATCAGCGCGGCAGCCGGCATCGCGACCAACAATGTGTCCATGGTCGACGACGCCACGCCCCCTGTTTTCCCATCGTCACCGAACCTCCTGATCAACCTTGCCCTTTCACTGGTCGGCGGCATCATCCTTGCGGGCGGACTTGTTCTGATGCGCGAGCAGCTCGACGACACGATCCGCGTCACCGAGGACCTGGAATTCAAGCTTGGTCTCTCGCCGATTGGCGCCGTGCCTGTCTACGATGGCGATGAAACGATCGAAGAAGCGCTGGAAGACGCCAAGTCCCACGTAGCGGAAGCTTTCAGTTCAATCCGGACGGCGCTGCTGTACTCCACGAGCCATGGCCTTCCGGATTGTCTTTCGGTCACCAGTTCCGAAGCCGGAGAAGGCAAGACGACCTGCAGCTATGCGCTGGCAAAGGCTTTCGGCCGCCTAGGCAAGTCGGTGGTTATCGTTGGCGCCGATATCCGTCGTCCATCGATCCACAAGCTGCTCGATGTCGACAACGACCAGGGCCTTACCGACCTCCTCGTCTCCGAACGGCCCCCGCATGAATTCGTGGTAAAGACGGCGCACGAGAACGTCTCGCTGCTCCCGGCCGGCCCCACTCCGCCCAATCCGACCGACTTGCTCGGCGGTACGCGTATCCGAGAAGTGATTGATTCCCTGCGCGAGGAATTCGACCTCGTACTGATCGACGGGCCGCCGGTCCTCGGTCTCGCAGATGCGCTCATCCTCGGCCAGATCGCCGACGGCGTATTGTTCGTAGTCGAATCCAACCGCGGCTCGCGTGGTCGTACAAAGTCGGCCCTGCGCCGCCTGCGCCAAGCCAATGTGAATTTGATTGGCGGTATCCTGACGAAGATCGATTCCCGGCGCCTGGGATCAAGCTATGGGTATTATTACCAGCAGGATTACTACAACTATGAAACGGAAGCCCCGTCGAGCAAGGGTGGCCTGAGGCAAAAGCTCGGCCTGTGATGATAAAGCGCGCCATCCTGATAGGTTTCTTGGTGCTAGCAAGCTGCGCCGCCGTCGCGAGCTTCGACGAACGCGCGGCTGCATTCGGCATTTCGGTTCTCCCGGAAGAATATGCGATCGGTTCCAAGCGGCTGCAGGTCGCAGCGGTAAGCCAAGCCGAAAATGGCGACATCGAGCAGGCGAAGTCCACGGCACGGCGCGCAATTGCACGAAGCCCGATGGATCAGGGGCCCCTGTCGATTCTCGGGGCAATCCATTTCGACAATGGCGAGGCCGAAGGAGCGCAGCAAAGCTTTCGCGCGGCCGGTGCCCTTGGCTGGCGCGACCTTGCAACCCAGGGCTACATACTCGAGCAGGCCATCCAGACCCGCGATGCGCTTGTTCTGGCGCAGCGGATCGATGCCATCCTCAGGCTCGGTACGCCCTACGATCGAATGTCGGACCTCGTGCGACAAGCCGAGACCTTTGATGTGGACTTTACCGCCTTTCCCTCTCGCCTGGCGTCATCGCCGCCTTGGCTGAGCGATTACATCATCGATGCAGGAGGAATGACCGGCCGTGCTCTGGAAAGGCGTGTAGGTATGCTTGCCGAAGGGCGGGCACGCGGTATGCGGCTTAATTGCCGCTCCATTGGCTGGGCCAGCCAGAAGTTGATCGAAAGCGGCAATATTTCCAGCTCGGCCAATCTCTGGCAAAGCCTCGGTTGCGGCGAGGAATCTGCCACGAACCTTGGCCCTGACGCCGGCGGATTCGAGGAACGCGGGAGCAACACCGAAGCGACGACCCTGCTCCGCTGGAACCTCGAACAGAATGGCGACATCCAGGCGGCCATCGAAACCGCACCGGCCCAGCTGGACGGCACAGCGTTGCATGTCACGGACAATTCTCCGGGCGAAAAGCTTGCGGCGCGGCGCGCAATCGTCCTCGATAACGCCGGTTACATCTTGCAATGGGAAGAGTTCGCAACGACGCCCGGAGCGGATTATTCCGTGGCGATCGAATGCGCGACGAATGGCCGCAGGCTCACTGCCAAGATGGTCGCCGAAGTGAGCGCCAGCGCCAGTTCGACAAAGCGTGAGTTGGACGTTTCTCCACCGGGTGAAGATTGCATCGGCCAAATTCTTTCGATCTCCTCGATATCAAGCGGCCAGCAGACCGAATTCTGGCTGGACAATTTCGTGCTGAAGCCGGCCGACGAGGCCAGGTAAGTCAGTCATGATCGTATGGTTGCACCGATTGGCGAGCTTGCCCCTCGCTCGGCGAGTATTTTCGAGCCTTTTCGCTAATGCCGTAAGGGTGATCCTGCAGGTCGGCACAGGTCTGATCCTGGCCCGATCGCTAGGTGCAGCGGACCTCGGCATTTATTCATGGGCTCTGGCCATCAGCGCCCTGATGGTCATTCCCGCCCAATTCGGCACGAGCACCCTGCTGATGAAAGAGGGAGCCAGAGCGACCTCTCAAAGTGACCCTGCCTTGCTTAAATCCCTGTGGATCTGGGCCCTCAAAACCACGGCTGTCGCGACCTTCGTTTCAATCGCACTGCTTCTTGCGCTGGTCTATTTCACGCAAGGGACATGGAGTTCACTGGACTGGCCGGTATTTCTGATTGCTGTTGCGCTCATACCGTTCGCAGCGATCATCAATCTTGGAGAGTCCGCACTTCTGGGCACGGGCCATACGTCCGCGGGCCTGTTCGCGGGCTATTACCTGCGTCCGCTGGCATTCATCGCCGTGGTCATTTCGATATGGGCCTGGACCAGCGGTCTCGACCCTTTCAGTGCCATGCTAGCGCAATTGCTGGCCCATGTACTTGCTTCGCTCGTCGTGATTGCCCAGATCCTGCGCATTCACGCGGAAACGGTCGCCGCCGATGCATCAGTTCCTGAAGACACGAGTGATTGGCGCAAGACTTCGAGGGCATTTCTGCTCATCAGCGGGCAATGGACTGTTCTGGCCCAGATGGACATCCTGATCCTCGGTGCCATCGCCCCGCCCACGCAAGTGGGGCTTTACCGGGTGGCCTTCCTTGTCGCAGGTTTCATTGCCATCGGTGCGCTCGCGATGCGGGGCATTTTCAACGAGCGATTGGCCGCAGCCTGGGTCGAACAGGACATGACGGCTTTCAGGACCAGGGCGGCTCTCGGCTGCGTTGTCGCGGCGGCAGTCGGGTTGCCGCTGGCTGCAGCCTATGGCCTGTTTGGTTCGCAAATTCTTGATTTCGTTTTCGGCCCTGAATTCGCGGAAGCGTACTGGATTCTCGCAATCCTCTCTGTCGGCCAGGTCTCTCTCCTGATGATCGGAAGTGCAACCAACGCGCTGGTGATGACAGGCCACGAGAAAGTGGTCAGTCGCCTGACCACACTGTCTGTTCTGGTCAATCTTGCTTTGAATCTCACCCTCATCCCGATCTTCGGCGGGATCGGTGCGGCAGCTGCAACTTCCTCCGCGCTCGCTTTTCAATCGGCCCAAATCTGGTTCCAGGCAAAGCGCAAGCTTGGCATCGACATGAGTTTTTTCGCGTCCCTGATTCCTGTCGCCAACATGGTCGAGAAAAGGCTTCGGCACTGATGGCGACTAAGCGACCACGCCTGATCTGTTTCGCACGTGATCGATATCCCCTGCACCGGGCCGATGTGGCTGTGCTGTTCGGGAAACATCTTTCAAGCGATCTCGACGTGACCTGGTGTGTTCGTGGTTCAGGCGAGCATGGCGGAGTTCATGAAGACGACGTCGGTACGGTACGAGTTTCGACGAGCTGGCCGGCCTTTTTCGCCATGTTTTTCAGGGCGACCAAGGAAATTCTGGCAGGGCGCTACGATGGAGTGCAATGCCGCGATCTGATCGTGTTTTCAGCTTGGTATGCTTTGATCGCAAGATTGGCGAAAGTGCCCTTCATCTACTGGATGTCCTTCCAGATGGAGCTCGGATATCTCGAACTGGCGAAACGATATCCTCGCTACTCCTTTGGCCGTCTCGCACGTCTTGCGCTCGGTCATCTCGGTCGCTTCCTCTTGAAGCACTACACTCTGCGTCGCGCGCGGTTTGTATTCGTACAGAGCGACCTGATGGCAGAGCGCGTGGCTGAGCTCGGCATCAATCCGGACCGGATGCTGGCCGTGCCGATGGGCTTCGATCCATCCACCTACAACCCCGATCAGAGCCAAGCGTCGATCAGCGTTCTACCGCCGAACAGCAAGCTGATCCTTTACGTCGGAACGCTCGACAGAGAGCGAAAACTGGACGTTCCTTTTGAAGCCGCCGCCCGATTGATGAAGCGGCGGGAAGATTTGCACGTCGCCATCGCGGGCAACGCATCGGACTCCGAAAAAAGCGATGTTCTCAAGGTTTTCGAGCTTCACGGCGTGGATCATCGCTGCCATTTTCTTGGACGCTTCGAGCCTCTCAAGCTTGCGGAAGTCGTTCGCAGGGCCGACGTGTGCCTCTCGTCATTCCCTAATGGCCCACTTCTAGACACAGCCACTCCAACCAAGCTCGTCGAATATATCGCTTGCGGGAGTCGGGCCGTAATCAATCATATGCCAGACCACGATTTCATCGCAGCGCACTCGCCGCTGGCCAAACCCGTCGAATTTTCGATAGAGGGTTATGAGGAAGGCATCGAGGAAGCGCTCAGCCAAGGGCGGCCTTCGGAACCGGAACAACGCAGGTCGTTTGACTGGCTGGCTTCGCAAAGGGAATATGCACTTCTGGCCGACCAGTGCCGGAAAGTGTACCGGAAGATCTTCACATGACTGCTTCAATCCTTCTGCTGCTCGCAACGACGGCGCTGATCGGCGGCGTAGTCTTCTTGGTCATGCCGACGCGCCAGCTTTTCGTGCTCGCCTTCGCGTACACCACCGTCATTATGGGCCTTGGGCACTTCTATCTTGGTGAGGAGCGCGTCTACTGGCTTGCGCCGGCATTCGCCGCCGTCGTGGGCGTGCATTTCTTCCTGGCAGCCCGCCTGAACAAGTCCCTGCGGGTCAGCACCGACGGCCTTCACTTCAAGCTGATGTTATTCTTCCTGGCCTGGGCCACGTTCACATCCGTATTGAATGTGATCCCGCAAGCTCAGGCAATTCTGGCGATCAAGAATTATTACATGATGTGGCTGCTGGTGGTGCCCTGCGCTTATCTGGCCTCCAGCGAGAAGAATTTCCTGAATATCGAACGCTTCCTTGTGCTGCTGCTACTACTGCAAGTGCCGTTCGTCATCCAGCAGGCACTCAGCACCGACAACTGGGACGCCATCGTAGGCACTTATGGGGGCGACCCCGAGACGAGCGGTAACAGCGGCACGCTTCTGGTGTTTCTGGCAGTGGGCGTTCTGGTGGCAGTTTCCTGGTGGCAGCAGGGACGACTTTCACTCTGGCTCGCAGGTGTCGCGATCGGCCTCGCCTTTCTCATCGTACTTCCGGCGGAACTGAAGGGCTTCTTCATCATCCTCCCGCTCGCAATGGCCGTCCTGCTGCGTCGCCTCATTTTTCGCGCACCTGGCCAAAGCGCCCTGCTCATGTTGCTCGTAGGGGTCGGCATCTATGGAGCCATCGGGTTTTACGACACCGCACTGGGCGATGACTCTGTCGGCCGCAACGCGCGCATCGAGCGCTCGTTCGAGTATTTCTTCGACAGCCGCTTTGCCGACATTAAAACCGGAGAGGTTTCCCGGGGCGCTTCAGTTGCAATCTGGTATGAAGATGGCGGCACTTCGGCCTCACGCCTTGTCGGATATGGCCTTGGTGCAAGCCGACTGTCCGCGACCCTCGCCAACGGAGAAATCGCCCAAAAGTATGCCCCATTGGCGGTAAACTCGACCACCATCGCCCAATTGCTGTGGGATACAGGGATCATCGGCCTATTAATTTATGTGGCAATGCTTTCGGCCGCCATCATCGAATCCATGAAGATTGCGCGAAGATCCACATCCAAGATAATCCGTGCTCGCGCCGATCTTCTCGCCAGTATCGCATTCATCTTCCTTCCATTGCTGATTTATAATCGTTCGCTGGTCGATGGTCCCACGATCCAGTTTCTCGTTGCGCTGACCTTTGGAATGATTTGCGGCCTGAAACGGCAAGCGCAGGTGCATCGCGACCATGTAACGAGACAGGATCGTCTCGTGACCGGTCCAGCTATTGCTCTGCCCCAACCCGACCTGAGACCGAGGCGCACTTGACCGACCCCCTTCCCCGCAAGATCCACTATTGCTGGTTTGGTGGTAAGCCCCTGACCCCGCTTGCCGAGGCTTGTCTATCGAGCTGGCGAGAGCACTGCAGCTCGCTGGAAATCGTGCGTTGGGACGAGAGCAATATTCCGATCGCAGACCATGCCTATATGCGTCTCGCGTATGAGAAAGGCATGTGGGCTTTCGTGGCAGACTATGCCCGTTTTCTCGTGCTCGTCGAACACGGCGGGATCTATTTCGACACGGACATGGAAGTCGTAAAAAGCTTCGACCCCCTGATGGGAAATTCCGACTTCGTGGCAGATGAGAAACCGGGCCGCATGAGCGCCGGAGTGATCGCCGCTCGGCCACAGTCAGCGTTTCTGAAAGACTGCCTCGCCTGGATGGATCGGGACGCGGCCAACGGTAAGCCGGCATTTACGCCGATCCCCAACATCATGCAGGAAGTCTACGACGCGGGCGATTACGAGCTGACGATTTTTCCGCCCGAGTATTTCTATCCCTATAACCCGTACGATCCCGATCAGCCGGTCAAGCAGTTGCTGTTTTCGGACATCACCGACCAGACCTATGCCATCCATCATTGGAGCGCGTCATGGGTTCGACCGCGCACCTGGGGCCAGTACCTGAAATCCGTTGCCAAGCACGCGTGGAAGAGCCTGCCGAACCGCTAGTCGCGACGTGATACAGGAATCCACTTTCCTACAGAACATGTAGAGAACTACTGGACTTCTCCTCGAAAACAGGAGTGCCCATGTCCAAGACCCCAATTGACGTTCCCGGCGGCTTCGTACCCGCGGTCGCCATTACCCTCGGCGAAATCGACGGAGAACCGCAGCCGATTACTGCTGCCACACCGATGCCGGTACAAACGGTGCATCGCGCATCCGGCAGCCTGCCCTTGTCGGGCGAAACCGCCACTTCAGGTACCGTCGGCCCTTTCAATCCCGAAATCGGGCGGGAAATCGTCCTGACGCTGGGCGGCGACTGGCAAGGAGAAGTGCGGCTTCATCGCTCGGTCGACGGAGGCGCAACCACGGCCCCGGCAACTCTCGGCGGAGAGGAATTGTGCTGGTGGCGAAGCCTCAACGAAGTCGTCTGGGTCGAGACCGAAGCAAACGTCTCGCTCTATCTCGTCGCGACGCTGTCTGCCGGAACGCTAACCTATCGGTTCGCACAATGAGCGCGGCCCTCTCGCTGCAATCCGCAGCATTGTCGAGCTCGGCTCTCAAGCGGAGCCGGATTGCCCGACCAGTCTCGATGATCGCATCCCTCGGCGACAGCATAACCTACCAGTTCAACGACGGCGTTCCCCAGTGGAAACGCCCATATGGCTACCAGACCTGGGCCGAAATCCTTTCCGGTGGGGCAGCGCGCTTTCCGAGCGCCCTGAACTTCGGCATCGGCGGCAACCGGACCGACCAGATGCTAGCCCGGGTGGGCGATGTCATCGCGGCAAGGCCGGATGCCTGTGTCGTGATGGGAGGCGTCAACGACCTGCGATCGCTGACCGCAGAACAGTCGATGGGCAATCTCGAGCGGATCTACGAGACCTTGCTGGCATCGGGGATTCTTCCGGTTGCCGTCCCGCCGCTGCCTGCTGGAATTCTCGCAGGAACAGCGCTGTCGGTCGCCGAACAACGGCAATTGAGCCAGCTGCGCCGCCTGATCCGGTCGCATTCTCTCAGTTCGGGAGGCTTGGTCGTCGCCGATGCGACCGACATGCTCATCGCACATGGCACGGGCGACGGGCTTCCGCTGGGCGGCGTACCGAGCGGTTCGATCATACCTGCTGCAGTCACCTATGATGGCCTGCACCCTGCTGTCAGGGGCGCATTCTGGACGGGCCGAGCGATTGCATCTGCCCTGGCCACGCGCCTGGGAGGCCAACCCAATCTCCACGACGGCGATAACGATGCATTCGATGCAGCCAGCAATCCCACCGGATCGAAGATCGGTTCTGCACTCTCTCTCGGAAATGGAGGCGGCAGCGTCACTGGCGGCGCCCAAGGTGTTGCCCCTTCAGGATGGGTGTTGCAGCAGCTGTCCCCCGGCGGCACCGTCTCGGGAAGCTTCGAAGGGGAAACGCTGGAGAACGGCGAATCCCGCCAGCGTTATCGCCTGGATTTTTCGACGACGTCGCAAGATGGCGAAGCCAGGGCTCGTTTCTACCGCCAGATCTATTCGGGTTTCGAGATCGGCGAAGTTGTGGAAGGCATTGTCGAGGTCGAAGTCTCCGACATCGCAGCAAGCTGCCTGAACGAATTGCAGTTGCAGGTTAACGACGCGTCGGGCGAATATTCGCGAGTCCTCGGCTTTCAGGTTCGCACCCTGAATGGCTCCAAATTCCTGTATCCGGACATTGGCTGGAAAGGCGTCCTGCGTACCGAGCCGATGACTGTCGGCAGCGCGGTTGCCCTCGATTTCGTGCTGTCCTTCGGCATTGCCGGAAAAGACGGAGCTGCGGCCAGCCTGCGTATCGGAAGACCACGTCTCGCGCGGGTTATGGGATGATCTCTAGCGGCGACGGCAGGTAACAGCGAGTGCCGTCGCCGCACCTTTTCGCAGTGTTCAGGGAAGCGATTTCTTGACCACTGCGGGCACGCCCGCCGCGAGGACTTTCGGCGCAAGGTCGTCGATCACCACGGCGTTGGCGGCTATGACCGTGTCGCGACCGATGCGGATCGGGCCGATAAGCTTCGCTCCAGAATGGACGATCACACCCTCTTCAAGATGCGGCGCACCCTTGATGGGAGCCTTTCCGCCCAAGACGACATGCACGCCGATCCGGCAACCGTCGCCGATGACCGACAATTCGTTCAGGACGACGCCGACCCCGCTATGTTCGAAAAAGGCGGTGGGAGAAATCTTCGCGCGGCCCGGGATGACGGCACCGAACACCACACGGATGATGCCTTCGACCAAACGCCCGACAATTGGCAGGCGCCAGCGATAGAAGGCAGCTGAAATCCGGTGCAGGCGCATGATCATCTGCATGGCGAGACAGTCCTACCTTTCCGCGGCCCAGAGGCTCTCATAAGCGGCCAGAAGCTTCGGTGCTTCATATTGCCATTCGAGCTCGTTGATAACCCGGTTGCGGCCGAACTCGCCCATTTCCTGGCGCCGCGCGGGATCGTCGAGCAGTTCGACGATCTTGTCAGCCATGTCTTCCGGATCATTGTGCCGAGCATAGAGAGAGGCGTCCTGTGCCGAATACCGCCCCTCGGTAAGGTCGAACTGAACGATCGGCTTGCCGAGCGCCATGTACTCCATGATCTTGTTCATGGTTGAGGCATCGTTCATCGCGTTTGCCACGTCGGGGTTCACGCACACGTCAGCCGTGTTGAGCATGTCGAGAAGGTCCTGATCGCTCACCCTGCCCGTGAAGGTTACATAGTCGGCGACGCCGAGTTCGCGTGCCATTTCCTTCATCTCTTCAAGCGACGTTCCGCCGCCCACGAGGCCGAAGTGGATGTCCGTGCGCCCCTTCGAGTAGACGAGGTGCTTCACGGTCTCGAGCAGGAGGTCGATCCCTTCCTGCTTGCCCATCACGCCGACATACCCGACGAGATATTTGCGACCCTGCTTGAGGCCCGCTTTCGGCGGCAGGATCTTGAGACGATCGAGCTTGGGTCCGGACCGCACTACGTGGACCTTGTTCGGGTCCATTCCGCCACGTTCGATAGCGATCTTGCGATAGCTCTTGTTGGTGGCGATGGACATGTCCGCCATGCGGAATGTCATGCGCTCTGCCCAGCACATGAGCTTGTAGAAGAAATCCCGGCGACCGAACTTTGCCTCGTACAATTCGGGATTGATGTCGTGGTGGTCGAAGACGAACTTCTTGCCGAAAGGCTTGAAGAATGCGGCCACCATGAAGATCAGATCCGGCGGATTGCAGGCGTGAATGACATCGAAGCCGCGCGTGAACGCGATCTTCGTCGCCAGGTACAATTCCCAGAAAAGCGCACTGCCATACTCCAGCGCATAGCCCAGCGCGCCTTCCGCTTCGTGGGGAAGCGGGTGGCGATAGACTTCGATACCGTCGATGGTCTCCCGCCTCTTGGGATAGTCCTTGGTAGCCGGACAGATGATGCTCACCTCGTAACCGGCATCGCGCAGGGTCGTGGCCTCCTGCCATACCCTTCGGTCGAAGGGTACGGGCAGGTTCTCGACGATGATCAGGACACGGCGGGTCACGTTACCAGCAGATGCCTTCATAGCCTTCGACAGCGGAAGCGCCGCCGCCGATCCGGACCAGGTCGACGATCGTCTGGTCGTCGCGGAAGGTAAGGTCGGCAAATGCAGGATCGGAATTGCCGATGATGATCGTGTCGCAATTCCCAATCACCTCTTCGGCGCTATCGCGCATCAACCGGCTGATATGCGGGATGTGGTTGAGGATGTAATCGCGATTTCCGCCCTTCAGCGCCGCGATGCTGACGTTGCGGTCGTAGAGGTCGAGCTCGTAGCCCTTGCCGAGCAGGCGTTCGATCAGTTCCACGATCGGGCTTTCCCGCAAGTCGTCGGTACCGGCCTTGAAGCTGAAGCCGAGGACGCCGACCTTCTTCTTGCCATTGCGCGTTACCAGTTCGAAACCGCGGTCGATATGGCGTTCGTTGCTGCCCATGATCGAACCGATCAGCGGAAGGTCGAGATCGAGGGAGTTCGCACGGTAGTTGAACGCCCTGACATCCTTCGGAAGGCACGATCCGCCGAAAGCGAAGCCCGGTCGCATGTAATAGCTCGACAGGTTCAGCTTCGTATCGAGGCAGAAGATGTCCATCACCTTGTGGCTGTCGATATCGAGCGACTTGCAGACGGCCCCGACTTCGTTTGCGAAGGCCACCTTGGTCGCGTGCCAGACGTTGTCGATATATTTGACCGTTTCGGCAACTTCGACCGAGGTGCGAATGAGCGGCGCGTCGAGATCGGCGTACAGTTCCGCCAGCATGGCACCGCTGCGCTCGTCCAGTTCGCCGATGACGGTCTTGGGCGGGTTGCGATAGTCGTAAACCGCCGTGCCTTCACGCAGGAATTCGGGATTGTTGCACACGCCGAAATCGACGCCGGCTTTCTTCCCCGATGCCTCTTCCAGAACGGGGACGATCAAGCCCTTCATGGTGCCGGGCAGGATCGTGGAGCGAATGACGACGACGAAGTAATCGTCCTTCTTCGCTATGGCCTGGCCGATTTCCTCGCACACGCGGCGCACGTAGGTCAGGTCGAGCGATCCGTTGCGCTGGCTCGGAGTGCCTACGCAAATGAGCGCCATGTCGGACGCCATGACTGCCTCGCCCGCGTCGGTCGTGGCGCGCAGCGTTCCTTCGCGAACAGCCGCTTCGACCATCTCGCCGATGTCTTTCTCGATGATCGGCGAGTTGCCGTCATTCACGAGATCGACCTTCTCCCGGTTCGGATCGACGCCGATAGTCTCGTGCCCGTCGGCCGCAAGACATCCTGCGGCGACCACACCGACATAACCCAATCCGAAAACACTAAGCTTCATTGATTTTCCTTGCGGCAGGGCAGGCCTGCCGTCTTCATTTGAATTGAAAAATTACGTCAGTCACCGGTCCGGCACGCCCTGCAAGGCGGCCTTCCATAAGTGAACAAGACGAGGGAGATAGGTCCTAATATCCAGCATCTCACGGTGTGTCGAGCGTGCATTCCTACCCAAAGTAGAGCGCAGTTCCTCATCCTCCACGAGACGCCGCAAGGCAGTTGCGAGGCCGTCGACGTCGCCGGGCTGGATCAGCAGGCCGTTTTCGCCATCCGTCATGATATCGGGCACAGCGCCTACAGGCGTCGCCACTACTGCTGCTTCGGCACCCATGCCCTCGATGACCGACATCGGGAGATTTTCGGCATAGGACGGCAATACGACGATGTCGGCCTTGCCGAGTAAGGCCGATCCTTCTTCCGGGCCGACCCAGCCGGGTATCGCCACCCGATCGGAAAGGGAAAGCTGGTCCACTTTCGCTTTCGTTTCCGAGATCTCGCCATTGCCCGCAATCGTAAGGCGCCAAGGAAGATCGGGGGGAAGGAGACTGGCTGCATCGACGAGATCCGGCACGCCCTTCCCCTTGCCCAGGAGCCCCAGGAACAGGATTTCTACGATGTCATCGCGCCGATCGACCTTCGGGATGGCAGCGGTCGCATTGTAGAGTATTGAAACGGGCAAGGATGGTGCGATCTCTCCGACCAATGTCCGCCAGTATTTCCCCAGGACGATGCCCATCCCGGCATCCTGGAAGAGGCTTTCGATACATCTGCGGCGAACTGCGGAACCTTCGTGATAGAATTCGGCAAAATTGCCGGAATGGAGCTGGACTACGTATGGCACACGCAAGACCAGTGCCAGACGGGAGATAAGGAACTTGCGCCAGAAGCTGGAAGATTTCGAAACGTTGAGATGGAGCAGATCGACTTTGCCCACGGTTTTCAGGGCAATCAATCTGAACGCGAAAGCCGCCAGATAGAACGGCGAAAGAAGAATCGAACCCGCGCCTCGGGTCGTCGCGAACCTGATGATGGCGCCTTCGTCTCGGGCCTGGTCAACTCGCGGGCGCAGGGAATCCATCAGGCGATCGATCCCGCCCTTGCCACCTTCACCCAAGGGCGTCGTAATCAGAACGTTTATCGGCTTCGCTGAAGCGGTGCTGCTGGACGCAGACATCATTCTGGCCTCGCGAGTTCTATTTCCGTGCGGACAGTGCCCGCACCGGCTTTGCCGGAGAAACGCGCCATATACGCAGGGACCTTCTCGTCGAAACGCCGCGAGACCCAGCCCGCTGGTGGCGACTCTTCACCGAAGTGGAGCGAAGGCAGAAGATCGGGGTGATCGCACGAAATACGGATGGCCCGCCCACCCTGCCTTGCTATGATCGCGCCGTCCTCGACGGACGCCTTACAAGCCTCGGCCAGTTGGAAACTGACAGCAAGGTGGTGCTCATCTTCGCATTCGAAGGTGTCTTCGATGCTGATGGTCCGTGTTGCCCGGTCGAGCATGATCTTGCGATGATGGCGAACGGGATCGGCGAGGCGCGTGTAACCGTCGTGACTGCCCGAAAAGACACCCGCGTCGAAGTCGAATGCGGTCAAAGCGGCATTCGCCTTGCGCATCCACATGAAGTTGCCGCCGATAACGGACTGGTCTTCTCCGTCGACGCTTACGGTGTTGTGCGCCAGCGTCGACCGGAAGTGATCACGCCATTTCTTCTCGGTATGGTAAGCGAAGGTGCCCGGATCGACGATCCATTCGATCCCGCCTTCGGAAAGGGTGAAGGCAAGCGCGTCTGCGTGGCCGTGTGCCGCAATGGAGAGATACCCCAGCGGGCCGCAATCGCAGACCATGCGGATCTCGTCTGCCTCTTCGAGCCGGTCCCCAAGGACGTAATACCCACCTTGCTTGAAGGAAGTCTTCGGAGACATCGGTTCGGTTGCAGGCAATTGCGCTCCGGGCATCAACCAGAAGGTTTTCGGGTCGAGCTGCTGTGCCTTCGACGCGAAATCACCGCGATCGAAGATGATCGCCCCGGCAGCAAGCAGCGGGGCGTAGGGATCGGCATGGTGATCGGGATCGAGCCGGGCGATGCGTGCGTCGTCGGCATCTCCGATCATCGGGACATTGCCGCCCTTGTCCATGACAGCTGCGAGGAACTCGCACATTTCCTCGAAAAGGCGCCAGTAAGCCGGCGAGAAGTCGTTCCCCTCCGCCCTTGCCAGCAGTCCGGCAACCAGCATCATGTCCATGACTTCGTGCTGGTAATAGACCGCCTGCTCACGGTTCACGCCATCTTCGCAAGTCTGCAGCAGGGCTTCTCGCTCGAAACCTTCTCGGCCTATCTTCTTCCAGCCGGCGGATTTCTCCCAGTACGGCCAGCGCGTAGCCGCCACATACAGCCCCAGATACTCGCCCAGGATGTGGTTGTTGGCCGAGGAGTGGTACGACAGATGCCGGGCAATGAAGTCCTGGTGGAGGTAGATGGTCTCAAGCCATCGTGATCGCAGTTCCTGCCCCTTTTCGGATGCGAACAGCGCCGAGGACAACCCGCCGATGAGATCCCAGGTCATCGACCAGTTCACTAGCCTGAGTGCAAGCTCAAGCGAGCTGGTCCAATTGACGCCATAAGGAAACGGGCATTCATCCAGCCAGCTGCTGATCAGCGCACCCACGGCTTCCAGGTATTTCTCGTCATTCGACAGCCGCCATGCCTGGGCGAGCGTGACCATCTCCTGGTGCCGGTTGGGTTCCCACAGATACTTGATGTCGCCAACCACCGTTTCGTGGCGATAGTTGATGCCGCGCCCGAAGCTGGTAGGGGCATCGCGGCCGGTCTTCGGGTCGCGGTTCCAGATCGGCGGGAAAGGTGCGTCGTCTTTCGCGAAAACGCGCATTTTGCCGCTCAGGAGTGCGTCTGCCGCTTCCAGATAGATCGAGGCTTTGATCCGTTCGTCGAGCGTTGCCAGCAATGATTGGCCCGATTGCGACAGCGAAGGCTGCGGCACTGCGGGATCGAGGCGAAAACGCGAATCCAGCCGGTCCTGCACATTTTCATGTACCCGGTGCGCGATTTCCGCGGGCGACATCAATGCCAGTCGCCGCAATTTCCAAACTAAGTCAGCCATTTGGCCTTTCGAGCCATACCTTGAAGCGGGGGGAAAGAAGGAGCGTCGGATTGCCGAGCCTTGTATACAAACTGCATAAGAAAAAAACCGGAAAACCGAAAGGCTCGTGACACGATTTCAATGAAATCATCGGGTGAAATCGTATTTTTCGACCCCTTGCCCAAGGGAAGCGGGATCGGGAAATCGAATGCGTCAATCAACTCGTCGCGCAAGCTATGGGCTTTCGGCGCGACTTTCCCTATTGGGCTGATCAATCACCTTCGGAATCGCGCCCCGCGGCAATTTCTGCACGGGATCAGACACGAGATCGTCGTTTAACCCCTATCACAAGATAGCCAAGCGGTTGAAACGAAACTAGATATACAAAGAATGAATAAATTTAGTCACGATATCACGGAAAGGCGCACCCCCTTCGCCCACTCGATGGAGCGGCGGCGGCTGTTTTATCGTTTATGCCTGATATTGGCCGACATCGGCCTGATTTTCGCGATGTTCGCGCTCACCGGCCAGTTGTATTTCGGTGAATTCCAGTCCGAGACGACGACTGCGAACGCCTTGGCGTTTTCATGCCTTTTCATCGTTATCGGCCAGTATTCGGGACTTTATTCGACCCGCTCTATGACGCAGGACTGGCAGGCAATTTCGAAGCTCGCGACTACGCAGATCATCTCTGCGCTGCTCCTTACCGCAGCAATCTTCTTCACCAAATCGGCCGAAGATTTCTCGCGTGTCAGCTTCGGTCTCGGGATGCTGCTCGTATTCCCGCCGCTGGCACTCGTCAGGGTGCTGTTTGCCCGCTGGCTGCGTTCGTCCGGGCGCAAGGACCTGGAAAGCATTCTCATCATCGATGATGGCGGGCCCCCTATCGCGCTTGAAGGTGCCCGCTGGATCAGCGCCGCCGAAATGAACATCGATCTCGAAAATCCCGGCCCGCTCACCCTCGATCATATCGGCGCGCTGCTTCGCAATACGGACCGTGTGATCGTGAGTTGCCCGGTGCATCACCGTCAGCTTTGGGCGCCTGTCCTGCGCGCTGCCGGCGTAAACGGAGAGGTCGTCTCGCACGGCCTCCAGGAGCTCGGCGTATCCCGGATCCGCATCGAAGAGGCCTTCATCTCGCTGGAGGTTTCTAAGGGCCCCCTCACTCTCCCCCAAAGAGCGGTCAAACGCGCGATGGATCTGGTGATTGCAGGCATTGCCCTCATCCTGCTCAGCCCGCTTTTCCTTGTCGTCGCCATTGCTATCAAGCTCGACGATGGCGGCCCGCTCCTGTTCAAGCAGGATCGTGTCGGCAGGGGGAACAGGTTCTTCCCGATCATCAAGTTCCGCACGATGAAGATCGAGGAATCCGATCTCGACGGCACCGTGTCCGCCTCGCGCCAAGATAACCGTATTACCCGCGTAGGTGCGATCCTGCGCAAGACGAGCATCGACGAATTGCCGCAGCTCCTCAACGTCCTCGGCGGGTCGATGAGCCTTGTCGGCCCGCGCCCGCACGCCACTGGATCGACCGCCGGCGAGAAGCTCTTCTGGGAAATCGATCGCAGCTACTGGCTTCGCCACGCTCTCAAGCCCGGGATGACCGGCCTCGCGCAAGTCCGCGGCTACAGGGGCGCGACCGAAAAGGAAGAGGATCTCCTCAACCGGCTCTTCAGCGACCTGGAATATGTGTCGAACTGGAATCCGCTCCTGGACCTGCAAATCCTTGCGCGGACAGCATTCGTGATGATCCATCGCAACGCGTTCTGACGCGGCAAAACGGGCGACCACCTTGCCCTTGCCCGTTCCTCTGCTAAAGCGCGCGCAACTCTATTCGAACTGACAGGAAACCCATGGCCAAGATCAAGGTAGCCAACCCGGTCGTCGAACTCGACGGCGACGAAATGACGAAGATCATCTGGAAGTGGATCCGCGAACGGCTGATCCTTCCCTATCTCGACGTCGACCTGAAATATTACGACCTCTCGATCGAGAAGCGCGACGAGACCGACGACCAGATCACCGTCGACGCTGCCAATGCGATCAAGGAACACGGTGTCGGCGTCAAGTGCGCTACCATCACCCCCGACGAAGCACGCGTCGAGGAATTCGATCTCAAGAAGATGTGGCGCTCGCCCAACGGCACGATCCGCAACATCCTCGGCGGCGTGGTCTTCCGCGAGCCGATCGTCATCGACAATGTTCCGCGCCTCGTCCCCGGCTGGACCGACCCCATTGTGGTCGGCCGTCACGCATTCGGTGACCAGTATCGCGCCACCGACACGCTGATCCCGGGCGCCGGCAAGCTGCGCCTCGTCTTCGAAGGCGAGAATGGCGAGAACATCGATCTCGACGTGTTCGAATTCCAGAGCCCCGGCGTCGCCATGGCGATGTACAACCTCGACGACAGCATCCGCGACTTCGCGCGCGCCAGCTTCGCTTACGGCCTCGACCGCAAGTGGCCGGTGTACCTGTCGACCAAGAACACCATCCTCAAGAAGTACGATGGCCGCTTCAAGGACCTGTTCCAGGAAGTGTTCGACGCGGAATACAAGGCCGACTTCGAAAAGCACGGCCTCACTTACGAACACCGCCTGATCGACGACATGGTCGCTGCCGCCCTCAAGTGGAACGGCAAGTTCGTCTGGGCCTGCAAGAACTACGACGGCGACGTGCAGTCGGACATCGTTGCACAGGGCTTCGGCTCGCTCGGCCTGATGACCTCGGTCCTGATGACGCCCGACGGCAAGACCGTCGAAGCGGAAGCAGCCCACGGCACCGTCACCCGCCACTATCGCCAGCACCAGCAGGGCAAGGCGACTTCGACCAATCCGATCGCCAGCATCTTCGCCTGGACGCGCGGCCTCATGTATCGCGGCAAGTTCGACAACACGCCCGACGTCGTGAAGTTCGCCGAAACGCTCGAACAGGTCTGCATCAAGACCGTCGAGAGCGGCAAGATGACCAAGGACCTCGCGCTGCTCATCGGCCCGGAACAGAGCTGGATGACGACCGAACAGTTCTTCGAAGCCATCGTCGAAGGCCTCGAAGCAGAAATGGCGAACTGGGGCTGAAACTTCAGCGCATCCGGGTCGTTACCCGGATAAGCCAGATCATCGGGGTCGGCGTCATGCCGGCCCCGTTTTCGTTTGGGGTCGATTGAAATAGACGGGGTAGGAATGGCCAAGCAGCCGGCAAAAAAGCGCACCACTCGCCGCAAGGGCAGCGAAAGATTCGGGCAGAAGCGGCTCGACGTCCGCAATGCGATGATCAAGGATATTCCCGGCATCGCGAACCTCGTGCGCCGGGTCTACGAGGACATGCCCGCCTATACGCACGGCGAAATCCGCGGCCAGATCAACAACTTCAAGGAAGGCTGCTTCGTCGCCCTGCTCGATGACGAGGTGGTGGGCTATTGCGCCACCATGCAGGTTGCAGAGGCCCTCGCCTTCCAGGACCATGACTGGGACGAGATTACGGGTAACGGTTACGGCAGCCGCCACGATCCGACCGGCGACTGGCTCTACGGTTACGAGATGTGCGTGGACCCCAAGGTCCGCGGTGTGCGCATCGGACGCCGCCTCTACGAAGAACGCCGCGCTCTCGCCGAAGAGAACGACCTGACCGGTATCGTCTTTGCTGGCCGCATGCCGAACTACCGCCGCCTGCGCCGCAAGGTCGAAGGGCCAAAGGATTACCTCGAGAAAGTCGTCGAAGGAAAGCTGCACGACCCAGTGCTGCGCTTCCAGCTCGCCAACGGCTTCGAGCCGGAACGGATCATCGAGGGCTATTTGCCAGAAGACAAGGCCAGCATGGCGAACGCCGTGATGATGGTCTGGCGCAATCCCTACGTTGAGCGCGATCAGCCGGTCAAAAAGCGCATCCCTCGCGGGGTGGAAGCCGTGCGCGTCGCCACCTGCCAGCTGCAGGCGCGTCAGGTAGCGGACTATGACGAGTTCATGCGCCACGTCACATATTTCGTAGACGTTGCAAGCGATTACGAGGCAGACTTCATCGTATTTCCGGAACTCTTCACGCTAATGCTGCTGAGTTTCGAAGAGAAGGAACTCTCGCCCGTCGAGGCAATCGAGCGCCTATCCGAATACACCCCTCGCCTGCGCGATGATATTTCCGAAATGGCGATGCGCTACAACATCAACATCATCGCCGGCAGCCATCCCACGCGGATGGACGACGGGGACATTCACAATGTCGCCTATGTCTGCCTGCGCGACGGCTCGGTCCATGCGCAGGAGAAGATCCACCCCACGCCCAACGAGCGGTATTGGTGGAACATCAAGGGCGGCGACAAGGTCGAGGTGATCCAGACCGACTGCGGCCCGATCGGCGTGCAGATCTGCTACGACAGCGAATTCCCCGAACTCAGCCGCCGCCTCGCCGATGAAGGCGCACGCATCATCTTCGTGCCTTTCTGCACCGACAGCCGCCAGGGATACCTGCGCGTGCGCTATTGCGGACAGGCGCGGGCGATCGAAAACCAGTGCTTCGTCGTCCTCTCGGGCAATGTCGGGAACTTGCCGAACGTCGGCAATATGGACATCCAGTATGCCCAAAGCTGCATCCTGACGCCCTGCGACTTTCCCTTCGCGCGCGACGGTATCGCCGCCGAATCCACAGAGAATGTCGAAACGCTCACCATCAGCGATGTGAACCTGGCCGACCTGCAATGGGCCCGCGCCGAAGGTACCGTGCGCAATCTCGCCGACCGGCGTTTCGATCTCTACCGCATCGAGTGGGACGAGGATGGGAAGCACCCCGGCAAGCCGCGACCGCGCCGCGAACCGCTTGGTCCGACCGGTCCCGGAGGCGGCTGAGACTTAGAAGCGGGCGTTGAAACTCGCCGCCGCCCCGACCTCGGCCGGGCTATCGGCGATATGATCCGGCTCGTGTCGGTAGAACAGTGATGCGCCGCCCCATCCGAAGGATACCGGTCCAGCCCACCTCAATTCTCCGACCATTTCCCGTCCGGTCGGCGTGAGCGACAGGCGCCGGTTCGAAAAACTCGCAGTTTCCGTCAGATAGTCGTAGCTCGTCGGGACCCGGAGATTGAGGCCGCCCCGCTCTACGCGCAGCGGCTGGGAGAGGCGGAACGCCACGCTGTCCGCGCGGCCAAGGACACCTTGCCTCTGGAGGTCGACTGACCATCCCGATGTCGTCAATCCGTTGGAATTCGCGACGAGGCCTGCTTCGTCGGCAAACGACCAGCCGCTTTGCCATGCGCCTGCCAGCCTCCAGTGATTGGCAAAAGATCGAGCAAACCAGGCGGTCATGCTCAGGCTCTGCGAACCGGAGCCGCCGAGGGCGCCCCCGAACCAGCCGCCGAGCAGCGTCCTGTCTTCCCGCATCCAGTCGAAAGATATCGAACTGTCGATCGGCAGCCCCTGGGCGGAGAATTCGATACCGGACCGGGTGAAGCCGAGGCGGTCGAAGAGTTGCGGCTGACGATCGAGGAGGAATGTGTCGCCTACAAAGCCGACGCGTCCCCGCTCGAAAGTCGCCACAGCACGGACGCCGGGGGCAAGGTCGTATCCCGCGGCAAAGGCGCGTTGGTCCCTGCTCTGGAAGGGCGAGGCGCTGGCGCCGGATCCGGCAATCAGAAATGCCGGCTCGGCCGCCCCTGCCAATTGCGCAGAAAGGCCGTGAGCCCCTTCGTTCACGGAGAATGCGAAGTCGAGCTTTGGGGAAAGACGCGCGATCACCCTGCCGGCCAGCAGTCTCGCGGTGTCGGTCTCCCTGTTGGAGAGAAGCAGTTCCTGCGGTTCTTCAACGCCGCCACGCGCCGCGAACCTGTCGGTCACACTGAAGGCCATGGACAGCGGCCCTTGCTGGGCCGAATGGCGCCGCGAACCGGGTGCGAGCGCTGCTCTGAGCTTGTCGTTGTCGGGCCTTGCGTCCTTCATCCCGACACCGAGATCGACCGCGAAAGCGCGGTCGTACTTGTCCGTGGCGACAACGGCCAAAGTGCCTTGCGAAGTAAGCGCATCGCCCATTGCCGGGGACCCGATTGCGGTCGGCTGGCTGCCCGCCAAGGGAGCGGACGTGCCGGGGATCGACATCGCTCCGGCGGGTCGGAAGGCTTGGGCGACGTCGAGAATACCGCGGCCGAAAATCGCATCCGTTCCGGCTGCACCGCCATCCCTTGCGCTTTCGAGGAGTAGCGAGACGATTTCCGCGCCAGTGAGGTTCGGAAAAGCCTGCCGAATAAGGGCCACAGCGCCCGCAACCTGGGGAGCGGCAAAGCTGGTGCCGGAGAACAGGATCACGAACTGCCCCTGCGGGGTCTCTTCGACGTAAATCTCGCCATTCTCGTAGACGCAGCAGATGCGTTCGCCGCGGGCGGCGAGATAGAATTGCGAATCGTCACCTGCCGGATTGGCGAAGTCGGAGAACTGGCCGTTCGCGTCGACCGAACCCACGATAATCACATTGTCGCCGCCTGCGGCCCTGATGTCGCTCGCGAAGGGGGTCGGCTGGAACTGGTCGAAATCGGGATCGCTGCCGTCGCCGTAATTGCCCGAGGATACGACAATTACCACGCCCGCCGCCGATGCGCGTCTGACCGCATCGAGCACGGCCCTTCCCGGTGACTGTCCTCCGAGGCTCAGATTGACGACGGTCGCCCCCGCATCGACCGCCACGTCGATGCCACGGGCGATGTCCCGGTCGAAGAAACTGCATCCCAGCGACGGATCGTCGGGCGTATCGGTGGCGCAACTGCCCGGAGCATCAGCCCGAAGGGCCAGGATCTCTGCGTCGAAAGCCATGCCGAGTATACCGCTGTCGTTACGCGCGGCCGCCGCGACGAGGCTGACGTTCGTGCCGTGGTCGTCCTCGCCCTCGACCGAACGGTTGCCCGCAACATCCTGCGACTGGGGATGGATGCGATTGGCGAACTCGGGACTGTCGAGATCGATACCGGAATCGATAACCGCGATGATCGAACCGGAACCCGTCGCGCCGTTTTCCCACGCGGTGATGGCACCGTGGAATTCAGGGCCGTCGGATTCCCTGAATTCGCTCGTTTGAAAGCTGGAAGGTGTCGGCGTCGGGCTCGGGGTCGGCGATGGGCTGGGGGTCGGCGACGGGCTCGGCGTGGGCGAAGGGGCCGGTCGCGGCGTCGATATCGGGCGATCGCTACTCCCCCCACCTCCGCAGGCATAGACAAGCGGCACCAGGCTCAAAGCGGCGCAAGCGCGAAGCAGGTTCGAACGGATGGACTGGTTTTTCAAAGCGCGACCTTTCCTCACCCGTTTATCTATCCTGGGTTAGCGATTCCTGAACCATTGAATCCATCCGTGCATTCAGCGTCCAAAGCCGGATGACAAGGTGTCTCGAAGACCATAAGGAATTCCCATGGCATCTGGCGACCTCGCATCCCCCGCAATTTCCGACGCGCTCGTCATTCTTGGTGCGGCGGGTCTGGTCATCCCGGTCTTTACGCGGTTCCGTATCACACCGGTCATCGGGTTCATCCTGATCGGCATCCTCGTGGGCCCCTATGGCCTCGGGCAGCTGGTCTACGAGAGACCGCTGCTGGAACATATAACCATATCCGATCCCGAGGCGCTCGAACCGTTTGCGGAATTCGGGATCATCCTGCTCCTCTTCGCAATCGGCCTCGAATTGTCGTTCAACCGCCTGTGGCAGCTACGCAGGCTGGTGTTCGGACTGGGCGCCATGGAACTGATGATCGGCGGCCTGTGCCTGGCCGCAGTGCTTGCCATGATGGGTCAGTACTGGACCGGCGCATTGGCGCTGGGCTTTGCCCTCGCCTTTTCCTCGACAGCCATCGTCCTGCCGATTTCGGGCAGCACCAGCCCGGTCGGACGTGCAGCGTTATCCATGCTGCTGTTCGAAGACATCATGATCGTCCCGATCATCTTCATCCTTGGCGCAATGGCACCTAATGCCCAGGCCGAGGGCTGGAGTGGCCTACTCGACACGCTGTGGCAGGGCGCACTGGTCATCGCGGTCATGATGATCGCGGGCAGGATCGCCCTTCCCCGCCTGTTCGCACAGGCCGCGCGCACCAAGAGCCCGGAATTGTTCCTCGCCGCCGCCCTGCTCGTCGTCATCGGCGCCAGCCTTGCAACGGCCGCCGTCGGCCTGTCGCCGATCGTCGGCGCGCTGATCGCCGGCCTGCTGATCGCCGAAACCGAATATCACGGCGAAGTCGAAAGCATCATGGAACCGTTCAAGGGCCTTGCCCTCGGTATCTTCCTGATCACGGTAGGCATGAGCATCGACTTGCGCACGATCTGGGACAATCTCGGCACCATCGCCGTCGCAGTCCTTGGTGTGCTGGTCTTCAAGGCCTTGCTCACCGGAACGCTTCTGCGCCTCATGGGAGCGCGCAGGAGTACCGCAGCCGAAACGGGCATCTTGATGGCCAGCCCGTCCGAGACGACCCTTATCGTCCTCGCCGCTGCCAGCAGCGCGATGCTGATTCAGCCTGGCACGGCCCAGTTCTGGCAGATCGTTACTGCCATCGGCCTCACCTTCACCCCGCTGCTGGCTCGCCTGGGGCGGGTTGTCGGCCGCCGCGTCGAGCCTGCTCCCGAACTTCCGGAAGAGGACGAAGGCGAACCGCGCGTCATCATCATCGGTGCGGGCCGCGTCGGCCGGTTGATCGCGCAAATGCTCGACGAACACGACAAACCCTATATCGCGATCGATTCCGACGCGGACATGATCGAAAGCGCCAAGCGCAAGGGCTATCGCGCGGTATTCGGCGATGCCGCTCGGGGCGATGCGCTGCAACACCTCGGCATCGAGGATGCGCTGGCGGTTGTGCTCACCATGGACGAGCCGATCCTGGCACAGCGGCTGGTCGCCAAATTGCGCGGCAGCTATCCCGATCTCCTGATCGTGGCGCGCGCACGGGACATTGCGCATGCATCCGCGCTCTATCGCGCCGGAGCGAGCCACGCCGTCCCCGAAACGCTGGAGGCCACCCTCCAATTGTCCGAAGCGGTACTGGTGGATATCGGCGTCGCCATGGGGCCGGTCATCGCCTCCATTCACGAGAAGCGTGACGAGTTTCGCGCCCGCATTGAGGAAGAAGGCGCGCTCACCTACAAGCCGAAGCTACGCTCAGGCACGGTAGACGGCTGATTTTATGTGAACTCTTGCGTTTCCGATGCGTTGGTTAAGCAAAGGAGACACAAATGAGCGACATAGATCCGACCAAGCCGATCCCGAACGACGAAAAGTTCAAGCCGCAGAACGTGGCCGATCCGTTGAAGGACCAGGCCCCCGATCAGTTGCGCGGTAAGCCCGGTGACACCGAGGGCTATGATATCGAGCAAGGCTCCAGCGGCGTGACGAAGAAAACGCCCAGCGCCTGATCTACGGCAAGATTTGAAAGCGCCTGACGGACTCCGGTTCGTCAGGCGTTTTCGCGTTCGAGCACGGTGCGCACGGCGGCAAGCGCTTCGTCAGCCTTGGCCCCGTCGGGACCGCCACCCTGCGCCATGTCGGGACGGCCGCCGCCGCCCTTGCCGCCAAGCGCTTCGACACCGGCGCGGACGAGGTCGACCGCACTCACGCGGTCGGTGAGGTCGTCCGTCACGGCAACGGCAAAGGCGCCTTTTCCGTCATTGACGGCGCAGATCGCGGCAACACCCGATCCCATGCGCTTTTTCGCCTCGTCGAGAAGCGGGCGCAGTTCCTTGGGGTTGAGGCCCTCGATCACCTGGCCGGAGAACGTGATACCACCGATGTCTTCGTCGGCAGTTGCAGCATCTCCCGAACCACCACCACCGAGCGCGAGCGCGCGCTTGGCTTCGGCGAGTTCCTTTTCGAGGCGCTTGCGCTCTTCCACCAGCGCCGACACACGCGCAGCCGCTTCGTCTGGGGAGGTCTTCAGCGCACCTGCAATTGCCCGCACGGCTTCGTCGCGCGACAGCAGCCACTGGCGTGCCGCTTCGCCCGTGAGCGCTTCGATACGGCGCACGCCGGAGCTGACCGCGCTCTCGCTGACGATCTTGAATAGGCCGATATCGCCCGTCGCTTCGACATGGGTGCCGCCGCACAGCTCGACCGAGTAATTTTTGCCCTCGTCGCCCTTGCGGCCCATCGACAGGACACGGACTTCGTCGCCGTATTTCTCGCCGAACAACGCCAGCGCGCCCGCAGCCACTGCATCGTCGGGCGTCATCAAGCGCGTGCCGACGGTTTCGTTGGCGCGAATTTCCTCGTTCACCTCTGCTTCGATCGCCGCGATATCCTCGTCCGAAAGCGGCTTGGGATGCGAGAAGTCGAAGCGGAAGCGATCGTCTGAAACCAGCGAGCCCTTCTGGGTCACGTGGCCGCCAAGGCGATTGCGCAGCGCTGCGTGCACAAGGTGCGTCGCCGAGTGGTTCGCGCGAATGCGATCACGGCGTCCGGCATCGATTTCGAGATGCACCGCATCGCCGACCTTGATCGTTCCCTTGGCGACCTTGGCCACGTGCGTATGCAAACGCCCAAGCGGCTTGTTCGTCGTGGAAACGGCGATCTCCAGCCCCTCGGGCGTCCAGATACGTCCGGCATCGCCGGTCTGGCCGCCGCTTTCACCGTAGAACGGCGTCTGGTTGGTCAGCACGATCACGTCGTCGCCTTCGGACGCGCTATCGATTTCCTTGCCGTCCTTTACCAGAGCGACGACTTCGGCCTCGCCCGTGTCGGAGCTGTAACCGGTAAACTCGGTCGACCCTTCGCGTTCCGCAATGTCGAACCAGACTTCCTCGCTGGCTGCCTCGCCCGAGCCTTTCCACGCTGCGCGCGCGGCAGCCTTCTGCTGCGCCATGGCGGCATCGAAGCCGTCCTTGTCCACGCCGATACCGCGATTGCGTAGCGCGTCTTCGGTAAGGTCGTAGGGAAAACCATAAGTGTCATAGAGCTTGAACGCGGTCTCGCCGTCCAGCGTGCCGCCCTCGCCCATGTCGCCGGTGGCTTCGTCGAGGAGCTTAAGACCCTTGTCGAGCGTGCGGCGGAACTGGGTTTCCTCGCGCTCCAGCACTTCCTGGATCAGCGGCTGGCCGCGCACCAGCTCCGGATAGGCAGCGCCCATTTCGCTGACCAGTTCGGGCACGAGGCGATGCATCAGCGGTTCGCTTGCACCCAGCAGGTGCGCGTGACGCATGGCGCGGCGCATGATGCGGCGAAGGACGTAGCCGCGGCCTTCGTTACTCGGCAGCACACCGTCGGCGAGCAGGAAGCTGGTCGAGCGTAAATGGTCGGCGATGACGCGGTGGCTGGCGGTCTGGTCGCCTTCGGCCTTAACGCCGGTCAGCGCTTCGCTGGCGCCGATCAGGGCTTTGAAGGTGTCGGTGTCGTAATTGTCGTGCACGCCCTGCATGACCGCTGCGACACGTTCGATGCCCATGCCGGTGTCGATGCTGGGCTTGGGCAGGTCGCCGACGATCTCGTCCGCTTCCTGCGTGAACTGCATGAAGACGAGGTTCCAGATTTCGACGAAGCGGTCTCCGTCTTCCTCCGGGCTACCCGGAGGGCCGCCCCAGATGTGATCGCCGTGGTCGTAAAAGATTTCCGAACACGGGCCACACGGACCGTCCGAGCCCATCGCCCAGAAATTGTCCTTGGTCGGGATGCGGATGATCTTGTCATCGGCAAAACCGGTGCGCTTCTTCCACAGGTCGAAAGCTTCGTCGTCCGTGTGGTAGACGGTGACCAGCAGCTTTTCGGGATCAAGGCCCCACTCCTTGGTCAGCAGCGTCCACGCATGGTCGATCGCCTGTTCCTTGAAATAGTCGCCAAAGCTGAAATTGCCGAGCATTTCGAAAAACGTATGGTGGCGCGCCGTGTAGCCCACATTGTCGAGATCGTTGTGTTTGCCGCCTGCGCGAACACACTTCTGTGAACTTGTCGCGCGCGGCGCCGGCGGCGTTTCAAGGCCTGTGAAAGCGTTTTTGAACGGCACCATGCCCGCATTGACGAACATCAGCGTGGGATCGCTGAAAGGCACCAGGGGTGCGCTCGGTACTTCCTCGTGCCCGTTGGAGGCGAAGTAATCGAGGAAGGAGCGGCGGATTTCGTTGGTCGACGTCATGGCTTGCGCAAGTAAGCAATCGACGCGCAACCGACAAGCGCGAAAGACCGCTGAAAGTGTGCAGATTCCCCGATTATCGGGCCAATGTGGCGCTTACGATCCAGCAGCTGGCGGGCAATTCGATACGGACGCCCTTGCGATGGCTATCGAGCATCGTGCGCAATCTCGAGATCGCCCTGTCCCGCTCTTCACCCGACATCGCCGCGATTGCCCGGGCGGCCGGACCAATCCTCAGGAAATAGGAGGTCGCATCGTCGAGCGCATCCGGCCCCTCGCCCGCGACCATACCGTAATCGATGGCGTCGAAGCCAAGCGCTCCCCAACCGGCTTCTTCAAGAATTGCCGTCACGTAGTCACGTTCGCCGAAGGCAAACGGCCCGGGCGTGCGCGGATCGGCAGGTGCAGGCGAGACGTCGAGGATCGATGACAATTCCTGCGCCCAGAGATTTTCGGAGCGCTCGCGAAAACAGGAAAATACCATGCGGGCATCGGGTGAAACCTGACGCGAAATATGAGCAAATGCAGCGACCGGATCATCGAAGAACATCACTCCATGTCGCGAGACGACGAGGTCCGGCCGTCTGTCCGGCGCATTCCATTGCGAGGCATCTGCCAGTTCGAAGTCGGCATTGGGAAGGTCGGCGGCGCGCTGCCTCGCCACCGCGAGCAATTCCTCGCTGATATCGACACCGGACACCTGCGAACCGGGAGACATTCGGGCGAGGCTTATCGAAATCTCCCCGGCCCCGCATCCGATGTCCAGCGCATGATCGAAGGGTTCGGCAGTCGCCGCGGCCACGAGCCGCTCTGTCAGCGGTCCGAAGCTGCGATCGGTCCGTTGCCATTCATGCGCCCAGCTCTTGCCTGTCCTTCCGGTCCATTCGGAACCCGACACGCTCGCATCAGACATCGTAATAATCCCTGTACCACTGCGTGAAGCGAGCGACCCCGTCCTCGATATCGGTAGAGGGTACGTAGCCAGTGAGACTTCGCAGGAGCTCTGCATCCGCCCAGGTCGCGGGCACGTCGCCAGGTTGCATGGGCATCAGGTTGCGTTTGGCCGTCACGCCAAGCGCCGCCTCGATGGCCGCGATCATGTCGCCCAGCTGCACGGGTTTGGAGTTGCCGATATTGACGATCCTCCACGGCGCGACGGGTGACAGGCTGTCCCCCTCTGCCACGTCCTCAGGTCCGTCCGGTCGCACCGGCGGCACATCGATCAGGCGGCGAACAGCTTCGACGAGATCTTCCACGTAAGTGAAATCGCGCGACATCTCGCCATGGTTGTAGACATCGATCGGTTCGCCCGAGAGCATGGCGCGGGTAAATTTGAATAGCGCCATGTCAGGCCGCCCCCACGGGCCATAGACCGTGAAAAAGCGGAACATCGTGATCGGCAGGTCGAAGAGGTGCGCGTAGGAATGCGCCATCGCCTCGTTCGCCTTCTTCGTTGCCGCATAAAACGACATCTGGTGATCCGCCTTCATCGTCTCTCGATACGGCATTTCGGTGTTGGCGCCGTAGGCGGAGGACGTGGAGGCCAACAGCATATGTTCTGGCGGATGCGCCCGCGCCGCTTCGAGCAGTTCGAAGGTCCCGACTAGATTGCTCTCCAGGTAAGAGCGCGGGTTCTCGATCGAATATCGCACACCCGCCTGCGCGGCGAGGTGCACGACGATATCGGGCTTTTCAGCCTCGAAAAGGTCCATCAGCAGGCCGGACTGTTCGATAGGCTCGTTGACGATGCGGAAACCCGGATTCTGGAGCAAATCGGCCTGCCGGCGCCGTTTCAGGCCCGGATCGTAATAATCGCTGAGCGAGTCGACGCCGATGACCCGAAAGCCGTCTGCCAACAGGCGCTTGCACGTGAAATACCCGATAAAACCGGCCGCCCCGGTGACGAGCGCCGTGCGGTTTTCCTGCATCAATCCGCCCCGAAGAGGTCGCGCGTGAAGACCTTGTCGCGCACGTCGGCAAGCTCATCGGTCAAACGGTTCGCCACGATGACATCGGACGAACGCTTGAACGCCTCGAGGTCGCGTTCGACCCGCGAACCGAAGAAGCTGTCCTCCTCCATGACGGGTTCGTAGACGATGACCTCGATGCCCTTGGCCTTGATCCGCTTCATGATCCCCTGGATCGAAGACTGCCTGAAATTGTCCGAACCTGCCTTCATCACGAGGCGAAACACGCCCACGGTCTTGGGCTCTTTCGCGATGATGCGGTCGGCCAGGTAGTCCTTACGGGTCCGGTTGGCATCGACGATCGCGCGGATCAGGTTCTGCGGCACCTCGCTGTAATTCGCGAGCAGCTGCTTGGTATCTTTCGGCAGGCAGTACCCGCCATATCCGAATGATGGATTGTTGTAGTGCGAGCCGATGCGCGGATCGTGTCCGATGCCCTCGATAATCTGCCGCGTGTCGAGGCCGCGCGACAGGGCGTAGCTGTCCAGTTCGTTGAAGAAAGCCACCCTCATGGCGAGGTAGGTATTGGCGAAAAGCTTGATTGCTTCCGCCTCGTCGGCATCGGTCAGTAGGACCGGTATGTCATCATCCAGCGCCGGTTCGAGCAACAGATCGGCAAATTTCCGGGCCCTGTCCGAACGTTCTCCGACGATGATGCGCGAAGGGTGGAGATTGTCGTAAAGCGCCTTGCCTTCGCGCAGGAACTCGGGGCTGAAAATTATGCGATCGCTGCCGAAGCGCTCCCGCGCCGACGCGACATATCCGACCGGGATCGTCGACTTGATGACGACGGTGACGTCCGCGTTTGCGGACAGGACCCTCTGCGTGACGGAATCGACGGCCGAGGTGTCGAAGAAATTGGTCTCGGGGTCGTAATTGGTGGGCACTGCGACAACCGCGAATTCCGCGCCCTCTACCGCTGCGTCGAAAGCGGTTGTGAACTCGAGGTCGAGATCGTCTCTCAGCAGGTATTCCTCGACCAGCTCGTCCTGGATGGGCGATTTGCGTTCGCGGAGCATGGCAATCCGCTCTGCGGAGACGTCCACCCCGACGACGCTATTATGCTGCGACAGCATGATGGCATTGGACAATCCGACATATCCAAGCCCGAAAACAGCGATCTTCATGGAATTACCTGTCTTGCCTCTTGTGTGTGGGCGTCCGCACGCGAAGACGCGCCGCATGATAGATGGTTGGCGCACCGGCCAACCGCAATGCCGGACCTACCAAACGAAATAGGCTCCACCCTTCTCGCGCGCGCGCTGCCACGCGGGTCTTGCATGAATGGCTTCGACGAAGCGGGCGAGCTTGGGTGCCTTCTCGCCGTAACCCTGCATGACCGCAATCTCCGCCGGAAAGCTCATCATTACGTCTGCGGCACTCCAGTCGTTTCCGACGAAATGGAGATCATCGCCGATCTTCTCTTCGGCAAAGGCGATGTGAGCGGTCAATTGCTCGTCCACCCGCGGCATCAGCGGGGCGGCGGCATCACCGAGCCGGCCGGCATAGATCTTGAGCATGACGGGGACGAAAAAGGAGCTCTCCCCGAACTGCATCCATTCGAGATGGTCGATCCAGGCATCGCTGGCGCGATCGGGCAGCCAGTCCTTGCCGCCGTGCCGTTCGCACAGATATTCGATGATCGCGCCACTTTCGCTGATTATGCGTCCGTCATCTTCGATGACCGGGGACTTGCCGAGGGGGTGAACCTGCTTGAGTTCCGGCGGTGCGAGATTGCTTTCGGCGTTACGCTGATAGGAACGGATCTCGTAATCGGCCCCCAGTTCTTCCAGCAGCCAGAGGATGCGCTGCGAACGACTGTTGTTCAGGTGATGGACGATTACGGTCATTCCGGGCTCCCGATTGATAGCCGGAACTGCCTAGTCGCACCGGAAACGTATTGCCAGTAGCGGATACGGAAAAGCCGGTGCGGCAACATCCAAAGGGAGTGCGCGCACCGGCTTTCCGTTTCATCGGGAGCACCGGGGGACAGTCCGGCTTGCAAGTGGCAGGGGTTGAAGTGCCACCCACGCTCCCGCTTCGAGGGTCTGTGATCAGTCGTCCGCGTCCGGACCGGTCATCATCTCCTCGGCGACCTCGTCGGTTTTGCCGCGAATGGCGGCTTCCAACTTGGCACACATCTCTGGATTTTCTTTCAGGAAGGTCTTCGCATTCTCGCGGCCCTGGCCGATGCGGACGCTGTCGTAGCTGAACCAGCTGCCCGATTTTTCGACGATGCCGGCCTTCACGCCAAGATCGAGGATTTCGCCGATCTTGGAGATGCCTTCGCCGTACATGATGTCGAATTCGACCTGCTTGAACGGCGGAGCGACCTTGTTCTTCACGACCTTCACGCGGGTCGAGTTGCCGACCACTTCGTCACGGTCCTTGATCTGGCCGGTGCGGCGGATGTCGAGGCGGACCGAAGCATAGAACTTGAGCGCGTTACCGCCGGTCGTGGTTTCGGGGTTACCGTACATCACGCCGATCTTCATGCGCAGCTGGTTGATGAAGATCACCATGCACTTCGAGCGGTTGATCGAACCGGTCAGCTTGCGCAGCGACTGCGACATGAGGCGTGCCTGGAGGCCGACGTGGCTGTCGCCCATCTCGCCTTCGATTTCAGCGCGCGGAACCAGCGCGGCGACGGAGTCGACCACGAGGATGTCGATCGCGTTCGAACGCACCAGCGTATCGGTGATTTCCAGCGCCTGTTCGCCCGTGTCAGGCTGCGACACGATCAGTTCGTCGATATCGACGCCCAGCTTCTTGGCATAGACCGGGTCGAGCGCGTGTTCGGCATCGACGAATGCCGCGGTGCCGCCCGCCTTTTGCGCTTCGGCGATGCAGTGCAGCGCCAGCGTGGTCTTGCCCGAGCTTTCCGGACCGTAAACTTCGATGACGCGGCCTTTGGGCAGGCCGCCAATTCCCAGCGCGATATCGAGGCCGAGCGATCCGGTGGAAATCGACTCCACGTTCATCGCTTCCTTGCTGCCCAGCTTCATGGCCGAGCCTTTACCGAACGCGCGGTCGATCTGTGCGAGGGCGGCATCGAGCGCCTTCTGACGGTCTGCAGACATTTCTTTATCCTTCACGAGCTTCAGACTGGCCGCCATGACACATACCCCTTTCGCTTTTCCAGAGCCGTTTTCGACTCTTCAACACAACAGGGTGTACCGCGTTTGTTCCACAAGAACAAGAGTGGAACGAATTTTTTGTTGGAAAGCTAGTCGTCCCGCTCCCGGAACCGCACGATTCGGCGGGAATTGGCGGGGATTTCAGTCTCGTAGATCAGCCGGCCGTCCTTGATCCGCGTCCCCTTCAGCCCGCGAATCTTGGTATAGCCTGCCGTTCCCAGGTCGAGGCGAACCGTGATCGCGCTATCGTTGGCGTTGGAAATCTGCGCACGCTTGCGGACCCAGCGGCGTTCTTTCTCGAGGTCCTCTTCATCCACGTGTCCGCATTGGGCGAAAACCTGCGTGCTTTGCGGAAGGTCGAGTTCGATGTCTTCCGACAGCGCGAAATCCCGCAGCCGCGTTTCGGCCACCAGCAAATCGCCAAACGAAGTCGGTTCGTAAATGGCGATACCGCCCATCGGCAGGGACTGCCCCAGGCCCTTGGATTTTTCGTTCGCGGTCGCGAGGATCAGGCGGGCGGGATCGAAGTACTCGACCTCGTCCGCTTCATCGACCTCGCCGTAATCGCAACCGACGACATAGATGAACCGAGCCTCGACCTCATCCTTGTCGAGAAAGGCAACCTGCTTCTGTCCTTGAGCGGCGACGGTGACAGGCTCCGGAATGCGATAGAGCTTCAAATCGCCAAGTGCTTCCTCGGCCGCGATCACGGAGAGCGGCGCGGCGGCTTCGGCCATGACTTTCTGGATCCTGCTGCCGGTCACCACGATCGATTCTGCGTCCATGGCCATCGCGGCCATGGCAGGAGGCGGCGGAGGAGGCGGTGGCGGCGGCGGATACAGCAGCGGCGATCCGGCGGCCGTGCTGCCGAAGGGATAGCAGGTAAGGCGAAGCGGGCGCGCCTCGGGCTCGTCCGCCAGTTCCTCGAAATCGGACTCCACGCTGAGCGTGCCGGCCACTGCCATTAGGGTGGCATCCGGAAAGCTCTGATTGTTGTCGTTGAGGATGGTGAGCCAGGACAACAATTCCATCCGCAAGCTGCCATCCGCCCTCGCCTCGTGCAAACGGGCGACGTAATTGGCTTCCCAGTCGAAACCCGATGCAAGGTAGGACAGCGTCACGGTGTAAGTCCCGCCAGTATCGCTACGCGTATCGATCGAGAATACAGGCTGGGGCGACAGGCCCGAAGGCACCTGGTCGAAGGTCAGTTTTTCAGGCAGGCCCGAGCATCGCACGGCTTCGAAGCCATCCTGCGTTTCCAGCACCAGACCCCCGTCGGCACGGGTCCTGACAATTGCCTGTTCCGAACGCGCCGCACCGCTTGCCGGGTCGGTACGCGTTATCGTGACGCGATTGCCGAGCGTACGATCGACAAGCGCTGCAGGACTGAGCAAATCGGCGTTGCGGTTCTTTTCGATCGTGCCGCCTGGCAGGCCGGTGACGATGGCGCTCACCGCGACCATGCCCTCTGCCACACCGGTAAAGCGGATCTTCGATTCGCCCGGTGGAAGAGTAACGGTCCTGACCTCGCTGATCATGGCGAAGCCTTCGGGCCAGCGGCGGTCCATCCGCTCGCCCTCGCCCCGCTGCGGATCGCGATAGACGGTCACCGCAAGCTCGTTCGGCGCAGACGCATCGACGGTTTCGCGTGCCAGCAGGTCGCCAGCCGGAACAATGGCCGCGAGCGCCGCAACGAGGAGAAGAGGACGGATCACGCCGGTGCGGAAATCAGTAGCGCGTTTCGAAAGTCACGGTGACTTCGCGCTTGCTGTTCGCAGCCACGGGCACCGTCCATTCGCGCCGGTCGAGGCCCACGCTGCGCCCGGTAACGTCTTCGCTGATCACGCGGTAATCGCGCGACCACCAGCCGCGATAGAGGCCGCCTTGGACCAGTTCGACCTCCACCGGCGTAGGCTTTGCATTGGTGATCGTGTAGCGCATCGTGGTGCGCCAGAAGGTCTTGGCCTCCTCCACCTCGATCTCGCGCGTAACTTCGCCGTTCTCGATGACGCGATAGCGGGCGCTCTTCTCGTATTCGCTGGCGGTGATCTTTTCGCGGTCGACAACCTCCGCGAGGACCAGCACGTCGAAGGCGTCACCCGTGCGCAGCGTCAGTTCGCTGCCCATCGGCGTGTGGCCGATGCTGTTTTCGCCGATGAACTGCGGATTTCCTTCGGCATCGCGCTGGTAGAAGCGGACCGCCCCGGCAGGCAGGGCATCTCCCAGCCCCTGCTCGCGGCTGGTGCCGAACTGGACCTGGCTTGCGACGTTGATCGAGCGGTCGTCATTGGTCAGCCAGTCGACGGTGCGCTGATAACGCCTGCGTGCAGGAACGCTCTGCACATCGAGGAAGCTGACCTGCTTGGTCTGATTGTTAGCAATCGTGGTGCGCTCGGAGAGCGGATAGAGATAGAAATCGCCGAGACGCTCGCGATCTGCGGTTTGAGTACCCGGCACCATCGAGCTGTTGCGCCCCGGAGGCGGAGGCGGGGAACGACGCCCGCGATCATAGCCGTTCGAACCGGGAGATCCGGCAACGAGCAACGTGTCCGCATTGTGGAAGGTCGTGCCGGTCTGGTTGGTCAGCGTCACCCAGCCCTGCATGTCGACCGTCCCTTTCTCCTCATCGAACAAGGCAACGTAGTCGGCGCTCCAGCCGAGGCTCGGGGTGAGGTAGCGGATCGATGCGGGCCGCGTTCCGGCGCGGGTGCTGTCCACGGTCACCGACAAGGTCGGGCGTGCGCGCAAATTGGTCGGCACGCGGTCGAAGATAGCTCTCACCGGAAGCCCATCGTCGCGCAGCACTTCGATACGGTCGCCGATCTTGACCACGACGCCGCCCGATGTGGAGAGGACGGTTGCACGCTCGCGCGTTTCGGCGCCGGTTGCCGGATTGGTGCGGATAAGGGTGATGGTCTGGCCGATGGCCTTTTCCATCAGCTTGGTCGGCGTCAGCAGGTCGAAGTCGAAATTCTGCTCGACGATGCCGGCACCCGCAGCGGCGAAGCTGAGCGTTTCGGGCCGGATGCGGGCGGAGACATCGGGAAACTCGATCCGGCTGCGTCCGGCAGCGATGGATAGCTGGCGCACATCCTGCACCAGCGCCTGCCCGTTGTTGTAGATGGTGACCGAAACATCGCCCTGTGCGGTCGCGTCGGGGTCCGCCAGCGCCTGTTCCGCGGTCTGGGCCAGCAGCGGAGCACCACCGAGAATTGCCAGCCCCGCCAGTGCCGAAATTGAATACGCCTTCATTGCAGTCCCCTTACCGCAGCCAGGGGCGCCCGATTACTTAGGCGTCCGTCTTGGCCTGTTCTCCAAGTACCTCTGATACCTTGCCGTTTATTTGCTGTACGCTGAACGGCTTGGGAATAAAGTGCATGTTGTCGATGTCGATATCGTTGCGCAACTGTTCTTCTGCATATCCCGACATGAAAAGGATGGGGATTTTCGGTTTTACCTTGCGAATGGCGCGCGCCATCGCCGGACCGTCCATTGCGGGCATGACCACGTCGGACACGATAAGGTCGAATTCGGTCTTGCCATTGGCGATCGCGGCAAGGCCTTCCTCGCCATCGCGTGCGGTGGTCACCTGGTAGCCGGCGCGGGTAAGCGCACGTTCGGCGACTGCGCGGACCATATCCTCGTCTTCCACCAGCAGCAGCTTGCCGCCGCCCGACCATTCGCTGGCCTTGGTCTCTTCCGTATCCTCCGGACGGGTCACGGCGGGCATCTCGCCCTTGTGGACCGGCAGGTAGATCGTGAAGCGGGCACCAGCCGGCCGCCCATCCGGGCCGCCGATATTGTCGGCGAAGATAAAGCCATTCGACTGCTTAACAATACCGTAGACAGTGGAGAGGCCGAGGCCGGTGCCCTTCCCCTGCTCCTTGGTCGTGAAGAACGGCTCAAAAATCTTGCTGAGATGTTCGCCCGGGATGCCGCCGCCCGTGTCCTGTACGATGAGGACCGTGTAATCGTCGGCGGGCATGATATCGATGCCCATCTTGCGCACATCGCGCGCCGACACGCGGCGCGTGGCGAGCGTCAGGCGACCTTTCCAGTTTTCCTTGCCGGACTTGGCCGCATGGGCCTGCATCGCATCGCGCGCATTCACCGCGAGGTTGATGATGACCTGCTCCAGCTGCTGGGGGTCGGCGCGGACCGGCCCCAGCTCGCGGTCGTGGCGCACGGCGAACTCGATCTTGTCGCCCATCAGGCGCTTCAGAAGCTGGCTGACCTCGCTGACAACGTCGGGAAGCTGGAGGACCACGGGGCGCAGCGTCTGCTGGCGACTGAAGGCGAGCAGTTGCCGCGTCAGGCTGGCCGCGCGGTTGGAGTTTGCCTTGATCTGCTGGATATCGTCGTAGTCGCTGTCGCCCGGCGTGTGGCGCAGCAGCATGAGATCGCAATAGCCGATGATCGCGGTCAGCACGTTGTTGAAATCGTGCGCGACACCGCCTGCCAGCTGGCCCACGGCCTGCATCTTGGTCGCCTGCGCAACCTGGCGGCGCAGGCGCTTTTCCTCGGTGGAATCGGAGATCGACAGGAGGACGGCCGCATCGCCGAGGCCGCGCACACCGGCAAGGCCGATCGATACCGGCTCTTCCTTGTCGCCCGACAGGCGGACCGCCATATCCCCGCTCGACGTCGCACCTCTTGCGAAGCGGCGGACGGTGTCGGAAATGGCCGGCTTGTCTTCGCGCACCACGAGATCGGAGGGGAATTGCGGCAAGCCCTTTTCCTCGCGCTCGACTGCGCGCAGGAACGCCTTGTTGGCATAAAGGAAGCGCCCGTCGCGGTCGGTCAGCGCAAGTCCAAGCGGCAATGCGGACAGCAAGGCCTCAAGCTGCGGGACGGCAGCCTTGCCGCTACCCTGCCAGCCGCCACCGATACCGACGTTGCTATCGACCAGCAACATGAGCGATGGCGACTGGTCGGCGGCCTTCTTCTTGTCCGCCTGCGGCTGGGTCAGCGGAATGTGCACCAGCGTTTGCGGCGTGCCCTGCTGCCCTTCCTGAGCGAAGAAGATGCGGTCGCGGTCGTCGGATCGCAGCAGCTGGACGAATTCCTGCCCTGCAAGGCTGTCGTTCGGGTTGCCGGCTGCGCGTTCCGCCAGGCCGGGCGTCGCCGACTGGACGATGCCGTCGGGCGCGACCAGCGCCAGCTCGATGCCCGCGCTGGACAGGATTGCGCCGAACGGTCCGGAGACCCTTTCGGCGAGCGTGTCGTGGCCGTCTTCCTCGATCCGTTCACCGAAGCGCCAGACAAGGTAGTCCTCGCCCCGCCCAACGCGCTCGATATGCAGGCTGAACTTACGCTCGGCGGACGGCGTTTCGAGCTCTTCGCTCTGCGCCTCGCCTTCGCGCCAGGCTTGGCGGGCGGCGTCGGCGAGCCGTTTCCTGCCTTGTTCGGACAAGGTGATTTCGTGAGGGGAAACCTGACCGCCGAACCAGTCCTCATAAGTTGCATTCGCACAAACCAGGCGATTGGCACGGTCGATAATCGCCACCGCCCGGCGGCGGTTCTCGATGGCTGCAGCAGTCACGGCCCAATCGGGTTGCGCCAGCTGACCGGCTTCTTCGGGCGCCTTGAGGCGTGCTGCGAGCAATAGCGTCAGGAGAACCGTCAGCAAGCCGCCGCCATAGGCTAGCGCCACCAGCGACGATCCCGCAACCAGCCACACCAGCACCACCGATGTCACGAGGGCGAAGACGATCCCAAACAGCAGCGGAATCGGCGGGAGGGCCTGCGCCTCGACCTGATCGGACCCGTTCACTGGCCGCGCTCCTTCAGGCGCTCGCTCAGCCGCTGCTCCACGCGGATCAACCGCTTCCTCCGCTTGCGAGCAACGATGTAGCGCCAGCTGAAACTGGCGATCAGATATCCCATTCCCGCACTGAAGAGCGCAAGGACGAGGAAACCGAAAGCCGTCACGCCGCCGACCTCGAGCCATCGGGCGAGCGCGCCGCCATCCTCGGCAAGCGGGCCTGCGCTGCCACCGAGGCTGGCATCGATATTCAGCATGGTCTTACCGGTCTTGTTGGCGACAAGCAGCCAGAACGGCAGGGTGAACGGGTTGGTCACGAAAGTGACGAGCGCCGACAGCGGCACATTCGCCCGTGCCGGCAGCGCCAAGAATGCCGCGAGGAAAATCTGCCCGATCGGCACGATAAATGCCGCAAACAGGCCAAGCGCCACTCCGCGCGGCACGCTGCGGCGGGTGAAGCGCCAAAGCTCGGGCGTCAGGAAGCGGTGCGCGATGGGCTTGAGGTACTTGTTGCGCGCCATTTCTTCGCGCGTGGGCATGTATTTGCGGATCAGATCCGCTGCCCAGGTTTTCGACCTCTTATCGCTCATCGCCATGCATCCGACATGGCGTCGGCCCGTGCACTGCACAAGCGGCTGGAACCAGTTTTCTGCGATGAAGAGACCATGACGAGAGATATGCCTAGCACATTCGACGTTTCCGTCCTGTGAAGCGTCATCCCTTCTCGCGCATCAGGCGGGCCTTGTCGCGCTTCCAATCGCGGTCCTTGATGGTCTGGCGCTTGTCATGCGCCTGCTTGCCCTTGGCCAGCGCCAGCTCGACTTTCGCCCGTCCGGTAGAGTTGAAGTAGATCGACAGCGGGACAAGCGTCATGCCCTTGCGCTCCACCGCTCCGAACAGCTTCTCGATCTCGCGCTCATGCAGCAGCAGCTTGCGCGGGCGGCGCGGTTCATGATTCAGGCGATTGCCGTGCGAATATTCCGGGATGTTGGCATTGATGAGCCAGACCTGCCCGTCCCGCACTTCGGCATAGCTTTCCTTGATGCTCGCCTCGCCCGCGCGCAGCGCCTTCACCTCGGTCCCCTGCAGCGCAAGTCCGGCCTCGAAAGTTTCATCGACATGATAGTCGAACCGCACACGCCGGTTGTCGGCGACGGTTTTCTGCTTGTCGAAGGTAGCGGGTTTGGGTCGTGCCATATCGGCGGTGCATGTAGGCGCTTGGGATCGAAAGGTGAAGGGAAAGCTCGGCACTGCGGTTGCGCAAGGTGGGTATACTTTATACACCGAATAACGAGGTTATTTTCCAGGGGTTCGCAACCGTGAATATTTTTGGAAGGCTAGTGTGCGCACTGGCCATTACTGTGAGCGCGCAATATCCGGCGCAGGCTCAATCGCATCCGAAAGAAGTGGCGCTTTCCGAATATGGAGAATTACCAGGCGTAGAAGAGGTGGCCCTGTCACCGTCGGGCGATCGGATCGCTCTCGTCATGAAGATGGAAGATACCCGCATCCTGACCTTCATCGGCCCGGATTCCAGCGTTATCGGATCCCTGAATATCGGCCTGCTCAAGCTACGGAACCTCGATTGGGTCGGCGAAGATCACGTGCTGCTTATTACAAGCCAGACCGAAAAGCTGGGTCCTGGCTTCACGACAAATCTTCACGAATTCACTGTCGCGCACATCGTGCCGGTTGGAACCGGCTCCACCGGCGAGATCGTCTTTGCCAACCGCCGCGAACTCGTAGACCGCATTTTCGGTTACTATGGCAAGCGCAAGGTCGATGGCCGCTGGTATGCGTACTTCGGAGCAGTAGTCCTCGAGAAAATCTCCGGGCCCGGCACCCGGTTGGGCCATTCCTTCAACCACGGCCGTCCCTTCCTTTACCGCGTCGACGTAGAGGACATGTCGGTCAGGAAAATCGCGGCTTCCGCCCAGCAGGGAGAGGACCGCGACTGGCTCATCGGTGCCGATGGTGAGGTCGCCGCAACCTTCGAGATCGATAACGAAAGCGGCGACTGGCGCCTCTACGGAGACGGCCAGAAGACAATCCTGAAGGGACGCCAGCGCGAGGGGCGCGCCGGCCTCGTCGGACTTGGGTACGACGGAACCAGCGTGATCTATTGGGAGCGCGACGACGAAGGTCTGACCAAGTGGCATGACGTCGACCTTGCCACCGGCGAATCCAAGCTGTTTCTCGACGATGTCGACGTGGACCGTCTCTATTTCGATGGAACCACCGGTCATCTGACAGGCTACCTGGAAGGCGAAGGCGAAAAGCGTGCGGTGTTCCATGATCCGAAACGCAGCGCCTCGGCAAAAAACTTAAAGGCGGCCTTCCCCAATCTTCAAATGCGCATGGCGGACTGGACCAGCCCGTTCGACACCGTGCTGGTGAGGACGTCCGGCAATCTGGACAGCGGCACCTGGTACAAGGTCAATCTCGGCGCAGGCAGAGCCGACGCCTTCGCTTACGAGCGCCTAGCGATAGGCCCGGACGAAGTCGGCGCGATTTCGGTGGTCGACTACAAGGCATCGGACGGTCTCGAGATGGATGGCATCCTGACGCTCCCGCCGGGCCGCGAGGCAAAGAACTTGCCCGTCATCATGCTCCCGCATGGCGGCCCGCACTCCTACGACAGCGCGAGCTTCGACTGGTGGGCGCAGGCTTTCGCTTCGCGCGGATACGCGGTGTTCCAGCCCAATTTCCGCGGCTCGACCAATCGCAGCCAGGCATTCCGCCAGGCAGGATATGGCGAATGGGGCCGTGCCATGCAGACCGATATTTCCGACGGCCTCGCGGTGTTGGCCGATAAGGGCATCGTCGATCCGGACCGCGCCTGCATCGTAGGTGCAAGCTATGGCGGTTTCGCAGCCCTAGCCGGCGTGACGCTCCAGCAGGACATATACAAATGCGCAGTCGCCGTTGCGCCTGTCAGCGATATCCGCAATATGTTCAACGAGGACGTTCGCAACGACGGCCGCGTGCGGACAACGCGCAATAGCCTGCTGCTGCAACTCGGTCCCAAAGATCGCTGGGACGAAGTCTCGCCGCTGAAGAATGCGGAAAAAGCCTCCGCGCCCGTCATGCTGATCCACGGACGCGACGACACGGTCGTACCTTACGTGCACTCGCACCGGATGGCGGATGCGCTCAAGGATGCGAAGAAACCCTACGAACTGGTCCCGCTCGAAGGCGAAGACCATTGGCTGTCGCTATCCTCTACCCGCAAGCAGATGCTGAAAGCGGCAGTCGGCTTCGTCGAGAAACATAACCCTGCCGACTGACGCCAGGGGCACGCCGGGTCAGATCAATCCGGCGTGCTCCAGCGCTTCCTCCACGGCCTTGCGGCTGGCGTCGCTGGCCTTGCAGATCGGCAGGCGCACATCGTCCGGGAACCAGTCGTGCACACGGCTCAGAGCATATTTCACCGGTGCCGGGCTGGCGTCCGAGAACATCGCATAGTGCAACGGGAAGAGGCGATCGTTGATCTCGCGCGCCTTGATCAGGTCGGCAGCGGCAATCGCTTCGTGGAATTCGGCACATAGGGCAGGCGCGACATTCGCCGTCACCGAAATGCAGCCCGATCCGCCCGCGGCGCTGTGCGGCAGCCACAGTTCGTCGTTTCCGGAAAGCTGGCAGAAATCGCGGCCGATACCCATGCGGTGATCGGCAACGCGCGACAAGTCGCCGCTCGCATCCTTGATGGCGACAATGCGGTCGGGATATTTGTTCACCAGTTCGCAGACCGTGTCGTCCTCGATATCCGTCACCGTTCGACCGGGCACATTATAGAGCACGATCGGCAGGTCGCTGTTCTCTGCAAGGAAGCTGAAATGGGCGATCAGGCCGGCCTGGCTCGGCCGGTTGTAATAGGGCGCAACGCATAGGCCCGCCGCTGCCCCCGCCTTCTTCGCGAACTGCATGTGGAGCAGCGCGTTGCGCGTGTCGTTCGACCCGCAACCGGCAATCACGGGCACGCGTCCGGCGGCCTGTTCGATGCAGACCTCGATCACCCGGTGGTGCTCCGCATTCGAGATCGTGGAGGCCTCTCCGGTCGTGCCGCAGGGGACCAGCCCCTTGCTGCCATTCTCGATCTGCCAGTCGACCAGCTTGCGAAACGCAGCCTCATCGAACGATCCGTCGCGAAAAGGAGTCGCAAGAGCGGGAATTGAGCCAGAGAACATTTACGCGAGTCCTGCGTTAGAGGTATGAAAATGGGACGCTTTGTGGCGACCCATGCCGCAATTCATTCAGCGCCTGATAAGGAGGGGCCGGGCACTATGTCCAGCATGGCCAATAAAACTTTCGCTTCGTTCGCATTTCTCGCCGCTACTGCAATGGCGAGCCCCGCAATCGCCCAGACGATCACCGTACCCGAACGCAGCATGGTGGCACAGCAACCCACCCGCATGACGCAGGCGCTGTCGCAGTGGGAATATCTGACGAAGGAAGACGATCTCTCCTTCTCGCAATACGCAGGCTTCCTGTCGACCTATCCCGAGTTTCCCAAGGCCGCGCTGATCCAGCGCAGGGCCGAGGCCGCTCTCGATAACGAGGCGATCTCGCCGCAATCGCTGGTCGCCTTTTTCGAGAAGAACCCTCCCCTCTCCAATGGTGCCAAGGCGCGTTATGCATTGGCGCTGGCGGCGATGAACCGTCCCGAGGCATTCGACCTTGCGCGTGAAGCGTGGCGTGGCGGTTCGATGAGCGGACCGGCAGAAGCCTATATGCAGGGCCTGTTCGGCCAGCGCCTGTCGCCCGAAGATCACGATGCGCGCATGGACGCGCTCTTGTGGCAGGGCCAGCAGGAAGCTGCTGCACGTCAGATCGTGCGCGTCTCGCCCGCCTATCGCGACATGGCCCAGGCGCGCCTTGCGCTGCTCCAGGGCACCGATCCGGCGAGCATCGGCCTCACCGTGCCTTCGGGCGCGATGAACGATAGCGGCTATGTCTACAATCTTGCGCGCTATTACCGCAGCAACGGCCGCCTGCCGCAGGCGATCAACCTGCTGGCAACGCGTGCGCCTGCCTCCAGCCCGGCGTTCGACGGGGCCGACTTTGTTACCGAGGCACTGCGCGCCGCGCAGGGCGCCGGAACCGCCCAGGCGGTCGCCATCGCCAGCAAGGTGGACGACCTCTTCGCGCCCGGGACCGATATCTCCGAAGGCTCTTTCCAGCTGCGCGACAAGTACACCGACCTGATGTGGCTCGGCGGCACGAAGGCGCTATGGTCGATGGGTGACGGAGCCAAGGCCGCCCCGCTGTTCTATCGCTATGGCGCCGCTGCCAAGACGCAGCTGACCCGCGCGAAGGGCTTTTACTGGGCGGGTCGAGCAGCCGCCAAGGCCGGCGATCGCGATGAAGCGCGCCGGTATTGGGAAATGGCCTCGAGCCACCCCGAGTATTACTATGGCCAGCTGGCGCTCAGCGAACTCGGTCGTCCGGTAAAGGATTTCGCCAAGGCCGCTCCCGTACAGCCCACCGCTGAACAGCGCGCCGCATTCAATGCCGAGCCGCTGACGCTCGCCCTGCGCGAGATGGCGCGCAATCGGCGCGCATGGCAGACCGAGCGGGCCTTCTTCGAGGCTATCGCGGAGAATGCCGATACGCCTGCCGAAATGGCTCTCGTCGCCGAACTCGCCCGCGACACCGGGCTCGAGGAAATGGCGGTCGTTGCCGGAATGGTGGCCGGAGAGCGTGACTTCGCGGACTTCGAATGGCTGGGCTTCCCGACCGTACCCACGCATTCGGGCGCGAACTGGACCATGGTCCACGCCATCGCGCGGCAGGAAAGCGAGTTCGACCGTACACGCGTCAGCCATGCAGGGGCCCGCGGCATGATGCAGCTGATGCCCGGCACCGCGCGCGAGGAAGCGGGCAAGATCGGCGTCCAGTACATGTCCGCCAGCCTGACGGGCGATCCTAGCTACAACATCCGCCTCGGCGACGCGCATTTCGCACGGCTCATGGACCGCTATAACGGCGCCTATCCGCTGGCCATTGCGGCATATAACGCGGGCCCGGGCCGGGTGAACCAGTGGCTGCGCCTGAACGGCGACCCGCGCACCGGCGCGGTCGACTGGGTGTCCTGGATCGAGCAGATCCCCGCCAATTTCGAAACGCGCTATTACGTCATGCGCGTGATCGGGAATGCGGTAACCTACGCCAATCTCCACCCCGACAAGTCCGCCTCCTACGAGCGCGATATCCGCCATTACGTCGGGCGCTGATCTGCGCTAGGGCTCGCCGCCTTATGCAGACCCGCAGCAACCCGATTACACCGGCCGGCTATGCCGCAATGAAAGCGCGATACGACCATCTCCTGGGCAAGGAACGCCCGGAGATCGTCGAAATCGTGAGTTGGGCTGCGGGCAATGGCGACCGGAGCGAGAACGGCGATTACCTGTATGGCCGCAAGAAAATGCGCGAGATCGACCGCGAGCTCGCCCATCTCGCCCGGCGCATGAAGGCTGCGCAGGTCATCGCTCCGACCGATCAGCCCGACAAGAGCAAGGCCTTCTTCGGCGCGCGCGTCACGATGGCCGACGAGGACGACAACGAGAAGACCGTCACTCTCGTCGGCGACGACGAGCAGGACGCAGGCAAGGGCCGGATCGGCTGGTCCAGCCCCCTCGCCCGCGCATTGAGGGGTGCAAGCGTCGGGGATTTGCGCACGGTCAGGCTTCCATCCGGCGTGAAGGAATGGGAAGTCGTCGCCATCGATTATGACTAGGATTGCCGCCGCCCTTGCCGTGATGATCGCCGCAGCCACTCCGCTTGCGGCCAAGGACAGCCTCGGCGTGTTTTCTGGCTGGGCCGCCTTTCGCGACGCCAATGTGCCGCGTTGCTATGCAATCGCCGCAGCCGAACCTGCACGCGACGGCACCTCATCGAGCGGCTATGCGACCGTCGGACACTGGCCGAAACGGAGCATACGCGGTCAGGTCCACCTGCGCCTATCGCAACCCCTGCGCGCCAAACAGGCCAATTTGCGCATCGGCCGGCAAAGCTATTCCCTGACCGTCGATGGGAAGAAGGCCTGGGCGCGGGACAAAGCCATGGACGCCGCGATCATCGCCGCCATGCGGTCGGCACCGTCGATGCGCATCACGGCAATCGCAACCAATGGCCGCCGCTTCACCGACACCTACGAACTTGCAGGCGCCGCAACGGCGATCGACGCGGCCACCCTGGGCTGTCGACGCTTCAGATAAAGAGAGGGCCGATGGCATCGCTGCCACCGGCCCTTCACTTCACTCAGGTTCGATTAGAAACGGTAGCCGAAGCCGACCATGACCTGGTGACGGTCGGTGTCGATTTCACCGACATCGACGTCGGCAATGTCGCCTTCGAAGTCGAGTTCCGCATCGCTGTAGTTCGAATAGCGATATTCGACCTTGGCGAAGGTGTTCGCATCCAGCGCGTATTCGATGCCGGCACCCAGGCGATAACCATCGGTGTCGAGCTTCGCGGCGTATTCTTCACCGTCGAACGAGCTGTTGATGTTGTAACGGCCGTTCGTGTAGCCGCCCTTGGCGTAGATGAGCAGGTCCGGCTGTGCGAGTACACCCACGCGCGCGCCGACATAGAGGTCGCGGCCGGCGTTCACATCGCCGAGACCGAAGCCTTCGAAATCGCCGTTATCGAATTCGACGTCTGCCGTGGAATCCGTCAGTTCACCTTCAAGGCCGAGGACCACGCCGCCGGCATTGAAGTCGTAACCGAGACCAACGCCATAAACGACGCCTTCGATCGACTGGTCGTTATCTTCGTTCACATCGTCATCGATCGAGCTGCCAGCCTTGCTGACGTCGTAACCGCCGACGACTTCGACGCGCGGGCCGGTGAACGGCGAGTTGTCCTGGGCGGCGGCAGGGGCTGCCATGGCGATTGCCGAACCGGCGACCAGAAGTGTTGCGACCTTTTTCATAGTAAACTCCATTGTTGTTTTCGACGCGCCATGTGCGGCGCGTGGACCCAATCAACGGCAGTTTCCCACTTGCGTTTCATTAACCTCGCACAACAAGAAAGTGTTGCAAGTGCGCAACAAAATTAGCGACGAAATGCATCCTGCCGTCGACCAAATGCAGCGGGCGAAAATTTCGACGAACGGTGCGGGAAACCGGCGATTTGCCGGAAACCGAATGCAAGGTCCCGCATTGTGCACGCCCCTTTCCTTTCACCCCGCACGCGCCTATATGCGCCGCTCCCATGGCCGATACGACTTTGATGAGCATCCCCGGGCAGGTTGGCCCGGTTCCCGTCGCGCGTGACATCACGCCGCGTCCCGACGGGCGCGTGGATCTGATGGGCCTGCCCAAGGCGCGCATCCGCGAACTGTTCGAAACCGCAGGGCTGGAAGCGAAGCAGGCGAAGCTGCGCTCCAAGCAGGTGTTCCACTGGCTCTATCATCGCGGCGTCACCGATTTCGAAGCGATGACGGACATCGCCAAGACCATGCGCCCCTGGCTGACCGAGCGTTTCGTCATCGGCCGTCCCGAAGTGGTCGAAGCCCAGCATTCGAACGACGGCACCCGCAAGTGGCTGCTGAAGACGGCCGACGGGCACGAGTTCGAAATGGTCTTCATCCCCGATGCCGATCGTGGAACGCTGTGCGTGTCGAGCCAGGTGGGGTGCACGCTCAACTGCCGCTTCTGCCACACCGGCACCATGCGCCTCGTGCGCAACCTGACGCCGGGCGAAATCGTGGGTCAGGTCATGCTGGCGCGCGACGCGCTGGGCGAATGGCCGAAGGGCAAGATGGATTTCGCCGAGGAAGCGGACGAAACCGAATACCGCGCAGACGGCCGCCTGCTGACGAATATCGTCATGATGGGCATGGGCGAACCGCTCTACAATTTCGAGAACGTCCGCGACGCGCTGAAGCTGGTGATGGATGGCGAAGGCCTGGCCCTTTCCAAGCGCCGCATTACGCTGTCGACCAGCGGCGTCGTTCCGGCAATGGAACGCTGCGGCGAGGAAATCGGCGTGAACCTCGCCGTGTCGCTCCACGCAGTGACCAAGGAAGTCCGCGACGAGATCGTCCCGATCAACAAGAAGTACGGCATCGAGGAACTGCTTGCGGCGTGCGCCGCCTATCCGGGTGCCAGCAACGCCCGGCGCATCACCTTCGAATACGTGATGCTGAAGGACAAGAACGATTCCGACGACGATGCGCGAGAACTGGTGCGCCTGATCAAGGAATACGACCTTCCCGCCAAGGTGAACCTGATCCCGTTCAACCCCTGGCCCGGCGCGCCCTATGAATGCTCCACGCCCGAGCGCGTGCGCGCTTTTTCGAACATCGTCTTTGAAAACGGCATTTCCGCGCCCGTCCGTACCCCGCGCGGCCGCGACATCGATGCGGCTTGCGGCCAGCTGAAGACCACTGCCGAAAAGAAATCGCGCGCCCAGCGTGATCGAGAAGCGGCAGAGGCCGGAGCCGCGCAGGAGTGAGCGCGGACGCGGATACGATCGCCTATTACGAGGCGAACGCGCCGCGCTACACCCTGTCATTCGGCCAAGGGCCGAGCCGCTTTCTCGACGCTTTCCTCGACCGGCTGGATGCCGGGGCCGAGATCCTGGAGCTCGGCTGCGGGAGTGGCCGGGATGCCGCGCGCATGGTCGAACGCGGGTTTGGGGTCGATCCGACCGACGGGACCGAGGCCATGGCCCGCAAGGCACGTGAACGCTTCGACCTTCCGGCACGCAAGCTGCTGTTTTCCGAACTCGATGCGCAGAGTGCCTATGATGCGATCTGGGCACACGCATGCCTGCTGCACCTGCCCCGCGTCGATCTTCCGCCCGTCCTGCGATCGATCCACGCCGCCCTGCGTCCCGGCGGGCTGCATTTTGCCAATTACAAGCTGGGCGACGAGGCGCATCCGGACGAAGGCCGCGATCCGCTGGGTCGCTGGACCAATCTCCCTTCGCCCGAATGGCTCGAGGAGCGTTACGGTGAAGCGGGTTTCACCATCCTCGATGCCGTGCGCTACCGCGGCGAAGGGGCCGACGGCATTCAGCGCGACTGGTATGCCCTGACCGTCCGGCGCGCTGACGATTGACCGCGACGGGCCAACCCTTTCCTACTTTGGCGCCTTGTGCTGGAAAGGGGCGGATGACTGTGCTGACGCCCTGTAAAACGACCGGAAGCCGCCACTTGCAAGGTGGGCAGAATTTACTCACCTGGACCGTGTTCCACCCGTTCCATTCTGTAGGATTTCCAGGCCTGTCATGACTATTCGCATCGACGCCATCTGCATCGGCCTGCCCAAGCCCTTCAATGGCGCGGAACTCAGCGCCATCGACAAACGCCCGCTGGAAGGAAAGGCGACCTTCCGCAGTTTCGGCATCGAAGGGGATATGGTCGCCGATACGAAGCACCACGGCGGGATCGACATGGCGGTGCACCATTATCCGACCGACCATTATCGCGCCTGGAACGAGGTACTGGGCGGACATCCTCTCTTGGCTGGCCCTGCCCCTTTCGGCGAAAACCTGATGGTCGCCGGCCTGAAAGAGGACAAGGTCCTCATCGGCGATCGTTTCCGCCTTGGAACTGCCTTGCTCGAAGTCAGCCAGCCTCGCCAGCCATGCTGGAAGATAGAGCATCGCTTCGGCCGCAAGGGCATGGTCGCGCACATCCTCGGCGCGCACAATTGCGGCTGGTACTACCGTGTCGTCGAGGAAGGCGAGGCCGAGGCGGGCGACGAATTGCGCAAGGTCGAGGATGGCCATGCCGACTGGAGCGTCGCCCGCGTGTTCGCGGCTCTCTACGACCCTGAGGCAACTCCGAATCAGGACGAGTTGCGCGCGATTGCCGGGCTCGACCGGCTCACCACAAAGTGGCGCGAGAAGGCACGTGGGAGATTGAAATCATAGCATTTCGTCGCAGGCCGCCGGTCGGTTTATCGCTAATTTCGAGTTAAAGGCGTTTGTTCATCCGCGGTTGTAATCCCCGCCGCAAACTGGCGACAAATCACTCTCATTAGGGGACGCATAATGAAGAAGATCGCACTCGCTTTTGCCGCCGGCACGATGGCCGTGACCGGCCTCGGAACCGCCGCTCCGGCAGCCGCCGACCCGCCCAGCTGGGCACCGGCTCACGGCAAGCGCGCCAAGGACCGGATGTACAACAACCAGGGCTACTACGTCACGCCGCGCCGCATCACGCGCGACAGCTACATGTGGCGTGGCCGCGACGGCCGCTATTACTGCAAGCGTGACAACGGCACGACCGGTCTCGTCATCGGTGCAGGTGTCGGCGCTTTGGCAGGCCACGAGCTGGCCGGTCGCGGCGACCGCACGCTGGGCGCGATCCTCGGCGGCGCCGTGGGCGCAATCGTCGGACGCGAGATCGACCGGGGCAGCCTACGCTGCCGCTGATAGACCTGAGATGACAGCAAGCGCCGCGGGCCCCTTGGCTCGCGGCGTTTTGCTTGTCCGCACCTCATCGGCGCAAAGGGCTTGATCGCACACGCATTGCTGGTCCAGACCGGCACCATGGATCGATCCGACGAGCTTTCCCGATGACCCGGCCCGCCGTACTGGTGACCGGTGGCGCAAAGCGGCTCGGGGCCGCCATCGTGAAGGCCTTCGCTGCGAAGGGCTGGCACGCCATCATCCACTACCACAGCTCCGATGGCGCGGCTCAGGAACTGGCTGACAGCCTGCCAAGTGCGGAGACGGTCTGCTGCGATCTGCGCGATGGCGATGCTGCGGTTCAAATGATCGAAGAGCTTGCGCAGCGCCACGAGGATTGGCGGGTGCTGGTAAACTCCGCCTCCGCTTTCTCTCCTGACGATGTAACCGGGCTCGATCCCGACACGAACCAGAGGGCGATGCAGATCAATGCCCGCTCCCCCGCCCGCATGGCACAGTCCTTCCTTAAGGGGGCAAGGTCAGAGGACGGGCGCTGCGTAATCCAAGTCACCGACCAGAAGTTGCGCAACCCCAATCCCGACTTCTTCAGCTATACGATGAGCAAGCATGCGCTCGACGCCACCATCGCAATGCTTTCCATGGGCGCAACCCGCGATGGCGACCGGGTGTATGGTCTCGCTCCCGGAGCGATACTGCCGAGCCACGATCAGACGGAAGAGGAGGCCGAGCGATCGCACCGGATGAACCTGCTCCGGCGACGCACCGGGGCAGACGAGATTGCCGATGCCGCCGTGTTCTTGGCGCAAGGCGACCTCGCAAGCGGCCAGACGCTCTTCATCGACAGCGGCCAGCACCTGTTGCAGCAGGACCGGGATGTCATCTACCTCGCCCGGGAAGAGGGAGCCGGGGCTTGAAACGTCACGCCCTTTCTACGCGCTTGTGGCATTGGCTGAACCTGTTCTGCGTGGTCGTCCTGTTCATGTCGGGACTGACGATCTCCAATGCCCATCGCCTGCTCTACTGGGGCGACTGGGGCTTTTCCCGCCAGCAGGCCTGGCTCGAAGTTCCCCGTTTCCCCGACTGGATGACGATCCCCGGCTATTACAGCCTCGCGGTTGCACGCGACTGGCATATCCTCGTCGCCTGGCCGTTTGCGCTAGGCCTGCTTTTCATGTGGGCTGCGATGCTCCTCAACAGGCATTTCAAGCGCGACATCGCCACCAGCAGACGCGAATGGCGCTGGTCCAACATAAAGCGCGACATCGTCCATCACCTGAAGCTCGATTTCGACCACGGGGACGGTAAGTACAATTTCCTCCAGAAGGTGGCCTACGGGCTGGTGCTGGGAGTATTCCTGCCGATGATGGTCTTCACCGGAATGGCGATCAGTCCGGGGCTGGAGCCGCTGCTCGGATGGATGGTCGACCTCCTTGGCGGCAGGCAATCGGCACGCAGCCTGCACTTCATCTTCGCTTTCGCCATCTTGGGCTTCTTCATCGTACATCTGGCCCTGGTCGTCCTGGCAGGCCCTTACCGGCAAATCCGGGACATGATCACCGGAGGACGCATCGATGAAGCGTAGGGGGTTTCTCGCAGTGCTCGGCGCCGGGTTCGTCGCCGGGTGCAACAAGTTCGCCGATAGCGACGCTGGATCGAAACTGCTGGGCGCCGCGGAAAAGTGGCACAAGAATGCACACGAGTTCCTGACTGACAGGAAAGCGCTCGCCCCCGAGTTCCCGCGCAGCGCCATCTCCCCCTTCTTCCGGGGCAACGGTTCGGTCGATCCGCAAAACGGTGACTACCCGGCCCACGCCGAAGCAGGTTTTGCGGACTGGCGGCTGGAAGTGCGCGGCCTCGTCGAACACCCGCTCTCGCTCAGTCTCGAGAACATTCGCAAGCTGCCCCAGCGCACGCAGGTTACGCGCCATGATTGCGTCGAGGGCTGGAGCGCAATCGGCGAATGGACCGGACCGCAGCTTTCCCTGCTGCTCGACGCAGCAAAGCTGAGGCCCGAGGCGAAATACATCGTGTTCCGCTGCGCGGATAACCTCAACGGGCAGGACTATTACGAAAGCGTCGACCTCATCGACGCTTACCACCCCCAGACGATCGTCGCGCACGAGCTGAACGGCGAACCGCTCCCCATTCGCAACGGTGCCCCGCTACGAATGCGCATCGAACGTCAGCTGGGCTACAAGCACGCCAAGTATCTCACTACCATCGAAGCGGTCGCGAGCCTCGATGATATTGCAGGCGGGAAAGGCGGCTACTGGGAAGACCGCGCCGGCTACCAGTGGTACGCCGGTATCTGATCAATCGGGGTATTTGCGCGCCATGCCTTCCCAGTCGTTGCGCACCAATTGCTCGAGCACATCCATGTCGACGTCGGCAAGCTTGTTTATGTAGAGGCAGCTCTTCCCCGTCGCATACTTACCGAGTTTGGCCAGCAGTTCGTCGCGCCGCCTGCCGGTTTCCGGGTCGCAGTATCCACCCATGAGATAGAGCGAATGCTTGGCCTTGCGGGGGCTAAAGCCGCTGCGCATCCAGTGTACTTCACGCCCGCTTTCGTAGGTCGTGCGGTATTCGCCGTAGCCGATGATGGATGGTCCCCACATCTTCGGTGCTTCACCTGTCACCTTGCGGAACAGCTCGTCGAGACGGCCAGCTTCCTCGCGTTTGCGTTGCGGCTCGACTGCAGCAATGAAGTCCGCGGGATCGCGATCGGTGATTTGCGTCTTAGCTTCTGCCATAGCTGACGATTAGCACGCCTGACCTTTCCAACCAAAATTCGGGCGACTTCGGCCTTCCGCGAGAACCCGCCGCTTTCGGCCCGCCTAGCGCTTCTTGATTGCCTACTGCCTCGCGCTCCTGCTAGCCGCGCGGCCAAGCTAACCAAGGTGCACTCCATGTCCGAAATCAAACGCGTCGTCCTCGCCTATTCCGGTGGCCTCGATACCTCCGTCATCGCCAAATGGCTCGAAGTCGAGCGTGGGCTGGAAGTGGTCACGTTCACGGCCGACCTCGGTCAGGGCGAGGAGATCGAGCCTGCGCGCGAGAAAGCGCGAGCTATGGGCATTCCCGACAAGCACATCTTCATCGAGGATTTGCGCGAGGAATTCGTGCGCGATTTCGTCTTCGCGATGATGCGGGCCAACGCGCGGTACGAGGGGGATTATCTCCTCGGCACCTCGATTGCCCGGCCGCTCATTTCCAAGCGCCTCGTGGAGATCGCTCACGAAACCGGCGCCGATGCGATCGCGCACGGAGCGACCGGCAAGGGCAACGACCAGGTGCGCTTCGAATTGTCCGCCTACGCGCTCGATCCGGATATCAAGGTCATCGCCCCCTGGCGCGAGTGGGACCTCACGAGCCGCACGGCGCTCATCGCATGGGCCGAGGAGCACCAGATTGCCGTTCCGAAGGACAAGCGCGGGGAAAGCCCGTTCTCGACCGATGCCAACCTCCTGCACACCTCCAGCGAGGGCAAGGTGCTGGAAGATCCGTGGGAAGAGACACCCGACTACGTCTATTCGCGCACCGATCACCCGGAAGACGCGCCCGACACGCCTGAATACATCGAGATCGGCTTCGAGAAGGGCGACGGTGTTTCGCTGAATGGCGAGGCCATGAGCCCCGCTACCCTGCTGACCGCCCTCAACGAGCTGGGACGCAAGCATGGCATCGGGCGCCTCGACCTGGTCGAAAACCGCTTCGTCGGGATGAAGAGCCGCGGGATGTACGAAACTCCGGGCGGCGAGATCTATGCCCGTGCGCACCGCGGTATCGAGCAGATCACGCTCGACCGGGGAGCAGCACATCTCAAGGACGAGCTCATGCCGCGCTATGCGGAACTGGTGTACAACGGCCTGTGGTTCAGCCCCGAGCGCGAGATGCTGCAGGCGGCCATCGATCTCAGCCAGGAGAAGGTCAGCGGGACCGTCAGGCTGAAGCTCTACAAGGGCAACGCAATGGTCGTCGGGCGGAAGTCCGATCAGTCGCTCTATTCCGAAGCCCACGTCACATTCGAAGATGACGCAGGCGCTTACGATCAGAAAGATGCCGAGGGCTTCATCAAGTTGAATGCCTTGCGACTTCGCCTGCTGGCCAAGCGTGACCGGTAGAGAATTACCGGCCAGCTTGCCCGTAGGGCCGTAAAATTGCGCGCTTAGCGGCGCTAGGGTTCGAATCTTTGCGACGAACGGTTGACTTATCCACCTCCCTCCACAGCGAATTATGTGGAAAGTGGATAACTCGCCTCTTGTGCGCTTGAAGAATCGGGCGATCGGGCGCAGCTTCAAGTCATCGGAACGGCGAAGAAAGCTTCCGGTCTCGACGGTCTAACGACCTGAAAGACTTAGGAAATTCGGAACCGGAAAGACGTAGCGGAACCTGTCCGCGCGACTTACGAGACCCTCGTGCCGAAGGCTCACGCCGGACGCAAGGCGGGTCGATGACGAAGACGCGTAACGTTCCATTACGAGCCGGGCCAACCCGGTCGGATGCCGAAGGAGGCGTCGCAACAAGGTCTTCGGACCGGATGGCGATGCAACCGTTCGAGGCTCCGGCCATCAACGGAAGGTCGGGCTGCGGAGCTGCCTGTTGAAGGTCGGCTGGGGAAAGTAAGCGAACGGCTTCGGCCGCGACGCGACTGGACCGGGCTGATTGGAGGGTGGAGCCGGATGCCGGTGCGAGCGCCGGTGACAGAACCGGAAGGGAAGTCTTCGGACGGAACGGAAGGGAAAACATCGGATGCCAAGTCTGCGTCCCTTGAACTTCGGTTGAAGGAACACGGCCACGCATCGGTGAGAGTGGGGTCGGCAGCAATGCCGGCCCCATTTGCTATGCGGCACCCTTCCCTCGCGATCCGGCAGCCACTGCCGTCAAAGACACCGAATCGCTCTGTGGTATGCGCACCACCTGGCACACCCCAAATGCAGTAGGAAAGCGCAGGCCCTCCGTATCGGCGCGTTGAAACGTGGCCAAAACGGGGCAGTTTCCGTCCACGTTAACGACTCCGCGCGGCGCATCGCCTATATCCTCCCGAACCGAACGGGAGGTCCATTCATGGCCAAACGCGCGCTACGCAGCGCACTCTTCGTTGCAGCACTGGTGCTGCCCGGCACTGCCGGTCATTCGGAAGAGCGCGAGCTTACCCCAGTAACCGACACCCATTTCCAGGCGAGCTTCGCCGAGTACGCCCCCCTGCCCGATGCGCCTGCGCCGGGTCCGGAGGCGGTGGATCTCGACACCTTCGATCCCCCGATCGAGGTGGAGCCTGCCACGACCTCGCTCGGCAGCGGGGTTGCCTCCTATTACGGCCGCCGGTTCCACGGCCGCCGCACCGCCAATGGCGAGCGGTTCGACATGAACGCCATGACAGCTGCGCACAAGACGCTGCCCTTCGGAAGCCTGGTCCAGGTCACCAACCCGCGCACGGGGGCTTCGGTCATCGTGCGCATCAACGACCGCGGTCCCTACGCACATGGCCGCACCATCGACCTCAGCCGCGCCGCGGCCCAGCAGATCGGGCTGGTCCAGCGCGGTCACGGCTCGGTAGAGCTGGAACTGGTGAGGTAGGCACCGCGCCACAGCGCCAGCCCTTCGCCACTACCACACGAACGCGCCCTTCCCGTCCTTACCGGTGAAGAGCCACCACTCCTGCATGCGCCCCTCGTAGGCGGATAGCTGCAGCTCCTCCAGCGCGAGAGGCTCCATCCCCAGCGCCTGCGCCTGTTCCTCGATGCTTGGCGCATCGGCAGGCCGCGCATCGTGCATCGCCAGCACGCGCTCGACCCAGGTGACGCAGCACGCGCACAGGTCCTCTTCGTCCAGCGTGTCGGATTGCTCCCCGCATTCCCTACAGAGTGGAACGGGTGGAACACACTCCTGGGCCAATTCTTCGGGCGAGTGCGCCGCTGCCAGTTCCTCGCCCCGCTCCAGCGCCTCGATCCGCTCGTCGAGCATATCCAGCTCGGCCGCGATTTCGGGCTTTTTCTCGAGCCGGTCGAGCCGCGCCAGGTGCGCGAGCAGCAGGCGGTCGGAATAGCGCCTGCGCCGCGCCACCTCCTCGCCGTGATAGAAGACCGCCTCCTCCACCCCGTTGATCGCGCGATCGGCGAGCGTCGCCTCTGCCGCAGCCCGCGCCGCGAGCAGAGCCGCATCCCACGCCCGCGCAAAGCCGGAAGACCGCCGCCGCGCGCGATAGGCCGTCTGCGCCGAGCACGAGGCCGCCCGGCACGCGAGCCGGACATTGCCGAACAGCTGGAGGCTTTTGAGGAACTCCGCCTGGAGCGAAGGCGTCAACACCGACCGCCCCTCCCCATGCGGACCGTGAGTGGGAGCGGGTTCGATCGGGACGATGGGGGTCAAGCGACACCTCCCACGCCAACGATTGGCGAAAGAACCGAGCCGCAAGGCGAGACAAAGCCGACCGGCCGCCCGAGCTTATGCGAGGAAGTCAAGGAGCGCGATCGCGCTCCGCCCGACGTTTGCGGGCGCAAACAAAAAACGAAGTTCATGGTTCACCTTATGGGTTCGAGTGAACTGGGTTAGTTATTGCAGGCACTACAGTTAGGAAACCTAGTCATCTGGGGATTCATAAGAAATTTGCACGGAACGCACTTCCAAAACGAAACGGTCAGACTAAATTGCCCAAAATGAACGCCCGCTCCACAAAGAATGATCGCCAAGCATTTTTTGCTTACCCGTCATCCCCGCCGGAAGTATTCAACACGATTCAGAAATCGTTGCCGCATATGGAGGGTGCTAAGACTACCGTTTTAGCTTGGCCACAGATGGATGTTTTCGGGGGGTTCATTCCGGATCAAGTGCGAAAATCAATTCGTCGCGCGACATACGCGTTCTTTGATATCACCTACCCTAATCCGAATGTATACTATGAGTTGGGATATGCGATAGGACACGGGAAGGCTGTTGGACCTCTTCTGAATAAGGGTATCGTCGATGCCGCGAAGAAAGTCCAAAAGTTAGGTATTTTCGATAATCTTGGTTACCTTCAATACGCCAATTCAAGGGAGTTAGCTAACCGGTTGAAATCAAGGCCTGGTCATAGACTTCTGAACGTCTATCAAAAGGAAGTAGACTTCCGACAACCGCTATATCTACTCGACACTGTAATAAAAACTGATTTCCGGAATGCGATCGTATCCTCAATAAAAAAGGCGAAGGTTTTTTATCGAAGCTTTGACCCTGTAGAGACACCTCGTTTCTCGACGCCGACAATTATTGCCGATGTCTCAGCAAGTGCAGGTGTGATCATCCCCTTGCTGGAAAGTCATACAGTAGGACATGAAGAGCATAACCTGCGAGCCGCCTTCGTCGCGGGTTTAGCTGCAGGCTTGAGGCGTAAAGTTCTTCTCATAAGATTGCAGACGGGGTTTGAGGAACCACCTGCTGATTTTCGGGACAAAGTTAGAAGCGCCGTAGACGATAGGTCGGTTGAAAATATTGTGCACGATTTCGCGCAGGAAACACTGCAATACGCTCAGACGATCGACATGCCAAAGGCAGATAAGTCTCAGGCTCTCCGCGCAATTTCGATGGGCGCAGCAGCCGCCGAGAACGAGTTCCGTACGCTCTCGCAGTATTTTGTAGAAACAGCCGAATTCAATCGTGTTCAACGCGGAGAAGTGAAGATCGTTACGGGTCGCAAAGGCTCAGGAAAAAGTGCGATCTTCTTCCGAGTGAGAGATGTCCTTCGTTCGAAGAAGGATCACCTCGTCTTAGACTTGAAACCGGAGTCCCATCAACTCGTTGAGCTACGCGATGAACTCGAGCAAATAGAAAATTTGGGTGCTGTTAGCCACAGCATCGTCGCATTCTGGTACTTCATTGTCGTCTCCGAAATTGTGCTTCTGATCAAACGAGAGGCTGAACAGCGGAAAATTGCAGACCCAGATGCATTGAGAATAATCGATGAAGCAAATGACGTTATAGGAGATCACAAAATTGACTTTGAAGGCGATTTTACGACCCGCCTGAATTCGACAACTCGTTTTCTTTTGTCGGAGATGAATTCGAGAGAGAGTCACAGCAAAGAAGAACGTCTAAAATCTCTCACGGAGGCGATGTATAGCTCAGCAATACCGGCTGCGCGAGATTTCATCGTCAGGAATTCTAAAATTGCGACAACTTTCACGGTGCTATTCGACAATATCGATAAAGGCTGGTCCTCTGCAGGCGTTTCCAGTTTCGATATCAGACTCGTTCGATACTTACTCGATGCTTTAAATAAGTTGTCTCAAGATCTATCTGCTAAGAAGCGAGAGTTTCGGTCCACTGTATTTTTGCGTAACGATATATTCGAGATACTATTGGACGACACCCCCGATCGCGGAAAATCGGGGCGAGTAAACATTGACTGGACAGATAGTGAAAAACTGCGTCAAGTGGTTCTGAAAAGACTCCAATCATCTCTTGGCGGAGAGTTGGATTTCGAAACGCTTTGGAGTTCGCGGTTTTGCGCCACTGTAGATGGTAAGCCATCATTCCAATTTTTCACCGATCACTGCTTTATGAGACCTCGATTTCTTATTCAATTGATTGAATTAGCAGTCGGGAATGCGGTCAATCGCGGACATGATCGCGTCAGCGCTGAAGATTGCCTAGAAGCTGTACGCCAGAACTCATACGCCCTTCTTGATGACTTCGGCTTCGAGTTGCGCGATGTTTCGGGTCTAGACGCCGAAATACTCTACTATTTTGTTGGTTGTCCACAAACATTGTCGATGGAGAAACTTGCAGAATACTTGCTAAAGGGCGGCCTCAATCCGGATGAATCACAAGAAGCGATTCGATTAATGCTTTGGTACGGACTAATCGGGGTTAAACGAGGTGAAGAAGCAGTCTATATCTATGATGTCGGTTACAACCAGAAGAGGTTGAACGCAGAGATTCGTATTAACGCTCAGCAGAATGAATTTCTGTTCAATCCGGCCATTTATCGGGCGCTTGAACAACGTCTCTAGGGCAATGACTAATGTACTTTTTGCCATGAGCGTTTCGGATTAGTCTACATCGCATTCCGCGCACACCCCTGCACGACTGTGCGCATCTCCGCATTGTCCTCGCCGAAGGCGTCGGTCAGTTTGAAGCCGCGGCGGTCGAATTCGCGTTTCATGCAGCCGCAGATTTGCGGGGCCTTGGACTGGAATTCCGCCGGGAAGCGCGCGCGAGCGACGCATTGCTCGACGAAGTCCTCGTCCAGCCTGCGGTCCACTTCCGCCCCGATCTCATCGCTGTTCGACCAGCCGAAAGCGACCAGGAAGCCGACCACCGCGGCGACGATAAAGGCAAGCCATTTCATATCCCACACTCCCTAGCCCGACATCGCGCAATGCAATGCGTGACACCCTGTACTTAGCAGATCGAAGTCGAGATCGCACTTCACCCCGGATCTTTCCCAATTGCGCGTTGACAATTCGGGGCGGCGCACATGTATTCATCCGCTCAACAGGAGTGGGACCAAACACGAATGTCGGACGAAAGTGCATCTTCGGGGGACGGAAGGAAGCTCGAGCGCAAGCCCCTGCATTTGAAGAGGCTACCCAAACGCAAGGCAACCGATGACGTTGTCGATCGCCTCAGGAAGGCGGACATTACGTTGAGTGCGGGGGCGGTCGCGCTGCTCACCAGGCGCGAGATCAAATATACCCAAAGGATGGCGCGCTTCACGCGGGCCCGACGCAGCAACGCGGAAACGCGCAGGCGTCAGTTCGAGAGCGGGATGCAGCGCATGCTCGACGAAGTCGAAGCCGGGGCGTCCATCGATACTGAGGATATGGCTCGCATCCTGTCCGGGCTGTGCCCCGGCTTTCCTCCCTTCTGCTGACGAAAGGCGGCTCAGGAGCTATGCAAAACAGACAGGAAAAAGCGTTCGATTACGCTGATGCGGCGATTAAGCAGCTTGTCACGCTGGCGACGGCCGTAGTCGGCGCCACCATCCTCATCTTCGACAACCAGGACGTGGCAGGTGTCCAGATCGGCGGGGGCTTCGTGCTCGTGGCCGGGCTCGGTCTCACGGTGTTCAGCATCCTGCTTGGCCTGTTTGCCGGCAACCGACTTGCAGGGATCCTGCTCGAGGACGCGAGGTTTACCGATCCCAAGATCAAGGATGGATGGCTTAGCATCTTCTGGGGCGGGCAGATGCTCGCCTTTATTATTGGCGTTGCGCTGATCGTGGTCGCCGCTTTCCTGGACAATGGAGGCGAGGCGAAGCCGGCGGCGCCTACTCCGCCGCCTCCCGCTGCCGCTCCAGCATCGGCTTGAGGTACTGGCCCGTATAGCTTTCCGGCACCTCGGCCACGTCTTCCGGCGTGCCTTGTGCGACGATCTCGCCGCCGCGCACGCCGCCGCCGGGGCCCAGGTCCAGGATGTGGTCGGCGGTCTTGATGACGTCGAGATTGTGCTCGATCACCACCACCGAATTGCCCTGGTCCACAAGCCGGTGGAGCACTTCGAGGAGCTTCCTCACATCCTCGAAATGGAGGCCCGTGGTGGGCTCGTCGAGGATGTAGAGCGTCTGGCCGGTGCTGCGCTTCGACAGTTCCTTGGCGAGTTTCACGCGCTGCGCCTCGCCGCCCGACAGCGTGGTCGCCTGCTGGCCGACCTTGACGTAGCCCAGCCCCACCTCGTTCAGCATATGCATCTTGTCGCGGATCGGGGGGACGGCCTTGAAGAAGACCTCCGCATCCTCGATCGTCATGTCGAGCACGTCGGCGATGGAGTGGCCCTTGAACTTCACCTCCAGCGTTTCGCGGTTGTAGCGCTTGCCGCCGCATTCCTCGCAGGTGACGTAGACGTCGGGCAGGAAGTGCATCTCGATCTTGATCAGGCCGTCGCCCTGGCACGCCTCGCAGCGGCCGCCCTTGACGTTGAAGCTGAAGCGCCCCGGTTTGTAGCCGCGCGCCTGCGCTTCGGGGAGGCCGGCGAACCAGTCGCGGATCTGGGTGAAGGCGCCGGTGTAGGTCGCCGGGTTGGAGCGCGGGGTGCGGCCGATGGGCGACTGGTCGATCTCGATCACCTTGTCGCAATATTCGAGGCCGGTGACCTTGTCGTGCGCGCCAGCGACCACGCGTGCGCCGTTCAGCTGGCGCGCGGCGGAGGCGTAGAGCGTGTCGATGGTGAAGGACGACTTGCCGCTGCCCGAGACGCCCGTGATGCAGGTGAAGGTGCCGAGGGGGATGGAGGCGGTGACGTCGTTGAGGTTGTTCGCCCGCGCGCCATGGACGGTAAGCTCGTGCCCGTTGCCCTTACGGCGCGTGGCCGGGACGCTGATCTCGCGGCGACCGGTGAGATAGTCCGCGGTGAGCGACTTCTTGCTCCGCAGCACCTGCTTCAGCGTGCCCTGCGCCACGACTTCGCCACCGCGCACACCCGCGCCGGGGCCGAGGTCGACCACGTGGTCTGCCTGACGGATCGCGTCCTCGTCATGCTCGACCACGATCACCGTATTGCCGAGATCGCGCAAGCGCTTGAGCGTTTCCAGCAGCCGGTCGTTGTCGCGCTGGTGGAGGCCGATGCTGGGCTCGTCGAGCACGTAGAGCACGCCCGAAAGCCCACTGCCGATCTGGCTGGCGAGACGGATGCGCTGGCTCTCCCCGCCGCTCAGTGTGCCGCTGGTCCGGTCGAGGTTGAGGTAGTCGAGGCCGACATTGTCGAGAAAGCCCAGCCGCTCGTTGATTTCCTTGAGGATGGCCTTGGCAATCTGGCTTTGCGTGTCGTTGAGATCCTCGGGCAGCTTGAGGAAATAGTCCTTCGCATCCGCCACGCTCATCTTGGTGGGGGTGGCGATGTCGGTGCCCGCGATTTTCACCGCCAGCGCCTTCTCGTTTAGACGCTTGCCGTGGCAGGTCTCGCACGGCTGCGCGGTCTGGAATTTCGACAGCTCCTCGCGCATCCACGCGCTCTCGGTCTGGAGCATGCGGCGGTTGAGGTTGCCGATGACACCCTCGAACGGCTTCTTCACCGTGTACTGCTTGCGCCCGTCCTTGAAGGTCAGCGGGATCGCCCGGCCGCGGGTGCCGTAAAGGATGATGTCGCGGATTTCCTTGTCGAAATCTTCCCAGGGGGTGGTGAGATCGAACTCGTATTCCTTCGCGAGGCTGGCGAGCACCTGCATGTAATAGGGGCTCGGCGGATTGCTCTTCGCCCACGGCACTACCGCCCCTTTCTTGAGGCTCAGAGCCTCGTTCGGAACGACCAGCTGCGGGTCGAACAGCTGCTTTTCGCCGATCCCGTCACAGGTCGGGCAGGCGCCCTGGGGCGCGTTGAAGGAGAACAGGCGCGGTTCGACTTCCTCGATAGTGAAGCCCGAGACCGGGCAGGAGAAGCGCTCCGAAAACACGATGCGGTTGGCGGGTAGACCCGCGCCCTTCATCGCGCCGCCAGCCCCCGAACCACTGGCAGCCTCATCCTCACGCCCCGGCACCACGCCATCGGCGAGGTCGACATAGGCCAGACCATCGGCCAGCTTGAGCGCCGTCTCGAAACTGTCGGCGAGGCGCGTTTCCAACCCCTCCTTCACCGCGAGGCGATCGACCACGACTTCGATGTCGTGCTTGAACTTCTTGTCGAGCGCTGGCGCTTCCTCGATCGGATACATCTCACCATCCACGCGCACGCGGGTGAAGCCCGCCTTCTGCCATTCGGCCAGTTCTTTGCGGTATTCGCCCTTGCGCCCGCGTACGACCGGCGCGAGCAGGTAGAGCCGCGTGCCTTCGGGCAATTCCATCACCCGGTCGACCATGTTGGAAACGGTCTGCGCCTCGATCGGCAGGCCGGTGGTCGGAGAGTAAGGCACGCCCACCCTCGCCCACAGCAGGCGCATGTAGTCGTATATCTCGGTAACCGTCGCCACGGTCGAGCGCGGGTTGCGGCTGGTGGTCTTCTGCTCGATCGAGATGGCAGGCGAAAGCCCGTCGATGTGCTCGACGTCCGGCTTCTGCATCATCTCCAGGAACTGGCGTGCATAGGCGCTCAGCGACTCAACGTAACGCCGCTGCCCTTCAGCGTAGATCGTATCGAACGCCAGGCTCGATTTACCCGAGCCGGACAGGCCCGTGATCACGATCAGGCTGTCGCGCGGCAGGTCGATATCCACGCCCTTCAAATTGTGTTCGCGCGCGCCGCGTACGGAGATTTTCGTAAGTGCCATGAAGGAAGCGTGTTCCCGAATTGTTCGCTTTGGTCAAGGGGCCGCGATTATGGGAGGTCCAGCCCTTCATTGAGGGCAGCGGACGAGAAGCGCGGGGGTTCCGCAAATGTGGGTTTTGCCCTTGGCGAATACAAGCCGGGACCCGGATTGGCGCCTAGCGAGTTTCCTTTGCATGGTCACGATGCACCCGCTCATTCCAATCGGCGCTTTGCTTTCAGTCACTTGCCTCGCCGGGTGTAGCGATGCGTCGCCCTCCGAACAGGAAATCGTCGCATCCGAAACAGCGACGCCAACGCTCGAAATCGGCCCTGCCGTGACCTCGCTCGACGAGATCGAAGGCTTCTGGCTGGTCGAGCGGTTCAACGAGTTTTCCCCGAGCTGGCGCGAAAACATCGATTGGCGGCGCGCCTATGTGCAGGTGGGGAGCGATAGGCTTGCCTACTCGATCGGTTGCAACCACTCCGGCAACCCGGCCTCGCTGGGTAGAGATGGAACCCTGCGCGATACCGGCAACGGGTCGCGCCTGCAGACACTGATCGGGTGCCCCCCGGAATGGGAAGGCCGTGATGGAAGGTTCTTCGGCTTCTTCGGTTCGAACCCGACGGTAAACCGGCTTGGCGACGCCCGCTTGGTTTTGAAGAGCGGGGAGACCGAACTCGTTCTTGTCGAGCCCGAAGCCTGGCGCCTCGCCAACATTCCGGAGCGCGAGTTTGTGACCGGCAAATGGGTCCCGAGGATGGCCTCCAACTACGACGGATGGGGCCATTCGGGTTTCGGCATCGGCGAAAATGCAGGTGTCGTTACGATCGGTGCGAACAGCATCGATTGGTCGGAATGCCCCGGCACCTCGATCGACATCGAATGGACCCAAGACGGACGCCTGAAGAACAGGAACGGCTCAAGCATCCGGTGCGAGACCCTGACACGCAGCACCGACAACGGCCGAAGCCTCGTAATGGGCCTACTGTCGGCCAGCCCCGCTGTTATCAGGACCGGGAAAGACCAGATAACCCTGCTCGTCGGCACGGGGCAAAAGGGGCGGAGGCTCGACTTGCAAACGCTGGAAAGCGTCCTGAACCCGCCTGAACCGCCACCAGTGCCGCCCGGAGAGGCCGAACCGCCTCCCCCACCGCCTTTGTCCGTAAGTAACTGAAAGATGGCGCTTTGCCATTCGGCTACCCAATAGGGGCCACTCTTCCAAGCGAGTGCCAGGCGCGGTGAAGCGTGGACCCAATCGGCGGGTCGATCCGTTGATTGGGTAAGACGGGCTGAAGATCGGCCCTTCCCTCCGCCCTCGAGCGGAGGATTTCAGATACAGAATTCACGGGAATAGAAACAACAATGAAGCAGGAAGTCGAGCAAAAGGATCGGGTCGCACCGTCATCCGACCGCTTGCGGCCTGCGCCCATATCCGGTTCGCTCCAGGACGAACGCATTCGCGCGATCATGCGCGAGCTCGATCGCCCCCTCGACAGCGAGAACTGGACCGCGACGCCCCATGCGGGTGAGCAGAAGCGCGCACGCAAGTTCCTCGAGCGTATAAAGCAGCATCGCCGTCACCGCCGTGACCTCAAGCGTGCACGCAAGACCGCGCAACAAGTTTTCAATGTCAAACCCAGGATGTCTTCGCGCAAGCGGGCGACGCTGATGATGGGTGCTGGTGCGGTCGGACTTGCAGCCTTTACAGGACCGCCTACACAGAATTCGCGCAGCAAGCCTCAGTCTGCTGCAACCTATGTGATGAGCGCCGAAGACCAGGACGTTCGCAAGCCTGCGGCTTTGATGAAGGCCAGCGACAACTTCAAGCAGGCGCTGATCGAAGAAGAAGGTGTCCGCTACACTGTCTATCGTGATGTCGCGGGCTATCCCACCGTCGGTGTGGGCCATTTGATTACGCCGGAAGACAATCTGCGGGTCGGCGACCGGATATCGGAAGAACGCGTATTGTCCCTTCTGGAAAGGGATTTGCAAACCGCCGAACGCGGCGTCCGTATCCTTGTGGGCGACCTTCCCCTTTACCAGCACGAATTCGATGCGCTGCTCGACCTCGTTTACAATGTAGGCCTGGGGAACGTCTCCGAAAGCAAAAGCCCGAGACTCAATGCTGCGATCGAAGCCGGCGATTACGAGCAGATCGCCGCTGAACTCGACTACACCCATGCGGCGGGCAAGGTTGCACGCGGTCTGGAATTCAGGTCCGAACGCAGGGCGCAAATGTTCCTGGACGCGAGCTATGAGAACCCGCGAGACACCTAGGCCTTTCTATTCGTAACAGAAACTGCCTGTTCGCGCGCAATATTGTAAGTTTCACACTTTTGTCATAAGGCATTCATGAGGCCTCACCCACCATGGGTCGAAGGTGAGGAAAAAGGGGAAAGCCGCGTGAAGACGGCAGCAGGGTTTACGGTCGCACCCGAACGGGACGCGGATTGGCTGCGCGAAAGTTGGCGCGAGACCGTACGGTCCGTCCTCATCACGGAACAACGTGCATTTTCGGCCAACGTGCTCGGGGTAGTAGCCATCGCGGCGGCTGCATTTTTTCTCGCCAAGCCTGACGCCTACGTCCTTCCGCTGATGATGCGGGTCCTGGCTCTGGTCGGCGCGCACATGTCCTACAATCATCTCAGGCGTCATATCGATAGCGGACGCTCGCTCGAACCGGCGCTGAGGATCCTGTCGATCATGCTTTTCTTCGGGGGGATGAGCTGGGCCTACCTGCTTCTTCCATCCCTTGCGCAGCCGCTGAACGAACCGCTGCGCCTCGTAATCGCTGCGGGCACCATCACCGGAGTCGGGCTGATCGTGACCATGACCGCGCCACTGCGGGAGCAGACTTTCGCGTTCATGGTCGGTTTCCTGCTGACACTGTTTGTCGGCCTTTACCTCTTCGCCGGGGAAGCCCTGATACCTTATGGGATCGGTACCACCGGACTGGTAATCGGCGTTTCGATGTTCGCCTTCGCTTCCGCACAGCAGCGCAGCGTTTCCGCCGATATGCTGGTGGAGAACCGCCGCCTTAATGAAGACCTTGCCGACGCGCTTGCGCAGGCGGAATTTCTTGCCAAGCACGATCCGCTCACGGGTCTCTACAACCGCCGCGCCCTGTTCGAATACAGGCTCGTGGATGGACAGACGCAGGACACGGCGCATCTGCTTCTGGTCGATCTCGATCACTTCAAGAAGATCAACGACACCTATGGCCACGACATGGGCGACAAGGCTTTGATCGAGGCTAGCAAACTCATGCGCGATGCCTTGCGCGCATATGGCGAGGGATATCATTTTGCCGCTCGCCTGGGTGGCGAAGAGTTCTGTGTATTCCTCGACGAACCCGATCCCCAGAACGCGCTGGTCTTTGCAGAGGATTTGCGCGAAGGCCTCGCGATGCTTCACGAGGTCATCGGCTTGCCCAGCGGCGCGACCAGCGCCTCGATCGGCATCGGTCCGCATGCTCGCGGCAGCACTATCGATGAGAGCCTCAGACGCGCTGATGCCGCGATGTACGATGCCAAGACCGAAGGCCGCAATCGCGTGCGGCAGGTCGATCGCTGACATCGCGCGAAACGGGACCGCCTCAATGAGTCGTCGCCTGTTCGTCGGATTGCGTCCGCCGCCCGCACACCGGGACCATCTCATCGATCTCATGCAAGGTGTGGACGAGGCGCGCTGGCAGGATGACGACCAACTCCACCTGACGCTGCGCTATGTTGGGGATGTCGAGACTCACCAAGCCGACGACCTTGCCGAAAAGCTGGGCTCTATCGACTTCGAACCATTCGATCTTGTGATTACAAGTACCGGTTTTTTCGAAAGAAAAGGCCACATCCGCGCCCTGTGGGCAGGGGTCGAGCAAAGCGAGGCGCTTCTCCGACTACAAAGCAAGGTCGAAAGGGCCTGCCAGGCGGTCGGCCTCGAAGCGGAAGGGCGCAAGTTCCTCCCCCACATCAGCCTCGCCCGCCTGAATTCCGCGAGCGGTCCCGCCCAGGCCTTCCTGTCCGCCACCAGCCGCCTTCGGCTCGAGCCGTGGACCGTGCAGGAATTCGTCCTGTACGAGAGCGAATTGCATCCGGAGGGGTCGATCTACACCCCCATTGTCCGCTATCCTGCACGCAAATGAACCTGAAAGCCCACTTCTTGCCCGCGCTCGGCCTGACGACGGCCCTGGCAGCCTGCTCCCCCGCGCCTTCCGACATCCTGGTGCCGGACGACCAGCGCGAGCCCCTCATGCAGGTAGTCGAAGAGGAAGCCCGTAACGATCCAGCCGAAAACTGCCTCCTGCTGGTTTGGTCCGAGCAGGAAGATCCCGATGTCGAATTCGACCGCGCCAACGATGCCGTCAACGGCGGTGCGATTTCCTGCGCCACCGGCACCAGTCCAAGCCAATTCGAGGCCGCCATCGAGACCCTGCGCGAAGCCGCGCAAAGCGGCGACAAGGCGCGCCTGCTCGAACAGGTTGGACTGCCGTTTCTTTATATCGACGCCGAGGGCGAGCGGCGCGAGCTGACCGAAGACCAGATCGACACCCTCTTCGACGAAGTGTTCGACCAGCGCATGGTCGCGGTCCTGCGCGATCTCGACCTGTCGCAAATGACGGTCGACAAGGACCAGGGCGCGTATTTCGAACTCGGCTCGCTATGGCTGGTGGTCGACGACACCGGGGGCAAGCCACGGATTGTCACGGTGAACCGCCAGGCGCTGGACGAAGCGGCAGAGGCAGCGAAGGAGCAGGCCGAACGCGGTCAGGGTAAAACGCTGGACTGATCGCCCTTGCAGACCACCGTCGACGGTTCGACGCGCGAAACTTGCACTTCGCCTGCAATTCCTGTTCATGCGCCATTGTCGCAAACGAAACCATATTGCGGATGCACAACCGTCCATTCGCTTTTCGCCAATTATTGGAGAGACCATGAAGGCCCAGATTTTGGCCACCACCGCCGCCGCAGCCCTGCTTGGCGGCTGCGCAACCATCAACACCGAAGAAGGTGACCCCTTGGCAGACCTGCAAGAAGCCCAGGCGTACAACCCCGATATTCCCGCTGGCACCGGCTATTTCGCCGATCGCAGCGACCTGCCGCTTTACGCGCCGGACTTCACCAAGATTTCGGAAGACGATTACCTGCCCGCTTACGAGCAGGCGATGATGATCCACAAGGCCGAGATCGAGGCGATCAAGAACAACCCGGCCGCCCCCAATTTTGAAAACACCATCGTCGCGATCGAAAAGGCCGGCAGCATGCTGGGCCGCATCAACACGGTCTTCTTCGCCCTCACCGGTTCGAACACGACCGATCGCCTCGACGAGATCAACACCGAAATCAGCCCCAAGCTGACCGAGCATTATGACTCGATCACGCTCGACCCCGCACTCTTCGCCCGCGTCAAGGCCGTCTATGACAATCGCGCCGCGATGACGATGACGGTGGAAGACGCCAAGCTGCTCGAGACCACCTACGATGCCATGGTGCATGCCGGCGCGCTGCTGAGCGATGCCGAGCGCGAGCAGGTCAAGGCGATCAACTCGCAGCTGTCGACGCTGACGACCGAGTTCAGCCAGGCCGCCCGCGCGGCGATGAGCGACCAGCCGGTCATCTTCGACACCCGCGAAGAGCTCGCCGGTCTGTCGGACAACGACATCAAGTCCGCTGCCGATCTGGCGACCGAAAAGGGCTTCGACGGCAAATACGCCATCGCGCTGCAGAACACGACGCAGCAGCCGCTGCTGCCGAGCATGGAAAACCGCGCTGCCCGCGAAAAGCTGTTCATGGCGAGCTACCACCGCGCCGACGGGACGACCGATGTCGACACGCGCATGCTGATCGCCAAGATCGCCAAGCTGCGCGCCGACAAGGCCGCCCTGTTCGGTGAAGCCGACTGGGCCAGCTACGCGATGTGGGACCGCATGGCCGAAAAGCCCAAGACCGCGCTCGATTTCATGGAGCAGATGGTCCCTGCCCTCGCCGCGACCCAGCGCCGTGAAGCTGCCCTGCTGACCGCCGCAATCGCTGCCGATGGCGGCGACTACGAAGTGAAGCCGTGGGACTGGTATCGCTATGCCAACCGCATCAAGGCCGAACAGTTCGACCTCGATGAAGATGCGGTGATGGAATACTTCGTGCTCGACAAGGTGCTCGAGGACGGCGTGTTCTACATGGCCGAAAAGCTTTACGGCCTTACCTTCCAGAAGCGCACGGACCTGCCGGTCTATCACCCGGACGTAACGACCTACACCGTCTTCGACCGCGACGGCAGCGAACTGGGCATCTTCTATTTCGACCCGTTCCAGCGCCCGTCCAAGCGTGGCGGTGCATGGATGAGCAACTTCGTGGAGCAAAGCCATTTGTATGGCACCAAGCCGGTGATCTACAACGTGCTCAACATCCCGAAGGCACCGGCAGGCGAAGTCCAGCTGGTCAGCTTCGACTGGGTGAACACCACCTTCCACGAATTCGGCCACGCGCTGCACGGCTTCTTCGCCGACCAGCGGTATGAAAGCCTGTCGGGCACTGCCACGGCGCGCGACTTCGTGGAATACCCCAGCCAGGTCCACGAAATGTGGGCTACCTGGCCGAGCGTGCTGTCGAACTACGCCAAGCACTACGAAACCGGCGAAACCATTCCCGACGAGATGATCGAGAAGATCGAAGCCGCGGCCAAGTTCAACCAGGGCTACGATTTCGGCGAAGTCGTCGAAGCCGCCCTGCTCGACATGAAGTGGAGCGCATTGTCGCCTGCGGAAGCAGCCGCCATCGACACGCCGGAGAAGGTCGACGCATTCGAGCGTCGCTCGCTCGAAGAACTGGGCCTCGAGATCGACCTCGTGCCGCCGCGGTATCGCAGCACCTATTTCAGCCACATCTTCAGCTCGCCCGCGGGATATTCCGCCGGCTATTACAGCTATCTGTGGACCGAGATGCTCGATCGCGACAGCCGCAAGTGGTTCATCGAAAACGGCGGCCTGACCCGCGAAAACGGCGACCACTATCGCGCCACCGTGCTCAGCCGGGGCGGGACGATGGATTACTTCCAGATGTTCCAGAACTTCGCTGGGCGGGCACCCGATGTGACCCCGATGCTCGAAGCACGCGGCCTTGTCGCCGGTGATGAAGCGGCGGACAGCGAAGTGTCGGACGGCAAGCTTCCGGGTTCTGCCGTCAACTAAGGCTGCCAGTCAGCGCAAATCAGGAAAGGCCGGGCCGTTTGGTCCGGCCTTTTCTTTTGCCCCGCCATGCGAGTGACTTGTCGTTGAGCAGATCCATGTCCTGCGTCCCGGCAATGGCCTGTTCGCCAAGGGCAATCGCCAGCCTTAGCTGTGCATCGGTCGCATTGCGATAGGCAGGCGAAGCGATGGTTTCACGCCAGGGGCCGCCCGTGGCATTATCGAGCAGGATCCGCTGGAAGCAGTGGTCGAGATGCACCGGCCATCCGCGTGCGCCGGAAAGTGCAGGCAGTTCCTTGCGCGTAAGGGCGAGCCAGCGCTGGACTAGATGATCGGCAGCCATGGCCGGTCAACGGGTCACAGCGGCATGAGTGCCATGCGGCCGCCGCGCTCGATCCATTCGACCTGCGTTTGCCAGACGCGCTCTACCACCTCGGCGGCCAGCGCGCGGTGCGGTTTATCGTCTGCCGCCAGTGTCCCTTCGTCGAGCACGATAACGCGGTCGGCATGGTTCATGGCATGGGACAGGTCGTGCAGCACCAGAACCACGCCGATGCCGCTATCGGCGGCGCGCCGCAGGTGTTTGAGCAGGGCCAGCTGGTGCCCGATATCGAGCGCAGCCAGCGGTTCGTCGGCGAGGATCCACTGCGGCTCTCCCGCAAGCACGCGGGCCAGCAGGACGCGCGCTGTCTCGCCGCCGGACAACGATTGCGCGCGCCGGTCGGCCAGATGCTCTACGTCGAGTGCCTGCAACGCGGCCTCTACTGGCTCGGTGCGCTTGTCGCCATGCGGCATTCGGCCCAGTTCGACAAGACGGCGGACCGGCACGTCCCAGGATACGGTATGCTCCTGCGGCAGATAGCCGATCGCCTGTGCGCGCTCGCGCGGCTGGTAGGACGCCAAATCCCTGTCGCCGAGCCTGATAGAGCCGGAATCGACGTCGAGAAGTCCCGCCAGCGCTTCGAGAAGGCTCGACTTGCCCGCCCCGTTGGGACCGCAGATCGCGGTGATTTCCCCGGGCCGCAGGCTCAGGCCGACATGGGCGAGCCTGTCGGCAAGCACGAGGTCGCGTGCTTCCAGCATCATGCCAGCCCCTTCCGCATCCGCAGCAGCAGCCACAGGAAAAACGGCGCCCCGAGCAGGCTCAATGCAATGCCCAGCCGTAGCTCGGTGACCAGAGGCAGGATGCGCACGACGCTATCAGCGACAAGCACCAGCAAGGCGCCCGCCAGCGCGCTCGGCACGATCAACTGCGACGGCCGCCGATCGGTCAGGGGCCGTACCAGGTGCGGAACGATCAGCCCGACGAAGCCGATGATACCGGCAACGGCGACCCCCGCCCCCACAGTAAGGCCGACGCCAAGGATCAGGAGCCACAACAGCCGGTTGGTATCGACGCCAAGCGAGCGTGCGACCGGCTCTCCCAGGGTCAGCGCATCGAGCCCTGCGCCTGCGCGTATGAGCAGTACGATACCGAGCAGGACCATCGGACCGGCAAGCCATACCTCGCGCCAGCTACGGTCGGTCAGCGCCCCGTTCAGCCACAGCACGATCTCGCTCATCGCGAAGGCATTGGGAGCCATGGAAATGGCCAGAGCAGTCAGCGCGCCCGCGAGGCTCGCCACCATGAGACCAGCTAGCGTGAACAGGGCGATGCCCCCGGTGCGCCCGGCAATCACGGCTAGAAGTGCCATAGCCCCGCCCGCACCTATTAGAGCGAAAATGGGCAACAGCCATGCACTCGCCGTGTACCCGAAGAAAAGAGCCGTGACCGCGCCCAGCGCCGCACCCGGCGCGATGCCAAACAGGCCCGGATCGGCCAGCGGATTGCGCAGATAACCCTGCATGGCCGCCCCGGCCGCGCCGAGCCCCGCGCCGACCACGATCGCCAGAACCGCACGCGGCAGGCGCAGCTCGCCCAGGATGAGGGCCGCGTTGGGCGTGGTTGCCGGGTCGATCCACACCCGTCCGGCAAGCAGCGATAGCGGCAAGGCAATCGCCAGCAGTGCGGCCATGAAGAGGACGGCGCGGTTCACGACACGTCCTGCCGGATTTGCGCCAGCCGTTCTGCCGCACGGATGATCGTCGGCCCGCCGCAATAGAGGAGGCTCGTGTCAAAACTCTCGCGGCGCATCTGCGGCAGGTCGGACAGGACAGGGTGACGCTGCCCCGCCTCGCTACCGGCTACCAGCAACACTTCCGGAGGGTCGGCGACGACTTGTTCCAGCGCGAGATAGTCCGCCTGCGCCATTCCCCTGACAGAGCTATAGCTAGCGAAGCCCGTCCGCCGCAGGAGATCGCTGATGAGCGCGCCTTCCCCCGGGACAATGCCAGAGGGTTGCCACAGAGCGGCTTCGACCGGCCTGCCGTCAGCTCCTGCATCTGCAAGCGCGCGCTCGATCGAAGCGACCAGGGCTTCCCCGCTCGCGGGATCGCCTGTCAGGCGCGCGAGCTGGCGCACCTGCTCGATGCTTTCCTGCACGCTCGCAACGCTGCCGAAGGTTTCGACCCTCACCCCCAGATCATGAAGCGCCGCCCGCGTTGCAGGGGCGATGAAAGTTGAGGCGACGACGATGTCGGGCTCAAGCGCGAGGATCTCTTCAACCGTGCCGCCCGTCGAGGCATATCGCGCCGCGACCTCCGGCTCCATGGAGCTGGCGCGCGGGTCCTTGCTGTAATGCGAGATTGCCAGCAGCTGCCCGGGATCGGCGACCTCCGCAAGGATCGCGTCCGTGCAGGGATTGAGACTGACGATCGTGGGCTTTTCGCCGCCCTCACCCGCTAGCTCCCGGCCACCCGAACAGGAGGCCAGGAACAGGAACAAGGCGGGCGCAAGGCGCTTCACATCTGCGCCCTCAGCCCGACAAAGGCTCCTCTGCCAGCCGTCCGATATCCGGATACGAGGCGGTAATCGGTATCGAACACGTTCTCGACCCGCCCGAACAGTTCCAGGCTATCGCCCACGTCGAACGCAGCCCTGATATCCAGCACTTCGTACCCGTCGAGTTCCACGGTATTCGCCGCGTTGTCGAAGGACGAGCCCGAGATGCGCAGGTCGGCGCCCAACTTCAGCCCGAAGCCGCTCTCCCAATCGGCGAACAGTGTGCCGAAATGTTGCGGCCTGCGCGCGAGATCGAGACCGCTCCCGCGATCCTCCGCATCCACCAGCGCAAATACGCCCGACAGGCGGAGCGAATTCGTTACATCGAAACCCGCTTCCGCCTCTACACCCTGAGCGCGGGCGCGATCGGTGTTCTGATAGACGCCGAAGGGCCGGTCGGGAGTGAAGGCAAAGCCGATCAGATTATCGCTGTCGCGCCGAAAGCCCGTCAGCGCAAGGTACAGGCCGAGATCGCGGCGACCACGCTCGATGCCGATGTCGAAACTGGTGCTCTCCTCCGGTTCGAGCCCGGTATTCCCGTAGAAGGACAGCAGTTGGTAGAGCGTCGGCGCCTTGAACCCTTCGCCAAGGCTGGCCCGCACGCGCCAGTCGTCGCCGAAACCATAGCTGATATCGCCGCCAAAGCTGGTCGACGTGCCGAATTGCTTATGATCGTCGATCCGCCCGCCGACGTGGATTGCGAGGCGGCCCATCACCCAGCCGAGCTGGCCGTAGAAACCGGCAATGCCCGTCTCGGCAGGAGCGTCGAAATTCGTCTCGAACTCGGTCCATTCCTTCTCGCCGCCGAACGCGAGGCTGAGCCCGCCCAGAAGGCGATACTCGCCGCGCAATTGCACACGCTCGGACCTGCCCTTGCTACCGAAGGTGACACCGCCGTCCTCACCGAGATTGTCGCGTTCGGTGTCCGAGAGGCTGTAGGCTGCGCGCAGTGTCAGGTCGTTGCCGTAATAGGCGAGCCCGACGTCGCCCCAGTGGCGGCGCGTTTCCTGCGTTTCCAGGGTATCGGCCAAGGCGAATGAAGGAGGCGGGAAGCCGTCTATGTCGAGCTTGCCTTCGCTCCAGTTGAGGTGGGTGAAGATTTCGAGGCTGTCGGTCAGATCGAGGAAGCCGACCCCGCCTATCGCGAACTGCTCGAATCCATCGGCTTCGGTGCCATTCGCGGCGGCGGAAAAACCGTCGCTCGTGAACCACGATCCGTTGAGCCCGACATAGGCTTTTTCACCGCTCACCCCGGTGGCGACATTCGCCCGGAAGGTCTCCCGCGCGCCATATTCCAGCGTGCCTTTCATCCCGGTCTCGGCGCGGGTGGAGATGTCCACGACGCCGCCGATCGCCTCGCTGCCCCAGATGGTCGAGTTCGATCCTCTCAGGATGTCGAACTTGCCGGCCATTCCCGTCAACTGGTTGCCGAAATCGAAGCCGCCGCCCGGCGCGGCCGGATCGGCCACCCTTACGCCGTCGACCAGCACCAGGACCTGGTCGGCACTGGCCCCTCGAATGTTGACGCCGGTGAAACCGCCGACTCCGCCATTGCGCGAGAAGGAGAGGCCGGGTGTCCTTTGCAGCACGCGCGTTGCGTCGCCGCCCTGCACGCTTTCGATCTCGTCGCGCTCGATAATCGTGACTGCCTGGCCCGTGTTCTCGATGGCGGTGGAAAGGCCATTGGCGGTGACCGTGATCTGCGGGACCAGCATGTCAGCGATTACGATCGGTTCGGGCGCCTCGCGCTCCATGCGGGTGCCGTAGTGCGCTTGGTCATCGACTTCCTGTGCCTGCTCGGCATCTTGCGCAGCGATGATTTCCGCCAGCGCCTCCTCGCTCGCCGATTGTGCGGCAGCGGTAGCCGGAAGAGCGGAAACAGTAATCAGAAACAGGTATTTATACACGAAACCTCCTATCATGAACGAACTGCCGCTCATGACGGGAGGGAGCAGGATCGCTTCCATCCGCGTTTGCCATCGGTGCACCCCGCCCGTGGCCGAACGACTGGTACAGGCAGGTCTCCTGGCTCGCCGGATCGACGCTTTCCCGCCGCCTTCCCACCCGCAAGGGGCAGTGGCATCTGGCGGGATCGCTCCCCGGTCACAGTTGCGGGGGCAGCCGGGGCTTCGTCACCCCGTTCCCTCTTAGGTCCGCCTTCACGGACAACCCGTACCCATGAGGGCGCCAATAGGGTGGGTTCGCAGGGCGGGCAAGTGCCTTGCTATTAACCTTTCCCCGCTATGCGATCCTGCGGTATGGAGCGCGTCATGCAGCATCGGGAAGCACCATTGTCGAGCAGGAGGGCTGCGCGCGAGGCTCAGGCCCGCTCGCGCCGCCAGATGTTGCGGCGGGTCGCTGTGGTCGTGCTCGCCGTCGCCCTGCCCACGGCTGCTGCGCAGGGGGCATGGCCGGGCTTTGCCAAGGCGATGGGAATCGCGCAGGGCGAGCCGCCGGTCCAGCCCATGCCATTCGAGATTGCAGGCCAGAGCTTTCCGGGCTCGGCATTCTATTATCTCGACCAGCCGCCGGAACCGGTGATCGACCTTGCCGAGCTTCGCTTATCCGAAGGCAATCTCGATACCGAACGCTTTACGGAACGCTTCGGAGCGGCTGCCACCGCACGGGCATTCCAGAGCGCGGGCAGCGGGATCGACAAGGCACGCGCGCTGCGGTGTCTTTCCATGGCCGTCTATTACGAAGCCGCCAGCGAAAGCCAGGCGGGGCAGGAAGCCGTCGCGCAAGTGGTCCTCAACCGGGTCTCGCACCCTGCCTATCCGGCAAGTATCTGCGGGGTGGTATTCCAGGGGTCGGAGCGCAAGACCGGTTGCCAGTTCACTTTCACCTGTGACGGATCGCTCAATCGCCAGCCGTCGCGCGCCGGTTGGGCCAGAGCGCAATCGGTGGCCCTTGCCGCGCTATCGGGGCACGTATTCCAGCCGGTGGGCCTCGCGACGCATTATCACACCCATGCCGTCAATCCTTACTGGGCGAGCAGCCTCGACCTGATCGGCTCGATCGGCGCGCACCGTTTCTATCGCTGGAAGGGTAGCGCAGGCCGCGCAGCCGCATTTTCGGGAGCCTATGCGGGCGGAGAACCGCTGGCCTTGCCAAATACGCCGAGCGCCTCGCCCCTGCCCTCGCAAGCAGCATTGGGCAGCGTTCCGCCGCCTCCGGCCGACCCGGTTATCGGGGCGACCATCGCGCCCGAGCCCAAGGTCGGCGAGGCCAGCGCTGCCGCACCGGTCGTCGGCTCTCCGCAGTCCGGCGACGTGAAGCCGGAATACCGCAACAGCGGGCGGTGGATCAGGGAACCCGGCGCGCGAAAAAAGACAGCGGAATAGGCATTTAACCTCTTTTCAAGCATACCGCGGAACCGAAGTTTAGCGGCTGCCGCTTATACCATCTCCTGAAGCCGGGCCGCGAGGGTAGATAGCCCCGCGGCAGCACAGGAGGATCGGGTCCATGCCAGTTCATTTTGCCGCCGCGCGCACAGCCGCGCGCTCGCCCGTTGCGCGCATACTTGCAAAGCAGTCGCCGGGGATTGCGGCCAACGACAATGACTATCTGGTTGGCGAGCCCTTCCCGATGGAGAGCCTGCGCGATGCATTGATGCATTTCGCCGAGCACGGGATGGGAGCCGCAAAGGAAGCCCATCGCCTGGCACTCGTCGCGCACGAGGCTGACAATGTCGACGATCGCGAGCACTGGGTTGGCATCTGCCGCACACTGGATGCCCGGGAAGCCAACAAGTTCGAGCGCGCGCTAATCCTCCAGGATGCGCCGCTGATAGGTTGAGCCTGTCGTTTCGCCTCACCTGAATGGGGCGACGGCAAAAGCACTGGCCGCGCGGAACCTGAAAGCCGCGCGGCCATTTCTTTTTCACTTCCCCGCGAAAACCGGCATTATTGCTACTGCGAACTATTTGCAAAGATAGTTGTCGCATGCGACCTTTTGCCGGTTGCAATCCTATGCTCCGGGGCCTAGGTCGCCCTTCGAACACCGGGCGCGCGTACCCACGCGGGACTCCACGCGCCATAGCGGTCCAGGCAATTTCGTCCCGCGCTGTTTGAAGGACGCACTCACCCTATGGCACGCAAGAAGATCGCGCTCATCGGCTCCGGCATGATTGGCGGCACCCTCGCCCACCTCGCTGCGAAGAAGGAAATGGGCGACATCGTCCTGTTCGACATCGCCGAAGGCATGCCGCAGGGTAAGGCACTCGACCTCAGCCAGTGCGGCCCGATCGAAGGCTTCGACGCCAAGATCACCGGTTCGAACGACTATACCGATATCGCCGGTGCAGACGTCGTCATCGTGACCGCCGGCGTGCCCCGCAAGCCCGGCATGAGCCGCGACGACCTGCTCGGCATCAACCTCAAGGTGATGAAGTCGGTAGGCGAAGGCATCAAGAACAACTGCCCCGACGCTTTCGTGATCTGCATCACCAACCCGCTCGACGCGATGGTCTGGGCGCTGCGCGAATTCAGCGGCCTGCCGCACAACAAGGTCGTCGGCATGGCCGGCGTGCTCGACAGCGCGCGTTTCGCTACCTTCCTCGCCTGGGAATTCGACGTGTCGGTGAAGGACGTCAATGCATTCGTCCTCGGCGGCCACGGCGACACCATGGTCCCTGTCACCAGCTACACCACGATCAACGGCATTCCGGTGAACGACTACGCCAAGATCAAGGGCGTGTCGGAAAGCCGCATCGACGAGATCGTCGATCGCACGCGCAAGGGCGGCGGCGAGATCGTCGGCCTGCTCGGCAACGGCTCTGCCTATTACGCCCCCGCGACCAGCGCGATTGCGATGGCCGAAGCCTATCTCGGCGACCAGAAGCGCATCCTGCCCTGCGCCAGCTATGTCGAAGGCAAGTATGGCCTCGACGGCCTTTATGTCGGCGTGCCCACCATGATCGGCGCAGGCGGCACCGAAGAAGTGATCGAGATCGAACTGTCGGACGAAGAGAAGAAGAACCTCAAGGTCTCGACCGACGCGGTCGAAGAACTGCTCGAAGCCTGCAAGGGCCTCGACAGCTCGCTCGCCTGAGCGGACCTTCCAGCCAGGGACGTATTACCATGAAGACGCTTCGCCTCCTTCCTTTCCTTGCCCTCGCCGCCGCGGCTCCCGCAGCGGCACAGGACAAGCCGGCCTCTGCCGCCGAAATCGTCGACGCGATCAACGCCTGCAAGGCGATTACCTCGCCCACGTGGATCGAACTGGACGATCTCAGCAAGCACGGCTGGAAGCCTTACCGCAAGCCCGCCGGTCGCCGCGCGCAAGTGGTTCGCGGCGCCTATGAAAAGCAGGGCAACGAAGCGCTCATCATCATCAGCAAGGCGGAACTGCGGGATAAAGCCTGCGTCATCTTCGCCCGGCTCGACAATACGGCCGATTATGGCCCCACGGCCCAGTCCGTTTCGCAATTCGTCGGCATGCCGACCCATGCCGAAGGCCCGACCTATTTTTGGTCGCTGGGCGACGGCATGAAGATGCGTATCGACCCCACCGGCGACAAGGACAAACCCATCGCCCGTTTTGAAATCAAGGCTACTGCCCAGGAGAGCGCCGAATGAGCATCCTCGTCGACAAGAACACCAAGGTCATCACCCAGGGTATGACCGGCAACACCGGCACCTTCCACACCCAGCAGGCGCTCGATTACGGCACCAAGATGGTCGCAGGCGTCACGCCCGGTAAAGGCGGCACCGACCACATCGGCCTGCCGCAGTTCAACACCGTGCGCGAAGCCAAGGCCGAAACCGGCGCGACGGCCTCGTGCATCTACGTCCCGCCGCCGTTCGCAGCAGACGCCATCCTCGAGGCGATCGACGCCGAGATGGAACTGATCGTCGCCATCACCGAAGGCATTCCGGTGCTCGACATGGTCAAGGTGAAGGCCGCCCTCACCGGCTCGAAGAGCCGCCTGATCGGCCCGAACTGCCCCGGCGTCCTGACCCCTGAAGAATGCAAGATCGGCATCATGCCCGGCTCCATCTTCAAGAAGGGCAGCGTCGGCGTGGTCTCGCGTTCCGGCACGCTGACCTACGAAGCCGTCCACCAGACCACCATGGTCGGCCTCGGCCAGACCACGGCAGTCGGCATCGGCGGCGATCCGGTCAACGGCACCAACTTCATCGACGTGCTCGACCTCTTCCTCGACGACGACGACACCAAGTCGATCATCATGATCGGCGAAATCGGCGGCAGCGCGGAAGAAGAAGCGGCCGAATTCATCAAGCAGGAAGCTGCCAAGGGCCGCAAGAAGCCCATGGTCGGCTTCATCGCAGGCCGCACGGCGCCTCCGGGCCGTCGCATGGGCCATGCCGGTGCTATCGTTTCGGGTGGCCAGGGCGGCGCGGACGACAAGATCGCGGCGATGGAAGATGCGGGCATCCGCGTTTCGCCCTCGCCCAGCGAGCTTGGCACCACGCTCGACGCGATGCTGAAGGAACTCGCCTGATCCGCGGAGTGATGCGGAACGGTTTTCTCCTCCCCGGGAGCCTTCCGCACCGCCGAGGCATTGGCAGTATAGGCCGACAACAGGGTCGGCGCGAAAGGTAGCCCGATGGGTAACGAGAGCCACGATTTCCTGCCCGAAATGGGCGACCAGGAGGGTCCGCAGCAGGGGCCGAGCTGGGGCAACCCGCGCTGGCTGGCCGAAGTGGTCGACAGTGATGCGGATCTGACCGCAGCGCTCGACCCCACCCAGATGCGCCTTGCGGTCAAGCAGGCCGCAGAGAAGGCCGGCAAGGCCACCGATCCCAAGGCTATCGAACAGGCGGCCGATGACAGCATCCGCGCCATGCTGCTCGTGCGCCTCTACCGCGTGCGCGGCCACCTGGCTGCCGACCTCGACCCGCTGGGCCTGTCCCATCGCGAAGTGCCGGAAGACCTGACGCTGGAATGGCATGGGTTCACCGGCCAGGAAGACCGCGAAGTCTTCGTCGGCGGCGTCTTCGGCTTCGACTGGGTGACCGTGCGAGAGCTCTACGACGCCCTGCGCGCAACCTATTGCGGCAATGTCGGCCTCGAATACATGCACATCTCGGACACGGAGGAACGCCGATTCCTCCAGGACAAGTTCGAGACGCCCGAAGACACGATCCAGTTCACCGAGGAAGGCAAGCGCGCCATCCTGGCAGCGGTCGTGCGCGGCGAGGAATACGAGAAGTTCCTCGGCAAGAAATACGTCGGCACCAAGCGCTTCGGCCTCGATGGCGGCGAAAGCATGATTCCGGCACTCGAAGCGGTCATCAAGTACGGCGGCCAGCTCGGCGTGCGCGAGATCATTTACGGCATGGCCCACCGCGGCCGTCTCAACGTCCTCGCGAACGTCATGGGCAAGCCCTATAAGGTCATCTTCCACGAATTCTCGGGCGGCTCTTCCAACCCCGACGATGTCGGCGGTTCGGGCGACGTGAAGTATCACCTCGGCACCAGCACCGACCGTTCGTTCGACGATATCGACGTGCACATGAGCCTGGTCCCCAACCCCTCGCACCTCGAGGCGGTAAACCCGGTGGTCCTCGGCAAGAGCCGCGCGCAGCAGGCGATCCGTGACGACCTCAAGAAGCACGAACAGGTCCTGCCCGTCCTGCTTCACGGCGACGCGGCCTTTGCGGGACAGGGCATCGTATGGGAATGCCTCGGCTTTTCCGGCGTGCGCGGGTACAACACCGGCGGCTGCCTGCACTTCGTCATCAACAACCAGATCGGTTTCACCACCAGCCCGCAATTTGCGCGTAGCTCGCCCTACCCGAGCGATGTCGCCAAGGGCGTCCAGGCGCCGATCCTCCACGTCAACGGCGACGATCCCGAAGCCGTGACCTTCGCTTGCAAGCTGGCGATCGAATACCGCCAGAAGTTCGGCCGCGATATCGTGATCGACATGTGGTGCTATCGCCGCTTCGGCCACAACGAGGGCGACGAGCCCAAGTTCACGCAGCCGCTGATGTACGATGCCATTCGCAATCACCCGCGGGTGAGCGAGCTTTACACCAAGCGCCTGGAAGAAGAAGGCGTCATCGAGAAGGGCTACGCCGACCAGCTGCGCAGCGAATTCGACGCCCATCTCGAGGAAGAATTCGCCGCGGCCAAGGATTACAAGCCCGACGAGGCCGACTGGTTCGGCGGTCGCTGGGCAGGCATGAACAAGCCTGCCGATCCCGAGGGCGCACGCCGCAATGTCGAAACCGCGATCGAAAAGAAGCTGTTCGACAGCCTCGGCCGCACGCTGACGACCGTCCCCGAAGACGTGACCATCCACAAGACCCTGGGCCGCGTGCTCAAGGCCAAGAAGGAAATGTTCGACAGCGGCACCGGCTTCGACTGGGCCACTGCGGAAGCGCTCGCCTTCGGCAGCCTCGTCACCGAAGGTTTCGGTGTCCGCCTTTCGGGCCAGGATTCGGGACGCGGCACCTTCAGCCAGCGTCACGCCGTCTGGGTCGACCAGAAGGACGAGCGCAAGTACATCCCGCTCACCACCCTGCCCCACGGCAAGTTCGAGGTCTACGACAGCCCGCTGTCCGAATACGGCGTGCTCGGCTTCGAATACGGGTTCGCCATGGCGGATCCGAAGAGCCTCGTGATGTGGGAAGCGCAGTTCGGCGACTTCGCCAACGGCGCGCAGATCATGATCGACCAGTTCATCGCGGCCGGTGAAGTGAAATGGCTGCGTGCGAACGGCCTCGTCCTGTTGCTGCCGCACGGCTACGAAGGTCAGGGACCGGAACACAGCTCGGCGCGTCTCGAACGCTTCCTGCAGCTGTGCGCGAACGACAATATCCAGGTCTGCAACATCACCGACCCGGCGAACTACTTCCATGTCCTGCGCCGCCAGATGCTGCGTTCGTTCCGCAAGCCGCTCGTCATCATGACGCCCAAGTCGCTGCTGCGCCATCCGATGGCCAAGAGCGATGCCGATGGCTTCATGGGCGAAACGCATTTCATGCGGATCAAGTCGGACCTGACCGAAATTCCCGACGAGAAGGTGAAGCGCCTCGTCCTGTGTTCTGGCAAGGTCGCCTATGACCTGATGCAGCGCCGCGACGAAGCCGGGGTGGACGATGTGTCCATCGTGCGCATCGAGCAGCTGTATCCCTTCCCCGGCGAACCGCTGGCGGTCCGGATCGAACGGATGAAAAATCTCGAAACCATCGTCTGGTGCCAGGAAGAGCCGAAGAACAACGGCGCCTGGTTCTTCGTCGATCGCCTGATCGAGGAGGCCGCGGAAAAGGCCGGCAAGAAGGGCATGCGCCCCTGCTATGCCGGACGCGAAGTCGCCGCCTCGCCCGCCACCGGATATGCCAGCCGCCACAAGGTCCAGCAGGAAGCGCTGGTCAACATCGCGCTCGGCCTGAACGGCGACAATTCCGCCGCCACCAGCAATTGCCCCTGATCGAGGTCGTAAAAGGAACCACCTGACCATGGCCACCGAAGTCAAAGTCCCCACGCTCGGCGAGAGCGTTACCGAAGCCTCCATCGGCGAATTGCTGAAAAACGTCGGCGATGCCGTCGCCGTGGACGAACCGATCGTCAGCCTCGAAACCGACAAGGTCGCCGTCGAGGCGCCCTCGCCCGTCGCGGGCGTGATCACCGAATTCAAGGTCGCGGTTGGCGATACCGTCGAAGTCGGCGCGGTTCTCGCAGTGATCGAAGAAGGCGGCGCCCCCGCTGCCAAGGGCGAAGAAGCCGGTCGCGCTGCCGAACAGCGGGAAGAGGGAAAGGAAGAGCGCGCCGAAGCGAGCGCTCCCGCGGCCTCTTCCGACGCATCGCAGACGCTTTCACCGGCCGTACGCCGCGCGGTTCTTGAGCACGGCGTCGATCCTTCCACCATCAAGGGCACCGGCAAGGACGGCCGCCTGACCAAGGAAGATGTGATCGCCGCTGCCAAGGCCAAGAAGGACGGCGGCACGATCGCAGATGCCGTGCCTGCCCAGGCCGCTACTCCGTCGGCTCCGGCGGGCGAGCGCCGCGAGGAACGCGTCAAGATGACGCGCATGCGCCAGACCATCGCCAAGCGCCTGAAGGGCGCGCAGGACAATGCGGCGTTGCTCACCACCTTCAACGATGTCGATATGTCCGCGGTCATCGAGGCCCGTACGAAATACAAGGACCTCTTCGCCAAGAAGCACGACATTCGTCTCGGCTTCATGGGCTTCTTCGCCAAGGCCGCGTGCCTTGCGCTCAAGGATGTGCCTGCGGTCAACGCCTATATCGAGGGCGACGAGATCGTCTATCACGATTACGTCGACATCTCTGTCGCCGTTTCCGCGCCCAACGGCCTCGTCGTCCCGGTCATCCGTGACGCGCAGGACAAGGGTTTCGCCCGCATCGAGAAAGACATTGCGGACTTCGGCAAACGCGCCAAGGAAGGCACGCTGACGATGGAAGACATGAAGGGCGGCACCTTCACCATCTCCAACGGCGGCGTCTTCGGTTCGCTCATGTCGACCCCGATCATCAACCCGCCGCAGAGTGCCGTCCTCGGCCTTCACCGCATCGAGGACCGCCCGGTCGTCGTCGACGGCGAAATCGTCATCCGTCCGATGATGTATATCGCGCTGTCCTACGACCACCGCCTGATCGACGGCCGCGAGGCCGTGACCGCACTGAAAATCATCAAGGAAGCGATCGAAGATCCGACCCGGATGCTGATCGACCTCTGAGGAAGAAATCATGGCTGAATACGACTACGACGTCCTCGTCATCGGCGCTGGCCCGGGTGGCTATGTCGCCGCGATCCGCGCAGCACAGCTGGGCCTGAAGACCGCTTGTGCGGAAAGCCGCGAGACGCTGGGCGGGACCTGCCTCAATGTGGGCTGCATCCCCTCAAAGGCGATGCTGCACGCGTCGGAATATTTCGATGCGGCAAGCAATGGTACAATGGCCGAAATGGGTATAGAGGTTTCGCCCAAGCTGAACCTCGACGCGATGCACGCCCAGCGGCGTGACGCGGTAAAGGGCCTGACGGGCGGCATCGAGTTCCTGTTCAAGAAGAACAAGGTCGACTGGAAGAAGGGCCATGCCACCTTCCAGGATGCGCACACGGTCAAGGTCGGAGACGAAACGGTCACTGCCAAGGACATCATCATCGCCACGGGCTCTTCGGTCACTCCGCTGCCCGGTGTCGAGGTCGACAACGACAAGCAGATCGTCGTCGATTCCACCGGCGCGCTGGAACTCAAGTCCGTGCCCAAGAAGATGGTCGTCATCGGCGGCGGCGTTATCGGCCTTGAACTCGGTTCGGTCTGGCGCCGCCTCGGTGCCGAAGTCATCGTGGTCGAATATCTCGACAAGCTTCTGCCGGGCATGGATGACGATGTCCGCAAGGAAGCGGGCAAGATCTTCAAGAAGCAGGGCATGGAACTGCGCCTGTCGACCAAGGTCACCGGCTGCACAGTGAAGGGCAAGAAGGCTACGCTGACGCTGGAGCCGTCTGCTGGCGGTGACGCGGAAACGCTCGAAGCCGATTGCGTGCTCGTGTCCATCGGCCGCAAACCGAATACCGATGGCCTCGGCCTCGATGCGATCGGCATCGAGACCAACAAGCGCGGCCAGATCGAAGTCGATCACGACTTCCGCACCAAGGTCGACGGTGTCTGGGCTATCGGCGACGTCGTTCCCGGGCCCATGCTCGCGCACAAAGCCGAAGACGAAGGCATCGCCTGTGCAGAGAACGTCGCGGGCCAGACCGGCATCGTGAACCACGATCTCATCCCCGGCGTGGTTTACACCTGGCCCGAGTTCGCCGGTGTCGGCCTGACGCAGGACGAAGCGATCGAGAAAATGGGCGGCGACAAGAAAGCCATCAAGGTCGGCAAGTTCCCGATGATGGCCAACAGCCGCGCCAAGACCAACCACGAACCCGAAGGTTTCGTGAAGGTCATCGCGGAAGCCGAAACCGACCGCGTGCTCGGCGTCTGGGCCATCGCCAGCGTCGCCGGTACCATGATCGCCCAGGCGACGCAGGCCATGGAATTCGGCGCGACGTCGGAAGACATCGCCTACACCTGCCATGCCCACCCGACGCATTCCGAAGCGATCAAGGAAGCGGCGATGGGCGTCCAGGGCAAGCCGATCCACATCTGATCAAAGAACTGGAAGGCCACCACTCCAGCGCCCTTGAGCGCTCGGGTGGTGGCCTTTTCCATTTCCGGTTCGCGCGTGCCTCGTGGCCGGACACCCCCAGCAAGGCGATTGCCCCCCCTTTCCCCTCCTGACATAGTCTGGAGTGTGAGGGGAGATTGCATGGCCTATCCGAAACTGACCAAGAAGCCCGGAGCCATCGAAACGGCTGCGAGTATTGCCGCAGGGGAGTTGTCCCCTCTCGAGGCTGTCGATGCGGCGATCGCGCGGATCGAACATCTCGATACACACATCAATGCGGTGGTGGTTTGCGATTTCGACCGCGCCCGCGATGCCGCGAAGGGCATGGACAAGTCGGCCGCTTCCGACGCGACGCCCCTGTTCGGCGTGCCCATGACCATCAAGGAAAGCTTCGACATCGCCGGCCTTCCCACCACCTGGGGCCACGAAGCGCACCGCGACAATATCGCGACGCGTGACTCCGCCGTCGTCCGCAAGCTGAAGGCGGCCGGGGCGATCTTCCTCGGCAAGACGAACGTGCCGCCCGATCTGGCCGACTGGCAGTCGAACAACCCCGTGTACGGGCGGACCAACAATCCGCACGACCACGACCGCTCTCCCGGCGGCTCGTCCGGCGGATCGGCAGCAGCCGTCGCCAGCGGAATGGTGCCCTGCGAGTTCGGAACCGACATCGGGGGCTCCGTGCGCGTACCGGCCCATTTTTGCGGCGTGTGGGGGCATAAATCCAGCTGGGGCATCATAAGCAAGGAAGGGCACGACCACCCTCTTATGGCAGGGCGCGGCGCGCATGACGGCGCGCTCTCGATTGCAGGCCCCCTCGCCCGCAATGCTGCCGATCTCGACCTGCTGACGCGCCTCACCAGCGAACGGCCGCTGGAGCAGCGTCGCAAACCGATTTCGCAAACGCGTTTCCTCGCGCTTGTCGACCACCCGGATTGCGCGAGCGACGACGCAGTCCGCGGTCCGATGGAAGCAGCCCTCGAGGCGCTTCGCCAAGCGGGGGCGTCAGTCGATTTGACCAGCGAACTGCTGCCCGATCTCCGCGCCCAGCACGCAGACTATATGCGCATGCTCAATGTGGCGATGGCTCGCGGCGCCCCGGGCAGGAACGGTCAGAGGGCGACCGCCACTGACTGGTTCAACCTCCTCGACATTCAGTATCGCAACGAGCTGGCCTGGGCGAAGCTGTTCGAAACCTACGATTTCGTCCTCGCCCCGCCAGCCCCCGTGCTTGCCGTGCCGCATCGCGATGGAAGGGTCTTCGACGGAGAGATCGAGATCAACGGTGAAACGGTCCCCGGTGCATCCGGGCTGTGCTGGGCCGGACTGGCGACCTTCCCCAACCTGCCCTCGACCGTGCTTCCGATCGGCGCGACAGGCAACCTGCCCTGCGGAATGCAGGTGATGGGGCCGCGCTATGCCGATCTATCCACGATCGCGGCCGCAGAAGCCATCGGGCAGGTGTTGCACTCCTGAGGCGCACGGCCCATTCCGGTCGGCGGATCAGACGGAGGATTTTGTGGGTCAGCAGCAAATGATGCGGCGCTTTGCCAAATGGCACATCTGGCTGGCCTGGCTGGCTGGGGTTCCGATCCTGATGTGGACCGTCACCGGCCTCGTCATGGTAATCAAGCCGATCGAGGAAGTGCGCGGCAACCATTTGCGCAATGCGGTTACCGAACGGGCGCTGCCAAGCGACACCGAGATATACGTTACCCTGCCTGCCGAGAGCACCCGGCCTGTCCGCTCCGTTACGACGCAGGTGGAACGCGGCGAGACGGTAACGCGGATCACCTACATGGACGGGACCAGCGACAGGTTTCGTGCCGACGGGTCCGAAATGGGGCCGATTTCCGAAGTCGAGGCACGCATGATCGTGGCCGAACGCATCAAGGGCGGCGACCGGGTCGCCGACACCGCGCGGTACGATGCCCATAATGTCCCCTTCGATTTCCGCCGGGAAATGCCGGTCTGGCAAGTCGCGCTTACCGATGGAACCCACGTCTATGTCGGCGAGCATACCGGTGAGATCGAGGCCGTCCGCACGCGATGGTGGCGCACTTTCGATTTCGTCTGGGGCCTGCACATCATGGACCTCCAGACCCGCGAAGACACCAGCCACCCGATCCTGATCCTGTTTGCGATCCTCGGCGTCCTGGCCTCGCTGCTGGGCTTCGTCCTGATGTTCCGCCGCCGCAAGGCCCGCAAGGTCTAGGCAAGGTGAACGAGGAGATCCTCACGCCTGTGCTCGACTGGCTGGATGTCGCCGGAGTGGCGATCTTCGCCCTGACCGGGGCCCTGGTCGCGGCCAAGGAAAAGCAGACCCTGGTCACCCTGACGTTTTTCGCTCTGATCACCGGGGTCGGCGGAGGCACGATCCGCGACCTGCTGATCGGCGCGCCAGTGTTCTGGATGGTCGACCCCTGGGTGTCCGCTACCTGCCTCGGTATCGCCCTGTTCGCCTGGTTCACGCCCACGCGCTGGTGGGAGGGAAGGTTCCTGTCGATCGCCGACGGGATGGGCCTCGCCGCCTATGCCGTCCTCGGCACGGCCAAGGCGCTGCAATACGGAGTCCCGCCCGTCCCTGCAGCATTGATGGGAGTAATTACCGGGTGCGTCGGTGGCATTATCCGCGATGTACTTGCCGGACGGCCTTCGATCCTGATGCGGCCAGAGCTTTACGTGACCGCCGCAGCCCTGTCTTCGAGCCTGACCGTGGTCGGCGCGCTGGTCGGGCTGGAGGACTGGTATGTATGGATCGGCGCGGCGCTGGCCGGATTCGGCCTTCGCCTCGCCGCCATCCTGTTCAATCTAGCACTGCCTTCCTACGACGAGCGCGTCGCTAGCAAGGACTAGACTTTAGACCGGGTCGCCGGGATAGACGGGCCGATTGTCTTCGTCCTCGCCCTCGATCGGGCCGCCGGGATAGGCCGGTTGCGGCCCTTCGACGACGGCGTCTTCCGTATCCGAAACCATCGCAGTCCGACCATCGGCCTTCTGCCTCTCGGCAGCATAGCGCGCATCGTCCCACTGGTTATCCTCGGTGACTGCGGCATAGCCGTCATCGTCGCGATCTTCTTCGCCCTGCCAATTTCCGGACTGCCCGAAATCCACGTTCCGGACGCGGCCGTCGTTGCCGATTTCGCAGGAGAAGCCTGCGCCGCCCGAAAGGGTGCCGCTGATCTGCCAACCGCGAGCGGTGCGATCCGCACGGTCCACGGTCTCGACGCGTTCGTCACGCTCCACCGCATCGACGCACATGCTTACGGCGCGGTCGATACCGCGGCCATCGTCCCAGCGCGCATCGTCGCGGCGATAATCCCGATAGTCGCGGTCGCGATAACGGCGATCATCGCTGCGCTTCGTATTGTTGGCGATGGCGGCGATGCCACCGATAATCAGGACACCAGTCAGCACGTCGCCCAGGCTCGGGCCACGGTGGTGACGATAGTGACGGTAACGGCGGTGCCGATGGTTTTCGTAAGTCTGATCGGCGGGATCGTAACTGGTGACGCCTACCGGTTTTGCCGACGTTGCCGAGACCTGCGGGATGGATGCCGCGGCGACGGGCGATACCCCGATGGAAGCGGTCGCGAGAACGGCAGGCGCGAGTGCCCAGGTGTGCAATTTCTTCATGCAAAACTTCCTCTGCCTTCGCGCCCCCACCTGGCGCAAGGATTGACGATGCGACCGGTGCCATATCCCAGATTTAGCACGGCTGAACCGGACACAAAAAACGGCCCGAACCGCAAGGTCCGGGCCGCTGGTGGATTGATCGGGGATTAGCGGAGACCGCGAATGCCCTTGAAGTCGACGTGGCTCACGCGGCCCCGCTCGATATAGCAGGTGAACTTGCCGTGATCTTCACCGCGATAGCGGCGACGGTCGTCACGATCGTAGCGGTCGTAGCGGTCGTAGCGGTCATAGCCGCCCCAGCGGCCGCCACGTTGGCCATCGACAACGATGCGGCCCTTCACCCTCCAGCCATAGCGGGTGTCGTCGACATCACGGATGTCGGTCACTTGGGCGTAGCGATAGCCATAGCGGCGCGCATCCTGCTTCGCGGCGCGAACACAGCGCTCCACTGCGGCGCGCGGATTGCCGCGGTTGCGGTAAGCGTCGCGGCGGTAATCACGGCCGTCGCGGTAATAGCGACCGTCACGGTAATAGCGGCCGTCACGGTAGTAATCGCGGTCGCGCTTGGCCGAATTGGCAATCGCGGCAATGCCGCCGATGATGACTGCGCCGGCGATGACGTCGCCGACGGAGATACCATCGTCGCGGTCGCGGGCCTGGGCCGGAGTTGCGGTGGCCAGCGCCATGGCGCCGACTGCAGCCGTTGCGATCCCACCCTTCGCAATGTTCTTGGTAATCTTGGTCATGTGAGGTTCTCCTCATCTCTACCCAGGCGGGATTGCCTCGGTTGAATGAGGTTCTAGGCGAGTCGCACTGAGGTGAGCCTGAATCCCGATTACAGGCGGCGTTCAGGAAACTATATCTTTTCCTGAATATCTATTTCTGAAGCGATTCAAGGACATCGCGGGTAAATGCCGCGATATCGAAGCGCGATCCGCTGGGGTCCTCTCCCCTTCTCACGATGACAACATTAAGGCTCGGAACGATTACGACATACTGGCCGCGGTTACCCATCGCAGCGAAGGTGTCGGCAGGAACGCCCTCCGAATTGTTGAACAGCCAGAAGCCCGCACCATAGCCGAATGGGCCGTCGGGTTGTGGCCCTGAGGGCGAAGAGACGTATTTGACCCAACCTTCTGAAAGGATACGGCTGCCATCCGGCCCGACACCCCCATCGAGATATAGCTGTCCGAGACGCGCCAGATCCTTGGGACTGGACCATACCTGACTGGAGAGAATGTACCCTCCCGAATAGTCTCGAGACGGGCGGTTTGCCATGGCGTCCAGCATGGACTGGATATCGACTTCATCCGTCCATTGGGAAGGACGCGCAAGGAGCGCCGCAGCCCAGTCCTTCTCAGGAATGGTGTCGCTCATCCGCAATCTGCCAAGCAGCTGCTCGGGAAGAAAGCCGGACTTGTGGAACACGGCCCGTTCGACAGCCATGAGCGTGTCATTGTTGGCATAGCGGAATACCGAGCCGGGCGGGTGCAGCAACGGCCACTGTGCTGCCCGCTCGGCAACCGTGGCGCCTCCGAAATAGGTCGGATCGGTTCGATTGCCCGCAGTGTCGGAATAGCGTCCCGACGCCATGCGAAGCAAGTGGTCGAAAGTGATGGTCCCCCTTGGATCGTCGGAATTGAGGCCCAGGCCTGCACTATCGTGCATGTCGAGATCACCGCGATGCACCAGAGCACCAAGGTAGGTCGCGGCTATGCTCTTCGCGACGGACCATGTGCGCTGCGGCGTGTCTTCGTCGAAGCCTTCGGCAAACCGGGCGAAGAGCGGACGCCCCTCTTTGGAAATGAGGACAGCGGTTGTGCGGGTGCCCGGACCATAGGCGTCGCCAAAGGCCCCATCCTGGACTTCGCGTGGCAATGCCGCGGTCGGATATCGTCTATCGCGCTCCCTGAATTTCGGTGGCTGATAGTCGGCGCTTGTCTCATCTTCGGGGATCGCAATCCCGATCGGTCCGAGTGTACAGCCAGCCCCGAATGAACGAGCGATGCGCGGCGGCATATCCTGTGCCCACTCGACCTCGACATGCATCACGCGTTCGCCGTCTGCCCGGCGGTGGATCTCGTAGGGAAGCTCGCCCACCAAATCATCGAGTGGCTGCTGAATACCTGCGAGCTCCCATTCCAGAACGCTCTGTGCAGTCCTGTTTTGCCGCGCGTGTTCGGCGCTGCTGATCGCACTGCAAAGCATGAGCGCCTTGTACCCCGCCGCAAGAGCACGGTCGTACCGGGCGTCGATCTCCTCCTGCGTGGTCGATTGCGCGGCAAGCGGGGTCGCGGCGAGGAGTGCGCTAGCGGCAAGGGCTTTTCTGATCATTCCGGCCTTGTGACACGACTTGCCTTGCGCGCAAAACAAAAGGGCCGGAGGATCGCTCCCCCGGCCCTTCGTTGTTCTTGAGGCAGTCGCGCTTACGCGTCTTCCATTTCCTCGTCGCCCATGACCGGACCGCTGTCCTGGCCCTTGGCGTCGACGTCGCGGTCGACCAGCTCGATCACGGCCATCTGCGCGGCGTCGCTGCCACGATAGCCGGCCTTGATCACGCGGCTGTAACCGCCTTCACGATCGGCATAACGCTCTGCCAGGACGTCGAACAGCTTCTTCAGCTGCGTTTCGTCCTGCAGGCGAGCCATCGCAAGGCGACGGTTCGAAAGGCCGCCACGCTTCGCCAGCGTGATCAGCTTTTCGATGTAGGGGCGCATTTCCTTCGCCTTGGGCAGCGTGGTCATGATCTGCTCGTGCTTGATCAGCGCAGCAGCCATGTTGCGCAGCATTGCGTGACGGTGACCCGTCTTGCGCTGCAGCTTGCGGCCGGAAATCTTGTGACGCATTTTCTAGTCCTTCGTTCGTAGGGGGCCCGTATGAGGTAGCCCGAAACAGGCCGGAAGACGGGGTCCGGCCTATGCCCCTTGGGATCGATTAGCCGAGCAGCTCTTGTTCGAGCTTCTTGGCCATTTCCTCGATATTTTCCGGCGGCCAGCCAGGGATGTCCATGCCGAGGCGCAGGCCCATCGAGCTCAGGACTTCCTTGATCTCGTTGAGCGACTTGCGGCCGAAGTTCGGCGTACGGAGCATCTCGGCCTCGGTCTTCTGGACCAGGTCGCCGATGTAGATGATGTTGTCGTTCTTCAGGCAGTTTGCCGAACGGACCGACAGTTCCAGCTCGTCGACCTTCTTGAGGAGGTAACGGTTGAGCTGGTTGGTGTCGCTTTCCTGCGGCTCTGCAGCCTGGCCGATCATCGCCGAAGTCGGCTGCGGGATGCCGTCTTCGAAGTGGACGAACAAGGTCAGCTGGTCCTGGAGGATGCGCGCGGCATAGGCCACCGCGTCTTCCGGAGTGACGGTGCCGTCGGTTTCGATGGTCAGCGACAGCTTGTCGTAGTCCAGTTCCTGGCCCACGCGAGCGTTGTCGACCTTGTAGCTGACCTGGCGAACCGGCGAATACAGGCTGTCGACCGGGATGAGACCGATCGGCGCGTCGGCCGGGCGGTTCATCACGGCAGGGCGATAGCCCTTGCCCGTGTCGGCGGTCAGTTCCATGTTCAGCGTCGCACCTTCGTCGAGGTGGCAGATCACGAGGTCCTTGTTCATGACCTCGATGTCGCCGGAAACGGCAATGTCGCCAGCCTTCACTTCGCCTGGACCGGTGGCCGAGAGCTGAAGACGCTTGGTGCCTTCACCTTCCATCTTGAGCGCGATCTGCTTCACGTTCAGGACGATGTCGGTGACGTCCTCGCGCACGCCTGCGAGCGAGGAGAATTCATGCAGCACGTTCTCGATCTTGATCGAGGTGATGGCCGCGCCCTGGAGCGAGGACAGCAGCACGCGACGCAGAGCGTTGCCGAGCGTCAGGCCGAAGCCACGCTCGAGCGGCTCGGCAACGAAGGTCGCCTTACGCTTCTTGTCGCCACCGTCCTTGATGTCGAGGGTGTTGGGTTTCTTGAGTTCCTGCCAGTTCTTGATGTTGACGGACATGGATTTCCCCTGGTGTGGATGCGGGCAGGACCGGAGCTCTCAGTGAGCGTCCGGTCCGTGAAGATTGTCGGCGGCCCGTTGCCGGACCGCCAGGCAGGTACGGATCAGACGCGACGACGCTTGGACGGCCGCACACCATTGTGCGGGATCGGCGTTACGTCGCGGATCGAAGTGATCGTGAAGCCGACAGCTGCGAGACCGCGAAGCGCGCTCTCACGACCCGAACCCGGGCCCTTCACTTCGACTTCGAGGGTGCGCACACCATGCTCGGCAGCTTTCTTGCCGGCATCGTCTGCTGCGACTTGGGCAGCATAGGGAGTCGACTTGCGGCTACCCTTGAAGCCCATCATCCCGGCGCTGGACCAGCTGATAGCATTGCCCTGTGCGTCGGTGATGGTGATCATCGTGTTGTTGAAGCTGGCGTTGATGTGCGCAACGCCGCTGGAAATGTTCTTTTTGTCGCGGCGCCTAACGCGGCCGGGTTCGCGTGCCATGATGTTACTTCCTTACATATTCTCAAGAAGGGAAAAGCGCTGGGATGACCCAGGCTTACTTCTTCTTGCCAGCGATCGGCTTGGCCTTGCCCTTGCGGGTACGGGCGTTGGTGTGAGTGCGCTGGCCGCGAACGGGCAGGCCGGCACGGTGACGAAGACCGCGATAGGAACGCAGGTCCATCAGGCGCTTGATGTTCATCGCGGTGTTGCGACGAAGATCGCCTTCAACCATGTGATCTTCGTCGATCGTTTCGCGAACGCGCAGGATTTCCTCGTCGGAAAGGTCCTGGACACGGCGAGCGTGATCGATGCCGAGCTTGTCGGCGATCTCAACAGCCTTGGTACGGCCGATTCCGTGAATATAGGTGAGCGCGATGATAACGCGCTTGTTGGTGGGGATATTTACCCCGGCAATACGAGCCACTTAATTCTCCATGCTCCACAGGGTCCTTTAAAGCGGGACCCTATCTCAACGCCTTGTTTTCATTGACACAACCGGTCGTTCTTCACGCAAAAAGCCCGGATGGCGTGCTTAAAGCTCCCGCCTGCCGGACTCACCGAAAGTGTCGAATGAAACGCGCGCTTAGGCGGATTCGCCGCTAAGGTCAACAGCCCGCGCACGCAAACGACGAGGCCACCGATGTAGGAGGCCTTCCGTCTATTACAACAGTGTCATAACGGGTGGAGGCAGCTGCGTCAAAATTCAGTCGGCCAAACCGTCTATCTGATCCCCGACACTGGCTTCCTCGGCCGGCTGATCCTCGTCCTCCTGCTCCGGCGTTTCGCCCGCGGCTTCGGCTTCATCACCATCCAGTGAACCGAGGTGATCGCGCAGTCCCAACAGTTGCTGGTTCATCACCCCGTCGACAGCCTTGGATATCTGGCCGATCTCGAAACCCATCGGCCCCCCGACATTGTATTCCCAGTCGATCCGGGTGCCGCCGTCAATTTCGGAGAGTGTGACAGTCAGGACCCCGGTCGCAGGGACAGCCTGCAGCGGGCCCAGCCCTCCGCGTAGACGCAGCGCCCGATCCGGCACGGCCTGCACCACAATCGCATGCTGCGCACTGCCATCGAGGGGAATGTCGCCCTCGCCCGGGATCTTCTCGCAGAAGCACCCGCCTGCGCTCGGCACCAGCGTCATGTTAGACGCATCGGCCGACCAGGTGTGCGCGTCGTTCCACCAGTCGGAAGGCTTGATCAAGGCAAGCCAGGCTTCACGCGGGGTTGCCGCAACACGCGCCGACGCCTTGGTCACGAAGCCGCTATCGCTTGTCGCGACGACCTCTGCGCTAGCCGGCACCGCGAATGCCGCGAGGCCGATGGCAGCAAGGGTTGCATGAAAACGCAGCATTGGTCTCTCCCGGATCATTCGGGCGAGTTGTATGAGTGCAAAAGGTGTTTGGAAAGGGCAGTTCGCACCGCCCTCCCCCTTCCTCAGGTCAGGATCGCGTCGATCGCGTGGGTGACGTCATCGATGGCACCCATCCCGTCGACCCGGCTGACGATTCCGCGCTCTTCGTAGCCAGGCAGGATCGGAGCGGTCTCGCTGCGATAAACCTGCATGCGGTGACGCACGGTTTCTTCATTGTCGTCGGGGCGGCGCTTGAACTCGGTCGAACCGCACTGGTCGCAGACACCTTCCACCTTCGGCTGCTTGAAGGTGTCGTGATAGCCCGCACCGCAACTGGCGCAGGTGAAGCGACCGGTAATACGCTCTACCAGCGCATCCTCGTTCACTTCGAGTTCGATGACATGGTCGAGGCTGCGGCCATGCTTGGCGAGGATTTCGTCGAGCTGCTCAGCCTGTGCTGCCGTGCGCGGATAGCCGTCGAAGATGGCACCGGTCTCGGGGCCCATGTCGGTGAGCTTGGCATCGATCATGGCCGAGACGATGTCGTCCGAGACAAGGCTGCCGGAATCCATGATGTCCGCGACCTTGCGGCCGAGTTCGGTATCCGCCTTGCGCGTTTCGCGAAGCATGTCGCCGGTGGACAGCTGCATCATGCCATGATGCTCGACCAGGCGCTGTGCCTGCGTGCCCTTGCCTGCGCCCGGAGGGCCGAGAAGAATTATATCCATCGCGTGACGTCCCTTTCGCCTTCGCTCATGCCTTAACGAAGGCGCCCCTTCAACTTGGCCTTTTTGATGAGATCGCCGTACTGGTGCGCCAGCAGGTGCGACTGGATTTGGCTGATCGTATCGACGGTCACGTTCACGACGATCAGCAGGCTGGTTCCGCCAAGGAACAGCGGGATACCGGTCTGGGCGATCATGTATTCGGGCACCACGCAGACGAACGTCAGGTAGATGGCGCCGATCACGGTGATGCGCGTGAGAACGTAGTCGAGATACTGCTCGGTGCGCTTACCCGGACGGATGCCCGGGATGAAGCCGCCATTCTTCTTCAGGTTCTCTGCGGTCTCTTCCGGATTGAAGACGACTGCGGTGTAGAAGAAGCAGAAGAAGATGATGCCGAGGCCGTACAGCGTCATGTAAAGCGGCTGGCCGTGCTGGAGGTATTGCAGAACCGTCTGCACACCGCCGCCGAAGCTGCTTTCCGTGTCCAGCGAGTTGCCGGCAAACTGCGTGATCGTCAGCGGCAGCAGAAGCAGCGAGCTGGCGAAGATCGGCGGAATGACGCCGGCAGTATTGAGCTTGAGCGGAAGGTGCGAACGATCCGCCTGCATACCGCCGCGCTGGGTTGCACGCTTGGGATACTGGATCAGCAGGCGGCGCTGGGCACGCTCGAAGAAGCTGATCAGCAGGATCAGGCCGACGACCATGACGATGAAGCCGAGCAGGATGCCGGTTGCGATCGAACCTTCGCTGTAGCCGGTCGCCATGTTCGACACGAAGGTCGGGAACTGGGCGACGATGCCGGCCATGATGATCAGCGAAACGCCGTTGCCGATACCGCGACTGGTGATCTGCTCACCCAGCCAGAGCAGGAACATCGTGCCGCCTACAAGGCTGATCACCGCGCCGACACGGAACATGTAGCCCGGATCCACGACTGCGGCGATACCTTCGGAGGCACCGAAGCTTTCCAGTCCGGCGGCGAGGAACCAGCCCTGCACCGTGCAGAGCAGCACAGTACCATATCGCGTATACTGGTTGAGCTTCTGCCGTCCGACCGTGCCTTCCTTCTTGAGGGCAGCGAGCGTGGGATGCAGGGCCGAAGCCATCTGCACGACGATCGAGGCGGTAATGTAGGGCATGACGCCGAGCGCGATGAGGCTCATCCGCTCAAGGCTGCCGCCCGTGAACATGTTGAACATGTCGATGATGCCACCCTGGGTGACATCGGCCAGCTGCGTCAGCGCGCGGGCGTTGATGCCCGGCAGCGGAACGAAGCTCAGGAAGCGGAAAACGATCAGCGCGCCGATCGTGAACCAGATGCGCTGCTTGAGCTCAGTGGCCTTGGAGAAATTGGCGAGACTTATGTTGCTCGCGAAACTGTCGGCGCTTGATGCCATTGGTCGTCTTCGATCCTAGCTTGTCGCCGGCCCGTCCCGGCGCTGACCGGACAGATAGGGAGCGGAAGGCCGATTGTCGAACCCCCGCTCCCTTATTTCCATCGATTACTTTGCCTTCTTGGCCTTGTTGGCCTCGGTGCGAGCAGCCTTCTTCTCGTGCTCGGGCTGCGCCTTGGGCAGCACTTCAACCGAACCACCGGCCTTCTCGACGGCTTCGATCGCGCCCTTGGAGGCACCGGCAACGACGAACTTCGCCTTTGCCTTGATCTCACCCTTGCCGAGGAGGCGGACGCCGTCCTTGCCGCCGCGTGCGAGGCCTGCGGCCTTCAGCGCTGCGTGGTCGATGTCCTTCTTGGCGTCGAGCTTCTTCGCGTCGATGAACTTCTGGACCATGCCCAGGTTCACTTCGGCGTAGTCCTTGCCGAACGGGTTGTTGAACCCGCGCTTCGGCAGGCGCATGTGAAGGGGCATCTGGCCGCCTTCGAAGCCCTTGATGGCAACACCCGAACGGCTCTTCTGACCCTTCTGGCCACGGCCAGCGGTCTTGCCCTTGCCCGAACCGATGCCACGGCCGACACGGATGCGCTCCTTGCGGGCGCCGGGGTTGTCACGGATGTCGTTGAGTTTGATAGTCATGTCTTGCACTCGCTTTCGCTTTTGTTCGCGCTGAAAAATGGAAGCGGCCCGCTATCGCAGCAGGCCGCTCCCGTCAAATTGTTCCGTCGACTGATTAGTCGACGATCTCGACAAGATGCGGGACCTTGGCGACGGCACCACGCACTTCGGGAGTGTCCTGGCGCTCGACGACCTTGTGCATCTTGTTCAGGCCAAGACCGATGAGGATCTTGCGCTGTCCTTCCGGACGGCGGATCGGCGAACCGATCTGCTTGAGCTTGATGGTTTTAGCTTTGGCCATCATTCTTACTCCGCGATAGCGGCGGCGTCGGCTTCAGCCTCTGCCTCCGATGCACCACCGCGACCAAGCAGGTCGGCGACCTTCTTGCCGCGACGCTGGGCAACCGACTTCGGAGAAGTCTGGTCGGTCAGCGCGTCGAACGTGGCGCGGATCATGTTGTAGGGGTTCGAGGTGCCGACCGACTTGGTCACCACGTCTGCAACGCCCAGGCTTTCGAAGACGGCACGCATCGGACCACCGGCGATGATACCGGTACCCGGAGGCGCCGTACGCACGGTAACCTTGCCGGCACCGAAGCGACCGTTGCCGTCGTGATGGAGGGTACGACCTTCCTTCAGCGGGACGCGGATCATCTTCTTGCGAGCAGCGGCAGTCGCCTTCTGGATCGCTTCCGGCACTTCGCGGGCCTTGCCCTTGCCGAAGCCGACACGGCCCGAGCCGTCACCCACGACCACGAGAGCAGCGAAACCGAAGCGCTTACCGCCCTTCACCGTCTTGCTGACGCGGTTGATGTGGACGAGCTTCTCGATGATGCCGTCGTCTTCTTCTTCGCGACGACCGCCACGGCGGTTGTCACGGCCGCCACGGCCACGGCCGCGATCGTTGCCACCGCGGCCACCGCCACGGTTGCCACGTCCGCGCGGCTGACCTTCAGCACCCTGTGCAGGGTCCTGGTTGGCAGCAGCTTCCGAAGGCGTATCGGCAACAGCCGGCTCTTCGTTGGTCACAGCGGTTTCGGTTTCTGCCGTCACGACCTTTTCTTCGGTCTTTTCTTCGGTCTTGTTTTCATCAGCCATGATCAGAACTCCAGCCCGCCTTCACGGGCGGCGTCGGCCAGCGCTTTCACGCGGCCATGGAACAGGAAACCACCGCGGTCGAAAACGACGTTGGTCACGCCAGCCTTCTTTGCAGCAGCGGCGATGTCGGAGCCGACCTTCTTGGCGGCGTCGACATTGGCACCCGAGCCCTTCACGCCCAGCGTCGAGGCAGCGGCAACGGTCTTGCCGGCAGCATCGTCGATGATCTGCGCGTAAATGTGCTTACCGGTGCGATGGACCGACAGGCGCGGCTTGCCACCAGCGCGGCTGCGAAGCGCAGTGCGCACACGGCGGCGGCGGCGTTCGAAAAGGGAAAGCTTTGCCATCTTACTTCTTCTTCCCTTCCTTGCGGAAGATATACTCGCCGCGGTACTTGATGCCCTTGCCCTTGTAGGGTTCGGGTTTGCGCCACTTGCGGACGTTGGCCGCAAACTGGCCCACGGCCTGCTTGTCACTACCGCTGATTTCGACGGTGGTCTGGTCCGGGGTCTTCACCTCGATACCTTCCGGAACATCGAGGTCGACGTCGTGCGAGAAGCCGAGCTGAAGCTTGAGCTTCTTGCCCTGCGCCTGTGCACGGTAACCGACGCCGTTGATCTCGAGGACCTTGGTGAAACCTTCGGTAACGCCTTCGACCAGGTTCGACACCAGCGTGCGCTGCATACCCCAGTGGTTGCGAGCGGCGCGCGTGTCATTGGCCGGCTTGACCGAGATCTCGCCGTCTTCCAGCTTGTACTCGACCAGATCGGACATGCCCATGGAAAGGGTGCCCTTGGGACCCTTAACACTCAGCGTGCCGTCTTCGATCTTGGCCTCGACCCCGCTCGGGATCGCGACGGGTTTTTTACCGATGCGGCTCATCAGAATACCTCCGCCAGCACTTCGCCACCGACGTTGTCGGCACGTGCTTCGGCGTCCGAGAGCACGCCCTTCGGCGTCGAGACGATGGTGATGCCAAGGCCGTTGCGGACCACGGGGAGTTCTTTCGAACCCGCATAGACGCGGCGGCCGGGCTTGGAGACGCGGGCGACGTGCTTGATAGCCGGTTCGCCTTCGAAATACTTCAGTTCGATCCGCAGCGCGGGGTGCTTGCCACTGTCGTCTGCAGCGTAGCCACGGATGTAGCCTTCGCGCTGGAGCACTTCGAGGACGTTTGCACGCAGCTTGCTGGCGGGCGAGAGGACACTGTCCTTCTTCGCCTGCTGGCCGTTGCGGATGCGGGTGAGCATATCACCCAGGGGATCGGTCATAGCCATCTATCGATTCCTCACCAGCTCGACTTGGTCAGGCCCGGAATCAGGCCCTTGTTGCCGAGGTCGCGCAGTTCGATACGGTTAAGGCCGAACTTGCGGTAATAGCCGCGCGGGCGGCCGGTGGTGGAGCAGCGGTTGCGCACCCGGGTCGGGTTCGCATTACGCGGCAGTTCAGCCATCTTGAGGCGCGCGATCAGGCGCTCACCTTCATCGAGGCTCTCGTCGTCTGCGATCGCCTTCAGCTTTGCGAACTTATCCGCATACTGCTTGACGAGCTTCTTGCGACGCTCGTTCTTGTTGATCGAACTCAGTTTCGCCATTGGACTTAAGTTCCTTCCTTATCTCTCGATCGGAAGGCGGCTCACGCCGCCTCCTTCTCTTCCGACTTTTCAGCCGGGAACGGGAAACCGAACAGACGCAGCAGTTCGCGCGCTTCTTCGTCGGTCTTCGCCGTGGTGGTTACGATGATATCCATGCCCCGGACCTTTTCGATCTGGTCGTAGCTGATCTCGGGGAAGATGATCTGTTCTTTGAGGCCCATTGCATAGTTGCCGCGACCGTCGAACGACTTGGCGTTGAGGCCACGGAAGTCGCGGATGCGGGGCATTGCGATGGTCACAAGGCGATCCAGGAATTCGTACATGCGCTCACGACGAAGGGTAACCTTCGCGCCGATCGGCATGCCTTCACGCAGCTTGAACTGCGCGATCGACTTCTTGGCCTTGGTGATAACCGGCTTCTGGCCGGCGATCAGTGCCATTTCTTCGGCTGCAGTCTGGACCTTCTTCTTGTCCTGGCTGGCTTCGCCCACACCCATGTTGAGCGTGATCTTTTCCAGCTTCGGAACCTCGAGACGGTTCTTGTAGCCAAACTTCTCGGTCATCGCCTTGACGATCTGGTCGTCGTAGCGCTGCTTCATGCGAGGCGTATAATCAGCCATCGATGGTCTCCCCGGACTTGACGGCGACGCGCACCTTCTTGCCGTCCTTCTCTTCGAAACGGACGCGGGTGGGCTTGCCATCCTTGGGATCGGCAACAGCAACCTTCGAGATCGGCATCGGTGCTTCGAAGCGGTCGATGCCACCCTGCGGGTTCTGCTGGGTCGGCTTGCGGTGACGGGCTGCGATGTTCACGCCTTCGACGACGATCTTGCCGTCCTTGGGGTTCACTTTCGAAACCGTACCGGTCTTGCCCTTGTCCTTGCCGGACAGGACGACGACGGTGTCACCCTTCTTGATCTTTGCGGACGCCATTACAGCACCTCCGGAGCAAGCGAGATGATCTTCATGAAGCCGCGGCCACGCAGTTCGCGTACCACCGGCCCGAAGATACGGGTGCCGATCGGTTCTTCGTTCTTGTTGACGAGAACCGCGGCATTGCTGTCGAAGCGGATCACGCTGCCGTCGGGGCGGCGTACGTCCTTCTTCGTGCGCACGATGACAGCGCGATGGACATCGCCCTTCTTTACCTTCGTGCGCGGCTGGGCTTCCTTGACGGAAACCACGATCACGTCGCCGACGGACGCGGTGCGGCGCTTGGAGCCGCCCAGTACCTTGATGCACTGGACGCGCTTTGCGCCGCTGTTGTCCGCGACGTCGAGATTGGATTGCATCTGGATCATCGATCCGGTTCCTTCTCTTGGCTTGCCGGGACGATTGCCCGGCAGTTCCTAACGTCTAACTCAGTTGCCTGCGGCTTCGACTTCGAGGTCAGCCTCGACAGCCTGCGTTCCGCCTGCCGTCACCCGGTCCTTGACCATCCAGGTCTTGGTCTTCGAGATCGGCTTGGTCTCTTCGATGCGCACGACGTCGCCGAGCTGGTACTCGTTCTTCTCGTCGTGTGCGTGGTACTTCTTCGAGCGACGGATGATCTTCCCGTAGAGGGGGTGCTTCACCTTACGCTCGACCAGTACGGTCACGGTTTTGTCGGTCTTGTCGGAGGTGACGGTCCCGATCAGAATACGCTTGGGCATGGTCTACTCCTTAAGCCTTGGCAGCGGCGCTGGCGCGCTCGGTCTGCAGCGTCTTGATCTTGGCGATCGAGCGGCGGACTTCGCGGATGCGGGCGGGCGCTTCGAGCTGGTTCGTCGCAGCCTGGAAGCGCAGGTTGAACTGCTCACGCTTCAGGTTGGTCAGTTCCTCTGCCAGCTGGTCGTCGCTCTTCTGGCGCAGATCTTCGATCTTGCTCATCATTCGCCTCCCAGGTGCGAGGAGTCACCCAGACGGGCAACAACCTTGGTCTTGACCGGCAGCTTCATCGCTGCGCGGCTGAACGCTTCGGCGGCCAGCGGGCCGGCAACGCCGTCGAGTTCGAACAGAATACGGCCCGGCTTCACGCGAGCGGCCCAGTATTCGACGGAGCCCTTACCCTTACCCTGACGGACTTCGGCAGGCTTCTTCGACACCGGCACATCGGGGAAGACGCGGATCCAGAGACGGCCCTGACGCTTGATGTGACGCGTGATCGCACGACGCGCAGCTTCGATCTGGCGTGCGGTGATACGCTCGGGCTCGAGGGCCTTGAGGCCGTACGAGCCGAAGTTCAGCGTGGTTCCGCCCTTGGCGTTGCCATGGATCTTGCCCTTGAACGCCTTGCGGTACTTGGTTTTCTTCGGTTGCAGCATGGTTCTTTCCTAATCCTGCAATCAGCGAGCCGGACGGACGCCGGACGTCTGCGATTCCATCATGAGACGGTCCTGCGCGGTCGGGTCATGGCCGAGGATCTCACCCTTGAAGACCCACACCTTGATGCCGATGATGCCGTAAGCGGTAAGCGCTTCGGCTTCAGCGTAATCGATGTTGGCGCGCAGCGTGTGCAGCGGCACGCGGCCTTCGCGATACTGTTCGACACGTGCGATTTCCGCACCGCCAAGACGGCCGCCACACATGATCTTGATGCCTTCTGCACCAAGGCGCATGGCCGACTGCATGGCGCGCTTCATCGCGCGGCGGAAAGCCACACGGCGGATCAGCTGATCGGCAATGCCCTGGGCGACGAGCTTCGCGTCGACTTCCGGCTTGCGGATTTCGACGATGTTCAGCTTCACTTCGCTTTCGGTCATCTGCGACAGCTTGGCACGCAGCTTTTCGATGTCCGCGCCCTTCTTGCCGATGATGACGCCGGGACGCGCAGCATAGATCGAAACGCGGCACAGCTTGGCCGGACGCTCGATCACAACCTTCGAGATGGCAGCCTGAGCTGCGTTCTCGAGGATGTACTTGCGGATCTCGATGTCTTCGCTCAGCAGCTTCGCATAGTCGCGCCCTTCGGCGTACCAGCGGCTGTCCCAGGTGCGGTTGATCTGCAGGCGCAGACCGATCGGATTGCTCTTATGGCCCATCTTACGCCTCTTCCTGCTCGCGAACGACGATACGAAGGCGGCTGAACGGCTTCAGGATGCGCGTCGACTTGCCGCGACCACGGGTGTGGAAGCGCTTCATCGTGATCGACTTGCCTACCGAAGCCTCGGCTACGACCAGCGAGTCGACGTCGAGGTTGTGGTTGTTTTCCGCGTTGGCGATCGCCGAGGCGAGAACCTTCGTGGCATCCTTGGCCATCGCCTTCTTGGAGAAGGCCAGGATGTTGAGGGCCTCTTCGGCCTTCTTGCCGCGGATGAGCTCGGCAACGAGGTTCAGCTTCTGTGCGGAACCACGGATGGTGGTGCCTACTGCCAGAGCCTCGTTGTCGGCGACGCGACGGGGAGCTTTCTGCTTGCTCATCAGCGCTTACCCTTCTTGTCGGCAGCGTGACCCGGGAACGTGCGCGTGGGCGCGAATTCGCCAAGCTTGTGGCCGACCATTTCTTCCGAAACGGCTACGGGGATGAACTTGTTGCCGTTGTACACGTTGAACGTGAGACCGACGAACTGGGGCAGGATGGTGCTGCGGCGCGACCAGGTCTTGATCGGCTTGGCATTGCTTGCGTCCTGAGCCTCTTCGGCCTTCTTCAGAAGGCTGAGTTCGACGAACGGACCTTTCCAGACGGAACGAGCCATGTCGGATTACCTCTTCTTCTTCGCGTGACGCGAACGGATAATGAACTTGTCCGTCTGCTTGTTCTTGCGGGTGCGGGCGCCCTTGGTCGGCTTACCCCACGGAGTGACGGGATGACGGCCACCGCTGGTGCGGCCTTCACCACCACCGTGCGGGTGATCGACCGGGTTCTTGGCGACACCGCGCGTCAGCGGCTTGATGCCCATCCAGCGACGACGACCGGCCTTGCCCAGGTTCTGGTTCTGGTTGTCCGGGTTCGACACGGCGCCAACGGTGCCCATGCAGTCGGCGCGCAGGTAACGCTGCTCGCCGCTGTTGAGACGCACGATGACCATGCCGCGGTCACGACCGACCAGCTGGACATAGGAACCTGCAGCGCGGGCGATCTGGCCGCCCTTGCCCGGCTTCATTTCCACGTTGTGGCAGATCGTACCGACCGGCATCTGGCCGAGCAGCATTGCGTTGCCGGGCTTGGTGTCGGCCTTTTCGGCTGCGATCACCTTGTCGCCGACAGCGAGACGCTGCGGAGCGAGGATGTAGGCCTGCTCACCGTCTTCGTACTTCACGAGTGCGATGAAAGCGGTGCGGTTGGGATCGTATTCGATCCGTTCCACGGTGCCTTCGACGTCCCACTTGCGACGCTTGAAGTCGATGAAGCGGTACTTCTGCTTGTGACCGCCGCCGATGCCACGCGAGGTGACATGGCCCTTGTTGTTCCGGCCACCGGTCTTGCGCTTGCCTTCCGTGAGCGACTTGACGGGCTTGCCTTTGTACAGGCCCGACTTGTCGACGAGGATGAGGCCGCGGCGCGCGGGGCTCGTCGGTTTGTAGTTCTTGAGTGCCATTGTTTCCTAGCCCCTCAGATACCGCTGGTGACGTCGATGCTATCGCCGTCCTTCAGGGTGACGACAGCCTTCTTCACGTCGTTGCGCTTGTAGGGCTTGCCGCGCCAACGCTTGGTCTTGCCCTTGACATTGATCGTGTTGACGCCCGTCACGCTCACATCAAAGATCGCCTCGATGGCTTCCTTGATTTGCGGCTTCGTTGCGTCATTGGCCACTTTGAAGACGACCGCGTTATGCTCGGAAGCAAGGGTCGACTTTTCGGTGATGTGCGGTGCGAGCACGACGTCGTAGTGACGCGCGTCTACTGCCTGCTTCTTAGCCATTGAAACGGCCCTCCAGCTTTTCGACCGCGTCCTTGGTGAGGACCAGCGTGTCGTGCTTCAGGATGTCGTAAACGTTGGCGCCCATGGCGGGCAGGACGTTCACGCCCGGCAGGTTTCCGGCGGCCTTCTTGAAGCCGTCGTTCACGCTTTCGCCGTCGATGACCAGGACCTTGCCGTTCCAGCCATTCTTGTCGAACATGCCCTTCAGCACCTTGGTCTTGGCATCCTTGAGTTCAAGGCTGTCGACGACGACGAGGCCGTCCTTAGCCTTGCTCGAGAGAGCCATCTTGAGGCCGAGTGCACGGATCTTCTTGTTGAGCGACTGCTCGAAGTCACGCTTGCGCGCACCGTGAGCCTTACCACCGCCGATGAAGATCGGAGCGCCGCGATCGCCGTGACGTGCGCCGCCCGAACCCTTCTGGCGACCGAACTTCTTGCCCGTGCGGGCAACGTCCGAACGCTCACGCGTGGGGCGTGCAGTGCCGCGGCGGTTTTCGAGCTGCCACGTTACTACGCGGTGAAGGATGTCGGCACGCGGCTCGAGACCGAACACATCTGCGTTCAGTTCGATGTCGCCCGACGCCTTACCGTCGATTTTCTGGACCTTGACCTTCACGATCAGGACTCCTTGCTATCGGTGGCATCGCCCTCGGCACCAGCTTCTTGCTGTGCGAGAAGCTTCGCCTGAGTTTCGGCGTCCACCTCGGTGTTCACTTCGTGCTCGGCTGCGCTTTCGACCAGACCGGCGTCAGCTTCCTGCGAAGCGAACTCGTCCTGGTTGCGGCGCATGACGCCCGGGAACGGCAGTTCCTCGGCCGGAGCAACCTTCACGGCATCGCGAACCATGAGCCAGCCATTCTTCGCGCCCGGGACCGAACCCTTGACGAAAAGAAGGCCGCGATCGGCGTCGGTGCGCACGATTTCGAGGTTCTGCTGGGTACGCTGACGGTCGCCCATGTGGCCGGCCATCTTCTTGCCCTTGAACACGCGGCCCGGATCCTGGCGGTTACCCGTCGAACCGTGCGAGCGGTGCGAGATCGAGACACCGTGGGTAGCGCGCAGACCACCGAAGCCCCAACGCTTCATGGCGCCGGCAAAGCCCTTACCCTGCGTGTGACCGGTGATGTCGACCTTCTGGCCGGCAATGAAGTGCTCGGCAGAAATACGAGCGCCGACCGGAAGCAGAGCTTCTTCGCTGTCGACGCGGAATTCCGCGACCTTCATCTTCAGCCCGACTTCTGCCTTGGCAAAAGCTTCGCGCTGCGGCTTGTTTACGTTCTTCTGCTTCGCTTCGCCCGAACCGACCTGGACGCCGTAATAGCCGTCGCGGTCCTGCGTGCGATGTGCGGTGACCTGGCAATCTTCCAGCGAAAGAACGGTCACGGGTACGTGCCGTCCGTCCTCCTGGAAGAGGCGGGTCATCCCGACTTTCTTTGCGATCACGCCTGTGCGCATCGTCAAACTCCTCAACAGAGGCACCCAGAGGCCCATCCCCAGGGTGCTTGCCAGCCCGATGATGTGATGCGTGCCCCCGTCCGGGCTGATTGCTTCCGAGAAGAAAGCAGACGGGGGACGCAGTCCCGGGCTGATGCCCGGCGGTATCCCGATGTCTTGCCTGATCTTGCGATCCGGCGGGGCTATCGAGCGCCCCTTTAACTTCCGGCTGCTTTACAGTCCTGCCGGGGACCCGATCAGTGGCTTATGCCAGCTTGATCTCGACGTTTACGCCAGCTGCGAGGTCGAGCTTCATGAGCGCGTCGACGGTCTGGGCGTTCGGCTGCACGATGTCGAGCAGACGCTTGTAGGTGCGCACCTCGAACTGCTCGCGCGACTTCTTGTCGATGTGCGGGCCGCGGTTCACGGTGAACTTCTCGATGCGCGTCGGCATGGGAATGGGACCACGAATGAGGGCACCCGTACGACGTGCGGTGTCTGCGATTTCACCAGTTGCCTGGTCGAGAACGCGATGGTCGAACGCCTTGAGGCGAATGCGGATATTCTGTGCTTCCATTACCTACACCGATGCGAAAGAGCCAAGCGGGCCGGGGGTGACCCGCAAACAAAAAGAAAGGTCCGCCTCGCATTGGACCCGGTTTCCCGGAACGAGCGACCTTCCATGAATTCGATATATCAGAGACGAATCTCTGTCTGTGGGCGCGCATATACGGGTGACACCCGCATCTGGCAACCCCCGATTTCCGCCAAATCCAACAAGCGGGATCGAGGTGCGATCAACCGTGCCTCAGCACCGATCGCAAGCCCCCATAAAAGCGGAAGGCCCGCCCCTCCCCGAAAGGAAGGACGGGCCTGCCATTGAAGCGTTAGCTTACTTCTTGATCGAGCCAACAACGCCCGAGCCGACCGTACGGCCGCCTTCGCGGATTGCGAAGCGCAGGCCCTGGTCCATGGCGATCGGTGCGATCAGCTTGACGTCGATCGTCACGTTGTCGCCCGGCATCACCATTTCGGTGCCTTCGGGAAGGATCACTTCGCCGGTGACGTCGGTGGTGCGGAAGTAGAACTGCGGACGGTAGTTCGCGAAGAACGGCGTGTGACGGCCGCCTTCGTCCTTCGACAGGACATAGACTTCTGCGCTGAACTCGGTGTGCGGCGTAACCGAACCCGGCTTCGCGAGAACCTGGCCACGCTCGACTTCTTCACGGCCGACGCCGCGGATCAGGGCACCGATGTTGTCGCCGGCTTCACCGCGATCGAGCAGCTTGCGGAACATTTCGACGCCGGTGACGGTCGTCTTGGCGGTGTCCTTGATGCCGACGATTTCGACTTCGTCGCCAACGTTCACAACGCCGGTTTCGACACGGCCGGTGACAACCGTACCACGACCCGAGATCGAGAACACGTCTTCGATCGGCATCAGGAAGTCCTTGTCGACCGGACGGTCGGGAGTCGGGATGTTCGCGTCAACGGCGTCCATCAGTTCCTTGATCGAGTTTTCGCCGATTTCCGGATCGCGACCTTCGAGAGCGGCCAGAGCCGAACCCTTGACGATGGCGATGTTGTCGCCGTCGAAGTCGTACGAGCTGAGCAGTTCGCGAACTTCCAGTTCGACGAGTTCGAGGATTTCCTCGTCGTCGACCTGGTCGACCTTGTTCATGTAAACGACCAGAGCCGGAACGCCGACCTGACGAGCAAGCAGGATGTGCTCGCGAGTCTGCGGCATCGGGCCGTCAGCTGCGTTCACGACCAGGATAGCGCCGTCCATCTGGGCAGCACCGGTGATCATGTTCTTCACGTAGTCGGCGTGACCCGGGCAGTCGACGTGCGCATAGTGACGTGCGTCGGTTTCGTATTCGACGTGTGCGGTCGAGATGGTGATGCCGCGCTCACGCTCTTCGGGAGCCTTGTCGATGTTTGCGAAATCGACGGCCGAACCGAGAACCTTGGTGATTGCTGCGGTCAGCGTGGTCTTGCCGTGGTCGACGTGGCCGATGGTGCCAACGTTGACGTGCGGCTTATTGCGCTCGAATTTTTCCTTCGCCATTTTCCAATAACCTCTGTCTTAAAAATTGGGATTTCTGCGGGAAGAAACGGCGCCCGCGGAATCAGGCGCCGCCCCTAGACGGTGAAGCTGCCTTACGCAAGCTTCTCCTTGACTTCCTGTGCCACGTTAGCCGGAACTTCGTCGTAGTGGCTGAACTGCATCGTGTACTGAGCACGACCCTGGGTGAAGGAGCGCAGTTCGTTCACGTAACCGAACATATTCGCGAGCGGCACGTTGGCTTCGACAGCCTGTGCATTACCGCGGCTGTCGGTGCCCTGGATCTGGCCACGACGCGAGTTAAGATCGCCGATGACGTCGCCGAGGTAATCCTCGGGAGTGACGACTTCGACCTTCATGATCGGTTCGAGAAGCTTGATGCCCGCACGCTCTGCGACTTCGCGCATTGCGCCGCGACCGGCGATTTCGAACGCGATCGCGCTCGAGTCGACGTCGTGGTAGGCACCGTCATACAGGTTGACCGTGAAGTCGATGATCGGGAAGCCGACCAGGTGGCCGCTTTCGGCCTGCTCGCGCAGACCCTTCTCGATCGCGGGGATGTATTCCTTCGGAATGTTACCGCCCTTGATCTCGTCTTCGAAGACGAAGCCCTGACCGCGCTCGCCCGGAGTGACCTTGAGCTTGACGCGACCGAACTGACCCGAACCACCCGACTGCTTCTTGTGGGTGTAGTCCACGTCCACCGGCTTGCCGAGGTATTCGCGATAAGCGACCTGCGGTGCACCGACGTTCGCCTCGACCTTGAATTCGCGCTTCATGCGATCGACGAGGATGTCGAGGTGAAGCTCGCCCATGCCCTTGATGATCGTCTGACCGGATTCGTGGTCGGTGGTGACGCGGAAGCTCGGATCTTCGGCGGCCAGGCGGTTGAGGGCGACGCCCATCTTTTCCTGGTCGGCCTTGGTCTTCGGTTCGACCGACAGCTCGATCACCGGCTCGGGGAATTCCATACGCTCGAGAATGATCGGCTTGGAGGGATCACACAGCGTATCGCCGGTGGTGGTTTCCTTCAGGCCGGCAATTGCGACGATATCGCCGGCAAATGCCTCATCGATGTCTTCCCGGTTGTTGGAATGCATCAGCAGCATACGGCCGATCTTTTCCTTCTTGTCCTTCACCGAGTTCAGGACGCTGCCCTTCGACAGCTGGCCCGAGTAGATGCGGGTGAAGGTGAGCGAGCCGACGAACGGGTCGTTCATGATCTTGAAGGCGAGCGCCGAGAAAGGAGCCTCGTCCGAGGAGGGACGGGTTTCTTCCTTGTCGCTGTCCGGAAGGACGCCCTTGATGGCCGGAACGTCGAGCGGCGACGGCATGTAGTCGACAACCGCGTCGAGCAGGGGCTGGACGCCCTTGTTCTTGAACGCCGAGCCACACAGAACCGGAACGAATGCACGGTCCATGGTGCCCTTGCGGATCAGGCGCTTCAGCGTTGCGACATCGGGCTCGTTACCTTCGAGGTACTGTTCCATGACATCGTCGTCGAGTTCGACGGCGGTCTCGACCAGCTTCTCGCGGTATTCGGCAGCCTTGTCGGCGAGGTCGGCCGGGATGTCGACGTAGTTGAACGTCGCGCCCAGACCGTCGTTTTCCCAGACGATGCCGCGCATGTTGACGAGGTCGACCACGCCAGCAAGATCGCTTTCCGCACCGATCGGGAGATAGAGCACCAGCGGCGTCGCGCCGAGGCGGTCGATGATCGACTGCACGCAGTAATAGAAGTCGGCACCGGTGCGGTCCAACTTATTCACGAAGCACATCCGGGGAACGCCGTACTTGTCGGCCTGGCGCCAGACGGTTTCGGACTGCGGTTCTACGCCGGCGACGCCGTCGAAAACTGCAACAGCGCCGTCGAGTACGCGCAGCGAGCGTTCGACTTCGATGGTGAAGTCGACGTGTCCGGGCGTGTCGATGATGTTGATGCGGTGCTTGGGACCTTCACCGTCTTCGGCCGACCAGAAGGTGGTCGTTGCAGCCGAGGTGATGGTGATGCCGCGTTCCTGCTCCTGCTCCATCCAGTCCATGGTAGCGGCGCCGTCGTGGACTTCGCCGATCTTGTAGGACTTGCCGGTGTAGTAAAGGATACGCTCGGTCGTGGTGGTCTTGCCGGCATCGATGTGGGCCATGATGCCGATGTTGCGGTACCGCTCCAGCGGATATTCGCGAGCCATGTGCTTTTCCTTAAGACTGGGGGAGGAGACGAATTCTCCAGCCCCATATGGGTATCATTGTGACCGCTTGAAGACCGCGGGGAAGGAAACGCCCTCCCCCGGCCCCACAAGCGGAACGGCTTACCAGCGGTAGTGCGAGAAAGCGCGGTTCGCGTCCGCCATGCGGTGCGTGTCTTCGCGCTTCTTCACGGCATTGCCGCGGTTGTTCGCCGCATCCATCAGCTCACCCGACAGACGTGCTGCCATGGTGGTTTCCGGACGACCGCGCGCTGCGCCGATCAGCCAGCGGATCGCGAGTGCCTGGGCACGCTCGGGGCGAACCTCGACCGGCACCTGGTAGGTCGCACCACCGACACGGCGGCTGCGAACTTCGACCTGCGGCTTGATGTTGTCGAGCGCGGCGTGGAACAGCTCGACCGGGTTGGCCTTTGCCTTTTCCTCGACCACGTCGAGCGCGGTGTAGACGATACCTTCTGCAACGGCCTTCTTGCCGTCATACATCAGGTTGTTCATGAATTTCGAAAGGACCTGATCGTTGAATTTCGGATCAGGCAGGATTTCCCGCTTCTCGGGACGACGACGACGACTCATTGATTATCTCCTAAGTCCCGTGGATTACTTCGGACGCTTCGCGCCATACTTCGAGCGCGACTGCTTGCGATCCTTGACGCCCTGCGTATCGAGCACGCCGCGAAGGACGTGGTAGCGAACGCCGGGAAGGTCGCGAACACGGCCGCCGCGGATGAGCACAACACTGTGCTCCTGCAGGTTGTGGCCTTCGCCCGGGATGTAGGAGATGACTTCGCGCTGGTTGGTCAGGCGAACCTTGGCAACCTTGCGCAGAGCCGAGTTCGGCTTCTTCGGAGTGGTCGTGTAGACACGGGTGCAAACGCCGCGCTTCTGCGGGTTCTGCTCCATTGCAGGGACCTTGGACTTGGCCTTCTGCGGAACGCGGCCCTTGCGGACCAGCTGGTTAATAGTCGGCATGAGTTCTCTCTTCACCGTTTCGATGGCGGCGACTAGCGGGTTGAGGATGGTTCGTCGGGTTCGTGCCAAGCGCCGCACCGATGCCGCAAAGGGCACCTGGGCGGTCTGTACGCACGAGCCTGAAACGCTCCACCCATCGGCCCACACGGCCACCGGGTTACTTTGACGGCTGCCCCGAGCGAAACTGGTTCGCTGCAATAGAAAAGAGCCTCGTCGCATCAGCGACAGGCCCCCGGGTCATGACCGGCAATGTTCAGCTCTATCTGGCCAGCGTTGGTTTCGCACAGGGCGATTCCCTCACCGGATGGGCGCGCACATAGGGTGAGAGGGGGTTTGGGTCAAGAGATTGGGGGGATTCACTTAAACTTGGAAACCGCCGGATCGGCTTCGCCAAACCTAATCTCGACAAAGACATCATTCTCTAGCTCGTCGGCCGGGTATACATTCACCATCTCTGGCAGACGACCCTCGCGCAATGCGACTTCAAATGGGTTCTCGTCGAAAATGCCAGCCCTCTTTGGCTCGCGATCCCAGCCAAAGTTCGAATTTAACTGAGCGACAGTCTTCCTACCGGCCAAAACTTCCAAAAGGTGTCTTGCTCCAATTCTTACCATTCGGTCACTCCGTGTAATACCACCATATGGTCTCTCATACTGGGCTTCTTGAGCGCGTCTCCCCCCATTAAGCGCGCTGTTTATCGGTTTTGGCAACGTCCTCACTAGATCGTGGAGAATCTCGCCGAAATTTTCGGGCAAATGTTTCCGAAACCAAACTCTACTTTTTAAATCGTGCCCCTGATGGACGTTGCCCCGTGAATTTCGCGAATCTACCGTAATGAGCAAAACAAACTCAATCTCATCAAAATCATCGAGAAAGCGACTTACGATTGCGTCGGTGGATACCCCTCCGGCCCCAGAACTTTGGCGTAATGATTGACTGTCACCGTCCGTTACAATGACGCCCTGAATTCCTTCCATCTTTGCTACTTTCGCAGCCTTGTCCTTCAAAGCGCGATAAAGTGGATTGCGGTCGACAATTGTCGGAGCGTCGAAGCTGGCATACGTGCCGCCTGCGAATTCGCCTTCTACGAGTGTCAGCTGATAACCTGCATTTTCGTCATCAACAGTTATTACGAAGGGCAAAACCCGCTTCTCTGCAAACTCAAGAAATCGCGGTTTGAGCGTATTTTCTATATGCTGACGAAGCTCGTTCCTGACGGGAAGTCTTAGCACACGTTTGGTGCCCTTTGACGTCCGCTTCTCCGCCTCAAAAACATCAATGCGATAAGCCTGATACCCTAAACCCGCTTCCCGTAGAGCAAGCGATACCTCATCCATCATGGCGCCAATTGGATTTATCTCTCTCAAACCTCGGTCAGAAACGGTAACGATATCCGCAACTATGGTCTGCATGCCTGGAATGGATACTTGGAGGTCGATCGATCCACCACTCGCGTTTCCAACCTCATGCTTGATTGAGCCTCCGTTGGAAAAGGCATGCAGCACTGCAACCTCCCACATGGTGGAAGTGCGCTTGATACCCTTGCGGTTCAATTCGCGCACGAGACCAGTCATGGTCTGAGGGTCGAGATGACTCCTCAGACTATCAAGCATTCTTTGGATCGATCTCCGTGAAAAAATCACTTAGATTGTAATCTCGTCCTACTAAGATCAGCGCCAACGTTCGCCATTGAGTTCAACTTTTTCTCTATAGTTGTGAATGGATTTGCGCTGTTGCGGCGTCAATGCATGCCATGCCAAGCGCAATCTATGCTCAGACATGTCTCTTAACTCGTCCTTTTCCGCGCTCGATCTAATCGAAATCTTGTAGTCGCCAAAGCGAAATGGTATTCCAAAAAAATCAAACTTTTCCAGTAAGAACGCTGCCTGCAGCGGACTGAACGATCCGGAATTACTCATTTTCGTCAATGCCCTTTCGGCGATAAATTCTGGCATCTTTTCTTGCAGTTGACGGATCGCCTCCAAAGCTCTGCGCTTTCGCGCATCTTCAACCAACTTCCGCCGATCGATATCCAATAATTGAGCAGTCTCAGCGATGCTGAGCTTTGATCCATCATGATCAATGGCGCGAATTTCAAAACGTTTAATACACTCTGAGCCTACGCTCAGCGTGTTCCCGTTTTCGCTGTTTGCAATTTCAAAATGATAGCGCAGTCCATCTTGACCGCATAATTCGCAAGTTTCTGAGCAACACTCAAACTCAGAGCACGAACCAGTATAAAACCATTCTTGAAGTGCGGCCTTCAACGCATCCGCGTTGCTGAGCGGCAATAAAGTCTCACAAGCGCGCTTCGACCAATAACTCATGAATTGAGGATATTAATGGACTAGCGCATAGCAAGTCCACAAAGTCTACAAGCCTCTCTTTTTTGTTTTCGTCCCTCAAACGCCGGGCGGAGCGCATCCGCGCTCCTTAGCTTCGCGGCATAAGCCGCGGCGGGCGGTCGCCCTTGCCTCGCCTGCGGCTCGGTGATTTTGCAGCCGCGCGAGGCTCGCCCTCCCCGCCCCATCCCACTGATTTCACACCAGACGAAAAAAAATGTGGCACAAATTTGTCATCGGTGCGTAGTATGGTCGAAGCGCGGGTTTCCGCGCTCGGAATCCACATAAAGGGGAATACCACATGAAGTTCAACAAACTGGCAATCGTCGCCGCTTCGGCAGCCGCTCTCTCGCTCGCAGCTTGCGCCGAAAGCGAGCAGGAAGCTCAGGAAGACCTGGTCGAGCAGCAGGCCGAATCGCAGGAAGACCTCCTTGAAGAGCAGGCCGACCTCGCAGAAGCACAGGGCGACGAAGCAGCTGAAGAAGCTCTCGACGCCGAAGCGGACGCCATGGGCGAAGCCGGCGACGCAGCAGAAGACGCTGTCGACGAAGGCATGTAAGCCACACAGCCCGCGGTTCACTCCGCAGGCGACAAAAAGCGGTGTCCGTCGAAAGACGGGCGCCGTTTTTTTTGTGCGCCCTCAGACGCCGGGCGCCGCACGTCCGTGCGGCTTGGCTTCCTCGCATAGGCTCGGGCGGGCGGTCGCCCTTGCCTTCGCCTTCGGCTCGGGAATCTCGCCAGACTTCGAGGTTTCCTACTCGGTTCGGTTATGCCTTGTGGCTCGGCCTATGAACGAAACCACTCGTGTTACGCCTCGACAGGCGACTTCTGCCGTTGCCAATCCCGGGCCGGAGCTTGATCCGGACGATCCGCTGCTCGCCTTTGCGCCCTATATTCACAAGCAGCCGCGGCGCAATTCCATCACGCCTGACCTGCAGCGCCGCTTCGTCGCCACGCTCGCGGCGACGGGTATCGTCGTGCAGGCGGCGCGCTCCATCGGGAAGAGCATGGAGGCGCTCTACAAGCTTCGTGCGCAGCCCGGGGCGGAAGGGTTTGCCGCCGCGTGGGACGAGGCAGTCGGGTACGGCGTCTGGCGGCTGGAAGATTGCGCGATCGAGCGCGCTCTTGCCGAGGGGCTCTACAACCCGCGCGCCAATTCGCTGCTCTGCTTCGTCCTCGCCTATCGCGGCCGCTATCGCGAGGACGTGCGCAACATCCTCCCCGGCCATCCCACCTACGAACGCATACGCGACGAGGTGATTGCGGCGGAGGGGCTGGTCTAGGCCGCGTGCCCGCATTGCGGGGCTTAGCCGTAGGGCATCCCTGTGCTATGCGGCGCAGGGACAGACGAAGGAGCCGACCCATCGCCGACGATCCCCCCTCGCCCGATCACGTGCCTTGGCGCGGTGGCTGCGGGCCGGGTTCGATCACCACCGCGATCGAGGATGGCCGCCCCGTCTGCATCCGCCGCGTCGACCGCGCGGACGAGGCTCTGATGCGCGCAGGCATAGAGCGGATGTCGCCGCACTCGCGCTATCTGCGGTTCTTTTCCGGCATGCGGACCCCGCCCGACTGGGTGATCGACCGCCTGCTCGACGCGGACGGGGTGATGCACCTCGCCTGGGGCGCGCTGGACCTGTCGGAAGACCCGCCGCGCTCCGCCATCGGTGCCGTCCACGCCTTTCGCGACGAGGAGGATCCGGAATGCGCGGAGTTCTCCGTCGCGATCATCGACGACTTCCACGGCCTCGGCCTCGGCAAGCTGCTGACGGCGACGATCCTGCTCGACGCGCGCGAGGAGGGGATCACGCGCTTCCATGTCGAAACTCTGAGCGAAAACCGCAGCGCGACGCAGTTTACGCGGATGCTCGGCGGAGTGGGCAGCCGGACGGTCGACGCCTCGCGCGGCTGGGTGCTCGAAATCGACGAGGCGCTGGAGCGCTTGCGGCACCAGGCCGACCCGCCCGGCATCGCGCACGTCTTTTCCGCGTTCGAGAGCTAGGCCCGCTCGCTCGCCAGCAGGCCGTAAACTGCCACATCGCGCAAGCCCGCATGGGTTGTCTCATGCTCGCGGAACAGGGCCTCGCGCGTGAAGCCGAGCCGTTCGAGCAGGCGGATCGAGGGGGTATTGTCCATGTCCACCTCAGCGGTGAGCTTGCGCAAGCCGCCGGCAAACAGGTGATCGACCAGCGCCTCAGTGCATTCGCGCGCCACGCCCCCGCCCTGCCGGTCCATGCAGGTGACGTAGCCGATCTCCTCGATACCGTCCTCGTGCGCAGGTACAGCGACGAAGCGCCCCGCAACACGGCCCTCCGCATCCTCGGCGATCCAGGTGCGCCCGTTCCAGTCCGGCTCCGCCAGCCAGCCCCACAACTCCTCCTCGGAGGTGAAGGCCGGGCGGGAGAGGTAGAGGCACTGCACCTCGTCCGCGAAGGTCGGGTAAAGGGCAGCGGTGTCCTCGCGCCTCAGGGGGCGCAGGGTGAAGCGGTCGGTACGAAGGGTTTCGACGTCGCGCATGGACTCGGCCAGCGCGGTGATCAGGCAGTCAGGAAGGCGACCAGCGCCTTGACCTTCTTCGTGCGCCATTGCGGGGTCGGAGCGACCAGCCAATAGGCGCGCGTGCCCGGCTCGGGCCCGTCGAGGACTTCGAGCTGGCCCGCCTCGATCGCTTCCTTGGCGAGCAGTTCGGGCAGGATCGCCTTGCCCAGCCCCGCCATCGCGCCCGAAAGCGCCTGTCCGGCATTGCTTACCGTAACATGTGCGACGGTGCCGTCCTGCAGCGGCAGGCCCCAGTCGATCCACTTGTCCGGCGCACCCGGCGCGGCCACGGTCACGCGGCGCGCCGCGGCGAGTTCGACGCCCTGCAAATCTCCGGGCCCGTCGACCAGCCGGATGGCGCAGTCGAGATTGGCCTCGGTGAAATCGGCGTTCTCGTCGGCGACGAAGGTGAACTTGATGTCGGGGTTCGCCTCGGCGAACTTCGCCAGCCGCGGCGCCAGCCACTGGGCGTAGAATTCGCGCGGGCAGGCGACCGTGTAATTGTCGCTCGCCTGGCCAGCTTGCATCGCGGACACGCTTTCCTCGAACTTGAGGAAACCTTCGCGCAGCGCGTCGAGGCCGGCGGAGCCTTCCTGCGTCAGCTCAAGACCCTTGCTCGTGCGGCGGAACAGCACGGTGCCGAGGTGGTCCTCCAACGCGCGGATCTGCTGGCCCACGGCCGCAGGGGTCACCGCAAGCTCGTCCGCAGCGCGGGTAAAGCTCAGGTGACGGGCCGCAGCGTCATAGACGCGCAAAGCGTTGAGAGGCAGGTGCGTGCGCTTCATGGTTCCACGCGTTTAGCAATGTTGCGCCGCAAAACAAGATTGCGGCAAGACTATGTCCCGAAGTGCGTCAGAGCGCGCCCTCGAGCCACTGCTTGAGCTGGCCCTTGGGAGCCGCGCCGCGCATCTGTGCCGCCGGCTGGCCATCCTTGAACAGGACGAGGTAAGGGATGGACTGCACGCCCATCTGGCCGGGCACGCCGGTGTTTTCCATGATATCCATCTTGGCGATGGTGACCTGGTCGGCCATTTCTTCGGAAAGTTCTTCCAGCGCCGGAGCGATCATCTTGCATGGCCCGCACCATTCGGCCCAGAAGTCCACGAGGACGGGCTTGTCGCTGTCGAGGACGTCTTTCTGGAAGCCTTCGTCGGTTACGTTGATGGTGGCCATGGAATATCTCCTGAATTCGTGTCTGCCGCCGATGTGGGGCGGCTTGGTCAATTACTCAACTGGCGGCAAGGCAAAGCTTTCCTGCCGATCCGGAAACGCGGTCTTGTAGGGCGCGATGAAGGCTGCGGGCAAGGCGATCAATTGCGGCGTCTGGGTATAGAGCGCGGCGGCCTCTACCGCCCTGTCCGGATAGATCGCTTCCAGCGCCGCGACATAGGCGGCCATCTGGCGCATTGTCGTCTCCGGAATTGCTTCCAGCGAGGCAGGAGGACGGCGCGCGGTCTTGAAATCGACGACGGTCACCTTCTCCGCTGTCACCAGCAGCCTGTCGGCCGTGCCCATAACAACCTGTCCCTGCACCGTTGCAGCCAGCGGTATCTCCGCAAGCGCATCGGGTCCGAAGATCGAGGCATATTCGGGCGTCTCCAGGACATCGCGTGCGCGTTCGTACATTTCGCGCCGCTCCGCCTCGGCCAGATCGGGCGCCTGCCGACCCAGCCAGTCGAGCGCCCTCGCCTCCCGTTCGCTTCGCGGCACTTCGGGCAGGCGCTCCAGCAGAGCGTGAATAAGCACACCGCGCCTCGCGGCACCGGCGGCAATTTCCGGAGGAAGCGGGGGATCGCTGCCTTCGACCTCGCCCAGGCCCGACGGGGCGAGCGGACGGGGAGGACGCGGCTCCGGCCCTACCGGCGCACTCGCCCACACCGGTAGTTCGATTTCGTCCACGGCGCGCGATGCGGGGTCAGGCAGGTTCTCGTCGCTCAAGCTTCCCCATTCGTAGCGCGCACCCCACAGATCGTCTGCTAGGGCGTCGTCCGGGAAAAGCGGCTTGAGGCGCGCGTACCAGCTGTCCTCGTGCGGTCCATTCCGCGCATCGCGCGGCCCAAGCGATCCGCCGATGAACAGCGCCTCTTCCGCGCGGGTCATCGCAACATAGAGAAGCCGCCAGTGTTCCTCCAGCGCGGCTGACGATGCGACATCCTCGGCCTCGCGCAAGGGACCGACCTTCTCGTCCTTCTTGAGGCCCGGCACAGGGACTGCGAATTTTCGCTCGCTCCCAAGCGGCGCGTCTTCCAGCTCGAGATCGCCGGAACCGTCCGGACCGATTGCTGCATCCGCCAGTATGACGATAGGAGCCTGCAGGCCTTTGGACCCGTGAACGGTCATCACGCGCACCTGGTCGCCGCCCTCGCCCGCTTCGCGCTTGATCTCGCCCTCGCCTGCATCGAACCAGCGGATGAACCCCTGTAGGCTGGCGACGTGGCTGGTGGCATAGGCGTTGGCCGCGTTGAGCAACTCGTCGATCGGATCGTTCGCCTCGCGCCCGAGGCGCGACACGAGCTTGCGCCGCCCGTCCATCGGCCCGACGAGGATCCAGTGAAGCAGCTGCTGCGGCGTATCGAAGTCCGCCCGGCGCAAAATCTCGCGCAGGGCCGCCAGCGTTTCGACTACGACCGGGTCGTCGCTCTGGCGCAGATGCTCCCACAGGCGCACGCCTTTGTCGCGGTAGCCATGCTTCAGGAGATCGTCCTGCGACCATCCGACCAGCGGCGATACCAGCAGGCTCGCCAAAGTCAGATCGTCCAGCGGCTGCGCGGCGAAACGGATTGCCGCCATCAGGTCCTTCACCGCCAGCGGGTTGCCCAGCCGCAACCGGTCGACGCCCGCCACCGGCACCCCGTGACGATAGAGCCGCGCGACGATCAGCGAGGCGAGATCGCGCCTCTTGCGGACCAGCACCATCACGTCGCCGGGTCCCGCACGGCGCGGCGTGCCGTCCTTCACCAGCGGAAAGCCATTGGGATCGTCCATCCACCGCTTCACCTGCCGCGCAATACGATCGGCCAGCTTGCGGTCATGCTTGCCGAGCCAGCTTTCGTCTTGCTCGCCCTCATCCATCCCGCTGTCGGCGTGGACGGTATTCCAGAGTGTGACGAGACCGGGGCGATCCTGTCCGTCGTGCTTTTCCGCCTCCCGGTCGAGGCCGAGTTCGGCCGAACCGATGGCCTTGATGGCCTCGTCCACGAAATCGAGAACGTTGTCGGCGGTGCGGAAGCTCTGGCCGAGGCCGTATTGGCGCAAATATCGCGGATCGGGCGCCCCGCGCGCGTCCTGTGCGGCATCGGCGGTGCGCCGCATCTTTTCGGCATAGCGGTCGCGCGCCTCGGCGAAATTGCGCGGGCTGGTGCCCTGGAAACCGAAGATCGCCTGTTTGAAGTCGCCCACGGTGAAGATCGTCCGGATGCGGTCGGAGCGCGCGCCTTCACCGGAGAAGAAATCGTCCGTCAGCGCCTCGATAATCTGCCACTGCGCGCGGTTGGTGTCCTGCGCCTCGTCGACGAGTATGTGATCGAAACTGCGGTCGAGCTTGTAGCGGATCCAGTCGGCCACCGCGGCATCAGACAGCAGGTGTGCGGCGCGCTGGATCAGGTCGTCGAAATCGACCAGTCCTTCGCGCGCCTTCGCCTGTTCCCACCGCAGCGCAAAGGCGCGTCCGGCCTCCAGTTGAGGGGCGAGGAAATCCGCAAGGTCCAGCAGGGCGCGGCGTTCTGCTACCTGCTGGATACCCTCCTGCACGCGCCCGATGTATTCGCCATAGGACGGATCGATCTTTTCGAGATTGGACAGCCGGCTCGGCTCGCCCTTCTTGGTGAGCAGCGAGCCGTAGAAGCCGTCGAGCATCGCTAAACGCTGATCTGGACCGGCCGCCAGCCAGCCCGCCGCGAAATCGGCGTTCTCGAGCCCGGTTTTAGTGCCCCATTCGGCATTGATGCGACTGCACGACTGCAGGCTGGCGACCGGGAAAATCCCGTCGCTGCACGCCTCGGCCACCCATTCGGGTCCGGCATCGGAAGGAATATCCAGCACGCGCCTTACCGCACCGGAGAGGTCACCCTGCCATTGCGGCTGGTACCAGAGATCGAGGAAACCGGCGCATTTCATCAGCCAGCCGCGCACGGCATCCGCACCCTTGCGGCGGCTCATTTCGCCTATTGCGGCAAGGAACTGGGGATCGCCCACTTCGAGCAGTTCGCCCAGCACTTCGCGGCTCAGCAAATCGCGCTCGCGGTCCTCCATCGGCTGGCTGCCGGGCAGGATTTCCGCCTCTGCCGGGAAAGCCGCCAGGAGATATTGCGCGAAGGCGTGGATCGTATCGATCCTGAGGCCGCCACCCGGACAATCGAGTACCCGCGCAAAGAGCGAGCGGGCCCGTGCGCGCGTGTCCGGATCGCTCTTCGCGCCCAGGTTGACGAGCTCCTCCGCCAGCTGCGTGTCGCTCATGCGCACCCAGCGGGCCAGCACCTCGTTGACGCGCACGGCCATTTCCGCAGCGCCCGCCTTGGTGAAGGTAAGGCATAGGATCTGCGATGGGTCGGCACCCGGCTCCAGCAGCAGGCGCAGCACGCGCGCGGAGAGCACCTGCGTCTTGCCGGTCCCCGCGCTGGCCGAAAGCCAGACGCTCTCCTGCGGGTCCACCGCATCCATCTGGTGGCCCTTGAGGGGATAGACCTTGCCGCTCATGCCGCGCCGCCTTCCGCGTCTTCTTCCGCATCCATATGGGGGAGCCACTCTTCCAGCCGCATCAGTTGGTCGTAGGTGTCGTAAGCGGGGTAATCCGGGTTGAGCCGCGCAGTGAACGGCTCATCGCCCTTGATCCAGCGGTTGATCGCATCGGTGAGGTAGGCTTCCGATTTGGGCAGGAAATCCTCCGGCTCGATCCCGCTGCGCTTGTTGCCGACCTTGAGCGGCGTTTCGACATAGCCGAAGCCGAAATCATTGCTGTCCGACTTGGCCTTGCCGAGCGACCAGTATTCGAAGGCGCTGGCATCGCCCGTGACGCCCTCGAAGCCGCCCCGCCCGGCCATCATGCCGAGCAAACCGAGCTGCAGGGCGAAGCCCTGTTCGACCATCTTCGACGAAGGCGGCGATCCGGTCTTGTAATCGACGATTGCGAGACTCCCGTCGGCCAGCCGGTCGAGGCGGTCGATCTTGCCGTGTACGCGCACGCCCTCGACGTGCATATCGCCCCACGCCTCCACCGCCACCACTTCGCGATCCGTGTAGCCTGTGATTTCGCTTTCCACCCTCTCCAGCGCTTTTTGCAGGCGCGGTTGCCAAAGGCCGCGCATCAGCGGGTGGACATTGTGGTCATCGAAGACCGCCTCCATCACCTCGGCGATGGGCGGTTTAGGATCGGCCTGGTGCCAGCGTTCCAGGATCTCGTGCGCAACCGTGCCCTGCCACGCAGCAGACGGCTCTGCATCGAGGGCGTCGAGATCCTTCAGGCCGAGGATCTGCTGGGCGTAGAACTGGTAGGGATCGCCGCGTAGACGGTCGAGCGCGGTGGCCGAGATCGCGACCTTGCGCTGCTCTGCATCGGGCATCGGCCTGGGCCGCGGATAGATACCCGCATCGGGGGCCCGCGCCATTGCGCGCGCCCATTCGATGGCCTGCACTTCCTCGTGGCGTGGCAACTGGTCGCCAAGCAGCGCCTGCACGCGCAGGAGGAAGCGGCTGGGAATGGCGGGGCCGCCCTCGTCCCGCGCTGCGCGGCTAAGCACCACTTCGGGCGCGCCGAGAGCGCCCGCGAGGTCGTGCGCGGACAGGCCGATGCGGAAGTCGCCGCCCGGCACGCCCAGCGTGCGCAGGACCGGCGGGGCGAGCAGCGCATCCACGCTCCCGCGCACGGGCCACACGCCCTCGTTGAGCCCTGCACAGATGACGAGGTCGGCGCGGTTCATGCGCGCCTCGAGCAGGCCGAGCACCTGCACGCGCGCATGGCCGCCATAGGGCGGGCGAACCGCGACCTGTTCCATGGCATCGGACAGCAGCGCGGCCACATCGCGCGGCGCCACGGTGAAGCCTGCCTCGCGCGCATGGAGGCGGAATTCCTCGACGAAAGCGGACAGGCTGCGCCCGTCCTCGCGCGCCCACAGGCGTTCACCGCACAGCGTTTCGGCGCTGGAGGCGAGCGTGTCGATCAGCTCCGCAAGCGAAGAAGGAGCCTCGTTATCCCGTTCGACCAGCGGTGAGAGGGCCGCCTCTGCCTGGGACCAGAACTCACCGACATTCTTGTGCGTTTCCGTAAGTTTGGCAGCAACTTCGCTTACCGGTTCGAGGCCGGCCTCCAACCTCGGTCCGCGCAATTCGCGCTCGATCCGGCGCAGCTGGCGCAGCCAGACACCACGCTCCATCCCGCCCTTGACGAGAGGGTGCCCGAGCAGCGCCATCAGCGATACCGACATGGCATTTTCCGCCATCACCTCGGCCGCGAGCAGGAAAGCGCGCCCCGCCGCCGTTTGCGAGAGCGGACGGCCTGCGGAATCGTCTGCAACGATGTTCCAACGCGCAAGATGATGCACCACTCGCCGCGCCAATGCCCGGTCGGGCGTCACCACGGCGACACGCTTTTCCGGTCGCTCCACCGCCTCGCGCACAAGCAAGGCGATGGCTTGCGCCTCCTCTTCCGGATTGGCAGCCTGCATGACCCGCACGCCGGACAGGCGTCGCTTCTCGGAAGGTAGAGCGGCCCAGACCTTGCTACCTTCGGGAGGCAGGAAAAGTGCGCCGATCGCATGGCTGCGCTCCGGCGGGGCGGCGGTCATGCCCTTGCGGTGCCAGGGCTGCACCTCTTCGCGCCGCATGCCCATGCGGTTGAGCAGCAGCTTGAGATGGTACTGCGGATGCGTGACAGCATCGTCTTTCGCGAACACGGTATCGCCGGGCGACGGACGATTGCCAGCCCTGCCCAGCTCCTCCCAAACATCCGCATCCATGGTCAGGTCGAAGTCGGGCAGGATGACAGCTCCCTGCGGAAGTTCGCTCACCACCCGCAGCAGCCTTGCGAGCGCAGGGGCCGAGCTCGTCACACCCGCAGCGACGATCGGCGTCGCGGGCGGATTGGCCTTCCACCCGGCTGCCGCGTGATCGAACAGGCGATTGCGCCTCGCTGCCGCATCGAGCGAATTGTTTGCGTCCAGCCACGCCAGCCAGCGCGTCTGGACCCGCGCAAACAGGCGCAGCGATTTCTGCCAGTGCTCCGACAGGCTCGGATGGATCTCGAGCACCTTCTCGTCGAGCAGTTGCTCAGGACCCACATCCTCGACCAGCAGGCGGTCCATGGTGGCGCCGGTCTCACGCGCTAGGCGCAGCAAGGTCGCCCCCTTGGGCGCATCGTCGCCCATTTCCTCGGCAATCAGGGCGGCAAGCGCGAACATGCGACGCTGAGGGTCGACCGCGGGCCTGATATCTGCAGAGCCCAGCGGGTCGAGCAGCGGCCCGAGGGCTTCATCGAGGTCTAGATCGCCGATGACCACCATGCGCGGCATGAGCAGGCCGGGGCGCCCGAGCTCGCCTGCATGGCGGATAAAGGCCTCCGACACGGTGCGCCGCGCCCGGCTGCTAGGCAGAAGCAGGGTCAGGCGGGCAAGGCCGAGTTCGTCTTCGGAATATCGCGGGACCAGCCCTGCGACCAGGGCGTCGGCAAAGCCGCGGTGCGCGGCAATCGAGTAGACTTTCGGCTCCGGTGCGACCCTGCCTTCGTCAGCCACCCTTCAAAGCCTCTTCCGTGGGCCTGATGTGCTGCGGCGTGCCGACTTCGTACCACTGTCCCGTGAAAGCCACGCCGTAGAGCCGGTCCTCGGCGATCGCACGGTCCCACAGGATATTGGTCGAGAACTTACCCTCGGGCGCATCGCGCAAGAGGCGATGCGAGACCAGCTGGATGCCGGTGTAGATGAAAGGCGCAATTCGGTCGGGGCGCTTGCGCGACAGGCGACCCGCGCCGTCCATGTAGAAATCGCCCGTACCGTCGAAATTATACGCTCGCGCATGGGTGACGACGAGAAGAAGCGCATCCATCTTTTCAGGGTTCCACGCCTGCGACAGGTCGAGGAAGGCGTTGCGCGGTCCGTCCAGCCAGATGCTGTCGGCATTGCAGGCAAAGAAAGGGTCGGGGAGCAGGCCGGCCGCATTCGCCTTGACCATGCCGCCGCCCGTTTCGAGCAGCTCGGCACGTTCATCGGAGAAGGTGACTACCGGAGCCTTGCGAGCGCCAATATGCGCCTCGATCGATTCCGCGAGGTAGTGGACGTTGACGACCGCCTTCGCGATCCCGGCATCTTCCACGCGGTCCAGCGCCCGGTCGATCAGCGGCTTGCCCGCAACGCGGACCATGGGTTTCGGCGTGGTCGCGGTCAGCGGGCGCATCCGTTTGCCAAGGCCCGCAGCCATCAGCATCGCGGTATCGGAAACGAGGCCGCTCATGCGATCTTCCCGCCATGATTGACCCGGATGTCGTCGGGAATATTGGCGGCAAACCAGTCCGCCACCGGTGCAAGCGCCTCGTGCTGCAAATCCCTCTCCATCGCTTCCCACACGCGCGGGACCATCGTGAGATAGCGCGGCTTCGCATCGCGCTTGAACAGGCGTGTGAAGATGCCGACGATCTTGGCGTTCCGCTGCGCACCGAGACGGGCGTAATCGGCCTCGAAATGCTCGTCTGGGGCTGCGGCCTGCCGATACCGGTCCAGCATGGCTGCTTCCAGCTCGGTCGATACATCGCGTCGTGCATCCTGCAGCAGGCTGACGAGGTCGTAGGCCTTGTGGCCGACCAGCGCGTCCTGGAAATCGATCAGCCCCTGCTCGCCGCCCGCCTTGCCTGGTTCGAGCAGCATGATGTTCTCGGCATGGTAGTCGCGAAGCACGCTGACGCCGGGTTGCTGGCGGGCAAGCATCGGCGCCAAGGCCCTATCCCAGGCATCACGCCAGCCCTCTTCATCCACCTTCAGGCCCGCAGCGGGGCAGAACCATTCGACGAACAGGCCAGCCTCGCGCTGGTAGACAGCCATGTCGTAAGACTCGAATGGTCCCGGCGGCAGCTTGTGCAGGTCCACCAGCGCATCGATTGCCTGCGCATAGACGGCGTGCTCGTCATCCGGATTGGCGTCGATCCATTCCTTCATGCGCTGGTCGCCGAAATCCTCTGTCAGGATCCAGCCCTTTTCCGCCCGTTCGGCCAGGATCGCCGGCGCGCGCATGCCATGGTCGGCAAGCCATTTGGCCACGTGGAGAAACGGCTTGGGGTCTTCCTCCGGCGGCGGCGCGTGCATCAGCATGGCGCTGCGGCCGCCCATGCGCAGGCGAAAATAGCGGCGGAAGCTGGCATCGCCCACCAGCGGGGCGATTTCGGCGCCCTGCCATGCAGTGTCGCCAAGGAAGTCGTGAATGCCGTCGGGCAGCGTGTCGCTCATGGCTTCCGGCTTTGCCAAGCTTCGCCTGCATTAACAACGGCCCTGCGCCCCTCACCCCCATTTTCTCCCACCGTTTCCAGCGTGATTTCGAGGCAGGTCGCCTCATGGGAAAATCCGCCTGCATGGTCGGGCCATTCGGCGAGCAGCGCGGCGCCCTCGCGGTAATCATCGAGGCCGATCTCTTCGGCTTCCGAGGGATCCTCCAGGCGATAAAAATCGGCATGGACGAGCGGCACGCGCAGATGATCGTAGGTTTCGACGATCGTGAAGGTCGGCGACGGCACCTCCCCTTCGTGACCAAGCGCCGCAATGATCGCGCGGGCGAGCGTGGTCTTGCCCGCGCCCAGCCCTCCCGACAGCGCCACGACATCGCCGGGCTGCAACTTCGCGGCGATCCTGGCGCCGAACGCATCCATCGCGGCAAGATCGGGCAGGTCGACGATCACGGCAGCGTAATGACCGCGCTGGTCCCGGCATTGCGCCGGCTCTGGATATCGAGGGTGCCGCCGTGCGCCTCGACCAGTTGGCGCGCGAGCGGGATGCCGAGGCCCTGGCGCCGCTCGATGCCCTTACCGTCGGCGGACATGCGGATGCCTTCCAGCGCGCGGGCCAGTTCGTGCTGGCTCATGCCACGACCCGTATCTGTAATCGCAATGCGGTTGAGGCCGCGCTGCTTGGCTACGTCAATCACGATCTTGCCGCCCTGCGGGGTGTTGTTGATCGCATTGTCGAGCAATTGGCCGAGGGCGCGCTGCAATTGCTGCTGGTCGGCCTCGACCACCTTGTTCGCATTGCCCTTCAGATCGAGCGTCAGCCCGCCGTCGAGGATCGCCTGTTCGCGCTTGCGCACGATACGGGTCAAGAGCGGCAGCAACTCGACGCGCTGTTTGCGCAGCGGCATGAGACCGGCCTCGGACTGCGACAGGTCGAGCACGTTTTCCACCTGCTCCGTCAGCTTGCCAACGGACTGGGTGATCGCCGCCACGTATTCCGCGGCTTGCGGGCTCAATTCGCCCGCCAGCCCGCTTTCCAGCATTTCGGCAAACCCGCCGATCGTGGTCAGCGGGGTGCGGAATTCATAGCTCATATTGGCAAGGAAGCGGGTCATGACCGCATCGGCCTCTTCGAGCGCGCGATTGCGCTCGCGCAGTGCCTCTTCCGCCTGCTGCGAAGCGGTGACGTCGAGTACGGTGAGGAGACCGTTGCCGTCGGGCAGCGGCACGCCGGCGTAATCGAGAGTACGTCCGTCGGCGAGTTCGATCCGGCCTTCACGGTTCTTGCGATCCAGCGTTGCAGACCGGATAGTCTGGCCGATCTGTGAAATGGCCTTGGGGTCGGCCAGCTGGCCCGCGATCGCCTCGAGCAATTCTTCGGCCTGCGGATGGTTGTCGAGCACCTCGCCATCGAGGCCCCAGGCCCTCGGAAAACCGCGGTTCCACAGTTCAAGGTGCCCGTCGGGTGCGAACACGGCGAGCGCCTCGAACAGGCTGTCGAAAGTCGCTGTACGCGTGCGCAGGAGCGTGTCGCGGGTGGCGGAAAGCGCCAGCTGCTCGGTCCGGTCTTCCGCAATCAAGACCAGTCCGCCGTCGGGCAGCGGCTGGGCGATGACGCGCAGATGCGTACCATCCGGCAAGGGCCAGGCCATCTCTTCGGGATCGTCGCGCTGGAACCACTCGACCAGTTCGCCGCGCCATGCGGGGAAATCGCGCACTTCGGGAATGCGGCCGTTCTCGCGCGCGACCATCAGCATCTGCTCGAAACTGGTGCGCTCGTTCACCACGCCGGGCGGGAGCGAGAAGGTCCGGTGGAACGGCTGGTTCGCAAAGGTCATGCGGCGGCGCGCGTCGAACTGCGCCACCCCGATCGACAGCTGGTCGAGCATGGAACGCTGCGCTTCCCGGAAAGCGCGGAATTCGCGGGCCTGCTCTTCCATTTCCTCGATGTCGACCGCGTATCCGGCGATCCCCTCGCCCACCAGCGGCAGGTCGGTGACGCGGATCGTGCGGCGGGCGTCCTTGATCGTGGCGGAGACGATGCGCTCGATCGGCTGGCGGCGGTCGGCTGCCTGCTGCGCCACTTCAGCCGCGGTGCGTCCGCCGACGCGTTCGACCAGTTCAACCTGCTCGGTGACGACCTGGTCGGCGCTCTCGCCGCCTACTGCCTCGACATAGGCGCGATTGACGAGGCGCAGGTGCATATCCGCGCCGCGGAACCACATCGGCATGGGCGCAGCTTCGATCAGGCCGACGAGCGCGCCGAAATCGTCGCGGGCGCGTGCGGCCTCTTCTTCCAGCCGGGCGAGTTCGTCTTCGGTCTCGGTGAAATCGAACACCCAGATCAGCGCAGCACCGCTTGGCGACACGGCGGGATCCGCCAGCGCACCGCGCATGGCCAGCATCTTGCCCGAGCCGGGAGGTCGCAGGGAAAGCTTGAACGGCTTGGCGGTGCGCTGCGTGCGCCGGACCAGGGTGGAGAGTTCCTCGATCTGTTCGTCGGCAAGTCCAGTGCCGTCTTCGCGTGCGAGTTCGCTAAGGTATTCGGGCACCCGCTCCAGCCCGAGCCAGCGCGCCAGCCGGTCGGGCGCCTCGATCCGGCCGTCGGTCCGCACCGTCAGGGGAATGGCAGGGCCTTCCTCGACCATGCGCGCGAGGCGCAGGGCGGCCTTGCGATGGGCCTCGGCGGCCTGTGCCCGCGTCGTCGCGCGCAGCATCAGCCACACGGCCGCGCCGGTCCAGACTGCCAGCAGCAGTCCGATCAGGGCCAGGAGGGTCGGCGAAACTTCCATCATTCGCCAGCTATGCGTGCAGCGGCGGGGATGCAATGCCCCGCCGCCTCACATGATTGAATAACCCGCCGAAAAGCGGGAATCGCCACTTAGTAGCGATAATGTTCCGGCTTGAACGGACCTTCGACCGGCACGCCGATATAGTCTGCCTGCTCCTGGCTCAGCTTGGTAAGCTGGACACCCAGCTTGTCGAGGTGGAGCGCAGCGACCTTCTCGTCCAGCTTCTTGGGCAGGACGTAGACGTCGTTTTCATAACCGTCGGTGTTTTCCCAGAGCTCGATCTGCGCCAGCACCTGGTTGGTGAAGGAACAGCTCATCACGAAGCTGGGGTGGCCGGTGGCGCAGGCGAGGTTCACCAGGCGGCCCTTGGCCAGCACGATGATTTCCTTGCCATCGGGGAACTTCACGAGGTCGGTGCCGGGCTTGAGTTCGGTCCACTCGTAATTGTCGAGCGCGGAGATCTGGATCTCGCTGTCGAAGTGGCCGATGTTGCACACGATGCTCATCGGCTTCATCGCCTTCATGTGCTCGGCGGTGATGACGTCTTCATTGCCGGTGGTGGTGACGAAGATGTCGGCGCGCTTCACGGCGTCTTCCATCGTCACGACCTCGAAGCCGTCCATCGCGGCCTGAAGCGCACAGATCGGGTCGATTTCGGTGACGAGGACGCGCGCGCCGCCGTTGCGGAGCGACTGAGCCGAGCCCTTGCCGACATCGCCGAAGCCGGCGACGCAGGCGACCTTGCCCGACAGCATGACGTCGGTCGCGCGGCGGATCGCGTCGACCAGCGATTCGCGGCAGCCGTAGAGGTTGTCGAACTTCGACTTGGTCACGCTGTCGTTCACGTTGATCGCCGGGAACGGCAGCTTGCCCTGCTTGGCGAGGTGGTAGAGGCGGTGGACGCCGGTGGTGGTTTCTTCCGAAACGCCCTTGATCGCCTTCACGCTCTTGGTGAGGTAACCCGGCTTCTTCGCGACGAACGCCTTGAGCGCACGCTGCATTTCGATTTCTTCGGCGTTCTGCGGCTCGGGCATTTCCTCACCCGCTTCGATCCGCGCACCCCACAGGGCGAACATGGTCGCATCGCCGCCATCGTCGAGGATGAGATTCGCCGTGCAATCGGGATCTTCATCGGAAGACCAATCGAAGATATTGCCGACATAGTCCCAATATTCGGCAAGGCTTTCGCCCTTCACCGCAAATACGGGAATGTTGTTGGCGGCCATTGCTGCGGCGGCGTGGTCCTGCGTCGAATAGATGTTGCAGGTCGCCCAGCGCACTTCGGCACCCAGCGCGGTCAGCGTTTCGATCAGCACCGCGGTCTGGATCGTCATGTGGAGCGAGCCGGTGATGCGCGCGCCCTTGAGCGGCTGCGATGCGCCGTATTCCTCGCGCGTTGCCATCAGGCCCGGCATTTCGGTCTCTGCGATACGGATTTCCTCGCGGCCGTAATCGGCGAGCGAAATGTCCTTGACGACGTAGTCTGTAAACTGGGCCACTGGCGGTCCTTTTCTTGATATGTCCGGATTCACGCGCCGCGCACGGAGAAGGGGCGGCACACAGATGCGCCGCCCCTAGCCCTTCCTTTATGGGAGGGCAACAGCGCCCCTCTGCTGCCCTCCCTCGCGTATCCCGAAAGGCCTCAGCGTCGTGCGTAACGCCCGCCGCTGCGCGGACGCGGTCCGAGCAGTTCGTCGGCCGCCTGCGCCAGGACCGCAGGATCCTTGGAACCTGCAAGGTCCGACGTGATCTCTTTCAGTTCGGCACAGCCCAGCCACGGGTGTCCCTGCCCGTACTGGTTCGCCATGCCGACGCTGATCTGGTCGAGCTTGCGCTTGGCGCCCTTGCGCCCGTGGCGTTGCACCATGCCCTGCTCCATCCGCCGCGCCGCGCCATTGAGCGTAGACAGGTGGTTGGAAGAGAACTTGCGATAATGGTGCTGGAAGTCGTCGCTTCCCATGCGGCACCGCAGCGACGTCACCATCAGCATGATGTCCAGCTTGCGGATCTGCTCGTCGCCCGTCCCGGCGCTGGCAGTGGTCGGCACGCAAAGCATCGCTGCCGCCGAAGCCGCGAGCGCAAAATTCTTCAGATATTTCATAGTCCCTGGTCTCCCTTCGCGGACGACCCGTTGCCCGCGATGGAAACCATGAGTGCAAAAATTTACCGGGATTTAAACCCGCGCAGTAAACCGAGGTTAACCACTCGACTCCCTTGCATGCACGGTTCGTCTCTCTACATCGTGAGTGTGGACGGGAAGACACAGGAGTTTTATCAAATGACAATCGCTGTAGGCGACAGCCTCCCCGATGTAACGCTGGTGAAGGCAACGCCCGATGGACCCGAGCAGGTCCAGTCGAGCGAGTATTTCAAGGGCAAGACCGTGGCACTGTTTTCGGTGCCGGGTGCTTTCACCCCCACCTGCTCTGCACGGCACCTGCCGGGCTATGTCGAAAAGGCAGACGACCTGAAGGCCAAGGGCGTCGATGAGATCGCCTGCACCGCGGTCAACGATGCCTTCGTGCTCGGCGCCTGGAAGGGAGCCAACGACGCGGATGACGTGACCATGCTGGCAGACGGCAACGCCGATTTCGCCGAAGCGGTCGGTCTCACCATGGACGGCTCCGGCTTCGGCATGGGCAAGCGCGGTCAGCGCTATTCCATGCTGGTCGAAGACGGCGTTGTGAAACAGCTCAACGTGGAAGCACCGGGTGATTTCTCGGTATCGAGCGCGGAGCACATGCTCGGCCAGATGTAACCCGCATTACCTGTCCCGATTGCGGACAAAGCGGCGCCCCGTCTTGCCTCACGGCACGGCGGGGCGCAGTCTTTCGGGCATGACGCAGGGGAAAGACAGCAGCGACGAGAATTTCGGCATCCTCTTGGGATGGAGCTCGTCACCGGCAGGCGAACGCATCGCGCTCAAGATGCAAAGCACGCGCAAGGTCGTCGAAAGCGAAGAGGACGTGCGCGAGTACCGCTATTTCCTGAGCAAAGAACAGGCGGTCCAGCTCGGCAACTACCTCTACACCCTCGCCGGAGAAACGGCGCCGGTCCGCAAGAAGCGCGGGCTTATCGAGAGGATGTTCGGCGGATAGCAGCGGTTGCGGCCTAGCTACCCCGTGGCGATTTTCGAGGTGAGCGAGGGAAGACCGGCCCTTCCCCACGCTAGCGAAGGTTAGACCTCACTCCACTGCTACCGAAACGGAGCGTCCGTAGTCGCGACCGGTCGTTCCTTTGATGTAGTCGGCCATGAGATCATAATATCCCGGCGTGACACGAAGGTATTCGCGCGATCCATCGGGAGATTGCTCGTACTCCCACATGCCGTGATCGGTCTCGGGAAATACACGGATCGCAATATCGCTCCCGGAGCGACGAAGGCTCTGGAGACGTTCAAGCGTGAGGTCGATCGGGGCTTCTCGATCCTCGCCCGCAAGGACCCAGAGTTGAGGTACTTCTACATCCCGCAGGACACTCATCGGCTCAAGCGACCAATCGATATCGAGATCGTTAAACCGGGGCACGCCCTCTTCCCTCAGCTGTTCAACGGGCGTGTTCAGGAAAACGCCTGTGTAGCCGCCGCGAATTAGCTGGAACCAGGGTTCGGATGCATATTGCTGCTGGATTGCCGCCAGATCGTCCAGGCCGTCCTTATAGTCCGAGGAAGCAACCCGCGCCGTGACGTCGGTGATCTCCTGCGCAATCGCGAGGACTTCCTTACCGTAGCCGGCGTCGCGAAGTTCCTTTTGCACCTGGCTGGCATCTTCTTCGCGAATATCTGCGACGAGGCCGTAGCCGATGGCGATGAAGTCGGCCTGCGACCGTTCTGCAGCCAGCGGCGCGACCCATCCTCCCTGGCTCAGGCCGACCAGGCCGAAACGGCCGAACCGGTCCGCCGCCAGGCGCTTCGCCTCCATCGATGCGGCAGCCAGATCATCGGCAAGGCGCGGAAAATTCTGCGAATAGCGTCCTTCGGACTGTCCGGTGCCCCGTTTGTCGAAAACGAACACCGAAATGCCCCGCCCGAGCATCTGATACGGATCGCGGACGGCCTCTATCCACCCTGTCGGCTCGGAACCGTGCGCATAGGCAATAAGGGGCGTGTCACTATCGGCATCGGCAGGTTCCAGCAGTTGCCCCGCCAGCATTACCTCACCGGAGGCGAAGCGGGTGTTCGTTACCCGTATCGGGATAGCGGACCAGAGGTGTTCGCCCTCGACGAGGATGGAGCCTTCTGCGCATCGGACGACTTCATCCGCGTTCTCCGTCGATCCGGTCCGGCCATCTTCGAACGCGTAGCGAAAGCCGTCTTGAGATCGCGTAATGGCGACGAAAGGACCGCCCGGCTCACCATAAATGCCAACCTCGCATGGGCCCGGGGAAAAGTTGGGTGCCGTGGCCTGAGCGTTGGCAGAAGCCACCTCTGTCGGCGAGGTGGTGCATGCTGTCAGTGCAAAGAGGCTCAATCCGATCATATCTTTTGGTGACATACACGGATAATACACCTAAGCGGATGAGACGCAACCACCTGGTGAAATCATGCGCTAAGCTTTATCGCGCCTTTGACGCTCAGCCATACCCCATCAGGCTGAGCACTTCCTTCCGGCTGCGCTGGTCTTCGAGGAAGGTGCCCATCATGCGGCTGGTGATCATGCCGACGCCGGGCGTGCGCACGCCGCGGGCGGTCATGCAGCTGTGCGAGGCTTCGATCACCACAGCGACGCCCTGGGGCTGCAGATGCTCCCAGATGCAATCGGCGACCTCTGCGGTCAGGCGCTCCTGCACCTGCAGGCGGCGCGCGAAGCCGTGGAGCACGCGGGCGAGTTTCGAGATGCCCACCACACGGTCGTTCGGCAGGTAGGCGATGGCCGCCTTGCCGATGATCGGCGCCATGTGGTGTTCGCAATGCGACTGGAACGGAATGTCCTTGAGCAGGACGATTTCGTTATACCCGCCGACCTCTTCGAACACGCGGCTGAGGTGATAGGAAGGGTCTTCGGTGTAGCCGAGACAGTATTCCTTCCACGCGCGCGCGACGCGCGCGGGAGTGTCGAGAAGACCTTCGCGGGTGGGATCGTCTCCGGTCCACTCGATCAAGGTGCGGATCGCGTCCTGCACGTGTTCCGGTACCGGCGGCTTACCGCGCGGATCGTCTTCGTCTGGACCTACAAGGCTGCTCACTTGCCCCACTTCCCTTTGATCTTGGTGCGAACCCGTTCGAGGCGGCTTCCCTTGCGGAAAAGCCCGCCTTTTGCAAACGGCTCGAACATATCTTCCGGGTCTTCAGGGTCGAGGATGCCGCTTTGGGCCACCGCCTTTTCCGCATCGTTGAGATCCGGCGGGTGATAGCGGCGCAGGTTGCGGCCGTCCTCGGTGACCGTGTGGTCGATCATGGCGGCCATCGAGCCGTAGCGTGCCAGCATCTCGGGCACCTCGTCCTCTTCCACGCCGCAATGTTCGGCGAGAAGCGAGTGGCGGATCGCGCGGATGGGATCGGCGGCGTGCTCGTTACCGGGGCGCGTTGAATCGACGAACACGTCGCATTCGCTGTCGAGGCCCATGGAGCGATTGTTGAGATTGGCCGAACCGATGCGGAAGATCTTGTCGTCGACGATCATCATCTTGGCATGGACGTAGATCGGGGTTTCGCCGGACCATGGGCACCAGATGGTGAAGCGGTGCTTGTGATCGACTTCCTCGATGCAGCGCACGATCTCGGCGCGCGCATGGTCCATGGCCTGCTGTTCCAGCCAGCCGTCGGCCTTATCGGGATGGACGATGACGATTTCCGGCGGATCTTCTTCCTGCACCCGCTGGATGATCGCTTCCGCCACTGCACGCGAGGCGAAGTACTGGCTTTCGGCGTAGATGAATTTTTCGGCGCGCTTGATGTGGTCGACGAAGAGATGCTCGATCTCTTTCACCTCTGACCATTCGCGGTGTTCGGCGCGGGTACGGGCGATGCCGACCTCCACGTTCTCGAAAGTCGCCTCCAGGCCTTCGGGCCACAGGCTTTCCTCGCGCGACTGGATCGGCAGCAGCGGCGTGCCGCCCGCCCTGATCCAGCGATCGCGCCCAAGGTCGCTGAGGGCCTCGGCGATCTCGCCTTCCATCATCATCGAGGCATCGTGCCAGGGCTCGTAGGGTTCGCCGCGCGGAGTACGGCGCATCGGCTCGTCCTCCTTGTGCTCGCGCGTGTCGAGCCGCTTCACGGTCATGTCGATACCGCCGCACACGGCCAGCGAATTGTCGAGGATGCCGATCTTCTGGTGGTGGCTGCAGCCGGTCGGGTGGGCGCTGTCGAACTTGAAATCGATCCGCCGATGGCGCGCCCAGCGGACCAGGTCCCACCACATGGAGCCGCGCAGGACGAATTTGAAGACGCCGAAGCTCCACTTGAGGATACGGATTTCCAGCGATTTCTCGCGATTGATGAGCCAGGAGAAGAAACTGCCCAGACGCGCGGGATACTTGTCCCTGAAGGGCCGCTGCCACCAGCGGCGTCCCTCGCCCAGGTGGATGCGGGTATCGAAATCCCAGCCGATGAGGAAAATGCGATGCTTCGCATTCATCATCGCTTCCTGCATCGCGGCGAAATAGTCCGCCGCATCGATGATCACCCGCGCACGGTCGACCTTGGCATAACGCCAGACACCCGGCTCGACGCCTTCGTCGAGCCGGGTCACCTGTTTCGGATCTGCGGGTTGCCCCTCCGCCCCCTTGGCCATCTTACTCCTTGGCGTCCTCTTTCTTCTCGGGCGTCACTTCGGCTTGCGCCTTCTCTTCCTTCTTACGCCGATCGAAGACCTCGCGCATATGCTGTTCGTCTTCCTTGTCCAGGTAATTGGCGAAATCGGGGAAGTGGTCTTCCTCTTCCTCGTCGATGTGGTGGCGGTAATCGTGGGCGAAGGTCTTGAACTTGGTCAGCCAGCCGCCTTCAGACATATCGGTCGCGGCAAGATCGTTGAGCATTTCGTCGATTTCATGATGCTCGGCAACCGAGTGGCGCGTTTCGTCGGTGGTCGGCGGCTTGCGCAGCATCGTGGAATAGAGCGCCTGCTCTTCTGCGGCGGCATGGCTCTTCAGTTCCTTGGTCAGTTCGGTGAAGAGCTCTTCGCGCTCCTGGCTCTCTCCGCTGGTCTCGAGCAGCTTGTCGATCAGCTCGCGGTGGCGATCGTGGTCTTCTTTCAGGCGATCGAAGATTTCGGTGGTGTCGGACATGGGTGTTTCTCCTTTGCCTGTTTGAACAGGCGAAGGCGCGGCGGGTTCCGTCCTTGCACGATGATAGGTGGCGACTCATATAGGACGAATGCTTCACGATCGATCGGGGCCCACGCAGGAGCAGATGCAACAGATGGCAGAGGCCGTCCGCGCATCGCTGCCCGATCATTTCCGCGTGCAGATGGAAGAAATCGTCCTGCGGGTGGAGGACTTCGCCACCGAGGAACAGCTCGCCGCCGTCGAGATCGAGAGCAAATGGCACCTAACCGGCCTCTACGAAGGCGAATCGCTTCCTGATCGCTCGATCTGGGCCAGCGGACGCATGCCGGCACGCATCTGGCTCTTCCGCAAACCGCTCATTGCTGAATGGAGGGAAACAGGCGTGCGCATGGACGATCTGGTGCGCCACGTCGTCATTCACGAAGCGGGCCACCACTTCGGCTTCAGCGATGAAGACATGCACGCGCTGGAAGACCGCGCGGACCAGGATCAGCCCTAAAACCAAAAAAGCCCACGACCCCGAAAGGGTCATGGGCTTGTTTGGCGCGCCAGGAAGGATTGGCCGACGCCGCTTCGCGGCTCTGGCCGTCTGCGCCGCTGCGCGGCTTCGACTCCGAACGGTTCGAACATTCATACCGACCAACCAAAAAAGCCCACGACCCCGAAAGGGTCATGGGCTTGTTTGGCGCGCCAGGAAGGATTCGAACCTCCGACCGCCTGATTCGTAGTCAGGTACTCTATCCAGCTGAGCTACTGGCGCGTTGGAGGGCGGCACATAGGCAGGCGATGCGGCCTTGGCAACACCTAATCGGGCATTTTGGCGAGCAAATGTGCAGCAAGCTCGATATCCAGCGGCGGCTTGGCCAGTTTATCGATGTCCCGGCCCCTCACCCACTCCACCGCGCCACCTTCCAGCGCAGCGGGTTTCCCGGTCCATCGGGTGCAGGTGTAAAGAAGTATGACAATCGGGCGCTCGCTGGTTTCTGAACTCTCCTGCGCAAAGCAACAGGGCGAGAGATCCCCGACGCGGACATCTATCCCTAATTCTTCCTTCACCTCGCGAACCAAGGCGCAGGCGGGCGTTTCTCCCTGCTCCACCTTGCCGCCGGGGAACTCCCACAACCCGCCGTGGTGCTTGTGATCGGGGCGTTTGTGCATCAGCCAGCGGCCCTCCCCGTTACCCAGCGCAAGGGCGACCACGCAGCGCCATGTCGGAATATTTTCCAAAATTGATCCTTCGCGAAACCTTTTCTTAACGCCTGACCGAGTAGTTCGACGATGTCAGCTACGAATTGACTTTGGGGGCAACAAAAGTGGTCGAATTTCTCAAAAAACTGGGACGCGACACCGAAGGTGCCACCGCTGTTGAGTACGGGCTGATTCTCGCTCTGATCTTCCTCTCCATGATCGGTGCGGTCAGCTCATTCGGGCAGACCACTATCGACATGTGGAACAGGGTGGCCACGACGATTTCGGCGGCCACGGGGGTCTGAACGGGAGTGAAGAAGTCGGCCCGTTGATTAGCAATTTGTCAACTTGTCGGCGTCAGAACGAGAATTGCTCAAGCTTCAACAGGGGCGAGAGCCGGGTAACGAAGACTGAACCAGGAGACTACACATGAAGTTCATCAAAACGCTGCGTCGCAACGAAGAAGGTGCAACCGCTATCGAGTACGGCCTGATCGCTGCTCTTATCGCTGTTGCTGCTATCACTGCCATGCAGAGCCTCGGTGGCGAGCTCAGCACGACCTTCAACACCGTTGACGGTGAAATGGCTACGGCAAACGCCAAGGCTCCGAACGGCGTCTAATAGACCCTTCGGTAACGAAAAAAGAAGGCGGCGAGGGAAACCTCGCCGCCTTTTTTGTTGCCTGCGGTAAAAGTGATGGAGGGCTTAGCGCCCCCGCACCACGATCTTCACCTTCTGCCCGGCCTGCAGGCGATCGGTCGACGAGAGGCCGTTGAGCACGCGGAAGCGCGCTTCCTGTCCGCTGTCATAGGCCATGCGCGCTGCCATAGTCGCAACCGTATCGCGCGATCCGACCGTCACGACATCCACATGACGGGGAATGACATTGGCCGCCTGCTGCGCGGTAATCCGGCGCATCGACGAGAACATCGAGTTGAACGTGCCCGACTGGCCCGCCGGGGTCAGCGCCAGGAAGTGATAGGCGCGGTCGTTCGAGAATTCATACGCGAACACTGTGACATCCAGGTTCTGGTTGCCCGAATTGACCCGCGCGGTGCCGTAGGCGGCAGGCAATCCGTTGACCGTGGTGGTCTGGATGCTGGCGGGGCGAACCTGCTGCTGGTCGCTCAGCGCACCAAACACGCTGGTGACGTAACTCTGCAGATTGCCATTATACGGCCCGAGCGAGAACTGAGCCTTGCCGCTCTGGCCGCTGATGGTGACGGCGCGCGTGCCATTAACCATGTAAAAGCCCTGCGGCGCGGTGAATGCAAGGCGCAGGTCCGGATGGATGAACTGGCGCCCTTCGACGACGCCCTGCTGCGGGTCATCCCCGTAGAGAATCCCGTCAATGCGAGTGAGGAAGGTGTCGCGATTCGTCACGCGGCCGGTTCCGCCAACTTCCTGCGCATAGTTCAGAGCGGTCTGGACACGGCTGGCAGGATCGGGGTGGGTCGATGCCCATTCCGGAAGGCGCGCGTTGTCGCGTCCCATCAACTGCGCATCGAGCGAGTTCTGCGCCGCGAGGCTGGACAGCACGGTAGCCATTGCACGCGTGTCGTATCCTGCCTGGTTGAGATACTGGATGCCGAGGCGGTCGGCTTCCAGCTCCTGGCTGCGCGAGAACTTGAGGGTCAGCAGTTGCGAGCCCTGCAGCGAAAGCTGGCCGAGCTGCTGCCCAAGGCCGGTGCCGCCAAGCAGGGCCTGGCTAGCGATCGCGCCGAGCACGCCGAGGATCGAGTTACGCTGCGCGGCCTGCTGGCGGCGCTGCGAGTGGCGGGCCGCAACGTGACCGACTTCGTGACCTAGGACGCCGGCCAGTTCGGCTTCGTTGTTCATCAGCGATACGAGCTGGCGCGTCGTATAGACATAGCCACCGGGGATCGCGAAAGCGTTGTTGACCGGGCTGTTCAGCAGCGAAACGGTGAAGCTGCCGCGCGCATTGGCAAGGCCCGACTGGACGGCGATGTTCTGGCCGACCATCTCCACATACTGTGCCTGCGGACCGGTCATCGCTCCGCCAAATTCGGCCAGCAGCTGCGGATGGGCCTCGGCCCCCTGCTGTGCTTCATTCTGCGAAATCGGCGCTGAAGCATCGGGTATCGTGGCGCAGCCCGTAAGGGCCAGCGCCATGGTGGCGGTGGATGCGGCGAGTGTCTTCATGACGGACATTGGGTTCCCCTTCGTCTGGCCGAGCGGGTCCCACCGCCGCCGGCCGGTTGTTTACGCTAGGGAGAACAGGGGGATGCGGCTGTTTGTTCCCGCACCGCGCAAATGAGGTCGATCAGCCTGCAATCTGCAGGAAACGCTCCTCACGCATCCGCTTGAGCTCTTCCGCAGAGTGAATCGACAGCTTGTCGAGTTCCTCGCCGATCGCTTCCGCTAGGCTGTGCGCCGCTGCACGCGGATCGCGGTGTGCGCCGCCAACAGGTTCGGCCACGATGCGGTCGATGACGCCCAGATCCTTCAGGTTCTGCGCCGTCACCTTCATGGCCTCTGCCGCATCGGGGGCCTTTTCGGCCGTACGCCAGAGGATGGATGCACAGCCTTCGGGCGAAATCACCGAATAGACCGCGTGTTCGAGCATCAGCACGCGTTCCGCACTGGCCAGCGCCACTGCGCCGCCCGAACCGCCCTCGCCCACGATGCTGGCGACCATTGGCACCGGCAGCGCGAGGCAGGCCTCGGTAGAACGCGCGATCGCTTCCGCCTGGCCGCGCTCTTCCGCCTCGACGCCCGGAAAGGCGCCGGAAGTATCCACCAGCGTCACGACCGGCAGGTCGAACCGGCCGGCAAGTTCCATCAGGCGGATCGCCTTACGATAGCCTTCGGGCTTGCCCATGCCGAAATTGTGACGGATGCGGCTGGCGGTATCATTGCCCTTTTCATGGCCGATCAGCACGATCTTGCGGCCATTCAGCTTGGCAAAGCCGCCCATGATCGCTTCGTCTTCGCCATATGCGCGGTCACCGCCCAGCGGCACGAATTCCTCGAACGCGTATTCGACATAATCGCGGAAATGCGGGCGCGAGGGATGCCGCGCGACCTGCGTTTTCTGCCACGGAGTGAGCGAGGCATAGGTGGATGCCAGCAGGTCCGCGCTCTTGAGTTCAAGGCGCTGGAGCTCGTTCGTGATATCGACCTCGTCGCCCTCGGCAGCGCTGCGTAGTTCCGCAATGCGCGTTTCGAGTTCGGCAACGGGCTTTTCGAATTCAAGATAGGAAACCATTGCCACCCCGCTAGTCGCTCGCGCGCGGGCGGGCAAGAGGATGCCGCTCGTTGACCAGCTTTACCAACCGCGCCGCATCGACATGGGTATAGATTTGCGTCGTCGCGATATCCGCATGGCCGAGCAGCGTCTGTAGCGCGCGCAGGTCCGCCCCGCCCTCCAGCAAGTGGGTCGCAAAGGCGTGGCGCAGCACGTGGGGACTGAGCTTTTCCGGCGGCAGGTCGGCGCGCACGGCCAGTTCCTTCAGCATCTGGAACAGGCGCACGCGCGAAATATGCCCGGCGCGCGAGGGGAACAGGAAGGTCGCTCCGCCCGGCCGCAGCGCGAGCCAGCGCGAAAGCGCTTTCGTGGCACGGCGGCTGATCGGTACCAGCCGGGCCTGGCCACCCTTCCCCGTCACGGTGAGGAAAGGTTCGTCGCGGGGGACGGCGGACAGGGGAAGCGAAACGAGCTCGGTCGCACGCAGACCCGAACCATAGAGCAATTCGAGCATGACCAGCATCCGGACTGCCTTGGGCCGCTCGCTGGCTGCCTCGTCCTCGGCGCGGGCGAAAAGTGCCTCCACCTGCTGGTGCGTCAGGATCTTTGGCAAGGGGCGCCGTGTGGCGGGCCGCGGAAGGGCATGCGTCGGATCGTCCTCGCGCAGCCCCTCGTCCATCAGGAAGCCGTAGAACTGGCGCAGCGCGGAAATCTTGCGCGCCATGGTCGAGGCGGCAAGCGTGGACCAGCCCTGCCCGAGCTTCGACAGCTGTGCCTTGCTGGCGGAGGCGAGATCGCCGCCGACGATCTCCTCTGCCTGCGCTAGGTCGCGTCCGTAGGCAGCTATAGTGTTCTGGGCCGCACCGCGTTCCGCGGCCAGCATGTTAAGGAATTCCTCGATTGCGCTCATGGACCGATCAGGCCCGCGCGACCGCCTCCGCGGCGATCATCCTGGCCTCCGCTTCCAAGCCCACGGCATTGAGCGCGGAAACGATGTGGTAGAGGTGGCGCGCGGTCATCTGGTCCCAGCTCGTGCCCTGCATGCCCAGCCCGGCAAGATAGGCCACCAGCGCACCGTTGTTCACTTCGGCAGCCTTGTCGATCATCCGCGTCCACCGGGTGGGCGCGGTGAAATTCATTTCGAGCCGGTCGGAATATTCGGTGATTTCGTCCTGCCCGACACGCCCCAATCCGGCGAGACCGGCCAACAGCATACGCGATTTGCGGCTGCGAGCGGATTCGTCGTCGTCGAAAAAGCTGTCGAGCTGGCCGTCGGTGACGGTGCCACCCTGGGGATTGGCAAGCGCCAGCAGCGCCCAGCCGAGACTGCCCTCATCGACAGCACTAGCCCATCGCATCGCGTCCCGGTCGAGCCCTGCGGTCAGCATCGAGGCGATGAGGTCTCCGGATTCGTCCGCGAAATCCGCGCTCGGCGTCACGCGGGCGGCGGCATAGGCGGTCAGGACGTAACGACCGTACTGGTCGTCTGCCCCGCCCCACACGTCGCGGATGGCTGCGATCCGCTCGGCAGGAGAAGGATCGACATAGGCGGAGCGCAGGCGCGAGGCTACTGGCAGCGCAGGATCCTCGCCTGCCTGCTCCCGCTCTGCGTAGAGCAGCGAATAGAGATCGACGATGGCACGCGCGGAAAGCACGCCCGATGCCGCCGCCACATCGGCACCGCGGATGCGTTGGCCCGGAGAAAGCGCCGGCGTCAGAGCGCTGGAAATCAGCATCGGATTATCGAGATCGTCGGTCAGGTTTTCCGGGACGGGTTCGCCCAGCGCATTGGCCATTGCGAAGCGCCACGGGGTCAGATCGCCAGACCCTTCCCATTCAATGGTCACCGCGCGGCGACCCTCACCCGCTGCACCGGCAAAGCGCTGGGCCAGCAGGACGTCGAGCCGGTCGTCTTCCTCGGTACGCGACAGCAGGCGGCGCAAGTCGTTCTGCGCTCGCTGGGTCTCGCCTGCAAATGCTGCGCAGATACCTTCCAGCATCTCGCGATGCGGTGTTTCGTCGGAGACCTTGCCCAGCCGGATGGCCGGGCATGCCCCCACGATATCGCTCGTCCCGACATAGGCGTCGATCGCGGCGCGGGTCAGCGCGGGCGAGTAATTCGCCGTGTCGATATCCTGCACCAAAGCGCGGGCGACAGCATACTCGCCCATGCTGTTCAGCGCGCTTGCACGCAGCGTGGCGAATTCGATCGGACCCATCCCCTGGGGCGCATCGAGGCGGCTGGCGAGCGCGCGGCGCATTAGGATGTGACCCCAGCGCGAAACCATCGGCCCCTGGACACCTCCCAGGGCAGCGCGGACGATAGAAGCGGGTTGGCGCGCGAGCGAGCCGGTCGGCAAGCCGCCCTCGGCCGGCGCAATAATTCCGATTTCGCTGGTGGCGCGGCGCGCGGCAGGGGGAATATCGTATCGCGGTCTAAGGCCCAGAGCTTCGTCCAGTTCCGCCGCGCTCATCGCCTCCAGTTCCTCGACCGACGGAATGTCGCTCAGGTTCACGCCGGACGTGTCGACGGGCGCGGGCGCGCTCGGCAGGGGCTGCACGATTTCGCCCGAAGTCGACGGGCTTTCCGTAGGCGCAGGCGTGGCAGGAGCCGGAGCGGGAGCCGGTGCTGGCGTATTGGCCGCGCCGGGCAGAATGCTCTCCGGCGTGCGCTGTGCCACCACGACGCTCGACGAAATCACGAGGGCCGCACCGGCCAGCCAGTAACCGCGCTTCATCCTGCTGCTCCCGGCAATTCGACAGGTTCGGAAATCGGGCGCAGCGGTTCTTCCCCGCCGTCGATCCAGGCCACGACCAGCACCGCCAGGAGGGCGAGCGCAGCGATCAGGATCATACGCGAGCGTTTCACGGCCAAGATTTTCGTATCCTCGATCAATATTCGTGTGGGTTGCCCGCGCCCTAGCCCATCTATAGGCCGAGCGGCAATGAGCAACGCGCATACACCCCACGATATGTCCGATCCCGTGCGACAGGCACGCAGGATTACACGCCCGCTCGTGCTGGTCGGATTGATGGGCGTGGGCAAGACGAGTATCGGCCGCCGCCTCGCCTCGGCGCTTGATCGCGATTTCGTCGACGCAGACGAGGAAATAGAGCGCGCCGCCGACCGCACGGTGGCGGAAATCTTCGAAGCCCATGGCGAAGCCTATTTCCGCGACGGCGAACGCCGCGTGATCGCGAGATTGATGGAAGAAGGGCACGGCGTGATCGCCACCGGTGGCGGCGCCTTCGTCGATCCCGAAACCCGCGCTCTCGTCCTCGATCAGGGGCTGGCGATCTGGCTCGATTGCGACATCGAAACTCTGGTCGAGCGGACTTCGCGCAAGAATACGCGCCCCTTGCTGAAGACCGGCGACCCGCACACCATCCTGCGCGACCTGAAGGAACAGCGCAGCCCCGCCTATGCGCAGGCGCAAATTCACGTCGTGACGGGCGATGGCCCGCATGAGCTTGCGGTCGAACGCATCATCGAGGAGCTTGCGGCATGGCAGTGATAGACGTCGAACTTGCCGGACGCAGCTACGAGGTACGGGTCGCGCGCGATTTGCTCGCCCGTGTAGCCGAAGAGGCTGCCCCCTTCCTGCGCAAACAGGCCGTGCCGATCGTGGCCGATGCCAATGCGCGCAAACACTGGGGCGCAGCCGTCGAGGCGTCCCTGCGCGCAGCGGGTAAGGAGCCCCGCTGGTACGATGTTGCTCCGGGCGAGAGTTCGAAAAGCTGGGAAAGCCTGGCGCGCCTTACTGACTGGCTGCTGGCCGAAGGCGTCGAGCGCGGGGACCACGTGCTGGCGCTTGGCGGCGGGGTGGTTGGCGACTTGACCGGATTTGCCTGCGCAATCCTCAAACGCGGCTGCGGCTTCGTCCAATTGCCGACGACGCTGCTGGCGCAGGTGGACAGTTCGGTGGGCGGCAAGACCGCAATCAACACATCGGCAGGCAAGAACCTCGTCGGAGCCTTCCACCAGCCCTCGCTGGTGCTGGCCGACTTGTCGGCGCTCGACACCCTGCCTGACCGCGAGATGCGCGCAGGATATGCGGAAGTGCTGAAGTACGGCGTGCTAGGCGATGCGGATTTCTTCGCCTGGCTCGAGGAAAACGGCGCGAAGGTGGTGGCACGCGAGAACGGGGCGCTCGAACACGCCGTCGCGACCAGCGTTGCGGCGAAGGCACGCATCGTCGCGGAGGACGAGCGCGAGACGTCCGGTGCACGTGCATTGCTCAATCTCGGCCATACCTTCGGCCATGCGCTGGAGGCGGAAACAGGCTTTTCCGACCGCCTGCTGCATGGCGAAGGGGTTGCCCTCGGCATGGTGCTTGCCGCCCGCTATTCCGCACGGCGCGGCGAGATCGGTATCGAGGAAGCGGAGCGCGTGACCCGCGCGGTCGACGCTGCGGGGCTTCCATCGGAAATTTCCGCGCTTGGCCTGACCTGCAACGGGCGCGCGCTGGCCGATCACATGCTGCACGACAAGAAGATGGATGCAGGCACCCTGCCCTTCATCCTGCTGCGCAGCATCGGTGCAGCATATCTCGCCAAGGACGTGACGCTGGACGACGTTGCGCTCTTCCTCGACGAGCAGCTGAAGGCGCATTGAAATGGCCGGGACATTCACTTCGCTACCAAATGATGGCCCCTACGCCTGATGGCCACTGCCATACTACTCAATGGCTCCAGCAGCTCGGGCAAGACGAGCCTCGCGCGCGCCATGCAGGCCGAAGCTCAAGACCTTTTGCTTCACATATCGCTGGACGATTTCATCGGCATGTTGCCAGCCGGCGTGGAAAACGCAGATCAATGGTTTCCGGTCACCCGGCTCGGCACAGAGCCAAATCCGTTGGTCAGGATCGACACCGGCTCCTGCGGTGCGAAGCTGCTAGCCTCGATGCGCAATCTCGCGCGCGAGCTTGCCGATGACGGATTTCCGCTCGTTATTGATGATGTGTGCACGGTAAAGGAGGTTGAGGAGTGGCGGCAATCGATGAAGGGTCACACCTTGCTAGCCGTGAAAGTCGATGCCCCCGTCGACATATTGATCCAGCGTGAAAACGCGCGCGGAGACCGCACTCTTGGTACCGCCCGCGAACAGGCGCAAAGGATTCATGAAGGCATAGATTACGATCTCACGATCGATACCAGCGCAAGAAGCCTTGAAGATTGTGCCCGTATGGTCATCGAAGCGAGCAAACTGGAGGGCGGGAAGTGAGCATTTTCGAGATGCAGATCGCGGTAGCAAACCTCGATGACCCGCAGGTCCGCTCGCTGATCGCGTTTCACCAGCAGGACATGGAGGAAATGTCGCCGCCAGGAACCAGCTGGGCGCTCGATCTCACGGGGCTCACCGGTCCCGAAACGACTGTCTTGGGAGCCTGGGAAGGCGATACTCTCATCGCCATCGGCGCACTCAAACGAGTGGGAGGCGGCACCGCCGAATTGAAATCCATGCGCACCCTTCCCGCCCATCTTGGCAAAGGTGCTGCCAAGGCTTTGCTGGTCGCCTTGATAAAGCTGTCACGTGAAGAGGGCCTCAGCAGGCTCAGCCTTGAGACCGGGACGAGTGAGGAGTTCATGCCGGCAATCGCGCTCTATTCGAAGCATGGCTTTGCGAAGGGCGATGCCTTTTCGGAATACGTCAACGGGCCGCACAACCAGTGCTACCATCTGGACCTTACTGCCTAGTCGGGATCAGCTTGCGCGCGGCTCCAGCCGTGTGACCTTCGCGCCTGCCCCCACAGGCTCGTAATCCGCCATCATCGCATCGTGTTCGCCGAACAGCCGCTCGATCTCGGTCCTGCGTTGCAAGAGCATCTGCGCGATGCCCGGTGCGAGACTGTCGCCATCGCCGATCTTGCCGAGGATTCCTGCGAGATCGGCGATCGTCGCGTCCTCGGGGGTCTTGTGGTAATTCCCCCTGGTATCGAAAAATCCAGTGCCCCTATGTGCCATGCGTAATACTCCTGAGTGTGTTGCGTCAGAAGCGAACCGAAGGCCCACAGTATCTCCACTAGTTCGATTCGGTAAAAGTCTCTTAACCACGATTTCACGCCAACCCCTGCATTTCGCAAGGATCAGCGCAAATCGGGTAATAATCAAAACGCGACGCTTTATTGGAAAGCGCGCGCGACTTTTCTATTCGAGTTCGAGAATGACCTCGTCCACCGCGAGACTGTCGCCCTCGCCGGCGTTGATCTTGCCCACGACGGCCTGCTTTTCGGCGCGCAGGATGTTTTCCATCTTCATCGCCTCGACCGTGGCGAGCGGCTGTCCGGGCTGGACTTCCTCGCCCTCTGCCACGTGCAGTTTCACCAGCAGGCCGGGCATCGGGCAGATCAGCATCTTGGAAAGATCCGGCGGTTCCTTCTCGATCATGTGACCGGCCAGATGCGCGATGCGCGTCTGGAGGATGCGCAGGTGATGCGTCGCCCCGCGCGTAGTGATCGCATAGCCGGTGCGCGACGGAGCCAGCTGGAAAGTGTAGGTTTCGCGCGGCTCGGCATCTTCGTCAGCCCCGTTGTCGAACAGGGCCACGTCAGTCATGCGCTGGCCCGGCGTGTACTGCATCTCGATCGTGACCTGCTCACCGTCGACCGTGAGCGCATTCTCTTCCAGACGCACTTCATGGGTCGATGAGCCTTCTTCGCTTGCCCCGATACGAATGGTCCAGTCACCCGGCGCGTATTCGTCGCCGTTCAACTGCTGGTCGATCCGCCGTGCACGGTCGGCATCGGCGGTGGCGATAACGCCGCCCACCGCAGCCAGCACCCGCTTGAGTTCGTCGGAGGCAGGCGCGCCCTCGAAGCCCTCGGGATACTCCTCGGCGATGAAGCCGGTGGTCAGTTCGCCCGAACGGAACCGCGGGTGCTGCATGATGGCGCTGAGGAAATCGATATTGTGCCCCAGCCCCTCGATCCGGAATGCATCGAGCGCCTGCACCTGAAGGTCCGCCGCCTCGTCGCGGGTCTCGCCCCAGGTGACGAGCTTGGCGATCATCGGGTCGTAGAACATCGACACCTCGCCGCCTTCGAAGACGCCATCGTCGACGCGAATGCCATCGACACCGCGTCGCCCGTTCTCCGCGCCATCGTCCGCCCAGGGCTCGACCGGAGGCTGGTAGTGGACGAGACGACCGGTTGAAGGGAGGAAGCCGCGATAGGGATCTTCCGCATAGACGCGGTTCTCGATCGCCCAGCCGTCGATCTTTACATCGTCCTGCGTGATTTCGAGCTTCTCGCCGGCCGCAACCCGTATCATTTGCTCTACAAGGTCTACACCGGTGATCGCTTCCGTTACAGGATGCTCCACCTGCAGGCGGGTGTTCATTTCGAGAAAGTAGAAGCTCTCGCCCGTCTTGTCGGCGCCGGAAACGATCAGTTCGACCGTACCTGCACTGTGATAATCCACGGCCCGCGCCAGCGCGACGCATTGCTCGCCCATGGCCTTGCGCATCTTGGGTGTGACGAAAGGCGACGGGGCTTCTTCGACTACCTTCTGGTGCCGCCGCTGGATCGAGCATTCGCGCTCGTTCAGATAAATGATGTTGCCGTGCTTATCGCCAAGGATCTGGATTTCGATATGGCGCGGGTTCTCGATGAATTTCTCGATGAAGACGCGGTCGTCGCCGAAGGAGTTCAAACCTTCGCGCTTGGTCGCCTCGAAGCCTTCGCGCACGTCCTTTTCAGAGTAAGCGAGGCGCATTCCCTTGCCGCCGCCGCCCGCGCTGGCCTTCATCATCACCGGATAGCCGATGTCGTTGCTGATCTCGACCGCGTGCTCTGTGTCGCGGATTTCGCCGACGAAACCGGGCACGACGTTCACCCCCGCTTCGCGCGCGAGCTTCTTCGATTCGATCTTGTCGCCCATCGCCGCGATCGCGCCGGTCGGCGGGCCGATGAAAGTGATGTTCTCCTTCGCCAGCGCCTCCACGAAGCTGGCGCGTTCGGACAGGAAGCCATAGCCCGGATGCACCGCCTCTGCGCCCGTCTGCTTGCAGGCGGCGATGATCTTGTCCGCGATCAGGTAGCTTTCGGCAGCGGGCGCCGGACCGATGTGCACGGCCTCGTCCGCCATGCGCACGAAAGGCGCGCGCGCATCGGCATCGGAATAGACCGCGACAGTGGCGATACCCATGCGCTTGGCAGTCTTGATGACGCGGCAGGCAATTTCACCGCGATTGGCGATCAGTATCTTGGAAAACAAACGGGCCTCCGATGCAGGCGAACTAGCGTGAGCAGTCCATGCCGCAGCGGAGGCCCCGTATCAAGGCAAGTGCCTCAATCCCGGTCGATATGACCGATCTGGCGGTCCTGGCGCAAGATCAGGGAGTCGAATTCCTCCCACAGCGCCTTGGCCTTGGCCTCGCCGCCGACCTGGCGCACGAATTCGGCTTCCCACTTCTTGCCTTCCGGATTTTCGGCCCAGCCCATCTGGGCGATACCACCACGCATCGGCAAGGCGACGATGCTGTCGTAATCGCCGGTTTGCATGTGGAAATCGATCACGTCGTTATAGCCCAGCGCCGCATCGACCTTTGCGAACATCTCGATGATCTCGTGGGCACGCTCGCCCTTGCCGGGCTTCCACTTGATCATGTTGACACGATACCAGTCGACCTTGGAAAGTTCGGGCGTGTGATCGTCCGCAAAGGCAGGTGTTGCCGGAATGGCGAGGCCAATGGCGGCGGCGGTCAAGATTAGCTTCTTCATGCAGTCTTCCCCCTAGTCAGGAATACGACCCTAAGAAGCGATCCGTTCGGTTGTATGCTGTTGTCCCCCAGCGCGGCGAATTAGCCACCTGAATCGAGCGAGAGTCAAGCAGCCGATCTAATCCGCTGATCCGACGTCGAATTTCCGATTAGGCCTGGACGAAATCGATCAGGGCATGGGCGTAGTGCTGCGCTCCGCGACGCTCGCCCTCGCCTTCGAGAAGCCCCTGCATGGCCACCGCGAGGCGCTGCTGGTTGTCTGCCGAAAGCTCTCCCAGCGGGGAGACGTAGATCCCGATGGTGAAGAGGATCGCCCCCGTTTCCGGCAAACGCCGCAAGGTCTGGCGTTCGGAGCGGACGAACAGTGTCTCGCCCGCATTATCGGGCGTGACATGGGCGAAGGCCCGCTCAGGAGTCTCCGCCACCCAGCGGCGCTCTCCCGTGGCGGCGATGAACCAGTTGCAACGACCGTATATCGCGCCCGCCTTCAGCTTGGCCATAAAGTGGTCGACACCGCTGGCAAGCTGGTCCTCATAGCCTTGGATCGGGGCGTGGAGCGAACGCAAGGGAAGCCCCATCTTGTCGGCAGGCGTCCAGTCGGAAGGCCATGCCACCGCCGCGCCGACGAGGCGGTACTGTTCGTCGCCATCGCGCAGTGTGAGCAGGCACATGTCCTCGTGATGTGTTCGCGCCGCTTCGGGCAGGCCACCCGACAGACCAAGCATGGCGGCAAGTTCCGCCCCGGGAGCCTCACCCTCCGGCGAAAGCTGGATGCCTTGCGGATAGGCTGCAAACCCCGCCTCGCGCGCCGCAAGGTCGGGATATGGCTGGAGCCATTCGTCCTCGTCCAGCTTGGCAAGCCCCATCTTCAGTACGCCGCCACCGCGTGCGCGCGGCAGGAGCTCGTCGACCGAGAACCCGAAGGTCAATCGCGTATCCTCTTGATAATTCCGCGAGCGAACCATTGCAGAAAAGCAGCGCAGATCAGTCCGTAAATGATCGTGGGGATGGCGCTACCAGTAAAGTAGCTCGTATCGCTCGGCTGCTCATCTGGAGCCACGAACTTGACGACCTCGAAAATCATCGAAGCGGTAAGCCAAAAGAAGACCGAAAAGAGCGAAAAGGCGATGCTCGAAATTCTGACAAACCGCCCGATCACTCCGTAGGCTCCACCACCTTGCAGGCCCGCATCGGCTCCTCCTGCGCCAGCGCTGTCAGCCCGAGCTTGGCGAATAGTGCAGCATCGCTGTCATCGCCAGCATTGGGCGCGGTCAGCAGCTTGTCGCCGGTGAAGATCGAATTCGCGCCCGCCATGAAGCACAGCGCCTGCGTCGCCTCGGACATAGACTCGCGGCCTGCGGACAGTCGCACCATGCTCATCGGCATCGTGATACGCGCTACGGCCACGGTGCGGACGAACTCGATATCGTCGATCTTGGCGAGCGGGGTGTCGGCGAGCATGTCGCCCAGCACCGTGCCCTTGACCGGCACCAGCGCGTTGACCGGCACGCTTTCAGGATGGCGTTCGAGCGTGGCGAGCGTGTGGACGAAGCCAACCCGGTCATCGCGCGTTTCGCCCATGCCCACAATCCCGCCGCTGCACACGTTGATGCCCGCATCGCGCACGTTCTGGAGCGTGTCGAGACGGTCCTGATAGTTGCGGGTCGAGATCACGCGCTCGTAATATTCCGGCCCGGTGTCGACATTGTGGTTGTAGTAATCGAGGCCCGCTTCCTTCAGCATGTCCGCCTGCTTCGGCGTCAGCATGCCCAGAGTCATGCAGGTTTCCAGCCCCATGTTGCGCACGCCCTTCACGATCTCGACGATCGCAGGCATGTCGCGGTCCTTGGGGTTGCGCCACGCCGCGCCCATGCAGAAGCGCTGGCTGCCCTGATCCTTGGCCTGCGCCGCGCGCTGGAGGACCGACTGCACCTCCATCAGCTTGGTCGCCTCGACCCCGCTGTCGGCCTTCACCGACTGCGAGCAATAACCGCAATCCTCCGGACACCCGCCGGTCTTGATCGACAGCAGCGTGCACAGCTGGATCTGCTCGGGTGGATGGTATTGCCGGTGGACGGTGGCCGCCTGAAAAAGCAGTTCAGTGAAGGGAAGGTCGAACAGCCCCGCGATTTCCTCGCGGGTCCAATCGGTGCGGATTTGGGTCATTACTTCTTTCTCTCTCGCTTCACTATCCACCAAGCGAAGGGAAAATAGGCCAGCGCGCCAATCAATGGCACTCCATAATTTATGAACCGCCACCCATTTGGAGAGTAGTCTTGGAAACCGGGTGCATTGAAGCCGAGAAACAACATCAACATCGCCACCCCGAAAAGCCAAGCGGGCAAAATTACGAGTGCCTTAAGTAATCCACGATCCATCACTCCGCCGCCTCGTCCAGGTCCTCACCCGCAGGCGGCATGTTGTGGCCCAGCAATCGCAGCACATCCGCTGCGCATTCCACGACATTGCTGCCCGGGCCGTAGATGCCCTGCACTCCGGCATCGCGCAGGAAGTCGTAGTCCTTCTGCGGGATCACGCCGCCGGCGATCACCTTGATGTCGCTGCGGCCCGCCTCTTTCAGCAGTGTGATGAGTTCGGGGATCAGCGTCTTGTGACCCGCCGCAAGGCTGCTCGCGCCGATGGCGTCGACGTCGTTTTCAAGCGCCATGTCGCGGGTTTCTTCGGGCGTCTGGAACAGGGGGCCGGAGACGACCTCGAAGCCCATGTCTGCAAAGGCCGATGCGATGACGTTCGCGCCGCGGTCGTGGCCGTCCTGACCCATCTTGGCGACCATCAGCTTCGGTGCGCGGCCCAAGCGGCGTTCGACCGCCTTCACGCCCGCGACGACCTGCTGGTAGCGGTCGTCTTCGGAGTAGGCCTGCGAATACACGCCGCGCACGGGCCTCGGCATGGTGTCGTAGCGGCCATAGGCATCTTCCATCGCCTGGCTGATTTCGCCCAGCGTCGCATCGTGCCGCGCCGCCTCGACCGCGAGTTCGAGAAGGTTGCCCTCGCGCTGCGCAGCACCGCGTGCCAGCGCATCGAGCGCGGCCTTGCAGGCGAATTCGTCGCGGCCTGCGCGGACCTTCTCCAGCCGTGCGATCTGGCTCTGGCGCACGGCATGGTTGTCGATGTCGAGCGTGTCGATATCGGCTTCTTGCGGAAGACGATACTTGTTGACGCCGACGATCACCGTTTCGCCCTTGTCGACGCTCGCCTGCTTGGCAGCCGCCGCTTCCTCGATCTGCGCCTTCGGCTTACCACTGGCGACATATTCGGTCATGCCGCCCGCCGCTTCGACCTCGTCGAGCAGCTTTCGGGCCTCGTCCACCAGCGCGGCAGTGAGGCTTTCGATGTAGTAGCTACCGCCCAGCGGATCGGCGACATTGGTGATGCCGGTCTCCTCCTGGATCACCAGCTGCGTGTTGCGCGCGATGCGGGCGGAGAAGTCGGTCGGCAGCGCGATCGCCTCATCCAGCGCATTGGTGTGGAGCGACTGCGTGCCGCCCAGCACCGCTGCCATCGCTTCGATCGTGGTGCGGATGACGTTGTTGTAGGGGTCCTGCTCCTGCAGGCTCACACCGCTCGTCTGGCAGTGGGTGCGCAGCATCTTCGACTTGGGGTTCTGCGCCCCCAGCCCTTCCATGACATCGTGCCACAGCGCACGCGCGGCGCGCATCTTGGCGATCTCCATGAAGAAGTTCATGCCGATGCCCCAGAAGAAGGACAGGCGCGGCGCGAAGGCGTCGATATCGAGGCCCGCTTCCATCGCGCGCTTGGCATATTCCTTGCCGTCGGCAATGGTGAAGGCGAGCTCCTGCACGGCCGTCGCCCCGGCCTCGTGCATGTGATAGCCCGAGATCGAAATGCTGTTGAATTTCGGCATGTTGGCCGAGGTATATGCGATGATGTCCGAGACGATCCGCATGCTCGGTTCGGGCGGATAGATATAGGTGTTGCGGACCATGAACTCCTTCAGGATGTCGTTCTGGATGGTCCCGGCGAGCTTGTCCTGCGAAACCCCCTGCCGCTCCGCCGCGACGATGTAGAAAGCGAGCACGGGGATAACCGCGCCGTTCATCGTCATGCTGACGCTCATCGTGTCGAGCGGGATCTGGTCGAACAGGATTTCCATGTCGCGCACGGTGTCGATCGCGACACCCGCCTTGCCGACATCGCCGACCACGCGCGGGTGGTCGCTGTCATAGCCGCGGTGCGTGGCGAGGTCGAAAGCGACCGAGAGGCCCTTCTGGCCCGCGGCAAGGTTGCGGCGATAGAAGGCGTTCGATTCCTCTGCCGTAGAGAAGCCCGCATACTGGCGGATGGTCCACGGACGGCCGGTGTACATCGAGGCATAGGGCCCCCGCGTGAACGGAGCGATGCCGGGCACACCGGGGTCCAGCCCCTCGGTATCCTCGCTGGTGTAGAGCGGCTTTACCTCGATCCCTTCCGGCGTGTGCCAGGTCAGGTCGCGGCCCTTCACTTCCTTGTCGGCGCGGGCCTTCCAGTCGTCGTATGTCGGCTTGTCAGTCATCGTGAGTTCCGTGTCCGCGCGGTCAGTTCGACCAGTGCGCGTTTTCCTTGGGGGTTTCCATGATTTCGGTCAGCTGGCCCATCATGTCCTTGGGGTGGAGGAAGAAGATCGGCGTGCCGTGTGCGCCGATGCGCGTCGGGCCTAGGATGCGCTTGCCCATATCCTCGAACCACTTGCGCGCGTCCTCGATGTCCTCGACTTCGTAGCAGACATGGTGCTGCGCGCCGGAAGGGTTCTTCTCGAGAAATTTGGCAATGGGGCTGTCTTCACCCAGCGGCTCGATCAGTTCGATCTGTGTGCCGTTGGTGCCATTCTCGCCCGGAGTGTCGACGAAGCAGACCTTCACGCCCTGCGCTTCCAGATCGAACGGCTTGTGAAAGCGCGTCGCGCCCATGACATCGCGGTAATAGCGGATCGATTCCTCGATCGACGGCGTCGCGACACCGATGTGATTGAGACGGCCGAGCTTCATGCGTCATCCTCCAGAACAGAAACGGCGCGCCCCTGTAAACAGGAGCGCGCCGCTTCTTTGGAACGTCGGCAGGCAGCAATCAACCGCCGCTTTCGACATCTCCCAGTCCTTCGACATATTCGGCACCGGCGAGGATTTCCGCCGAACTGCCTTCGAAGCTGTCGCCGATAGGCTGCGTACGCCCACCGAGGCAGGTGCCGAGGAAGCCTTCCATCGCGGCGAAGAAGCTCAGGCGGTTTTCCGGTTTCTGGAAGCCGTGCCCTTCGTCGGGATAGTTGATGTAAGTGACGGGCAGGTTCTTGGCCTGCATGGCCTCTACCAGGTTGTCGGCTTCCTGCTTGGTCACGCGCGGGTCGTTGCCGCCCTGCCCCACGAGCAGGGGCACGCGGATATCGTCGATCCGGCTGATGGCCGAGCGGGCGAGGAGGTCCTTGCGCTGTTCCGGATCGGCGGGATCGCCGACATAGCGATACCAGGTCCCGGCGAGGAACGGCTTCCAGTATTCGGGGAAGCTTTCGATCAGGGTGACGAGGCTCGACGGGCCGACGATGTCGACACCGCAGGCGAAGCGGTCGGGGGTGAAGGCAACGCCGGTCAGCGTCGCATAGCCGCCGTAGCTGCCCCCGCCGATCGCGACCTTGTCTTCCTGCGCAATGCCCTCCGCAATCGCCCAGTCGACCGCGTCGATCAGGTCGGTGTGCATCTTGCCGGCGAATTCGCCGACGGCGGCATTGGTGAAGTCCTTACCGAAGCCGGTCGAGCCGCGGTAATTCACGCTCAGCACCGCATATCCGCGATTGGCCATCCACTGGTGCACCGTGTTGTAGCCGTAGCTGTCGCGTGCCCACGGGCCGCCATGGACCCACAGCAGCATCGGGACCGCTTCGTCCGGACGCCCGTCGCCATCGGGATCGCTGCCTGGCGGCAGGGTGAGGTAGGACACCAGCGTCTTGCCGTCCGAAGACTTGAGCTCAAGCGGATGCATCGGCTGCAGCGGCGCATCGGCGAGATCGGGACGCGTCACGAACCATGGGGTGAGCGTCTGCGCAGTCCGGTCATAGACATGATATTGGCCCGGAGCCTCGGCAGAGCCGCCCCATACGATCCATTTGCTGTCGTCTTCGGTCCGCGACAGGATCTGGTATTCGCCGTCAATCTTGGAGGAGAGGAACTGCAATTCCTTGGCGGCCTCGTCGTTCAGCGCCTGCCATTCTTCCTGGAGGTAATTGGTTGAATAGGCGATCGGCTCGTAAGTCTCGTTGTCGACCAGCACGCGGCTCAGGTCCGCCTTGTCCGGTTCGATCAGAAGCGAACGCTCGCCCGTCGTCAGGTCGATGGCGAAGCCTGCCGCAAGGTTCCGCTCGCGGCTGTCGATCATGTAGACCGTGTTGTTGTCGCGCGAGAAGCCGACGATATTGGTGTTGAGCATGTCCTCGCTGGGAATGTCGGCGAAGACTTCGCCCGGCGTCATATCCTCGTTGAGATAGACCGCTTTCATGCCGCCATCGGGCTGCGGGGCCAGCGCCATGCGCGGCTTGTAGGTGTTGTCGGTAACCCACGCCGCATAGCCGGGATTTTCCGCAACCAGCGTGCGCTCGCCCGTCTCGATATTGTATTCATAGAGATCGGTCAGCTGCGGGTTACGCTCGTTGGTGCCGACCAGGATCACGCCGGGCCGGTCGCGGCTGGCACCCATCAGCTGCGCGCGGATGCCGTCGGGCAGCGGGGTGAGATCGCGCGTCTCTCCGGTTTCGGGATCGGCGGCGTAGACGTGGAAGTTCTCGTCGCCGTCATTGTCCTTCACGAACAAGACGTACTGGCTGTCGACGGTCCACTGGTGATTGGAAATGCCGCGATGGCGGTCGTCGGTCACGACCTTGCCGTTCGAGGGATCGCTGGCAGGCGCGACCCAGACGTTCATCACGCCTTCGTCGGGCGCGATCCAGCTGACCCACTGGCCGTCCGGGCTGATACGGCCCTGGCTGGCGACGGGATTGCCGAACAATTCGTCGCGGTCGATCAGTTCGTAATCGGAAAGGGCGTGATGTTCTGCATGGCCGACGCCCGTCATCAAGGCCGAACCTGCAAGTGCAGCGGCGGCTAGGGAAATTTTCTTCATGAAGTCAGTCTCCTCTCGATGACGGGGAGACTAACCGGGGGATGCTGTATTGTCTAGGTAACACGCCCTCTCGCGGCGCGGGCCTCGATGGACGGCAGAGTTCAGTCGATTAATGGCGTGGCAACGCGGATATGGTTGGGACGGCCGAGTTTCATAACCAATACCTCGCATCGAGCCCAAAGAAGCTCAGCGTTATCAAAATCGCGAAAACTGCGATCATCCAATGAACCGAAAACCAGAACCAATATCCGGCGGGATCATCGACACGAGTGCACGCGAGCGGTGCGATCCCGAATGACTTCCTACGTGTTCCCTGAACTGCCGTAACGAGGGCAAGTAAAGTTGCCGCCGCGACTAGCCAAGGTAGATAGATGTCAAAGAGGGATATTATCGTGCTTCTTCCACGGGTTCTCGAGCTGCTTCGTGCGCAGCTTCCTCAGCCCGAGCGCAATCCGCCGCCGCGTGGAGTGCGGGTAGATCACCTCGTCGATATAGCCGCGCTGTGCCGCGACGAAGGGGTTGGCGAAGCGGTCTTCGTATTCCTTGGTTTTCTCGGCGATCTTGTCGGGGTCGTCGCGGTCCTGGCGGAAGATGATCTCCACCGCGCCTTTCGCGCCCATGACGGCGATTTCGGCGGTGGGCCAGGCGTAATTGAGGTCGCCGCGAAGGTGCTTGGAGGCCATCACGTCATAGGCTCCGCCATAGGCCTTGCGGGTGATCACCGTGATCTTGGGCACGGTCGCCTCGGCATAGGCGAACAGCAGCTTCGCGCCGTGCTTGATGATGCCGTTGTGTTCCTGCGCCGTGCCGGGAAGGAAGCCGGGCACGTCGACGAAAGTCACGATCGGGATTTCGAATGCATCGCAGAAACGCACGAAGCGCGCGGCCTTCTTGGACGAAGCGATGTCGAGCACGCCGGCGAGCACCATCGGCTGGTTTGCCACCACGCCCACCGTGCGCCCTTCCACCCGGCCGAAGCCGCAGATGATGTTGGCCGCATGGTTCGGCTGGATTTCGAAGAAGTCGCCCTCGTCCAGCGTCTTCCGGATGACTTCGTGCATGTCATAGGGCTGGTTGGCATTGTCGGGGATCAGCGTGTCGAGGCTCGGCTCCTCGCGGTCCCATGCGTCGGCCGTGGGACGTTCCGGCACTTCCTCGCGGTTCGACAGCGGCAGGTAATCGAAGAAATTGCGCGTCGCGAGCAGCGTCTCGATATCGTTTTCGAAGCTGTTGTCGGCGACGCTCGTCTTGGTGGTGTGCGTCTTCGCCCCGCCCAGTTCCTCCTGCGTGACGACCTCGTTGGTCACCGTCTTCACCACGTCGGGACCGGTGACGAACATGTAGGAGCTGTCCTCCACCATGAAGATGAAGTCGGTCATCGCAGGGCTGTACACCGCCCCGCCTGCACACGGCCCCATGATCAGGCTGATCTGCGGAACGACGCCGCTGGCGAGCACATTGCGCTGGAACACTTCGGCATAGCCGCCCAGCGAAGCCACGCCTTCCTGGATGCGCGCGCCGCCGCTGTCGTTAAGGCCGATCACCGGCGCGCCGACCTTCATTGCAGTGTCCATGACCTTGCAGATTTTCTCTGCATGTCGTTTGGAAAGGGAGCCGCCGAAAACAGTAAAATCCTGCGAGAACACGTAGACCAGGCGGCCGTTGATCGTGCCCGATCCGGTGACGACGCCATCGCCGGGGATCTTCTGGTCCTGCATGCCGAAGTCGACGCAGTCGTGTTCGACATAGGTGTCGAGTTCTTCGAAGCTGCCTTCATCGAGCAGCACGTCGAGGCGTTCGCGCGCGGTCAGCTTGCCCTTGGCGTGCTGTGCGGCGATGCGTTTCTCGCCCCCGCCCAGCTTGGCGGCTTCGCGGCGACGTTCCATTTCGGCGATATTGGCGGACATGCTCTCTCCGTAAAATCTCTCGCCAAGCGCCTAGAGCGCGCAGTGGCGAAGCGTCAATGTCAGGCGTGGCCTCGCTGGGCGCTTATCAGGAATTCGACATTGCCTTCCGGGCCCGTGATGGGGCTTTCGACAATGCCCTGAACCTCGAAGCCGAGACCCTCGACCCATGTCCGGACTTCCTCGCAGACGCGGGCGTGCAAGGCGGGATCGCTGACCACTCCTTTCTTGCCCACTTCCTCGCGCCCGACCTCGAACTGCGGCTTGATGAGGGCGACAAGGCGGCAGTCCTGCTCGGCAAGTTCGAGTGGTCGTTCAAGCACCTTCGACAGACCGATGAAGCTTGCATCACACACCACCCATGTCACGGGCCGGTCGATCATCTCGGGCGTGAGGATGCGTGCGCTGGTCTGTTCCAGCACCGTAACCCGCTCGTCCTGCCGCAGCTTCCAAGCCAGCTGGTTGGTGCCGCTGTCGACAGCGAAGACGTGGCCAGCCCCGCCCTGCAACAACACATCGGTAAAGCCGCCGGTCGAGCTGCCGATGTCCATCGCGGTGACCCCGCTCGGATCGAGACCGAAGTGCTCGATCGCGTGAGCCAGCTTGATCCCGCCGCGGCTTACCCATGGATGGTCGCGCCCGCGCACTTCGAGCGGCGCGTCCTCACGCAATTGCTGACCGGGCTTGGCAAGCTTCTGTTCGCCGGAAAATACCAGCCCCGCCATGACCAGCGCCTGCGCACGGGTCCGGCTTTCCACCAGGCCGCGATCGACAAGCATTTGGTCGAGACGTTTCTTCGCCACAGCAAACTCCGTTTGAAACCAAGGGCGTTAGCGCGCATTGGACCGGTATGAAACCGATCTACGGACAATTTGCCGCCGCCTGTGCCCTGACCATCGGCCTTGCAGGCTGCATCCCGCCCTCGCCCGAGCCGACGCCCGCGCCCAGCCCTGCGCCAGTCAGCACCCCGTCGCCGACGCCGACACCGACACCGGTGGCGCAGGCTCCCGTCACCGAAAACTGGATCGATGCCCCGCAAACCGCAGGGGACTGGTCGTATCGAAAAGTCGGACGTGGTTCCGTCGCGAGTTTCGGGCCGGATTTGAATGAGCCGCTGTTCGCGCTCGGTTGCGATCCGGACCAAAGGCAGATTGAAATTATAATCAGTCCGCGCCCACAAGGCGCGCAAATCGAGAATTCGGAGCAGCGGATAGTGACAATTCGCACCGAGACGGCTGACCGAACTTTGACTGCGCTGCCGGTATTTCAGGGCGGCGGGGTCAGGACGCAACTTCAACCTCGCGATCCGCTGCTCGATGCCATGGCCCTGACACGCGGACGATTCGCTGTGGAAACAAGCAATTCGCCGCCGCTTTACCTGCCGGCATGGTCCGAAGTTACGCGAGTGATCGAGGATTGCCGTTAGACTGATTCGGACGTCGCCGAACCTCCGTATCGCAACCCTGTCGGCGGATACGAAAAAGGCCCGGGATTCGTCCCGAGCCACAAACGCCAATTCTGACGTGGGATAACTTTTTTACAAGCCTTGTTTTCACCCCTTATCCGCAACAAATTGTAAGCAAGATCAGCGGCACACGCGGTCTTGGCCACCAGTGAAACGGCGGTCTAGCTCACAAGCTTGAAAGGAGGTGATCCGATGTCTCATGGTTCAGTAGCGAGGTCGGTGAAGATCCCTACGGAGCATATTCGGTAACATTCCTGCCGAGTAAGGCTACGTGAGCGGCGCTTCCGACCGCTGACCATGCGAAGGGCGATCCTCCTACGGGCGAGGGTCGCCCTTCTCATTTGAGGGTCTCGATACTTGCGCCCGCGCGCCCTTCACACTAACCGCGCGTCATGGATTTCGCGCACATTCCCCACCCCGCCCCCGTCCCCGGCGAGACCCGCCAGCAGGCTCTCCTGGACCCCGGTTTCGGCAAGCTGTTCACCGATCACATGGTCGTCATCGACTATGATGCGGACAAGGGTGGATGGCATCAGGCGACACTAGGACCCCGCCAGCCGATCAGCCTCGATCCTGCGGCGGCCGTGCTGCATTACGCGCAGGAAATTTTCGAAGGGATGAAAGCCTACAAGCACGGCGACGACACGCTTGGCCTGTTTCGTCCCGAACAGAATGCGCGGCGTTTCAATGCGAGCGCGCGGCGGATGGCGATGCCCGAATTGCCGGAAGAGCTGTTCCTCGAATCCATCCGCCAGCTGGTCGCCGCCGACCGGGACTGGGTGCCGAGCGATCCCGACGGCTCGCTTTACCTGCGCCCCTTCATGTTCGCATCCGAGGCCTTCCTCGGCGTGCGCCCCGCGAGGCAGTACAAATATATCCTGATTGCGAGCCCCGTCGGCCCCTATTTCAAGGGCGGCGCGAAGCCGGTGAAGATCTGGGTCAGCCGCAATTATACCCGCGCTGCGCCCGGCGGGACCGGCGCAGCGAAGACCGGTGGCAATTATGCTGCCAGCCTCGTGCCCCAGGCCGAGGGTATCGAGAACGGCTGCGACCAAGTGGTCTTCCTCGATGCGGTCGAAAAGAAATGGATCGAAGAACTGGGCGGCATGAACCTGTTCTTCGTATTCGACGATGGCACGGTCATTACTCCGCCGCTGACGGGCACGATCCTGCCGGGCATCACCCGCGACAGCCTGATCCAGCTGCTGCGCGAAGAGGGTCTCAACGTTCGCGAAGAGCCATACAGCATCGACCAGTGGCGCGTGGATGCGACCACCGGCAAGCTGCTGGAAACGATGGCCTGCGGCACCGCTGCGGTCGTGACGCCGGTCGGCACTGTTCTTGGCCCTGATGGCGACTTCACCATTGGCACTGGCGGTACCGGCCAGATCACCAACAAGGTCCGCGAAAAGCTGGTCGGCATCCAGAAGGGCGCCGTGAACGATACGCACGGCTGGGTCACGAAGCTCTAAGGCCGGGCCGTCACCGAAGGCTCCACTCCTTCGCACGCCGCCAGTCGGTCCCTGATTGCATCGATAAGCCAGCTGGTTGCAGGGCCTGGCCGCGCATCGCGGCGCCAAAGCGCGCTGAGCGTATAGTTCGCCCCAGGTTTTTCGGGGAGGTCCAGCAGACACAGCCTGCCTTCCTCAAGATCGCCGCGCACCATGTGCCGCGGCATATTGCCCCAGCCGATTCCCTCCTTGAGCAGCGCGTGCTTCGCGCCGAGGTCTGCGAGGCGCCAGTTCTGCGGCGACAGCACCGAAAATTCACGCCCTTCCGAAAGCGGCGAGCGGTCCGACAGTACGAGCTGGAGGTGCTTGCGGCTTTGCCCCGGCTTGATGCCGGCGCGCGCGAGCGGATGATCGGGGGCAGCAACGGGGACCAGTTCGACGGCGCCGACGGCTTGTCGTTCAAGTTCCGCGCTATCGGCCATCAGCGGACCGCCGATCGCCAGATCCGCCCCGCCTCCGATGAGGCAAGCTTCCACAGCGCCCAAGGCTTCCACCTGTAGTCGCAGGGCGACATTGGGATACATCTTGCGAAATTCGCGCAGCACCCCCGCCGTCACTTCACCCGGCAGCATCACGTCGACGACCAACGAAACCTCGCTCTCGAGGCCGGCATGGAGGCTTCGCGACTTCGCAAGGAGCGTGTCGACACCGTCGGTTACGGCCATGGCTTCAGGGAGCAGCGCCTTGCCGTCATCCGTCAACACCGGTCGGCGCGAGCCTTCGCGCTCGAACAGCGTGACCCCCAATTGCGCTTCCATCTGGGCAACGCCGTAGCTCACGGCCGAGACCGCCCGGCCCATCTTGCGCGCTGCGGCGCCGAAGCTCCCCTCCTCGGCCACTGCGAGAAAGATGCGGAGTTGGTCGAGGCTAGGCTCGCCAAGCTTCACTGTTCGTATTTCCTGAACATCTTAACGCATTTTATCGCAGTTATCGAAACAAAGAGCAATCGCTATCTGTAGCTCCAACGAAGCAATCCCTTCGAGGAGACCCGAAATGATCGAACACCGCCCTTTCGATACGCTCGGCAAGGCCAACCACGGCTGGCTCGATGCGAACCACCACTTTTCTTTCGCCGGCTACCATGATCCGGAGCGCGTCAACTGGGGCGCCCTGCGCGTCTGGAACGACGATATCATCGCGCCGAAAAGCGGCTTTCCGACGCACCCGCACCGGGACATGGAAATCATTACCTATGTCCGCACCGGCGCGATCACGCACCGCGACAGCATGGGCAATGAAGGCCGCACCGAAGCAGGGGACGTCCAGGTGATGAGCGCCGGGAACGGCGTCCAGCATTCGGAATTCAATCTGGAAGACGAGGAAACCACGCTCTTCCAGATCTGGATCATTCCTTCGGAACGCGGCGGCCAGCCCGGCTGGGGCGCACGCAAGTTCCCCAAGGGCGACCGCGCCGGCCAGTTCGTGCCGCTCGCCAGTGGAGCCGCGAACGACGACGACGCCCTCAATATCCGGACCGATGCCCGTGTTCTGGGTGCAACGGTCAAGGCTGGCGAGAGCGTGACCTACACGCCGCGCACTGCCGAGCGGCACCTCTATCTCGTGCCGGCGACCGGCAGCATCCGCATCGGCGATATCGAGGCGAAAGCCCGCGACGGCATCGCCATCACCAAGGAAGACAGCATCACCATTACCGCTCTCGAGGACAGCGAACTCGTCCTCGTCGATGCGGCCTGAACAGGAGACAGACACATGAGCACTATCCTTCACATCACCGCCAGTATCCGTGACGGCGAAAGCGTATCGCGCAGCCTCGGCACCAAGCTGGTCGAAAACCTCGCAGCCAAGCAGGACGCCCAGGTTGTCACCCGCGACCTCGCGAAGAACGACATTCCGTTCATCGATGCAGAGCGGTTTGCGGCAAACCTGGCCCCCTATGCCGAACGTTCGCCCGAGCAGCACGAACTGGCCAAGGTTGCCGACGAGCTGATCGAGGAACTGAAGGCAGCCGACACCATCGTGTTCAGCGTGCCGGTCTACAACTTCGCCGTCCCCGCCACGGTAAAGGCGTGGGCCGACCTCGTCGCCCGCGCTGGCACGACCTTCCAGTACACCGCCAACGGCCCCGAAGGTCTTCTCACCGGCAAGAAGGCCTATATCGCAATCGCGTCGGGCGGCACTCCGATCGGCAGCGAGATCGACTTCATGAGCCCGTGGCTGAAATTCTTCCTCGGCTTTCTCGGCATCACCGATGTCGAAATGGTCGCTGCCGATGGCATCATGGGTGAAGGCGGCGAAGAGAAGATCGCCGAAGCCCACGAAGAGGTCGAACGCCTCGCCGCCTGATTACGCAGGCTTGTGAGCCGCCATTATCTCGCGCCGCTTCTGGATTTCATAATATTCAGGGCGGCGCGGGAATTTCGCTGTCAGCAACAGCAGCAGCGCAATCGACAGTCCGGCACCCACGATGATGAATATCGACGGCAGACCGCCAAGCGCGTCTGTCTTGCCCAGCATGAACGCTCCGAACGAAATCCCGAAGTTCGATACCGCCATGTAGATCGTAAACTGCGTCGCTGCGACGGTCGGGTCGCATAGCCGCATCGAGATCGGCAGCAATGCGACCGTGATCAGCATGTCGAGCGGGATCCAGAAATAGACGAACGCCATGAAGACGGCCGAGTTGCTCCAGTGTTCGATCGCTCCGAACATGACCGCGCACATCGCGATGCCCGACGCCACCCACATGATGCCGATCCGCTTCGCGCCATATCTGTCTCCGAGCCAGCCACCGAGCGTCATGCACAGCACGCCGGCAAGCAGGCCGGCTGTTGCGGTCAGGCTGGATATTTCGGCAGTGTCCCAGCCGACATAGTTGGCCCCGATGAGCGGTGTCGCACCTGCGAAGCCGCCATAGAGGACCCCGCGCCCGAACAGGCAGGGCAGCCACAAGAGGCTCGACGACCTTCGCATCGAGTTGAACGTGGACTTGAGCAGCGGCCACCAGGCATCGAGCTGGATTTCCAGGTTCCTCTCGTGGGCCCTGCCGCTACTCCACGGCATCGACCTTTCGCCCTGCCGCTCCCTGAAAGAGGCAATGTAAACGCAAAGGACAAAAATCAGGGCGGCGACGATCAGGAATGCCGCTGGCGCTCCGAAGTCCCCGATTACGAAACCGCAAATGGCCGTTGCGGCGGCGATGCCGATCGCCTGACCGCCGAACATCATGCCGGACCCTCGCGCGCGATCATCCTCGGTCATGATGTCTACCGCAAGGCCATCGACCGCCACATCCTGGAACGTCGTCGCCAGGTTCAGGGCAAAGCCGATACCGCCGAGAATTGCGACGTCTTTCACGGAAGGGTCTATTAGCGCTGCGATCAGCAGGCATGCGATCATCACGAGCTGCGCACCGAGGATCCACGCCCTGCGTCGCCCCATGGGCAGGAAGGTATAGCGGTCCATGATGAACCCGTTGACGAGCTTGAGCGACCACGGAAGCGCCGTCAGCGCAGCCACGGAGCCGACATCGGCCGCAGGCGCCCCGTTCACGGCCATCCATGCCGGCACCGCGAACCAGAACAAGCCGATCGGCATGCCCTGCCCGACGTAGAGAATGAAAAGGGTGAACAGCCGCAAGCGCTGGCTGTCTTCAAGGATCAGTGATTTTCCGGACGCGGCAGATGCCATCGCTTAGCCCCCATAAGCATGAGTGACGGCTGGCTATCTGCCCTTGGCCGATCGCGTCCCTACGATCCGATTGGCCTAGTGCTGCCCTATCGCGGGCGATCTCGCAAGGTCAGCCGGGCACGTTTCGCTTCAGGTCATCGAGCCACAGATCCGCTACGGCATCGCTGGGCGCACGCCAGTCACCGCGTGGCGAAAGCGCGCCGCCCGCGCTGACTTTTGGCCCGTTGGGCATGGCGCTGCGCTTGAACTGGCTGAAGCCGAAGAACCGATTCACGAAGTTTTCCAGCCACTTGGCGATGGTGGGCAGGTCGTAGGCGTTCTTGGCATCTTCGGGGAAATCGATCGGCCACTGTCCTGCCTCGGCGTCCTTCCATGCGTGCCAGGCAAGGAAGGCGACATGGCTCGGGCTCTGCCCCCAGCGAATGACATGATGCAGGAAAAAATCGTTCAATTCGTACGGGCCGATGATCGATTGCGTGCTCTGAATCGTGCCATCCTCGCCCGCGGGAACCAGCTCGGGGCTGATTTCGGTGTCAAGGATGTCGAGCAATACCTCGTCCACATGATCGTCGAACTGGTGCGTCGTCGTGGTCCAGCGGATGAGATACTGAATGAGCGTCTTCGGCACGCCGGAATTGACGCCATAGTGGCTCATCTGGTCGCCGACGCCATAGGTGCACCAACCGAGCGCGAGTTCGGACAGGTCGCCGGTTCCGATCACCCAGCCGCCATGCTGTCCTGCAAGGCGGAAGAGGTAGTCCGTGCGCAGGCCCGCCTGGACGTTTTCGAAGGTGGTGTCGTAGACGGGATGTCCGTCGGCGAAGGCGTGGCCGATATTCTCCAGCATCATCGTCGCCGTCGGCTTGATGTCGATTTCTTCCGCGGTGATGCCGAACGCCTTCATCAGCTTCCAAGCGTTGGACTTGGTCCCGTCCGAGGTTGCAAAGCCGGGCATGGTGTAGCCGCGAATATCGGTGCGGGGGCGGCCCAGGCGGTCCATCGCCTTGGCGGCGACCAGCAAGGCATGGGTGCTGTCGAGTCCACCCGAGATGCCGATGACGAGGCACTTTGGCCGCGTCGCTTCGATCCGGCGCATCAGGGCGTCAACCTGGATATTGAAAGCCTCGTAGCAATCCTCGTCCAGCTTCTCCTGACGGTTCGGGACGAAGGGGAAGCGGCGGATCGGTCGCACCAGTCCGTTGTCTTTTGGCGCCGCGCCGTGCTCGAACCCGATTGTGCGGTACCAGTCTTCCGGGCGACCCGCCGCATCGGCTGCATCGCCCCAGGTCTGCATTCGCATGCGCTCTGCAAGGATGCGGCGCGTGTCGACGTCTGTCACACACAGTTCGGGCTCGTGATCGAAACGCACGCTCTCGATCAGCAAGTCGCCGAGCTCGTAGATCATGCCCTGCCCGTCCCATGAAAGATCGGTGGTGCTTTCGCCGTAACCACTGGCGGAATAGGCATAGGCGCAGACATAGCGCGAAGAGCTGGCGCGCGTGAGCATGTGCCGCTCGTCCGACTTGCCGATCGTGATGTTCGATGCGGACAGGTTGAGCAGAATCGTCGCCCCGGCCAGCGCGGCAAGCGTACCGGGCGGATTGGGCGACCAGAAATCCTCGCAAATCTCGATACCGAAGGTGAAGCCGGCAAGATCTTCCGCTTCGAAGACGATGTCCGTTCCGAACGGCACCGTCTCGCCCAGAACATCGATTTCCAGCCCGACACAATCGCGGCCATGGCTGAACCAGCGCTTTTCGTAGAATTCGCGGTAATTCGGCAGGTAGCTTTTGGGCACCACGCCGAGGATACGCCCCTTGGCGATGGTGATGGCGCAATTGTAGATCCGCCCGTTCCGCCGCAGCGGCGCGCCGATGACCAGCACCGGTGCGAGCGTGCGCGACCGTTCGAGAATTTCGGAAAGATGCCTCTCTACCGCCTCCAAAAGCGCGGTCTGCAAATGCAGGTCGTCGAGCGCGTAGGAGGAAAGACTCAGCTCCGGATAAAGCAGGAGATCGACGCCCTGCTCATGCGCTTTTTCGGCCTGCTCGATTATGCCTTGGGCATTGTAGGCGATGTCCGCAGTGCGCACTTTCGGCGTGGCGGTTGCGACGCGCACGAAGCCGTGGGTGTGCAAATCGAAAAAGGGATGCGTGTCACCGCTGGCCATGGGTCGCGTTTCTTTCTGTTGGTCTTCGGCAGGCTCTATCCAGTCCGCAGGCTCACAAATTCCGAGTTCGGAGAGCGTGCGCTGGGCCTGTGCGCGGGCGATGCGGCCCTTGCTTTCCCAGCCGAACACGGTCTGCGTCTTGAAGCCATGACGGGACGCGAACTCTTCTGCGGACAGGGGTGGTTTCTGCGCCTGCCGCCATGCCTTGAGTTTCTGTCCTGCTTTATGCATTTCTCGCGATTATCCCGAAAAGATAATTCACGCAAGGATCAAGCCGCAGCAAGCAACTCCGCTACGTCGGGGGCATCCTGCAATAGCTCAAGTAGCCCGCGCTCGTCCCGCGTCAGCCACTGCGTCGCACGAGGCAGCTTCAGCGAAGCCCGCCATTCCTCCTGACGACCGACCAGATCGATCACGGCCGGATGGATATAGCTTTTGCGCGTCACGGCGGGGGTGTTGCCGAGTTTCTGCGCGACACAATCGAGCAATTCCTTGATCGGCAGCCTGCCCTCGCCTTGGCGCAGGCACTCGAAGGCCAGCACGCTTGCATGCCAGGTGCGAAAATTCTTTGCCGTGAAGCGCTCGCCCATGGCCTCTTCGAGATAGGCGTTCACATCGCTCGAACCGACGGGGTTCACCTCGCCGTCATCGTCGACGTATTTGAAGACGTTCTGGCCGGGCAGGTCCTGCATCTTGCGCACCAGCCGGGCGAGGCTGCCATCGGTCAGCGTCACTTCACGCTGCTTCCCGGACTTCCCGCGATAGCGAAGGCGCAGCGTCTTGCCGGTCACCTCTGCATGCCGCCGCCTCAAAGTCGTCGCGCCGAAGCTCTTGTTGCGTTCGGCATAGCCTTCATTGCCGACACGAACCGCGCCGAGATCGAGCAGTCGCACCACGCTTGCCACTGCCCGGTCGCGGGTCAGTTTTCGGCCGCGCAAATCTTCTTCAACCCGTTTGCGAACGAGGGGGAGCAACGCGCCGAACGCGATGCAGCCATCGAATTTCTCGCCTTCGCGGGCAGCACGAAACTCAGGGTGATAGCGATATTGCTTGCGTCCCTTCGCATCCAGGCCTGTCGCGAGGATATGGCCGTTCGGCGCGGGGCAGAACCAAGCGTCCTCGTAAGCGGGCGGCAGGGCAATGGCGTTGAGCCGCTCCTTCTCTTTGCGGTCGCGAATAAGCTCGCCCTTGGGATCGTAATACGCCCAGCCCTTGCCCGCTCCCTTGCGGGTGATGCCGGGCAGGCTGTCGTCTACATAGATGAGCTTCGTCATGGCGAAGGGAAGAACCGTGGCAAGCGTGTAGCGGTTCCCCACCTTGCGACGAATGGAAGGGTGAATTAGCCCGACCAAAAAGGAGATCACTATGGCCGATGCGACTTACACCCCGCCCGAAGTCTGGACCCACGATGCCGAAAACGGCGGGCGCTTCGCCAGTATCAACGCTCCCACAGCAGGTGCCCGCGAGCAGAAGGATCTGCCGGTCGGAGAGCACGATTTCCAGCTCTACTCGCTGGCAACGCCGAACGGCGTGAAGGCAACCGTCATGCTGGAAGAACTGCTGGAAGCCGGCCACTCCGGCGCCGAATACGATGCCTACACGATCAATATCGGCGACGGCGTGCAATTCACCAGCGGCTTTGTCGACGTGAACCCCAACAGCAAGATCCCCGCCCTCCTCGACCGCAGCGGCGACAAGCCCGTCCGCATTTTCGAAAGCGGTGCGATCCTGATGCATCTCGCTGAAAAGTTCGGCGCATTGCTCCCGACAGACCACACGCGCGCCGAAGTGCTCAGCTGGCTGTTCTGGCAGATTGGCAGCGCGCCCTTTATCGGGGGCGGCTTCGGCCACTTCTACGCCTATGCGCCGGAGAAATTCGAGTACCCCATCAACCGCTACGCCATGGAAACCAAGCGGCTCTTCGATGTCGCTGATAAGCGGCTCGCGGACAGTGAATATCTGGGCGGCAAGGATTACACGGTCGCCGATATCGCGGCATGGCCATGGATGGCGCCTTTCGTCGAAGGCACGATCTACAACGAGGCAAAGACCTTCCTCTCTATCCACGAGTACGAAAACGTCGCGCGCTGGGCAAAGCAGATCGCCGACCGCCCGGCGGTTAAGCGCGGCCGGATCGTCAACAAGGCATGGGGCGATGAAGACACGCAGTTGCTAGAGCGTCACTCGGCAGCCGATTTTGAAGGAAAGAAGCTCTAATCCCCCCTTCACATTGACGGCGGGCACGTTATAGGAGCGCCCGCCTGCTGGGGTGTAGCCAAGTGGTAAGGCACCGGTTTTTGGTACCGGCATTCGCAGGTTCGATCCCTGCCACCCCAGCCACTCTTCTCCATTCTTGTGATACCGGTCCCTCGCTCGCTTTTGCGAGCGAACTAGGTTGCATTTGCGCACCCTTTTGACCAAACGGGTCGGACACAAGGGATAGGAGATAGAGGACCCATGAGCGATTTCGAAATGATCAAGGCCGAACGCGACGGGCCCATTCTTACGATTACGCTCAATCGTCCCGAACGCCTCAACGCCTGCCCCCCGCAAATGGCGGACGAAATCTTCACGGCAATCCGCGATATCGGCGATGCACGCGCCGTCCTCCTGCGCGGTGAAGGCCGCGCCTTCTGTTCGGGCGCCGACCTGGCCGCGAATGCCGAAATGTCCGTCAGTGGTGGCGATCGCGCGTTTGCGTCCCTGAGCCAGCATTACAACCCGATGATCCAGGCCTTGGCGACACTGCCTGTTCCGGTGGTGTCCATGGTCCAGGGCCCTGCCGCGGGCGTCGGCTGCTCGCTGGCCCTCGCTGCGGATTTCGTGCTGGCAGGCAAGAGCGGGTACTTCCTCCAGGCGTTCGTCAACATCGGTCTGGTCCCCGATGGCGGATCGAGCTGGATGCTCCCCCGCCTTATCGGCACTGCCCAAGCCACTCGTATGATGATGCTCGGTGAGAAAATCCACGGCGAGGAAGCGGAGCGTATCGGCTTAATCTACCGCTGCGTCGAAGACGACGCGCTGGCGGGCGAGGCGCAGGCTCTCGTCGAGCGACTGGCCAATGGCCCCACGGTGGCAATCGGCCAGATGAAGCGCACCCTGCGCGACGGCTTGCAGGCCGATTTCCCGGCGACGCTGGCGGCAGAAGCCAACGCGCAGCGTATCGCCGGCAGCACCCAGGATGCGGTCGAAGGCGCGCTCGCCTTCCTCCAGAAGCGCAAGGCCGAATTCAAGGGAAGCTGATCCGGCGCTGCCTTGTGGCGAAAAGACAACAAGGCCTCATCAAAATGGGCAAAAACCGCGCTCGTTGATTGTTTTCCAACCGATCTTCCGCAGTAGTGCCAGCATTAACGCCTGCGCTGCCTTTCAGGGCAGTGCAATTTTTGGGAATCGCCAACACCGGAAAACCCGGTTTGCTTAGGGGGTTTAGAATATATGAATACTCGCATTTACGGTGCGAATCCTAAGGCTACGCGCCTGCTGGCAGGCTCCGGCCTGGCTGCACTCGCCGTAACCTTGGCTTCGCCAGCCGTGGCCCAGGACGCTGACGCTCAGGAAGACGAAGAAGTCGTAATCCTGGAAGAAGGTCAGGAAGTCCCCGAGGGTACCACCATCCTCGTTACGGGTTCGCGTATCCGTCGCAGCGAAGCGACCAGCTCTTCGCCCCTCCAGATCATCGATCCCGACATCGCTCGCCGCACCGGCGCCACCGACGTCGCCGAGATCGTACAGAACTCGCCCATCGCGAGCGGTTCGTCGCAGATCACTTCCGCAATTTCGGTCAACTCCGTTTCGAACGGTGGTCCGGGTGCAGAAACGATCTCGCTGCGCGGCCTGGGTGCGGAACGTACCCTCGTCCTGCTCAACTCGCGTCGTGCAGGCCCCGCCGGTACGCGTGGCGGCGTTGCCTCGTTCGACCTGAACGTCCTTCCCTCCTCGATCATCCAGTCGGTGGAAATCCTGAAGGACGGCGCATCGTCGATCTACGGTTCGGACGCTGTGGCCGGCGTGGTCAACCTGCTGACCAAGCGCTCGACCGACGGTCTCGAGCTCGACGGCTCGGTTACCATGCCGTTCGAAAGCGGTGGCGAAATCTACCAGGTCTCCGCTGCCTGGGGTAAGGAATTCGACCGTGGCCACATCATGTTCGCCGGTGAATATTATCGCCAGGAAGAACTCGAGCGCCAGGACCGCGACTATCTCGGTTGCGACTACGACTACCTGTTCCGCACCGAAGACGGTGACGAGCGTGTCGACCTGATCGACCCGCGAACCGGCGACCTTGCCTGTACCGGTGGTACGACCTGGGGTCACGTGTGGGCATACTACGCCAGCAACGTTCCGCAGACGAACTCGCCGGCAACGCTCATGCAGTTCAGCTACGGCAATGACAATCTGGGCCAGTACCTCGATCGTCCGGGCCCGATCACCGGCGCGTTCGACATTTCGTCGCCCGAAGGCTGGTATCCGGTCGCCAAGTACGATCCGCTGTCCCAGGCGCTGACCAACAGCTACCACCCCTTTGAACAGAAGTCGTCCGTCATCCCCGAGACCGAGCGTTACACCGCTTACGTCGAAGGTTCGTTCGACATCACCGACACGCTTCGCCTCTATGGTGAAGGCCTGTTCAACCAGCGTCGTACCTACGTCGACAGCTACAGCCAGTTCTACAACTTCGGCTACACGCAGCAGTACGACGAAGGCGATCCGGACGATCCGTTCCCGGGCTGGAACGGCAACTTCCAGTTCCTGTCGCCGACCGGTATCCTGGACAACTACGACAACGAGATCACCGTCGATTACTATCGCGCGGTCCTCGGCCTGACGGGTGACTTCAGCGACCGTATCGGTTTCGACATCCACGGTCAGTACAGCCGTTCCGACGGTGACTACGCACTCGACCAGATCCTGCAGGACGTTATCAGCCAGCAGACCAACCGCGCCTTCGGTGCCGGTTGTGCGGGCCTCGTCACGCCGATCAGCGGCAAGCAGTGTCTCCAGGTCAACTGGGTCGATCCGCGCATCATGGCCGGTGACTTCACCGACGAAGAAGAAGCCTACTTCACGGAAACGGAAGTCGGTAACACCCTGTACGAACAGGTCTTCGTCGAAGCTTCGGTTTCGGGCCAGGCGTTCGAACTGCCGGCAGGCTGGCTCGGCTTCGCAGCCGGCGCCGTCTACCGCCGTGACGACATCAACGACCTTCCGGGTCACATCACCTATGCTCCGAACCCCGATTTCGACCCGACCCTGTCGCCGGAAGATGACGGTTACGAGCGTCCGTTCGTAGACAACGGTTTCGCGAACCCGTTCTCCTCGGGCAACACCTTCGGTTATCGTGAGACGACCGAAGCGTTCGCCGAAATCGAAGTTCCGCTCATGCGCGACCGTCCGCTGGTCCAGGACCTCGTCCTGTCGGCATCGGCTCGTGTCACGAACGTGAACTCGGTCCGTGGTTCGGACGGCTTCTCGGACTCCGACAATGGCAACATCACCTACAAGCTGATGGGTAACTGGCAGGTCAACGACTGGCTGCGTTTCCGCGCAACCTACGGTACGTCCTACCGTGCACCGGCCCTGTTCGAGCTCTTCCTGGCCGACCAGGTCAGCGGCGCTCGCCAGACTGTCGACCCGTGCGTCAACTGGGGTCAGAACCTCGCAGAAGGTGCAATTACGCAGCGTATCGCTGATAACTGCGCTGCCGAAGGTCTCGACGATGACCGTACCGGTGCCGGTATCCAGGCCAGCGTCTTCACCTCTGGCGGTGTCGGCGTCCTGGAATCGGAATCGTCGCGCGCCATCACGGCCAGCACGATCCTGACGCCGTACATCGGTTCGGACAGCGACCTCGCCATCACCATCGATTACTTCGATATCAAGGTGAAGGACGAAATCGCTCAGCTTACGCCGACGTCGATCCTCCGTTCGTGCTATGACTCCGAAGATTTCCCGAACAGCCCGTTCTGTGATCTCTTCGAGCGTGGCCAGGACGGCGACCCGACCAACATCCGCAACATCTTCCGCAAGTTCATCAACGTCGATGAACAGCTGAACCGCGGTATCGACTTCACTGTCCGTGCAAGCCACGACTTCGGTGATGCCGGTCGCATCCAGCTGCTTGCTCAGGCTACCTACCAGCTGGAAGACACGGTTGCGCGTCTTGGCGAATTCGAAGACTTCAACGGTGAAGTTGGCGATCCCAAGTTCACGGCCGACATCAACCTCGGCTATGACTACAAGGGCTGGAACCTTCTTTACGGTCTGGACATCATCGGCGCTTCGTCGAGCGAAGAAGACTACATCGAAGACTTCGGCACGCTTTGCCGCAGCCCGGCAACGAGCCCGATCGCAGAATTCGTCTACCTCGGCGAATATTGCGTTCGTCCGCGTACCGATGCCGTGTTCTATCACAACCTCTCGCTGACGAAGGAATTCGCAGACCGCTTCGAGATCACCGCCGGTGTTTCGAACATCTTCGACACGCGTCCGCCTGAAGTGTCCGGCATCACCACTGTCGGTGGTGCAACGCCGCTGTTCGCATCGCAGTATGACTGGCTCGGCCGTCGTCTGTTCGTGCGTGCAGGCATCAACTTCTAAGCGTCTCGCTTAGCTAAAAATCGGGGGCGGTGCCGGAAGGCATCGCCCCTTTTATTTTGCGCGGTAGAAACCCTCGCCAGCCTTGCACTTTGCGCCCGCACCCTTAATCCGGCTGGCATGCAAACAATCCACGTCAAGCCGGACAATCTGGACGAACGGAATGCGGAGTTCCCGCAGACGCCGCTCGATCATCCGGTATTCCTGAACAGCCTTCCGAAGTCCGGCAGCCATCTGCTGCGCAACATCATTCGCATGTTCGTACCGGTGGAACACCAGTACAACGCCGACTTCATCCAATTCGCCAATCTCAAGCGCCACGTCGCGGCTTTCGACGGTCCGCCCGCCAAGCTCAGCTGGGGTCACCTTTTCTTCGCCGATATCTCGGCTGCGACCACGGGTGGCGCGCGCCGCATCCTCCTCGTGCGCGATCCCTACGATTGGGTTCTCGCAATGGCCCGCTTCATGCTGTCCGACGAGTTTTCCGGCGATCTCGATATCCTCAAGAAGGCCCCGCTCACCGCAGAGGAGCTTATGAATGTCGTGATTTTCGGCCTTCCGCGACAGAGCCCCGGGTTGCACGAGACCTTTCTTTTCAACGCGGTCGCCTGGCTCGGCACGGGCGAATACCTCGTCAGGTTCGAGGAATTGCGCGAGGCGGTGAAGAACCTCGATAGCGACGAAAGCGAAGCCTATTTCGCCAACCTCCTCGAAGCCTGCGGCATTGCCATGCCCGACGATTGGCGCGAGCGGGTCCGCATCGGTGCGGATCCGGAGCAGAGCGGTACGGCCCGGCAGAACCTGACCATGCGCGGGGTCAGCATTCCCGACACGCTCCCCCAGGCACAGCGTGATATCGTCGATCTCGTATCACCGCGCCTGCGCACCATCCTGGGGTACGCGCAATGAGCGGCGGACGCCCAGTCGAAACCGTCGGCGGCTCGCTCGACGACGCCCTGGCCCGCGGCGCCGCACTGCTCCAGTCCGACCCTGCGCTGGCTCTGAAGCAGGCTCAGGTCATCCTGCGCAAGGACGGGCGCGAACCGCGTGCCCTGCGCCTTGCCGCTGCCGCCCATCGCGCAAGGGGCGAGGCGGATTTCGCCGCCAAGGCCGAGCTTCTCGCTATCGATGAAGCGCGCCGGTATCCCGTTCTGGCGCAGGCGGCCAAGGCACTCAATGCGGGTGATTTCCCCGCGGCGAGCGATCTTGCCGCCAAACATCTCAAGGACTTTCCCGGAGATCTCGCTGGAATAGTCCTCTCTGCCGAGAGCGCTCTGGGTATCGGTTTGCATGACAAGGCGATCCCCATGCTGAAGATGGTCCTCGATCGCGCGCCGGGTTTCGCTCACGCGGCTGTGCTGCTGGTCAACGGCTTGATGCTGTCGGACCAGTTGACCGAGGCTCGCAAGACGCTGGCCCCGCTCATTGCCGCTAACCCGGACGATATCGGCCTTCTCTCGCTTCAGAACCGCCTGCTGACCGGCGCTGGCGATTTCGAGGGCTGCGTGGAGACGACGCAGCGGCTGATCGATCTGAAGCCGAAATCGCCCGATTTCCGTGCCGACCATGCAGACGCCTTGCGCTTCGTCGGGCGGAGCGATGAGGCGAAAGAGGCGTATCGCAAGGCGCTCGAGCTCGATCCCGATCATGCGCGCTCGTGGTGGAGCCTCGCCGATCTCGACGCTTCCAGTCTCTCCGATGACGATATCGCCTATCTGACCAGGCGACTGGAAACAGCCGGGTTCAAGGGCGAACGCGAGATCAATTTCCACTTCGCCCTCGCAATGGCTCATCACGCGCGGAAGGATTTTGACCAGGCATTCGCCCATTTCGAAGCCGGAAACCGGAAGCGCCGGGAGGCCGATCCTTTCGATGCAGCCGAGTTCCAGGAATTGATGACGAGGCACCTCGATCACGCGAGCTCGATCTCCGCAGCACCGCAAGATGTTAGCGAGAACGCGTCCCCCCTCCCCCTCTTCGTGGTGGGTATGCCGCGGGCAGGTTCGACCCTACTTGAGCGAATGCTCGGTCAGTCGGACGCCATCGAACCTCTCGGGGAATTGCAGGTCGTCTCCCACATGGTCCAGCGCCTGATGCTGACCCAGGGCCGCGACGCTCTTCCGCAAACGATAGCCGGGCTGAACGACCAGTCGCTTGCCTCCATGGGCACATGGTATCGCAATCGTGCACGCGAGATGATGCGCAGCAATGCCAGCATTATCATCGACAAGATGCACATGAACTGGCGCCACCTGCCCCTGATCCTGCGTATGCTGCCGCAAGCGAAAATCATCGATATCCGGCGTGATCCGATGGATTGCTGCTGGTCGAATTATCGCACGTTGTTCGCACGCGGCCATGCGGCTTCCAGCGATCTGGAGGATATCGCGAGCTTCTATCGCACCTATACGCAACTCACCGATACCCTGCGCGAGCGGTTCCCCGACCGGATCATGCTGGTCGAATATGAGAACCTCGTGGACCGTCCGCAGGAGGTGCTCGGCGATGTGTGCGAATTCCTCGGCGTTTCCTACGACGAGGCAATGCTCGCCTTCCACCAATCCTCCGATGCGGTGGCAACGGCCAGCTCCGAACAGGTGCGTAAGCCCCTGAACCGCAAGGGGATCGGGGCATGGAAAGACTATGAGGCGCATCTCGCCCCACTGTCCGACGCCTTGGGTGAGCTGGCCGCAAGCTGAGACATAGGGAAGCGCGATGACCGACCCTGTTCGCAAGATACTGATTGTCGGCGGAGGCTCTGCAGGCTGGATGGCAGCCGCTTATCTGTCGCGTGCGCTCTCCGACACCGTGGCGATCGAACTCGTCGAAAGCGAAGCGGTCGGCACGGTCGGTGTCGGCGAGGCAACAATCCCGCCCATTCGCGAATTCAACCGCCTGGCTGGGATCGACGAGTTCGAGTTCGTCAGGGCCACCGATGCCACCTTCAAGGTCGGTATCGAGTTCGAAAACTGGGGCGTGCCGGGCGATCGATACCTCCACGCCTTTGGACATGTCGGCCAGGAACTCGATGCGATGGTGCGCCTCCATCACTGGTGGCTGCTGGGCAAGGATGCGGGTGGGCCGGACTATCCGCAGTGGCAGGAGCTGTTCCTTGGCCGGGCCGCCGCCGATCGCGACCGCTTTGCCATCGACCAGCGCCCGGGCAGCGAACTTTCCCGACTGCTCCCCCACGCCTATCACTTCGATTCCCTCAGTTATGGGCAGTATCTGCGCAAGGTCGCGGAGAGCCGCGGTGTAGAGCGGACCGAGGGAAAGATTGTCGCCGTCCACCGCGCTTCCGACACGGGGGAAGTCACAGGAGTCGGCCTGGATGGCGGCGCCACCCTTGATGCCGACTTCTTCATCGACTGTTCCGGTTTCCGCAGCCTCGTTTTGGGCGAGGCGATGGAAGTGCCCTTTGACGACTGGAGTCATTGGCTGCCTGCAGACCGCGCGCTCGTCGTGCAGACCGAAAACGTGGGCGAAACGATATCTCCGATGACCCGGGCCATCGCCCACAGCGTTGGCTGGCAATGGCGCATCCCGCTTCGCAGCAGGACCGGCAACGGCCACGTCTTTTCAAGCGCGTTCTCGAGCGAGGACGAGGCGACTGAGCGCCTGCTGGCGACCGTATCGGGCGATCTGCGCGGCGACCCGCGCCTGATCAAATTCCGGACCGGCAGGCGGCAGGAAGCCTGGGCAGGCAATGTCGTCGGGATCGGCCTTGCCGCCGGCTTCCTGGAGCCGCTGGAATCGACCAGTATCCATCTGGTCCAGGCCAGCCTCGAACGCTTGGTAGAGCTTTTCCCGACCAAGGCGATCGACCCTGTCCTGCGCGGCCGCTTCAATGCGCAAACGCAGCAGGAATGGGAGCAAGTCCGGGACTTCGTGATCGCGCACTATGCGGTGACGCAGCGCGACGACAGCGAGTTCTGGCGTCATTGCCGAACGATGGAATTGCCCGATACCCTTTCGACGATCCTCGAACTTTGGCGTTCGCACGGAAGCGTGGCCATCGACGGAGGTCATCTCTTCCAGCTCGGGTCGTGGACCTCGCTGCTGCTGGGACAGAATCTCGAACCGTCCCGCCCTCATCCGGCAACGGCGCGTGCGCAGCCGCAACCGATCGCGGACCGGATCGCCCATATCGCCAGCTCGCTGCGCAAAAGCGCCGAGGGACTGCCCGATCACAGAGAGTTCCTGGCCCGCATGGCCGGGGCATCGTCATAGGCCCCGGTCACGTCAGGCAAGCAATCGCCTTACGATGGCAGGAAAATGGCCTTTGCGTTGACGAACTCCTTCATGCCGAAGCCGCCATGTTCGCGGCCATAACCTGAATCCTTGACCCCGCCGAAAGGCATGTTCGGGTCTGCCGCCCCGAACGAGTTGATGCGCACCATTCCGGTGTCGAAATGATCGCGGGCCAGGCGGATCGCCTTGTCCTCATCCTTGGTGAAGATACCGCCGCCAAGGCCATAGCGGCTGTCATTGGCGATACGCATCGCGTCCTCGTCATCCTTGGCACGAATGATGGAGGCGACGGGGCCGAAGAGTTCGTCGTCATAGGCCGGAGTGCCCGGCTTGCAATCGGCGAGCACCGTAGCGGGATAGTAGCATCCTTGCGCGTCCTTGTCCGGATCGCCGCCGCACAGCAGGGTCGCCCCTCCATCGAGGCTCTTGCCGACCTGCTCGACCAGCGTATCGAATTGCTCTTCGCTCGACACCGGGCCTAGCTGGGTGTCCTCGTCAAAGGGATCGCCCATCTTTACCGATTTCATGCTTTCGACGAATGCCGATACGAAATCGTCATAGACGGCGTCGGTCACCACGAACCTCTTGGCCGACACGCAGGTTTCGCCATTGTTATACAGCCTGCCCTGGACGCAGGTTTTCACTGCCAGATCGATGTCGGCATCTTCGAGGACGAGGTAAGCGTCGTTCGAACCGAGCTCCAGAACCGTCTTCTTGAGGTTCTTGGCCGCCAGTTCGCCGATATGGCTGCCTGCGCCATCGCTGCCGGTCATGGTCACGGCGCGGACCAGATCATGTTCGATGATCTTGTCAGATACATCGTGGCCGACAAGGATCACGTCGAACAGGCCCTTGGGCAGTCCGGCTTCGAGACACAGGTCGCGCAGCAACAGGCCGCTGCCGGTGCAGATCGATGCGTGTTTCAGGACGACGGCGTTTCCGGCCATGATGTTCGCCGCCAGCACCCGCATGGGCTGGTAGACCGGGAAATTCCACGGCTGCACGCTGTAGATCACGCCGATTGGGGAGTAGGTGACGATGCCGCGCTTCTTGCCGCCACTGTGCTGGCGTTCCTCATCGGCGAGCGCCTCCGGACCGTTGTCGGCCGTGTATTCGCAAATGCGGGCGCAAATCTCGATTTCGGTTTTCCCGTCTTTGTAGAGCTTGCCCATTTCCTTGGTCATGAGCTCGGAAAACTTGTCCGCATTGTCTCTCAGGACCTCGGCGATCTTGCGCAGATATGGCGCGCGTTCCTCGTGGGACTTCTTGCGCCAGTCCAGAAACGCCTCATGCGCAGCCTCGACGATCCCGAACGCCTCTCTTTCGCTCATCAGGTCATAGGTCTGCAGATTTTCCCCGGTCGCAGGGTTCTTGGTCTGGATGGTACTCATGGGAGGGACTTTCTGGTCGTTGGGCAAGCGCTCGTGGGCGTCGCTCGCGAGGTTGGACTTCACGTGGCCAACGGTGACGGCACTGCCGTGTTCCGAGGCCGCCCTGCGACTGTCGGTCCCGAGACGATTGGAGGTTGGCTGGGCTCAGCCTTGGAACGGCGAACTCTTCCAACCCGGCTTCCAGACGGTGACGCATTGCGTGAAGCCGATCTCACGCAATTCAATGAAAAGACTTGGAAGGGCGTTTATGCGGTGGGATTTGCCGCCATGACGAAACGCTCGCTGCACGAACGCGCATCAATGGTTGCGAATGCTTGACGTTGCACTTCGGTCAGGGTGTCTGGATCTGCCACTGTTTGATTATTGGCTTGAGCGCCGGACACCGCAGCCATGGCCAAAATAAGATGGACAAAAGCCTGCCGAGCGCGTCCCTTCATTATTGTCAGCCTTGAAACTATGATCCTTGCACTTTCGACGGCGTAACATAACAGAGGTGAAAATAAATCATGACCACCAAACCCGTCATGAAGTACGAATATTACCTCCTCGGCAACTCCGTCCCGATCCGTGTGGTCTTTGACGAGGAGCACCGGCGGATCGGCGCCGAAGTACCGGCGTACGAAACGCGGGATCTGAGTAAGGACGCGACCTATCTTTCCCGCCTCGACAACAGCTTCGAGGTCGAAGCCATAACACTCGAGCAATTCGACCGGCATTGCGAGCGGGTTTGGGATGCGCGAGGCCTGAAGGCATGACAACGCGCTTTTTCCTCATGGAGAGCTTTCTCCCCATCGAAGCCGTTTATGACGAGCAGTCCCCCATCCCCGAGTTATCAGGCTCCGGTCGAGAAATCTCTCGCAGCGCGGTTCAGGGAAGTCCCGGAAACGGCTATCCGTGACCTCTTCATGCTATTCGACCTTATAGCGCACCCTAATTGAAAAGCTCCCGCCGCCGGAGAAAGCCCCGCTGGGCACCACGCGGAAATCGGTAATTGCCTGGTCGCAGCCGTCCGCGTCGGCGGTCGGGGTATAGGCGAATGTCGCGGCATTATCGTTTGAAAATGCGATGCTATCCGTGGCCGACGCCAGACTGCTGAAGGTATAGCTGACGTTCGAACTGCCTGCGCCGAAGATCACCGGACCGCCAGTCCTGGAGACAAGGCACATTTTTGCATCCGCGGGGCCGTCGTCGGTTACAACCACGCTGTTGGCATCGGTCGCTACGCCACCGCTATTCGTCACTGTAATCAGATATTCGATGATCGCGCCGGGGATAGCCTTCGGGTTCGAAACATCGTTGATCGGGTCGGAAATCACCGAGCTGACCTTCGTTACCGACAAGGTCGTCGACGGATTGCACACCGTAATGTCGTGGAGGCCGATGCCCTGTTGTCCGGGATCGACCGGGGCGCTGGCTGCATTGCCGTAAGTCAGGACGATCGTGTCCACCGCCTGATTAAAGGTCACGACGACGTTGCCGAGCGCCTGATCCGAATTCGACGCGCCGGTTCCGGTGGCGGTGTTGCCGGACACAGTGTTGACGTTGCCGTTGGTAAGGATCGGATTGACTGTAGTGCCGGAATTCCTGCCCGTGACCTGAACACGATCGGTGAACTGGCCCGATGCGAAATCGACGTCATAGATCGAGAACTGCACCCCGCTGAACGCGCGGGGGAGCGTGATGGTCACCTGCACCACACCGCTGCGGTTCGGCTGATCGGCCAAAACCGTGAGGCTGTTCTGCGCAGGCTGCAATCCGCCGGTAAATACATTGGCAACGGTAGGGGATTGCCCTCCGAAGGCAGCGTTATTGATGTAGGCTCCATTGTTGGTCAGCTGGAACCTGACATTCCCGAAGGCTGAGAAAGCGTAGGAATTGTCCACGCTTCCCGGCGTCCAAGTGGTTATGCGATCCCAGTCGAAAACCGAACTTCCCGCGGGACATGAGAGTGTCGGCGGGATGCCAGGCGGATTGCCGCTCTGCACGACGAAGCTGAAAGAAGCGTAGTCGTCTTCGGTGGTCACGCCGTTGTTCACTGTCGAATCCGGATCGTTGGCGCTGCTAACCGTTATCTGGGCTGTATTGGTTATCGTGGTGCCTGCCGCCGATGAGACGGTGCCCGTGATCGTCAGGCTGACGCTGTTGCCCGGCGCTAGCGAACCGACCGACCAGTCCCCTGTTGCGGAATTGAAGCTCCCCGTCCCGCTGGAGGAGACGAAACTGAAACCCGCCGGCAAAGTGTCGCGCACGACGATACCTGTTGGCGTTTGGGTGGAAGTGACGCTGTTCGAAACCGTCAGCCGCCAAGTAGCCGTTCCCCCCTGGACAGGAGGCGATCCCACGAGCGCCTTGCTAAGGGAAAGGTCTGCTCCAGGCCCCTGGTAGGTCAGGTCGGAGAGGCCGAGATACTGGTTCCCCGGATCGCCCGTGCCCGTGTAACTGTAGTAGACGACGCGGATCCGGCGTACCGCCTGCTCGCCGAATGCGAACGAGATGGTACCGTCGCTTGCAAACTGGTCCGATGCTCCGACGCCGCGCCAGCCATTGACGGTCGCGTCATTGGTCCGCGCGACGGAGCTGCCGATGGACCAGAAAGCGGGATTGCTCGCAGCGTTGGACATCACGCCCGCAGTGTCATCGTCGTAATAGACTTCGATCGCATCGACGTAATTGCCGGCGTCGATATCATCCAAGGAGAACCGCAGGTTGCCGACCGCACGGCTCAGCGTGATGGTGACGGTTATCTTGTCACCCGGATCGTACGACGCATTGTTGAAGCCGACGAACAAGGGCGACTGCCCATTCCCGATCTGTCCCGCGAAATAGCTGACGTAATCGGTTGCAAACGCAGGCGTGAACGAGCCCGATCCATTCAGCGTCACACCCCAGTCTACGGTAGCAGTCGTGCCATCCGAGCCCGCCACAGTGGTGCCGCTCGGCAGGGATGTCAGCGAAACCGCGTTCGCATTCGCCCAATCCACAGTCGCATCCTGTGCACTGGCGGTCGCTGGCATGAGAATGGCGACAACAAGCGCCAGCCAAGCCATGGCGATCATGCGGAAAGATTTCGCGGCAGTCCAAACCATGCCTTCGACATAGGCAGACATGGTAAACAGTGTGTTTACCGAACCGGATTTGCCGGGGCTCATCGCGCGTCCCTCCCAAGGCCGAGGCCGCGGAAGGTGTTGGCATCGAATTTTATCCGAACGGCTGCGTAGAGACCTTGCTCGGAATTGCGCGCGGCGGAGAAATCGGCGTCGCGAAAGCCGTCGACATTATAGCCGACCGTAAGCAGTACGTCGTCCGCCGGGGTGAACCCGACTTGGGGACCATAGGAGAAGCTGTAAACTTCATCATCAAGATTTGCCCGGACCGTTGCGGTGGCACCGATTTCGAAACGATCGGTGATGCCGAAACGCGCACCAGCTCCTGCAAGGAGGGTCGTCCCCGAAAACTCCGTGCCTTCGAACTGGTCGAAATTGTACCGGCCACCTAGGAACAGGGTGTATTCGTCGCGGCGCGTCTCGTGCTCTATGCCGCCTTCGTCCAAGTCAGTGCCGCGCGGCGACCAATTGGTGGACCAGCTGGCGACCAGGCGTCGCGAAACGGCATCGCCGTCGACTGTAAGCGCTGTCCGGCCCGCCGCGCCGGCCTGGCCCGCAATCGCGCCCGTGACCCGGTCGCTGCGATACTCGAGCTTGCCCAGCATCGCCACTTCCGAGGCGGCAGGACGATGCGCAAACGCGACGCCCGCGTCGATAACTTCGGTCGTGGCGCCGCCTTCGGTCTCGGCACGTGTCCACGTGGCGCCCGAGCCGACGATGCTGCCTTCTCCCAACTGGCGGATTGCGCCAAAAGTGGCTCCGGCGCGGTCTGCTTCTTCACCATCCCGGTATTCGCCGCGAGCGGTCACACTCCAGCGATCCTTGCGCCAAGCGGCACCCAGCGTCAGCGCTGTGAAATCTTCGAACAGGGCCTTGCCGGTCAACTGGCCGCCACTGGCGACAGGTTGTGCGGCATTGATGACATCGGCAGTATCGGGCGAACCGCCCAGAGTGCGGTTGCCGTCGATCGTCGCATCGAGCGTCAGTTCCTTGCTGATCTGCAAACTCTGCGAAAGCCCGTAGGCGGCAAAGGTGCGATTGCCGAACTCGTTGATGCTTTCCTGGCCCAGCGTCGTCACGATCTGGCCACCCTGCCACGGCGTAAATTCGATGCCGCCGCGCAGCTGGCGGGCGCTGACGTTATCGCCATCGGCAATCTCGTAAGTTCCTACCAAGCGGACATCCGGCGTGATCGCATAACGCAGACCGAGGCGGTGACGCGCGGGCAGGTCGACGCTTTCCGCATCGTCGAGCGCGATTGCGCTGGCGGCGCTCAATTCGAGCTTGTTGTTCAGCAGCCGCTGCGTGACACCGCCTTCCAGCAGCGTCGAGCTATTGGTCGAGCCATCACTGAGCCGGTCGTTGAAGTGCGAAAGGCCGAGGCGGAAGTCAGTGTTCTGGCGAGTCAGATTGAGCTGGGTCTGGACGGCCCGGCGGCGAGTGTCGTCGGTGAGGCTGTTGTCCTGCCAGACGCTTCCGAGAATGCTGAGGTGTTCGGCCAGCAGCACGCGCCCATCCACGCCGACCTTGCGGCGGCCAAGCTCCGCCCCGTTCTGCTGGCCTATGCCGTAATCGGCATCGAGCTGGCGGGCGTAAGCGAGCAGGTCGATATTCTTGGTCTGGTGCTGGGCCTCGACCAGCCAACCGGTGGCGGTTTCGCCCTCTCTGCGGCTCACGGCGATCTCGCCGCGCACTTCGGTGGAGTTTCCGATCCGTGCGCGCACATCGACAGCCCCGATCTCGGTGCGGGCTCCGTCGCCCTTGTCGCTGATGACCGTCGCGCCGAAGCGGACATCGCCGTCATCGGTGCTCCAATCCGCGCGAACACCGGCATTGAGTTCCGCCTCGCCCAGGCCATCCGTTTCGTATTCCACGACAATGAATTGCGGATTGAGGTTCTCGTCGCGGCTGAGAACAGGGCGCGCGAAGCTGATCGTCCCGGACAGCAGGTCGATGTCGTAGTCGATAAAGCGCGTCAGCACTTGCGACGACACGATCAGCTCGGAACGGAAGCGGTCGCGGGTTTCGATGGTCACCCGCTCGCTGTTGGCGAGGATCCGGCGGCTGCCGAGCTGGTACGGCCCGGAGATGCCCTGCCCCTGAATTTCTTCGCGCTGCAGGCGACTGGAAATCTCTGCAGCAAAGCCCTGCGCCTTCACCTGCCCAAAGCGCGCCTCGCCCTTCACGCCGGTGGCGGTGCGATTGTAGCGTGCCAGCCTGGTTTGATCGAAACCGGTCTCGAAATCACCGTAGAGCGCGTAAAAAGTCGAAGTCTCGATGCGGACATAGAGCTTTTCGCGGCTGGCGGCATCGAACCGGCGGAGCGAACCGTCGGCGAAGACGGTGTAATAGGCTTGCGGATCGATAGTCCCCAGCACGCGCTGGTCTTCGCGCTGCTTGGCACTGTCGTAAGCCAGGGTGACGAGATATTTTCCGAGCACCCGGCCCTTGGCATAAAGCGCGACCCGGGCATCGTCGCCGAGATCGCTGTCGAAGCGTCCGGTGCGTTCCATGTTATCGGCGACCGAACGCGCCCCGACCGTACCCTCTACGAGGCCGATCACCGTCCACTCGATATCGCCGGGTTCGATCCATGCTTCCACTTCCTGGCGACGCGCGATCTCGCCGTCGTCGAAAACGAAATCGAGTTGCAGCGACCCGCTCACCATCGTCGGAGCGAGTTCGATGAGAGCGATGCCTTCGGTGCCGGTGACGGTCCAGCGCGCAGAACTGGGCGCAAGGCCGGTGAGCTGGTTGAGCTGCTGGCGATCGAGCTGTTCGGCGCTTTCGTACGGAGCGCTCAACTGGAAATTGCCGGAAACCCCTTCGCGCAGGGGCTTGTCGTTGCGGTCGAGAACGCGAATGGCGACTACCGGCCGAGTGCGTCCATCGGCAACCAGATTGGAAAGCTCGGGAACAAGCTCGACCCGGGTCGGCGTAGTGGTGAAAAAGACTTCGCGGGTAAACGCCTTCGTCGGCTCGCCGAACGAATTGATTACTTCAGCGGTCAGGATGGATTTCTCGTTGAGGAGCGGGACGCCGCGCCAGGTGCTGACGGCGAAACCGCCCCGCTCGGGAGTAAGCGTGCCATCGAAGGCGAGCGGATTTACCGGTTCGCCGTCGATCTTGAGATTGATGGTCTGGCCGCGGCGGTGACGCACGGCGACGCGAATAGCGGGAGCGCGCGGATTGGCATCGATACCCGGCGTCAGAAAACCGTCTTCTCCGTCACCCAGGGCAATCCAATCGGTGTTGGGTGCGAGGCTTTTCGGCGCGCTGGCTGCATTCGCGACCGGCAGGAGGACACCCTGCTGCACCAGTTCGTCGGCGCCTGTTTCCAGAACCGTATCGGACGCGATGGCTTCGATCGCACGCGCGCCTGCGCCTTCGGGTCGTGTTTCCGCGAACTTGGCGACGTCCTCCAGGGCGCCTTCGGGGACGATCGCGTGGAAATCTGCGACCTGGAGACTACCGCCCTGCCCGATAACGAAGCGGGAATTCGCGCTGCCGGCATTGCGAGTGCCACGATGGCAGTCGACGAGCTCCGCGCCTTCAGGCAGCGTCATCTGCGACACCTGCACGACGTGCGTGCCCGGGACGACGCCTTCGAAATGATAGCGGCCGTCGGCATCGGTTATCGCATAGCTGCCGTCTTCCATCATCACACGCACGCCGGGGATGCCCGGGCGCGGATCGTCCAGATCCTCGAGCCGGGTACATGGACCGGCCGTGATGCGCCCGATGATGGTCAGACGGTCGGCGATGGTTTCGCGTTCGATGTCGATTACGGCGCTTGCCCGCGCAGCACGGCCGAGAGAATCGATCGCGAGCGCATCGTTCAGCGCACGGCCCGGTGCTGCATCGGGGCGCACGGTCATGGCATAGGTTACCCGGCGGGTTGCACCGCCGGCAATATCGCCCAAAGCGATCGTCAGCTTGCTGCCATCGGGCGCGATGGTGATCCGGTCGGCAGCCTCCTCGCCGTCGATGCGGATCGTGTCGGGGCGAAGCCTCAGCTCCGGCGCTGGCGTGTCGGTCAGGATGACCGCGCGCTTCACCCGGCTCGGGTCGGCATTGCGAGCCGTAACCGTGTAGAACACGACATCGCCGGGCACCACGCGCTGGCGCGATGCCGTCTTGGTCAAACCGATCTCGAGGCTGGGCCTGTCGAGAGGGATGTCGACCTGTACCGGTACGGGAGTATCGAGTGCGAAAGGCGCACCATACGACGAATCGCTGATGAGGAAGCTGCCGCCATCGGGACGCGTAAGCCGTGCGAGATCTTCGGGCGATACAGCCGAAGGAGCGGTATAGGGCTCGGGCGGCACGATCTCGATGCGATAGCGTCCAAGGAAGGTTAGCGGGAACCAGTATTGGCCCGGCCCCAGTTCAACGACATTGCCGGCGCCGTCAGTTACGGGCTGGCCGGATATGACCGTCGAAGGCCACGGGGTCACGCCATCTTCGGCGAATACCGTTGCCGGCAGTCCGGTGACGTCATCGATCAGCGTCACGCGAGCACCATTGACGGGCTCGCCTGTTTCACTGTCGAAAACCACGCCAAACGGATCGGCCAGCACGTCAACGGTGGTGCTGGCGATCGTGGTGTCACCGCCGGGCGTGAAAGCGGTGATTTCGATGGTGCTGCCGTCGGAAAGGCTGAGGCGGCAATCGTCGCGAGTTGGTGCAGGTGCAATACGAACCGTTCCGATCCGCCCGACAAATACACCGGTATCAGGCCCCGTCTCGTAAATGGTCTGCCGTTCGCGATCGCCGCTGGACGAGGTTATTACGACATCGAGAGTATCGATCGCTGCAGGATCGCGGTTCGCCGATCGCGCGACGACATCGAAGAGCAGCGGCTGGCCGACGCGTATGATACTGGTCTCGTCAGCCTCCAATTGATTTCTGCCATCCCTTCCGCCGCTCGTGTCCGAATTCCCGGCAAGTGGCCTCTGCTCGCCCGCAACGGCGCAGACAGGCGCCTGGAAATCGAGATCGAAGCTTCCCCCCGGAGCGGGACGGAACGTCCGGATCTCGGGAGCCGGTGCAGCAACATCGAACGTCACCGTGTTGGACGCCGTTTCCCGTTCCCGGCCCGCGAATTGCCAGCTGGCGGTTGCGGTGTTGGAAATGGTCCGGGCAGGTTCTGCCACGACCTGTGCGAATACCCCCTCCGCGAGCAGGACCAAAGGCAGCAGTACCGCGAGGAGTACTGCTGCCATCTGCCCGAGAGAGGGGGTGGAACGCAAAGGTTTGCTTCCGGCGTGGTTAGTTGATGGTCACGCGGAAGTAGAGCGAACGCGTCGCGCCCGCTGCGATGTCGCTCAGATTGCCGAGCACCTGGTTTTCACCAGCATCGCCGGTCCCGGCACCGTAGGTTCCGCCTGCCGAACCGTCGGCGTTGCAGCTCGCAACCGGTTCTGCGCCCGAACTGTCGATCGTTGCGGTCCCATCGACAAAAATGCCGAAGGCCGACAGGTAAGTCACATCGAAGGGCAGGTCGTCGGTCACGGCGATATTGGTCGCGGTGGCACTGCCGGTCGCGTTGGAGACTGCGATGCAGTACTGGATCGTCGCGCCCGGGATCGCTTTCGGATTGGTCGTACCGTTTACCGGGTCGCTGATAATGCTGCTCGACTTGACGACCGTGACATTCGCACCGGACACCGCAAAGGTGCCTTCGTCGGAGAACGCGCCGTCATTGTCGATTTCCTCGCCGGTACCGCCGTTACCGTCGGCGAGTACGGTGTCGATGCCCGCAGTATTTGCGCCGGCAGTCGCGTCGATATTCGTACCAAGGCTACCAATAGTCCCGCTTTCATGCGCATCGGCCACAAGGGCGACGTCGAATGTGTCGGTGTTGACGGCATCGAGCGTGATATCGGCGACAACCAGAACTGCGATCGTCTCGTCCCCGGTTCCATCGTCTGCGAGAACTTCGTCGAGGTAATTAATCGGACCTGCGGCAAGTTCATCGGCATCGAGTACACCGTTGCCGTTGTCGTCGAGGTAAATCTCGAAGTTCTCGATGTTGGCGCCGGCCCCTGCAGTCAGGACGGCCGTCAGATCGAGGTCGACAGTGGCGTTCGACAGGTTGGTGACGTCGAATGCCAAGGCGACATTCTCTTCGCCAGGCGACACGGAAACGGGCGTCGCGCCAGTGAAGTTGACGTTCACATCGATCTTGCGGTCGACCGTGAACGTGTCGCTATCGGTCACGGCCACCTGGTCGACGCCGCCGACCCGGTAATCAACCGTCACATTGTTGGTGATCGAACTTCCGGCGGTGGTCCCTTGGGCCATTGCCGGGGCGCTGGAAAGTGCAATAAGCGCAGCCGAGCTTACCGCACCCAGCAACTGGGAGGTAGGTTTCATTGAAGTGTCCTCTGCGTTTGCCCCGCGCTACACACACCGCCCGCGAGACCTGGCGGCTATCCTTCGCTTGTCAGCGGATGATGGCGGGGTACTCGAGCCGTCCGCTTGCGCCCGGCGCGATCGACGCGATTGTCCAGCGGACATGCGTTACATCGGCGTGGGTGGCGGAACGGACAGAGCCGTCGTCTTCGGTGATGCTCAGACTGGAAAGCATGCCCCAGCTAGCGCCATCATCGACGGAAACCGTCAGTCCTGCGTCGGCATCCGAAGCAAGGCGGACTGCCGATGGAAGCGGATTGGTCACGACGAAATCGGTCACCGCTTCGGCGCCCTCGTTCGCGTAATCGGTACCGAATACGAGCCTGTCGCCAGGCACGATAAGGTCCGGCTTGACGAGCTCTGTGCGCTCCGCCCCGGTGTCGTCAGCGATGACCTTGACGGCCATCACATCACCGGAAAGCTTAACCGAGCCATTCGGAGAAGGCGCTTCCGTGAGCGTATCTTCTTGCGCCAGCACCTGGGTAGGAGCGAAAGCAAGAATGGATACGCTTGCGACCATTTTTATGAGCGTATTCATCATCTTATAATCCCAACCTAGAATCAATCTATGGTAACGTTAAAGGATATGGACTGAGTTGCGGGTGCGCTGACCGATCCAAGATCGACCGTAATTCCATCCGCATCGGAAGCCTCGCCCGCATCGTCGCCTGCAGCGTCTGTAAGCGGGTTGCCATCGAGGGCGAGCGACCCGGTGACATAGGTAGTGCCGTCCGGAATGATGTCGGCGACGACCAGATCGCTTACCGAGCCGCTACCGGAGACTTCGGCAACGATCGTGAATGTGACGATGGATCCGGGTACCGCGCTCTCCCCGCCGAACGGATCGACGATGGAAGCGGATTTCGTCAGGTCGACGGATGTCAGGCCAACCTGGATAGCTCCAGTCGCTGTCGCGCTTGCGCCGGTTGTGCCGACGATAGCGTCGCCGCCGTCGACACCCTGCCCGGCGAAGGTGTCGCCCGGCGCGCCCGTGCCAGTCGCGGCTTCTGCAATAAGTTCGACATTTGTTTGCTGCCCGTCCGTCACGCTGTCGGGCACCGTGACGATCACGAATACGGTCACGGCCTCGTCAGCGGCGAGCGGCTCAAGCGTTTGAGGGGCGGTGAGAATTTCGTCGACACCCGGATCGTAGACCCCGTTTCCGTTAGTATCGACTGCGATGCTTTCGACGAGCACCTCGAAGTCGTTGCCGGCCACCGCGGTGTTCGGGGTCAGCGTAAACGCTTCCGGGCCGTTTCCGGTATTGGTCACTTCGAAAGTAAGCACAGCCTCGCCAGGCGTCGCGCCGATTGCACTTGCATCCAGCGAGGTGACGGTGACGTCGAGCAGTTCATCGACCCGCAGCACCACGGTGTTTGACTCGATCGTCTGCGGCCCGTCGCCTGCGTCGAATGTCGCAGTAGCCGTGTTTTCGATCAGCGTGCCTGCATCGACACCCTCGGCGAGAGCTGGCGAAGCAAATGCACAAAGCGCGACCGCTGAACCGGTAGCGAGATGCCTAATGATTGTATGCGTGTTCATACTTACCGCGCTTAGGCGGTAAAGGTTACCAAGATGTAAGCGATTTGCCGGAAACCGCTGATTTCTGCGGATAGCTGGTCACGCAGCGGGTTGGAAAAGGGTTAATGGAACCACGCTTTTTTGAATACGCAAAATGGTCTCATGCACGAGATGACGTTCAGCCGTGATCCAAGAGAGCCCGATCATTAGTAACTGGACTGACAGCCCGGTTTTTATAGCATTCGCAATCCGGCAGCGCTGAGGACTAAACTGCGAGTATTGTCCTTCCCACCCCATTCTTGAGAAGTTTTATTTCGACGCGGCAATACATCGCCTCGTGAACGCGCATGGGGTCTTTCTTCTAGAGTTCAAACCCCGCGCGACGAAATCCAAATCGAATCTCGCGCTAACGTCTCTTCAGAGTTGGTGATTTATGCCTAGCGTCGGAGGCATGGTAACCCGCGCGAACACAATTTCCTGGTAGCGGAGGAGGGACTCGAACCCCCGACACGCGGATTATGATTCCGCTGCTCTAACCACCTGAGCTACTCCGCCCCGAAAGGCCATGCGGCAGGCAAATGCCCGCTCGGCAGGCGGCGCATTTAGGGCGCGCGCGCCTATCGGTCAACACTCATTTCCCGCGAAATGCGAAGCGGCGCAGAAACTCCCATGGTCCGCCCCGGTAAGCGTAAAGCGCGAGGCCGCGAAAGGCGAAGTCACGAGGCTGGATTACCCCCTCCAATTGCGCCTGAAGCGCCTTGGCCTCCTTGGAAGTGACCTTGTTCTGGATCGTCACGTGCAGGCGCGGCCGGTGCTGGTCCTGGTTGGTCAGCATGCCGTGAAAATGATCGGCGATCCTGTCGCGCAATTCGAGCATGTCGGGGCTGACAAGCTTGATGGCGGTGCCTCCGCCGAGCGACATGAGGCCCTCTACCCTCCCCTCGACCGGCGAGGTTTCTCCGACGAGCCGCGCAAGGTAGCGGCGGACCTCGTCCTCGCACTGCGCCGGCAGGGCGTGGAACAGCGTCACATGCGCTTCAAGGTAATTGCGTTCGGGCGGGAAATGCTCGGTACGCAGGTCGGTGAAGCGACCTTGGAGGTCCGCAGGCAGCTCGGCCGTGAGGATCAGGGGCGCGTCGCCCCCGCTCACATCTCACCGCGTTCGCGGCGCAGGGCGAACCACTTTTCGACGTTAGTATTATGCTCCGCCAGCGTCTCGGCAAAGGCGTGCCCGCCCGTCCCGTCGGCGACCATGTAACGCGCTTCGGTGGCCTCCGGGTCGAGCACGGCGGCGATGGATTCGCGGCCCGGATTGGTAATCGGCCCCTTGGGCAGGCCGACCATCGAATAGGTATTGTAGTCGTTCACCGCGGCGATTTCCGATTGCCGGATGCGGCGGCCAAGCGGCTTGCCCTTCGTGATCGGGTAGATGATCGTCGGGTCCGCCTGCAGCAGCATGCCATCCTTGAGGCGGTTCGAATAAAGCCCTGCGACCATGCGCCGCTCTTCCGGCACCCCGGTTTCCTTCTCGACGATCGAGGCAAGGATCAGTGCATCCTTCACATTGTCGACCGCGATCCCTTCCTTGCGGCGCGGCCATGCCTCGGCGAGGTAATTTTGCATCGCCGCCTGCATGCGGGCGAGCACGGCAGCCCGTTCCTCGCCGCGTTCGAAATCGTATGTGTCAGGCAGGACGCTGCCTTCCTGCGGCACCGGGATTTCGCCGGTCAGGTGCTCTTGCGCCATCAGGCGTTCCCACACCAGGATGGAGGGCATGCCTTCGGGAATGGTAACGAAGCGGCGGATGACGTCGCCCGACTGGAACATGTCCAGTATTTGCGACTGGCTGGCGTTTGCCGGCAGGAGGAATTCCCCCGCTTGGATCGGAGCGCCCCCACCGAAGATCTTCGCGCGCAGCAGGAAAGCATCGGCGGACGCAACAACGCCCTCGTCCTCCATGCGGTTCGCCACCGAGGTCAGCGTCGATCCCGAGGGCACGATGAAGGGCGTGTCTTCCTCGATCTGGGCGGAGCCGAACCAGCCGCTGGCGAACCATACGGCTGCAGCAGCGATAACCAGCGCGGCAACCGCGCCGAGCATCAGCGCGGAGCGTTTTGCCACCTTAGTCGACCTTCTTGACGATCAGCGAAGCGTTGGTGCCGCCAAAGCCGAAGCTGTTGTTCAGTGCGGCCTTTACTTCGCGCTTCTTGGCCGTGAGCGGGACGAGATCGACGCCTTCGGTGCCCTCGTCCGGATCTTCGAGGTTGAGCGTCGGCGGGACGACCTGGTCGCGGATTGCGAGAATACAGAAGATCGCCTCGACCGCACCCGCGCCGCCGAGGAGGTGGCCGATGGCCGACTTCGTGCTGCTCATGGATGCGCCGCACAGATCGTCGCCCAGCACGCGCTTTACCGCGGCGAGTTCGATCGTGTCTGCCATGGTCGAGGTTCCGTGCGCGTTGACGTAGTCGATGTCGCAGGCCTCAAGGCCGGATTTCTTCAGCGCCATGCGCATCGCCAGTTCCGCGCCCTTGCCTTCCGGATGCGGGGCGGTGACGTGATAGGCATCGCCAGACAGGCCATAGCCGACGACTTCGGCGTAGATTTTCGCGCCGCGGGCCTTGGCGTGCTCGTATTCTTCGAGAACCACTACACCGGCACCCTCGCCCATGACGAAGCCGTCACGGTTCTTGTCGTAGGGGCGGCTCGCCTTTTCGGGCGTGTCGTTCATGCTCATGTTGAGCGCGCGTGCCTGCGCAAAACCGGCCACGCCGAGCGGGTTCACGGTGCTTTCCGCACCGCCTGCCAGCATGATGTCGGCATCGTCGAGCGCGATCATGCGCGCGGCATCGCCGATCGAGTGCGCGCCGGTAGAACAGGCGGTCACGACTGCGTGATTGGGGCCCATCAACCCGTATTTGATCGATACCTGGCCGCTGATGAGGTTGATCAGGCGCCCGTGGACGAAATGCGGCGAAACACGGCCCGGACCGCGTTCGTGCAGGACGATGGATTCGCTCTCGATACCCGGAAGGCCGCCGATGCCCGAACCGATCGACACGCCGGTGCGCATCTTGGTCGCTTCGTCCATGTCCTCCAGACCCGCGTCTTCGATTGCCTGTCCGGCCGCGTCGATGCCGTAGATGATGAACGGATCGACCTGGCGCTGGACCTTGTGGTCGACGCGCTTGTTGGGATCGAAGCCGTACTCGTGGTCCTTGTCCTTAACCTCGCAGGCGATCTGCGCCTTCTGGTTCGACGCGTCGAAGCGGGTGATCTTTCCCGCCCCGCTCTTGCCAGCGATGAGATTGGACCAGGTAGTCTCTACATCGCCGCCCAGGGGGGTGACGAGGCCAAGTCCGGTAACGACCACACGACGCATGTAATTCTCCGCGTAAAAAACAACAGGCCCGGCCCGCTATCGGGTCGGGCCTGTCCGGTCCCGCTTTACGCGGGAAATTGAGCCTTAGAGGGAATTAGCCCTTGTGCTCTTCGATGTACTTGGTCGCATCGCCGACGGTGGTGATCTTCTCAGCCGCATCGTCGGGGATTTCGACGCCGAATTCTTCTTCGAACGCCATGACCAGTTCCACGATGTCGAGGCTGTCTGCACCGAGATCGTCGATGAAGCTGGCTTCCTGCGTCACCTTGTCGGCTTCGACGCCGAGGTGCTCGACAACAATTTTCTGCACGCGGTCGGCAGTTTCGCTCATTTTATTCCCTCTCGAATTCATGGGGGTTAGCAAGTTGGCTTTCGCCCTAATGAACGCCGCCGATAAGCGCAAGGGGTTGGCTGCTTTGACGGAGGGGAATCGAGGTTGACCTTACGGCCGGGAGGTCGCTTCACCTGTGTCGTCTCCGCTAGCCCCCCAGATTTCATCGAGGATATAGTCGGGCGGGAAATGCTTTGAGACCTGATCCTTGGCTGCCAGCGTCGCTTGCAGCCGCGCGATGGCCGTTCGGACGTAAGAATGGCTTCCGTGCCTGCCCTCGATGATTTTCTGGTCGCTCAGCGCCTGGCGGAGGTCGCCTTCGCTTTCGTGGCACACGGCACTGTTGAAGCGAACCGACTGGTGGTCGAAGTTGCTTTGTGCAAGCCGGTCGAAAAGGGCACAAGCCCCGATTTGGTCGTGTTTGGTGAGCGCGAGCGCGCGCTTGAAAGTGGCACGGTCCTCTTTCGACAGGCCTTTCCGTTTCTCGAGCAACCTGACCTGCTCGCCACCCGTCCGCGGAGCGAAATCCATCCGCACTTCCCGGGCAAAACCGTCGATAAGGGACTGACCAACCTCGCCAATTGTGGGGCGATCATCGCCTGCGCAATATTCCAGCCTGCGAGCGCGCTCTCCGCCGTTTGAATAGCGTTCTTCACGGCCGAGTTCCGCGACCATTCGAACATTGGCGTTGAGCGAAACGACGATTGCATAGCAGGCCACTTCGGTAGTCCTGTATCGCACGCATTCGTCGTCTTTCTCCTCGATGCAGGTCTTTTCGATACGGGGATCGAGTTCGATTTCGTCGACGTCGACCTGCGCCATGCCGAACAGAGTTCCTCTGCGGATGCCCGGCGCGCCACTCCCTGCCTTGTCGCTGGGCACGACCTTGAAGAACGGGCCTTGCTCGACGTTTATCGCAGCAAGGCGATCCATCAGGGCATACTTCAAATCGGGACCGGCACTGCCTTCGAAGTCATCGATCATGATGACGTCTATGCCGATTGCATCGTTCGTGTTCGCCGGCGCCATGGTCGAAACCGGGAGGGTTTCGGCGTGCGATGGGGCCGCAAGAAGGATAGAAATCCCCGTAAGTACGCCCCACAAGCTCCTGATATGCATAATCTCCCCGCTTTCTGTTCAGCGAGAGAATTGCGCACCCAAGCTTACGCAGCGATTAAGCGCATCTCCGGGTCCGCCAGAATTTTTCAATGTCCTAATCTTCAGGCGTCGCCCGCGCGGTCCACCCGGGTCGCCTCGGCGCCCTGCGGCTTGGGCGCTTCCACGGTGCGGATGTGCACATCGCGCAGCTGGCGTGGGGACACGAGGTTGGGCGCGCCCATCATCAGGTCCTGCGCCTTCTGGTTGAGCGGGAATGCGATCACTTCGCGGATGTTCGGCTCGTCGGCGAGGAGCATCACGATGCGGTCGATACCGGGTGCCGAGCCACCGTGCGGCGGTGCGCCGAGCTTGAAGGCTTCGATCATGCCCGAGAAGTTCTCGTCGACATCGGCCTGCGTGTAACCGGCGATCTCGAACGCCTTGTACATGATTTCCGGCTTGTGGTTCCGGATCGCGCCCGAGGACAATTCGTAGCCGTTGCAGACGATGTCGTACTGCCACGCCAGGATATCCAGCGGGTCCTTGGTTTCCAGCGCTTCCATCTCACCCTGCGGCATGGAGAACGGGTTGTGGCTGAAATCGACCTTCTTGAGTTCCTCGTCATACTCGAACATCGGGAAATCGACGATCCAGCAGAACTTGAAGCAGCCTTCCTCGATCAGTTCGAGCACTTCGCCAACGCGCGTGCGTGCGGCGCCAGCCAGCTTGGCCGCGTCCTTTTCCTTGCCTGCAGCAAAGAAGAGGCCGTCGTTTTCGCCCAGGCCCAGCTCGGCATAGAGCTCTTCCATGCCTTCGGTGCCGTGGTTCTTGGCGATCGGGCCGCCAAATTCGCCGCCCTTGCGGGTGACATAGCCGAGGCCTGCAAAGCCTTCCTTGCGGGCCCAGTCGTTCATCTCGTCGAAGAACTTGCGGCTCTTCTCATTGGTGTTCGGCGCCGGGATCACGCGAACCTTGCCGCCGGTGCCGACGATCTTTTCGAATAGGCCGAAACCGCTCTTTTCGAAGTGGTGCGTCACGTCGGAGATGATCAGCGGGTTGCGCAGGTCGGGCTTGTCGGTGCCGTATTTCAGCATCGCTTCGGCATAGGGAATGCGCGGGAATTCACCGGCGGGGGTGACGGACTTGCCGCCCGAGAATTCCTCGAACACGCCGGCGAGGACGGGTTCGATCGCCTGGAAGACGTCTTCCTGCGTCACGAAGCTCATTTCGAAGTCGAGCTGGTAGAATTCCGGGCTACGGTCGGCACGCAGGTCTTCGTCGCGGAAGCAGGGCGCGATCTGGAAGTAGCGGTCGAAACCGGCGACCATCAGCAGCTGCTTGAACATCTGCGGCGCCTGCGGAAGCGCGTAGAAGCGGCCCGGGTGGAGGCGGCTGGGCACGAGGTAGTCGCGCGCGCCTTCGGGGCTGGATGCGCCGAGGATCGGCGTCTGAAATTCGCTGAAGCCCTGGTCGGTCATCCGGCGGCGCAGGCTGGTGATGACCTGGTTGCGCAGCATGATGTTCTTGTGCACCCGCTCGCGGCGCAGGTCGACGAAACGGTACTTGAGGCGCGTTTCTTCCGGATAGTCTTCCGCCTGGTTGACGATCAGCGGCAGGTCTTCCGCACGGCTCTGGATTTCGATCTCGCGGGCGAAAACCTCGATCTCGCCGGTGGGTAGGTTCTTGTTGACCGCCACCTCGTCGCGCGCCTTCACCGTCCCGTCGATAGTGACGACCGATTCCAGCTTGAGCTTTTCGAGCACCGGAAGCGCCTTGCTGTCGCTGTCGGCAACGATTTGCGTGATGCCGTAATGGTCGCGCAGGTCGACGAACAGCACGCCGCCATGGTCGCGCTTGTTATGCACCCAGCCGGACAGGCGAACGGTGTCGCCGACATTCTCTTTTGTCAGCTGAGCGCAGTTGTGGGTACGATAGGCGTGCATCTGGAAGTCTTTCCAATTTGGGATGTATGGCGCTAAGGGCGCGAGCGTGCGCGCTCCTTTAACAGGAATCGCGCGCGCTAACAGGGCACCGGCGGGTTTTTGTCAAGACTTTGGCAGATGCTTGTGGCGGTGCGGGAGCGGTACTCCGCTCGCAACATGAAAAGACACGATGAAAATACACGACCTGATAACGACCACCGATGCCCTCGCCGACTTGTGCGAGCGCCTGGCGAAAAGCGAATTCGTCACCGTCGACACCGAGTTCATGCGCGAGAACACCTACTGGCCGGAACTGTGCCTGGTGCAGATCGCAAACGAGGAAGAAGCCGCGGCCATCGATCCGCTGGCAGACGGCATCGACCTTGCCCCGTTGTGGGATTTGATGTGCGACAATGAAGACGTGCTCAAGGTCTTCCACGCCGGAGGGCAGGATGTCGAGATCGTCTACAACTTCACCGGCAAGACGCCCCACCCCATTTTCGACACGCAGATCGCGATGATGGCGATCAGCCAGTCCGAACAGATCGGCTATGCCAACCTTGTCGAAAGCTGGCTCGGCTTCACGGTCGACAAGGGCGCCCGCTTTACCGACTGGAGCCGCCGCCCCCTGACCGAACGGCAGATCGAATATGCGATCGGCGATGTGACCCATCTGTCGAAAATTTTCCCCAAGATCCTCGACAAGCTGGTCAAGACCGGGCGCGGCGCATGGCTAAACGCCGAAATGGACAAGCTGGCCGACCCGGCGAATTACGCCAACGATGCCGATCTCGCCTGGAAGCGCATCCGCTCGCCCGGACGCAATCCTTCGGTGCTTGGCCGGCTCAAGGCGCTGGCCGCATGGCGCGAAGGCGAAGCGCAGCACAAGAATATCCCGCGCGGCCGGATCATGCGCGACGAGACGCTGGCCGACATTGCCAGCCATCCGCCCAAGAAGCAGGCCGACCTCACCAAGGTGCGCGGCCTCTCCAACGCCTGGCGCGACAACGATATCGGCAAGCGGCTGATGAAGGTGCTCGACAAGGCAGAGCCGATGCCGAAGAGCGAAATGCCCGACAAGCCGAAGCGCGGCGCGCCGCTCGGCAAGGAAGGCGCGCTGGTCGCCGATCTCCTCAAGCTGTTGCTCAAGATCCGCGCGCGCGAAATCGACATTGCCGCCCGCCTGCTCACCCGAGCAGACGAAATGGAAGCGCTGGCCGCAGGCGTTCGTAAGCTGCCGATCCTGGAGGGCTGGCGCTACGAGGTCTTCGGCAAGGATGCGCTCGAACTGGTCGAAGGCAGGCTCGCCTTCGCGGTGAAGGACGGCAAGCTGCTGATGACGCATATCGACGACATGGGAAGCGAATTGAGCGAAGCGCAGGCGGCAGAGTGAGTACCTACCTCCCCACCCTCAAGCAGCTGCAATATCTCGTAGCCCTGCACGAACATGGCCATTTCGGCCGTGCGGCAGAGGCCAGCTTCGTTTCGCAATCGACATTGTCGGCGGGAATTCGCGAGCTGGAATCGCTGCTCGGCGTCACCCTGGTGGAGCGGAGCCGCCGCGTGGTGCGCTTTACGGCGCTGGGCAACCAGGTGGTCGAGAAGGCCCATCGCATCCTGCGCGAGGCGGAGGAACTGGCCGATCTCGTCCAGGCTGCCGGCAAGCCGCTGGCGGGGCAATTGCGCATGAGCGTGATCCCCACGATCGCGCCCTTCATGCTGCCGCGTTTCCTGCCCCGGCTGCGCAAGGAAAGGCCCGAGCTCGAGCTCTTCCTGCGCGAAGAGACCAGCCAGGATGCCGTCGAATCGCTCCAGCACGGGCGGGTCGACTGCGTCCTCCTCGCCCTGCCCTTCGCTACCGGAGAGGTGGAACAGGCCCATATCGCCGACGATCCGCTTTATGTCGCATTCCCGAAAGACGACCCGCGCGATCCGCCGGAAACCATTTCCGCCGACATGATCGACGAGGGACGGCTGCTCCTGCTGGAAGACGGCCATTGCCTTAAGGAACACGCGCTGGCGGCCTGCAACCGGCCCGAATTGCGTGGCAGTGCGACCATGATCGGTACCAGCCTGCACACGCTCGTACAGATGGTCGACAACGGCCTTGGCCTGACCATGTTGCCGCAGATGGCGGTCGATGCGGGGATCCTGAACGGCACGGACGTCGTCGCGCGCCCGCTCAAGAGCAAGGCGGCAAGCCGCGAGATTGCGCTCATCTGGCGCAAGAATTCCCCGCGCCGGGACGATTTCGAATTGTTGGCGGAAGAACTGCGCGCCGGTTAGGCGGCGAGCGCTTCTTCGTCCTGCTTGACCTTGGATTTAAGGTAGCGGTCGGCCTTCCTCACGACGAACATCGGGACGATCACGCTGAGCGCGATCCCAGCAAGCGAGCAGAAGGCGATCCAGATTGCCATCGCCGTGCCGCCGGACAGGTACAGTCCATAAAGCACGGGCGCCGCGAGCACGAGGCCGCGGATCTCGTTGAAGATGATCGCAACAGCGCCGACCTTGAGCAGCGCCGCGAGGAGCATGTGTAGCGTGGCAGTCATGCGAACCGTAGTAATTCTTGTTGGTAAAGAAACCGTTGACCACCCGGCCCGTATCCCCGCCCCGTCGTGAACGCGGTGCGACTGGTCATGTCTCGCGCACGCCCCTAAAGGTGGCTTTGCGGCACCGACACGGGATCACGCGAGGCGCATCAGGGGGTTCAAGATCGTCATGCAATTGACCGGGGCACACTACCGGTGAGCAAGGAAGAGACCGCACAGGTCGGCGTCTATCGCGGCGCTGCGGTGGCCGTCGCGATGACTTGGGTCCTGCGCGCAATCGGCCTGGTATCGGTCTTCGTGCTCGCGCGTTTGCTGACCCCGGCCGATTTCGGCGTGGTCGGCCTGGCGATGACGGCTGTCGCACTGGTGGAAACCTTCTCCTACCTCGGCATGAAGCAGGCCCTCCTGCGGATGGAGAAGCTGGAGCGGGACTATTACGACACGGCCTGGACCATCCAGATCGTGATGTTTGCCCTGCTCGCCGCAGTCCTGTTCGTCATCGCCGGCCCGGCTGCGGCATTCTTTGCAGAACCGCGGGTAGAGCCGGTCATCTACGCGCTGTCGCTGCGCTTCCTCATGCTCGGGGCAATGAATATCGGCATCGTCGAGTTCGAGCGCGATTTCGCCTTTGGCCGCGACTTGAAGATGAAGGGCACGGCACGGATCGTATCGTTCTTCGTGACCGTCGGGCTGGCGCTGTGGCTGCGGTCATACTGGGCGCTGGTCGCAGGCATGATCGTGCAATCCCTGATCCTCATGGTGCTCTCCTACACGATGCAGCCCTATCGTCCGCGACTGTCGCTGGCGCGCCGGGCGGAGCTGCTCGGCGTTTCCCTGTGGATCTTTGCCGGGGCGGCCGCGCAGGTATTCTATAGCCAGGTGGAACGCCTGACCGTGGGCCGAGTGGCCGACACCGGCACGGTCGGCGCGTTTTCCGTGAGCAAGGACGTGGCCAATATCCTGACGCAGGAAATCGCGATGGCCCTTAACCGCGTCACCTATGTGACGACGGCACGCAGTGGAGCTTTTACCGAACAGGGGCGCCGCATCGCCCGCTCGCTGGGCGGTTATGCCATGATGGCCGCACCCATGGGGCTGGGCCTCGCGGCGGTGTCGGAACAGTTCATCCGCGTGTTCTTGGGCGAGCAATGGGGTGCCGCCGCCCTGCTGGTCGCGCCTATCGCTGTCGGCACGGCTCTCATCGCCGTGTTCCGCCTGATCGCCTCCTCGCTTCAGGCAGGCGGGCACGAACGGGTGTCCGGACTGCTGTGCCTTGGCGCACTGGCCGCCATGGTGATCGCGGTCGTCACGGTCGCCGCGAACGGGGGATCGCCGCTGGCCATCGCCCAGACCGGCCTTGCCGTGAGCGCGGCGCAACTGCTGGTCGGCCTTGCCATAATCTCGCACCTGTCGCGGGGCAGCGTCTTCGGCGCGATCGTGGCCGTGGCCCGCCCCTTCCTTGCTGCTGCAGCCATGTACGCGCTGGTAATCAGCCTGCCGGTGCTGTCGACCTCTGTGCTGGTCGAGCTGGTCTGGCGCGCGAGCGTGGGTGCGGTGAGCTATGCCGCGATGCTCTGGCTGCTTTGGCTTATCTCGGGCCGCCCCGATTCCAGCGAGGCCGAGCTCCTTCGCGTCGCAGGCCGCAATCTGCGGCGGCGCTAGTCCATGTGCTTGAGGCCGACGCGCAGGTAGTCCCAGCCGGTAATCAGCGTCAGGATTGCGGCCGCCCAAAGGGTCACCAGGCCGACCGTATGCGGGACATTCGCCGCGATATCGCCGATCATCACCGTCCAGCGCGGCAGACCCTGCCCGAGGATCAGCGAACCCAGCGACATAAGCTGGAAAGTCGTCTTCCACTTGGCGAGCTTGCTCACCGGAACCGACACCTGCAGCCCGCCAAGGAATTCGCGCAAGCCCGACACCGCGATCTCGCGCACGAGAATGATCAGTCCGGCAATAACATGCATGTCCCCGACATAGGGCCCCGTCAGCACGCCTTGCGCCGCCAGCACGAGGATCACCGATGCGACCATGATCTTGTCCGCAATCGGGTCGAGGAAAATGCCGAGCTTGGATACTGCTCCGCTGGAACGGGCGAGCATGCCGTCGAAATAATCGGTGATGCCCATCGCGCAGTAGAGCACGAAGGCCGCAAGATAGCCGGTTTCCCAGCCCGGCCACCACAATAGGAAGGCCAAGAGCGGGATCGCAACGATGCGCGAAAGCGTGAGGATGTTGGGCAGGCTCAACATGGCGAATCGCTCTAACGACAAACTGTCCGGCGCAAAAGCGGCACATTTGCCTTGTCCGCGCCTGCGTTAGTCCGCACAAGGGCTGCGGAGCCGAGGTTGTGCCCGGGGGGTCATGCTTACATCTACACATTTGCTGCGCAGCAGGCGTTTCCTGCCGCTATTCGTGACGCAGCTGTTCAACGCATTCAACGACAACCTCTACAAGACCGCGATGGTGCTCTTCGTGGTCTACCATATATACAATTCCGAAGAGGCAGAGGGCCAGTTCAGCGCCATCGCGTCGGGCTTGTTCATCCTGCCCTTCTTCATCCTGTCCGCACTGGCAGGCCAATTGGCCGACATGCGCGACAAGGCGGCGATCATCCGCAAGGTCAAATTCTGCGAGATAATCCTGATGCTTATCGGGGCGAGCGGGCTTTACCTCGCGTGGAAAGGCTATGACCTGCCGGTCAGCCTGTTCGGTATCGAGACCACCCTGCCGATCGTCCTGATGCTGTTTGCCCTGTTCCTGACCGGCGTACAGTCGACCTTCCTCGGCCCGATCAAATACGCGATCCTGCCGCAGCACCTCAAGAAAGACGAAGTGCTCGCTGGCACCGGCCTTGTCGAAGCAGGAACCTATATCGCCATCCTGGCCGGCACGATCCTTGCCGGATGGATCCCCGTCGAAGTCGCGGCGGTGGGTATCATCCTCACCTCGGTCGTCGCCTATTTCGTCAGCCGCCAGGTGCCCGACGCCCCGCCGCAGGGCGCACCGGAAAAGCTCGACTGGCACATATTGCGCGCATCGGTGCAACTCGTGCGCGAAACCATGCATGCGCGCGAAGTCTATTACGCCATCATCGCGATCAGCTTCTTCTGGACCATCGGGGCGGTGCTGTTCATCCAGTTCCCACCACTCGCCAAGAACGTGATCATGGCCAGCAAGGAAGTGGCAAGCCTCTTCCTCGTCATCTTTTCGGTCGGGATCGCCATCGGATCGGTGGCAATCAACGCCCTGCTCAAAGGCGAGGTCTCGGCCCGTTATGCCTCACAATCGGTGATCGTGATGGGCCTGTTCGTGATCGCTTTCTACAGCGTCGCGAAATTATGGGAGGCCGACCAGCCGACCGAACTGCTCGATGTGGCAGGCTTTCTCGCCTGGCCCATGGCGACCGTGCTGCTGCTGTGCCTGCTCGGCATCGCGATTGCAGGCGGAATGTTCGTCGTGCCGCTCTACGCCTTCCTGACCACGCGTGTGGCGCCGGAGAAGGCATCGCGCACGATTGCGGCCAATAATATCGTCAATTCAGGCGCGATGGTCTGCGGCTCGCTCCTGGCGATGGGGATGAGCGCGGGCGGGGTCCCGATCGTGGAACAGGTACTCATCAGCGCACTGATGTGCCTGATCTCTGCATGGTTGGGGCGCAAACTTTTGAAGGCAGAGCGTAGCGCCGCAGCCCACAATCGGGCCTGAAAAATCAGGCGATAAAGGCGAGAACCGCTGCGAAGGTCGCGAAATAGACCGTCGCCGCGCCGCGTACATCCGAGGCGGTAAGCCGCCAGTCGATCGGCTGGTCCTGCGGCACGTCGGCGAACATTGCACGGCGCTGGGGCAGGCTTGCCCGCAACCAGTGGCGGGCGGCTTCGGTGTTAAGAACTAATGCGCGTCTCATGATGCAGGTCTTAACGCATTTTTAACCCTTGGGGTCCCGCACAATCAACGCTGTAGCAATTCGGGACATTCAGCGTGTTTGCTGAGGATAAGTGGCAAGATTTGCCACCGCGATTGCACGAAGCAGCCCGCGCGGCTAACCGCCTGATCCATGACCAAGCGCCCCACTCCCGCCGCCGCGAAACTGCTCGTCGATTGCCTGATCGAACAGGGCTGCGACCGAATCTTCACCGTGCCGGGAGAAAGCTTCCTGCAGGTGCTCGACGCGCTCGGCCAGCAGGAGGAGATCGAGCTTGTCACCTGCCGCCAGGAAGGCGGGGTTGCGATGATGGCCTGCGCGGACGGCGCGATGACCGGAAGGCCGGGGATCGCCTTCGTCACCCGCGGCCCGGGCGCGACCAATGCCAGCATCGGCATCCACGTTGCCCAGCAGGATTCCCAGCCGATGATCATGTTCGTCGGCGATGTCGATTCCGGCATGCGCGACCGTGAAGGCTTCCAGGAAGTCGACTTTGCGGCCTTCTTCGGGCCGATCGCGAAATGGGCGGCGCGCATCGACAGCGCGGATCGCATCCCCGAATACGTCGCCCGCGCCTATGCGACGGCCATTTCCGGGCGCCCCGGGCCGGTCGTGCTGGCCCTTCCCGAAGACATGCTGAGCCATGACACTGCGGCAAAACCCCGCAAACGGGTGGAGCGGCCTGCGCAGGCCCCCTGTCCCGATGCAATGCAGGCGATGATGGCGCTTATCGCCGATGCTGCATCGCCGGTCGCCATAGTCGGCGGCGCCGGGTGGAACGCACAGGCGCGCGAGCATTTCCAGCTCTTCGCCGAACGCCTCGGCATTCCGGTCGCGACCGCTTTCCGCCGCCAGGACGCGATCAGCCCGTCGAGCCGCGTCTACGCCGGTTCGCTTGGCTATGGCCCCAATCCCAAGCTGGTCGAGCGCGTAAAGAACGCCGACCTGGTGCTTGCAGTAGGCGCACGGCTCGGCGAGGCGACTACCGACGGCTATACCGTCCCGCCGCTGGAGGATGCCGATCGCACGCTGATCCACGTCCATCCCGACCCGGAGGAATTGCACCGCGTCTATCCAACCGATCTCGCCATCTGTGCCGAGATGGACGAATTCGCGGAAAGCGCCGCCCTGTGGGACGATGGCGACACGATCGATTTCGATGCCGGGGCGCAGGCCAATGCCGAATGGGAAGCCTGGGCCACGGCAACGCCGAACGACTACCCGCTCGACATGGGCGCGTGCGTCCAGTTCATGCGCGACACACTCCCCGCCGATACGATCATCTGCAACGGCGCGGGTAATTTCGCCGGCTGGTGGCACCGCTACTGGCGCTATGAAGGCTATCCCACGCAGCTTGCACCGACTTGCGGCGCCATGGGCTATGGTGTGCCCGCCTCAGTTGCCGCTTCGCTACGCTTCCCCGAACGCACGGTCGTTGCCGTCGCGGGGGACGGCGATTTCATGATGAACGGGCAGGAAATGGCCACGCTCGTCCAGCACGGCGGCAATCTGATCGTCGTCGTCGTCGACAACGGGGCTTATGGCACGATCCGCATGCACCAGGAACGCGAATTCCCGGGCGAAGAGCGCATTAGCGGCACCCGCCTCGCCAATCCCGATTTCGCAGAATTGGCGCAGGCCTATGGCGGCTGGTCGGCCCGCGCCGAGACGACCGAGCAGTTCAAGGATGCGCTGGTTGCAGCGGAAGGCCGCACAGGCCTGCGGCTCATTCACTGCGTGATCGATGTCGAACAGCTGGCAGCGAGCGGCGCAACCGTCAGCGGATTGCGCGCCCGCAGCTGATCCCGTCGGTCAAATCCCTGCCATCGAGCAGATCACGGACCATTCGTCGGGCTTGATTTCCGCGACCGACAGGCGCGAGAGGCGTACGAGTTCGCAATCCTCGAGCTTTGGTTCGGCCTTGATCTGCTTCAGCGTCACCGGGCTCGGCAGCTTGGTCTTCGGTACGACCTTTACCGCGGCCCACTTGCCTTCAGGATCGGTCGGATCGGTGATCCCGGCCACGCTGACTTCGCAAATGCCGACGATCTCCAGCCCTTCGCGCGAGTGGTAGAAGAACGCCTGGTCGCCCACTTCCATGGCCGCGAGGTTGTTCTTGGCGCGGTGATTGCGAACGCCGTCCCAGGTGCCTTCCTTCTCGGCGACAAGGTCGTCCCAGCTATATTTGAAGGGTTCCGATTTCATCAGCCAGTAACGGGCCATTCGCAAAATTCTCCTGGTCAGCTTCGATAATTTTCCGGCGGCCTAGCGCGCAGGACGCCATTTGGCCAGAAAGCGCGCCGCGACAGCGGGTTCCGGTTAACGGCTTTTTAGACATCGTCCCTTAGGCACGCATGAAACACGAGTGTGTCCGGGGGACCTTTTGGGCAAGAACATCTCAGGATTGCGGCAGGACCAGCCGGAACGTGCATCGCATGACCTCGCGGGATCGACACGCCACGACCTGGTCACGCAGGGGATCGCCTTTGCCGCGATGATCCTGTTCGTCGGCACCGCCGGCGTCGCCCTGCCCAACATCATCAAGACGTGGAGCGGATCGGTCGGCGGTCCCGATGCGGTCCTTACCAATGCCCTCATTCTCAACATTGCGCTCATCCTGCTTGGATGGCGGCGTTACAAGGCGCTGAATGCCGAGCTGGCAGAGCGTCGCCAGTCCGAAGAGGAAGCCCGCCGCCTCGCCGAGATCGACGATCTTACCGGATGCCTCAACCGCCGCAGTTTCGCGGCACGGCTCGCGATCCTCCTCGAACAGGAATGCAATTCCGAGCGGGCGCTGGCCGCGATTGCGGTCGACCTCGACAATTTCAAGCAGGTCAACGATCTCAACGGCCATGCGGCAGGCGACGCAGTCCTGCGGGCGACCGCGGAAAGGCTGCAGCGGGTTCTTCCCGCAGGCGGTGTGCTTGCCCGGATCGGCGGCGACGAATTCCTGTGCGTGGTGCCTTACCACGCATCTGCGCCTGACCGGATCGAGCATCTGGCGACGCGAATGGTCGACCGTGTAGCAACCGCGGTAAGCCACGACGATATCGCCTTGGATGTCACCGTTTCGATTGGCATCGCCAGCTCAATCCACCTGGACTCCCACACCGAAGGATCGAGCGGCGCGCAGGACCTGATGCACAAGGCGGATATCGCCATGTATCACGCCAAGAAGCAGGGTAAGAACCGCTTCTACTGGTTCGAAGCGCCGATGGAAAACGAGCTGCGGTTCCGCAACAAGCTGGAATCGGGCATTCGCGCCGGCATCGCGAATGGGGAATTCGTCCCCTATTACGAACAGCAAATCGACCTAGAGACCGACAAGCTGGTCGGTTTCGAAATGCTCGCGCGCTGGGAATCGCCGGAACTGGGCGTGGTGGGGCCGGACATCTTCATTCCGATCGCGGAAGAGATCGGTGTCATTGGCGAATTGTCCGAAAAACTGATCGCGCAGGCTTTCGAAGACGCGAAGCAGTGGGATCACCAACTGACCCTGTCGGTCAACATCTCGCCCGTGCAGATGCGCGATCCGTGGTTCGCCCAGAAGGTGCTGAAGCTACTCGTCAAGCACCGTTTCCCGCCGCACCGCCTGGATATCGAAATCACCGAGACCTGCCTCCATGAAAACATCGGCATGGTGCGCTCTATGATCACATCCCTGCGCAATCAGGGCGTTCACGTCAGCCTCGACGATTTCGGGACCGGCTATTCCAGCCTGTCGCAGCTGCGCAGCCTCCCCTTTGACCGCCTCAAGATCGACCGCACGTTCATCAGCGAGTTGCGCGCTGACGAGAACAACACTGCCTTGGTCGATGCGATCGTGGCGATGAGCGATGGCCTGAAATTGCCGATCACGGCCGAAGGCATCGAGAACGAGGCGATCCACGAAGTTCTCAAGACCATGGGCCGCATGAAGGGCCAGGGCTACCACTATGGCCGCCCCGAACCCGCAGCGAAGGTGCTCGAGCGGCTGTCGGCACAGGAACTCCTGGCCTCGGAAAGCGACGATGTCCTCGACCTCGAGGCCGAGCGCAAGAAACGCGACGACAAGGCCGAGAGCGGCAAGCGCGCGGGCTGATACTTTACGATAGCCCCCCGAAGGCATAGATGCGCGCCAAGATGCGCATTCCCTTCATCAAGATGCATGGACTAGGCAATGATTTCGTCGTGCTCGATGCGCGCGAGAATGCCCTGCCCGATCTGGAAGAGAATATCGCTCGCGGTATCGCCGACCGGCATACCGGTATCGGTTGCGACCAGCTGATCCTGTTGCAGCCCAGCGAAAATGCAGATTTCCGCATGCGGATTTACAATCATGACGGGAGTGAAGTGGGCGCGTGCGGCAACGCAACACGCGCTGTTGCCATGCTGCATGGCAGTGACGCTACGATCGAGACGGCTGGCGGCATGCTGGCAGCCTCGCCGCGCGACGGCGGTGCCAGCGTCGACATGGGCGGGCCGCGCTTCGACTGGGATGCGATCCCGCTCGCCTATCCCATGGACACGCTGTCCATGCCCGTCAGCTGGGAAATGCTGGAAAATCCCGGGGTGGTGAATGTCGGCAATCCGCATGTGATCTTCTTCGTGGACGATTGCGATGCGGTCCCGCTCGACCGGCTGGGACCGGAGATCGAAAATGACCCGCTGTTCCCCGAACGCGTGAACGTGAACGTCGCGACCATCGAAGACCGCAGCAGGATCAGGCTGCGCGTGTGGGAACGCGGCGCGGGCCTGACCAAGGCGTGCGGTACGGGTGCCTGCGCGACGGCAGTCCATGCCATGCGCCGACGGCTCGTCGATAGTGACGTGACCGTTGCCCTGCCCGGAGGCGACCTGCAGATCGCCTGGAGCGAGGGCGAAACCATTCGCATGACCGGCCCTGCCAGCGAAAGCTTCCGCGGTTCTTTCGAGTGGGACGACTACGCATGAACGCGCCCGCCAGAAGGCCGCAGATCGTGTCGCTGGGCTGCCGCCTCAACATCTCCGAAAGCGAGCGGATGCGCACCATGCTGGCAGGCGAGGAAAACCTCGTCGTGGTCAACAGCTGCGCGGTCACCAGCGAGGCAGTGCGACAGACGCGGCAGGCCATCCGCCGCGCGCGCCGCGCCAATCCCGATGCCCGCCTGCTGGTCACCGGATGCGCCGCCGAGATCGAGCGCGACGAGCTGGCCGCCATGCCCGAGGTCGATGGCCTCATCGCCAATGACGCCAAGCTCGACCCGCGCGCATGGAACGTCCCGGCGCAAGCTCCGCCCGTCCCCAAGCGCCGCACGCGTGCCTTCGTGGCCGTGCAGAACGGCTGCGACCACGCCTGCACCTTTTGCGTCATCCCGCAGGGGCGCGGTGCCAGCCGCTCGATGTCCGTCGACGAGGTGATCCGCGAAGTAGCCCTCCACGTGGACCAGGGCGCTGCCGAGGTGGTGCTGACCGGCGTCGATGTCACCTCGTGGGGTCACGACCTTCCAGGCAAGCCGCAGTTGGGCGCGATGGTGCGCGCCGTGCTCGACGCATTCCCCACCCTGCCCCGTCTCAGAATGTCGTCGCTCGACGGCATCGAGATCGACGAGGCCCTGTTCGAACTGTTCGCCGGCGAGCCGCGCCTGATGCCGCATCTCCACCTGTCCATGCAGCATGGGCACGATCTCATCCTCAAGCGCATGAAGCGCCGCCACAGCCGCGCCGATGCGGTCGATCTGGTGCGTCGCCTGAAGGACCGCCGCCCCGATCTCGCCGTTGGTGCCGACCTCATCGCCGGTTTTCCGACCGAGACCGAGGAGCACCACGAGGCCAATCTCTCGATCATTCGCGAGCTCGGCATCGTGCACGGTCACATCTTCCCCTATTCGCCCCGCCCCGGCACCCCCGCAGCGCGGATGCCGCAACTGGACCGCGCGACGATCAAGCAGCGCGCTGCCGAACTGCGCGAGGCAGTGTCGAAGACCCGTGCAGAATGGCTGGCAACGCTCGTCGATAAGCCACTCAATGTCCTCGCGGAACGCGACGGCACTGGCTATGCGGAAAACTTCGCGCGGGTGGACATGCCCGCCGGTACCGAGCCGGGGCAGATCGTCACGATCACCCCCACCAAATTCGAGGACGACCTCCTGGCATGAGCAAACCCAGCTGGACCGAGCGCCTGTTCGGCGGCTTCAAGAAGACGTCGGAACGCCTGTCCGAAAACCTGACCGAAGTCGTCAGCAAGGCGAAGCTGGACGATGCGACACTCGACGATGTCGAGGATGCTCTCATCATGTCCGACCTCGGCCCGAGCGCTGCTGCGCGCATTCGCGAGAAACTGCGCGACAAGCGTTTCGGCCTGGAAATCAGCGCGCAGGAACTAAAGGAAGCGGTCGCCGAGGAAATCGCCGCAATCCTGCGCCCCGTTGCAAAGCCGCTCGAAATCACGGCCTTCCCGCGTCCGCAGGTCCTGCTCGTGATCGGGGTGAACGGCAGTGGCAAGACGACCACCATCGCCAAGCTCGCGCACCTTTTCGTCGAGGACGATTACAACGTCATGCTCGCCGCCGGAGATACGTTCCGCGCGGCCGCCATCGGCCAGCTCCAGACCTGGGCTGACCGCGTGGGCGTACCCATAGTGCGCGGCCCGGAAGGCGGCGACCCCGCCTCGATCGTGTTCGACGCGGTCAAGAAGGGCACCGAGATCGGCACCGATGTGCTGATCGTCGATACCGCCGGTCGCCTGCAGAACAAGCGCGAGCTGATGGACGAGCTGGCCAAGATCCGCAAAGTCCTCGGCCGTCTCAACCCCGAAGCGCCGCATGACGTGGTGCTGGTGCTCGATGCCACCAACGGCCAGAACGCACTGTCCCAGATCGACGTCTTCAAGGAAGTGGCAGGCGTCACCGGTCTCGTCATGACGAAGCTCGACGGAACCGCGCGCGGCGGCGTGCTGGTGCAGGCGGCGGAACAATACGGCCTGCCGATCCACGCCATTGGCGTCGGCGAAAAGATCGACGATTTGCGCCCCTTCGATCCCGACCTCGTGGCGCGCGTCATTGCGGGAATTGCCTGATGAGCGAAGCGAAACCCAAACAGAAAACCGGCTGGCTGCATACGCTGGTCGATTACGGCCCGCTGCTGGTCTTCCTCGGTGTCTACAAGCTCTACGAACCGCCCGAGACCTCGACATTCGGCGAGATTGCGGCAGTGATATACGGCACGATCGCCTTCATGGTCGCCGCCGTGGTCGCCCTCGCCTTCAGCAAATGGAAGTTCGGCAAGGTCAGCCCGATGCTGATCCTGTCGACGACGCTGATTGTGGGCTTCGGCGCATTGACGATCTGGCTGCAGGACGAGCGCTTCATCCAGTTCAAGCCGACGGCGATCTACCTGCTGTTCGGCGTGGTCCTGATAATCGGCTGGCTGCGTAACCGGGCGTGGCTTCAGGTCCTGCTCGAAGCCGCCTTCGAGGGCGTCACCCATGAGGGCTGGCTCAAGCTGTCGCGCAATTGGGGTTTCTTCTTCTTCGCGCTGGCAGGCCTCAACGAGGTGCTGGTGCGCACGATGAGCTTCGAAGGCTGGCTCTGGGCGAAGCTGTGGGTCTTCCTGCCGCTGACCTTCCTGTTCACCTTCACGCAGCTACCCATGCTGCTGCGCCACGGCCTCTCGTTCGAGGATGCCGACGAGGTCATGCAGGACGAACCGCCGACTGGGTGATCGGGGAAACGCTTTCCTACTGCGGGCGCCCTGCGGCAGAGATGCCCAATGGCATTACCGACCGATCCAGAAGTAGCGACGCAGCGACCTGTCACCCTGTCGGGCGCGAGAATTTCGCTTCCAATTCAGTGTAATAAAGCCAAATCCGGAAGTTGACAGAGTGTCGCCTTTGTCACCCCGACCTCTTACGTCAGCGTCAAATCTCGACCTGGCTGCCAAGCTCGACCACGCGGTTGGTCGGCAGCCTGAAAAAGTCCATCGCGGTCGCCGCATTCCTCAGCATCCAGGCGAAGATCTTCTCGCGCCAGATCGGCATGCCCGGTTTCTCGCTGGGCAAGAGCGTCTGGCGCGACAGGAAGAAGCTTGTGTGCATCATGTCGAACTCGCCGCCGCACCGGCCCATTTCCTTCAAGCCCTGCGGCACGTCGGTTTCCTGCATGAAGCCGTAGTGCAGAACGGCACGGTAGAAACCGTCGCCCAGATCGACCATCTCGCAACGTTCGCTGGCGTCGACATAGGGGGTGTCGTCGATCAGCACGGTCAGGATCACCACCCGCTCGTGCAGCACCTTGTTGTGCTTGATGTTGTGCAGCAGCGCGGAGGGAACGCCAGCCGTCTGGCTGGCCATGAAGATCGCCGTACCGGGCACGCGGGTGGCACTGTTCTTGGCGCTCTTGGCGAAGATTTCGATGGGAAGCGCCGTCTCGCTCATCCGTTCGCGCATCAGCTTGCGTCCGCGCGCCCAGGTGGTGAGCAGCGTGAACGCCACAAGGCCGACGACCAGCGGGAACCAGCCGCCATCCGGGATCTTGACGAGATTGGCCGCGAAATAGGCGCCGTCGACGATCAGGAAGAAAGTCACCACGGGCAGAGCGTACCACCACTTCCATTTCCACACCCCGACGAACAGCACGCCCATAAGCAGCGTGTCGATGGTCACCGCACCGGTCACCGCAATCCCGTAGGCGCTGGCGAGGTTGGACGAGTTCTGGAAGGTAAGAACGAGGATGATGACCGCCACCATCAGCGCCCAGTTGATAACCGGGATGTAGATCTGGCCTGCCTCGGTCTCGCTGGTGTGGCGGATCGACATGCGCGGCATGAAGCCCAGCTGCATGGCCTGGTGGGTAATCGAGAACGCGCCGGAGATAACCGCCTGGCTGGCGATGAACGTCGCCATGGTGGCGAGGATAACCAGCGGCAGGCGATATTCCTCGCTCGCCAGCAGGAAGAAGGGGTTCGCCGCGGCAATGGCCGCCTGCTCCGGCGGGAGCCCCGCAATCATCGCGCCCTGCCCGAAATAGTTCAGCAACAGGCACGGCATCACGAAGCCGAACCAGCTCAGGCGCATCGGTCCGCGGCCGAAGTGCCCCATGTCGGAATAAAGAGCTTCGGAACCGGTTACCGCGAGCACGACCGCGCCCAGCGCGAGGAATGCCACGACGCCGTCGGTGACGAAGAACATGAAGGCGTAATAGGGGTTCAAGGCCCACAGGATGTCGGGATTCTGCCAGATCTGGTTTAATCCCAGTCCGGCAATGGTCACGAAATAGACGATCATGACCGGCGCGAAGAGCGCCCCCACCTTCGCAGTCCCGCGGCTTTGCAACAGGAACAGGCAGACCAGAAGGACAAGGGCGATCGGTATGACCAGCGGGTCCAGCCGGTGATCGACCACCGTCAGGCCCTCGACTGCGGACAGGACGGAAATCGCCGGGGTAATCATAGAGTCGCCATAGAAAAGCGACGTCGCGAATACCCCCAGCAGGACTACCAGCCAGCCCCATCGCGACTTGCCGATATGGCGGCTGAGCAGCGCAACAAGAGCGAGGCTGCCGCCCTGCCCCTTGTTGTCCGCACGCATGAGAATGGTGACATACTGGATCGCCACGACGATCAGCATCGACCAGAAAATCAGGCTGACGACGCCCAGGACGTGCATCCGGTCGATGGCGATATTCGCAGCACCGGTGAAGGTTTCGCGGAATGCGTAAAGCGGGCTCGTGCCGATATCGCCGAAGACGATACCTATAGCGCCGACCGCCAGCGCGGTCTTCGAAGCACCGTGGCCGTGGCCATGCGCCTGGCCGGGGCCTTCACGACGCGCACCATCGACCGCAGCCGTATCGACTGGAGTTGTGTTATCGGTGCTCAAAGGTGGGTTTCCGGCCGCATAATGTCATTCGCCTATCCGCGAAGTGTCTGTGTCCTTCGCAAGGTCGCGGCGCTTAGCACCGCCCCGCGACGCTCGCAATGGCCCAGACAAAGGTGTTACCGATCGGGATCGGCAGGCCTCGCCGCCATTTCGAGCAGCGCGTCGAGGCGAGCGAGCCTCATCTCAAAGTCTTCGCGCCACTCGGCATCCTCGGGCGCTGCTTCCAGCGCCTCCAGCCAAAGTTCGCGTGTCCGGGCAGGCTCGCCGCCGCGAAGCCAGGAAAGGCCGAGGAAATAGCGCGCTCCGCCGTTCTCCGGTTGCAGCTTGGCAGCGCGTTCGAATGCGTAGATCGCCGCAGGCGTCAGATTGCCTTCCGCATGTTCGACCAGCGCAATGCCCGTTGCCAGCCAAGCCTCTGTATCTGAAGGGTTTTCACTGATCGCATTCGCATAAAGACCGGTGGCCTGCGCATAGTCTCCGCGGCGGGCGAAACCGTCCCCGGTCACGATCCAGCGGCTGGGCAATTGGCCCTCGCCGAAGAATTCGCGGCGGGCAGAGACCAGGAGTTCGCCGCTCTGTGCCTCTGAACCAACCGCAGCCTTGGGAGCGCTACCCTGACCGGGCGAACCCTGCATGGCGTAGCCCGCCAGGCCGAAAATCAGCGTCGCCCCGAGCAATGTCCACAAGCTGCGCGGCAGGCGCAGGAAAGCGACGGCGGCCACGAAAGCAACAAGCGCGAGGAGGATGATCGGCAACCAGGTCATGCCTTGCCCTTACCGAATCGGCGCCACAATATCGCAGCAATGGCGAGGAGGAAGACTATCGGCAGAACGAACAGCGGCCATGTCCGTGCACTCACCACGGGGGCATAGCTGACATAGTCGCCATAGCGTTGCATGAGCCAGGCGCGGACTTCTTCCGGCTGCTCGCCGGCCGCGATCCGTATGCGGACCTGGTGCCGCATGTCGCCGGCCATCGGCGCGTCGCTGTCCGCGATCGATTGCGACTGGCATTTCAGGCAGCGCAGTGTTTCCATCAACTCCTGCGCCGCAGCTTCCTGCGCGGGATCGTCCAACTGGCGATAAGCGTAAGGGGCAGGCGGCGCGCTGCCCTGCGCCAGCGTCGGGACGGCGACTACCGCCATGAGAATTGCCGCAAGCAGTCTCACGCGCCGGCTTCCCGCAGCTTCTCGAGCAGGACGGGCACGTCATCCGCACGGATGTCGCCGATGTGCTGGTAAGTGATCACCCCGTTGCCATCGATGACGAAGGTTTCGGGCACACCGGAAGAGCCGATAGCCAGCTGCACTTCCGAAAGGTCGTCACGCCCGATGCGGGTATAGGGGTTGCCGTGTCGCGCAAGGAACTGCGCCACGTCTTCGGGATCATCACGGATCGCGATGCCGACGATCTCGGCGCCCTGTTCCTTCAAGGCCTCAAGCTGCGGGGCCTCGGCGATACAGGGCAGGCACCAGCTCGCCCAGATATTGAGAAGACGCGGCTTCCCGTCCCTGAGGCCTGCCGTGGTGACGCCGGGGTTTTCGGAATGCGCAGGCGGCAGTTCGAAATAGGGCAGTTCCTGTCCGATCATGCCGCTCGCGACGACGTCGTCCTTCGGCTGCGTCAGCTGATAGGCCGCGACGCCGAGGAAGAGCGCGAAGAGCATCAGAGGCAGCCAGACACGCCAGTTCATCGCAATTCCTCCATATCGGCGCGGCGCACCTCGATCTTCCGGCGGATCGAGCGGCGCTTCAGATCGCGGCGGACGCGGCCGATGATCGCGAGCACCCCGCCCAGCGCCATCAGCACTCCGCCGTACCAGATCAGCGTCACGAAAGGCTTCCACCACAGGCGCAATTGCCACCTGCCATCGTCGGCCTCGCTACCCATCACAGCGTAAAGCTGGCCATTCCAACGAGTGAGTAGGACGCTTTCCGTGGTCTGTTGCGGCGGAGCCCAGAAATTGCGGGACTGGGGCGCAATCTCGCTGGGTTCACCGCCCTTGTAGCTGGCAAGCATCCGGCCTTCGATCGCGGTCCAGTTGGGTCCGGCAACCGGTTCGATACCATCCAGCGTCACTTCCCAAGGTCCGACCTGGGTAGACTGCCCGACTTCCAGGGCTGCCAGTTTCTCGCTTGAAAACGCACTTTCGCTGGCCATTCCGAAGAGGGCGACGGCTATGCCGAAATGGGCCATCACCATGCCCCAGACCGAGACCGGGAGGCGTCGGAGGTTGCGTCCCCTCAGTGGAAGGAAGCTTGCCACGCCCAGTGCGATTGCCAGCGCCAGTCCCAAGAGCGGAAGGATCGCAACGCCCTCGAACAAAGCAAAGAAAATCAGCCCCGCGACGATGATCGCGGCGATAAGCGCGAGTTCCTTGGAAATGCGCCCGAAGCTGTCGCGCCGCCACCGCAGCAGCGGGCCCACGGCCATGACCGCCAGCATCGGCAGGGCGAATATCGCCGATACCGGATTGAAATATGGCGGGCCGACAGACACGCGCACATCGAAGGCCTCGGTCAGCAACGGATAGAGCGTCCCCAGAAGGACCACTGCAAGGATCGCGCTCAGCATGACATTGTTGAAAACCAGCGCGCCCTCGCGACTGGCCACGCTAAAGCGTTCCCCTTCGCTGATCGAGTTGGCACGCAGCGCGAAGAGGAGGAGAGCGCCCCCAATGTAGATCGCGAGCAATGCCAGGATGAAGCTGCCACGTTCGGGATCGACGGCGAAGGCGTGCACACTGGTCAGGACGCCCGAGCGCACCAGGAAAGTCCCGAGCATGCTCATGGAGAAGGCGATCACGCCCAGCATGATGGTCCAGACCCGCAAGGCATCGCGGCTCGCAAGGACACTGACGGAATGGAGCAGCGCGGTCGCTGCCAGCCAGGGCATTAGGGACGCATTCTCGACCGGGTCCCAGAACCACCAGCCGCCCCAGCCGAGCTCGTAATAGGCCCAATAGCTACCGGCCGTAATACCAAGCGTCAGGAGAACCCAGGCGCCGAGCACCCAAGGACGCATGGCACGAGCGAAATCGGGCGTGACGGATCGGGTCAGCATGGCGCCGACGGCGAAACTGAAAGCTACCGACAGTCCGACATAGCCGAAATAGAGCGTCGGCGGATGGAAGGCGAGACCGATATCCTGCAGCAGCGGATTGAGCCCCTGCCCTTCAGCCGCAGGGATCGGCAGACGCTCGAACGGGTTCGAGCTGAGCAACAGGAAAGCATAGAAACCCAGCGCGACAAAGCCTTGTGCCGCCAATGTCGCCTGCATGGTGCGTTCCGGAAGGCGTCGTTCGACCGCGGCAATCAATGCGCCGGCCAGCGCCATGACCGTAACCCACAGGAGCATGGAGCCTTCGTGGTTCCCCCATGCGCCAGAGAGCTTGAAGATCATCGGCTTCATCGAGTGGGAATTTGCGGCCACCAGTTTGACCGAAAGATCCGTTATCGCAAACACCCAGAGCAAAGCCGCAAAGGCGAATGCAGCAAGTCCTCCCTGAAGGATCGCAGCGGGACGCGAGAGAATTGCGATGCCCTCGTCTTCTCCATCACGGATACCGAGTGCGCCTGCCACCAGTTGCAGGACGGCCAAAGCCGCCGCCATCCACAGCGCGGCATGACCGAGTTCTGCGATCATTCGAGGCCCACCGTGGTCTCTTCGGCCATCTCGGCTGCCTGGTGTTCGCTCATGCCTTCCAGTTCGCGCGGCACGTAATTCTCGTCGTGCTTGGCGAGCAGGTTGTCCGCGACAAAGGTTCCGCTTGCATCGAGGCGGCCCTCGGCCACCACGCCCGACCCTTCGACGAAGAGGTCAGGAAGGATGCCGGCAAACCGCACGGGAATGCGGGAGTTTTCGCGACCGGTTACGGCAAAGGTGACGGTGATGCCGTCGGCCTGCTTTTCCAGTGAACCGGGTTCGACCATCCCGCCAAGACGCACGGCCTGTCCGGGCTCGGGGGGATTTTCCGCCATTTGCTCGGGCAGGTAGAAGTAGCTGGCCTGGTTGCGCAGGGCATAGCTTGCCAACAGTCCGGCGCCGATCAGAGCGATCAGGGCGAGGACGATGAGGATCAGCCTTTGGTGTTTCGCCTTCATCGCGCTTTCCTCGTGGCGGAACGCACGTTCTCGCGGCGCCTTTCCGCGCGCTTCATCGCAATCCAGCTCCAGGCAATCATGCCCAGCGTCCCGATGACCGCCACGACATATGCCGCCAGCACGAAATCCCACTGGTCGAGAGCTTCACGCATTTCAGTCCGCCTCCAGCGCGCGCCGCCGCAAGCGGGCTTCCGCCTGTATGTCGGCAAGAAGAGCACGCATCCGTGCAAGCACTACCCCGCCGAAAATCAGCGAGAAGCCGAGTACCGCCAGAAACAGCGGCTGCAGGAAAACCGCGTCGATCGCGCTTTTGCCCATAGTGATGCTGGGCGGCTGGTGGAGCGAATTCCACCACACGACGCTGCGATTGATGATCGGGATGTTGACCGCGCCAAGCAGACCGAAAATCGCCGGAATGCGCGCGGATACGCCCTCGCGTTCGGCAGCCTGCGCCAACGCGATGTAAGCGAGATACAGGAACGCCAGCACAAGCATGCTGGTCAATCGTCCGTCCCACACCCACCACGTGCCCCAGGTCGGCCGCCCCCAGATAGAGCCGGTCGCGAGACAGATAATAGTGAACACGAGGCCAGGTACTGCTGCCGCTCGCGCGGCGATGGCGGCCAGCGGATGGCGCCATACCAGAAACACGAGGCTGGAAATCGCAATCGCGCTCCACCCGCCCATGCCAAGCCATGCTGTTGGAACGTGGATGAAGAGAATGCGGACGGTCTCTCCCATCAGGCGATCAGGGGGAACCGAGGTGACGCCCCAGAACAACGCGACTGCCGTCGCGATGAGGCCACTCACGAGCAACAGCGGCGTCAGCCACTGCGCAAGGGAAAGGAACCGTTTGGGATTGGCGAAGCCGTGCATGATCGAAAGCCGTCGCCCGCGCTTTTACAGGCGCAGGCCTGACCCGCAAGTGAAGATCGCGCCTATCCGCGCCCGATGAGGGCCTGCGCCAAGCGGTCGGCAACCTGATCGGGCGATTCGCCGGTCTTGTCGCTTTCCTGCCAGATTTCTTCCAGCCGCCCGGGAATGAGGGCGATACGCTTGCGCACCTCGTTGATGTCGCACGGCGCTTCGTCCTGGCGGCACAGGTACTCGAGAGTGACGGAGATGATTCCGCCCGCGTTGATGACGTAATCGGGTGCATAGAGGATGCCACGCTTCGCCAGCATCGGGCCATGCTCCGGCCGTTTCAACTGGTTGTTCGCGCCGCCCGCCACGATCTTGCAATCGAGTCGGCCGATACCCTCGTCATCGAGGATCGCGCCAAGCGCATTCGGGCTGAATACGTCGCACGGGACCGACATGATCGCGTCGCTTGCCACGCATTCGGCATCGAGTTCGGTTGCCAGCGCACGGCAGCGATCTTCGCTGATATCCGAAAGGGTGAGCTTCGCGCCTTCCTTGGCCAGCAGCCTCGCAACGCTGCCACCGACACTGCCGACCCCCTGGAGGGCGACGTGCACACCGTCCATGCTATCCTTGCCAAGCTTGTGCTTCACAGCGGCCTTGATGCCGAGGAAAATGCCGAGCGCGGTGAACGGGCCGGGGTCGCCACCGGCAGCGTCCTCGCCCTCGACCGGCAGTCCGGATACGTACTGCGTGCGCTGAGCTACCGCTGCCATGTCGGCTTCGGAGATACCCACGTCTTCGGCAGTCACATACTGGCCGCCAAGCGCGTCGACCGCGTCTGCAAAGGCAGCGAGCATTTCGGGGGTCTTGGTCTTGTCGCTATCCGCCAGGATGACGGCCTTGCCGCCGCCCATCGGCAGGCCGGCCATGGCGTTCTTGTAACTCATCCCGCGTGAAAGGCGCAGGGCATCGCGCATGGCTGCCTCCGGCTCCGCATAGTGCCAGAAGCGCGTGCCACCGGCGCCGGGGCCCAGATGCGTGGAATGAAGCGCGATAATCGCAGTCAGGCCGCTCTTCCGGTCGCGAACGAGCTGCACGAGCTCGTGATCGTCAAAGTCCGTTTCGGTCCAGAAAGCCGTCATCGCTATGCCCCTTGCAAGGAGTTCAACATGCTGCGCGAAGGGGAGAAAATGGGGCGATCGACGGGGTTCGAACCCGCGACCTCCGGTACCACAAACCGGCGCTCTAACCAACTGAGCTACGATCGCCACACGCCCCCGGAACGCAGCCGGGTAGGCGGCACATAATCGCGGGCGAGCGGGCGTCAACCCGCCTTCCGCAACGGCGCGTGCCTGTTGCACAATGTGCGCCCGATGGGAAGGGAAAAAAGCGTGTGCGGGGTCTGGCACGCAACTATCTTACGACCCCTTGCAGCGGCTGCACCCGCGACTATCGTGCGAGCCGATGATCGGACCGGGCGAATCTTCTGCCGAAACACTGTTAGCCCGTCCGGGCGTGCAACGTGTTCCTTCGGACAGGCTAGAGCTGTTCCAGCTGAAAAATTTCGTCAGCCCTTCCCTGTGCGAAACGCTGATCGAACTGATCGAGAAGGATCGCCGTCCTTCCACTCTCGCAGATGCGGGGGACGATCGATATTTCCGCACCAGCGAGACCTGCGACCTCGAGCCGGAAGAACCTGCGGTTCGCGAGATGGAGGCGTTGTTCAGCGCTCTGAACGGTATCGATCCGACCCACGGCGAACCGCTGCAAGGCCAGCGCTACGATGTGGGCCAGGAGTTCAAACCGCACTGCGACTACTTCAACCGCGACGGACAGGATTGGGACAAATATTGTTCCGTCGCAGGCCAGCGCACCTGGACTTTCATGGTCTACCTCAACGATGTCGAAGCCGGTGGCGCAACGCGGTTCAAGGCGATCAAGAAGAACTTCCAACCAGAAACCGGCAAGCTGGTGTGCTGGAACAACATGCGTCCCGATGGCTCGGAAAACCCGAATACGATCCATCATGGCATGAAAGTGCGCCGCGGCGTCAAATACGTCATAACGAAATGGTATCGCGAAAAGCCGTGGGGTTGGTAGGATGATCGAAGGCGGAAAGATCCACGAAGGCGGCTGCCACTGCGGAACGGTGAGGTTTCGCTTCACCATGCCCAACGCGCCGGTAATCAGGCGCTGCAATTGTACGATCTGTGCGATGAAGGGCGTGGTCATGGTCGACGTGCCGATGGCCGATTGCACGATCACGGCCGGCGAGGACGCCCTCACCCTGTACACTTTCGGAAGCGGGCAAGCGCAGCATCGCTTTTGCTCGAAATGCGGTATCCACCCCTTCCACCAGTTGCGATCGGAACCCGATCACTACGGTCTCAATCTTGCCTGCATCGACGGCATGACAATCTACGACCTGCCGGAGATCGAGGTCTTCGACGGACAGAACCACCCGGCCGATAGCGGCGACTACAATTACATCGGCGTGATGCGTTTCGAACGCTACGAAGATTGATCCGTATCAATTACGGGCAATCCGCCCATTGCTAATTCTCCCTGAGACGAAGGGAGAAATCGCGATGACCGACTACAGCGGCCTCAAACAACAGCTCGAACGGCGCCTTGCCGATCTGCTCGACCGTGCAGAGGTGATCGAGGATGATCTGCGGCACCCCTTGGATGCCGATTTCGGCGAACAGGCAATCGACCTTGCCGACGACGAGGCTCTGGAAGGGGTCGACGACGTATTGCGCGCGGAAATCGGACAGGTGCGCAATGCACTGCTGAGGATAGAAAACGGCACCTATGGCACTTGCGCCAATTGCGGCAAGCCGATCGCCGAAGCCCGCCTGCAGGCGCGCCCGATCGCCACGCGCTGCATCGAATGTGCTGCCTGACCGAAACGAAAAAGGGCGGCCCCGCAGGACCGCCCTTTGAATTCGGTAATGCCCGAAAGCTTACTTCTTGAGGCTGATGCCGCCGAAGCGCTTGTTGAAGGCTGCGACGCGGCCGCCTTCCTGAAGCTGCTGCTTGCCGCCGGTCCATGCCGGGTGGCTCGTCGGGTCGATTTCCAGCGTCAGGGTTTCGCCTTCGCTGCCCCAGGTGGAGCGCGTCTGGAATTCGGTGCCATCGGTCATCTTGACCGTGATCATGTGGTAATCGGGGTGACCTTCGGCCTTCATGATAAACGTCCTTCTAGCTTCGGAGCGGTTCCGACCGGTCCAGCTGTGTTTGGAGAAGGCGCGCGGTTAGCGCCGCGCGCAGAGATTTGCAAGCCTATTCGGGTGCGTCGGCGATCATTGCGGTGAAGCTGACTTCGCAGGTGACCTTGCCTTCGACACTGGCTTTGCCGGCGAATTTGCAGACGCGGGCGCGTTTCTGGACGAATTCGGCCTCGAGATCGAGCAAGACGCCAGGTGTCACAGGCGCGCGGAACTTCGCATTCTCGATCGCCATGAAATACACCAGCTTACCCGAGCCTGCGAGCCCGAGGCTTTCGACAGCGAGTACGCCAGCCGCCTGGGCCAGGGCCTCAATCTGGAGGACGCCCGGCATGATCGGCGAGCCCGGGAAGTGTCCTTGGAAGAAGTCTTCGTTGAAACTGACCGCTTTCACCGCGTGAATACGCTCGTCGATGACGAGTTCTTTCACCCGGTCAACAAGCAGCAGGGGATAGCGGTGCGGCAGGCGCTTCAGCACCTCGACGACGTCGAAACCGGTATCGCTCATTCCCCTGCTCCCTATGCTGTTCTTAGCGGCCGGTTGCAGCCGGCTGCTGCGTCTGCTGCTGTGCGGCTGCCTGCTGCTGGCGGGCTGCGGCAACCATCAGGATCTGCTGGATCTGCTGGTAGATCGCGACCGACTGCTGCGCCGGCTGCCAGCCCTGCGGAGGGGTGATCTGGACCGACGGCACGCGCGTATTGAGCGCTGCGACGACCTTCTGGGTCACGTTCGCTGCCGGGGCGGAATACTGAACCGCATCGGGCGAAAGGATCAGCTGGAGGTTATCCTGCTGAACCACGGTCTGGAGCGCAGCGTTATACTGGAGCAGGATCTGTTCGATCGCGTAGATACGTGCACCGTCGATCTGGTTCGAAAGCTGTGCAGTTTCGTTTTCCAGCGTCTGGAGCTGCTGAGCCTGCGGAGCGCTCTGCGCCGCCTGCTGCTCGGCCTGATCGAGCTGGCCGTCGCTGTTGGTGTCCAGCTGCTGCAGGAGCGTCTGCATCTGCTGCTGCTTCTGCTGGATCTGCGTAATCTGCGAGGCATAGGTCGTCGAGATCTGCTGGTAGGCAGTCGTGCGTGCGGTAGCCTGTGCGACGGCAGCGGGGACGCTGACGATCCCGATGTTGCCGTTCACCTGCGCGGCAGCCGAAGTGGCCGCCATGGCAGCGGTTGCGAGGCTCGCAGCTGCGAGAGACTTGGTAATCAGTTTCATTAGAATTGCGTTCCTACATTGAAGGAAATGGTCTTGGTATCGTCACCCTCTTGCTTCTTAATCGTCTGGGATAGATCGATCCTGAACGGGCCGAAGGGCGAGTTCCAGTTGATACCGATGCCCGCCGTAATACGCGGGCTGATGCTGTCGCCGAACAGGACTTCGCGATAGAAGCCGTTCGGGTCGAGGACCGGGGTGTTTGCGTTTCCATCCGCGTCCACGGCATCGAATGTGCTGCCGGAGACAGGATTGCCGTCAGTGTCGAGCTGCGGGTTACCGTCGGCATCGTAGAGCGGGCCGAAGTAAACCGGCATGCCGCCCGAGCGCGACTGGAAGCTGTTCGGGAAATCATCGAGCTGCGGACGGTCGATCGCGAAAAGCGAGCCCACATCGAGCCAGAGCGAGGGGCGGATGCCCATTTCACGTGCACCGGAGCCCAACGGGATCTCGAGTTCTGCACGGGCGAGGTAATAGGCCCTGCCGCCCAGCGCATCGTCGAAAGCGCGATTCTTGGTTTCGCGGAACTGGTCGATGGTCTCAAGGACACGATCCGTGGTCGGATCGCCATCGTCATCGAGGTAGCGCAAACGCACCACGCGAGGTCCCACACCGCGGATATCGAAGCCGCGGAACTGCGGTTCGCCGAGGAAGAAGCGGTCCGTCAGGCGCACGTCGTCGAAGCCCGGCGTGTCGTTCTCGCTCAGGGCGCGAATCCAGCCACCTTCGGCGTTCACCGAGAAGATCAGGCCGCTGCCGAGGTTGAACCACTTGCCCATCTGCGAACGCATCCGCAGGTATTTCACGTTGCCGCCGAGGCCGGCAAATTCGCCGGTCACGCTGATTGTCTCGCCTCGCGTCGGGCGCACCCGGCTATCGAGGGAGTTGTAATTCAGCGTCGTGCCGAGGATCGAAACCGTACGTTCGCCGACGGCCTCACAGATGAAGCGCGACTGGAGACATTCAGCGACCCCATCGCCATCGGTGTCTTCGAAGAAGCCATCACCGATCGACACGTCTTCGTACTGGAAAGTGTAGCTGCCGATCAGCGACATGTATTCCGAAAGGGGAACACCGGCGCGCATGGTGAAACCGGTCTGCGCCTGCTTGTAGCGGTTGAAATCGGTGGCGAAGAAGTCGTTGTCGTACTCGCGGTGATAGATGTCCGCGCCCATCGAGATATTCCGGTCGAACACATAAGGTTCGGAGAAGCTGATCTGGGCCGACTTCGAGAAGCGGGAGTAATTGACGCTCAGGCCGACCGTCTGGCCGCGACCGCGGAAGTTGCGCTGGCGGATCGAGCCGGAAAGAATGAAGCTCTGGATGGAGGAGAAACCGGCCGAAAGCTGGAGTTCACCAGTCGGCTGTTCTTCGATGTTGGCTTCGAGCACGATACGGTCGGGCGCGCTGCCTTCGACCTGCGTGATCTCGAAGTTTTCCTGGAAGTAGCCGAGCGACTTGATGCGGGCTTCGGAGCGACGGATGGCGAGCGAGTTGAACGCGTCACCTTCTGCGACACGGAATTCGCGGCGAACCACCTTGTCCTGGGTGAGCGTGTTGCCGTTGACGTCGATACGCTCGACATAGGTGCGGTCAGCTTCGCGAAGGACGAAGTTGACGTCCATCGTCAAGGTTTCGGGGTTCCTGGTGAACTGGGGCGCCACTTCGGCAAAGGCATAGCCGAAGGTGCCGGCCAGCTCGGTCATCTGCTCGACCGTGTCTTCGACCCGTTCGGCATCGTACCAGTCGCCGGACTGCATGGGCAGGCGAGCCGTCATGGCTTCGCTGTCGAAGTCGCGCAGTTCGCTTTCGACGCTGACGTCCCCGAACTTATAGCGCTCACCCTCTTCGACGACGAAGGTGATGATGAAATCTTCCTTGTCGGGCGTCAGCTCTGCAACCGCGGAAACGACGCGGAAGTCGGCGTAGCCCTGAGTGAGGTAGAAGGTGCGCAGCTGCTGCTGGTCGAACGCCAGGCGATCGGGGTCGTAGCTCGTGTTGGAGCTGAAGAAGGTCCAGAGGCGCGATTGCTTGGTCACCATCTCGCCGCGCAGATCGCTGTCCGAGAAGGCCTCGTTGCCGATGATGTTGATCTGGCGGATCTTCGACTTGGGACCTTCTTCGATCTCGAAGACGATATCCACGCGGTTCTGGCTCAGCTGGACGAGCTGCGGCTCTACCGTGGCGGCAAAGCGGCCCTGCCGCTTGTAAAGTTCGATAATGCGGGCAACGTCGGCACGCACCTTGGAACGCGTGAAGATCTGGCGCGGCGCGAGGCGGATTTCCGGAATGATCTTGTCATTCTTGATCCGCGCATTCCCTTCCAGGATGATGCGGTTGATAACCGGGTTTTCCGTCACCGTGATGACGACGTTACCGGCATTGTTGGTCACGCTGACATTCGAGAAAAGTTCGGTCGCGTAGAGGTCCTTGAGGACCTGGTCGCCCACTGCCTGGGTGTATTCCTCACCCGGACGCAAGCGGATGTAGGAGAGAATCGTCTGCGGCTCGAGGCGCTGGGCACCTGCCACGGCGATCGAACGCACGATATCCTGCTGGACTACCGGCTCTACCGTCTGTGCTGCCTGGGCCTCTTCGGCATCCTGCGCCAGGGCTACTGCGGGCATGCCCGCCAGCACCGAACCGGCCATCAGTCCGGCGACGAGCCGCGTGCCAAATGGTTTCGTCTCGCTCGCGGCGTTCGCAAAATCAGTCATCGACAAGGGAGTTCCCGTCCTCAAAAGTACAAAAGACGCCTTGCGGAGCGCCTGAAGGCCCCCTGCCCCATGCGCGCCGCGCGATCAAGCCGTGTGACGCCGCAGACGCGCCTTCACCCGGCCCTTTCCCCGCCTAATTCCCGAAGAACGGGAGTTTGGCGATATCTATGAAGGTGACGAAAATCATCAGCGCAAGCACAAGTGCCACACCGGCCCGGTAGGCCACCTCCGTACTACGGGGGCCCAGCGGTTTCCGACGGATCGCTTCCGCCGCGTAAAAAGCCAGGTGCCCGCCGTCGAGAGCCGGGATTGGCAGGAGGTTGATGAATGCCAAGTTAAGCGAGATCAGCGCTGCCAGGTTGAAAAATGCCAGCGCGCCGAGGCTCAGCTGTTCGCCTGCAAACTTGCCGATCGTCACCGGCCCGCCGAGCTCTTTTACAGAGCGTTCGCCAACCACGATTTGCTTGATCCCGGTCACCATCATGTCGACCAGCTTGCCGGTCTGGACAAAGCTCAGATTGACCGCCTCTCCAGGCCCCACACCTTCGAACTGGCGCTCGGTAACGGCAGGCGGGATACCGATCTGTCCGATGGTCGAGACGTTGCCGAACCTGTCCTCCGCCTTGATCGTGCGCGGGACGACGTCGAAGTTCCGCACATCTCCGTCACGGATGACCTCGATATCCAGCGTGCGCCCCGGATACATGATGATCGCTTCGCGCAGGTCGAAGAAGCTGGCGACCTCCTTCCCATCCACCCTCACGATACGATCGCCGATCTCCAGTCCGGCTTCTTCAGCAGCTGAGTCTTCGGCGAAGGCGGTGATCGTCGTCTCCATCGCCGGATCCGGCGAGACCGGTTTGCCGAAGATCATGAAAAAGCTCGTGAAAATCGCCAAGGTCACGATGATGTTCATGGCCGGCCCGGCAAAGACGATCAGCGAACGCTTCCACAGGCTGGCATGATGGAAAGTGCCCTCGCGCTCTTCGGCGGAAGCGTTAGCGATCGCTTCCTTGTCCGGCACGCTGGCGGGATTCATGTCGCCCTTGAACTGGACGTATCCGCCAAGCGGCAGCGCGCATAGTTTCCAGCGAGTGCCGCGTTTGTCGGTGAAGCCCGCGATTTCCTTGCCGAAACCCACGGCAAAAGCCTCTGCGTGGACGCCGAACCAGCGGCCCACGAGATAGTGTCCGAGTTCGTGCAGCGTCACCAGCGGCCCCAGCAACAGCGGGAAGCCGATGATGTACATCCAGAAAGGTATCGAACCGTCCAACTCAGCAAGTCTCCAGCATTGCGCTTGCGCGCCGTCTCGCGTCCTCGTCAACGCGCTGCACCTCTTCGAGGGTCTGCGGCGCAGGCGGAAGCTCTGTTTCCGAAAGAACGCGCTCCACCATTAGCGCAATACGGCTGAACGGGATGTTACCTGCGAGAAACGCAGCGACCGCAACTTCGTTCGCCGCATTGAGAGTGCCAGGCGCTGCGCCGCCCGCCTGGGCAGCCTCCCTCGCCAAGCGCGTCGCGGGGAAGCGCTCTTCATCGGGCGCATGGAAGGTAAGTTCGCCGATGGCGGCAAGATCGAGAGCGTCCATCGGCGTGTCCATGCGCGCAGGGTAAGCGAGGCACGAGGCAATCGGCACGCGCATGTCGGACGGGCCAAGCTGCGCAAGCGTCGACCCATCGCGGTATTCGACCATCGAATGGATGACACTCTGCGGGTGTACGACGATCCTGATCTTGTCGAGGCCGACGGGGAACAGGTGATGCGCCTCGATCAGTTCAAGGCCCTTGTTGAACATCGTGGCGCTGTCGACACTGATCTTGGCACCCATGTCCCAGTTGGGGTGAGCGATTGCCTGAGCGGGCGTGGCTTCATCCAGCTGGGCGTTGGTCCATGTGCGAAGCGGACCGCCGCTGGCGGTCAGGGTGATGGTGCGCACCTCCGCCAGCTTGCCGCCCTGGAGGCACTGGAAAATGGCATTGTGTTCGCTGTCGACGGGAAGCAGCGTCGCGCCGTGTTTCTCGACCGCGGCCGTCATCACCTCGCCTGCCGAAACGAGCGCTTCCTTATTGGCCAAGGCGACCGTGGTGCCCTGCTCGATGGCCGCCATCACGGGACCCAATCCCGCGCAGCCGACGATTGCCGCCATCACGATATCCGCCGGGCGCGCCGAAGCTTCGCACAGGGCCGCTCTTCCCGCTGCAGCCTCGATCCCCGAACCGGCCAGTGCATCTTGCAGCGCGCCGAGAAGGTTATCCTGCGCAATCACCGCGATGTCCGCACCGAATTCCCGGGCCAGCTTCGCCAGCTCTGCGACATTGGAATGGGCAGTGAGAGCGACGACGCGCCAATCGTCGCGATTGCGACGGATGAGATCGAGAGTCGACGCGCCGACCGAACCGGTAGCGCCGAGAACCGAAATCGACCTGGTCATGCTGCGGAACCGAGGACGAACCCGGCGATGAGCACCACGGGAATGATGCCGTCTGTCCGGTCGAAAACCCCGCCGTGGCCCGGAATGAGGCGCGAGCTGTCCTTGACCCCGGCTTTGCGCTTGAGCCAGCTTTCAAGGAAATCGCCTGCCTGGGCAGCGACCGCGAGTGCGAGTCCCATCAAGGCGATGGTGCCTAGCTCGTTCATGTCGAAGCCCATTGTGGTAGGCCCGCTAATCTGGCGCGCCGAGAAATAGATGAACAGGGCCAGCCAGAGGCTTGCTCCGACGACGCCGCCGAGCAGCCCGGCCCATGTTTTCGACGGACTGATCGAAGGCGCGATCTTCGGCCCGCCGATCGTACGGCCGAAGAAGTACGCGAATGTATCGATTGCGATTACCGTCCCGACAATGCCGACCACGAGGCCGGGCGGCATCCGCGTAAGGACGAATCCGGCCAGCCCGATGTAAAGCGCGCCAGCCAGTATGGCAGCCAGCCGGTAAGGCACATTGGTCGTGGCCTTCACGACAAGCAGGATGAACTCGACGAAGGTAGCGAGCACCACCGCCGCGATAAACCAGTCGAGCCATGGGTCCCCGGCAACCAATGCTGCAACAGCGATGGCGACCATGACGGCAGCCGAAATCAGACGTTTTGGCAGGTCCGCATTTTTCTTCGGTTTTGGATCACCGTCCACCAAATCGTCTCTCCCGTCCCGCAAACTGGTCCAGCGCCTCCATCAAGTGCGCAGGAGTGAAGTCGGGCCATAACACATCCGTGAACAGCATTTCCGCATAGGCCGCCTGCCACAAGAGAAAATTGGATAGACGCACCTCTCCGCTGGTGCGGATCAGCAGGTCGAGAGGCGGCAAGTCTGCTGTAAAGAGATTGGCGGCGATGCTCTCTTCATCGATTTCGCCTGCCTCGGCAGCCTTGCGCGCGGCCCGGGCAATTTCTGCGTGGGCACCGTAGTTTAGTGCAACCGCCAAGGTCCGTGAACCGTGCGCAGTTTTGTCGAGCGCATCCTCGAGCATTTCTACGATGTCGGGTGCAAGTGCCTGCCAGTCGCCGACAATCTTCAGCCTTACGTCATTCGCGATGAACTCAGGTAGGTCCGATTTGATGAACCTGCGCATCAGGTTCATGAGGTCGTCGACCTCTTCCTCGGGCCGCTTCCAGTTCTCGCTGCTGAAGGCGTAGAGCGTCAGGCATTCGATTTCGGTATTCTTGAGGCTGCGCACGAGCTCGCGCACGGCCTCGACGCCTTTGCGGTGGCCCATGACCCGCGGCAGGTGCTTGCGCTTCGCCCAACGCCCGTTGCCGTCCATGATGATGGCGACATGGCGCGCGATCTTGTCGTGGCTGTCAGCCATAGGTTCTCATCCGAGAGGCAGCGGACCTTGCGGCCTTCACTGCGTCATGATTTCCTTTTCCTTGGCCTGGGCCGCCTTGTCGGCTTCGCCCACATACTTGTCGGTCAGCTTCTGGACCTCATCCTCGAAGCGCTTGCGCTCGTCCTCGGAAATTTCCTTTTTCTTCTCGTCTTCCTTGAGCGCTTCCATGCCGTCGCGGCGAACATTGCGGATAGCGATCTTGGACTGCTCTGCATACTGGCCCGCGAGCTTGGCGAGGTCCTTGCGGCGTTCTTCGGTAAGGTCGGGCATCGGCAGGCGAACGTTCTGCCCGTCGATCATCGGATTGAGGCCGAGGTTTGCCTTGGCAATTCCCTTCTCGACCGCGGTGACGTTCGCCTTGTCCCACACCTGCACGCTCAGCATGCGCGGTTCCGGGGCGGACACGGTCGCGACCTGATTAAGCGGCATCATCGAGCCATAGACTTCGACCACGACAGGATCGAGAAGGCTCGTGTTCGCGCGGCCGGTCCGCAGGCCCGAAAGATCGCCCTTCAGGCTGTCGATAGCGCCCTGCATGCGGCGTTCGATATCGGCTTTGTCGTATTTGGCCATGATGGCTTCCTCGTCTCTCTTCGTTTCTTTTATGCGGTATGGTCGGTGACGACGGTCTGTACGCCGTTGCCCGACAGGACCTTGGCGACATTGCCCTTCTCGCGGATCGAGAAGACCACGATCGGGATGTCGTTGTCGCGACAGAGCGCTACTGCGCTGGCATCCATGACCTTCAGATCATCTGCCAGAACCTTGCCGTAACTCACGGTTTCGTAACGCGTCGCGTCGGGGTTCTTCTTGGGATCGCTGTCGTAAATGCCATCGACGCTCGTGCCCTTGAGCAATGCGTCGCAATTCATTTCTGCAGCGCGTAGTGCCGCACCGCTATCGGTAGTGAAATAGGGTGCGCCCACGCCGGCGGCGAAGATCACGATACGACCTTTTTCGAGATGGCGCTCTGCGCGGCGCCGGATGACCGGTTCACAGACCTGATCCATCTGCACCGCGCTCTGCACACGGGTCTGCACGCCCAGCTGTTCAAGCGCGCTCTGCATCGCGAGCGCATTCATCACGGTCGCCAGCATGCCCATGTAGTCGGCCTGCGCCCGGTCCATGCCCTGCGCAGCACCTGCCATGCCGCGGAAGATATTGCCGCCGCCGATGACGAGGCAGATATCAAGGCCGGTATCCTTGGCTGCCTTCACTTCCTTGGCAAGCTCCAGCACGAAGGCAGGATCGATCCCGAACTGCTGGTCCCCCATCAACACCTCGCCCGAAAGCTTCAGAAGGACGCGGTTCATCTTGGGGAGGGTCATGCGGGATATTCTCGATTATGGGGTTTGGGGGTCCTTAGCCATGATGCGCCGGACTCGCAAAGGGAAAGGCGAGCCCCGGAAGACTGTCAAGGAACGCTCCCGCCGACCTGCCGTTACCGGTTGATGACCATTCGATCACAAAATCCTGTATCGCAACGTAGCGCCTGGCAGCGAATTGCGATCATCGTGGCCGTTGCCCTTCAGATCGGCTCTACCTTCCTGCCCAGCCTTGGCGTGGGAGAGCCGATAGGAAGCCGTTCCGATGCGGAACGCACCTTGATCACGCCCGCTGGCTGGGCGTTCGCCATTTGGGGTCCGCTGTACTTCGGCTCGGTCGTGTTCGCCATCTACCAGGCACTGCCGTCCCAGAAAACGAACGCCTTGCTTGGGAAGATCGGTTGGTATGCGGCAGCAGCCTTTTTTGGCAACGGCCTGTGGGCGCTCTACACCCAATTGAACAGGCTGGACGCTCTGTCCGTCCTGATTATCGCAAGTGTGCTTTCTTGCCTGCTGGTCATTTACCGGACCTTCGTGCGCCTGGACCGGGAATTCACGGTCGCGGAACGCTGGATAGTGATGCTTCCGCTCAGCGCTCTTGCCGCCTGGCTAACCGCAGCTACTATCGTGAATGTTTCCGCCGCCCTGCAAACCTACGGCGTGGGCGGATCCTGGCCCGAAGCAGCAGTCGGGGCGGCAATCGTGGCGATCGGGGGGATGATCGCCTCCCTTGCCATCTGGCGAGGTCGCGGAAACCCGGTCTACGCGCTGGTGTTCCTGTGGGCGCTGTTCGCAATTTACTCGGCAGGGGGACAAGCCTCACCGTCGATAGCCTACGCGACGATCGCAGCTGGCCTGCTGGTTATCTTCGCCACCGCCTACAAATTGCGACTTTCGGAAAACAGGCGGCGCTGGTTCGGCTGATCAGCTCTGAAAAAACAAAACGGCCGCCGAACCGTGAGGTCCGGCGGCCGCTTGTTAGCCTTCGGGAAGGAAGCGCTTAGCCGCCGACAGCAGCAGCCACTTCGGCTGCGAAGTCGGTTTCTTCTTTTTCGATGCCTTCGCCGAGCTGGAAGCGGACGTAGTCCACCAGTTCAACCTTGGCGCCGACGTCCTTGCCAGCCTGTTCGACGACCTGCGCGATCGGCGTCTTGTTGTCGATCACGTAGATCTGGCTGAGGAGCGCGTTTTCCTTGGCGTACTTGTTGACCGCGCCTTCGACCATCTTTTCCTGGACGTTTTCGGGCTTGCCGCTTTCGGCAGCCTTTTCCTTGGCGATGGCACGCTCGCGCTCGATCACTTCTGCGTCGAGGCCGTCGGCGGTCAGCGCCTGCGGGAAAGCGGCAGCAATGTGCATGCCGAGCTTCTTGCCGAGTTCTTCCAGCTTGGCCTTGTCGCCTTCGCTTTCCAGCGCAACGAGGACGCCGATCTTGCCGAGGTCGGGAGCGACAGCATTGTGCATGTAGGGCACGATAACGCCGTTGGAGACCGAAACGGTCTTCATGCGGCGGATCTGCTGGTTTTCACCGATGGTGGCGACATTGTTGGTCAGCTTTTCAGCAACCGTTCCGCCGGTCGGGTAGGCAGCGTTCTTGAGCGCTTCGACATCGTCACCGTCGGTGCCAAGGGCAACTTCGGTGGTCTTGCGCACGAAGTCCTGGAACTGGTCGTTCTTCGCAACGAAGTCCGTTTCCGAGTTCACTTCGACGGCAACGCCCTTCGTGCCTTCGACGGCGATGCCGACGAGGCCTTCGGCAGCCGTACGGCTCGACTTCTTCTGTGCAGTGGCGAGGCCCTTGGCGCGCAGAGCGTCGACAGCGGCTTCGATGTCGCCGTTTGCAGCTTCGAGCGCCTTCTTGGCGTCCATCATGCCCGCGCCGGTCTTCTCGCGCAGGGCTTTCACGTCAGCGGCAGTGAATGCAGCCATGAGATTTTCCTTCTTGGTGTCTTTAATGCGTAGGCACCGGGCCTGCTGTGGTCAGCGGCCCGGCGCATAGTTCGCTTGTGTGACGGGAGCATGGCGCTCCCGCCGCACGAAACCGGTTAAGCCGCGGCTTCTTCCGGCGGATTTTCCATGGCGCCGACGTCGGCACCGGAATCGGTCACGCCTTCGCCCTTGCCCGAACGGGCTGCGTCGCCAACGGCATCGCAATAGAGCTTGATGGCGCGGGCAGCGTCGTCATTGCCCGGGATCGGGAATGCGATACCGCTCGGGTCGACGTTGGTGTCGAGCACGGCGACGACCGGAATACCAAGCACGTTGGCTTCCTTGATGGCCAGGTCTTCCATGTTGGCGTCGATCACGAACATCACGTCCGGAATGCCACCCATGTTGCGGATACCGCCGAGCGAAAGTTCGAGCTTGTCGCGCTTGCGCGTCAGGTCGAGGACTTCCTTCTTGGTCAGACCGGCATTGTCACCTGCAAGACGCTCGTCGAGGGTCTTGAGGTACTTGATACGCTCGCTGATGGTCTTCCAGTTGGTGAGCATTCCGCCCAGCCAACGGTGGTTGACGTAGTGCTGGCCTGCGGCAAGCGCGGCTTCGCGGATCGGGTCCTGAGCCTGGCGCTTCGTGCCGACGAACAGGACCTTGCCGCCCGAACGTGCGGTCTGGTTGATGAAGTCGAGAGCGCGCGCGAAAAGCGGCACGGACTGCGACAGGTCGATGATGTGGATGCCGTTGCGCGCGCCGAAGATATACGGCTTCATGCGCGGGTTCCAACGGTGGGTCTGGTGGCCGAAGTGTGCGCCGGCCTCGATCAGTTGCTGCATGGTGACGGTAGGAGCCGCCATGGTCATTTCCTTTCCGGTTGTACCTCTGGAAGGCTGGAACCCGTGGTGCGGTATGTCCCGCGCCGGGCACCGGTATGAGCGCCTTCCATGTGGATTTGTCCGCCTTTTCAAGCAGCCCGAATTGGCCGAATCTCAAGCGAACGGCGCGCCTTTAGCGGGGTTTTCCGGCGAAAGCCAGACTCGATTCATCGCAAAAAACGGGAATCCTGGCGCGAAAAGCGCTTGACAGGCGAGAACAAACCAGGAACATTGTTCTCATCGCCGGAACTCCCGGCGGGGATTAGGGGTTTTCCCGTAGAATTACCCGGTCTGTCAACAGGTTTATCGACAGGGCACGGGGAGGAGATAATCGGATGTTCGCACTGTTCCTCACTGCTGTTTTCGCCATCGCTGCAATCGCCGCGCTGGCAGTGCTCGCCGATAGCGGACTGCGCTGGTGGTCCGCTTTCGGTCAGCTGCGGCACCGCCTAAAGCTGCCGACCGAAGTCGAGTTTTGCGAAAGTGGAATGCGTCCGGCGATCACCCATGGCGGATTTACCCGTCCGGGTCGCGCCCGCCCTGCTACGCGCCAGTCGGTGCGCTGCGCCGCCTGATCCGGGAATACCGCATCAACGTGTATGGCAGCAGCAAGAGATAGCCGACACCGATAGCACTGAGCGTCCACCACGGCTCCACGAGCAGGGCCGCGAATAGCAGGCCGACAAAGGCCAAGACCCACAGCCTGATCCCCCGTCGCGGCCTCAATGAAGTCCAGCTGGGCGTCGCCATGCTCGAAATCATCAGCACCGCCACGGCCAGGAGCCACGGACCGACCACGATCGGAGCCCGGAATATGTCGAGGTCGGTCGCTGACCAGATGAAAAACGGCAGGAAGGCAAGGCCTGCCCCCATCGGCGCCGGAACCCCTGTCAGGAACCCGAGCGACTTATGCGGTTGCTCCTGCATGTCGATCTGGGCATTGAATCGCGCCAGGCGCAAGGCGCAACAGATTGCCAGCGCGAGAGCTGCGAACCAGCCTAGGCGCGGCTCTGCCGACAGGGACCATAGATAGATGATGATCGCCGGTGCGGTGCCGAAGCTGAGCGAATCCGCGAGGCTGTCGAGCTCTGCGCCGAAGCGTGACTGGGCATTGAGAGCGCGTGCGATTCGCCCGTCCATTCCATCCAGCAGGCCGGCCACGATGATCGCGATTGCTGCAGCCGCCCACTGCTCGGAAATTGCGAAACGGATCCCGGTCAGCCCCGAACAGAGTGCGGCTGCCGTGATTGCGTTGGGTGCCATGGCCCTTAGCGAAAGTCCGCGTGACTTCCCCATTACGGGCTTCTCATCCTCGGCGGCCTTCGGACCCAGTCGAGCACGCTCTTCGTACTGGCGATGGGGATCGGCTTCTTCGGGCTGGCTCAATGCGACACTCCTTCAAGCAGGCGCTGCGAACCGATCTCGGCGAGGACGGTTTCCCCGGCGACGACCCTTTGCCCGAGCATGACGCGCGACGATGTTCCCTTGGGAAGGTAAACGTCGACGCGGCTGCCGAACCGTATGAGCCCCACTCTCTGACCAACGCCCAGTGTGTCCCCCGGTTTCACGAAGGGCACGATGCGGCGCGCGACCAGACCGGCAATCTGCGTGAACCCCACGCAGACACCGTCGCTCCGCTCTACCAGGATGTGCTGCCGCTCGTTCTCGTCGCTCGCCTTGTCGAGTTCTGCATTCAGGAACTGGCCGGGAACATAGACCAGCCGCTGGACCATGCCAGCAATCGGTGTCCGGTTAATGTGGACGTCGAAAACCGACATGAAGATGGAAACGCGGATTGTCGGCTCGTCGCTTAGGCAGGGAAGACCGTGACCGTCATCGACCACCAGTTCGCGCGGCGGATTGACCTCGGTGATCTGCACGATGCGACCGTCCGCTGGTGAGACAATCGCATTCTGGTCCTGCGGGACGACCCTTTCGGGATCGCGGAAAAACGCGAACACGCCCAGCGACAGGAAAGCCATCGGCCATGCCAGCGTCTCCCACGCGAAGAGGGCGAACAGCAAGGAGATGCCGAGCGCTGCGATGCCGAATTTACGGCCCTCCGGATGGATCGCGGGCAGCCCCCATTGGGCTTCGCCGCGACCCTGGCTGTCGAGTAGATCACCTGCCATGTGCGTGGGCCTAGGCGCTGATCGCGCCGCTCACAACCCGCCTACCCTGCCTTGCGCACGAAAACGGTGCCGGCAGAGTACCCTGCGCCGAAGCTGCAGATCAGGCCCGTATCGCCCTCTTTCAGGTCTTCGCTGTGAAGGTGGAAGGCGATGATCGAGCCGGCACTGGACGTATTGCCATAGGTGTCGAGCACGGTTGGGCTTTCGTCCTCGTTCGCTTCGTGGCCGAGGACCCGATGCGCAATAAGGCGATTCATTCCCGTATTCGCCTGGTGCAGCCACAGGCGGCGCAGCGCTGTCGGATCGATATCAAGCCGCCCTGCTTCGTCGACGATCATTTGCGCGACCATCGGCACGACTTCCTTAAAGACCTTGCGGCCTTCCTGGACGAACAATTTGTCCGGCCCGCCTGCATCTTCGGGGTAGGCGCGGTTGAGGAAGCCGAAATTGTTGCGAATGTTGTTCGAGAACACCGTTTTCAGCTTGGTGCCCAGGATATCCCAGTGCTGCGCAGGAGCGATGGCTGCATCTTCGACCAGCACAGCCGTGGCGACATCGCCGAAGATGAAGTGGCTGTCGCGATCGCGCCAGTTGAGGTGGCCGCTGGTGATTTCCGGGCTGACGACGAGCACGCTCTTGGCGTTTCCGGCGCGAATGTAATCGGCAGCGGTCTGGATGCCGAAGGTCGCCGAAGAACACGCGACATTCATATCGAAGCCGAACCCGTCGATGCCCAGCGCCTGCTGGATCTCGATCGCCATTGCCGGATAGGGCCGTTCCATATTCGAGGCTGCGCAAAGAACCGCGTCGACATCCTCGGGCTTGCGCCCTGCCCGCTCGAGCGCGTCGCGAGCCGCCTTGACGCCGATTTCAGCGAGGATAGACAATTCGTCGTTGGAACGCTGAGGCCAGCGCGGCGCCATCACATCGGGATCGAGAACCGGCTCTTTCGCCATCACATGGCGCGCCTTGATGCCGCTGGCCTTTTCGATGAATTCGACCGAACTTTCGGTCAACGGCTCCATTTCACCCGAGGCGATCGCGTCGGCGTTCGCTTCGTTGTGGCGGCGCACATACTCGTTGAAGCTGGCGACCAGCTCTTCGTTGGTGATGCTTTCGGCGGGGGTGAACAATCCGGTCGAGGAAATGACGGGTCGACCGGTCATCTGGATATGCTGAGTCATGCCCGCGTGCCTAGGCGCGGCCAAGCTGGCTCGCAAGAGAGTAGCGGCGGGCAAAGAGATCGCTTGGCGACATCGCTAGACCTGTATAGCAATCACGGGTGGCTTTTCGATGCAATCGGAGGGGAAGGGGGAAATATTTGGTCCGCGCACTTTTAATAATCATCGCTTTCGTTTCGGCTCATCCTGCGATGGCCGGAATGAACGACATCGAATTATATCGCGCGGTTGTGGATGAGGTTGCGAATGGCAGCTCATATTATGAGACCTCGAACCGCCTCCACCGCGAAAACGATTTTCCCACGCACCCTTTCGTTACTGTCAGGTCGCCCGTTCTAGCGCATTTTATTGCACTGGTTGGCCACCAAATTGCTTATCTGGCCCTCCTTGCGATCTTCAATGCCGCCGTAATCGCATGGTTTATCAGATTGAAGGGACTGTCATTAGCAGAACGCGCTGTTTTTGTGACACTACTCGCGCTGGGCATCAATCTGTCGATTGGCGGCAGTTCCATTTACGTCCACGAAAATTGGGCTAGCGCACTGATTTGTCTCGGCTTGGCAGTTGGCGATGACAAATGGTTTTTGCGGCTGGCGATAATGACGTTGGCGGCAATTATCCGAGAACTCGCCTTTCCCATTCTGATGCTTCTGCTGATTTTCAAACCGCAGCGGGCTTTTACGCTCGCAGCAATAGTCGCAGTGATCGCCTTCTACTCCTTCCACGCATGGCAGGTGAGCCTGCAACCGCCGGGTGTGGATTCGCAAGGTTGGGATGCGATGAGAGGGCCTTCCGGCTTCGTTTCCGACGCCGTCACATTGAGCATGCTGACCGTCGCACCCTGGATTGGATGGCCCTGGATTACAGCCTCGTTCGCGGGATGGGCGGTTTATGCTCGTCGGGACGTCCTGCCGATCCTTTGGTTCATCGGCGTGCTGGGCGCGATCTCGCTCTTCGCACGCGAGGATAATCTCTTTTGGGTTTTGATGGCCCTCCCCCTTCTCCTCGCAGGCCCAGCCTTCCTCATAGGATATCTCGTGAGATACTTCGCGTCGCGCAAGGCAGACAAGCAAATCGGCGTTGCTTGACGGGATTGTTGGCCTGGCGCTGATGATTGGCGGGGAGCCGGTGGTGGACAGGGCTGGATTCGAACCAGCGTACGCTTGCGCGGGCAGATTTACAGTCTGCTGCCTTTAACCACTCGGCCACCTGTCCACACGGGCTCGCCTGTTCTCTTCTCAGAGATATAACGCCGGAAACCCCTTGGGGTCCCCTGCCGAGAGGCGCCCCTTTGGCGAAGCGACGCTTGCCTGTCAATGCCCTCACTGGCAGGAGCGCAGCCCAAGCCGAAATACAGGATGGAAAAGATGGCAAAGGGCGAACGCAAACGCGCATTGAGAGGTCGTGCCGGCCGCATGAAGGGTGGTCGAGGAAGTGGCAGGGCCAGTGCCGGTCACGTCCGCCTGTGGGGCCGCCACGCAGTCGAGGCCGCATTGAAAAATCCCGACCGCGTCCACCGCAAGCTGTGGGCAACACGCGAGGGGATCGAATCGCTCGACGGGGAATTGCCGCCGGACTTTCCGGTAGAGTTTGCCGATGTACAGGATTTGGCCCGGCTTGTCGCAAAGGATGCGCCGCACCAAGGGCTGGTTCTCGAATGTGCCGCGCTGGAAGACAAATTTCTCGACGAAGTGCTCGACGGCGATCCCGCCCGGCCGATCGTCCTGCTCGACCAGGTAACCGATCCGCACAATGTGGGCGCCATCATGCGCTCCGCCAAGGCATTTGGCGCATCGGCGATTGTAACCCAGGACCGCCATGCCCCGCCCGAAGGCGGCGTCATCGGCAAGACCGCATCCGGCGCGCTGGAAACGCTGCCGTGGATCAGGGTCGTAAACCTGGCCCGTGCGCTCGATGAGATCGCCGAGGCCGGATACTGGCGTATTGGCCTGACCGGCCACGCGGAGGCCACCCTGGCAGAGGCCCTGCCCGCCGGGCCGGTTGCGATCGTGCTTGGGGCCGAGGGCGAAGGGATGCGGCAAAATATCGAAGGCCACTGCGATGCTCTCGCCAAACTGCCGATCTCTTCGGAAATCGAAAGCCTTAACGTTTCCAATGCAGCTGCTGTGGCATTGTATGCCGTAGCAACGCGCAACTGACGAACCGACGAACTCGACCGGGGGAATTTCATGACTAAACCGATTCGCACAGCCGCTCTTTTAGCGGCCAGCTCGCTAGCACTGAGCGGCTGCCTGTTGTCGCCAGGCACTTTCGCCAGCGAAATGCAGCTGATGAAGGACGGCACCTTCGCATACAGCTACGACGGCGAAATCCAGATGCTGGCGCTGAGCAAGCTCGCCGAGATGGGCGCCAAGTCCGAAGATAAGTTCGAGGCGGAATGCTGGGATGATGATAATTACGAAACACGCGAGTGCACGCTGGACGAGGTGAGCGAGCAGCGCGCCGAATGGCAGGCCGGGGCGAGCGAGCGCCGCGCTGAGGCCGAACGCAAGGCGGAGCAGGCGAAACAAATGCTCGGCGGCTTCGACCCTTCCGATCCCGAAGCAGCGCAGAAGCTTGCCGACCAGCTGTCACGGCAGCGCGGTTGGGAAGCGGTCGAATACAAGGGCGATGGCATTTTCGACGTCGACTTCAGCGTATCTGGCCGCATGACCCACGACTTCGCCTTTCCGATGGTTGAGAAGATGCCCATGGCGAACATGTTCGTCACCATGATGCTGCGTGACGGCAATCAGGTGCGGGTCGATGCGCCGGGCTTTGCGTCGCAGGGCGGCGGCAATCCGATGCAGGGCATGATGACAGGGATTATGGGGCTGGCCACGCTCGGCCAGTCGAACGAGGATGGCGAGGACGGCGAGATGCCGAACATCCTCATGCCGAACGGCACCTTCACCATTGTCACCGATGGACGCATCCTTGCCAACAATACCGACGAAGGTCCCGTCGAGACCGCTCGCGGCCAGACGCTGGCCTGGGAGATTAACCAGCGCACCGAACAGGCGCCGACCGCGCTCATCGCCTTCGACTGAGCCCGCGGGGGCTCAAGGCCAAAGAAAAACGCCGCAGCCACGCATCAAGCGGGCTGCGGCGTTTTCTTTTCCATGACTGCCAGCCGCACGAGTACGGCGCAGTGACGGAGCGGTCTTAGTTAACCGCGTCCTTGAGACCCTTGCCGGCCTTGAACTTCGGCTGGTTGGAAGCCTTGATCGTCATCGGTTCGCCGGTGCGGGGGTTGCGACCGGTCGATGCCTTGCGCTTGGCGACCGAGAACGTGCCGAAGCCGACCAGGCGGACTTCGTCACCGTTCGAGAGCGATTTGGTGATCGCGTCGAAAACGCCTTCGACGGCGCCTGCTGCGTCGCTCTTCGAAAGGCCGCTCGAATCGGCAACCGCGCTGATCAGGTCGTTCTTGTTCATTTTGATGGAAACCCCCTCATTTGGTGTTTTGAAATAATGCCGGTGAATCACGTCACCGAAGGCGAGCGAATTGAGAGGCTTTTGGTCGCGCTGTCAAAGGCAAAATCCGCGAAAAAGCGTCGATTTCGCGCTACGAATTCGATTTCTGCGACGAACCGTTGACTGGAGGTGTCCCACAACGGGAAAGACGCCCGAACCGAGGTCCGGGCGCCTTCACGATTCGCTGCAGTGCAACGTATCTTTTGTTAGTGTGCCGTAGGGGCCGCGGGGCCTGCAGCGCCCGGATGGACAGGCTGGCTGGCAAGGTCGTCAGCCTCGGTCCATTCGATCGGCGCCGGGATCGCCGTGAGAGCATGTTCAAGCACTTCGTCGACGTGGCTGACCGCGACGATCTCCAGCCCTTCTTTCACGTTGTCGGGAATCTCGGCGAGATCCTTTACGTTCTCTTCCGGGATCAGCACCTTCTTGATGCCGCCGCGCAATGCAGCGAGCAGCTTTTCCTTGAGGCCGCCGATCGCCAGCACCCGGCCGCGCAACGTCACCTCACCGGTCATCGCAACGTCCGCACGCACCGGAACGCCCGACAAGGTAGATACGATCGACGTCACCATGCCGACACCCGCACTCGGCCCGTCCTTGGGCACGGCGCCTTCGGGAAGGTGGATGTGGATGTTCTTACGCTGGAAGATGCTCGGTTTGATGCCATAGGCAGGTGCCCGCGCCTTCACGAAGCTGAAGGCGGCGGCGACGCTTTCGTTCATCACTTCGCCCAGCTTACCGGTGGTCTTGATCTCGCCCTTACCCGGCGTCGTCACGCTTTCGATGGTCAGCAATTCGCCGCCCACCTCGGTCCATGCGAGACCGGTGACGGCGCCCACCTGGGGTTCGTCTTCGCTCATGCCGTGCTTGAACTTGCGCACGCCTGCGAATTCGCTGAGGTTTTCCGGCGTGATCGTGATTTCGGTCGCTTTCCCCTCGAGGATCTTGCGCAGGCTCTTGCGTGCCAGCCTCGCCAGCTCACGCTCAAGCGTACGCACACCAGCCTCGCGGGTGTAATAGCGGATGAGATCGCGCAGCGCCTCTTCGGTCAGCTCGAATTCTTCGGGCTTCAGGCCATGGTCCTTCACCTGCTTTGGCAAGAGGTGGCGCGATGCGATTTCGACCTTCTCGTCCTCGGTATAGCCTTCCAGCCGGATGATCTCCATGCGATCGAGCAGCGGCTGCGGCAGGTTGAGGCTGTTCGCGGTGGTCACGAACATGATGTCCGAAAGGTCGAGATCGAGTTCGAGGTAATGGTCCTGGAACTTGTTGTTCTGTTCGGGGTCCAGCACTTCGAGCAGGGCCGAGGCGGGATCGCCGCGGAAATCCTGTCCGAGCTTGTCGATCTCGTCGAGCAGGAAGAGCGGGTTGCTCTTGCCGGCCTTCTTGAGGTTGGTGACGATCTTGCCCGGCAAGGAGCCGATGTACGTCCGCCGGTGACCGCGGATTTCCGCCTCGTCGCGCACGCCGCCAAGTGACTGGCGCACGAATTCGCGGCCGGTCGCTTTCGCGATCGACTTGCCGAGGCTGGTCTTGCCGACGCCGGGAGGGCCGACGAGGCAAAGAATCGGGCCTTTCAGCTTGTTGGTGCGTGCCTGCACGGCAAGGTATTCGATGATCCGGTCCTTGACCTTCTCAAGGCCATAGTGATCCGCATCCAGAATTTCCTGCGCCTTGCCGATGTCCTTCTTGACCTTGCTCTTCTTGCCCCACGGGAGGCCGAGCAGGACGTCGAGATAATTGCGAATGACGGTCGCCTCGGCGCTCATCGGCTGCATGGCCTTGAGCTTCTTTAGCTCGGCCTCGGCCTTGGCCCTGGCTTCCTTCGACAGCTTGGTCTTGCCGATCTTCTCGGTCAGTTCGGCAATCTCGTTGCCGCCGTCTTCGTCGTCACCGCCCAGCTCGTTCTGGATCGCCTTGAGCTGCTCGTTGAGATAATATTCGCGCTGGGTCTTCTCCATCTGGCGCTTCACGCGGCCACGGATGCGGCGTTCCACCTGAAGGACGGACAGTTCGCCTTCCATGAAGGACATGACCATTTCCAGCCGCTTGAGCGGATCGGGTTCGATCAGCAGCGATTGCTTGTCCGACACCTTGGCATTGATCGCCGCGGCAATCGTATCCGCCAGTTCGCCAGCATCGTCGATTTCGCGAAGCTGTTCGGCAGCGTCTTCGCCGACTTTCTTGTTGAGTTTGGCGTATTCGCCGAACTGGTCGACGACCTGGCGCATCATGGCCGTAACTTCGCTGCCTGCAGCGGTCGGCTCCTCGATAATCGAGACATCGGCGACGACATGCTCGCCCTCAGGACGAAGCGCCTCGAGCTTGGCGCGTTCCTGGCCTTCGACCAGCACGCGCACGGTGCCGTCAGGCAGTTTCAGCAGCTGGAGGACCTGCGCCACGACACCGAGGTCGTAAAGGTCGCTGCCCTCGGGGTCGTCACAGCCCGGATCGAGCTGCGAGAGGAGGAAGATGTCCTTCGATCCTTCCATCGCTACTTCGAGCGCGGCGACCGATTTGTCGCGGCCCACGAACAGCGGAACGACCATGCCGGGAAAGACGACGATGTCGCGCAGGGGAAGAAGGGGGAAACTCTCAGTCATATTCATGCGTCCGTTTGCGGTCCGTGAGGTTGGTGGGACCGTCCTTGACCCTGAATATGGGTGCGCCCCCCACGCTTCGCAACGTGGAGGGCGCAACATCTTGGGGATTGGGCGATGCTCGCCGCGCCCGGCTTACATTCCGGGGAGATTGAAGCCCGGCGGAAGTCCCATACCGCCCTGGATCTTCTGCATTTCCTCAGCCGACTTGCGGTCTGCCTTGTCGCGCGCGTCGTTGAAGGCGGCGGCCACGAGGTCTTCGACCATCTGCTTCTCTTCCGGCTTCATCAGGCTGTCGTCGATCTCGACACCGATAATGCGGCCACGCGCGGAGGCGCGGACCTTCACGAGGCCGCCGCCGGCGGTACCTTCGACTTCGATCGTGTCGAGCTTGGCCTGCGCCTCGCCCATTTGCGTCTGGATCGTCTCGGCGGCCTTCTGGGCTGCGGCGATCATTTCTTCCATCGATTTCATGCGTTTCGACTCCAGGGTATTTCGCGCCGTTGCGGGGGGAGCTCGGCGCCGTCTTCGATAAGTTCGGCATCGGGAAATGCCGCAAATGTGGCCTTCACCAGCGGATGTTCGCGTAGCTTGGCCTTGGCCTCCTCGCGCTCCGCTTTCTCGATTTCAACCAGCGATGGACGGGCCTTCGCCGGATCGCCGCTTTCCAACGTCCAGCGTTCACCGCTGATCGCATAGAGAGCATCCTTCAGCACCGGTTCGATGGCATCGCTGAACTTGTCGGAGCGATGATAGACCAACCTGCCCTGCTCCACCAGGATCGGGCGTACCTGCAGGCGCATAATGCTGGCGGCCTGCAAATGACCGGCATTGTCGACCTTGTCGACGAGCGTTTCCCAGTCGAGCGAAGCGGACGGGGCTCTAGCGCCGCCGGTGTCTTGAGTAGCGGCGGCAGGTGCCGGGCCGCGTTCGGCCAGTTCTTCCAGCTTTTTCGCCAGCTTCCCGGGATCGGGCAAGTTCGACGCGTGAAGCACGCGCAACAGAGCCATTCGGGCGGACACGAGTGGATCGGGTGCCTGCCGCACCTCGTCATGCCCCTTGAGCAACAGCTGCCAGAGGCGATGGACCTGACCGACTTCGAGCCGCTTCGCCCAGTCGTCCAGTTGCTCGCGCTCTTCGGCAGTCGGGGCGTCGGCCTCCCCGGCCACCTGTGCCAGCGCGATCCGGTGCGTAAGATCCATAAGCGCGCGCATCAGCGACAATGGCTCGACACCCAGTGCATACTGATCGTCGACGGCCTTCAGTGCAGCCTTGGAATCGCCGTCCAGCAGGTGGGCAAACAAGCGTCGCTGCGCTCCACGATCGGCAAGGCCAAGCATGTCGCGAACGCGTTCAGCAGAAACCTTTCCGCCCGTTTCCATGTCGGCATGGGCAATCGCCTGGTCGAGGATGGACAGGCCGTCACGCACCGATCCTTCGGCAGCGTTGGCGATGATGTGCAGCGCCTCGTCCTCGGCCTCGACCCCTTCCTTGCGGCAGATTTCCGCAAAGTGCGATTCGAGCAATTCGACCGGGATACGGCGCAAGTCGAAACGCTGCGTGCGGCTGAGGACCGTGACCGGCAGCTTGTCCACCTCGGTCGTGGCGAAGAGGAATTTCACATGCGCCGGCGGTTCTTCCAGCGTCTTGAGCAAGGCGTTGAACGCATTGCGCGACAGCATGTGAACTTCGTCGATGATGTAGATCTTGTAGCGCGCAGAAACGGCGGCATAGCGTACCGCTTCGATGATCTCGCGAACGTCGTCGACGCCGGTATGACTGGCGGCGTCCATTTCGATCACGTCGATATGCCGACCTTCGGCAATCGCAGTGCAAGGTTCGCAGACGCCGCAGGGGCTTATCGTCGGTCCACCCTCGCCATCCGGGCCGACACAATTGAGGGCCTTGGCGATCAGGCGCGCAGTCGAGGTCTTGCCCACCCCGCGCACGCCGGTCATCAGGAAGGCGTGGGCCAGCCGGTCGCGGGCGATGGCGTTGGCCAGCGTCCTGACCATCGCATCCTGGCCGATCAGTTCGGCAAAGGTCTGCGGACGGTATTTGCGTGCGAGCACACGGTAAGGCTGCGCGGCTTCCGGCGCAGCGACGGCAGGAGCCGGTGCCGCTTCGACCTGGGTAACCGAGGGCTGTTCAGGAGCCGGGGCAGGTTCGGGAGCGTCCCCGAACATCGAATTCTGGCCAGCAGCCTCGAGTTCGGCTGCGCTCGGCGCGTCCGCTTTTTCAGCCTCGGCTTCCCACGGAAGACCGTCAGTGTTGTCCGGTGAATCACCCATGCAGGATTAGGTAGGCGCACACGCGCCGAATGTCATGAAGGGTGTGGGAAAATAAAGGAGCCGAGCGACCCGTCGCAATTCACCTGGGCTGCTTCCTTCCGGACCTGACCCGGTGAGCGAACGCAAACGTCCACCCGACTCCCGGCGCGCCATATGGCGATGGTCGGAACGGAAATCAACCGGCGAAATCCTCGGACCGCAGGTCCGCAAGGGCAACCGCCCGTCCGAGCTTATGCGAGGAAGCCAAGCGAGCCGGACGGCTCGCGCCCGGCGCTTGAGGGCGTGACTTTACCGGAAATTATCGGCGTAGGCCTGCAGCTTCAGATTGTGCGGCGGCGTGGCGTGGACGCGGGCGGGAATGCCGTACTTTTCGGCATAGGCCTTCGCCTCGTCCTTGCTTGGGAACTTGAGCTGCACCTGCACCTGCGTGTCGCCGCTGCCCGTCCAGCCCATCAGGGGGTCGGCCTTGCGCGCTTCGGACTGTTCGAATTCGAGCACCCATTCGTCGGTGCGGGCCTTGCCGGATTGCATCGCGCTTTGCGGACGTTGGTAGATTCGTGCAGCCATAGTGGGCGCCCCATAATTCAACCTCCCGATTTATGGAAGGCGTTCTTGGTCTTCAAACTCGGCTTTTCGGTCCACGGTTCCTCGGGCCAGCGATGCTTGGGATAGCGACCCTTCATGTCCTTACGCACATCGTCCCAGCTACCGCGCCAGAATCCCGGCAGGTCGCGGGTCGACTGGATCGGGCGCCCGGCAGGGCTGGTAAGCTTCAGGAGAAGCGGCGTCTTGCCGATCATCGGATGCCGCTCTAGCCCGAACAATGCCTGTACGCGGACTTCCACGCTCGGCGCATCGTCGCCGGTGTAGTCGATCGGATGGGTGGTCCCGGCAGGCGAGGTAAATTCCCGCGGTGCCTCGCTATCCAGCCTTTGGCGTGCGTCCCAGTCGAGGAGACTGAGAAGCGCATCGACCAGCCGGCCTTTGGGCAAATCCAGATCGCGCCGGCCAGCCAGCAAGGGCACAAGCCATAAGTCCATGGTATCGCGCAAATTTTCGGGCTCAAACGCGTCGATGCCGACAAAGGCAGCCCGGGCAGCGAGCGCCTGCGGAACCAGCTTTGCCGGGTTCTCCAACGCTTTTTCCACAAGGCTGTCCACAATCGCCTGCTCGCTAGGGGAAGGGTCGGGACCGCTCGCCAGCGTGATTGCGCCGAGCCGCCGTTCGAGCCGCGCTTCGATACGATTCCCGCTCCACCGCAAGACCGACCGCCCTTCGATCCGACCACCCAGCCAGCGCTCGAGATCGCCTTCCTCGAGCGCAATTGCCGAGGTGATCCGGGCTGCCTTCGCTTGCCCCTGCGCATCGCCGATAACGAGATAGGACGATCGGGCCAGCGACGACGTCGGATCCAGGGAAAAGCCCCTGCCCCCTGCGGATATCCAGCTCTCTCCACTCGTATCGCGTCGTTTGGCGATGAATTCGGGCCTCCCTGCTGCGAGCATGATGGCGGCGGGTGGCTCTTCACCCCTTACATGCTCCACTAGGTCCTTCGCCTGAGCTGCCCAACGCTTTGCCAATTTCCGGCTCGCTTCTGCCCGCTGGCCGCGATCGCCGTCCCAACGTTGCAGGCGCGCTTCCAAATCCTCTCCGCGACCGCCCAGCGCCCTTTCCTGCAGCAGCAGGGCCAGCTTGGCGGCACGTTCCGCCGCCCCGTGTTCCGCTCCGAACAGGACCATCGCAGCCGATGCCGGGTCCATCGGTAGCCGCGCAAGCTTCTCACCGTCTGGCGTAATGCGCCCTTCCCCATCGAGCGCGCCGAGCGCCTGCAAGGTAGTGAGCGCTGCAGCAACCGAGGGGGCGGAAGGCTTGTCGAGCCACTGCAGCTCGGCCGGCTCGTTCGTGCCCCATTTCGCAAGTGTCAGGACCAGCGGCGCGAGGTCGGCCGTCTCCATCTCGGGAGGATCGAATGCGGGGCGTCCGGCATGGCCGCCCTCCTCCCATAGGCGATAGGCAACTCCCGGGCCCTGCCTCGCCGCGCGCCCTGCCCGCTGCGCCGCAGCCGCCTGGCTCGCGCGGTGGGTCACCAGATGCGTGGTGCCAGCCGCACGGTCGAATTCCGCGCGGCGCGATAGCCCGGCATCGACGACTATCGAAACTCCATCGAGCGTGAGCGAAGTTTCGGCAATCGCGGTGGCGAGCACGATACGCCGTCGCCCTTGCGGGTCGCGGCGGATCGCAGCGCGCTGTTCCGCGCCTTGCACCTGTCCGTGAAGCGGAAGGACCACGGCTTCGGGCAGTCGCGCTTCAACCCGCTCGCGCGTGCGCTCGATCTCACCCACGCCGGGAAGGAAAGCGAGGATATCCCCCTCCTCATCGCGCCATGCCTGCGCGATAGCCGACGTCATGGCGTCCTCCACCCGCATTTGCGGCGAAGACCCGAGCCATTCGATGCGCAAGGGGTGGGCGCGGCCTTCGCTTTCGATGACCGGCGTGTCCACGCCCAGCAAATCCGCGAACCGCGTGCCGTCGATGGTCGCCGACATGACAAGGACCCGTAGGTCGTCGCGCAGCACTGCGCGGCTTTCCAGTGCCAGGGCCAGGCCGAGGTCGCTGTCGAGATGACGCTCATGCGCCTCGTCGAACAGGACGGTCGAGACGCCCTCCAGTTCGGGATCCTGCACCAGCATATTCACAAAGATCGCTTCGGTAACGACCAGCACCCGCGTCTTCGGGCCCCGCTTGCTGTCGAGGCGGGTCAGGTAGCCGATCGTCTCGCCCGGCTTTTCGCCCAGCATCTCGGCCATGCGCTCGGCAGCAGCCCGAGCCGCAACGCGGCGCGGCGATGTGAGGATGACTGTGCCCGTGCACCAGTCCTCGGTAATCAGCGCAGGCGCAACGGCGGTCGTCTTACCTGCACCCGGAGGAGCGATGAGGACGGCGCCCGTGCCTACCCGCAGACTCTCCAGCAGGTCTGGCAGGACCGCACTGATTGGTAGCGCATCCGGCACCCGGACAGCACTTAGTGTCCGCGTGCGACCGCGAACAGTGCCGCCTGCGCCATGGCCTGCCGGGCCTTGCCATCGGGGAAGATCGAGAGCGCGTCGATAGCTCGCTGGGCGAAGTGGCGTGCACGTGCCTTCGTATCGGCAACGGCGTTGTACTTGCCGATCAGGCGGATCGCTTCGGCCAGGTCTTCGTCGCCTGAACGGAATCCGGCGATCGCCGATTTCCAGAAAGCGCGCTCTTCCTCGTTGCCGCGTGCATAGGCGAGAATGACCGGCAGGGTCATCTTGCCTTCGCGGAAATCATCGCCCTGGTCCTTGCCCATTTGCGCCGCGTCGGCATCGTAATCAAGCGCGTCGTCGACCAGCTGAAAGGCAACCCCGAGGTTGCGTCCGTATTCGTCGAGCGCCCGCTCTTCTTCCTCCCCGCACTCGGCGACAACAGCGGCAATTCGGCTCGCCGCGGCAAACAGGGCTGCGGTCTTGGCGCGGATGATATGGAGGTAGCGCTCCTCGCTCGTGTCGATCTTGCGCTGGGCGGTGAGCTGGTCGACCTCGCCTTCGGCGATGATCGCGCTGGCACCGGACAGGATCTTCAACACCTTCAGGCTGCCGTCCTCGGTCATAAGCTCGAACGAACGGCTGAAGAGGAAATCGCCGACCAGCACGGTCGCGGGATTGCCGTAGATGATATTGGCCGCCGCCTTGCCGCGCCTCAGGTCGCTGCCATCGACGACATCGTCATGCAGCAGCGTGGCGGTGTGGATGAACTCGACCGCCGCAGCGAGCTTGTAATGGCGGGTCCCGCTATACCCGACCAGCTCCGCCCCGGCGAGCGTCAGCATGGGCCGCAGCCGTTTGCCGCCGCCAGAGATAAGGTGCCCGGCCAGCGCAGGGATCAGCGGCACTTCGCTCTGCATCCGGTCGAGAATGACCTGATTGACCTGGTTCATGCCCGAGGCGGTAAGCGCGAGCATGGGATCGATCGAGGGCACGGGGCCCTTGCGCGGAAGGGATACGACGTCGGCTGTCATTGCAGCTTGGCCATGCGCTGCACTTGCTTTCTTGGCAAGAGAGCAATTGATGATAGCTTGGCAAGCGATGACGCAAACGGCGCAACCTCAACCGGGGGACGACAAGGTCCTGGCCGGCTATCGCAAGAGCATCGACAACATCGATGCCGCTATCGTCCACATGCTCGCGGAACGCTTTCGCATCACGCAGGCGGTCGGGGAATACAAGGCGAAGGTCACGCTGCCGCCGGCCGATCCGAACCGCGAGAAAGAGCAGATCGCACGCCTGCGCCGCCTGGCAGAGGAAAGCGAGCTAGACCCCGAATTCAGCGAAAAATTCCTGCGCTTCATCATCGACGAGGTCATTCGCCACCACGAACGGGCGCGCGAGAAATGATCCTAGCAGCCGCCGCGCTGGCATTGGGAGCGGGAATGGCCGGACCTGAACAATCGCAACCGCCCTCCATCCGCCTCGCGCCTGCAAAGCCGATGTCGGACGAAGAAAAGAAGCTGGTCGAACGCTACCAAAAAGAGATGGAGCGTCGCAGGAAAGCAGGCGACATAGTCGGCGCGATGATACTGACGAGACCGCGCTCGGAACGCGCGGTACTCTGTTCCGCGCTGGCCGAACCGTTCAGGATGGGCGCGCAGGAGACCAACGACGCAGCGCTTAGGGAGCAGCGCATCGCAGAGGCGCAGGTCTACGCCGAAAAGGCGGAAACGCTGGCTCAGCAGCATGCACCGGACATGCCCGTCGAGCGGCGCATCGCACTCAAGCGCGAAGGCATTCAGATGTTCGGCATCATGACCATGCAGGCAGGTACTATGATGACTGAAAAGGACATCAAGACCTATGGCGATGACGGTATAGTCTATATTTTCGCGAAACGGGTCGGTGCGCGCTGCCTCGAACTTGTCGAGGACGATCCCTTTACCCCGCCCGAGGCAGGCTGAGCTTTACCAGCAGCCCGCCGAGATCCTCGCTTTCGTCGAGTTCGACCGAGCCGCCGTAGATTTCCGCCACGTCCCGCACGATTGCGAGGCCGAGGCCGGTGCCAGGCTTGCCCGTGTCCAGCCGCGCGCCGCGGTCGAAAATGCGGGCACGTTCGCTTTCGGGAATGCCGGTGCCGTCATCCTCGACCCAGATGATGCATTGTTCCTCTTCTCGCTCGGCATCGATGGTCACAAACACACTGCCGCCACCGTACTTCGCCGCGTTCTCGATGAGGTTGCCGAGGATTTCGTCGAGGTCCTGCCGCTCGATCGAGACGGCGGCCAGCTTGTTTCCGTCAAGGTCGAAGCGGGTGTTCTCATAGATCCGTGTGACGGCGCGGAGCACGCTTTCGGCGCTGGGCCAGACATCGGCGCGCGCATGGCCGCTCGCCCGCCGCCCGACCGCCCTCGCCCGCGCAAGGTGGTGCTCGACATGGCGCTGCATGGTCTTGGTCTCGCGGCACACGAGGTCGGACAGCTTGGGATCGTGCGCGGTGGCGGCATTGGTGAGGACGGTCAGCGGGGTCTTGAGCGCATGGGCGAGATTGCCCGCGTGCATGCGCGCCTCTTCCGCCTGCTTTTCGCTATGGGCGAGCAAGCCGTTGATCTCTTCCACCAGCGGCTCGACTTCCAGCGGCAGCGGCTCCGTAATCCTGTTTGCCCCTTCCGAGCGCATGGACTGGATCGCGGCGCGCACACGGCGCAGCGGCGACAGGCCGTAGTAGCTTTGCAGGATCGCCATGATCAGCAGGCCCAGGCCAAGCGCGGCGAAGCTCCAGATCAGGATCGAACGGATCCGGGCGATCTGGAAATCGAGTTCCTCGCGCGCCGAGGCGACGGTGAAGGTCCACACCACATCGCTGTCGGGCAGTTCGACATTGCGCTCCACAACCCGCAGCGGCTCGCCATCGAACTGGTATGAGTCGTAAAAATGCGGGTCGTTGTCGCGATGCGATCCATCGACCGTCAGGGTGCGGTCCCACAGGCTGCGGCTGGGGAAGGTCTCGCGACCTTCGCCGCTGATTTGCCAGTAGACGCCGCTGTAGGGTTCGAGAAAGCGCTGGTCGCCGAGCGAGCGGTAAGTCCAGACCTCGCCATTGTTGTCGATCTCTGCGGAGGAGATCAGCGCGGTCAGCACGTATTCCAGCTGGTTGTCGAAATTGTTCTGCACCAGCCGCGTCAGCGTGCGGTCCAGCGCGAAGCCCCCGCCGACCAGCAACAGGCCGATCCAGACGGCCGCGATGACCATCATGCGCTTGGCAAGGCTGCGCTGCGGCGGCTTGCCTTCGGGCAGTGTCACGGGTTCGGCGGGCGGCGCAGACGCGTCACCGGGCGGAATGTCCGCCGCGCGACGCGCCTCGCCAGCCGGAGTATCCTCAGGCTCGGGGCGCGTCAGCGGGGTCGTCGAGGCTGTACCCAAGTCCACGGATAGTCGTGATTACCTCTGCACCCAGCTTCTTGCGGATGCGCGTAACGAAGACCTCGATCGTGTTGGAATCGCGGTCGAAATCCTGATCGTAGATGTGCTCGATCAGTTCGGTGCGGCTGACTACCTTGCCCTTGTGGTGCATGAGGTAGCTCAGCAGCTTGTATTCCTGCGCGGTCAGCTTGACCGGCTCGCCAGCGAGCGTCACGCGGCCTGAACGGGTGTCCAGGCGCACCTGTCCTGCTGTCAGTTCGCTGGAGGTATTGCCGGACGCACGGCGGATGAGCGCGCGAAGGCGGGCGATCAGCTCTTCGGTCTGGAACGGCTTGGCGAGGTAATCGTCGGCTCCAGCATCGAGCCCCGCCACCTTGTCCGACCAGCTGTCGCGAGCGGTAAGCACGAGGACAGGGAACTTGCGCCCTTCCTTGCGCCACATCCCAAGCACGGTCAGCCCGTCGATTTCGGGCAGGCCGAGATCGAGAATGACTGCATCGTAATCTTCGGTCGAACCGAGGAAATGCCCGTCTTCGCCATCGGTCGACAAATCGACCGCATAGCCATTCTGCTCGAGAGTGCTCTTGAGCTGCTGGCCGAGCGTGGGTTCGTCCTCGACAATCAGGATCCGCATGAATTTCCGTCCTTGTTATCTGCGTAATGCGTGTCGTTCATGTAGATGAACGCGTCAAGATGAACGGAGTTTCTTGTGCCCGGTGCCGGACCGCTCAGCGGCTGCGGCGCAGGACGCGGCCAGTGCGTGCATCGACGTCGACGAACTTCACCTTGCCGTTCTTGATGAACTTCAGGCGGTAGGCCATCGCGGTCGAGTCGTAGTCGAAACCGAGGTATTCCGCGTCGCCCATCGAGGGAACGATGCGATTTTCGATTTCACGGGCGCGCATGATATTGCCTGCCCGCATTTCCTTGCGCGCTTCGCCCTGGTCGGTGCGACGCTGCGCCTCTGCCGGGGTCGCCAGCAGCGGACCGGCGACGAGACCGAAAGCGAGGAAGGATGCAAGCAGGCGTTTCATGATGCTGTAGTGACTACTCCCGAGCCATTGAACAAGTCGTGAATGTGGACGTTCACAATGGTTCAGCGGGTCATCTCGTATTTGACCGTCACGTTGACGCCAGTGCTCACAAGGCCGGGCTGGACGGGCGCCGACTGGTCGGCAGCGGCTTCCAAGGAGGCTGTACGCACGACCGGATAGGGGCCGGGCGAGCGACCGGTGATCGTCTCGTTCACCTCCAGCAGGCGAATTCCGGTAAAGCCGGCAAGCTGCGCGTATTCCAGGGCCTGTTCGCGGCCACGCTGCATCGCCGTGGCCCTTGCCCGTGCCTTTGCTTCGGTATCGTTTTCGAGGCTGAAGCGCGGCCCGTCGAGATTGGTTGCGCCTGCCAACACCAGCGCATCAAGCACTTCGCCGGTCTCGTCGATATCGCGCAGTTTCACGCTGACCCGATTCATTGCCTGGTACCCGCGGAACACCTGCCGCTGCTGGCGCTGGTCGTAATCGTAGCGCGCATTCAGGTTGATGCCCGAGGTCTGGATATCCCGCTCCGCCACGCCCAGCGCCTTTACCCGCTCGATCACCTTGCGCATCTCGACCGAATTCTGCCGCAGGGCTTCCACTGCGGTCGGTGCATCGGTCACCACGCCTGCGCCGACATTGACGATGTCGGGTTCGGCCTCGATCTGCTCTGTAATGCTCAGTTCCACGACGGGGCCGGTGGCGGAGATCTGGACTTCGGCGGCCTGTGCGGTTCCGGCCATGGCGAGCGCTGCGAGAGCTGGGACGGTGTGGCGGATCATGGCGTAACTCCTTTTGTTGAGACGCGTTTTTCGGTTCCCCACCTTTACCAATGGCTGAACGCCGAGGTTCCCTTCTTTTCATCTTCGCCCGATGGCGGTAGCGCATGCGCAGGATCAGGGGGACCGGAATGCGGCTTGGAAAATATCTCATCGCGATGGCGGCTGCGGCCATGGCAAGCGGGCTGTCGGCGCAGATGGAGCCGGTGCCCGATATCCAGCCGGGCGAAGCGGAAGGGCCATACGGGACGCTGATCGTTTCCGGGGCGACCATGATCGAAGGATCGGGCGCGCCGCCGATGGGGCCGGTCGATATCGTCATCGAGGGCAATCGTATCGCAGCAATCCATGGCGGCGGTGCTCCTGCCGACGTGCGTGCTGCTGCCGATCGTGTGATCGACGCCGCCGGGATGACCGTCATGCCCGGCTTCGTGGACACGCACGGCCACAATGGCGATCCGTCCAAGGCAGCCCAGCCGTCCTACGGCTATCGCCTCTGGCTTGCGCATGGCGTGACCAGCGTGCGCGGGGTGAGCTTCTATTTCGGACCCGGCCAGCCCGATCTTACCGACCGCCAGCGCAGCGAGGCGAATGCAATCGTCGCTCCGCGCCTGTTCCCCTATGCGGTCTTCGGCGACAAGTGGGGCCGCCCCGCCCCCACAACACCTGCCGGAGCACGCGAATGGGTGCGCTGGGCCAAGGCGCGGGGTTTCTGGGGGATCAAGTTCTTCAATTCCGCGATGCCCGACGTGCTCGGCGCGGCGCTGGACGAGGCTGAGAAGCAGGGCCTCGGCACGGTCGCCCATCTCGCCCAGCCGGGCGTGCAGCGGGTGAATGCGCGCAGGGCGGTCGAACTGGGCCTCGACGGGATCACGCACTTTTACGGTCACTTCGAAAGCCTGCTCGGTGACAACGCCCTTCCGCGCTATCCGCAGGGCTACAATTATTTCGACGAGCAATCGCGTTTCGGCTGGGTCGCCCGCCTCGCCGACCAGGTCGTCGATCCGCATAGCGAGGAATGGGACGCCTATATCGACTTCCTTATCGAAAGCGGTGTCACGCTCAGCCCTACCTTCAACATCTATTCCGCCAGCCGCGATGTCATGGCTGCGAAAAACCGCGACTGGCATGCACGCTACAGCCTTCCCTCGCTGATGGATTTCTATGCGCCGAGCGCCACCAACCACGGCAGCTATTATAAGGACTGGAGCACGGAGGACGAGGTCGCCTGGCGCAAGTTCTATCGCTACTGGTTCGACCTGACGGCAGAATTCCACCGCCGCGGCGGGCGCGTCACCGCGGGTAGCGATCCGGGCTATATCTACCAGACCTGGGGCTTCGCCTATATCGGCGAACTTGAGATGCTGCGCGAGGCGGGACTTTCCCCGCTAGAGGTCATCCGCGCTGCAACCACGGCGGGCGCGCAGGAAATTTACGATCCGCGCGGTGAAGAGGCGCCGATGGGCACGATCCAGGTGGGTAAGCTCGCCGATCTGGTGATCGTGCCGGGCAATCCGCTCGACAATCTCAAGCTGCTCTACGGCACCGGCCACACGAAGCTGAACCGCGAGAGCGGCGCTATCGAGCAGGTCGGCGGCGTGCGCTGGACGATCAAGGACGGCGTGATCTACGACGCGCCGAAACTGCTCGAAAGCGTCGCTGCGATGGTGGAAATGCAGAAAGGTTCGCGCGAAGCCGCCCAGTAGGCGCTTGCAGCTTGGGGGCGGCGCGACTACCTCGCGCTGCGTTATGGCACAGCCCCCCATCCTCAGCCTCGAAGGCATGGCCCTGCAACAGGGCGGCAAGTGGCTGTTCGGCGGGCCGGATCACGACCCGCTCGACCTGCATATCGGCCCGCGCGACCGGTTGGCGTTGATCGGCCGCAACGGGGTCGGCAAAACCACGCTATTCCGCATGATCGACGGGCAGCTGGAAACCGATGCCGGGACGCGCAAGATCAAGCCCGGCACGCGCATCGTCCTCCTTGAACAGGACCCCGATCTTTCTGGCCACTCCACGCTGATGGATTGGGCGCTCGACGGTGCTCACGCACCGCAGGAGCACGAGGTAGAGGCGATCGCCGGCCAGCTCGGCATCGATATGAGCCGTGCAACCAAGGGCGCCAGCGGCGGCGAGAAACGCCGCGCCGCCATTGCCCGCGCGCTGGCGCAGGATCCCGACCTGCTGCTGATGGACGAGCCGACGAACCATCTCGATCTCGCGGCCATCGAATTCCTCGAAGGCTGGCTCGACCGCTATCGCGGCGCGTTCCTGGTCATCAGCCACGACCGCACCTTCCTCAAGCGCCTGACCCGCGCGACCATCTGGCTCGACCGCGGCAATCTGCGCCGCAAGGAAGTCGGCTTCGGCGGGTACGAAGCCTGGGAAGAACAGGTCTACGCCGAAGAAGCCCGCGCAGCGGAAAAGCTCGATGCGAAACTGAAGCTCGAAGCGCACTGGCTGGAACGCGGCGTCACCGCGCGTCGCAAGCGCAACCAGGGCCGCCTTGAGAAGCTATGGCAGATGCGCGCCCAGCGTGCCTCGATGATTGCCAGCGCAGGCACCGCCAAGCTGAAACTGGCGACGGAGGAAGACTTCAAGTCGAAGTCGGTCATCGTGGCGGAAGGCATCACCAAGTCCTTTGGCGAGCGCACGATTATCAAGCCGTTCAACCTTCGCATCCAGCGCGGCGACCGCATCGGCATCGTCGGCTCGAACGGCGCGGGCAAGACGACGCTGCTGAAAATGCTGACCGGCGAACTGGAACCCGACAGCGGCACGGTGGAAATCGCCAAGACCCTGACCGGCGTGATGATCGACCAACAACGCCAGTTGCTCACCGACGACAAGACCGTACGCCAGGTGCTGGCCGAAGGCGGCGACTGGATCGACGTGCGCGGCAACCGCAAGCACGTGCAGGGCTATCTCAAGGAATTCCTGTTCGATCCCAAGATCGTGGACATGAAGGTTGCTGTCCTGTCCGGCGGCGAACGTTCGAGACTGCTTCTGGCGCGCGAATTCGCCAAGGCATCGAACCTCCTCGTACTGGACGAACCAACCAACGATCTCGACCTCGAAACCCTGGACCTCTTGCAGGAAGTCATCGCCGATTACGAAGGCACCGTGCTGATCGTCAGCCACGATCGCGACTTCCTCGATCGCACCGTCACGATCACCCTCGGCCTCGACGGGACGGGCAAGGTCGATATCGTGGCCGGCGGCTACGAGGATTGGGAAAAGAAGCGCCGCGCCCCTGTCGAGCGTAAGGAAAAGCGACAGGACAAGCCCGCGGCGAAGCCTGCCGATCAAGCCAGGGCGAAGCCGACCAAGCTGTCCTACAAGGACCAGCGCGACCTGGAACTGCTGCCTTCACGCATAGAGGAACTGGAAGCAGCCATCGCCAAGGGCGAGTCGATACTGTCCGACCCCGATCTCTACACCAAGGATCCCAAGAAATTCGCCACGATCAGCGAAGGGATCGAGAACGCCCGGACCGAGAAGGACGCAGCCGAAGAACGCTGGCTGATGCTGGCGGAAATGGCAGAGGCCCTTTGAGCGCAGAGGCGCTTGCATCACGGATCGCAGCTTGCCAGCTGTGCGAAAAGCACCTGCCCCACGGCGTGCGTCCCGTCGCCAGCTTCTCGCCCGGGGCACGCCTCCTTATCATCGGCCAGGCGCCCGGATCGAAAGTCCATGAAAGCGGCATTCCATGGGACGATGCGAGCGGTGACCGGCTGCGCGAATGGACTGGCCTCACCAAGGAGCAGATGTACGATCCAGAGCAGGTTGCGCTCGTCCCGATGGGTTTCTGCTATCCGGGCAAAGCCAGCGGTGGAGACAAGCCACCGCGGCGCGAATGTGCGCCCCAATGGCATGGAAGCGTGCTCGAGATACTTCCCGAGGACCGGCTCACACTGCTCGTCGGAACCTACGCGCAAAACTACTACCTGCCGCAGACACGCAAGCTGTCGATGACCGAGCGGGTTCGATCCTTCGAAGACTACCTGCCGGACTTTCTACCCCTGCCCCACCCAGCATGGCGCTCCACATTATGGATGCGGCAGAACCCGTGGTTCCAAGAGCAGGTCCTGCCGCGGCTGCGCCACTTGGTCGCTCAGCGGATCCGATAGAAATCAGCCACCCGGTCCAGCGCAAGACGCAGGACCAGCTTCCCGCTCCTTGCGGGCCAGCCGAGGCCCTTCTCGGCATGGGACAGGCTCTCGCAATTGCAGACGACATGCCACAGGACATCCTTCAGGCCGCTGCCTGCCTGCGCCATCGCACCGTCGAAGCGTGCGCGTGCCGCCAACTGGCGCTCACCCGGCGTCATGCCGTCACCGCCTCCGCCGTCCACGCGTACCGGGTCCCAACGCATAGTGATCCCCGGCGCAACCTGCGCACGCTCATAGTCGGACCGCAGCTGCTCGCCCGCATCGAACAGGCGATCATCGATATGCCCGCGCGCATGAAGCCATGATAGCGGCGACTCGGCCAAATTCACCGTAACGGTTCGCTTCTTGCCTTTTGCAGAGCCTTTTGCGCGAGGCCCTTCTTCGGTGAGTTCCCTCTCGCTTAGTTCCCTTCGCATACCCGATCTCCTTGCCTTTGGAGAGATCGCTTGCATATTTTCGGTTAGTGTAGGAAAGTCGAAAAACCATTCCGGTTACTGGAGAAGGTGGTTGATCAACCGTATCCGCGACATCCGCAAGCAGAAGGGCTGGACGCTGGCCGATCTGGCAGAGGCTTGCGACCCGCCCACCACGCCGCAGACCGTCGGTCGGCTCGAGACCGGAATGCGGAACTTGTCACTTAAATGGATGGAACGGATTGCTGATGCCTTGAGCGTAGAGCCGGAAGTGCTCGTCCGCTCCGAAAAAGCCGCCCATCCGCAAGTCGTCGCAAGTCTCGGCAAGGATGGGCCAGAGGCGCTGGAGACAACCCGCGACGCATTGCTCGCGACCGATCTGGGATCGGACGGCGCCCTGATGGTCCTGACCATCGACTATCCGCATGGGGAATACCGTCCTGGGGACCAGCTGTGGCTCCGCCAGATCGATCCGGAAGATGCCGGACGCGCGGTGAACCGCGACGTGCTCGTCCCGCGCAAGGCCGGGCGCTTCTCCTTCGGCCGGTTGATCGATCGGCAGGGCAGCCTCGTGGGTATCCTGCCCCCGGGCCACGGAGAAAAGCAGCAGGTGGTCGACAGCCCGCCATGGATCGGTGTCGCCGAAATGCTGGTCCGCCGGCTGTGAGCTCTGGCAAAGCACGGCGGGCCCTAGTCCTGTCGACATTGTGGCCCAACGCATCGGCGCCGAGGTTCGGCACATTCGTCGCACGCTCGATCGAGGCACTCGCAAACCATACCGACTGGGAACCTGTCGTCATCAACCCCATCGGCCTGCCACCCCTGGCGCTTGGACGATATCGCGAGGCGAAGGAGGCCGCCGTCGATGGGGTGGAAAACGGTGTTGTCGTCCATCGACCGACATTTCGCCTCCTTCCCAAGGTGGGCGGTCGTCTCAATCCCCGCCTGATCGCCAAGGCCGTAATGCCTCTGGGAAAAAGACTGCACGAAGAGCAGCCGTTCGACCTGGTCGACGCGCAGTTTTTCTATCCGGACGGGCCAGCCGCTGCCCGCATCGCAGCTGAGCTCAGCCTTCCCCTCTCGATCAAGGCGCGGGGGGCGGATATCCATTACTGGGGCGGCCGCAGCTATGGCGCACACGCGCTGAAGACTGCTGCCCAGCAGGCTGCCGGTCTGCTCAGCGTCTCGGAGGCATTGGCGGACGACATGGCTGCGCTGGGCATGGACCGCGCTAAAATCGCGATCCATCGCACGGGGCTAGACCGCGACCGGTTCCGGCCGCTCGGCCACACCCAGTTGCGCAATCGCCTCGGCAACGAACTCGGCATCGAGATCGGCGAAAACGACCAGCTTATCGCCACCGTCGGGGCGCTCATCGAACGCAAGGGGCAGGCGCTGGTAATAAAGGCTCTGACGGACCTGCCTGACGCCCGCCTGCTGCTGGTCGGCAAGGGAGAAGTCGAAGCGAGCCTACGCGCCCTTGCAAGATCGGAGGGCGTGGCCGATCGCGTCCACTTCCTCGGCAGCGTGGATCACGACCTGTTGCCGATCATCCTGTCCGCCGCCGATGTTATGGCCCTGCCCTCTGCCAGCGAAGGGCTGGCCAATGCGTGGATCGAGGCACTGGCCTGCGGTACGCCCCTCGTCATCACCGACGCAGGCGGTGCGCGCGAAGTGGTGAATACGCCAGCCGCAGGTGTCATCGTCGCCCGGCGAACCGACGCCGTGCGCGAAGGCATCAGGCTGGTCATGCAAAACAGGCGGCCACCCCTGGAGGTAGCCGCCTGTGTCGATGTTTATAGCTGGGTGGCCAACGGCAAGGCGCTAGGCGCGCATTACGATCGCCTCGTCGAGGGTTAGACCTCGCCCCGTGCAACGCGTTCCTGCTTATCGGCGACCGTCTCTTCGGGGACGAAGCTGTCCGAGTTGACGCCCATCCAGATGAGCAGCGGCGAGGCCATGTAGACCGAGCTGTATGTACCCACGAAGAGGCCGAGCGTGATCGCAGCGGTAAGGCCGAAAAGGCTCGCCGGGCCGATCAGCAGCAGCGGCAGCAGCGCCACCAGCAGCGTCAGCGAGGTCATGACGGTACGCGCCAGGGTTTCGTTGACCGAGAGGTCGAGCAGCTCTGGCACCGGCATCTTGCGGTACTTTTTCAGGTTTTCGCGGATGCGGTCGTAGACGACGATCGTATCGTTCAGGGAGTAACCGATGATGGCCAGGATAGCCGCGATGATCTGCAGGCTGAACTCCAGTTGGAACAGCGCAAACATCCCCAGGGTCAGACTGACGTCGTGGAACAACGCGAACAACGCACCAACGCCGAATTGCCATTCGAAGCGGATCCAGATGTAGAGCGCCACGGCCAGCATGGCGGCCACCAGCGCAAACACGGCATCCTCGCGGAATTCACCCGATACCTTGCCGGACACGTTGTCGTTCCCGTCGAGGCGGAAGTCGGGGTAATTGCCCTGCAACTCGTCCACCACCGCATTGGCGGCGGCCTGCGCAGCGTCCTTGTCGGCAGCGACCTCGTCGGGCAGGCGAACGCGGATCGAAACCTGGTTGTCCTCGCCAAAGCGCTGGACGACGGGCGAGCCGTAGCCCAGCCCTTCCACGTCGTCGCGCAGCTGCGCCACAGGGGCCTCGCTGCGTTCGGTGAAGGTCGCCCGCACTTCGAGACCGCCGGCGAAGTCGACGCCGTAGTTGAGGCCCTTGGTCGCCACGAGCGCCCAGCTCGCCGCGATCAGCAGGATGCTGACCACGAAGAAGGGCACGCGCCACTTGAGGAACTTGATGTTGGTGTCGTCGGGGACGAGCTTGAGAAGTTTCATCGTCCGTTTCCTCAAAGATTGATGTCGGATGGGCGCGCCTTGCGCAGCCATCCGGCGACCCACATGCGGGTCAGCGGCAGGGCGGTGAAGACGCTGGTGAACAGGCCAACGACGAGGACCACGGCAAAGCCTTTGATCGGTCCGGAGCCGAAGCTGAACAGCAGGACGCCTGCGATGAAGTTGGTGATGTTCGCGTCATAAATGGCGCGGCTGGCTTCCTTGTAACCGTTCTCCACCGCCGCAATGACGCGCCTCCCGCGTTTTCGCTCCTCGCGAATGCGTTCGTTGATCAGCACGTTGGCGTCGACCGCCGCGCCGATGGTCAGCACGAAGCCCGCGATACCCGGCAGGGTCAGCGTCATGTTGAGCGCCGCCATGATCCCGAGCAGCATGAGCACGTTGATGACCAGCGCCACCGTCGCATAGATGCCGAACCGACCGTAGGTCACGATCATCAGGCCCATGACCAGGAGCGTGCCGATCACGATGGCGATCATGCCCTGCTTGATAGAATCTGCGCCGAGGTCAGGACCGACCGTGCGTTCTTCCACCACGCTGAGATCGACCGGGAGCGCGCCGGAGCGCAGCTGGATCGCCAGGTTGTTCGCGCTTTCGACAGTGAACCCGCCGGATATCTGCGACTGGCCGTTCTGGATCGGCTCGCGCATGACGGGAGCGGAAATAACTTCCCCGTCGAGGATGATAGCGAACTGGCGTCCCGTGTTTTGCGTCGTCATCCGCGCAAAGCGGCGACCGCCGTCGGGATTGAAAGTGATCGAAACGACCGGCTCGTTGGTCTGCGCGTCGAAATTCTGCTGCGCGCCGGTGAGCGTTTCGCCGTCGATGCCGCCGATGCGCTGGACGACGACCCCGTTGGGGAAGCCCTCGCCCTCGGCATAGGGATAGACTTCGCCGCCTGCCACGAAACCGCGCGCCACTTCCTCGGCGCTGGCCTGGCGTTCGACGAGCTTGAATTCCAGCTTGGCAGTCTTGCCGAGCAGTTCCTTGAGCTGTTCGGGATCCTGCAGACCGGGCACCTGCACCACGATGCGGGTGTCGCCCTGGCGAAGGATCGTCGGCTCACGCGTGCCGAGGCCGTCGATACGAATACCGACGGTGCGCAGCGCACCTTCCATTGCCCCGTCGACCGCATTGTCGAGGCCGGCAGCGGTCTGGGTCAGCACGAAGCGCTGCCCGTCGACGACCTGCAGGTCCCATTCGCGGACCGGGCCAGTGCCGTTCATGATGTCTTCGATTTCGGCCCGCGCGCGGTCCACGTCGGCGATATCATCGAGCAGGAAGCTGAGCTGGCCGTCCGCGGTCGAAACATCACCGATGCGGATACGGGGCTCTGCGCGGCGCATGGCGTTGCGCACGCTTTCTTCCAGGTCTTCCAGACGCATGGCGGCCACTTCGTCCCGCTCGGCTTCGAGGAGGATGTGGCTACCGCCGGCAAGGTCGAGACCGAGGTTTACGACCGGGTCGGGAAGCTGATCGGGCCAATCGAGATTGGCGAGCGAGAACAGGGAAGGCAGCGACAGGAGCATGCCGATGACGGCGATGCCCCACAGGAACGCTTTCCTCCAGGTTGGAAAATCGAGCATGTCTGCTGTGTGCCTCTTACCGGATCAGTCGTTGGCGGGCTTGGCGGTGGTGCCGGACAGCACTTCGCCAATGGTGTTGCGCACGGCGCGGACCTTCATGCCCTTGGACAGTTCGACTTCGACGAACTGGTCTTCGACCTTGGTGATCTTGCCTACGAGGCCGCCTGCCGTCACGACCTCGTCACCGCGCTTCAGACCGGCGATCTTTTCCTGGTGCGCTTTCTGCTGGCGCATCTGCGGGCGGATCATCAGGAACCAGAAGATGGCGAAAATCGCGACCCACGGAAGAATCTGCAGCCAGACCGGCGGCTGGGCTGCGGCGGAGCCGGCGGCGGCGAGAAGGTCGATCATGAAGGAAAAGCCTGTATCCGTTGATGCTGTTGTTCGTGCGAGATGGGACCGGTTGCGGAGCAATCAAGCTTCCGGCCGAAAGCCCCCTCGCCAAGAGCGCGCGCAGTTAGCAGGAACGCGATTGCAGGGCAATGAATTGCCGCAGCTTGGCGCTTGCCATGCACAGAACTCCCCCCTATAGGGCCGCCTCCACTGGTATCGGGACGTGGCGCAGTCTGGTAGCGCACTATACTGGGGGTGTAGGGGTCGCTGGTTCGAATCCAGTCGTCCCGACCAGTGGATCACACCGGAAAATTTGGATTTATGTGGGCCCGACCGGGATCAGCCCGGGCTGATCGCGCGGTCGCCGCCGAGTGCTGCGATCAGGCCGGTCGCATAAAAAGCGACCAGTACGCCGACGATAGCGGTGGGAGATTTCCCGGCCTCGGCAAACCCCGCACCGCAGCCGGCATCATCGGCCCAGTCGAGCCAGTCCTGCCAGGAATAGAGCTCGTCATCTTCGACATCGCGATAGGTCTTGCCGACATAGTGCCAGTCTTCAGGCGCATTGCCATCTTCCAGCCATTGGGCATATTCCGGCTCGATCCGGTCGCAATCCCACAGTTCGGGAATGTCGAGCGCGCCATCGGCGGTCGAAGGGATCGGATCTGCCGGTTGCGCGACGGCACCGCCGGCGACCAGCGCCAGCACGCCTGCAGTTGCAGCAATATGCGAAATGACCCGTTTCATCCGATGCTCCGCATCTCTTTCGACGGTGCCTGCTTTAACTCACTTGCCCTTGCGATACAATGAAGCGCGCAAGGCTGTGCCGGTCCGTTTCCTACATGTTCCCATTTGGTTATCCAATTGCTTTTGGAGGAACCAAATATGGCAATCATCGAATCGCTTATCGGACCTATCGCCTCGATCATCGACAAGATCATTCCCGACAAGGAAGCGCGCGCCAAGGCAAAGCTTGAGCTTCTGGCGCTGGAAGGGACGCACGAACTCAAATCCATCGAAGCCCGCCTCGCCGCCATCGTTGCCGAAGCCAATTCGAAGGACCCATGGACCAGCCGCGCGCGGCCCAGCTTTCTCTATGTCATGTATGCGATGATCCTGTTCGCGCTGCCGATGGGCATCCTTGCAGCCTTCCTGCCGGAAGCGGCGGGGGATATCGGCGACGGCATCACGCGCTACCTGCGCGGGCTTCCGGACGAGCTCTACGCCCTCTTCGGGACCGGCTACCTCGGCTACACGGCTGCGCGCCAGTGGGGCAAGGCGAAGGGAATGGAGAAATAATTCTCCCAGGACCGTGTTCCACATGTTCCACTCTGTCGGAGGCGTGCGGGGGCAATCCAACTATGTCCCTGCGCGCCCGGCTGGGCTACGAGACGCTTCATGAGCACCCTCGTCTACGTCCTCAACGGCCCGAACCTGAACCTTCTCGGCACGCGTGAACCGGAGATCTACGGCTCCGACACGCTCGCCGAAATCGAGGCGGCCCTGCACGAGCAGGCGGAGGGTCTCGGTCTCGCAATCGACTTTCGCCAGACCAATCACGAAGGGCAGCTGGTAGACTGGCTTCACGAGGCGAACAGCGCGGGCGCGAAGGCCGTCCTGCTCAATGCGGCGGCATATACCCACACTTCTGTCGCCCTGCTCGATGCGTGCCGCGCCATCGCGGTTCCGGTCATCGAAGTGCACTTGTCCGATCCCTCGAAACGCGAGGAATTCCGCCATATCTCCTATGTCGGCATGGCCGCTGCCGATTGCGTCCAGGGCCTCGGCGCACGCAGCTATTCCGTAGCGTTGGAGAAGGCGGCCGCGTTGTAACGCATTCGTCACGACCCCTTGTCTTGCACGCCGAGCCAGAGCATAGGCGCGTGCAACAGTTAACAAGGGACCATTCATGGCCGAACGCAAAGGTAGCGCCGGAAAATCCGGTATGAACGTCGACACTTCGCTGGTTCGCGAGCTGGCTGAAATGCTGGGCGACACGGGCCTCACCGAAATCGAGGTGGAGGATGGCGATCGCAAGATCCGCGTATCGCGTGGCGGCGGCGTGGCCATGGCCGCCCCCGCCCCGATGGCAGCTGCGCCTGCGCCCGCAGCCTCCGCTCCGGCACCGGCTCCAGCTCCGGGTAACGATCCTGCCCCGGCTGACGCCGACGTCGCCGGTGCGCTGAAGTCGCCCATGGTCGGCACCGTCTACCTCGCCCCCGAACCGGGCGCAGCCGACTTCGTGAAGGTCGGGGACAGCGTGAAGGAAGGCCAGACCCTCCTGATCGTCGAAGCGATGAAGGTCATGAACCCGATCGCCGCCGACAAGTCGGGCACGGTCAAGGCGATCCTCGTCGAGAATGCCCAGCCCGTCGAATTCGACCAGCCGCTCGTCGTCGTCGGCTGAGGCAGGTCATGACGATTTCGCGTATCCTTATCGCCAATCGCGGCGAAATCGCGCTCCGCATCCATCGCGCCGCGCACGAAATGGGCATCGAGACGGTCGCGGTGCACTCCACCGCCGACGCCGACGCCATGCACGTGCGCCTTGCCGACCATGCGGTCTGCATCGGCCCGCCGAGCGCGACCGACAGCTATCTCAACATCGCCAACATCATCTCGGCCGCCGAAATCGCGCAGGCCGATGCGATCCACCCGGGCTACGGTTTCCTGTCGGAAAACGCCAAGTTCGCCGAGATCGTGGAAGCGCACGACATCAAGTGGATCGGCCCCAAGCCCGAGCACATCCGCACAATGGGCGACAAGGTCGAAGCCAAGCGCACCGCAGGCAAGCTCGGCCTGCCGCTGGTGCCTGGAAGCGACGGCGCTGTTTCCGAGATCGAGGAAGCGCGCGAGATCGCCAGCGAAATCGGCTATCCCGTGATTATCAAGGCCGCCAGCGGTGGCGGCGGGCGCGGGATGAAGGTCTGCGAAAGCGAAGACCAGCTCGAAACGCTGATGCAGCAGGCCGGTAGCGAAGCGAAAGCCGCCTTCGGCGATGCCACGGTCTACATCGAGAAATACCTCGGCAACCCGCGCCACATCGAATTCCAGGTCTTCGGCGATGGCGAAGGCAATGCCATCCACCTTGGCGAGCGCGACTGCTCGCTCCAGCGGCGGCACCAGAAAGTGCTCGAAGAGGCGCCCTCCCCGGTCATCTCGGAAGAAGACCGCATGCGCATGGGCGAGGTCTGCTCCAAGGCCATGCGCGACATGGGCTATCGCGGTGCGGGCACGATCGAGTTCCTGTGGGAGAACGGCGAGTTCTACTTCATCGAGATGAACACCCGCCTGCAGGTCGAACACCCCGTCACCGAGGCGATCACCGGCGTCGACCTGGTACGCGAACAGATCCGCATCGCGGCAGGCAAGCCGCTGTCGGTTGCGCAGGAAGATATCGAGTTCAAGGGACACGCGATCGAGTGCCGCATCAATGCGGAAGACCCGTTCACCTTCGCGCCCAGCCCCGGCAAGGTCACTTATTACCACCCGGCAGGCGGCATGCACGTGCGCGTCGATAGCGGGCTTTATGCCGGCTATTCGATCCCGCCCTATTACGACAGCATGATCGCCAAGCTGATCGTCTACGGCCGCAACCGCGAAGGCTGCATGATGCGCCTCAAGCGCGCGCTTGAGGAAATGGTGGTCGAGGGCGTGAAGACTTCCATCCCGCTTCACCAGGCCCTGCTGGAGCAGGAAGACGTCCAGACGGGCAACTATTCGATCAAGTGGCTGGAGGACTGGCTGAAGGAGCGTGGAGTCTGAAGATCAAACCCTAGGCTCACCTCGCGCGAACCAGCGCATCAGCATTCGCCAATTCACCACTTGGACGAACGCGAAGGCCATCATCGCACCGCCGATGGCGAGCATGATTTCCACCCGACTGCGCGGTCCCGGTGCCACGTCCTGCATCGCAGCGATGCACAGCAGGAGCAACGCGAGTGCGGTAGAGAAAAGCGGATAGCAATAGAGGGCGGTGCGGCGACGGAACATGACCGGGCCGCCGCGCAGCCACACTGGCAGTTTCTTTCGTCTAGGCAACCTGAGGTCGAGCCAGCAAGCATGCCCATATTGCAGCGCTAGGGCTATTATCACCAAGCCAAGCGATCCGAGGAGCGTCACTTCTAGTCTACTCGAAGGTAAAGCCGGCCGCCTTCGCTTCCGCGATGATCTCTTCGCCGGTCATCTTCGGATGCTGTCCGCCGATGCAGGTCCAGCTGGCGGCTTCATCGACGAAAATCTCTTTCTCGATCTTCGCGTCGCTGGCGCTGTCGAACAGGCCGGCCGAAAAGCTGCGGTTGCCGGTGGGGAGGAATTTGAACCACAGGTTCGACCCGCAGGTCTTGCAGAACGCACGCTCGGCCCACTCGCTCGAGCGGTAAACGGCGACGCTATCCTCGCCGTGGATGGTGAATTGCCTGCTTTCCAGCGCGCTATAGAACGCCCCGCCCCAACGGCGGCACATGGTGCACTGGCAAATCTCGATCTCGCCCGAAGCGTCCGCAACTTCGATGCGGACTGCCTTGCAGAGGCAATGACCTTCGACCATCCGATCAGCCGAGCGGGACGCCCGGTTCGCTCTTCGAAGTGCGAATGGTGAGCGAGGTCTTCACGCTGGCCACATTGGGCGCAGGCGTCAGCTTGCTGGTCAGGAATTCCTGGAAGCTCTGCAAGTCCCTGCTGACGATCTTGATGATGAAGTCGATCTCGCCATTGAGCATGTGCACTTCGCGCACTTCGGGCAGATCCATCATCGCCGCTTCGAATTCGCGCAGGGCGTCTTCGGCCTGGCTCTTCAGGCTGACCATGGCGAAAACGGTGATCGAGAAGCCCAGCTTCGACGGGTCGAGTTCGGCATGATAACCGCGAATGACCCCGTCCTCTTCCAACGCGCGCACACGGCGCAGGCACGGGGGCGCGGTCAGGCCGACGCGATGAGCCAGTTCGACATTGGTGATTCTGCCTTCGTCCTGCAGTTCGGAGAGCAGACGACGATCGATTTCGTCGAGATTGGCCATGCGAGTCCTCAATAATTTGATGCGCCATAAAGACGCTGCGCGCTTAAGAAATGTTGAAAAGGCGCAAGCATCGTATTGGCTAACATTATTATCTTTGCCAGCAATCGTCCCGCTTTGCAACGTGTCGGAAACATCTCGTTCATCACGTTTGTTGGAGCGATAGAAGGGACGCGCGCGTAATGGTTACCCGCCTGCAAACCACCTAAGCTTCCGGAGCTTCGATGCATTTTGACGACCGCCTTGCTACTGTTCTGCGCAATCGCGCGGGCGGGGAGCGTGCGGCCAAAACGCAGTTCCGGCAGCTGATCGACCTTCTCGGCGAACGCCCGCAAGCAGGCGACAAGGCCCTGAAAGCAGCAGCTTACCTGCGATTGATCGCATTGGGCGAGATGATTCCCGTCGCCGACCGGGCAGCGATCGTGGGCGAGAACGGATGGCGTTTCCGCAACCCGGAACTGGTCAAATGGTTCGGCGAGGCGCACCCGCACATCGCTGCAGCAGCGCTTTACCGGGCGAATCTCAAGGGCGAGGAATGGGAGGAAATCATCCCCCGCCTGCCGATCCGTGCGCGCGGTTTCCTGCGCCACCGGCGCGATCTTCCCGTTGCGGCAGAGCGCGTTCTCGATGCCCTTGGCGTATCGGACCGCGCCCTTCCGCAGCCTGTACTTGAGCAGTTGGGTGAAGAGGCGGCCATGCCCCCTACCCCGGTCGAAAAACCACAAGGCGCGCCGGAAGATATTTTCGAAGAGCCTACTCCCCTGTCGCTTGGCACGCTCGAAGCGCCCGAAGCTCCTGCCGACGAAAAACCTGCGCCGGAAGATCGGCCGATCGAGCCCGGAAAGGACGGCATTCGCGCGCTCGTCGACCGGATCGAGGCCTTCCAGAAGGTGCGCAGTGAGAGGGTGCTGGACGAAGACAATCCGCGACTTCCGCTGGGCGAAAAAGAAGCTGCACCGCACGCAAGGCCGCTCGACCAGTTTGTGTTCGGCAGCGACACCGACGGACGGATCGACTGGGCCGAAAGCGGCATTGCGCAAATGGTCGTCGGTATCGATATCGCCCATGCAGCCGACGAGCCGGACCAGGCTTCGCGCGCCTTGCGGATGCGACAGCCCCTGTCAGGCCTCGCAATACACCTGAGGGGCGCAGCCCGGATAGAAGGCGACTGGATCGTCGATGCAACCCCGCGCTTCACCCGCTCGGAAGGGCGCTTCTACGGTTACGTAGGCCGCTTCCGCCGCGCCGTTTCGCAGGTCGAGGACCGGCGCGAGGCGGAGGCTGATCGCCTGCGCCAGCTGCTCCACGAACTGCGCACACCGGTCAACGCAATGCAGGGTTATGCCGAAATCATACAGCAGCAGGTTATTGGGCCGGTCCCGCACGAATACCGCGCCATTGCTGCGACGATTGCGGGCGATGCTGCGCACATCCTCGCCGGGTTCGAGGAACTGGACCGGCTGGCCAAGCTGGAGACCGGCTCGCTCGAACTGGAGGCAGGAAATGCCGATTTCGCGGCGATTGCACGCAAGCAGGTGGCGCAGCTGCAACCTGTGTTGAGCCCGCGCGTCGCCCGCTTCGACACCGATCTAGGCGATGGACGCGCGCCGATCTCTTTGTCGGAGTCCGAAGCCGAACGCCTGGCATGGCGACTGCTCGCTACGCTTGCCGGAACGCTGTCGGCGGGGGAAGCGGTTGCCATCAAGATGGAAACCGGTGCGGAGCAGGTAGAGTTTGCCCTTAGCCTGCCCTCCGGCCTGAAGTCGGCCGATGACATTTTTTCGGTCGAAACCCGTGCTAATTCCGGCGCGCTAAGTGCCGGCATATTCGGGGCCGGCTTCTCACTTCGTCTTGCCCGCGCCGAAGCGCGTGCTGCGGGCGGGGAATTGGTCAGGCTGGATGACGCGCTGGTTCTGAGCCTCCCGCTCTTGACCGGTGTGGAGAGCCTGCCTAGCCCTGAAGGGCAGCCGGACAACGCAACCGGTTGAGCTTGGGTAACGGCCCCCTGGACCAGAAGCAGCTTGGGGAAGCACATTTGTCCGACCGCAGCCTTCTCGACCCTCCGCCGCCGGGCCTGAGGGCGCGGTTCAAGCCGGGTTTCGGTCAACGCGCGCTCCTGACGATAGATACCGAGGAAGAGTTCGACTGGTCGAAGCCCTTCACGCCCAGTGGTCACAAGGTCGACCACCTCATGAGGATCGGCAAGTTCCAGGAATTCTGTGAAGGCATGGGCGTGGTCCCGGTCTACCTCGTGGATTGGCCCGTCGTCAGTTCCGCCCTGGCGAAAGAGGTGTTTCCTCCGCTGGTGGCGAACGGTCGCGCCGAAATCGGCGTCCAGCTGCATCCCTGGGTCAACCCGCCCCAGCGCGAAACGGTCAACGCTCGCAACAGCTATGCGGGGAACCTGCCTCCCGATCTCGAGCGGGAAAAATTCGACAATCTGGTGGACGCGATCGAGCAGAATTTGGGGGTCTCTCCGCTGATATATCGTGCCGGGCGGTACGGTGTCGGGCCGGAAACGGCGACCATCCTGAAAGGGCGTGGTATCGCTATCGACACCTCCGTTCGTCCGCATCATGACTATTCCGACGATGGCGGTCCCGATTTCACCCGACATCCCGACTATCCATATTGGACGGACGAGCAGCGCAACCTGCTCGAGATCCCGCTGACGACGTGCTATTGGGGAATGCTGCGAAAGCAGGGCGCGATGCTTCAGCCGCTCATTCGCAAGTTTCCCGGCCTTGGAGGAGCTTTGGCCAAGACCGGCATGCTTGAACGCATCCCGCTCACTCCTGAAGGCACAACAAGCGAAGAAGCGATCCGATGCATCGATATCGCGCTCGATGATGGCTTCGAACTGCTTGTGATTAGCTTGCACAGCCCGTCCCTGGTGCCCGGCCACACGCCCTATGTGCGCTCCGAAGACGATCTGGACGCGCTTTATGGCTGGTTGCGTGCCGTTTATGGCTATTTCTCCCTGCGCGGTGTCAAACCGACAAGCGTCGGTGAAATCATGCACCAGGTTGAGGTTTGAGCGCTTGCGCTTGACGAATGGCGCGTCTAGGCGGCGCATTCGTCTGACCACAGATGACAGGGGCCTGTAGCTCAGTTGGTTAGAGCTGGCCGCTCATAACGGCTAGGTCGCGGGTTCGAGTCCTGCCGGGCCCACCAGTGGTTTGTGTCGTCAGTCGGGATTGCCAGTGTCGGGGAGTAGCGCAGCCTGGTAGCGCATCTGTTTTGGGAACAGAGGGTCGCAGGTTCGAATCCTGTCTCCCCGACCAGCAATCCAGTTCAACGCAGGAGGAAAGCCGGATGACCGCCGCCCGACCTGCACCTATCGACAAGCGCGCAATCTGGGTGATCGCCCTACCTGCCATGGTCACCAATGTGGCCACGGCTCTGATCGGCATCGGCGATATGTGGATCGTCGGGCAATTGGGCGACGCGCCGACGCAGGGCGCAGTCGATGTCGGCGCGCGGCTGTTTGCGGTACTCTTCACCGTGATGAACTTCCTCAAGACCGGAACCACGGGGCTGGTCGCACAGGAAGGCACGCGGGCGGGCAAGGACGCGCAGGTTGCCATGCTGGTACGCGGTCTCGCCGTGGGTCTGGTCATTGCCGCCATCCTGCTGATCGCGAAGCCCGTCTTACTGCCCGCCGCGCTAGGCCTGTTGGGGGCCTCGGGCGAAGTGCTCGAAGCTGCGCAGGTCTATGCCGAGATACGCTATTGGTCCGCCCCTGCAGTCATGGCGAACCTGGCCCTCATCGGTTTCATGGTTGGTCGCCGACAGATGACCGCGGTTCTGATATTCGAAGTCACCTATAATCTCACGAACATCGCGCTCGGCCTCTGGTTCGTGCTCGGCCTCGACTGGGGCATTGCGGGTATCGGCTGGTCGAGCCTGATTGCGGAATATGCGAAGCTGGTCGCGGTGGGCGTGTTCCTGGCCCGTGGCGATTTCCTGGCCCGGCTGAAAAATTGCCTGAAGGAACAGGGCACTTTGGGATGGAGCGCGCTCAAACCGTTCCTCTCGGTGAACAGGGACCTGTTCCTGCGCACCGTGGTACTGACAATTGCCCTTGCTGCGCTGACCCGCTTGTCGGCTGAACGCGGCGCAGTCGTACTCGCCGCCAATGGCATTCTCTACCAGATGTTCATTTTCACCGCCCTCCTTCTCGACGGCTTCGAGAATGCAGCACAAGTGCTCAACGGGGAACGAGTAGGAGCACGGGATCGCAAAGGCTTCAGCGCCTATGTCGGTGCCATCCTTCTCAGAGGCATTGCCGCTGCTGCACTGGTTGCGGCGTTGTTCGCCCTGTTTGCCGACCCCGTCCTGGCAAGTTTCGCCGCGACTACGGCGGTAGAGGACGTGGCGCAGGACCTCGGGATTTGGCTGATCATCATCCCCTTTGCAGGGGTCGCCAGCTTCGTGCTGGACGGAATATACGTAGGCGCGAGTTGGACAAGGGCGCTGCTTCTCACAATGATGGGCGCAGCGGCGATTTTCGCGCTCTCCCTATGGCTGACATGGCCACTGGAATCGCATGGCTTGTGGCTGTCCTTCACCCTCTTCCTGATCGCGCGCACCGTCCTGCAACTGGGGGCGATCCCGATGCTGCTGGACCGCGAATTTGGCGGTCCCGGCGAGGATGACTGATTAGGAGTTTGCCGCCTTCGGCCAGCTGGCTTTGGGAGCGACGGAAGCGATGAGGGAAGTCTCACCCGATCTTTCGTCACGAATTGATCGGTTCCGGCCGCCCTGCTTAGCTGCATATAGCGCTGCGTCACTGCGCGCGAAGAGCTTGCCATAGCCCTCGCCTTCGGCGCGCCCTGCAATACCGAAACTCGCGGTTAGGCGATGGTCTTCGGGCATGCCTTCGATGGCGCTGGCGCCGAAGCGATTGCGAACGCGTTCTGCCATTGCGACGGCAGCATTCCCATCACAGTTCCAGGCGAGAATACAGAACTCTTCGCCCCCGATGCGCCCTGCAATATCGGTATCGCGAATTGTATTGCGCACGACCTCGCCAAACCTGGCGATGGCACGGTCACCTGTCTGGTGCCCGTAGATGTCGTTCACGGCCTTGAAGTGATCGATATCGGCCACGACCAGCGATACCGGGACGCCTTCCTGCTTGGCCCGTTCGAGATAAGCGATCGCGTCCTGTTCGAAGGCCCGGCGCGTACGCAAGCCGGTGAGAAGGTCGAGTTCGGCGCGCTCTCTTACGGCAGCGATCTGGTCGTAGATGCAAGCAGCCACCAGTACCATCGCAGCCAGCAATGAAAGCAGCGCGAGCGACAGGTTGAGCACGGAATAGTAGAGCGACTCACGATAGGCTGCTGCCGGAATGCTGCCTTCGATCAGCAGCGTCAGCAAAGGTCGGATAAGGAATTGAGCGGCCAGCAGCGCCTGCATGCCGATGACGATCTTGTCGATCGTATCGCGGCGATGCGCATTCAGCAGCGACATGACCGCGACCACGTACATGACGCCATAGCCCATGTTCACAATGATGAGCCGTGACGTCAGGTCATCCGAGAGCAGGATAGCAAGTGCCAGCGTTCCTGCCGACAGCGCGTAGATAATCAGCAAGACGCCGAGGTGGGGCGGCTGGTCGACGCGGCGCGCCACGCCCCAAATCCCTGATGCCGTGCTCAGCGTGTAAAAGAACTGGGTGGTGTGGAAGACATAGGGCGATCCGGTGTCGAACAGGTGCGTGACACCGAAACCAATCGCGAAGAAAGCATAGGCTGCGGCAAACGCGAGCACGTAATTGCCCAGCGTCCCGCGCTTCCACAAGAGGAGGAAGCCGACACTGAACATCACCGCCATGGTCGGCGTGATCATCCCGATGATTTGTTCGCGCATCCCCGCCCTGTCTTGTTGAACTTTCGCGTTAGCTCCGAAAGGTTAACCACCCGTTGAGGACTTGCCCAAGATCTCGAATTTACGGGTGTTTACGCCGGGTAGCTATTCTGCGCTATCCCGCACGATCGGTCCGCTGCGATTGGCCAGGATACCGACAACGGCGGTCCAGACAGCCACGTTCTGCCGCAACTGGGCCGGGTCGATCTTGTCCAGCGTATCGTCTGCGGTGTGGTGCAGGTCGAAATAGCGCGTTCCATCCTGCTGGAGGTCGATCAGCGCTCCGCCCTGTTCGCGCACGAGATTGAGATCGGCACCGCCGGTGGCGACAATGCGCGTCGGTGCTACTCCGAAACGCGCGACCGCGCCCGCAAGTTCGCGGTAGAGATCGGGATCGCTCGAAGTAAAGTTGGTCTCGATCCGCCAGATGCGGTCTGCGCCGAAATCGCTTTCGAGCCCGACATAAACCGGCTCGTCGGCATGTGCTTCGGCATAAGCGGCGCTACCCCACAGTCCCGTTTCCTCGGCCCCTGCGAAAAGGACGCGAATGGTGCGCAGGGGCTGTCCCTGCGCAGCGACGTGCTTTGCAGCGGCAGCGATTATCCCGCAACCTGCACCATCGTCGATTGCGCCGGTTCCGAGATCCCAGCTGTCGAGATGGCATGCCAGCAATACCGGCTCGAGCGAAGGGTCGCTGCCGACAATCTCGCCGACGACATTGCCGCTTTTCGTCACGCCAAGGTCGCGCGGAGTAAGGATAAGCTTCATGCGCACCTCGCCCCCACGCGCGAAGAGCCGCTCCATATTATCGGCATCGGGGTTGGACAGCGCACCTGCCGGGATCGGCCGGATGCCTTCTGCAAAAGTCGTCGTTCCGGTGTGCGGAACACGGTGGCTGTCTGTGCCTACCGAGCGGATCACGGTTGCCACTGCGCCCTTGCTCGCCGCCATGGAGGGGGCCATCCAGCGCGCCGGGCCCGCGAACCCGTAGCTAGAGCCGTCCTGCGTCTGGCGCATATCGTGGCTGACAAAGGCGATCTTGTCGTCGAGGCTACCTGCATCCGCTGCCACAAGGTCGGCATAGGTCGGGAAATAGACGACCTCAGCCTCGATCCCCTCTGGTCCAGTCGAGCTTGTGGTCGACAGCGCGGTGATTGCCATGGGCTGCGTTGCCGGGGCGACGACCCAGGCCATCTCCTGTCCGCGCACCCATGTTTCCATCTCGAACGGTTCGTCCGCGATGTTGGAAAAGCCATTGCGCCGCAGCCAGTCCATCGCCCAGACGCGCCCGCGCGCTTCGGCATCGGTGCCCGGCATGCGCGGACCGACTTCGGTGGTGATCCCTTCCACGAAATCCCAGGCGATGGTGTCGCCAGCCAATGCTTCATCGGCGCGATCGGCTTGTGCGGGAGTGGCGAGAGTGAGGGCGGCAAGCGCAAGCAGCTGTTTTTTCATGCCGCGCTGCCTAGCAAAAGACACAGGTGTGCCAAGCGCAGACGGCTGTTTGGCTGTTCGTAACCTGGAGGAGCCGCGTTAACTCGTCGACATCTCGTCCCAGAAATCGAGGGCGTTACTGGCGCCGTCGCTGTCGGGATCGAACAGCGCTTCCACGGCATCCGCAAAGCGTCCCACATCGCCCATGTGCGCCCGGGCGGCAGTCGCGTCGGAATAGCGCTGCCACGCCGGTTCGCTCTGCGCCAGGGCCAGCATGGCGCGGGCGATCCCTTCGACCGATTGCGGCTCGACGACGTAACCGGTGACGCCATTGCGGACCATGGCGTCGCGCGCGCCGACAGGGGTCGAGACGATGGCCGGAACCCCGAAAGCCGCCGCTTCATTGACCACCAGGCCCCACTGTTCCTCGGTACTGACAAGGCATAGCGCCAGCGCTCCTGCCATCTGGCGAGAGACTTCCTCGGCGCGCAAAAAGCCGGTGAACTCGACCCCCTCTCCCGCCTGTTCGCGCAAAACTGTGCCCAGCTCACCGTCCCCAGCCAGCACCAGCCTGCGCGCGGCTGGCCCTGCCAGTTCGCGATAGCGCGCGTAGCCTGCGAGCAGCACGGGCAGGTTCTTCTTCTCCACGAAGCGACCGACATAGAGGAAATGGCGATCCGCCCACTTTGCGTCGGCGCCAGCGCCTTGCGTGCGGATCCGCTCGATGCCCACGCTGTCGTATCCGGGAAGGATCGGCTTGTCGCCAAAGCCAAGGAAGCGCAGGTATTCGCGCTGGCGCAGCCCGCCGACGATTGCGGCGCGATAACAGGACAGCAGCCTCGCCTTGGCCTGCTCGCGCGGCAAGCTGCGTGGAAAATCGTCGAACTTGCTTTCGGTCATCATCACGCAGCGCGTGCCGGCGGCTTTCAGGCGCCAGGAAAGAGCGATGATGTCGCGCTCCGAATAGGGTACGCCGATGCACACCATATCCGCTTCGCCGACCAGCTTCATGGCGGCCCGGTAGCGGGCGAGATGGCCGACGTCGTCATAGGACCTGCCAGGGAAGAGCGTGACATGCCGCGCGTGCTCGAAACCCGTTGCAGGCTCCCACGCGTAAGTTCGGCTGGTGGTCGCGTATTCGACCGCGATAACTTCCGCCCGCCCGGCCAGCCTGCGGGCAGCGGCTTCGACCCGGTCGACATGGAACGCGCCATATTGCGCGAAGAGGATCGCCACTTGCGGCAAGGCCGGACTGTCTGCGCGCGCGTCGGTCATCACGGTCCTTTCGCTATGCCAGGCGCGGGACGATTGCCAGACCCGGCTTGCCCCCGGCCACAGCTATGACTATCTGGCGCACAACTTCCCGTTCCGAACAGATCAGACCCAAGGATTCGCCCGATGGCCGCGCAGTACGCCTTCGTAATGAAGGACATGACCAAGACTTTCCCCGGTGCCCAGAAGCCGGTGCTCAGCAATATCAACTTGCAGTTCTACCAGGGTGCCAAGATCGGCATCGTGGGTCCGAACGGCGCGGGTAAGTCCACGCTGATCAAGATCATGGCCGGCATCGACACCGATTTCACCGGCGAGGCATGGCCGGGCGAGAACATCACCGTCGGCTATCTGGAACAGGAGCCGGAACTCGACGAGAGCAAGACCGTGCTCGAAAACGTCAAGGACGGCGCGCGCGAAATCGCCGACATGGTCGAACGCTTCAATGCGATCGGCATGGAAATGGCGGAAGAAGACGCCGATTTCGACGCGCTCAGCACCGAAATGGCCGAACTGCAGGACAAGATCGACGCGGTCGACGGCTGGACGCTGGACAACCAGCTCGAAGTCGCAATGGAAGCGCTGCGCTGCCCTCCGGGCGACTGGCCCGTCACCGATCTTTCGGGTGGTGAGAAGCGCCGCGTCGCCCTTACCCGCCTGCTGATCCAGAAGCCCTCCATCCTGCTGCTGGACGAACCGACCAACCACCTCGACGCAGAGAGCGTCCAGTGGCTTGAAAACCACCTCAAGGAATATGCGGGTGCGGTGCTGATGATCACCCACGATCGCTACTTCCTCGACAATGTGGTGGAGTGGATCCTCGAGCTCGACCGTGGTTCCTACTATCCGTACGAAGGCAACTACTCGACCTATCTCGAGAAGAAGGCCAAGCGCCTCGAGCAGGAAAGCCGCGAGGAAAGCGGTCGCCAGAAGGCCCTTTCGCGCGAACTCGAATGGATCAGGCAGACGCCCTCCGCGCGCCAGACCAAATCGAAAGCCCGTGTCCGCAAGTTCGAACAGCTCCAGGAAGAGCAGCAGAACCGCAAGCCGGGCAAGGCACAGATCGTGATCCAAGTGCCGGAGCGTCTCGGCGGCAAGGTGATCGAGGCCAAGAACATCTCCAAGGCTTACGGCGACAAGCTGCTGTTCGAAAACCTCTCCTTCATGCTACCCCCGGGTGGCATCGTCGGCGTGATCGGTCCGAACGGCGCCGGTAAATCAACGCTGTTCAAGATCCTGACCGGCAAGGAAGAGCCCGATAGCGGCACGGTGGAAATCGGTTCGACCGTCCACCTCGGCTATGTCGACCAGAGCCGCGATCACCTGAACCCGAAGAACAACGTCTGGGAAGAGATTTCGGACGGCCTCGACTACATGAAGGTCAACGGTCACGACACCTCGACCCGGGCCTATGTCGGGGCATTCAACTTCAAGGGCGCGGACCAGCAGAAGAACGTCGGCAAGCTGTCGGGCGGTGAACGCAACCGCGTGCACATGGCTAAGATGCTGAAGGAGGGCGGCAACGTCCTGCTGCTGGACGAACCGACCAACGACCTCGACGTGGAAACGCTTGGTGCATTGGAAGAGGCGATCGAGAACTTCGCCGGCTGCGCCGTGGTAATATCGCACGACCGCTTCTTCCTCGACCGTCTGGCAACCCACATCCTCGCTTTCGAAGGCAACAGCCACGTCGAATGGTTCGAGGGCAACTTCGAAGCTTACGAAGAAGACAAGCGTCGTCGCCTCGGTGATGCGGCGGACCGCCCCAGCCGGGTAAGCTACAAGAAGCTGACACGTTAAGCTTGGCGAAACAGTCGATCGGCCAGACGGCCTTCTAGGGGGGTAATCTTGAACCGATCGACTGCAAACCGGACCGAGACTTTCGTCTGGCCGCTGGCCTACAGCCTGGCCTGGCTCATTTGCGCATACATCGCGCTCAAGCTGACGCAGGGTGAAGACGGCATTGCGGCCGTTTGGCCGTCGAGCGGTATCTTCGTGGCATCGCTGCTGCACTTGCGCGGTCAAGGCCGCGTCGCGGTGACGATCGGCGTCGGGATCGCAAGCCTCGTGGCGAACTACATTACAGGCGTGTCGCTGCTCGCGTGTTTTGGCTACACGGTGGCCAACCTGGCAGAAGGCTGGCTCGTCTTCTACCTGATGGGCGGAGAGAACAGCCGCGGCAAACTGCTTGCGCGGCCGCTCAACCTTCTCCGCTTTGCCGGGTCCGCGATTATCGTGAGCATTCTGAGCGCAGGGGTTGCAGGCATCCTCAGCGCCAATTTCGCATTCGAGTTCCTGGTGTCTTGGGCGACCACAGTCGGCCTCGGCATGCTGATCGTTGCCCCGTTCATCCTCTTCCTTGTGCAAAGCGACGAGGGGCGCAGGCGCCTCGCCAGCATACGCACGGTCTGGGCGCTGATGCTGGTTGCTGTCGCTTCGCTGGTTGCTTTCGGGCAATCCGAAGTGCCGCTGCTGTTCCTGCCGGTGCTCGCCATTTCGATCGCAACGGCCGCCCTCGGCCTGAGCGGCGCCGCGCTGTCCCTGCTCGTCGTGGCGGTTATCGGGTCGATCCTGACGGTTTACGACCTTGGTCCGGTCAGTGGCTATTTCGAACTGCAGGGCCAGAAGGTGCTGTTCCTGCAGGTTTACTTCCTCGGCCTGCTGGTCTCGGCGCTGCCGGTCGCACTCATGCTTACCCAGCGCCAGAACGATCTCGTCAATCTTTCGAGAAGCAACCGCTTTCTGACCGCCGCGGAAAAAGCCGCCAAGGTTGGACACTGGCGATATGCGCCAGCTGAGGGACCGGTTTACCTCTCTCCCGAAACGCGCAGGATGGTTGGGTCCGATGCCCAGCCCCATACCGTCGCCGATATTGCCGAGCTGTTCCAGGACAGCGATCGCAAACGCGTTTCACACATCTTGGTCCAGGCACTTTCAACCGGCGTGCCCTTCGCATTCGAGGCACGCATTTCCGGCCCTTACGGCGAGGTTTTCGACACCGAATGTCGCGGCGAAGTGGAATGGTCGGACGACCCAGAGAAAATCTCGATATTCGGCACGATGATGGACATCACGGAACGCGCAAACACGATGCGTGCGCTTGCCGATGCGCGTGCCCATGCCGAACGCAAGGCAGAAGAGCACCAGGCCCTTGCGGAGACCGACCATCTCACCGGAATCGCGAACCGGCGCAAGATCCTTGCGGTGCTGGAGAAAACGGTCCTCGACGCCCGCGGCACCGGCGACAAGGTGGCCCTTGCGATTGTCGATGTCGACCATTTCAAGTCGGTCAATGATCGGTTCGGACACGAAGCAGGGGACCGGACGCTGCAAGTGATTGCGAAGGTCCTGTCCGAACGCTTCGACGATGTCGGCGTCGTAGGGCGTTTGGGCGGGGAGGAGTTCCTTGTCGTCGCCCGCGGAGCGAGCGCCAGCGAACTGGACCAGCGCTGCACGGCCTTGCGTGATTTCCTTTGTGCCTATGCTTGGCCGGTCAAGGACCTGAAGGACGTGACGCTCAGCATTGGCATTGCCGAACTGGCCGACGGCTCCAGCGAAACCGAGATCCTCAATGCCGCTGACAAGGCGCTCTATTTCGCGAAGCGCGGAGGCCGCAATCGCTCGGTCGTGTTCGAAGGAAATCTGGTCAGGGTCTGACGCGGCACATCTTGCCGCTTATCATCCGGGCAGGATTTGACTCTGCCCCTTCCCGTTTGACAAAAGCCCCCCCCGAGGCGCCCGACACGCGGGCGCCGTTTCCGACGAATTTCAAGGATATCCATGACTACTCCCAGCAACGGTGACACCGTAACCATCGACTACGTCCTCAAGCGGGGTGACGGACAGGAAGTCGGCAATACCGCCCAGGTCGGCCCCCAGCAGGTCCAGATCGGCAGCGGCCAGATCTTCCCGCAGATCGAAGAAGCGCTGACCGGCATGGAGGTCGGTGACGAAAAGTCGGTCGCCATCCCGTGCGACAAGGCTTTCGGTCCGCGCCGCGATGAACTGGTGATCGACATTCCGCGCGCCAACCTGCCGCCCGAACCGGCTCCGCAGCCGGGAATGCAGCTCAATGCCCAGTCTCCCAACGGCCAGCCGATGACCCTCTTCATTCTGGAAGTTGGCGACGAGAGCGTAAAAGCGGACGGCAATCACCCGCTGGCAGGCGAAGACATCACTTTCGATCTCACCCTGCGCGAAATCCAGCAGGCAGCCTGACGAGCTGATCTAGTCGGGGCTGGCCGGTCGCTCCGCGCGGCGCGAGATCGGCCGCCCCCTCGCCAAATCTCTTGCGGACATCGGTCCTGCTAGGCTGCGCTTGCTAAGGCGTGATCCAGGAGGCTGTATCACGACCGATTAGCGCGCGGCGATGACCCTCGTTGGAGAGCCAGTACCAGTCGGCCTCCTCTACCTTGACCAGCAGGACAGCGAAGTGCTCACGCGCCGGGACGAGTTGCTCATCTGTCGGCTGGATGCCTTCCGCCCAATCGGGGAGCCCGCTTGAAGGCTCGGCGCGCGTCTCGCCGGGAGGTGCGCCAAGGTAACAGCGTCTCGCAAAATTGCTGCTCTCGTTCCACGCCTTGTCTGCCAGCGCAGATTGCGTTTCGATCCGCCCCGTACCGCGCACCCTTATCTGTACCTTCTCCTCCGGATCATAAAACAGCACCGCCATCGGGGCGCCGTCGCCAATAACCGTCGTCTTGGGTGACCGCGCGTCCGTATGAAAGCGCAGATTCCAGTCGTCGCAGTCGAACTCCCTCAGGATCATGATCCGGGCATCGGCATCGTGCGTAACCACGACCGGAGAATGCATCGGAGATTTCCGGCTGGACGCGGCAATGCAGAAGCGGTCGGCAATATCGGCGCGAACCTTGTCGAGATCATCGTACATGATGCTCCCAACGCACGTATCGGCGCTTTGTGTCAAACGTCAATGTTCAGATTCGGCGCCCCCAACATTAACGCAAGCATGACAAGCCGGTTCAGTTTCGCGTCAGGCCGTTCTGATACAAAGCAATACATCGACATTTGAGCCGCGGGTGGTGGAGCGGCTTTTGAGCAAGAAGGAACGCTCCATGACTTTTACGAAGCTGATGAAAGGCAGCGCGCTCGGTGCCCTCGCAATTGCGATGGCGACCGCGGTGGTTCCGGCCCAGGCCGAAGCCGCAACCGCAGTCGACCAACAACGCGCTGAACGCGACCGGGGCGACCGACAGGAACGCCGCGACAATCGCCGCCAGGAACGCCGCAGCGAACGTCGCCAGGAAAGGCGTAGCGAGCGCCGTGAAGCACGCAACGACCGGGGCAGCGAACGCCGCGAGGCGCGTGCGCAGGTCCGCCGTGAAGCACCGCGCCGCCAGGCACGCCCGCAGCAACGCGCAGAACGTCCGCAACCGGTTGCTCGCAACCAGGAGCGCCGGGGCCGCGATTGGAACCGCTCGGACCGTCGCTCGGACACCGCGCAAGTGCGCTCGGGCCGCGATTGGAACCGCAGCGAACGCCGCGACGCCAACCGCACTTTCCGTCGCGAGGACGTGCGTGACGCACGCCGGGCGGACCGTCGTGCAGATCGCCGTGAAGAGCGGCGCGCGGACCGCCGGGCCGATCGTCGCGAAGATCGCCGCATCGACCGTCGTCAGGATCGCCGTGAAGACCGCCGCGCGGATCGCCGGGAAAATTACCGTGACGCCTATCGTGAAGGTCGTCGGGACGAACGCCGCAGGGACAATCGCGAAGATCGCCGCATTCGTCGTGACGCCTACCGCGACGGTTATCGGGACGCGCGCCGCGGTGATCGCCACGAACGTCGCAAGCGGCACTGGGACGGACGCCGCTGGCATCACTACAACACGTGGAACCGCTACGACTGGCGGAACAACCACCGCTACAACTGGCACGACTACCGCAAGCGGTATCGCAGCATCTATCGCCTTGGCCGCTACTACGCACCCTATCGCGATTACCGCTATCGCCGCCTGAGCATCGGTTTCTACATCGGAGACCTGTTCTTCGGCAGCCGCTACTGGATCAACGATCCCTGGCGTTATCGCCTGCCGGAAGTCTACGGCCCCTATCGCTGGGTCCGGTATTACGACGACGTGCTGCTGGTCGACACCTACAGCGGCGAAGTGGTCGACGTGATCTACGACTTCTTCTGGTAAGCCTTCAGGCTCCTGCCCGAAGGGAAGAGAGTGGCCTTTCGGGCACGATACCCCCGCCGAGCGATCGGCGGGGGTTTTTCGTGTCAGCCGGGTACCTTGCCGAAGGGGAGCATCCGGAAGATGCCACCGTTCTTGTCGAAGAACGTGTGCTTCAGTCCGCCCAGAATGTGCAGGCCGATCAGGTAAATCATCACCGATCCACCAGTCGCGTGGAGATTGAAGATCGCCTTGCCTGCTTCCGGGTTCTCTCCAACCGGCAGCGCGGGAAGCGTAAATATCCCGAACACGTCGACGCCGCTCCCGAAATAGGAGCTTCCCAGCCAGCCGCCGATCGGCAGTCCGATCAGCATGACGTAGAAAATGATATGCGTGGTGCGAGCAAGGATACGCTCCCAGGTCGCAACGCCGTCGAGGGCCGGAACCGGATGCGTGAATCGCCAGACCAGCCTTGCGAGGCTGAGAATCAGGATCACGATGCCCAAGGCCTTGTGATTGGCGAAGATCGCGGCTTTTTCCGCATCGCCCGCATGCTCGGCCGCTTCCGCCAGCCTCCAGTTCACGATAACCGCTATTGCGATGACCCAGTGAAAGAGCATTGCGACCAGCGAGTAACGCTTGGCATTCTTGGTGGCCATTTCCATCCGGCTTCTCCCCTCAATCGGTGCGCGAAACTATAGGTTTGCCATTGAAGCACAAGATGCCATCTTGCGAGCCGCGCGGTGATCGCTAACAATCGCAGCGATGACAAAGACAGCGACAATTCCCGACCAGGATGCCCTGAAACGTATAGGTGCGAAGGTGCGCCAGCGCCTCGAGGCGGATCCGGAAATCTACAAGGTTCCCACGGACAAGGCAGAGATTTTCGCCGTGCCGAACTTCCTCTCACCCGAGGAGTGCCGCCGCTTCATCACCATGATCGACGTGGTCGCAAGGCCGAGCGAACTTCACGAGACGGCCTATATCGAGAAGTTCCGCACATCCTATTCGGGCAATTTCGACCCGCGCGATCCCTTCGTCAAAGGCATCTCGCGCCGCATCGACGACCTTCTCGGCATGAACTCGATCACCGGCGAAGCGATCCAGGGCCAGCGCTACCTGCCGGGCCAGGAGTTCAAGCCGCACAACGACTGGTTCTATACCGACCAGGAATACTGGAAGCTGGAACGCAAGCGCGGTGGCCAAAGGTGCTGGACCGCTATGGCCTTCCTCAACAAGGTCGAAGAGGGCGGACACACCCACTTTACCGAAGTCGGTGCATCGATCGAACCCAAGCCCGGCGTCCTACTGGTGTGGAACAACGCCACGCCGGCAGGCGAGCCCAACGAGGGCACGATGCATGCCGGAACGCCGGTCATCAAAGGCGCCAAATACGTGCTGACCAAGTGGTACCGCACACGTAAGCACGTCTGAGGCGTCAGCCGCGCGCCAGCGCCTCTGCGATCAGCTTGCGGCTGTTCTCGATCCCGTAAAGCGCGATGAAGCTGCCCATGCGCGGCCCTTGGTCGCTGCCGAGCAGTGTCTGGTACAGCGCCTTGAACCAGTCACGCAGGTTCTCGAAGCCGTACTCCTCGCGCTTGCCGATTTCGTAGACCTGCGTCTGCAAATCCTCTGCGCTGGCATCGGCCGACGCTTCTGCAAGGTAGGCATCGAGCGCACGCAACGCCTCGGCCTCGTTCGCGGCAGGCGCGCGCTTCGACAGGGTCGGCACGATGTAGTCGCGCGTATAGGCGACCGCAGTCCCGATCAGCACGTCGAGCTCCGGCGTAATCCGCTCGGACCCGATATAGCTGGCGAGATAGTCACGCAGCGCTTCCTCGCTCGCCTCCGCCCCAAGCACGCTGGCGAGGTTGAGCAGCAGGCCGTAGGTCACCGGCAGGCTGTCGCCCGCTCCCGGAGCCTCGCTGCCCTCGAACCCGCCATTGGCGCGCGCAAGGTGCCACACAGGATTGCCGAGCTGCTTGTCGAGCTCCTGCTCCGCCAGCCGCTCGCGGAACTGCCAGTAATCGTCGACCGCACGCGGTATCACGCCGACGTGCAGCTGCTTGGCGCTCTTGGGATTGGGGAAGATGTAGAAGCCGAGGCTCTCTTCGCTGCCGTATTGCAGCCATTCCTCGATCGAGAGGCCATTGCCCTTGGACTTGGAGATCTTCTCGCCGTTCTGGTCGAGGAACATCTCGTAGATGAGGCCCTCCGGCTTGCGCCCGCCGAGAACCTTCACGATCTTGCCGGACTGGATGCCGCTGTCGGTCAGGTCCTTGCCATACATCTCGTAGTCGACGCCGAGCGCATACCAGCGCATCGCCCAGTCGACCTTCCACTGCAGCTTAGACATGCCGCCGAGCGCGGATTGCTGCACCACGGTGCCGTCCTCGTCGGTAAAGCGGATGGTGCCCGCCTCGGGATCGACCACCTCGACCGGCACCTGCAACACGCGGCCCGTGCTCGGCGAGATCGGCAGGATCGGCGAATAGGTCTTGCGCCGCTCTTCGCGCAGTGTCGGCAGCATGATGTCGAGGATGTCCTGGTTCTTGCGCAGGACCTGCCGCAGCGCCTCGTCGAAGCGGCCGGAGTTATACATATCGTTCGCGGCGATGAACTCGTACTGGAAACCGAAACGGTCCAGGAATTCGCGCAGCTTGGCGTTGTTGTGTGCGGCAAAACTCTCGTGCCCCTTCTCGAACGGGTCGGGCACGCGCGAAAGCGGCAGGTGCAAGTTCGCTTCGAGCAGTGCCTGGTTGGGCACATTGTCGGGTACCTTGCGCAGCCCGTCCATGTCGTCGGAAAAGGCGACGAGGCGCGTCTTGCCGTCTTCGGGCTTGGCGCCGATCATCGCCTCGAAGGCGCGGCGCACCAGCGTGGTGCGCAGCACTTCCTGGAACGTGCCGATATGCGGCAGGCCGCTGGGGCCATAGCCGGTCTCGAATAGCACGGGGCTGCCATCGGGCTTGGTGCCGTCGGGATAGCGTTTGAGCAGCCGCTGCGCCTCCTGGAACGGCCAGGCCTTGGACACACGTGCGGCGGTGATCAGATCGTTCATGCTCATGGCAATCCCTCTTGCCGCTCGCCGTTCCTGTTGCAAGTGCGAAGTGTTGGAACGCGCCCCGCCAGGTCCGACAGAGTGGAACACATGGAACACGGTCCTGGGAAAGAAAACCCACGGTGCGGACCATGGCCGATCGTGATGCGGATTTCGGTCGGTGGCGAGGCGCGTTCCATAGGCAGAACAATAAGTCGACGGTTCGCTGTAGGACAGGCTGCGCGGCTGAGACTTTAAGAACGACGGCTTCGGCAATGAGGCTACCAATTGATGGTATCGATCTTTAAAGTAGATCCAAGAGTATTTTACAGAGCACTACTCAGTCGATCACCCTATTAAGTAATTAGAAAATTATTCTAGTTAACATGGGTGCATGAAGGCGCTGCGAACCCGATCGGGCTTCTGGTCCAAAAAGCTCAGCGAAGCTTCCGAGTGCGAGGTTGACCGCGCGCACCGCCTGATGACCTACGCGGAAGAATTCGAAGATCGCTGGTACTGGGAAACAGATACCGAAGGCCGTCTCACATATCTTTCTGCCAACGTTTCCGAACAGATCGAAATGTTCGGCATCAAGACAGTAGGCGAACCGATCGCTAATGTATTCAGTCTCGATCAGAGCGAGTTCGAACTAACCAGGTCACTTAAATTCCATATCGTATCGCGCACGGCATTCTCGAATTATCCGGTGCGCGGCATCAAGAGCCTGAGCGAAAGCTGGTGGTCGATGTCAGGCCGTCCCTGGTTCGATTCAGAGGGTCGGTTTGCAGGCTTCGTAGGTTCGGGAACCGATCTAACGAAAACACGCAAGCAGGAAGCCACGATCAGACGGCTTGCGGTCACCGATAGCCTCACCGGGCTTGCGAACCGCCAGCGCATGCAGGACCATCTCGATACGCTGATAAAGCTGTCGCGGAACAAGGAACCCGATTGCGCCCTGATCATGCTCGATCTCGACGGCTTCAAGAACGTCAACGACACGCTGGGCCACCCTGTCGGCGACGCCTTGTTAATACAAGTAGCCCAGAGACTGGCCGAGGTAACCGGCGAAACAGGCGTTGTCGGACGGCTCGGAGGCGACGAGTTCCAGATCCTGATACCCAGCGATGCGGACGTCGAAACCCTGTCTACCTTGGCCGCCGGGATTATCGCGGGGGTCTCTTCGCCCTACAGCATCGACGGTTCCACGATCACGGTTAGCTGTTCTGTCGGCATCGCACTCGCCGACAAGCAATCCGACGCCGAGACCCTCGTCAGGAACGCCGACATCGCGCTGTACGCCGCCAAGGACGGTGGCAGGGCGACCTATCGTTTCTTCGAGGCCGAAATGCTGGCCAAGGCCAAGTGGCGCAAGGAATTGGAGGATGAACTGCGCACGGCCCTCGCGACCGATCAATTGTTCCTGGTCTTTCAGCCGGTCGTAACGACGGATACCGAGAAGCTTGCCGGTTTCGAGGCCTTGCTGCGATGGTCGCATCCGACAAGGGGCTTCATCGGTCCGGCGGAATTCATCCCCGTTGCCGAAGACAGCGGCCTGATCCAGCAAATCGGAGACTGGGTCCTGCGCACAGCCATCAATACTCTGGCGACATTGCCTCAGGATTTGAGGATCGCCGTCAACGTATCACCCATCCAGTTTTCCAATCCTGCCCTGCTGTCCATCCTCGCCAACGCCCTTGCTGAGAGCCAGATCGACCCCTCGCGCCTCGAACTGGAGATCACGGAAAGTGTCTTCCTGGAAGACGAAAGCAAGGCGCAGAAAACATTCAGAGCGCTCAAGGGTCTAGGCGTACGTTTGGCACTTGATGATTTCGGGACCGGTTATTCGAGCCTGTCTTATCTCCAGCATACGCCTTTCGATAAGATCAAGATCGACCAGAGCTTTGTACGCGGAGCGGTCGATCCGCGCAGCAGGAACTCTGCGATCATAGAATCGATTGTCGCGCTTTCGAAAGCTCTGGGCATGGAAACCACGGCAGAAGGCGTGGAGCATCAGGACGAGATAGATCTGATCCGGACGCTGGGTTGCAGCCACATCCAGGGATATGTCTATGGCTCGGGTCTGGACCTTGCTGACCTGATGCCCGAACTCCAGGCCGGACTACGCAAGATGGAACCCATCGGGCACAAGTGCAGCCGCAGTCCCCGCACAAACTGCCTGCGGACCGGCAGCATGACAGTCAACGAGGACAGCAAGCCTATACGCATAAGAAACCTTTCGAGTACCGGCGCCCTCATCGATCAGGTCGACTTCACCGAACAGATGATCGGTGTACGGATCATGGTGGAAGTGTTCCCCAACGAAATGCACAAAGCCGAGATCCGTTGGATCGGCGATCAGGAAGCAGGGATCCAGTTCATCGACCCGATTTCCCTCGATGATCTGGACCGCTGACGGCCTCGCCCGTTGGAGGCGCTATTGGTCAGACCTGCACACTAGGCCCGGCGTTGTCAGTCTAGCTGCACCAATGATCGCTCTAGCCCATTGATGACGGCTGAGACACGGTCGGTTGCGTCGAGCTTTTTGAACATTCTCCGCACGTAGGTGACCACGGAGGATTCCGAAATGCCGAGGATGATCGCCATTTCCGGGTTGGTCTTGCCGCGTGCAATCCAGTAGATGATCTCGCTCTCCCTTGGCGAAAGATTGATCTCTGCCGTCTCCTTCCTGCGGATCATCGCACAAATTCGCCGATGACAGGATTGAGCCCGATCGACCATTGGGCGCACGATCGCCTCGTCCTCGAGCGATAGTTCCCGATCGAAATCGATGGAGAAGTAGGAGTTGCGCCCCACAGGGCCGAACAACGGGCAGGCGACACCGTCGATGAAGCCTTTTTCGCGAAACAGGCGGAGAAATTCTCGCTGTTTGTCGGACAGCTCGATCTGCCCGATGATTTGATTCCACGTCATGACGTGGCCCACGTGCATCACGAAATCGGGGATCGGATCGTTTTCCATGATCTGGGGATCACGGTACAATTTCGATAGCCCATCATCATATCCGAAATGATGTACCGAAGATTTCTTGGAGACCTGCGAATTGAATGGTGGTGTGATATGGTAGGAAATCGCTTTCGCACCATGCTCCAGGCAGTATTTTGCCAGGCCTTCCAGTTCGGATGCGACGGTTTCGCCAGGGCGAACAGGGTCCCACTCCACACTCACCAATATCCACCTTCCCTCTGCTTAAACCGGGGGAATCATGACCATCGAGTAACGATCAAGTACGGCCGCTAGGCGCGCTCTCGTCATCACATCAGGCGACATGACAGGAATTTGCAATCAGCTTACCACGGGCCGGTCGGGACTTGAACACACTTCTCCCTTAGATGCCCTGTAAATCCAATAGGTCGCACGCATGGAACCGAGATCAAGAGAACACGCTGATCAGCGTGGCCGAGCGGCCAAGGATATTGCACAAGCTCCTCATCGCTTGCCCCAAGATACCGGGGGGAGACGAAGGATCGATCCAAGGACGCTTTTCGAGAAACTGTCCGGGTTCGGCGACTTGTTCCGGAATTCGCCCTCGGCGACCAGCGATGGTAAGTCACAGCAGCCGCTACCCACCCAAAATTGTACGGCCACCGCTGATTTCCAGCCACTAGCGCTGGACGAATTGACCAGCATAGATATTCGCAAAGACCTCTTCCCCGATGGCGCTTTGCGAAGCATCGGATGGGAAATTCTCGTCGCGCTCTATGCTGGGGAGGATTGCCAGACCCGGTTGGCCGACAGGATGGGCTACTCTCCTCGCAAATGCATGAACGCAGCGTATCTTCGACACCTTCAATGTCTCGAAGCTGCTCGCCTGATCGTAAGCGAAACTGGCGGCGAGGAAAGCGCCGGACCGAAGGCGATACTGACGCCGGAAGCGCGCCAGATAATGGATACATACTTCCATGAACGGATGAAGCGTCTGGCTTTCGACTGACCGAGTGGAGCGGACAGCAAGACCTTCTTGGGAAGAAAAGTATCTGTCGCGTAGAAGCGCCGCTGGGCGCTTGCCCCGCGTTCCGTTTGTGTTCTAACGGCAAGGAGTGAGCGAGCCGCTGCCCCTCCCTGCCCTTCACGCCAGCCATGCCGGAACCTGGCTGCGCGATGCCAACGGCTCCACCCGTGGCTGTTCCAAGGGCGAGGCGGTGATGGCGGCGGCGGATACGCCGCTCCTGATGATGAACGCACCGCTGGTGGCCAGCAGGCTGGGCTATCCCGATCTTTCCGGCCTCGACCTGCTGGAACTGTTCGCTTTCATCCATCCCGCGAAATTCTGCGTTCCCACGCCCAAGGGCCTTGCCGACGCGCTCGGCCTCGAAGAACCGGCAGACGATGCCGATGTGCCGCTGCTGTTGCAGAAGGCGGCTGGTGCCCTTGTGGCCACCTGCGAGAGCGACGACTGGGCCGAGCGGGAAGGCGCATGGTCGACGCTGCAATCCCTCGCCCGCTTGCGCTGGCCATGGGCCAATGTTCTCGCGCACCATGTGCGCAAGCCGGAAAAGGCGGAGAAGTGGCTCTTCACCAAGTTGCCGGAGTGGGAAGAAACCCCCGACCGGCCGCAACCTGCGCAGGTCCTGATCGACGAGCCGGAGATCGAGGCTCAGCTGGAACGCCTGACCGGCGAAGGAGCCGAACGGCGCGAGGGGCAGCGTTTGTTCTCGCGCGGTGCGGGTCACGTTTTCGGGCCGCGCGACAGGCAGAAGCGTCCCCATGTGCTGCTGGCCCAGGCGGGCACCGGGATCGGCAAGACTCTGGGCTATCTTGCCCCGGCATCGCTGTGGGCGGAACGTTCCGGCGGCACGGTTTGGGTCAGCACCTATACCAAGAACCTCCAGCGCCAGCTGCGCCGTGAGAGCGCGCGCGCGTGGCCGGCAGCCCGACCCGATGGTTCTCCGCCGGTGGTCGTGCGCAAAGGGCGTGAGAATTACCTTTGCCTGCTCAACCTCGAAGACGCGTTGCAAGGAGGCTTCACCGGACGGCCCGCAATCCTGGCGCAGCTGGTGGCGCGCTGGGCCGCGTATACCCAGGACGGTGACATGATCGGCGGGGACCTGCCCGGCTGGCTCGGCACGCTGTTCCGGAAGCGCGGGATTGCGGCGCTAACCGACCAGCGCGGCGAATGCGTCTATGCGGGCTGCCCCCATTACCGGAAGTGCTTCATCGAACGTAGCGCGCGCAATGCCGCGCAGGCTGATCTCGTAATCGCCAACCACGCTCTCGTAATGGTCAATGCCGCACGCGGGCGCGATATCGCCAGCCGCCCGACCCGCATTGTGTTCGACGAGGGACACCATGTCTTCGACGCTGCCGATTCCACCTTCTCCGCCGCACTGACGGGTCAGGAAGCCATCGAGCTGCGCCGCTGGATCATCGGTCCCGAACGCAATTCGCGCGGAAGGCGACGCGGCCTTGCCGCTCGCCTAGCCGATGTGGCGAGCTATGACGATGCAGGGGGCGAAGCGGTGGAAGCTGCGGTCGAGGCTGCGCAGGCCCTCCCCTCCGAAGGCTGGCTGGGACGACTTGCGGAAGGAACGCCCTTCGGTCCGGTCGAAGCCCTGCTCGCACAGGTCCGGGCGACCACCTATGCGCGCGATGAGAGCGGGCAGGAGGCAGGCTACGGTATCGAGACCGAGACTGCACAGCTCCCCGGCGAACTGGTCGAAGCTGCGGGCACCGCCGCGCAAGCCCTCGCCGCCATTCGCACACCGTTACTGAAACTCGCCGGAAGACTGGAGGCGGTGCTGGAGGACGCGCCCGACTGGCTCGACGGACAGGGCCGCGCGCGGATCGAGGGGGCGCGCCATTCGCTCGCCTGGCGCATCGACCTGATCGCCGCGTGGGAGGCCTTGTTATCGCGCCTCGGCGGCCCTGCAGATCCCGATTTCGTGGACTGGCTGGCCGTCGATCGCAACGATGCGCGCGAATTCGACGTCGGGCTCTACCGCCACTGGCTCGATCCGATGAAGCCCTTTGCCCATACCGTGCTGGAGCCTGCGCATGGCGTCATGCTCACCAGCGCAACCCTGACCGACCGCGACGAGACCGGCGCGGACTGGCCGCATGCGATCGCCAAGAGCGGCGCGCCGCATCTCGAACTGATGCCGAAGACCGCGCAATCGGACAGCCCTTTCGATTACGCGTCACGTGCCGAAGTCCTGATCGTCACCGATATCAAGCGCGGCGACATCCCTGCCCTTGCCGGAGCCTATGCCAGGCTGATCGAGGCGAGTGACGGCGGTGTGCTCGGCCTTTTCACCGCGATACGGCGGATGCGCGCGGTCTACGGCCGGATTGCCGACCGCCTGGCGCGCGCGGGCCTGCCGCTCTATGCACAGCACGTCGATCCGATCGACACGGGCACGCTCACCGACATTTTCCGCGACGATCCGCGTGCCAGCCTGCTCGGCACCGACGCCTTGCGCGACGGGGTCGACGTGCCGGGAGAATCGCTGCGCTGCGTGGTCATGGAAGCCGTCCCCTGGCCCCGCCCGACAATCCTCCACCGTGCCCGCCGGGCGGCGGCATCCGAGCAGGAAGGCGGTGCAAAACGCTATGACGACCGCATCATCCGCGCGCGGCTGGCCCAGGCGTTCGGCCGTCTGATCCGCAGCCGCGACGATGCAGGACATTTCGTCGTCCTGTCCTCCGCCTTCCCCAGCAGATTGCTGTCGGCCTTCCCCGACGGCACGCCTGTCATGCGCGTGACACTCGACGAGGCTTTACAGCGGGTGGCGAACGGTGTTGGAGAGGTTGGGAACACCCCAGCGGAGAAACAAGAATCGTGAAGATCCTCGGCCTTTTGCGTCACGCCAAGTCCGACTGGGGGCAAAGCGACAAGCGCGATTTCGATCGGGGTCTGAATGAGCGAGGGCTCAAGGGGGCGCGGTTGATCGGGGAGCATATCCGCGACCACGGGGTGAAATGGGACCGGCTGGTCGCCAGCCCCGCCGAACGCGTCAAACTCACGCTGCAAGAAGCCGCCATCGGCCCGGAGCCCGAATGGGACCGCCGTCTCTACCTCGCCTCCACCGAAACGATCTGCGAAGTGGCGAGCGAAATGGGCGGCGATTCCGACACGTTGCTGCTGGCCGGGCATAATCCGGGCTTCGGCGACATGGTTTTCGAACTGGTCGCCCCGAAGAACGAGAACGACCTGTTCGACGAAGCCAAGGTCAAATTCCCCACCGCAGCCTTCGCTGTATTCGAACTCGATATCGACGACTGGTCGGACCTGTCAGAGGGCTGCGGCAAGCTGGTCCACTTCGCCCGCCCCCGCGATCTCGATGCCGATCTCGGCCCGGAATATTAGCGGACAGCAATGATGGTGAGAGCAAGGCGGACGTCTTTGGGGATTTCACAAAATCACAGCTGACGCCGCATCAGGATGTCCCGCTGTACATCACTACCTATTCTAAACTCGTGCTCGCCGAAGGCTTCGAAACCCTGCCGCATGTAGAACTCGATAGCTTTGGGATTTTCTTCCCATACGCCGAGCCAAATTGCATCCGCACCAAGGGCATTGGCCTCTTCAAGGGCGTGCTGGAACAGCGCCTTTCCTAGGCCCGATCCCTGCACATCCGCATCTACGTAAATTCGCTCGATCTCCAGTGTCCTACCGTCGACCTTCTCGGTTTGCGCTCCGGCCCGATTAGTTTTCAGGTATCCAACGATCTCTCCGTCGACCTTGGCGAAAAAGAAGCTGGTTTCCGGATCATTTAGTTCGCGCGAGAGCTGCTCTTGAGCAAATGCCTTCTCCAGATAGGCTTCGAATTCCTTTGGATCGTTGCTGGAGGCGAATGTCTGCCTGAAGGTCTTTTCGCCGATCGCCGCAATAGCGGACAGCTCACCGGGCTGGACTGGTTCTATCGAGCTGATTGCCATCCACGATTTCTACCGGCCCCATCATCTGACGGTCAAGTCAATGCGCGCAATCCTCCCGTGAAGCGACAGACCTGTCCTTATCGCAGCACGAGCGGGCCCTTGCCGCTCTCGCCCCATTTGTCGTCAGCATTGTAGAGCGCACACTTCTTTAGGCTCAGACACCCGCAGCCGATACAGCCGTCGAGGCTGTCGCGCATCTTTTCGAGCGAGGCGATCTGGTCTTCGATGCGTTTGTGGATAGAGCCGCTGATGCGCTTCCAGTCGGCGGCGTTGGGCGTGCGTCCTTGCGGCAAGCCTGCGAGCGCCTCCTCGATCTCCGCCAGTGACAGCCCCAATCGCTGGGCGATCAGGATGAAGCTCAACCGCCGGATATCGCCGCGCAGGAAGCGGCGCTGGTTGCCGCTGGTGCGCAGCGCTTCGACCAGCCCGCGCTCTTCGTAGAACCGGATTGCTGACACGGAAAGGCCGGTCCGGCGGGCCAGTTCGCCAATGGGAAGGAGGTCGTTCGCTTTCATCGATCACAGCGATAGCAAAAACGAAGCTTGACCTCAACTTAGCTTGAGGTTGCATTGAGTGTGCATCGCATTTGCGGACCATCCCGGTGCCGCATCGAACACAAGGAATCTAGCGATGCCAAAAGGACGTCTCGAACACGCCAATATTTCCGTCACCGATCCCGATCGCAGTGCCGCCCTGCTCAAGGACCTGCTCGGCTGGCACGAACGCTGGAGTGGGCCTTCCATGGGCAACGGCCGCACGATACATGTCGGCGGCGAGGACAATTACGTTTCGCTTTACACCAGCGAGGCTGTTGCCGGCGATTATCGCAAGGGCCAGCCGCTCAACCACATCGCCTTCATGGTCGACGATCTCGATGCGGCGGAGGCCGTCGTCGTGAGGCACGGTCTAGAACCCTTTAGCCACGGGAAATACGATCCCGGCCCGCGTACCTTCTACTTCTTCGACTGGGACGGGATCGAGTTCGAGGTGGTCAGCTATGAATGAGATCGTCCCGCGCCGTCCGCTCTTCCAATCGGGTCGCAGGAAACCACGGCAAGCCGCCGGGAAACCGGCCGAAAAGCCGCACTTCCCTCCCCGCCCGCTTCCTGTATGAAAAGCGGGCGGCCGGGGAGCGCCGCGACAAGGGGAATCTGACAATGAAGCCTGTCCTGCTGGCCGCAGCCGCAATCGTGTCCCTCACCGCCTCGCCCGCGCTTGCGGAAACGGTGGTGGTGACGGCAGACCGGATGCTCGATGTGGAGACCGGACGCTATCTCGCCGATCCGGTCGTGACCGTGGTCGATGGCAAGGTTGCCAGTGTGCAGTCGGGTGTCACGCTTCCCGAAGGCACAAAGCATATCGATCTGGCCGGCCACACGCTGCTGCCCGGCCTCATCGACATGCACGTCCACCTCGATGGCCGTCCCGAATACGGCGGTTATTCCGGGCTGCAGTTCACCGACCGGTTCTGGACCGCGGTCGGCGTCGCGAATGCCCGCACCATGCTGGAAATCGGTTTCACTACCGTACGCAATGTCGGCGACGACGATTACAACGTGATCGGTATCGACCAGGCGATCGAGGAAGGCTGGATCATCGGTCCGCGCATCGTCGTCGCCAACCATTCGCTCGGCGCGACGGGCGGGCATTGCGACGAGACTTTCCTGCCCCCCAGCTTCGAGGCGAAGAGCCCCGCGGTGGGCGACAGCCCCGACGAACTACGCAAGCGCGTGCGGGAGCAGCGCAAATACGGCGCCGAAGTCATCAAGGCCTGCGCCACGGGAGGCGTCTTTAGTCGCAATACCGCGCCCGGCATCCAGCAGCTGACGCTGGAAGAGCTCACCGCAATTGCAGACGAGGCGCATTTCTGGGGTTTGAAGGCAGCGGCCCATGCCCACGGTGCACCCGGGATCAAGGCCGCTATCCGGGCGGGCTTCGATACCATCGAACACGCCAGCTATGCCGACGATGAAGCCATCCGTCTCGCCAAGGAGCATGGCACCTTCTTCTCGATGGATATCTTCAACACCGAATACACCCTCTCACAGGGCGCCGCGAATGGCGTGCTGGAAGAAAACATCGCCAAGGAACGCGCACTCAGCCAGGCTCAGCGCGACAATTTCCGCCGCGCGCACAAAGCAGGCGTGAAGATGGTCTTTGCCAGCGATGCCGCCGTCATGCCGCATGAACTGGTCGGCGGTCAGTTCCGCGTCATGGTCGAATACGGCATGACCCCGCTCGAAGCTATCCGGGCCGCCACGGTCACTGCTGCAGAGGCGCTCGGTCAGGAAGGCGAAGTCGGCGTGATCAAGCCCGGCGCCTGGGGCGACATGATCGCCGTAAGCGGAGATCCGCTGGCCGATGTCGGCGAACTCGCCGACGTCGATGCCGTGATCAAGGGTGGTGTGCTGGTCGAATAGCGGGCGCCGCATGGAAGCCCGATAACGAACCCAGCGGCACGTCTTCGAACCGGACGAGCCAGCGCTTGGCCATCTTCGCCAGCGGCATCGGGTTGAGGTAGTGCCGCTTGCACCGCCCGTCCCGCTCGCTCGCGACCAGCTCGGCACTTTCCAGCACGGCAAGGTGCTTGGCCACAGCCTGCCGGGTCATCGGCAGGTCTTCGCTCAATTCCGAAAGAGTCAGCCCTCCCTGCTCGCTCAACCTGTCGAGCAGGAGGCGGCGTGTAGGGTCCGACAAGGCGACGAAGGTATCCGTCATGCGAGGAAGGCTAGGCACCTGCGCGCGAGTCGCTCAAGTTTGCGGGCGCGCGCAGGGCCGGTTTTTCCCCAAGCGGGATTCTTCAAAGGGCGCTCGCGCCGCCGAAAACACCGATGATGAGGGGGTCATTGGTCGCGCGCGGATTGCGGCGGATTTCCGCTTCCTCGAACCCGATCTCGCGCCAGATCGTGTCGTCGATGCGGTTCGCGACCCTGCTCGCGACCTGCGACACGTTGACGCCGGTCAGCGCGCCGAGGGCCTGTCCGACGAGCGGGTCTTCGGCGAGGCGCATCGCGTCGCCCAGTTCGGGGATCATCGCATCGACGAGGCGCATGCCCATTTCGCCGCGCAGGAAGCTGGTCGCCGCGGTCGGCCCACCGTTCACAAGTGCAACCGCGTTGGAAATGCCGATCACGCGCACAGTATCCGCCACGATCGGGGCCGCGCGCTCCGCGCCTTCATAGGCGATGTCGCCGAACGCATCGAACAGGCGGTCCTTGAACAGGTTGGACGTCAGGATGCTGCCCAGAACTCCGCCGCGCGCACCGAGCAGATTTTCCAGCCCGACCTGCGCGACCTGTTCGTCCCAGAAGCCGCCATCGTCGAGCATGCGGGCAAAGGCCCGCTCGCTCGACAGGAACAGGAGGCGCTGGATGGCGTCGACGAAACCGAAGCCGCCAAGCGATGTGCAGGCCGGAAGCGCCAGGGCCGCCCCGCCGAGCGTCAATCCGCCCAGGAACTTACGCCTGTGAGTGGTGGCCGTGAGAATATCGTTCATTATTTCTACTCCTCGAAGGTCCCACCCTTGTCGTGTGCGACATAGGCCGCCCATATGAGCCCTCCGATGAACCGCGTGCGCTGCCTCGTCCTCAATGCCGCCCTCGGCCCGCTCGACTACAAGGTGCCCGAAGGCATGGAAGTCGGTCCGGGCCATGTGGTCGAGTGTCCGCTTGGGCCGCGCACGATCATCGGAATCGTCTGGGAGAGCGAACGGCTTCCCGGCACCGAGGTTCCGGCGGAAAAGCTGCGCCCGCTGCGCTCGATCCTGCCGGTACCGCCCTTGTCTGCCCCGCTCAGGCGGCTGATAGAGTGGACAGCCGACTATTACGTCGCCTCCCTGTCCAGCGTGGCGCGCATGGCGCTTTCCTCTGGCGGCGCGCTCAAGGGACCGGCGACGATAACGGAATATCGCCTGACCGGCGGCATGCCGGAGCGGATGACGCCCCAACGCCATGCGGCGATGGAGGCGCTCGAGGGCGAACAGGCCACTATCCGCGAGCTGGCCGGGATCGCTGGCGTGTCGGAGGGCGTACTTCGCGGCCTGGTAAATCAGGGCGTGCTGGAGCCGGTAGAGGTCGATTGCGACCGCCCCTTCGATGAAGCGCGGCCCGATTTCGCGCAAGTCGACTTGAGCGAAAGCCAGAAGATCGCGGCAGACACGCTCAGCGAAGCCGTGCGACAAAAGAAATTCGCGCCTTACCTGCTCGACGGCGTCACCGGGTCGGGCAAGACCGAAACCTATTTCGAACCTGTCGCCGAAGCGCTGCGGATGGGCCGACAGGTGCTGGTCCTGCTCCCTGAGATCGCGCTGACCGAAAACTTCCTGCACCGCTTCGAAGAGCGGTTCGGGGTCACGCCCGTCCTCTGGCACTCCTCGCTGAAATCGACCCAGCGCCGCCGTGCATGGCGCAATGTGGCGAACGGCGATGCGCAGGTCGTGGTGGGCGCGCGTTCGGCCCTGTTCCTGCCGTTTCGCAATCTCGGCTTCATCGTCGTCGACGAAGCGCATGAAACCAGCTTCAAGCAGGAAGACGGCGTGCGCTACAACGCCCGCGACGTCGCCGTCATGCGCGCGCATTTCGAAGGCATTCCGGTTGTCCTCGCCAGTGCGACCCCGGCCTTGGAAAGCCTCCAGATGGCCGAGAGCGGCGTCTATGCGAAGCTCGACCTGCCAAGCCGGTTCGGCGGGGCGGAATTGCCCGACATCGACACGATCGACCTGACCGAGGAAAAGCCGCCGCATGGAATGTGGCTGGCGCAGCGCCTGATCGACGGCATCGCAGAGCGGCTGGAGCGCAAGGAACAGTCGCTCCTCTTCCTGAACCGCCGCGGCTATGCGCCGCTAACCCTGTGCCGCAACTGCGGTTTCCGGTTCCAGTGCCCCAATTGCAGCGCCTGGCTGGTCGAGCACCGCTTCACCCGGCGGCTGGCCTGCCACCATTGCGGGCACGAGACGCCAAGTCCCGCCGCCTGCCCCGAATGCGGCGAGCCCGATTGCCTCGTCGCCTGCGGCCCGGGTGTCGAGCGCATCGCCGACGAGGTGGCGGAACGGCTGCCCGATGCGCGCGTCTTCGTCGCCACGTCGGACACGCTCAATTCGCCGGGGCGCGCTGCGGAATTCATCGCGCAAGTAGAAGCCGGAGCGATCGACGTCATCGTCGGCACCCAGTTGGTGACCAAGGGCTTTCACTTTCCAGAGCTGACATTGGTCGGCGTGGTCGATGCAGACCTCGGTCTCGAGGGAGGCGATTTGCGCGCGGGCGAGCGGACCTACCAACAGGTTGCACAGGTTGCCGGGCGTGCCGGGCGCGGCTCCAAGCCCGGCGAAGTGCTGATCCAGACCCGCCATCCCGAAGCCAGCGTGATCGCCGCTCTGGCTGCCGGAGACCGCGACGCCTTCTACGAGGCCGAAACCGAGATGCGCCGCGAGGCGGGCGCCCCGCCTTTCGGTCGCTGGGCGTCGATCATCATTTCCTCCGAAGACGAGGCGGAAGCACGCGAAGCGGCCCGGCGGATCGGAGATGCGCGCCCCGATGTGCCTGATCTCATGATCCTTGGCCCCGCACCTGCTCCCATGGCCCTGCTGAGGGGTCGTTATCGCTATCGCCTGCTCATGAACGCGCGGCGCAGCGTGCAATTGCAGGATGTTATCCGCCGCTGGCTCTCCAGCATCGATCATCCTTCGGGCGTCCGTGTCGGGGTGGATGTCGATCCTTACAGTTTCGTGTAGGTAGCGCTGCCATGTGCAATCTCTATCGCATGACCAAGAACGCCACCGAAGTCGCGCAATTATTCGACGTGGTGGCGGAAATCGGCAGCAATGCGGGCGGCGAGATTTATCCAGGCTATTCCGGCATCGTGATCGCCGGCGGCAAGGTCGAAACCATGACCTGGGGCTTCCCCCTCCAGCGCAAGGGCGCAAAGGGCCAGCCGCTCAAGCCGAAGCCGGTCAACAATGCACGCACGGACAAGCTCTCCGGTCCTTTCTGGAAAAGCAGCTTCGTCGAACGGCGTTGCCTGATCCCGCTGGAAAGCTTCGCCGAAGCGCAGGGCAAGAAAGGCGCGATGACCCGCACCTGGATGACCATGCCCGATGTCGAGGTCTTTACCGTCGCGGGCATCTGGCGCGGCAGCGCGGAATGGGGCGATTGCTATTCGATGGTGATGACCGATGCCTCTCCCCAGATGAGCGAGATCCACAACCGCATGCCTGTCATCCTGACGCCGGATCAGCGCGAAACCTGGCTGGACGGATCGCCTGACGATGCTTTTGAGCTGTGTCGCCCGTTCGAAGGCTCGCTCGCGATCGACCGGACCGACGTACCGTGGGCGGGTCGTCCGGCGCAGTCCTCCATGCTTTAGGCACCTGTCGCGCGCTCGCGCATTGAGAGCGCATGGCAGATACTAGCGACGGCCCGATCCTCGTCCCGATCCTTGGCGACCAGCTGACCCGTGACCTCGCCAGCCTTCGCGGGCGGACCAAGGACGACACCGTCATCCTGATGATGGAAGTCTGGGACGAGGCGACATACGTCAAGCATCACAAACAGAAGATCGTCCTGATCTTCTCCGCCATGCGTCACTTCGCCGAGGAGTTGCGCGATGCGGGCTGGACGGTCGACTACGTAAGGCTGGATGCGAAGGACAATGCCAGGAGCTTCACCGGCGAGGTGGCCCGCGCCGTCGAAGAGCACTCTCCGCGCGCTATCCATGTCGTGGAGCCTGGCGAATGGCGCCTCAGGCAGGATTTCGACCAGTGGGCCGACAAGTTTCCCTGCAAGGTCGAGATTCTTGCGGACGACCGCTTCATCTCGACCCAGGCCGAATTCGACGAGTGGGCGGAAGACCGGAAGGAAATGCGGATGGAGTATTTCTACCGCGAGATGCGCCGCAAGACTGGCCTGCTGATGGATGGCGAAAAGCCGGAAGGCGGGGAGTGGAATTACGATAGCGAAAACCGCAAACCGCCCAAGGAAGGGCTCGACGCGCCCGAGCGCCCCCTGTTCGAACCCGATGCGATCACATGCGAGGTGATCGAACTGGTCGAAGATCGCTTCGGCGATCACTTCGGGTCGCTGGAGAACTTCGGTTGGCCGGTGACCCGTGAGGAAGCGGAAGAGGCGGCGGATGCCTTCTTCGCCGAGCGCATCGAATGCTTCGGCCCCTATCAGGACGCGATGGTTCACGGACAGGACGACCTGTTTCATTCGATGCTGTCGACCAGCATCAATCTCGGCCTGCTCGACCCGCTGGAGCTCTGCCAGCGGGCGGAGAAGGCCTACAAGGACGGCCGCGCACCGATAAACTCGGTCGAAGGGTTCATCCGCCAGATCATCGGTTGGCGCGAATATGTGCGGCGGTTCTACTGGCACCAGATGCCGCACCTGCAAAAAGCGAATGCCCTGAATGCGCAGCGCGGGCTGCCCGAATTCTACTGGACCGGCGAAACCGACATGCGGTGCCTTGCCGACTGCATCCGCTCCACCCGCGACAACGCCCATGCCCACCACATCCAGCGGCTGATGGTGCTCGGCAATTTCGCCCTGCTTGCAGGGATAAACCCCCGCGAGGTGCAGGACTGGTACCTCGTGGTCTACGCCGACGCCTATGAGTGGGTGGAACTACCCAATGTGGCGGCGATGATTCTCTATGCCGACGGCGGAAAGCTGGCCAGCAAGCCTTATGCTGCGAGCGGAAACTACATCAACAAGATGAGCGATTACTGCGGTGAGTGCCGCTATTCGGTGAGCAAGAAGACCGGAGAAGGCGCGTGTCCGTTCAATCCGCTCTACTGGCATTTCATGAATCGCCATCGCGACAGGCTGGAAAAGAACGCCCGCATCGGGCGCATCTATTCGACCTGGGACCGCATGGATGAGGCGAAGAGACAGGATTATCTCGACAGCGCAGAGGCGTTTCTCGACAGCCTGACGCCTGCCGACAATGCGTGGGTGCGCAATTAGGCTTCGCGTGCCTGGTCGTCCATCTGGGCGATCAGCTTGGTTTCCTCGGCTTTGCGGCTCATCGAGATTACATGGTCGACGCCTTCGATGGTGATCGCCAGCTTCCCTTCCTGGGTGATCTCGATGAAGCCCTTGGACTTCAGATACCAGGTGTGGAACTCGAAATTCTCGTCGGAGCAATCTAGGGTTTTCTGGATGTAATACCCCATGATGCCCGGGTCTTTCGCATGCTCGCGGCGGCGTTTGTAAAGGTGATAGAGCACCTTTTCATGCGCCTCGGCATCGTCCAGCGCGGACTTCTCGTCAATCTGTAGGTCTTCGCCGCCGGGAAACTGGTACAGGTTATCCTTCTTCAGTTCCTTGTAGCGCTGATCGTACTTGGCGCGCTTTTCCGGATCGCGCAGCAGCTGGTATGCGGCGGTGACTTCCTGGAACTTGTCGATATCGGCGGTATCGGTGTGATCGGGATGATACATCTGCGCCGCGTGCCGGTACGCTTTTTCCAGCATCTTGCGGTCGCAAGCCGGACTGACTTGCAACAGGGCGTAGAAATCGACGAATTCCTGACCGCTATCCATCGCCTGAACCTGCTAATACTCTGCACGATCGACACGAACGCACGGGGTTGAACCAGAAGCCGGTTATTATTGGCCCACGCGATTGCTTCGGCGGGTTGCGACGTTGGTGTATAGTCTTCCTACTACAGGCTTCATTGTCAAAGGAAACTTGCCGCGGTCACGACTTATTTCGCGTTCGCAGCAGTTTATCGGGATTTTTCCCGCTCGAGCAGCTCCGCCTTGATTTGCGTTCCGTAAGCATATCCGCCGAGCGAACCATCCGCAGCGATGACTCTGTGGCACGGGATCAGCACGGCGATGTTGTTCGCGCCGTTGGCCCCGCCCACCGCGCGCGACGCCTTTGGATTGCCCAGTGCGGCAGCAAGCTCGCCATAGCTGCGCGTCTCGCCCGCCGGGATTTCGCGCAAGGCCTGCCAGACCCGTTGCTGGAAAGCCGTGCCCTTCACGTCGAGCGGAATGGAAGCGAGCGTCGCCTGCCCCGGGTTCTCGACTGCAGCGGTCACCTGCCGGAACAGGTCGCGAAATTCCTCACCCGCTTCGACCAACTCGGCTTTGGGGAAACGGCGTGCGAGATCGCTCTCGTCTTCGTTGAACGACAGGCAGCACACGCCCTGCTCCGTCGCCGCGACCAGCATTGCGCCAAGCGAGGTATCGATCACGCTCCAGTGAACCGAGCGCCCCTTGCCGCCATCCTTCCAGTCGCTTGCCGTCATGCCGAGCTTGCCTTTCGTATCGTCGTAGAATCGCGAGGGAGAGGAATATCCGGCCTCATAAATCGCGCCGGTGACGCTGTCGCCAGCGCTGAGGGCTTCACGGGCGCGCTCTTCACGCAAGGCCCGCGCATAGGCTGCAGGAGACAGACCGGTCGCACGTTTGAACACCTTCTGGAAATGCGTTGGCGAATAGCCGGTTATCTGCGCCAACACGGCCAAGGTCGGCGCGTCCTCGGCCCTGCGGATCTCGTCGATTGCCGCCATAACGGCAGCCTCGTCGCGACCGACGTCATCGGGCAGGCATCGCTTGCACGGCCGCAGGCCCGCCGCGCGTGCACTCTCCCCGTCGACGAAGAATCGCACGTTTTCGCGCAAGGGGTGCCGCGCAGCGCAGGACGGACGGCAATAGATGCCGGTACTCAATACGCCGGTGACAAAGCGCCCGTCGAACGCGCGATCACGCCGCTTTACCGCCTGCCATGCCTGTCCCTGGTCGATCATCGTCTTGCTCCATAGCGCATCTCGGCCCTCTTTGCGGATGATTTGCACAGCACGCATCCCGCAGCTTGCGGTCAAAGCGATTGGGCGGCACAAGCGGCGGGACGATGGGACGCATTCACGCAATCTTTGCCGCCATGTGCGCGCTCTTGCTGCCGCAACTGGTCCATGCCGATCCGGCCGATATCGACGCGGCGTCGCGCGGGGTCGTACGCGTGGTCATCATCGGCAATGACGGCGACGAGCTTTATCCCGTCAGTCACGGGACCGGTTTCGCCGTCACGCAGAACGCCATCGTTACCAATGCGCATGTCGTGCGCGACGCGATGCGTGACGAGGATTTGCGTATCGGGATCGTACCCAATGGCGGCGGCGAGGCAGTTTACGGACAGCTGGTCACTGCCAGTTCGCGCAACGACCTGGCGCTTGTTCGCCTGACCGGAAATTTGCGCCTGCCCCCGCTCGCCATTGCGGGCCAGCCGGTCTCCGGAGCCGGAGAGGTGACCAGCGTCGGCTATCCGATGAATGTCGACCGCGCCCAGGGGCTGGACCTCACCGATCTCTTCCGCAGCCAGCCCCCGGTCAAGAGCCGCGGCTTCATTTCAGGCGAACGGCCGAGCCGCCAGTTCGACACGATCCTGCACACAGCACCGATCGCGCGGGGCAATTCGGGCGGCCCCTTGCTCGATCCGTGCGGACGGGTCGTAGGGGTCAACAGTTTCGGTGCGGACAATGAAGGAGGAGATGCGGAATTCTTCTTTGCCGTGTCCAATCGCGAGCTGGTGCCTTTCCTCAAGGCCAACGACATTACTCCGCGCCTTTCCGACCAGCCGTGCCGCAGCCTCGCCGATCTCGACGAGGCAGAGCGCGATCGGATCGAACGCGAACAGGCCGAAGCACGGCAAAGCCTTGCCCAGCGCGCAGAAGAAACCCGCGCCAAGCGCGAACGCGCCCTGCTTCGCGCGCAGCTGTCGGTGGCCGAAGATCGCGAAGACCGCATGGCACTGGCATTCATTCTCATGCTGGTCGCGTTCGGACTCGGACTTTGGGCATGGAGCCAGCGCGAAAGGATCGGCGCGGATGACGAGGATGCGGCGCTCCGCATAAAGAAGACCAACATCGCCTTCGCGATTGCAGGCTTTCTTGTCGTGGTGGCCTTTATTGCTTTCATCACGCGCCCCGGCCTCGACGAAGTGGACCGGCGGGTCGCGGCAATGATGGCGGAAGGCGAAGAACCGGATGAGGGCGCTCCGCTCGCCGGGCAGGAAAGCGGAGACCTTTCGCTCGTCTGCAACGTGGTTCCGGAACGCAGCCGCATCACCACGTCCGAAGCGCCCGAAATCGAGTTTGAATGGACCGCAGACGGCTGTGTCAACGAACGCACGCAATATGGCTATGCGTCCGGAAACTGGTCACGGGTATTCGTGCCAAACCAGGAAGACGCTGTATCGGTGAACAGTTTCGATCCCGACCGCCGGATCTTCCGCTCCGAACGCTACCTCCTGCAGCGCGGCGCCATGCGCGAGGCGCGCAGCGCGCGGGCGAAATACACCGCGCCCAAGTGCGGCGTGGACGGGGCGGCCACGTCTCTCGGAGATTTGCAGGGCGAAGTGCTGAGCCAGCTACCCCAGCAGCCGAACGAGCGGCTCGTCTATCAGTGCGAGATGCGGGACTAGCTCAGGCGGCGAGAGCTTCACCCGACAAGGTGATGCGATGCATCTCGCGCGCGTAACCCTGGTAATCGTTCATCGCGTAATGCCAGGTTGTGCGATTGTCCCAGATCGCCACCGTGCCCGGCTCCCATTGCACGCGGCACTGGAGATCGGGCGACATGGCATGGGCGAACAGCTCCTTAAGCAGCGGTAAGCTCTCCTCGCGGGTCTGGCCGACGAAATTGATCGTGAAGCCCGGGTTTACATAAAGGAGCTTCTGCCCGGTGTGCGGGTGGCGGATGACGACGGGGTGCGTTGCACCTGTCTTCAGGTCTTGCCCGCGTAGGTCCGCGCCCTGGTCGGTCTGCGCATAGGCACCTTCGGGCGAGTAAATATGGTCCGCCGTATGGAATGCGCTCAGCCCGTCGATCTTCTTTTTTGTCTCTTCAGGCAGCGTGTCATAGGCAGCTCCCATGTGCGCCCACAGCGTGTCGCCACCAGAAGGCGGCAATTCACGCGCCACGAGAATCGATCCCATGGCGGGGATCTGGTCGTAGGAATGATCGGTGTGCCAGCCGCCACCGATATTGGTGGTCTGGTCCTTTCGTTTGCGGACTACGGCGATCTCGGGATGCTCGTCGGTCAGCGGAAAATAATTGTTGATGTCGATCCCGCCCCAGCGCTTCGCAAAGGCGATATGGTCCTCGGGACTGAATTCCTGGTCGCGGAACACGGCCACGCCGTTCCTATATATAAGGTCACGTATGCTATCGAGCGCCTTGCCTTGCGCCTCCGCGAGCGAAACGCCCTTAACCTCGACACCGCAATGCGGCGACAATGCTGCTGTCTCCATCCCGTCTCTCCCGCTCGATCGGTTTTGATTGAGGACGAATTTACGCCTCCCTGTCCAAAAGTCGAATCTTTGACGGGCGGAGTCGGGTTGCCTTCGCGGGGACCCTTTGCTAGGCGCGCGCCAACCTTGCCGGAGCGACTCATTTTCGCTCACCCCCGGCTTGGAACGACAGACTTTTTTTCCGACCCTTAGAGGACGAGAGACGCGTGGATATTTCCGCCGGTATTCAGGCTAGCCTGGCAGGGCGTTATGCCTCGGCCCTTTTCGATCTGGCCAGCGAGGCCGGGACCGTGACTGCGGTCGAATCGGACCTCGACAAACTGGAAGCGGGGCTTGCCGAATCGGCAGAGCTCAAGACGCTGACCACCAACCCGCGCGTGAGCCGCGGCGAAGCAGAAAAGGCACTGTGGGGCGTTTCCGCCATCATGGGCCTTTCGGACCTGACGCAGAAGTTCCTCGGTACGCTTGCCGCGAACCGCCGCCTCAGCCAGCTTCCCGGCATCATTCGCGCTTTCCGCGCCATCGCTGCCGCGCAGCGCGGCGAAGTGACCGCCGAAGTCACCAGCGCCCACGCGCTGACCGACACGCAGCTCGACCAGCTCAAGACGAAGCTGACCGCGCGCGAAGGTCGCACTGTAAAGATTAATTCCAAGGTTGATCCCGATCTTCTGGGCGGCCTTGTCGTTACCATCGGTTCGAAGCGCATTGACGGTTCGATCCGCACCCGCCTCAATTCCCTCGCCCAGGCGATGAAAGCCTGATCAAAGGACGATAATCATGGATATCCGCGCCGCAGAAATCTCCAAGGTCATCAAGGACCAGATCGCCAATTTCGGCACCGAAGCCGAAGTCAGCGAAGTTGGCTCCGTGCTGTCGGTGGGTGACGGCATCGCCCGCATCCACGGCCTCGACAATGTCCAGGCCGGCGAGATGATCGAATTCTCCAACGGCGTTCAGGGCATGGCCCTGAACCTCGAAGCCGACAATGTCGGTGCCGTTATCTTCGGTGCCGACACCGACATCGGCGAAGGCGACACCGTCAAGCGCACCGGCACCATCGTGGACGTTCCGGTCGGCAAGGGCCTGCTGGGCCGCGTGGTCGACGCTCTGGGCAACCCGATCGACGGCAAGGGCCCGATCGAAGCGACCGAACGCAAGCGCGTCGAAGTGAAAGCGCCGGGCATCATCCCGCGCGAATCGGTTTCGGAACCCGTGCAGTCGGGCCTCAAGGCCATCGACGCCCTCGTTCCCGTCGGCCGTGGCCAGCGCGAACTGATCATCGGCGACCGTCAGACCGGTAAGTCCGCCGTCGCGATCGACACCTTCATCAACCAGAAGGAACTGAACGCTGGCGACGACGAGGGCAAGAAGCTCTACTGCGTCTATGTCGCCGTCGGCCAGAAGCGCTCGACCGTCGCACAGATCGTCAAGCAACTCGAAGAAAACGGCGCGATGGAATATTCGATCGTCGTCGCCGCCACCGCTTCGGAGCCCGCTCCGCTGCAGTACCTCGCACCCTACACCGGCTGTGCGATGGGCGAATTCTTCCGCGACAACGGCATGCACGCCGTCATCGTTTACGACGACCTTTCCAAGCAGGCCGTCGCATACCGCCAGATGTCGCTCCTGCTGCGTCGTCCTCCGGGTCGCGAAGCTTACCCGGGTGACGTTTTCTACCTGCACAGCCGCCTGCTCGAGCGCGCGGCAAAGATGAACGCTGCAAACGGTTCGGGCTCGCTCACCGCGCTGCCGATCATCGAAACGCAGGCCGGCGACGTTTCGGCTTACATTCCGACCAACGTGATCTCGATCACCGACGGCCAGATCTTCCTCGAAACCGACCTCTTCTACCAGGGCATCCGTCCGGCCATTAACGTCGGCCTGTCGGTCAGCCGCGTCGGCGGTGCCGCCCAGACCAAGGCCATGAAGAAGGTTTCGGGCTCGATGAAGCTCGACCTCGCTCAGTATCGTGAAATGGCTGCCTTCGCGCAGTTCGGCTCGGACCTCGATGCCGCTACGCAGAAGCTTCTGAACCGCGGTGCGCGCCTGACCGAGCTGCTCAAGCAGCCGCAGTTCTCGCCGATGCCGTTCGAAGAGCAGACCGTGTCGATCTTCGCCGGCACCAACGGCTACCTCGACGATGTCGCGGTCGATCGCGTCACCGATTACGAAGCCCAGATGCTGAGCTACATGCGCTCCGAACACGCCGATGTACTCGCGGAAATCCGCACCACCGGCAAGTTCGAGGACAGCACCAAGGACAAGGTCGTCGACGCACTGAAAACCTTCGCCAAGCAGTTCGCCTGAGCCAACCGAGAGCACACGAGATAGGGAGCCGAAATGGCTAGCCTCAAGGAACTCAAGGATCGGATCGGGTCGGTCAAGTCGACCCAGAAGATCACCAAGGCCAAGCAGATGGTCGCCGCGGCGAAATTGCGCCGTGCGCAGGCCGCTGCTGAAGCCGCACGTCCCTACGCCGAACGGCTGTCGGGCGTCATGGCATCGCTTGCCAGCAAGGTAAGCGGCGACAGCGCGCCCCTGCTGCTTCGCGGCACCGGATCGGACAAGCGCCACCTGCTGGTGGTCGTGAACACCGACAAGGGCCTGTGCGGTGGTCTCAACGCCAACATCGTCAAGGCCGCCAAGGCCAAGGCGCGCGAACTGATCGCAGACGGCAAGGACGTGACCTTCTATCTCGTCGGCAAGAAAGGCCGCGCGCCGATCAAGCGCGACTATGCCGACAAGATCGAGAAGCACTTCGACACTTCCGACGTCCGCCAGCCGGGTTTCGAGGAGGCCGATGCCATCGCCGAAGACCTGCTCGAACGCTTCGAGAAGGGTGAATTCGACGTTGCGCACCTCGTCTACCCGATCTTCCAGTCGGCGCTGGCGCAGGACCCGACCGTCGACCAGCTGATCCCCGTCCCCTCGCCTGAAGGCGAAGGCACCGGCGGCGATGCAGTTGTGGAATACGAGCCGGGCGAAGAGGAAATCCTCGAAGACCTGCTCCCGCGTTACGTGAAGACGCAGCTGTTCGGCGCCCTGCTCGAACGCGAAGCGTCGGAACAGGGCGCGTCGATGACCGCCATGGATAACGCGACGCGCAATGCGGGCGACCTCATCAACAAGCTGACGATCCAGTACAACCGCAGCCGCCAGGCCGCGATTACTACCGAACTCGTCGAAATCATCGCAGGCGCGGAAGCGCTCTGACAAGGACCGGACACGTGAAGAAACTCGCCCTCATCCTGCCCGTCGCACTCCTCGCCGCTTGCGGTGAAGAGCCCGCGCCCGAGCCGACCCCGACCGAGACCGCAGCACCGGAACCGGTTGCGAGCCTGCCTGCCACGGACCAGGACTACTTCCGCGCCAAGTTCGCAGAAACCTGCGAAGGTGCAGAACCGGTCAACAACGCCGTTTGCCGCCGCGCAATGGGTGCCGACCAGGCACTGTGCGAATACGGTCTCGGCGAAGACGAATACATGCGTCACGAAGCCACGCTGGTTGCGAACGAAGACGGTTCGGACTGGATGCTGAGCGACGCCGACGCCCTTTGTGCCGAACACGGCGCCCACCACAAAGCCTCCTGAGCCAGTAGGAAACCTTATCATGGCCACTGCCCCCAAGCTTAACCAGAGCCCCAACGGCGTTATCTCGCAGGTCATCGGCGCTGTCGTCGACGTTGCCTTCGAAGGTGAACTGCCGCCGATCCTGACCGCGCTTGAAACGAAGAACGGCGACAACACGCTGGTTCTCGAAGTTGCGCAGCACCTCGGTGAAAACACCGTGCGTACCATCGCAATGGACGGCACCGACGGCCTCGTCCGCGGACAGGAAGTCGTGAACACCGGCGCACAGATCTCGGTCCCGGTCGGTCCGAAGACGCTCGGCCGCATCATGAACGTCGTCGGCGCGCCGATCGACGAACGCGGCCCGATCGGTGCCGACAGCAGCAGCCCGATCCACGCGGAAGCCCCGCTCTTCGTCGACCAGTCGACCGAAGCGGCCATCCTCGTCACCGGCATCAAGGTCATCGACCTTCTCGCACCTTACGCAAAGGGCGGTAAGATCGGCCTGTTCGGCGGCGCGGGCGTCGGCAAGACCGTTCTGATCCAGGAACTCATCAACAACATCGCGAAGGGCCACGGTGGTGTGTCCGTCTTCGCCGGTGTGGGTGAGCGTACCCGCGAAGGTAACGACCTTTATCACGAATTCCTCGATGCCGGCGTTATCGCCAAGGACGAAGACGGCAAAGCCACTTCGGAAGGCTCGAAGGTTGCCCTCGTGTTCGGCCAGATGAACGAACCTCCGGGCGCACGTGCCCGCGTCGCTCTCTCAGGTCTGACCATGGCGGAATACTTCCGCGACGTTGAAGGCCAGGACGTTCTGTTCTTCGTCGACAACATCTTCCGCTTCACGCAGGCGGGTTCGGAAGTGTCGGCACTGCTCGGTCGTATTCCTTCGGCCGTGGGCTACCAGCCGACGCTCGCCACCGACATGGGTAACCTGCAGGAACGCATTACCTCGACCACCAAGGGTTCGATCACCTCGGTCCAGGCCATCTACGTTCCCGCCGACGACCTTACCGACCCGGCACCGGCAACCTCGTTCGCCCACTTGGACGCAACGACCACCCTGTCGCGCGCCATCTCGGAACTGGGCATCTACCCGGCCGTCGACCCGCTGGACTCGACCAGCCGCGTTCTCGAACCGCGCGTTGTCGGCCAGGAGCACTACGAAACGGCTCGCCGCGTTCAGGAAACGCTGCAGAAGTACAAGAGCCTGCAGGACATCATCGCCATTCTCGGCATGGACGAACTGTCGGAAGAAGATAAGCTGACCGTGGCCCGTGCCCGCAAGATCCAGCGCTTCCTCTCGCAGCCGTTCCACGTCGCCGAAGTCTTCACCAACATCCCGGGCGTGTTCGTCCAACTGGAAGACACGGTGAAGTCGTTCAAGGCTGTCGTCGACGGCGAATACGACCACCTGCCGGAAAGCGCTTTCTACATGGTTGGCGGCATCGACCAGGCGGTCGAGAAGGCCAAGAAGATGGCGGAAGAAGACTAAGCCATGGCTTTGCACTTCGAACTCGTCACGCCGGCCAAGCTGGTCCGTAGCGAGGACGTCCACATGGTGGTCGTCCCCGGCGCGGAAGGCGAATTCGGCGTGCTGGAAGGCCACGCGCCTTTCATGTCGACGATCCGCGACGGCGCGGTCCAGGTCTACAAGACCGAAGGCGCCGCTCCCGAGACCATCGAAGTCCGCGGCGGTTTCGCCGAAGTGGGCGAAAACGGTCTGACGGTCCTCGCGGAGCACGTCGAAGGTTAAGCCCTTCGGACAATCGCAGATAGGAAAGGGCGGCCCGCTGGGTCGCCCTTTTTCGTTCGACGAACAGTCACCCCGTACCGGCGAACGACATTGCGCGCCTTAATTCTACCCGCAACACTGGCATGGAAGAAATAGAGGGACGCACAATCATGAAACGCGTATCGACACTCGCCATGGGTGCCGCCATGGCATTCGGCATGAACACTCAAGCAATAGCCCAAGACGGCGTTCCCGGACCTGACGAGGATCCTTACATATGGCTCGAAGAAGCCCGTAGCGACGAGGCACTCGACTGGGTGCGCGCGGAAAACAACCGCACCATGGCGCACATGGCCCAGGATCCGCGCTTCGACGAACTGACAGCCGAAGCACTGGCCATTCTCGATGCGGAAGACCGCATTCCTTACGTCTCGATCCGCAAGGACGGCCTCTATAATTTCTGGCAGGACAAGGAAAATCCCAAGGGTGTCCTGCGCCGCACGACGCTCGAAAGCTACAAGACCGACGATCCCGAATGGGAGACCATTCTCGATGTCGATGCTCTGGCTGCCGCAGAGGGCAAGGAATGGGTCTACAAGGGCAGCACCTGCCTGCCGCCCGACCAGCGCCTGTGCATGATTGCCCTGTCCGACGGGGGCGAGGATGCGACCATCCTGCGCGAATTCGACATGACGACCAAGAAGTTCATCGATGGCGGCTTCGTCATCGAGGAAAAGAGCCAGGGCGGCGTCCAGTGGCTCGACGAGGACACGCTGCTTGTCGGTCGCGACTTCGGCGGCGGCACCATCACCGAAAGCGAATACCCCTTCACGACGCGTCTCTGGAAGCGCGGCACGCCGCTGAGCGAGGCGGAAGAGATTTTCCGCGGCGAGGCAAGCGACGTCTGGGCCGGGGCCGGCCTGATCCGCGACAACAAGGGCGTGGTCCACGGTCGCACCGCCTTCCGTGCGATCAGCTTCCATGAAAGCATCAATTACATCTGGCACGAGGGCGAGTGGGTCGAACTCGATATGCCAAAGAAAGCCAGCATTGGCGGCATCATCGATGGCCAGCTGACCTTCTCGACCGATGTCGACTGGGAAACGCAGGGACAGGTATTCCCTGCCGATGCACTCGTCGCGGTCGACCTGGAAGAGTTCAAGCGTGACCCGAACGGAGCGAAGAAGACGCTCGTCTGGGCCCCGGCAGAACGCCAGACCAAGCAGGGCGGCGGTGTCACCGCCAACAGCGCCTACATGGCGATCCTCGACAATGTCGTGGGCAAGGTGCTCAAGATCGACTTCGAGGATAGCGAATGGGTCACCACCGAAGTCAACCTGCCCGACAATGCGACGCTCGGCGTGCAGGCCACCTCGTCCGAAACCGACGAAATCATGTTCACCTCGACCGACTTCCTGTCGCCGAGCACGCTCTGGTACTCGGACGGCAGCGGCGATCCGCAGGTGCTCAAGACTTCGCCAGAGTATTTCGATGCCACCGGCATGGAAGTCGAGCAGTTCGAAGCGACCAGCAAGGACGGCGCCAAGGTCCCGTACTTCCTCGTGAAGCCGAAGGGCATGGAGATGGATGGGAAAAATCCCGCCCTGCTCTATGGCTATGGCGGCTTCCAGATTTCCCAATTGCCAAGCTACCGGGCGCTCACGGGCAAGATGTGGCTTGAGAAAGGCGGCGCCTTCATCCTCGCCAACTTGCGCGGTGGTGGCGAATTCGGACCCGGATGGCACCAGATGGCTATCCGCGAGAACAAGCAGCGCACCTGGGACGATTTCATCGCCGTGGGTGAAGATGCCGTGAAGCGCGGCATCACCAATCCCGGCCAGCTGGGCATCCAGGGCGGGTCGCAGGGTGGCCTGCTGGTCGGCACCGCCTTCACGCAGCGTCCCGACCTGTTCGATGCTGCGATCGTCGCAATCCCGCTGTTCGACATGCTGCGCTATCACCTGATCGGCCGCGGCGCTTCGTGGATCGGCGAATACGGCGATCCTCGCATTCCCGAGCAACGCGAGTGGATCGAGGGCTATTCGCCCTACCAGAAGATCGTCGACGGGGTAGACTACCCCGCCCCGTTCCTCTGGGCATCGACCGCCGACGACCGCACACACCCGGCGCACGCGCGCAAGGGCGCGGCGAAGCTCAAGGGCCTTGGCCAGGATTACTGGTATTACGAGGACATGACCGGCGGCCACTCGGGCGGCGTCGACAACGAGCAGCGCGCAAAGCTGCAGGCATTGCAGATGGTCTACTTGATGCAGCGCCTGATGGACGACAACTAAGCCGGCGAATAACAACCGGTCCAGACCAAGAAGAAAGGGGCGGCCTCGCGGTCGCCCCTTTTCGTTTCCGCGCCTATTCGACGGGAATGATGACCTCGTTGCGCCTCAGCGGCGGCGGGACCATGGGCGCATCGTAGAAGGCGAATTCCGCAGGACCGGCGATCGTTAGGTCGCGATCTGCGATCCACGCGCGCAATTCCTGCTCGCGTGCGGCCAGGTCATCGCTCGACCCCCGCCCCGAGAAGCGTATCGCAGCAACCTTGCGCGGAGGCATCTCGACCAGTGTGACATCTTCCGGCGGAGTGGGAAGCGTTTCCATCGTGTATTCGGCAGGCATGACGAAGCGCGTACGCCAGCTTCCGGTGGTATCGCCGCTATCCTGCATGACGGGCGATGTCATCGCGATCTTCTCGCCCTGGTCCTGCATGACAGGGCTCGTCATCGCGATTTCCTTGCCCGGGCGGTCCTGCGCGAAAATATAGGCAGCAAGACGCCGGAAGCCCGCGTTGAGCGCGCGCCTGCGATCGCCGGTATGCGTCACTTCCGCGACGATCATGGGCGCATATTCCCGAAGCTGGATATCGCCGTCTTCGGAGACAAGCGAGTAGTCCGGCTCGTCGACCGAGTTGCGATATTGCGCGTAAGCACCCGCCGCACCGATGGACAGGACTGCTGCGCCCGCAGCGGCGTATTTCCAGAATTTCATGAAGCCATGCTCCCTTGCGTTTCCTTCCCAACGCCGGGGTATGGAAGGCTGTTCCGCCAAGCGACCTACTTCGGTCGTCGCGTCGGAGCATGGAAGTCGGGCGGCTTGTCCGAAACCCAGTCAACGAACTTCGCCAGCGCCTCATCCTCGAGCAGGGCGGCGCGATCCTCCCCGATCCGCGCAAGCTGCGCGTTGGTGAAATTGGCGTGGATGGCGCGGTGACAGATGGGATGCACGGCCACGGTCGTGCGGCCCTTCTTCGCCTTGGGCACCGTGTGATGCTGCTGAACCTTGCGCCCCAGCGGGCGTTCGCACAGCCAGCAGCGATTATCCAAGGCGTTCAGTCATTCTTCGACGCCGCCTTCTTCTTTTTCATCGTGTCGTGAAAACGATCGGCCCAGCCGGGTTTCACCATCTGCTCTGCGCGGACCATGCGAAGTTCGCCGGGCGCCACGTCGCGGCTGACTGCGCTACCGGCAGCGACGATTGCGTCCGCCCCGATGGTGACCGGCGCAATCAGCGCGCTGTTCGAGCCGATGAAGGCCCGTTCGCCGATCGTCGTCTGGTGCTTGAAATAGCCATCGTAATTGCAGGTGATCGTACCTGCGCCGATATTCGCGCCCGCGCCGACAGTGGCATCGCCGAGATAGGTGAGATGGTTGGCCTTGGCACCTTCGCCAAGCACGGCCTTTTTCATTTCGACGAAATTGCCGACCTTGCTGCCCTGCTCCATTACCGCGCCAGGACGCAGGCGCGCGTAGGGGCCGACTTCGCAGCCTTCACCGACGCTCGCTCCCTCGAGGTGGCTAAAAGCGCGGATGGTCGCCCCGCTTGCGACCTTCACGCCCGGTCCGAACACCACATTGGGTTCGATCGTCACGTCAGGGGCCAGTTCGGTGTCGTAGCTGAAGAAAACGGTTTCCGGCGCGCGCAGTGTCGCGCCTTCGGCCATCCAGTGTTCGCGCTGTTCACGCTGCCATTGCGCTTCTGCCGCAGCGAGCTCGCTCCGCGAATTGATACCGGCGACTTCGTTCGGATCGTCAGTCGTCACAGCTGCGCAAACGCGCCCGTCACCGATGGCGATATTGACGATATCGGGGAGGTAGTACTCGCCCTGTGCATTGTCGTTTCCGACCCTGTCGAGCAGCGCCCACAGGTCGTCCGCCTTTGCGGCCATCAGGCCCGAATTGCATAAGTGGCAAGCGCGCTCGCTCTCGTCGGCGTCCTTGAACTCGACCATCTTCGAAATACGCCCGTCATCATCGGTAATGACACGGCCGTAGGCGAGCGGATCTTCCGGCTCGAACGCAAGCACGACGGCAGCCGGCGCATCGTCCGCATTAAGCCGATCGAGCATCGCCCCCATCGTGGCTGCGCGCACGAAGGGTACGTCGCCGTACATGATCAACACATCGCCCGAATATCCGCTCAGCTCTTCCTGCGCCTGCTGGACGGCATGGCCGGTCCCGAGCTGCGGTTCCTGCAGGCAAGTGCGCGCATCGTCACCAAGCGCCTGTTCCAATTGCTCGCGCCCCGCCCCGACGACCACGACCTTGTGATCGGGCGACAGGCTGTCGACGCTCGCCATCAGGTGGTGCATCATCGAACGCCCGGCAATCGGATGAAGCACCTTGTGAAGTTCGCTCTTCATGCGGGTGCCCTTGCCTGCTGCAAGGATGACGGCTGCGAAGTGTCTGGTCTGGCTCATGACGCGGCCATGCCACCAAATGCTTGCGGATTGAAGAACCATCCTTCAACGCCTGACGCCATGACGACATTTCCCTTTCAATCGGTCGGCTTCGACCTCGACGGCACGCTCCTCGAAACCCACCGCGATCTCGGCGCTGCGGTGAACCATGCCCTGGAACTGGGCGGATTCGACCCTGTCCCGGCGGACCATGCGAGCGACCTCATCGGTGGCGGGGCCAAGATCATGCTGGCCCGCGCGGTCGACCAGCAGGGAGGCCTGCCCGAGGATGAGTTCCGGCGGCTCTACAAGCAGATGCTGGGCTATTACGCGGAAAACAACGCAGTGCATTCGCGGCCCTACCCCCATGCTGTCGAGACGCTCGACGCACTCGCCGAGCGCGGTGTGAAGATGGCCGTGGTCACCAACAAGTTCGAAGGCTTTGCGCGCGATATCCTCACGACCCTGGGCCTTGCCGACCGGTTCGAGACGATCATCGGCGGCGATACCATGGGCAAGGGCCGCGCAAAGCCCGAGCCCGATGCGGTGATCGAGGCACGCAAACGATGCGGCGGCGGCCCGATGGCCTTCGTTGGCGACAGCTCCTACGATGTCCGTGCTGCACGGGCGGCGGACGCTCCGGTAATCGCCGCAGCCTACGGCTATTGCGACAAGCCGCCACACGAACTGGGCGCGGATGCCGTCATCGAATCGCTCGATCGCCTCATTTCCGCCCTCGAAACACTGTAGGCGCTCGCTTCGTCTTCATCCTGCCCCTACGGCATGGCGGATCGCCGCGCATACGGTTGCAAGATGCACGCAAAAATGCCACGCCGCAGCGCACAATTGACCTTTACGTAAACGACAAAGCAGGAGCCCCCACCCATGAGCATCGATTTCAAGGACAAGGTAGCCATCGTAACCGGCGCAGGCGGCGGGCTTGGCCGCGAATATGCGCTTGAACTCGCGCGCCGCGGCGCGAAGGTCGTGGTCAACGATCTCGGCGGCGCACGCGACGGTACCGGCCACTCCGACATGGCCCTCCAGGTCGTCGAGGAAATCGAGAAGATGGGCGGCGAAGCCATGTCGAACGGCGGCTCGGTTACCGAATACGACCAGATGGAAAAGATGGTCGCCGACGCCAAGCAGAAGTGGGGCGGCGTGCATGTCCTCATCAACAACGCCGGCGTTCTGCGCGACAAGACCTTTGCCAAGATGACCCCGGACGACTTCGAGTTCGTCCTCAAGGTCCACCTGACCGGTTCGGCCTTCGTCACCAAGGCTTGCTGGGAAACCTTCCGCGAGCAGGCATACGGCCGTATCCTGATGACCGCATCGTCGACCGGTCTGTTCGGGAACTTCGGCCAGGCAAACTACGGTGCTGCCAAGCTTGGTCTCGCCGGTCTGACCAAGACGCTCCAGCTCGAAGGCGCGAAGTACAACATCAAGGTCAACACGCTCTCGCCTGTCGCGGGCACGCGCATGACCGAAGACCTCTTCCCCGAAGAAGCCTTCAAGCTGTTCGATCCGGTGAATGTGGTTCCGGCTGCCCTCTTCCTCGTCAGCGAAGATGCACCGACCAATGCCATCGTCGGCGCAGGCGCCGGCGGCTTCCACTCGGCTTGGACCGTCATGAACGACGCCGTCTGGCTGCCCGATGGCGAGCGTACGGTCGAAGGCTTTGCCGCCAACTGGGACAAGATCAGCGAATTCTCGAACCTCAAGGCCCCGCAGTCGGGCAGCGAGCAGTCGGGTGCGATCCTGACCGCAATGCAGAAGGTGACCGGAACCGGCCCGAGCAGCGCTCGCGGCTAATCCCCCCTTTACGAACTAGCGAAAACCCCGCTGCACCCAAGGATGCGGCGGGGTTTTTCTTTTTTGGAGAGTGATTTAAGACCGCCGTATTGACCTATTAATACACCAAGCGTATCACTCATGGTCACTCATTGGGGAGAGACCATGTACAGTCAGGAAGACCTGAATTCCGCAGTGGCTTCGGGCGCCATCAGCCAGGAGGCCGTCGACGCTCTACGCGCGCACGTCGCCTCGACGCGTGATGCGGTGCCCGCCGACGCGGAACATTTCCGCCTCATCACCGGGTTCAACGATATATTCGTGACCATCGGGGTGATCATCATGCTGGTTGCCATGGGCGCGATCGGCCAGGCTATTGCCAGCGCGATCTGGCCTTCCCCTTCGTGGCCCGTACACGGCAGCGACCCCGACTGGTGGGAAAACAACCGCAGCGCCCTAGCCGTTGCGCGCGGAATGGGGCTCAGCTTCGTCGCACTGGGCGTTGCTGTCACAGCCTGGCTGCTCGCCGAATTCTTCACGCTGAAACGGCGCATGGCCCTGCCCAGCATCATTCTGCTGCTGGCCTTCGTCGGAGGCGTGTTCCTTTCGCAGCTTGGCGGCATCATGGCCTATATGGAAAGCGGGACGGAGCGCAGCGAAACCATCGGGTTCCTGTGGGCCAGCCTCGCCTTGCTCATAACCGCGGGCTTTGCCTGGATACATTGGAAGCGCTTCATGGTCCCGATCACCATCGCGGCAGGCACTGCTGCGATCGCGGGCACGGCGATAGCGCTTATCGTTGCGATTATCGGCCCTGATACGGCCAATATCGAGAACGTGCTGCTTTCTCTCGTGTTCGTCGCAGGCCTGGTCGTCTTCGGCTTTGCGATGCGCTGGGATATCAGCGATCCCAAGCGCGAGACCCGCCGCAGCGATGTCGCTTTCTGGCTCCACCTGCTCGCCGCGCCGATGATCGCCCATCCGGTTTTCGCTCTCATCGGCGTGACCGAAGGCGACAACATCGGGGCGCTGGCAGCCGTGCTGGTTCTGGCGGTCTATATCGTCTTCGGGATCGTGGCCCTTGCCATCGACCGCCGTGCATTGCTTGTCTCGGCTCTTGCCTATGTGTTGATCGCGCTGACCTTCCTGTTCCGCGAATTCGGAGCGGTGGAGCTGAACTTTGCGCTGACCGCCTTGGTCATCGGTTCGGCCCTGCTTACGCTCAGCGCTCTGTGGACGCCGATCCGCCGCGCGGTGGTCCAGGGGCTGCCTTCCGACCTCAAGACCAAGCTTCCGGCTACGGCCTGAGGTCCATACCTGCTCACAAGGGGAAAGGTCTGCACTTCGGTGCGGGCCTTTTTCGTATGCTCAATCGTCGATTGCCTTGAGGAGGCGGCGTTCGATCGGGGCCATGACGCCGGGCAATTCGTGCCCGCGTTTAAGCACTTGTCCGTGCTCGCCATATAGGGTCCACATGCCCTGCTTGCCGCGCAGCGAGGGACGTTTCTCGATCCGAGCCTGCGGTCGTTCGGCAGCGCGCCGAAAGGCCGCGAAAACCGCGACATCGCGCGTGAAATCCATGGCATAATCGCGCCATTCGCCAGCCGCGACCATCCGTCCGTAGAGATCGAGGATGCGGGTCAGTTCTTCGCGGCAAAACCCGACCTGCAACGGTTTGCGACCAGGAAAGGCGACGATCTTGTCACCGGCGAAATTCATCAATCGTCGGTCCCGCTACGCTGATCCGGTTCCCGCTCCGCCCTGAGCGCCGCGATTTCATCCTTCAGCGACTTGAGCTCGGCCTCCAGCTTTTCGATACAGTCGCGGCTCGGTTCGCACGGATCGTCGCAGGGCGTACCGTAGGGAATGAATTCCTTGATCCAGTCCTCTGCCGGGACGAGCGTACTGCGGGCCTTGAGGCCGACCATCGTCGCGCCTTCGGGCACATCGTCGGTCACTACGGCATTCGCGCCGATACGCGCCCGGTTGCCGACGGTGATCGGCCCGATCACCTGCGCGCCCGAACCGATAATTACATTGTCCGCAATCGTGGGATGGCGTTTGCCGCCCTTCCCGTTGGTCGGATTGGTGCCGCCCAGCGTCACGCACTGGTACATGGTGACATTATCGCCGATCTCCGCAGTTTCGCCGATCACGGAAAAACCGTGGTCGATGAAGAAGTTGCGGCCGATCTTGGCACCCGGATGGATATCGATGCCGGTAACCATCCGGCTCCAGTGGTTGACGAGGCGCGCCAGGAAAAACAGCTGCGCTTCGAACAGCCAGTGCGCGATCCGGTGGTAACCCATCGCCCACACGCCCGGATACAGCAGCACTTCCCACCGGCTGCGCGGTGCAGGATCGCGTGCTTTCACGCTGTCGAGGTAGGCTATCAGCCGTTCCAGCATCGGGGTAATTCTCCCACCAAGGGCAATTTAAAGCAAGCGGCCCTGTTCGGGGCCTTCGACAGCCTCGAGCGCATCGCGCCATATCGACATGGTGGCTGGAGCCATTCGTTCAAGGCTGAGCCGGTCGATCTCGGCAACGATCCGCTCGATTGCGGCATAGGAACGTTCCATGCGCGGAACGAGGTATGCAGGCGCCCCTTCGCCGAGCGCAAGGCCGCGCTGCGCCGCGTGGCTGAGCATCAGATCGGTCGCCATGTCATCGTCGGGCGGGCCGATCTCCAATTGCAGGGCGGCGCCCATCCGACTGCGCAAATCGGGCAAGGAAATATCCCAACCGCCTTCGCTCACAGTCATCAGCAGCGGGTAGCCGTCCTCCTGGGCCCGGTTCCAGGCATGGAATATCTCGGTTTCCTCGCGGGTGTCTGCATCGTCGATGGCCCCGCCACCGGTGTGCGAGGCGAACCATTTCGCGATCAACGATTTGCCCGAGCGCGGCGGACCGGCAAGAATGGCGGTGCGGAATGGCCAGCTATCCGAAGCGGCGAGCGCATCGGCAACCGAGCGGTTGCCCGAGCCGATGACAATGCGCTCCGGCTCGCCCGATGCGGCTTGCGTCAGAGGAAGGGCGATCTGGGATTGCGACATGGCCGAATCCGGTGCTCAACGGCTGATAAGCAGCGCGTTGTCTCCCCGGCGAACGTTGAAGCCGCGCTGGCGTAGTGCGTCCGCAAGCTGATTGATCGATCCGGCATAGCTCACCGTGAGTACGGTGGTGCCGCCGATGGCAGTGCTGCGCACACCGATCGCGCGCACACCCTGCCCGCCGCGAATGCCGGCCATCGCTTCATCGAACGAGGGCGCGTCCGGCGTGGCGACCTGGACCGTGTAGAGTGCCACCGAACCTTCGGGTGGAGGCCGATCGATCGGCGCGGCAGTAATCGTACCATCGCTCTCGGCAGTCGGCGTTGCCGCTCGTTCCGCTGCAGCGGCATCCTGTGCCTTGAGCCTGCGGCCAAGTTCGACGAGGCGCGCGATCGCCGGATCGAGATCGCCCATGCGAACATTGAGCGTCGGATCCGGGCGGAGCGTCCCGTCAGCCAGAGCCTCGGTGAAGATTGCGTCGAAACGCTGGACTGCCTGTCCCAGCATGGCAGGCAATTGCTCGGGATTTTCCGCCGTCAGCGCGAATGACCCGAGGAACTGGCTGTCGGGTCCGTGGCGTGCGGTGAAACGCCCTTCCACCGGCCCGCCGGGGAAGGTGTAGTGCAGTTCCGCAACCGGTATCAGGACATCCGCCGCACCGAAATCGTCGAGGATATCGCGCCACCACACGCGGCTGCGCCTGCCGGTCTGCCCATAGGTGAGCAGCAGCGAATCGCCGCCTGCTCCGCTGGGCCTGACGTAATTGATCTGGCTGGCCCCGGCCTGGTAGCTCGCCCAGGCGCGTTGCCAGGGATTGCGTTGTTCGTAGACCAGGGCGGTGCCGCCCGACATCGTTACGGGAAGCAACAGCATCGGCGCGCTGCGCCGTGAGCGACCCTCGGCGCCGAGATACCTGGCCGCACGGGCCCGGTCGAATACCACGCCAAGCGTTGCGACATATCTTTTTGGCCCCAAACGCTCACGCTCGATCACGATGGCGGAGACCATGCTCTCGATCTGCGAATCGGGCAGGCTGGGCCCGTCGATCTTTTCCCACGCTTTCACCTGCGCCTCACGCCATGCCTCTTCGCGCGCTTCGAGGCCGGAATCGGCTTTGACGTCGACTTCGATGCCGGACACTTCGATGTCGGTGGACGAGGCGATCGGCGCGATCCCGCGCTCCCCACCCACTTGCGCATAGGCGAGCCATCCGGCGCCGCCGGTCATGGCTAAGCCGGCTGCGATGATCGCGAGGCGCTTCGAGCGGGGAAGGGAAAAATGATGCCGCATGGGGAAAACAGCGGGCCTTTTGCCCAATCGCTTCTGGAAATCCAAGCGCGAATGCGCGAGGGGCAATATATGAGCAGCGACAACCAGTCCTACACCTACGAACAGGCGGGTGTTTCGATCGATGCGGGCAATGCCCTCGTCAAGGCGATCGGCCCCCTGGTGAAAGCCACCATGCGCCCGGGTGCCGACGGCGAGATCGGCGGCTTCGGCGGTTTCTTCGATCCCAAGGCGGCGGGGTACAAGGATCCCCTGCTGGTTGCGGGGAATGACGGCGTCGGGACCAAGCTCAAGCTGGCGATCGACACCGACCGGCACGACACCGTCGGGATCGACCTTGTCGCGATGTGCGTGAACGATCTGATCGTCCAGGGCGCGGAGCCACTGTTCTTCCTCGACTATTTCGCCACCGGCAAGCTGGAAAACGGCGTTGCCGAGCGCGTCATCGCCGGCATCGCAGACGGATGCAAGCAGGCAGGTTGCGCCCTCATTGGTGGCGAGACCGCCGAGATGCCCGGCATGTATGCGAGCGGTGATTATGACCTCGCAGGGTTCTGCGTCGGCGCGGTCGAACGCGGCGAACAGCTGACCGGAGAGCGGGTGGCTCCGGGGCACATCCTGCTGGGCCTCGCCAGTTCGGGCGTCCACTCCAACGGTTTCTCGCTTGTCCGGCGGCTAGCCGAAGACAAGGGATGGAAACTCGACCGCCCCGCCCTGTTCGACCAGGACCGGCTGCTGGTCGAGACCTTGCTCGAACCGACGCGGATTTACGTCAAATCCCTCCTGCCGGTCGTACGTGACGGTCTGGTCGATGCGCTCGCCCACATCACCGGGGGCGGATTGCTCGAAAATCTTCCGCGCGTGCTGCCGCAAGGGGCCCATGCAGAGGTCGAAGCCGACGGCTGGGACCAGCCGGGGCTGATGGCCTTCCTGCAGGCGCAGGGCAATATCGAGCCGGGCGAAATGGCGCGCACCTTCAATTGCGGCGTAGGAATGGTCCTCGCAGTCGATCCGGCCAATGCGGAGATCGTGCGCACCCGCCTCGAAGATGCGGGCGAAACCGTGCTCGCCGTCGGCAGTATCGTGGAAGGCGAGAAAGGCTGCACGGTTCGCGGTTCTGCCGGGACGTGGTCCGCCAAGGCAGACTGGGAGGCGCTCCACCTTGGCTGAGAAGGCGAAGGTCGCGATCTTCATATCCGGGCGCGGCAGCAATATGGCCGCGCTGCTCTACGCCAGCCTGATCGACGATTGCCCTTACGAGGTGTGTCTCGTCGCGGCGAACGATCCGGAGGCGGAAGGGCTTGCCATCGCCGCGGCCGAAGGCGTCCCGACCTACGCCCTGTCACACAAGGGCATAGCACGCGCAGATCATGACGCGGCCATGGAAAAAGCCGCCCGGGACGCGGGCGCACAATATATCGTGCTGGCTGGGTACATGCGCATCCTGACCGAAGGGTTCGTCGGACGGTGGCGGGGCAGGATGCTGAATATCCACCCTTCGCTGCTCCCGAAATACACCGGTCTCGATACCCACGCCCGCGCGATCGAAGCCGGGGACAGCCATGGCGGCGTGTCCGTCCATCTCGTGACCGAAGAGCTCGATGCGGGCGAGGTGCTGGGCCAGATGGCAGTCGCGATCCGTGACGGCGAGACGCCCGACACGCTTGCTGAACGCGTGCGCTTTGCCGAACACCAGCTCTATCCGCAGGTCCTGGCACGCTATGTCGCGCGCGAGGCTGACCCTGATTTCCTGCTGCAACGGGTGAGGGACCTTGCGCTGGCCCTGCCCCAGAGCCACGAGCGCGAAAGCCACGGCTCACCGGGCTGGCGCGCAGGCAGCGAGAAGTCGGGCAAATATTTCGCCTATTTCAACGACCAGCACCACGGTTCCGAACATATCGCCCTGCTGGTGAAGACCGGCAGCCAGGACGAATTGCTCAACCTCGTTGAAACGCAGCCCGACACCTATTTCAAACCGGCCTATTACGGGGCGAGCGGCTGGGTTGGGCTGATCCTGAACCGACCCGATTGCGATTGGGAACACGTCGCCGAATGGCTCGAGCGAAGCTGGCGGGCCGTGGCGCCGAAATCGGCCACGAAACTGATGGATGCAGCGGACGAGTTCTGATGCAGCGCCTGACGCCTTATCTGTTCTTCACGCTCGCTGTCGCAGGGCTCGTCTGGGTAGCAATCCGGGGCGATGCCGGTTTTGACGAAGAGGTCGATCCGCTGACGGCAGTGATAGTGGTTGCAGGGGTATTCCTGGCAGCACACGCATTACGCCATCTGGCAGCGCGGCTGTTCCGCAAGACTAACGGTAAGGACTAGTCTGCCGTTGCACGGCGCGCTGCGGCAAAGCGTGGCACGGTCATCTCGTTATTGGCCCGCGTTACCTCGATGCGACTGATCAGTGGACCGTCGAACAGAAACCTCCACATCGTAGCCGAGCGAACATTCGACGTGGTATCTTCCAGATGCCCCCGAACGAGCACTTCCTCGCGGTTCGGATCGATCGAATCGAAGACGAGCTTCGGATCGCCGAGAATATCGTAGAATTCCCGGACAGAAATCAGGAACTCATCCGGCCCGATGACCTCGTTGCCGCTCTGGTCGGCCATGGAGAAGTTCGGTGAAAGCAGGCCTTTCGCAGCATTCCAGTCGCGCCGGTTGATGGCGTCGCCGATCGCTGTCACCGCACGCATGTGGCGGCGGCGTTCTCGCGTGGAAGGGAGAATCGCCGAAAACATAACGGGCGCGATCCTAACAGAGATCGCGCCCGTCACCTAATCTGTTACAAAATCAGGCTTTTTCCCGAAATTTCATAACAAATGATATTTCGCTTAACCGACGATTTCGTCGTCGTTGAAGAAAAATGCGATTTCCTTGGCAGCGTTTTCGTCGCTGTCCGAACCGTGGACCGAGTTGGCTTCGATCGATTCCGCATAGGTCTTGCGGATGGTGCCTTCGTCGGCATCGGCCGGATTGGTTGCGCCCATCACGTCGCGGTTGCGCTTCACGGCGTCTTCGCCTTCGAGCACCTGCACCACAACCGGGCCGGAGATCATGAACTCGACCAGTTCGCCGAAGAAGGGGCGTTCGCGGTGGACGTCGTAGAAGCCTTCGGCCTGTTCGCGGGTCATGTGGATGCGCTTCGAAGCGACGACGCGAAGGCCGGCTTCTTCAAGCATCTTGGTGACGGCGCCGGTCAGGTTGCGACGCGTGGCATCGGGCTTGATGATCGAAAAGGTGCGGGTAACCGCCATGATATGTGTTCCTTGCGAAATGTCTTTTGTGGGGGAGAATGTTCTCGCGCGCGCCCCTAGCGCCGCGCGCGCCCGCGAGCAAGCTTTAGCCGATTCCCGCGCTTACGGTCAGTTCCGCTTCGCTGCCGCCATCTGACGCGCGGATGGTGGCCGCGAAGGTAGTGCCGTCATCCACATCTCCACCCGCAAGCACCAGGGCGCTTTCGCCCGGTATGTCGGAGGTGACGGAAAAGCCCGCTTCGCCCGCGAGTCCGCGGTAGAACTCCGCAAGCGCGTTACGGTCGAGCTCGCTTGTGAAGACGATGGTCACCAGCCGCCCGTCGCCCTGTTCGACGCGGGTCACGCTTTCGATTGTCGCACCGGGAGGCAGGACGAAGGGTGCCGGAAGCACCGGGTCGACCGTTCGGCCTGCCGCCAGTGTCGTGCGGGTGCCGTCGCCATCGGTATGCATCGCGCGTACTTCGCCCGTTTCGGGATCGACGGTGTAGCTGCCGATCGGCTTGGCATCCTCTGCCGCTACCTCCGCTGCGGAAGGGTCCTGCGTATCGCCGCACGCGGCCAGCGCCAGGCAAGATGCCATGATGAATGGAAATGTGCGCCCCATGCCCAACCGACGGGCGAAACGGCGAAGGGTTCCAGCCGGTCTAGCGCCCTTCGCGCCAGCCGCCTTCGGGGGTCTGCTTGAAGATGCGGTTGTCGATGTCTTCCCGCGGCGCCAGTTCGCGCCACAGATTGCGCGCGGCGTCGGTCGCCTCTTCTCCGAACAGCAGCATGACCCGCTCCAGTGCGGTCGCTTCCTCGCGCCAGGTGCCATCGGCGAGGATGAGGATCTGCGCCTCGTTTACCGGCTTGCAAGTATCGGAGATGGTGATCGGCTGGCGCGCCGCATGGGGACCGTCGGCAGCGCCGTTGGCAAGGAATCCGCCAGCTGCCCACAACGCCTCGCCGAGGCGTTCGCGAAGTCCTTCATCAGCAGCAACTACCGCCAGCCGCATCCCGGCCTGCATTGCCTTGCCCGCCAGCTTGACCACGGTCACATCGACCGGGTCGCGGCTCAGCTGGTAGAAATCAACGCGCGTCATGCGGTCCCGCTACCCTTGTTGCGCCTGCACTTCTCGGAACAATAGCGCACGTTTTCCCAATCGCGCTCCCATTTCTTGCGCCAGGAAAAGGGCAGCCCGCAGGTCTCGCAGACCTTGCTGGGCAAATCCCCTTTCCGGCGCATCTTGGGAATGGCGAAAGCTCCCGCTTATCCTTCGGCCGTGTCGGAGACGATGCGGTCGATCAGGCGAACGCCGTAACCGGTCGCGCCCTTGCCCCAGGTGCGTCCTGGCTTGTCCGACCAGGCCTTGCCCGCGATGTCGATATGCGCCCAGGCGACATCGTCCGCGATAAAGCGCTGAAGGAACTGGGCCGCCGTGATGGAGCCCGCGCCCTTGCCGCCGATATTCTTCATGTCGGCGATCGGGCTGTCGATCAGCTTGTCGTAAGCCTTGCCCAACGGCATGCGCCAGACAGTGTCGCCCGTGGCTTCACCGGCGGCATCGATGTCCTTCGCCAGCTGGTCGTCGTTCGCGAACATGCCGGCGTGCTCGTTGCCAAGGGCAATGATGATCGCGCCGGTAAGCGTTGCGAAGTCGATGACGCGGGTCGGCTCGAATTCCTGCTGCGTCCAGTGAAGGGCGTCGGCGAGGACAAGGCGGCCTTCGGCATCGGTGTTGAGAATTTCGATGGTCTGCCCACTCATGGAAGTGACCACATCGCCCGGGCGCTGGGCGTTACCGTCGGGCATATTCTCGACGAGGCCCATGACGCCCACGACGTTGGCCGGGGCCTTGCGCTTCACCAGCGCCAGCATGCCGCCCGCAACTGCGCCTGCGCCGCCCATGTCCCATTTCATGTCTTCCATGCCCGGACCTGGCTTGATCGAGATACCGCCGGTGTCGAAGGTCACGCCCTTGCCGACGAAGGCGATGGGGCGTTCGCCTTCCTCGCCGCCGTTCCAGCGAATGGCGAGGATGCGCGAATCGCGAGACGAACCCTGGCCGACACCGAGCAGCGATCCCATGCCGAGCTTTTCCATCTCGGCTTCGTCGAGGACAATCAGTTCCGCGCCCGTGCCTTCGAACCGCTTCTGACAGCGTTCGACGAAGGTCTCGGGATAGATGATGTTGGCAGGCTCGGTGACCAGTTCACGCGTGAATTCGACGCCCTCGGCAAGTGCCGTCAGCTCGTTCCAGGCCGTGTCGGCATCGTCGGGGGCGCCGACCACGGTGACCTTCTTGAGCGTGATCTTCTGCTCGTCCTTCATCTTAGTGCGGTAGATGTCGTAACGCCAGTTGCGCAGGCGCATGCCGAGCAGGACGTGGCCCACTTCTTCGGCGGACAGGCGGTTTTCGGTCACGTCGAGGACGAGTTCCTCGTTGCCGGTGGACTGGTATTTCGCAGCCAGCGCAGCACCCGCCTTTTCGAGGTTCGCGAGGCGCGCATCGTCGGATGCATCGCCCGCCCCCGCCACGGCTATGCGGGCAGCGCCATCGCCATTCGCTACGAAGCCTTCGAAGGTTTGGCCGACATTACCCTTGAAGCGGGCTGCCTCTGCGCCTGCCTTCATGGCGGCATCGAAGGATTGAGGAAGCTTGCCCTTGTCGGCGACATGCGCAATGAGGCGCGCCGCCTGCGGTTGGGTCTTGCTGAATTGGATGTGCATGGAAACTCCCGGAAAACTGTCTGACGCAGCCCGATCGCTGGATGCGGGGCCGCCGAGGATGGCGATTGCGATTAGGCGTGGGCGATGCGATAGGCAAGCCATGCTCCTGTGGCCCCAGCCTTCGCGCAATAGCTTTTTGCACGCCCTCGGGGCCGGAGCCGGTGCGCTTGCCCTGGCTGCCGCTGCGCCGCTGGCCGCGCAGGACGGGGCGGCGACAGGCGCAGGGACGGTGGAAGAACCCGAAGGTGAAAGCCCGACCGACCTGCCTACTCCGCCGGACGCGGTTATCGTCGCGCAAAGCGACCTCGACCCGCCGCCGACCGCGGAGTTCAACGAAGCAGGCGAACGCCAGATCGCCTTCGCCTCCGACATCCTCAGCTACGATTCCGAAGCCGATATCGTCACCGCCGAGGGCAATGTCGTCCTGCGCTCGGGCGAACGCTCGGTCCGGGCGGACAGCGTTAGCTGGAGCAGGCGGACGGGCGTTATTCTGGCCAGTGGCAACGTCCGGTTCGTCGATGAAAACGGCAACCAGCTGTTTTCGGACCAGGTCGAGCTGACCGACGAATTCGAAGCGGGCGCGTTGGAGAACCTCTTACTCGCGCTGCGCCAGGGCGGCCGGCTTGCCGCGCGGCGTGGCCTTCGCGAAACCGACGGGACAATCGCGCTGCAAGAGGCCGCCTACAGCGCCTGCGCAGTGGTCACACCCGAAGGCTGCGACAAGGACCCCAGCTGGCGGATCACTGCCGACCGCGTGATCTACGATCCGCAAGATTCGCGGGTACGCTTCCAGGGCGCTTATCTCGAACTGTTCGGGGCGCGCATCCTGCCCCTGCCCGGCCTCGCAATCCGGACCGATGGCGGCGCAGTCAGCGGATTCCTCGTGCCGGACCTGCGCTTTTCCGAAAGCAACGGGGTCGAGGTTTCGGGAAGCTATTACATCCGCCTCGCCGACAACAAGGACCTCACGGTATCGGCTTACGCCTTCACCGAAGCGCCGCCGATGGTTTCCGCGCAGTGGCGCCACCTGACCGACAAGGGCGCCTACCAGATCACCGGCTACGCCACGAACAGCCGCCGCTTCACCGACGCCACCCGGACCGATACCTTCGAGAGCGAGCCGCGCGGCTACCTGTTCGCCAATGGCAAGTTCCAGTTCACCCCGGAATGGAGCCTCACCAGCTCGGTCAGGCTGGCAAGCGACCGCACTTTCCTGCGCCGTTATGACATCAGCCGCGACGATCGCCTGCGCTCGATGGTCGACCTGGAGCGGATCGACCGCAACTCCTATTTTTCGCTGGCAGGCTGGGCGACCCAGACACTGCGGCTGAACCAGGACCAGGGCCAGGTGCCGATCGCCCTGCCCGCCATGGATTACCGCCTGCGCCTCGACGAACCCGTCCTCGGAGGGAAGGTCGAATTGCAGGCCAACACCCTCGCGATCATGCGCGACGAAGGACAGGATACCCAGCGCGCCTTTGCCCGCGCGAAATGGGACCTGCGGAAAATTCTCGGTCTTGGTCAGGTGGTGACCCTGACCGGGCTTATTCGCGGGGATGTCTACCATTCCAACAACAACCTCCTGACCCAAACCGTGTCGTACCGCGGGGAAAATGGCTGGCAGGCACGCGGGGTCGCGCTGGGCGCTCTCGATGTCGAATGGCCGTTTGTGGGTGAGTTGCTTGGCGGCACGCAGGTATTCACGCCGCGAGTGCAATTGGTGGTGACCCCTCCGATCAGAAACCTTGCCATCCCGAACGAGGATGCGCGTGCAATCGATCTTGAGGACTCCAACCTTTTCGCACTCAACCGTTTCCCCGGTTACGACCGGATCGAAGACGGGGCGCGTATTACCTACGGCTTCGACTGGGAACTCCGCCGTCCGGGGTGGAAAGTGAAAACCACGCTCGGCCAGTCCTACAGGCTCGATGCCGACCGGGACATCTTCCCCGACGGTACCGGCCTGTCCGAAAAGGTCAGCGATATCGTGGGCCGGACCCAGTTGCGGTTCCGCGACTTCGTCAAGCTCACGCACCGCTTCCGGCTCGACAAGGACAATCTGGCCGTCCGCCGTAACGAATTTGACGCTACGGTGGGGACCAGCGCCAGCTATGTGGAGGTCGGCTACCTGCGGCTCGATCGCAATATTACCTCGGTCGAGGATTTGCAGGATCGCGAGGAACTGCGCGCCGCTGCCCGCCTGTCCTTCGCCAATTACTGGTCCGTCTTCGGTTCGGGCGTCTTCAACCTCACAAACCGCGATGAAGACCTGAGCTTGTCGAGCGATGGCTTCCAGCCGATCAGGACCCGCCTCGGCGTTGCCTACCAGGACGATTGCCTCGAACTCGGCCTCACCTGGCGGCGCGATTACGTGTCGGCAGGCGATGCGGAACGCGGTGATACCTTCCAGCTCTATTTCAGCCTCAAGAACCTCGGCTTCAGATAGGCGTTGAACAGGCCCTGCCATGTGGTTGGCAGGGCGAAATAAACGCGCTATCCGCGCTCGCAATCAGCAACGGTTAAGCCGGGCTTTGGCAAAGCCGTTACCTATCCGGGCGCGTAGTGTGCGCCGCAAATGGAATTTTACGCGTGAACGCAACCAAGCTTTCCAAACTCTGCGGTTCTGCCGCTGCTGTCGTCGCCACACTCGCCCTTGCCGTCACCCCGGCAAGCGTCGGTGCGCAGGCTTCGGTGACTGCGAACAACCTCGACCTGCCCGAAAATCTCACGATGCTCACGAATCCGGACCCGAACGTGCGCCGTGCGACCGCTGTGGTAAACGGCCATGTGATTACCGGGACCGACCTCGACCAGCGTGTCGCACTGCTGGTCGAAGCCAACAAATCGGACCTCGCGTCGGACGAGATGCGCCGCGTGCGTGAACAGGTGCTGCGTAACCTGATCGATGAGACCCTGCAGATCCAGGCTGCCGAAGCCGAAGATATCCAGATTTCCAATGCAGAGGTCGACCAGACCTATGCCCGGATCGCCGCGCAGAACAACCGCCGTCTTGAAGACATGCAGACCTACCTGTTGTCGATCGGTTCCTCGCCTGCTTCGCTCAAGCGCCAGATCCACGGCGAGCTCGCCTGGCAGCGCCTGCTCCGCCAGAAGGTGGCATTCTTCGTGAATGTGTCCGCCGAAGAAGTGAACGAGCTGATGGAGCGGCTCGAAGCATCGAAGGGTACCGAAGAATATCGCCTCGGCGAAATCTACCTGTCCGCGACGCCCGAAAATGCGGCCGCAGTCGAGGCCAACGCGCTCAAGATCGTCGAACAGCTCCGCCAGGGTGGCAGCTTCGTTGCCTATGCGCGCCAGTTCTCCGAAGCATCGACCGCCGCAGTGGGTGGCGATCTCGGCTGGATCCGCCTGCCGCAGCTCAAGAACGCCCAGCTCGAAGCGGTTGCGCAGGAAATGCAGCCAGGTCAGCTGGTCGGCCCGATCGAAATTCCGGGCGGCTTCTCGATCCTGTACCTGATCGAAAAGCGCCAGGTGCTTACCGCCGACCCGCGCGATGCAATCCTGAGCCTGAAGCAGATCCAGATCTCCTTCGACCAGAACGCCACGCAGGCTGCCAACGAAGCGCGCCTTCAGGAATTCCTCGCCGGCGTCCAGTCGATGCGCGGCTGCGGAAGTGCGAACCAGATCGCCGATTCCATCGGCGCCTCGGTTGTCGATAACGACCAACTGCGCGCTCGCGCACTGCCGGAACAGCTTCAGCAGATCGTGCTGGGCCTCGGCATCGGCGAAGCCACGCCGCCGTTTGGCGACCTGCAAGACGGCGTGCGTGTCCTGATGCTGTGCGGTCGTGACGATCCGGAAGTCCAGTCGGGCCCGAACTTCGACCAGCTCATGCAGCAGATCGAAGACGAGCGGATCAACCGCGCAGCACAGCGCTACCTGCGCGACCTGCGTAACGACGCCTATATCGAATATAATTGACGCCCGCCCCGCTCCCCCTCGCCGTATCCTTGGGCGACCCTGCGGGGATCGGGCCGGAAATCATCGCCGCCGCCTGGGCGCGCCGCGACGCTGAAGCGCTCGCCCCCTTCTTCTTGGTTGGCGGCGCAGGCGTGGTTGCTTCGGCGGCGCAATCGCTCGGGATGTCGCTTCCGGTGGAGCGAATTACTAATCCCTCGCACGCAGCGCAGGTTTTCGGGCGAGCGCTTCCAGTGCTCGGGCTGGAAGACGACCCGTTCAGGCCGGGTGAGCCGACCGAAAATGGAGCCAGGCTTGCCCTGCACTCCCTAGAACGCGCGACTCAACTCGCGCTCGAGGGGGAGGCTGGAGCGCTCGTCACTGCCCCGATCGCGAAGTCCGAACTCGCAAAGGTCGGCTTCGATCATCCCGGCCAGACCGAATTTCTCGCTTCCGCCTGCTCGCTCGACCAGCGCGATGCCGTGATGATGCTGGCCGGTCCGAGCCTTCGCGCCGTGCCCTTGACCGTTCATTGCGCCCTTGCCGAAGTGCCCGGCAGGTTGAGTGTCGAATTGATCTGCCACCGTGCGCGTATCGTCGCACAGGCCCTGCAACGCGATTTCGGCCTCGAACGCCCGCGCCTCGCAGTTTGCGGCCTCAACCCTCATGCCGGCGAAGATGGCCGCTTCGGCGATGAGGAACAGCGCATAATCGCGCCCGCGATCGAGGCATTGCGCGACGAAGGCTATGATGTAAGCGGCCCTCATCCCGGAGACGCCCTGTTTACGCCGCGCGCGCGCACGACTTTCGATGCCGCGCTGGCGATGTATCACGACCAGGCCCTGATCCCTTTGAAGGCGCTCGATTTCGATGAGGGCGTCAATGTAACGCTCGGCTTGCCGATCGTACGGACGAGCCCCGACCATGGGACGGCTTTCGACATTGCGGGCAAGGCCATCGCCGATCCCGGGGCGATGATCGCCGCGCTGCGCATGGCAGGCGAAATGGCGCAGCGGCGCGCACGCCATGGCTGACTTGCCACCTCTACGGGAAGTGATTGCCCGTCACGGCCTCAGCGCGAGCAAGGCTCTGGGCCAGAACTTCCTGTTCGACGAGCAATTGCTCGACCGGATCGCCGCCATCCCCGGAGATCTCGCAGGGAAGAAAGTGCTTGAAGTCGGACCGGGCCCGGGCGGCCTCACCCGTGCCTTGCTGCGCGCAGGTGCCGAAGTCACCGCGATAGAAATGGACAGTCGCTGCCTGCCTGCGCTGGCCGAACTTGGCGATGCCTTTCCCGGCAAGCTCAAGGTCATCCAGGGCGATGCGCTGAAACTCGACCATGCCGAGATCATGGGCGGCGAGCCCTTCGCCGTGCTTTCCAACCTGCCCTATAATGTCGGGACCGCGCTGTTCGTGCGCTGGCTGGGCGGGGAAAACTGGCCACCGCTGTGGACCAGCCTCACGCTTATGTTCCAGCAGGAGGTCGCCCAGCGCATCGCGGCCACTCCCGACAATTCCGCTTATGGCCGGCTAGCCGTTCTCGCCCAATGGCGTAGCGAGGCGAAGATGGCGATGAAGGTGCATCGCAGCGCATTCACGCCGCCGCCCAAGGTGATGAGCGCCATCGTCCACGTCGAACCGCGCGAGATGCCCGATGGCGTCAGCGCGCGGGTGCTGGAGCGGCTCACCGAAGCCGCCTTCGGTCAGCGTCGCAAGATGCTGCGCCAGAGCCTGAAAGGCGTGCCTGGCGCGGTGGAGGCGCTGGAACAGGTCGGCATCGACCCGCAGCGCCGCGCGGAAACGCTTTCCGTGGCCGATTTCGTGGCGTTAGCCCGAGTGCTTTCGGGCTAAGCCGCGTCGCGCACGATCCTGCGATACAGGTGCCAGGTCGCGTGCCCGAAGATCGGCAACGCTACCAAAAGCCCCAGGAATGCCGGGACCAGGGCGACCAGTAGCGACAAGGCGATAATCGCCGCCCATAGGGTCAGCATGAGTTTGTTAGACCGGAATGCGGCCAAACTGGTGATGATCGCCGTCAGGAAATCTACCTCCCGATCGACGAGCATCGGCAGGCTGACGACGGTCACCGCGTAAAAGGCGAGCGCCATGATCGCGCCAACCGCAGTCCCCACGGCCAGCATCGCCAGCCCCGCAGGGGTCAGGAACGCCTCGACCGATTCAGCGCCGACGCCCGATTCAGCCATGAAGATCGCAAAAATGCCGTGGGCGATGATCATCCAGAAACTGAAGGCGACGAAGACGATACCGCCCATCATGATGAGTTGTTCGTCGCCCTTGCCCCTCACAGCCCCGAGCACTGCGCCCCATTTGACGGGAAGCCCAGCCTCCCGCCTTCGGCTGACTTCGTAAAGGCCGACTGCAGTGAATGGCGCGACAAGCGGGAAGCCCGCGACGGCGGGGACGAACCACATCGTCTCGCCCCATTCGACCGCCGCGACATAGAGGAACAGCCCTGCCGCGACATAGATCGCGGCGAAGAATAGGCCATAGATCGGGCAGGCGAGGAAATCGGCGAGGCCCGCTTTCAAGGCCCTGCCAAGATCAATCAGTGACAGATTGCTCGCCACTCTCACCGGCGCGATTTGTACTTCGCCTGCCGCGTCCATCGTCCCGCCTCCTCTCGACCACTACGGTAGGAGGCAGTCTGCTACAGCTTCAGCCGGGCATCAAGCGCCCGCCTTTTTCCTCAAGCGCCACGCATGGAGCAGCGGTTCGGTATAGCCGCTAGGCTGTTCGACGCCCTTGAAGATCAGGTCCTTTGCGGCGCTGAAAGCCGCGCCATCCTGGTTTTCCAGAAGCGGCTCGTAGAACGGGTCGCCCGCGTTCTGCTCGTCGACCTTGGCCGCCATACGGCGCAGGCTGTCCATCACCTGGTCTTCGGAAATGACACCGTGAAGCAGCCAGTTGGCGATATGCTGGCTGGAAATGCGCAGCGTCGCACGGTCTTCCATCAGGCCGACATCGTTGATGTCCGGCACCTTGGAACAGCCCACGCCCGCATCGATCCAGCGCACCACATAGCCGAGGAGGCCCTGGCAATTGTTGTCCAGTTCCTCGCGGATTTCCTCTTCGGACCAGTTCGTGCCGTCTGCCAGCGGGATGGTCAGCAGTTCGTCCAGCTTGGCCGCATCGCCGAGACCCTTCTGGATTTCGAACACATCCTCGCGGTGGTAATGGATCGCGTGGAGCGTTGCCGCCGTTGGGCTTGGCACCCAGGCCGTGTTGGCACCGGCGCGCAAGTGACCGATCTTTTCGATCATCATCTGGCCCATAAGGTCGGGGGCCGCCCACATGCCCTTGCCGATCTGCGCGCGGCCCGAAAGCCCATGCGCAAGACCGATGCCGACATTGCGTGCTTCGTAAGCCTTGAGCCAGGCGGACGACTTCATCTCGCCCTTGCGCATCATCGGTCCTGCACGCATCGAGGTGTGGATTTCGTCGCCCGTGCGGTCGAGGAAGCCGGTGTTGATGAAAACGATCCGGTCCCGCACCGCGTGAATGCAGGCGGCAAGGTTGGCCGAAGTGCGGCGCTCCTCATCCATCACCCCGACTTTCACCGTGTGGCGCGGTAGGCCGAGAAGGTCTTCGACCGCATCGAACAAATCGTTGGTGAAGGCGCACTCTTCGGGCCCGTGCATCTTGGGCTTCACGATGTAGATGCTGCCCTTGCGCGAATTGCCGTATTTCCCGAGACCGGCGACGTCGTGCGCGCCGACGGCCGAGGTGACGACCGCATCCATGATACCTTCGGGGATCTCCCCGCCGTCCCAGCGCATGGCGGGATTGGTCATCAGGTGGCCGACATTGCGTACGAACATGAGGCTGCGGCCAGGGAGGGCAAACTCGCTGCCGTCCTGAGCGGTGTAGGTCCGGTCGCCTTCCAAAGCGCGCGTGACCGTCTTTCCGGCCTTCTCGAAACTTTCGGACAGATCGCCGCGGATCACGCCGAGCCAGTTGCGATAGGCAAGCAGCTTGTCTTCCGCATCGACTGCCGCCACCGAATCTTCGCAATCTGCGATAGTGGTGAGCGCCGCTTCGAGATTGATATCGGCGATATTGGCCGGATCGCTGCGACCGATCGGATGGTCGGCATCGAACACAACCTCGATATGCAGGCCATTGTGCTTGAACAGGCAGGCCTTGTCGTTCCAGCCCAGGCACTGCGACGGGTCGGCAAGCGGGATGCCGTTATCCTTGACGTCGGACAGTTCGGACCACTTCTTGCCATCAGCCAGCGGCACGGCCTCGTCCATGAAGGCTTTCGCCTTGGCGATGACTGCCGCGCCGCGATCCTCGTCATATCCCCCGGGCCGCGCCGCAGGGGCGTCGAGCGCATCGGTGCCGTAAAACGCATCGTAGAGGCTGCCCCAGCGCGCATTGGCCGCGTTGAGCAGGAACCGCGCGTTGAGGATGGGCACCACAAGCTGCGGCCCTGCCATCGTCGCGATCTCGGGATCGACATTCTCGGTCCCGATGGTGAAGTCACCCGGCTCGGGCACGAGATAGCCGATCTCTTCGAGAAAGGCGCGATAGGCGCTCGCATCATGCGGCTGGCCCGCGCGATCCGTGTGCCAAGCATCGATCTTGGTCTGAAGATCCTCGCGCTTTTGCAGCAGGGCGCGGTTGCGGGGCGCAAACTTGCCGAGCAGATCGGCGAAACCTGTCCAGAAATCATCCGTATCGCGGCCGAGCGGTGCGATGACTTCGGTTTCGATAAAGGCAGCCAGAGCCGGATCGACTTCGATCCCTGCGCGCGTCACGTAATCTGTCATGGAACTCCCTTGGGGTATTCGAATGGCGATGTGTACCCGGGGAGGAGCGATCCGACCTATGCCGCCAGCGGTTGACGATTGCAAGCGGCGGGGTGGACACTTCGCGCATCCCGACTAAGGAAGTTGCCGATGAAACCGGACAGTGCCCCGCAAGCCCTTCTCGACGCAATCGATGCAGATTCCATGCTGCGTGAAGTCCAGGCCTGGGCTGCCATCAACACGGGCACGGCCAATATCGAAGGTCTCGATAAAATGGCCGGCGTGCTGGCCGATGCTTTCAGCGCCCTTCCCGGCGAAGTCGAGCTGGTCGAACCCGCAACTGTCACCGCCATCAGCGCGGACGGGCGCGAATACGAAAAGCCACATGGCAGGCACATGGTCCTGCGGGTGCGCCCCGAGGCCGAGCGGCGTTTCGTCCTGACGGGCCACATGGACACCGTCTTTCCCGTCGACCATCCTTTCCAGGAGACCGTCTGGCTGGACGACGATACGATCAACGGCCCCGGCACCGCCGATATGAAGGGCGGCCTCAACGTCATTCTTCACACGCTAAAGCTGTTCGAGACGATCGAAGGCTCCGAGCGCGTCGGCTATGACGTAATGATCAATTCGGACGAGGAAACCGGCAGTCTCGCGAGCCGCAGCCTCATCGAGGAACTGGCGCACGGGAAGTATGCCGCGCTGACCTACGAGCCCAGCGCACTGCCCGATGGAACGCTGGCCCATGCGCGCGGCGGGACGGGCAATTACTCGATCACGATCACCGGCAAGTCCGCCCACGCCGGACGCAATCCGCACGATGGCCGCAATGCCATCGTCGCTGCCAGCGATCTCGTGCTGCGGATCAAGGCGCTTGAGGCCGATGACATCACCATCAACCCTGCCAAGATCGAAGGCGGTGCGGCCAATAATGTCGTGCCGGACCTTGCCATCCTGCGCTTCAACATCCGTCCCAAGTCGACCGATGCGATGAACCGCTTCGACGGCGAACTCGACGCGATCCTGAGCATGATCGAGACCGAACACGAAGTCGGCATTCACCGCCACGGAGGCGTTACCCGCCCGCCCAAGCCGGTCGACGAAAAGGCCCAGCGCCTGTTCGACCTCGTCAAATCCTGCGGGGCCGAACTCGGCCAGGAGATCGGCTGGAAGAGCACCGGCGGCGTTTGCGACGGCAACAACATCGCCGCCACCGGCGTGCCCGTGGTCGACACCATGGGCGTGCGCGGCGGCGCAATCCATTCACCGGACGAATTCATGATCGTCCCATCCTTGCGGGAACGCGCGGCATTGTCTGCGCTGGTCCTGACCAAGCTTTCCACCGGAGACCATCTGTGACTTTCCGCCTGCGCGCTGCCCATATCAGCGACCTTGAACACCTTTACGAGATGGCCAAGCTGACGGGCGGCGGCTTTACCAACCTGCCGGCAGACAGGGCGGCGCTGACCCGCAAGCTGGAGCGGGCCGAGGCCGCGTTCTCGCGCACCGACGACGAGCTGGGCGATGACCAGTTTACCCTCGTGCTGGAAAACACCGAAACCGGCCAGGTGCGCGGCACGTGCCAGCTGTTCACCCAGGTCGGCCAGCAATGGCCGTTCTACAGCTATCGCATGACCACGCTGACGCAGCACAGCCAGGAACTGGACCGCACCGTGCGCGCGGAAATGCTCAGCCTTACGACCGATCTCGAAGGATCGAGCGAAGTCGGCGGCCTTTTCCTACACCCGGGCGAAAGAGCGGGTGGTCTCGGCCTCCTGCTGGCCCGCAGCCGCTACCTCTTTGTTGCCATGCACCGCGCGCGTTTTGCCGACCGTATCCTCGCCGAATTGCGCGGCGTGATCGACGATCGCGGCGGATCGCCCTTCTGGGACGGTGTCGCAGGACGTTTCTTCGGCATGACCTTCCAGGAAGCGGACTATTTCAACGCCATCAATGGCAACCAGTTCATTGCCGACCTCATGCCCAAGCACCCGGTCTATATCGCGATGCTGGACGAAGAGGCGAAGAAGGTCATCGGCGTGCCGCACCCGAGCGGCCGTGCGGCCATGCGCATGCTCGAGAACGAAGGCTTTGCGGCCGAAGGCTATGTCGATATCTTTGACGGCGGCCCCACGATGACGGCCCGCACCGACACGGTGAAGAGCATTGCGAATGCGAAGCCAGCTGCCGTGTCGGCGACCGATTTGGAGGAAGGCGAACGCGCCCTTCTGGCCACCGGGAAATTCGACGATTTCCGCAGCTGTTACGGTGTGCGGGCATTCGGTGACGATGGCAGCATCGCAATCGATACGACTGCGGCAGAGACGCTCGGCGTGAGCAAGGGCGACGAAGTATGGAGCGTCGCGCGATGAGCCTCGTAGAGATCAATTTCGACGGCATCGTCGGGCCGAGTCACAATTACGCCGGCCTCAGCCTCGGCAATATCGCCAGTTCCAGCCACGGCGGGGATACCAGCTATCCGCGCGCGGCGGCGCTGCAGGGCCTTGGCAAGATGCGCTCCAACATGGAACTCGGTCTGGCGCAGGGCTTCCTCCTGCCCTTGCCGCGTCCCAACCGCGGCCTGATCCGCGATCTTGCGCTTGGCGCCGATGCGCCGCGACAGCTGATTGCAGCGGCATGGTCCGCCAGTTCGATGTGGACCGCCAATGCCGCGACCGTCAGCCCTGCCCCCGACACGGCTGACGGGCGGTGTCACCTGACGCCGGCCAATCTCGTCACCATGGCCCACCGCGCGCAGGAATGGCGCGACACCAAGGCACAGCTCGACATCGCGTTCGGCGACAGCCAGCATTTCGCGGTCCATGACGCGATCCTGCCGACCTTCGGCGATGAAGGCGCGGCCAATCACATGCGCTTTTGCGAAAGGCACGGCGCCGAGGGTGTGGAAGTGTTCGTCTATGGCACGCAGGGCGGCAAGTTCCCCGCTCGCCAGCACGAACAGTCCAGCCGCGCGGTTGCTCGCCTGCACGGCCTCGCCCCGGAAAAATGCGTCTTCATCGAACAGAACCCGGAAGCGATTGCGGCAGGCGCGTTCCACAATGATGTGGTCTCCGTGGCCAACGAGCGCGTATTGTTCACTCACGAACGCGCGTTTGCCGACAAGCAGGGTGCGTACGACGCGATCGCGGCGGCATTCCCCGCCCTCCAGGTGGTCGAAGTGCCCGAAAGCGCGGTCAGTCTCGAAGAGGCGATCCGCACCTACCTGTTTAATGCGCAGCTTCTCACCCTGCCGACCGGCGAAATGGCTCTCGTCGTGCCGACCGAATGCCAGGAAAGCGCCGCGGTCTGGTCGTGGTGCGAACATATGCTCGCGACCAACGGCCCCATCCGCAAGGTAATCCCGGTGGATGTGAAGCAATCGATGGCCAATGGCGGCGGCCCCGCCTGCCTGCGCCTGCGCGTTGTGGCCGATCCGGCAACTGTCGATCCGCGCTTCATGCTGGATGAAGCCAAGCTGGAACGCGTGGAGGCAGTCGTTGCGGAAAACTGGCCGGAACAGATCGATCCGGTCGATATTGGCAGCGATGCCCTGGCAAAGACGGTGATCGAGGCGCGCGAGGCGCTGCTATCTGTCCTGTCCTTGGACACTCTCGCTTAAACCGGCCCAACACGGTTAACGCGCTGGACTCGGCTTCCGCGCCGCGCCTACACTCCTCTTTGCATTAACCACCGGAAGCCGCAGGCTGGCGACGAAACCTGCCTGATCACGCAGCCGGAAGTTAACAAATCGAGGAAGCGCACACACTCATGTGGACCAAGATCAAGCGGCTTTTCGTGATCAAGACACGCTTCGAAGCGTTCCTGATCATCTATGCCCTTGCACTTGGCGCCATGACGCGCGGCGCGCATTACACGGTCGAATACCCCGGCGTCGGCGGCTGGCTGCTGATGGCAGCCACCGCAGGCGCTGTGTTCCTGGGCGGTGCGAAGATCCTCGACGCGATCCGCTACGAGACCGAAGCGCGCAAGGCCGAAGAGGCTGAAGGTCCAGCCTCGGACTAGTTTCCAACTCTACAATGAAGGTGGGGGTTTCTGTTGCTAGCTACCCCCGGAGCCCCGGAATCCGCTTCTGTTGCCCGGTGGGTCCAACCGCGCTTTAGCTTTGTAAGATCAGGCCGTTAGGCCGTCAGGTTACGCTGCGAGAGCGAGTGCTTCGTTATCGTTGGCACTTGTGTGTTGTGAACAGTTTTACGGGTTACTCAGCCCGGGCGAAAACACTGTCTTTCAGCACACGTCGATCCTAGTTCGGCCCCGTCAAAAACCGCGCATTAACCGCGGGTTATGGTGGAGCCGCCGGGTACTGCCCCCGGGTCCGTTGTACCTATTGCACAGCGCAGTTTATCGCCATAGCCGGCCGAAACCGACAGGCCTCATATAGCGATCAAAGCCTTAATGTGAAGTGAGCGGGCGAATGCGGTGCACAAAGCGCCAGCTTCATGCACCGCAACAGTTTATCCCATCGGGCCGTTCTTCGGGGCACCGGGAGCGCCGCCTTTCAGCGCATCACGGATTTCCTTGAGCAGGTCAATCTCGCTTGGGCCTGCAGGTGCCTCTTCTTCCTTCTCCTCGAATTCGGCCATTACCTTCTTGGCGTAGCGAACGAGGAGGAAGATGATGAAAGCGAGGATGAGGAAATTGATGATGGCCGTGATGAAGCTGCCATATCCAATCATCGCCGCGCCCGCTTCCTGCAGGGCCGCGTAATCGTCCATCGCGCCCTCATATCCTTCCGGCGTGCTCAGCAGGATGAAGTACCGGCTGAAATCGGCGCCGCCGAAGATGGCGCCCACGATAGGCATGATGATCTCGTCGGTCAGCGACTTCACGATGGTGGCAAATGCACCGCCGATGATCACCGCGACGGCGAGTTCCATGACATTGCCCTTGGCAATGAATTCCTTGAAATCCTTGAGCATGAATTTTGTCCCTCCACTGCGACCCGGATGGGCGTTTCCTGCCAAAATTGATGCAGGTCTACAAGCGCTGCAATCCTTGAACGCTGCTACAACCGTGCTATCTATATAAAACAGTATTCGAAAAAGGGGTTTCTCGATGACACGTTTCGCCAGCTTCCGCGTCGCCTTTGCTGCGGCGGCCGCAATGGCTCTTTCCGCCTGCGGCATCAACTCGGTTCCGGCAGCGGAAGAAAACGCCAAGGCCAAGTGGGCCGATGTGGAGGCGCAGTTCCAGCGTCGGGCAAACCTGATCCCGAACCTCGTCGAAGTGGCGCAGGGCGCTGCCGAGAACGAGCGCACGATCCTGACCGAGGTCACCGATGCGCGCGCCCGCGCCACCAGCGTGAATATCGATGCCGCCGATCTCGGCGATGCCGAAAAGATGGCCGAATTCCAGGCCGCTCAGAGCCAGCTGGGTCAGGGCCTCGGTCGTCTGCTCGCAAGCTTCGAAGCCTATCCGCAGATCCAGTCGAACCAGAACTTCCTCGCGCTGCAGAGCCAGCTGGAAGGCACGGAAAACCGCATCGCGGTCGCCATTCGTGATTACAACGAAGCCGTGCGCGAATATAACACGACGATCCGCACCTTCCCCGACACGATCGGCGCAAACATCATCCACGGCGCAGAACCGCTGGTTCCCTACGAGGCTGCGACGGAAGGGGCTGAAGTTGCTCCGACCATCGACATGACGTCGAACTGAGCGCGTTGATGCGCCACCTGCTTGCCTTGCTCGCCTTGGCGGGGGCGCTGCTTGCGTCCCCTGCCCTGGCGCAGCAGTTTCCCGAGCTGACCGGACAGGTCGTCGACCAGGCGGACCTGCTCACTCCGGCGCAAGAGGAAGAACTGGCGCAGAAGCTGGCTGCGCTGGAGGACCAATCGCAGCGCCAGCTTGTGGTGGCGACCATCCCCGACCTGCAGGGATACGACATTGCCGATTACGGCTACCAGCTCGGCCGCGAATGGGGCATTGGCGATGCGGAACGCAATGATGGCGCGCTGCTCCTGGTCGCTCCGAACGAGCGCAAGGTGCGCATCGAGGTCGGCTATGGCCTTGAAGGGATACTGACGGATGCCCTGTCCTCGGTAATCATCCAAAACGCCATTCTTCCCGAGTTCCGGAACGACAATTATCCCGCCGGTATCAATGCCGGCGCCGATGCGATCATCAGTCAGCTGGTCCTGCCCGAGGACGAAGCGCGCCGGATCGCTGCAGAGGCGAGCCAGACGCGCGAGGCCGACAGCGGCTTCCCCATCGGCGGCCTGATCTGGCTTGGTTTCATCTTCTTCTTTTTCATCCTGCCCATGCTGACCGGTCGCGGGCGCAGGCGCCGTTACAAGCGCGGTCCGTGGGGTAACACCGCGCGCGACATCATCCTGTGGGAAGTCGGCTCGGCCATCGCGCGCGGCGCGCTGTCGGGCGGCGATGACTGGGGTGGCGGCTCTGGCGGCGGGTTCGGCGGAGGCTTCGGCGGCGGCGGATTTTCTGGCGGCGGCGGCAGCTTCGGCGGCGGCGGCGCATCGGGGGGTTGGTAATGGCGAGCTATCTGAACGCAGAGCAGCACAAGATCGTATCGGATGCGGTCGCTTCGGCAGAAGAGACCACTGCGGGCGAGATCGTGACCGTCCTCGCCGACCGGAGCGACGGCTATACCGACGTTTCGCTGGTCTATGCGATCGCGCTGGCCTTTACGGCCATGAGCCTGTTCGCCCTCTTCCCCGTGCCTTTCCAGGACTTGTGGGATTCGCTCTTCGGCGGGTGGCGACACGAATGGACCACCGGCGAGATTGCCAGCCTGACCATCGCGTTGGGCCTCATCACCTTCATCGCCGCATGGGCCATCCAGCTGTGGGATGCGCTCCGCTTTGCGTTGATCCCCGGACCGGTGAAATTTGCACGGGTTCACGCGCAAGCGGTCAAGCACTTCAAGGTCGGCGCCGAGCGTCGCACCCATGGCCGAACCGGTGTTCTCCTATATCTCTCGATGCGCGAGCACCGCGCAGAGATCGTCGCCGACGAGCCGATTGCAGCGAAAGTTGATGCGGAAGTCTGGGGCGAGGCGATGGCCGACATGCTCGCGGAAATCAAAGAGGGCCGGATTGCCGAAGGCCTCGCGGCAGGCGTGCGCGATGTCGGCGCAGTCCTTTCCCAGCACTTCCCGCGCGCAGACGACGATGTGAACGAGTTGCCCGACCGCCTCATCGAAGTCTAGGGAGGCCGCATGGCCGAACCTATCGAAGTGCCGGGCCGCGATGCGGATGCCGAAAAGCCTGAAGAGACCATGTGGCAGGGACGCTTCGTCACTGCCAAGCGCCGCGGCCGCTGGGAATACGCCAGCCGTTCGCGCGGGATCAGGGCCGCCGCCATCATCGCCATCGACCAGGAGGATCATGTCATCCTCGTCTCCCAATACCGCGTGCCGCTGGGGCGGATTTGCCTGGAAATTCCAGCCGGTCTCATTGGCGACGATGAAGGCAAATCGGGCGAAAGCGCCGAAGACGCCGCAGCGCGCGAGCTGGAGGAAGAAACCGGCTACCGCGCCGCTCGCATGGAAAACCTCGGCGAATTCTATTCCTCGCCCGGAATGGTCAGTGAAAGTTTCACGCTCATGCGCGCCCATGGCCTTGAAAAGGTCGGCGACGGCGGCGGCACGGAGAGCGAAGACATCGTCGTCCACCGCGTCCCGCGAACCGAGCTCGCGGAATTCGTTGCCCGCTGGCGCGCGATGGGTCACGGTGTGGATGTACGGATCGCGATGCTGATGGCATCGGCCACAATGATATCGGGAGAGTAGGAATGGCGAAACGGTGTGCAGGCAAGCTGGCGCTGGTGACCGGCGCGGCACAAGGCCTTGGGCGTGCCCATGCAAGAAGGCTTGCTGAAGAAGGCGCGCGGGTACTGTGCACCGACATCAACGGTGAAGGCGCAGAAGCGACCGCCGCAGAAATCGTCGAGGAGATGGGTGCAGGCCACGCCTATGGCGTCCAGCATGACGTGACCAATCCCGAAGACTGGGAACGTGTAGTCGAGACGGCCGATGCAGAACTCGGCGGGCTGAACGTGCTGGTGAACAATGCAGGCATCGGTGTCGCCGGGAATATCGAGACCTGCGATTTCGACGACTGGAAACGGTGCTTCTCCGTCAATGTCGATTCGATCTTCCACGGCTGCCAGAAGGCCCTGCCGCTGATGCGCGAGCATGCGCCCGGTTCGATCATCAACATTTCCTCGATTGCCGGACTCATCGCCAGCGACACGATGCCTGCATACAACTCATCGAAGGCTGCGGTGTGGATGCTGTCGAAGTCGATCGCGCTGCATTGCGCGAAGAAGCAGATGCAGATTCGCTGCAATTCCATCCACCCGACTTTCGTCGATACGCCGATCCTCGACGGGACGGCACGGCATTCGGGGCTGGATAAGGACGTCCTGATGGACAAGCTGGCCCGGCAAATCCCGCTCAGGTTTGTTGGCGAGCCGAACGATATCGCCAACGCGGTGGTTTATCTCGCCAGTGACGAGAGCCGTTTCATGACCGGTGCGGAGCTCAAGCTCGACGGCGGTATTTCGGCCATGTGACGGATAAGAGGACGCGGTATTGCCCCCGCGTCCTCTGTCAGTCTGCGATCAGTCCGATCGCCAGGTAGATCAGGATGAAGCTTCCGAAGCCGAGCAGCGTTCCCAGGACGAAGCCGACGCGAACCAGCGTGGTGTCGATCCCGAAGTAGCGGCCGATACCGGCGCATACACCCATCATCTTTGCATTCGTGCGGTCCAGTTTGAAACTGCGGCTGGGACGCACTGCATTGTCGTCGCGGAATTTCAGGTCGCTCATGCGATCATTCCGGTCGGGGTGGCATAGGCAATGGCGGTGGCGAAGAAGCCGGCCGAGATCATTACCGAAACGGCAGCGGCCATGACGCGGCTACCGATGTTTTCATTGTCGAACATAAGATGGTTTCCTTTGATTGGATTGGCTGGTGATCAGGCGACAAGGCCGGCGGGCGTGGCGGGGATGATTGCGAAAGCCATGCTGAGTGCCGAAAGGCCAAGTGCGAAGACAGCTGCGAAAGCCTTGTTGGTGTCGAGTGCGAAAGCGGACATGAGTGATACTCCCTTTGTAATTTCTGCTTCCCTCCGGACCATCCGGGGGACACCAGAATGATTGCAACAGGCGTGCCAAACTCGAAAAACGGCAGAATTCTGCGGATGCCCGCTTAATCTGGCAGACAGGTTTCGTTCATCAATCCGAAAGGTTGGTAAATTTCACCAACTATTGGATTTGGGTAATTTGCTGGCGGCGGGAGAGTGCCCGCGCTAACGCTTTCGGGCCCATGCTCGAGCGCATTTCCCTCACTCAATTCCGCAATCACGCCTCTACTGATCTTGAGGAAACGGCGCGGTTCAACCTGCTGGTTGGCGAGAACGGCGCGGGAAAGACCAATGTCCTGGAAGCGCTTTCCCTACTTGCCCCCGGACGCGGCCTGAGACGTGCGGCGTTGGTCGACATGGTCGCCCACGGCTCGCCGACCGGCTTCGCCATCGGTGCCGATCTCGCGCAGGACGAAGAGCGGGTCCGGCTCGGCACGTATACGGAAAGCGACAATCCCGGTCGCCGCAAGGTCAGGATCAACGGGGCCGAGGCCACGGCTTCGGCTTTGGGGGAATGGCTCGCCCTGACCTGGCTGACACCTGCGATGGACGGCCTGTTTACAGGCCCTGCCGCCGACCGCAGGCGGTTCATGGATCGCATGGCCCTTGCCCTCGATCCGGCACACGCCAGCTATGCTTCACGCTATGAAGCGGCGCTACGCGAACGCAACCGGCTGCTGGCAGACGACCGCGCGCCGGACAGTTCGTGGCTCGATGCGATCGAGGCGCAGATGGTCGAACATGGCGGCAGGCTCATCGCAGGACGCGCAGCGCTTGTCGACACACTGATGGCCAGCATCGCGCATATGCCTGCCGAACCGTTTGCCCGCCCTGCCCTTACCTACTCGCCGGGCGGAGCCGACAGTCCGGACGCCTTGTCGCAATCCCTGTTCGAGAACCGCGCGCGCGACCGCGCAGCCCAGCGCACGCTGACCGGCCCGCATCGCGACGAGCTTGAGGTGATCCATGCGGCGAAGCGCGTACCCGCGGCACAAAGTTCGACCGGCGAACAGAAGGCCATGCTGGTCGCCATTACGCTCGCCCACGCAGGGCTGGCCGCGAAAGGGCGCAGCGGCATCCTGTTGCTGGACGAAGTCGCCGCCCATCTCGATCCGATCCGGCGCGCAGCCCTGTTCGACCAACTCGCCGCCAGCGGGGCGCAGGTCTGGATGACCGGTACCGAACTCGCTCCCTTCGAGATGATCGCGCCGCAAGCCGCCACCTGGCGAGTTGCAGGCGGTGAGGTCACACGCATCTAGTCTGCCGCAGGTATGGCGGCCTCGATACGGTCCACGGTCGCCTCCACCAGACGGTCGATACCTTCGGTGGTGGGATGAATGCGGTCATCCTGGAACAACGATGGGTCCTGATAGATGCTCTCGAGCCAGAACGGGACCAGCGTCGCGCCATATTCCTCTGCCAGCTCGGGATAGAGGTTGTCGAAGTCCTGCTGGTATTCCGGACCGTAATTGGGCGGAGCGCGCATACCCATGAGGACGACGGGAATATCCCGATCGCGCAATTCTCCCAGCATGCTTTCGAAATTGGCACGGGTCTGGTCGGGAGAAAGCCCGCGCAGCATGTCGTTGCCGCCCAGTTCGAGGAGGACGAGGTCCGGCTTCACGTCCTGCGCATCGAGCGCGAATGCGAGCCGTTTCGCGCCTGCACCGCTCGTTTCGCCCGATACCGCAGCGTTGACCATCTGCACGTTGATGCCGCGTTCGCGCAGCGCCCTCTCGAGGTCTGTCGGATAGCTGTTCTCTAGGCCCACGCCATAGCCTGCGAACAGGCTGTCTCCGAAAGCGAGAATGTGGCGTTCGGGGCCCGCCACCTCGATCGTCTCCGCATTCGGAGCGGCAGCGCTCGTATCCTCTGTCCGATCGAGCGTCTCCGTATCGCTGCCACAGGCGGCAAGGGACAGGGCGGCGGCAAGCATCGACAAACTACGCAGAACCATCGGCGGACTTCCTTGAGAGTTGCTGTGCCATCTGCCATCGCAGCCACGTGACCACTTCTCAAGATGCGATTTGCGCTCGCGACCTGCGCCTCACCCTCGGCTCCACCCAGGCCCCCGTCGAAATCCTCAAGGGGCTGGATCTCACCATCAAGCATGGCGAGACCGTCGCGCTGCTCGGCCCCTCGGGTTCGGGCAAGAGTTCGCTCATGGCGGTGCTGTCGGGGCTGGAACGCGCGACAAGCGGCACGCTGAGCGTTGCGGGGCAGGATTTCGCCGCAATGGACGAGGACGACCTTGCTCGTGCGCGCCGCTGCCGCATCGGCATCGTGCTGCAGGCGTTCCACCTGCTCCCCACCATGACCGCGCTTGAAAACGTGGCGACGCCGATGGAACTGGCAGGCGAAAGCGATGCGCAGGCGCGCGCTAAGGCGGAACTGGAAGCAGTAGGCCTCGGCCACCGTCTCGATCACTACCCGCAACAGCTTTCCGGCGGCGAACAGCAGCGCGTGGCCATCGCCCGCGCCATTGCCGCGCGCCCCGACCTTATCTTTGCCGACGAGCCCACAGGCAATCTCGACGCGGCTACCGGCCACGAAATCGTCGAACTGCTTTTCGCCCGCCGCGCCGAAACGGGCGCGACGCTGCTGGTGATTACGCACGACCCCGAACTTGCCGATCACTGCGGGCGCGTCCTGACGCTGGGTGACGGACGCATTGCGAGCGATACCGCCGCATGAGCTGGTCGACCGCCTGGCGGATCGCACGGCGCGATCTCAATGCTCGCTTCAAAGGCCTGCGCCTGCTGCTGGTGTGTATTTTCCTCGGCACGGCAGCGCTCGCCGCGATCGGCACGCTGACCGCCGCGATCGAACGGGAGCTGGCTGCAAACGGACAGCAATTCCTCGGCGGCGACCTGCAGGTCGAACTGTGGCAGCGCACACTCAACGAAGAGGAGCGCGCGGCTCTGGAAGAGCTCGGCACCGTGTCGGCGGGGACGCGCCTGCAAGCCATGGCGCGCAAGGACGACAATGCGGCGCCGATCGAGCTCAAGGCCGTTGACGAGCTTTACCCGCTATATGGCGAACTGGTTTTGGAAAGCGGACGCAAAGTCACTGCGCCTTCAGGGAACGATGCCTATATCGCCCCCGGCGCTGCCGACCGGCTGGGCCTCGAGACGGGCGATAGCTTCCTGATCGGCACCGAGACCCTGCAGGTTGCCGGAATCATCGAAGATGAGCCGGACAGGCTGGGCGAAGGCTTCCAGCTCGGCCCGACCATCATCGTGGCCGAAGACGTTCCCCAGCGGGCCGGATTGCTGGCCCCGGGCGCCATGTACCAGAGCAAGACGCGCGTCGCCTTCGACACGCCACGCGACCTGGAAGCGGCGGAAGAGAATCTCGAAGAGCGTTTCCCCGAGGCCGGTTTCGACATCGACACGGCCGAGCGCGCGGCGCCCGGCACCGACAGGTTCGTCAGCCGGATGAGCGAATTCCTCACTCTCGTCGGCCTTGCTGCGCTCGTCATCGCAGGGATCGGGATCGGCGGCGGTGTCTCGTCCTACCTTGATGCCCGACGGCAATCCGTCGCCACCTTGAAGATCCTCGGCGCGACGAGCCGGGATATTGCGCGCATCTACGCCCTGCAGATCTTCGCAGCTGCCGCTGTGGGCAGTCTTGCCGGGCTTGCTGTCGGCGTGGCCGTCGTGCCGCTCCTGGCGGCGGCGCTGGAAGGTCTTCTGCCGGTCGATACTGGCTTCGTGATCGATCCCGGAGCTCTGCTCCTCGCCACTGCTTACGGGCTTCTCGTTGCGCTGGTTTTTGCAGCCCCGCCGCTCATGAGGGCGCGGCATTTCCCTGCCATGGCCCTGATGCGCTCCAACATCGCGCCGCTTGCTCGCGATCGTTCCGCGTTGTTCGTAGTGATTGCCGGCCTTGCCGCCATCGTCGGCCTGGCGCTGATAACCGCCAGCCAGCCGCTGCTTTCCGGCGGGTTCCTGCTGGGCGCGGCGGTCGTCCTCGCCCTTCTCGCCCTGCTCGGCTGGACGATCCGCAAGATCGCCGCTGCACTTCCGCGGCCAGCCAGCCCGATAGCCCGCACTGCTATGGCGAATATCCATCGTCCCGGGTCGAGCACAGGTGCGCTCGTCACCGCACTGGGCTTCGGCCTGGCATCCTTCGTCCTCCTGGCCGCTGTGCAAAGCTCGATCGACGGCAATATCGAGAAGCGCGTGCCTGCCCAGGCACCGGACTATTTCGTGCTCGACGTGCCGCGCGACCAGGAAGACCGGTTTCGCGAACTGATCCTCCAGACCGATGCTGACGCTGCGATACGCACGGTCCCCGCGCTGCGCGGTTCGGTGCTCGCATTCGGGCCGCAAGGCGCGATGACGCGGACCTCGGAACTGGAGGAGATCCCCGATGGCGCATGGGCGCTGCGCGGAGAGCGCGGTCTCACCTATGCCGACGATGTCCCTCCCGGAAACAGCCTGACCGAAGGGCAGTGGTGGGGGCCGGCTTACGATGGCCCCCCACTGGTTTCGATCGACGAAGAGTTCGCAGAGGCGGCGGGCCTGGGTATCGGCGACCGGCTGACCTTCGGCGTGCTGGGCGTCGAGGTGGAAACCGAGATCGCGAGCCTGCGCCGGATCGATTGGGAGAGCATGGGCTTTAATTACGTCTTCGTGCTCAGCCCCAATGCCTTGGAAAACACGCCACACAATCTGGCGGCAACCGTCGAACTCGCCGAAGGCACGCCGACCGGCCCGCTGCTCCAGGCGCTGGTGCGCGAATTGCCTTCAACCTCGGTGATCGAGGTCGGCGGCGTCCTCCAACAGGCGCGCACGATCCTCGAACAGGTCGGGCTAGCCACGCTGGCTGCAGCGAGCGTGGCAGTTCTTGCCGGTCTCGCCGTATTGCTAGGCGCGATCGCAGCGGCGCGTGCTTCGCGGACCTATGACACGGTCGTCCTGCGCGTGCTTGGCGCAGACAGGCGTCAGGTGCTGGTCATGCAGCTGATCGAATATGCCCTGCTCGCAGGTGCGCTTGCTATCGTGGCGCTTGGCCTTGGCAGCCTTACCGCATGGCTCGTCGTGACGCAGCTGTTCGAATTCGACTGGCTACCCGACTGGACCGAAGTCCTCTTGGTGCTGGGGCTTGGTCTGGCGACCGTCCTGGTCTTTGCCGTGGGTGGCTCGTTGCCCCTGCTGAGGGCCAAGCCTGCACAGGCCCTGAGGGCGCTGTAAAAGAAAATCCCCCGCTCTCAGGCGGGGGATAGGCTGGGTCAGTCAGGGGACAAACCCTCGGGTCGCAAGAGCCCTTATAACCCGGCTTCGGTTTCAATTCCGCGACATCGATCGTTGCGTCCCGCAATGGGACCGCCAGCGCCCGAAGTATGAAAGGCACGAAAAAGGGGGCCCGGAAGCCCCCTTCCCCTTGTTTGGTCGGTGTGCCCGCCGCTTAGAAGCGGAAGCGTACCACGCCGCCGTAGGTGCGCGGTGCGCTCGGGTAACCCGAGATCGAACCTTCCTGAGCAACGCTCGGGAACAGGGTGCCGATGTACTGATCGTTCAGCAGGTTACGTGCCCACAGGCCGAATTCCAGACCGTTCTCCATCGAGAAGGTCGTCGACGCGTTCACAAGGTTGATCTCGCGGCGATAGTCACGGGCAACCGCACGCGCAGCCTCGTCGGAGCCGAAGCCGCCGATAGCGTTGAGGATCTGCGTGTTGCTGGTGTGGTTGTAGTCGAGGCGCGTGATCAGGCGATTACCCGACAGGCCGAATTCGTGCGTGTACGTTGCCGAAGTGGCGATGTTCCACGCAGGAATGCCTGCAGGACGCTGTCCCGAAAGGTCGCCTGCCGGACCGTCGACGAAGCTGTCGAACAGCGGATCGAGGTGGGTCACGGCGAAGGTCAGGACCAGCGGGTCGACCGGGTTGATCGTCGTATCGAACTCGAAACCGCGAACCGACTGCTTACCAGCATTGGTCAGCTGGAAGCCGGTGCCGGTGAACAGGAAGTCCTGGAAGCCTTCGAGCGACTGGTCGAACACGGCAAGGTTGAAGCCCATGCGGTCGAACTGTGCCTTGAGACCGATTTCCCACACTTCCGCTTCTTCCGGACCAGCGAAGCGCGAACCGGTGGTCAGGTTCGGCACGGCAAGGCCGCCATTCAGGATCGGCGAGGACGGTGCCAGGATCTGGCTGCCGAACGGACCCGGAATGTAGTCACCGAATGCCGGGCGCGAATCGCGCGACAGGTTGACCGAGCTGGCTTTGAAGCCGGTAGCGTAGCTGATGTACGCATTCAGGTCCTGCGTGACGTCGTAGGCGAGACGCAGCGTGTACGAGAAGTCATCGTCACGCGTACGGCCGTCTTCTACCGCGTTCGGCAGGTCGACGAAGGGCGGCTGGAACTGGAATGCCTGCAGGCCGAGCAGCGGGTTGCAAGGAGCCGGCGCGGCCGGGTTGCATTCCGTCGTCGCCACGGCAGCGATCTGCTGGAAGATCGGTGCGGTCGTCGCGCCCGTCGCGAAGCCCTGGATAACAGCCGGGGTCACGTCCGCGGGCGAAATGCCGAGCGCGCCTGCGATCTGGCCGACAATGACGGCATCCACGAGGTTCACGTTCGCCAGCGGGTCATAGGAGACCTGGCTGAGGGCGAAGTCCTTCTCGTCGTCGGTGTAGTTGAAACCGGCGGTGAGGACGAGACCTTCGAACGGCTCGAAGTCCACCTGGCCGAAGATCGACCACGCCTTGTTGTCCATCGAATAGCTTTCGCTGGTCAGCAGCGGCGTATTGAAGATGCTGTTCTGCGGCAGGCCGAGCGCACCTTCGATGGTGTTGAACGAGAACGTCGGATCCTGGGCGATGAAGGCACCGAGGAATTCACCGTAGCCACGGAAGTCCGAACCGGTCTGCAGTTCGCTTTCCTGGTTGATGCTCTCGTCGAAGTAATAACCGCCGAGCAGGAAGTTGAACGGGCCGTCGAAATCGGACGACAGGCGCAGTTCCTGGGTGAAGGTCTGGACGTCCTGGGCGCGAACTTCGCTGGCGAGGTCAGCGCTGGTGAAGTCGATGTCCTGGTCGAAGAAGTTCTCGAGCTCGCGATAGGCCGTGATCGAAGTCACGGTCAGCGCACCGACATTCCAGTCGGCCTGCAGCGAAACGCCGTAGTTGTCGACTTCGTTGACCGGCTCGCGGTTCAGGTAGGTGTCGTAGCTGAACAGGTTTTCCGGATCGATCGCACCACCGAGGGCGAAGATCGCTGCGCCGGTCGGACCGTTACGGATATTACCGACAGTACAGCAGATTTCGTCGATCCGGCTGTAGTCGCCGATCAGGCGGAACTTGAGGTCGGCTGTCGGTTCGAACAGCAGCTGGCCGCGAGCGGACCAGCGATTGCGGTCGTTGAGGTCGGCATCGAGATTGACGATCTGGCCGTAACCGTCGCGCTTATTGTAGGAACCGTCGACCGAGAAGGCGAGATTTTCGCCGATCGGGCCGGTCAGGTCACCCTTGACGATGATCTGGTTGAGGTTGCCGTAAACGGCTTCGACGCTGCCGCCGAGTTCGTACTGCGGTTCGCGGGTTACAACCGAGATGACACCAGCCGAGGCGTTCTTGCCGAACAGGGTCGACTGGGGACCACGAAGGACTTCGATACGCTGAACGTTGGCGAGATCCGAGAGAGCGCCAGCCGTACGCGAACGGAAAACGCCGTCGATGAAGACACCGACCGACGGTTCGAGGCCGAAGTTGTTCGCGCCGTTACCGAAGCCACGGATGAAGAACGTGGTGTTCGAGGAGCTCTGCAGCTGGCTGACGCGCAGCGAGGGAGCGACCGTCTGGAGATCGAGAACGTCGCGGATCTGCGCCTGCTCGATCACTTCGCCCGAAGTAACCGATACCGAAACCGGGACTTCCTGCAGCGTCTGTTCACGCTTGGTTGCAGTCACAACGATGACGTTGCCCATGTCCTGTTCTTCGGTCTCGAGCGCCATTTCATCGGCGTCGGGCTCCGCTACTTCCTGGTCCTGCGCGACGGCAGCGCCGGGCAGCGTAATTGCCGCGGCACCTGCCAGCAGGGCGGTACGAACGGCCGCTTTCCGGCCGAAACGATTGAAATTCATGAATAATCCTCTCTCAAAACCACAATTTGGTCGGCTGCGTAGTCCCCACAGTCACGCAAGCTGGTTGCCGAATTATTGCGCCAGTCGTTTCCATACAAGCATTTAGCGCTGCGGTTCGCGTGCGTAAGAACGGGTGTGTTGTTTGAGTCACACTCTCAAATGCTTGCCGCATTGCAGCATCTAAGCTAGGGGCGCGCACGAATTGGCAGAGCCGAATCCGCGCCAGCCGCTCCGATACCCTTACGAAAGCAAAATCATGTCCCGCGACCTACGCAACGTGGCGATCATCGCCCACGTCGACCACGGCAAGACCACGCTGGTCGACCAGCTCTTCCGCCAGTCCGGCACCTTCCGCGAGAACCAGCGCGTCGAAGAGCGCGCGATGGACTCCAACGATCTGGAAAAAGAGCGCGGGATTACGATCCTTGCCAAGTGCACGAGCGTCGAGAAGAACGGCACGCGCATCAACATCGTCGACACGCCCGGCCACGCCGATTTCGGCGCGGAGGTCGAGCGTATCCTGAGCATGGTCGATGGCGTGATCCTGCTGGTGGACAGCGCCGAAGGCCCGATGCCGCAGACCAAGTTCGTCACCGGCAAGGCGCTTGGCCTTGGCCTGCGCCCCATCGTCGTCGTCAACAAGATCGACCGTTCCGATGCGCGTCCGCAGGAAGTGCTCGACGAAGTTTTCGACCTTTTCGCCAGCCTCGATGCGACCGACGAACAGCTCGACTTCCCTTCGCTGTGGGCTTCGGGCCGCGACGGCTATGCCAGCGAAGACGAGAATGCGCGCGAAGGCGACCTCGAACCGCTGTTCAAGCTCATCGTCGACCATGTGCCGGCTCCGGGTCTCGACACCGAGGCACCGTTCAGCTTCCTCGCCACCCTCCTCGACCGCGACAACTTCATGGGCCGCGTGCTGACCGGCCGTGTCCAGTCGGGCAAGATCAATCTCAACGACCCGATTCACGCGCTCGATGCCGATGGCAATGTCATCGAAGTCGGTCGCGCAACCAAGCTGCTGTCGTTCGATGGCCTCGACCGCGTTCCGGTCGACAGCGCACAGGCAGGCGACATCATCGCGCTTGCCGGCCTGGAAAAGGCGACCGTCTCGAACACCATCGCCGATCCTTCGGTCAAGGAGCCGATCGAAGCGCAGCCGATCGATCCGCCGACGCTCGCCATGCAGTTCTCGGTCAACGACAGCCCGCTTGCCGGCCGGGAAGGCAGCAAGGTGACGAGCCGCATGATCCGCGACCGTCTCTACCGCGAAGCGGAAACCAACGTCGCCATCCGCATCACCGAAAGCGCCGACAAGGACAGCTTCGAGGTTGCAGGCCGCGGCGAACTCCAGCTCGGCGTGCTCATCGAAACGATGCGCCGCGAAGGCTTCGAGCTCGGCATCAGCCGCCCGCGCGTGCTCTTCCGCGAAGAAAACGGCCAGCGCATGGAGCCGTTCGAAACCGTCGTCATCGACGTCGACGACGAACACTCTGGCACGGTCGTCGAGAAGATGCAGCGCCGCAAGGCCGAGTTGACCGAAATGCGTCCCTCGGGCCAGGGCAAGACCCGCATCACCTTCTCCGCCCCGTCGCGCGGCCTGATTGGCTATCACGGCGAATTCCTGTCCGACACGCGCGGCACGGGCATCATGAACCGGCTGTTCGAGAAGTACGACACCTATCGCGGGCAGATCGAAGGCCGCCAGAATGGCGTGCTTATCTCGATGGTCCCGGGTGAAGCTGTTCCCTATGCGCTCAACGCACTGGAAGACCGCGGCGAGCTGTTCATCAGCGGCGGCGCCAAGATCTACGAAGGCATGATCATCGGCGAAAACGCCAAGCCCGACGATCTGGAAGTGAACCCGATGAAGTCGAAGCAGCTGACGAACTTCCGTTCGACCGGCAAGGACGACGCCATCCGCCTCACCCCGCCGCGCGTCATGACGCTGGAACAGGCCATTGCCTATATCGATGACGATGAGATGGTCGAAGTGACGCCGGAAAACATCCGCCTTCGCAAGGCCATCCTGGACCCGCACGAGCGCAAGCGCGCCAAGCGGGCCGCTCAGTCGTAAGCTTCAGTCTTCGGGACAGCGCACCACGCTGAACCGGTCATTCTTGTCGTAGCGAAGGCGCATTGCGTCTTCGCCTTCGCGCGCCATGTAAAACACGTAAACGGTCGGCGGCGCATCGCCATATTGTTCGCTCAGCGTGGCAGCGGCGTAATCGCCGTCGACGCGGACTGTCTCAACGATGCCGCGCGATTCGAAGAAACCGACCTGGTTTGCCGCAATGCGATATTGCTGGTGGCCGGGGATGTCGCAGTTTTCTGCGCCTTGCGCCCATTTGCCGTGGAAGCGCGCAGGGATTGTGTCTTGCGTGGACGCCGAAGCCACGGCCTGCTCTTCTGGCGAATTCGGACCGACCTGCGGCGAAGGCGGGCTTTCAACCTTGGCTGCAGGCGTTTGCGCGACAGGAACCTCCTCCCCCTCGGCGTCCGGTGATTGGGAGCAAGCCGACAGGAACAATCCACAGGCGAGAGGGAGAAACGCTGATTTCATGCACCTATCAACCTCTTGTTTGCCCTCGCGTTCCTCTCTGCGCGGTGAGCATCGGGTCCTGCAAATCCGCATGGGTGGCCAGCACCGGTTACATTTGTTACCTGCCGCGCCATGCAAACCGGAACTCTCATTTCGCTGACACTTTACTTCGTACTCATGATCGGCATCGGCCTGTGGGCCTGGCGGCGTTCGACCGACACAAGCGAGGGCTATCTTCTCGCCGGGCGCAACCTTCCCCCCTCGGTCGCTGCGCTCTCCGCAGGGGCTAGCGACATGAGCGGCTGGCTGCTCTTGGGCCTTCCGGGCGCGCTCTATGCGGCGGGCCTTGTAGAGGCGTGGATCGGCATCGGTCTCTTCGTAGGTGCGCTGTTCAACTGGATCGTGGTTGCCCCGCGCCTGCGCAAGCAGACCGAAGAGTTGGGCAATGCGCTGACGATCCCGGAATTCCTCGCCAACCGCTTTCCCGACAAGGCGGTCGCCCTCAGGGTCGTCTCCGCACTGATCGTCGTGGTGTTCTTCGCAGTCTATACCGCTGCGGGCCTGGTCGGCGGCGGCAAGCTGTTCGAGACGAGCTTTGCCGGATTGCTGCCTGACGCAGGCATGAGCGATTACATGCTCGGCATCTGGATCACGGCGCTGGTCGTGCTGGCCTACACGATGGTCGGCGGTTTCCTCGCGGTCAGCCTGACCGACTTCGTGCAGGGGCTCATCATGGTCACTGCCCTCGTCATCATGCCGCTCGTCGTCATGTTCGGCGAAGGCGGCAGCGGTGGCGGATCGCTTACCGAAGTCGATGTCCCGGGCTTCCTCAGCCTGACGCAAGGGCTGACGGCGCTGGGCTTTATCAGCGCGGTGACCTGGGGTCTCGGCTATTTCGGCCAACCGCATATCATCGTGCGCTTCATGGCCATCGACACCGTCGCCAAGGTGAAGACCGCGCGCAATATCGGGATGACGTGGATGGGCGTAGCCCTGCTCGGCTCCATCGGTATCGGCATCGCCGGACGCGCCTTTGCCGAACGTAACGGCATCGTGGTGGACGACCCAGAGACGATCTTCATCGTCCTTGCGAACCTGCTGTTCCATCCGCTGATCACCGGCTTCCTGCTGGCGGCCCTCTTGGCCGCGATCATGTCGACGATCAGCTCGCAATTGCTGGTGGCTTCGTCCTCGCTGACGGAAGACTTCTACAAGCTGTTCTTCCGCAAGCAGGCGAGCGAGCGCGAGAGCGTCAATGTCGGCCGCATCTGCGTCGCATTGGTTGCGCTGGCCGCCATCTGGATCGCCAGCGACCCCGACAGCCAGGTGCTCGGTCTGGTTTCCAACGCGTGGGCCGGATTCGGCGCGGCATTCGGCCCGCTGATCATCCTGTCGCTGACCTGGGACCGCATGACCGGAGCGGGTGCGGTGGCCGGACTGGTGACGGGTGCCGCGGTCGTGATGGCGTGGATCGCGCTGGGCTGGAATTCCGCCCTTCCCGGCTTCGATGGTGGCCTGTACGAGATCGTACCGGGCTTCATCGCCGCGTGGATTGCGATCTGGCTGGTCAGCAAGGCGACCGCCAAGTCGGCAGACCCCTTGCAAGCCTGACAAAGGCGCTCCACACCGCTCTCCAAAGAAACAGGAGAGTGAAATGCGAGCGATACTGGCAGGAGCCGCGGCACTGGCGTTGATCGCGGTCCCGTCGACCGCACAGGAGCAGACCGAAGAACGCGCCGTGGAACAGCAGATCGGCGCCGGCGGCAGGCCGGTCGGCGCCAACTGGTCGCGCAGCCCCGTCATCGCGCAGAACGGCATGGCCGCGACGGCGCATCCGCTGGCAACGCAGATCGCGCTGGATATCCTCAAGGCAGGCGGCAGCGCAGTCGACGCGGCCATTGCTGCCAATGCCGCGCTCGGTCTGATGGAACCGACCGGAAACGGCATCGGCGGCGACCTGTTTGCCATCGTCTACGATCCGGCAAGCGGCAAGCTGCACGGCATCAACGGATCGGGCCGCTCGCCCAAGGGGCAGACGCTCGACCAACTGCTCGAAAAGCTTGATGGCGCGGACAGCCTGCCACCGGTCGGCCCCCTGCCCATCACCATTCCCGGTACGGTCGATGCATGGTTCGCCATGCACGGCAAATTCGGTAAGCTGCCCATGAGCGACGTGCTTGCCCCGACTGTTTCCTATGCCCGCGAAGGTCACCCAATCGCGCCGGTCATCGCCATGTATCTCGACCGCTCACTGCGTGCCTATACTGCCCGGCAGGAAGCCTATCCCTTCGAGTTCGACAACGCCCGTAAGGTCTGGTTCTCCGACGGGACAGCACCCGAGGCCGGCGAGATGTTCCGCAATCCGGACCTTGCCAATACGCTGGAGACCATCGGGCGCGATGGCCGCGATGCCTTCTACGACGGCGAGCTGACAGATGTGATGGTCGCCTATCTCAAGGCGCAGGGCAGCGCCTTTACGCGCGAGGATTTCGCCAACCACGAAAGCGAGTGGGTGGACCCTGCCTGTGCGCTTTACAAGGACGGGTACGAGTTGTGCGAATTGCCGCCCAACAGCCAGGGCTTCGCCGCTCTCCAGATGGTCAACATCCTCAAGAACGTCGACCTCTCGCAATGGGAACGGGGAAGCCCCGAAGTCTTGCACTACATCACCGAAGCCAAGCGGCTGGCCTATGCCGATGTTGCCCGCTTCTATGCCGATCCCGACTTCGCGCGTCTCCCCGCGGAATTGCTGAGCGACGAATATGGTCGCGAACGTTTCGCCCTCATCGATCCGGCGCGCGCAGTCCCGGAATTCGGGCCCGGCGAGCCGAAACTGGAGGGCGAAGGCGACACCACCTATCTCACCGTGGTCGATGGCAATGGCATGATGGTCAGCCTGATCCAGTCGAATTATCGCGGCATGGGCGGCGGGCTTGTGGCGCCAGGCACCGGCTTCATGTTCCAGGACCGGGGCGAGCTGTTCAGCCTCGATCCGGCCCATCCCAATGCCTACGAGCCGGGCAAGCGCCCCTTCCACACCATCATCCCTGCTTTCGTGAAGAAGGACGGAAAGCCGTACATGACACTCGGCCTGATGGGCGGAGGCATGCAGCCGCAAGGGCATGTGCAGGTGCTGGTCAACATCGTGGACTACGGCATGAACCTGCAGGAGGCAGGCGATGCCGCACGGCTCAACCATGATGGCGGCAGGCAGCCGACGGAAGCGCTGGAAGGCCCCTCTGCCGATCCGCTGGGCACGCTATACGTCGAACCGGGCATACCTGTGGCAACCGTCGAAGCATTGCGTGCGATGGGCCACAAGGTCGAAGTCGTCTCAAACGGGATCATGTTCGGCGGCTACCAGGCCATCGCACGCGATCCCGAAACAGGTGTGCTGACCGGGGCTACCGAGATGCGCAAGGACGGACAGGCAAGCGGTTATTGAGAGGAGGGCCACATGGCCAAGATTACGGGATTGGGCGGCGTCTTTTACGTGGTGAGGGACCCGGAAGCGACCCGCGCCTGGTATCGCGAAACGCTGGGTATCGACGGCGATTACGGACCGCAGATCAACTGGAGCGAAGAAACCGGCGACAAGCCCTATTCCCTCATCAGCCACTTCAAGGACGACCAGTATCTCAAGCCGGGGCGTGGTAGCTTCATGATAAACCTGCGCGTCGATGATCTCGATACCTTCGTCGCGCAACTGAAAGACAAGGGTGTCGACGTGCTGGACAGCGTCGACGAGGGTTACGGCAAGTTCGCCTGGTTGCTCGATCCCGACGGCGTGAAAATCGAGCTATGGGAGCAGGTTCTCGCGCCGGAATAATCGGTGCGCTTGCCGCGTTCCAAACGCCGATGTAGCTTGCCGCTTCATGAGGATCGCAGCCTTCCCAGCATTGCTTGCAGCTGTGGCGCTGGCCGGATGCGGCGCGGTTCCGGAACGCACGGGCGAAGCATCGTCCCGCCCTTCGGGATCGGCTCAAGCCCTGCCCGAACCTAGCCGTGAGGCGCGGCAATGCCTCGCCGATCTCGGTAGCACGCGCGCGCAATTCGCTCCCCTGCCCGACAAGCTCCAGGCCGGTGGCTGCTCGACGCGGAACACCGTTCGTCTCAGCGCCCTTTACGGCGATACAGGGCCGTTCGACGTTACCAATCTGACGGCCGTAGCCTGTCCCGTCGCCAAGGATTTTGCCGCCTGGGCACGCTTCGGCGTCGATCGTGCCGCGCGCCAGATCCTGGGAGCTGGATTGGAGCGGATCGAGACCATGGGCAGCTACTCCTGCCGCAATGTCGCGGGCACCAACCGGTTGTCCGCTCATTCGCAAGCTCAGGCAGTCGACGTATCGGGCTTTGTGCTGACGGATGGCCGCAGGATCACGGTCCAGAGCGGCTGGAATGCTTCGCCAGAAGAGCGAAGATTCCTGCGCACGGTCCATTCCAGCGCGTGCAAGCGCTTCGGGACCGTGCTGGGCCCCGATTACAACGCCGCCCATCGCGATCACCTCCACCTGGAATTCGGCCGCGGTTCCTTTTGCCGCTGACCCGCCTGTCGGTGCGACCCGCAGGCTCGTAAACGACCCGATCAGGCCGCGGAAATCTGCGCGCCGTCGAGATGCGCTTCGATACGCAGGCGCACCGCCTCGGCGGCGTGATGCGCGCCCAGCTTGTTCATCATGTTCGCCCGGTGGATTTCGACCGTTCGCGGGCTGATCTCCAGTTCGCGCGCAATCATCTTGTTGCTGCGCCCTTCGGCTAGCCAGTCGAGCACTTCACGTTCACGCGGCGATAGCGACGCAATCCTGCTGCGCGCTTCGATCATCTTGCGCCGCGCTGCCCCGTAAGCCTCGGCTTCGCGGGATATCCGCGCAATCGCTTCACCGAGGCGACTTACTTCGAACGGCAGCCGCAAGTAATCGAGTGCACCTGCCTTGATTGCAGCGACAACCCGTCCCGGTCGCGGGTCCTCCGAGGTCCCTACGACCGGCAACCAGATACCCTTAGACGCCAAGGTTCGCAGCACGACCGTGACAGCGCCGTGGCCCTCATCGTCGCGGGCCAGGACCAACCCGCTCCCGGGCGACGTCGCCAGCAATTCGCCGACATCGGCGTAAACCTCGCAATGATGTCCCATATCGAAACCGATATGCGCCTGCGCCGCGCGTGCCCTGGTCGAACCGTCGACGATGTGGAGTATCTGTTTGTTTTCCATGCCCGTGATGCTGGCAGCATAAGGGACAATGCGCATTCCGGATGACTACGGATATGGATGCAAACTATTAGTGTGCATGGGAACATCAAACGGATTAGGTACGAAAGTAATAAATCCGAATTGGATGCATCGCTCTATCAATCATCACCATGATAGAAGCTGTAATCGGGAAGCGAGTGGAACGCGTTCTTCAGCGCATCGCCCCAGCTGGACGAAATCGCCTGGAAATAGGGGTCGTCATGGGTCACACGGTGCTGGTGTCCCGCTTCGAAGCTGTCGCGCTTGATGACCTGCAGGTCCAGCGGAAGACCCACGGAAAGGTTCGCCTTTAGCGTGGAATCGAAACTGACCATCAGCAGCTTTACCCCGTCCTCGAGGCTCATCGTGCGGTCGTATCCGCGAATGATGATCGGGCGGCCGTACTTGGTCTCGCCGATCTGGAAGAAAGGCGTGTCGAGGCTGGCCTCGATGAAATTGCCTTCGGGATAGACCATGAACAGGCGCGGCTCCATGCCTGCGATCTGGCCCGCGACGATGATCGATGCGGTGAAGCGTCCACGGCCCCGATCGCCATTGGCACCTTGCCGATCTGCGATAATGTCGCGCAATAGCTTGCCGATCTCGGTCGCCACCTGAAACATGGTGGGCGATTTCAGGATCGCGTTATCGCGATCGTCGGGTTGCTTGGTGCGCTCTTCAAGCTGGCTGATTACCGCCTGCGTAGTTGCAAGATTGCCGGCAGTCATGACGGTGATGATACGTTCGCCGGGCACCTGCCAGGTAAACATCTTGCGAAAGACGGAGATGTTGTCGACGCCCGAATTGGTGCGAGTGTCGCTCATCAGCACGAGGCCCTTTTCGAGCACCATTCCTACACAATATGTCATCTAGATCCCAAATCTTGCCGCTTATTGCTGCACTTGTTGCTGTTCGACCGAGACGTCGACCTCCAGCACCTGTTCGGCATTGCCGAAGCTTATCCCGGTAACCGGCGCTGCATCGCGGTAGTCGCGGCCCGTGGCAACCCTGACATAGCGCGCATCGGGGCTAATTCCGTTGGAAACATCGAAACCGACCCAGCCCAATCCGTCGACGAAAGCTTCCGCCCAGGCGTGGGTCGCTTCCTGGTCGATCCGATCGTTCATCATGAGGTAGCCGGAGACATACCGGGCGGGGATATCGAGTGCCCGCGCAATACCAATAAGGATATGCGCGTGATCCTGGCAGACCCCGGCCTTGGCGGCGAAGCTTTCTTCGGCAGTGGTTTGCGGAATGGTGGAGCCGACCTTGTATTCGACTTCTTCCAGGATGCGGCGCGAGATTTCGTGAAGCAGGTCCAGCTTCTCGTCCTCGCGACCTTCGAATTCCTTCAAGAACTTGCGAATGCCGGGACCCGGGCGTGTCAGCGATGTCTGCGACAGGAAGCTCCAGAGCGGCAGGTGGCCTGCATGGCGACCGATCACGCCCGCATGGTCGTGTGTGTCGACGGTGCCCTTGCAGGTGACGACCACTTCCCTGGCGCCCGGTTCGACCGCGATCAGGGTTGTCGTATTGTGGTGCTGGTCTTCGAATTGCAGCTCTTCATGAGCGTTTTCATACTCCATCGACCAATCGAGGATCTCTTGCCCCTGCGTCTGCTTGGGCACCAGCCTCAACCGCTGCAGTGCATGGACGACGGGCTGGCCGAAACGGTATCGGGTGGTGTGGCGGATCGAAAGGCGCATCAGGCAAGGAACCTGTAGTCGGTGGAAATCGCTTCGGCGATGGAGGCATTGTCCTGCGTGAACCCGACAAGGAATTCATGCAGGCCCTGATCGAAGATATCTTCGATCGTCAAATCGGTAAGGTGCGTATCGGCATCGCGCATGAGCATATTGCTGTGCCCTTCGGTGCCATGGAGCCTCGCCAGGGCGGCAAGATCGTCACGCAGCGCGCAATAGCAGAACGCCAGGCTGCGCGGGAAACGTTCGTCAAGGATGAGGAATTCGCAAATGCCCTTCGCATCGATCTGTCCGGCATTGAGCCACCGATAGGCGCGGTCCCCGGAAACGGAGCGCAGCACCTGGTCCCACTGGCCTGTATCGAGGCTGGAGCCGACATAGGATAGCGACGGCAGGAGCAGGTAATACTTGATGTCGAGAATGCGCGAAATGCTATCGGCACGCTCGATGAATGTCCCTGCGCGGGCGAAATGGTAGCCTTCATCCCGCAGCATCGAACCGGCCAGCGCGCCGTGGGCCAATGTGCCCGCCCGGCGGATCGTAGCGACCGTGTCGAGGACGCGGTTTTCGGCCACCGGTTTCTTCAGCTGTTCGTCGATGACCAGCCAGTTTTCATTGATGGCTTCCCACAGCTCCCCGCTGATGGCGTTGCGGGCGAGGCGCGCATTCTGCCGGACCAGCCCGAACATTGCCAGAATGGACGAAGGGTTCGCCTTGTCGCGCAGCATGAAGTTCCACACCTGGCTGCCGGAGTAAGTGCCGTGCTTCGCTTCGTAAGCGGTCCGCTGTCCGGCGGTGGAAATGACCGAGCGCCATTCCTCTTCTGCCGTCACCAGGTCGCGGGTCAGGGCCATGCGCATGCCAGCATCCAGCAGACGCGCAGTGTTCTCAGCCCGCTCGAGATAGCGGAACATCCAGAACAATCCGTTTGCGGTCCTGCCCAGCATCAATCTTTCAACACCCAGGTATCCTTGGTCCCGCCGCCCTGGCTCGAATTGACGACCAGCGACCCTTCTTCGAGCGCGACACGAGTCAGGCCGCCTGGCGTGATGTCGATCTTGTCGGGCGAGACGAGGACGTAAGGCCGCAGATCGACGTGACGCGGGGCGAGGCCTTTCTTCGTGTAGATCGGACAGGTCGACAGCGAGAGGGTCGGCTGCGCGATATAGTTGGACGGGTTCTCGACCAGTTTCGCGCGGAATTTCTCGATTTCCTTCTTCGACGATGCAGGGCCAACCAGCATGCCGTATCCGCCCGAACCGTGGACTTCCTTCACCACCAGTTCTTCAAGGTTGTCGAGCACGTATTTAAGGCTGTCCTCGTCCGCGCAGCGCCATGTTTCGACGTTCGGCAGCAGCGGTTTCTCGCCGGTGTAGAACTCGACGATGTCGGGCATGAAGGAATAGATCGCCTTGTCGTCGCATACCCCTGTGCCGGGCGCATTGGCGATCGTGACGCCGCCGGAACGGTAGACGTCCATGATGCCCGGCACGCCGAGCACGCTGTCGGGATTGAACGTCAGCGGATCGAGGAATTCGTCGTCTACCCGGCGGTAGATCACATCCACCGCCTTGTACCCGCTGGTCGTGCGCATCGCCACGCGGCCATCGACGACGCGCAAGTCGCTGCCTTCGACAAGTTCGGCACCCATCTGGTCGGCAAGGAAGGCGTGCTCGAAATAGGCCGAATTGTAGATGCCCGGCGTCAGGACCGCCACGACCGGCCGGTCACCGGCCGCTTCGGGTGCGCAGGCGGCAAGGCTTTTCGCAAGCCGACGCGGATAATCCGAAACGCTTTCGACCGGCACCCGCATGAACAGTTCGGGATACATGGCCATCATGGTTTCCCGGTTTTCCAGCATATAGCTGACGCCCGACGGCGTGCGCGCATTATCCTCGAGCACGAAGAATTCATCCGGCCCTGTTCGGACCAGGTCGATGCCCACGATATGGGTGTAAACGCCGCCCGGCGGGGTGAAACCGACCATGTTCGGCAACCACGCAGCGTTGTCGCGCAGCAGGCGTTGCGGCAGGCGTCCCGCGCGGATGATCTCCTGGCGGTGATAGAGGTCGTGCATGAAGGCATTGAGCGCACTGACGCGTTGCTCGATCCCCTTCGTCAGCTTGCGCCACTCGTTCGCGGTGATGATCCGCGGCACCATGTCGAACGGTATCAGGCGCTCTTCGGCCTCGTCCTCGCCGTAGACATTGAATGTGATCCCGGTCTTGCGGAAGTTCGTCTCCGCTTCCCGGTGTTTGCGCTTCAGGAGCTTCGCATCCTGTTCATCGTACCAGTCACAGTAGGACGAATAGGCATCGCGGACCGAGCCATCCGGCTCGCGCATTTCATTGAAGAAGTCGGCAGTGCCGCTCATGATCCCCCGGAAGTTGCAACGGACCGCAGGACGCGGCCCTTCGCGCGGCGCAATGCCCCGCTCCACCAACTAAAGGTTCAGGAGCGATCCAGTTCCGACAATAGCGCGGAAACGGCCTCATGTGTCAGGACGAAGCCCATGTGGGTGCAGCGCAAGGCCACCGCACGGTCGCGTTCGCCGGGTCTGCCGCAGGCCGATCGCGGGTGCACGATGCCATCGCGCGGCGACCAGAATGCAACCGTTTCGACGGGCGGCTTTTCGCTGACCACGGTATCGATCTCCGGTTCGTCCACACGGTGGCCGGCAATCGCCTGGTAGGCGCGCCAGCCGTTGTTCGCGCGCGGGGAACCGGAGAAGGGCGAACCCATCGTAATCACCTTGGCGATCTTGTCCGGATGCTTCTTCGCCAGTTCGCGCGCCATGACCCCGCCAAGGCTCCAGCCGACCAGCACGATCGGCTCCCCGCGGCGGTGATACAGGTCGATGAGACGCTCCTCGACCTTGGCAAAGCGATCGGCCGTCGCGCCGAGGTTATAACCCATGCCCCAGCGTTTCACCGTATGTCCTGCATCCTCGAGCTTGCGGGCCATCCAGCGCATACGGACAGGGTGCGCGCCGAAGCCTGGAAGCAGCATGACGCGTTTTGGATGCGTGGCAGGCGATACAGTGAAATCTTCGAAACGGCGCTTCACCGGTTCCAGCGGCCATAGGAATTCCTTGGCCAGCAGGAGCGCGCGTGGCCCGCGCGCATCGTCCGGGCTCGGTTCTGCGGCAAGCGCCAGCCTGCGGCTCATTTCCTCGCGGGTTTCCTGGAACGACGGCGTCTGCATCATTCAGGAAGAATGCACGACGCGGATGGCGGTTTCCTGAACAGGTGCCCGCGCGTCAGGTGCAGTCGCCGGTACGGGTCATACCGACCTTCATGGTCACGCGCTTCGTCTCTTCGCTGCCTGCAACCGGTTCGACGGCCGTCATCGTCATCTCGCTGGCCGTCCCGGTCGACTGGCTGTCTATGGTGATCTTGGCCTCTCCGTCGCCTGCCTTGCAGGTCATCGCGGCCTGCATTCCGTCGGCATCCGAGGTGAGGCTGTCCATCGTGCAATCGCCGTTCTGCATCTGCTCTGCGATGCCGATCATGCCCTTGCTCGCTTCTTCTTCGGTGAGGCACCGCGCAGGGGCCGCATTTGCCATGGCGCCCATGAATTCCTTCGCCTTGGCGACATCGCCTTCACTCATCGATGGATCGACGAGTTCGACCAGCTCCAGGTTCATCTTGTATTCGCCCGCCTCCAGAGGCTTCACCTTGGCCGCTGCCGCTTCGACCTCGTCTGCCGACACGGTGCCATCGCCGTCTGTGTCAGCATCGCTCGAGCTGCCGCAAGCGGCGAGCGCGATGGTGGCGATGGCGAGGGTCAATGTATTGCGCATGGAATTCTCCGCGTGATTGGTTGCGCGAGGCTAGCAGCACGCCACGCTTGCGCAAGCCGCCGTTGCACCTGCCCTATTCGTTCCCCATATGTGCGCACATGTCAGAACTCGTTATCAGGCGCGGCCTCGAAGAACCCGACACAACAGGCGAGTTCGTACCGCACAAACCCGCGCGTCCCGAAAAATCGATGGGCGGCCGCAAGTTCAAGCTGGTCAGCGACTATACGCCCGCCGGCGACCAGCCGACCGCGATCGAGGAACTGGTCGCGTCCGCACGCGATGGCGAGAAGACGCAGACGCTTTTGGGCGTCACCGGTTCGGGCAAGACCTTCACCATGGCCAAGGTCATCGAGGAATTGCAGCGCCCCGCCCTGATCCTTGCGCCTAACAAGATCCTAGCCGCGCAGCTTTATGGCGAATTCAAGAGCTTCTTCCCGGAAAACGCGGTCGAGTATTTCGTCAGCTACTACGACTATTACCAGCCCGAAGCCTACGTGCCGCGGTCCGACACATACATCGAGAAGGAAAGCTCGGTGAACGAGGCGATCGACCGGATGCGCCACTCGGCCACGCGCGCCCTGCTGGAGCGTGACGACGTCATCATCGTGGCCTCGGTGTCCTGCCTCTACGGTATCGGGTCGGTCGAAACCTATTCGGCCATGATCTTTGATATCAAGAAGGACCAGACGGTCGACCAGCGCGAACTGATCCGCAAGCTGGTGGCCCTGCAATACAAGCGCAACGATGCCGCTTTCGCGCGCGGCAACTTCCGCGTGCGCGGCGACAACCTCGAGATCTTCCCCTCGCACTACGAGGACATGGCCTGGCGGGTCAGCTTCTTCGGTGACGAGATCGAGGAAATCAGCGAATTCGACCCGCTCACCGGCAAGAAGGGTGCCAGCCTCGACAAGGTGCGTGTCTATGCGAACTCGCACTACGTCACTCCCGGCCCGACCATGAAACAGGCCAGTGAGGCCATCAAGTTCGAGCTCCAGGAGCGGCTGAAGGAATTGCAGGAAGAAGGTCGCCTGCTGGAAGCGCAGCGGCTTGAGCAGCGCACCAATTTCGATCTCGAGATGATTGCCGCCACAGGCTCTTGCGCGGGGATCGAGAATTACAGCCGCTTCCTTACCGGACGCCTGCCGGGCGAACCGCCGCCCACCCTGTTCGAATACCTGCCCGAAAACGCGTTGCTGTTCGTCGATGAAAGCCACCAGACGGTGCCGCAGATCGGCGCGATGGCGCGCGGGGACCACCGCCGCAAGATCACGCTGGCAGAGTACGGCTTCCGCCTGCCGTCCTGTATCGACAATCGCCCGCTGCGCTTCAACGAATGGGACGCGATGCGCCCGCAGACCTTTGCGGTCTCGGCTACGCCCGGTTCGTGGGAGATGGAACAGACCGGCGGCGTCTTTGCCGAACAGGTTATCCGGCCCACCGGCCTCATCGACCCGCCGGTCGAGATCAAGCCGGTCGAAGACCAGGTCCAGGACTGCATCGAGGAATGCAAGAAGACCGCAAAAATGGGCTACCGCACGCTCGTCACCACGCTGACGAAGCGGATGGCGGAAGACCTCACCGAATTCATGCACGAAGCGGGCGTGAAGGTGCGCTACATGCACTCCGACGTGGAGACGCTGGAGCGTATCGAGCTGATCCGCGACCTGCGCCTCGGCGTCTATGACGTGCTGGTCGGCATCAACCTCCTGCGCGAAGGCCTCGATATTCCCGAATGCGGCCTCGTGTGCATTCTCGATGCCGACAAGGAAGGTTTCCTGCGCAGCGAAACCTCTCTCATCCAGACCATTGGCCGCGCCGCGCGTAACGTCGACGGGCGCGTGATCCTTTATGCCGACCGGATCACGGGAAGCATGGAACGCGCCATGGCGGAAACCGACCGCCGCCGCGAAAAGCAGCGCGCATTTAACGAGGAACACGGCATCACGCCGCAAACGATCAAGCGGCAGATCGCCGATATCGTCGCCGATACTGCCTCGCAGGACGGCGTCACGGTCGATACCGGCGATGACGAGCGCAACAACCTCGTCGGCCACAACCTTCGCGCCTATATCGAAGACTTGGAAAAGCGCATGCGGGCCGCCGCCGCCGATCTCGAATTCGAAGAGGCCGGCCGCCTGCGCGACGAAATTCGCCGGCTCGAGAACGACGAACTCGGCCTGGGCGACGAAGAAAAGAAGGCCCCGCGCGTCGGGCGCAGCGATGCGGGCAGGCCCGGGACGCGCAAGACGCGCTATGGCAAGACGCGCTACAAGCGGATGGGCGGCAAACCCTAGGCCGGCAGGCGCACCCCGCCAGACTTCGACAAGTTACGCCCCCGTCTCGACCAGCGTACCGCGGCGTCCTTCCCACTTGCCGGTCGGCGGTTCATGCTCTCGCCATTGAACAAGGGGAGAGAACCATGAAATTGCCTATCGTCCTGACAGGAGCCTTGGCTCTGGCGCTCGCGGCCTGCTCGCAAACGGCATCCGACGATGCCGGGGAAGTCGCCATGGCGCCGTCCCTCTCGACTGAAGACATCAACGCAGCCGTCGCCAATGACGCCCGCCCCGAGGCCGCCCGCGCACTCGACGAGAGCCGCAAGCCGGTAGAAGTCCTTGCATTTTTCGGCCTTGAGCAGGGCGATGACGCTGCCGACCTGATTTCGGGCGGAGGCTATTGGGCGGAAATCCTCGCGCGCGCTGTTGGTGAGGATGGCAGCGTAACTGCGCTCGAACCCGAACAGTTTTACAATGAAGAGGCGTGGACGGCGCTGGCTCAGCGAGAGCCCGGCATTGCCCTCGAACGCTACCGTTTCGAAGCCTTCGAGCGGGGCGAGGAACGGTTCGACTTTGCGATCATGAACCTCGTTTATCACGACCTCTACTGGGAATCTGAGGAATACGACGTTCCCCGCTCGGAGCCGGCCGATTACCTCGCGGGGCTCTATTCGATGATGCGCCCCGGCGGTATCGTGGGGGTCATCGACCATGTCGGCAACGCGGGGGATACGCGCACCACAGTCGAGGAATACCACCGCATCGATCCGCAGGTCGTTCGTGACGATTTCGCAAAGGCCGGCTTCGTCCTCGAGGCGGAAAGCGACTTGCTCGCCAATCCCGACGACACCCGTGAAATCAGCGTCTTCGATCCCTCGATCCGGGGCAAGACGGACCGCGTCGTCATGAAGTTCGTGAAACCCGCGGAGTAAGGTTTGCTGCGAGGCGTCGGCGCGGTGTGGCGAAGCTGTGAGGTTTCGTCGCTCCCGCGTTGACGCTCGCCCTCCCTTTCGCATAGCTGCGCGCCATGTTTCGCACCATCGCGCTGGGCGCGCTTTTGCTGGTCACGGCCTGCAAGCCCCCTGCATCAGACGAGTATGTAACACGTGAACGCATTGCTGCGGAACGCGATGCACCGCGCACGCCGATAGATTCGCCCGATACCGAGGGAGCCGTCTGGGCGTACAGCCAGGATCGCGAGCGCCTGCTCTACGGCAAGCCCGGTGCGACCCCGTTCATGGCCCTCGCCTGCGAGGACGGCCTGCTGCGCTATACCCGCTTCGTCGAGGCCGATGCCCACGCCAAGGCAGTGCTGGCGATGATCGGCAACGGCCATGTCGAACGGTTCTGGATCGATGCGGAGCAGGATGGCGAGGCCTGGATCTGGCGCGGGCGCACCCCGGCGGACGATCCGCGGCTTGAAGTGCTGACGGGTCCGCGAACGGTGGAAGCCACGGTGCCGGGCGGCGGGTCGATCATCCTCAACCCCAGCCGCCTTCCGGCGCAGTTCATTACCGACTGCGCGCCGCCTCCTGACGGGCAAGATCCGGAAGAAGATCAGGCGTAAGCACCTGCGGCAATTGCCGCGCGTCCCCGCCCGCCGGATACCACAGGTAAAGCGGCACACCGGCAGCACCCTGCTGCGACAGGAAAGCGGCGATGTCGTCGTCGCGGCGCGTCCAGTCACCGCGCATCGCGATGACGCCCGCTTCCTCGAACGCCGCGCGCGTCTCTTCGCGCTCGATCCCGACGCTCTCGTTGACCTTGCAGGTGATGCACCAGTCGGCGGTAAACCAGACGAACACCGGCTGGCCGCTGGCGCGAGCCGCTGCGAGGTTCGCGGCCGAAAACTCCTGCGGATCGAGAATGCTCTGCGCGCTATCGGCAATGGGTGGATCGTATGTCCGCACCATGCCGATCGCAGAGACCGCGGCCATTGCGAGGCCGATCAGCGCCGGCAGCATCCTCGATTTTCCGGAAGTCCGGCCTTCCGGCGAGATCATTCCCGCGAAATAGACGAGGCCGGCCGCGACACCGGTCGCCGAAAGCAGGAACAGCCCTCCGCCGATGCGCCAGAGCAGCCATGCGAGTGCGAGAAGGGTCAATCCCATGGGCAGTGCCATCCAGCGGCGGAAGCGTTCCATCCAGGCACCGGGCTTTGGCAGCCGCTGACGGAAGGCAGGCACGAAGCCGACCAGCAGGAACGGCAGCGCCAGTCCGACGCCAAGCGCGGTAAAGATCGCGAAGCCCTCGATGGGTCGCAGCACCAGCGCTGCCCCCAATGCGAGCGCCATGAAGGGCCCTGTGCACGGCGTCGCCACGAAAGCAGCGAGCAGACCTGTTGCGAAGGATCCGCCCGAACTCGGCTTGCCGCCGGAAATGGCGAGGCCGGGAACGGCGAACAGGCCCAGGAAATTCGCGGTGATCAGCGCGGCAAGCGCAAACAGGATCGCCACGATGGCGGGCTCCTGCAACTGGAATGCCCAGCCTACCTGCTGACCGGCCGATCGTAGCAACAGGATCAACGCGCCAAGTCCGGCGCAGGCCAGCACGACACCCGCAGTGTAGGCGAGCGCATCGCGGCGGGCTGCGCCCTCGTCGCCCCCGGCCTTCGCCAGGGCCAGCGCCTTGAGGCTGAGGATCGGAAACACGCATGGCATGATGTTGAGCAGGAGGCCGCCGACCAGCGCCGCGATCACCAGCAGGCCGAAGGGAGGCGTTTCCCGAGGCCCCCGGAATGCCTTCACACCTTCCAACGGCACGTCTGCGGGCGTCGCCATGAACCGCACACCCTGACCGTCTCCCAAGGCGAGTATCCCCTCGATACGAACGGGCGTGTCCGCGCTATCGCCCTTGGTTCGCTCCAGCGGCAGTTCGGCAACCAGCAGGTTGCCATCGCGGATCCACGTCTGCACGGCCGCATATTCGGGCCGCAGGCCATTGCCCAGAGTGGAGGTTTCCAGGAACAGGTGCAGCTCGCCGAGGTCCATCGAGGCTGGCAGCGGGATGCCGATGCGCAGACGCTCGCCGGAAATCTCGAAGCCTGCCTCGCTGTCGAGTATCGGCGCGATCCTCCCGCGCCATTCGTCGAAATTGCCCCCGCTCTGGGCACGCAAGACCGCATCCTGCGGCACGCAGATCCGGTCGGTACAGGCGAGGTATTCGACGAAGCCCGTGACCGGGGCGAGGTTCATGACCGCCGCATCCGGGCCGGGAGTGACCGGCACGAGAACGACGTACTCGCCCTCGAAGATGTGGTTCATCAACCCGCCGATGAGCAGCGTCTGCGGCACGGGATAGAGCGGCTTGCCGACTTGCCACCCGTCCGGAAGATCGAGCTGCAAATCCATGCCCTGCCCCGCATCGCCGGGATTGGACCAGTAGCCGTGCCACTCCTCGCTCGACGGAGTGAAGCGCAGCGCAAGCAGCCATTCCTCGCCCGGCGTTGGCGCGCCATCGGCAACAAGTTCGACCGAGATATTGTCGTCGCCAAAGCGCGCGGTGCGATCCTGCGCGATTGCGGCAGCGGGCAAAAGGCACGTGAGGGCAAGCAGGAAAGCGGCCAGCCGGGCCAGCGAGACGTCCATAATCCTTGCCAGTGTCACGCCGCCCGCTCTAGGGACCGTGACCATGACAGACAAGCGCGACTTGCTCATCCTCGGCGGCGGTCTCGTCGGCTCCACACTGGCGCTGGCAGCTGCGAAACAGGGTTTTTCGAGCCACCTGGTCGACCGGGCCGATCCCGCCGACCTGACAGCAGACGGTTTCGACGGGCGCGCGTCGGCGATCTCCACTGCAAGCTGGCGCCTGTTTCGCAATATCGGCCTGGCCGACTCGCTGGAGCCCTATGGCTGCCCGATCGAGAGCATCGCCGTGCTCGACCAGATGAAGCCGGGCCGCATCGATTTCACGCCGGAAGAACACGAAGGTTCGCTCGGCCGGATGTTCGCCAATCGCGTCCTGCGCACGGCCCTGTTCGAAGCGGTGAAGAACGAAAGCCTCATCACGCTGCACGCCCCGGTCGACGTGGTCGATCGCCAGCGCGATGCTTACGGTGTCTCCGCTACGCTCGGCGACGGACAGGTCCTGACCGCGGACCTGCTGGTCGGCGCGGAAGGCCGCAGTTCGCCAACGCGCGAGGATGCGGAGCTGAAGATGGCCAGCTGGGACTATTCCCACCGCGCGATCATCGTCGGCCTCGACCACAGCAAGCCGCATGGCGGCGTGGCATGGGAGATCTTCTATCCCGCTGGTCCCTTTGCGCTGCTCCCACTTCTCGACGGGCCCGATGGCCAGCATCGCAGCGCGCTCGTCTGGACGGTCGACGAGAAGGATGCAGCAGGTGTCCTCAAGATGGGCGAACGCGCCTTCCTGGCCGAAGTCCAGAAACGTATGGGCGACCTGCTCGGCGAGCTTTCTCTCAACAGCGCGCGCACGTCGTATCCGCTCAGCTTCCAGCACACCGTTCGCATCGTGGGCGAGCGCATGGCGCTGGTCGGCGACAGCGCACACGGCATGCACCCGATCGCCGGACAGGGCCTCAATCTGGGCCTGCGCGATGTCGGCGCACTGGTCGAGGTGCTGGGCGATGCCCGCCGCTTGGGCCTCGATCTTGGCGATATGCAGGTGCTCGAACGCTACGAAAAATGGCGCGCGCTCGATTCCATCATGGTCATGGGCGCAACAGACAGCCTGACGCGCCTGTTCGGGGTGCCGGGGAAGGCCGCCAGCGCGGTTCGCCGTCTCGGCATGGCCGGGGTCCAGCGTTCCGGCATGCTGAAGAAGTTCTTCATGGACGAAGCGCGCGGTGTATCGGGCGATGTGCCCGAACTGATGAAAGCCTGAGCTACTCTTCGACCGGGCTCGGCTGTTCGATCCGGTTACCCGCACCATCGCGCAGGCGGCGCGGTTCCAGCACCGCTGCCGTTTCGATGAGATCGAGTGCGCGCTGGGCCGAAGCATAGCGTTCGGCATCGCGCAGCCAGCCTTCGGCATTCACCGCACCGGGCAGGTTGCGCACTTCCGCAACGGCCGAGTCCGGACGGCCGCTTTCCAGGAACAGGCGTGCACGCTCCAGCCTTTGCTGGGGCTGCGGAGACGGGGCACTTTCGCGGCGGATGGTGAAGAGCGAGCCCAATTCGTCAGCGAAGCGTTCGAGGCTCGGCTTGCCCTCGCCCGATTGCAGGCTGGGCGCGAGGCCTTCGAGGCGGAAGATCAGCTGGTCGAGCGTGACCGGTTCGCGCGAAAAGGTCAGGATGGTGTTCACGGCATTGGGCAGCGCGTCGCCGAAGCGCAGCCGGAGCTGGTCGGCGAGATAGCCGAGTTCGGCGCCCTTATCGACCGCACGGCGGGTAGCGAAAGCAATCAGCAGGCCTTCCGCGCGCGCCACGTTACCGGCGGCTGCCTGCGCCTGAAGGTCGAGGCGCGACAGGCGCTGTTCGGCGGCCGCCAGGCGCTGGTCGATACCGCCCTGCTGTTCGGCCACCCGCTCCACTGCCTCTGCAGCAGCCGCGCTTTCGCTGGCGCTGGGTGTGGGCGAAGGTTCGGCGCCATCGGCCGGTGTATTGTCCGCGATTTGCGCTGGTTCTTCGGTGGTTTCCGGCGCGGAATCCATGCGCCATGCGATGTAGCCCGCAACACCTGCGCCAAGGGCGAAAGCGCCGCCAACGGCAAGCAACATCGGGCGCATTCCACCACGCGCACGCCGAGTGCTCGAAAACTCGTCCATCTTACTCCAATCCGCGACCCCGGGCGCCTCTCATACGGGGCGCCATATCAATTGGATATGGTCTGACACAATTGCTCGGCCAAGGCCAGTAGCTCCGCATCGCGTGGCTGGTTTGCGATGTGGATGGATTTCCAGCCGTCGCCTGCAAGGTCCGCAATCCTCGGTCCCAATACGGCGAGAACGAGGTTCGAGCGGTCGATTTCAAGGCGTTGGCACTCTTCGAAAAGCCGCTTGGCAGCTTCGCCGGAATGGAGCAGGACCACGCCGCCCACCCGCATCAGGTCGGCGATCTCGGCGGAGACATCGAGCGGCTGCGTGCGATAGACGATGCGCGTATCCAGCGTCATTCCCTCGGGACCCTGCAACTCGACATGCGCTTCGCCCGCAAGACGCAGCATGTGGCGCTCGCCCGGCTTCATTGTGTCGAGCAAGGCCTGCAAGCCGCCGGAGCCAGTGCGCGCTACCATGTAGCCCTTTTCCCGTGCGCCTTCGGCAGTGGCTTCGCCAACTGCGTAAACCGGCAGGGAAGTCAGCCGCGTGAGATGCGTGCCGCCGTGCCGGAAGACATTCGAACTGCCGACGAGCAACCCGTCATAGTCATCCGCCTTGGGCGTACCCCATTCCACCGGTTTCACTTTGAAGAGCGGACAGCCCTTCACGTCCAGCCCAAGCGCCTTCGCCGTTTCCAGCGTAACCGATAGGCCCGGCTCGGGACGAAAGACGAAGACCCGGCAGGTCATTCCATGTGTCCGAAATTGGCCGCAACTTCCAGCGGTGCATCGTCCAGCAGCGTGCGCGCCAGTTCGCCCGGTGCCGCAAGGTCGTCGCAAGCGAAACTGGCCGTGCCTTCCACGCGCTGGCTGCCGTCCGGGCTGAAGATCGCTGCGCGCATGGTGAGGCGGTCGTCTGCGCGGGTGGTCAGGACGGCAATCGGGCTGTGGCACGTGCCGCCGAGGCCCTGGAGCAATGCGCGTTCTGCGAGCACCTCGTCACGGCTTTCTGCGTGGTTTACCTGCGCCAAGACTTCGCGCGTCCGCTCGTCGCTGGTCCTGCATTCGATACCGATTGCAGCCTGTGCCGGTGCAGGAAGCCAGACTTCGGGGTCGAGCCTCGTGCCGACATTGTCTTCGCCGAGCCGGGAAAGGCCTGCCGCCGCGAGGAAAGTCGCATCCGCCTCGCCCGCTTCGAGCTTGGCCATGCGCGTCGCCACATTGCCGCGGATGCCCACCACCTGGAGGTCGGCCCGCACGTGAAGCAATTGGGCGGCGCGGCGCGGCGCACTGGTGCCGACTTTCGCGCCTTCCGGTATATCCGCGAGGGACGCGGCGCCCAGCAGGACATCGGCTTTGTCCGCGCGCGGCAGGATCGCGCCGATGGCGATCTCGTCGGGACGGATGGTCTCAACATCCTTCATCGAGTGTACCGCTGCATCGATGCGCCCTTCGGCGAGCCACAGGTCGAGTTCGCGCGTCCACAGGGCCTTGCCGCCGATTTCCGCGAGCGGGCGGTCTTGTATCTTGTCGCCGCTGGCGATCACGGGGACCAGTTCGACCGCGCCAACGTCCCAGCCATGGGCGGCGCAAAGGCGGGCGCGGGCTTCTTCTGCCTGCGCCATGGCAAGCGGCGAACGGCGGGTTCCAAGGCGAAGGATGGGCGTGTCTGGCATATCGGCGGCTTGCCCTAGCGAGCGAGACCGCTAAGGGAAAGCGAAGTTATGACGCTCGTTCTCGGCATCGAAAGTTCCTGCGACGAAACCGCAGCCGCGCTGGTCGATGGCGGACGGCGCATTATCGCCCAGCGGATCGCCTCGCAGGACGAGGAACACGCGCCCTTCGGCGGCGTGGTGCCGGAAATCGCCGCGCGCGCCCATGCCGAACGGCTGGCCCCCATGATCGAAGGCGTACTTGCAGATGCAGGCGTAACGCTGGCCGATTGCGATGCAATTGCCGCCACGGCGGGCCCCGGCCTGATCGGCGGGGTGATGGTCGGCCTCGTGAGTGCCAAGGCGCTTGCCATGGCGAGCGACACGCCGCTGATCGCGATCAACCATTTGGAAGGTCACGCGCTGAGCCCGCGCCTTGCCGACGCAGAGCTGGCATTTCCCTACGCGCTGCTGCTCGTTTCCGGCGGCCATTGCCAAATCCTGCGCGTCGACGGGGTCGGCGAATACCGCCGCTTTGCGACCACCATCGACGATGCCCTGGGCGAAGCTTTCGACAAGACCGCAAAGATCCTGGGCCTCGGCTTTCCGGGCGGCCCCGCGGTCGAACGGCTCGCGAAAGAGGGCGATGAGAACGCCGTCCCCCTACCCCGCCCCATGGTCGGCAGCGGCGAGCCGCATTTCTCTTTTGCCGGGCTAAAGAGCGCGGTCATGCGCGCCCACCAGTCGGGCAAATATGCCGCAGCCGACATCGCCGCCAGCTTCCAGAAGGCTGCCGTCGACTGCGTGATCGACCGGCTATCCATCGCATTGCAGGCGATGGGCCGCAGCGACACGCTGGTCGTTGCTGGAGGCGTAGCCGCCAATGCCACGGTGCGCGTGGCGCTGGAGGAGTTGGCCGAGCGCCATTCGATGCGCTTCACGGCTCCGCCGCCCAAGCTGTGCACCGATAATGCCGCGATGATCGCCTGGGCCGGTGTCGAAAGGCTCGCCATGCATGACTTCCAGCCCGACCCGCTCGACATCGCGGCGCGGCCCCGCTGGCCGCTCGATCCGCAGGCCGAGCCAGTGCGCGGTGCAGGGGTGAAGGCATGAGCAGCGTAGGGGTTCTCGGAGCCGGTGCCTGGGGCACGGCACTGGCACAGATGCTGGCGAGCGATGGCCGTGCAGTGAAAATCTGGGCGCGCGAGGAAGAACTGGTCGACGAAATCAATTCTGCGCACACCAATTCGATCTACCTGCCCAGCGCCAGCCTGAGCGAGCGGATCACCGCCACCAGCGATCTTGCCGAAATGGCGGCTCTCGATGCGCTGCTCGTGGTGACGCCGGCCCAGCACATGGGGTCGGTCCTTGCGGCTATGCCCTCGCATCCTGCCGACCTTGTCCTTTGCTCAAAGGGGATCGAGGCTGGCAGCGGCAGGTTGATGAACCACGTGGCCAAGGACGCCGCGCCGGGCAGCGCCATCGCAGTCCTTTCCGGACCGACTTTCGCGCATGAGGTCGCTGCCGGCCTGCCCACGGCCGTGACGCTCGCGTGCGGCGGCGGTGCAGAGCAGTGGGACCGCCTGTCCCCGCTGATCGCGCGGCCAGCCTTCCGGCCCTATTATTCCGACGATGTCGTGGGCGCCGAGATCGGCGGCGCGGTGAAAAACGTGCTGGCGATCGCCTGCGGCGTGGTGGACGGCCTCGGCCTTGGCCAGAACGCACGCGCGGCTTTGATTGCCCGCGGCTATGCCGAAATGCTGCGCTTCGGGGAGGCGCTGGGCGCACGGGCCGAAACGCTGGCCGGATTGTGCGGGCTCGGCGATCTCGTGCTTACCTGCTCTTCCACCTCCAGCCGCAATTTCTCGCTCGGCAAAGCGCTGGGCGAAGGGGAAAGCGCCGACACGCTGATGAGCGACCGGCGCACCGTGGCAGAAGGCGCGCACACCGCGCCCGTGCTCGTAGAACTTGCCGCGCGCCAGGGTGTCGCCATGCCGATCGTGACGGCCGTCTACGACCTCCTCAAGGGCGACGAGCCCAAGTCGGTCGTCGAAGGTATCCTCGCCCGCCCGCTCAAGGCCGAACAGGGCGACGCGGGATGACTGCCGCTGGAAATGACGAAGACCTGACCGCCATCGCCAAGGGCGGAAGGCAGAATTTCATCGGCTTCCTGCTGCGCCTGCTGGCGCGCCTGCCGTTCCTGTTCATCGCCGGTCGCCTCTACGGCCCCGAGGCGCTGGGCCGCTTTGCATCGGCGCTCGTCGTGGTCGAACTCGTCGCACTGATGTGTTCGATGGGTGAAAAGCGCGGTCTCGCACAGCGACTGGCCGATGGAGAGGAGGGGACGCATCCTGCAAACCTGGTCTACGACGGTATGTTGCTGGCAATCGTCTTTTCTGCGCTGGCAGCCGCGTTCTTCTGGCTGGTGCCAGCCCCGCTGTTCCCGAGCGGAGAATTCACCCAACTCGACCGGCTGATCGTGCTGGCCATTCCCGGTTATGCCCTGACGGAGATCGTCCTGGCGGCGCAGGCGTACAAATACGATATCGCGACCACCGTGCGCGCCCGGGCCGTGGTCGAGCCATGGACTATCTCGATCATGGCGGGTGTCTTCTATTTCGTGCCCGCCTTGTCGGATTCCGGCCTCTCGCTCGCCTATCTGGTCTCGATCTACGCGGGCCTGTTCACCGGCCTCTACGCTTTCTTCCGCAGCTACGGGCCGCCGAAACACTGGCGTCCGGAACTGGGATATATGCGCAAGGTGACGGCCCGGGCGCTTCCCCTGGCGACGGCCGATGCCATCGAGTGGGGAACGCGCCGCCTCGATATCTTCATCCTCGGCCTGTTTGCCGCCCCTGCCGCGGTCGGCGTCTATTATATCGCCCAGCAAGTCGCGAGCCTGCCGCAAAAGCTCAAGACCAGTTTCGAGCCGATCCTGGGGCCGGTGATCACCAAGAACCTGAAGACCAAGAACTATGCGGCCATTGCCAAGCAGGTCTGCCAGGTCGGCTTCTGGATCATCGCCGCGCAGGCCGGAATCGCGCTGGCGCTGGGCGTACCCGGCGAAGCGGTGATGGGCCTTGTCGGACCCGAATTCGTCGGCGGGACGGGTGCGCTTGCCTTCCTGCTCGCTGCAGAAGTGGTGGCAGCGACGGCGGTCGTGTCCGAGGCCGTGCTGATCTACGTCGCTCGCGGTCGCAACCTCGCTATCTCGGTCGGGACCATCGCATTCCAGGCGGCGCTGACCATTACGCTGATCATGCTGGTCGAACGGCTCGGCTATGGCGAACCCTTCAAGGCCGCCGCAGCTGCGCTCGCCCTGATGATCGCGCTCGGTGCCGCTAGCCTGGTGAAGGCGCTGCTGCTGACCCGCATTCTCGGCCACCCGATCAACAATTGGCGCTGGGCACTGCTCTACGCGGTCGCCCCGGCGGTGCTCGTCGGCTGGCTGGCGACACAGCTTCCCGAGTGGGCAGAACTCGCCTTTGGCGTGCCGGCGATCCTGCTCACTTATGGTTTTGTGATCTGGAAACGCGGCTTCGGGCCCGAAGATCGGGTCCTGTTCAAGCGAAATAAGGCAGAAACGCCCGAATAGGGCCCACCCTGCCTCATTTCTCGAAACCTTAGTAAAATCAGTAAATTAGAGCTCGCAAAGGGCGCTTTGCCCTGCCCTCGACGCACACCCGGATTGACTCCTGCCCCATTTCTGCCACATTCTTGCCTTGTTGCTGCCTTATTTTATATAATAACATCACACTGGGAGAGCGAATCGTGGAGAGGAAGAAAATGGACAACACAACACGCATGGCCGGAGGCTCGTTTGCCTTCGTTTCGACTGCCGCCCTGATGCTGGCCCTCGCCGGATGCGAAGGCGTCAAGGATGGCAGCGAACAGCACGAACGCCTGACGACCGTCGATATCGAGGAATCCGCCGATGCTTCGGTGATGTACGAAAGCGCGGAGATGGCCATGGCCCCTCCCCCACCGGTTTCGGTAGCCGCACCCTGGATCGGCGATCACGACATGATGATCCCGCCGGAAGACCGCGAACGTTATGCGGGAGAGGAAATCTCGCCGATCAGGGTCACCGCCAGCGAGCCGGTTTCGACCTTCTCGGTCGATGTCGACACCGGTGCATATGCCAATGCGCGCCGGTTCCTGACGATGGGCCAGCTGCCTCCGCAGGATGCCGTGCGGACCGAGGAGATGATTAACTACTTCCGCTATGACTATGCTGCGCCCGCAGATCGCAGCAAGCCGTTCTCGGTCACGCTGAGCACGGCGGCGAGCCCCTGGAACGAGGAGGCCAAGCTTATCCGCGTGGGCCTGCGCGGATACGACCTGCCGCGCAGCGAACGCCCGGCTGCGAACCTCGTGTTCCTTGTCGATGTATCGGGTTCGATGGACAGCCCGGACAAGCTGCCGCTGGTCAAGCGTGCACTGTCCGGCCTCGCTTCGGAAATGAGCCGTGACGACAAGGTTTCCATCGTCGTTTACGCCGGCTCCACCGGCGTAGTGCTGGAGCCGACCAGCAATCCTGCCAAGGTTCGTGCGGCGCTAGCCCGGCTGGGCGCAGGCGGCTCGACCGCTGGCGCGGCCGGACTGGACCTCGCCTATTCCATGGCGGAGCAGGGCTTCATCGAGGGCGGCGTCAACCGCGTGATCCTCGCCACCGACGGCGATTTCAACGTCGGCATGTCGGACACCGATGCCCTGATCGACAAGATCGAGAAAAAACGCGACAGCGGCATCACGCTGACCACGCTCGGCTTCGGGACCGGCAATTACAACGAAGCCATGATGGAACAGATCGCCAATCACGGTAACGGCAATTACGCCTATATCGACAGCGCCCTCGAAGCGAAGAAGGTGCTGCGCGACGAGATGAGCTCGACGCTTTTCACCATTGCCAAGGATGTGAAGATCCAGGTCGAATTCAATCCCGCCGTGGTCAGCCAATACCGCCTGATCGGATATGAAAACCGCGCGCTCCGGGAAGAGGATTTCGCAAACGATCGGGTCGATGCCGGTGATATCGGCGCCGGTCACCAGGTGACGGCCCTTTACGAGGTCATCCCGACGGGCGCGAAGGGCTGGATCGGGGAGCGCCGCTATGCAGGCAATCGCGGCAAGGCCAAGGCGGGCGATGCGAACGAGGCCGCCTTCGTCCAGCTGCGCTACAAGCTTCCCGGCGGGTCCAAATCGAAACTGCTGCAATATCGCCTGCCTGCCGAGCGACTGGCCACACAGCGCCTGCCGCAAGGTGACTTTGCCTTTGCCGCAGCCGTGGCTGCCTATGGCCAGAAACTGCGCGGCGACGAGCTTCTCGCCGACTATTCCTGGGACGATGTGGTCCGCCTTGCCGGGCGCCAGCGCGATTTCTGGCGGCAGGAATTCGTCGAACTCGCCCGCACGGCCGAAGCGCAGATGTAAGTCTGCGCATAGCGCGCGCCGTGGGCCTTGCACCCCTGCGGCGCGCGGCTAGAAGGCGGAAGTCATGAACGCCCGCCCCGCCCTTGCCATCTCCCTCGGTGCCGCCCTCGTTGTGGCGCTCGGCTATGTCGGTAGCCAGCCCGGCGCAGAAGCACTGGCGCAGCGCCTCGACGAGCGGGCGAAAACCGCGATCGCCGAAGCGGGTTATGAACCGGTCACCGCGCGCTTCGAAACGAAGCAAGGCGCTCCGATCCGCCACCCCATGCTTTCGGGCGGCGAGAACCTCGATGAGGGAATGCGGGATCGCGCCGCCAAGCTGGTGGCCGGACTGCCGGGCGTCGGCGGTATCAGCTGGGAAGACGGCTGGGCCAATGCCTCGGCGGGAGACATCGATTTCGAGCCGCTCCATTGCCAGGACGATGTCGAAACCCTGCTGCGCACGCGTTCCATCCGGTTCGAGGAAGGCAGCGCCGCACTGCTCGACACCAGCAATATCCTGATCGGCGAAGTGGCCGACGCACTGCGCCCGTGCCTTGGCTCGATTATCGCGATCATCGGCCACACCGACCGCAGCGGCAGCGAAGAAACAAACCTCGCGCTCAGCCAGGACCGTGCCCGTGCAGTGCGGGAAGCCCTCGTGCGCCGCGGGATACCACGCGACGGGTTGCGCGCGCGCGGGGTCGGATCCGCCGAACCTGTCGAAGGCCTGGAAGCGGACGATCCCGCCAATCGCCGCATCGAATTTTCCGTCATCCGGATCGAGCCGGTGACCCCCACCCCTGTCGACACGCCGGGACCACGCTGATGCCGATCTGGCTGGAAACAACTTCCCTGATGCTGGCCGCCTACGGGCTCGGCCTTGCCATCGGATGGGTGATCTGGGGCCGCGCGCCCGATCCCTCCCCCACTGAACAAAGCCAAGAGGAAACGTCATGAGCGAATTGGTCGCCGAACAATGGCCGCTGATACTGGTCGCCCTGCTGATCGGTATCGTCGTTGCCTTCTATCTCTTCCGCTCCACCCGGCGCACTCGCGTGACCGGCGCGAAGAGCGACGTGCTCGACGAGGGTGCAGACAAGGCCCATCGCAACGCCGCGCTGATCGACAGCGCGCCTGCCGCGGCAAAGGATCCCGCCGTGCCGACCACGCCTTCCGTCGCCAAGGGCACCGGCGGCGATGACCTGACCCGCATCAAGGGCGTGGGGCCCAAGCTTGCCGCTACGCTTGGCGAACTCGGCGTTACGCGGTTCGACCAGATCGCGGCATGGGACGATGCCGAAATCGAGCGTGTCGATGCACAGCTCGGACGCTTCCAGGGCCGTATCCGCCGCGACGACTGGGTCGGCCAGGCAGCGCTTCTGGCCGGCGGCGATACCGAGGCGTTCAAGCAGAAGTACGGCTCCACCGTCTGAGCTCGGGAACCTTTTCTCCTGCGTGCGTTGAGTCCATTGGGTCAGCGTACGTGAGGAGAGCAGGATGGGACAGCGGCAACCACTGCGCATACTCGTTGCCGAGGACGAACTGATCGTCGGCTACGACCTATGCGACACCGTTTCGGAAGCAGGATATCTGGTGGAGGGTCCCTACGACGACCTCTCTTCCGCCATGCTCGCCTATCAGAAGAACAAGCCCGATATCGCGATCCTCGATGTGCAGCTGGGTGACGGCATCGTCTATCCGCTGGCCGAACAGATGATGGCAGAGGACGTGCAGGTCATCTTCCATTCCGGTCAGATCACGCCGGCCCAGGTTATCGAACGCTTTCCCAACGCCACCGCCCTGTCCAAGCCCTGTCCGCCGGCAGAGGTGATCCACTCGGTTCAGCAGGCCGCCGCGCACCACTGATCCTGTCCGACGGAACGAAGCGGCTGGCGCTCCATTGCCTTGATTGAAACCCAAGGCAATTCAAGGAGATCGCAATGTCGCTTCCGTCAATGATCGCAGCACATCCGCAAGTCGAAAACGAGACCGAGGAACTCGTCCTCGCTGCACGCCATGCCATGCTGTGCTCGCTCTTCTGTACCTCTTGCGCCGATGCCTGTGTGGCAGAGGACATGGATATGGCGCAGTGCATCCGGAACTGCCTCGACTGCGCCGATGTATGCGCCTCCACCGCCCGCCTCGCCGTCCGCCGCACCGCCCAGAATATCGATGTCCTTCGCGCCCAGATGGAGGCTTGCATCAAGGCCTGCGAGACCTGCGCCGAAGAATGTTCGCAGCATGACAATCCGCATTGCCAGCTCTGCGCCAAGATGTGCCGCGAGTGTGCCGAAGACTGCCGCAAGGCGCTGCCCCACGTAAATTGAGGCTTTCCGCCCGAAAACGTGGTAATCTGGCGCGGTGATGCCGAAGCTGCGCACCTTTCTCGCGCTCGACAGCGCCGATCGCCTCGCCACGTTCGAGGCCATGGCCGCGCTGCTTTATGCCAAGGCAATGGTGGCAGGCGTGGCTTCGGGGCGGTGGCATGAACGCTTCGCATCGGTGGGCGCATCGCGCACCGGCACGCCGCAAGGAGCCGAGCTTGAAGTCACGAGACGCACGCGCTTTGCCATCGCAAGGGCGCTTCGCAACGTGCCAGGTTCACCCAACTGCCTGCCCCAGGCGCTTGCCGCACGCAGCATGTTGCAGCGTCGCGGTATCGAAGCCGACCTCTTCATCGGAACCCGGCTGGATGGCGCCCAAGAAAACCGCTTCCACGCCTGGCTGAAAGTCGGCGATGAATGGGTGACGGGCCTGTGCGACGAAACCGAATATGCCCTGTTCACCGGTCACGGCGCAGAAGTCGCCTGACTCCCCCTTGCGCCGCACAGCGCATGGTGCCATCGGCAATCACGTAACAGAGGAGACTATATGGCCGGCATGGTGCCTTTCGCCTGGGACGATCCCTTCAATCTCGAAGACCAGCTGACCGAGGAAGAGCGGATGATCCGCGACGCCGCGCACGGTTTCGCGCAAAGCGAGCTGCAGCCGCGCGTCACCGACGCATATCGCGAAGAACTCGACGCGCCCGAACTCTTCCCGCTAATGGGACAGGCCGGTCTGCTCGGCGCTACCGTGCCCGAAGAATATGGCGGCGCCGGTGCGAGCTATGTCGCCTACGGCCTGATCGCCCGCGAGATCGAACGCGTCGACAGCGGCTATCGCTCCATGGCGTCGGTCCAGTCCAGCCTCGTGATGTACCCGATCCATGCCTATGGTTCGGAAGAGCAGAAGAAGAAGTACCTGCCCGGCCTCGCCAGCGGCGAATTGATCGGCTGCTTCGGCCTCACCGAACCCGACGCGGGCTCCGATCCGGGCGGCATGAAGACCGTCGCGAAGAAGGATGGTGACGGCTACAAGATTTCCGGTTCCAAGACCTGGATTTCCAACGCTCCCTTCGCCGACGTCTTCGTCGTCTGGGCGAAGAGCGAGGCGCATGGCGGCGGCATCCGCGGCTTTGTCCTGGAAAAGGGCATGGAAGGTCTTTCCGCTCCCAAGATCGAAGGCAAGCTGTCGCTGCGTGCATCGACCACCGGCATGATCGTCATGGACGAGGTGAAGGTCGGCGCCGATGCGTTGCTGCCCGAAGTGCAGGGCCTCAAGGGTCCCTTCGGCTGCCTCAACCGGGCACGTTACGGCATCAGCTGGGGCGCGATGGGCGCGGCGGAATTCTGCCTTCACGCCGCGCGCCAGTACGGTCTCGACCGCCAGCAATTCGGCGTTCCGCTTGCCTCCAAGCAGCTTTACCAATTGAAGCTCGCCGACATGATGAGCGAGATTGCGCTCGGCCTGCAGGGATCCCTGCGCGTCGGTCGCCTGATGGACGAAGGCAAGTTCGCCCCCGATATGATCTCCATCGTGAAGCGCAACAATGTCGGCAAGGCGCTCGATATCGCCCGTAAGTCGCGCGACATGCACGGCGGCAACGGCATTTCGGAAGAATACCAGGTCATCCGCCACATGGTGAACCTGGAAACCGTCAACACCTACGAAGGCACGCATGACGTCCATGCGCTGATCCTTGGCCGTGCGATCACGGGGATCGCCGCTTTCTGATGTGCTTTCCTACTTGCCGGAACACGGGCATCAGGCGCTCATGAACTGCTCCGAACCCGTCCTGTGCCCCGGTTTTGACGGGGTTGGCGGGTCCGGCGTTTATTTCGCCTGGACCGTGTTCCACATGTTCCACTCTGTAGGAGGCGCCGCATGATGAAGCTGCACGGTTACTACCGCTCCTCGACCAGCTACCGCCTGCGCATCGCGCTGGAGCTGAAGGGGCTGGAATACGAATATGTCCCGGTGAACCTGCTCACCTCGGAACAGAAGGGCGAAGCTTTCACCAGCCGCAATCCCTTCGGTTCGGTGCCGCTGCTGGAGGCCGACGGCAAGGACCGTGTCCAATCGATGGCTCAGCTGGAATGGCTCGACGAAGCTTATCCCGAAAAGCCCCTGCTGCCTTCCGATATCGAAGACCGCTATGTCGCACGCGAACTTGCCTATGCCATCGCGACAGAGTTGCATGCGCCGCTGAACCTGCCGGTGCTCAAATACCTCGCCAATGAATACGGCAAGTCGCAGGACGAGATCGGCGTTTGGTATCGCCACTGGCTCGCGCGCACGCTCGACCCGCTCGAAGCGCGGCTGGCGCAGTTGGACACGGGCGACTTCCTGTTCGACAGACCCGGCTTCTTCGAAGTCTGCCTGCTGCCGCAGGTCTACAACGCGCAGCGGTTCGGCTTCGATTTCAGCGACAAGCCCCGCATTACCCGGATCGAACAGGCCTGCCTGGCCTTGCCCGCGTTCAAGCGCGCCCATCCGGACAACCAGATAGACAATCCAGAGAGGAATTGACCCCATGAAGCTCGCCACACTCAAGGACGGAACCCGCGACGGCAAGCTGGTGGTCGTGTCGAAAGACCTCACCCGCTACTGCGCGGCCGACAACATCGCGCCCACAATGCAGGCCGCGCTCGACAATTGGAACGAGGTCGCGCCGAAGCTCAACGCGCTCTACACCGATGTCGAGCACCAGACCGTGCCGTGCGAACGCTTCCACGAGCGCGAGGCGCATTCGCCCCTGCCCCGTGCCTACCAATGGGCCGACGGCTCGGCCTATATCAACCACGTCGAACTGGTGCGTAAGGCACGCGGTGCTGAAGTGCCGGAGAGCTTCTACCACGATCCGCTGATGTACCAGGGCGGCAGCGACAAGTTCCTCGCCCCGCGCGACGATATCCCGCTCAAGGACACCAAGTGGGGCTGCGACATGGAAGGCGAAATCGCGGTCATCACCGACGACGTGCCGATGGGCGTGTCGAGCGAAGAGGCGGCGGACCACATCAAGCTGGTCATGCTGGTGAACGACGTCTCGCTTCGCGGCCTGATCCCGGGCGAACTGGCGAAAGGCTTCGGCTTCTTCCAGTCCAAGCCTGCCAGCGCCTTCAGCCCTGTCGCGGTGACGCCTGATGAGCTTGGCGATGCGTGGAAGGGCAGCGTCATCCACCTGCCGCTGATGGTCGACTATAACGGAGAGCCCTTCGGCCGCGCCAATGCGGGCGTGGATGCGACCTTCAGCCTCGCCGACCTCGTCGCCCATGCCGCCAAGACGCGCGAGCTTGGGGCGGGCACGATCATCGGCTCGGGCACGGTTTCCAACCAGGGCCCCGATGGCGATCCGGGCAAGCCGGTTGCCGAAGGCGGCCTCGGCTATAGCTGCATCGCGGAAATCCGCATGATCGAGACGATTGCCGACGGCGAAGCCAAGACGCGCTTCATGGCGCCTGGCGATACGGTTCGCGTGGAAATGAAAGACGCGGAAGGCCACTCGATCTTCGGCGCTATCGAACAGAAGGTCGTCGAGGCCTGAGCGATCCCTCCCCCCTCGCGGGTAAGCGGATCGGCCTGCTGAGCTCGTGGGTATCGCGCCGCAATGGCGGCGTGTTCGAATCTGTCGTGGCGCAGGTCCAGATCCTGCGTCGCCTTGGCGCTACGCCTGTTGTGCTGGGTGTGGAGGATGGTGCCGCGTCACAGGACAGCTGGCGGCTGGAGGGGGCCGAGCTCCATCTTGCAAGGCAGCGTGGTCCGGTCGCCCTTGCCTACGGCCCCGATCTGCCGCGCCTGCTCGAGGCGGCAAGCCTGGACCTGCTCCACCTGCACGGGATTTGGCAATATCCGGTTCGCGCCGCGGGCTCATGGGCTAGATCGACTGGCAAACCGATGGTCATCAGTCCTCACGGTATGCTCGATCCGTGGATCACGAACCGCAAGGCATGGAAGAAGCAAGCCGCACGTCTGCTTTGGGAGCGCGCAGCCTGGTCGCAAGCGTCCCTGCTCCACGCCCTGACCGAGGCGGAAGCAGCCGATATCGAGCGGGAAATACCGACAGCATCGACGATCGTAATACCCAACGCCGCGCCAGCGGTGGCCATTGACCCACCCCGACCGCGTGGGCCGGTGGCACTTTATCTCGGCAGGATACACGAGAAGAAGAACCTTGGCGCGCTGCTCGCAGCCTGGACGCGAGTACGCGGCGATCTTCCCGCCGATTCCGCCCTCGTCATCGCGGGCTGGGGAGATGACGATGGCATAGCTGCCCTCGAAAGCGCTCTTGCTGGTTCTGCGGGAGCAGATGTCGAGTTCGTCGGGACCGCATTCGGTTCGCAAAAGGCGGCCTTGTTGGACCTTGCGCGCTTCATGGTCCTGCCGTCGCATAGCGAAGGCTTGCCCATGGCGATCCTCGAAGGCTGGGCCGCCGGCGTTCCGTCGATCATGGGCAACGCCTGCAACCTGCCCGAAGGCTTTGCTTCAGGGGCAGCGATACGGTGCGGGACGTCGAGTGACGCTATCGGCGCTGCCTTGGTGGAAGCGTTTGCGAGAACCGACAGCGAGTGGAAGGAAATGCGCAATTCGGCTCTCTCCCTGGCTAGCGGACCATTCTCCCAAGAGACGATCGCGAAGCATTGGGAGCTCAGTTACGGTCGATTGCTATGATCCGCGCGCCCGACCGGTTCGAGACGCACATTATCGAGAGAAACCGCCCCCTTTCCCGGCCTTAACCAGATACCGAAAACCTGGTCCTCGCAGTCCGGTGCTTGAAGCAATTGCCCTCGTCCGAGCGAGCCACCTGCCTGCCCGGGCCGCGATGGAGCCCCGCAATCGAGCGAGACCAGCAGCGCATCGCCATTTTCCCCCGAAACACTCGCAAACGCGCGATATTCGCCCGCTTCAAGCGCGACCGGTTGCGACAGGACGAGGCGGGTGACGCTCGTCCGGTTGCTCAGTTCGACATGGCGATCTTCCTCGCCGATTGTCGAGATCCGGACGTCTCCCGAGCGGTGGCGGCGCCAACCGAAGAGCGCCTCTTCTCCCAGCCGCTCAAATCCGGGATCGATCAGAAGCAGGTTGCTTTCCGGATTGACGCAATAGGCTGCCAAAAGGTCCTGCGCATCGGCACGCAGGTTGCGCTTGGCGAGTTCGCGAACCAGCGGCTCGACCCGCGCACAGCTCAATCCGATAGTTTCCGCCCCCGAAGCGAGGAAGCGCGCGCGTTCCCGAAGAACACTCGCCTGCTGCCCTTCCGCGCGAAGGTAGGCGTCACTCCACAGGCTTTGGCCGTCCAGCCTACGAGCCAGTTCGGCCCGACCTGCCGCACTCGCTTCCATCATGGCGAACAATGCCTCGAGCTCGCTCGCGGCAGGCTGCACCCGCAACAGTGTATCGAAATGCCCCGCGGCGGCATCGACATTGCCGCGCTCCATGGAATGGGCTGCAAGCGCTGCCCGGCTCAGCGGCTCACGCGGGCTAAGCCGCGCCGCGACCTTCATCGCGCTCTCCCCTTTTGCAGGTTTGCCCGCCTGATACGCCGCAGCGCCCAGGAATGCCGCTCCGCGCGCATCGGCCGGGTCTGCGAGTATCGCCCGGCGCGCGGCCGCATCCGCTTGCGAGGTATCGCCAGCGAGAAGATGCAAGGAAGCGGCGACACGATCGGCTTCGACCCGAAAGGCTGAGGGGATCAACCGTTCGTCATTCGGCTGGTGGGCGGTAACGCGATCAAGGCCGGAGAAGAACGCGGTGAGCGCGAAGACCGCGCCCGCCACAGTCACGAGCCATTGGGCCCGCGCGCTGCTCATGCGGACGCCGCGTCCTGCTTGTCGGCATAGGCGTAATAGTCGTAGCCGTAATACGCCGAATAGCGGTTACCCGAGCGTGCCGGATCGAACTTGGCGAGTGCCGCCCCGAGCAGTGTAGGCTCCATCGAGCGCAGGCGGCGCAGGGCAGCCTTGAGCGAACCACTCCGGCCACGTTCGGCCTCCACGACGAATATCGTGCCGTCCGCGATTGCCGCCAGCATGGGAGCATCGGCCAATCCCAGAACAGGCGGGCTGTCGACGATCACGACGCCGTATTGCTGGCTGAATGTCTCCAGCAACTGCGCCATGCGTGGCGAGGAAAGCAGTTCGGTCGGGCTTGGCGGAAGGGGGCCTGCCGGAAGGATATCGAACTCCGCCTCGCCCAGCGTGACCCGCGTTGCCACATCACTGGGCTCGTTACGCGAGATCAGCAGATCGGTAAGACCGCGCTCGCTCTTGATGCCGGCAATCTTATGCAGGGTGGGTCGGCGCAAGTCGGCGTCGATGAGCAAAGGCGCGATGCCGATCCGGGCAAGGCCGGCGGCAATGGCGAAACTTGTCGTGCTCTTGCCTTCCGCTGCCTGGGCGCTGGTAACGACAATGACTTTGGGCAGCCCTGTCGGCGTCGAATAAAGCAAGGCCCCGCGCATCGAGTTGTACGCCTCGGAAATCGCGGATTTCGGCTCGGCCAGTTCCTCGAGCGGAGTGCCGCTCTCGGTGCGGGGTACGACGCCGAGGAGCGACAGTCCGAGCTTGTCTTCGACATCTTCGGGAGTGTGGATCACATCGTCTAGCTGGTCGCGCAGGAAGATCGCGATTCCCGCTGCGGCTAGCCCCAGCAGCAAACCGATCGCAAGATTGCGCGGCAAGCTTGGCGAAGAAGGAAGGTCCGGGACCTGGGCCCGGTCGATAATGGTAATGTTGCTCGACGCGATACCGGCAGACGCATTCAGCTCCCGATAGCGTTGCAACAGTCCTTCGTAGATCGAGCGGGCGGTATCGGCTTCGCGCGCCAGTACGTTGTAGCGCACGGATTGGTCCTGTTCGGCCAGGGTGTTTCCGCGCGCTTGATCGACCTGGCTGTCCAGTCGCCGCTCGGCAGCCTGCGCGGCGAGATATTCGGCACGAACCGATTGCCTTACCTCGCTCGCAGTCCGGTTGAGCTGGTTATTCACTGCCGCAAGATCGCCCTCGATGCGTGCCGCTGCCGGGTGACCGGGCAGGTAACGATCGCGCGCCGCGTCGAGTTCGCTCTCCAATTGCGCGCGGCGCGTCATCAGGGCCTGGACCGTCGGATTTGCCAGAACGATTTGCGATGAAAGGAGGGGAGAGTTGCGTACCGCATCCCACCGCGATTCCGCCGCAATCCTCGCTTCGCGAGCCCTGATTGCAGCTTGGTTGTATTGCAGCAGGCTGGAAGAAGTGACGGTCCCGGCCGCCAGGTCCGCACCGCCCGTCGCGAGGGTATCCCGTGTGCGGATCAGACCCGTCTGGCGGGCATAATCGTTTAATGCGGCTTCCGACTCTTCGAGCGAGGCGCGCGCCTCGTCGAGCTGCTCTGCCACGAAATTGCGCGCGTAGGAGGAGCTGTCGAACCGGCGCTGCAAGTTCTGCTGGATGAATTCTTCCGCGAATGCGTTGGCTATGCGCGCGGTGACCTCGGGATCGGTGCTCGAAAATTCCACCATCGCGATGCGGGTCGTGCGGCGTAACTCTACCTGTCTGTTGCCCTGGAGAAGCGCCACGGCGAGCTTTCGCTTTTCCGCCTCGCTCGCGCCGCCCGCCTGCACCGGCACCTCCATCGCGGCGAAGAAACGCTCGTCATTGGCAAGGTCCAGCGCGTCGGCCACGCGTTCGGCAAGCGCCCTGCTGCGCAGCACGTCGAGCTGCGTATTGAGGAAACGGTCGATGTCCCAATCCGAAGGGGGAGCAATCTGCGGATCGAGATCCGCCCCGAGGACCTCGTCACTCTGGTCATTGATCTGCAAACTCGCCGCCGCCGAATAGCGCGGCGTGTCCAGCATGGTCACGATGACGGCAAGCGCTACGGCGGCGCCGACGATGGCCAGTGCCATCCAGAAATACCTGCGCACCGCACCGATGACGTTCCGGATCGCAGTGCTGACCGCGTTCTCCCCCGCCGCAGCATAGGCCGCGGAATAGCGATCGCGTTCGCCGATAAGGGGAGGAAGTGCCTGGTCTGTCATCCGATCGGCCGGAAGATTCCGAACACCGGCACAGCCCGCAGGACGTCCTGCCAGGCCCCGCGTACGCTGGAGTAGCCGACGACGACGACGTCGCCAGGTACCAGCGCCACGTCCGGCATCCTGCCGCCGCGGATGGCCCGCAAGTCGAAGCGTCCGGCGGTCCGTTCACCGTCGACCGTGCGGAAGATCATGATCTCGTCGAGTTTGGCAGTATCGGTGGGGCTGCGCGCCAGAGCGAGGGCGGACAGCAAGGTCTGCCCTTCCGCGTAAGAGAAGACCCCGGGCTGTTCGACCTCGCCCTCTACCGCGATGGTGCGATCGCGCGATTCCAGGACCGCCACCGAAACGCGTGGATCGCGCAGGTAATTCGTCGCGTAAGCCGCTTCGATCGCTGTACCGAGTTCGCTGGCGCTGCGCCCGACGGCCTGCACGTCACCAATCAGTGGGAGCGTGAGCATACCGGCATTGTCGACTGCAATGCGCTCGACAGACAGGTCGGATTCACCGAACACGGAAATCGACACGATATCGCCCGGAGCCAGCGTATATCGTTCCGGTAAAGCGGTTTGCGGATCGATCACCACCGCGTCATACCCCGCCTGACCGTCCGGCACGACAGGGTCCAAGGGAGTCTGGCAAGCACTCGCGGCGAGCAGGCAGACCACCCCAATCGCCTTCTTCGAGTTCCGTTCTGGGAGGATTCGACCCGTCATCTGTCCCCGTCCGCGTCCCGGTTCGCCTTACCCATGGGCTGCGTGGGTGAGAGCATTCCTGCCGCCACACCCGCAAGGCAGGCTATCGCCATGTTGCGAAGGGGATAATCGACGAGCGAATGCAGCGCAATGACAGCAAGGGTGCCGCACGCAAAGATCTGTGGAGCACGCTCCGACGCTGCCTGCGACCAGGTGGCGACGCCCTGACGCAGAAGCAGGTAGCCACCGGCCAGCAGAACAACTGGAGCAAGCAGTCCGGCCTCGAGGAAGAATTCGAGGAAGTCGTTATGGGCGCGGTTGATGAAAGCGGCTGAGAGGCTTTCGAAACTCTGATGCGGTGCAAATGCAACCGGGAAGGTTCCGACACCGCTTCCGACGGGGAAGAACGCGTCGATCGCCTGCAATGTATCGCGCCATAACATGATGCGCGCATCGCCGGCCGCATCGAAACGCGTGGCTACGGCGGCCAAGCGCGGATTTCCGGCGAGGATAAGCGGAAGCGCCAGCAAGAGGATGACAGCGAAGGAGGCTGCACGGCCTGCCAGCTTGAGCGCTCTCCCCTCGCCGAGCGGTTTCAGAATCATAGCGTTGAGGGCGAGAACCGGCAGGATCAGGAGGACGCCCATTCGCGAACCGGTGAGAATGGCTGCAAGAAACAGGACGGCCTGACCCGCCAGGAGAATTGGCATCCGGCGCCGCAACAGGGCGGGCGGTGTTGGTTTGGACGCGAAGAATGCGCTCATCGCAAGAGAGCCGATGAGGAGCACGTCGACCGCTGCATTACGATTGGCATGAAATGCGGTGAGCCAACCGCGGTGGCTCATCTCGTAGAGATAGAACGAAGCGCCTCCGCTGGCCAATTGAAGGGCGCCGAGGACAGCCCCTGCTATGGAAAGCAATGCGATCGACAGGATCAGGAACCGGCGGTCGCGTGACGGCAATTGCGCGGTTGCCCACATCACGGCCACGGCCGGCATAAGGGCCAGCAAACCAGCAAGGGTTCGCGCCGGACTTATGCTCAGCGGCTGCCAACTGTTTGCGCCATCGACCAAAGAAAGCGACGCGACCTGCAGTTCGCGGCCGGGCAGTGATTGCCAGATTAGCGGTGGCAAGGGCAGCAATTGCAGTATCGGGACGAACAGCAGCATACTGCCAAGGAGGGCATGCCTGTGCGGAACCGGCTGGAGGACATCCTTATTCCCGCGCGGAGCCCACCAGACCCAGGCTAGCAACGCCGCGACAAAGCCGAGCTGCACGATGATTTCGGCCTTGGGACTGGGAGAGCCACCGCCGCCGAAGATCATCGCAATAGCCACGAACGCCGCCACCAGCAGGCCATGCCGCGATACTGGTGTGGCGTTTCTTCTGCGCAAGCGTCCGCTCCCCGTCAGGCTGGGCACTTCCCTAGCCTGAGCAGGGAGGGGAAGGAACTACATCGCGCGGGCAATCACCATCTTCATGACTTCGTTCGAACCGCCGAAAATGCGGGTGATACGACTGTCACGATACATCCGGGCGATCGGGTAATCGTTGATGTAGCCGGCACCGCCGTGGAACTGCAGGCACTTGTCGACCACTTCGCCCTGCAGTTCGGTGACCCAGTACTTCGCCATGCAGGCCGTATCGACGCTAAGTTCGCGTTTGAGGTGCTTTTCGATGCAGTCGTTTACGAAGACCCGCGCCGCGGTCGCCCGCGCCTTCAGGTCGGCCATGACGAATTGGGTGTTCTGGAAATCCCAGATGGTCTGGCCGAAAGCCTTGCGCGACTTGACGAATTCCATCGTCGTCTCGAGCGCTTTCTCGATCCCCGTCATGGCGCCCATGGCGATGATCAGGCGCTCCTGCGGCAATTCGCCCATGAGCTGGTAGAAGCCCTTGCCCTCTTCACCGCCGAGCACGTTTTCAGCCGGGACGAATACGTCGTCGAAGAACAGCTCCGAGGTATCCGCCGCGTCCATGCCGATCTTGTCGAGCTTTTTGCCGCGCTGGAATCCTTCGGCGCCTTCCGTCTCGAGCAGCATGAGCGAAATGCCCTTGGCGCGCTCATTCGGGTCGGTCTTGGCGACAACGATGATGAAGTCGGCTGTCTGACCGTTGGAGATATAGGTCTTGGCGCCGTTGATCCGGTAGCCGTTGCCGTCCTTCAGTGCCGTGGTGGTGATGCTTTGCAGGTCGGAGCCGACGCCCGGTTCCGTCATCGCAATCGCGCTCACCAGCTCGCCGGTGACGAGCTTGGGCAGGTACTTCTTCTTCTGCTCTTCGGTGCCGTGGCGCACGAGGTAAGGCAGGATCACGGTGTTGTGCAGGCTGGCAGCGAAGCCTTCGACGCCGTGCTTCGCCTGTTGGTCGATGACCACCATCTCGTGCCGGAAATCGCCGCCGTGGCCGCCATATTCTTCGGGCACAGACACGCCGAGAAGGCCCGCCTCACCCGCCTCGTTCCAGAATTCACGTTCCACCTGGCCTTCTTCGCGCCATTTAAGGATGCGTTTCTCAGGGGCATGCTGCTGGTAGAACTTCCCGACGGCGTCGGCGAAGATCGAGATCTCCTCGTCTTCCATGAATTCTGGCTGCGGTACGTCGATGACGGGCATTTGCGGTGTTCCTCTCGATTATCCTCTTGTCGGTATGGGGCGCTTATTTGCCCTTCCAGTTCGGCTTGCGCTTTTCGGCAAAGGCGGCCGCGCCCTCGCGCGCATCTTCGGACACGAACACAGGGCCGATCAGCTGGGCCTGCTTGTCATAGCGTTCGTCCATCGCCCAGCCGCGCGATTCCTTCATGATCTGCTTCGACACGCGAACCGCCAGCGGTCCGTTTTCCGCGATCTTGGCAGCAAGTTCCTTCGCCCCGTCGAGAGCGGAGCCATCGGTCACGCGGTTGATCAGGCCAAGCTCGTAAGCCCGTTCCGAGCCGATGAAGTCACCGGTCAGCGCCAGTTCCATGGCGACCCGTTCGGGGATCTGGTCGGGCAGCATCATGACGCCGCCTGCCGCCGCCACGAGGCCGCGCTTCGCTTCGGGAATGCCGAATTTCGCATCCTTGTGCGCAACCACAAGGTCGCAGGCGATCATTAGTTCGAGCCCGCCGGCCAGCGCATAGCCTTCGACTGCGGCGATCAGCGGCTTCTTCGGGGGAGCCTGCACCACGCCGCCGAACCCGCGCCCTTCAATGCTGGGCGATTCGCCGCGCAGGAATCCCTTGAGGTCCATACCCGAACAGAAGGTGCCGCCCGCTCCGGTCAGGATCCCGACGCGCAGGTCGTCTTCCGCATCGAGCCGATCCATCGCTGCGGCAATCCCTTCGGCCGCGGCCTTGGTCATCGCATTCTTCGCTTCGGGGCGATTGATCGTGACGATCAGGACACCGTTGTCGACTTCGGTCAGGACTTCTTCCGACATGCTCGCTCTCTCCATTGCAAATAGAAACTGTTCTTGCGCCCTTGCTGCGGGAGGTTTACGCAAACGTCAACCGGCAAAAGCCGCAAGATTCGACAAGACGAGAGAGGAACACGCCATGTCAGAAGCCTATATCATCGACGCCGTCCGCACCCCGCGCGGGATCGGCAAGCAGGGCAAGGGCGCGCTGGCGGCGATGCATCCGCAGCACCTCGCCGCGACCTGTCTCAAGGCGATCAAGGACCGCAACGATCTCGACACCGCGACCGTGGACGATGTGATCTGGTCGGTCAGCACACAGGACGGAATGCAGGCGGGCGATCTCGGCCGCATGGCTGCGCTCGATGCAGGCTATGACATCACCTCGTCCGGCACGACGCTCGACCGGTTCTGCGGCGGCGGCATTACCAGCGTCGCCCTCGCCGCGGCCCAGGTGATGAGCGGCATGGAAGATTGCGTGGTGGCAGGCGGCACCGAGATGATGAGCCTGACCGCCGCCATGTCGAAGGAAAAGATGGCCGCCGGAATGCGCCCGCCGATGATGGGCAGCTATAACGAGCGCCTGATGCGCAAGCACCCGCAGAGCCACCAGGGCGTGTGCGGCGATGCCATCGCGACCATGGAAGGCTTCACCCGCGAAGAGCTGGACGAAGTCGGCTATCGCAGCCAGCAGCGCGCCGCCGTAGCGATCGAGGAAGGACGCTTCGACAAATCGGTCGTGCCGGTGCTCGACGATGACGGCAACGTGGTGCTCGACAAGGAAGAATATCCCCGCCCCCAGACGACCAAGGAAGGTCTTGCCGAACTGGAACCGGCCTTCGCTAAGATCGCCAACGTCCCGCTCGACAAGAACGGCACGACTTTCGCCGGTCTCGTGAATGCCAAATATCCCGACCTTGAAATCAAGCACTTCCACCACGCAGGCAACAGCTCGGGCGTGGTCGACGGTGCGGCAGCCGTCCTGGTCACCAGCAAGGAATATGCACAGAAGCACGGCCTGAAGCCGCGCGCCCGCATCGTCGCGACTGCCAACATGGGCGACGATCCGACGCTGATGCTCAATGCCCCGGTGCCGGCAGCGAAGAAGGTCCTCGAGAAGGCAGGCCTGACCAAGGACGACATCGACCTTTACGAGATCAACGAGGCTTTCGCTGTGGTGGCGGCAAAGTTCGTGCGCGACCTCGACCTCGACTGGGACAAGGTCAACGTGAATGGCGGCTCGATCGCGCTTGGTCACCCCATCGGCGCCACCGGGTCCATCCTGATCGGCACGATGGTCGACGAGCTGGAGCGCCAGGACAAGCGTTATGGCCTCGTCACCATGTGCGCGGCAGGCGGCATGGCGCCGGCCATCGTGATCGAACGGGTCGACGGTTTCGTCGACTGATCACGGCGATCACTTCAGCGGCAGGATCTTCGAAATCACGTAATCCGCGGCTTCCTCGGGGCTCATCGCTACCGTGTTGACGCGGATTTCGGGCTCTTCCGGTTCCTCGTAGGGACTGTCGATGCCGGTGAAGTTCTTGAGCTTGCCCTCGCGCGCCTTCTTGTAGAGGCCCTTCACGTCGCGTGCCTCCGCCACTTCGAGCGGAGTGTCGACGTGGATCTCGATGAACTCGCCCTCGCCCATCATGTCGCGGACCAGCTGGCGGTCGGCGCGGAACGGGCTGATGAAAGCGGTAAGCACGATCAGCCCTGCATCGGTCATCAGCTTGGCCACTTCGCCGATGCGGCGGATGTTTTCGATCCGGTCGCTTTCGGTAAAGCCGAGGTCCTTGTTGAGACCGTGGCGGACATTGTCGCCGTCGAGCAGGAAGGTGTGGCGATTCATCAGCGCCAGCTTCTTCTCGACCTCGTTGGCGATGGTCGATTTGCCCGAGCCGGACAGGCCGGTGAACCACAGCACGCGGGGACGCTGGTTCTTCATCGCCGCGTGATCGTCACGCGTAATGTCGGTCGCCTGCCAGTGCACATTCTGTGCGCGGCGCAGACTGAAGTGCAGCATGCCCGCGCCAACGGTGCGATTGGTGATCTTGTCGATAAGGATGAAGCCGCCGAGCGCGCGGTTGTCGGCATAGGCTTCGAACACGATCTGCTTGTCGGTGGTGATCTCGCTCACGCCGATTGCATTGAGTTCGAGTGTCTTGGCAGCAAGGTGCTGCATCGTGTTGACGTTGATCTCGTATTTCGGCTCGGCAACGGTCACGCTGACCGTCTGCGTGCCGATCTTCATCCAGTAGCCGCGCCCGACGACGAGCGGATCCTCGTCCATCCACACGATGGTGCTTTCGAACTGGTCGGCCACTTCCGGCGGGTTGTCGGCAGCGGCCAGAACATCGCCCCGCGAGCAGTCGATTTCATCTTCGAGCGTGATGGTGACAGACTGGCCGGCAACGCCCTGTTCGAGTTCGCCGTCCATCGTCACGACCGATTTGACCGTGCTGGTTTTGCCCGAAGGGAGCGAACGCACCTGGTCGCCCGGTTTGACGCTGCCCGTCGATATCAGGCCGGAGAACCCGCGAAAATCGAGGTTCGGACGATTGACCCACTGCACCGGCATGCGGAACGGCTTGTCGAGGTTCGCATCGGAACGAACCTCCACCGCTTCAAGATGGTCCATCAGCGTGGGACCATCGTACCAAGCGGTATTGTCCGACCTCGTGGTGATATTGTCGCCCGCAAGGCCCGAGATCGGAATCGCAGTGAAGCTCTCGATGCCGATGCTCCTTGCGAACTCTTCGTACTCGGCGATAATCGCGTCGTATTTTTCCTGATCGTAATCGATCAGGTCCATCTTGTTCACGGCGAGGACGAGGTTCTTGATGCCGAGCTGGTGGCACAGGAAGCTGTGGCGCTTGGTCTGGACCAGCACGCCCTTGCGCGCATCGATGAGAATGCAGGCGAGATCGGCGGTCGATGCACCGGTCACCATGTTGCGCGTGTACTGCTCGTGGCCCGGGCAGTCGGCGACGATGAACTTGCGGCTTTCGGTCGCAAAAAAGCGATAGGCGACATCGATGGTGATGCCCTGCTCGCGCTCGGCGGCGAGACCGTCGACCAGCAGCGCGAAATCGATTTCCTGACCCTGCGTGCCGACACGCTTGCTATCGCTTTCCAGCGCGGCAAGCTGGTCCTCGAAGATCATCTTGGAATCGTAGAGCAGGCGCCCGATCAGGGTCGACTTGCCATCGTCCACGCTGCCGCAGGTGATGAAGCGCAGCATCGTCTTATGCTGGTGCTTGTCGAGATAGGCCTCGATATCTTCGGCGATCAGGGCGTCGGTCTTGTAAGTATCGGAGGACATCAGAAATAGCCCTCCTGCTTCTTCTTCTCCATCGACGCGTCACCTGAATCCTTGTCGATCACCCGGCCCTGCCGCTCCGACGTGGTCGTCAGCAGCATCTCCTGGATGATTTCAGGCAGTGTCGCCGCTTCGCTCTCGACCGCGCCGGTCAACGGGAAGCAGCCCAGCGTGCGGAAACGGATCGAACGTTCAGTGATCTCGGGGCGTTTGCCCATGACGCGTTCCAGCCGCTCGATATCGTCGGCCATGAACAGGCCACCTTCGTATTCGAAAGTCGGACGCTTGGCAGAATAATAGAGCGGCACGATCTCGATGTTTTCGAGATGGATGTACTGCCAGATGTCGAGCTCGGTCCAGTTCGAGAGCGGGAAGACGCGGATGCTCTCGCCCTTCTTCTTGCGGGCGTTGTACAGGTTCCACAGCTCCGGGCGCTGGCTCTTGGGGTCCCAGCCGTGGCTGGCCGTCCGGAAGGAGAAGATACGCTCCTTCGCGCGGCTCTTTTCCTCGTCGCGACGTGCCCCACCGAAGGCCGCATCGAAACCGTATTTGTCGAGCGCCTGCTTCAGTCCCTGCGTCTTCCACATGTCGGTGTGGAGCGGGCCGTGGTCGAAGGGGTTGATACCCATCTCCTCGGCCTCGGGATTGCGGTGCACGAGCAATTCCATGCCCGCATCCTGCGCGCTGCGTTCGCGCAGTTCGTACATGTCCTTGAACTTCCATGTCGTATCGACGTGAAGCAGCGGAAAGGGCGGCGGCGACGGGTAGAAAGCCTTTTTCGCCAGGTGCAGCATCACCGCGCTGTCCTTGCCGATCGAATAAAGCATGACGGGTTTGTCCGCCTCGGCCACCACTTCGCGCATGATGTGGATGCTTTCGGCTTCGAGCCGCTGGAGGTGGGTAAGGGTCATCGACGGTCGGGCCCGGACTTTGCAAATTCTCTATCGGCGAGGCTCCGAGATGGCCAGAACCCTGCGATCCCGCAAGCGCCATTTGGTCGCGTGCAGGATAGGATTGTTTGCAAGCGGGAAACGGCGAGAGTGACCGGACCGCCTAATTCGCGCCCGAGGACAGCAGTCGAAATCCCCACGCAGGCAATTCCACGACGGCGCCGGCTTCAAGCTCGACCCCTTCCTCGCCGCGGAATTCATCGTAGGTCCCGGCAGCCAGCCCATCGGAAAGCGTCGCCGTCACTGGCGAACCGGAGAAGTTGAACAGTCCGACGACCTTGTTGCCTTCCTCTTGCCGCACCCAACCGAACAACTGTTGCGGCTTGTCGGTCACAACCTGTTGCATCCGCGCGCCCCATTGCCCGTTTTCGAGAGCGGGATTGGCTTTGCGAAAGGCGATCAGGTCAGCGAGCAGGTCTCCGTACGTACAAGCCGGGTCCTGCTGCCAGTCGATCGGGTCCCGCTCGAAAAACTCGAGCCGCTTGGCATTGCAGGCTTCCATCCCGTTATGGATCAGGGGCAAGCCTTCGCCGGTGAAAGACAACGCGGTCATCGCCTCGAGCGCGGCGCCGTAATTCTCTTCCATCGTGCCTTCCCACGCATTGCTGTCGTGGTTCTCTATGTAAGTCATGCGCATCGCGGAGCGCGGCCACAGGCTCTCGTTCTCGGCGTAATAGCCATAGAAGCTGGTCGCATTGCCCTTGCCCTGCGCCACATTCTTGGTGGTGTTGTGCCAGTCCCATGCATAGGTCGCGTCGAAGGCCTTGTGGTGCCAGGCAGTCTGCTGGACCTCGCCGAGCATGAAGACGGGCTTGATCGCTTCGAGACGGGCACGGGCGGTCTCCCAGAAATCGAGGGGGACGTATCCCGCCACATCGGCGCGGTATCCGTCGACGCCGAATTCGCGCACCCAATATTCCATCGCCCCGCCCACGTGCTCGCGCACGCCCGGCTGAGACCAGTCGAGATCGATGATGTCGGACCAGTCCCACCACGGGGTCGGGCGGAAATCGCCGTCCCATGTCTTCTCGTACCAGTCGGGATGCTCAGTGCGCAGCGCGTTGTCCCATGCCGTGTGATTGGCGACGAGGTCGAGGATCACCTTGAAGCCCTGTTCGTGTGCGGCATCGACGAAGGCGCGGAATTCCTCTTCATTGCCGAATTCAGGGTTCACCGCGTAATAGTCCTGCACCGAATAGGGGCTACCCAGAGTGCCCTTGCGGTTCTCCTTCCCGATCGGGTGAATCGGCATGAGCCACAATATGTCGACGCCCAGTTCCTTCAGGCGCGGCAACTGCTCCTGCGCTGCGGCGAAGGTGCCTTCCTCGGTGAAATGGCGGGTATTGATCTGGTACAGGACCGCATCGCGCGACCATTCGGGATGCTCGATCGTGACGGTCTCTCGCGCCTCCCATGTATCGCCGGCAGGCTCCTCGGGCGTGCCCGACATCGCATAGGCGCCGCCTGCGACGAGAGCTGCTGCGGCTGCTCCGAGAATGAGCTTACGCATCGGCGCTCTCCCCGGGCACGGACACCCTAAGCATGGCGAGTGCCGCCACCGTCCAACTCGCAGCGGCGAACAGCATCGTCCAGATCGGATCGGCCGGGAAGAAAGCGTTCATCACGCTGCCCATGACCGTCGCCACCAGCAATTGCGGCACCACGATGAAGATGTTGAACAGCCCCATGTAGATGCCGAGCTTGGCCTGCGGCAGGCTGTTGGCGAGGATGGCATAGGGCATGGCAAGGATCGACGCCCAGGCGATCCCCTTCAGGACTTCGCAAACGATCAGCAGGTTGGGATCGCGCAGGAAGAAATAGCCGAGGAAACCGAGCGCGCCCAAAAGCAGACAGGTCATATGCGTGCGTGCTTTGCCGATACGCTTGGACAGCAGCGGCAGGACGGCCAGCGCCGCAACCGCCGCCACGGCGTTCTGCACGGTGTAAATCAGGTTCCACCAGTTCGCGCCCTCGTTATAGGCCACGGTGGTCGGATCGGCACTACCGTAGAAATATTGCGAGACGATCGGTCCGGAATAGATCCACATGATGAAAAGGGACGACCAGCTGAAAAACTGGACCACGGCCAGCTTTTTCATCGTGTCCGGCATGCCGGAAAAATCGCCGACGATGCTGGACAGCATATTCGCGTGCTTGCCCTGCTTGGCCATCGAGATACCGATCGCGCTGAGCAGGCCATACGCGACGAGCAAGCCTCCCAGCAGGAGGATTTCCTTCTCCAGACCGAGCGGCGAGACCGCAAAAATGACCGCTACGCCAGCGACCAGCCAAAGGGCTGCCGAGGTGTAGGTTTTCGCAGCCAGGGCACGCACGCTCTGGCCTGCTTCGACCTCGCGCTCGGCCTCGAATGCGGCCATTTCCTCAGGGCTGTATTCCTTCGTCGAAACGACGGTCCACCCGATCGCCGCGAAGAGGGCGGCGGCACCGGCCCAGAAGCTCCACCTGACGGTATCGGGGATCTCGCCCGCCGGTGCGACATTGCTGACGCCGAATTGCTCGAGCAGCCATGGGAAGATGGCCGCGACCACCGCGCCCGCCCCGATAAACGCCGTCTGCACCGCATAGCCCGTGGCATGTTGCGACTTGTCCAGCATGTCGCCGACAAACGCGCGGAAGGGCTCCATCGAGATGTTGAGGCTGGCGTCGAGCACCCACAGCAAGGCCGCCGCAAACAGCAGCGGCGCGCCGAAGGCAGGCGCGAGCGGCATGAGCAGCAACGACAGCGCAGCCAGGATCGCGCCGGTCATGAAATAGGGCCGCCGACGCCCGAAACGGTTCCAGGTCTTGTCCGACAGGTGGCCGATGATCGGTTGTACGATCAGGCCGGTGAGCGGCGCGGCGACCCACAGCGCGGGTAGATCGTCGAGCGATGCCCCGACGGTCTGGAAAATCCGGCTCATGTTGGAGTTCTGAAGAACGAACCCGATCTGGATGCCGAAGAAGCCGAAGCTGATATTGGCGAGCTGTCCCCAGCCCATCTGCGGCTTGCGCGTCGGTAGTGGTGCGGCCGAAGTCGCCATCGTACAATCCTCTCCCCGGCCGGGCTTGGTGCCCGGTCACGATGCGATGGCTCGCACGAAGTAAGCCCTTTCGCAAACACGTATACGAATACGTAGCGCGTCAGTTTTGCGTGGTGCTGCCCCGGATCACCAGCTCGCCCGGCAGCTTGCGCGGTTTGACTTCGCGCTCGTCGATCTGGGCAAGGAGGGCCTCAACCAGCGTTTCGCCTGCGCCTTTGACGTCCTGTATTACGGTCGTCAGCGGAGGGGTCGTCAGGCTGGCTGCAGGAATATCGTCGAAGCCCACGACGGCGATGTCGTGGGGCACACGCTTGCCGGCTTCCGCAATCGCGCGCATGGCCCCGATCGCGATAAGGTCGCTTGCGGCGAAGATCGCATCGCAGGGCTGGCCGCCGGACAGAAGCGCCTTGGCCGCTGCGTAGCCCGCCTCTTCGGTCGTGATCGCATCGAAGCGCGGCGGCGCAGCAAGTCCTGCCTCCTCCATCACCTTGCACAGGCCCGTGTAGCGACCGAGGAATTCGGGACAGGTTTCATCCGCCTCTCCCAGAAAGGCGATATTGCGCTTGCCGATACCGACGAGATGCTCGCCGACCTTGCGGCCTGCGTCCACATTGTCGGTGCCAACCGTAGCGCCGCTGGAATCAAGGCTGACCGACCCCCAGCGCGCGAAGTGCGTGCCTTGCGCCACGAGCTTTTCCAGTTTTGGCGTGTAGGTCGTGTAATCGCCATAACCGAGCAGGATCAGGCCGTCCGCCCGGTGGCTGTCCTGGTATTTGACGTGCCAGTCGTCCTCCATGCGCTGGAAGGAAATCAGCAGGTCGAGCCCCCTGTCCGCGCAGGCCCGCGTGATCGAACCGAGCATGGCGAGGAAGAAGGGATTTATCATGCTTTCGTCGGGCGTGGGGTCCTCGAAGAACAGCAAGGCGATCGTGTTGGAGCGCTGAGAGCGGAGTGATGACGCGTTCTTGTCGACCGTGTAGTTGAGATCGCGCGCGATCTGCTGGATCTTCTGGCGCGTCTGCTCGCTCACCGAGCGATCGCCGCGCAGCGCACGGCTGACGGTCGGCTGCGAAACGCCGGCGGCATAGGCGATGTCGAAACTGGTCGGGCGACCAGTCGGCTTGCGTCCCATCTCTCTCCTCCGGGCAGGAAAACCTGCCCATGGCCCGACCATAGGACTATCCGGCAAAACTGCCAATCTCCGCCAGAATCTGCCCTGATACGGCTGTGACATTTCCGCACCTCGAAGGTCCGGCGGCAGTATGCGTATACGTATGCTGTCTTCCGCCAGACCCCCGCCCGGACCTATCGATAGCCGCATACAGGCCGGTGTTCCGCCGCCTGTGGGGTATTCGAGCCGGACCTGGCAGAGATAACAGGACGGCCATCTGGGAGAGCACAGAAATGGCATTTCGCAAGCATCTTGCCGGGACCAGCAGCGTTCCGGTTCTGGCACTGGCACTGGTCGGCGGCATGTATCCGTCGATCGCCGCTGCACAGGACACGCAGCCGGCAACCACCGTCCAGGAAGAAGAAGGCCAGCCGGTCGACGAAGCCGACGAAGAGAACGTCATCATCGTCAGCGGCTTTCGCGAAGCGCTTGCCACTGCGGTCGCCCAGAAGCGCAACAGCGACCTCATCCTCGAATCGGTGACTGCCGAAGACATCGGCAAGCTGCCCGACGATTCGATCGGTGAATCGATCGCCCGCCTGCCCGGTGTGACGTCGCAGCGCCTCAACGGCCGCGCCAACGTCATCGCCATTCGCGGCCTCGGCCCCGACTTCTCGCAAACGCTCCTCAACGGCCGCGAGCAGACGTCGACCGGTGACAACCGTGCCGTCGAATTCGACCAGTATCCCTCCGAAGTCGTGAACCAAGTTCTCGTCTACAAGAGCCCGTCGGCAAGCCTCGTCGGCCAGGGCCTCGTCGGGACGATCGACGTGCGCACCATCCGCCCGCTCGAAACGGGTGAGCAGATCTTCGCTATCGGTGCCAAGGGTTCCTATGCCGATCTGGGCGCTCTGAACGCCGGCTCCAAGGAATTCGGCTATCGCGCCAATGCGACCTACGTCGACCAGTTCGCCGACGACACGCTCGGTATCGCGCTGTCGGCCGCCTACACGGACGAGCCTTACCAGCTGCAGGAATTCAACGCCTGGGGTTATGCCGGGAACGGCGAACCGGGCAGCCCCTTCGTCATCGGCGGCAACAAGAGCTTCGTCACTTCCACCCAGCTGACCCGCATCGGCGTGAACGGCACGCTGCAATGGCAGGCTTCGCCGACGCTGATGGTCACGCTCGACGGATTCTATTCGAACTTCGACGATGACCAGTCGAAGCGCGGTATAGAACTGCCGCTCGGCTTCGGTGCGTTCGGCACCACTTTCGACCCGAGCACCGCGACAGTCGTCGACGGCCCCTTCGGCGGGTTCGCCGAACAGGGCACCTTCGAAAATGTCGAAGGCGTCGTCCGTAACGACGTCTTCCAGCGCAAGGCAGACCTTTATTCGGGCGGCATCAACCTCGATTACGAAGGTGACGATGGCTGGAGCGCTTTCTTCGACTTCGGCTATTCGCGCACCGACCGGAACGAGCTGAGCATCGAGAGCTATTCGGGCACCGGCTACAACGCGGGTGTCGGCGCCACCGACACGATCCAGTTCTTCTCGGACACCGAGGGTACCAGCTTCCAGCCGACGCTCGACTACAGCGATCCCAACCAGATCGTGCTGACCGACCCGCTTGGTTGGGGGGGCAGCCGCGTCCAGGCCGGTTACTACAACAACCGCATCATCGAAGACCAACTGTTCCAGTACCGCCTCGGCGTTGCGAAGGAACTTGAGGGCTTCATCTCCAAGGCGAACTTCGGCCTGTCCTACACCGATCGCAGCAAGAGCCTGACGCCGGACGAATTCTTCGTCATGCCGTCGGGCGGCGCGACCGAACTCGCAATCCCGAGCAGCGCGCTGCTGCGGCCGACCGACCTCGGCTATCTGGGCCTCGGCCCGATCGTCAGCTACGATGTACGCGACCTGATCGCGGACGGAACGCTGATACTCGAAGAGAACCCCAGCAACGATATTCCGGCCAAGGCATACGGCATCACCGAAAAGCTGATGACCGCCTACCTCCAGTTCGACGTCCAGCAGGACCTCGGCGCGGGCGAGCTGACCGGTAATTTCGGCGTCCAGGCCGTAAACACCGAGCAGAACTCGACTGGCGTCGCTTTCGTCGATCTCGACGGTGACGGCGGCCAGGAGCGCGTCGATCTGTCGCTCGGCGACAATTACTGGGACATCCTGCCCAGCGCCAACCTGTCGCTGCGTTTCGATAGCGGATGGGTATTCCGCCTGGCGGCCAGCCGCCAGATCCAGCGTCCGCAACTCGACGATCTTCGCGTCGCGATCGGCTACGGCCTCGTCGAAACCAACAACGGCCAGAGCCCGACGGGCCAGTACCCGTACATCGACGGCGGCGGCGGCAACCCGGTGCTGCGCCCGTATCGTGCGAACGCGGTCGACTTTAACATCGAAAAGTACTTCGCAGGCGGTGCCGGCGTGGTTGCGGCCCAGCTATTCTACAAGGATCTGGTCAGCTACATCGACGGCGACGTCCAGGTCTTCGATTACAGCGCCTTCCCGCTTCCGGCAGGCAACCCGCCCGCCACGACGATCGGCCTGCTGCGCTCTGAAGTGAATACCGGAGGCGGCAATTTCTACGGTGCTGAACTTTCTGCGACCGTCCCGTTCGATGCCTTCGTTTCGGGCCTTCAGGGCTTCGGTGCGACCGGCGGCGTCGGCTACACCAAGACCGAAGTCGAGAATGCCCAGGGCAATGTGGACCAGATCCCGGGCTATTCGAAGTGGGTGGCCAACGGCACGCTCTACTACGATCTCAACGGGTTTAGCGCTCGCGGTAGTGTGCGTTATCGCTCCGAATTCCTCGCGGACTTCACCGGCTTCGGTGGCAACATCACGCGCCGCCTGGCTCGTGCCGAAACCATCGTGGATGCCCAGATCGGTTACGAATTCCAGCCGGGTAGCGCGCTCGAAGGCCTGTCGATCTACGTCCAGGGCCAGAACCTTACGAACGAGCCCTTCGTGTCGCAATTCGATGTGCCGGAACCGCGGGCGGTGATCGACTACCAGGAATACGGTCGTCGCTTCCTCGCCGGGTTTACCTACAAGTTCTAAGGCTCCTCCGGTCGGGCGGCGGATATGCGCAAGCACTTCCACCGTCCGGCCTCCCAGCCTGCCGGGAAAGTTGTCCGCCCAAGGATGGCAATCCCGGCAGGCTCCCATAGGGTGAGCTCGTGACCGACCAGGAAACCTTCGATATCTGCATTGCCGGCGGCGGGACCGCTGGCTGGATGGCGGCCGCGCTGCTGGCGCGGTTCCTGCCCGCCACGCACCGGGTTACGCTAATAGAAAGCGCAGAAATCGGAACCGTCGGCGTGGGCGAAGCCACGATCCCGCAGATCCACCTGCTCAATAATGCCCTCGGCCTCGACGAAGCCGAATTCCTGCGTGAAACCAGGGCGACCTTCAAGCTGGGCATCGAGTTCGATGGCTGGCGGCGTGAGGGCGAGGCCTACATGCACGCTTTCGGACCTGTCGGCCGCGCGCACGGCTTGGTCCCGTTCCATCATTACTGGCTGCGCGCGAAACAGGCGGGTTGGGCAAAACCGCTGGCCAATTACTCGCTGAACGAGATGGCGGCGCGCGCGCTCAAGATGCGTCGTGGCCCGCGCACCGCGCATTCGCCCGCAATGCCCTATGCCTATCATTTCGACGCCGGTCTCTATGCCGCCTACTTGCGCAGATATTCCGAACAGCGCGGCGTTACGCGTGTCGAAGGCACCATCGCGCGTGTCGAACAGAATGGTGAAAGCGGAACCATCGCCGCGCTGGATCTGGGCGATGACCGCCGGATCGAGGCCGATTTCTTCATCGACTGCACCGGATTTCGCGGCCTGCTTATCGAGCAGGCAATGGAGACCGGTTTCGACGACTGGTCCCGCTTCCTGCCCTGCGACCGCGCGATGGCCGTCCCGTGCGAGAATGGCGGCGACTTCACGCCCTACACACGCTCCATCGCGCATAGGGCCGGGTGGCAATGGCGCATCCCGCTGCAGCATCGCATCGGCAACGGGCTGGTTTATTCCTCATCGCACCTCGACGATGACGAAGCGGTCCGCTTGCTCCTCGGCAATCTCGACGGCTCGCCGCAGGCCGATCCCAAGCCGATCCGCTTCACGACCGGGAAGCGCCGCAAGCACTGGCACGGCAACTGCCTCGCGCTAGGTCTGGCAGCAGGCTTCATGGAGCCGCTTGAGTCGACCAGCATCCATCTCGTGCAAAGCGCGGTCAGCCGGTTCCTTTCGGTCTTGCCGGGCAAGACGCCCGACCCCGCGATTGTCGACTGGTTCAACGATCAGGCGCAGTTCGAATGGACGCGCATCCGCGATTTTCTCGTCCTGCACTACTCGGCCAACGAGCGCGAGGGCGAGCCCTTCTGGGACGCAGTCCGACACATGAGTTTGCCGGACACGCTGGAGGCGAAGCTGGAAAACTGGCGCGCCACCGGTTTCATCCACCGCGAACACGAGGAACTGTTCACCGAGGTGGGCTGGTTCCAGGTTCTCGCCGGACAAGGCGTGGAGGCGCGCGACTACAACCGCCTCGCCGACGCGCTGAGCGAGGACGATTTGCGCAAGCTGCTCGACGGAACCGAAGCAGCGCTCGTCGAAGAAGCGCGGCAAATGCCCTCGCATGGCGATTTCCTAACCCGCTTCGCCAACCTCTCTCCCCAGCAGGAAGCTTCCGCATGATCCGCCTGACACTCCCGCTTCTCGCCCTCGGCCTCGCATCATGCGCCAGCGCCCAAACCTCGCTGGAAAGCACGCCTGTCGCAGCCGAACAGAGCTTCCGCGATCGCCTGCCGAGCGAGGAAATCGTCTATTTCGTCCTGCCGGATCGCTTCGAGAACGGCGACACTTCCAATGACCTCGGCGATTTTACCGGCGGCAAGCTGGAGACGGGCTTCGACCCGTCGCACAAGGGCTTCTTCCACGGCGGTGACCTGAAGGGTCTGACGCAGCGTCTCGACTATCTGGAAAACCTCGGCGTCACGGCAATCTGGTTCGCGCCCATCTTCCAGAACAAGCCCGTCCAGGGTCCGGAAGGGGACGAGAGCGCGGGCTATCACGGATATTGGGTCACCGACTTCACGCGTCCGGACGGACATTTCGGTACGCGCGAGGAGTTCAAGACCTTCGTCGATGCCGCCCATGCGCGCGGGATGAAGGTCTACATGGACATCATCACCAACCACACCGCAGACGTGATCCGCTACGCCGAGGGCGACGAGACCGGATATGCCTATCGCAGTCTCGGCGATTATCCCTATTCGACGCGCGGACCGGTCACCGGAGAAGCGATCAACCCCGGCTTCATGGGTCACGAGGACCGCAGAGACGCGAATTTCGCCAGGCTGCGCAATCCCGATTACGCCTATTCCCCCGTCGTCCCCGAGGCGGAGCGCGACGTGAAGGTCCCCGCCTGGCTCAACGATCCGATCTATTACCACAATCGCGGCGACACGACCTTTACCGGCGAAAGCAGCCGCTTCGGCGATTTTGTCGGGCTGGACGATCTCTTCACCGAACACCCCCGCGTGCTGGAAGGCATGGTAGATATCTATGCGGACTGGATCCGCAGCACCGGCATCGACGGCTTCCGCATCGATACCGCGCGCCACGTCAATCCGGAGTTCTGGCAGACCTTCGTGCCCGCCATGTTGGAGGCAGCACGCGAAAGCGGCATCCCGAACTTCCATATCTTCGGCGAGGTCTACCGCGACGACCACGACAACGGCTACATTGCGCAATACACGCGCCGCGACGGGTTTCCCGCCGTGCTCGACTTCGCCTTCCAGCAGGGCATTCGCGAGGTGGTGAGCCAGAACAAGGGCACTTACATCCTCAACGAACTGTTCGATGGCGATGTGCTGTATGAAGGTGGGGAAGAGGCCGCATTGGCCATGCCGACATTTCTCGGCAATCACGACATGGGCCGCTTCACCACCATGCTGCGGTGGGACAATCCGGATATCTCGAACGGAGAAATGCTCGCGCGGACGAAGCTCGCCCATGCGATGCTGCTGACGCTGCGCGGATCGCCCGTCATCTATTACGGTGCGGAACAGGGTTTCGTCGGCGATGGCAACGATCAGGCCGCGCGCGAGGACATGTTCCCCAGCCGGACGGACAGCTACAACGACAACGTCCTGATCGGGACCGATGCCACCACTGCGGACAGCAATTTCGACGAGAGCCACCCGCTCTTCCGCCTGATCGCCGAATTCTCGCAAATGCGCCGCGCGCACCCGGCATTGCTGCGCGGGAAGCAGGTGATCCGTCACTACGGCCAGGAACCCGGCATATTTGCAGTGAGCCGTTTCGATCCCGATGACGGGCAGGAATACCTTGCCGTGTTCAATACCAGCGGCGAGGCGCAGCAGGCAAATGTGACGCTGGGCTACGACGCCCGCTCGTTCGAGCAGCTAGCCGGGGCCTGCCCCGCTGGCGTCACAGCACCAGGCAGCGCGGCATTCTCGCTACCCGCATTCGGCTGGGCCGTGTGCCGCGTCGCGGAGACTGCCGAATGAGTGGTAAGCAGCCTTGGTGGAAGGGTGCGGTGATCTACCAGATCTATCCGCGCAGCTTCATGGATTCGAATGGCGATGGCATCGGCGATCTGCCGGGTATCACGCAGCGCTTGCCGCACATTGCCGAACTTGGCGCGGATGCGATCTGGATCTCGCCTTTCTTCAAATCGCCGATGAAGGATTTCGGCTACGACGTATCGGATTATTGCGATGTCGACCCGATCTTCGGCACGCTGGAAGACTTCGACGCAGTGATCGCAAGGTCCCATGAACTGGGGCTCAAGGTACTGATCGACCAGGTCTATTCGCACACTTCGGACGAGCATGACTGGTTCAGCGAAAGCCGCTCCAGCCGCGATAACCCCAGGGCCGACTGGTATGTCTGGGCCGATGCCAAGCCCGACGGCTCGCCGCCGTCGAACTGGCAATCGGTCTTTGGCGGTCCGGCGTGGACCTGGGACGCGCGGCGCGGACAGTATTACCTGCACAATTTCCTATCGAGCCAGCCGCAGCTCAACCTGCACAACCGCGAAGCGCAGCAGGCGGTTCTGGATGTCATGCGGTTCTGGCTCGAGCGAGGCGTGGACGGCTTCCGCATCGATGCACTCAACTTTGCGATGCACGACCCGCAATTGCGCGACAATCCGCCCGCCCCGCCGACGGACAAGCAGCGCACCCGGCCATTCGACTTCCAGCTCAAGACCTATAACCAGAGCCATGCGGACATCCCCGCCTTCATCGAGCGGATCCGCGCGCTGACCGACGAATTCGACGGGATCTTCACCGTCGCCGAAGTCGGCGGCGACGATGCCGTGCGCGAGATGAAAGCCTTTACCGAAGGTGAAACGCACCTCAACTCCGCTTACGGGTTCAACTTCCTCTATGCCGACGCGCTGACCCCGCAGCTGGTCTGTTCCGCCCTCGCCGAATGGCCGGAAGAGCCGGGCGTCGGCTGGCCGAGCTGGGCGTTCGAAAACCACGATGCGCCGCGTGCGCTTAGCCGGTGGTGCGAGCCGGAAAACAGAGATGTCTTCGCGCGCCTCAAGACGCTGCTGCTGATGAGCCTGCGCGGCAATGCGATCCTCTATTACGGCGAAGAACTGGGCCTGACACAGGTCGATATCCCCTTTGACCAGCTGCATGATCCGGAGGCCATCGCGAACTGGCCGCTGACGCTGAGCCGCGACGGTGCGCGCACCCCCATGCCATGGGACGATAGCGAATGCGCCGGCTTCGGCAGCACCGCGCCATGGCTCCCGGTTGGCGACGACAACCGTCCCCGCTCGGTCGCTGCGCAGCACGGCGATGCGAACTCCTCGCTCGAATTCACCAAGCAGGCGATTGCCCTGCGCAAGGCGAACCCGGCCCTGCACCACGGCCGCGTGGTGCAATGTAATCACGACGGCGACCTGCTGGAACTGGTGCGCGAAGCCGGCGGCCAGCGCCTGCGCTGCCGCTTCAATCTCGGCAACAAGCCGGTACTTTGCGAGGATTGCGAAGGCCGCACGCTGCTTGCGATCAACGGCGCGGAGCCGAACGCCCTCCCCCCCTTCGCCGCCATCATCCTGGAGACCGACACATGATCCGCCATATCGCCCTCTTCATCGGTGCCTCGCTCCTGCCGATCGCTGCGGCGCAGGCGGAAACGGTCACGTCGCCCGACGGGCGCATCGCAGTAACGCTCGACGCGGACGGCGAAGGCATTCCCTATTACGAAGTCACGCGCGACGGCGTGCCGGTCATCGCCAAGTCGAACCTCGGCTTCGCCTTCACCGACGCGGACCCGATGCGCCGCAATTTCGAAGTGGTCGCCTTTCGCGAGGAAAGCCACGCCAGCACCTGGGAGCAACCCTGGGGCGAGCGCCAGTGGGTGCAGGACATTCACAACGAACTGGCCCTCACCTTCCGCCAGCGCGATGAGGACGCGCGCGAGATTACCGTGCGCATGCGTGTGTTCGACGATGGCCTGGGCTTCCGCGTCGAATTTCCGGAGACGGAGCGCCAGCCCGTCTATCGCATCGCGGAGGAACTGACCGAGTTCAACATCGCCGCCGAGGGCACGGCATGGTCAATCCCCGCAGGCGACTGGAATCGCTATGAATATCTCTATTCGAAGACCCCGGTTAGCGCGCTTTCGACCGTGCATACGCCGGTGACGATGGTCCTCGACAACGGCCTGCACCTCTCTTTCCACGAGGCGGCGCTGGTCGACTATTCGGGCATGTGGCTGCGCCGCGTGGACGACACGCGTTTCCGCGCCCAGCTGGCGCCGTCGCCGCGCGGTCCCAAGGTAATCCGCGAAGGCGCCTTCACCACGCCGTGGCGCACGATCCAGATCGCGGGTGGCCCCAAGGGCCTGTTCGAGAGCAATATCATCCTCAACCTCAACGAGCCCAACAAGCTCGGCGATGTGAGCTGGTTCACGCCGCACAAATACATCGGCATCTGGTGGGAAATGCACCTCGATGACAGCAGCTGGGCAAGCGGTGAGAAGCACGGCGCGACCACGGAAAACGCCAAGCGGCACATCGATTTCGCCGCCGAACACGGCTTTCGCGGCGTCCTGATCGAAGGCTGGAACCTGGGCTGGGACGGCACCTGGTTCGGCAATGGCCGCGAATTCGACTTCACCACCGCCTATCCCGATTTCGATATCGTGGAGGTGGCGCGCTATGCCGAAGAAAAGGGCGTGCGCATCATCGGCCACCATGAAACGGGCGGCAACATCAAGGTCTACGAAGAACAGCTCGAAGACGCGATGGCCTTCTACGAAAGCCTGGGCATCGATGCGGTGAAGAGCGGCTATGTCGCCGATGCGGGCGGCATCATCGCGCCTGCAGGTGAAGGCGGCATGGGCGAGACCTTCGTGTGGCACGACGGGCAGGAGATGGTCCGCCATCACCTGAAGGTCGTGAAGGAGGCGGCCGAGCACAACGTCGCCATGAACCCGCATGAACCGGTCAAGGACACCGGCCTACGCCGCACCTATCCCAACTGGGTCAGCCGCGAGGGCGCACGCGGGGCGGAATACGATGCATGGGCGGTTCCGAAGAACGATCCGGGTCACGTGCCCGAACTCATCTTCACGCGGATGCTGTCTGGTCCGATGGACTATACGCCGGGCGTATTCTCGCTCGAAGGGCGCGGCGCGACCGCTCCCGACCTGCCGAGTACCCTTGCGCGCCAGCTGGCATTCTATGTCGCGATCTATTCGCCGATACAGATGGTCGCGGACCTGCCAGAAAACCTGGCGAAATATCCTCGCGCTCTCGACTTCGTGAAACGCGTTCCGGCCGACTGGGCAGAGAGCCTGCTTGTCGACGGCAAGGTTGGCCAATACGCCGTCATCGCCCGCCGCGATCGCGATACGCTGAACTGGTATGTCGGCGCGGTCACCGATGCAGAAGAGCGCGTCGCCTCGGTCCCGCTGTCTTTCCTCGATCCTCGCAAATCCTATGCCGCAACGATCTGGCGCGATGGCACGAATGCCGATGGACTTGGCGCGGATCGCCATGCGATGGATGTCGAGACCATGACCGTAACCGCCGACCAGACGCTCGATCTTCGCCTTGCGCCCGCAGGCGGCTTCGCGATCGAGTTCGTGCCGCAGGGGTGAGCACAGGCTCCGCTCCTCGCGTCGTAGTCCTCGGCGGCGGCAGCGCAGGGTGGATCACCGCCTGCCTGCTGCACCACGAGTGGGCCGCACGCGGTGGCAGCGTCACGGTCGTCGAAAGTCCCGCGATAGGGATCATCGGTGTCGGCGAAGGCTCCACGCCGCAACTGAAAGCGTTCTTCGACCACCTCGGCATTGAAGAAGCCGAGTGGATGGCGGCCTGCGATGCCACCTTCAAGCTTGGTATCCGCTTCACCGGCTGGAGCGAGCGCGAGGGTTGCGAGAGCTATTTCCACCCCTTCCCCGGCCCGGTCGACCTTCATACCGAGCCGGGCTTCGTCAAGAACTGCGGCCTGCGCCGCCGGGGCATAGAGGTGCCCGCGCATCCGGACGACTGGTTCCTGGCTACGCATCTCGCCAAGTCGGGTCGCGGCCCGGTGCCGCAAGCGAATTTCCCCTTCCCGCAAAGCTACGGCTACCATTTCGATGCCCACAAGCTTGGCGCTTTCCTGCGCGAATGGGCGGTCCCCCGCGGTGTCACACATCGTCCGCTTAAGGTCGAAGATGTGGAGCTTGATCAGAGCGGCGATATCGCAGCGCTGCTTTGCGAAGGAGGGGAGCGGATTGAGGGCGACCTGTTCGTCGATTGCTCCGGCTTTGCAGCACTGCTCGCACAGCAAAAACTCGATGCGCGGTTCCTCCCGTTCGCAGAAAACCTTTTCAACGATCGCGCGGTTGTGATGCCGACATCCCACGCCGGGCCGATCGTCCCGCAGACCGAGAGCAATGCGATGAGCGCAGGCTGGCGCTGGTCGATCCCGCTCACCTCGCGGGTGGGCAATGGATATGTCTATTCGTCGCGGTACATCAGCGATGACGACGCCGCCGCAGAGCTGGCTAGCGCGCTGGGGGTAGCCGCAGACGAAGCGCAGCCGCGTTTCCTCAAGATGAAGGTCGGACGGCTCGAGAACAGCTGGGTCCGCAATTGCCTCGCCACCGGGCTCTCGCAAGGATTCATCGAGCCGCTGGAGGCAACCGCTCTCCATATCGTCATCGCGACCGCGCTCGATTTTGCGAAGGCATACGAAAGCGGCGGATTTACCGACGCCCACCGCGCGACTTTCAACCAAAGGATCGCCGCGCGTTACGAAGGTATTCGCGACTATATCGTGGCGCACTATCGCATGAACCAGCGGACCGACACGGACTATTGGCGCGAGAATGCCACCAACCAGTCGCTATCGGACAATCTCAAGGCGATGATGACGGCCTGGTTCACGCACGGCTCGATCGAGGAGGCGAATGCCAAGGCCTACGGCCCCGCAGCACCCTACGCTCCGATGAGCTGGCATGCGCTGCTCGCAGGCTATGGCACATTCCCGCCGCCTGCCAAGATGCAGGAGCCACCACCCGGGCTGGACGTTGCGGATCGCGAGGCGACCGGCAAGATGCTGGCCGCCTGCGCGCTCAATTTTCCGGAGTACGCTCCGGTTTAGGCAAGCTCAGCGTTGCGGATCGGGCGTGTCGTCCGGCCCGGCCTGCACTTGGCCCTGGACCACTTCACCCGACTGGAAAATCGGACCTTCGGTGGGCAGCGTCGACACCGTCTCTCCGGTTGCGTCATCCTGCGTCGCGACGATCACGGGCTGGACACCGGCGGCAGGCGGCAGGTCCACCGGAGCCTGCGTTTCGCTGGCCACGGTAACGGGTGCCGTTGCGGGCATGGAATTCACCACGGTTTCCCCCGGTGCGATGTCGACATCCGGGCTAAGCGGGTTGGTGTAACCCTGCACGGTCGTGGTGACAGTGGGCGGACCATACTGCGAATCCCACGCAGCAAGGTTCACGCGATACTGTTCGTAGGCGCGGTAGAAATCGTTGAAGACGCTCTCGATCCTCGGGAGGGCGACGGCGGCGAAGCTATCGAGCGTTCCGACCTCTGCGGTCAGCGCATCGCGGCTCACAGCCAGCGCGGCTTCGCAGAAATTGCCCATGGCGGGCGGCAGGGCGAAATAGTTGTAGACCTGCGTCATGTAGGAATCCTGCACGTCGCGGTAGGTCGCACCGTACTTCTGGCGGAATTCCCCCTGCAAGGCACGGTTGGTCGCCGAAAGCTGGCGCGCATTACGTTTCAGGAAGGCTCCGTAGTTGTCGACCAACATGGTCGCTTGCGGTTCGGGGCAGTTGAGCGCCGCGACATTGAGGGCCGAGCGCAGGTTCCACACGGTCTGTGCCGGGGTCAGGTTTGCATTGACCGTCTGGCGCACGCCATCGGCAGCAACCAGCGGAATGGTCATGCCCGTTGTCGCACCCATCGGCGGAACCGGGCGCGGCGGGATCACGACCTGCGCAGGCGGCGGCGGGGGCGGCGGCGGTGGGGGAGGAGGAGGCGGTGTGGCGCAGGCCGAAAGAGCGAGCAAGCCGCCAGCGATGGCGGCGAAGCGAATGGTGATGTGCGAATTGCGGCTCACGGCGCGCGTACCCTCCTCAAGGAATTTTCTGTCTTCACCATGAACGCGTCTTGATTGACCCGCGATGAAGCGTTTCGCTCTCCTACCCCCTTGAGCGGGCAAAGAAAATGCCCGGGGCGCAAGTTACGCCCCGGGCACGATCAAACGACTCGCTGTTGCGGTCGGTGGTTGGGATTATTCCCGGCTGCCGAGGAACTGCAGCAGGAACATGAACAGGTTGATGAAGTCGAGATAGAGGCTGAGTGCGCCCATCACGATCGCCTTGCCCGCATATTCGGTGCCGCGGACATAGTGATATTCATTCTTCAGGCGCTGCGTGTCGTAGGCGGTGAAGCCCGCGAAGATCAGTACGCCGAGGATGTTGATCACGAGGCCCATCGCGCCCGACTGGAAGAAGAACGCGTTGAGCAGCATCGCAACGATGATGCCGATCAGGCCCATAAGCAGGAAGCTGCCCCAACCCGAAAGGTTCTTCTTGGTGGTGTAGCCGAACAGGCTCAGGCCTGCGAAGGCGGCGGCCGAAGCGAAGAAAGCCGAAGCGATCGATTCACCGGTGTAGGTGGCGAAAATCGTCGACATCGACATGCCGAACAGCACCGCGAAGCTCCAGAAGAAGACTTGCAGCGTGGTCTTGCTGAACCGCTGTACCCCGCCGAAGCTCAGCACCAGGATGAAGGCGAGCGGCGAAAGCGAGATGATCCAGCCAAGCATGGTCGGCTGAACCGCAGCACCGCGCGGCGTCTGAATGACCTGATAGGCCGCTTCGAACAGTCCGGTGTTGACGAACAGCAGGGCGACGATGCCGGTCAGCAGCACGCCCGAAGCCATCATGTTGTAGATCGACAGCATGTGCTGGCGCAGGCCAGCGTCGAAAGTGGTCTGGCGGGATACGGCATCACCCGCGCGCGGCACGGACGAGGTCGCCTGCCTCTGGTCGGTGTCGTTCCAATCGGCCATTTTCAAAAACTCCCAATTGCGGAGACAATTCACCCCGCTTCTGGGGGGAATATCGGCATTATTCCCGCCGATTTCAAGCGAAACCGGACGCGGTTTGACTAATGGAAATCAACCATTTGCACGCCGAACGGCCACCAGCGCCCCTCAGGCTTCGCCAGCCGCATCCACCATTGCCGCTTTCAAGGCATCCGCTGGGCTCTTGTCTCCCCACAGCACGAACTGGAAGGCCGGGTAGAACCGGTCGCATTCCTCGACCGCGATTTCGACCAGCGATTGCGCCTGGCCGAGGCTCAGTAGCCCCTCGTCCCCTAGCATTGTGCCATTGCGATAGAGAAGCACGCCGCCGTTCGACCAGATATCGAAATGGCCGAGCCACATCTGCTCGTTGACCATGGTGACGAGTTCCTGCGCAACCGCCCGTTTTTCTTCGGAAATCCGGATTTCCGGAAGGCATAGCAATTGCAGGACCATATCCTCGGGACGCCAGATCCCGCGTAGCTGGTAGGTTGTCCAGCTGCCCTGCACTTCGCCGCTCATTTCGTCGCCGGTAGACCCGCACGGCCAGCCGCGCGCCTCGAACAGGGCGGTCAGCATTTCGAGCGGAGCTGCGTCGTCTTCCGCCTCGAAACGGCTTTCGGAGGTTCTCATCGTGGCGATCCCGTGGCTCTCATGCGAGCCTTGTGCAGGTCGCCCCGCCCGCTTGGCAATCGAAGGTCCCAAGCGGGTTGGGGAGAACGCAATCGGCTTGTGCAAAGCTTGTGCACAAGCCCAACTTACGGATGGGCGGACAGCCTAATCGAGCTCGGCGATTTCCTGTCCTTCGTCGCTCGAAAACGGGAAGCTGTCGATTTCGAGAGCACGCAAACGGTTTACCACCTCGCGCGCGGCATCGCGCGATTCGTAAGGCCCGGAAAGCAAGCGGTTGGCTTTCCCCCAGGGTGTGACGAAAGGCCCTTTGCCGTCCAGCAACCCGTCGGCATTGCGGGCGATGCGGCGCCAGTCGAAGCGTAATGCAGAGGTATCGCGACCGGTCGCGACCTGGACCCAGTGGCGCGCCGGGTGCGCGGGCGGCGGCGGCGCAGGCGGCTCGGCCACTTCGCGAGGCGCCTGAATGCGCGTGATATCGACCGCACCCTGCCGCGGCGCAGCGCTCGCTTCTGCGAGGTCGAAGCCGGCGAAGGCGTCGGCAACGCTTTCTTCTTCCTCGCGCTGGGGGAGCAGGGCTTCGGGCGGGGTCGTGGGCGAGACAGTTGCCACGGTGATTACCTGCGTTGGCGACACCGCTTGTGGCTGGGCAGCCGGCGGCGCTGCCGGAGCCGCGGCCTGGAAAGGTTGCTCCACCCTTGCCGGGCGATCCGCACTGCGGGCGGGCCGGAAGATCGAACGGTCCGAGCTGGTACTCGGCGGCTGCGCACGTTCGCGCGGCGGTGCCGTCCGCTGGCGCGTGGACTCATCAGCCCTGCGCGGTACGCTCGGCTGGCCCATTGCAGGACCGGTCGGAGCGAGTGCCACGTCGGCGGAACGCACCGAGGGGCTGTCATAGCGCGCGATGGCCGGATCATCGCGCCCGATCGCCGCCGTGCGCGGAAACACGCCGAGAGTACCGGCAGCTGCCTGTTGGGCAGCCGTAAGCTGCGGCATGTATCTGAGGTAGGGTTCGACCCTGCTCGCCATGCCGCGCGGCATCATGTCGCGGGCGATCTGGATCGCTGCGTCCGTTTCTCCCAGAACAGCGAGGCCAAAGGCTCGCGTGCGGAAAGCGGCATTGTCGCCTTGCTGCAGGAGCGGGAGCAAGGTCGCCTCGAAACCCGCCTTGTCACCCGAAATTGCCTGGTTCAACGCGAGGTTGCGGCGCACGTCGGCATCTTCGCCTTGTTGAAGGGCAAGCCTGTAAAGCGCCTGCGCACTGGCGGAATCGCCTACCAGGTCAAAGGCAAGCGCACGGGTTTTCGCCATGCGCTGCGGCTGCACGCCAGCCCGCTCTGCTTGCGCGAACAATTGCAGGGCTTCGACCGGACGGCGCGAATAGGTGTAGGCTTGCGCAAGCCCGAGGGTCACGCGGCTATTGTTGGGCGAAATATCCTGCGCCCTGCCGAAGAAGCCGATCGCGGCCGGAATATCGCCCAGCTTGAGAGCCGCTTCCCCGGCATCGAGCAAGGCGCCGACATCGCCGGAATCGCGGGCCAGTCGCTGCAGGGCCGAATTCAACTCGCTCGTGCCTTCGGGCGGAAGCGGCTGGATGACTTCCTGCGCAGCCAGCTGGCCCGGCACGCCGAGCGCAAGAGCGCTGGCAGCCAGGCGCAGGGCGCTATGTATCACGGAACTGGTCATGATCTCCCCTTGCAACGCCTGACGCGCCGCGAGAGTTTCAGGAGATTACTGGTTGTTCTGGCGACCGAGGAAGCGCGGGATGTTGAGCGAGCCGCTGCTGCTGTCGTCGCCATCATCGTCTTCATCGTCACTGTCGACTTCGCTTTCGGAAGAACCGGAACCGCGCGACAGGTTGGCCATGCGCTCGAACAGCGTGCTGCCCTGCGATGCGCCGCCTTCATTGCCGCCGCCGAGCACCGGCTGCTTCTTTGCAGGTTTGCTCTGCAGCGGGCTGTCGCCGTCGGCGAACTGGTCCGCGCCGAGCTGGAGTTCGTCCTGGCCCGCACCGTCGTCGATCGGATCGGACAGGTCGAGCGGTGAGCCCGATGCGCCCTCGCCTTCGTCGGTCCAGCCATCGCCCGAACCAAACGAGCCGTCTTCGGCCGGGGCGGGTGCCTCGCCACCGAAGGAATCGAACTTTTCCGTCTCTTCGTTGCGCAAGCCTGCGAGCGGGTCGACGATGCCGTCGACATCGTCTTCTTCCTCGCCCTCGTCACCGAAATCGTCGGCACTTGCGGCGGAGAGGCCGGTCGAGCTCACCCCGTTTTCGTGAGTGTCTTCCTGCGGCTCGTCGTCGAGGCCGGCGGAGAGACCTTCGCTCAGCTCGAACGGCTCGTCGTCTTCTTCGACACTGTCGCTCGGCAGGTCGAGGACCGGGCGCTGCGGTGCGCGCGCATCGGACATCGAGAAGCTCTGCGACTGCGGAGCGGCACCGATGCCGGACTGTTCGATGCCGGTGGCGACCACGGATACGCGGATCTTGCCTTCGAGATCGGGGTTGAACGCACTACCCCAGATGATGTTCGCATCTTCGTCGACCAGTTCGCGGATGTGATTGGCCGCCTCGTCGACTTCGAGCAGCTTCATGTCTTCGCCGCCGATGATCGAGATGATGACACCTTTCGCACCGGTCATGCTGACGCCGTCGAGCAGCGGGTTGGCGATAGCCAGTTCCGCAGCTTCGAGCGCGCGGTTGTCGCCTTCGCCTTCGCCGGTACCCATCATGGCCTTGCCCATTTCGCTCATCACCGAACGCACGTCGGCGAAGTCGAGGTTGATGAGGCCGGGCATGACCATGAGGTCGGTAATCGAGCGGACGCCCTGCTGCAGCACCTCGTCGGCGAGCATGAAGGCTTCCTTGAAAGTGGTTTCCGCCTTGGCGACCAGGAACAGGTTCTGGTTCGGGATGACGATCAGCGTGTCGACGTGCTTCTGCAGCTCTTCGATACCTGCTTCGGCGGCGCGCATGCGGCGCGAACCTTCGAACAGGAACGGCTTGGTCACGACACCCACGGTGAGGACACCCTTGCGGCGCGCAGCCTCTGCGATGACGGGCGCTGCACCGGTGCCGGTGCCGCCGCCCATGCCAGCCGCGATGAAGAGCATGTTGCAGCCTTCAAGCGCGTCTTCGAGGTCCTCGACGGTTTCTTCGGCCGCAGCCTTGCCCACTTCGGGACGGGCGCCTGCGCCAAGGCCGCCGGTAATGTCGGGGCCGAGCTGGATGCGCTTTTCCGACGCGGAAGTGGAAAGCGCCTGCGCATCGGTATTCGCCACGAGGAAGTCGACGCCCTCGATCTGGGCTTCGATCATGTTCGCGATTGCGTTGCCGCCTGCACCGCCAACGCCGATGACCATGATCTTGGGGCGGAGATCGTCGCTGGATGCGGGACCGATATTGATGCTCATTGAGCTTTCCTCGAAGTAAAAAGTCGCCTGAAAACGGTTATGTCACACCTAAGCGCAAAAGCGAATCGCTGTGACCTTGGTAAATAGCCTTATCCACAAGGGCTGAAGCAGGGGTTACGCTACGTATCACCCCCTAAAAATACTCTCTCACTGCCTGCATGACCCGATTGACCAGTCCCAGCCCCGAATAGCGGCGGGTCGGTTGGTAACCCGGGCCAATGGACCGGATGTCGACCGGATCTTCCGCCGCGTAGAGGCACAGGCCCGCAAGCGTGGCGAAACCCGGGGTTGCGTGCGCTTCGGGCAAACCACGCAAGGACGGCGGTTTTCCGATGCGGACGGGCATGCCAAGCGCACCCTGCATGAATTCCGCGATGCCGTGCAATTCCGCCCCGCCGCCGCTCAGAACGACCTGCCCCCCGCTTGCGCCCGAAAAGCCCATGCCCTTCAGGCTCTTGCCGACTTCGCTGGTCAGCGCACCGAGGCGGTCGGTGACGATCGAGACGAGCTCGGCACGCGGGATGCGGTTGTGTTCGTCCGCCCCGCGCGCAGGCTGGCCGCTCGGCTCTTCATCCGGCGAATTGACCGGGATCATTTCGCGGTGGTCGCTGGGCGTGGCAATGGCCGAACCGGAGACGCACTTCAGGCGCTCCGCCTGGCTGCGGCGAATGCCGAGCGAGGAGGCGATGGCATCGGTAATGTCGTTGGAGCCGACGGGAATGGACCTCAGCCCCAAGAGCATGCCGCCCGCATGGACGGAGACATTCGTGACCTGCGCGCCGATCTCGACCAGCGCGACACCGAGGTCGCGCTCTTCGGCACTGAGGCAGGCATAGGCGGCAGCAAGCGGGCTGGCGACCACGCCCTCGACGTCCAGGTGCGCGCTCTGAACGGCTTCGATAAGGTTCCGTACCGGCGCGCCTTCGGCAAGCGTCACGTGGACATCGACGCCGAGGGATTCCGCGTGCAGCCCCGAAGGGTTCGCGATGCCATGCGCCCCGTCGAGCGAATAATGCGCTGGCTGTGCATGGAGGACCATGCGTCCGTCGGGCTGGATATGGTCGCGCGCGGCGAACAGCAGGTGTTCGATATCGTCTTCGTCGATCCGCCGTCCGCCGATGGCAATCTCGACGCTCGCGACCTTGCTCGACAGGCCTGCACCGGCACAACCGATCCAGACGCTGGACACAGACGTGTTCGCGTTCGCTTCCGCCTTCTCGACAGCATTGCGGATCGCATGCGTGGCAGCGCGCATATCGGTGACATAACCGCGCTTGATGCCTTCGCTCTTGCGGTGCGAGGATCCGAGCACGACCATTTCGCCGTCTTCCGCCTGGCCCATGATCATGGCCGAAACGCGGAAGGAGCCGATGTTGACTGCGCCGAAGACGCGATTGACGCGCGGGAGGGGGGCTGCGGACGCCATTACTGTGCGCTCATCCCTTTGGGACACGGGCCGTCCTGGCAGCGCAAATAAGCCCGGTCGGGCACCCGCATATCGATCGCCACGGCCTTGCCCCCGATCAGGCGGTTTCGCCCGTCCATCTCAGCAAATTTGACCAGTGCGGCAGGCCCTTGGTCGCCTTCCGGCAGGGCCAGCAACTGGCCGGTCTTGAAAGTCAGGTTCCAGCGGCGGTTGCCCACCCATTCGGCGGCCACGATCTGCGGTTTCAAGGCAGGCGCCGCATCCAGCAGCTTGCCGAGTTCGGCGACCTGTTTCTGCGCGCCGGGACCGGAAATAAGCAGCTGCCCCTTGGCATCTTCCGACGATACCGGCTCGAGCTCATGGCCCTCAGGGTCGACCAGGACGAGCCGGTCGGGCTTTACCAGAACGGCGTGAGGCGCGCGTTCCACTATATCGATCCGCAAGGTATCGGGCAGCTGGCGCGAAACCCGCGCATCCTTGACCCAGGACAGCTCCAGCAGGCGTTCGCGCACCTCTTCCACATCGACCAGCGGCATGGGCCGGTCGGTTTCGCCAAGCACACGCTGGTAGACCAGCTGCTCGCTCATCCGTTCGACGCCCGTAACGCGCACCGTGCGCACTTCGTAACCTGCACGGCTGGCCGATTTCGCCAGTTCTGTGCGGGCAAGTTCCGGCACGCCCGCATAGCTCGCGACCGTCCAGGCAATGCCCAGCCCCGCCGCCACGATCAGGCACAGGAAGAACTTGTGCCACTGCTCTTCTGTGAAAGGCAGTGCTGCCATCGCCCGGTCGAGGAAGCCGGACGTGTGCCGCTTGGCCGCGCGCGCCTTCTGGCTGCGATTGCGGGCGGCGGCAGAGCGCCGCACACCCGTCGGCTTGCGCTTGACCTTAGCCATCGCCGCCCCCTTTGCGCGCGGCGAAATCGCGCAGCGCAGCGGCAATGATCGTTTCTACCAGCTCGCCATATTCCATCCCCGCATAACGGCCCTGCTCGGGAACGAGGCTGAGCGGGGTCATGCCGGGCTGCGTGTTGGTTTCCAGTACGAAGAGGCCGTCCTCGCCCCGCGTATCGTCCCAGCGGAAGTCGGTACGGCTGGTGCCCTTGCAGCCAAGCAGCCTATGCGCCTTCAGGGCAATTTCGAGGCATAGCTTCTCGATCTGCTCCGGGATTTCGGCCGGGCAGATGTGGTCGGTCATGCCGTCGGTATACTTGGCATCGAAATCGTAGAAACCGCTCTTGGGTTTGAGTTCGGTCACGGCCAGTGCGCGCGGCCCTTCCTCGAAATCCACCACGGCGGAGGTCAGCTCCAACCCGCGAATGAACGGTTCTGCCAAGAGTTCGTCGAAATCCTGCCACGGTCCCTTCGCATCTCGCGCGATCGGATTGCCGTAATTGCCGTCATCGGTGACGATGGCCACCCCGACCGAGCTGCCTTCGTTGACGGGCTTGAGCACATAGGGGCGCGGCATCGGATCGCGTTCAAACAGGTCGGCACTCTTTACGATGCGCCCGCCGGGCATGGGAATACCGTGGGGGACAAGCGCCTGCTTGGTCAGCTGCTTGTCGATGGCGACGACCGATGTGGCGAGACCCGAATGCGTATAAGGCACGCCCATCAGGTCGAGCATGCCCTGCACCGTCCCGTCTTCGCCGGGAACGCCGTGGAGCGCATTGAAAACGACATCGGGAGCAGCCTCGGCTATCCGTGCGGCGACCTGCCGGTCCATGTCGATGCGCGTGACTTTGTGGCCGCGCTCTTCCAGCGCTTTCGCAACACCTTCACCCGACATCAGGCTGACGGGGCGTTCATTGGCCCAGCCGCCCATGAGGACGGCGACATGCAATTTGCGGTCGAGAATGCTCATTGCCTCAGGGCCTTCCTACCCGCTGGATTTCCCATTCGAGTTCGACGCCCGAATGCTCGTAGACGCGGCGCCGGACTTCCTCGCCCAGCCCTTCGATATCGGCGCTGGTGGCATCGCCGGTGTTGATCAGGAAATTGGTGTGTTTCTCGCTCACCTGCGCGCCGCCCATGGTGAGGCCGCGACACCCGGCCGCATCGACCAGTTCCCATGCCTTCTTGCCCGGCGGGTTCTTGAAGGTCGATCCGCCGGTCTTGGTGCGTAGCGGCTGCGAATTCTCGCGCGCTTCGGCGATCCGGTCCATCTCCGCGCCAATGTCTTCGGGATCGCCCGGGTGGCCCTGGAAGCGGGCCGAGACGACCACAGCGCCTTCCGGCAGGGCCGAGTGGCGATAGGTATATTCGAGATCGGTCGCGGGCAGCGTGACGAGTTCGCCGCCCGGCAGGATGACGTCGCAATCGATCAGCACGTCGGACACCTCGCGCCCGTAGGCACCGCCGTTCATGCGCACGAACCCGCCGACAGTGCCTGGAATGCCGCGCATGAATTCGAGCCCTGCGACGCCCTCGTCGCGCGCCGCGCTGGCGACGAGGATGCCATGCGCACCGCCGCCGCAGCTTACGACCTGATCCTCGATCGAGACTTTCGCGAAGGGCTTGCCGAGCTTGATGACCACGCCCGGTACGCCGCCGTCGCGGATGATCATGTTGGAGCCGAGCCCCAGCGCCATGACGGGCAGATCGCCGTCCAGGCGTTCGAGGAACAAGCGCAGGTCGTCGAGGTCTTCCGGTTCGAACAGCCAGTCCGCGCAGCCGCCCGTCTTGAACCAGACCAGTTTCGCCAGCGGGGCCTGTGCGGTCAGCTTGCCGCGCAGCCCTTGGGTCGAGACTGGCGCTGCAACGCTGCCCTCGACTTCGCAGTCCGGGGCCATACCGCTATCCCAATTGGGCACGTCATCGGGCTGCTGCATCACGCGCCGCGCTCCTCGATGATAGCGTCGGCGAGGCCAGCGGCCCATTTTGTGATGTCGCCTGCGCCGAGGCACACGACGATGTCACCCTGTTCGATCTCCCCGGCTAGCTTCTTCGCAAGCTCGGCCTGGTCCTCAACCGTGGATACCGCGCGGTGACCGCGCGACTTGATGCCTTCGACCAGCGCATTGGCATCGACGCCTTCGATCGGGTCCTCGCCAGCCGCGTAGACCGGCGTGACATAGACGACATCGGCCTCGTTGAACGCGCTCTGGAAGTCGTCCATCAGGTCCTGCAGGCGGGTATAGCGGTGCGGCTGCATGACGGCGATCACGCGGCTCTTCGTCGCTTCGCGCGCTGCGCCCAGCACCGCGCGGATTTCGACCGGGTGGTGGCCGTAATCGTCGATGATGGTGACCTTGCCTTCACGGCACGGCACTTCGCCGACCTTGGTGAAGCGGCGCCGTACGCCGCCGAAACTGGAAAAGCCGTTGCAGATGACGTCGTCGGGACAGCCCATTTCGATCGCCACGGCAATCGCGGCAAGCGCGTTCTGGACATTGTGGCGGCCCGGCATGGGCAGAGTCACGTTCTCGATCCGGCGGTCTTCCTCGCCGCGCTGGCGCACGATCACATCGAAGCGGTTACCGCCTTCGTGCGGCTGCACGTTCACACCGCATATGTCCGCCTGCAGGCTGAAGCCATAAGTCATTACGCGCCGGTCGCGGACCTTTCCGATCACCGCCTGCACTTCGGGATGGTCGATGCACAGGATCGCCGCGCCGTAGAACGGCACGTTGTGGATGAACTCGACGAAAGCGTCCTTCACCCCGTCGAAATCGCCGTAATGGTCGAGGTGTTCGGGATCGATATTGGTGACCACCGCGATCGTGCCATCGAGGCGCAGAAAGCTGCCGTCGCTTTCGTCGGCTTCCACGACCATCCAGTCGCTGTCGCCGAGGCGCGCGTTGGAGCCGTACTGTTCGATGATGCCGCCGTTGATGACGGTGGGATCGACATTGCCCGCATCGAGCAGCGCCGCGATCATGCTGGTGGTGGTGGTCTTACCATGCGTCCCCGCGACGGCGACCGTCGATTTGAGGCGCATGAGTTCCGCCAGCATTTCCGCGCGGCGCACCACCGGAATCCGGTTTTCGAGCGCGTGGGCCACTTCCGGATTTGTCCGGCGCACGGCGGTGGATGTGACGACGACAGCCGCGCCTTCCACGTTTTCCTTCTCGTGGCCGATCTTTACGGCAATGCCTTGCGAGCGCAGGCGTTCGACCGTCGGGCCCTCGTTGATGTCGGAACCCTGCACCGTGTAGCCAAGGTTGTTCATCACTTCGGCGATGCCCGACATGCCGATGCCGCCGATGCCGACGAAGTGGATCGTTCCGATGTCGGTGGGGACACCCTTCATTCCGAGATCTCCCTGCTTGCGCCCTGCCCGGCGGGCGCGCCCTGCGTTGCGCCGCGGGCATTGTTTCCGCCGACGCGGATGACGTCCATCATGTCCGCCCCGCCGAAGCTTTCGACGAGATCGGCGAGGTCTTCGACCGCACGCGGACGGCCGCAATTCCACGCGGCATGCGCGGCATTGGCGAGACCCTTGGGATCATCGGCCAGGACGCGGATCTGTTTCGCCAGTTCCTTCGCCTCGAACCTGTCCTGCCGGATCATGCGCGCGCCGCCCGCCTTCACCATTTCGCGGGTGTTGGCGGCCTGGTGGTCGTCGGTCGCGATGGGAAGCGGGATCAAGATGCCCGGACGGCCCACGGCGGTCAGCTCCGCAATCGTCGAAGCGCCTGCGCGCCCGATGAACAGGTGCGCATCGGCAAGGCGCGTGGCCATGTCTTCGAAATAGGTCGCGAGTTCGGCCGGAATGCCGTGGCTGCGATAGCGTTCGCGCACGGTGTCGAGGTCTTCGGGGCGGCATTGCTGGGTAACCTGCAACCGCTCGCGAATGGCGGGGGGCAGCATGGCGAGCCCATCGGGCACGATCTCGGACAAGACGCGCGCACCCTGGCTACCGCCGGTGACCAGCACCCGCAGCAGGCCGTCTTCGCCATAGGAGGGAAACGGCTCCTCGCGCAGGGACAGCACTTCTGCACGCACCGGATTGCCGACGAGGTGAACCTTGTCGCCATGCTTGGGCTTCAGCCGCTGCACGTCGGGATAAGCGGTAGCGATAGCCTGCACGCGGCCCGACAAAAGGCGGTTCACCCGGCCCAGCACGGCATTCTGTTCGTGCAGCACCGTCGGGATCTTCGCCGAGGTGGACGCGAGCATGGCCGGAAGCGAAGGATAGCCGCCGAAGCCGACAACCGCGCTCGGCTCGAAACTTTCGAACAGGCGCAGCGCCATCTTGCGCCCTTCCAGCACCGCCTTGGTGCCCTTCACCCATTGCAGCGGGTTCTTGCCGAAGCGCCCGGCGGGCAGGACATGCGCGGGCATGAAATCGGGCTTGCCGGGAATTTCGGCCCCGCGCTCGTCGGTGATCAGGGCGACGTGATGGCCACGCCGGTCGAGTTCTGCGGCCAGCGCGAAGGCGGGCAGCAAGTGCCCTCCGGTGCCCCCGGCGGCCAGCACGTAATGTCGGTTCGATGTCGTCATTGGTAGATATCGCGCGACAAGGGCGATGGTTTCTCGTTCATCCGGTCCGCCTGCCCGAAACCGATGAGGTCGCCAAGCCCCCGGGTGGACCTTTTCAGATAGGGATTGCGCCGCGTGATCGCGATCAGCAGCCCGATGGCAAGGCACACGGCGATGGTGGACGAGCCGCCATAGCTCACCAGCGGCAGCGTCATGCCCTTGGACGGGAAGAGCTGGAGGTTCACGAGCATGTTGATGAAAGCCTGCCCGCCGAGCAGCGAGACGAGGCCCGTTCCGGCCAGCAGCGCGAACAGGTCGTCCTCGTCCACCAGCCGCATCAGCACGCGCACCACGATGGCGAGATAAAGCAGCACGATCAGCGCACAGGCGATCAGGCCGAATTCCTCACCGATGACGGAGAAGATATAATCCGTATGCGCCTCGGGCAGGCTCATCTTGCGAATGCCGAGGCCGTATCCCGCGCCCGTCCAGCCGCCGGCCAGCAGGGTGCGGCTGGCAAGGTCGACCTGGTCGAAAGCGGTGCCGCCGCCGAAGAAGGCATCGATACGGTGGCGCGCGTTGTCATAGAGGAAATAGGTCGCGGTGATGCCCGCGATCCCGCCCCCGATGACCGCGCCAAGCCGCTTCACCGGAACGCCCGACAGGATCACCATCACGAACCACACGCCGCCGAACAGGATGGTGCCGCCGAAATTGGGCTGCAGCATCATCAGCGCCGCGATGAGGACCAGCAGCGATGTCGCAATCAGCAACACCGGAAGGTTGGGATCGCGCATGCGCCATGAGAGGATCCACGCCATGGTGATTGCAAAACCCGGCTTCAGGAATTCGGACGGCTGGAACTGCATGCCCAGGTTGATCCAGCGCCGCGCGCCGTTGATCTCCACCCCGATGAAGGGAACGAGGAACAGGAGACCGATCATACCCGCAGCCAGCACCACGCCGAGGCGGCGCGCATTCTCGCGGCTGAGCATGGAGACGCCCACCAGCACGCCTAGCGCCAGCACCTGCCAAACGATATGACGGTAGAAGAAATAGAGCGGGTCGAGCGTGGTGCTCGACGTGGACAGGCGATCCGCGCTGGCGGGGCTTGCGGCAGCAACCGCGATCGTGCCGAGCGTCATCACCAGCAGGACGAGGCCGAGCAGCACGCGGTCGATCTCGCGCCACCAGATCTTGATCTCGCTCCAGCGCGACATCTTGCCAGCAGGGATATGCGCAGGCTTGCGTTTCGCGCCGGGTACATAAGGCTGCATGGTGCTCATTCCAGCCCCTCCACCAGCGCGCGGAAATGCACGCCGCGCTTTTCGAAGTCCTGATACTGGTCGAAGCTGGCGCAGGCGGGGGAGAGGAGAACGGTATCTCCTGCCTCAGCCTTGGCGGCAGCAGCATTCACCGCACGGTCGAGCGTTTCGCACTGCTCCACCGGCACGCGGCCTTCCAGCAGCGCAGCAAAGTCCGGGCCTGCCTTGCCGATCGTGTAGGCGGCTTTCACGCGGGGCAGTTCGGCCTCGCATTCGCCCAGCCCCGGCTCCTTGGCGAGCCCGCCCAGTATCCAGTGAATATTGTCGAATGCTGCGAGCGCGGGGGCAGCGGCAGCGGTGTTGGTGCCCTTGCTGTCGTTGACATAAGCGACGCCGCCGATTTCCGCGACCCGCTCCATCCGGTGCGGGAGGCCGCGGTAGCTTTCGAGGCCTGCTTTGATCTGGCTCTGCGACAGGCCGAGAATGTCGCACACCTCGATAGCCGCAGCAGCGTTTTCATGATTGTGCGGCCCTTGGAGCGAGGGCCAGTTGGCCTGCTCTTCGGGAGCGATACCCCGGTTCTCGAAGACGTCTTCTAGGATGCTCGCAATCGAGCCCTCGGCGAACTGTCCGAGCGACCGCGCATCCTTGAAGCGGGCAATGGAATTGTGCCCCCGCGTCTGCATGGAAAGCAGGCGAAACTTGCTCGCGGCGTATTTTGCAAAGTCGCCATCGTACCGATCCAGATGGTCCGGCGTTATGTTGAGCAGCACCGCCACTTCGCAATCGAGCGAATAGGTCAGGTCGATCTGGTAGCTCGACAGCTCCAGCACATAGACCCCGCTTTCCGACAATGGCTCCTGCTCGAGAATCGGCAGACCGATGTTGCCGCCCATGGTGGTCGGCACGCCAGCTTGCCTCAGGATGTGGTGGACCAGCGCGGTCGTGGTCGACTTACCATTGGTGCCGGTGATACCGACGACGCGGTGGGGCGGCAGGTCGGCGCGCGCCTGCGCAAACAGCTCCACATCTCCGATCACCGGCACGCCGAAGCTATCGGCATGCGGCTTGATCGGATGCGTGTTGAGCGGGACGCCGGGGCTGACCACTACACCTGCATAGCCGGTGAGGTCAGCCTCCAGCGGGTCGCCAATGGCGCAGCGCCCGTTGTAAGGTTCGCGCGCTTCAGCGCGGTCGTCCCACACCAGCACGTCCGCGCCCGCGGCGAGCAAGGCCTCGACCGTCGCCCGGCCGGACCGCGCGAGGCCGAGCACCGCGTATCTCTTGTCCTTCCAGGCAGGTGAAGTGATCATCTGAGCTTGAGCGTTGCCAGCCCCAGGAGTGCGAGCACGATGGCGACGATCCAGAAGCGGATGACGACCTTGCTCTCGGACCAGCCGAGCTGCTCGAAATGGTGGTGGATAGGGGCCATGCGGAAGACGCGCTTGCCCGTGCGCTTGAACCAGAAGACCTGGATGATGACCGAAAGCGCCTCGAACACGAACAGGCCACCGACGATGGCGAGCACGACTTCATGGTGCGTCGCCACGGCAATCGCGCCGAGCGCACCGCCAAGGGCCAGCGAACCCGTGTCGCCCATGAAAACGGCGGCAGGCGGGGCGTTGAACCACAGGAAGGCGAGACCTGCGCCGATGATCGCCGCGCACATGATCGCCAGTTCGCCAGCACCCGCAACGTGCGGAATGCCGAGATATTCGGAATAGTCCACGCGGCCCACGAGATAGGCGATGATCGCAAAGGTACCGGCAGCGATGATGACCGGCATGGTGGCAAGGCCGTCCAGCCCGTCGGTGAGATTCACCGCATTGCCTGCGCCTACGATCACGAAGGCGGCGAACACATAATAGAACGGCCCGAGCTCGACCCCGAAATCGTTGATGAAGGGGACGTAGACGAAAGTGTTGATCTGGCTGACGATGATCCAGCTGGCCGCGCCTGCGACGATGAATTCGAACAACAGGCGGGTGCGGCCCGAAACGCCCTTGTGGCTGGCCTTCGACACCTTGTCGTAATCGTCGAGGAAACCGATCAGGCCGAACCCGCCGGTCACCGCGAGGCAGGCCCAGATGAAGGGGTTGGACAGGTCCATCCACAGCATCATCGAAATGAACAGGCTGACGAGGATCATCAGGCCGCCCATGGTCGGCGTGCCGACCTTCGCCAGGTGCGTCTGCGGTCCGTCTTCGCGGATCGGCTGTCCTTTGCCCTGGCGCACACGCAGCATGTCGATGAAGCGCGGGCCGATTAGCAAGCCGATCAGTAGCGCGGTGAGCAGCGTCGCCCCTGCCCGCGCCGTCTGGTAGCGGACCAGGTTGAACAGGCCTTCGAAATTGAAATACTCGGCGAGGAGGTAGAGCATCGGGCCGCGCGGGGCCTCCTATTCAGGGCGGGTGAAACGGTCCACGAGCCGGCCGAGCCCGACCGAATTGGAACCTTTGACCAGCACCGCGTCGCCCGCCACGATGCCGAAATCCTCGAGCAATCCGATCGCCTCGTCGGCAGTCAAGCAATGCTCCCACTCGAGCGGCTTGCCAAGCGAGTTGAGGACGGGTTTCCCCAGTTCGCGGGCCAAAGCGCCCATCTCGTCGCCTACCAGCACCGCATAGTCGATATCCGCTGCAATGACGTGCTCTGCCAGCGCGGCGTGAAACTTGGGAGCGAAGTCGCCCAGCTCCTTCATCGCGCCGAGGACGGCAATGCGACGGGTCGAAGGCGTGGTGCCAAGCTGCGCCAGCGTTGCACGCATGCTGGCGGGATTGGCGTTGTAGCTTTCGTCGATCATCAGCGCCTTGCCGCCAGGCGCATCGATGCCGTGGCGTTCGCCCCGGCCTTTCAGCCCGCCCATTTCGGCAAGCGCGAGACCGGCTGCGGCCATGTCGCCGCCCGCTGCGCGCACTGCCGCCATGACGGCAAGCGAGTTGGCAACCCAGTGCTCGCCCGGTTCGGCCACGGTGTAGCACAACCGGCCGGTGTCGAATTCGCAGGTGACGAGGCTGCCGCCATTGGCGCTCGGGATCGCGTCGAGCAGGCGCATATCGGCATGGCGCGCCTTGCCGAAGCTGACGACCTTCGCGCCGACACGCAGGGCGGCGAGCTTGAGCTGTTCGTAATGCTCGCTGTCGGCAGGGATGACTGCCGTGCCGCCCGGCTCCAGGCCGGAAAAGATTTCCGCCTTGGCGTTTGCGATCGCCTTCATGGAACCGAGGTTCTCGATATGCGCGGGAGCAATGGTAGTGATGACGGCGACATGCGGGCGGACTTGCGCGGTCAGCCCTTCGATTTCGCCGGCATGGTTCATGCCCATTTCGAACACGCCGAAGCGGCTGCGCGCACCCATCCGGGCAAGGCTGAGCGGGACGCCGACATGGTTGTTGTAGCTGCGTGTCGAACGATGCGCCGCACCGCGGCTGGCGCGTTCCAGCGCTGCGAAGATGGCTTCCTTCACCCCGGTCTTGCCGACCGATCCGGTGACACCGATGATCCGCGCCTCGGTCCGGCTGCGGGCTGCTCGGGCGAGCGCCGCGAGAGCTTCGGTGGTGTCTTCGACCAGCACGTGCGGATAGTCGACCACGCGATCCACGATGGCGGCCGCCGCGCCGTTTTCGAATGCCTTGTCGATGAAGCGATGTCCGTCCATCGCTTCGCCCTTGAGGGCTACAAAAAGGTCTCCGTGCACTACGTCACGGCTATCCATCTCTACACCGGAGACCTGGAAATCGCAGCTGGCTGTGCCGCCGGTGGCCTCGGCTATCGTATTGGAATCCCACAGGGTCAGGGGCAAGCGATCGCGCGGATCGCTCGTCCATTCGACATAGGCGGGGTGGCGCAGGATAGCCGCGCTCATGCATCACCTCTGGCGATGGCAGCCGCGCATTCGCGGGCGACTTCCACGTCGTCGAAGGGAAGGACCTTCATGTTTTCTCCCGATCCGATGATCTGACCCGTTTCATGACCCTTGCCCGCGACAAGCACGATGTCGTCGGGTCCGGCTTCTGCAATGGCGGCATGTATTGCTTCGCGACGGCCGCCTATTTCTCTGGCTTCGGGCGCGCCTTCAAGCACGGCGCGGCGGATATCCGCAGGATCCTCGCCGCGCGGATTGTCATCCGTGACGATAACCACATCGCTGGCCTTGGCCGCCGCTTCGCCCATGGGCTTGCGCTTGCCGTGATCGCGGTCGCCGCCGGCACCGAAGACGGTGATAAGCCGCCCGCCGACATGGGGGCGAAGCGCGGCGATCGCCGCCTCGATAGCGTCGGGCGTGTGCGCATAATCGATATAGACCGGCGCTCCACTCGGCGCGATGGCTGCTCGTTCGAGACGGCCACGGACCGGCTGGAGCCGGGCGACACCGTCCCATACGCGGCCAGCATCGATGCCCGTTGCAAGAGCAAGGCCCGCAGCGGTCAGGGCATTCGACACCTGGTAGGCGCCGATCAGCGGCAGGTTGATCGTGCGCTCGGTCCCTTCGTGCGAGACCTTGAGGGTCTGGCCGAGCTGCGTGGGCTGGCGCTCGATGAGGCAGATATCCTCGCCCTTCTCGCCCACCGTCATTACATTGAGGCCGCGACCTTTGGCGTGGTCGACCACGCGCGCATTCCATTCGCTGCCGTCGAGCCAGACAACCGCTGTCGCTCCGTCCGATACCACTTCGTCGAACAGCCGCATCTTGGCCGCGAAGTAGTCTTCCATGTCCTTATGATAGTCGAGATGGTCGCGGCTGAAGTTCGTGAATGCCGCCGCTAAGACCGGAACGCCCTCGTTGCGCGATTGCGAAAGACCATGGCTCGACGCCTCGTAGGCGACATGCGTCACACCTTCGCGCGCTAGCCCGCTCATGTTCGATAGGAAGGTCACTATGTCGGGCGTGGTCAGGCCGGTCGACACGCTCTCGTCGGGGGTGGTGACCCCGAGCGTCCCGATGCTGGCTGCACGCTCGCCCGCCATGCGCCAGATCTGGCGCGTCATCTCGACGGTCGAGGTCTTGCCGTTCGTCCCCGTTACCGCGACGATGTGATCGGGTACCGGCGTGAAGAACCGCGCGCCGAGCTTGGCGAAATCCTTGCGGGGTTCCTCGCTCGCGATGTGGATCGCGCCTTCCACCTTGGCCTCTGGCCGGGCGACGACTGCAATGGCGCCTGCTTCGATAGCGGCGGGAATAAAGTCCTCTCCATTGACCACGCTGCCCTGGAAGGCACCGAACACGGTGCCGGGCGCGACCTTGCGGTTGTCGATGGCGAAACCGGTCACATTAGCGCTGCCGTCACCCGGGCAGATGATGCCCGCTTTTTCGCAAAGCTTGTCGAGCCTCATTCCATGGCTCCCGGGATAAGCGGCTTGATTGCAGAGATATCGATGTCGCGCGTGTCGTCAGGGCGCACGCCGATCAGCGGGCCGATACGCGGGACGAGACGGCCGACGATGGGCGCCGCGTTCCAGGCAGCCGTACGCTGGTAGGAACTGGCGAGCGTGCCGCGCGGCTCGTCGAGCATGGCGATCACGACATAGCGCGGGCGATCCATCGGGAAGGCGGCAGCGAAAGTCGAAACCAGTGCTGTGCGGCGATAGCCTGCCTTGCCGCCCGGCTTCTCGGCCGAGCCGGTCTTTCCGCCGACGCGATAGCCCGGAGCGTCCGCATTGCGACCCGTCCCGTAGATTGCCGTCGCGCGCAGCATCTGGCGCATCCGGCTGGAGGTCGAAGCCTTGAACACGCGGCGACCCTTGGGCGCTTCGCCCGCACCCAGCTTGTGCAGGGTGGCCGGGCGCCATACGCCGCCATTGACCATCGCTGCATAGGCGCTTGCGAGGTGAAGCGGGGTAACCGCGATGCCGTGTCCGTAACTGACCGTCATGCTGCGCAAGCGCGGCCATTTCTCGCCCGGCCAGATCGGGAAACCCTTGGCCGGCAGTTCGATATGCGGGCGCTCGTTCATACCCATGTCTATCATGTAGCGGCGCAGGCGTTCCGGTCCGAGTTCATCGGCAATCCGCGCGGTCGTGGTGTTCGAGGAATGGATGAGCGTTTCGACCACGTTGAGGTCCGGCCCCATCGCGTGGCTATCCTTGATCGAGAACCTGCCGACCTTCACGGGCGAAGCGTCGTAGCGCTTGCCCAGATCACGCACGACACCGGCATCGATCGCGGCTGCGACAGACAACGGCTTGAAGGTCGAACCCAGCTCGTAAACCTGGTTTGTCACACGGTTGAACATCAGCGCCTGGCCGTCCTTGTCGATCTTGTTCGGATCGAATTCGGGAAGCGATGCCAGCGCGAGGACTTCGCCCGTATCCACGTCGAGCACGATCCCCGCCCCGCCCTGCGCCTGCGTCAGCTTCATGCCGCGGCGAAGTTCGTCTTCGAGGGCGCCCTGGACGCGCACGTCGATCGACAGGGCGACGGGTGTTCCGCGCGTCTCGGGATTGCTCAGGTGTCCGTCGAGGACCTGCTCCATACCGACGCGGCCGCTGCCATCGGCGGCGACATAGCCCAGCACGTGGGCCGCCATCTTGCCCTGCGGGTAGTGACGATCCTCTTCCATCGGGATTTCGAGAGCGAGCTCGCCGATTTCCTGCACCCGGTTTGCTTCTTCGGGCAGCAGACGGCGGCGTAGGTAGCCTTGCTTTCCTGCAGCAAGCTGGCGCGCAACCTTCGCCTGATCGAGATCGGGGAATATCTCGCCCAGCTTCGCGGCGACTTCTTCAGGTGCACGCACGAGCGGATCGCCGTCTTCGCCCAGCGCCTTGGGATTGAACCACAGGGCATAGGCCGGAAAAGCACGCGCCATCGGCACGCCATTGCGATCGGTGATTTCGCCGCGCGGCGGCAGCAGCGCGTCGGCCAGCGTGGTCGCCCTCGCCTCGGCACCGTTCATGCCGAGGTAGGAGATGCGCATCACCGCGATCAGGGCGAGGAAAGCGAATGCCGCAACGATCCACAGGACGCGCCAGCGCGCAAGGTCGAGCGAGCGTTCACGCAAGGTAACCAGTTGGACCCGGCCGCTTGCGACGGCCATGCTGACTGCACCCGGTCCGCCATTGATGGCGGAAAAAGCGTTCACCGCGCCACCTCTGCCGACGCAAGGGAAGCGTTACCCGGCTCGGCCAGCCGCTGGGCGAGCGATGTGGCGAGACCCCGCGCAGGCGTGGTGCTGGCGACGGCGGGAGGTTGTTCCTCCTCGCCGAGCCAGTCCCCGAAGAGGCTCTCTTCGTCTTCACCCTGGCTGACAGGGCGCAGCATCGCGACACGAATGGGCTGCGGGGCGTCGTGACCGCGCGGCGTTCCCAGCACGGCCAGTTGGCGCTCCTGCTCGACATACTGGTCGGCACGGGGCGCGGAATATCCGAATTCGACCTGGTTCCAGGCCGCCAGCTGGTGCTGGCTGGCACGTGTCTGGAATTCGGTTTCGAGCATGAGCTTGGAGCGTTCGGCAGCGATGATCTGACGCTCGACCAGGCGCACGTCGCTCTTCACCGCATTCACCTTGAAGGTGAGCGCGAGCAGGGCTGCGAGGCAGGCGCCAAGCGCAAGGAGCCAGCCGATCTGGCGGAGGCGGGAGGAGCGCACCATTACGCGGCCTCCCTTGCCGGGGTGGCGGTACGCGTGGCGTGACGCAGGACCGAGGAACGGGCACGCGGATTGCGCTCCAGCTCGGCCTTGCCGGGCTTGATCGCCTTGCTGACTTTCGAAAAAACCGGATCGTCCTGCGTCACCATTGGGACATGACGCGAAGCACTCGGGGTTGAGGAGGCCTCGCGAAGGTAACGCTTGACGATCCGGTCTTCGAGGCTGTGGAAGCTGACCACCGCAAGGCGGCCCCCTTCGCGCAGCAAGTGTTCGGCAGCCGACAACCCTTGGGACAGTTCGTCGAGCTCGCCGTTCACGTGAATTCTGATGGCCTGGAATGTGCGGGTGGCCGGGTCCTTCTTGTCATGCGGCTTGTGACCCAGCGCCTTGCGCACGACGCGCGCCAGTTCTCCGGTCGTCTCCAGGGGACGCGCGGCGACGATGGCCCGGGCCACGCGGCGCGACTGGCGCTCTTCACCGTACTGGTAGATGACGTCCGCGATCGTGCTTTCGTCGGCCGAATTGAGGAAGTCGGCGGCGCTTTCGCCGTCCTGGCTCATCCGCATGTCGAGCGGCCCGTCCGAGGAAAAGGCAAAGCCGCGCTCCGCCTGGTCAAGCTGCATTGAAGACACGCCGATATCCATCACCACGCCATCGACTCGCGCCACTCCGGCCGACGTCATGACGTCGAGCATTTCGGAGAAACGATGGGGATGGAGAATAAGGCGCGGCGGGTTTTCCCCCGTCTCGCGCCATGTGCGACCCGAAGCGATTGCGTCGGGATCCCTGTCGAATGCATGCACGGTCGCGCCGCGCTCCAGCAGTGCGCGCGTATAGCCGCCCGCCCCGAAGGTCGCGTCGATGATGACATCGCCGGGCTGCGGATCGAGCGCTTCGATCACTTCGTCGAGGAGGACGGGGATGTGGGGCGCGCCGCTCATTTGCCCTTCGCCTTCGCATCGGCAAGAAAGCTTTCGCAGGCGGCTTTCGCGCCGGCCCAGTCATCGCCCATCTTGGCGAGTTCGGCGGGGTTCCACAGCGTGAAGAAGCGTCCACCGCCCTGGAAGTAGAGCCCGTCCTCGATCTTGCCGAGGGCGCGCAAATGTTCGGGCATCACGAAGCGACCGCTGTCGTCGAAGGGCATTTCGAGGAAGCCGAAAAGCTGGCTGGCGCGCGTGTCGCGGTCGAATTCCTTGCCGAGACGAACGGCCAGTTCTTCTTCGCGGTCGAGCTGTGCGTTGAGTTCTTCCTTGCGGGACAGGCCGAAGCCGACGAGGCAGTCCCAGCTGGTGTGCTTCATCAGGCACAGGACACGGCCGTCGCTCGATTCCTTCAAGGCCTTGCGGAAGATCGGCGGGAGCACAAAGCGGCCCTTGTCGCCAGCAGGCGAGTAGGCTTGTCCGCTATACCCTCCGAATTGCAACGCCTTGTCCCCGGCCTGTGTTCAAATCCCCCTCGGACACATCCTCCCCGTCCGCCCGAGCACGTGCTCGACCGGCTCGCCAACCCGATTGGGAGAGCGCGCAAAGACACTGGCTGTCCGATGTGGGAAAGATTTATCGCGGGAGACGCGGGGATGAAAGGGAAAATTGCGGGATTTTACGGGATAAACCTGCAAATAGCTGATTTATATGGATTAATTTCTCTTCATGGCGCCTGCCATTCTTACCATCATCCTAACGCAAGTGTCGGTTTTATACGGGGAATCGCCATCCGGCCCGTGTTTTCCCGCGCTCCTTCCCGTGAAATCCCGCAGGATATCTTTCAGTCGAGTCGCTTGAGCAGCCCGGACAACGCGGCCCGCCGCTGCGCATCGTCACTTTCCGTGTCGAGCACGGCGGCATCCGCGACCAGCAACACCCGCCCTGCGCCGATCGCGCAGTCCGCAACAAGCGCATCGGAAGACAGGCTGCAGCGCGCATCCTCTCCCCCATCGCCGAGCGCGAAACGGCCGGCCAGCTGAATGGGAAAATCGCCGTCCGGCCCTGCGACGACCCGTTCGTCCTGGCTCTGCGTGTCGTCGAATTCGAGCGTCAGACCCCAGCGCGCCAGGATCGGCGAAACCAGCACGACGTCGAACGGGCGACGCGGATCGCCGAGGGCGAATTCGGAATGCTGGGTAAGGAACGGATCTGCGAACACCAATGCCCTGCCGCCGCCTCGCACCCATTCGTCGAGCGCTACGTTTTCGGACGGCGCCAATGCCCGCGGTTGTGCGATGACAAGCCGGTCGAGACCGTCGATGGCATCTTTTTCAAGCGTGTCGAGAGGCGTCAGATCGTATCGCTCTTCGAGCAGGGAGCGCACCCAGCTCGGCTCTTGCGAATTGCTTTCCAGCATGGCGGCAATGTCCTGCCCTTCCGCCCAATAGATCGGGAGTGACGTAAACAGGCCCAGCGGTTCTTGTTCGATACCCGACCCGCCACGCGCCTCCTCCTCGCTGGCCGCACAGCCTGCGAGCAAAAGGAACGCCGAAAGAAGAGCCGCCTTATTCAGCAGGGGCATTCGGATCGCCGATACCCTGTTCGGGCACCACGGCAGGGCTCTGCGTGCTCGAGGGTACGGGCTCGGCAGGCAAATCGGGAACCACACCGGCTTCGACCAGGGGGTCGGCCTGTGTTGGCTCGGCGCTCGGTTCGGTGGTGGCGGCAGCCTGCGGTACGGAGGACGCGTCGACTTCGCGCGCGCGATCCTGCACCAGGCTCGCCAATCCGACGAGCAGGACCATGAGGACTACGCCGGCAATCCCGATTTGCAGGCGATGGACCGCCTGCGCTCGTGAACCGCCCAGCGGTGCTTCAGGCAGGCCGCCAATCTGCGGCTTGCTGGTGGATAGATCGAAATAGCGCGGCATTTTCATGATTCTGCGCTCCTTCGAGCCTCTCGTCAATCGGAAGCCTTCAGCCAGTCGAATACCGGCAGGCCCTTGGCCTCCAGCCACTCTGCATTGTAGAGGCTGGAAAGGTAGCGGAAGCCGGTGTCGCAAAGGATTGTGACGACTTTCGGACTTTCCCGTCCTTCCGCGACGAGCTGTTTCCCGAGCGCGACCGCGCCCGCGACATTGATGCCGCTGGACAGGCCGAGACACAGTCCTTCCTCGCGCAGCAGGCGTGCGACCCAGTCGAGACCTTCTTCGTCCGAGATACGAAATTGCGTGTCGATCGGCGCGCCTTCCAGGTTGCCGGTGATCCGGCCCTGCCCGATCCCTTCGGCAACCGAAGAGCCTTCTGCCTTGAGCTCGCCGCTCGCATAATAGCTGTAGAGCGCCGCGCCGTGCGGATCGGTCAGCGCGATGACGACATTTTCGTCGAATTCCTTAAGGCCCATGCCCACGCCAGCAATTGTGCCGCCGGTGCCTGCCGCGCAGGTGAAGCCATCGACATTGCCGCCGGTCTGTTCCCAGATTTCCTTCGCCGTGCCCTCGATATGGGCTTTGCGATTGGCGGTGTTGTCGAACTGGTTCGCCCAGACCGCGCCTTCGGTTTCCTCTGCCAGGCGGCGCGAGGTATGGACGAAGTGGTTGCTGTCGGCGAACTTCGTCGGCGGGACAGTGACAAGCTCCGCGCCCAGAGCGCGCAGCGTGTCCATCTTTTCCTTGGACTGGTTGTCCGGCATCACGATGATCGTGCGATAGCCGAGCGCATTGGCCACCAGCGCGATACCGATACCGGTATTGCCAGCCGTGCCTTCGACCACGCAGCCACCCGGCTTCAACTCGCCGCGCGCCTCTGCATCGCGGATGATATAAAGCGCGGCCCGGTCCTTTACCGAGGCGCCCGGGTTTGCGAATTCGCACTTGCCGTAAATATCGCAGCCGGCTTCCGCGCTCGGCCCTTCAAGGCGTACGAGCGGCGTGTTGCCGATCAGGTCGAGCGCATGCTCGCGAATGGGAATTTGTGTCATGTTGCGTGAGGTAGGCGCGGCCGCCCTACCTCGCAAACAACATCAATCTTCAGGGGCGATAGTAACCTTCAACCCGTCCAGTTCGCCGGTGAAGGGAATCTGGCACGACAGGCGCGAGGTCTCGACGCGGTGTTCGGTCGATTCCAGCAGGTCGTCTTCGTCTTCGCTCATCTCGGGAAGCTTGTCCTGGAAGGCGGGATCGACATGGACGTGGCAGGTCGCACACGAACAGCAGCCACCGCACAGTGCCAGCAATTCGTCGAAGCCGTTGTCGCGAATGGCTTCCATGACGGTCAGGCCGTCTTCGACTTCGATCTCGCTCGTCTCGCCTTCGCGGGTGGTGACGATCAGCTTGGGCATCGATTGCGTATCCTTGTTGCCTCGCCCGCCAAACGGGCCCTATGCGTTGCGCTGCTATTCAATAGGGAGCAGAAGCGCAAGGTGGGCCTGACCAATTCGCAATTGCGCGAGCATCTCGATGCCGTGGCCGCCGGCGATGCAGTGGTGGCCGCCGCGATCGAGCGCTGCGGCTATCCGGAAGAACGCATCCGCCCGACCGGCTATCGCACCCTGCTTCGCACCATCGTGGGACAGCAGGTCAGCGTCGCTGCGGCAGCCTCGGTTTGGAACAAGTTGGAGACGGAACTGGGCGAGGACATGGCGGCGCGCGAATTGCTCGACCGCGACTTCGATACCTTGAGGGCATGCGGGCTTTCTCGCCAGAAACAGGGGTATGCCAGGTCCCTGTGCGAACTCGTCGAGAGTGGGGAACTCGACCTGGAGAGCCTACCGCAGGACGACGAGGAAGCCATCGCCGAACTGGTCCGCATCAAGGGCATCGGACGCTGGTCGGCCGAGATCTACCTGCTGTTTGCAGAAGGCCGGCAGGACATCTGGCCCGCAGGCGACCTGGCGGTCCAGGAAGCCGTGGGACGCCTGCGTGGCTTGCCGGAGCGACCAAGCGAGAAACACACCCGCGAGTTGGGCGAACAATGGCGCCCCTATCGCGGAGCCATGGCCATATTCACGTGGCACACCTACAACAATGCCGCGCTTTGACGGGCGCGCGAGGGAGAGAGACATGAGCGAACGCAAAGCGATTTTCATCACGGGTGGCGGATCCGGCATCGGCCGCGCGATCGCGCTGAAATTCGCGGATGAAGGCTGGTTCGTCGGCCTCGGCGATATCGACCAGGCAGGCATGGACGAAACGCTTTCCCTGATCGAGAACGGGTTCACCTTCGCCCACAAGTTCGACGTGCGCGACCGCGAGGCATGGGACCACGCACTCGACGGCTTTGCCACTGCGAGCGGTGGCCGGATCGACGTGCTGGCGAACAACGCGGGGATTCCGCTCGGCGGATCGCTGATGGAAAACTCGACAGCCGAGATCGAGCGATGCCTCGACATCAATTTGAAGGGCGTCCTGTTTGGCGCGCAGGCAGCCTATCCGCATCTCAAGAAGACCGCGCCTGGATCATGCCTGCTCAACACCGCCAGTGCCGCCGGGATCTACGGCACGCCCGGCGCAAGCGTCTATTCCGCGACCAAGTTCGGCGTGCGGGCGATCACCGAAAGCCTCGATGGCGAATGGGCGGAAGACGGCATCAATGTCCGCTCGATCATGCCGAGCTTCATCGACACGCCGCTGCTCGATCATACGCCGAATGCGCAGAGCAACGAGGGCATTCGCCAGCGCGTGAAGGACGCAGGGCTCGAGATCACTCCGGTGGCCGAGGTTGCGCAGGCAGCGTGGGACGCTGTTCACGGCGACAAGCTTCACACGACCGTCGGCAAGACGGCAAAGCGTATCGCTTTCGGATCGCGCTGGATGCCCGGCCGCGTGCGCAAGCAGACGCGCCAGTCGGCCCGTCCCCTCGGCCAGTAAGGACCCACGATCATGCGAGTTATCCTGTCGCTGGCAGCGCTGCTGCTTGCCGCGCCCCTTAGCGCCCAGCTCACCGAGGCCGAGCCCTATGTCCTAGGCCAGACGTACACGGTCGAAAGCGCGATTCTGAAAGAAGGCACGCGCAAGATAACGGTGCGCCTGCCGGCCGAATACAAAGCCGAGCCGGAGCGCGCCTTTCCCGTCGTTTACCTCCTCGATGGCGGACCGGAGCAGGACTTCGCCCATATCGCCGGCATCGCGCAGAGCCGCGAGATGAATTACTCGTTCGAGCCCTTCATCCTCGTTGGCATCCAGAGCGTGAACCGCAGGCACGAACTTTCGCCTCCCGCTGCCGATCCCGCGCCATATGAAGAGGCCTTGAGAGCCACCCCCGGTGGTTCGGCAGACTACCGGCGCTTCCTGAAAGAAGAACTCAAGCCGCTGGTCGAGGCGCAGTTCCGCACCGATGGCCGCGATGCGATCATGGGAGAATCGCTCGCCGCGCTGTTCGTGGTCGAAACGCTGCTCGAAGAGCCGGCGCTGTTCGACGACTACATCGCCATTTCGCCAAGCATGTGGTGGGAAAAGATGAGGTATGGCCGGGAAGCCGGTGGCTACCTTGAGAAGATAGGCCCCGGTGCAAAACGGCTGTATCTTTCGACCGCCAACGAAGGTGACTGGCACCGCGAGGGGACGGAACACCTGATCGCCGCACTACGGCTGCATGCTCCGGAAAACCTGACATGGACCTTTGTCGATGCCGGCGAGAGCGAGACTCACGGAACGCTTTATCACCCGATGGCCCTCGACGCTTTCCGCGCCCTCTACGGCACGCCCAGCCGCGAATATCGCAGCTATCCGCTCATCGGCGGCCCGGAAATCAGGGAGCGCAGTGCTGAAGAAAATGCGCTCCTCGAACAGGAATGCACGCGTGAAAACAGCATCGCGATGACGCCGGGCACGGCGGAGCGGGCGCGCGAGGCGATCTATTACCGCTGCTTGTTGCTGGAGCTCGGCCCGACGCCGCGCGAAGGCAATCTAGGCGAGTAACGCGTCGATCTTGCGGGCCATCTTCACGTCGCGCAGGCTCAATCCGCCTGCGTCATGCGTGGTCAGCGTAATCTCCACGCGGTTGTAAACGTTGAACCATTCGGGATGGTGGTCGCGCGTCTCGGCGATCATCGCGACTCGGGTCATGAAGGCGAAGGCCTTGGAAAAGTCGTCGAATTCGAACTTGCGCTCGATCGCGTCGCCGTCGCGGGCCAGCGACCATTGGGGCAAGGCCCGCAGCCAGCTGTCGCGTTCTTCCTGGGTGAGCTGTTCGACGGAACCCATTTGCGAATCTCTCCTGCTTGTCGCTGGCAGCGCTTTTGCCTATCGCTCCCGCCCATGCAAGCGCGCCTAGCAGCATCCGACCTCGCATGCCGCCGCGGCGAACGGCTGCTGTTCCGCGCGCTATCGTTCGAGGCCATCTCCGGCAGCGCCATCCACATCGCGGGCGCAAACGGGATCGGCAAGTCGAGCCTGATCCGCATCCTTGCCGGATTGCTGCGCCCCTTCGCCGGAACCGTGGAAAGCGATGGCGCGATGGGTCTTGTGGACGAGCGACTGGCTCTCGATCCGAACCTGCCGTTGGGCAAGGCGCTCGCTTTTTACGAGAAACTCGACGGGTGCCGCGATCCGGGACGCGCATTCGACCTGCTGCAGCTGACACCTCTCATGGATGTGCCCGTTCGTTACCTTTCGACCGGTCAGAAAAAGCGTGCGGCCCTTGCCCGCCTGCTCAATCGCAATTGCCCGATCTGGCTGCTGGACGAGCCGCTGAACGGCCTTGACGCGCAGGCCGTCGCAAGCGTGGAGACGCTGGTGGCGCAGCATTGCGATAGCGGAGGCATTGCGATGGTCGCTTCGCACCAGGCGATGGCCCTGCCCGGCGTAAAAACCATCAATCTCGCCGAGTACGCGGCATGAGCGCTCTCGCCACTCTCCTGCGCCGCGATCTCGGCCTGCTACTGCCCGGTGGTCGCGGCGGAGCGGGTGTCCTTCCGCTCCTGTTCTTCCTCGCCGTTGCCATGCTTTACCCGTTCGCTGTCGGCCCCGATGCACAATTGCTGGCCCGTACCGGCGGCGGCGTCATCTGGGTGGCTGCCCTGCTGGCTGCGATCCTTCCGCTGGAGAAGCTCGTGTCGGGCGATCTGGAAGCCGGTGTCTTCGACCAGCTCGCCCTGCGCGGCGTAGCTGAGGAATGGGCCATGCTGTCGCGCCTGGTCGCGCACTGGCTGGCCTTTGCCCCGCTGCTGCTGGTCGCAACGCTGCCCGCAGCGGCGTTGCTCGGCCTTTCGGGAGAGACCACGCGCATCGTACTGCTGGGCCTGCTGGCCGGGACGCCCGGCCTTGCGGCAGTCGGCCTTGCGGTCGCAGCCCTGACTGCCAGCCTAAGGGGAGGCGCTGCGCTGGCCGGACTGATGGTCATCCCGCTGGCAGTGCCCATCCTGATTTTCGGCGCGGGGACGCTGGCCCGCCCGGACCCGAGCGGCCTGCTGCTGACGGCAGCAATCAGTCTCGGGCTATGTGCACTCGCCCCGTTGGCGGCAGGTGCCGCGATCAAGGCTGCGCGCGAAAGCTGACGGGACCTACGACACGCAGTGTCGCAAGGGCGACCGCCCGCCCGAGCCTTTGCGAGGTAGCCAAACAGTGCGGACGCACTGCGCCCGGCGACTGAGGGCGCTTACAAGTAAGGCGGCTTGTGGAGGCCCTTGGGGCTTTCGGTAAAGATCTCCACCCCGTTTTCGGTAATCCCGATCGAATGTTCGAACTGCGCCGACAGCGATTTGTCGCGCGTTACCGCGGTCCAGCCGTCACGCAGCAATTTCGCGTGCGGGCGGCCGAGATTGATCATCGGTTCGATGGTGAAGAACATGCCGGGCTTCAGTTCCGGACCCGTGCCCATGCGGCCAGTGTGGATCACCTCGGGCGCATCGTGGAACAGGCGGCCGAGACCGTGGCCGCAAAATTCCTGCACCACGCCATAGCGGTGCTGGCGGGCATGCGATTCGATGACCGCGCCGATATCGCCCAGCCGTGCGCCGGGCTTCGAGGCGGCCTCGATGCCGAGCATGAGGCATTCGTAAGTCACGTCGACCAGCTTGCGGGCCTTGAGCGGCACGTCGCCGACGAAGAACATCCGGCTGGTATCGCCATGCCAGCCGTCGAGCAGCGGGGTCACATCGACATTGACAATGTCGCCGTCCTTGAGCGCCTTTTCACTCGGGATGCCGTGGCAGATCACGTGGTTGATCGAGGTGCAGCAGCTATGCGCATAACCGCGATAGCCCATGGTCGCAGGCACCGCGCCGCCATCGAGCGTCATGGTGCGCACGAGGTCGTCGATCTCGCCGGTGGTGACGCCGGGCTTCACGAAACCGGTCAATTCGTCGAGGATTTCCGCGGCCAGCCGTCCGGCCTTGCGCATGCCCTCGAAGCCTTCCGCTCCGTGCAGCTTGATCGTGCCGTCACGATAGACGGTCTGGTCGCTCTCGATTACCTGATATTCGGTCATGCGCGCCCATGTAGCGATGATGCGCGCAAATTGCGAGGTCCGTCAGTTGCGGACGCGAAACGCTCCGGCATAGGCGGGCTTCACAGCGTCGAGCACCGATGCGGTGACGGGAAAATCCAGCTCGTAGCTTCCCTCGGCATATGGACCCGCGACATAGGGCCCGAAATAGACACCGATGCGGTCGAAATACTTCCCGTCGGACGAGCCGATGAAGATGCTGGCTTCATCGAGACTGGGGCATTCCTCGAATATCGCATCGCTTTGTTGATCGACCGGGCTGCCGCGCCGCTCTTCGCGTTCCTTGTTGAGGGTCGCGCAAAGCTTCGCGCCTAGCGCGTTCTCAAGGGCCACTGCGGATTCGAACAGGTCAGCACCTGCGACACCGACGCCCTTTGCGCGGTCCCAGACGAGCGAGGTGCGGCCGGACATTCCGTGCGCGCCGCCTGTGTAGAGATACATATCGCGGGTCAGGCTGAGCCAGCCGGGAATGTCGGCAGCGACCTTCCATGTCACTTCATAGCCCCGGCCCACGCAACTCACGCAATCCTCGCCGGCGAAATCGGCCAGCGAGCGCTCCCACTCTGCCTTTTGCTCGGCCAGCGCTTCGTCACGCTCGCTACGCAGGATTTCCTCCAGCGCAGGAATTGCGGACACTTCCGCAGGCCAGCTGTAAGCGAATTCGCGAGCCGCATCCCCCTTGCGCGCATCGTCCTCGAAGGTCACCGCGGCAGGCGCGGCGTCACTAGCCGACGCAGCATCGGCGCTGGCACTTGCCGTAGCCGCAGGCGCATCGTCCTGGACCTCGGTAAAGGCGGGCGATTGCGTACAAGCAGCACTCGACAGGGCGAGTGAAATCAGGAACAGGCGGTGTCGCATCTCATTTCCATGCCCGAGATCAAATTAGTACGGGGTGAATACCAATGGCCGAAACCGCAGCTCTCATCCAGCCCGACCAGGGCCAGGACGCAACGCTTATCCACCTTGTTAATAAGGACGGGTTCGAAAAGTGGGCGAAAAAACTGTCCGCAGGCCAGCGCGAGGCCCTGAAGGCGCAGAAATTCGATGGTGGCGGCTACCAGACCGCGATCGTGCCCGATGGTGACGGATGGTTTGCCGTGGGCGGCGTTGCCAACCCGGACGAGCTTTCCAGCTGGTGCATGGCCAAGCTGGCAGAAGTCCTGCCGGAAGGCACCTATCGCCGCGCCGAGGGAGAGCCCGGACCTGCGATGCATGGCTGGCAGACGGCGCAATATACGTTCGAACGCTACAAGAAGCCGGAAAACCCGACCGGGCCGCGCATCCTCCTGACCAAACAGGCCGGACGTATCGACGGCGCGATCGCGGAAGCGAAAGCCGTGGGCCTCGTGCGCGATCTGGTCAACACACCTGCCGAAGACATGGGGCCTGCATCGCTCGAAGCGCAGGCGGAAGAGCTCGCCAAGACCCATGGCGCAGACCTCAAGGTGGTTCGCGGCGATGCGTTGGAGCAGGACTACCCCATGGTCCACGCAGTTGGCCGCGCTGCCGAACGCAAGCACGCACCGCGCCTCATCCATCTCACATGGGGCAAGGAAAGCGATCCGGTTCTGGCCGTCGTCGGCAAGGGCGTCTGCTTCGATAGCGGCGGGCTCGACGTGAAAAGCGCGGCCGGAATGAAGCTGATGAAGAAGGACATGGGCGGCGCCGCCCACGCGCTGGCCCTCGGCGGGCTGATCATGGGCGGCAAGCTGCCCGTACGCCTGCACCTGCTCGTGCCCGCAGTCGAAAATGCCATTGCAGGCAATGCCTTTCGTCCAGGCGACGTGCTCTCGTCCCGCAAGGGGCTGACGGTGGAAATCGGCAATACCGATGCCGAAGGCCGCCTGATTTTGGGCGATGCCCTGACGCGGGCGAGCGAGGAGGACCCCGACCTGATCCTCGATTTCGCGACGCTGACAGGCGCCGCACGCGTCGCTCTCGGCCCCGATTACCCGGCCCTCATGACCCGCCGCGACGAGACGGCAGACGCGCTGATCGAAGCCGGACGGGGTGTCGACGACGAGCCATGGAGGCTGCCGCTTCCCGATGCCTACAAGGAATGGCTGGCATCCGACATTGCCGACACGAACAATGCGCACGGAAACGCCTTTGCAGGCGCCAGCGTCGCTGGCCTATTCCTCGACAAGTTCGTTGGCGAAGGACTGGATTGGGCCCATTTCGATACCTTCGCGTGGCGCCCTGCTGCCAAGCCCGGACGCCCCAAGGGCGGCGATGCCTACGGCCTGCGCGCTGCGTGGCACATGCTCAAAGCGCGCTATACGGGGACATGACCGGCGCATGTCTTGCGAGAACGGGCGCGCGCGGCTAAGCGCCCGAGCTTGTAACAAATATCAAGCCAGACAGGTTTCGTGAGCGAAGACGCACAGTATTCCCTGCCGGACGGTATCGTAGGACTGAAAGGTCCGGTGGATCGGCCTGCGCCCGGCACCCTGCCGCTCAGAGGCGACCTGGCGCATATCGCGCTGGCTGGACGCTATCTGGCAGCGCATTATGTCGTTCCCGTGAAACGTGCGATCGGTGCCAGTGACGCCGTGCTGAAACTGGCCATGCGCGACGATGCGGACGATGGCTCCACGCTCGCGGCAAACAGCGATGTCGAATTGCTCGACGTGGCCGGCGACTGGGCCTGGATAACCAAGGGACCGGAAGGGCCGAGCGGTTATGTCCGCATAAACGCCCTCGCCCCCGACACCGGTGCATAAGGTCTTCATCGACGGCGCTGCCGGGACCACCGGCCTGGAGATCGCCGCGCGTCTCGAAGGTCGCAGCGAATTCGAACTCATCACGCTCGACGACGACAGGCGCAAGGACACAGCTGCGCGGCGCGAGGCATTGAACGAGGCAGACGTTGCGATCCTGTGCCTGCCTGACGATGCCGCGCGCGAGGCTGTCGATCTGATCGATCCGGCAGGCGGCACCCGCGTCATCGATGCCTCCAGCGCCCATCGCACGGCCGAGGGCTGGTGTTACGGTTTCCCCGAACTCGTCGGCCGCGAACGCGTCGCCGATGCGCGGCGGGTGAGCAATCCCGGTTGCTATCCGACCGGCTTCCTCGCCCTCGTCGCCCCGCTCGTGAAGCAGGGCCGGCTTCCTGCCGACTGGCCCTACACGATCAATGCGACGAGCGGATATTCCGGCGGCGGCAAGGCCATGATCGCGCAATTCGAGCAGGATGGCGCGCCTGCCTTGCAGAGCTATGGCTATTCCATGGCGCACAAGCATCGCCCCGAAATGAAAGCCCATGCAGGGCTAAAGCACGGAGTGATCTTCGCGCCGTCCGTCGTCCCCGCCTATCGCGGCATGATCGTGGAAGTACCCTTGCACCTCGGCGCAATGGAGGGCGAACCCACAGCCGACGCGCTGCACGAGGCACTGCGCGAATTCTATTCCGACAGCGCGGTTGTTTCGGTGCGCGAGAGCGCCGGTGTCGACAAGCTCGTCCTGGAAAAGGATGCCACGCCATCGGATGCGATGGAGCTGTTCGTATTCGGCAACGAAGGCGGCTGGCACGCACGTCTCGTGGCACGGCTGGACAACCTCGGTAAGGGTGCCAGCGGGGCCGCCGTGCAGAACCTGAACCTGCTATGCGGCCTTCCTGAAACGGCGGGCTTGGCCCTTCCTTCTGCCTAAAAATTAGGCAGCGCTAGACTGCGCATTGGGCAGTCACTTCCGGCTGGCAAGAGGCCATCTCTCACGGGACCACGCAATTGCGCGATTCCTCCTGCCGAGACCGTGCCTCTCCAGCTTGGCACGATTCTTGGAACACCGCGCGCAGAGGCGCATTCGTTTAGCGAGGGCGCACTCACACAAGCAGGCGGGAATCGGATAGACGTGAAAAAGATCGAAGCGATCATCAAACCCTTCAAGCTCGACGAGGTGAAGGAAGCGCTGCACGAAATCGGCGTGTCCGGCATCACTGTGACCGAGGCCAAGGGTTTCGGCCGCCAGAAAGGCCACACCGAACTCTATCGCGGCGCCGAATACGTCGTCGACTTCCTGCCCAAGGTAAAACTCGAGGTGATCGTTTCCAGCGATATCGCCGAACGCACCGTCGAAGCCATCGCCGCAGCTGCCCAGACCGGACGCATCGGCGACGGCAAGATCTTCGTTTCCGCCATCGAGAGCGCGCTGCGCATCCGCACCGGCGAAAAAGACGAAGACGCAATCTGAATTTCAAACCGGCCCAAAGCCGGGACCAACACGAACTACCCCTACTGGAGGCAATCTAATGGCAAATGCGAAGGACGTCCTGAAGCGTATCAAGGACGAGGAAATCGAATGGGTCGACCTGCGCTTCACGGACCCGAAGGGCAAGTGGCAGCACCTCACCATGGTCGCCAAGACGCTCGACGAAGACCAGCTTGAAGACGGCCTCATGTTCGACGGTTCCTCGATCGCCGGCTGGAAGGTCATCAACGAAAGCGATATGATCCTGAAGCCCGACCTGGAACGCGTCTATGTCGACCCGTTCAGCGCCGAACCGATGCTCATCATGTTCTGCGACATCGTCGAACCGTCGACCGGCGACTGGTATTCGCGCGACCCGCGCACCACCGCCAAACGCGCCGAGAACTATCTCAAGTCGACCGGCATCGGTGACACCATCTACGTTGGCCCCGAAGCCGAATTCTTCATGTTTGACGATGTGCGTTTCGAAGACGGCTATGCCGGTTCGGGCTACGCGATCGACGATATCGAACTGCCGACCAACAGCGGCAAGGAATACGAGAGCGGCAACCTCGCGCACCGTCCGCGTGCCAAGGGCGGCTACTTCCCCGTTGCTCCGGTCGACAGCGCCGTCGACATCCGGGGCGAGATGGTTTCGACCATGATCGAAATGGGCCTCAACTGCGACAAGCACCACCACGAAGTGGCCGCAGCGCAGCACGAGCTCGGCCTCACCTTCGGCACGCTCGTTGAAACCGCCGACCAGATGCAGATCTACAAGTACGTCGTGCACCAGGTCGCGCATATCTACGGCAAGACCGCGACCTTCATGCCCAAGCCCATCAAGGACGATAACGGCAGCGGCATGCACACCCACATGTCGATCTGGGACGGCGGCAAGCCGACCTTCGCGGGCAACCAGTACGGCGGCCTGTCGGAAAACTGCCTCTATTACATCGGCGGCGTCATCAAGCATGCCAAGGCGCTGAACGCCTTCACCAACCCGACGACCAACAGCTACAAGCGCTTGGTGCCGGGCTTCGAAGCGCCGGTCCTGCTGGCCTATTCGGCACGCAACCGTTCGGCATCCTGCCGTATTCCCTACGGCACGGGCGACAAGGCGAAGCGCGTGGAATTCCGCTTCCCCGACGCGATGGCGAACCCCTACCTTGCCTATGCGGCCCTGCTCATGGCCGGTCTCGACGGGATCACCAACAAGATCCACCCGGGCGAAGCCATGGATAAGAACCTCTACGACCTGCCGCCGGCAGAACTGGCAGAAGTGCCGACTGTCTGCGGATCGCTTCGCGAAGCTCTCGAAGCGCTGGAAGCCGATCACGACTTCCTGCTCAAGGGCGAGGTCTTCACCAAGGACCAGATCGAGGCTTACTGCGAGCTCAAGTGGGACGAAGTGCTGCGTGTCGAAACCACGCCGTGTCCGGCCGAGTTCGACATGTATTACAGCGCCTGATCTGCGCCGGCAAAACGATACATAAGCGCTTAATCTTTCAGCATTACAGCGCAGTGATCACCGAGTGGGCGTCCGGAGAAATCCGGGCGCCCTATATTTTGTGCGCAATAGGCATTCAGCACTGCGCTCGCTATTTTCCTACTCGGCTGGAATCTGCCTAATCCCTCGGCCTCACTAATCTGCGAGGTACGAGAGAAATGAACCGCAAACCGATATTCGATCTTGTCCGCCGCCTGCTCGGGCGGAGCTTTCGTCAATCCGAGGTCGACGCTCTGGACCAGGCGATCGACCGGTCCTCGGAAGTTTTGTCCCAGGACCGTGTTCCACCCGTTCCACTCTGTCGGATCGGCGAAGCGGGAATCCAATTGATCAAGAGTTTCGAAGGCTGCGCGCGCTTGCGCCGCGACGGCATGATCGAAGCCTATCCCGATCCCGGAACCGGCGGAGCCCCCTGGACCATAGGCTGGGGGGCAACAGGCCCCGGGATAGGCCCCGACACCGTCTGGACAAAGGAGGAGTGCGACGCCCGGCTCGAAGCCGATCTGGAACGCTATGCGGCAGAAGTCGCGGCCGCCATCGGCGATGCACCGACAACGCAAGGCCAGTTCGATGCGCTTGTCAGCTTCCATTACAACACCGGGGCGATCCGCCGCGCCACCCTCACCGGCCTGCATCGCGCCGGCCGCTTCGACGAGGCGGCGCAGGAGTTCGCGCGCTGGAAGCATGCTGGGGGCAAGGTCCTTAAAGGTCTCGTCAGAAGACGCGCAGCGGAAGCCCGAATTTATCGGTCTTAGGCTTCGCGGTTGAAAACCTTGCCGAAAAATGAACCGGAACCGGATGGGCCGACCCTCCGTTGAAGCTCGCAAAGGAGACTAACAAATGCGTATTTTGCTGGCAGGAGCCGCCGCAATCGCGCTCGCCGCAAGCGGAGCCTACGCCCAAGGTAACGGTAAGGGTAACGGAAACGATCGCGGGGGCGGTAAGCCCGCGGCTGCCCAGAACAAGGGCGGCGGCAATGCGAAGGCTGATCGCGGCCCGCAGCGGCAGCAGGTCCGTGGGAATGGAAATGGAAACGCGAAGGCCGACCGTGGCCCCGATCGCCGTCCGGTACAGGCCGCAAATTCCAACCGCGGAAACGGAAACGGGAACGGGAATGCGAACCGCAATGCCGTGCGCACCTATGACCGCGGCAATGGTCAGGGAAGTGGCAATAACGGCAACGGCAATCGCGTTCGCTATAACGATCGCGGCAACGACTATCGCGATGTCCGTGTCTCGTATGACGGGCGCGGTTTCTGGCTCGAGCGCGAGCAGCGTGACCGCGGTCTGGTAGACGGATGCCCCCCCGGCCTTGCGAAAAAGCGTAACGGTTGCAACCCGCCGGGACAGGTCAAGGACGACTACCGCCGCAGCCTCTTCGGCAACGAATATCGCCCGAGTCTGTTCGGCCTGAGCAATTACGGTCGCGGCGACTATTATTACCGTGACGGTTATCTCGTGCGTTACGGCGACAGCGGCATTTCCGGCTGGCTGCCGCTGCTTGGCGGCGCGCTGGGCATCGGGAATGTCTGGCCCAGCGGCTACGCCAGCTACGATGTACCCGACTACTACGTCGACTATTACGGCCTCGGCAGTCGCGATCGCTATCGCTATGCCGACAATGTGATCTACCGCGTCGATCCGGAAGATGCAGCGATCATGTCGGTAGCCGCCCTGATCACCGGCGACGAATTCAGCGTCGGTCAGCCGATGCCAAGGGGTTACGACGTCTACAACGTGCCTGCGCCCTACCGCGATCGCTACTACGACACGCCGGACGCGATGTACCGCTATTCCGATGGCTATGTGTATCGGGTCAATCCCGAAACCCGGCTTGTCGCTGCCGCCATCGATTTGCTCACCTGAGGGATCTCAACCAATGACGAAGATACGAAACCGCTTCGCCCTGTCGCTCGCCCTCAGTGGACTGGTCCTGTTACCGGCTTGCGGTGATGCCGGCAGCGATGTCGAAACTGATGGCGCAACACACTCGAATGGTAGCCAGACCATGGCTGCAACCCTGGGTGCGGCCTCCGATCTCTCGACGGTCAACCAGGCCTTTGTGAGCTCTGACCTGATGGGCGTTTTCGACGGGGTCGGCAGCTACACATTGCTTGCTCCCCGAGACGAGGCCTTCGAGGCCTTGGGCGAAGCAGGGGAACAGTTGATGACTGAAGAGCAGCGTCCGTTGCTCGTCGGCCTGCTGCGCGATCACATGCTGCCTGGCTACCTGCGTCCGGAGGACATTCTCTCTGCGATCGAGAGCCAGGGAGGCGAAGTGACCGTTACCACGATGGGCGGCGGTGATGTCGTTTTCAGCAGCGAAGGTGACACTCTCACCGTGACGCGCGATGACGGGACAAGCGCCACCTTCGTCGGCAATGCGGAAGCAGCCACCAACGGGGTGATTATCCCGATCGACGGCGTCCTCGCCCCTCAGTAATCGCGGCTAACCTCGGCAACCACGCTGTCGCGCCCGATGGTCGAGACGCTGGCCAGTAGAGAGAGCCAGCTGGTGACGCGGAATTCCAGCTGCGTCGCGCTATAGCCGCGTCCGTCGGTGATGATCTCGACATAGAAACGTCGTCCGATGTTCTTGCCGAGAGCGACACCGGTGCCGCGGCCCAGCGCGGCGTCGGCGCCCACAATGCGCAAGCGGTCGAGGCCGATTGCCGAGCGCAGCTGGTTGATCGGGTCCATCCCGCCCCCGCCGCGCAGGCTGGCAACAGCCGCGCCTAGCTGCAGTGCGTCGGTGGCGGAAAGGGACGTGATCGAGCCGCCGAACAGCAGGCGTGCGAGAATTTCCTCCTCGGGAAGAGCCGGATCGGAATTGAAAGCTACTTCCGGCTGTGTCGCGCTGCCCGTGATCGTGACAATGACGTTGACGCCGTTCGCTTCCGTCTCGGCGCGTATGTCGAGGCGCGGATCGACCGGCACGTTCTCATCGAAGTCGATTTCGCCGCGGGTAAGTTCGAACCGCGTCCCGGCAAAGGTATAATCCCCGCGGACCACCTCTGCCGTTCCTCCGATCCGCGGATCGTCGGTGGTGCCGCGCAGGATGATGTCCGCGCTCCATTCGCTATCGAGGCCCATGCCGTCGACGTCGATCCGGCTGTCGGCCCTGGCATCGATCAGGTAGCGCCATGGCCTCGATGCGGCCACGCGGCGCCTCCGGTCCGCAGGCAGGTTCACTTCGCGCGTGCTGATGCGCGGCAGGCGCAAATCGTCGCTTGCGGTGCCCAGCTTCCAGCTCGCCCGGTTCACCCGAACCCGCCCCGCAATTGTCCCCCCAAGGCCGTTGGACACTATGCGAAGGGGACCGGTAATCGTTGCGGACAGCCCGTTCGCGTCGAGCAATTGGGCGTTGTCGGCAGCCGCCCGCAAATCGAGCGAGGGACCCCGGATCTCGACGAACCTGCCCTCGACACGTTCGCCCAAGCCTTCGAGATCGACCGTTCCGCTGCCGGAAACGCGGCCGCCATTGGCCGTCGTCCCCGCGAAACTCCTCAACCGCAATAGCGACCCGGCAAAGGTCCCGCGCAGCTCCACATCGCGGATGTCCGTCCCCGAAAGCGAGCTGCGCACGCGTAGGCTCTCGCTGTTTACGGTTCCCCTGACACGAGGCTCTGCAAGCGAGCCCGTCGCGTTGGCCGCGATCGACACCGGCCCGGTAAGGTCGAACGCGTCGATAGCTGCCAGCCTCCACAGGCTTTCGGCGGCGCCCTGGAAACGCATCTGGCCATCGAGGCGACCCGCTCGCAGCCGCTGGGTGATGTCGCCTTGCGCGGGGAGGTTCGTGATCAGTGCCTGGATCCGGCCGCGCTGAATGTCCTCATTGTCCAGGGTCGCCCTCGCCTGGAAGCGGTCGGTATCGAGCCGCGCGACGAGTGCCATGTCCATCGGCTTTGACGAAAGCACGAGCCCCGAGCGTGTCAGATTGTCGACCTTCACTCGTGCCAATCCGGTCGGCAAGGCGCCCTTCGGGCTCCTGTATTCGACCGTCCCGGAGATAGTGCCGCCAAGCCCGAGATCGGAAAGAGCGACATCGGCGAGCGAGAGCGGCATCCGCGCAAGCTTGAGGTCGACTGCCAGATCGCCTCCGCCAAAACGGCCCGACGCGATCGCACCACCATCGCCGTAGGAAATCTGCGTCGGCGCGAGGATCCAGCCGCCGTCTTCCTGTGCCGTCAGCACTGCGCGACGCGGCATATCGATCGAGCGACCGGCGAATTCGCCCTGTGCCGCCACCGCAATCCGTTCAGGCTGGAAGCGCGCATTAAGGTCGAGTGCAAAGCGCACCCCTCGCTGCCCGGTGATGCGTGCATCGACGCTGCCGACCCCGTTTTCGACTTCGCCTTGGGCCGCCAGTCTCGCGATGAAGATGTTTCCGTATTGCAGGCCCTGCGCATTTGCCGACCCGCTGAAATTTGTGGTTCCGCCGCCGATCAATCCTTCGGCGTCGACTTCCGCGCGTGCGACCGTGATTGGCGTATCGCCGCCGAAACTGGCGTTGCGGGCTGTTACATCGAGATCGACGAACTGCTGGTTGCCGCGCGGCGCGAGACCGATCGTGCCGGACAGCCCGCCACCGGAGAGGTTCAGGACGCCGTCCGCGCCGCCTTTGGCCAGGGTAAGGCTGCCCTCGAACGAAGTGTCGGATAGCGTCAGCCGCTCGACGTCGATGCGGGTAGGACCATCGGCGGGAGCGAAGAGCGCAAGCGTGCCGTCGAACGGGCCGAGGACCGAACCGCCCCGCGTGTCGATAGCGAAACCTTCAGCGGTGGGCGCGATGGCGACACGTACATCCTCCAGCCCGGTGAGCGGACGCGCGAACACCAGCTCGGCAGTCGGTCCGTCATCGGCGATGCTCGCCTGGACAGTGAAGTCGCCATATTCCGTATGCGTGCCTGCCCCGGCCAGCTGCGTGGTCCCCCCGGCAATGGAACCGTCAAGCTGCATGCGCAGCTTCTCGGCGTTGACCCGCATGGTCCGGAAATCGAGCGCGGACCCGCTGCCTGTCGCAATGCCGCCGCGCACACGGATGGTGCTGCCGGCGAGATTGGCGAGGGTGTCATTGGTCACCGGAGCTACCCGCGCATCCAGTTCCGCGCCAAGTCGCCATCCCGAAGGCAGGAGGTCGAAATCGATCATCGCGGTCCCGCCCGCCCTTCCGACATTGTCGAGCGGGAGGCCGTCGGCCCGCACAGGGCCGCGTAGCTGGTATCGCCCGGCGGCAAGATCGCCTCTTAAAGCGAGGTTGGCGGCAAGACCCTGGAATGCGACCCGCAAATCGTCCCCGGTCAAACGGTCACCTGCCAACTGGATGCGGCCCCTGAGATCGCCGTTGATCAAGCGCGGATCGACGAGCGCATTTCCGGTCGAAACGCGTTCGACGCTCACCGACAATGGTAACGTCCAGGTGCTGCCGTCGAAGCGGGCCGTGCCTTGCTGCGTGAGCCCGGTCAGTCGCGTCTCTCCTGATACGAGTGCCCCCACACGCAAGTCATGGGCTATGTCGAGGTCGCTGAATCCACCGTTCAAGGTGGCAGTGGCCGTCGTATTCTCGAGCCGCAGGCTCTCCCCGAAGAGCGCGGGCTCACGCAATCGAGCGGAAACATCGTAGTCGCCCAGCCTGTTCTCGGCGAGGTCGATGAGGCCTTCGCCATCGAGGTAGATTCCCCGCCCCGACACGATCGTGCGCCCGTCGAACGCACGATTATCGATAGTCACTCGGGAACTCAGCGCAACATCGTCGCCAAGTGCATCGGCAGGGATACCCTCGAGAAAATCCGATGGGTCGATCTTGCCCAGCAAGCCGAAGGTGCCTTCGCGGTTCGACAGCTTGAGAGCGGCTACGCGTTCGCCTTCGCTTTGGGCGTAAAGGTATCCGTTCCAAGCAGACCAGGTGCCATCTCCGCTGATCCTGGCCTCGTAAGGAGCCGAAAGGCCAAGCAGGGAGGCGATGGCGCCTTCTGCGGATGCGGAGATATCGGCCTCTATGTCGAAATTGTCGCCGTCAGGTTCCGCGTCGATCAGGACTGCGAGCCTGTCGGATTGTCCCAGGCGGGCATTTCCGTCCACGAACAGGCGACGGTCCTCAACCTGCACTTCCGCAGTAAGGTCGACGCGCTGCGCCTCGTCACCGGCGATGCCGGGCGCCAGCATGAGATTGTCGATCTCGAGCTCGTCGATGGCAATGTCGAAGCCCGGCAGGATCGGGCCTTCCTCTTCGCTGGGGAGGAATTCCGGCAAGCGCGCCAAGGTCGCACGCCGCGCCACGAAGCTGTCGATGTCGAGCCGGTTGTTGAGCCAGCCTCGAGGGTTCCAGTCGATCTCGGCACGCGGGATCGTCAGGAATACGCCTTGCGGATCGGACAGGCGCACATCGTGGAGCACCGCTTCGCCGTAGATATTCCCGTCAATCCGGCCGATGGAAATGTTGAGCCCGTTCGGGAAGGTCTGCCGTGCAATCCGGTCGGCGAGGAAACGCTCGCCAATGGGAGTGTTCAGGATGACCAGCGCCCCGGCGATCAGGAGCAGGGCCGCGCCAAGAAGGCCGAGCGCCCACTTTCCCGCACGCCCAACGCGCGAGCGGCGCTTCTGCGGGCTAACCTCGGCCTGGGTTTCCACGTCCGACATCAGAATGCCTGGCCCAAGGAAACATACACCGCGACAGGCGCGTCGTCGGGCTCGGGGTTGAGAGGCACGCCGACATCGAGGCGCAGCGGCCCGAAACCGGATTCATAGCGGACGCCGACACCCGCGCCGTATTTGATGTACCTGAAATTGGGAGTGGATTCGATGGATACCGACCCGACATCGAAGAAGGGAACCACGGACAGCGCCCCATCGAAAAAGCCGGTCCCGACCCGGGCTTCGACGGAAGCTTCCACGAGGCTGCGACCGCCGACCGGTTCGCCCAGATCGTTGCGCGGACCGACGGCTTGATAGCCATACCCTCGCACCGATGCGCCACCACCGGCGTAAAGGCGGCGCGAGGGCGCAATGGCGAACAGCGGAGCCCCGGGAATGCTGGCAAAGCGCACTCGCCCGGCGAGCACGGTATCGCTACCTACCGACTGGTAATAGGACGCGTCTGCCTGGTTGCGCAGGTAGTAGTATTGCTGTCCCGCAGTTCGGGAGGTTTCAGGCGCCAGATATCCGGTCAGGCGGAAACCTTCGGTCGGATTGAGGAGGGAATCCGTCGTATCGATCGTGGCACGCCCGAAGACGGCTGCGATGAAATAGGTCTGCCTGGGGCGGGGAATACCCGAGATGACGCGGTTGCGCTCATCCGTGGCAAGGATTTCCGCGCCGAGCGCCCACGCAAGCGGTTTCTGGAACAGCAGCGTCGATGAACGCTCGTAGGTCCCCGTTATCGCAACCGTACGAGCCTCGTAGGCGACATTGTCGACGTTCGACGCGTAGGCATCCAGCGTAAGGACCTTGTCCCTGCCGCCGAAATTGTTCTTGCGGAAGGTGATCCCTGCCAGCTGCTCCTGCGTGCCCGCGATACCTCGAACCCTGAGAGAACCTTCCGGGGGGAAGATGTTCCGGTGTTCCCAGCTAGCCTGGACGCGGAAGCCTTCTTCGGAACCGTAGCCGATTGCTCCAGCGATAGTCCGCAGCTTGGCGCGGGTCATCTCGACGTCCATCGCTACCACGCCGGGCTCGTCGCCTACGGGCGCCTGCACTTCGCGCGGCGTGACCGAGACTGCCGACACAAGGCCGGTAGCGGTCACTGCGCGCCGCAAGTCGAGAGACAGGCTGCGCTGGTAGGTTTCGCCCGGCTCGAAGCGCGCGATAGACGCGATGTGCCGCCCCGAAAGGAATTCGGGATCGCTGCTGACCACATCACCGAACACGTATTTTCCGCCCGGCTCGACCGGGAGGGTAAGGTCGCCTTCGTTCCGGTCGTGATCGATCAGCAGCTCGGGCTCGTCGATTTCGGCAAAAGCGTATCCGTTCTCGCCCAGCGCACGATCGAGGTTGAACTGCTCTTGCAGTATCTTGTCGCTCTGAAGGAAGTCGCCGGGCTGGATATCGAAAGTGTCACGCAGCAAGGCGTAATCTGGCGCTGCATCGAGATTGCCGAGATTGATCGTGCCGTAACGGAAGCGCGCACCGGGGATGATGTCGAAACGGACTGACGGGCGTTCGAGAGCTACTTCGTCACCCGGGGCGACAGTGCCGATCGATCGGATGATCTCGCCATCGTAATAGCCGTAGACGCGCAAGAGATTGGCGAGCAGTTCCTCGTCTTCACGCGCGCGCGCCGCGAGCTGCGCGACGTTGGCATCGGAATCGTCCAGTTCCTCGATTGTGGAGAGCGCCTCGTACCGCGCGACGAAATCTCCGCGTTCGGAGAACGGTGGTTCGGCCTGAGGAAAGCCGAGGACCAGATTGTCGGCGAGCTTTTCGACTTCTGCATCTTCGAAGGCGATGACGGGCGCGCCGGTGTCGAGATCGGCAAACTCTATCTCTTCTTCGGGCTCGAGGGCTTCGAACCCGTCGATTTCCAGCTCGTCCGGCCAGGCGATCTCGATCCCGATGGGATCCGCGATCGGGGTGCTCGGGTCTGGGATGTCCTCGGATGTATCCTCGGCGGGTGCATCCACGCCTTGCTGCGCCCAGGCTTCAGGGTCCTCCAGCGCGCTGTCGGGAATAAGGTCTTCGAGACGCTCGGGCGCCTGCGGATCCTGCGCGAGCACGGGATAGCTGATCAAGGCCAGCGCAGCGGCGCAGGTCCTGAGGATCAGGCTTGGGCCCTTAGTCTGCGAGCTTGTATTCGCGCTGGCTTCCGTCCTTTGCTGGAAGCGGTTCCGAATCGCGCTGCTCGCGCGGCCTGGTTGCTGCGGCGATGAGGCGCTTCTGTTCGAATTCGGGCATGCGCTCCCATCCGCCGCGCGTAAGCCGTTCGAGCGGGCGATAGCGAACCTTGTATTGCATCCGGTCGGAGCCTTCGACCCAATATCCGAGGTAGACATAGGGGAGGCCATGCGCGCGCGCACGGCGGATATGATCCAGGATGATGAAGTTCCCAAGTCCCGCGCGATCCTCGATCTCAGGGTCGTAGAAGCTGTAGATCATCGACAGCCCGTCACCCTGAATGTCCGTGAGGCAGGCACCGACCAGACGACCTGGTTCCGACCCAACTCCCGGCTCCCTATATTCAACCACATAGCTGGATACGGGCGTATGTTCCACCATATCTGCAAAGTCGGATTCGTCCATCTCGGCCATGCCCCCTCCCGGGTGGCGATGAGCGAGGTATTTGCGCAGCAATTCGTACTGTTCGTCGGTCGCCCACGGACGGCATTCGCTGACCACGAGATCGTCGTTCGCCTTCATGGTTCGCTTCTGGCTGGACGAAGGCTTGAATTCGTCGGCTACCACACGGACGGAAACGCAGGCCTGGCAATCGAGGCACGACGGCCGGTAGGCCACGGTCTGGCTCCGCCGGAATCCGATGCGCCCGAGCGCTTCGTTAAGCTCGTCAGCGCTTTCGCCGCGCAATTCGGTAAAGACCTTGCGTTCGCTCTTGCCCGGCAAATAAGGGCACGGCGCAGGGCTCGTCACGAAAAAGCGGGGGAAGCGGATCGGGGCCGTCACGAGTGCAAGGCATCCTTCGAATTGCGTGCGATTATTTATGTTTAACGCATTCTTTATGCAGGATCGAAGGCCCGGTTAAAAGTCTCTTAACCATGAAAAAGGATCCGCCGGCGGAAAAGCCTTGGGATTCCGCCGCTTGCGAGCCGATTCTATTCCAGCTCGGCCATTTCGACCGAATAGCCCTTGGCCTCCAGCGTCTTGATCAGGCCGTCGATCTGGCTCTGATCGCGCGCTTCGCACTCGATTTCGGTCACGAGTCCCTTGGCCGGCAGGGTCGTGAAAATCCGCTGGTGGTAGATCTCGATGATGTTGACGTTGTGGTCGTTGAACTCGCGCATCACCTTGTAGAGCGCGCCCGGCCTGTCCTGCAGCGTCACGCGCAAGCGGGCCAGGCGGCCGCTACGCGCAAGGTCGCGGATCAGCACGTTGGCGAGCAGGCGGGTGTCGATATTCCCGCCGCACAGGACCAGGCCGACTTTCTTGCCCGCGAATTTCTCCGGGTTCGAAAGGACCGCTGCCAGGCCTGCTGCGCCCGCCCCTTCCACGACCGTTTTTTCGATCTGGAGGAGGAGGGAGACGGACTGCTCCAGCTTTGGCTCACCGACCAGCAAGACCTCGTCCACCAGTTCGGCAATGATCTGGCGGGTGAAGTCGCCGGGCTTCTTCACGGCAATGCCTTCGGCCAGCGTATCGCCGCCGCAGGGTAGCTCGTCTCCGGTGACCGCCGAGTACATCGACGGATAAAGCTGGGCCTGCACGCCGATCATCTCGATTTCGGGACGCAGCGCCTTTGCAACGGTTGCCATGCCGCTCATCAGGCCGCCGCCACCGATCGGCACGACGAGACAATCGAAATCGTCCTTCGCCGCCAGCATTTCCAGCGCGACGGTGCCCTGCCCGGCCGCCACCTTGGGATCATCAAAAGGATGGACGAAGGTGAGGCCGCGCTCCTTCTCCAGCTCGAGCGCATGGCCATAGGCCTCGTCGAAAGTCTCGCCGAACAGAACGACATTCCCGCCGACGCTTTCGGTCTGCATGACCTTAACGCTCGGCGTGGTCGACGGCATGACGATCGTCACCGGCACGCCAAGGCGCCTGCCATGGTAGGAGAGCCCTTGCGAGTGATTGCCCGCCGACGCCGCGATGACCCCGCGGCTGCGCTGCTCTTCGGTAAGGTGTAACAGGGCGTTCAACGCACCGCGTTCCTTGTAGGCCGCGGTGAACTGGTGGTTTTCGAACTTTAGCCAGATATCCGCGCCGGTAATTTCCGACAGGGTGATGGAATGCATCAGCTCGGTCCGTACGACCGCGCCTTCGATGCGCTTTGCAGCTGCGCGCACATCGTCGAGTGTCAGGAGATCGGTGGCCTTGTCTCCGGCGGGCATGGGATTTGCCTGGGTCATACGGCAGGCCTACGTGCCGCCAAGGCAGCGTGCAATCGGCGAAAGGGTTTGCCCCTGCCAAGCTTTGCCTTATCGACGATGGCTGAAGTTTACGGATTGGGATTGCCTGATGAAGACGAAGTACCTTGCCGCCTTGCTCGCTACGACCATTGCCGTCCCCGCTCACGCCGACGTCCTGGTCGACAACGTCTCGGGCATCACGATGGATGAAGAAGGCAAGGTGAAGCGCTTCGAGGCGCTGGTGATCGACGACGATGGCCGCATCGCGCAGCTGATCGAACGCGGAGAAGACCGGCCGCGCACGGATTATCGCGAAGACGGAGAAGGCCGCGTCATGCTGCCCGGCATGATCGATGCCCATGCCCATGTCATGGGCGTCGGCTTCGGTGCGCTGACGCTGGATCTGTCGGATACCAATTCGCTCGACGAAGCGCTGGAAAGAATCCGCACCTTTGCCGCCGAGAACGAGGCGCGGCCCTGGATCCTCGGGCGCGGCTGGAACCAGGAAAAATGGGGTCTCGGCCGCTTTCCGACCGCAGCCGAACTCGATAGCGCAGTTGCGGACCGCCCCGTTTATCTCGAGCGGGTCGATGGCCATGCCGGATGGGCCAATACGCTCGCGATGCAGGCGGCCGGCATCACCGCCGCCAGTAAAGCGCCGAGTGGCGGCAAGATCGAACTCCTCGCCGACAAGAAGACGCCCTCTGGCGTTTTCATCGATCTCGCCATGGACCTCGTGAACAAGGCGGTCCCCGCGCCGCGCGCGGTGGAACGCGACCTTGCACTGGCAGAGGCGCAAAAGGTCTTCCACCGTTACGGCATCACTGCGGTTGCCGACATGGGAACGACCATCGAGGACTGGCAATCCTTCCGCCGTGCGGGCGATGCAGGTTCGCTCAACCTGCGTATCATGTCCTATGCCTTCGGTCCGGAGCAGATGGTGCTGATCGGCGGATCGGGTCCCTCGCTATGGCTCTATGATGACAAGCTTCGCCTGAACGGCGTAAAGCTCTATCTCGATGGCGCCTTGGGTAGCCGCGGGGCGTGGCTGAAGCGCCCCTATGCCGACGATCCGGGCAATTACGGCCTTCCGCTCCAGACCCCTGCTCAGCTGCGCAACAACCTTGTCAGGGCTGCGCAAGGTGGGTTCCAGCCCGCCGTCCATGCCATCGGCACCGCGGCTAACGCCGAACTCCTCAATGCGATCGACGAGATTGCGGGAAGCTTCGACGGCGACCGGCGCTGGCGTGTCGAGCATGCCCAGATCGTCGATCCGGCAGACCTGCCGAAGCTCGCCGACAATGGCATCATCGCCTCGATGCAGCCGCTACACCAGACCTCCGACCGCCTGATGGCGGAAGCGCGTCTCGGCATGGATCGGTTGGACGGCGCCTACGCCTGGAACACCATCCTCGATCTGGGCGGCACCCTCGCCTTCGGGTCGGACGCGCCCGTCGAACCGGCCGACGCTTTTGCCGGTTACGCCGTCGCCATCACCCGCATGGATGCAAATGGGGAGCCCTTTGGCGGCTGGCTGCCGAGCGAACGCGTAAACCGCGAGCAGGCGCTGGCAGGTTTCACCTCGAAGGCGGCTTACGCGGGTTTTGCAGAGGGACGCTTCGGCCGCCTTTTGCCGGGCGAGCGCGCCGACTTTATCCTGGTGGATAACGACCCTCTGCTTGCCACTCCGGAAGAAATCCGCGCGACCAAGGTATTCGAAACCTGGGTCAATGGCCGCAAGGTCTACGAGGCCGATTGATCGGCGGGAGCTTCGGCTTCTTCCGGTTTGTCCTTGGCTGCGCGGCTGTCGAACAGGCGCATGAGCAAGAGCGATCCTTCGTAAAGCAGGATCAACGGGATCGCGAGCAATAGCTGCGAGCCGGGGTCCGGCGGCGTGATGATCGCCGCCAGCGCCACGACCAGCACGATGACGTAACGCCGCGCGCCCACCAGCTGTTCGCGCGTGACGATACCTGCGCGGTGGAGGAGGAGCAGGAGGACGGGCAACAGGAAACTCATCCCGAAGGCGAGGATGAACTGCATCACGAGTCCGAGATATTCGTTCGCCGCCGGCAGCGCGTTGATGGCAAGTCCGCCCGCTTCGCCTTCGAAGCCAAGGAACCACTCGAAGGCGGTCGGCATGACGACGTAATAAGCAAGGGCCGCGCCGCTCAGGAAAAGGAACGGGGTCGCCAGCAGGAATGGCAGGAATGCCTTCTTCTCGCGCGCGTAGAGGCCGGGGGCGACGAAGGCCCACAGCTGGTTCGCGATATAGGGAAAGGCAATGCAGAACCCTGCGAAAAGGGCGACCTTCAGCTCCACGAAGAACACTTCGTAAAGCTTGGTGAAAATCAGCTGCCCCTGCCCTTCCGGAAAAGCCGATTTGAGCGGCTGGATCAGGAAGCCGAGGATCTGGTCGGCAAAGAAGAGGCAAATGCCGAATGCCACCACCAATGCCGCGACGCATCTCACGAGGCGCGAGCGCAGCTCCACCAGGTGATCGAGCAGCGGTGCCTGGCTTTCGTCGATATCTTTCATCTCGAACGCCATCTCAGTCGGCGTCCTTCACCGGCGGGGGCGGAGGCGGATCGCCCAGGGGAAGGCCAGGCTCGGCGTCATCGTGGCCGCCGTGCTCGGGCGCCTTCTTCGGCGCGGCACGCTTGATCGCGGCTTCTGCTGCGGCATCGGCGTCCGGAACTTCCTGCGCCGAAGCGAGAGGCTGCATCTCGGCGCCGGGATGGATTTCAGGACCGCCGCCTGCCCCTTCGGAGCCGGTCGGGTATTTCGCCATGATTTCAGCGTTACGATCGGCCCATTTCTTTTCCATGTCCTCGATCTCCGCCTGGCGGACCATTTCGTCGATCCCCGAGCGGAAATGTGCGGACATGCGGCGCAGCTTGCCGATCCAGCGCCCTGCCGTGCGCATCGCGCGCGGCATTTCCTTAGGGCCAATGACGATGATCGCCACCACGACGATCAACAGCAGTTCGGCGGCGCCGATATCGAACATGCGCGTGTGCGCCTTCTCGTGAAGTTACTTGGTGTCGGAGGGCGTGTTGACCTGGTCCTTGGTCAGGCCTTCGTCGGCGGGCTTCGCCTCGTGCTCGATCCGCTTGGAAGGCGCCGCGTCTTCTTCGTTCATGCCCTGCTTGAAGCTTTTGATGCCTTTGCCGAAATCGCCCATCATCTCCGAAATCCGGCCGCGCCCGAACAGGACGAGGATGACGATGGCGATAATGATAAGCTGCCAGGGGCCGAGCGACATGAGAGTACCTTTTCGATAGTGTTGATACGGATATAGGCGCTCTGCAGGCGATACGCCAGTCAGGCGACGTCTTCCGCCTCTTCCCGATCATCCCCGCTGTCGGTCAGCGCTTCGAAGGCATCGTCTATCGGATCGAGCAGGCCCGTCGCCTTCAATTCCGCGATTCCGGGCAGGTCGCGGCGGCTGGTCAGACCGAAATGGTCGAGGAATTCAGGCGTGGTGGCGTAGATCGTCGGTCTGCCCGGCACTTCGCGGCGGCCCGCGATCTTCACCCAGCCCGCTTCCATCAGGACGTCCAGCGTACCGCCGGAAGTCTGCACGCCGCGGATCGATTCGATCTCCGCGCGGCTGACCGGCTCGTGATAGGCGATGATCGCCAAGACCTCTGTCGCGGCGCGGCTGAGCCGGCGGACCTGCTCCTTCTCCTTGCGCAGCAGGTGCGCAAGATCGGGCGCGGTTTCGAAGTGCCAGCGCTTGCCCCGCTCCACCAGGTGTACACCGCGTTCGCTGTACATTTCTGCCAGCGATTTGAGAGCGTCCCGCACGTCGGCATTGGCCGCATCGCCGAGGAACCCGGCAAGGGCCTCGACCGTCATCGGCTCTTCAGCGGCAAACAGGGCCGCCTCGATCGCGCGCTCCAGATCGGTCACGTGACCCGCCTCAGGCGCAAAGGGCCGAACGTGTCTTCCTGCGCAATCTCCGCCTTGCCCAATCGCGCCAGTTCGAGCGCGGCGACGAAGCTGGACGCCAGCGCGGACCGCCGCAGGCGCGGTTCTGCATGTGGCGGGAGGAAGTCACGGATTTCCATCCATTCAAGCGTCACGCCGAGCATATTCGACACCCGCTCGAGCGCGGAATCGAGCGTCATGACCGGTCGCTCGCGCACCATGTGCACGGCAGGTGCGGTGCGCGCTTTCACGCGGCCATAGGCCTCGATCAGGGCAAACTGGTCGCACTTCCACTTGGTCTTGCGGACGATGTCGAGACCCTCGGGCGCGCCGCGCAGGAAAACGTCGCGGCCGATCCGGTCGCCGCCCATCAGGCGCGCAGCGGCATCGCGCATTGCGCCGAGGCGCTGGAGCCGCAATTGCAGGCGCAGCGCCAGTTCCTCGGGGCTCGGGTCTTCCTGCTCTTCCTTGGGAAGCAGCATCGCCGATTTGAGATAGGCCAGCCACGCCGCCATCACGAGATAATCGGCCGCAAGCTCCAGCTTCAGCGCCTCGGCCGTCTCGATATAGTCGAGATATTGCTCCACCAGCGCGAGGATCGATATTTCCCGCAGGTCGACCTTCTGGCGGCGTGCCAGGTCGAGCAGGAGGTCGAGCGGTCCCTCCCACCCGTCGAGCTCTAGATAGAGCGCGCCTTCATCGACCGGCGCTTCCGCTGCGATCCCGTCCCATTCCTCCTGTTCGGGAGCAGTATCGCTGAACAGCAGGCCGTCACTCATGCAGTGGCCTCCGCAATGGCAAGCAAGGCGTCGCGCTTGGCGAGGAGCTCTTCCGTATCGGCGCAGTCAGCAGGTTCGCCCATCATTGCGTGGACCCGGTCGAGGCGGTCGGCGGTTTCGGCGGACATGGCGCCGAGGCGCTCGGCAATGGCGAGCTGGTCGTCCATTTTCGCCCAGCAGTTGAGGACGATATCGCACCCCGCGGCGAGGGCCTTCTCGCTCCGGTCGGGAATGCTACCATCGAGCGCCTGCATGTCGATATCGTCGGTCAGCAAGAGACCGTCGAAGCCGATGCGGCCCCGAATGACCTTTTCGATCACGGTGGGGGACAGGGTGGCGGGCCGTTCCTCGTCCCAGGCGGTGAAGACGATATGCGCGCTCATGCCCAACGGGTGTGCGGCCAGCGTCCGGAACGGTTCGATGTCCGTCTCCAGTTCCGCATCGCTCGCCTCCACGCGGGGAAGCGTCTTGTGGCTGTCCACGGTAGCGCGGCCATGACCGGGCATATGCTTGAGGCAGCCGACCACGCCCGCATGGCTCATCCCGTCGAGTACGGCGCGCCCCAATGCGGCAACCTGCATCGGGTCGCTGCCGAGGGAGCGATCGCCGATCACGTTATCGGTTTCGGGACGACGGACGTCGAATGGCGCGTGATAATCGACACTTACGCCGACCAGTGCCAGTTCGCGGGCCATCGCCTCGGCATTCACCCGTGCCGCTTCGATCGCGCTGGCGGGAGCGATTTCGAACAGGCGCGCAAACGCCTCTCCCGCGGGGTACTGCGGCCATTCCGGCGGCTTCATGCGTACGACCCTGCCCCCTTCCTGGTCGATCGACACAATCAGGCGATCGCGGCCGTGAATGCTGCGCAGATCATCCGTAAGCGCCCGCATTTGTTCGCGATTTTCGCAATTGCGCGCAAACAGGATGTAGCCCGCCGGATCGGCGTCCTTGAAGAAGGCGCGTTCGTCGGCCGTCAGTTCGAGGCCGGAAATGCCGAAGATTGCGGGCAACATAGGCGTAAAAATGCGCTTCTTCCCGCCGACTGGCAAGCGACTTGGGGGCAGGAAGTGTGGAAATAGCGCCGCTTGGGCGGCTTATTTCACAAAACAGGGCAATCCATCGGTTTTCAGCGCATTGCACAGGCGATTGGCCGAAGCACGGTCACCGGCGACCGCCTGGAGCCTGTAGACCGTGCCGATATCGACTTTCGCCTCTACCACGCGATGGCGCACGCCGTTCAGCGCCTCGGTCTGGCGCATCAGCCTGACCCAGGCATCTTGCGCATCCGAACGCGTGGGAAACGCGCCGACCTGCACCGCAACGCCGGATAGGGCCGGCTCTACAGGTGTAGAGGAAGTAGTCGATGGTGTAGCATCTTCATCGTTCAGCGTAGTCGCGATTGAAGGTCCGGCAGCAGATGGAGCCGGATCGTCGGCCAAGCGCCCTTCCCGCGTCTGGCCTTCGCCGACAGCGAAGCTGGTGTCGCCGGTTCCGGCATAGGTCTTGCCACCGGGATTTTCCGGGCGCGTCTTGTAGGGTTCGTCAGGCGCGGCAATCAGGCTACCATCGGCCGGCGGCTCGTCGGCATGGCTGCCGAGGAAATACCACGCCCCGCCGAGGAACGAGCCGACCAGCAGGATCGCCAGCACGCCGAGCAGCACGATGCGCGAGGTCGCGAAGCCGGTGTCGCCGTCATCCTCGTCATCCGCTTCGAGCCAGGGGAGCCGCTCGTCGTCTTCGAGCAGTTCGAGGTTTTCGCCCTCGTCCCAGTCTTCGTCCCGGTCGTATTCGCCGCCCGCCATGCTCACATCTCCTCGACCGCTTCGACCCCCAGTATCCCGAGGCCGTTGCGGATCACCTGTCCGACCTGCGCCGCCACGAACAGGCGCGCTCCGGTCAGTTCGGCATCGCCTTCCTGGATGATCCGCTTTGCCGGATCGTCGTTACCCGCATTCCAGTAGCTGTGGAAGGCGGCGGCAAGATCGCCGAGGAAGAAGGCGATACGATGCGGTTCGCGGGCGCGTGCCGCCGCCTCGACGATACGCGGGAATTGCGCGGCTTCGCGCACCAGCGCGAATTCACGTTTGTCCAGCCGGTCGAGATGGGCATCGCTCGGCTCGACACCCGCCTTGCGCAAGGTCGAGCGGATACGTGCGTGTGCGTACTGCAAATAGAAGACAGGATTATCCTTGGAGGCTTCCACCACCTTGGCGAAGTCGAATTCCATCTGCGCTTCGGGCTTGCGGGTCAGCATGGTGAAGCGCACCACGTCCTTGCCGACTTCCTCCACCATATCGGCGATGGTGATGAAATTGCCCGAGCGCTTGGACATTTTCACCGGCTCTCCGTCGCGCATCAGGTTGACCATCTGCACCAGCTTGACGTCGAAGGGCACATCGCGGTCCGCACCCTGCGTGAGCGCGGCGACGGCGGCCTTGATCCGCTTCACCGTCCCGGCGTGGTCCGCACCCCAGATGTCGATCATGGCATCGGCCTTCTCGGCCTTCTGGAAGTGGTATGCGAGGTCGGCCCCGAAATAGGTCCACGAGCCGTCCGACTTCTTGATCGGGCGATCCTGGTCGTCGCCGAACTGGGTCGAGCGGAACAGTGGCAGTTCCACCGGCTCCCAGTCTTCGGGCGGCGCCTTGCCCTTGGGCGCTTCGAGCACGCCGTCATAGACATAACCGTGTTCGCGCAGCCACTTCTCGGCCTCTTCCGGCTTACCCGCCGCCTGCAATTCGGCTTCGGAAGCGAAGATATCGTGGTTGATACCAAGCAGTGCGAGGTCGGCGCGGATCATGTCCATCATCGCGGCGACCGCCTTCTTCTTGAAGATCTGCAACCACTCGGCTTCGGGGGCGGAGGCGTATTTATCGCCGAATTCCGCCGCCAGGGTTTTGCCGACCGGCTTCAGATAGTCGCCGGGATAGAGGCCTTCGGGAATGTCGCCGATGTCTTCGCCCAGCGCTTCGCGATAACGCAGGTGCGCCGAACGGGCGAGTGTATCGACCTGGCCGCCGGCATCGTTGACGTAATATTCGCGCGTGACGCCGTGGCCGGAAAATTCCAGCAATCCGGCCAGCGCATCGCCCACCACCGCGCCGCGGCAATGGCCCATGTGCATGGGGCCAGTCGGATTGGCCGAGACATATTCAACATTGACCGTGCGCCCGCCGCCCATCGCCGAGCGTCCGTAGTCGGGACCCAGGTTCGCAATCGCTTCGAGCTCGCGCAGCCACGCGGTGTCGGCAAGGCGCATATTGATGAAGCCCGGTCCGGCAATGCTCGCCTCGGTAATGTCGGGTTCGCGGCCGAGATGCTCGATAATGAGTTCCGCCAGCGCGCGCGGATTGGTCTTGGCCTGCTTCGCCAGCACCATGGCGGCATTGGTCGACAGATCGCCGTGCGAGGGATCGCGCGGCGGTTCGACCGTCACGTTTGCACGGTTAGCGCCCGCGGGAAGGTGCCCTTCCATCTCTAGCGCATTGAGAACGGCGTCGATTTTCGCCGCGAACGAGGCGTGGAGTGTCTGCATTTCAGCCATGTCCGCGCGCCTAAACGAATCAGGCGAAATGGCAAGATGCGAGGGCATCGCCGCCCCCGGATCGCGCGCCCCTGTTACCGGGGATCAGCGGGTGGCGTTGTAGCCCAGCTGTTCCTGCGTCAGCTGGAAGCCAACCAGCAGTTCGAAAGTCGCGCGCTGGACAGCGGCCCGCACTTCGGGATCGGCCAGCGGGTCGAGCGCTGCATCGGGATCGCCCGCACGGCGCTTGCGCGTAATGCGCTCGCGAATGTCGGCCGGTAGCGTCGCTTCCGCGCGATTGACGAAGGCAGCCGCCTTACCGCTTGCGCTGGCGCGTTCCTGTCCGTCCGCGAAGGTCAGCGTAACCGTGCCGACACGCTTGGAAATGACTGCACTGCCGCCGCGCAGGACGGTCGAGAAATAGGGCAGTTCCACTGTGCGCGCGCCCCGCACATCGGCGCGGCGTGCAACGACATCGAAACTGGCTTCGGAATAGACCTGTTCGCCCTGTTCGTTGCAGGTCGAGGTGAGGTTGGTGATTGCCGCCGTGACGTCGAGATCGGAAAGCGTGCGGGAATCGGCACTGCGGAACAGCGTCACGTCACCCGTGTAATCGGGGATGCCCACTGCCGGACATGCCGTCCTGACCGCGGTGATACCGACGGCATTGCCGGCCACGACCAATTGCCCGTCGCTCTTGCATCCGGCGAGTGCGAGACCCATTCCAAGAGCAGTAAGGAGGCGAAAGCGGTTCATCATGTCGGCGGCATTCCTCATGTGTTCGTATTCAATGACCCTGCCGGGGCGTGCGTGCCCTAGCTTGGCGCGATGCAAAGCGCTAGAGGGGCGCGCATGAACGCCCCCTTTCCATCCACCGCTTCGGGTAACGACCCGCGCCTGCCGCTCCAATTGCTGATCGCCGCACCGCGCGGTTTCTGCGCCGGAGTAGACCGTGCCATCGAAATCGTTGAGCGCGCGCTGCAGAAATATGGCGCCCCGGTCTACGTGCGTCACGAGATCGTCCACAACCGCTATGTCGTGGATAGCCTGAAAGCCAAGGGCGCGATTTTCGTGGAAGAACTCGACGAAGTGCCGAACGATGCGCCGGTGGTCTTTTCCGCCCACGGGGTGCCGAAATCGGTCCCCGCAGAGGCCGAACGCCGCAAGCTGCTCTACGTCGATGCCACCTGCCCGCTGGTCAGCAAGGTGCATCGCCAGGCCGAACGCCAGATCGAAAAGGGCCAGCACATCCTTTTCATCGGCCACGAAGGCCATCCCGAGGTCATCGGCACGATGGGCCAGGTGCCCGACGGCCAGATCACCCTGGTCGAAACCGTCGAAGACGTGGCGACCCTGCCCTTCACGCAGGAAGACGATTTGTCGTTCCTGACCCAGACGACCTTGTCGGTCGACGACACGCGCGAAATCGTCGAAGCGCTTCAAGCGAAATACCCGCAGATCGTCGCGCCGAAGGCGGAAGACATTTGTTACGCCACCAGCAACAGGCAGGCCGCGGTCAAGGAAATCGCCAGCGGCTGCGATCTGGTACTGGTAATCGGCGCGCCCAACTCCTCCAATTCGCTGCGGCTCGTCGAAGTTGCCCAGCGCATGGGGACCGATGCCCGCCTGATCCAGCGCGCATCCGAGATCGAGCCCGAGTGGCTAGAAGGCGTCGGCACGCTAGGCCTCACCGCTGGCGCTTCGGCGCCGGAGAAATTGGTTCGCGAAGTTGTCGACCGGCTGTCCGACTGGCGTGTGGTGACCGAAGAGGTCATCACTACCACGGAAGAGAAAATGGTCTTCAAGCTGCCGCGCCAGCTGACGGAATAACTGGCCGGATAGGTTGGCCGTTTACACACATCTCGGTGCCGAGGACCTGGCGGAGCTGATCGGGCATTACGATGTCGGCGACCTGGTTTCGGCCAAGGGCATCGCGGAAGGCGTGTCGAATTCGAACTGGCTGATCGAGACGACCGGCGGGCGCTACATCCTCACCATGTACGAACGGCGGATCGACACGGGAGAACTGCCTTTCTTCCTCGGCCTGCTCGACCATCTCGCGGAGCGTGATTGTCCGGTGCCCGCAACCATCCACGATCGGTCTGGCGCGGCGTTCCGCACTGTCGACGGCAAGGCGGTCGCGCTGATCGAATTCCTGCCCGGCGTTTCCCCCAACCAGCCGACCGCAGTGCAGGCGCGAGCCGTCGGCACGGCACTGGCAGAGATGCATCTGGCCGCGCAGGATTACGCCCTTTCGCGCGAGAACGACCTCGCGCCCGATGGCACGCTCGCCATGCTCGAAGCGCTGGACGCCGATGCGCTGGCCGCGATCGATCCCGCGCTACCCTCGACCGTCGACAGGGGCCGCGAGGTCGCGGCGGCATGGCCGGACGACCTGCCATCCTCGATCATCCATTCCGACCTCTTTCCCGACAATGTCCTGATGCTGGGCGATGCGGTGTCGGGTATGATCGACTTCTATTTCGCGTGCCAGGGCGCAATGGCCTACGACCTTGCCGTGACCCACGCCGCATGGGCGTTCGACGGCACAGGCCGCACTTACGATCCTGCAATCGGAAGCGCCCTCGTCGAAGGATATTGCTCGGTCCGCCCGCTCGGCGACGACGAGCGTGCGGCCATGCCACTACTCGCCCAGGCCGCCTGCCTGCGCTTCGTCGCCAGCCGGGCGGAGGACTGGATCGAAACGCCTGCAGACGCACTGGTCACGCGCAAGGATCCGATGGATTTCGTGCGCCGGTGGGATTTCTACGCCGAAAACGGCACCGCGCTCTTCGCCTGAGGCGCTTTGCACGCTAGGGCCGCGCCGATGAAACAGATCGAACTCTTCACCGATGGATCGTGCAAGGGCAATCCTGGCCCCGGCGGCTGGGGCGCATTGCTGCGCATGGGGCGGCACGAGAAGGAATTATCCGGCAGCGATCCGGAAACGACCAACAACCGCATGGAAATGACGGCCGTGATCCGCGGCCTGTCGGCGCTGATCGAGCCGTGCCAGGTCGATATCTATACCGACAGCAAATACGTGATCGACGGGATCACGAAGTGGGTACACGGCTGGAAGAAGCGCGGCTGGGTCAATGCCAGCAAGAAGCCCGTCAAGAATGCGGAGCTATGGCACGACCTGATCGAGGCCGTAGCCCGGCACCAGATCGAATGGCACTGGGTCAAGGGCCATTCGGGTCACCCGGAAAACGAGCGGGTGGATGCCCTCGCCAACGAAGCCGCGGATCGCGCGTTCGTCGACGAGGGCTGAAAATCAGGAGTTGTCGACGGTTTCCGCGCCGGGGCCGTTCTTCTGGATCGAAGCGATGGCGTTCTTGGCGCTGTCCTTCGAGCTGTAGCCTTCGGTCGAGAACATCGTTTCCGAATTGTACTTGAACCGCACGCGGTATTCGCCAGCCTTGTCCTTATAGATTTCGAAATGATGTCCCATCGGTATTCTCTCCCTTGGTGGATTGGATTCGCCGCCCACACTAACAAATGATGCAGTCTTGGCTAGGGGAAGCGAGCCGGAGAGTAGATCGAGGCGTCGATCGCTTCTGTCATCTCGTCCCGCGGCCTGTCCAGAAGCAGCTGCGAGGCGAGCCGCGCTGCTGCAGGCGAGGTCTGGATGCCGAAGCCCCCCTGCCCTGCAAACCACGCAAAGCCTTCGACCTTAGGGTCATAGCCATAGACCGGGGCGCGGTCGGGCGCGAAACTGCGCAGGCCCGCCCATTTGCGCTCCACCGCCTCCACCTTCCAATCGACCACGCCCTGCAGCCGGTCGATCGCTTCTGCCACGGCCAGTTCCTCGGGAGCAGCATCGCAGGCCGCGCTCGGTTCTTCGTCATGCGGGCTCAGCCACACCCGCCCGCTCTCGGGCTTGAAGTAGAACTTGCCCGAAATATCCAGCACCAGCGGCTGGTCGGGCGCAGGTGCGGGATCGGTACGCAGCTGGATCACCGTGCGCCTGTAAGGCTGGATACCGAGCGGTTTCGCCCCCGCGAGCGATGCGACCTCGTCGGCCCATGCCCCTGCCGAATTGACGAGGACCGATGCGGCAAAGCTGCCACCCCGTTCGGTTCGAAGCGTCCAGCTTTCGTCTTCGCGGGCAACTCCAGCCAACCTCGACCGGCATTCGAGCGTTACGCCCGAAGCATTCGCCCGCGTGAGGTAATGCGCATGGAGCGCCGCCACGTCGATATCCGCGCACGCCGGTTCCCAGATCGCATCCGACCATTGCGGCGTGATACCGGGGATTTTGCCTGCCAGATCCTCCGCACCGATCCGTTCGATGGTCGCCCCAGTGTCCTCAAAACGCGTCATGAAGGCATCGAGAGCCGCCCGGTCTTCGCCGCGCCCGATATAGAGCGCACCGCGCGGCGAGAGGAACCCGTTGTCCCGCAGATACTTTCCCGATGCGAGCGTGAGGGGCACGATCTCCGGCCCGCCGTAGCATTCCTCCCAGAAGGCCGCCGAACGCCCGGTCGAATGATACCCCGGCCGGTCTTCCGCTTCGAGGACGAGCACGTTGGCGCCCGCCTCGGCGAGTTCGGCGGCGAGGCTCGCACCGGCGATGCCGGCTCCGACGATGGCGAAATCGTAGACGGTCACTGCTTCGCCGGTACTACCCGATCGAGGAATTCCGCAACACCGGCCAGAGCCTTGTCGCGCACGGCGTCGACTTCGCGCAGGATTTCATGCCGCGCCTCGTCACCGAACACTAGGATCTCGCCGCGTGGCAGGCGCTGGGCGGCTCGCACTGCGGCCTTGTGGCTGACCAGCTTGTCGTTCGCGGTCGAGAAGATGAATACCGGCACCTGCATCTTCTCCATTGCGCCGGGCGCCTCGATAACGCGGGTCGAGGCATAGGCGCGTTCGACCCAGCCCCAGCTACCCGGTCCCATCACCAGCTCGGGGCGGTGTTCGCGCCACCACAATTCGTCTTCATACCGATCGTCGTCATGGGTCAGCAGGTCACGTCGTCTTGCCGGGACCTCGCCCGGCTTTTCGCTCCATTTCCATGCAGGACGCGTCGGGGCACCGATTCGCGTCATCAGCTTTGCAACGCCGTGGAGCATGGGCAGGGGTAGCGGCGGACCGCTCATGCCTAGCATGGGCGCGGACAGCACGACCGCGTCGGGCGATACCGCCCCGTCGACCAGCGCGCGCATGACGATGTGCCCACCCATGGAATGCGCTGCCAGCACGTGAGGGCCGGGCGTGGATTTCACCCAGTCCGACCAGAAATGGTCGAGATCGGCGACCCAGTCGGAGAAATCTTCGATATGGCCGGTAATGGGGTCATCGCCGAGGCGGCCCGATCCTGCCTGCCCGCGCCAGTCGGCCGCGGTGACGCGCCAACCGCTGCGGTGCCACCCGTCGAGCGTCTCGAGGTATTTCTCGTAGAAGTCGCCGCGCCCCGGCAGGAACAGGATCGATCCGCGCTCTCCCCCGCCTGCTCCTGGCCAGTCGATTCGGCGCAGCGTGTGACCGTCGGCTGCCTGCCACACGCTTTCGTTGGCGCTGGCCGGAATGGCGCGCCGGTCGATGGCGGCGGTATCTGTCTGCAAGTCGGCCTGGCTGATGGGTGCCTCCCGGTTTTGCGCAAAGGGCATGGTTACTATTTGGTAAGCATGTTTGAGTAGCACGGGCCCTCGATACTTACGTTCGGGGACGTCATGCACGACCAGATTTTCACCTACGTTCTGCTTGCCGGATTGGCAATCGGCCTGCTGTGGGCGGCTTTTACCGACCTGCGCAGCCGCACCATCGGCAACCGCCTGAACATTGCGATCGCGGCCGGCGCTCCGCTGTTCTGGTGGGCTACGGGACTGGACCTGTGGCCGGGCGTTGCAATGCAGTTCGGGCTGGCTGCGGCGACCTTTGCGGTATGTTGCCTGTTCTTTGCCCTGCGCCAGATGGGCGGCGGCGACGTGAAGCTGCTGACCGCGCTGGCGCTGTGGTTCCCGCCGACAAATTTCGTGGTCCTCGTCATCATCATGGCAATGGCAGGCTGGGTCCTGACGCTTGCCATGGGCATGTGGGGCGTCGCCCATTCGCGCGTCGTCGGCGGCAAGCCGGTCCGCGATACGGTACTGCTGGGTGCCTTCACCCTGGTCGCCGCCAATTTCGCCAGCGCCGTCCTTGGCGGCCCGAAGCTCGCCATTCCTTCCGCAATCATAGAGCCGCTGGCAGCCAATGGTGCGACCTCAATACTGGTCGCTTTGGTGCCGGTCGCGATTCTCGCATTCGTCACGCTGGCATCGATCAAAATCATCCGCCGACACGACCAGCAACCACGCATTCCATACGGACTCGCCATTGCCGTCGCAGGGCTCTGGGTCGTCGGCGGCGGGTTCGTCACACAAATTTCTGAAGCCGGAATCGGCTGACAACCCGATTTTAACCAATCGGGGTCTAGACACGGAAACCATAGCTGTCCGCACATAGATCACGCGGGCCATATGAGGGGGCTTAAAAGCCATGGATAGGAAGAAGCTGGTTCTGCTGGTTGGTGCACTGGTCGTTGCGATCGGTACGGCACTTGTTGCCCGCAGCATGTTCGCAGGAGCATCCGCTCCGCAGGCCAACGCGGCATCGCAAGTCGAAGCTGCAGGGCCCAAGGTCCTGGTTGCGCAGCGTGCGCTGCCGACCGGTACGATCATCACTGCAGATGCCATCGGCTATCAGCTGTGGCCGGAAGAGCTGGTTCAGGATGCCTACTTCCTGGACGGCGAGGCCGACATCACCAAGCTGATCGGTACGGTTGTACGCCATCCCGTGACTGCCGGTGAACCGGTGACCCAGGGTTCGCTGGTGAGCCCGGGCGACCGCGGCTTCCTGGCTGCTGCCCTCACTCCCGGCATGCGCGCCATCACGGTGCCCGTCGATGCGAAGAGCGGCGTTGCCGGCTTCGTCTTCCCGGGCGACCGCGTCGACATGGTCCTGACCCAGACGGTTCAGGGCAATAACGGCCAGGCGCTGAAAACGTCGGAAACCATCCTTCGTAACCTTCGTGTGCTGGCAACCGACCAGTCGACCACGCAGGAGACCGTCGATGGTGTGACGCAGGTCAAGGCCTTCCGCACGGTCACTATGGAAGTGACCCCGAAGATCGCCGAGAAGGTCGCCGTTGCGCAGACGATCGGTACGCTGAGCCTCGCTCTGCGCGCTATCGCCGACAGCGAAGGCGAACTCGAACGTGCCCTCGCGTCGGGCGACGTCAGCATCCCCGACGATGCGACGCCCGAAGAGGAAGAGCGTATCCTTCGCACCGCCATGGGTCGTCCCGACGACAGCCGCGGCACCTATGTCACGGGCGGCGATGTCTCGCGCTTCCAGCGCAGCTCGATGCCGCCGCGCGGCGGGGCTGCACCGCAGTCGAACGACGACGGTCGTACTTTCTCGCACACGTCGGGTGCCGCCACCACGACTTCGGCTCCGGTGAGCCGCGGTCCGATGGTTCGCGTGACCCGCGGCAAGACCACCGAAGCGGTTCCGCTTTCGATGGGCAGTGCAGTGCGCGGCATGAACGCTGCAGTCGGTAACGGTGCAGGCCGCGTCGGGGAAACCGCCCCGGTCGCACTCAGCACCCTTCGCTAAGAATTCAAGAGCTCAGGAAGCCATTCAGGGGGCAATTCCATGAAACGTCGTCTTTCCACCAAACTGCTGCTTGCCGGACTGGCCCTCGCGCCGCTGGCTGCCGCTCCGACGACCACGGCCACGGCCCAGTCGGTCGTTAGCCCGAGCCAGGACATCGTCCTCTCGATCGGTCGCGGAGAGCTCATCAACGTGCCCGGCGCGATGACCGATGTGTTCATCTCCAACGAGAATGTTGCCGACGTCCAGGTCAAGTCGCAGCGCCAGCTGTACCTGTTCGGTCGTTCGGGCGGCGAGACCACGGTCTACGCCAGCAACGCTCGCGGTGACATCATCTGGTCGGCCAATGTCCGCGTCGGCTCGAACATCGGCAGCATCGACCAGATGCTCGCCCTCGCCATGCCGGAAGCAAAGATCAACGTCGCCACCATGGGTAGCAACGTCGTCCTTCTGACGGGCACGGTTGCCGCACCCGAAGATGCCGCCGAGGCCCAGGCTCTCGTCGAAGCATTCGTCGGCGAGGAAACCAACGTCATTAGCCGCCTGCGCATGGCAACGCCGCTGCAGGTCAACCTGCAGGTCCGCATCGCCGAAGTCAGCCGCTCGGTCGTTCGCGCTCTTGGCGTGAACCTCCAGTCGCTCGACAGCACCAGCGGTTTCAAGTTCGGCATCGGCCAGGGTCGTGCAGCCAAGCTGTTCTCGCCCGGCACGACGCTCGGCATGAACGCCAACACGGTGGACGTGTTCACCGATCCGGCAACGGGCGAAGTAGTCGAAACTCCGGCTACCTCGATCCTCGGCGCCGACCTCGGCAGCACGCTCGGCTTTGCCGGCAAGCTGCTCGGCCTCGACATCGGCGGCGCGCTGGACCTTGCGGAAACGCAGGGCCTCGTGACCACGCTGTCGCAGCCGAACCTGACCGCGCTTTCGGGCGAAACCGCAGAATTCCTTGCCGGTGGTGAATTCCCGATCCCGCTCAACCAGGGCCTCGGCACCACGACCATCGAATACAAGAACTACGGTGTGAGCCTCGCCTACACTCCGACGGTCCTTTCGAACGGCCGGATCTCGATCCGCGTTCGTCCGGAAGTCTCGGAACTGTCGGCACAGGGCGCGATCGAGTTCGAAGGCTTCCGCGTTCCCGCGCTTATCACGCGCCGTGCGGAAACGACTGTGGAACTCGGCTCCGGCCAGAGCTTCATGATCGCCGGCCTCTTGTCGAACAACGCATCGAACCAGATCGAAAAGGCTCCGGGCCTCGGTGACATCCCGATCCTGGGCAACCTGTTCCGCTCGACCGACTATCGTCGCGGCGAAACCGAGCTGGTCATCGTGATCACGCCGTATCTGGTGAAGCCGGTCAATGCGAGCGACATCCGCCTGCCGACCGACGGCTTCCAGAAGCCGACCGAATTCGACCGCCTGCTGCGCTACCGCGAAGCCGACGGCGTAAGCGGTGGCCAGGGCCGCCCGGTCCCGACCGTCAGCGGCGCTGCCGGTTCGGCACCGCAGATCTCCTACGAGGGATCGGAAAACGGTGAACAGGTCGCCATGCCTTCCGAGGCGCGCCGCGACGAGAAGACCGCCGCTGCCAAGCCCGGCTTCAGCTTCGAATAAGGGGACGAGACATGCCTAAAGCAATCAATCGCAAGCTTACCGCTTCGTTCGCAGCCTCGCTCGCCCTCGCACTGGGCGCCTGTGGCGGCATGAACATGGACAACCGCACGCTCTACAGCGTGAAGCAGCCGGTCGTTGAACGCTCGAACTATACGCTCGACGTTGCCACCAATGCCGACGGCCTGCCGATCTCCGAACAGCAGCGTCTTGCTGGCTGGTTCGAGAGCATGGACCTTCGCTATGGCGACCGCGTTGCCGTCGAAGACGCCACCGCTTCTGCTGCCGTACGCGAAGATGTTGCCGAACTGGCGGGCCGCTATGGCATCCTGCTCGCGGAAGGCACTCCGGTCACGACCGGCTACGCCGAACCCGGCCAGGCCCGCATCGTCATCACGCGTTCTACCGCCTCGATGCCGCAATGCCCGGACTGGTCGCACACGGCCGAAGCCAACGAGAAGAACGCCACCAATCCGAATTACGGATGCGCGGTTTATGGCAATCTCGCCGGCATGGTCGCCAATCCGGAAGACCTGATCCAGGGCCAGCAGGGCACTGGAGAGACCGTCGTTACCACCTCGACCAAGGCCATCAGGGCCTATCGTGACGCAGAGCCGACCGGCGTGGACGGCCTGGCGACGATCAGCACGACCGAAGGAGGGTCCTAAACCATGAGCGCTTCCTTGAAATCCAGCATGCCGGGCAATCGCGATCCGTTCGCCGCCTTCATGTGCGACGAAACGGCGCTGGATGTCCTGCGTCCGGTCGTGATCGAACTCGGCTGGCAGCCTGAGAAATGCAACAAGGGCGGTCTGCGTAACGCGATCCAGTCCCTGTCGGTTTCGGCCAGCCCGAATATCCTGATGGTCGACCTGTCGGAAAGCGGCGACCCGTTGAACGACATCAACGCCCTTGCCGAGGTTTGCGAACCCGGCACGGTGGTGATCGCGGTCGGCCAGGTGAACGACGTGCGCCTCTATCGCGACCTGCTCGCCAGCGGCATCCACGATTACCTGCTGAAGCCGCTTTCGGCTTCGGTCCTGCGCGATTCGCTCAATGCTGCACAGGCCGTTTTCATGGCCCCGCGCGGCGGCGAAGGCGAACAGACCCAGCGCCATATCTCGACCGCAGTGGTCGGCACGCGCGGCGGTGTCGGTGCCTCGACGATCGCGACTTCGCTGGCATGGATGTACGCGGAAAAGCAGATGCCGACCGCATTGCTCGACCTCGACGTGCATTTCGGCACCGGCGCGCTCACGCTCGACCTGGAACCGGGTCGCGGCCTGACCGATGCAATCGACAATCCCAGCCGCATCGACGGCCTGTTCATCGAACGCGCCATGATCCGCGCGAACGACAATCTGGCCATCCTGTCGGCTGAAGCACCGATCAATTCGCCGCTGATGACCGATGGCTCGGCCTTCCTGCAGCTGCAGGAAGAGTTCCGCCACGCGTTCGAAATGACGCTGGTCGATATGCCGCGCAATATGCTGATCAACTTCCCGCACCTGCTGAACGACGTGAATGTCGTGACGCTGGTCACGGAAATGACGCTGGCTTCTGCCCGCGACACGATCCGCATCCTGTCCTGGCTCAAGACCAATGCGGCACACGCCACTCCCGTGGTCGTCGCCAACAAGGTCCAGCCCGGTGCCGCGGAAATCAGCAAGGCCGATTTCGAAGCGTCGATCGAACGCGAGATCGATATCTCGATCCCTTACGACCAGAAGGCTGCTGCCAATGCTGCAAAGCTCGGCAAGACCTTCGTCGACGCCAATGGCTCGAGCAAGGCCACCGCTGCGATCAAGCAGCTGTCGTCGCGCATCATCGGCCTCGGCGACGAGGACAGCGAAGAAGCGGCGCTTGTCGGCGGCGGCAAGAAGTCGCTTCTCGGCAGCTTCGACATCAAGTCGCTGCTCGCCAAGAAGGACAAGGGCCAGGTCGAAGAGGCCTGAAACGGGGATCGAGGAGTGACCTGGCTTTGAACGGCCGCGTCACTCCATCCTCACGGTAATTTTACGGTACGGGACGGAGAGACACGATGAACATTGTCCAGCTCATGCTGGTAGCCGGCGGGATCCTCGCGCTGCTCGTGCTCGGATATGTGGCCTTCGCCGGCCCCGATGCCGGCAAGCAGAGCCAGCGCCGTCTCCAGCAGCTGCGTTTCCGTCACTCGGAAAGCACCGATGCGAAAGTCGAATCCCAGCTGAAGAAAGCGATCGCAGCTCGTAAGCCCAAGCAGTTCAAGCAGGCCGGTTCGGGGTCGCGTATCGAAGCCCTCGCCATCCGCCTGGACCGGACCGGCAAAGGCTGGACGCTCAGCCAGTACGGCTATGCTTCGCTGGGCATCGGCCTGGTCGCCGCACTCGCGATTTTCCTCAAGTCGGGTTCGCTGGGCCTGGCGCTGGGCATCGGCGTTTTCGTCGGCGCAGGCATTCCCCACTTCGTGGTGAGCCGCGCGATCAAGAAGCGCACCAACCAGTTCAACGTGAAATTCCCGGACGCGATCGAACTGCTCGTTCGCGGTCTTCGCTCCGGTCTTCCGGTTACCGAAACCCTCGCCGTCGTGGCGCAGGAAGTTCCCGGCCCGGTCGGCGTGGAATTCAAGGGGATCGTCGAGCGCATCAAGATCGGTCGCACCATGGAGGATTCGCTCCAGCAGACCGCCGATCGCCTCGGCATCCCGGAATTCAACTTCTTCTGCATCACGCTCGCCATCCAGCGCGAAACCGGTGGTAACCTGGCAGAGACGCTGTCCAACCTTTCGGACGTGCTGCGCAAGCGTGCCCAGATGAAGCTCAAGATCAAGGCGATGAGCTCGGAATCGAAGGCTTCGGCCTATATCGTCGGCGCCCTGCCCTTCATCGTCTTCGGCCTGATCTGGTGGATTAACCCGTCCTACATCGGCGCGTTCTTCACCGACGATCGTCTCACCGTAGCCGGCCTTGGCGGCCTGGTCTGGATGAGCATCGGGGCCTTCATCATGGCCAAGATGGTCAGTTTCGAAATCTAAGGCACGAGGAAGCGATATCATGGAACCCGCAAGCGGCCCTACCCTCCTCGGCTTCGACGTTATCCTCGTCGGCTCGATCCTTGCCGGGATCGCAGCACTGGCCGTGTTCGTGGCGATCTATTCGGCCGTCACGATCAAGGACCCGATGGCCAAGCGCGTGAAAGCGCTCGAAGGTCGTCGCGAGGAGCTCAAGCACGGCCTCGTCACCACCAGCGCCCGCAAGCGCCAGAGCCTCGTCCGCAAGAACGACACGGCCGACAAGGTGAAAGACACTCTGGGCAGCATGAAGGTGCTGCAGCAGAGCCAGGTCGAGGACATGCAGCAGAAGCTGGCCTGGGCCGGCTATCGCAACAAGGAAATCGCGGTCGTGCTTATCGGCCTGCGCATGATCCTGCCGATCATTCTCGGCGGTATCGCCTTCACCTTGCTTTATGTCGTCGAAATCCAGCCCGACTGGCAATTCAAGCGCGTGGCAGCACTCGCTGCAGCGGTCTTCGCCGGCTACAAGGGACCGGAACTTTTCCTGTCGAACAAGGCGGCCAAGCGTACCGACGCGATCCGCAAGGGCCTGCCCGACGCGCTCGACCTCCTGGTCATCTGTGCCGAAGCCGGTCTGACCGTCGACGCCGCCTTCAACCGCGTCGCCAAGGAACTGGGCCGCGCCTATCCGGAACTGGGCGACGAATTCGCGCTCACCGCGATCGAGCTGTCGTTCCTCAACGAACGCAAGACCGCCTTCCAGCATCTTGCCTATCGCGTGAACCTCGAAGCGGTTCAGGGCGTGGTGACCACCATGATCCAGACCGAGCGCTACGGTACGCCGCTGGCCAGCGCACTGCGCGTCCTGTCGGCAGAATTCCGTAACGAGCGCATGATGCGCGCCGAAGAGAAGGCCGCGCGTCTTCCGGCCATCATGACCGTTCCGCTGATCATGTTCATCCTGCCCGTACTGTTCGTGGTCATCCTCGGACCGGCAGCCTGTTCGATCGCAGACGCCTTCAGCGGCGGGGTCGGGAAGTAGCAGAAACCAAACCCGAAAACGGGTCGCTTTAGGAAAGCCTGGTCGACTGCCTAGTCGGCCAGGCTTTCTGCGTCGAAGTCCCCGGCATTGTCGCGAACGCGCGAAAGCATGTCGCGCAGCGCCACGCGCTCGTCTTCGCTGAGGACCGAGAACAGTTCCTGTTCGATCTTCAAGGCCAGCGGCATGATCCCCGCGTGGACCGCCTTGCCTTCCGCGGTCAGGGCCAGCAGGTGCGAGCGCCCGTCCTTTGCATTGGGCGTGCGTTCGGCAAGCCCCCGGCTTTCCAGCGTCTTGCAAGCGCGGTTGACCGGCACTTTGTCCATCAGCGTCTGCTGCGACAGTTCGCGCTGGGTCAGCGGGCCGCTATCGCCGAGCACGGCCATGATCCGCCATTCGGTCGTCTTGAGCGCGAAACGCTTGCGATATTGTTCCGCAATCCTTGTCGAGACCGCATTGGATGCGACCGAGAGCTGGTACGGCAGGAAATCGGCGAGGCGTTTGGCTGGCTGGCGGCTTGGCATGGGCGTAGCTGTAATGCCCCCTCCCGACATGACAAGGCCGTTGCGCGTGTGACTATCACATCTGCAACTACTCGAAGCCGGGCTCGTCCCACCACGGGTAGAAGTCGGGCATGTTCTCGCCGACCGTGTCCGGATAGGCGGGTGGCCGCTTTTCGAGGAAGCTCGCTATGCCTTCCTTGGCATCCGCACTGCGGCTGAGGCGGTAGATCGCGCGGCTGTCGATGCGGTGGGCCATCATCGGATGGTCTGTCGTCGACAGGCGCCACAGCATGGCGCGGGTCATGGCCACCGACACGGCCGAGGTATTGTCCGCGATCTCGCGTGCGAGCCCCATCGCGGCATCCATCAGTTCGCCTTGGGGGTGGAGCGAGCGCACCAGCCCGCGATCGAGCGCTTCCTGTGCATCGAACACGCGGCCCGTCATGCACCATTCCAGCGCGGTCTGCATGCCGACGAGGCGCGGGAGGAACCAGCTTGAGGCGGCTTCGGGCGTGATCCCGCGCCGCGCGAATACGAAACCGAAACGCGCATTGTCGCTCGCCAGCCGGATATCGAACGGCAGCTGCATGGTCGCGCCCACGCCCACGGCGACACCGTTGCAGGCACCGATCAGCGGCTTCTTGGAATTGAACAGGCGCAGCGTCAGCCGTCCGCCACCGTCGCGCACGCGCTCGTCCGACAGGTCCTCGACCGGATTGGGATCGGAAAAGACATGTCCCCCGCCCTCCGGCGTCAAATCGGCCCCTGCACAGAAAGCCCGGTCGCCGTGCCCGGTCACGATCACCGCGCGCACGCTGTCGTCGGCATCGGTCACATCCAGCGCATCGATGAACTCCGCCATCATGGTGCGGGTGAAGGCGTTCATCTTCTCGGGCCGGTGCAGCGTGACGGTGGCGACGCCGTCGGCGATGTCGAGCTTGATCTGCGTGTAGTCGGTCATTTGGCTTTCCCTCGTGTCTCTCTCGAACGGGATGGAACACGGGGAACAGCGTCGTGGCAAGTGGGAAAGCCTATCGCCAAAGCAAACGAGGCGCGCCCATTGGACGCGCCTCGCGAATTTGCGGGTGTTTCCCACGCCCGGATCAGAACGACTTGCGCAGCTCCACATGGAACTGCCTGCCGCGTGCGGAGTGCAGTTCGCTGAAGTAGCCATAGGTCTCGTCCGCCAGCGGCGGATCTTCACCGAACAGGTTGTTGATCGCAAAGCGCAGCCGCGTCCCGTCGAGCGCGGTGTCGTTGTTGATCGTGTAGGAGATCGAGAAGTTGACCGTGAAGAAGTCGTCGACCCGGTAGAAATTACCGTTCGGATCGTCGGTTTCGATCAATTCGTCGCGGGTGACGCTGGTGTCCCAGACCTCGCCGACATACGACCCAAACAGCCCGACATCGACCGGGCCGCTTTCCCAGTTGATCGCGCTGCTGAAACGCCACTTGGGACGCCCCTCGATCTCGAGCAGTTCGCCCAGCCCCTCCACACTCACGTCTGGCGGCAGCGTTCCGGCCTCGATCGCGTCGAGCAGTTCCTGCCCTTGCGGACCGGCGGACTGGACGAAGCTTTCGAGGCGGGCGGCGTTGAAACGCAGGCGGAAGTCGCCGAGGCCGAAGTTCGGCACGTCGTAGAACATCCCGAAGTCCCAGCCCTTGGACACGCGGCTGTCGAGGTTGAGGTAAGGATCCAGCACCTGGATGATCGCGCCTGCCGGGGCTAGGCTCGTGCCGGTAAACAGGGCGATGTCATCCGCCGTCGGATCTTCGCGGATCACGTTGGGGTTAGTGCTGCCGTTGAGACGGCGCAGCAGGTCGAGCGCGATGGCATTGTCATCGCCGAAGGTGCCGACAAGCCCTTCCTGCTTAACGCGCCAATAGTCCGCCGTCAGCGTCAGGCCGGGGATGAACACCGGCTCCAGCACCACGCCGAGGTTGATGCTGGTGCTGTCCTCGGGTTCGAGATCGCGCGCGCCCGAGCGGAAGCTGATCGTCCCTGCACCGGGGCAGGCACCGAGGTTTTCCAGCGTGCCTTTTTCGACGCGCGCCTGGCAGACCACGAAGTCGTCACGCGTGTTCGAACGCGTTGTGCCTTCATCGTTCACCTGCACGAGGTTCGGCGCACGGAAACCCTGCGACCATGCACCGCGCAAGGTGACTCCCGGGAAGGTGGTCCACGACGCGGCAACGCGCGGCACGATTGCCGTCGCATCGATATCGTCGAAATGCTCGATACGGCCAGCAAGCTGGAGGTTCAGTTCCTCCACCAGCGGGATATTCATGTCGGGTGCGACCAGCGGGACGAAGACTTCGGCAAAAGCCGAATAGACATCGCGCGTGCCATCAGTGTCGGGAGACGGGCTGGTGCCCGCGACATCGCTGCCGTTGAAATCGCCGGTCACGCTGTCGGTGAAGGTAATCGTGCCATCGAGGCGCGGGTCGCGATCGTCGTAGAAAGTCTCGCGGCGGAACTCGATCCCCGTCGCCACGCCGACATCGCCGCCCGGCAGGGTGAAGAGGTTGTCGCGACTGAGCTTGAAATCGGCCAGGGCAAGGCTGGTGCCGCCCTTGCGGAACACATCGATGCGGAACGGATCGATGGAGGAGGCGGGATTGGGCGTGCAATCGCCCTCGCCCGGATCGTCCAGGCAACCGCCGTTGAAGGGGTTGTAGGCGTCGGGCGTTGTCAGGTTGATCTGCTGCTGCATTAGCGTGAGCGACACGCGGTTGCGGGCAAGGTCGACCAGGTCGGCCTCGGAATACAGGACGCCGGTGTCGAAATCCCACGCGCCAAACGACCCGCGCAGGCCCGCGACGAGGCGATAGGTATCCTTGTCGACCGTCACGTCGCGGTTGCCGGCATCGACGAAACGATAGCGTTCCATGATCAGATCGGCCCCGCCTGCGGCGATGGTCGTCCCCGGCAGGCGATTGGGATTTGGCGAACCGTCCGCCAACGTCGTCGGGCCGAAGGGATTCCAATAGGCATCGCGCGCAATGCCGACCGGCACCGCGCTCAAGATGGCCGAAGCCTCGATATTGCGGCGGTTCTCGGAGCGGTAATAGCTGCCCTCGAAATAGGCCTCGACATTGTTCGACAACTCGTAGCTGAGCAGGGCCATCGCGTTGTAGCGCTTCTTAGCGCTGATGAGATTGTTGCCGAAATTGGTGTTGTAGCGGACAGCGCTGGTCGGCGTGGTGCCGTTGCGCGCGCAGATACCGTTGCCGAAATCGAGGCGGCAGCCCGAAAAAGTGGACGGCTGGAGATAGAAATCGTCATCGCCGATCGGCGTACGGCTGGACGGGGCCTGGATGTCGAACTGGCCGAACGGGCCGAAAGTGTTGCGGTTGTTGAACGAGGCATCGCCTTCGAAGTCCGTGCCCTCGACCAGCGGGAGGCGGTTGTCCTCGCCCGCGTAATCGCGCTCGGAAGCCAGCATGCCGTTTTCTTTGAAATAGCCGCCATAGACGGTCAGGTTCCCGCGGCCTCCGCCGAAGTCGAAGCCGTAGCCGCCGCTGATCGAGTAATTGTAGAGGCTGGTCCCCTGCGATGCGCGCCAGTCGGCCTCGAGGAAGCCGCCGGTGCGATTGCCGCGCAGCACGGTGTTGATGACGCCGGCCACGGCATCGGCGCCGTAGATGGCCGATGCACCGTCGCGCAGAACCTCAAGACGCCGTACGCTGCCGGGTGCGATTTCATTGGTATCGGCGCTAACCACGGGGACGAGCAGTTCCGTCTGGAAGCCCGGGTGCAGCGTCATGCGGCGCCCGTTGATCAGCAGCAGCGTATTGCCCGTGCCGAGATCGCGCAGGTTGATCGAGCCGACGTCGCCGCGCGCGCTGTTCTGTGTGGTGGCGTTCTGTTCGTTGAAGGCCACCGTGCCCGCCTGCGGGATCGAGCGGAAGAGCTCGTCGCCCGATGCCGCTCCGGTATTCTCGATGGCGGTTTCGTCGAGCACGGTCACCGGCAGGACATCGTTGATCTGGGCGCCCCTGATCTGTGTCCCGGTTACCACGATCTGGTTTGAATCGTCGGCTTCTTCGGGAGAAGCGGGCGCTGCCTCCGACTGCGCATATGCGGTTCCATGCATCAGCGCGAGAAAGGCAGTCGAAGTAACTAAAGAACGGAATTTTGACAGTTTCTGGGACATGACTCACCCCCGCAAAAGCAACCCGCATCAATGCTTGTCCCGGCGGATTTCTTCGGCAACAAAAAACGGCCGCAGTCCCTAGCGAATTTTCGCTACTTGCAATTTGACTTGACAATTTCTTGTGTTCTGCATCGCGCCGCGAGAAATCCAAGTATTGAGCAGGTGAGTCGGCACCCCCACTCACGCGGACCGGAACCGATCGGTTCCGAAAAACGCTTTGAATCCAGATTGGATAGTCAACCAACAGGGAACCCATGAACCAGGACAGCTCCAGCCACGGCGGCAAATGGACCACTTTCTTCGCCATGATCGCAACGTCGATCGTGACGATGTTCGTGCTGAAGTATTCCAACATCTACGAGGCGGATCACGCATTCTTCAGCCAGACCCGCATGTGGATGGCATTGATGATGGGCATGGCAATGATCGTCATCATGCTGGGTTTCATGTGGGGCATGTACAAGACCCTCATGACCAAGGTGCTGGTCATGATTGGCGCGATTGCAGGCTTCTTCCTCTTCCTGTTCCTCGCCCGCAGCCAGGCGACGGTCGAAGACGAAGCGTGGATGAAGGCAATGATCCCGCATCACTCGATCGCAGTCCTCACCAGCCGCCGCGCCGAGATCAGCGATCCGCGTGTGCGCGACCTGGCCGACGCCATTATCGAAGCGCAGGTGAAGGAAATCGCGGAGATGAAGCTCCTGCTCGCGGATATCGAAGCGAACGGGGAAATGGGTGATGGCACACCCCTGCCACCGCGCACGGCAAAGCTTACGCCCGAACTCATGGACGAGGCCGAAAAGGCGGTCGAGCGTGAGGTTACGCCCGATATGCGTGAAGAAGTCGAAGTGGCGCGCTAGTTGCCGCTGGCCGGATAGCTCGACCAGACGACCCGCTTGTCCGGGCCGAAGGCTATGACCTGATAGGCCTGTCGCCGGTCGCCCATTTCCATTCCGGGCGAACCGAGCGGCATGCCGGCAACGGCAAGGCCCGTGATCCCATCGGGGCGTTCTTCGAGAAGGCGCTCGATATCGGCTGCAGGGACATGACCCTCGATCACCATGCCGTCGACGATGGCGGTGTGGCAGGAAACCAAGTCCGCAGGCACGCCATTGGCCGATTTGACCGCAGCAATGTTCTCGCTCTCGATCGTCTTGGCTGCCACCGCGTCGCCATCGGCAGAGAAATGCTCATGCGCATGCTTGAGCCACGAGAGGCAGCACCCGCAATTCGGATCGCGGTACATGGCGATGTCGGTCGCCTGCACTGCACCGGCACAGCCTGCAAGCGCGAGCCCCAGTGCGAGGCGAAGGTTGAGGCGCGTTGTCTTGTTCATGGTCATCCCAATCACCTTTTCTTCTGCAGCAATTCGACCAGTTCCTCGAACTTCTGGCGCTGGTCGTCGGCGTCTCCGCTCGATATCGCTTCGGCCACGCAGCAGGCGGCATGGTCCTTCAAGACCTGTGTTTCGACCTTGGCCAGCGCGGACTTGATCGCCTGAATCTGGGTGAGGATGTCGATGCAGTAGCGATCGTCCTCGATCATCTGCGCAACTCCGCGCACCTGACCCGCGATCCGGTTGAGTCGATTGATTTTCGCGGTCGAACTGTCGGCCATAATTCCGATCCCGTTGAAATACCCTGCGGGGGTATATATGTGCAGCGCGTCATCGGATCAACAGAGCCGGAAAATCTTCTTCGTCATGCAGATCAATCGCCGCCGTTTCATCACCAGCACAGCAGGCATTGCCGCAGCCACATCGCTATCGATGCCCGCATGGGCCAAGGGCGGTTCTCTGACCCATGCGAAACGCGGCTTCGGTGAGGTATCGGGCGAAGACATCCGCCTTTCCATCGGCAATCATCATTTCATGACCGGCGGCCGCTCGGGCCATGCCGTGGCCGTCAACGGCACGGTTCCCGGCCCGCTGGTGCGCCTGCGCGAAGGCCAGAACGTCAAGCTCCACGTCACCAATCACCTGGACGAAGACAGTTCGATCCACTGGCACGGCCTACTGGTCCCGTTCCAGTTCGACGGGGTTCCGGGCGTCAGCTTCCCCGGCATCAAGCCGGGCGAAACCTTCACCTATGAATTCCCGATCCGGCAGAGCGGCACCTATTGGTGGCACAGCCACTCGGGCCTGCAGGAGCAGGCGGGGCACTATGGCCCGATCGTTGTCGAAAGCGCCGAACCCGATCTGCGTTACGACCGCGATTACGTCGTCCTCTTAAGCGAGTTCACGCCGATCCATCCGCACGAGATCATGCGCACGCTGAAGGTCGGCGAACATTATTTCAACCGCCAGATGCAGACCGCGACCGACGGCGACATGTCCGGGGAGATGCGGCGCATGTGGGGCGAAATGCGGATGAACCCGCGCGACATCTCGGACGTGACCGGCACGACCTACACCTATCTCATCAACGGGCATGGCCCGGCCGACGATCTCCAGCTGGAATTCCAGCCGGGAGAGCGTGTGCGCCTGCGCGTAATCAACGGCTCGGCCATGACTTTCTTCAACGTCCGCATTCCCGGCGTGCCGATGACCGTAATCCAGGCCGATGGGCAGGACGTGGCCGATGTCGAGGTGGATGAATTCCAGATCGGCGTCGCGGAAACCTACGACGTGATCGTTACGCCGCCGGCCGGCAGCCATGCAGTCGTTGCAGAGGCGATGGACCGCAGCGGCATGGGCGTTGCCAGCCTAACCTCGCACAAGGGACATATCGCCACTCCGCCCGCGCTGCGGGAGCCGGTGACGCTGTCGATGACGGACATGGGCATGATGGACCATTCCGCCCATGGCGGCGGCGGTTCGATGGATCACTCCATGCGCGACAAGAGCGCGGTGCCGGACGATGTGAAGGTCGGTCCGGGCGTCGACATGATCGCGCCGATGCCGGTGGACCGGATGGATTTCCCCGGGCTCGGTCTCGACACGGTCAAGCATCGCGTGCTGCGCTACACCGACCTCAAGGCAAAGCGGATGAACCCGCACCGCACAGTGGACCGCGAGATGGAAATCCATCTCACCGGGAACATGGAACGCTACATGTGGAGCTTCGACGGCAAGAAGTTCACTGCCGTCACCGACGACCCGATCCGCTTCGGGTATGACGAGCGGGTGCGCGTCAAGCTGGTCAACGACACGATGATGGCCCACCCGATCCACTTGCACGGCCATTTCTTCGAGCTGGTGAACGGGGCCGATCACATGCACCAGCCGCTGAAGCACACTGTCGTCGTTCAGCCGGGCGGGACTGCGACTTTCGACCTGACCGCGAACGAGCCGGGCGACTGGGCCTTCCACTGCCACCTCCTCTACCACATGCACGCAGGCATGATGCAGGTGGTGACGGTGCGTCCCTTCCCCGCACCGGGAGAAGCATGATGCGTAGCCTCGCTCTACCACTCGCGCTGCTTTCCGCGCCGCTCGCCGCGCAAGATCATTCCGGCCATGCAGGTCATTCCCAGCCCGCACCGCAAGAACCCGATCACTGCGCGATGGGGCACCTGCCGCCGGAAAAGTGTCCGCCAAAGAGCGAAGCTGAACCAGCCGCCGAGATGGACCACTCGGCGATGGACCATTCCAAGATGGACCACTCGACCATGGATCATTCGGCGATGGGTCAGCCAACGGTCGACCATTCCGCCCACGGCGCGATGACCGACAAATCCGCCCCCGGTGCCGCTCCCGAAAGTGCCGTCCCGCCCCGCGCCCTGGAAGGCCCGCGCCACGCGGCCGACCTGATCTGGGGCGAGAGCGCCATGGCCCCAAGCCGCGCGCAGCTGGCCCATGAAAACGGTAGCATGAAGACCGGCATGATCATGCTGGAGCGGCTCGAAGCGCGCGTTCCGACAGATGGAGGCGACACCGGCTATGTCTGGGATGCGCAGGGCTGGTACGGCGGCGATCTCAACCGTTTCGTCGTCAAGTCCGAAGGCGAAGGAGAGTTCGGGGCAGAGCTGGAGGACGCAGAAATCCAGGTGCTCTACAGCCGTGCGATCGGGCCGTTTTTCGACCTTCAGGCAGGTGTTCGCTACGATATCGAGCCCGACAGCCGCGCCCACGCCGTGATCGGCGTGCAGGGTCTTGCGCCCTACATGTTCCATGTCGACGGCGCGGTATTCCTGTCCGACCAGGGCGACCTGACGGCGCGGATCGAGGGGGAATACGACCAGAAGATCACCCAGCGCCTGATCCTGCAGCCGCGTGTGGAACTGGAACTGTCCGCCCAGGATATTCCCGAGCGCGAGATCGGCGCAGGCCTTACCAAGGTCGAGCCGGGCCTGCGCCTGCGTTACGAATTCACGCCCGAATTCGCGCCCTATGTCGGCGTCGAATACGAAGCCAAGCTGGGCGAGACGGCCGACATAGCAAAGGCCGCCGGGGAGGACCCCGACGGCCTTAAACTGTTGGTCGGCCTGAGGGCCTGGTTCTGATCGCTTAGCGCGGAGCCATGCGGATCGCGCCGTCGAGGCGGACGTCTTCGCCGTTGAAATAGCCGGTCTCGATCATGCACATGGCGAGCTTGGCGTATTCTTCCGGATTGCCGAGGCGCTTGGGGAACGGAACGCTGGCGGCCAGCGCTTCCTTCACCTGCGGCGGTGCGGCGTTCATCAGCGGGGTGTTGAAGATACCCGGCAGGATGGTGTTCACGCGGATGCCTTCACGCATCAGGTCGCGCGCGATGGGAAGCGTCATGCCGACCACGCCGCCCTTCGAAGCGGAATAGGCAGCCTGGCCCATCTGGCCATCTTCGGCAGCGACCGATGCGGTGTTGACGATCGCGCCGCGATCGCCCTCGTCCGTCAGCGGGTCGAGGCTCATCATGCCGGCAGCCGACTTGGCGATGCAGCGGAAGGTGCCGATGAGGTTCACCTGGATCACGAAATCGAAGGCAGAGATCGGGAAGTGCTTGATCTCGCCGGTCTGCTTGTCGCGGCTGGCGGTCTTGATGGCATTGCCGATACCGGCGCAATTGACGAGGATGCGTTCCTGGCCGTGAGCCTCGCGGGCCTTGGCAAAGCCTGCATCGACGTCTTCGTCGCTGGTCACATTGACCTTGCAGAACACGCCGCCAATATCCTTGGCGACCGCCTCACCCTTTTCTTCGTTCATGTCGAAGATGGCGACCTTGGCACCCTTGGCGGCGAGCGCACGCGCAGTGGCTTCGCCGAGGCCCGATGCACCACCGGTCACGACTGCGGGGGTATTTGCTGAAACTTCCATGAAAAATCCTCTCAATTCAGGTAATTAAATTGCCTCGACGATAGTAACGTTGGCGACGCCGCCGCCTTCGCACATCGTCTGCAGGCCGTATTTCTTGCCGCGCGCCTTCAGCGCATGGACCAGCGTGGCCATCAGCTTGGTCCCCGATGCACCGAGCGGGTGGCCAAGTGCAATAGCCCCGCCGTTGACATTGAGCTTTTCAGGGTCGGCACCGGTGTGCTTGAGCCATGCCAGCGGCACGGGCGCGAAGGCCTCGTTCACTTCGAACAGGTCGATGTCGGAAATCTTCATGCCCGCCCGTTCCAGAGCGCGGTCGGTGGCGAACAGCGGCTCTTCCAGCATGATGACCGGATCGCCTGCCGTCACGGTCAAATTGTGAATGCGCGCCAGCGGGGTGAGGCCGTATTCCTTCAGCGCCTTTTCGCTGACTACCAGCACTGCGCTGGAGCCATCGCAAATCTGGCTGCTGGAGGCGGCGGTAATGGTGCCTTCGGGGCTGAGCAGCTTGACGGACTGGATGCTTTCAAGCGTGGCATCGAAGCGGATACCCTCGTCCACCGTGTGCATTTCCGTGCCTTCCGGCGTCTCGATTTCCACCGGCACGATCTCGGCCTCGAAGGCGCCCGAACGCGTGGCCTCGATTGCCTTTTCGTGGCTCGACAGGGCGAAGCGGTCGAGATCGTCCTTGGTGAAGCCGTGCTTCTTGACGATCATTTCCGCGCCCATGAACTGCGACCACTGGATGCCGGGATATTTCTCCTCGAGGCCCGGCGATTTGTAGTTCCCCAGGCCCTCCTTCATGTGGAACATCGCCGTCGAACCCATCGGCACGCGGGTCATGCTTTCCACGCCGCTGGCGATCACAACGTCCTGCGTCCCGCTCATCACGGCCTGCGCGGCGAACTGGATCGCCTGCTGGGAAGAGCCGCACTGGCGGTCGATGGTGACGGCGGGCACGCCTTCGCCGAGATGCTTCGATGCAAGCACGGCATTGCGCCCGACCTGCATTGCCTGTTCGCCGCCCTGGCTGACGCAGCCCATGACGACATCGTCGATCGCCTTGGCTTCGAGGCCCGAGCGTTCCATCACGGCATCGAGCGACTTGGCAGCCAGATCGACGGGGTGGACGCCGGCAAGCCGCCCCCCGCGTCTCCCGCCTGCGGTACGTACGGCTTCAACGATATAGGCGGCGGGCATAGTCCATCTCCGGATTCGAGTTGCTGTTTGCCACTGGCTACGTTCCGTTGACGTAAAGGTCAATCGCGAAAGGCAATCCGGAGAATCCCTCTATGCTCAAGAAATCGCCGTATTTCCGCCACTTTGGGGCTGTGTCTATTTCGCAACACACGATGCGCGAACGCGCCGTCCCGAGATAAACATTTTGCAATTTGAAGACACATTTGAGCACATGCGGCATCCGCAAAACCAGGTGCCTCCCCGGCGCCTGCCGCGGTATAAATTAGAGGGGTTTCTCATCCGGTTAGTTCGGATGAGAGCAAGAAATAAGGATTGAAGCATTATGAGAATGCAAAGCAAGCTTAAGCTGGCAGCGGCGCCCCTGGCGCTCGGTGTCGCGCTTGGTGCGCAGCCGGTCTTTGCTCAGGACGCCGACGTAACCGTCGCCGACGAAGAGCAGACTCCGCCTACCGCCATCATCGTTACGGGTTCGCGTATTTCGAATCCGAACCTCGAACAGTCGAGCCCCATCCAGCTCGTCACTTCGGAAGACATCGGCATTCAGCAGGTTACCAACGCTGAAGAACTGCTGGTCGACCTTCCGGGCGTGGTTCCCGGCTTCGGTAACAACGTCAACAACGGTTCGGGCGGCTTCTCGGCTCTCAACCTTCGCGGTCTCGGCACCAACCGTAACCTCGTCCTCGTCGACGGTACGCGCGTTGTTCCCAGCACGCTGACCAGCACGACCGACCTTAACATCATCCCCGTCGCACTCGTCGAGCGCGTCGAAGTCGTAACCGGCGGTGCTTCGTCGGTGTACGGTGCAGACGCTATCGCCGGTGTTGCCAACTTCATCCTCAAGGATGACTTCGTCGGTGCCGAATTCTCGGGCACGGCTGGCATCAACGAGCGTGGCGACGGTGAGCGCGTTCGCGCAGACATCACCCTCGGCGCAGGCTTCGACGACGGTCGCGGCAACGCAACGCTGAGCCTCGGCTACCAGAACGTCGCATCGGTCCTCCAGGGCGACCGTGACGTTTCGAAGAACACTTTCTTCGTCGGCGGCCAGGAAATCGGTTCGGGCACCTCGGTTCCGACCCGTCTGAACGGCGACCAGTACGATCCGGATACGGGTGAACTGGTTCCGACCTACAACACCTTCAACTTCGCACCCTTCAACTACTTCCAGACCCCGCTTGAGCGTTTCAACGTTTTCGCGACGGCCAATTACGAAGTTAGCCCGGGCGTCGAATTCTACACGAAGGGCATGTTCACCAAGGCCAAGGTTCAGCTGCAGCTTGCTCCGTCGGGCCTGTTCGGCGACACCTACGATTTCCCGCTGAACAACCCGTTCCTGACCGACGCCATCCGTGACCAGCTTTGTGCTGATAACGAGATCGACCCGGCAACCTGTGTCGCCGCTGGCAATGCCACGGATCCGACCGACGACGCCTATCTCGAAGTTCCGACGATCATCAACCGTCGTCTGGTCGAGCAGGGCAACCGCCAGCGCGACTTCACCACGAACCAGTTCCAGGTCTGGGCCGGCGTTCGTGGCGGCCTGACCGATCTGCTCGATTACGACGTTTACGCCACCTACGGCGAATCCGATCGTTCGCAGAGCAACATCAACTGGGGCCTCAAGTCGCGTGTCCAGCAGGCGCTTCGTGCAAACGACGCAACGACCTGTTCGGATCCGTCGAACGGCTGTTCGCCGATCAACCTGTTCGGTGACGGTCGCTCGATCTCGCCGGAAGCAGTTGCATTCTTCGGCCAGCCCGCAGGCAACACGGTCTCGACCTCGCTTGCAGTCGTCAGCGGCAGCATCTCGGGCGACCTGACCGAAACCGGCTTCCTCGCCGCAGAAACCCCGATCGGTTTCGCTATCGGTGCGGAATATCGTGACTACGGCGCATCGCAGCTCTCCGACGTTTCCTTCGGCACGCAGGACGAAGTCCTCGGTACCGGCGCTCCGTCGCCGAGCTACTCGGGTGGCTACAACGTCAAGGAACTCTTCGGCGAAGTCATCGTACCGCTGGTCGAGAATTCGTTCGTCTACGGCGCCACCCTCGAGGCTGGTATCCGTGTTTCGGACTATTCGAACACCGGTACGAGCGTGACGTGGAAAGCCGGTGGTAGCATTGAGCCGTTCGAAGGCTTCGTGTTCCGCGGCATCTACCAGCGCGCTGTTCGCTCGCCGAACATCTCCGAGCTGTTCCTGCCGACCACGACCGGCCTTGCAACGCTGGCAGTCGATCCGTGCGAAGGCGCGGCTCCGACGACCAACGCAACGCTTGCAAGCATCTGTCAGGCACAGGGCGCACCGGCCAGCTCGATCGGCAGCATTCCGTCGCCTTCGGCAGGTCAGGTCAACGCCACCAGCGGTGGTAACCCGAACCTCGACGTCGAAACTGCAAAGAGCTACACGCTCGGTGTGATCTTCACCCCGAATGCTGTTCCGGGTCTCGCCTTCACGGCCGACTACTACAGCATCAAGGTTGAAGACGCGATCACCAACCCGACGACCAACGACATCATCGATCCGTGCTTCGGCGCTGGCGGCACTTCGCCCGACGCATCGAGCCCGGCTTGCGACCTGATCGGTCGTAACCCGCTGAACGGTTCGCTGAACGGCGGTGGTGACACGCTTGGTCTGGTGCTTGCTCTGTCCAACCAGGGCACGATCGAAACCAGCGGTGTCGATGCACGCCTGACCTACGACATGCCGACCGGCTTCGGCGGTCTCGGCTTCGACTTCGGTGTGAACTGGGTCGACGAGATCAAGTTCCAGGCGAGCCCGACCTCGATCAACCGCGAATGCGTTGGTCAGTACAGCTCGAACTGCAGCTTCTTCAACGGCGAAATCGTTCCGGAATGGTCGGCTAACGGTCGCGTTACCGCCAACCTCGACGACTTCGGTGCAGTATCGCTGCGCTGGCGCTGGATCGACGGTGTCAACTACGAGGAAATCCTGTCGACTGCAGGCGTCCTCGAAGAATACCAGTCGATCCCGGGCTATCACTACTTCGACCTGAACGTCCGGGCCGATGTGGATGAGCGCATGAGCCTGACCTTCGGTGTGTTCAACATCTTCGACAAGGAACCGCCGAGCGTCAGCTCGTTCATCGGTACCTCGGCGCAGAACTCGGGTAACACCTATCCGTCGACCTACGATGTTCTCGGACGTCGTTACTCGGTCACGGCGAACATCTCGTTCTAATCCTCACGGATTGACCGAAAATAGAAGCGGCGGGCTCCGGCCCGCCGCTTTTTTTACGCCCGTGACAAACGATACGTATTGCCATACAAATCTCGGCAAGGAGGAAATTCATGAAATTTACGCATGGTTTTGCTGCTGCCACTTTGGCCCTTGCAGCGTCGCCTTTTCTGATGACCACGAGCAGTGCATCTGCTCAGGCTGCTCCTGCGGCTGCCAACCAGACTTCGGAAGAAGAAGCGACCGAAGACGCCGAGGTCGACCAGAACGAAATCGACTGCCGCCGTATCAAGGTGACGGGTTCGCGTGTCCGCAAGAAACGTATCTGCATGACTTTCGCGCAATGGGAAGCTTACGGCCGCAACAGCCGCGGTGCAGCAACCGAAATGCAGGACGCGGGAACGATCGACCCCGCAGGCGAACGCGGAGGCTGATCTGCCAGTACTCCCGCAATAATCGGGGGCCTTTCATTCGAGAACATGCCGTCTCGATTGCAAACTGACCATAAGACGGCGGGCTATTGCCCGCCGTTCGCTTTTGCCCTAGGCAGAAATGGGGACTGCTCAAGACATTCTTATTGTTAGGATTTTCATGCGCACTCCCACCACCTTCACGCTTTCTGCAATACTCGGCCTCGGCGCTCTTGCCTTTGCAGGCTCAGCCCACGCCGACACGCCTCCTGCGGCCGTCGCACAACCTTCTGCCGCTCAATCCCCGGCAAAGACAGATGCGGAAACCGTCGCGTCCGACCCAGAAGAAGTCGTGTGTCGTCGGATCAAGGTGACAGGCTCTCGCGTCCGCAAGAAGCGCATCTGCATGACTGTCGCCCAGTGGGAAGACCGGGGCCGGATGAGCCGCGAAGGCGCGTCGAATATGCAAGAGGCAGGTCTCGTCAACTCGCAACGCGGCGGATAATTCTTTGGCTTGCGGCGCTGTTCCTTCATAGCCGCAAGCATGGATAGCGAAGCCCTGATTCAGAATGCCATCGCGGCCCGCAATGCAGGCCTCGGCGGTGAATGGATTGCCAGGCTACAATCGGGGATCGAGCTGGACGCGGCCAATCCCCGCCTGTGGCACACGCTCGGTACGCTGTTTCGTGCAGAGCTGGAGAGCGAGCGGGCGATCGCGGCCTTCGAGAAAGCTCTCCAGCTCGATCCAGCCTCTTTGGTCAGCCGCCATGCTCTTGCACGCGCGACCCTCGAATCCGGTCAGCCTGCGGTCGCGCTTTACGATGCTGCATTGGCGCTGGATCCGGGCAATCAGGCATTGGTCCTGGGCAAGGCCTCCGCCCTTGCGGCGCTTGGAGAGGCCGATCAATCGATCGCGCTGCTCAATAGTTACCTCAAAAGCAGCCCCAATGACCTGGATACCCACCGCCAGTTGGTAGAGACGCGCGTGGCCAGGGGCGAAGGTTCGGCGGCGTTCACGGCCCTTGATGCTGCAATTGATACAAGCCCCAACGACATCGGCCTGCTGACACTCAAGCTTGACCTGTTGCACGCCGGCGAAGAATTCGAGCGCCTCTTGCAATTCGCCGACGACCTGGATAGGCGCCTCGGACCCGGGCCTGGGCTTGCGACCTATCAGGCAATCGCGGCTTCGGAGACGGGGCGGACAGAGCGCGCGGACCGCCATTTCTCCTCGCTTCAACCGGTGAACGCCCCCGCCCTCGCCAGCCACCTCATGCGGCATCTGGTGCGCAGTGGACGGATTGACGAGGCGATCGCTTTGGGAACATCGGTAATCGGCCAGGACGGCGACCAGCATGTATGGCCCTGGCTCGGGCTCGCATGGCAAATGGCGGACGACCCGCGTGCGGACTGGCTGTTCGACCAGCCCGGACTGATCGAAACTTACGATGTCCTCGATAGCGACGAGCTGCAGCTGCTGGGCAGCACCCTAAGGTCGATCCACACTGCTCGCGAAGGGTTTCTTGGCCAGTCCGTCAGGGGAGGCACGCAAACCGATGGCCCCCTGCTCGCCCGTTCGGAACCCGAAATACAGGCGCTGCGGCTCAAGCTGATCGATACCGTCGGCAGCCACATAGACGCTCTGCCGATGGTGCCCGGCCATCCTGTCCTGCAGCGCAAACCGGACAAGGTTCGCATCATCGGATCATGGTCGGTGCTGTTGCGCGCAGGGTCTGGCTATCACACCAATCACGTCCACCCCAACGGCCTGTTCAGTTCGGCGCTCTATATCGACCTGCCCGAGACGCTGGGACCATCGAGCGAAGAGGGCATGCTGGTTCTCGGGGAACCGCCGAAGGAACTCGGCCTGGAGCAGAAGCCGTTCCGCAAGATATTGCCGCGACGCGGCAGGCTTGCTCTCTTCCCCTCGATCCTTTTCCACGGAACTACGCCCTTCACCGAAGGAGAGAGGCTGAGCGTGGCCTTCGATATCGCTCCCTAGGCGCGCCACACTCTGGGGCGCGTACCGGGCCCACCTGCATGAAAAGGGCCGGCATACCCGAAGGTATACCGGCCCTATTCGTATTAGAGGCTGAAGATCAGATCAGAGGCCGCCGGGGCCGCAGTCATTCTTCAGGAAGTCGAACATCTTCGTATAGAACTGCTGCTGATGCTCGAACATCAGCGTCGTATAGAAGTGGTCGGCACCCTTGAGGGTCAGGAACTGGGCGTCCTGGATACCGGCCTTCTCGATCGCGTCCTTATAGTCTTCGTAATGGAAGTAGAGGACACGGGCGTCGACATCGCCGTGAACCATCAGGATCGGCACGTTGACCTTCGAGACTTCATTGATCGGGTTGATGCCGATCATGCCGCGGCGCTGCGCCCAATCGTCGATCGCCTTGGGCGAATAGGGGCTGCGACGCTGCTTGTAGCTCTTTTCCGGATCGGAAACGGCCGCGCCGGCGATCACGCACTGGTAGATGTTCGGCGAACGCGACGCTGCGACCAGCGCCGAGTAGCCACCGTAGGACCAGCCCATGAACGCAACGCGATCGGGATCGACGAGGCCCTTCTCGATGAGATAGAGCGCGCCGTCATCCTTGTCGTCCTGCATGGCGAGGCCGTGTTCGCCGTAACCTGCGTCGAAGTGCTTCTGGCCCCAGCCCGTGGAGATCCGGTTCTGCGGACGAAGTACCGCGTAACCGGCATTCACCAGCATCTGGTCCCACTCGTCATAGCCGACCACGCCATTGACGTGCGGGCCGCCGTTGTGACGAACGATCAGCGGATAGGGGCCTTCGCCCTTCGGCCGCATGAAGTAGGCCGGGATCGTCAGCTTGCCGTCACGGGACGGATAACGGATGAATTCGACATCCGCGAGCTGCTCCGGCTGGATCAGCGGGTTGCGGCTGCCAAGCTTGGTCATGGTGCCGTTGCGGACCAGCCAGTACGAGCCGGGATCGCGCGGACCACGGTTCGATACGATCATCGTACCGCCATCGTTAGAACGGCTTGTGATGCTGACCTGGTGGGCATTCGGGATCTGGGCCTCGAGCGCGTCATACAGCGCCTTTTCGCCCTCATCGAACCAGATAGTGCGATATTTGTCCCACGGATAGATCGCGCCGACGAGCGATTCGTCACCCGGCATGGAGCTGGTGCGAATGCCCATGATATCTGCCTGGTCCGTGCCAGCGAGCTTCTCACCGAACTGGCCGGTGTCGAAGTTGAACTCCCACAGGGCAGCCTTGTCTTCGCCGCGGTTGTCGATGACATAACCGATACTCGGGTTGTCGGGATCGAAACCGGCGAGCCCCATGAAGCCCGAAAGCGTGCGATACAGGTTCTCGTGCTTGTCCTGATCGTAGCGCATCAGTTCCGTCCACGAGCCTTCGCCCGGCTTACGGTAGTAGGTGATCGCTTCCTTCGTTCCTTGATCGTAGCCGACCGTCCAACGCGGATTGCCTTCGTCGTCGAACTGCGCAGTCGGATACTTTTCGCTGCCCTTCAGCACCAGGCTCCGCGTGCCGCGCGCAAGGTTGACCTTGTAATAGGAACGCGGACGGAAAGCTTCGAACGGATCGACGCCCGAGGGATCGGGAATTGCAGTCCCTGTTTCGACGATGATATTTTCCGGGTCGTTCGGCAGGCGGTTTGCGATGCCGAAGTTACCGTCGATCTTACGGAACTTGTTGGTCTTCAGGTCATAGGCATAGCCCGCATAGTCATAGGTGCCCTGTTCGGGTCCGTTGACCTTGCTGCGGTTCTGCTGCCACGCCGAGCCGAAGATATAGCGATCGCTGACCCAAGAGGCGCTGATGATTTCCATCGGGTCCGCATTGAGCACGCGGAAGGGCTTCGACATGTCCTCGGTCTTGTAGATCTTGAGGAGGTATTCGCCCTCCTTGCTTTCTACCACGTGGACGAGAACGTGCTTGCCGTCGGGCGAAACCTGTACGGCGTTGACGACGTCGCGCAGCGCCCAGACCTCGATCGGAACGGTCGGCATGCCGGTCGTGTTCTGTTGTGCCGCAGCCGGGGCGGCGACAATCCCGAGAGATGCGGCTGCACCGGCAGCCAGCAGAGCGGATTTGATGATTTTCATGAAGCGACTCTCACAAGATATTCAAAAAGGGTGACCCTCAATAGCAAAGGGCGGCACCGTGTCCAAAACACGGAACCGCCCTTTCCTAAACTAACTCAGATGAACCGAATTAGAACTCATAGGTGATCGATGCGAAGAATTCGCGTCCATCGTAGTCGTAACCGTTACCGATTGCGGTGTTTGCAATCGCGAACACTTCGTTACCGTCCACCAGCGGCGGAGCAGTGTTGAAGATGTTGTCGACGCCGACGAGGATGGTGAACTTCTCTGCACGGTAACGCACCGAAGCGCTGTGCAGGAACTGGCCATCCGCGAAGCCGATGTCGCGGCAGAATACACCGTCGCCGGGCACGATGCCGTCGGGGATGAATTCGCCGGTGACCGGATCGTTCGAGCCCGAACCGTTACCGAGGCAGGTGTTGCCGTCGAAGCCGGTCGGCTGACCGTCCGGACCGCGACCGAATGCATCGCTGAGCGGGTCGATACCGTCAGCCTGCTGTTCCACCGGACCGGTGTAACGAACGGCGTAAGTGACGCGGAACTTGTCGACATCTGCAGTGAAGGTCGAACGGCCGGTCCACTTCGGGAAACCGAATTCGCCTTCATCGTTGTCGATGCTCGGGTCACCATTGTCACCGATGAACAGGTTGCTGCGCTCGATGAGGTGGTTCGCACGAAGGTTGATACCCAGATCGACCAGCGTACCGAACAGCGCGACTTCCTTGCCGAAGTTGGCATTGATGTCGAGGCCGCGGACGCTTTCCTGGTTCAGGTTGATGAAGCCGGAGTCGATGTCCGAAATCAGCAGGCGCGTGTTGTCTGCATCCGTATCGAAGGTGAGACGGTCACAGAACGGGCTGCGCGTGCCATCCTGGCGGGTGAAGCAGTCGTTGACGATGAACTGCGACGACGGGCTAACGATCGAGTCCTTAACCTTGATGTCGTAGTAGTTGATGCCAAGCGCCACATCGAAGCCGTCACCGAAGGTTTCTTCGAACGCGGCACCTGCCGTGATCGAACGCGACGTTTCGGGATCGATGTCGAGGCTACCACCGGTGAGCACTTCCGGGCTCGCCAGCTGCGTCGTGTTGGTGCCGAGCGGGCTGATACCGACGCGGGTCGGGTCACGGCCTTCACGGCGGCAGGCATCGAGCGTGGTCTGCTCGCGCTCGTCGTTCTCTGCATTGTAGCCGACACCCAGCGCGTCATACGCTTCGGGCGGAACGGCGCAGGGATCGACGATGCTGCCGAAGCCTGTACGACCGCCGAGGAAGTTTTCACGCAGGTTCGGCGCACGGAACGACGTACCATAGCTAAACTTCAGGAGCAGCGGATCGATCGGACGCCAGCCGGCCTTGATCGCATAGGTGTAGTTCGTGCCGTAGTATTCGTCATCCGTGATACGGCCCGACAGGTTCAGGTCGAGTTCGCGGACCCATTCCTTGCCTGCCTGCAGCGGGATGTCGATTTCGGCGAACGCTTCCTTGGTCGACTTGTCACCGGTGGTGCCTGCGTCCGAAGCGAACTGGATGAACAGACCGTTGGTGGTGACGAAGTCAGCCTGCGAGTCGATCTTGTCGTGGCGATATTCGAGACCGAACACCGCGCCGACCGGACCGGCCGGAAGCTCGAACAGGTCGCCCGTGACGAAGGCGCTGATCAGCTTCTGTTCGTAGATCGTGTCGAACAGCTTGGGGCTGAAGACATAATCACGCTCCGCCTGCGTTGCGAAGTCGCCGAAGGGCAGACCGTAAACGCTCGACGCGAAGATGTTGACCGGCACACAGCCTTGGAGAAGGTCGGGTGCTGCAAGCTGCGGGTTGGCGAGGCCATCCGCGTTACAGGCACCGCCCGTGGTCGGGGGGTTCGAGCTACCGCCGTTGTAATCGTCGGCAATGCCGTCACCGTCGCGGTCGACGATGCCGTCATTGTTGAAGTCGGCAGTCGGGTCGACGCCCAGGGCGAAGGCCAGCTTGTCTTCACGAACGCCAAGACGGACCGACTGACCTTCCGAACGCGAGTAGACACCCGCGACTTCGAAGGTCCAGCTCGGAGCGATGAAGGGCAGGTCGCCCTTCAGGCCCAGAACGCCGCGGTACTGTTCCTGCGTGACTTCGACGTTGTCACGGTCGCCAGCGATCGAGAAGAACGAACGCGCGGCAAGATCGCGACCGGTCGGCAGTGCGAACGGGAAACCGTTGATGCCGAGGAAGTCGTTGTCTGCAGCAGCACAGTCGACACCGTTCGGGTTGACCGAGAAGTTACACGGGTTGAACGCGTTGTCGGCGGGTGCGTAGACCGCGATGTTGCCGGCACCGTTGTTGTTCGACGTGATTTCAGCGCGGGTGTAGTTCGCTTCGAAGAACGGCGTAAGGTTCATCTCGCCGGGGAAGGTGTACTCACCATAAGCCATCACGTTGTAGAGGTCCTGGCCGCTCTGGAAAGTCTGGCCGGGGTTGAGACCCGCTACGTTGTAGTCGGCATAGTCGACGTCGAGGATGCCGTCGTTGTTGTCGTCGCGGAAATCGCCGAACGCGTCGCTGCGGACGCTGAAGTTCGGGATGCCCGTGTTACCGCCCGGTACGCCGACGTTGCCGTTGGCATCCTGGAAGAACAGGACCGCGTCGTAAATGCCGGGCACGATGATCGCGGCAGCGCCGACGAACGACTTACACGGATCCTGGCGCACGCCGATGTCACCACCGGTCTGCGAACGGATGATCGCATCGTTACGGACGTTGACGGTACGGATCTCACCGGAATCGGTGATTTCATACTCGGTGTCGCAACCTTCGAAGAAGTCGCGGTCACGCAGACGGATGGTGTCGCGGTGATCGAATTCTGCGCCCAGGCCGATGAAGCCGCGGTCGAAGTTGATGCCGTATGCTGCACTGATGGTGTAATCTTCACCAGCACCCATCGGGTTGATTTCGCCACGTGCGAAGAGTTCGAGGCCGTCGAAGTCCTTGCGCAGGATGACGTTACCCACACCAGCGACTGCGTCCGAACCGTAGATCGACGAAGCACCGTCGAGCAGGAGGTCGTAGCGGTCGATGAGCGAACCCGGCAGCAGGTTGATCGACGGGCTCGAAGGCGCGCCTTCCACACCAGCGGGAGCCAGGCGGCGACCGTTAAGCAGGAGGAGGGTACGGTCTGCACCGAGACCGCGCAGGTTCAGCGTCTGCGAACCCGGGCCGTTATCGAGGACGAAGCCCTGGAAGGTCGCGTCGATCTGCTGACCCGATGCGCTTTCCGAGCGCTGCAGGATCTGCGAGGGATCGAACAGACCAGCTTCGTTTTCGACTTCCGAGGTGATGACCTGGAGCGGCGAGATCGAGCTGTAGGTGTCGCGCTTGATACGCGAACCGGTAACGACGATGGCGCCCGGAGCGCTCTGACCGGTGGCACCGGTGTCGGTTACGTCGACAACGTCCTGTGCGGTCGGATCGTTGGTGGTGACGCCGTCGGGGCCATCCGATTGGATGACGCATTCGCCGGCTACTTCTTCCTGGCCTTCGGGGCAGTCTGCGTCCTGCGCATATGCCTGGCTACCCGCAGTCAGCGCGAGCGCCGACGCCGAGAAGGCGAGGCCCCGGATTGTTTTCGTGTGAATTTTTCGCATTGATTACTCCAGTCGCGACAACTGGAACTGCGTCTCCCATCCGGACGACGAAAAGGACGCCCCCCTAGCGGCGTCCGGTTCGCTCGAATTGTCCGGGTGGATAGACCCCCAGTCCCAACACACGGGTTTCTGCGGGATTAACGATGCAGTGTCAAAGCACTGGGGCGCTTTAGAATCTCTTGTTGCGCAAATCCCACACATTTGCCGATCGAGCGAAGAAGCGTGAAATATTCGGTCGCGCGAGACGCAAAGCCGCAGAATTTTGTTTCGCCTGCAATCCTATTCGGCACTGCAGTCGTTTGGAGGGCGGGCGAATCACTTGCGTTGAACGGTAAAAGAGGCGGACCTGTTCGACCCGCCTCTTCCCGTTTGTCAGGTGACCTGCATCTCGAGCGAGCCGTCACCCTCGTCGATCTTGACGGTCGATCCATCCGGCACATTGCCCGACAGGATCATGTCGGCCAGCGGGTCCTGGACATAGCGCTGGACGGCGCGCTTGAGCGGCCGCGCACCGTAAACCGGATCGTAGCCGACCCGGCCGAGCCACTTCTTCGCCGCTTCGGTCAAGTCGAGCACGATCTTGCGATCCTTGAGCAGCTTCTGCACGCGTGCGACCTGGATATCGACGATCGGTGCCATATGCTCCTGCGCGAGGCGGTGGAACAAGATGATCTCGTCCAGGCGGTTGAGGAACTCGGGGCGGAAATGCCCGCGCACCACGTCCATCACCTGCGGCTCGACATCCTCGACCTTCTGGTCGTCGTCCATGTTGGCAAGGTACTGGCTGCCGAGGTTCGAGGTCAGGATGATCAGCGTGTTGCTGAAATCCACGACCCTGCCCTGCCCGTCGGTCAGGCGTCCGTCATCGAGCACCTGGAGCAGCACGTTGAATACGTCGCTGTGCGCCTTCTCGACTTCGTCGAACAGCACGACCTGGTATGGCCTGCGCCGCACGGCTTCGGTCAGCACACCGCCTTCTTCGTATCCGACATAGCCCGGAGGCGCACCGATCAGGCGGGCGACCGCGTGCTTCTCCATGAATTCGCTCATGTCGATGCGGACCATCGCCGTATCGTCATCGAACAGGAAACCGGCGAGCGCCTTGGTCAGTTCGGTCTTGCCGACGCCGGTCGGGCCGAGGAAAAGGAAGCTGCCGAGCGGACGGCCCGGATCCTGTAGGCCAGCGCGCGCACGGCGGACGGCCTTGGACACGGCATCGATCGCCTGCGACTGCCCGATCACCCGCTTCGACAGGATGTTTTCCATGTCGAGCAGCTTCTCGCGCTCGCCTTCCATCATCTTGTCGACCGGGATGCCGGTCCAGCGGCTCACGACGCCTGCAATGTCGTCTTCGGTCACTTCTTCCTTGAGCAGCGCATTGTCGGTGTGGCCACTCGCTTCCTCGAGCCGCTTTTCGAGCTCGGGGATCTTGCCGTATTGCAGCTCGCCCGCCTTCTGCAGGTCGCCGGCGCGCTGGGCCTGCTCCAGTTCGATCCGCGCCTGGTCCAGCTCTTCCTTGACCCGCGCCTCGGCGTGGATCTTGTCGCGCTCGTTCTGCCAACGCGTGGTCAGTTCGCTCGACTGCTGTTCGAGTTCGGCCAATTCCTTGCGCAGGGCCTCGAGGCGGTCCTTCGACGCGCTGTCGGTTTCCTTTTGCAAGGCCTGCTCTTCGATACGCAGCTGGATAATCCGGCGGTCGAGGCCTTCGATTTCCTCCGGCTTGCTCTCCACTTCCATGCGGATACGAGAGGCCGCCTCGTCCATGAGGTCGATGGCCTTGTCGGGCAGGAAGCGGTTCTGGATATAACGGTTCGACAGCTGCGCCGCGGCGACGATTGCGCCATCGGTGATCCGCACGCCGTGGTGCAGCTCGTACTTGTCCTTGATGCCGCGCAGGATCGAGATCGTATCCTCGACGCTCGGCTCGTCGATGAAGACGGGCTGGAAACGCCGCTGGAGTGCCGGGTCCTTTTCGACATACTTCTGGTATTCGTCGAGCGTGGTTGCGCCGATGCAGTGGAGTTCGCCGCGCGACAGGGCGGGCTTGAGCAAATTGCCTGCATCCATGCTGCCTTCGGACGCGCCGGCGCCGATCAGTGTGTGCATCTCGTCGATGAACAGGATGATCTGGCCTTCGGCGCCCTTCACCTCGTCCAGCACGGCCTTCAGCCGCTCTTCGAATTCGCCGCGATATTTCGCGCCCGCGATCAGCGCGCCCATGTCGAGCGACATGAGCGTGCGGCCCTTCAGGCTGTCGGGCACGTCGCCATTGGCGATACGCAGCGCAAGGCCCTCGGCGATCGCGGTCTTGCCGGTGCCTGGTTCGCCGATAAGCGCGGGATTGTTCTTGGTGCGGCGGGCGAGGATCTGGACCGTGCGGCGGATTTCCTCGTCACGGCCGATTACGGGATCGAGCTTGCCGTCGCGCGCCGCCTGGGTGAGGTCGCGCGCGTACTTCTTCATGGCGTCGTAGCTTTCTTCCGCGCCCGCACTGTCGGCGGTGCGGCCGCCCGTAACTTCCTGGATCGCCGCTTCGAGCGACTTCGCGTCGATACCAGCCGATTTGAGCGCCTTGCCGGCATCGTTGTCCGCCAGCGCGAGTGCCTGCAGCAGGCGCTGCACGGGCACGAAGCTGTCGCCGGCCTTCTCTGCCAGCTGCTCTGCCTGGTCGAGCGCGCGCACGGCATCGTTGTCGAGGCCGGGCGTCTGCTGTGCACCGCCGCCGGATACGGCCGGAATCTTGCCCAGTGCCGTATCGATTTCGGTAATCGCCACGCCCGGATTGCCGCCCGCACGCTGGATCAGCTGCGCGGCCATGCCCTCATTATCTTCGAGCAGAGCTTTCAGGATGTGCGCCGATGTAATGCGCTGGTGGTTCATGCGAATGGCGACCGTCTGCGCGCTCTGCAGGAAGCCCTTGGCGCGATCGGTGAATTTCTCGAGATTCATGCTGGTCCCTCAAAAAAGAATTGCCGCCCGGATATGGTGTTGCCAATTTGCAACACAAGCCCTCCCCCGCAAAAATATGCGAGGTGTGTTAGTCGAATATAGGGGTGCCTGCGCGCTTGGCGAGGGGCAAGGCGAAATTTATTCCGCCGGGAGCCCTTCGAGGCCCGGCACCATGACCGTGCGGCCACCGCCGAAATCCTCGCGCACCACGATCAGGCCCTGCCGTTCCAGGTGGTCGAGCAAGCGGCGGATGCGTCCGGGCGAGCTGGTGCCGTAGGCGCGGGCCAGCTCGTCCTCGTCGACCTGCGTTTCGCCTGCATGGGCCGCCTTGGCGATCACCAGGAAAGGTCCGAGCAGGTCCTCGTCCACGGCGCTTGCGAGGTGCATGATCCGCGCCTGCAAATCCTCACCCAGATCGGCAAGGCCTGCGCCCGCGATAGCAAAGCGGCGGCGGAAGGCGTGCATGTCAGGCATCGGCCCGATCAGCCGTTCGCGGCGGCAACGGGTGAGGAAGGTCTGGTATTGCGCGCTGGCCGACTGGAAGGCGATGCCCTCTTCGCCAGCAAGCTCGCCGATCAGTTCCTCGATCCGCTGCGCAACGGCAGACGTATCGGGCTTCTCCGCCGGCGCTTCGACCTGCCGTTCCTCGGCGTGGGCGATGCTGTCCTCCATTTCCTCCAAGCGCGGAGCAGGCGGAGGGGCCGGAGGCGGCGTCGGCGTTGCGACATCGCTGGCAAGATCGCGGGTCAGCAGGTCGGCCATGTCTTCGGGCGCGGTATCGGGAAGAGCCATCAGCCCTTCGCTACGCGCTTGATTGCCGGTCTTTACCGGGCCGATCTTGCAGGCGACCGGCAGGCGCGTGATCGCTGGCCCGAGGGCGAGGAAATGCCCGCGTTCGAGTTCGCGGATACGCTCTGCCTGCCGCCGCTCCATGCCGAGCAGGTCGGCCGCGCGCACCATGTCGATGTCGAGGAAGGTGCGACCCATCAGGAAGTTCGACGCTTCTGCCGCGACGTTCTTCGCCAGCTTCGCCAGACGCTGCGTCGCTACGATGCCGGCCAGCCCGCGCTTTCGCCCGCGGCACATCAAATTGGTCATCGCCGACAGGGTCATGCGGCGCGTGTCTTCGGCCATTTCGCCAGCTGCGGCAGGCGCGAACATCTGCGCTTCGTCCACCACGACCAGCGCAGGATACCAATGCTCGCGCGGGGCATCGAACAGCGCCGTCAGAAACTGCGCGGCGCAGCGGATTTGCTGCTCCACTTCCAAGCCGTCGAGATCGAGCACGACGCTGGCGCGGTGTTCGCGGATGCGGCGGGCAAGCGCCTCTATCTCCGGCGGGGAATAGGCCGCCCCGTCGATCACCACATGGCCGAATTCTTCCGCAAGCGAGGGAAAGTCGCCTTCCGGATCGATCACCACCTGCTGCACCATCCCGGCGCTTTCTTCGAGCAGGCGGCGCAAAAGGTGCGACTTTCCGCTACCCGAATTGCCCTGGACGAGCAGGCGGGTCGCGAGAAGCTCCTCGATATCGAATTCGACCGGCTTGCCGGACGTTTCATGGCCGATGGTGATGTTGGCAGTCACATGCACATGGCTAGACAGCCGAATCCCCAAAGCGGAATAGGCCGCGACAGGTTTTGCCCAGACCGATTGCACCGCTCGTCGCACGACGCTAGATCGGTTGCGAGAGAGGACTGGATTTCATGACCAAATGGTTCGGGCGCATCGGTTTCGCCCTTTTGTTGCTCGTGCTTGTCGCATTTGTCGCGCTGGCAACCTGGGAACCGCTGTGGGCAGAGCGCGACGATGTCGTCGAGCCGCAGCGCACCTACACCGCCGAAATCATTCGTGACGAATTCGGCGTGCCGCATATCTATGGCGACACCGATGCGGACGTCGCATACGGCGTTGCCATCGCCCATTCGGAAGACGATTTCTCGACCCTGCAGGAGGTGATCGCCATGGCCCGGGGCCGCTATGGCGCGATCGCCGGTCAGGACGGTGCGGCGATCGACTATGTCTACCACCTGCTCGATGCGCGCGGCACGGCAGAGCGACACTATCCGAACCTGCCCGAAGACACCCGCGCACTGTTCGATGCCTATGCGGCAGGGCTCAACCAGTTCGCCGAAGAGAACCCGGACGAGTTGAAGCTCGGCAATTTGTTTCCGGTCGAGGGCGAGGACGTGGCGGCAGGTTTCGCTCTGCGCCAGCCCTTCTTCTTCGGCCTCAACGGCGTGATCGAGCCGCTGGTCACGGGCGAGCCGCTGCGGCGTGAATACGGCCCCGACATTCCCGGCTTCCCGCGCCCGGCCGACACGGTCGATGCCGCACTGCCCTCGCAAGAGGTGGCAATGTCACCGCTTGGAAAGGACAACGGAATGAGCGGGTCGAACGCCTTTGCCGTCACACCCGAAAAGTCGGGCGGACCGACCATCCTCGTCTCCAACAGCCACCAGCCCTGGCGCGGCGGCGTGGCGTGGTACGAACTCGTCGTGGAGAGCGGCGAAGGCTGGCACTATGCCGGGGCCAATTTCCCCGGCTCGCCCTTCCCCTTCCTCGGCCACAACCGCGATCTGGGCTGGACCAACACGGTCAACACGCCCGACATGATCGATGTCTACCAGCTGGAAATGGACGCCGATGGCAATCGCTATCGCTTCGGCGAGGAATGGCGCGAGCTCGAGCGCAAGACGGTGACCCTGCCAGTGCGGCTCGGCCCGCTCGTGCTGCCGATCCAGCGCGAGGTGCTGCGCAGCGTCCACGGGCCGGTGATCAAGAACGACAATGGCTATTTCGCCTTCCGCTATGGCGGGATCGACAATCTGGGCCAGCTCGATGCCTATTACCGCCTCAACAAGGCGGAAACGCTGGAGGAATGGGAGGGCATCCTTGCCCGGATGGACATCCCTTCGACCAACTTCATCTACGCCGACAAGATCGGCAACATCGCCTATGTCTACAACGCCGCCCTGCCCGACCGTAGCGAAGGCCCAAACTGGCGGACCGTGCTGGACGGGAGCGATCCGGCCCTCGTCTGGGGTGGTCCGGTCGAGTACGGCGAATTGCCGCGTTACCTGAACCCGGCCTCGGGCTGGCTCTACAATGCCAACAACGCGCCCTACACCGCCGCGGGGGCGGGAAGCGATCTCTCGCCCGGTGACTTCGCGCCCGAACTCGGTGTCGAACTGAAGCAGACCAACCGTTCGCGCAGAGCCTGGAAACTGCTGAGCGAAGCCGACCGGCTCGACCGCGCTACGCTGGAGGAAATCAAGTACGACACCGGCTATGCGCGCGAAGGCTATGTGGCGGACCTGTGGGACGAGTTGGAAGCACTCGACCTGTCGGACGAGCCACGCCTTGCCGAGGCCCGCAAGCTGCTGCTGGAGTGGGATTTCACCGCCGACAATATCGGGCGCGGCGACAGCCTCGCCCTGCTGATGATCCGCGAGTTCATGTCCTGCCGGTACCAGAACAAGGCCTGCCCCAGCGCACGCGACGAGCTGGTGAAATCCGTCGACCATCTGGAATCGCATTTCGGCCGGATCGACCCGCCGATGGGCGACCTGCTTCGCCTTCGTCAGGGCGATGTAGACCTGCCTCTAGACGGGGGATCGGACACGCTGCGCGCATCGACGCTGTGGGATGTCGACGAGGATGGCAGGCTGTCGGTCCGCCATGGTGACAGCTTCATCCAGTGGGTCGAGTGGAATGCAGGCGAGCGGGTCACCTCGCGGTCGATCCAGCCCTTCGGTTCCGCCACCACGCGGCCCGATTCACCGCATTACGCCGATCAGTCTACGCTGTTCGTCCAGCACCGGTTGAAACCGGTCCATTTCTGGCGCGAAGACGTGCTGGAAAACGCGAAGAGCCGCAAGACCGTGACAAACCGTCGCTGAGCGTCCAGGCACTTCTAAGAGAATCCCCTTCGGAGCCCCCATGAAACGTATCATTTCCGCCAGCGTCGTCGCTCTCGCCGTATCGGCCTGCTCGACCTATTCGCAGGAACCCGTCGACACCGCATCCACCGATGCCGCCGTTACCCAGCAGGCCGTCAGTTACGAGCCCGCCCCGCTCTCGCAGCTCGTCGCCGAAGTGGACATTCCCTACGACAAGTTCGTCCTCGACAATGGTCTGACCGTGGTGGTCCATGAAGACCGCAAGGCGCCGCTGGTCGGCGTGTCGGTGTGGTACGACGTCGGCTCGAAGCACGAACCCAAGGGCAAGACCGGCTTTGCCCATCTGTTCGAACACCTCATGTTCAACGGTACGGAAAACGCGCCCGACGACTGGTTCGAATATATCCAGCAGATGGGCGGTACCGATGTGAACGGGACGACCAATCCCGACCGCACGAACTATTTCCAGACGGTTCCGACCGGCGCGCTCGACCGCGTGCTGATGCTGGAAAGCGACCGCATGGGTCACCTGCTCGATGCGGTGACGCAGGAGAAACTCGATAACCAGCGCGGCGTCGTCCAGAACGAGAAGCGCCAGGGCGACAACAATCCCTTCGGCCTGCTGCGCTACGAGATCTTCGAAAACCTCTTCCCCAAGGGCCACCGCTATCACCACTCGACCATCGGCTCGATGGGCGATCTCGACGCGGCGACCATGGACGATGTGCGCAACTGGTTCATCGACCATTACGGCCCGAACAACGCCGTGCTGGTGCTGGCTGGCGATATCGACACTGCCACCGCGCGCGAGAAGGTACAGAAGTGGTTCGGCGATATCGAGCGCGGGCCGGAAGTGGTTCATCCCGCCGTCGACGTTCCGACCCTTACCGAGGACAAGACGGTCGTCACCACCGACCAGATCTCGACCACGCGGCTTTATCGCATGTGGGCAGTGCCCGGGTCGAATTCGGCAGAGTCGGTCCCGATGAACCTCGCCTCGGCCGTACTGGGCGGGCTGTCCAGTTCGCGGCTCGACAACTCGCTGGTGCGCGAGGACCCGGTCGCGGTCTCGGTCAGCACCTTCAACTACACGCTGGAAGATGCGGGTATCTTCGTCGTCCAGGCGGATGTGAAGCCCGGCGTCGATCCGGACGAGGTCGCCACCAAGCTTGACGCGCAGATCGCCGATTTTCTTGCCACCGGTCCGACGGAAGACGAGCTCCAGCGCGCCAAGGTATCGACCATGGCGGGCGTGATCCGCGGCCTTGAATCGGTCGGCGGCTTCGGCGGCAAGGCGCCGCAGCTTGCCGCGGGCGAACTGTTCGCGAACGATCCCGGCTATGTCGAACGCCAGCTCGACCAGATGGCCGCCGCAACGCCCGAGCAGGTCCATGCGCTGGCTCGCAAGTGGCTCTCGCGTCCGGTCTTCAACTTGGTCTTCAATCCCGGCGAACGCACCGAAGGCGGCGAAGACCGCGGCGGTGCCGTGACCGGACCCGATTCCATAGAAGACATCGCGCAGGCCAATTACTGCGCCGGGGAAACCTGCGATCTTTCGCAGATCGCCACGCAGGCGCAGGCCGATCGCGATACCCTGCCGGAACTCCAGCCGCTGCAGGGCCTCGACTTCCCGGATATCGAGCGGGCGACCCTGTCGAACGGCATGGAAGTCTATTTCGCGCACCGCGATGCCGTGCCGACCGTTTCGGTGCGCGTCGAATTCGATGCCGGCCGCGCTGCCGAAACTGCGGAAACGCTCGGTACGCAGCGCCTGCTGCTGAGCACCATGGGCGAAGGCACAGAGCGCCTCGATGCGACCGACTATGCAATCGCGCAGGAACGGCTCGGCGCGAACATCTTCAACGGTTTCGATGCAGACTACACCAACTTCTCGCTTGCCGCGTTGGCCCCGAACCTCGCGCCGTCGCTGGAACTGCTGGCCGAAACCATTCGCCAACCGGGCCTTCGCGCCAATGTGATCGAGCGCGAGCGTGCGCAATTGCTCAACGCCCTCTCGTCGGAACTGAAGAACCCCAATTCCATCGCCGATCGCACCGGTCGCCGCGCCATATTCGGACCGCACCCCTATGGTCTGCCGACCTCGGGCCTCGGTTCTGCAGCCCGGCTCGAAGCGTTGACCGAAGCGGACCTGCGCGCCTTCCATGCCACCTGGCTGCGGCCCGACAATGCCCGCATCTTCGTGGTCGGGGACACCTCGCTGGCCGAGGTCACGCGCCTGCTCGAGGCAAGCTTCGGCGACTGGCAGGCTCCCGTCACCGCCAAGCCGGAGCGCAATTACAGTGCCGCCATTCCCGAGCCGCGCCAGCGCATCATCCTGGTCAACCGTCCCAATTCGCCGCAATCGGTGATCTACGGCGGACAGGTACTGGGCCTGACCGGCCGCGACGACCTCATCCCCCTCATCGCTTCAAACGAGGCGCTTGGCGGGGGCTTCCTTGCGCGCATCAACATGAACCTGCGCGAGGAAAAGGGCTGGTCCTATGGCGCGGGCAGCCAGATCGCCAGCGGCCTCGACCGCGTCTTCTACGGCGTGCGCGCTCCGGTCCAGTCGGACCGCACCGGGGATTCGATCAGCGAGATCCGCCGCGAGATCAACGATTTCGTGGATGCACGCGGCGTCCAGCCGAATGAGCTGGAGCGGATCGTCAATTCCAATATGCGTGAATTGCCCGGCCAGTTCGAAACCGCGGGCGACGTGCTCGGCGGGCTGGTCAACATCGTGCGCTACGACCGCCCCGACGATTATTACGAGACGCTGGCCTCGCGCTACAACACCCTCACCGCATCGCAACTCGACCTCGAAGCGCGGCGGAACATAAACGAGGGTGATATCGTCTATATCGTAGTAGGCGACGCTGAAGTGGTCGCCCCGCAGCTCGACACGCTCGGCCTCGAAGTCGAGGTGATCGAACCGCAGGAATGAGCTTGTTGACATCGGTGTAAGTAACGCCGATGTCTGCACCACTAGATCCGGCCCGCACCAGCGGGTCACGCAAAAGGAGAATATGCATGTCCGTAGCCGGTACTTATGACACCGTCGTCAAGAGCCCGATGGGTGACCAGAAGGGCACCTTCACCGTCGTTCCGGGCGATGACGGCAAGACCTTCACCGGCTCGATGGCCGGCGGCATGGGTTCGATGGACGTCAAGGACGGCACCATCGACGGCAATGCGCTGAGCTGGAAGATGGACATGACCGTCCCCATGCCGATGACGCTGAACTGCAACGCCACGGTCGACGGCGACCAGCTGACCGGCACCGTCAACGCCGGCGCATTTGGCGACATGACGTTGACCGGCGAACGCCAGGGCTAAGCCCGCAGGTCAACTCAGACAAGAAGAGGGCCGTCGGAGCGATCCGGCGGCCCTTTTTCGTGCCCTGCACTCCGACACCGCGCGACGGATCTGCACGCAAGCCATATTCCTGCCACCATTGGCAGTACGCTAGTCGCGAAAACAACAGCTTCGGGTCGAGTCGTTACCAATGCATCCGCCACCATGTGCGGACAACGGGAGGTATCGCATGACTACTGGACTGAAGTACTTCGTCGCCGGCACCGCACTGGCTGCCATGACCGCCGTTCCGGTCCTGGCCGAGAAAGCCAGCGAGCTGACCTACATCAACGGTTCCTACGGACGCGACGCCGAAGGCCAGCTGCGCGAACGCGGCTTCGCGCATATCTCCACCCACAAGAACGATATGGGCTACGTCTACAGCTATTGGTGGGACGAGGCCGACGACGATTGCGTCAACGTCGAGGTTTACGATGGCCGGGTGATGACCATCAACGATGCGAGCGATCAGGATTGCGGCCATCACAAGGGCAATGCGGGCGCGGCGGTTGCCGCCGTCGCCGGAGCTGCGATCCTAGGCGCGTTGCTGAGCCACAAGTCGCACCATCATGACGACAACAAGCATCACGACGATCGTAACGACGAAGCCCACTACGAGCGCGGCTACCAGGACGGGCTGCACAACGCGGCCTATCACAATTACGACCGATCGGACGCCTATTCCAACGGCTACAGCGCCGGCGTGAACGAGCGCAATGCGAACCTTCGCCACCATCATGGCTATGGCGGTTATCGCCAGGTCGCCCAGTTCAAGGACCTGAACGGCGCACGTGCGGCAGGAGGCATGAGCCAGCTGGAAAGCCGCGGCTTCCGCCAGGTGGACAATTTCACCAGCGGCAACACCCGCTATTCGATCCAGTGGCGCCCCCAGTCGCGCCAGTGTTTGCAGGTGACCATCGCCGACGGTCGCTTCTACGACATTCGCGACATCGGCCAGCATCCGAATTGCCGCTGAGAGAGGGGGACGAGCGATGAAACTCAAGGCTATCGTGGCGGGCGCTTGGGCGCTCGCCCTTGTCGCATGCGGTGAAAGCACTTCCGAACCCGGGGCCGAGGCCGCACCTGCCGAAGAGCTTGCCGTAATCCCCGAAAGCCTCGCCCCGTTCGGCGATGGCTATCCCAATGCAGGCGATCCTTGCCAAAGGCTGGGTGAAAGCGCAGCGACCTCGAACTATCTCGACGACAGCGCGATGCTGGTGGGCTGCCCGAGCGAAGCCTCCGCAGAAGCGCTTGGCGGCACCATCGTCGGCAATGTCGAAGGCGTGCGCCTCGTCAGCGTGCCGATGGGCGATGACAATGCGGGCATGGAGGGCGATGCCATGGTCGCCGGCACCGATTACAACGCCACGACCATTCTCGACTGCGGTTTCGCCAATGCGCCGCCCACCCAGAGCTGCGAGGCGGGCGTAAAGCGCAACTGGGGCGAGGACGGCACGCATCTCGTTGAGGTGAGCAAGCCGGATGGAAGCAAGCGTGCGATCTTCTTCAACGGCACCGAACCCTATGGCGCGGACAGTGCGCAGGCGGACGGTTCGGCGGGCTGGGACTTCACCACGACGCGCGATGGAGACCGGGTGACGGTGAAATTCGGTCCTGAGACCTATATCCTCGTCGATGCGCTGATCACCGGTGGCTGAAGCGGGTCAGCGCTTCCACAACCAGTAGAGAATGCCCGCATTGATTGCAGGCGCAAGGATTGCGACCCACGGCCCCATCAGACCCAGCCTGTCGGCTAGGATGTTCCACGGCAGGCCCAACGGCATCAGGAAAACGCCGGACAGCGGGTCCTGCTCCTGCCCGAACCAGCCAAAGGTGCCTACGGTAAGCAGGAAGAGCGCGATGGCGTAAAGCGCTGTGAAGACGATGAAGGCCCACTTCATGTGGTGCAGGCTATACCCGATCGCGCAAAACGCAAAGGGCCGCCGGATCGTCTCCGGCGGCCCTTCGTTTTCGTGCTGTCGGACGAGCGTCAGTCGACGATGTCCATTTCCTCGATTAGGCCCTCGGCCCCGTCGACCTTGTCCATCACCCACAGCATGTAACGGGTGTCGACATGGATCGTGCGCGTGGTGCGCGGGTCGAAGTCCCAGTCCGAATTGACGCTTTCGAACGTGCCGTCGAACAGCAGACCGACCAGCTCTGCACGCGCGTTGAGCGTGGCCGAGCCGCTGTTGCCGCCGGTGCTATCGAGATCGGACAGGAAGTTCACCGGAACCGAACCGATACTGTCGAGCGCGTAAGGTCCGTAATCCTTCTCGCGGATTTCCTGCAGCTGCTTGGCCGGAGCGTTGAACGGGTCTTCGCCGGTGTCCTTTTCGAGGATGCCTTCCAGCGTCGTGAACGGCAGGTAGGCCATGCCGTCCTTGGGCGATCCGCCCATCACCGTGCCATAGGTCACGCGCAGCGTGGAGTTGGCATCGGGATAGGTCGAGAGGCCCTGCGAACGCTGCCACTGGGTGATCGCTTCCATGTAGGCGGGGCGCAGCGCCTGCGCACGGCCTGCACGCTCTTCCGCTTCGGCTTCCTGCTCGCGCTCGTATTCGTAAAGCGCGACGGCAAGCTGGATGAAGGGGTCTTCGCTCGCCTCGAAATCGGCCGGGCTCGCGTCCATGAGCGCCAGGCGCGTTTCGCTGTCGTCCAGCGTGGTGCCTTCATAATAGCTGTCGAGCTTGGCCGAGAGGGCCGCCAAATCGACATCGCCGGTGAGACCCAGAGCGTTGTCGAAGACGGCCACGCGGTTTTCAGCCGGTTCTTCGAGATAGGTATCGAGGAACAGCAGCCACTGAGCTTTGTCGACCGAGGCCTCGTAGCGGCGATCCAGCGCCTGCAGGCCTTGCGCAAAGAACGTCATGTCGCGGTCCTGGTAGCCGGGCTCGCGCTGCGCATCGGGCTTCAGCCGTTCCTGCGACAGGCGATAGAGGCGCTGCGCTGCCGAAAGCAGGGCAGGACGGGTCGCGAAATTGTACCAGAAGGCCTTCTTCGCGGCGGCCGCACCTTCTTCGTTCAGCGCCTGCAGGCCGGTGATAGCCTCGCCGTAATTCGCGCGCGAAGGATCTGCGGCGATCCATGCTGCGAGAGCCTCTTCGCGGGCACGCCGACGGTCGACGAGACCGACACGGCGCGCGCCTTCGAGCTGGCCGCGCGTGTTCTTTTCGAAATTGTTGAGACCGGCGAGCAGCGATTCATACTTCACCCGGGCATCCGAACCTTCGGGAGCGGCCTCTTCGATGGTGTCGATCCAGTCGTTCACCAGCGTGACGTAGGTCGGATAGGTCCAGCTGAAGGTGTTTTCCACCTCGGCAAGCGTTGCATAACGCTGGGTCGATCCGGGATAGCCTGCAGCCATTACGAAATCGCCGTCATCGAGACCGGCCGCGCTGACCTTGAGATGGTGCTCGGGCTGGTAGGGCACGTTGTCTTCGGAATAGTCCGCAGCCGAACCGTCGGGTGCGACATAGGCGCGGTAGAAGGCGAAGTCGCCCGTATGGCGCGGCCACATCCAGTTATCGATATCGCCGCCATACTTGCCGATGGAGTCGGCAGGCGCATAGACGAGGCGCACGTCGCGCACTTCGAGGCGCTTGATCAGCGTGTATTCCGCGCCGCCATAGAAGCTGGCGACCTGGCAGCGCGATCCGGCATCCTGCTCGCACTCTGCGGTGATGTCCTTCATGCGCTGTTCGAGCGTCTCGTAACGCTCTGTCGCCGAAAGGGCATCGACGCCGTCGCGCATGCGGGCCGTCACATCGGTGATCTCGGTCGTCACATAGATGCGCGAGCCGGGCGCAGCGGGCAGTTCGTCGCCCTTCGCCTTGGCGAGGAAGCCATTCTCGAGATAGTTGTTCTCGGCGGTGGAATTGTACTGGACCGAACCGCGCGCGCAGTGGTGGTTGGTCACCACCAGGCCTTCGGGCGAAACGAAGCTGGCGGAACAGCCGCCGAGCGACACGATCGCACCCATCGGGAAGCCGGTCAGGTCGGTCAGCGTTTCCGGATCGATTTCGAGGCCGGTTTCCTTCAGGTCCTCTGCGATTTCCGGCAGCTGGCCGGGCGTGAACATGCCTTCCTTGGCGGCAATCGGCGCGGTCGCGGTGCAAGCGAGCAGCGCCGCGATGGTGGCGGTCTTACGCATTGGTTTTCAGTCCCTCACATGGCGCGCGAGAATGCGCGCGAAACGCGCAGAGGGCTAAAAGCTGGCAAGGGCTTGCGCAAGCAAGACTTCTGTCGGGGACATGGCCGACCGACGAACGGCGTTCAGATGTGGGCGCGAACCGCCTGGTAGGCCGCAGCCGCCACCGTGTTGGCAAGATTGAGCGAACGCACCTTGTCCGATCGCATCGGCAGGCCGACCAGCTGAGCCTCGTGGGCGGAGACTATGTCGGCCGGCAACCCTTTCGTCTCGCGCCCGAAGACGAGGTAGGCGTCCTCGGGATAGTCGGGCTCGTAAAAACTGCGCTTCGCGTATTCCTCGAATAGGAACATCTGGTCTTGGCGCGGAGCGCGCTCGGCAAGGAAGTCCTCCCAGCTGGCGAATTCGACCAGCCGGATATGCGGCCAGTAGTCGAGGCCGGACCGCTTCACGCGCTTGTCCGTAATCTCGAAGCCGAGCGGGTGGATCAGCACCAGCTCCATATCGAGCGCGACGCAGGTGCGCCCCACCGCGCCGGTGTTGCCGGGTATCTCGGGATGAACGAGGACGATGGAGGTCATCACCCTCCCCCTGTTCTTTGCCGGGTGTTTAGCCCAGCTTGTCCTTGAGTATCTGGTTCACGACCGCCGGATTGGCCTTGCCCTGCATGGCCTTCATGGTCTGGCCGACGAAGAAACCGAACAGCTTGTCCTTGCCGCCGCGGTATTCTTCTACCTTGTCGGCGTTGGCAGCGATGATTTCGTCGATCGCCGCCTCAATGGCGCCGGTGTCGCTGACCTGCTTGAGACCCTTCTCGTCGGCGATGGCTTCGGGATCGCCGCCGGTGCGAAGGACGTGTTCGTAAATTTCCTTCGCCTGTCCGCCGGAGATTTCGCCCTTGTCCTGCATCGCCAGGATCTTCGCCTGCGCATCAGCAGTGGCATTGGCCGGATCGGCTTCATCGCCCAGCGACTTCATGACGCCGGGAGCGACCGAAAGCGCCCAGTTCGCCACCTGCGTCGCGACCTTGGCCTCGGGCTTGCCGATCTGGCCGGCCGTTGCGGAAAGCAGCGTCTCGAAGCGGCCGAAGGTTTCGACCTCCGCCGTCAGTTCGCGCGCGTTGTAGGGCGTGAGGCCCAGTTCGTTCTCGTAACGCTGGCGCTTGGCGTCGGGCAGTTCCGGCAGGCTGGCGCGGCATTCCTCGATGAAGCTGTCTTCCAGCTCCAGCGGGAGGAGATCGGGATCGGGGAAGTAGCGATAATCGTGCGCGTCTTCCTTGCTGCGCATGGAGCGCGTTTCATTGCGGTCCGGATCGTAGAGGCGCGTTTCCTGCACCACGCTGCCACCGTCCTCGATCAGGTCGACCTGGCGGCGGGCTTCCTGTTCGATCACCGCCATCACGAAGCGGACCGAGTTCACGTTCTTGGTTTCAGTACGCGTGCCCAGTTCGCTGGAGCCGACCTTGCGGACCGAGACATTGACGTCGGCGCGCATCGAGCCCTGTTCCATATTGCCGTCGCAGCTGCCGACATAACGCAGGATCGAGCGCAGCTTGCGGACATAGGCGCCTGCTTCTGCAGGCGAAGTCATGTCGGGCTTGGAGACGATCTCCATCAGGGCGATGCCCGTGCGATTGAGATCGACATAGGACATGGTCGGATGCTGGTCGTGCATCAGCTTGCCCGCGTCCTGTTCGACGTGGATGCGCTCGATACCGATGACCTTGTCTTGCGCGATACCGGCCTTTTCATCGGCTTCGATCACGAGCTGTCCCTCGCCCACGATCGGGTGGTAGAGCTGGCTGATCTGGTAGCCCTGTGGCAGGTCGGCGTAGAAGTAGTTCTTGCGGTCGAACCGGCTCCACTTGTTGATCTGCGCCTCGATCGCCATGCCGGTGCGCACGGCCTGGCGGATGCATTCGCGATTGGGAACGGGCAGCATGCCGGGCATGGCCGCATCGACCAGGCTCACCTGCGTATTGGGCTCGGCCCCGAATGCGGTGGAGGCGCCGCTGAACAGCTTGGCGTTGGACGTGACCTGCGCGTGGACTTCGAGGCCGATCACGACCTCCCATTCGCCCGTTGCGCCCTGAATTGTGTAGCTAGTCATGGTGCATGCCGATAAGCGTTTGCAGCGCACGATGGAAGGGGCTGGATGCGACCGATTGCAAAGTTTCTGGCACGCCGCCTGGCCGCCTTGGCCGGGAGAGAGCTGGTACCTGCCGGAACGCTTGCCGAAATGAGCGACAAGGTGCTGCTCGGTGAAAAGGCGCTGCTGCTCTCGATGGTGGAAGACGGGCGCTTGCGCGAAGCGCTGGATTTGCTCCCGCACAGTCCATCGCAATTGAACCAGGACTTCTTCGCCCTGTCCGCAACCGGCTGGAAACACGGCGGGTTCTTCGTGGAATTCGGCGCGACCGACGGCGTCACACTCAGCAATTCCTACCTGCTGGAGAAACACTTCGGCTGGCGCGGCATCCTTGCGGAACCGGGCCGGGTCTGGCGCGGGCGGCTGGAAAATTCCGGACGCAGCGCGGCGAAGGACTACGATTGCGTGTGGTCGAAGACCGGAGAAACGCTGTCATTCTGCGAAGCGGAATGGTCGGAAACGTCCACTATCGAGGCATTCAGCGCGCGCGACCATCACGAGCGGCGAAGGGCTAGGCGCTATGACGTGCGCACCGTGTCCCTCGGCGACCTGCTCGACCGGCACGATGCGCCCGAAACGATCGATTACCTGTCAATCGACACCGAAGGCAGCGAATTCGCCATCCTCGAGGCCTACGACTTCGCGTCGCGCCCGATCGGCTGCATCACGGTCGAGCATAATTACACGCCCGACCGCGAGCGCATCCACGCACTCCTGACATCGCAGGGCTACGAACGGCGCTTCGAGGACCTGTCGCAGTTCGACGACTGGTACGTCCTCGTCCGCTAGGCGTTTACCACCACTTGTCCGGCTTGGCCTCGAATCCGGCTCGCTGCTGGATCGCGAGACCGGCGTTGAGCACGCCCTGCTCGTCGAAAGGCTTGCCGACAATCTGCAGGCCGAGCGGGAGGCCGTCTTCGTTGATCGTGGCCGGAACGCTCATTGCGGGAAGGCCGGCCAGCGATGCGGGAACGGCGAAAACGTCGTTCAGATACATCGTCAGCGGATCTTCGTTGAGCGAACCGAGCGGGAAGCTGGCGGTCGGCGTGGTCGGCGCAAGGATCGCGTCGCACTGGCCGAAAGCCTTCTCGAAATCCTGCGCGACCAGCGTGCGGATCTTCTGCGCCTGCGTGTAATAGGCGTCGTAGAAACCGGCGCTGAGCACGTAGGTGCCGATCAGCACGCGGCGCTTCACCTCGTCACCGAAACCGGCGGCGCGGGTGGCGGCATACATGTCCTGCAGGCCAGCGCCTTCGGGCAGGTCGCGCAGGCCGTAGCGCACGCCGTCATAGCGCGCGAGGTTCGACGAGGCTTCTGCAGGGGCGATGATGTAATAGGCCGGCAGCGCATACTTGGTGTGCGGCAGCGAGATATCGACGATCTCCGCCCCTGCATCGCGCAGCCATGCCTTGCCCTGTTCCCAGCTGTCGAGAATGGCCTGGTCGGTGCCGTCCATGCGGTATTCCTTCGGGATACCGATCTTCTTGCCCTTCAGGTCCGCATCGAGCGCGGCTTCCCAGTTCGGCACGTCCATCTTGAGGGACGTCGCGTCCTTGGGATCGAAACCGGCCATGGCTTCGAGCATGATCGCGCAATCTTCGACGCTGCGCGCCATCGGGCCTGCCTGGTCGAGGCTGCTGGCAAAGGCGACGACGCCCCAGCGGCTGCAACGGCCATAGGTCGGCTTGATGCCGCAAATGCCGGTAAAGGCTGCGGGCTGGCGGATCGAACCGCCGGTGTCGGTGCCAGTGGCGGCAGGCGCGATGCGCGCAGCGACGGCAGAGGAGGAACCGCCGGACGAGCCGCCCGGGCTCATTGCGGCATTGGTGCCGTCCTTCTTCCACGGCGAATTGACGTTGCCGAAGTAGCTGGTCTCGTTCGAGGACCCCATCGCGAACTGGTCGAGGTTGAGCTTGCCCAGCATCCCTGCGCCTGCATCCCACAGGTTCTGGCTGACAGTGCTTTCGTACTGCGGCTTGAATCCTTCGAGGATGTGGCTGGCGGCCGTGGTCTGGACGCCGTGCGTCGCGAACAGGTCCTTCATGCCGATGGGCACGCCGCCCATCTTGCCGAGGTCTTCGCCCTTGGCACGCTTCGCATCGACTGCATCTGCCGCGGCAAGCGCATGGTCGGGCGTGGTGACGATGAAGGCGTTGAGCTCGGCAGCGGCGGCAACCGCAGCATTGAAGCTTTCGGCCACTTCGCGCGCGGTGAAGTCGCCGCCGGCCACGCCGTCGCGGATTTCCTTCACGCCGAGATTCGTAAGGTCGTTAGCGTTCTCGGGCATTACTCGATCACCTTGGGTACGCCGAAAAAGCCGTGTTCGGCCGCCGGGGCATTGGCCAGCACATCGTCGCGCCGTCCGCCGGACGTTTCGGGAATGGCGTCGACCACATCGTCGCGCAGACGCAGCGTGTTCGGGATGACCGCAGTCATCGGCTCCACGCCGGAGGTGTCGACTTCGCCCAGCTGCTCCACCCAGTCGAGGATGTTGTTCAGCTCGGGCACCATGCGATCCAGCTCCGCATCCTCCATCCGGATGCGGGCCAGAGAGGCGATTTTCGCCACTTCTTCTCGGGTAACTGACATGGGCGCGCGTTAGCCGTGTGGCGCGCGCGCTTCAAGCAGGCTTTGCGCCTTATTCGACGGGTGCTTGCTGAGGAGCACCCTGGGGGCCGCCGGGACCGCCCTGCGCACCCATCTGGGCCTGCAATTGCATGAAGCGCTGCTGCGCTTCTTCAAGCGACATGATTTCCGTTACTTCGACCTCGAAAATGAGGTCGCTATTGGCCGGAATGTCCGATCCGGGAGGCGGCGTTGCGCCATAGGCCTGCTCTGCCGGGATTTCGATGCGGTACTTGCCGCCCTTCTGCGTCTGCATCAGGCCTTCGGCGAAACCTTCGATGATGCCGCCCTGCTCGTCGAGCGGGAACGGCGTGCCCGCCGGGAAGATCTCGGGCGGGAACGGGCTCGGCTGCGAACGGTCGAATTCGGTGCCATCGGGCAGCGTGCCGACGTAATTGGCAAAGACCACATCGCCCATCTGCGGCGAAGGACCGACACCCTCGGTCAGCGTTTCCACTTCCACGCCCTTGGGCACGGCAGCCCACGCCAGGCCCGCACCGAGCAGGATGGCAACGATGACGCCCAGCCAAAGCTTGGTGAGCGAGCCCTTCTTGATGGGGCGGAGCGGTACGCGGGTGATCTCGGTCATGTAAAATTCGCCTGTAATACGCAAAGGGCGCGGATTTCTCCGCGCCCTCATGGCTTAGCTTGCAGAAGCAATCAACGGCTTACTTGATGCCGTCACGCTCCATACGCTTACGCTCCAGCTTGCGAGCGCGGCGAACTGCAGCAGCCTTTTCACGGGCGCGCTTTTCGCTGGGCTTTTCGTAGTGGCGGCGCAGCTTCATTTCGCGATAGACGCCTTCACGCTGCAGCTTCTTCTTGAGCGCGCGGAGGGCCTGGTCGACATTGTTATCGCGAACCATGATCTGCATAAAATTCAATACCTCGACTTACGGGCCAGAGCCCGCTTCTTGCGGGGTATGCCTCCTTGAATAGGGTTTCGCTTTATCAACGAAAAGCGCGCCGAATCCGTTCCGGACCGGCTCGAATGGCGGCCACATACGGATTCGAGCCATAAAAGGCAAGCGTGCAGTGCCGCCTTTCGCAAACCCGCGCGAGCGGCTAGGGGATCGCGCAATGTCCACCCTCTCCCCCCTTGCCGCAACCCTGCATGTCGCCATCGGCGGCGGTATCGGCGCGGCCATGCGTTACCAGACCGGGCGCGCCATGACGCAATGGCTCGGCGCGCCGATCATGGGCGCCTTCCCCTTCGCCACCCTCGCCGTCAACGCGATCGGCAGCCTGCTGATGGGCTTGCTGGCCGGCTGGCTGGTGCGGTCGGGAGCCGACACCAGCGAGCAGACGCGCCTGCTGCTTGGCGCAGGCGTTCTGGGCGGCTTCACCACTTTCAGCGCCTTTAGCCTTGAAATGGTGATGCTGATCGAGCGCGGACAATATCTCTTCGCAACGCTATATGCCGTCCTTTCCTTCGCGCTCGGCATCACCGGGCTGATGGTCGGGCTTGCAGTCATGAGGATGGCAGGATGAAAACCTCCGACGAAGTACGCCAGTTCAGGGTCGAGGCCGACGATGACGGCATCCGTGTCGACCGCTGGTTCAAGCGGCACCTGCCGCAAGTGGGCTTCGGCACCGTCAGCAAGTGGGCGCGCACCGGCCAGGTCCGCGTCGACGGCAAACGGGTGAAGCCCGATGACCGGCTCGAACAGGGCCAGCAGATCCGCGTGCCCCCGGGCGGCGATGCAGCGCACAAGAAGCCCAAGGCCAAGCGCGAGCTGAGCCAGGCCGAGATCGAACAGGCCCACGACATGGTCATCAAGAAGACCAAGTCCGCAATCGCGCTCAACAAGCCCGCGGGCCTCGCCACGCAGGGCGGCACGAATACCTTCAACCATGTCGACGGGCTGCTCGACGCCTTCGTTGAGGGCGAGGACGATGTGCGCCCGCGCCTCGTGCACCGGCTCGACAAGGATACCTCGGGCGTGCTGCTCGTGGCGCGGACGCCCGGTAGCGCAGCGTTCTTTTCCAAGCGGTTTTCCGGCCGCAGCGCAAAGAAGATCTACTGGGCGCTGGTGGTTGGCGTGCCGGACATCAAGCAGGGCGTGATCGAGGCACCGCTCGCCAAGCAGCCCGGATCGGGCGGCGAGAAGATGCATGTCGACCATGAAGGCGGCGCGCCTGCCAAGACCAAGTACCGCGTCGTGGAAACGGCGGCCAAGACCGCCGCATGGCTCGAACTCCAGCCGATGACCGGTCGCACCCACCAGCTGCGCGTCCATTGCGCGGCCATGGGTCATCCCATCGTCGGCGACGGCAAATACGGCGGGCGCGATGCCTTCCTGACCGGGTCGATCAGCCGCAAGATGCACCTCCATGCGCGCCGCCTGATCATCGACAGCCCGGATGGCGGCAAGCTGGACGTGACCGCCGACCTGCCCGAACACTTCGCCGCCTCGCTCGAACAGCTTGGTTTCGACGAGAACGCCAGCGACGCCACGCCGATGCGTGACGATCCGCCGCCCAAATCGCGTGAAGAGAAGAAGCAGCAGGCCCGCCAGCACGCCAAGAACTACCGCAAGGCCCAGCGCGGCCCGCGCAGGGCGCGCGGCGGAACCGGCGGAAAGGGCCCGGCGAAGGGCAAGGGTAAGCGCTGATGCATCCCAATCCGCTCTTCCGAACCGACGACCGGGAGCTGATCGAGAGCATCGTGGCGGAGGCCGGTTTCGGGATGGTCTTCCTGACCACGCCGGACGGACCGCGCGTCGCCCATGTACCGCTGATCGCGAGCGGCGACGGAGCACTCCGGTTCCATATCGCGAGGTCGAATGCGTTGGCCGCCCATCTCGACGGGGCGAAGGCACTCGTGGTGGTCAACGGACCGCACGGATATGTCAGTCCGCGCTGGTATCCCGACCGCGCTTCCGTGCCGACCTGGGATTATGTCGCGATCGAACTGGAAGGCGCCGTGACGCGCCTCGATGACGAGGGGCTCGAGGCCTTGCTGCACACTTCCATAACGCAGTTCGAGGATGGTCTCGGCGGAGAACCTTGGCTGGCGAGCGAAACGCCGGACAGCCATTGGGCGAAATTGTTCAAGGGGATCGTCGGCTTCGAACTCGCGGTGGAGACCATGCGTCCCACGCTCAAGCTCTCGCAAAAGCAGCCCGCCCCCGTCCGCGAGCGGATCGCTGAGGAACACGCAGCGCACGGCAACCCGCATCTGGCGGGCTGGATGCGCAAGGTGACGGCATGACCCGGCTCGCCGTATTCGATTGCGACGGCACTCTCGTCGATGGCCAGGCCGCCGTGTGCGAGACGATGGAGCGCGCCTTCGCCGCCATCGGCAGCCCGCCGCCCGAACGCAACGCCATCCGCCGCACCGTCGGCCTCAGCCTGCCGCTTGCCGTGCGCCAGCTCATGATGGACGGGCGCGAAGTGGACCGGTTGCAGGTGGTCGAAGCCTACAAGCGCCTGTTTCGCGAAACGCGACTGTCAGGAGCGCTTCACGAACCTCTCTATGACGGCATGGCCGACCTGCTTGCCCGGCTCGACGAGGATGGCTGGCTGCTCGGCGTCGCCACCGGGAAGAGCGACCGGGGCCTTCATGCCTGCCTCGAAACGCATGGGATCAAGCAGCGCTTCGTGACGCTGCACGGCGCGGATCGCTATCCGTCCAAGCCCCATCCCGCCATGCTCGAAGCCGCCCTCGACGAAGCAGGCGTGGGCGCGGCAGACGCGGTCATGATCGGCGACACGAGTTTCGATATCGAGATGGCCGGGGCTGCGGGCGTCCGCGCCATCGGCGTCGCCTGGGGTTATCACGATCCCGCAGAACTCATGGCGGCGGGCGCGCAGTCCGTCGCCTCCACCATGGAAGAACTGGAGAATATGATCCGTGGCCGATGAAGAGACTGTCGCACGCCGTTTCTGGGTGATCCAGATGGCCCGCCTGAGCGCCTTCGTAATGGTGTTCATCGGCGCGCTGATCGTCAGCAAGATCATCGATCTGCCCGATTTCGTCGGCTACATCATCCTCGTGATCGGCCTCGCCGAATTCTTCGTCGTGCCTGCGGTTCTTTCCAAGCGCTGGAAATCGGACGAGTGATGAAACGCTTCTACAAGGAGGTCACTGTTGCGGAGACCGACCTCGGCTGGACGGTCCATCTCGACGGGCGGCCGATCAAGACGCAGGGCGGCCAGCCGCAGGTCCTGCCGAGCGAGACGATGGCCGAAATGCTCGCCGCCGAATGGCGCGCGCAGGGCGAAAAGATCGACCCCGCATCCTTCCGCTTTCGCGACATGGCCGACTATGCGCTCGACGTGGTCGCACGCGATGCAGAGGCGGTGATCGAAAAGCTGGTCGGTTATGCCGAGACGGACACGCTGTGCTACCGCGCCGATCCCGAAGAGCCGCTCTACCGCCGCCAGCAGGAGGTGTGGGAGCCGATCCTTGCCGCGATGGAAGCGCGCGAAGGCGTGACGCTCCACCGCGTGAGCGGGATCGTTCACAAGGCGCAGCCTGCCTCCAGCCTCGACACACTGCGCCAGCGCCTCGCCGCGCTCGGCCCCTTCCACCTCGCCGCGCTGGAACAGCTCACCTCGCTCGCCGCATCTTTATGCGTGGGGCTGGAAGCGCTGGAAGAGGCCGCCGACGGCGAAGGCCTATGGGCCGCGGCTAGCCTCGAAGAGGAATGGCAGGCCGACCTCTGGGGCCGCGAGGAAGAAGCCGAAGAACGCCGCGCCAAGCGCAAGGGGGATTTCCTTGCGGCAATGGAGTTTGCGCAGGCTGCCTCCTGATCATGATGTCTGGCGCGATAGCCGCCGGCGACATATGGTCGTGACATGAGCACAACCTTGTTCAAGCGTTACCTCGGCGGGATCATCGATCGCGGCACGCTGCAAGTCACTTTCGCCGACGGGTCGGTTTCCCGCTTCGGCTCTGCGGCAGAGGGCTTCCCGGACGTTGCAATCCGGCTTGCCGACAAGAAGGTCCCACGCGACATCGTACTCGATCCGCGCCTCGGTGCGGCAGAAGCCTTCATGGACGGGCGGCTGGTCATCGAGCAGGGCGGGATCATGGAGCTTGTCGAACTGCTCCGCTCCAACCAGCCGTGGGACAAGGGTGGTACCATCGGCTCGCCGAAGCTGGTGCGACGGATCGTCAACCGCATCGGCTTCGCGCGCGAGGCGGTGAACGACCGGATCCGTTCGCAGCGCAACGTGTCGCACCACTACGATATCGGCAACGATCTCTATAAACTGATGCTCGACCCAGAGCACATGCAGTATTCCTGCGCCTACTGGGCCGACGGGGTGGAAACGCTGGGCGAAGCGCAGGAAGCGAAGCTCGCACACATCGCCTCCAAGCTCGCGCTCGCCGACGGGCAGAGCGTACTCGACATCGGTTGCGGCTGGGGCGGCATGGCCATCTACCTTGCCAGGCATTTCGATGTGAAAGTGCACGGGATCACCCTTTCGCGCGAGCAGCTGGAACTTGCCAAGGAGCGCGCCGCACAGGCAGGTGTGGCCGATCGCATAACTTTCGAGCTGGTGGATTATCGCGAGTTGACGGACCGTGGCAGCCGGTACGACCGGATCGTTTCGGTCGGCATGTTCGAGCATGTCGGCAGGCCGCAGTTCGATACGTTCTTCCAGACCTGCGCGAACCTGTTGGCGGACGACGGGGTAATGCTGCTCCACACCATCGGCCGCATCGGCGGGCCCGGCATGACGGATGCCTTCACCCGCAAGTATATTTTCCCCGGCGGCTATATCCCGGCGCTGTCCGAAACCGTCGCCGCGAGCGAGAAGTACCGCCTCATTGCCAGCGATACGGAGATGCTGCGCCTGCATTACGCAAGAACGCTGCGCGCATGGTATGCGAACTGCATGAAGCACCGGGAAGCGATTGTCCGGATGTACGACGAACGCTTCTTCCGGATGTGGACCTTCTACCTCGCGGGGGCGACGTCGAGCTTCGAGAACGGCGGCATGTGCAATTACCAGATCCAGTATTGCCGCGACCGCCGCGTCCTGCCGCTGACGCGCGATTACATGATGCAATGCGAGCAGGAGCTGGCGTCACGATAGCGGTGCTCGGGCTGCCGCAAGCGGGTCGATGGCTTCGTTTCATTTTTTTGTGCCGGAGCTGGCTGTCGGAAAACGCGCCTATTGGCTGGAAAGCCACCCTAAATGCGTGGATTGTTCTACCTTCACTTTATGAACGCGAGCACCACACCGAGGGTTACCGCACACAAGAAGAACACTGGTCCACCAAGAGAAATGTCAGAGGAGACATGAGTGACGATCATGCCAGTAAGAGCGGCAACACCTACACCTCGGATTACTTTGTTCGATTCCTTCTTTTTGACTACGTCCATTTGGAAACCCTCTCGTTAGGCCAGTCTATACACCAGTCCGGCGCGATTGATTTTTCTTGGACATAGTCGATTGGATCGAATTGCCGCAATTGGGTCTTTGGCCGCTCGTCAGTTTTTGGTGTACCCCAGCTCGGCAAATCAGTCACGAACTGGGTGAAAAGCGCAAGCTAGTGACGGTTCGGGTTTTTGGGATTGGAAGCACGGCGCTGCCAGGCGCCGCGAAAAGTCTGAACGACATTCACGACGAGCAGCGCTGCAAATACAGGCCAAAGCCAAGTGTCGGAGATTCCCTCCACCCAATCGAAGTGGAGGCAAGCCGAGAAAGCACCGAAGAACGCTACCGTGGTCAACCAAAGATAAATTGAATTGCGTGCGTTTTCGCTCATTGAACTCGTCCTACCAAGCTGCAGAGATATTGGCAGGCGTACCCAATGTCGGCAATCGGGACGTCAGCGGACTTTCTGCACCCTTACGGCCTAGCCAACCCACTCCGCGACCTGCACGGCCACATCGTTTGCCGCGCGGTTGAGAGCGGGGCCGACGCCTTGGACGTCGGGCGTCACGCCCGGGACCACGGCTTCGAAGCGGCGGGTTTCGACTGCGCTGCCCTCGCCCGCGCGCACGGCGTCGAAGACGACCACTACGCTGGAGGTCGAGGCGTCGTAGCCGAATTGGCGCAGGGTGCCCGAGATGCGGTTGACCGCCATCGCGCCCGGATCGTCACCGTCGACGACCACGCGGCCCGACTGCGTGCGGATGGTTTCCGCGATCAGGCGGCGGAACAGGCGGGCGGGCTTTTCCACCCACACCGCATCCTTGAGGTAGGCGAGTTCGGTGGCGTTCACCTGCACGGGCACGCGCGTCACGTCGAGCGCGGCCGGGGCCTCAAACTCGGTCAGCGCAAGAGCGGTGCCCGCATCGCTCGAGCCGCCGGTCCCGGCAGGCGCGGTGGCCGTGGGCGTCAGGGTCAGCAGGCTTTCGGGCGGTTCGGCGCCGAAGCTGATGCAGCCGCCCAGGAGCAGGGCCGGGGCAAGGATGGCGAGGGTCTTGGTCGTGTTCATCGCGCGATCCCGTCTCATGGTTCGTATTCGGGCAGCGGCTGGCTGGAAAGCAGCGAGCCTGCGCCCTTCTCGTCGATCTTTTCGGTCACGCTGCGCAGCGCCTTGCTGGTGGCGCGCAGGTCGCGCAGCGTCGCTTCGGCGGCTGGCAGCGTGCTTTCTGTCAGCTGCTTGGTCGCCGGGCGCGCTTCTTCGAGCGTCTGTTCCAGCGCCTTGGCCGCGCCGCCCGCCGAAGCCAGCGTCTTGCGCAGTTCCTGTGCCAACTGCTCGCCCTCGGTATTGATCAGGCGGTCGGTCGATGCCGTGACCTTTTCGAACTCGTCCAGCGCTTCGGCCGCTTCGCGCAGGGTGACCTGCAATTCGGCCATGGTCCGCTCGATCTGCGGGGCCGTTTCGGCAAGGCTGCGCGTCATCTGGTTGGTATTGGCAAGGATGCCGGCAATCTCGCCCTGGTTTTCCTCGTCCAGCAGCTGAGTCAGGCGTTCGGTCAGCGTCGCCAGCCGTTCGAGCAGCAGCGGCGCGTTGGACAGCAGCGCATTGAGGCCCCCGTCCTGCGGCGGGATGATCGGCACGCCTTCGGTGCAGGCCGTTGTTTCGCAGGTGATGGGCGGCGCACCGCTGCGCGCGCCATCCAGCAGGATAGTCGAAACGCCGGTGAAACTGCCCTGGATGGTGGCGGTGGTACCGACCAGGATCGGCACTTCTTCCTTCACGCTGATGCGCACGCGGACGAATTCGGGGTCCTTATCCCACAGCACGATCTGGTTGACCTGCCCCACGGGCACGCCCGCAAAGCTGACTTGGCTGCCATTGGCGAGGCCTGCAACCGACTGCTTGAAGAAGATGTCGTATTCCTTCTGGGCGCCTTCGCCCCAGCGCGCCAGCCAGACGATGAAGAGCGCAAGCGCGGCCAATACGGCCAGCGTTACAGCCCCCACCCAGATGTAATTTGCCCGCGTTTCCATTGGTTAGGCCTTATCCTTGCCCGGAGGCGTTTTGTCCAACGCTTTGACCGCATGGGCGGCGACCGGCCGGTCCATGTGCTGGCGCAGTTCGTCGAGCGCCTGCGCCGTCAGTGCGGCACGTCCGCGCGGTCCGTTGAAATATTCCTGTATCCAGGGGTGATCGAGTTCCATCAGGTTCGGCACCGTATCGACGGCGATAACCTTCCTGTCCGCCAGCACAGCGACCCGGTCGCAGATCTCGTGCAACGTATCGAGATCGTGGGTGATGAGAAACACGGTCAGCCCCAGCGTTTCCTTCAGTTCCTTGGTCAGGCGGTCGAAGGCCGATGCGCCGATCGGGTCGAGCCCTGCGGTCGGCTCGTCCAGGAACAGCAGTTCGGGATCGAGCGCCAGCGCTCGCGCGAGGCCTGCGCGTTTCTTCATGCCGCCCGAAAGCTCGCTCGGGTATTTGCTGACCGCTTCTTCGGGAAGGCCGGAGAGCATCACCTTGTAGCGCGCGATCTCGTGGCGCAATTCGTCGGAGATGTCGGGGTAGAACTGCTTGAGCGGGACTTCGACGTTCTCGCCCACAGTGAGGGTGGAGAACAGCGCGCCGCCCTGGAACAATACGCCCCAGCGATCGCGCACGCCCAGCACCTCGTCGGGCTCCGCCTCGGTGATCGACTGACCGAACACCTCGATATTGCCGCCCGATGGCGGCTGGAGGCCGATGATCGAGCGCATGAGCACCGATTTGCCCGTGCCCGAACCGCCCACGACGCCGAGGATTTCGCCGCGCCGCACCTTGAGATCGAGATCCTCGTGCACGGTCTGCGTGCCGAAGCGGTTGACCAGCCCGTCGACGACGATGGGAAAATCGCCGCGAAAGCGTTCGTGTGTGGCCTTGCTGCCGTCTGCCATCACGCCCACCCGATTTCGGTGAAGAAGACGGCGAAGAAGGCATCGAGCACGATGACCGCAAAGATGGCAGCGACGACCGACAGCGTGGTGCGCTTGCCGACCTCTTCGGAATTACCCTTCACCTGCATCCCGTTGTAGCAGCCCGCCAGCGCCACGATCAGGCCGAACACCGGCGCTTTCACGAGGCCGACCCAAAGATCGTATGTGGGCACCACTTCCTGGATGCGGCTGAGGAAGGTCCAGAAGGGAATGCCCAGCATGGTGTCGCCGATGACCGCACCGCCGATGATCGCCATGCACGAGGCGTAGAAGCCCAGCAGCGGCATCATCAGGACGGCCGCCAGGATGCGCGGGATGACCAGCGCCTCCATCGGGGAGATGCCGATCGTGCGCATGGCATCGATTTCTTCGGTCAGCTTCATCGTGCCGATTTCGGCGGCAAAGGCACTGCCCGAGCGGCCGGCGACCATGATCGCGGTCATCAGCACGCCCAGTTCGCGCAGTGTGATTCGCCCGACGAGATTGATCGTCAGCGTTTCCGCGCCGAATTGCGCCAGCTGGACCGCGCCCTGCTGTGCGATGACGATGCCGATAAGGAAGCTCATCAGGCCGATGATCGGCAGGGCCGACACGCCCACCAGCTCCATCTGGCGGAACAGGGCGACCGTGCGGAAGCGCCGCGGATTGCGGATCAGCGATCCGGCAGAAATCAGCAGCGCGCCGAGGAAACTGATGACCCCGATGATGCCGCTGCGGGCATTGAAGATCTTTTCGCCCATCGCATCGGGCACCCGGCTCCAGAACGGCAGGCGCGGCGCGCCGAGCTTTTCTTCGCCGCCAAGCCCCGAAATCGCATCCAGCAATCGCTGCGCACGCGAGCTCGCCCCGGTGATTTCGGCATCGTGCTCCGTCGCGAGCGTGCAGGCCAGCCATGCTCCCACCGTGTCGATTTCCGACACGCCGGACAGGTCGATCGTGGCCACGCCGCCATCCATGCTGCGCAGGTCGTCGTCGATCGAGCCGATCGTGGACACGAGATAGGGCCCGGTAAGTACCAGTGCGGAACCCCCGTCCCCCTCGACGATCTCGAATTGTGCAAGCCCTGTCATTCGGCTCCCCGTATGCGCGGATTTCAGTCGCCAAACAAGCACGTAAGCGTGCGAAGGCTATATCCCGTTGCATCGCACAATGCGCACTGGCATTGGCGTCCTACGAAATTTACCGCACCGGCCCACTCCCCCACCCGTCCACCCATGGCATTATCCTGTCGGGTGGCCGGGTGGGGGAGCGGGCCGGTGCCGCCAGCGAGCGTGAGCGAACAGACCAATGACCACCGAGCTTTCAAAGACCTTCGATCCCGCCGATATCGAGCAGCGCTGGTACGCGCATTGGGAGGAAAACGGCCTCTTCCGGCCCGAGCGGCCCGATGCCGAGCCCTTCACCATCGTGAACCCTCCGCCGAACGTGACGGGCTCCCTCCACATCGGCCATGCGCTCGACAACACGTTGCAGGACGTGGTGATCCGTTACGAGCGCCTGCGCGGCAAGGATGCGCTGTGGGTGGTCGGCACCGACCATGCGGGCATCGCCACGCAGATGGTGGTCGAGCGCCAGATGGAAGCACGCCAGGACAAGCGCACGAATTACTCGCGCGAGGATTTCGTGGGCAAGGTCTGGGAATGGAAAGAGGAAAGCGGCGGCACGATCACGCGCCAGCTGCGCCGTCTCGGTTGCTCGATGGACTGGTCCAGAGAGCAGTTCACGATGGACGAGCATTTTTCCAATGCCGTGCTCAAGACCTTCGTCGACCTTTATAATGACGGCCTCATCTACCGCGACAAGCGGCTGGTGAACTGGGACGTGAAGCTCAAGACCGCGATTTCCGACCTCGAGGTCGAGACGGTCGATGTGAAGGGCGGCTTCTGGCATTTCCGTTACCCGCTGGCAGACGGCGTCACGACTTCGGAAGGCAAGGATTACCTCGTTGTCGCCACCACGCGTCCCGAGACGATGCTGGCCGACATGGCGGTCGCGGTTCACCCCGATGATGAGCGCTACAAGTCGGTGGTGGGCAAGGACATCCTCCAGCCGATCACCGGTCGCCGCTTCAAGGTCGTTGCCGACGAGCATGCCGATCCGGAACTCGGTTCGGGCTGCGTGAAGATCACGCCGGGCCACGATTTCAACGACTTCGACGTGGGCAAGCGCGCAGGCTTCGCTCCTGCCGAAATGCTCAACATGCTCGATGCCGAAGGCAATGTCTGCCAGACCGCCGACGGGCTGGTACCGGACGAATTTCTCGGCTTGCACCGCTTCAAGCGGGACGGCGTCGACGGCGCACGCGAACTGGTCGTGGCGCGCATGAAGGAGCTCGGCTTCCTCATCCCGCATGTCACCAAGGACAAGGAAGGCAACGAAACCCTCCACGACGCCGAGCCGCGCACCATCGCAACGCCCTTCGGCGACCGCGGCGGCGTGGTGATCGAGCCGTGGCTGACCGACCAATGGTATGTCGATGCCGAAACCCTCGCCAAGGCACCGATCGAGGCGGTCAAGGACGGCACCATCGAGATCGTCCCGAAGAGCTGGGAAAAGACATTCTTCAACTGGATGGAAAACATCCAGCCCTGGTGCGTGAGCCGCCAGCTATGGTGGGGGCACCGCATCCCGGCCTGGTATGGTCCCGATGTCAATTCAGCATCGAAAGAAGCCTATTACCCTGAAGAGCCAAAGGGCGTGGAGCCCGTGGTGGCAAATACATTCGAAGAGGCCAAAGCGAAGATCGCCGAGAGCCTCGGTGTCGAAGCCGATAGGATTGTCGAGGCTGACCTCGACGAGGTTCCCTTTGGTGAGGTCACCGACGGATCGCAGATCATGGTCTGGCGCGACGACGACGTCCTCGACACGTGGTTCTCTTCCGCGCTTTGGCCTTTCGCCACGCTTGGCTGGCCGGACAAGACCGACCTGCTCGACAAGCACTATCCCAACGACCTGCTGATTTCCGGCTTCGACATCCTGTTCTTCTGGGATGCGCGCATGATGATGCAGGGCATGCACCTGACCGGGAAGGCGCCGTGGCCGCGGCTCTATCTGCACGGCCTCGTGCGTGCAGCGGACGGTGCGAAGATGTCGAAGTCCAAGGGCAATGTCGTCGACCCGCTCGGCCTGATCGACCAGTACGGTGCCGATGCACTGCGCTTCTTCATGTCGGCGATGGAAAGCCAGGGCCGCGACATCAAGATGGATGAACGCCGCGTCGAAGGCTATCGCAACTTCGCGACCAAGCTCTGGAATGCCACGCGTTTCTGCCAGTCTAACGGCATCGGCGCGAGCACCAGCATCGCCGCGCCCGCCGCGACGCAGGCGGTCAACAAGTGGATCATCGGCGAAGTCGTCGAGACCAAGAATGCGCTCGAACAGGCGATGGCCGACCTGCGCTTCGATGCCGCCGCGAACACGATCTACCACTTCGTGTGGGACCGGTTCTGCGACTGGTATATTGAGCTGATCAAGGGCAATTTCGATGAGGAAACCAAGGCGGTCGCCGGTTGGGCGCTCGACCAGATCCTCGTCATGCTCCACCCCTTCATGCCCTTCATCACCGAAGAGCTGTGGTCGAAGCAGGGCGACCGGCCCGACTATCCGCTGATCACCGCCAAATGGCCCGATCCGCAGGCCGAAGTCGATGCAAGCGCCAAGGCCGAGATCGACTGGCTGATCGCGCTCACCAGCGCGGTCCGTACGGCGAAGAACGAACTCGGCATCGCGCCGGGCGCGAAGCTCGAAGCCTATTGCCCTACCCCGTCGGCGCTGGGCCGCAAGGTGGTGGAAGAGAACGCCGCCGCGATCGAGCGTCTCGCGCGCCTCACGCCGGTCCGCTTCGAAGAAGCGCCCGGTGGCGCGGCCATGCAGGTCGCAGCGGGCGACGATGCTTTCATCGTGCCGCTCGAAGGCGTGATCGACATCGAGGCGGAAAAGGCGCGCCTGTCCAAGGCGATGGAAGCCTCCACCAAGGAAGCCAAATCGCTCGAAGGTCGCCTGAACAATGCGAACTTCGTCGAACGCGCCAAGCCCGAGGCAGTCGAAAAGGCGCGCGCCGACTTCGCGCATCACACGGCCGAGATCGAACGGTTGAAGGCGGCACTGGCGCGGCTGGGCTAGGAAATTTTCCTACCCGGCCCGGCTGTGGCACAAGACAGGCATGAACACCGCTCGCCCCGAAATCCGCCGCGCCAGGTGTCACCCTGGCGGGGACGCTGCATTTGCCCGCGAAAACAGAGCTTTGGCCGCTGTTCCGCCGGGTGACACGGTGTCGCCTTTGTCGCCTTCGGGGATCGCCCGATGGCGCTAGTCCTCGCCACGGACGATACGGGCGGGCCTGAAATCTTCGCCTCCGTGCAGGGCGAAGGGCCGAGCGTGGGCCGGCCCGTCGCCTTCATGCGCCTGTCGCGCTGCAACCTTGCCTGCGTGTGGTGCGACACGGCCTACACCTGGCATTTCGAAGGCGATAATCGACCCCACCGCGACGATCGGACCTTCGAGCGAAAAGCCAACCAGGTCACTCTGGACGAGGCCGAGGTCGCCGAGCGTATCCTGGCGCTCGGGCAGGACCGGCTGGTCATAACCGGCGGGGAGCCGCTGCTGCAGGCACCGGCGCTTGCCAAGTTGCTGGACCACCTGCCCGATATCAGCGTGGAGATCGAAACCAACGGCACCACCAAGGCCCCGGTCCCGCTCGACATCCGCATCGACCAGTTCAACGTCAGCCCCAAGCTGGCGCATAGCGGCAATCCGGCGGATCTCGCGCTGCTGCCCGAGCGGCTCGACGATTACGCCACCGATCCGCGCGCCTTCTTCAAATTCGTGATCGCAGAGCCTTCCGACGTGGACGAGGTGCTGGCTCTGCACGAACGCTATCGCTTCCGCCCCGGCCATGTCTTCCTGATGCCCGAAGGCACCGACAGCGAAACGCTGCGCACCCGCGAGAAATGGCTGGCCGATCTATGCCTCAAGCACGGCTTCCGCATGAGCGACCGCCTGCATATACACCTTTTTGGAGACACAAGAGGGACGTAGCCCTCTTGTGACCCTCAGACGCCGGGCGCCGCACCTCCGTGCGGCTTGGCTTCGCCGCAAAGACGGCGACGCGCGGTCGCGCTTTGGCTGCCGCGGCTAGGGTTCGGGCCAGCGGAGCTAGTTCGGAGCGTCAGCCCCTTCCCTCTTACCCCTGGCTGCGCCAGCGCTGGACGGTCCGTTGGACGATGTCTTCCTCGCCGCCGCTCTGGCTCCACATCTCGACGAAGCTCGGGTCTTCCGAAGCCGGGCGCTTGACCTCTTCGAGATTGTCGAAGCTGACGCGGATCGGAATGGCGACACCCTCGCCGCAGATGATGCACTCGCGGTTGCGCAGCGCGGGAATGGCATCGAGGAAACCACGTGCACCTTCGGGCATCGCGGCGCGCACGAAGTCCTGGTCGCGGTCGTTGTTGAGACGCATGGAGATGATCGTACCGCACTGCGACAGCACGCCTTCGGCAAGGTCGGACGGACGCTGCGTGATGAGGCCGAGGCTGATGCCATATTTACGACCTTCCTTCGCGATGCGCGACAGGATGGTGCCGACAGAGTTGCCGTCGGCGTTCTTCTCGCTCGGCACATAGCGGTGGGCTTCCTCGCAGACGAGGAGGATCGGCGTGGTCTTTTCCTCGCGGCCCCAGATCGCGAAGTCGAACACGAGGCGGCTGAGCACGGCAACCACGGTCGAGGTGATGTCCGAAGGCACGCCCGACACGTCGATGATCGAGATAGGCTTCCCGCCTGCGGGCATGCGGAAGATCTTGGAGATGAAGTCCGCCATCGTGTCGGCGACGAGCATGCCGGAGAACATGAACTGGTAACGCGGATCGGTCTTGAGCTCTTCGAGCTTGTTCTTGATCCGCATGTAAGGTGCGGAATTCGTTGCCTTGTCGAGCTTCCCCATCGCGTCCTGGATCGCGTTCGACAGGTCCGACAGAAGGTAAGGAATGGGCGAATCCACCGTAATCTTGCCCATCTGTTCGGCAAGACGGCTCTTCTGCCGCGCCTTCAGCAGGCAGCGGGCCAGAATGTCAGCATCGATCTGGCGGTCGTTGCCATTGCTGGTAAGCAGGACTTCGCAATGCTCTTCGAAGTTCATGATCCAGTACGGCATCTGGAGGTTCGAGACGTCGAGGATGACACCGGTCTGGCGGAACGCGGACGCATATTCGCCGTGCGGGTCGACCATGACGATGTGGCCTTCCGGCGCTGCTTCGCAAATCCGGTGGAGGATCAGGGCGGCGCTGGTCGATTTACCTGTACCGGTCGAACCGAGGAGGGCGAAGTGCTTGCCCAGCATGGCGTCGACATAAATGCCGGCGCGGATGTCCTTGGTCGGGTAGACCTTGCCGATCGTGACCGCGCTGCGGCCATCGCTGGCGTAGACCTGTTTGAGATCGGCGGTGCTGGCGGGATAGACCATCGCGCCGGGCACCGGGTAACGGGTCACACCGCGGCGGAAACCGTGCAGCCTGCCGGTCAGCTTCTCTTCCACGCCTTCACCGAGGAAGTCGATGTTGGCGAGAATGCTGCCCGCCTTGCGGTCGCGCTTCTGGTTGCGAACGCTGGCGAGGAGCCAGCTGTTGCCGACGCGGATCTTGATCTGCGAGCCGACCTGCCCGGCCATGGCGACGGAAGGATCCTTGTCGTCGGCGCATTCGGTCAGGCGCTGGAGGTCGATGGCGACCTGCGAGCCGGAGCCCGCGATTTCGAGAACTACGCCGATGGGCTGCATCGCGTTATCGCCATCACCTGTCTGCTCGGGAGTCTCCTCGGGGCTGGACTGCTTTTCAGGAGCAGCGTCGGCAGGTGCTGTTACCGCTTCTTGCCGGGGAGCCGGCTGCGGCACGGGGCGTTCGGCCTGTTCCTGGGCGGGTGCCGGCGCATAGTCGGGCTGCGGAGCGGCAGCTTCCTGAGGCGCGGCTTGCTGCGAGGCGGCGGGCGGATGTTCGACCTGCGGCTGCGGTTGGGGCTGGGCTTGCGGCTGGTGCACATAGCCAGAGCGCGACACGGCGGGTGCGGGCTGCTGGGCCTGTTCGGAACGGCGGATGCGATCGCGCAAGCTGTTACCGCGCGGCTGCGGCGGCTCGGCGCCGTCTTCCTTGGCCGGGTCGAAAGTCCGGAAGTTGCCCTTGCTCATGTCGTTCATAATTCGGCCCACATCCCTCGTGCAGATCACGCATAATTGCAGGGGTGGAATGCCGCAGAACGGTTAAAATCGCGTCAACGATGAATGGGAAAGCGCCTCAGAGACGAGCGAAAAGTCGGCCTGCCCCCCAGCCCATCCCGACCGAGAGGAGCACGGCGATCAGGCCGTAGGCGAGACCCCACTGGTTCGCGCTATCTTCCACGAAACGCTCGAAGCCGACCTTTTTTACCTCGACCTCGGAGACAGCGGACGCGATCACACGGCCCCGCGTTACGGCGAAAGTCTCGGCAGTGTAGGTGCCCGTGGTCACGTTGGACGGCAATTCGATACGCGCCTGGTAGAGCACGCTCTCGCTGATCTGCACGCCGCCGAAATCCTCGCGGTAAAGGCCGAGCCTGCGCTTCAGATCGACGAGGCCTGCTGCGAACCGCCGCTGCTCTTCGGGATTGATCGACCCGCTGGGCGAGAGCTGGATATAGTCTGTGCCGAATTCGTAGATCGCGGCTGTCTTGTCGTCGACGATCTCGGTGATCGGACGCGAGGAAGCGACTGCGAAATAGCTCGGCACCGAGCGGAAATCGCTGCTTTCCGCATTGACCCAGACGCCGATGAAACGCTCTTTCTCGCGCAGGCGGATCGGCTCGCTCGGTCCCTTGAGGACCACCACGATGTCATAGTCCTGGCCCGCACGTCCGGCCGGATCGAGCACGGCGCCGAACAGCAGTAATTCCTGCCCGACGAAGCCCTGCCTCACCTGCACCTCATGCTGCGAGACTTCCGGAACGAGAACCGGATCGCGCTGGCCCATCAGGAAGAAGGCCGCGAAGAGAAGCAGTATCGCCCTCACAGCGGGTAGACCGTGTAGATTTCATCAGGCCGGTAGAAGAGGCCGAGGAACATGCGGAAGGCCACCAGCAGCACGATAGCGGCAAGGACGAGGCGCAGCGCTTCCGGCTTCGCCTTGACCGCGAATTGCGACCCGATCTGCGCGCCCGAGACCGATCCCAGCAGCAACAGCGCGACCAGCACGATGTCCACCGCCCGCGTAGTGACCGAGTGCATGATCGTGGTCGCGATGGTCACGAAGAGAATGTTGAAGAGGCTGGTGCCAACGACGACGTTGGCGCTCATGCCGAGAATGTAGAGCATGGCGGGCACCAGGATGAAGCCGCCGCCCACCCCCATGAGCATGGTGAGTATGCCCACCACGATGCCCACGATCAGCGGCGCGAGCGGCGAGATGTAAAGCCCCGATCCGTAGAACCGCCACCGGAAAGGCAGGCTGGCGACCAGCGGGTGATGGCGACGTCTTGCGGCCTGTGCCCCGCCCGTCCCGCGCAGGGTCTGGATCGCTTCCTTCGCCATCAACAGGCCGATCGATCCGAGCAAGACAACGTAGAGCGCGTTGATGACCACATCGATCTGGCCGATCGAGCGGAAGAAATTGAACAGGAGCGCGCCGAAGCCGGACCCGATCACGCCGCCGCCGATCATCACCGCTCCCATGCGGTAGTCGACGCCGCGGCGCTTGGAATGTGCGATAACGCCGGAAACGCTGGCGCCGGTCACCTGGGTCGATGCCGATGCCGCAGCCACGGTCGGCGGGATGCCGTAAAAGATCAGCAGCGGCGTTGTCAGGAAGCCGCCGCCCACGCCGAACAGGCCGGACAGGATGCCCGTCAGCGCCCCAAGCGCGACGATTACCAGTCCGTCGACGGACAGGTTTGCAATGGGGAGATAGACATCCATTGCCCCGCCCTATCGCAGCGTCACTCTCTATTAAAGCTGAACCGTGTCAAAAGCCCGTTGAAAGGGTAAATGCCGGCCCGTTCCCCGGTTCGGCGTCACCTGCAACCCGGACGCGATAATCGAGCGAGAGGCGCGCGGAAACCTCGCCCATGCGTACGTCCATGCTGGCGGTCGGGCCTACATCCAGGCGGCTCGCGCCCTTCTGCGCCCCGCCCCAAGCGCCGGCCCCGGCGTTGAGATCGGCCTCGATCTTTCCAAGGTCGAAGCGCGCCACCTCGCGCTCCGCCACCGCCATCCCGTCCACGAAAGCGCTGGAATAGCTTCCCGCCACATAGCCGACCTGCCCATATCCGCGAACCGTCATGCCAAGCGGCAAATCACTCCGTTCCACCCCTGCCGTGGCAAAGAGCGCGGGGCGAAATTCGAGCCGGCCCGATCGATCGGACAATCGCGCCTCTGCATGAAGCTGCACAGGCAAGCCGGCAAGCGGACGCGCGCGCAGTCCGAAAGCGGCCTCGCTTTCCCGCGGCTCCCGCAGCGCGGCGCTGGTCCTGAGATAAACCGCTGGCTGGTGACTTGATGAATGGGACAAGCGATGGGAGAGCACGCCGCCGACCTGGCTAGCACCATAGCTCGAGGGACGGTCTCCGCCAGAGATCGAGCTACGGCCTTCGCCGCGGAGCAAGAGCCAGCCGTCGAAACGCCAAGGCCTGGTTTTCCTTTGCGTCCCTTCCGGCAAAGGAATGGCAGCTTGCGCGCTGCCTTCGTGCCGGTCGAGAGCCGCGGCAACACTCCTGGGCATAGGCAAGCGCGACATCGCGGCCATCCACATCAGGTTGTGTCCAGTTACGCTCCGGTCCTGAACGAAATGCGGAGGCACTTCCGCGCTCGCGGGCAGAATTTGCAACGGCGGCGCATCCAGCGAAACAGGCATGTCGCGAGGCGACGCTTCAAGCAAATCCGGGTCGCCTGCGCTTTCATCGGGCACTGTACCTTCGACTGGCTCGCCCCCAAACACTTGGTCGATCACTGGCAATTCCAGATTACGGAGCAATTCCTGCGGCCAGGGATTTTCCCATGTCATGAGCCTGAGCGTCATCCATCCGCCCAGCAGCACGAACAGGAACACGAGCGGCTGCCCGCGGCGGTTGGCCGATGCCCCGATCATGCGAATGCTGCCCTGGGCAGTGCGAGCGAGGGGTGATCGTGATGTTCGGTCTTGTCCCAGACGACCGGCGCACCGCGCAGACTGCGCCAATAGGCGACCAATGCGCGTCGACCGCTCATGATGGCGATGACATTGGAAACGAGGACTCGCGGAACCGCGATAAGGCCCTGCTTCAGTCCATACTCGCGGCCAGTGAACAAACCGCGCACCGCCAGCCGCCAGACCAGCCCGAACATGGTGAAAACCAGAAGTCCGCGCAGGATTGGCGAAGGCTCCAAGGGCGCGACCAAGCCTGCAGCGATTGAAACCTGCGAGACTATCGCGGAGAGGACCAGGAGATAGGCGATCGCCAGGACCAGGGCTGCCAGGGGGCCACGCCGGTCGCGCAGCGTCATCCAGCGTTCTGCCAGCGTCCCGCGCCAGCCGAGGCGATCCCACCCCTGAAGTGCGATGCCGTGGGTCCAGCGGGTCTTCTGGCGCACGGCGGCGGAAAGATCGGAAGGGAAAAATGCGCGGGTGGCAACAAGGCGGCCGTCAGGTGTCCTTGCCCTGAGAAACCGTCCGGTCCCCCCGACAGCGCAGATCCGCTGGCCCAGCTCGTAATCTTCGGTGAGCGAGGCGGAAGCGAAGGGCTCGCCGGCGTGGAGCCTCGCCAGTTGATCCAGCATTGGGCGCCTGATCGCGGAGCCGACACCTGCTCCGGGAACGGACACGCCAAGCGCATCGCGCACTACCATCGCCTTCGCGTGGGATTCCGCGAATTCGTCGGAATAGTGGCCGGCGATCCACGGCGAATCCGATTGCGGCAGGGCCATGACCGGCAACTGGACGAAATCGTCATGCCATATCGCCCGGTCGAGCGTGACCAGCGCTGCTTCGTCGACCATGTCCTCGGCATCGTGCAACACCACCATGTGTGCCTTGACGCGTAGGCGTGCCTCGTCGTCGCACAGGGCCCGATAGAGCCGGTTGAGGCAATGAGCCTTGCTGGTCGGGCCATCCGCCCCGACGATCACCACGCGGATCCGCTCATCGCTGCGCGCGGCCACTGCGACCGATGCGATCGTGGCCGCATCGTTGCGATAGCACCCGACATAGACCCGCACGTCGTCTTGGGGCCAGGCTGAAAGCGCATGGGCCAGCGTCGGCCCGATAACAGCATCCTCCTGCCAAGCCGGGATGAAGATCGCGGCCATTCCGGACAGTTCTTGGCGGAAGTAGCCTCTCCCTCCGACTTCCATCGGTTTCGCCCTGCCCGTCAGCCTCAACCATAGATAGGTCAGGTCGATTGCAAGCTCATCGATCAGTCCAATGGCGAAGAACACCGCGGCAAGCAGCAACAGCTCGTGCTGAAGCAACGCAAGCCATTCGGCAGACGTAAATTGTGCGACCGGCAACCCTTTATCCCCCTGTCGCTTCCCTAACCTGCAGAATAGCCCCTTGCAACGCACGATGCTTTGCGAAAGAGAGCACGCGATATGAGTAACCGTCCTTCACCCATCCGCCTCGTTTTCGCACCGGTTCGCGCGCTCTTCGTCAGCGATGCATCAGCGGGTATCCTGCTGATCTTGGTTGCCATCGCTGCAATGCTGGCCGCCAACTCCGCTTTGGCAGAGGATTACCATCACCTCTTCCACGGTGAGCTGTTCAGCGCCGACGTGTTCAAGCTGAACACCCTGCACCTGTGGATCAACGACGGACTGATGGCGATCTTCTTCTTCGTCGTCGGCCTCGAGGTGAAGCGCGAGTGGATCGAAGGGCAACTGTCCGACAACGACCAGCGCAAGATGCCGGTCCTTGCGGCTGCAGCAGGGATGATCTTCCCCGCGCTGGTCTATCTCTTCTTCGTCAACGCCGAAGGCGCGGGCGAACTGACCCGCGGCTGGGCGATCCCGGCGGCAACTGACATTGCCTTCGCCATGGGCGTTCTGGGCCTTCTCGGCAGCCGGGTGCCCGCTTCGCTGCGGCTCTTCCTGCTTACTGTCGCCATCGTCGACGACATTGGCGCGGTGCTGGTGATCGCCCTGTTCTACACCGCCAACCTCAAGGTGATGTGGCTGCTGGCCGCAGCAGTGGTTGTCGGCATCATGATGGCCATGAACCGTGCGCGCATTTCGGCTTACACGCCTTTCATCCTGATGGCCGTCGTGCTCTGGTTCCTGGTGCTCAATTCGGGCGTCCACGCCACGATCGCAGGCGTCGTCGCTGCGCTGACCATTCCGATGCGCGGCAAGGACGACGACACCATGCTCGAACATCTGGAACATGGTCTTGCACCGTGGAGCGCCTATCTCATCGTCCCGGTGTTCGGCTTTGCCAATGCCGGCGTCGAAATCGGCAATCTCGGCATCGAGGGTATTATCGCGCCGCTTCCGATTGCGATCGCAGCAGGCCTCTTCTTCGGCAAGCAGGTGGGCATTCTGTCGGCGATCTACGCAGCCGACCGGCTCGGCTTCGCGCCTCGCCCGGACGGCGCCAGCTGGACCGAAATCTGGGGCGTTTCGATCCTGTGCGGTATCGGCTTCACCATGTCGCTCTTCATCTCCGGCCTGGCGTTTGCCGGAAATGCACTGCTGATCGAGGAAGCCAAGATCGGCATCCTGATGGGCTCGTTCATTTCCGCAGTGGTCGGCTACACCATCCTGCGCATGACGACGGACCATCCGGACGATCAGAAGTCGCCCTATCTCGACAAGGAAGATCTCTGAGTTCTGGGGCTTACCAGCTGCCGGTGTTCGGCATGCTGGCCCAGGGTTCGGCGGGTTCCAGGTAGCCGTCCTGCAGCAGCTCGATGGAAATGCCATCGGGCGTGCGGACGAAGGCCATGTGCCCGTCACGCGGAGGGCGGTTGATCGTGTGTCCCGCTTCGACCAGCCGCTGGCACGTTTCGTAGATGTCATCGACCCGGTAAGCGAGATGTCCGAAGTTGCGGCCGCCGTCGTATTGCTCCCCCTCGCTGCCGTCTTCCGGAGGCCAATTGTAGGTCAGCTCGACCTCGGCAACGCCTTCTTCTCCCGGCGCGGCAAGGAAAATCAGGGTGAAGCGACCCTGTTCGCTGTCCTTGCGACGCACTTCCTTCAGTCCGATCAGTTCAAAAAATGCGACAGTGGCGTCTGGATCGGTGACGCGGATCATGGAGTGAAGATATTGGGTCATGCGGCATACTTAGGATGCAGCCGGACCAAGAAAAAGGGGGCCCGCCCGAAAGGACGCGCCCCCGATCCGTCAGCGTGAAGCCTCGCTTTAGAAACTGGCCGTCACGGTTCCCACGATCGCATCGTCGGTAAAGCCGTCGATGGATGGGCCTTCGACGCCGATATAGGAAATGCCGACTTCAAGCGGGCCTGCAGCATAGCTGGCACCTATCGACCAATCGAGACCGCTGTCGTCCGTGTCGCCAGCGAGTAGCGGCGGCGCGAGTACGCCGTCGGTGTACCCGAGGTGACCGGTTACGGTCAGCGGTGTTCCGGGCAGGGCGGTGCTCAGGTCCGTGTAGACATACAGGTTGTCGTCACCTCCAAGCGAATCCTGTTCCCAGGCGTAGGCGGCACCCACAGTCGCTTCTGCCGGACCGAGGTTGAATCCGATCGAGGCGTAAGGCTCCCAGTAATCGGTATCGAGACCGAGTTCTTCGGAGGGGTAGAGGTAGTAGAGAAGGCCGACATCGACGCTGACACCTTCGCTGAGCTGGCCTGACCAGCCGCCGTAGATGTCAAATTCCATCTCGCCGTAGGACGGGCCGCCATCGATCGAAGACGCCCACACACCGGCGTAGAAGCCGCTGTCATGAGCCACATCGAGACCGCCTTGGATAGCCGGATCGCCGCCGGACAGCGAAACGCCGCGGAAACGATAATCGGTCACGAGCGAGACATTCGCCGAAACGGTCACACCGTCAGTGTCGGCATCGTCCTGCGCGAGTGCGGGAGAAGAAAGGCCGCATGCAAGAGCGGCGAGCGAAACGGCCAGTCGGCCGCGAAAGGACGTGAGCATATTCGAACTCCTTGGGTTCGGTTTGGTGCTTCGTCCCACCTGCGTTCTCGCCGGGTCCCGGTTTTTAAGAAGGGCTCCTCGGTCGAAATCGCAATGATCGTGCAGCAACGCTTGATTCGGCGCAAGATTACTTGAGATACTTTTGTCTATCGTGACGTTAAGCGTGGCTATTGTGCAACTGCGAAGGCGTTAAGCTGCGGCTCAGCGCTTGCTGCTATATCGGCTGTGCACTAGATGCGCACAGCACGAGCGTGCCGCCAGAGAAACAATGATCCAGTCCCTACGCAATCTCTTCCGCAAACCCGAAAAGGACCGCCGCATCGCGCGCGTCCCCGAGGGAGAGCGTTGGTATGTGATCGGCGACATACACGGACGGCTCGACTTGCTCGAGGCCTTGCAGGCTGCCATTGAGCAAGACGATGCGCAGGCGGGCGCGGCAGACACGACGGTCGTTTTCCTTGGCGATCTCGTCGACCGTGGCCCCGACAGCGCGGGCGTCATCAAGCTTGCCCGCAAATGGGGCAAGAAGCGCAACGTCCGCTATCTGGCGGGCAATCATGAAGAGATGTTCCTCGACAGTTTCACCGACAAGGAAACGCTGCGGCATTTCCTGCGTCATGGCGGGCGCGAGACGGTGCTCAGCTACGGAGTGAAGAAGAAGGAATACAACCGCATGCAGCTCGAAGAGGTGCAGAAGGTTATGCAGAAGGCGGTGCCTGCCAAGGATCGCGAATTCCTCGAAAGCTTCGAAGAAATCATCGTGGTCGGCGATTATGTGCTGGCCCATGCCGGGATCAATCCCAAGCGGGCCGTCGACGACCAGAAGCGCAAGGACCTGTTGTGGATCCGCGACCGCTTCCTTTCGCACGCAGAGCCGCTCAGCCATGTCGTGGTGCACGGCCATACGATTTTCGAAGAGGTCGAAGACAATGGCCACCGGATCGGGATCGATACCGGGGCATTTCGTACCGGTCGCCTGACCGCACTCGTTCTCGAAGGTGATCACCGGCGCACGATCCAGGCCACGCAGGCCGAAGACGGCAGCATCACCGCTTCGTAAATCAGATTACTCGGTAAAAGCGCCAGGGGGCCTGTAAGCCGGGTTCTGTCTCCGCAGACGGTATCCGAAACCGGACCGTATCCGCAGCGGCAGCCATTCGTCTGGGCCGCGGATCGCTCCGCGGCTCAAGCAGCCAACCCGGGCGGTCGCAGCTGTTACACTCGGGGCGAAACACCCCGGCCCTCTTGCGAGAGCGCGCCACCCCTATTCGGCCTTGCTCCGGGTGGGGTTTGCCATGCGGGCGCTGTTACCAGAACCCCGGTGCGCTCTTACCGCACCCTTTCAGCCTTGCCTGATCTCCCGAAAGAGCCATCGGCGGTCTACTCTCTGCGGCACTTTCCCTACGGTTGCCCGCGGCGGGCGTTACCCGCCACCCTTGTTTCGTGGAGCCCGGACTTTCCTCGGATGCGAACACCCGCGGCTGCCCGGCCCCCTGGCACAGGCTCCTATAGGGTGAGAGGCGGCTAAGGAAAAGCCGCCTCGTATACGTGTCAGCCTGCATCTCCTCCGATATTGGCCAGCGTCTCGTCGGGTGACAGCAAGTAACGCCAGATTGCGGCCCCGATAGCCGCGCCCACGAGCGGCGCGAGCCAGAACAGCCAGAGCTGCCCGACCGCACCGGTTTCGGCATAAAAAGCGACCCCGGTAGAACGCGCCGGGTTCACCGAGGTGTTGGTAACCGGGATCGAGATCAGGTGGATAAGGGTGAGGCCAAGCCCAATCGAGATTGGCGCGAAACCGCCGGGGACCTTGTCAGACGTCGAGCCAAGAATGATAACAAGGAATGCCGCTGTCAGGATAACTTCGGCAACAAGCGCGGCCTGCATCGAATAACCGCCCGGCGACAGATCGCCGAAACCGTTGGATGCGAAGCCGCCTGGACTCCAGTCTGCGACGCCCGAAGCTATCACGAACAGCGTCCCTGCAGCGCAGAACGCACCGATAAGCTGCGCTCCCCAATAGGGTAGCAGGTCCTTCCATGCGAAGCGGTTGGCGACTGCCAGGCCGAGGGACACTGCAGGATTGAAATGGCCTCCCGATATCCCACCCACGGCATAAGCCATAGTCAGGACTGTCAGGCCGAAGGCGAGTGCCACGCCTGCGAAACCGATCCCCAATTCGGGGAATGCGGCGGCAAGGACAGCAGCCCCGCAGCCACCAAATACGAGCCAATAGGTACCGAAAAATTCTGCGAATAGTTTCCTTAGCATTGGAGCTCTCCCTCTCCCGACTGGGAAGAGAGTGCCCAAATACTAACAAAGATCAATCCTGGCTGTTGAAAACTAGCGCGTCACGCCCCGGTCGCGGTCGAGCAGCAACTGGAAGAGGATCGCGCGCACTTCGCCGTCGATCTCGCCATCGATCTTTCGCGGGCGCCAGCGGCGCTGGAAGGCTTCGACCGCCTTGTGTCCATCGGTAATGTCGTAACCGAACCGTTCGAGCGCGAGATAGAACGCGCCGTCATTGTCGAACGGGTCGCCGAGTTCGATCTTGGGTGTGGGCAGGCACAGTCCATATTCGGCCAGCCGTTCCCACGGGAAGAGCTCGCCCGGATCGATCTTGCGCGCCGGAGCCACGTCGGAATGGCCGACCACATTGGCGCGGGGAATGTTGTGCTCTTTCACCATCCGCGCGACCAGCGGCACGAGGGCTTCGAACTGCGCTTCGCTGAAATCCCTGTATCCGTGCAGATGGCCGGGATGATCCAGTTCGATCCCGATGCTGGCGGAGTTCACGTCCTTGTGGCCGCGCCAGTACGACAGGCCTGCGTGCCACGCGCGCTTTTCTTCAGGGACGAGACGGGTCACCTCGCCCGCTTCGGAAATGAGGTAATGCGCGGAAACCTTGGCTTCCGGATCGCACATACGTTCCAGCGCGACATCGGGGCCGGTCATCTCGGTATAATGGATGACCACCATCGAGACCGGCAGGGTGCGCTCGTCGAAGTTGGGTGAGAGACGCTCGCGATGGACGAGTTCGTCTCCGGTCGAGCCGCCCTCGCCGCTCAACCGATCAGCCCTTCCGGCTCGGGCAGGACCGCACCAAGCACCAAGGCTTCGTCGGTGCGCGCATATTGCAGACCGCCACCCGATTCCTCGGCCAGCAGAGCGATCATGTGCGCTGCGGCAGTGCGGCTCGACAGTTCGGAAGAAGGCAGGCTGCCTTCGATTGCCTTCCCGATGGTTTCGTCAAAAGCGATCTTGGGCCCGGTTGCGCGAACCACGATCTCGCAATTGCCATCGCGTACTTCCGCGCCCACATCGAGCGTGCCGCCCCGCACCAGCGCATCGATTGCGATCTGGGCGAAATTGAGCAGGACCTTCACGGAAGGCTTGGAAAGATTGGCGGTCTCGATCGCCCAATTGATCTGGATCTTGTCGTTATCGCCCGCCAGCGCCTCGATCAGCGAGCGCGGTTCCGCCACGTCGACGCGATCGCCGAAGCCGCCTGCTGCACCGAACGCGAGGCGAAAGAACTTGAGCTTGTTGGTGGAAATCGTCGCGCTCTGTTCGAGCAGTTCCATCACGCTCTTGCGCATTTCCGGATCGGTTTCCATCGCCAGCAATTCGAGCCCGTTGCTCAGGGCCCCCACCGGGCTCAACATGTCATGGCAAAGGCGCGAGCAAAGCATTGCCGCAAGATCGGTGGGATTGCTGTCGGTCATTAAAGCCCCGTCGGGAGTGGAAATCGGTTGCGCTCTTCTAGCGTTCGCGAACCACATAGGGAAGCGCTGTGAAGCCGCCATCCCCTGCCCGCCAGAAGGTGACTCGATCCAGCGCGATTATCCCCCAGACCGCCCCGTCGCCTGCAGCCATGGCCGCATCTTCGGGCGAAGGCCCTTCGCGGCCGTTGGGGTGGGAGTGGTAGTAACCCAGCACTTGCGAGCCGCCGCTCCGGGCATCGCGATGTGCGTCGACAAGCTGTTGCGGGTCGATCTCGAAGTGCTTCTCGGGGTTCGGATGGACGTTCGCCGCGGGGCGAATTTCGACGATGGTTTCGCCCTCGCCCAAGATCAGGCCGCAACACTCGCGCGGGTGCGCCCCGGCAGCTTCGGATAGCATGGCCTCGACAAGGCGGCTTGAGAGTTCGAGCGTCATCGCCCATGGCCGATAGCATGTCTTCGCCGGAAATCCTCACTGGAGTGCTGACTTCGCCCGGAAGGCTGGACAAGGCGCTGGCCGAAGCGTCCGGCCTGTCGCGCGAAAGGATCAAGGCGCTTATCGCCGAAGGCGCGGTGACGATCGGCAAGACCGTCGCGAAATCGGCCTCCGCCAAGGTGCAGGGCGAGGAGAACTGGCGCATTGCCCTGCCCGCTCCGACGCCGCTCGACACGCCCGCGCAGGATATTCCGCTGGTGATCGTTTACGAGGATGACGACCTGCTCGTCGTCGACAAACCGGCCGGGATGGTGGTCCACCCCGCTGCAGGAAACCAGGACGGAACGCTGGTCAACGCGCTGCTCCATCATTGCAGGGGCAAGCTGTCGGGAATCAATGGGGTCGAGCGGCCCGGTATCGTCCACCGGATCGACAAGGATACGAGCGGGTTGCTGGTCGTGGCCAAATCGGATGCCGCCCACGAAGGGCTCGCCGCGCAATTCGCCGATCACTCGATTACCCGCCGTTACCTCGCGATATGCGCAGGACACCCCAATCCGCCTTCGGGCACCATATCGGGCAGGATTGGCCGCTCCGACCGTGACCGCAAGAAGATGGCGGTGCTGCCCGACACCTCTTCGCGCGGGAAACACGCGGTTACCCATTACGAGACGCTGCGCCTGCTCACCCACTGCGCATTGATCGAATGTCGGCTCGAAACAGGGCGCACGCACCAGGTCCGCGTTCACTGTGCATCAATCGGTCATGGGCTATTAGGAGACCCTGTCTACGGCCGCACTCCTAAGCCCCTGCGAGCCTTGCTCGACGAGCTGCATTTCGAACGCCAGGCCCTCCATGCGGCACGTTTGGGATTCAGCCATCCTATCAGCGGTGAAACCTTGGATTTCCGCGCCGAAATGCCCGCCGATATGCGGGAACTTATCGACGAAACCGCACGTTGAAATCGACGAAAGACAGATGCATTTTTCCGCGGATTGCGGTATAAGTAACCCAGTGGCCCGATAGACCGGATGCCCATCAGGGGTCCGGCAAACGAGGTCGACGCTAGAAAGGTCAGGAATAAGTGAGTAACACCAAATCTTTGAGCGTTCCGGCGCTCGGCGGGGAGCAGAGCCTCAACCGCTATCTTTCCGAAATCAAGAAGTTCCCGGTGCTGACGCAAGAGCAGGAATACATGCTCGCGAAGCGCTACGAGGAACACGACGATCCCGATGCTGCGGCGCAGCTCGTGACGTCGCACCTGCGACTCGTCTCGAAAATCGCGATGGGTTACCGCGGCTATGGTCTGCCGGTTTCTGATCTCATTTCCGAAGGTAACGTCGGCCTCATGCAGGGCGTGAAGAAGTTCGAAGCCGACCGCGGCTTCCGGCTTGCGACCTATGCGATGTGGTGGATCAAGGCGAGCATCCAGGAATACATCCTGCGCAGCTGGTCGCTCGTGAAAATGGGTACTACCGCTGCGCAGAAGAAGCTGTTCTTCAACCTGCGCCGCATGAAGAAGAACCTCGACGCGTACGAGGATACGGACCTTCATCCCGACGATGTGAACAAGATCGCGACCGATCTCGGCGTGCCCGAGCAGGAAGTGATCAACATGAACCGCCGGATGATGATGGGCGGCGATGGTTCGCTCAACGTCTCCATGCGCAATGGCGAAGAAGGCTCGGGCGAATGGCTCGACTGGCTCACCGACGATCGTCCGCTGCAGGACGAGACGGTGGCCGACGCGGAAGAAAAGGAAGTCCGCCACGAAATGCTCGTGGAAGCGATGGACAGCCTGAACGACCGTGAAAAGCACATCCTCACCGAACGGCGTTTGACGGACAATCCGCAGACGCTCGAGGAGCTGAGCCAGGTCTACTCGGTCAGCCGCGAACGCATCCGCCAGATCGAGGTACGCGCTTTCGAAAAGCTGCAGAAGGCGATGAAGGCCATTGCCGGCGAAAGGCTTTTGCCGGGCGCCGCTTAAAGCGCGACCATACGACATCGAAACGGCGCGGGGCTTTCCTCGCGCCGTTTTTTTATCCAAGGGCAATCCATGCGTTTTCTCGTCCGTTTCCTGTTCAAGCTCCTGCTCGGCTTCGTGGCCCTCAGCCTGCTGCTGGTGCTGACGTTCAAGTTCGTGCCCGTTCCGGTGACGGCGACCATGGTGATGAACGGCGACGGGATCACCAAGGATTGGGAGCCGCTGTCGAACATCGACCGGAACCTTGTACGCGCCGTTATCGCGGCGGAGGACGGCAAGTTCTGTACGCATGACGGCTTCGACCGCGAGGCTATCGAGAATGCCATCGAGCAGAACGCCAAGGGTGGTCGGATCCGCGGCGGATCGACGATCAGCCAGCAGACCGCGAAGAACGTCTTCCTGTGGCAGGGCGGCGGCTATTTCCGCAAAGGGCTGGAAGCCTGGTTCACAGTCCTGATCGAGAATATCTGGGACAAGCGGCGGATCATGGAAGTCTACCTGAATGTCGCGGAGACGGGCATCGGCACTTACGGCGCCGAAGCGGGAGCTCAGCGCTACTTCCGCAAGTCGGCGGCGAGCCTCACGCCTCTCGAGGCGGCACGCATGGCCGCTGCCCTTCCGCTGCCGCAGGAACGCTCCGTGACAAATCCCGGCGGCTGGCTGCGCAGGCACGGGAATACGATTTCGGCGCGCATCGGCGTTGTGGCGCGGGACGGGCTCGACAGCTGCATCTACGAATAGACTCTTTCTCCTGACAGGATATCTCGCTGTATTGTTTGCCTTTCGGGGCCAGTGATGGTCTGAAGGCGGGAAGCGACGCAAGGAAGGCACCGGCACTTGGGCATCGGCCACAGCCATGATCACGCAGGCGGGCATGACCACGACCATTCGGGGCACGGGCACTCCCATGCGCCGAAGGATTTCGGCCGCGCATTCCTGATCGGCATCATCCTCAACACCGGCTTCGTCATCGTCGAGGCGGTGTACGGATGGATCTCCGGCTCGATGGCGCTGATCGCGGATGCCGGGCACAACCTCTCCGACGTGCTGGCGCTGCTGCTGGCCTGGGGTGCGAGCGTTGCCGCCAAGCGTCCGCCGAACGAGCGGTTTACTTATGGCTACAAGAGCTCAACCATTCTGGCGGCCCTTGCCAACGCCGCGCTGCTGCTGGTCGCGATCGGCGCGATAGCGTTCGAGACGGCGCACCGCATTTCCGATCCCCAGCCGGTCCAGGGCATGACCATGGTCATCGTCGCGGGTATCGGCATCGCCATCAATACCGGTACTGCCCTCCTCTTCCTGCGCGGGCGGGAGCATGACCTCAACATCCGCGGCGCGTTCCTGCACATGGCAGCCGATGCGTTGGTGAGCCTTGGCGTCGTCCTCGCCGGTATCGCAATCATCTATACCGGCGCACTGTGGATCGATCCGGCGGTCAGCCTCGTCATCGTCGCCGTCATCGCGTGGGGAACCTGGGGCTTGCTGAAGGACAGTGTCGCAATGAGTCTGCTGGCCGTTCCGAAAGGTATCTCGGAAAAGTCCGTGCGCACTTACCTCGCCTCGCTCGACGGGGTGGAGGCCGTCCACGATCTCCATATCTGGCCGATGTCGACCACCGAGACCGCGCTTACGGCGCATCTCGTAATGCCAGCCGGCCATCCCGGCGATGATTTCCTCTGCGAAGTCGCGGACGAACTGGAACATCACCACCGGATTCACCACACCACGATCCAGATCGAGAAAACACGGTCACAGAAATCGAATTTCTGCGCCTAGGAAACCGCAGAATTCAGCCGTTTCTCCGGAACATCAGTCCTGCCGAGTGCTTGTGTCACTGGACGGGCAGAAAATTCGGAGAGTTTCCTTGCCTATTACTAAGAAAGTCAAAGCCGCTGCTGCAGCTTCGGTCCTGGCCATGGGCGGTTTCGCCCTTGCCGCCGGCGCGCCGGCCCTCGCCCATAACCACGGCGCGAAGAAATCGCAGCCCAACATCGTAGAAGCCGCCATGAGCACCGGCATCCACGAAACGCTGGTCACTGCCGTCGACACCGCAGGTCTCGTCGAGACGCTGTCATCGCCTGGCCCCTACACGGTCTTCGCACCGACCGACGATGCGTTCGGCGAACTGCCGGACGGCACGGTCGAAAGCCTGCTGCTTCCCGAGAACCGCGATACGCTGACCAACATCCTCACCTATCACGTGGTGGCTGGCCGCATCCCGGCAGCACGCCTGTCGCAGGCCATCCGCCAGTCGGGCGGAAGCTATGAATTCGAGACGCTGGCCGGCGAAACGCTGACTGCCAGCTTCGATGGCAGCGCAATCGTCATCACCGATGCCGCCGGCCGTGAAGCCGAAGTCATCCAGGCCGACGTGAAGACCACCAACGGCGTCATCCACGTCACCGACAGCGTTTTCCTGCCCGGTTAACGCCAAGCTCCCGGCACTGCCGTGAGCGTTGCATCCCCTTCGCGCCCAGTGCCGACTGTCCCGCCCGGTTCCGCAAAGCGCCGGGCGGGACTTTTACTTGCGCCTGAGCGTCAGTGACCAGTTTCGCGGAGCTGTCGAGGCAACGCCAACGGGCGTTTTCGGCGTGTAGGGACCCTCGAGGCTTTCCACCTCATCTTCCGTTAGGTCGAGCGACATCGCTGCGACTGCCGCCGCAATGTGACCATCCTTGGTCGCCCCGATAATCGGTGCGGTGATCCCCTCGACCGCGAAATGCCATGCGAGCGCCACGGTCGCCCGCGACACGCCGCGCGCCTCGGCAATCCTGCCGACCGCATCTACAATCGCGCGGTCGGCATCGACATTCTGCGTGTAGAGCATCTTGCCGAAACCATCGGTTTCGCTGCGCACGGTGCTTTCGTCCCACGCCCTTGCCAGCTTTCCGCGTGCGAGCGGCGACCACGGAATGATCCCGACGCCCTGGTCCCGGCACAGCGGGATCATCTCGCGCTCTTCTTCGCGATAGAGCAGGTTCACGTGGTTCTGCATGGAAATGAACGGCGTCCATCCGTTCGCGCGCGCCACCTCCTGCGCCTTGGCAAACTGCCATGCCGCCATGGAGGATGCGCCTATGTAGCGCGCCTTGCCCGCTTTCACGATGTCGTGCAGCGCCTCCATCGTTTCCTCGATCGGCGTCGTCTCGTCCCAGCGATGGATCTGGTAGAGATCGACATACTCCATGCCCAGCCGGTCGAGGCTGTCGTCCATCGCCTGCATCAGGCTCTTGCGTGAAAGTCCACCGGCGTTCGGCGCCTGTCGCCAGGGCAGGAAGGCCTTGGTCGCCACGACGATCTCGTCACGCTTGGCGAATTCGGGCAGCAGCCTGCCGACCACCTCTTCGGACGCTCCCATCGAATACATGTTGGCCGTGTCGAAGAAGTTGATCCCCGCCTCCACCGCCTCGCGGATGAAAGGACGGCTCTCCCTTTCGGACAGCACCCAGTCGCCGTGCCAGCCCCTGCTGGTGTCGCCATAGCTCATGCAGCCAAGGCACAGGCGGGAGACCTTGAGGCCCGAACGGCCGAGATTGACGTATTCCATGTTCATATCCTCGCCGGGTGACGAAGGCGACACTGTGTCGCCTTCGCAAATCGGCCCTTAGCATTTGTTTTAAAACATATTTTCAAATCAAGATCCGGTTGACACCTCGATGCGCTCTTTCGTCCGTACCCACCCATCACGACTGCCATTTGCCGCCAGAGTAGGAAAGGCGAAGCGTCGCTGCGGTCAGGCCAGCGACAACCCGCCATCGACGCTGATCGTCTGTCCGACGACGTAATCGGCAAGCGGCGAGGAGAGGAACAGGGCCACCCCTGCCATGTCCTGCGGCAGGCCCAGGCGGCCACGCGGCGTGCTCTTGATAGTGGCGTCGCGAAACTTCTCGTTGCCGAGGAAAGCGTCGTTGATCTTGGTGTGGACATAGCCCGGAGCAATGCCGTTCACGCGGATACCCTCCGCAGCGAAAGCCACGCCCAGCGATTTGACCATGCTGATCGCGGCCGCCTTGCTGGCTCCGTAAGCCGGATTGCCGATCAGTCCGCGATAACCGCCGATGGAGCTGACGATGAGCAGCGAGCCGCCCGTATCGGCCAGCTTCATGCGCACCGCATTGGCGCAGTCGAGCAGGGAATCGAGATTGACCGCCATCACGGCGTCCCAGCCTTCGCGGGTGAATTCCTCGCGATTGTAGCGGGCGATGCCCTGGCACAGCACCACCACGTCCAGCCGTTCGGGCCATTCGAAAGCATCGACGGCATCGCGGTCGCTGACGTCGAGCGAATGGAAGGTCAGCCCTTCCATGACGCTGCCGTCGGCCTCGGCATAATCCTCCGCTTTCGCGCGCGTGCCGGTGACGTGGACGTCCGCGCCGTGATCGCGAAAACCGTGAGCGATACCGTTGCCGATCCCGCTCGTCCCCCCGATCACGAGGACGCTCTTGCCTGAAAAATCCAGCGGGTCGGTCATGCTATTCTCCTCAGATCGCGCGGCTCACGACTTCCTTCATGATTTCGTTCGTGCCGCCGTAAATGCGCTGGACGCGGGCATCGCGCCACAGGCGGGCAATGGGATATTCGTTCATGTAACCGGCACCGCCATGCAGTTGCAGGGCCTTGTCGCAGCATTCCCATTGCAGGTCCGTGTGCCACAGCTTCGCCGCGCTGGCTTCGTCCGTGGTCAGCTTGCCTTCGAGATGGCGCAGGATCGCCCAGTCGAGATGGGCCCAGCCGACCTGCAGCTTGGCAGCAAGATCGGCGAGCACGAACTTCGTGTTCTGGAATTCGAACACCGTCCTGCCGAACGCCTTGCGGTCCTTGGTGAAGGCGACCGCTTCGTCGAAGGCGCGCTGGGCACCGGCCTGCGCGCCGACCGCGATGGAGAGGCGTTCCTGCGGCAGTTCCTCCATCAGGTGGATGAAGCCGCGCCCTTCCCCGCCGAGCAGATTGTCCCTGGGCACGCGGCAGTCTTGGAAGAACAGTTCCGAGGTATCTGCAGCGTGCTGGCCGATCTTGTCGAGATTGCGCCCGCGCTCGAAACCGGGAGTGCCGGCATCCACCAGAATCAGCGAGGTGCCCTTTGCGCCTTGTGAAGGATCGGTCTTCGCGACCACGATCACGACATCGGCATTCTGGCCGTTGGTAATGTAGGTTTTCGACCCGTTGATGACCCATTCGTCGCCGTCGAGGACCGCGGTGGTGCGCACGCCCTGCAAGTCGGAACCCGCACCCGGCTCGGTCATGGCGATGGCAGTGATGATGTCGCCCGACACCATGCCGGGAAGGTACTTCTTCTTCTGCTCGTCCGTGCCGAGCCGTTCGAAGTAGTTGACGGTAATGTCGTTCTGCAGGGTGAAACCCGCGGATGAGCCGAGGTAGCTCAGTTCCTCGGCGATCACGCAGTTGAAGCCGAAATCGAGGCCGAGGCCGCCGTTCTCTTCGGCCACGGTGGGGCACAGCATTCCTGCCTCGCCCAGCGCCTTCCATGCTTCACGCCCCACGATGCCCTCTTCCTCGTGCTTGTCGAGGAAGGGGGTCATGTGCTCGGCAAAGACCCTGCGAACCGTATCGCGGAAGGCCTCGTGGTCTTCGTTATAGGCGAAGCGTCTGGCTGTATCGAGCATGGCGGCGGCCCTTACGCTTCGAGGAAACCGGCAAGGCGCTGGCGGATGATCTTGTCCGCATCGGCCATGATGCCGTCGATCAGTTCCTTACAAGTCGGGATGTCGTTGATGAGCCCCGCGACCATGCCGCACGACCATGCGCCTGCATCCATGTCGCCTTCGGTCATGATCCGCGGATAGACGCCCGCGACCTGTTCGATGATGTCCTCGAACTTGAGATCGTCGCCTTTCTGCTTTTCGATTTCGAGCAGTTCCTCGACCGCGTCGTTGGTCATCACGCGCTCGGTGTTGCGCAGCGGACGCATCACGAGGCGGGTGTCGAGCTCGCTCGCCGCGACGATGGCCTTCTTCACGTTTTCGTGCACCGGCGCTTCCTTGGTGGCGATGAAGCGCGTGCCCATGTTGATGCCGTCCGCGCCCATGGCGAGGCTGGCGACGAGGCTGCGGGCATCGGCCTGGCCGCCGCTGGCGACGAAGGGGATTTCCAGCTCGTCCGCAGCGCGCGGGAGCAGGATCATGTTCGGGATATCGTCTTCGCCCGGGTGGCCGCCGCACTCGAACCCGTCGACACTGACCGCATCGCAGCCGATCGACTGGGCTTTGAGGCTGTGGCGCACGCTGGTGCATTTGTGGATCACCTTGACGCCCGCATCCTTGAAGAAGGGCAGGACCTGCGCCGGGTTGTTGCCGGCCGTTTCCACGATCTTCACGCCGCCTTCGATGATCGTGCGCACGAGGCCCGGATAGTCGGGCGCATTGACCGTCGGCAGGAAGGTCAGGTTCACGCCGATCGGCTTGTCGGTCATGTCCTTGCAGCGCGCGATCTCGTTCGCCAGCTTTTCCGGAGTGCCCTGCGTCAGCGCGGTGATGATGCCGAGGCCGCCCGCATTGGAAACCGCCGCCGCCATTTCCGCAAAGCCGACATAATGCATGCCGCCCTGGATGATCGGATGTTCGATGCCGAACATTTCGGTGATGCGCGTTTTCATGATGGCTGCCTCTCCTGCTGGTTGCTTTTCGCAACCGGTATCGGGGCGAGAGAGCCGAGTCTAGCGCTTCGACAGGCGCTGGAGCGCTTCCATCAGTTCCGCCCCGCGTTCCGTAAGGGCAAGACCGCCGGAAGTTTTCTCGGCCAGGCCTTCATGCTCCAGGTCTTCGCCGGTGGGAGAGCGCATTACGCGGCCGTAATTGCCCGAATGATAGATCAGCGGCTCTGCATCGCGGCGTTCGAAATCGACCACTTCGCCAAGGAAAATGGCATGGTCGCCCCCCTCGTATTCGAACCGCGCCCGGCATCCGAAGCGCGCGGCGTACCCTTCGATCAGCGGCGCGCCTTCCGGCCCGTCCGCCGCCTCCAGCCCGTCGAACTTGTCCTGTCCCGGCTGGGCGAAGCGATCCGACATGGCCTGCTGGTCTGCGGCGAGCACGTGTACGGCCCAGCTCTTCGCCTCGCGGAAGACCGGCAGGCTCCCCGAATGCAGCGACAGGCTCCACAGCACCATCGGCGGATCGAGGCTGACCGAGTTGAAGCTGTTCGCCGTCAGGCCGATGGGGCGCCCGCTCTCGTCCCGCGTCGTCACGATGGTGACGCCGGTTACGAAGGAGCCGAGAGCGCTGCGGAAAGCCTGCGGGTCGAACATTGCCGGTGAGCGCTAACCCGCGCCGTGGCCAAGGGCAAGGATTACGCCGGAGCGGGGCCGTATTTCTGGATGTATTGGCCGTGACCCGGCATTCTTTCGACCAGCCAGCGGATGGATTTCTCCATCTCGTCGACCTCGCCCGCCATCTGCGTTGCGACATTGTCGGCCATCGGGCTGTTGCCGACCATCGAGATGCCTTGCCCCATCATGACTGCCGCCCAGCTGGTGGTGGTGAAAAGCTCGTCCTCTTCGCGAAGGACCTGGCCATTCGCCTTGAATATCTCGACCTTCTCGGTGAGCGTATCCGGCACTTCCATGGTGCGGACATGGTCCCAAAATGGCGAATCGTTCCGGCGCGTTGCGTTGTAGTGCAGGACGAGGAAGTCGCGGATCCGCTCGTATTCCTTGCGCGTGATCCGGTTGTAGGTGCTGATCTGCGCCTCATTGACCCCGTCGAGCGAAAGCAGCGCGATCAGCTTGTTGACGCCCGTGTTGATGAGATGGATCGAAGTCGATTCCAGCGGCTCCATGAAGCCCGATGCAAGGCCGATGGAGACGACGTTCTTGTTCCAGAACTTCTTCCGCCGCCCCGTCACGAAGCGCAGAAAGTTGGGTTCCGCCGTCGGCTTGCCGGCGAGGTTCTTGACCAGGATGTCGTGCGCCTCGTCATCGGACATGAACTCGCTGCAATAGACGTGTCCGTTACCGTTGCGGTGCTGGAGCGGGACCTGCCACTGCCAGCCTGCCGAATGCGCCGTCGCCTTGGTGAATGGCGGAGGCGGAGACCCGTCGTCGCGATTGCACGGCAGTGCCACTGCGCGGTCGCATGGCAGCAGATGCGTCCATTCTTCGTAGCCGGTCTCGAGCGCCTGCTCGATCAACAAGCCGCGAAAGCCCGAACAGTCGACGAAAAAATCGCCCTCGATCGTCTGGCCGCTCTGGAGGGTAACCGACTTAACAAAGCCGCTTTCGCCGTGCAGCGAAACATCTTCCACGCGCCCTTCCTGGCGCACCACCCCGCGCTTCTCCGCATATTGGCGCAGGAACCCGGCATAGCGTGTGGCGTCGATGTGATAGGCATAATTCATCGGCGGCAGGTCGTCGCGGTTGTAGTCCTGCGTGCGCGAGAAACGCCCGAAATAGGCCGCCATCGTTTCGAGATTGAAGGCCTGCAGGGGCCTTTTGTCGCCGCGCTGGCGAAGTGCGTGCCAGACCTGGTGGAAATTGATGCCGCCAAGGTCGTAGCCGTAATTGCCGAAGGGGTGGATGTAGCTTTCGCCGACCTGGCCCCAATTGCTGAACTGGATGCCCAGCTTGAACGTGCCCTGCGTCGCCGAAAGCATCTCGCGCTCGTCGATTTCCAGCGCCTGGTTGAATTCCACGAACGGTGGGATCGTTGCCTCGCCCACGCCGACCGTACCGATCTGCTCGGATTCGATCAGCGTGATCTTCAGGTTTCGTCCGTCACGGATGCGCGAAAGGGCGGCTGCAGCCATCCAGCCTGCGGTGCCACCACCGACGATAACGATGTGTTCGATAGCCATTGAGACCCCATGCCAGCAAAGGGCAGCTGTTGCCAGTCTGCCACGATTGTTGTGAACGTTCATATTGTATGTTGTGAACGCTAACAAGTGGCGATATATGACAGAATGAATGCAGGATTCGTCCTGACATATCGCTTGGGACCAGGGAGGATACATGTCTCGCACCAAAACAGGTGGCGCCACGTTCGGGCGCCGGATTGCCGCACTGACGACCGCGTCGAGCCTTGCGCTCGTCGCCGCGCAGCCCGCCTTCGCACAGGATGCGGATGAAGATCTCACCGAAGAAAGTGCCGGCGGCACTCCGGAAGAGCTCGACCAGGATAACGTCATCATCGTTACCGGTATCGCTGCTTCGCTGCGCAGCGCGCAGGACTTCAAGGAACGCGCCGACACCGTCGTCGACGTCATCACCGCAGAAGACATCGGCGCACTGGCCGACCGTTCGGTCGCAGAAGCGCTGCAGCGCGTCCCCGGCGTCAACATTGGCCGCTTCGAGAAAACCTCCGACCCGACCCGCTTCTCCGTCGAAGGCACCGGCGTCATCATCCGCGGCCTGCCCGACAATTTCGGCCGTTCGGAACTCAACGGTCGTGACATCTTCTCCGCGACCGGTGGCCGCAGCCTGAGCTTCGAAGACGTATCGCCCGAACTCGTCGGCCGCGTCGAAGTCTTCAAGAACGTTACCGCAGACATGATCGAGGGCCAGATCTCGGGCCTCGTCAACCTCGTCACGCGCAAGCCGCTCGACAACCCCGGCCTCAATGTCGCCGGCTCGATCGAAGCGAACTATGGCGACCTGCGTGAAAAGTGGTCGCCGACCTACAACCTGCTGGTTTCGGACACGTTCGACAGCGCGCACGGCACGTTCGGCGTCCAGTTGAGCTACTCGAACTCGAAGCTCAAGAGCCGCACGGACTCCTCGCAGGCGATCGATCCCTGCTACCGTCCGGCCGACCTGAGCGGCGGATGCCAGCGCGTATTCGACCTCAATTCCGGCGGTTTCGGTGACGAACCGAACTACCAGCCCAATGAATTCCCGCCCTCCGGCTCCGTCCTGGTGCCGCAGTACGCCGGCGTTCGCACCACCGACCTCGACCGCGACCGCGAAGCGATCTCGGGTGTCGCCCAGTTCGAAACGCTCGACGGCGGCCTCCTTATGACGCTGGAATACCTGCGTTCGGAAACGACTTTCTCGACCGAGGAATTCGCCCTGATCGGCCGCATGGACGATGGCGTCTCCTCGCCCGAACCGCGGTCGGACAGCAACTGGCAGTTCGAAGACGGCAAGTTCGTCAGCGGCATCCTCACCGACAATGTCGGCGATGCCTATGCAACGCCCTTCGGCCTCGGCGGCATCCCGATGGACAGCCTGCGCTTCCTGCGTGACACCAAGAGCGTCACTCAGGATATCTCGTTCGATATCGACACGATCTTCTCGGATCGTTTCCGCGGTAACTTCGAAGCGCAGTACATCAAGTCGGACCTGACCCGCGATTCCGTTTTCGGCGCGATGAGCACCTGGGCCGACATCGATCTGGACCTTTCCGGCGAAACGCCGAACGTCCAGTTCATCGCTCCGCTTGGCGCACCGGCAGACTACTTCAGCTCGGGCTTCTACACCTATTACTGGTTCGGTCTCGACAGCCGTGAAGACAACGATGCCGACATGTTCAGCCTGCGTGGCGATTTCGAATACGACATCAGCGACGACGGCTTCTTCAAGAAGGCCCGCTTCGGTGCTCGCTGGGCTGCTCGTGAGCGGACGACGCGCAACACCAACTTTAGCACCTGGGGCAATTTGTCGGCTCCGTGGGCCGGCCGTGGCGGCTGTGCGCCGTGGGGCGAAGGTCCGGGCTGTAATCCGGGCGGCGCTGGCACGATCTCCTACGATTGGGGCCAGCCCGGCTTCACCCCGGGTCGTTTCTATACCGGCCTCGACGGACAGGAATTCGCGATCGCCGGCGGTGCGTTCACGGATGAATTCCCGAACTACTCGCAGCTGCGTTCGCCCTTCGCGGACGGTTTCCAGCGCGGCGAAGTCGCGACCCCGATCCCGGGCGGCGAAGCTTGGTTCTACGGCGGCGACGACTTCCTGCAGGATTACCTCGATGGCGTGATCGACGGCCAGTGGGACGAAATCACGACCTTCTCGCAGACGCCGGAACGCTTTAACCTCGGCGTGAACGGCCGCGAGCGCACGCTGCTCGACGGCCGCGTCGTCCAGTGCGACCCGTTCTGCCCGTCCGAAATCTCCGACGTCGCCGAAACGACCACCGCTGCCTATGCCCGTGTCGATTACGGCATGGACTTCGACAATGGCTGGTCGATCGGTGGTAACATCGGCCTTCGCTATGCGGACACGCTCGTTCGTACCGATGCGCTGGTCGCATTCCCCGATCCGGCGCAATTCGATGCGGTCGCGAACGGCGGCAACGGCGACGGTATCGTCCAGCCGGACGAAATCTCCGGCTCCTGCCCGGTCCTGCCGCCGGACGCGCCGATCGATCCCGACACGGGGTCCGCATTCGGTCCGCAGATCCTCTATTGCGATCTGGAAGGTGCACGCCTGGCCGAATACGCCTCGCTGTTCACTGGCGAAGTCATCCGCGACAACCGCGACATCACCTTCGACCACTGGCTGCCGAGCTTCAACATCAGGCTCGACACCGGCACCGGCTTCGTCCTTCGCGGCGCGGTCTCGAAGGGGATCGTCCGTCCCGACCTGAACAACTTCAGTGCGGGCGGCGTGTTCGGCTTCAGCGGCCGTGTCGACAGCGGTCCGCTGCTCTCGATCACCACGGGTAACCGCGGCGTTCGCCCGGTCGAATCGTGGAACTACGACGTCTCGGCGGAATGGTACTTTGCCGAAGTCGGCTCGCTTACGGCGGCCTTCTTCATCAAGGATATCACCGGCCTGATCGACCAGGGTACGGGTCTGCAGACCTATACCGCGGAAAGCGGCACGACGGCTGACGTCATCATCACTGGCCCTGCCAATGATTACGACGGCACGCTCAAGGGCTTCGAACTGGCTTACCAGCACAAGTTCGACTTCCTGCCGGGTCCGCTTGACGGCTTCGGGGTGCAGGCTTCCTACACCTACATCGATGCCGGCGACTTCACGAACCCGACCCTGTCGGACATCGGCAACCCCTCGGTCGCCGACGGTGCCTCGCCGCAGAACGTCGGTCCGTTCCAGGCACAGCTGCCGCTGCGTGGTTTCTCCGAACACACAATCAACGGTGTGATCTTCTACGAGAAGGGACCGTTCTCGGCCCGTGCCGCCTACAACTGGCGCAGCGAATTCCTGGTTACGCCGCGAGACGATCTCTTCCCGTTCTCGCCGACCTTCCAGGAAGCGGGCGGCCAGCTGGACGCATCGATCTTCTACACGGTCAACGAGAACCTGAAGATCGGCGTGCAGGGCGTGAACCTGCTCGACGAAGTGACCAAGCTCTCGACCGTGGTCGACTACGATGGCACGCGCTTCATCAGCAACGCGTTCCGTAACGACCGCCGTTACACCTTCCTCGCCCGGTTCAATTTCTAAGTACCGGGGTTGAAGGCAGGAAAACACCACGGGCCCCGGTTGCGAAACCGGGGCCCGTTTGTCTTTCCTCTATTGAAAAACGCAACCGGACCATTCCAAATCCTGACCGCCAGGATTAGGTTGGCTGTGGACCGGTCGATATCCAATTGACCATTCGGGGGTTTCGTTATGGGCAGGCGCCGTCAGGCCGTGACCATCAAGCACGTGGCAGCAGATGCTGGGGTTTCGCTCCAGACCGTCAGCCGCGTCATCAATAACGAGCCCAATGTCCGGCCGGCCATGAAGGAGCGGGTACAGTCGAGCATCGACAAGCTCGGCTATGTCCCCTCCATCGCGGCCCAGCGGATGAGCGGCTCGCGCTCCTACCTCATTCTCGCGATCAACGACCGCGACCTTACCATCGCCGACTGGCGTGCGCGCGAAGGCCGCGACTGGGTCGACCAGATGCTGCTGGGCGGCATGTTGACCTGTGCCGAGCACGGCTACCGCATGCTGATCGAGCTGGTCGATACACATAACGACCATGTCGAGCGCGAACTGGGCGCGGCCATCGCGGCCCTGCAGCCCGATGGCGTCATCCTGACCCCGCCGCACTCCGGCAATCCGCTGATCACCGGCCTTCTCGCCGAACGCGGCATACCGTTTGCGCGGATCGGCTCGACCGATCCGGGTCCGGGCATCCCCATGACCATGGGCGATACGCACAACGCGCGGATCGCGACGGAGCACCTGCTCGACCTCGGCCACGAAAGGATCGGCTTCATCGCCGGCCCGTCCGAATTCAGTCTTTCCGACTGGCGCATCGCCGGGTGGAAGGAAGCCATGTTCGCAGCGAAGCTTCCGACCGATGGCCTGTGCGAACGCGGTGACTTCGGGTTCGACAGCGGGATCGAGGCGGCACGAAAGCTGCTTTCCCGGCCCGAGCGCCCTACGGCGATCATCGCCAGCAGCGACCAGATGACCTTCGCCACCATGCAAGTGGCAAGGGAAATGGACCTGCGGATTCCCGAAGACCTTTCGGTCATCAGCTTCGACAATTCGCCGATCGTGCGGTTTACGCAGCCGCCCCTTACCGCGGTCGACCAGCCGATTGCCGCAACGGCATCGCGGGCGGTCGAATTGCTGATCGACGCCAAGAAGGGCCAGCTCCCGACCGAGCCGGTCCGCGTGAAGGGCGAATTGGTCGTTCGTGGATCGACCGGCCCTGCTCCCGCCTGACCGGATGGAACCAGGCGACACCCGTCACCGGCAGACCAGCCGCTTCCTGTGGCTTTACGCGCTGGCAGCGGCAGGCGGTGCCGTCGCCTATGTGCCCTTCCTGACCCTGCTTCTCCCGGTGCGGGTGGGCGAGCTGGAGGCGACTGATACGATCGGCGCCCTGGCCTACATTGCGTTCGCCGGGGCCATTTCGGCGAGCATTTCGAACATCGCATTCGGCTGGCTCAGCGATATCACGCGCAATCGCCGCGGATGGATCCTGGCCGGGCTTACGCTTTCATCGGTTTTGCTTGTCGGCGTGCGCAGGACGGACAGCGCGGCCGAGCTGCTCGGCCTCATCGTGGTCTGGCAGATCGGCCTCAACATGATGCTCGCCCCCCTTGCCGCCTGGGCGGGCGACTGCGTGCCTGATGAACAGAAAGGCAAGCTTGGCGGCCTGCTCGCCTTCGCCCCTGCGCTGGGCGCGCTATCCGGCGCGCTTGTCACAATCCCCGGTGTAGCGGATGCCGATGCGCGCCTGAGCCTGGTCGCAGCGATCGTGGCGCTATGCGTGCTGCCGGTCATCCTCTTCGGAAAGCCGGTCGCCATGCCGCATCTCACCGCTGCACCAGCAGCGAGCGAAAGCGACGCGGCGGCGGCGCGCAGGCAGCCGCGGAGCACGGTAGCCCGGATGTGGCTCGCGCGCCTGCTCGTCCAGATCGCCGAGGCCGCGCTGTTCGCCTATCTGCTAGTATGGTTCGCAACGATCGACGCCGATTTCGGCGACAACCGGACCGCAACGGTCTTCACCCTCGTGCTGGGCCTGTCGATACCCCTGGCGATGCTTGCCGGGCGCTGGTCCGACCGCAACGACAGGCCCCTCCTGCCGCTGGCAATCGGATCGGGGGTAGGCGCGGCAGGTTTGGTCATCATGGGGCTCGCCGACACGCTGGCGAGCGCGATTTTCGGCTATGTTGTTTTCGGCCTGGCCACCAGCGTGTTCCTGGCGCTCCATTCCAGCCAGACCCTGCGGTTCCTGCCCAAGCCCGCGACACGCGGCCGCGACCTCGGCATCTTCAACCTGACGAACACCGTGCCCAGCCTCATCATGCCGTGGCTGACGCTGGCGCTTGTGCCCCTGTTCGGCTTCGATGCGCTGTTCCTGCTTCTGGCAGGACTGGCAGCCCTCGCGACCGTGCTCCTCCTCACAGCCAGGCGTTGAATCTGATGGCTTGATTTTCCTTTTCAGTCGTGTCACTTCTCACAATTGATAACGTTCTCAATTAAAAGAGGACGCGGAGGGACACAATGAAGAAGGCGTTTTGGACGGCATCGGCGGCGGCCCTTGCCCTGGCCGGCTGTTCGGCAATCCCGGCAGAGGTCGAAACCACCCCAGTGGCAGTCGCCGAGGTGTCCGAAGACGCCCGTGTCGCCGACCTGCTTTCGCGCATGAGCCTTGAACGCAAGGTCGCGCAGCTGATCCAGCCGCAGATCAACTCCTTCACGCCCGAAGACATGCGTCGCTATCGTTTCGGCAGCTATCTCAATGGTGGCAACGGCGGCCCTTATGGCGATGAATTCGCCCCGGCTTCCGAATGGCTTCGCTATGCCGACGAGATGTATCTTGCCTCGGTCCAGCCGCAAGAAAACGGCGAACCGATCATCCCGACCATCTGGGGCACGGACGCCGTCCACGGCCACACCAATGTCGTCCAGGCCACGATCTTCCCGCACAATATCGGCCTTGGCGCGACCCGCGATGCCGACCTGCTGCGCCGGATCGGCCATGCTACGGCCGTCGAGATCGAAGTCACCGGCATCGACTGGAACTTCTCGCCCACCGTGGCCGTCGCGCGCGACGACCGCTGGGGCCGTACCTACGAAAGCTATTCCGAAGATCCGAAGATCGTCGCCCCGCTCGGCGCAGCGCTGGTAGAGGGCCTGCAGGGCGCCAAGGGCGATCCCGACCGTCTGGGCGCTGGCCACGTCATTGCCACCGCCAAGCACTTCTTCGGCGATGGCGGGACCGACCAGGGTGTCGACCAGGGCGAAGTGAACGGCGACATCGAGGATCTGAAGGCGCTGCACGCCTATCCCTATCCGGCAACGATCGACGCCGGTGTCGAAACGATCATGGCCAGCTTCAACTCGGTCAACGGTCGAAAGATGCACGGCAACGAAGCGCTGCTGACCGATTTCCTGCGCGGCGAACTGGGCTTCGACGGCCTGGTGGTCGGCGACTGGAACGGCCACGGACAGGTCAAGGGCTGCACCAACACCGATTGCCCGCAGTCGCTGCTTGCCGGTCTCGACATCTACATGGTCCCCGACGACTGGAAGGGCTTGCTCGAAACGCTGGTCGCACAGGTCGAAGACGGCACGATCCCGATGGCGCGCCTCGACGAAGCCGTGGGCCGGGTGCTCCGCATGAAGATGCGCGCAGGGCTGCTGGACGAGTTCGTGAAGCCTTCCGACCGTCCGAACGCAGGCAATTATGCGCTGCTGGGCTCTGCCGAACACCGCGCCATCGCGCGCGAAGCGGTCGCCAAGTCGCAGGTTATCCTGACCAACAACGGAGTCCTCCCCCTGAAGGAAGGGGCTAATGTCCTCGTCGCCGGTAGCGCTGCCGACAGCATCGCGCAGGCTTCGGGTGGCTGGACGCTGACCTGGCAGGGCGGCGGCGACCTGACCAACGCGAATTTCCCGGGCGCGACCTCGATCTGGTCGGGTCTCGAAAGCGCCGTCGAAGCGAGCGGCGGTAGCGCCACGCTGTCGCAGGACGGTAGCTACACGGCCAAGCCCGACGTTGCAGTCGTGGTGTTCGGCGAAGAACCCTATGCGGAATTCGCGGGCGACCGGAAGCACCTCGGCTTCCCGGACACCGAAGGGCTCGAACTGCTGCGCAAGTTCAAGGCCGAAGGCGTGCCGACCGTGGCCGTCTTCCTTTCGGGGCGTCCCATGTGGATGAACCGCGAACTCAACATCGCCGATGCCTTCGTGGCATCCTGGCTTCCGGGCGGCGAAGGTGCAGGCATTGCCGACGTGCTCACCGGCGCAATGCCCGCGACCGGCAAGCTCGGTTTCAGCTGGCCCGCCACGTGCGATTTCGGTCCGCTCAACGGGCCCGACGGGGCGCTGTTCACCGTGGGTTATGGCCGCACGCTGGCAGACACCAGCGCATTGCCGACCCTCGACGAAACCTGCGCCCCGCTCGAACAGGGCGCCGCCAAGGACTGGTATGTCAGCGGCCGCCTGGCCGACGGCGTGCTCGCCAACACGGCAACCGGCAAGCTCGACAACCTGCGCGGCTCGGCAGGCGGCATCACCGCCCGCGGGATCGACCGCACTGCTCAGGAAGATGCGCGCGAGCTTACGTTCAGCGCAGGCTCCATCCTCGAGCTGGTCCAGGGGGACGGCGACGATGGCTATGGCTATCGCATCGTCTACGAAGTCGAAAACCGGCCGCTCGCGCCTTTCTATGTCAAGGTCGGCTCGGGCGAACCGCTCGACATCACGCAGCAACTGTCTGTCGCGGCAGGCAAGGGTTATCGCGAGATGATCATCACTTCGGCCTGCGCGACGGATCTCGGCCCGACGCTGGCACTGGGTTCCGAAGGCGATTTCACGATCAATATCGGATCGATCGTGCGCGAAGAATTTGCAGAGGGGACCGACTGCTCGTTCTGACGGGCATTCGTATTTGCTTTGCGTGGCGGCTCAGTGCTGGCACACCGATAGGGATAACGGGTCGCACGGCGTTTGACCGGCGATCATAGGGGAGAAAATTGAATGGCTTTGGCACCTGACGTTGCGTCAAGCACCGATCCAAATCCGATCGAGGATGACCGCGCGCCGGTACATGCGCCGGGCTTGAACTACTTCGTTTTCGGACTGTTCTTCATTTTTGGCGGGATCACGTCGCTCAACGACGTCATCATTCCGAAGCTGAAAGAGCTTTTCACGCTCAGCTGGACCGAAGCGATGTTGGTGCAGTTCTGCTTCTTCATGGCCTATTTCATAATCGGCATACCCGGAGCGAAACTGGTCAAGAAGCTGGGCTATATGCGCGGGGCGGTAGCGGGCCTCGTGACCATGATGGTCGGCTGCCTTCTCTTCATTCCTGCTAGTCAGACTGCGACATACGGTATCTTCCTGCTCGCGCTTTTCGTGCTGGCCAGCGGCGTGGTCATCGTGCAGGTCGTCGCGAATCCGCTGATCAGCCTGCTTGGGCCGCCATCGACTGCCCACAGTCGCCTGACCTTCGCGCAGGCATTCAATTCACTCGGCACGACGGTTTTCCCGATCGTGGGTACGATCGTGATCCTCGGCAGCCTTGCCACGGTGACGGCCGATCAACTGTCCGGCCAAGCGCTGGTCGAGTATCGCCAAGCCGAAAGCGAAGCGATCTGGAAGGGCTATCTGGGCGTTGCCGGCCTGATCGGTATCGTGGCTCTGGCAGTGTGGTCGTTTCGCAACCGCTTGCCGCACGATCCGAAAATCATGGGCGATTCCGCATTCGTGACCAACAAGCGTTACGGAATGGGCCTCGCGATTGCCGCAATCGGCGGGGTGATCGCCCTGCAGTTCAGCCCTCTGGTCGGCTTGGCGCTCATCTGCCTCGCGCCCGCAGTCTGGCTGTACGACAACGATCTGATTAAGCGCACGCGCTTCGGTTTCGGCGCGCTATGCATTTTCCTCTATGTCGGCGGCGAAGTCGCGATTGGCTCAGTCGTTATCAACTACCTCACCCAAGAGAGCGTAATGGCCAATGGCGGCCCGGTCACTTCTTTCCTCAATGGCCTTTTCGGTTTCGAATCAAATGAAGTCGAATGGATGATCGGGCTCTACTGGGGCGGCGCGATGGTGGGCCGTTTCATCGGCAGCTATTTCCTGCGCATTTTTTCGCCGGGCAAGATTCTCGCCTTCAACGCGACGATGGCGATCTTGCTGATCCTCCTTTCTACGAACAGCACTGGGGAACTGGCAGGTTTCTCTCTGCTGGCAGTCGGCCTGATGAACTCGATCATGTTCCCGACCATCTTCTCGCTGGCCTGCGAAAAGCTCGGTCCGCGCGCGGCTGATGGGTCGGGCATCATCAACGTCGCAATCTTCGGCGGCGCGGTGGTTCCCTTGCTCTACGGCGTTGTCGCCGACGCAACCGGCGGCAATCTGGCACTGGCGATGATCATTCCGATCGTGTGTTACGCCGTAATTGCTTGTTATGGCATCTTCGCAAGAAGGCCTGCCGTAGCCTGATACCGGCAATGACCGGCACTTTCGGGGGTTCGCATGGAGGCTTCGGTCTGCCATGCGGCCCCCGAACTGGTTTTCACTGACGGGATTTTGCATGACCGACGCCGAACTGGCAGCCCACCTCGCCGAATGCGCAGGCAAGATCCTGCTGGAAGTGCGCGCGAGCGGCATGTTCGAAGGCAAGGCGCTGGGCAATGCCGGCGACGAAACCGCGAACCAGTTCCTGTGCCACGCCCTGCGTCACCAGCGCCCCGACGACGGTCTCCTGTCCGAAGAGAGCAGGGACACCAGCGAACGGCTGTCCAAAGAGCGCGTGTGGATCGTGGACCCGGTGGACGGCACCCGCGAATACGGAGAGGAGCGTAGCGACTGGGCGGTCCACGTCGCGCTGTGCGTGGATGGCAGGCCTGAAGTGGGTGCAGTCGCCCTGCCCGGCCTCGGCAAGGTGCTCTGCACGGGCAAACCGGGCGAACTGCCCGAAATGGCCGCAAAGCCCCGCATGGTCGTTAGCCGCACGCGCCCCGCAGCTGAGGCGATGGCTGTCGCCGAAGCGCTTGGCGCGGAGCTTGTGCCGATGGGGTCTGCCGGAGCCAAGGCCATGGCCGTGGTGCGCGGCGAAGCGGAAATCTATCTCCACACCGGCGGCCAGTACGAATGGGATAGCGCCGCGCCCGTAGCGGTTGCCCTCGCCCATGGCCTACACGCCAGCCGGATCGACGGCAGTCCGCTCGTCTACAACCAGGCCGACACCTACATGCCGGACCTGCTGATCTGCCGCTCGGAATATGCCGAAACCGTGCTTGCCGAAGTGGCGAAGCTTACGGCCTAGCCTTCGACCTGCGCCAGCAGCTGGCGCGCGCGGGAGAGGTGCGGGCGATCCAGCATCTTGCCGTTATGGCCGATGGTCCCTGCCCCCGGGTTCGCGTCGAACAGCGCCACGATTTCGCGTGCCTCGGCGATTTCCTCGGCGCTGGGCGAGAATGCCTCGTTGATGACCGGGACCTGCGCCGGGTGGATCGCCAGCATCCCGCGATAGCCGTCGCGGCGCACTTTCTGCGCGCGGTCCTTGAGGCCTTCGAGGTTGCGGAAATCGCCGTCGATGGTCTCGATAGCCGGGATACCGGCCGCCGCAGCGCCGAGCAACGTCAGGCTGCGCGCCAGTTCATAGGTGAAGGTATAGGCCCCGTCTTCGCCAAGGTTCGACATGGCACCGATGGAATCGGCGAGGTCCTCTGCCCCCCAGGTCATCGCCGCGAGCCGCGGGGCACCCGCATAATCGCCGGTCGTGAACATGGCGGCGGCGACTTCGGTCACCAGCGCGATTACCGGGGTCGAGCCCGGTTCGATCCCGAGCTCCATTTCCAGCGGCGTCATCAGCGCATCGAGCGCCTCCACATCGTGCCGCCCGCGCGATTTTGGCAGCATGATCCCGCCCGGCCTGCCGGGCAGGATTGCGGCGATGTCGTCTGCCGTGTGCGGTCCGTCGAGCGGGTTGACCCGCACCCACAGACGCGTCCGCTCCTCTTCGCTGCGCGCCAGCAGGAAGGCGCGAATGGCCTCGCGCGCGGCAGGCTTTGCGTCTTCGGCAACAGCGTCCTCGATGTCGAAGATGACGATGTCCGCCTCGCCCTCTGCCGCCTTGGTCATCTTGCGCTCGCTATCGCCGGGCGCGAAGAGCCAGGAACGAAAGCGATTGGGAAGCGATGGCTGGGTAGTCACTTGGGCAAACCTCTCGTCACATTCTGCATTCTACAGGTCCAGCTTGATGCCGGCCCAGACGGTCCGCGGCACACCGAGGTCGATGGAGCCGCCCTGGTTTCGGGTCACGATTTCCTCGTCGAACAGGTTTTCGCCGCGCAGCACCACGGCAAGGCTCCTGGTCACGGGCACCTGCGCGTAAACCCCGAAGGTGGTCGTGGCGGGCAGGAGGTCGGTCTCGAGATCGTCCTCGAACTGGTCGCCGGTGTGGCGCAGGGATGCTGCCAGCAGCCAGTCCGTCGCGGGCCGCCAGCTAAGCGTCGCTCCGCCCGCCCAGCGCGGCGTTTGTGCAGGCCGGTTACCGTCGAAAGCGGCGCCTGCATCGCGTGCCTCGGCATCGGTATAGGCGAGCGAGAGATCGAAGCGCAGCGTGTCGAGGGACAGGCCAGCGGAAACCTCCACCCCGCGCGCCCTGATCTCGTCGATATTCTGGCGCTGGCGGGTGGTGGCATCGAGAGTGACATTCGCGATTGCCCCTTCGACCTTGTTGTCGAAAACCGTTGCCGACAGTTCCACGCCCTCTGCCGGGGTCAGGTCGAACCCTGCCTCGACGCCTTCCAGCCGCTCGTTCCGCAGGGAAGCGTTGGCATTGGTCGTGACCGGGAAGACGACGAAGGGCCGGTAAAGCTCGTTCAGCGTAGGCAGGCGCAGGCCGGTGTAGGCCGCTGCTCGCAAGCGCAAGGCATCGGAAGCCCTGAACAACACCCCGCCGCGATAGGAATCCTGCCATCCGGAGCGATCTTCGAAGCGGTCCAAGCGGATAATATTGCCCGAAGCATCGCGCGCCTCGTAGAAGCCTTCCGAAATCGCATAGCGGTCCACCCGCGCGCCGCCCGTCAGCGTGATTGGGCCGAGCAGCCATTCATGCTCCACGAAGAAGCCGAGATCGGTATTGGTCCCGCCCGCATTGCGGCGTTCGCGCACCGCGCCGCTGAAAGCGCTGATGGCCGTTTCGAACAACTCGCCCTCGGAGCGGCGGTAATCCACCCCCAGCCGCAGCACCTGGTCGTCCTGGACCGGGGGACGCACTTCCAGCTTGCCGCCGAGCCCCATCGAGGGGGTGTTGCGCTGGTCGAGGACCGGCACGAATCGCGTCGAGCTGATGACCGTATTGGTGAAATTGCGCGCCTGCACGTATGCGAGCGCTTCATATTGCCAGTCGCCGCGCCCGACGAGGCGAATGCTGGCATCCTGGCCGGAACTGGAACTGTCCGCTCCATCGAAGCGCAAGGTGCGGCGGTCGTCATAGACTAGCCCGCGCACCTGCAGCTCCGCATCCTCGCCCACGGGAATAACTCCGCGAAGCTGAGTGGACCAGCTGTCGTAAGCCGATTTGGCGCTGGCATCGACCCGGTCCGCCTCCGGCGTGGTGAAGAAGCCCGGCCCCCGGTCCCATCGCGCCGAGATCACACCAAACCCGTCGGACAATTGCGAAGATGCGTGCAGCGCGCTTTCCGTACCGCCGCGATCGTTGACGAGGACCTGGCCGCCGAACCCGTCGAGATCGGCAGCACCGGCGCTCACCAATTCGATAGTTCCGGCCAGCGCTCCTGCGCCGAACGAACCCGCACCGCCCCCGCGCGTCACCCTGATTTCGCTTAGGCGCTCAGGTGCAATCGCGGTGAAAGGGATAAAGCCGAAAAAGGGGTCGGCCATCGGCACGCCGTCGAGCAGCACCAGCGCGCGGCTGGTCGCATTGCCGCCGAGGGCACGCAAGGTCGCGCCCTGTGCGCTGGGATTGGAGGACCGGCTGTCGGACCGGCGGAATTGCTGGAACCCCGCGACCGAGGACAGCACGTCCTCTATCCGACCCGAGGGCGCCGAGACGATCTGTTCGCGCTCGATGGTCTGTGTGTCGTAGGCGGGGCTGGCAGGCGTTTCCTCCAGGCCTTCGCCGGTGACGACGATCACCGGTTCCTCGGCATCCTGTGCGATTGCGGGCGATGCGGCAGCGGCTGCCGCCACGAATAGTCCGGCACATAGCGGGAGAGAAGCTGGAGCGAGCACTTTCATCGGCGGTGCTTTCGGGGACCCTCGCCAGCCGGTCAAGCCAATGTCCTCAGTCTTCTTCGGATTCGAGCACCGCGGCCATCGGTGATGTGCGCGGCAGGCTCTGGAAGGGTTGCTGGTCGTCGGCTGCAACGGGAGGGGATGCGGCCATCCGCCAGAGGCCGAACAGACCGCCGAGCAGCGCCAGCGTGCCGATCGCGAAGAACAGGCCCGCCGGTCCGGCAAGGCTCATCGCGGTCGACCCGATCAGCGGTCCTGCAACCGCGCCTGCCGAATAGGTCAGCACCAAGCCGCTGCTCGCCCCGATCCGCTCGTCTTCTTCGAGGTGATCGTTCGTGTGTGCGACGCACAGGGGATAGAGCGCGAAGGCAAAGCCGCCGAACATGGCACCGAGAAGGATCGTCCCCTCGTTCGGCAAATCGAGCAGGGCCAGCCCCGCACAGATCGCCGCCGCAATCAGGCTGCACCACACGATTACCTTACGACGGTCGAACCGGTCGGACAGCAAACCGAGCGGGTATTGCAGCAGCACGCCGCCCGCGATCACGCTGAAGGTGAAGAAGGCGACCTGCGAAAGGTCCATGCCGATCCGCTGCACGTAAACCGCACCCATGGCGTAGAAAGCGCCCAGCATGGCGCCGGTCGTCAGCGTGCCGACGATGCCGAGCGGCGATGCGGTATAAAGCCGCTTCAGCGAGAACGGCACGGTGCGTTCGATATGCGGCTGCTCCATCCGGGTCAGCAGGACCGGCAGCAGCGCAAGGGACAGCAGCACGGCCGAAACCATGAAGGGCAGGTCCGGCGAATTGTCGCCCAGGTTCAAGAGGAACTGGCCGCCGGCCTGCCCGCAATATAGCGCTATCATATAGGCCGCGAGGATCGTGCTGCGGTTGTGCGGCTGGGCCTGCTTGTTGAGCCAGCTTTCGAGGCACACGAAAACGCCCGCCATGGCAAAACCGTCCACCAGCCGCAGCGCGATCCACAGATAGGGGAAGTCGACGATCGCATAGGTCAGGCTGCTGGCCGAAAAGACGGTCACGAAGGCGGCGAAGGCGCGGATGTGTCCGATGCGGGCAATCAGCGTTTCAACCTTGAGAGATCCCCAGGTGAGCCCTGCGAAATAGCCCGTACCCACGATACCGATCAGCAGCGCAGCCGCGCCCGCCTCTTCCAGCCGGATGGCGATGAGGGTCGAGAGAAAACCGCTTCCCGCCATCAGGATGAAGATGGCGAATAAGAGGGACCGGATCGGAAGGGCCGAGGATAACATCGAATCGCCCCTAACACTCATGGCATACGCTTCAAGGTGCTGCGGGAATCGCAGGTTTGGACCTAGCATAAAAAACGCGGCCCTGCGGGACTTCCCGCAAGGCCGCGCAAGGCGGGCCGGCTGGCGTGCGAGAGCCGGCCGATCCCGTCAGAAGCGGTAGGCGACGCCGGCGCTCAGGACCCACGGGTCGAGATCGTGTTCGGTCTGGATGGCAAGCGTGTCGCCTGCGTACCAGCTGGCCGTGGTGCCGACGAAATAGCGCTTCGCATCGACGCTGAAGGCGAGGCCGCTATCACTGACCGGAACATCGAAACCGGCCTGCAACACGAAACCGAATTCGTCCGACAGATCGGTCTTGGTCACACCCAGCGGCAGGGTCGCTTCGCCGGGGTCCACGTCCACCCAGAGGAAATAGGTAGCGCCCGCGCCGACGTAGGGCTTCGCACCGCCGAGGTCGAAGTGGTATTTCGCGGTGACGGTCGCCGGGATGAGCTTGGCATCGGACACCAGCTCGGCACCCGTCAGGCCCGAGACGGCGTCGACATCGTGCTGCGTCATGCAGCAGATCGTCTCCAGCGAGAAATTGGGCGAGACGAAATATTCGATCGCGAGCGTCGGCACGACATTGTCGTTGGCCTCGGTCTGCGTCCCGGCGGGCAGTCCGACGATATCGGTTTTCACCTCGGTGATTTTGCCATCGGGAAGCACGGCCGTGCCCAGCAGCTTCACCTGGATCGCGCCCTTGGCGTCCTGTGCCTGCGCCTGGGCGGGGATGGCGAGCATCGCGAGCCCCGCGACGGTTCCGGCAAGCAGTTTCTTCATTTCGCATTCCTTGGCGCGATGCAGCGGCCACCCCATGCGGCCCAGGTTGTTGCATCGCGTGGCAAGGCAACTGCACCACCTTTCCATTTCGCTCCTTGATCTGGATCAATGAGATACGCTTTTCGCCGCGCGATAGGGCGTACATGCACACTTGCACCGACGCCTTCGACTGCTTCGTAAGCCGCGTTCTGCCCAAGCGCACAGGGCCGGAGACCGTGCGCCTGTTCCGCACGCTCGGTTCGCATGTCCACCTGAAACCGGACCGGCAGCTGCATTACCCCGACGACGAGCCAACCCTCGTCTTCCTGTGCGACGGTGCGACGAAACTGGTCGCCCACGCCTCGGACCATCGCGAGCAGGTGCTCGCCTTCCATTTCACCGGGGACCTGCTGACGCTGCCCGCCCATGGCGCGCACAGCTATACGCTCGAAGCGCTGGTCGAGTGCGACCTCATGACATTCCCCTACGCCCAGTTCCTGCAGGCTGCCGAAAAGCACCAGCAGGTCCTCACCCAATTGCTTGAGCGCAGCACGGTGTCGCTGCAGCGCAGCCGCGAGAAGACCCTTACCCTCGGGCGCAAGTCGGCGCTTGAACGCGTGTCCAGCTTCCTGCTCTCCATGGCGGAGCGGATCGGGCGCGGTGAAGGGTCCGAAGTGAAGCTGGACCTGCCGATGTCGCGCCGGGATATCGCCGACAGCCTCGGCCTCACCATCGAGACCGTCAGCCGCCAGTTCACCCTGCTGCGTGACCAGGGGCTGATCCGGACGCAGGGCCGCTCCGGAGTGACGCTGCTACGCGTCGACGAACTCGATCGCCGCGCAGGCCATCTCAGGGTCGCCGCGTGAAAAATCCATCAAATTTGATCCACATCAATGCCGGATCCCGGTGGCCACGTTAGGCGCGCAGGGATTGCACGGGAGGTAATATGCAAGCGGAAACCGCATTAGGCCGCACAATGCTGTGGTTTGTCCTGTTCCTGGTCTCGATCGTGGTCGTCGCCACGGCGGCCGACGGGGGCTTTGCCGCACACGCGGTAATCGTGGCGCTGGTGTGCTTCGTCCTGATGTGGATGAGCGCATCGCGATACGACCCCGCGAGCAAGCTCAACAGCTTCTTCAAGATGCCCGATACGCCGTCGAAATATGACGACGACCCCATTCGCTGGGGCGTGCTGGCGACCATGTTCTGGGGCATTGCGGGCCTTGCCGCCGGCCTGTTCATCGCCTTGCAGCTGGCCTTCCCGCAGCTCAATTTCGAGCCCTATTTCAATTTCGGCAGGGTTCGCCCGCTTCATACCAGCGCGGTGATCTTCGCATTCGGCGGCAATGCCCTGATCGCGACGAGCTTCTATGTCGTCCAGCGCACCTGCCGCGCGCAGCTGGCCTTCCCCGCCCTCGCCCGCTTCGTGTTCTGGGGTTACCAGCTGTTCATCGTGCTGGCCGCGACAGGCTACCTCCTCGGCGTCACGCAGTCGCGCGAATATGCAGAGCCGGAATGGTACGTCGACCTGTGGCTGACCATCGTGTGGGTGGCCTATTTCATCGTCTTCGTCGGCACCATCGTGCGCCGCCGCGAACCGCATATCTACGTCGCGAACTGGTTCTATCTCGCCTTCATTGTGACCGTTGCGATGCTGCACATCGTCAACAACCTCGCCATGCCGGTGAGCCTGCTTGGCGCGAAAAGCTACAGCGCCTTTGCCGGCGTTCAGGATGCGCTGACGCAGTGGTGGTACGGCCATAATGCGGTCGGGTTCTTCCTGACGGCGGGCTTCCTGGCGATGATGTACTACTTCGTGCCGAAGCAGGCCGAACGCCCGGTCTACAGCTACCGGCTGTCGATCATCCACTTCTGGTCGCTGATCTTCCTCTATATCTGGGCGGGTCCGCACCATTTGCACTATACCGCGCTGCCCGACTGGGCGCAGACGCTGGGCATGGTGTTCTCGATCATGCTGTGGATGCCAAGCTGGGGCGGCATGATCAACGGCCTGATGACCCTCAACGGGGCATGGGACAAGATCCGCACCGACCCGATCATCCGCATGATGGTCATGGCGCTCGCCTTCTACGGGATGAGCACCTTCGAAGGGCCGATGCTCTCGATCAAGAGCGTGAACAGCCTGTCGCACTATACCGACTGGACCATCGGCCACGTCCACTCGGGCGCGCTGGGATGGAACGGCATGATCACTTTCGCCTGTGTCTACTTCCTCGTGCCGCGCCTGTGGGGCCGGGAGCGGATGTATTCGCTGCGGATGATCAACTGGCACTTCTGGCTCGCGACCTTGGGCATCGTTTTCTACGCTGCCACCATGTGGGTCGCCGGGATCCAGCAGGGCCTGATGTGGCGCGAATACGGCCCCGACGGATATCTCGTCTGGTCCTTCGCCGACAGCGTCGCCGCGATGTTCCCGATGTACGTGCTGCGCGCCTTCGGCGGCCTGCTCTACCTCTCGGGCGCCTTCGTGATGACCTACAATATCTGGATGACGCTGGCCGGGAAGCTGCGCGACGAAGCGCCGATGCGCGACGCCGCCTACGACGCGGAGAAAGACCGTCCGATCGTCGACACTCCCACCAGCGCCGTTCCGGCCGAATAAGGGCTGACAGCCATGAGCATGACCGAACGCCACAAGAAACTAGAACGCAACATCACGCTGCTGGCGGTGTGCACGCTGATCACGGTTGCCATCGGCGGCCTGGTGCAGATCACCCCTCTCTTCTACCTCGACAACACGATCGAGAAAGTCGACGGGATGCGGCCCTATACCCCGCTGGAACAGGCCGGGCGCGACATCTACATCCGCGAAGGCTGCTATGTCTGCCATAGCCAGATGATCCGACCGTTCCGCGACGAAGTGGAACGCTACGGCGCATACAGCCTCGCTGCGGAAAGCATGTACGACCACCCCTTCCAATGGGGCTCGAAGCGGACCGGGCCGGACCTTGCCCGCGTCGGCGGGCGCTATTCGGATGAATGGCACGTCCAGCACCTCATCAACCCGCAGGCCGTGGTGCCTGAAAGCGTCATGCCGCAATACGGGTTCCTCGCCGAAACAGAGCTTGCCGTGGGCGATCCTTCCGCGACCCTTACCGCACTGAGCCGCGTCGGCGTGCCCTACTCGCAGGAAGACATCGACAACGCCCTGATGGACTTGTTCCTGCAGGCCGATCCGGATGCGGAAGGCGATTTAGAAGACTTCCAGCGCCGCTATCCCAAGGCGCAGGTGCGCGATTACGACGGCGATCCCTCGCGCATCACGGAAATGGATGCGCTGGTCGCGTACCTCCAGATGCTGGGCACGCTGGTCGATGTCGACAGCGCCGCCGCGCAGCAGGAACTCGCGCAGGAGAAAGGCCGATGACCTCCTACGAAAGCCTGCGCCATTTCGCCGACAGCTATGCGCTGATCGCCACCGTGGCGCTCTTCCTGCTGCTGTGCCTGTGGCCGTTCCGCCCGGGCGCCGGCAAGCGCAACGAAGAGGCAGCCAATTCGATCTTTGAAGGAAACGACGATGGCGAATAAGCGCATCGACCAGCCCACCGGCACCGAAACCGTCGGCCACGAATGGGACGGCATCGAAGAACTCAACACCCCGCTGCCGCGCTGGTGGCTGTGGACCTTCTACCTCACCATCATCTTCGCCATCGGCTATGTCATCGCATACCCGGCCTGGCCGATGATCGACCGGGCGACCGCAGGCATGCTGGGTTGGTCCAGCCGCGGCGCGCTGGCTCAGGAGATGACCGCCGCCGACCGGGCCCAGCAGAGCTTCCGCGAACAGCTTGCCGCGATCGACGTGGTGAAGCTGCGCGACAATCCGGAACTCATGCAGCGCGCCGTCGCGGGCGGCGCTGCGGCATTCAAGGTGAACTGTTCGCAATGCCACGGATCGGGCGCGGCGGGCAGCCAGACGCTTGGCTATCCCAACCTCAACGATGACGACTGGCTGTGGGGCGGCGATCTTGCCGCAATCCACTATTCGATCGACCGCGGCATTCGCCAGCCGGACGATAACCAGGAGCGCCAGAGCGTCATGCCATCATTCGATGGCGCATTCGACAGCGCGCAGCTCGATGCCGTGACGCAGCACGTCCTGTCGCTGAGCGGCAATGCGGATGCCAATGCAGTAGGCGCGCAGATCTATGCCGACAATTGCGCGGCCTGCCACGGTCCGGCCGGACAGGGCGACCGTGCGCAAGGTACGCCACGCCTGAACGACCAGATCTGGCTTCGTGGCGGAACTGCGGCGGACATCAAGCGCCAGATCCTCAACCCCAGGATGGGCGCAATGCCCGCATGGGGCGAGAGGCTGGACCCGGTGACGGTCAAGATGCTGACGGCCTATATCTATTCGCTCGGGGGAGGCGAAGAGGCGCAAGCGGAGATTTCCGACGGCGCCGAAACCCAACCCGAAGCGGAAGCCGGAAACGATGGGCAACCCTGACCGACCGGACGATGCGAAACGCGACTGGGCGGTGACCGTCGAAGACGGCATCGCCAAGTCGAACGAGCCCGTATCCAGCGCGGTTGCCGATCCGGCAGCAGCCACGCGGCGCCACGAACCGCACGAACCGCCGCGCGAGACGCTTCCGGAAAAGCTCTACGAAGCGCGCAAGTCGATCCACAACAAGCGTATCGACGGGCCTTTCAGGCGCTTCAAATGGTTCGTGATGCTGGTCACGCTGGGGATCTATTACGTCACCCCGTGGCTGCGCTGGGATCGCGGGCCTTACGCGCCCGACCAGGCGGTGCTTGTCGATCTCGCCAACCGGCGGTTCTACATGTTCGGTATCGAGATCTGGCCGCACGAATTCTATTTCGTCGCGGGACTGCTGATCATGGCAGGGATCGGCCTGTTCGTGATCACGAGTGCCGTTGGCCGCGCCTGGTGCGGCTATGCCTGCCCGCAGACGGTCTGGACCGACCTGTTCCAGCACATCGACCGCTTCGTCGATGGAGATCGCAATGCGCGCATCCGGCTGGAGAATGCTCCCTGGACCTGGGGCAAGGTCTTCCGGCGTGGTTTCAAATGGTCGATCTATCTCGCCATCGGTTTCGTGACCGGCGGCGCATGGATCCTGTATTTCGCTGATGCGCCCACGCTGTTTCGCGATTTCTTCGCCCTCGAAGCGGCGCCGGTCGCCTACATCACCGTGGCGGTCCTGACGCTGACCACTGTCACCCTGGGCGGGTTCATGCGCGAGCAGGTCTGCATCTACATGTGCCCCTGGCCGCGCATCCAGACCGCGATGATGGACGAGAAATCGCTGCTGGTGACCTATAAGGACTGGCGCGGGGAGCCTCGCGGCAGCGTGAAGAAAGCCGCCAAGAATCCCGGCCAGTTCGGCGATTGCATCGACTGCACGCAATGCGTCCAGGTCTGCCCGACGGGCATCGACATCCGCGAAGGCCCGCAAATAGGCTGCATCACCTGCGCCCTGTGCATCGATGCCTGCGACAAGGTCATGAAGGATATCGGCAGGCCGCGCGGCCTGATCGACTATGCCACGCTCGAGGATTGCGAGCGGGAGGCCGCTGGCGAAGCACCGAAACCGGCATGGCGCGCGCTGCTCCGCCCCAGGACGATGGTCTATTTCACGATCTGGGCAGGGATCGGCGTGGCACTGCTTTTCGCTCTCGGCGTGCGCACGCATACGGAAATGACCGTCGCGCCCGACCGCAATCCGCCCTTCATGCTGATGAGCGACGGCTCGATCCGCAATTCCTTCACGCTGAAAATCCGCAACATGGAAAGCCGTCCGCGCGACATGGAAATCGCGCTCGAGGGGCTGGAAGGCGGCGTCATGTGGACCGATGCCATCGGCCGGGACGAGGCAGCCGCCACGCAGACCGTCACGGTCGCTGCCGACCAGGTTCGCACCATCAGGGCCTATGTCATGGCCCCTCGCGACGCGAAGACACAGGACTTTGCGTTCACTGTCACCTCGCTCGACGAACAGCGCGAAAGCGACCGTGTCGAGACCCGCTTCGATGCACCGGAGACCCCATGATGCAGAAGGAATTCACTGGCAGGAAAATGGCCGCGATCCTCGTGGCAGGCTTCGGCGTGGTGGTGGCGGTCAACTTCACCATGGCGGCCATCGCATCGGGCAGCTTCAGCGGCGTCGTGGTCGAGAACTCCTATGTCGCCAGCCAGAAGTTCAACGGCTGGCTCGACGCGGCTGAGCGTCAGGAAGCGCTGGGCTGGAATGCCGAGGCCAGCCGTTCGGGCGACCGCCTGGCACTCGACCTTGAAAACGTGCCCGCCAGCGCAACGGTTTCCGCACAGGTGCGCCGCCCGCTCGGCCAGGCCGACACGCGCGAGCTTTCTTTCGTGCAGACCGGCGAAGCGCGCCTGCTGTCGAGCGAAGCCCTGCCCGCAGGTCGCTGGATCGTGCGCGTTTCGATCGTACGGGGCGATGACCGCTGGGTTTCGGAGGAGCAGATCGGTTGAGCGCGCCATTCCGCCAGCAAGATCTCGAGGATAGCGCGCTCGTCGACACGCGCCTGACCGTGCCCGGTATGCGCTGTGCAGGATGTATCGCCAAAATCGAGCGCGGCCTTGCCGAGATCGAGGGTATCGACGCCGCCCGCGTGAACTTTTCAGCCAAGCGCGTCGCGGTGCGGCACAGCCCGCGTCTGGACCAGGGCGATCTGGTCGAGGCGCTGCGCCACCTTGGCTTCGAAGCGCAGGCTCTCGCCGAAAATCCGCTCGGCAGTGACGACAAGGAAAGCAAGGCCCTGCTCCGCGCGCTCGCGGTCGCTGGGTTTGGCATGATGAATATCATGCTGCTTTCGGTCAGCGTCTGGTCGGGCGCGGGCGGCGTCACCCGTGACCTGTTCCACTGGCTGTCGGCAATCATCGCGCTGCCAGTCGTGGCCTATTCGGGCCGCCCCTTCTTTGCCTCAGCCTGGATGGCGCTGCGCTACGGACGCACGAACATGGACGTGCCGATTTCGATCGGCGTGCTGCTTGCGACCGGGCTGAGCATGTACGAAACCTTTGCGGGCGACGGGGACGCCTATTTCGACAGCGCGGTCATGCTGCTGTTCTTCCTGCTCGCGGGCCGGGCGCTGGATGCGACCATGCGTACCAAGACCCGCGCAGGCATCGGCGCGCTGCTTTCCAAGATGGGCAAAAGCGCGCGCGTGCTCGGCCCCGATGGCGGAACTTCCGAAATAAAAGCGGAAGACCTCCAGCCGGGAATGCTGATGCTCGTCGCGTCCGGCGATGCACTGGCCGCCGATGGCGTGATCGAGAAAGGGCGCGGATCGCTCGACAACTCGATGCTCACCGGGGAGAGCGATCCGGAACCGGTCGAGACGGGGTCCGTCGTTCACGCAGGTGCTATCGCCCTGTCCGGGCCGATGGAAGTGCGCGTCACCGCAGCATCCTCCGATACCGTGATCGCCGAAATCGCCCGCCTCATGGACGAGGCGGGCCAGAGCCGCAGCCGCTATACCCGCATCGCTGACCGCGCTTCGCGGCTGTATGCACCCGCCGTCCATTCGCTCGCCCTGCTGGCATTCCTTGGCTGGATGCTGGCTGGCGCAGGCTGGTACCAGTCGCTGGTGATCGCGATTGCCGTCCTGATCATCACGTGCCCCTGCGCAATGGGCCTGGCGGTCCCTGCAGCCCAAGTCGTGACCTCCGGCGCACTGATCAAACGTGGCCTCTTGGTGAAGGACGGCAGCGCGCTCGAACGCCTCGCAGAGGTGGACATCGCGATCTTCGACAAGACCGGCACGCTGACACTCGGCGAACCGCAGGCCGACATTTCCACTCTCGGCGAGAAAGCGCGTCAGGTCGCCCTGGCGCTTGCGCAGACCAGCCGTCACCCGCTTAGCCGCAGCCTTGCAGATATGCTTCAAAGTGAAGGCACACGGCCTGCACAGGTCGAGGACATTGCCGAGGTCGAAGGGCAGGGGCTCGCGGGCACGTGGCAAGGAACGCCCGTTTCGCTTGGTCGTCCCGACGAAAAGACCACCGGCATGGCCTCACTCCTTCGCATCGGCCCTGAAGAAACGATCATCGCCTTCGCAGATGGCCTGCGCGCCGATGCGAAAGAAGCACTCGCCAAACTGGCGGAACAGGGCATTGCGAGCCGCATCCTATCCGGGGATCGCCAGGGAGCGGTCGAAGCGGTCGCGAAGGCTCTCGATGTCCCGGCTACCGCCGAGGCCAAACCCCAGGACAAGCTAGCCCTGCTCGAAGACCTGCGCTCGGAAGGACGCAAGGTCCTGATGGTGGGCGATGGCATCAATGACGGTCCCGCGCTCGCCGCGGCCCATGCCTCGATTGCGCCCGGCACTGCCAGCGACGTCAGCCAGCAGGCGGCAGACGCGGTGTTTACCGGCAAGGCGCTGATGCCTGTCGCCCTCGCTATCTCCCACGCGCGGCGGTGCATGGCGATCGTGCGCCAGAATTTCGGCCTTGCTGTAGTCTACAACATCTGCGCCGTGCCGCTCGCCCTCGCAGGTGTCGTGACCCCGCTCATCGCGGCCATCGCGATGTCGGGCAGTTCGCTGATCGTGGTGGGCAATTCGCTGAGGCTGGCGAGGGTCAGGGAATGAGCGGCCTGCTGGTCCTGATCCCCATTGCGCTAGGCCTCGGCCTTCTGGGTCTGGCGATGTTCTTCTGGGCCATGCGCGACGGCCAGTTCGAAGACCTCGACGGGGCCGCGCAGCGCATCCTCATCGACGACGAGGACGAAGGAGAATGAACGGGGCCGTCCTAGGCCTGCTCGCACTGGTACCTGCGATTGTCGGCCCCCTGCCCGAACAGCAGCGGATCATCTCCGCGAGCATTTGCGGCAATGGCGATACCGTCACTATCGAAATCCCGGTGCAGCCGAGGAAGTCTCCCCTGACCCAGCCGTGTCATGCAAAAGGCTGCCGCGGCGCGTCCCGCAAGCACAATTTGATCTGACGCAAAGACGGGCCGTCCGCGCATCGGCAATCGGGCGCTATGTGGACCTATTACCCCGACCTGCTCGCAACGCCCGTGCCGCGCTACACGAGCTATCCGACCGCCGCCGATTTCGGCGAGCTTCCCGCTAATGCCTATCGCGAGGCTCTGGAAAGTGCGCACGGCAATGTCTCGCTTTACCTGCACATCCCGTTCTGCGAGCAGATCTGCTTCTATTGCGGGTGCAACACCGGCAGGGCCAACCGGCAGCATCGCCTGGCGAGCTATCTCGATGCACTTCACACCGAAATCGCGACAGTCGCCGCCCTGTTGCCGGTCGATGCGCGCGTTCGGCGCATTTCCTTCGGCGGGGGCAGCCCCAATGCAATCGCGCCGGCCGATATGCTTGGCATCCTCGATGCGCTGTCCCTGCATTTCCATCTCGATGCCCCGATCCTGTCGACAGAGCTCGACCCTCGTACGATGTCGCAGGACTGGGCCGATGCCATCGGACAGGCGGGCTTCGACATGGCCAGCCTCGGAGTCCAGACATTCGCCGCGCATTGCCAGAAGGCCATTGGGCGCGTGCAGGATGAAGACCTGATCCTGCGGTCGGTCGACTGGCTGAGGGAAGCCGGTGTCGGCTCGATAAACTTCGACCTGATGTACGGTCTCCCGGGCCAGAGCGAAGACGATCTGCTCGACAGCCTGCAACGCACCCGCGCGCTGGGAGCCGACCGGATTGCGCTGTTCGGCTATGCCCACGTCCCGCATATCGTGCCCAGGCAGCGCGCAATACCCGCGTCGCAGCTTCCCGATCAGGAAGCGCGCTTCGCCATGGCCGATCTCGGCTATCGCTACCTTTGCACGCATGGCTACACACCGGTCGGCTTCGATCATTTTGCCAAACCGGGCGCAGATCCGATGGCGGCAGCAGCGCTGGCGGGTACGCTGCGCCGCAATTTCCAGGGGTTCACCGACGACCAGGCCCTCAATCTCATCGGGCTGGGCGCCTCCGCAATCTCGTCGTTCCCGGGACTGCTCGCGCAGAACGAGAAGAATTCCGGCAGGTATCGAATGCGTGCATCCCAGGGCCTGCTGAGTGCCGGGCGCGGTATCAGGCGAAGTGCACACGACCGCTATCGCGGCAGCGTGATCGAAGCATTGCTGTGTCACGGGCGTGCCCGGATCGGCGCAAGGCTGATGGCGCAGGTCCGCTGCGAAATCGCACCCTTCCTGGAGCGCGGCCTCGCATCATTCGACAAGGAATGGCTGACGATCCTGCCCGAAGGCCTGCCCTACGCACGCACGATCGCTGCCCTGTTCGATTCCCATCGCGCCGTTTCAATGCGCCAGTTCAGTTCTGCGGTCTGATCCAAATCGGTCCATGGGCCTGCACTCAGGGTTAATAGGCTTGCAAGCACACTCTCTATTAACCATCGTATTGCAGCGTGCGCAGTGAAGAGCGCCAATTTGGCGCGTCCGACTGCTTGAAATGATTAGGAAATCCGGAACAGCCGCGTTCCACAGACCGTTCTTATGGGCATGAGCCGCTTGAAATCCACACGAGGAAATTCCGCTTTTTCAGCGGCCTGCGCGCTCGTCTGCCTGCTCGCGGCGTCCCCTGCGGCAAGCAACAGCCCCCAGGTTTCCGTCCAGAATCCATCGGCCCTGAGGTTCGGCACTTTTGCCGTGCCGACATCAGGCTTCCGGGAAGTGTCCCCGAGGGGCGGAATTTCCAGCGGCGGTATCTTCGCTCTCGATGATACAGGTGTCGGCCCTGCCCGGTTCGTCGTACAATACGACCGTGGCAACAATGGCCGACGCGAGCTCAATCTCGTCATCGAGATCGTGTTTTCCGCACCTTCGACCTACGCCCAAGGTGGCATCACGGCGCGCCTGTCGCGTTACCAGATCGACCTTCCGGGGTATGGTGCGGTGCGGCCGGGCCAGGTGATCCGGATCGAAATGCCCAATTGCAGGCAACGCGTCTGTTCGCGCGCCTTCAATCTTGGCGGCCGGATCGACGTCGATCGCAATTTCGGCGGCGGACTAGTCGAGATACCCATCGTCGTCGACGCAGCTGTCATTTCAGTCAAATGATCGGGCGAAGGCATCTCCACCTCACAGCGTTCTCGCTGTTCCTGGCGGGCGTGACCGCGCCCCACACTTCTGCCTCGGCGCAGGATAGGGCGCAGGCGAGCGGCTCTGCAGCGGCCACCGTTGTCGCACCGATCACGGTTCGTGAAATTGAACCGCTTCGCTTCGGTACAGTTGCGACGGGCGATACGGGCGGCACCCTGACGCTTTCGCCATCCAGCGGGGCGACGAGCGTGACGGGCTCCTTGCGCAGCATCTGCCCGTCCGGCTCCAGCTGCACGGCAAGCCCCGGCATCTTCGATGTGCGCGGCGAAGCAGGCCGAAGCTACCGCGTGACCGCTCCGGCGCAGGCCGTGGCGGCACGGGCGGGAGGAGGCGGAACGCTGAATGTGACCTCCATCACGATTGCGACGCAAAGCGTGCCGGGGCCCGGCGCAAGGGGCACGTTGGACGATGCGGGCAATGACCGGTTCAAGGTGGGCGGAACGCTGCAGGTAGCGCCGGACTCGACTGCCGGAACTTACGTCGCAGAGATGGAGATGGTAGTTTCTTATGACTAACAGGCGGTAAATATTCTGCGTAAGATCACGTAGTTCCGCGTTTTCCTGGCGGTAAGGTTTCCTTAAAACCTAGGTCCTATCCCTTAGGTCGCACCGGCAATAGCTGGGCGCGCTATTGTACGAACCAGGGGACACCTAATGAAGAAGATCATTCTCGCGGCTGCCGCAGTCGCATTCGCCACTCCTGCGATGGCTGCTCCGGGCGACACCGCCACGGATTCGGGTACCGCAACTGCTGAAATCGTCGCTCCGATCACCATCACCCACGATGGCGGCGCACTCGATTTCGGTATCGTAATTCCCGGCACCGCTGTAGGCACCGTCGTCGTGACGCAGGGCGGCGCTGGCTCGGTTACCGGCGATGCACTGTTCGTTTCGGGCAGCACCAACGCAGCCGACAGCTTCACCGTGACCGGTGATGCAAACCGTGCATACAGCATCGTGACGACCGGCGGTTCGGTTACCTCGGGTGGCAACTCGATGACCTTCACCACCGACGCTCCGGCTTCCGGCACGCTGTCTGCCACCGGTAGCGACAGCTTTTCCGTCGGCGGCACGCTGAATGTGGGTGCGAATCAGGCTGCTGGCACCTACAGCGGCAACTACGACGCAACGGTCAGCTACAACTAATCGGATCGGGCAGCCGCCGGCATCATGACAGCGGCTGCCCACCGAGCATCCTGACCGATGAGCCGGCACATGATCAGGACATATCTCGGAGGGCTTCTCGCCCTGCTAGCCGGCCTTCTGGCTCCTCAGGCACACGCGCAGTCGACCGATACCATGTCGGTGACAGGCGCTTCCAAGGTGCGTGTGGTAGAGCCCATTTCGATCGTGAACATTTCCGATCTCCGGTTTGGCACATTGATGCAGCCGACAACCAACGGAATCGTCGAAGTCGCTGCCGATGGCGCGGTGACCACCAATCTCGATCTTTCAACATTCCCGAACGGGAGGGCGCCTGCCCGTTTCACCGTGCTGGGTGAAGCGCAGCGACGCTTCATTATTTTCGTACCCAACCGCATCAATATCTCGAACGGCACATCGACCATGCGGGTCGATCGGTTCCGGACGAACCTCGACCGAGGCTTCGGCCGTTTCGATGCCGTGGGTAGCTATGACCTGTATGTCGGAGGCAGACTCCATGTCGACGCGAACCAGGAACCGGGCAGTTATTCGGGGACTTTCGAGGTCGCCGTTCTTTATCTGTAAATTAACCATGCCTAGGATATGACCCGGACTGGGCCCAGCGCCCATGTTTTCAAGGGCAAAGCAATGAAATCCGGGTCGAATTTCGCAAAATCCAAACTCGCCGCCGCTGCGCTGGCGCTGGCCGGCACCTTGGCGATCGGCCACGGGACGTCGGTTGCACAAGATGCAGCTGCGCAAACTGCGCCCAGCCCGCCTGCCGGATCAGTCAGCGGACTGGGAGATGTGAACCTCTTCCCCAAGCGCGTGGTGATCGATGGCCGCCGCGCAATTGCCACCGTGGGACTCTACAACAAGGCAGTCGATCCGGGCGATTACGAAATCAAGATCGTCGATATGGCCATGACGCCGCAAGGCCAGCTGATCTCGTTCGACAATGGTCTCGACGAAGCTACCAAGGCCAAGGTTCTCACGGCCAGCCAGATGCTGCGATATTCGCCGCGGCGCGTGCGCCTCGGATCGACGGAGTCGCAGTTGATCAGGGTGATGGCCCGCGGTTCCAGCGACTTGCCCGATGGCGAATACAGGTCGCACTTCATGGTCACCTCGGTGCCCGATGCAGAAGGCTTCAGCATCGAGGAAGCGACCGGCGCGCAACAGGCCGATGGCATCGGCGTCACGATCCGTCCGCGCTTCGGTATCGCGATCCCGGTGATTGTCCGGGTGGGCGAAACCACGCTCGATGTCGGGATAACCGGTGCGACGCTGCTCACCGCGCGTGACGGCACCCAGGCCGTCGGTTTCATTCTTAACCGCTCCGGCACGCGCTCGGCATTCGGTGACGTCGTGATCAAGGCCGCAGGTTCGGCAGAGCCTATCGCCGTTTCGCGCGGGGTCGGCATCTATCCCGAAATCGATGCCCGGGAGGTCATCGTTCCGATCGATCCGGAAACCGATCCTTCGCTACTGACTTCAGGGTCTCGCCTGCAAATCGAGTTCGTGGACGACGATTTCGCCCCGGGTAGCAAACTTGCAGAGCATAGCTTCGTAGTGCCGTGAACAGACGGGTTATCGTTGGTGGTGCCGGGACCGCTTGCCTGATTACGGCGGCGGTGGGTTTCGGCCTTTGGCCGGGCCCGGACCAGCAGCGCACGAAATTACCTCAGCCGAAAAAACAGAACGCGGATGCGGCCGGACCTTCGGTAAGCCTCCGCAAGCCCTTGCCCGCCCCCACTTTCGATCCGGCAGTATCGAAGACCCCGAAAAGCGTTCCCCCGCGCTCAAGCCTCCTTGGCAGCGCAAGCACGCTGCCCTCAGTTGCAAGCAGCCCTGAAGCCAAGGGGGGCGGCGCGCCGAAGGCGTCGGTGCCAAGCGGCGCTACTCAGCTGACGGAGCTGACGCTTCCCGGACCGATCGAGCGGTATGAGCCCCTCGTCCCGCCCGGGGCAGAGCATTCACTCGCCGAATCCCAAGCACCCTCGCCAACCGAGGCAAGCGACGAGCAACTGACGGCCCGCGTCGTATCGGTCGGAACCGCGACCGTTGGCGAACCTGCAGGGTCCGCCGGATCCTTTGCTGTGTCAGAACCCGACCAGAAGCTTCTGGGTTCGCGCAACCAGCCCGCGATCGAAATCCAGGCCGCGCCGCTCGAACTGACAGCCTCGGTTGCGCCGCTCACCCTCGAACCCTTGCCGGAGTTCGAACCCGCTACGGCCATACTCGCCCAGCAGGGCGGGATCGGAGAAATTGCCAACCCGGTCGCGGGTAGCTTGGCCACACCGCCCTCTGCCGAGATGCCTCAGCCAACCGGCGATAGCTTTGCTGCTCTCGCGCAGCCCCAAGTCACCAGTGGGGAAGTCGTTGGCGAAGAGGGGCTGATAATCGGGTCAGACGCTCTCGCCCCACCGTCGCCCAGCCAGACCGGCACTTCTGCGGCCATCTCCGATCAGGCCGCGGAGGATTACCTCTCGATCGCGCCACTAGAGGAGCCCCAGGCGCAGGGCCTCTCGAACTCGCCGGCCAGCGCTGCAGCGCCGGAAACCTTCGCTGCTCCAGGCACGGCAGCTAGCGATACAGGCCCAGATCCAGCGCAGCTCTCGCCACGACCTGAAGTGTCGGGAGCCACTTTCGAGACCGGAGCACAAGCGGGCCCTCCTACACTTCCAGCCTCCGATCCCGAGAAGCTGGAGCGCGTCGCCTCAGAAACAGGCCAAAGCACGCCCCGGCCCCAGTCGACAGGGCTGTCGGCAGACAATGTCGCTTCTTATGCGCCGCTGACGGCAGCATTGGTTAAGCGGCCCGCAGCCAAGGCAGGAAGCACGCAAAGCGCTCCGGGCATCGCCGAGACCACGGCAACCTCCTCCGTCCTCGACGGCGGAACCGCTGCGACCGACAATGCCTTCGCCTCCGCACCGGGCCTGGCTGGCAATCTTGGAGACGACGGGCCGCTCATCTCCTACCAGGACGAGCTCATCCTCGAAGTTCGGGTGAACAACGCCAAGGAAAGCGACACGATCATCGGGTACGGCACCCGCTCGGGCCTGTACCTTCCTCTCGGCAGCATCGCCCGCATCTTGGATCTCGCGATAACCGTCACCGACGAGGGTCGCTATGCGCATGGCTGGATCCTGAGCGAAGATCGCACCCTGACCATCGATCTGCGCGAAGGCACCATCGTAGCGGGCGACAAGATCATCGAGACCGAAGGCCTCCTGGCCGCTGACTTCGACGGCGAAATGTTCCTCCGGCTGGACCAGTTCGAAAGGCTGTTCCCGCTCGAAGTGGAACCGGATCTGAGGACCCAGACGGTCCACATCACCACCCTGGAACGCTTCCCTTTCGAAGAGCGGTCCGCGCGCGAAGCGAGGCGGGCGAGGCTGGAGGCACGGCAGGACAATCCCCAGGCGAAGGCATTCGAGCGGGTCGACCTGGCATACGAACCGATTTCCTTCCCGACCGCCGATATCGAACTGCGCGCGGTCTCCGACCGGACCTTCGGAACCCGTGCGGAAGCGGATGTCTTCCTTGCCGGCGATCTCGCTTTCCTGACTGCCGAAAGCTACCTCAGCGGCGATACCGTGAACGGATTGACCGCGTCGCTGTTCAAGGTTGGCCGGATGGACCCGGACGCCGACTTGCTTGGTCCGCTTGAAGCGACATCCTTCAGCGTCGGCGATATTAACTCCACGACCATGCCGCTGGGATTGCGCAGCGTCGCCGGCCGAGGTTTTACCGTTACCAATGCGCCGTCAGACGTGGGGTCGGTATTCGACCAGATTGACCTGCGCGGGATCCTGCCTGCCGGTTACGAGGTCGAGCTCTATCGCAACGATATCCTCATCGGCTCGACCAGCGAGGCTTCGAACGGTCAGTACGAATTCCTGCAAGTTCCGGTGGATTTCGGGCTCAACGTGTTCCGCCTCGTATTCTTTGGCCCGCAAGGCCAGCGAAGCGAGAAGGTCGAACGCATCACCGTCGGCGACGGCAGGCTTGCGAAGGGCAAACTGGTCTACAGCCTGGATGCGGCCCAACGGGACCGGAACCTGTTCGGCGTGAAGCCGCCAAACTTTTTCGAGCCTCGCGACTATGGCGCCTGGCGCACTTCCGGCCAGCTGTCTTACGGCCTCACCTCGGACATCACGACCATTCTCGGCGGCGCATGGTTTGAGCGCGACGGGGAAGATAGGTGGCTGGGAACGGCAGGCATCCGCACCGGCTTCGGCGGGGTGGCCGTGCGCGCCGATGCCGGAATAGCCGACGGAGGCGCCTTTGCTGTCAGCGGCGGGCTGGGTGGACGGTTCGGGCGATCTGCCATTACAGTCAACCACACCGAATACAGCGGCGAGTTTCCTGACGAGACAGTCGCGCTGGGCACGGAATTCCTCCGCCGCGCCACCGAGGTCGACTTCAACACCACAATCGGGCTCGGCGGCGAGAAGGCAAACCTGTCCATTCCCGTAAGCGCACGGTTCCGCACGTATGAAACTGTCGACGGCCGCAATACCCTCGCCGCCGGTGTGCGCGCATCGACACGCGCCGCGGGCCTGCTGGTATCGAACAGCATGGAATATTCGCGCATCAGCGGTGCGGGGCTGGAAACCAACAACCAGTTGTTCGGCAGCTTCGATCTCGCAACGCTCGGCCGGTCGAAGACACGCGGCAGATTGTCGCTCGGCTATTCCGTGCTTCCGGACGCCGATCTTATCAGTACGAGCGTGCAGGTCGATCACGCTTTGGACGAACGGACCTCTCTACGCGGGCAGGCCGGATATGTGTTCGAAGAAGCCAAGCCCTTTTTCGGTGCTTCGGGCATTAGGGATTTCGACGAATTCACCCTGGCGCTGGATGCCAATTACTCATTCCTCGACAAATCCTATTTCGTCGGACTTCGCCTTGGTTTCAGCCTCGGCCGCGATCCGCTTCGCGGCGGCCTGTTTCTCGCCAAGCCCGGCATGGCAAGCTCGGGCGGTGCCACCTTGCGCGCCTTCCGCGACAGGGATGGTGACGGCATATACGGGCCGGTCGACGAGACGATCGAGGGCATCGACTTCGTTGCCTACAACCAGACGGGCACATCCGACGCGGAAGGTGTCGCTCGCCTGGTCGGGCTCGGCACAGGACAGCGCGTCGGCATCCAGGTCGACAGCAGCACCTTGCCGGACATCAACCTTGCGCCGGCCATGAAGGGCATCGACGTCGTGCCGCGCTCGGGCCGATTGCATGCGATCGACTATCCGATCGTAACTCTAAGCGAGATCGAAGGGACCGCCCGGTTCGTCGACGGGGGAACCGGGAAAGGGGTTTCCGGCGTTCGTCTGCGCCTGCTCGATACCGAGGGTAACGTGGTGAACTACGCCAAGACCGAGCTGGACGGCTATTACTTCTTCGAACGGGTCAAACCCGGAGAGTACCAGCTTCAGATAGATCCCGGTCAGGTCGAACGCCTGCGCTTGTGCCCGATCGATGGGGATACGATCAGCGTTTCCTACGACGGAGACGTCATCCAGCGCGATCTCGCCATCCGCACTTGCGCAGGAAACGTCGCCTCGGCCCGGAAATAGGGGAACCACTTAGGCCGATAATCCGGCCGACGCAGTATTGGAGAGCCCTGAAACGGAAAAAGGCCGCTACCCCTGAGGGTAAGCGGCCTTTTTCATGGTTGCGGGGGTTGGATTTGAACCAACGACCTTCAGGTTATGAGCCTGACGAGCTACCGGACTGCTCCACCCCGCGGCACCGTGACTGACATCTGGACATGTGGTCCAGAGACACAAAAGCCGCCGCTCGGTTAACACCGGCAGCGGCTTTTGAAACTGTGAATGGGTTTGTTACCAATGTCCGCCGGCTGCAATGCCTGGCGACGACCTACTCTTCCAGTGCTTGAGCACTAGTACCATCGGCGCTGTCCGGTTTCACGGCCGAGTTCGAGATGGGATCGGGTGGGTCACAGACGCTAAGGTCACCAAGCAATGAAGCAGGCGGACATGGGTTAAATCGATGCACGATACTGGGCGTTATCCGGCTAGAGTTTCCTCCACCTCGCGGACAACCCACAGGGCTGTCGTTGATGGTATGGATCCTACAAGCGCGAAAAGAACTATTAGGACCGGTTAGCTTCACACATTACTGCGCTTCCACACCCGGCCTATCAACGTCGTGGTCTACGACGGTTCGAAGATACCTTATCTTTAGGGAGGCTTCCCGCTTAGATGCTTTCAGCGGTTATCCCGTCCGTACATAGCTACCCAGCGGCACCCTTGGCAGGATGACTGGTACACCAGAGGTACGTTCACCCCGGTCCTCTCGTACTAGGGGCAACTCCTATCAAGTATCGACGCCCACGGCAGATAGGGACCAAACTGTCTCGCGACGTTCTGAACCCAGCTCACGTACCACTTTAATTGGCGAACAGCCAAACCCTTGGGACCTGCTCCAGCCCCAGGATGTGATGAGCCGACATCGAGGTGCCAAACGATTCCGTCGATATGAGCTCTTGGGAATCATCAGCCTGTTATCCCCGGCGTACCTTTTATCCGTTGAGCGATGGCCCTTCCACGAGGGACCACCGGATCACTATGACCGACTTTCGTCTCTGCTCGACTCGTCAGTCTCGCAGTCAGGCAGGCTTATGCCATTGCACTCTTGCAGACGGTTTCCAACCGTCCTGAGCCTACCATCGCGCGCCTCCGTTACTCTTTAGGAGGCGACCGCCCCAGTCAAACTACCCGCCATAGAGGGTCCCTGATCCGGATAACGGATCTAGGTTAGACATCAGAAAACAACAGGGTGGTATTTCACAGGTTGGCTCCACTCGGACTGGCGCCCAAGTTTCAAAGCCTCCCACCTATTCTACACAATTCTTTCCTAATGCCACTCTAAAGCTGCAGTAAAGGTGCACGGGGTCTTTCCGTCTAACCGCGGGTACTCCGCATCTTCACGGAGAATTCAATTTCGCTGAGCATATCCTGGAGACAGTGGGGAAGTCGTTACGCCATTCGTGCAGGTCGGAACTTACCCGACAAGGAATTTCGCTACCTTAGGACCGTTATAGTTACGGCCGCCGTTTACTCGGGCTTCAATTCGGAGCTTGCACTCCTCCTCTTAACCTTCGAGCACCGGGCAGGCGTCACACCCTATACGTCGTCTTGAAGCCGACTTAGCAGAGTGCTGTGTTTTTGCTAAACAGTCGCTACCCCCTGGCCTGTGCCCCCTGAAAAGAGTTGCCTCGATTCAGGGCCTCCTTCTTCCGAAGGTACGGAGGCAATTTGCCGAGTTCCTTCAGGATACTTCTCTCAAGCGCCTTGGTATACTCTACCTGACCACCTGTGTCGGTTTCGGGTACGGTCTATAGTGAAGAGGCTATTTCCTGGAACAGCTTGGCTGCCCAACCAATCCAATAAGGTTGAACAACTTCCACCATCCGTCACACATCTTCAGGCCCACGAATATTTACGTGGTTCCCATCGACTACCCCCTTCGGGCTCGTCTTAGGGGCCGGCTAACCCTACGCTGATTAGCATTGCGTAGGAACCCTTGGTCTTTCGGCGACAGGGCATCTCACCCTGTTTGTCGCTACTCATGTCAGCATTCGCACTTCCGATACGTCCAGAGTCGGTTACCCTTCTCCTTCACTCGCTTACGGAACGCTCCGCTACCGCTGCAGTAAACTGCAACCCTAAGCTTCGGTGCATATCTTTAGCCCCGTTACATCTTCGCCGCAGGAACCCTTATTTAGACCAGTGAGCTGTTACGCTTTCTTTAAAGGATGGCTGCTTCTAAGCCAACCTCCTGGTTGTTTTGGGATTCCCACATGCTTTCCCACTTAGATATGACTTGGGGACCTTAGCTGTAGGTTAGGGCTGTTTCCCTTTTGACGACGGACCTTAGCACCCGCCGTCTGTCTGCCGGATAAGACTCGATGGTATTCGGAGTTTGGTTAGGTTTGGTACCGCTCGCGCAGCCCTAGCCCATCCAGTGCTCTACCCCCATCGGCATACATCCGACGCTCTACCTCAATAGATTTCGCGGAGAACCAGCTATTTCCCGGCTTGATTGGCCTTTCACCCCTAAACACAGCTCATCCGAGAATTTTTCAACATTCACCGGTTCGGTCCTCCAGTGCGTGTTACCGCACCTTCAACCTGGCCATGCCTAGATCGCCGGGGTTCGGGTCTAATCCATCATACTCAGTCGCCCTATTCAGACTCGCTTTCGCTGCGCCTACACCTAACGGCTTAAGCTTGCATGGTAGATTAAGTCACTGACCCATTATGCAAGAGGTACGCTGTCACCCCCTATGGGGCTCCAACTGCTTGTAAGCATCCGGTTTCAGGTACTGTTTCACTCCCCTAATCGGGGTGCTTTTCACCTTTCCCTCACGGTACTGTGTTCGCTATCGGTCATGTGCGAGTATTTAGGCTTGGAGGGTGGTCCCCCCATGTTCAGACAGGATTTCACGTGTCCCGCCCTACTCGAGTCTTCTTCGATCATTTTCGCGTACGGGGCTGTCACCCGCTATGGCCACTCTTTCCAAAGTGTTCCGCTAATTAACGAAGAAGCACTGGCCTGGTCCCGGTTCGCTCGCCACTACTACGGGAATCTCTGTTGATGTCTTTTCCTCCGGGTACTGAGATGTTTCAGTTCCCCGGGTT
>NZ_JAIUZK010000001.1:745000-1532627 GCF_020171965.1 Qipengyuania aquimaris
GACCTGGTGTTCGTGAACACCTACCTTATGCAGCTATTCCGTCCGCTCGATCTTCTCGGCTGGGTCTATCGCACGATCCGTCAGGGCCTGGTCGATATGGCCGCCATGTTCGACCTTATCGATACCAACGTAGAAGTGGCCGACCGGCCAGGCGCGCCTGCACTCGTCGTTCGCCAGCCCTCCATCGCCTTCGAAAAGGTTTCCTTCGGATATGACGAGGACCGGCAGATCCTGGACGAACTGTCCTTCGAGGTCCCTGCCGGAAGCCATGTCGCCATCGTCGGTCCATCCGGCGCGGGCAAGAGCACCATCGCCCGCCTGTTGTTCCGCTTCTACGATCCATTCTCGGGCCGCATCCTTATCGACGGGCAGGATATTGCAGAGGTCACGCAGGAAAGCCTGCGCGCCGCGATCGGGATCGTCCCTCAGGACAGCGTCCTGTTCAACGACACCATCGGTTACAATATCGCCTATGGCCGCGAAGATGCGAGCGAGGACGAGATTGTCGCGGCCGCGCGCGATTCCGCAATCCTGCCTTTCATCGACAGCCTGCCCGACCGGTTCGACACCGAGGTCGGCGAGCGGGGCCTGAAACTGTCCGGCGGCGAAAAGCAGCGGGTCGCGATTGCCCGCACGCTGGTGAAGAACCCGCCGATCCTTGTGTTGGACGAGGCAACCAGCGCGCTCGACACCAGGACCGAGCAGGACATCCTGCAAACGCTCGACCGGGTCAGCGAGAATCGCACCACCCTCGCCATCGCCCATCGCCTGTCGACGATTGCAAATGCCGACAGGATCCTGGTGCTCGACCACGGCCGCCTCGCAGAAAGCGGCACCCATGCCGAACTGCTGGCGCGCGACGGCCTCTATGCGGAGATGTGGGCCCGCCAGGCGGCAGAGCGCCAAACGGACCCGGTTACCTGATCATTCGCCGGCCGTGGTGAGGCTCGGCGTGGAGAGGTCGATCGCTTCGGCATCGATAACCTCGACGTCGGGCCGAATGGTCTTGAGGTCGTCGAGAAACTCGCTCGCATTGCCCACCACGATGACGGTGGCCTTCTCCGATCCGACGTAATCGGCCGCTGCCTTGGTCGCGGCTTGCGGCGAAACGGCAGCAAGACGGTCGGCATAGCGAGCGGCCTCGGCAGGCTCCAATCCGTCGAGCAGCAGGTTCGCGACGATCGAATTGAAGCCCGAGGAGGTTTCGAGACGACGGGCATAGCCGCCGCTGAGGTAAAGACGCCTTTTCCCGAGCAGCTCGTCATCGATGGCCTCATCACCCAGCCGGTCGAATTCGTTGAGGAACACCTGCACGACCTCGTCCGCAGTGCTGTTCTGCGTCTGCGCGGAAGCAATCAGCATATCCGTGCCAAGCCCGCTTCCCGCGCCGTAACTGATAGAACGCTTGGTCCGCACCTCTTCGAACAGACGCCCGCTCGAGCCGCCGCCGAGGATAGCATTGGCAATTTCGAGCGGGTGGTAATCGGCGTCCGTGCGCTCTGGCGCGCGCATGCCGGCATATACGGCCGCCTGCCCTGCATCGGGCATATTGATGACGATAGTGCGGACGGGCTCGCCCTGTCCTGTCGGATCGGCGATCTCGGCAGGCGGTGCCGCTTCCACACTCCAGCCGCCCAAGAGCATTTCGGTCAGCGAGATTGCCCGCTCGGGCGCGATGCCGCCGCTGACGATGACCTGCGTCCTTTCGGGGTGCCAGTATTCCGCGCGGTGCGCGACCAGGTCTTCGCGCGTCAGCGTCGCAAGGCTTTGCTGCGTTCCGCTGGGGATCGTGCCGAATGGCGCATCGCCATAAAGGACCGGGCGGGCAACCATGCGGGCGAGACCGCCCGGATCTTTCAATTGCACGGCGAGGCCATCGACCGCGCGCTTGCGTTCACGTTCGAACGCGTCCTGCGGGTAGTCGGCACTCGTGATGATCGCCGCCAGTACCTTGCCTGCCTCTTCCATATTGTCGACCGGTGCGGTGAGGCTGAAGAAGGAGCCTTGCGATCCCGCTGTCGCACCGAAGCTCGCGCCAAGGCTTTCCAGGCGTCGAGCGATTTCGCTTTCGTCCATCCCGCTCGCACCCTTGTCGGCAAGGGTCGCGGCCATTTCGGCGATCCCGGCCTTCGCCCGAGGATCGCTGATCGATCCGCCCGGGACGAGCACGGTCATGGTCGCAAGCGGAACATCGCCGGTTTGCGCGGCCACCACCTGGATGCCGTTGTCGAGCGTGCGCTCGACGATCTCCGCCGCCTCGACCACCGGACGCTCGCCGGGTCCGGGCACGGGGTCGCGCTCGCCTTCGGGAGCAACCGAGAGCGGTTCGCCATCGGCCGGCGGCAAGGTGCGGAACTGCGGCATCGGGACCGGATTGGCGTAGGCCGAAGGATCGTCCTCGCCAGCCGTATAGGTAATGTCCGTGCGCCTATCTTCTCTGTAATAAGCGCGCGCGACGCGCTGGACGTCCTCGACAGTAACCGCTGCAATGGCGGCCAGCCGCTTGTCAGCAAAGCCGGGATCGCCGGTGCTGACCAGCGCTTCGCCCAGTTCGAATGCGCGACCGCGGGCGGTTTCGCGCTGACGCAGGGCAGAAGCGATAAGTTCGTTCTTTGCTTCCGCAAGCTCGGCAGCGGAGACCGGCTGATCCATCATGCGCTTGCGTTCGGCGACCAGGATGGCGCGCACTTCTTCGGCATCTGCCTGCGGATTGGTAACGGCGAATTGCGCCAGCATCCCGCCTTCTTCCTGGAGATTGGCGAAATGGACCGCCTGGACCGCCTTGCCGGTGCGGACGAGGGCGGCGTGCATGCGGCTGTTGTCACCGCGCGACATGATAGCATCCATCACTTCGAGCGGCGCGGCATCGGGGTGGGTCAGCGGGGGTAGCTTCCACACGGAGCCGACCAGCGGCAGTGGAACGTTGGGGGCCGTCGCATTGACCGTGCGCGGCGCCGTGCGCTCCATCGCCACCGCGTCGACGGTTACGTCGACCGGATCGGAACGGCGCGGAATATCTGCAAAATAATCCGAGACCATCGTGCGCAGACGATCCATCTCGAAATTGCCGGCAACGATCAGCGTCGCCGTGTCCGGCCCATAGTAGGCCTGATAGAATGCGCGCGCATCGTCGAGCGTTGCAGCGTCCAGCTCCTCGATGCTGCCGATGCCGGGCCGACGATAGGGCAGCGTGTCATAGGCGCTCTCGGGAAGGACGAAACGGCTGAAGCGGCCATAGGGCGGCGCAAGCACGCGCTGGCGAAGCTCTTCCTTCACCACGTCGCGTTCCTTGTCGAAAACCTCCTGGTCGATGACGGGGAAGCCCATGCGTTCGCGGTGGGTCCACAACATCGCTTCGAGATATTCCGCGGGGACGGTCTCGTAATAATTGGTGCGGTCGGGGCTGTTCGAAGCATTGCGCGTCCCGCCTACATCGGCGGTCAGGCCGTAGATCATATTGTACGGCATGTTCCGCGTCTTGCGGCTGAGGATATGCTCGAACAGGTGTGCAAAGCCGCTGCGGCCTTCGGGGTCGAGCTTCGAGCCGACTTCGTACCACATGGAGGTAGTCACCGTGCCGGTGGAAGCGTCGGGAATGGCGATGATCTGCAGGCCGTTGTCCAGCGTCCAGCGCTCGTACTCGATGGCAGGTGCGGAGATCGCTCCGCCGGCGCCTGCATGGTCGTCGGCGATGGCCGGACTTGCAGCGAGGATCGCAAGCGTCGCTACGCCGGCGCTCAGAATGGCGGATTTCATCATGTCCCTACCCCTGTCGATTGATTTGCCCGAATCTGGCTAGCAAGCGGCAGCCTGTAAACTGACCCCGGCTCGACGGAGGGGCGAGCAGGTTCTGCGAACCACAGGACGCGGCCTGTAGCCCCGAAGGTTGTGTTGCAGCGCAACATAGGCCAAAGGGGCGTCACATGCAGGCCGCTGCCTGCCCCATTCCATGTAAGACGAACGGACAAACGCATGCTCGACCGCAGCGCGATCAAACGCGACTGGTTCTCCAACATCCGCGCAGACATCCTTGCCGGTATCGTTGTGGCCCTGGCCCTCATTCCCGAAGCGATCGGCTTTTCGATCATCGCGGGCGTCGATCCGCGCGTTGGTCTTTATGCCTCGGTCGCGATTGCCATGGTCATCGCCTTCACCGGCGGCCGCCCGGGCATGATCAGCGCGGCCACCGCCGCTGTCGCTGTGGTCGTCGTCCCGCTGGTGCGCGACCACGGGGTCGAATACCTTTTCGCAGCGACGATCCTGATGGGCATCTTCCAGGGCATTGCGGCGCTGCTGCGGCTCGACCTGCTGATGCAGTTCGTCTCCCGGTCGGTGATCACCGGCTTCGTCAACGCGCTCGCCATCCTGATTTTCATGGCGCAGTTGCCGCAGCTCGATCCGACCGCAGCGGGCATCGGCTGGATGACCTACGCGATGGTCATTGCCGCACTGGCGATGATCTACATCATCCCGAAATTCACCACCGCCATCCCCAGCCCGCTCATCGCGATCATCGTGCTGACTGCGCTGACGATCTGGCTGGATGCGCCGGTCAATACCGTATCGGACATGGGCGAGCTGCCTGAGGGCCTGCCCTACTTCGCCCTCCCCGACGTGCCGCTGACCTGGGAAACGCTCGCCATCATCGCGCCCTATGCTGCGACCATGGCCGCGGTCGGCCTGCTCGAATCGCTGCTGACCGCGCAGATCGTCGACGACATGACGCACACCGGTTCGAACAAGCGCCGCGAAAGTGCTGGACAGGGAATCGCAAATGTCGTCGCCGCCATGTTCGGCGGCATGGGTGGCTGCGCCATGATCGGCCAGTCGGTCATCAACGTGACCAGCGGTGGGCGCGGACGCCTGTCGACTTTCACGGCAGGCCTGTCGCTACTCATCCTTCTGGCAGTACTGGGCGACCTCGTGGGTCGGGTGCCGATGCCGGCCCTGGTCGCGATCATGATAATGGTGTCGATCGGGACCTTCTCGTGGAACTCGATTCCCAACATCTCCAAGCATCCGTGGCAGTCGAGCGTGGTAATGCTCGCAACCGTCGTGGTAGTTGTCGCGACGCACAACCTTGCGCTCGGCGTGCTGGCAGGTGTGATCTTGTCGGGCGTGTTCTTCACCCACAAGGTGATGACCATGTTCGAGGTGGTCCGCGAGCGCGAGGGCGACACTGCCATCTACCGCGCCAAGGGCCAGATCTTCTACGCGAGCGTCGAGCGGTTCGAAGCTGCGCTCGGCCCGGAAAGCGCCATGCCCGACCCTGCGGATCATGTGATCATCGACGTGCGCAAGGCCCACTTCTGGGACATCAGCGCCGTAGGTGCGCTCGACAAGGTGGTGGAGCGTATGCGCCGCAACGGTCGCAGCGTTCAGGTCCGCGGCCTGAACCGCGCAAGTTCGGACCTGGTCGACAAGTTCGCCCTCACCGACAAGACCGGCGTGGAAATCGGGCTGGCCCCGCACCCGTAAAGCGGATGGGGCAGGCGCGAGCTTGAGCCAGCGCCTGCCCCGTCGGCAATTACATATTCATCCGCAGCTCGCGAAGGATGTAGGTCCCCTTGATCTTGCGGATCTTGTTGTAGAGTTCGCGGACCGTCTGGTTGCTGCTTTCCATGTTGGAATTGCCCCAGGCCTCCATGAACTTGTCGTACTCGGCCTTGTCGGGATCGAGCGATTCCATGTTCGGGTAGTTGATGCGCAGGACGAGGTTCACCTCGTTGCTGCCGAAGGGCACGACATAGATCCCGTAATCGGTGATCCGGCCCATATCCTTGGCCACTTCGTTGGCTTTCACCCAGGTCGACCTCAGCCCTTCGAGGTAATAATCCAGCTGGCCTTCATCGACCTTCACATAGGTAAGTTCGATCACGGTTTCCTGGGGCGTGTAATCCTCCCAGACGTTGAGCTGGGCAGACGCCGGTGCGCTCAGAGCCAGCGTTCCCGCTGCAGCCGCAATGATCGAAGATTTGATGATACGCTTCATGTGCATTCTCCGGTTCAGGAGTTAGCGACCCTGATCCGAGGAAATGAGCGACTTGTTTTGGTGTGTTCCCCCGCCCGAATAATGCCACCGCTCAAAAACGGAGTCAAAGCGAGGGCGAGGGACCTGCTTCGAGGCCTCCGGCAGGAACCTAACCGTCTTGCTAGTCGACTGGAATCACACCCTTTCGGCGAGATACTCTGGCCATCGCACCGGCAATCAGGAGTGTCGGGCCGCCAGATTCTGGAGAATGAGAATCGCTTCGGCACTTCTGGCGGCAGGCACAAAGGCATGATCGTGGTTCAAGGCGGCGACCATGTTGCAGGCAATGCCCGCCTCGGCCAGCGCGGTCGCAACTGCGGCGGTAAGTCCCACGCCTTCAAGGTCGGAATAGACCTCCAGCGTGATCCGCGCCATGTCGGCGCCATCCATATCGGCCTGGTCGGCAATCGCCGCCGGGACGATTGCAGAGACACCTTCTTCTTCGCGAAACGTGGCGATCGCCGCGCCAAGCAATTGCGGGGCGTTCGACGGTTCGATCTGCACATAACGATAACGGTCCGGGTCCAGCCGCGGCGATAGCTGCTTGAGCATCGCGGCAAGATCACGGACCGTTTCGCGCGTCACAGGATGTACTTGCTGAGGTCGGTGTCGCCGGCGAGATCGTCGAGCCGTTCGCGAACATAGGCGGCATCGACCGTTATGGTCTCGCCCGTGTGCTCTTCCGCTTCGAAGCTGATATCTTCCAGCAGTCGCTCCATGACCGTCTGCAAGCGGCGGGCACCGATATTCTCGACGCTTTCGTTCACCCGTGCGGCGATCTTGGCCACTTCGGCAATCGCATCTTCGGTTATGTCGAGGGTGACGTCTTCCGTGCCGATCAGCGCGCGGTACTGGTCCACCAGGTTCGCCCGGGTTTCGGTCAGGATGCGCACGAAGTCCTCTTCGGTCAGTGCGCGCAATTCGACGCGGATCGGCAGGCGGCCCTGCAGTTCGGGCAGCATGTCGGAAGGCTTGGCGACGTGAAATGCGCCGCTGGCGATGAAGAGCACGTGATCGGTTTTCATCGGACCGTATTTGGTCGCGACCGTCGTGCCTTCGATCAGCGGCAGCAGATCGCGCTGGACGCCTTCGCGACTGACCGAGCCGCCGCGCACGTCGCTGACCGCGATCTTGTCGATCTCGTCGAGGAAGACGATGCCGTTGGTTTCCGCATTCTCCAGCGCGACGCGGTGCACGTCGTCCTGGTCCATGCGCTTTTCGGCTTCTTCTTCGACCAGCTTGTCCCAGGCATCGGGGACCTTGAGCTTGCGGCGCTTGGTCGGTGCCTTGCCCATGGCTTTGCCGAGCATGTCGGAAAGGTCGATCATGCCGACATTGCCCGGCATGCCGGGAATTTCCATGTTGCTGGTCGGCTGGTCCTTCACGTCGATTTCGACTTCGGTGTCGTTCATCGCGTTCTGGACGATGCGCTCGCGAAAGGCCTCGCGTGTCGCTTCGCTGGCATTCTCTCCGACAAGCGCGTTGAGCAGGCGGTCCATGGCCGCTTTGCTGGCTGCCTCCCGCACCGCTTCGCGGCGGCGTTCCTTCTCGAGGCGGATCGCTTCTTCGACCAAATCGCGTGCGATCTGTTCGACGTCGCGGCCGACATAGCCGACCTCGGTGAACTTGGTTGCCTCGATCTTCACGAAAGGCGCTTCGGCCAGCTTGGCAAGGCGACGGCTGATCTCGGTCTTGCCGCAGCCGGTCGGGCCGATCATCAGGATGTTCTTCGGCGTCACCTCGTCGCGCAAATCCGCATCGAGGCGCTGCCGACGCCAGCGGTTGCGCAGGGCCACGGCCACGGCGCGCTTGGCGTCCTTCTGGCCGATGATGTGTTCATCCAGCGATCCGACGATCGCCTTGGGTGTCAGATTGTCCATGAAATCTCTCAGACCTCTTCGAGGGTCACATTGCCATTGGTGAAGACGCAGATGTCCGCGGCGACCTGCATCGCCTTGCGCGCAATCACTTCAGGGTCGTCTTCATATTCGGCGATCGCCTTGGCAGCGGCGAGTGCGTAATTGCCGCCCGATCCGATGGCCGTGATGCCGCCTTCGGGTTCCAGCACGTCACCATTACCGGTGAGGACGAGGAGGTTTTCCTTGTCCGCCACGATCATCAGGGCTTCGAGATTGCGCAGGTACTTGTCCGTGCGCCAGTCCTTGGTCAGTTCGACCGCAGCGCGCAGAAGCTGCCCGCTGTATTGCTCGAGCTTCTTTTCGAGCCGTTCGAACAGGGTGAAGGCATCTGCCGTCGCCCCGGCGAACCCGGCGACGACTTTGCCGCCTTCACCGATCCGCCGGACCTTGCGGGCATTGGGCTTCATCACCGTGTTGCCCATGGAGACTTGGCCGTCCCCGGCAACGACGATCCTGTCGCCCTTGCGTACGCCGATTATCGTGGTGCCATGCCATTGGGTCAGCCCGTGGCGATTGTCTTGTTCACTCATGCCGCCGGATATGGGGTGCCGAGCGAAGGGGTCAAGCGATCAGCGACCCGGACCGCCCTGACCGCCAAGACCCGGCTGGCCGACCGTGCCGATATTGCCGAACAGGTCTTCAAGGAAGCCACGCTCGCGGCCGAGGGTCGGCGTCTCGTCGCCATCGGGCGAGAGGTAGACCACCTTTTCGATACCGCTGCGGTCGGCGGACACGACATTGCCTGCCGCATCGAACTTGACCGCCAGCACCTGGTGCTCGCGAATGGTGGGACGCACGAAGGGTTTGCGACCCGTGGTGCTCGACACGTAATACCAAGTCGGCTCGCCGTACTGGCTGGTAAAGGTCGGCCGGCCGAGGGTGTCTTCCACGCTGCGCTGGTTGTCGATGCCGGGCTGGACCGTGCCGAGCAGCAGCGAATCGACGATGTAGCCGCGCGGCTCGCGAATCGACGAGCAGGCAGTCGTTGCGAGACCCGCTGCGAGAATGGCAGCGATACCGAAAATCTTGGACCTGTTCATGGGAACAGCATGTCTCCATCCTGGTGCGCGCTTGGCGTGTTCGCCAGCGCATCCTATATGCGGCTCACGCCCTAAACCGAAAGGCGCGCGCCTTGCAACGTGCGTATCGCGAACCGGTGGGGATGGCGGCTTGAATTGCCGCTGAACGATAGTCGAAGAAAGCGCTTTACCCGATGACCTTTTTTGCCCGCCTGTTCGGCACCCAGGAAGACCCGCGCGAGCAATGGCGCCCGCTGTGGCACCGCGTGGTCGAGGAAGCCCGCGACCCCGACTGGTACCGCATGTGCGGAGTGGCCGACACGCTGGAAGGCAGGTTCGACATGGTCACGCTGGTCCTAAGCCTTGCGATCCTGAGGATGGAAACGGACGAAGACCTTGCGCCGCACACCGCGCTTCTGACCGAATTGTTCGTAGAAGACATGGAAGGCCAGCTGCGCGAAGCCGGCATCGGCGATCCGACGGTCGGCAAGAAGATCGGCAATTTGATGAGCAGCATGGGCGGCCGCCTTGGCGCCTACCGCACAGCGCTCGCCGCCGAAGACCGTGTCGCGCTGGCTGATGCTTTGAGGCGCAATGTCACCATGTCCCAGGAAGACGAGGCCGAAGCTCTCGCCGAACGCATGATCCGCCTGCACAAGCGGCTCGCGCGGACAGATGCGGCGCAGCTTCGCGCAGGGGAGTTCGCCGCGTGAGCGCTGCCGAACTCTCCCGCCCGATCAAGCCGCGCGCCCTGCCTACCGGCATCATGACCGTCGAGGCGGACGAGGCAGAACGCGCCGCGCTGGCCAGTCGTTTCGGGATCACCGCGATCCACGGCCTCACCGCGGAGGTCGAGTTTGGCGAAAAGGACGGAGCGGTGCTGGCGGAGGGAAAACTGGCCGCCACGCTCGAACAGCCCTGTGCCGTGACGCGGGAAGACTTCACCTACGAAGTGTCGGAAACCTTCTCGCTGCGCTTTGTGCCCGAAGGCCGGATTGGCGAGTACGAGGAAGACGCGGAATTCGAACTCACCGAAGACGATCTCGACGAGATCGAATACGATGGCGACAGTTTCGACCTGGGTGAAGCGATCGCTCAGGAACTCGCTCTTGCCATCGATCCTTACCGCGAAGGCCCCGGCGCCGAAGAAGCGCGCGAGGAAGCGGGCATCGAAAGCGACGAGAACCGTAAGCCCAGCGGACCGCTGGCCGACGCATTGGCCGCGCTCAAGAAGTAAGCGGCGCATGAAAAAGGGCCGCACGGTGGCGGCCCTTTTCAAATCGTGGCGTTCTCCAGCTCAGAACGGGATGTCGTCGTCCAGATCGTCGTAGTTCGATCCGCCGCCGGAACCGCCACCCTGCGAGCCGCCCGACGAACCGCCGCCGCTGCGCCAGTTGTCGCCGCCGCCCGAGGACTGGCCGCCGCCCTGGTCCCAGCTGGAACCGCCGCCACCGCCGCCGCGATTACCGCCTTGCGCACCGTCGAGCATGGTCAGCGTGCCATTGAGGCCGCGCAGCACGATTTCGGTAGAGTAACGGTCATTACCGCTCTGGTCCTGCCACTTGCGGGTCTGGAGCTGGCCTTCGATGTAAACCTTCGAACCCTTGCGCAGGAAACGCTCGACCACCCCGATCAGACCTTCGGAGAAGATCGCGACGGTGTGCCATTCGGTGCGTTCCTGGCGTTCGCCGGTATTGCGGTCCTTCCACGTTTCGCTGGTCGCGATGCGGAGGTTGGCGACCTTGCCGCCGTTCTGGAAGCTGCGGATTTCCGGGTCTGCGCCCAGGTTTCCGATCAGCATGACTTTGTTGAGGCTACCGGCCATCGAATCGTTCCTTCGTAACTGTTAGCCGTGGCCTAACCGAGCGAGCGCACAGGTTCTAGGTCGCAGGCGAGGTTTCCACCGAAGCGGAGCTAAAGACCTGCTGCCGTCGCGATCCAGTAGGTCGCCCCGGCGGACAGCCAGGCGAGCGCGAAGAGGTATACCACCATGACGGTCGGCCACTTCCATCCGTTCGTCTCGCGCCGCGCGACGGCAATGGTCGAAAGGCATTGCGGGGCGAACACGAACCAGGCGAGGAATGCCAGCGCGGTCGGCAGGCTCCACAGCGCAGCGATTTTCGCGGTCACGCCCTCGGCGGCGATGTCCTCGTCCTCTGCATCCACGGTATAGGTCGTCGCGAGGGCGGACACGGCGACTTCCCGGGCGGCCAGCGCCGGAATGACGGCAAGGCTCATTTCGCGGTTGAAGCCCACCGGTTCGAGCACGGGATGCAATGTGTCCGCCACCGCGCCTGCAAGGCTTGCGTCGAGCTGGCTTTCACCCGACTCCGCCTTGGGGAAGCTGAGCAGCACCCACAGCGCGATCGTGGCGACGAAGATGATCGTACCGGCGCGACGCAGGAATACCCAGGCGCGCTGCCACAGGCCGATGGCAAGGTCCTTGAGGCGCGGCAGCTGGTAGCGCGGCAGTTCCATGATGAACCCCGACGCCGCGCCTTTGGTCACCGTGCTGCGCAATACGAGCGCGACGACCATCGCACCCACAATGCCTGCTACATAGAGCGCGAACAGGACAAGGCCCTGGAGGCCGATACCCGGCCCTACCGTCGTCTGAGGAATGACCGCGGCGATGACCACGGCATAGACGGGCAGGCGCGCCGAGCAGGTCATCAGCGGCGCGATCAGGATGGTGGTCAACCGGTCCTTGGGATCGGAGATCGAGCGCGTCGCCATGATGCCGGGAATGGCGCAGGCGAAACTGGAAAGAAGCGGGATGAAGCTGCGACCCGAAAGGCCGACAAGTGCCATGAGCCGGTCCATCAGGAACGCGGCGCGCGCCATGTAGCCGCTCGCTTCCATCACGAGGATGAAGAAGAACAGGATCACGATCTGGGGCAGGAAGACGACCACAGATCCGACACCCGCAAGTACGCCTTCGACGAGGAAATCCCGGAATAGTCCTTCGGGCAGCCGCTCTGAAACCACGCTCGAAATCGCGCCGACCCCGCCTTCAAGCGCATCGGCGAAGGGGGTGGCCCAGGCGAAGACGGCTTGGAAAACCACGAACAGCAAGCCGAACAGTATGACCGGCCCGATCCAAGGATTGAGAAGAATGCGATCGACACCGTTCTCGATGGTGTGGCGGGTCGACTTCGAGAGGATCGCGCTGCGGGCAATGTGCTTGGCCGTCAAACGCCGTTCGGGCAGAGTCAGATGCCAGCGCGTGTGCGCTTCTTCGTCTGCATGGCTGCGTGCTTCCGCGATCGCGTCGGTCAGCTCCGCAATGCCCTTGCGGCGCACGGCGACGGTCGGCACCACGGGCACACCGAGCGCTTCGGACAGCGCTTCGGGATCGAGGGTCAGTCCGTCGCGCTCGGCAAGGTCGACCATGTTGAGCGCCACAACTGTGGGCTTGCCCAGTTCCAGCACCTCTTGCGCGAACACGAGATGCTGTTCCAGATTTGCTGCATCCAGGACGAGGATCAGCACATCGGGCGCCGCTTCCCCGTCGAAAACGCCCTTCACCACATCGCGGGTGACGGCTTCGTCAGGGCTCGCCGCATCGAAGCTGTAGGAGCCGGGAAGATCTAGCAATTCGACCGGCGCACCACTGGGCAAGGTAAGGCGCCCTGCCTTACGCTCGACCGTCACGCCGGCGTAATTGGCGATCTTCTGCCGCGCGCCGGTAAGCGCGTTGAACAGGGCCGACTTGCCCGAATTGGGGTTGCCGACCAGCGCCGCTGTACGTTTCGCACTCATGCCGCTTCCACCTCGATGGCGCGGGCATGGATGCGGCGGATGGCGATGGTCATGTTGCCGAGGCTGAGCGCCAGCGGATCGCGCCCACCGAAGACGCCGCGATGCACGACCGCGATCTCCGCGCCTTCGTCAACGCCAAGCGCCTTCAGCCGCTTGCCTTCGTCTTCGGCCAGACCGGCCCAGTCGACGGCGACAATGCGCGCCGGTTTTCCGCTGTCGAGAACGTCCAGAGTCATGCTGCCGCCCCTGTCAGAGCGCACGGCTAATTGCAACTGGTTATCAATAGCGCCTTAGCGCGCGGGATAGCGCAGGCGACCGAGGAAGCGCGACAGGCTGAAGCTTTCACGGTCCGGGTTCAGCCATTTGGCCTTCACCTTTTCAAACTTCATCACGCCTTCGATCCGGCGATCGAGGAAAGCCTTTGTTTCCGCCTTGCCCTCGCTGTCGTCCTCCACGAACACCGCGATAGTGGCCCCATAGAGCGAGGCGAGGATCGCCCGCTTGGTATAGTGATTGTAATCGGTCGCCGTATCGCCAGCGAGACGCCACATCAAATCGGCGGTCTGCCAACCGCGCTTGGCCGAAGCAGGGGCATTCTGCGGCATAGCCATGATTGCGAGCGCACGGCGAAGGGCCTCTTCCTGTCCAGCCACGGCGTCCAGCCGGAACTGGACGAGGCTCCGGATTCGTTCGCGGATCTTCATCTGCGCGACCTTCTCTTCCGGGAAGGCGGCTGCCATCGCCATGTCGACTGCCTCGATCCAGGCAAAAACCATATCGATGGCACCGCCCTTGAAAGCGAGGCGCGCGACATCGATGTCCGCGCCCATCTGGTCGGCAGCCATTTCGAGGGCCGCATCGCTCCAGCCGTCGAAAATCGCTGCATCTGCAATGGCCGGGGCCAGCGCGAGCCTGAGCTCGTCCAGCGTGAGATCGGCGATATCGGGCGCTTGCGTATCGTCCATCAGCTGGGCCCGTAGGTTTCAGGTTCGGCTTCGCGCGCGGTTTCGGCCTTCTCGATGGCAGCCATCACCTTTTCGTTCGAGGCGAGCAGCTTGGCATAGTCGCGGGCCGTGCGGCCGCTGTTGTCGGTCCGGTCGAGATTGGCTCCTGCTTCGATGAGAACCTCGATCATGCCGGTGTCGCGGCGATGGATCGCAGTCATCAGGGGGGTCTCGCCGGTTGAATTGGCGACATCGACATTGGCCCCGCCCTTGATCAGCCGCGCGACGCCTTCGATGAAGCCCAGTTGCACGGCGATCTGGAGCGGCGTGACGCCGTTGTTGTCCGCAATATTCGGATTCGCACCGCGTTGCAGCAGGAAGCGCACCCACGTGAGGTCGCGCCGCTGGACGACCGCGTGCATGGCGGTTTCACCCGTGGTGATTTCGCGCGCATTGACGATCGTGCTGCCCGGCTGGTCGAGCAGGGCAGTCGCCTCGGTCCCGTCACGGTCGCGCACCGCCTTGATGAACTTGTACCCATCAGACTGCCCCTGCGCGGCAAGCGGCGTCGCCACCAGGCTCGCCATGCCGATGGTGAGGGTCAGGAAACGAGTGACCGGATTTACGCGCACCTTAGGGAACTCCCGTGATTTTCCGTCTGAGAACAGGCTGCATGCCCTTGAATGCGGGCGCTTAGCAGACCATGAACCAACCTGTCATGCCCTACAAGTTTCCCGCCGTATTGGCCGCGCTCCTCCTGACCGCCTGCAACGCCCAACCCGCTGAAGAACCGCCCCTGGCAGGCGCGGCTCTTGGCGGCGATTTCACGCTGACCGGAGAAGACAATTCGCAGGTGAGCTGGAGCGACTTCGACGGCATGTACCGCATCGTCTATTTCGGCTATGCCTTCTGCCCGGACGTATGCCCCACCGACGTGCAGCGCGCCATGGCGGGTCTCAAGCAATTCGAGGCGAGCGAGCCGGAACTCGGCGCTCAGATCCAGCCCCTGTTCGTGACTATCGATCCGGCCCGCGATACGCCGGAGGTCGTCGCGGAATTCACCGACGCTTTCCACCCCCGCCTGATCGGACTGACCGGTTCGCCCGAGGAAGTGAAGGCCGCAGCAGACAAGTTCGCCGTATACTATGCACGCGGCGCAGATAGCGAAGCGGGCGGCTACCTTATGGATCACTCCAATATCACCTACCTGTTTGGCCCTGCTGGCGACCCGATCGCCATGCTGCCGACCGACGAGGGGCCAGATGCTGTGGCCGCGGAATTGGCGAAATGGGTGCGTTGAGGGACCGTTTCTGGGAGCTTCCGCTGGCGAAGCTTAACCAGGAAGAGTGGGAAGCGCTGTGCGATGGCTGCGGGCGCTGCTGCCTGCACAAGGTCGAATACGAGGATACCGGCGAGATCGAGGAGACGAATGTCGCCTGCACCTTGCTCGATTGCTCGACGGCGCGCTGCAAGGACTACAAGAACCGCAAGGCTTTCGTGCCGGACTGCCTGCGCCTCACGCTCAAGCTGGTCGACAAGGTTCCCTGGCTCCCCGACACCTGCGCCTATCGCCGCCGCGCCGACGACCGTCCATTGCCGAGCTGGCATTACCTGGTTTCAGGCGATCGCGAGGCCGTGGTTGCCGCGGGGGTATCCGTGGCGGGCCGCGTAATCAGCGAGGACGAGGCAGGCCCGCTCGAACACCACATCGTCGAGTGGGGTGACGGCGAGGAGGAGGCCGCGTGATCGAATGGCTCCGGTCCGAAGCGCTTGAGCCGGCTATCGAACTTGGCGGCCGGAAGATACCCATAGAACTGCGTCGTCATGCGCGTGCCAAACGGCTGACGCTGCGCCTCGCCCCCGATGGAAAGGCCGTGCTCATCACCTTGCCGCGATGGTGTGCCAGCAAGGAAGCTATCGCATTCGCCCATGCCCGTGCGGCGTGGCTGCAAGCCCAGCTCGACAAGGTGCCCAAGGCCTTCGATCCTGCTGCCAGCCGCCTGCTACCCTACAAGGGCGGCGAGATTGCAATCGACTGGCGTGAAGACGCGCCGCGCAGGCCGACGCTGGAAGCAGGCACGCTGCGCCTCGGGGGGCCGGAAGAAACACTCGGCAAGCGTTTGCAGCGCTTTCTCGAAACCGAAGCACAATCCCATTTCGCCGATGATGCCGCATTTTATTGCGGGCGCGCCGCACTGCCCGTCGCACCCGTCAAGCTGACGCGTGCGAGACGCCGGTGGGGCAGCTGTTCGAGCGAGGGCGTGCTGCGCCTCAACTGGCGGCTCATCATGGCCCCCGATTTCGTCCGCCGTTCCGTCGTCGCGCATGAAGTCGCCCATCTCGTCCATTTCGACCACAGCGGGGCGTTCCACGCCTTGCTCGACGAGCTCTTCGAGGGCGACATCGAACAGGCCAATCGCTGGCTGTCAGCCAGCGGGCGCAAACTCTATGCCTGCTTCACCTAGCGCCGGGCGCACAAGCCTACTATCTGTGTAGCATGCGCTATTTTCGCAGAGTGAACCCCGTCGGGGGCATTTCCGATTTCTGGAGCTATATCCGGCAGCCGCAGCCCTATCGCTGGGCGTTCTTGCTGGTATCGCTGCTCGCCTGTCTCGGTCTCATTTCCATCCTGACGCACGAGCGGGTGTTCATGCCGCCGGAACAACCCGAGGTAGAGTATATCCGCACCTTCGCGGCCGACCGGACGGACGAGGAAATTCGCCAGTCGAATCTCGAAAACCAGCGCCTGAAGGAAGAACGCCAGGCCGAACTCGACCGGATCGAAGAAGAAAAACGCGATCTCTATCGCCGTGTCGGAGCGGCAACCGGCGTCGATACGACCGCTGCCGAGGCGAAGGCCGAAGCGGAACGCGCCGCTGCCGAGCAGGCCGAGCGCGAACGGCTGGAGCGTCTCTTCGGCGAGCAGAACCAAGACACGGATGCAACGGTTGTCGACCAGGGGGAATGATACCCGCTGGCTGAATGCAACAGCGCGTCTGGCCGCGCGCGGACGCCCCGTGTCGCGCCCGAATCCGGCCGTCGGTTGCCTGATTGTAAAGGAAGGGACAGTCGTCGGTCGCGGGTGGACCCGCGCCGGCGGGCGACCCCACGCCGAGGCTGCCGCACTGGGCGAAGCCGGAGACTTGTCAGCTGGCGCGACTGCTTACGTTACGCTTGAGCCGTGCGCCCATGTCTCGCCGCGCGGTCCTGCATGTGCCGATCTGCTTCGCAAAGCGGGCGTTGCCCGTGTGGTAGTCGGCTCGCCCGACCCGGATCCGCGCACTGCAGGAGAAGGTGTCGCAAGATTACGCGATGACGGGATCGAAGTGGATATACTCCCCACGCCCGAGGTCGGGGACAGCCTTGCCGGATATCTGACCCGTGCGCGCCTTTCCCGCCCGTTCGTGACGCTCAAGCTCGCCGTCTCGCTGGATGGCCAGATCGCAACCGCTTCGGGCGAGAGCCAGTGGATCACCGGCGAGGTCGCTCGCGCGCACGTCCATTCCCGCAGAGCCATGCACGACGCCATTCTGGTCGGAGGAGGCACGTGGCGCGCGGACCAGCCGAGGCTTGATGTTCGCCTGGCCGGCCTTGAGCACCAGTCTCCACGCCGCGTCTTGCTATCGCGCGGCATTGCGCCCGACGGCGTCACCGTCATCAACACCCCTTCGCAGATCGACCGCCTGGACGAAGTGCAATATCTCTATGTCGAAGGCGGCGCCCAAACGGCCGGCAGTTTCCTTGCAGAAGACCTCGTCGACCGCATCGAGCTTTACCGCGCACCGATCCTGATCGGCGAAGGCCGCTCGGCCTTGGGAGACATCGGCCTCGAGGGCCTCGCGGATGCACACGGACGCTGGACACTGACCGATCGCCGCCAGCTTGGCAGCGACAGCTTCGAGGCTTACAGCCGCTCGCGCTCAGAGGAGAATTGACCGCAATGTTTACCGGCATCGTCACGGCGATTGGCACCATCGAAAAGATCGAGAAGCGCCAGGACACGCGCGTCACAGTCGCTTGTCCGTTCGATCCCGAAGCGATCGATATCGGCGCTTCGATCGCCTGCTCGGGTGTTTGCCTGACCGTGGTGGAACTCGCCGCCGAAGCTGGCGCAGCCCGGATCGGCTTCGATGTTTCGAATGAAACAATTCGCCGCACCGTCCCTCAGATGTGGCAGGAAGGCCGCGCGCTCAACCTGGAGCCTGCCCTGCGGCTCGGCGACGAGCTCGGAGGGCACCTCGTCACCGGTCATGTCGACACGGTAGGTAAAGTCGTGGCCGTAAAGGATGCCGGCGGTTCGACCATGCTCGCCATCCGTATTTCGCGCGAATTCGCACCGTTCGTGGCCGAGAAAGGCTCTATCACGGTCGATGGCGTCTCGTTGACGGTGAACGACGTTCGCGACCGGGAAGATGGTGCCTGCGACTTCGCGCTCAACATCATCCCGCATACCGGCGAGGTCACGACGCTGGGCACTCTTCGCCAAGGGGACAGCGTCAATCTCGAGATCGACGTGCTCGCCCGTTATCTCATGCGGATTCAAAGCCTGAAGGGCTGAGAATCCCTCTCCCAATGCAAAACGGGGCGGCCCATCGGACCGCCCCGCTCGATAAACCCGGTGGACGCCGGAGATGGATTACATTCCGTCGACGCTCTTGCTGACGAGGATGTTGACCGAAACGCGGCGGTTCTGCGCCTTGCCTTCGGGCGTGCTGTTGTCTGCAAGCGGATCCGAAGCGGCCATGCCGGTCGGGCTCAGCATGCGCCAGGGCTGCCAGCCACATTCCTGCTGGAGGAAGTTGACCACGCGTCCGGCGCGCCGTTCGCTGAGTTCCTGGTTGATCTCGTAGCTGCCGGTCGAATCGGTGTAACCGACAACAAGCAGGAGAGCGTTGTCCATCGCGTTCGCCTGGTCAGCTGCAGCACACAGGTCCTGGCGGGCTTCTGCCGACAGGTTGTACTTGCCGGTATCGAAGAACACGTTCGTCGAACCCTTGATGTTGTACTTGTCGATATCGCCCATGCGACCGCGCAGCGATTCAGCAAGCGCAGCATTGGCGTCGATATCTTCACGCTGTTCGGCGAACTGCTGCGACGTGCCGTTGCGGATCATCGCTGCGGTTTCGAGATCGTCGTCCTTCAGGCGCACATCCGTCGCGATCAGGCCGCGGCCGCCCCACTGTACCGTCTTCACGGTTACCGGCAGGCCGTTGAGCAGCGACGAAGCAGTAAGTTCCTTGCTGCCAAGGCCAAGGAAACCGCCCTTGGCGCGAATCTCGGTGGCTTCGCTGATGACGATAAGGGTATTCTGGCCGCCAAGCGTGGTGACCTGCATGCGGTTTCCGCTGCGGGCAGAAATGAAGCCTTCGACTTCGGGGCCTTCGGGCAGGCCTTCGAGATCGGTGGGCACGCTGCCCTCGACGATCGTCAGCACTTCGGCTTCCTGGGCTTCGGCCTGGGCTTCGCCGACGGGGCGCAGTTCCTGGGCCGAAAGGCTGGCCGAAAGCGGCAGCGAAAGTGCGGCTAGCCAGACAAGCGTCTTCGGCTTCTTGGAAATGGTAGTCATTGCAATCCTCCTTCAATCTCTGATAGCCGACCCCGCGAATACGCCAGTTAGGTCCGTTCGCCCCCTGATGGCGCACCCGGCTATCATAAATCCATGCGTTTGGCTGTAAGCGCCCGCGACCCGAATGCCGCACGTCGACGCTATGGATTTCGCCCACTGTTCAGAGCCACCTTTCGCTCAGGTGAACATTTTCCGCGCCTCCAGCGAACTGGCAGGCGATCTGGGCCGAAGGTGCGATGAACCGTTAAATTTCGTCAGAAGGAAACACGTAAACGGCGTGGAAAGAATCGGTCAGATTGTGCCGAATCCCGCTCAATCCGCGCCCGAAAGCGGCCCTTCGGAGAAACTCTCTCGGGTGATTTCGTAGACAAGGTGGACGATCCGTTTGCCGTCATAGCGGCCCAGTTCGTACCGGTCAGTGCGAACGGCGCCGATGGCCTCCAGCGCATTGCGCGACCGGTAATTCGTGTCGCCAACGCGGAATTCGACGAGGGCGACATTGGCAAAAGCATGGCTGAGCAGCGCCGCTTTCATCTCCGAATTGATGCCCTTCCCCCAACACGGGCGCTCAAGATAGGTCCAGCCGATTTCGACCACGCCACCTTCTTCGGGGTCATATTTGTCGAGCCGCGTATGGCCGACGATGCGGTCCTTGTCCTTGCGGATCACGGCAAGGCCCCCGCCGCTGGCGAGGCATTCGTCGAAGAAGGCGTCGAAGACCTCGCGCCGCCAGCGGTCGTGCACGGGATGCTGTTCCCAGATCATCGGATCGCTGGCGATTTCGAACAGTGCGCTGCGGTCCTCCTCCTGCAAGGGGCGGATCAGCAGGCGCTGGGTTTCGATAACCGGCTGGCGATCCATGCGGGGATCAGCCCTTCGTCACATCCGCAAGGGCCGCGATGAATTTCTCGGTATTGCCCGCATGGAGCCCGGCAACGTTGATCCGCCCAGACCCCGCCATGTAGATGGCGTGCTCTTCGCGAAGCTTCACGATCTGCTCCTTGGTCAGCGGGAGCATGGCGAACAGACCGTTCTGGTCGGCGAGCGATGCAAGACCGAGGCCCGGCGCTTCATTATCAGCCTGGGCCAGTCGCTCGCGGACACGGCGCATGCGCGAACGCATTTCGTCCAGTTCATCCTGCCAGACCTGCGTCATGTGCGCGTCTTCCAGAGCGATGCGCACGGCTGCGCCGCCGTGATCGGGCGGCATGGACCAGTTGGCCCGGGCAAGCGCATTCGCATTGGAGGCGATCGCGGCAAGTTGGGCCGGCTGCTCGGCCATCATGTAGAAAGCGCCCACCCGGTCGCGATAAAGACCGAAGTTCTTGTCGCAGCTGTAAGCGATCAATGCCTCTGGTACGCGTTCGAGAACAGCGCGCACGCCGGCGACGTCCTCTTCCATGCCCTGCCCCAGCCCCTGGTAGGCGATGTCGAGAATGGGCAACGCCCCGGAAGCGACGAACGCGTCGGCAATCTGTGCCCATTGTTCGGCCGTGTAATCGATGCCGGTCGGGTTGTGGCAACAGCCGTGGAGCAGCACTGCATCTCCCGCGCCTGCGGCATCGATGGTCGCCATGACAGCGTCGAGATCGGCCGTGCCCTTGTCCGTCGAATGCCTGAAAGTGACTGTCTCTACGCCCACATCATCGAGGATCTGGGCGTGGTTGGGCCAACTGGGCACGCCGAGATGGACGCGCTTCACGCCAGCTTTTGCAGCCAGGGCAACCGCAAGGCGAACCGCACCGGTTCCGCCGGGTGTCTGCATCCCTTCGATACGCGCTGCGAGCGTTTCGTTGTCGCCGAAGATGTAGGGCATCAGTGCCTTGACGAAACCGCTGTCGCCTTCCGGGCCGAGGTATGACTTGCTGTCCTGCTCGTCGATCAGGCGCTGTTCCGCCAGCTTGATCGAACGAAAAACCGGCGTCGCGCCGTCATTCGTGCGATAGACCCCGACACCGAGGTCGATCTTGTCCTCACGCTCGTCGGCGGCATACATCTTGATGAGTGCGAGGAGGGCGTCAGGCGGCTGGGCGTCTAGTCTGTCGAGCATGGAAAGCCCTTTCGCCCAACATGTCGAGGGCCGCAACCGAAATACGGTTGCGGCCCATCAAGAATGCCTATTTTTTCGTATCAACAGCCGGTCAGAAGGGAAGCCAGCGCTGCTTCTTGGAGAAGCGGAGGTAGCCCGCGTTCACACCCAGGCGAAGGCCTGCGCCCATCCGGATCGGGATTAAGACCACGTCGCCCTTGCGCACATAGCTCGCGTGCAGGCCGCCGATCACATAGGCCTGGCCTTCCGCTGCCGGGAAGCGCTCGTAAAGCTCTTCGGTATCGTAGAGATTGTAGACCAGCACGAAGGTGCTGCCCGCATTGGCACCGGCATCGAAGCCGACGGACGGGCCCGTCCAGTAGACGGGCATTTCGCCTTCTACCTTGTGGAACAGCGTGCCGGAACCGTAACGCGCCCCGACGACGAAAGCACCGCCAGCCTCGCGCCCGACGATATAGCCGTTCGGTTCGCCCTGGTCGGCCAGCAGCTTGCGGATCATGTTGGCGACGCCTTCGGCACCCTTCCCGAAAACACCTTCGGCGGCGCCAATCAGGTCGTCTTCGCGATAGGTGGTGGCAGGATTGTCGACATCTGCACCTTCTACCGCAGCAGACGCAGCCTCTTCGGCCTGTTGTTCCGACCAGACCGGCGGCGTCCCTGCTGCGTCTTCCTGCTCCACGCCATACGCGGGGTCTTGCGGTGCTGCGGGTTCGTCAGCCGTTGCCTCATAAGGTGAAGGCTCTCCCGGAGCTTCTTCGAGGTCGCCGTCGATTGCAGCGTCATAGGCCGCGTCCGGATCGACGGTTTCGACCTGCGCGGAAAGCGGGGCTGTCATCAGTCCCAGTCCGGCGGCGAAACTCACCAGGAGCGTGCGTGCGGTATTCATCTCGAGATCCCTTCTTTTGCCTCGCCTGCGTTCGAGCCGACAAGGCTGCGCCGTTGAGGAGAATCGCTTTGGAGCAGGCGGGCAATGACAGGGCGATGAACCGAATCGAATTCGCGGCGAAGCGAGTCTTTAGCGCGTCGGAAAGAAGGCAGCGGATTCACCCTTGAAGGCATCCCAACCCCTAGCTATAGCGCGCCCCTCGCAGCCGAGGCTTGCGATGCGGAGACGTGGGTGAGTGGCTGAAACCAGCTCCCTGCTAAGGAGCCATACCTGGTAACGGGTATCGAGGGTTCGAATCCCTCCGTCTCCGCCACCTATAACATCCCCTGAGATCCCAATAAGGCCGTGAAAGTCGCAGAATTCTGCAGTTTTTCGGCCTTGCATTGGATTCTTATGTTCTTATTATGTTCTACATCTTCCCACTATTTCTACGAAGAATTGTGGGAGCAGATGTGGGAGCGGAATGGAAAGGATGGATATGGGAAAGCTCACCGCACTACAGATTCGAAACCTCAAGGAACCAGGACGTTACGGAGATGGCGACGGTTTGGCGCTTGTCTTAACTGCCCAGAACAAGGGTTACTGGGTGCTCCGCAGCACGATCAAAGGGAGGCGTCGCGATATCGGGCTCGGCTCTCTTTCGCTCGTCAACTTGAAGGAAGCGCGCGAGAACGCATTCGAAATGCGCCGCGACATACAGCGCGGCATTGATCCGATCGCAGAGCGCAAGAGGCAGGAGGTCGTGGTGCCGACCTTTGCCAATGCGGCGCGCACTGTTCACGAGGAACAGAAGGCGGGCTGGAAGAATGGCAAGCACCAGACGCAATGGATCACGACACTTGAGAAGTACGCCTTTCCAAAGCTTGGTGACCGGCTGGTCGATGACATCGAAGGTCCAGTCATTCGCGAATGCCTGCTGCCAATCTGGCTGGACAAGCCCGAGACTGCGCGCCGCGTGAAGCAACGCATCGGGGTCGTTCTCGACTGGGCCTACGCCAATGGTATGCGCGAAACCGAAGCGCCGATGCGCTCGCTCGGTCGCGCCCTTCCCCGCCAACCCAAACAGGATAGCCACTTTGCTGCAATGCCATACAAGGACATTCCGGCGTTCTTGGAACATCTCCACAAGCGCACAACCGTTGCCCGCCTCGCTCTCGAATTCCTGATCCTGTGCGCTTCCCGTTCAGGGGAAGTGCGGGGTGCAAAATGGGCCGAGATCGACCTCAAGAACAGGCTCTGGACCATTCCCGCCGAGCGCATGAAGGTTGGTAAGGAGCACGTAGTTCCGCTTACTGACGCTGCAATCGATGTCTTGCAACGTGCCCGTCCCTTCTACGCCGAGTGCAGCGACATGATCTTTCCCGGTCGCAATGTCTTGCGACCGATGTCGGATATGACGCTGCTCAAGATCCTCCGATACGCCAAATTACCCTTCACTGTGCACGGCTTCCGGTCCTCGTTCCGCGACTGGGCGGCGGAGCAAACCAGTTACCCCGGCGAGGTCGCCGAAGCCGCGCTTGCGCACACCGTCGCAAACAAGGTTGAGGCCGCTTATCGACGTACCAACTACCTTGACAAGCGGCGCGACCTGATGCGCGATTGGGCTGCCTTTTGCACCAGCAATGGCAGGCTCAACTGACCCGCATTGCGGCTGAGCCGGAGCATCATCACTTGCTCCGGCTCATCAGCCATTCGTCGATCTCGTGCTCGATCCATGCGACCGAACGCGCTCCTAGTCGGACCGGTTTGGGGAACCTTCCTTCGTCCATCCAGCGATAGATTGTGGACCGGCCAAGGCCTGTCTTGTGCCGCACTTCCTTGAGCCTCAAGACACGTTTGATGTCCGTTTTGCGCGACACATCTTCGCCAATCGCCATGAGAAACGGCATCGACAGTTGCTCGATCTCATTCGCCATGGTCGCCTCCCTCTGGACGGGGTGCGACAAGGCCGAGGCGGACGAGCCTACGGTGATAGGCATCGACCACTAGATCGCGCAGATCGGTTTCGGGATGGTACGTGAGCAACGCATCCAGCGCGACCGTGATGAAGATATTCTGACGCATCGGATCGGTGGCAGGCGTGCGTAAGTCTGCCTCCATATCGCGCGTCCATGCATCGTGGATGCAATCGCCAACCACGATGCTGGAGCTTACCCCGCGCTCACGCGCTTTGGCCTTTATCCAGTCGTCAACTTGAGCGGTAACGTAAGTCTGTAAACAATGATTCCTTTTCATTTATCCAAGCTCCTTGTGTTCAAAGAACCTGGCTCACCCTTCGGAAGGCGACGACCAATTTAAGTCACGGCCAGCCTGTAGGAAAATGAAAAGTTCATCAGTGGTTTCAACAGCTTGGATGTCTCCGACTTGGGAGTGACTTGCGAATCCAATTCGTAAATCACGTTCAAGTTAGAAGTTCCACACCCATAAAATGACGTCCAACATCATGATATCTAACAAAAACTCTCGGCGGCACCGCTGCGTACGGTGTGCTTGTCAAGTTCCAATGTACGGAGGTCGTGCCAGTCGAATGCACTGACTGATCTAGGGAAGCATTTGCCCACTCCACAATCGGAGCGTGAGCAACCACTCCTGCCGAGAAGGTGCTTCCGATTTGTACCCCATTTAAGACATTGAGATAGCTTCTGCGCAATCCTGATAGCGGACATTCTAATAGACCACCAACGTCTCATAATGAGGGTGGAAAGCGGACAGTATTTGTTCGACCGCGCGCAGATCACAAAAACTGTTACCGACGAATCCAGCGCGCCTTCCTACGACGGTCTCTGCACAAACGGGGGTCTGAAATTGGTCACGACACTTCGTAGGTCCGAGGCTGCCGCGTAGGCTGCCGGGACTACGAGCAGAGTCAGGAAAGTCGAAGTGGTTAGCCCGCCGATGATGATGAAACCCATAGCATTGCGCCACTCCGCTGCATCTGACTGCGCCAGCGCTACTGGCAGCATCCCGAATACGGCAGCAAGCGCAGTCATGAGGACGGGTCGTAAGCGTTCTGGCGCGGCGTCGCGCATTGCAGAAGCAGCATCCTTTCCAGCTTCGCAATACCGATTGGCGAGATCGACGAGCAAGATACCGTTTTTCATCACAATCCCCATCAGAGCGATCATGCCGATTTGCGCGAACAGGCTCATTTCCTGGCCCGCTGCCCACATCAGGAAGTAGGCGCCGGAGAACGACAGTGGTGCCGTAAGCATGATGATAATGGGTTGCCCGAAGCTGTTGAACTGGCTGGCGAGCACAATGTAGAGCGCGACGATTGCGAGTGCGAATGCAAAGATAATGGCCTCGCTGGTTTCGGCGAGGCGACGGGCAGTGCCTTCCATTCGCGTCGCCAAGCCGGCAGGTGGCGGATTGGCGGTGAGCAACTCTTCCACATCAGCCACGGCAACGCTCAGCGCCACACCGGGAGCCGTATTGGCGAGCACTGAAATCTGGCGCGATCGATCGATGCGCTCAATTTCCGCAGCGCTCAGCGCAACGTCGACATCGGCAATGGCAGCAAGATCGACCAGAGTGCCCTGTCCGGTTCTGAGCGGAAGTACCTCGACATCGCCAAGCCCCTGTCGTCCACTTTCCTCCAGGCGCACGCGAATGTCATAGCGACGTCCATCAGCCTCAAACGTACCTGCATCGCTTCCGCCAACCAGCGTTCGCGATGCGGCGGCCAGGCTGCGCGCAGAAATCCCGAGATCGGCGGCCCGGTCGCGGTCGAGGACGATTTGCAGTTCCGGCCTGCCACCTTCGTAAGACGAACGTACGTCGACAAATTCGGATCGTGCGGCAAGCTCGCCCTCCAGCCACCGCGCGTATTCGTTGATGGCTGTGATGTCCGGTCCGGTGATGATCAATTCAATTGCAGTCTGTCCGACCCCGGCACCCGATACCCATGGAACCTCCTCCACGGACACCTCCCGCGCTGCCGGAACATCTCCCAGTATCTCGTTCCGCGCGAAAGTCATCACGTCGTCCTGCGTTGCCTCGCGCGACCGCTTGGGCGTCAACCCGATATATACATCCAGTTCGTTGATCTTCGGATTGATTCCGCTGCCCGCACTCACGAAAACGAGTTCGACTTCAGGATTCTGGCGCAGCGAGGCATCGACCTGCTCTGCCGCCTTCTTCGCCTCGGAAACCCCTGTGCCCTGAGGGAGCTTGACCGTCGCGAGGAACTCGGATCGGTCCGTGGTGGACATGAAGGTGCTCGGAACGAGCGCGGCAAAAAATCCGCCGATCAGCACGCTGGCGAGCGCCCCCCCAAGCACGAGATAACGGCGGTTGATCGCCCAGGACACGAGCCTTTCGTAGCGTTGACGCATCCCGATATGGAACCGTTCAACGCGTCCGAGCCAGCCACTTTCCGCATGTTCGGGGCGCAGCAACCTTGCCGATAGTGCTGGTGTGAGCGTGAAGGCGACCAGCATCGACACGCTGACCGAAAAGACGATTGCCAGACCGTATTGAAAGAAGAAACGACCTACAATTCCTTCCATGAAGGCGATCGGCACAAACACCGCCAGCGTCGCGAATGTGCCTGCCAGCACTGCCAAGGCCACTCGTCTGGTTGCAGTGTGGGCAGCTTCGGTCGCGTCTCCCCCTTCATCAACGTCGTTCTGGACCGCCTCGACCACAACGATGGCATCGTCGACCAACAGGCCGATAGCGACTGTCAGCGCCAGCAACGTGACCATGTTAACAGTAAAATCGAAAGCCGCGAAGGCAACAAAGGTTGCGACAATCGAGGTCGGAATAGCAAGTAGCACGATGACCGTTGCGCGCCAGCTAAGGAGAAACAGGAAGGTCACTGCCACCACCAGCACCACGGCAATGAAGAGGTCGAACAGCACGTCGCCAATGGCCTGTTCAATAAAGCGAGACGTGTCGCGAGCGATGATGAAATTGACGCCCTCGGGAGCGGTGGTCCGGATGCTTTCGATTTCTGCGCGGATCTGTTCTGCCACAGCGACCGTGTTCTCGCCGCTTTGCTTGCGGACTTCGAGAACAACGCCCGGTTCCCCATCGAGCTGGGCATAGCTCTCCTCGTCTTCAATGGAGTCTTCGACGCGCCCTACATCGCCGATCCGAACAGTCTGTCCATTGGGCCGGTAAAGGATCGGTATCGCGGCAAATTCCGCCGCCGTTCGTGCTTCGGCAAGGGTGCGGATGCCGAACTGGCGCGTGCGCCCCTCGGTAACCAGGCGACCACCGGGCAGTTCGGCATTCTCGCGTTGGATCGCGCCGAGCACATCGTCTGCCGTTACTCCGCGCGCGCGCATCGCAGCCGCATCGAGCCATATGCGCATTTCGCGTTCTCGCCCGCCAACCAGCTCGACCGAACCGACGCCGGGCACGCGCTGCAATCGCTCTTTCACCTCCTCATCAGCAAAAGTGGTCAGGTTGCGGATGGGCATGTCGCCTGACAGGAGAACCGACAGGATCGGCGCGGCATCGGGATCAACCTTCTCGATCACCGGCGGTTCGGAATCGTCCGGCAGATCGGCCGCCAGCCGCGACATCTTGTCGCGTACTTCCTGCGCCTTGAGGTCGGCATCCTCCTCCAGCTCGAACTCGAGATTGACGATGCTTACACCCTCGGCGCTAATCGATCGCATCTGGCGCAAGCCGGCGATCGTGTTGAGCTGTTCCTCTATGACGTCGGTGACTTCGGTTTCCATGGTGCCCGGAGAAGCGCCCGGCAGAGCGGTTGTTACAGAGACGTATGGAAACTCTACCTCAGGAAAGAGGTCGACGCCGAGCCGGTTGAACGAGACCAAGCCAAGTACGACGAGCGAAGCGATCAGCATCGTCGCGAATACCGGTCGCCGGATCGAAACGTCTGCAAGCCACATATCAGCTTGCGCCGCGGGTTCTGCTTGATTTGACCGGCTCGTCATTCCGCAATGTGGCCGGAGGATTGAGAATAACCTCGTCGCCCGGTTCCAGCCCTGAGCGGATACGCACCCGATCGAGGTCGATACTATCGAACGCCACTTCCCGGCGCTGTGCCTTTCCGTTTACGACCACGAAGACGTAGGCTGTAGCGCTGTCGCCGAGTATTGCCGCGCGGGGCAGAACGATCGCTTGCACTGGCGGCACCGAGATCTCGGCTCTGACTGCCAGCCCTGAACTGATGCGGTAATCGGGATTACGGATCGGCAGCCGCAGTTCGACCATCCGGCTTTCAGGATCAACCCGGTCGTTGATGATGTACACGGTACTGTCGAATGGCTGCTCGAAGCCTTCAATGTAGACCCGCGCTGGCATGTTACGCCGAAACGCGTCGACATATTCCTGCGGCGCGTTGACGATGGCGGCAACGATCCCGAGCTCTTGCAATTCCAGCGCGGCTGATTGACCTCCCATCGAAAAGCGATTGTTCAGGTATACACCTTCATCGACCATCCGCGCGGTTACTACGCCATCGTATGGCGCACGCGTGATTGTGTCGGCCAATGCCTGCTGTGCGGTGCCGAGGGCCGCTTGGGCCTGTGCCTTCTGCGCTCGCGCTACAGCCAGCTCCGTCTCAGCTGCGTCAACTTGGGCTTTCGAAACGAAACCCCTTGGGGCAAGGGCCATAACGCGTTCGTAACGCCTTTCGGCCTCAATCGCTTGCGCACTTGTCAGATCGACTGCTGCCTGTGCTTCAACTACGCGTCGCTGATAGTCGGCCTGGCGGATACGAAAAAGCGGTTGTCCGCGAGATACCCTGTCGCCGACCTTGACGAAAATTCGTTCTACTGGCCCTTCGGTAAGCGCACCAATCGCACTGCGCTGTTTGGCTGCAATCGTGCCGAATGCTTTAACTGGTTCAGCGAACGGTTGGGATTCGACCATCGCCGTCGTAACTTCGCGCGGCTCTGCCTGAGCTTCTGGCGCAGTCTCGCCCCCCTCAGTTTCGCCTGAACAGCCAGCAAGCGTCAGCGCAAACACAGCCAACCCAGCAAGAGCACGGCGCGCTAGCATATGTAGGCACCTCTGCCGCTGGCGAGCAGCTTGCCATTGGGCCCTGTGAGACTGGTCTCGGCAACCGAGAATTGCCTTCCGGCCTTTACCACCTTACCAGTTGCGATCAGCGGTCCAGAGGTCGCCGGTCGATGATAGTCGACCCTCAGATCAGCGGTCGCCTTCGCGGTCACACCGTGCGCAAGCAGGGTATAAAGCCCTGTGAGGTCGATCAATGACGCGAGAACCCCTCCATGGGCCGAACCAATCATCGGGTTGGAAACAATCTCATCACGCCAGGGCATTTCGATCACGAGTTGATCACGCGTAACTGACCGAATCTTGAGGTCGAGCCATCGATGAAACGGGGCAATCCGCAACATCTCATGGAGACGCTCACGATCAATCGGGGTATGATTCTGATTCATGAAACCGGCTCTTCGGGGCTGTGCTGTCGCATCAGGAAATTGACGATAGCAATCGAGAAGGTGTCATTCGCATCACCCACCACCATATGGGTGGCATCGGCGATGTCGGTGTATTCCATGTGCGGAACCAGACCGCGCAGATGTGTCACTGCGTCTTCGGAAACCAGATCACTCGATCCGCCGCGAATGAGGTGAAGCGGCAAGGAAAGCCGACTTGCTGCATCGCTCAGCATATCGAACTGCCGTTCCTGATGGTTCGGATCGCTTCGCTTAGCGGTCATGATGTTGCGGATGAACGCAGGGTCCCAATGCCAATAGTAGCGGCCATCTCCCTTCTGCCTTAAATAGCGGCGCAGTCCTTCCCCTGCACCGCGTTTCTGGCGATGGGGCATGTAGCGGGCGATAATTTCTGCCGCCTCTTCAGGTGAAGAAAAGCCCTGGTCGACATGTTCTTCCATGAAGCCCACTACGCGCATCACGCCGCCCGCATCCATGCGCGGAGCAATGTCAACAAGTGTTAGCGATGCAAAACTTTCGGGGGCGAGGTATCCTTCGGCAATAATCCCGGAAAGCCCGCCAAGAGAGGCACCCACGAGGGCTGGCTTGCGATCCAGCTTCGAAGCGATAGCAACGAGATCGGAGGCGAAGTCACGCATTTCGTATGCTCCGCTACGAGACCATTCGCTGTCACCATGACCGCGCATATCAATGGCAATCGCGCGGTAGCCAGCCCTGGCCAGATCACCAGTTACCCGCTTCCACGCGCGGCGTGTCTGGCCGCCACCATGAGCGAGCAGGACCGGCATCGCGCTGTCGTCACCGACCACTTCTGCGGCAAGGGAAAGTCCTCCCGATCCCTCGATTTTGGTGGTCACGCTTTCCATATCGCAAACCACTATATTGTAAATTGCCTTACAGTAAATGACTTTATCTAAATCGGTGCTGTGTTAAGGTGCTCTGCATGGCAACCAAGTTCGAGAATGATGCCGACGAAAAGGCAGCAGCCTTCCTGACCGATCAAGACCGATTGGTTTTTCTCTTGGAAGAGCTGACAAGACGATTGCGTCGCACCTTCGACACTTCAGTCGAACAGTTTGGCCTCACCCGTACCCAGTGGCGTGCATTGGCCTACCTCTACCGCACACCCGGCATGACCCAGACGGAACTGGCCGGACAACTTGAACTGGAGCGGGCAAGCATCGGGCAAGCAATCGACCGGCTAGAACATCTGGGCTTGGTCGAGCGGCGCAGCGCCAAAAACGACCGGCGCGTGTGGCAAGTGCACCTCCAGCCCGCTGCAATCGACTTGCTTCCAAAAATGCGGGTCGAGGCGGATCAGATCTATGCGCGCTTGCTTGAGGGAATAAAGGGTGAGGACTTGGAAGCATTCAAGTCTACCTTGGCCACAATGCAGCACAATTTGGGCGATGCCTAACGAGAGCGACGGTCCCCCGAAGAGAATGTTACATGGCCAGCTGGATTTGGTGCCATCCCCGAGAAGCGGTGGCAATTTTGCTGCCTGGCCATTTATGTCCACAATGGGTCGTGACCAGACGGTCCGCTTTCGCACGGCTTCCGTTCAACACCAGACAACCCGGAAACGGACCAGAAACAACCTCAAACGCCAGCTTGGCTCAAAATCCATCTGCATGGAATGGGTTTGTCCCATCAGCATCTTTTCTCGCTTCTCCTGGATCGTTGACCGTGGCTGGAAACAGGAGCACACCCTACCCCGCGAATTCGGGATCTATCAATCTGATTTCATTATGAAATACTGTTTTCGGCGGAATCAACCCGTCTACGAGTAGAGCGGGTTTGCGTTGATCCGTGTGCAACTCACTTCACCATAGCCCATTGAAATCAAAACATAAAATTCCGATTGGCTGCGAGTTGTTCACGATTGAACTTTTTCATGCCCTTTCGCAACAAGAGCCAAGTCCGTCGGGCAGACGAAAGGCTGTTTCATGATCCATCAAAATCGTTTCGGAACGTCGGGATTCCATCCCAAAGATTGAGAGGTACTGAGCACGTGCGCGTGGCCTCATCTGTGCGAAACTCTGTGTGAGGCCACTGAGGGCGAGAAAGCCAATTGCACAACTCAAAATTTTGTGGGCGTAATTGTGGGAGCGGATGGTCATACGGCTTGCCGATCCTAGCTTCCACAAGCACTTAAGCGATTGCGCTTGCCACCTCCGTCTCCGCCATATTTTCCCGGAATAGACCGCTGCGTTGCGGTGCCCTGGACCAGCGAAACATTTACGGCAAGATCGCGGAAATCCATTGATCGGCTTCGTGGGCTAAGCATTCGGTGAATGTCCAGCCTGATCCCGGCTTGGGAATATAGACAGCAACCCACTTCAACTTGAAGGATGAGCGCATGGAGCGCTCGCGCACCATCGTGCATTGATAGATGAGCCATATGGTGCGAATACGCACCGATGGAATGGAGTGACTATCAACTCGTCCTGACGGTGGCCCGTGAGAAATCGATCCGCGGCGCGGCACGGGTGTTGGGCATCAACCATGCGACCGTTTCACGAAGATTGGCTCAGCTGAACAGCGGGCCGATGGGGCCCTTGCTTCACCGCTCGAACGCCGGCTTCTGGCCGACCAAGACGGGTCAGAGCGTGGTCGAGGCGGCACTAAAAATGGAAGAGATCAGCGATGAGGCAGTGCGCAAGCAGCGCGCGTCCGAGCAATCGCTTGCAGGACCTCTTTCAATCTCCGTTCCATCCCTGATGCTGCAGCATTTGCTGATGGGGGACCTGGCAAGGTTTGGCGAGCAACATCCCGAAATAGAGCTTACCATAGACTCTACCGACAGGTTCGTGGATCTGGACCGGGCAGAGGCCGATATGGTGCTGCGCGGCTCGGACAGTCCGCCCGACCATTGGGTGGGCCGCCGTCTCTTTCCTTATTCGCTCTCGCTCTACGCCCATAAGGATTACCTCGCGAACACGAGTGCTGCCGATCTGCGCTGGATCGCTCCGCCTGACGGAGATGCGCGATGGGTATCCTGGCTCGAGCAGTCCCCCTATCCCGATGCCGCGATCGGAATGAGGATCACAACCATTGCGGGCCGCTTCACGGCTCTAAAGCAAGGACTCGGGATGGGCCGGGCGGCTTGCTTCATGGCCGACAGGGATCCCGATCTCGTGAGGCTGCCCGGCGCGCCGGTGATCGAGGCAGAAACCTTTTGGCTCCTTTGCCACCCCGATTTTGCAGGCACCTCGCGAGCGAAGGTTGCCCTCGCCTATTTCTCTAATGTCATGAACTCCTATCGCCCCTTGCTCCAGGGCGAGCAGCGTTAAGGAATGGAGCAAGAGGTTCTAGGACATGAATCAGAGAGACGGGCGAAGGAGGTAGAACGATAGATCCGTCGTTCCGGATGCACCGAGGTGTTTGGCCGCTTCGTACGCATCAGACCGCAAAAGCCGGCTTGGTCCTTCCGCGTCGTTCCATTCGATGAAGGTCAGCTGGTCGGGGGATTGCGTATTTGAAAGGGATTCAAGCTTCGGATCGTAGAGCTTGAGGATGAATTTACCTCCCTGCTTGGCAACTTCGCCTTCGAGGCGGGCTAGGTACTCCTGGTAATCGGCTGCATTTTCGGGATCGGTATAGGCAATTGCCAAGGTATAGAACTTGTCGCTGCGCAGGGTGAGCGAGAGGCCTTGCTCTTGGACATCGCGGTAATAACGGATGTCGTTCCAGATCGTGCGCCGCAGCTCGCTGTACTCGGGCCACCGCGGATCGCGTTCGAACCGGTCGAAGGCTTCCTGGCTCGGCCAACTGGTCAAGAGAAAGCCCTGCGGACTGAATGCCCCGAAGCTTAGGCCATCGACCATCAGCGCTCCGTGGCGAGTGAAGCCATTTTCAACGGCGATCGGGATGGCGGAGGACTGGAAGTCTGACCTTGCCCGCATGGCTTCGTCGGTACGCATGTAATCGAAGCCGATTACCGAAAACAGCGCGCCGGGGGGCAAGTCGATAGTCACGCTCTTGGCCTCGTCAGCATCGACCAAGGCCGCCTGTTCGGCAGCGTCTGTTGCTTCATGTGCCTGCAAGGATGTGCATCCTGCGAACAAGGTGATCGCTGCCGTCGTCGTGAATGCTCTAAGCAGGGAAGTGGGGCTGTACATTTCGGGCTCCGTCGTAAAATCGGTACGGTGACTAACGCAGCCGGGCAGCGGCGTGGTGGATCGATTTAGCGAGGTCCTGGTTCAATTTTGCACCACCAGGAGCGCGCCGCATCGATCCACGAGCGGGCCTCTGGCGAACTTCCAGGCCGACGAGATGTCGCTTCTTGGCATGATCGCTGGGGACGGGTATCGAGTAACCATGGAAAGCGTCCAATCCGAAGCTGCCCTGAACTTCTGCCAGGCCTGCGCCGTGCGTAATCGCGCCATCTGCGCGGATCTCGACGATGAGGAAATTCGCATCCTCAATTCGATCGGCCGCCGTCGCCACCTGGAGGCGGGCGAACAATTGTTCTGGGAAGGCGATGAGGCCATCGTGGTCGCCAACGTCATCGAGGGGCTGCTGAAGCTGTCGACCCAGACGAGCGACGGCAAGGAGCAAATCCTCGGCCTTGCCTACCCCAGCGACTTCATGGGCAGGCCTTTCGGCAACTCAACACCATATGGTGTCGAAGCACTGACGCCCGCACTGGTGTGCACTTTCCAGCGCGCAGACTTCGACCGCTTTGCACGAGAGCATCCCAAGCTCGAACACAAGCTTCTCGAGCGCACCCTGTCGGAACTGGACCGAACCCGGCGCTGGATGCTCCTGCTCGGCCGGATGAACGCCGAACAGAAGCTCGCCACCTTCCTGCTCGACATGTCCGAACGGCTCGCCCCGAAAGGTTGCGCGCCATTCGAACAGAGCGCGGACGCCTTCGAACTGCCCTTGTCCCGGCAACAGATCGCCGACGTGCTCGGGCTGACCATCGAAACCGTCAGTCGCCAGTTCACGAAATTCCGCAAGCAGGGCCTGATCGATCTTCCGTCACGGCGCGAAGCCGTAATCCAGCAACGCGAGCGGCTCGAAGAACTGGCCCAATAAGCTTGTATAGCAGCTTTTTTCAGAGGCGGTGGTGCGCTTACGGGACCCACATTTCTCGTCTAAAATACTGATAAATCAGTGGGTTCAGCGAGTGCCATTTGTTCATGCCCCCCGCCATGCCCCCACTGAAATTTGTGGAAATGTGAGTCCGGGATTGTGACTCGAACATGGTGTTTCGAAGCACCAATATGCACCGGATTGGCTGACAGGGAACACGAAATTTCTGTCCCTGTCAGGCAATCCGGAACTGGCCTCATCTGCATCGATCCTGAAGCCATTCGTCGATCTCGTGCTCAATCCACGCCACTGATCGACCACCTAAACGAACGGACTTCGGGAACCTGCCTTCGTCCATCCAACGGTAGACTGTAGACCTGCCTAAACCGGTCCGATGAAGAACCTCTCGAAGCCTGAGGAACCGTTCGATCTTGGGCCTCTGGGAGCACCCATGATCTGTGTCCGCGAGAAACGGCATCGACAACTGCTCGATCTCATTCGCCATGCTCGCCTCCCTCTGGACGGGGTGCAACAAGACCGAGGCGAACGAGCCTACGGTGATAGGCGTCGACCACAAGCTCGCGCAGATCAGTTTCGGGATGGTACGTAAGCAACGCATCCAGCGCGACCGTGATGAAGATATTCTGACGCACCGGATCGGTGGCAGGCGTGCGTAAGTCTGCTTCCATATCGCGCAGCCACGCATCGTGAATGCAGTCGCCAACCACGATGCTGGAGCTGACCCCGCGCTCGCGCGCTTGGGCCTTTATCCAGTCGTCAACTTGGGCGGTAACGTAAGTCTGTAAACAATGATTCCTTTTCATTTATCCAAGCTCCTTGTGTTCAAAGAACCTGGTTCACTCCTGCGAAAGGCAACGACCACTGTAAGTCGCGGCCTGCCTGTAGGAAAATGAAAAGTTCGGCAGTAATTTCAACGGCCTGGATGTCTCTGACTTGCAGCTGATTTGCGAATCCAAATCGTAAATCGCGTTCAAATTGGTTGATGCACACCCCGAAAATTACGTCCAAAGCCATGATATTTAACAGGAAATCTCGGCGGCACCGCTGCGTCCGGTGTGCCTACCAAGTTCCAATGTGCGCGTGGTCTATCCAGGAATTAAGTGGGCCTTCTTCTGCAGTCACATTGGCAATGATTGCCGATGGGAGCGTCAGCATAAAGCGAACCTTTTGATTTTCAGTTCTGCCCCGTCAATGCGCACCAAAAATTCTAAATCGTTTCGAGTAACTTCTACATTTCCATAGTGCATCTGCCGATGATGGTTAGCACAAACGATCATGATATTCCCGGCTCCGAGGGAGCCTAACTCAAGCTCCGAAACGGGTGTTACATGGTGAGCCTCGACATACGGTTCGCCGCCCGTTTTGACGAAGCCGATCGGATCGTGCCCCAAAGCCTCGCAGAGCTGACACCGGTACCCATTCAGCTTCTTGAGCCTGTTTCCGATTGGGCCGCGTTCGATCTGTTTGCTGACCCTCGTTCGGACCTCGGGCCGCGTTAATGCGGCTCGCTCCTGATTGATAACGTCAAGCGCCTCAGGTTGCGCTTCGTAGGAATCTCGTTCGTCGGTCAGGGTTTCACTGGGCTTCAGGGATTCTGCCCAATTTCGAATGCTTTGTTCTCGCTCGACGAGTTCCTTTCGCCACGGAATAGCAGCTTGTCCGGGTAAGGTTCTTGTCGTCGCTTTGATATTGTCAAAGTCAGACTCATTCCACCGATAGGTCTGTGCCGCTTCTTTCATTCTAGCGACTGGGAATGCCCAATTCCGGTCTTCTTGGGACCAGGCATTCGCGAAATGTTCAACCACGCATAGCCCGAGGGGTGGCAGCGCTTCGCGGTAGCATGCGAAGTCGATTCGCGATTGGATGTTGCCAAGCACACGACCATGTCGGCTGAGATCATCGAAGCCGAGAATTTTCCCGACATCGATGTTTGTGTAGCCGCCGAGTGTGCCGCCACGTTCGGCCGCGCGATGCGAAAGCCACCGAAGAAGTCTTTCCGTGCGTTGCTGAGTAAGTGTCCCAATGTCTGCCGGTGGTTTCTCTAACGCGTTCGGCAAACCGAGCGTGCGCCGCGCATACCAAAGGGCTCGTTCCGAAAATTCTTCCGGGCAATCCTCAATGATCTGTTCGAATGACAGTGCCCGCATGTCCGCCTGGTCCAGCACCTCGAAGCCCTGTGTGACTTTGGACTTGGCGACCGTGGCTTCGGCTGCGTCAATCAGGCCTCGATTTCGAATGAGCTGAAAGGTTCGAGCGGCACCTTTCCCATCGCGTTTTTGCAAAGCGACATACCTGCCGATAGCATTCACGATGCGGGTCTCGGCTGGAGAAAGGTCTGACAGATCAAGCCCTGTCTTGTCCGCAATCATGTCGCGCCCGAAATCGGCGTAACGGGTATCGATGGCCGTCGCGATCTCAGGGGAGATTGCATCATTGCGCTTGAGGTTGCCCTCAAGAGTTATCAGCAAGTCGAGCGACTTGACGTTCTGCACATTGATCAATGGATCTTGAGCCAACCCCTCCTAATCCTCCCAACTTTCTCTTCAGGCCTTGCGATGCCTCAGTTCATTCCGAGCCAGTCGCAGCACCCCTTCGACAAAATCGAACTGTCCAGGTGGAAACCAGATCGGCGTGATGCCGAGCCTGAGAAGATAGTCATTTCGCCTCGCTAGATCAGCCTGATCGTCCGGGCTCTGCTCGATCGAGAAGTGTTGCGGCAGGTTTATCTCATTGCTCAGCGACGCTTTGATGGCCTCGAAAACTCGCATCGTTCGATCTTGATTGAGACTGCATCCAAGGAACAAAAGACTGCTGTTTCGGAAATAGTATTCGAGCGCCTGTGGGATGGGCTTGGTGACGTCGATGCCATTGTCGCCGTACGCTTCGTCGTATTGATTCTTGCTGAGTATGCATCCCGCCGGCGTCCTGATATCGCCGTGCAGCTTGATGATCGTGGTTTTGCCTGCTTCCGGGGGTGTCAAAACGGTTTGTGGAGTGAGTACCTGGACTTCGTTGCCGCTGCCGACGTCGTATGATTGCTCAATAAGACGATCGTAGTTCGTAGTAATGACCGTGTCCCGAAACAGCTCTGAAGTGAGATACAGCGTTTCCGGCAAATTGCCGTTACGATCAAATGCATCACGCAATTCCTGGATGAAAACATCCCGGCTGCGCTCCTGCTCAATTCGTTCGATGATCCCTTCATACTGACCGTCGTCAATCAGGGTTTCGATTTCGTCGGGAGGCAGGTCGGCTGTGCGCCATTGGTGGCGCAGGTGGTCTTTCCACGTTGGAAAGCCACCGGGATTTGACAGCCCAGCACCAATGAAGGGTACAACGTCACCGGTCTCCATTCGATTGCATAACTGATCGAAACGCGTGCAGTTTCGTTCGAACCAGTGGAGGTCGCCACATAAGATCTCTAGATAGTCGTGACAAAGCCATTGGTCGCGACGATCAATACGGTACCCGGCGAAGGTCTCATCGTAAGCTGCGCGGTCTCCGGCGAAGAATGCTTTGCTCGGGTTGGACAGCCCTTCCACCCCAGCTTCGATTCTTAAATCTCCGCCGTCAGGCCCATCGAACCATTCATTGAAATCCGCGTAGTCTTCATACTTACTATGCGTGTCTGTTTCGCACCACGTCGTTTGAACAAGAAGTTGAGTGCCCATCGAAAATTCTATCCGATCGCACGCTCGACAATTGCGTCGGCGAGTAGTCTCTGGGATTCGGCTGCGCCAACTATCTCCGCCTCGAGACTATCGCAAAGCCCAAATATCTCATCAATCTTCGCTACGATACGTTGCTGCTCGCCAGTCGGAGGTAGCGGGAACCAAGCCGAGAAAAACTGCTTATCGTTGATTGCGGGATAGGCGATTCCGGTCTGACAGCTTTCAACGTATTTGATAAAGATTGGAGACCTTAAATACCTGTATATGAAGCTTGCTTCGATACCGTCGAACGGATGAATGATCGCAAAAGCGGTACTCGCAATTGGATCGGGATCGAACGGACGATCAATTATGGCAATGTTAAGGAGGTAAGGACGGACCGTCGAATAGATAACTGTTCCGGGACGTACAATCTTTCGTGCTCGAGAGGGAGCACTACTCGCTCCGAGCACTTTGGGATCGCGAATTAGTCCCAAGTCCTGATCAATTGAGCCAACATCGATGTAGGTGAACTCGCGCTGAGGTTCGCACTGACCCCAATCATGGCCTATTTGCCCAATCTGCACCCATTGCCATGACTTTGGTATTTCAAACGGAGGTTCGCTGGAAGCCTTCGTTACCTTGCGAGGTCGGCCTATCTCGCCACGATCGACGAGCTGCTCCAATTGTTCAACGCTCCTCTTCAAAAGGGTGGCAGAGTCCTCGTCACCGTCGTCCTGAGCCACAAGCTTTCCTCGAACAGCAAGGTCGAGGACTAGCGCCCGCAGTTTCTCCAATCCGTAGAGGTTCAGTCTCTTGCCCGCTCCTCGCCCAGCGCCTGGTTTTAGCTCAACTGCGCCGGACCAAATGTCGAGACTGTCGACGATCAATGATGCAATGTTGTTGCTCATGTTCTGTCCCCAAGCGCGTCAGCGAGAACCGCCTTCAGTTGATCACGAAGTGATTGGATCCTTGACTGTTGCGCCGCGTAATGTGCGATCAACTCGCTAGGGTCATGGTTTTCGGTAGTAGGCGTGTGCGGGTTTTTTAGGTCGAGGTTATAGCCGCGCTCGGCTACTTCTTCCGCACTGATCTTCCAAGCCTGCTCAGTCTGCTTACGTGACCGAAAGCCATCGGCCTCGTCTCCCCACCAGTCGCGCTCGCCCTGAAACTCTTCGAACTGCATTGGGCGGGATTTGTTGTAGCTGGTGACTCCCTGTGGGTATGGATGCTCGTAGAACCAGACATCCTTTGTCGGCGTCCCTTTGGTGAAGAACAGGATGTTGGTTTTGATTCCCGTGTAGGGGTTGAACACGCCGTTCGGCAGGCGAACGATAGTGTGCAGATTGCACTCTTCGATCAAGCGTCGCTTGAGGTTGGTCTTTACCCCCTCTCCAAAGAGGAAGCCATCGGGCAGTACGACGCCAGCGCGACCCTGCCCCTTCAGTAGCTTGATGATCAGCGCCATGAACAGGTCAGCGGTTTCGCGCGTTCGGAATTCTGACGGGAAGTTCTGCTCAATCCCATCCTGCTCCATCCCCCCAAAAGGAGGGTTTGTTGCGATGACCTGCACTCGGTCCTTTTCGCCATAGTCTCGATACGGCTTTTCCAAAGTGTTATCGTGGCGAACGAATGTTGGCACATCGATTTGATGCAGGATCATGTTGGTGACGCACAGCATGTGCGGGAGCGCTTTCTTTTCCACCCCGCGAAGACTCGATTGGAGGGTGATCTCATCCTCGGGCGTCTTCACGAATTGCCGCTTGTGATCGATGGTGCAGGCTAAGAAGCCTCCAGTGCCGCAGGCTGGATCAAGCACCGTCTCACTAAGCTGCGGATTCAGGCGATCGACAATGAAGCGCGTCACAGCTCGGGGGGTGTAGAACTCTCCTGCATTTCCGGCACTCTGGAGATCCTTCAGGATTTGCTCGTAGATCGCACCAAAGGTGTGCCGGTCCTGCGTGTTGTTGAAGTCAATATCATTGATCTTGTTGATCACCTGACGCATCAGCGTCCCTGACTTCATGTAGTTGTAGGTATCCTCAAAAACATCGCGAATGACCTGGGCGCGCTTACCAACGGCACCAATGGTTGGCAGGTCATTCTTCAATGCCGAGAACAACTCCTCGACGAATTCCGCCAAGGTATCACCAGTGATTCCTTCCCGGTCTTTCGCCCAGCTGCGCCAACGGAATCTTTCTGGAATGGGGGATTCGTAGTCCGGCTCCGTGAGCTCCAGCTCTTCCTCTCGGTCATCATAGATCTTTAAGAAGATCATCCAGACCATCTGGCTGATGCGCTGAGCGTCGCCATCAACGCCGACATCCTTGCGCATGATGTCCTGGATTGATTTTACCGCACTAGAAACATTGCTCATTCGTTTGATGCCTGACCGTATATTTGTTCTTCGAGCTCACTGAGCGCGGCGTCATATCCATCCTTGCCGCCAAAGGCACCCTTGATGATCTCAAGAGGGGTACCGATGCTATCAAATGGTTTGAGCCGGAGAACTTTTGTGTCTTCGATCGCGACGACGCCTTCGTCGGCGTATTTATCAAGCAAGGCTTCCAGGACCGCACGTGCTGTCTCTTCGTACTTTGCGAAGTAGTCGCGCTTCCGGACCTGCTCAGCCCGTTCTCGCCGCGTTAGGGGCTTTGCACCAAATGCAACATGAATGAGCAAGTCGAACTCTCCGACGTCCTGCCCAACTTCCTCAGCTAGATTGGCCAGGATCACTCCTCGCTGCTCCAACTCTTCGATAATGGCCTGTTTTTTTTCGGCGGCGTTCCAATGCCAAATGAACTCGTCGAGGGAGCGATACTCCGACGAAATCTGTTTTTGGGCAAAGTCCCGATAGGACTCGGTCATTAGCTTTCCATCTGGGCCAACATACTCCACCCGCTCGCTCATGACGCGCACTGGCACGCCGCTCATTGTCAGCTTCGGGTAGTCGCCGGGGTCACCATCTTCATCATCCTCGTCATCGTCTTCGTCGACAGGAGGATCAGGAGGCACCGGGTCGTCGTCATCGCCAGGTTCGTAAATAACGACCGGCTCGCCATCGAAATCCGGGTCGCGGAAAAGCTCCGTTGCGCGCTTGAAATCCATAATCGTGAAGAAGAACTTGTTGTTGTCTTCATCGATCCGAGTGCCTCGGCCAATGATTTGCTTGAACATCGTCATCGAGTTGATTGTTCGATCGAGCACAATCAGTTTGCATGTTTTAGCATCGACGCCAGTGGTGAGCAGCTGAGATGTGGTCGCGATCACTGGAAAGGGTTGCTCAGGATCAATGAAGTTGTCGAGCTGAGCTTTCCCCTCGGCGTTGTCACCGGTTATGCGCATGACATATTTGGGATTCTGTCGGGCAATCTTTCCCGCTGCATTCACAAGAGCGGATCGCATACGCTCAGCGTGATCGATATCTTCGCAAAAGACGATAGTTTTTGCCATTGGGTCGGTCGCGTTGAGAAATTTGATCACACGCTCCGCAACCAGTTTCGTACGCTGGTTGAGTACGAGGACGCGATCCATGTCTGCACGATTGTATTCTCGCTGCTCTAACTCGCGACCGAGGTCATCAACAGTACCAGGAGGAGGTGTCCAACCAAGGATGTCCTTGTCGATGTCAATTCGAACAACCTTGTACGGAGCTAAAAAGCCGTCCTCGATCCCTTGCTTCAAGCTGTAGGTATAGACCGGCTCTCCAAAGTAAGTAATGTTTGAGGCGTAGTTCGTTTCCTTCGGCGTGGCGGTCATACCAATCTGGATTGCGCCATCGAAATACTCGAGGATTTCACGCCAAGCGCTATCCTCACTAGCGCTGCCACGATGACATTCATCAACGACAATCAGATCGAAAAAATCTGGAGAAACTGACTTGAAGATCTTGTCTGTCTCTTCAGGTCCAGTGAGCGCTTGATAAAGACCCAAGTGTATCTCGTAAGCAGGATCGATTTTGCGATTCCGAACCTTCGTCATCGCCTCGCCAAACGGCTTGAAGTCATTAACTAGCGTTTGATCCACGAGGATGTTGCGATCTGCGAGGAAGAGGATGCGTTTCGCGGTTCCCGATTTCCACAAGCGCCAGATAATCTGAAAGGTCGTGTAAGTCTTTCCGGTACCCGTTGCCATCACCAAGAGTAGTTTTTGACGACCCTTCGCTATGGCCTCGACAGTGCGATTGATTGCCTCGACCTGATAGTATCGCGGCTCCTTTCCGGAGCTATCGAGATGATAAGGTTGCTCGACGAGATGTTGCTCTTCCGGCTCAATCCCATGGTATCGACGATACCGAGCGTATAGCTCGTCAGGGGGTGGAAATGTGTCCAGAGCTATGGTTGTTTCGATTTCCTCTCCGTCGTCAGCCGCTCTGTTATGACACGCGAATGCGTCACCGTTCGAACTGAAAGCAGTGGGCAGGTCCAGTATCTCGGCGTATCCAAGCGCTTGCTGCAGTCCCGAACTCACCATATGCGCGTTAGTCTTGGCTTCGACCACCGCCACAGGCAGACCTGGCTGCCATGAGAGTATGTAGTCTGCAAATTTCTTCTTTTTCTTGTTCCGCGAGGAAAGGTTGCCGCGAACAATTACCGGACCGGGAGTCAGTGTTACTTCCCGGCGCACTTGCTTTAATTGATCCCAACCCGCGTCTTTTATTGCCGGGGTTATGAAGAGATCGCAGATATCGCTTTCGCTGAGTTTGATCTTTTCAGCTTTTTCCACACGTCCCCCAAAAAGCATGTGATGGGCAAGCATTTACGCTTCAGCCACATCATTTAGCCTGTAAATGTGTGAGTAGCTGATAATTCTTTACGAACCAAGCAGATCAGGGCCTAAAACAGCGCGAGGCATCCACCAAGCTTAGGACATTTGCCCTTCACCGATCACACACCCTGCCTCGCGTACCTGCTGCGCAAGCGCCCGCATCACGATGGGCCCTCAATCCCCCGTGCTATTGGGAAACGCAACACCTTCGCGCCAGCCTTCAGCTCATCGAGATGGTCGCTCCACCATTGGGCCATCTGCACGCGCTCGTCCCAATAGTTGCCGCGATTGTAGATGCCTCGGATCGCGTTGCTGTCGCCATGCGCGAGGGCTCGCTCGATCGCGTCGGGGTGCCACTTGCCGCTCTCATTCAGGAAGGTCGAGGCGGTCGAGCGGAAGCCGTGCGCGGTCACTACGTCGGGGCCATAGCCCATCCGCCGCATTGCCAGGTTGATCGAGTTATCGCTCATGTATTTCAGGTGCGATTGCTGGGCGGGAAACATCTTCTCGAAGCCGCCAGTGTGGCAATGCAACTCGCGTAGCAGGAGCATCACTTGGTCCGACAATGGGACTGCGTGAAGGCGTCTTAGCTTTGTCCGCTCGGCGGGTATGTTCCAGATCCTTTGGCCCCAATCTATCTCAGACCACTGCCCCATCCGCATCTCGCCGGGACGGGTCATGATATGGGGCAATATCTGCATGGCGATGCGCACCAGAGGCGTACCGGTGAACTCATCGATGTCGCGCAGCAGCTGACCGAATTGGTTGGGGTCCAGAATGGCCGCGCGATGGGTGACGATTGGGGTTGCCAAGGCGTCGCCTAGGTGAGCCGCAGGGTCGCTCTTGCAGAGCGAGCAGGCGATCCCGTGCCGGAACACTCTGCTGGCCAGTGCGCGGGTTCTATTGGCGCTCTCGCGGTGTCCCCTTCGTTCGATCTTCTTGAGGCTTTCGAGCACCTCGACCGGCTCGATATCGTTGATCGGGTGCCGCCCGATGTCGGGCTCAAGTAGCGAGATATACCAGCGCGCTTTGCGAATGGTTGATGCCGCCTTCCCGCTGTCTTCCATGCGCACTTTGATGAAGTCTTCGGCGACGCTCTTGAAGCTGTTCCCGGCATTCATTCGCGCGAGACGCTTCTTCCGTTTGCGCTCCAAAGTGGGATCGATTCCGTCGAGAACCTTGAGCCGCGCCACGTCCCTCCGCTTGCGCGCATCGGCGAGGGAGATGTCCGGCCATGCGCCCAGGGCCATCCGCTTTTCTCTTCCGGCTATGCGAAACTTGTATCGCCAGAGCTTCGAACCGTTCGGAAACACCTCCAGATAGAGGCCTTTTGAGTCGGTTTTCCGAAATGACACGCTTTTCGGGCGTAACCTACGGATTTCTTGAGCTAAAATCGGCATTTGGGGGCATGACCTTTCTGGTTGGCGTTATGCCCCCTTTCATGCCCCCAAATGGTGATAGACGTGGGGGCATGACGCGGGACAAAGCGGGAACATCAGAAAGTTACAAATACCCCAAAAACCGCTGAAAATCAACGGTTTCGGGACGATTTTGGAAGAAGCTCTGGTGCCGCTTACGTGACTCGAACACGTGACCCCATCATTACGAATGATGTGCTCTACCAACTGAGCTAAAGCGGCACATTCTCATCGAAGAGAAGTGGAGGCCCGAGCCGGAATCGAACCGGCGTGCAAGGATTTGCAGTCCTCTGCGTAACCACTCCGCCATCGGGCCTCGCCCGACCTCTCGGAACGGGAAGCGGCCCACTAGCGATTCTGCGCTGGCATTGCAATCGCCTTTGCTCGACCTGCCTTCCGTAACGTCAGTCTGGACGAAGGCGCGGCCAGCGGCAATGAAGCGTGCATGAGCATTGCCAGCCTGATCGATCCGATCACTCCCGATGGCGGTCACACCCGCTTCGACAACCTCGACCACTGGTTGCAGGGACGCACGCTGTACGGCGGCGCCTCGGCACTGATCGCCTATACGGCGGCCGTCCGCGCCTTTCCCGACCTGCCCCCCTTGCGCGCCGCACAGGTGGCCTTCGTCGCCCCGACTGCGCCCGAAGCGGAATTGCGCCGCGAGATCGTGCGCCAGGGCCGCAATGTCGCGCAGGTGCGCAGCGAGATCTGGTGCGAGGGCAAGTGCACCCTTACCGCCTTCTGGCTCTTCGGCACTTCGCGAGAGGCGAATGCGACCCACCCGGCCGCACCGATTGCCGACTGGCCCGGACCGCCCGAGGAAGCGGAGACCGCCATGAAGGGCAAGGGCCCCGCTTTCATCCAGCACAATTTCGAAATCCGCCGCGCGCAGGACATTCGCGGGCCCGGCGATCCGGTCGTGCGTCGCTGGGCGCGGCTGGAGGACCGCGAGGGCCTCGATCCGGTGAGCGAGCTCATCCTGCTCGGGGATGTCATGCCGCCGGGCGCCATGCGCGCGATGAAGCGCCAGGGCCCGATCAGTTCGATCAACTGGTCCTTCAACCTGCTGGAGCCTGCGCCGACGACGCGCGACGGCTGGTGGCTGTCCGAAAACGCCAGCCAGCACGCGGACGACGGCTATTCGTCGGAACGGCTGCGGCTGTGGAATGCGGACGGCAAGCAGGTGCTCGACGGAATGCAGAGCGTCGCCATTTTCGGGTGACGAAGGCGACAGTGTGTCGCCTTCGGTTTTGCACCTCAAGGCACTGAAAACAGAGCGATAATCCGATGCAGGTCAGGGTGACACCCGCGCGCCCCGTTTTCACTCGCCTCATTCGGCGCCTGCCTCCCCATCCTCCTCATACCGCAGCTCGAGTTCCGCATCGGCGTCCTCGAGCCAGCTTTCCGGCCCATGCTCGACCCGGTCGGCAAGCTCACGCACTTCGTCGGGTTCGTAGGCATAGGCGGGATGGTCGGCCCACTCCGGCCGGCGCACGAAGTGGGACCGCATGGCGAGCAGCCCCAGTGTCAGGCGTTCGTCGAAACGGCGCGACGTGCCGATCAGTTCACCCTTGTGGTAGTGCGGCACTTCCACGCCGTTCAGCGCGCGGTCGAGCGCGGCTTCGGCAAGCACGTCGAAACGCTGGACGAAGGCGGCTTCCCACCCCTTGTCGAACGGCTGTCCGCGCAGGCGCGCCCGCAATTTGTAGGCGGACTGGCGGCTCATCCCGACCGCCTGCGCGGCGGCAGTGACATTATGCGTTGCCGCCAGTTCGCGCAGGAACGCCGCCTGCCGCGCGGGCGTCCACCCGTCGTGGCGCTGGGTCTCGATAACAGGGGAGGAAGTTCCGGGCGCGGCGAAGGCTTTGCCTGCCGGCACGAGCGATGCGATGGGCTGATGCTTGGTCATTCACCAGGATAGGGCAAATTCCGCGCGAGTAGGAAAGGAGCTAGGTTTCCGAAAACTTTTCATCGCTCCCGGCTAGAAAATCGATGTCCGCTATCGCAGCAATCTGTAAAACACGGGAACGTCCGGGAATGGGTGGGAGGCGGACGGTCTGCTTCTCGATCGTGAATGCTCAGATGCTACCGGCTGACTGACGGTTTGATGGCGAGGACTCCTTCGCCAAGGTCAGGACCAAGGAATTATCCTGCCCGACGCATTTCCAGGAAACGGTCGGTACGCTCTGCCACGGATTTTCTGTCCAATGCATCTTCCAGTCGCGCTATTGCGGTGATTGCATTGCCGGCTTCAGCATTCAGATCCGCAGCTGCCAAGTCCAGAGCCTCGAACAGCGGGCCAAGTTCTTCCGAAAGAGCCTTGCCTTTCTCAGTCAGCACCAAATTGGACCGTCTGCCGTCTTTCTCGTCAGCGATTGAGGTGACGAGCTGAGCAGCTTCGAGAGACTTCCTCGTCACACTGACGGAGACATGCGAGATACGGAGATAGTCCGCGATCTCGGTTACGCTCATCGCTTTCCCGCTTCGCAAGCAGTTGAATACCGGGAACCAGCGCTGCTCAAAGTCGATACCCAACTTCACGTAGATCGACTTCGCATCGCGATCGATCCTGTCGCTAAGCCGCCGAAGACGGCCGCCCAAAGCCAGGGCGCCGTATTTCTCAACGCCATCCTCGTTGCGCTGCTGCGCTCTTTCGCTGACCTCACTTGACATATCCGTAATCACTTACACAATTATCCGTAACTGGCTACAGATTGACTCGATGCCGGAAAATATCAAGAGGAAGTCTTCGTCAATGCAATTTGCAAGAACATGTCGACGCGGAGCGCTTGCGCTTGGCGGCGGGCTTGCCACGACCTTCGCCTTGGCAAGCTGCGCAAGTCTGCGCAGCCATAGCGGCGGGTTGGCCCATCACTCCCAACGGCTGGTTCGTACCATGGACCTTAGCGGGGCAGTGCTGCTTGCCCACGGTGAACATGTCGAGTTTGCGGAAAGCTATGGAGTGGCGGACAGGAACCACGGTCGAAGCAACACTATCGATACGAAGTTCAACCTCGCATCCATTTCAAAGATGTTCACGGCCGCATGTATTCTGCAACTGGTCGAAGCCGGCGCAATCTCTCTTGATGATACCTTAGACAAATATCTGCAGAACTACCCCAATCGCGACGCAGCCCAGCGTGCAACTATTGCGCATTTGCTGATGCACAGGTCCGGTATTGGCAACTATTGGCAGAGGTTGGAAGAGCTGGAAGGCCGGCAACCTGACAGTCACAGTGCCTATCTGCCCCTCTTTGCCGACATCCCGCTCGAGCACGAGCCGGGCAGCGCCTTCTCCTATTCGAACGGCGGTTATATCGTTCTCGGACTGATCATCGAAACTGTGACCGGGAAGAGCTATTACGAGCACGTCCAGCAAGCGGTCTTCGACAGGGCAGGAATGGCGAGCACGGGCAATTGGCGGCAGGATGACAATGTCTCCGGTCGTGCAACGCCTTACATGCGATCCGAGGAAAAGCCGGGCGAATGGGTCGACTGCAGCAGCCGGCTGGAGCCGCGCGGCAGTGCGGCCGGCGGGGCCTGGTCGACAGTTGGCGATATGCACCGTTTTGCCGTCGCGCTTACGCGCAATCGCCTGCTCGGCTCGGAGATGACCCGGGCGTTTCTGCAAGGTCGCTCAGAAACACCAGTTGGCAATTACGGTTATGGGATCATCGAGAAGAACCTGAATGGAACCCGTCTGATGGGACATTCGGGCGGCCACTACGGGGTCGCATGTGAACTGATGATGTTTCCCGACCTGGACACCACATGTGTTGTGCTCACCAATGGTGACGTGGACGGATATTGGGATACCGAAGCATTTGCCCATGAGCTAATTGCAGGTCCCACAGAGAAGACACGCAACTACCACTTCACACAGGATTTGATCGAGCTCACCGCCTTGAAGGGCATCGCAGCCGGTGTTTCCTACGCGGAGGCGCGGAGCGACGGCCGCAAGGCGCGCGAAGGTGTGATCGATCTTGCGGCGTTCAGATACATTCATCGCAGCCGAAACGCTGTTGGGATCGACCTGCTGCAGCTCAATCGCACTCTCCATCCTGACTCCGATTACGCGATCTACCGGCTTGCCGATGGCTTGCGCGTAACCGGTCAAAGCGCGACAGCCCTGGCCATGTATCGTACCTATTTGGAGCGGGTACCTGGCGATGCAGATGCCGAAGCTCGGATCGAAGAGCTGTCCAGAATTTGACCGAAGTTGTGCGACCCTGACGAGGCAATAGCTGCCTGCACCTTTCCGCACAGACCATGTCCGCTTCCGGGCACGCGATTTACGGCTTGAGTGTCCGCAACCGGGTCGTCAGCTGCCCGTCCGTCCGCCGCGGCGAACGGACGGGCTTCGCCTGCGGGCTCAGTGATCGCCAAAGTGGACGATGCCGAGGTTGTTGCAGTCGAGGTCCGGGTTCCACTGCGCGTACAGGCCGCTCGGATTGCTTTCGTACAGCCAGATATGCAGGTCGTAATGCGGCATGAAACCATGGGCTTCGTCCTGCGGCGTTGCCGGATCGTCGGCCATGTAGTCGTATTCGCGGCCGCGGAATTTCGGCGCCTGCTTGGTTTCGGCATGCCATGCCTCGGCAAAGACCAGAAGTTCGATGCCGACCAGCTTTTCGCCGCCGTGGCCATCGGGTGCGTAAAGGAGGATCGGCGGAGGATTGACGCCGGTATAGGTGCCGGTTCCGTTCACGCGCCCGTCCACGGGCGGGGTCAGGCCGAGAAGGTCCGGGCGGACATAGTGGAAGCCCATCGCGCCCAGCGTCGGGTGGACTTCGCAGGCTGAGGTTTTGATGTACCCCTGGTCCATGGCGTATTCGACGCTCTTGTAGGGCTCGAGCTGCCGGGCGAGTTGCTGCAGCGACTGGTCGGGCTGGTCGCGCGGCACTTCGGCAAGGGCGTTTGTCGCAAGGGCGACGGACATCAGGGCGCATAGCTTGAGTGGTTTGGTCATTTCGATCTTCCCATTTGTGGTCAGGTTGCGCGCCCGTTCTTCTTTGGTCTTGTTCTCCGATTCGCGATGAAGCGACTGGCAGCTTCGGCTTTTATCTGGCGGGTCGCACCTGCCAGTTCTCGTGGACGATCTCGCGCGATATGAGGCCGTCGCGCATGTGGAACACGTGGACGAGCCGCAGCGCGACCGGGCTGCCGATGGGGACCGGTGCGCCGTCCATCCCTTCGCCTGCAAGCGTGCAGTGGACGAGCATGTCGTCGACCACGCGATCTTCGGTGGCGAACCGTTCGAAGGGGATCAGTTCGACGTCCTCGATCGCTTCGAACATGCGGCGATAATTCGCCTCGATTGCGGCTTTCCCTTCGAAGCGCAGCCCGCGCGCGGGGAATTCCTGGACGATGTCGTCGGTATAGAGCGACAGGATCGCCGCCGGGTCGCGCGCCTCGTTTTCGATATGCGCCGCCACCGTCGCCAGATTCTGTTCGATCGTCGCCATGCCCTATCCCCAGTTTGTTGCCGGAGATAATAGACAGAATGTCTGTCTAATGGCAAGTGCGGCTTATGAGTGAAGCTCTCGAACCCCGCATTGGTCGCCTGCTGAGCCAATCGTACGGCGTCTGGCAAAGGCTGACTTATGCCGATCTCGCGGACCGAGGTTTCCCGGAAGTGAGGCCTTCGCACTCGCCGGTTTTCCGGCACATAGACGAAGGCGGCACGCGGATCGTCGACCTTGCAGAGCGTGCCGGCATTACCAAGCAGAGCATGACCTATCTGGTTCGCCAGCTCGAGGGTAAGGGCCTGGCGGAAATCCGCGAGGATCCGGCAGACGGGCGCGCGCGACTGGTCGCCCTCACCGGTCGGGGCGAGGCGGCATCACAGGCGCTGGTTGAATCGAGCTTGGCTCTCGAAACCCGGTTCGCCAGCCAGTTGGGAAACGCAAAGCTGGAAAGCCTGCGCACAGTGCTGGCAGAATTGCAGGGCTGGAATTTCGGCGAAGAGGACTGACGCGGGACGCCGAGCCGCACGGGTGCGCCAGCCCCGCCCTTTACACGTCGGTGAACTTCGCGGGGCGTTTCTGCATGCCCGCCATGACCGCCTCGACCTGGTTGGGCTTGCGCATGATGGCGGCCTGTTCGACGCTTTCTTCCATCAGGATATCGTCGCCCGGTTTTTCCAGCATGGCTTCGGACAGGCGCTTGGCGCCGCGGATCGCCTCGGGATTGCGATTGGCGATTTCATTGGCGATGTCGTTCGCCTTGCCGAGCGGGTCTTCGCTGACGAAGGTCGCGAGGCCGTATCCTTGTGCCTCCTCGCCGGTGAATTCGCGGTTGGTGTAGACCAGTTCGCGCAGCACATCGTCACGCACCAGACCGCGCCACAGGTGATAGCCGCCCATGTCGGGCACGAGGCCCCATTTCATTTCCATGATCGCCATGCGGCTGGCGGGGTGGACGACGCGGATATCCGCCCCGCTTGCGATCTGCATGCCGCCGCCGAAGCAGACGCCGTGCACGGCCGCGATGACCGGCACCGGGCACTTGCGCCAGGTCATGGCGACTTCCTGGAAGGTGTTCGCATTGCCATGCGTGCGCTCGGTCAGGGGCTTGCGCTCCCCATCGGGCGCGGCGGTGAAACTCGACACGTCGAGACCGGCGCAAAAGCTGCGGCCTTCGCCTGCCAGAACGACAGCGCGCAGGCCCTTCATCGTGCGCAATTCCTCGCCCGCGGCGATGATCGCTTCGAACATCGCCGGGTCCAGCGCATTCATCTTGTCCGGACGGTTCAGGCGGACCTGGGCAACGCCGTTATCGGCGAGTTCAATCGTTACGCGTTCGCTGGACATGACACTCCGCAAGGTTTGGCTGATTGGAGCGGCGACCTTGCGACATGGTGGTTGCGGTGTCCAGCATGGACCTGCGCTCGCGGGCGAAAGCGGGGAAGGTGGAGCGCGCTTCGGTGCAGATGAAATAGCCCCCGTCGGGATGGGTCTGGACCAGCCAGCCGAGGCCCGAGACGGCCAGCTTGGCCCGGAGACGCGATACGTGCACTTCTAGCGAATTGGTTTCGGGTTCGTGGCGCAGGCGCCAGACGTCCTTGAGCAAGGCTGGCTTGTCGACCCTTTGTCCGGGATCGGCGGCCAGCCGCCACATCAGCGCGAATTCACGCGGGTGCAGCCCGATCCAGCGGCCGTCGACATAGGCATCGCGATAGAACAGGTCGAGCCGGACGGGGCCAATGATCCGGTATTGCGGGATCATCTCTCCCAGCCCTTCGAGCTTGAGCATGCGCGCGCCGAGTTCGACCATCGCGACCTGGCTCGACAGGGCATCTGCAAAGCCTTGCTCGAGGAGGCTCGCGCGAGTGTCGGCATCGTCGGCCCCGACGATGACTGCGCATTTTCTATCGGCGACGAGTTTCCAGTCGGGACAACGCCCCCCGATTCGCCAGTCGACCAGCAGCGGTTGTCCCGCGATCGTGTCGTCGGCCCTGAACGCAGGCGTCATCCGCCAGTCGAGCAGGCGCAGGTCCCACCTGCCGGGCGGACTGGTAGACATGGACAGCCAAGTGAAATTGGGTTGCGACACGGCCTTTCTCCTAAGGCCTCCCATCGACTTACCCAATATGAAAGGTTTATGCCTTGTCCAATCGGGACGAATACCTAGCGGGCGTGCTCGGCCAGGAATCGCTTCACGTTACGCGCCGCCTGCCGGATGCGCTGCTCGTTCTCGACCATGGCGATGCGGACATATCCCTCGCCCTCCTCGCCGAAGCCCACGCCGGCCGCGACGGCAACTTCGGCATGCTGGAGCAGCTGCTTCGAGAACTCGAGGCTGCCCATATGTTCGAAACCGGGTGGCAGCTTGGCCCAGGTAAACATGCTGGCAGGCGGTGTAGGGATCTCCCAGCCCGCCCGGGTGAAGCTTTCGACCATGACATCGCGGCGGGCCTGATAGCGCGCGCGGTTCTGGGCGATCACGTCTTCCGGCCCGTTGAGTGCGGCACAGGCAGCCGCCTGCACCGGTGTGAAAGCGCCATAGTCGAGATAGCTTTTCACGCGCGTCAGCGCCGCGATCAGTTTCTGGTTGCCGACGCAGAACCCGATCCGCCAGCCCGCCATGGAAAAGGTCTTCGACATGGAGGTGAACTCCACCGCGACATCCTTGGCACCCGGCACTTCCAGGATCGAGCGCGTCGGTTTCCCGTCATAGTAAAGTTCCGAATAGGCGAGGTCGGACAGCACCCAGACCTCGTTCTTCTTGGCCCAGGCCACCAGCCGTTCGTAGAATTCGAGATCGACCGTCTCGGCCGTCGGATTGCTGGGATAGTTGCACACGAGCACGGTGGGGCGCGGCACCGTATAGGCCATCGCATTGTCGAGCGCGCGCCAGTAATGTTCGTCCGGCGTCGTCGGCACGCTCCGGATCGTCGCCCCAGCGATTATGAAGCCATAGGTGTGGATCGGATAGGCCGGGCTCGGGGCAAGTATCACATCGCCCGGCGCGCTGATGGCCGTCGCCATCGAGGACAGCCCCTCTTTCGAGCCCATCGTGACGACCACTTCCCGTTCGGGATCGAGTTCGACCCCGAAACGGCGCTGGTAGTAATTCGCCTGGGCGCGGCGCAGGCCGGGAATGCCCTTGGACTGCGAATAGCCGTGCGCATCGGGCTTGGCCGCGACTTCGCACAGCTTGTCGATCACGTGCTGCGGAGGCGGCTGGTCGGGATTGCCCATGCCGAGGTCGATGATGTCGCGACCCGCCTGACGTGCCGCGTGGCGCATCGCATTGACCTCTGCGATGACATAGGGCGGCATACGTTTGATGCGGTAGAATTCGTCGGACATTCATTGCTCCTGCGACGCCGGCCGAAATGCTGGCCGAAAGTGATTTGCGTCGTCACATTGATTACCTATTCACGATGCAAGCGCAAAGCCGCTCGCTATCACAAGTGTGCGAATTATCGTGTAAGTGACTAAAGACGCGCTTCGACGCCAGAGGATTGCCATGACCGATACGCCCGATCCCTTCACCAATATGTACGAAGGCCCTGCCAAGCTGATGCGGGCCATGTTCGCGCCGATGATGGGAACGATGGACGCGGCAAAGGGGATCGACGGCGCGGTATCGCCCGAAGATGCAAAGCATTGGGCAGAGGTCGGGGCCAAGCTGCAGGCCATGTGGCTGCAATACCAATCGGAACAACTCTCCAACCCTCAGGCGCTGGTGCCCTATTTCGATCCCGCGCGCTGGATGGCGCTGGCTACCGACTGGTACCAGAAAATGCCGCTGGCGCAGGCGGAACAGCAGAAAGCCCTGATGGAAGAGGGCATGCGCCTGTGGGAAGACGTGCTGGGCCAGTATGGCCTTGGCCCCAAGGCAGCGGAAAAGCACGGCGGCGAGGTCGAGCTGCCGCGCAAGGATCGCCGCTTCGCCGACGAGAAATGGCGCGCCCATCCCGCTTACGCCCTGATCCACCAGACCTACCTGTTCCTGGCCGAACGCGTCGCGGAAATGGTCGAGAAGGCGGACAATCTCAATCCGCAGCAGCGCGAGCAATTGCGCTTCACCACCAAGGCCATCACCGAAGCGGCGAGCCCTGCGAATTTCCCGCTGCTCAATCCGGTGGTGATGGAGCGCACGCTGGAAACCCGCGGCGATAACCTCGTCAAAGGCATGGAGCACATGCTGGCCGATATGCGCCGGGGCCAGCTGTCGCACACCGATGCGAGCGCATTCACCCTGGGCGAGAATATCGCCACCACGCCCGGCAAGGTGGTCCACGAGACCCCGCTCTACCAGCTGATCCAGTATTCGCCCACGACCGAAAAGGTCATGGAAACGCCGCTCATCATCTTCCCGCCGTGGATCAACCGGTTCTACATCCTCGATCTCAACGCGAAGAAGAGCTTCGTGAAATGGGCGGTCGACCAAGGCGTGACCGTTTTCATGGTCAGCTGGAAATCGGCCGACGCCAGCATGAAGGACGTGATCTGGGACGATTACGTGCGCGCACAGATCGACGCGATCGACCATGTGCGCGAGCGGCTTGACGTGCCGAGCGTCCATGCGATCGGCTATTGCGTTGCCGGAACCACGCTGGCCGCCACGCTGGCGATCCTCCACCGCCGCGAGCAAGAGGACAAGGTCAGGAGCGCGACCTTCTTCACCGCCCAGGTCGATTTCGAAAAGGCGGGCGAGCTGCTCAACTTCATCGACGACCAGCAGCTGGCCGCGATCAAGGGCCTGTCGCCCGACGGCTATCTCGACGGGCGCTACATGGCCGCGACCTTCAACCTGCTGCGCGGCACGGACCTGATCTGGAATTACGTGGTCAACAACTACCTGCTGGGCGAAGACTATCCGGCTTTCGACCTGCTGCACTGGAACGGGGACGTCACCAATCTTCCCGCCAAGTGGCACCAGCAGTATTTGCGCGACCTCTATCGCGACAACCGCCTGGTCGAAGGCGACGCGCTGACGGTCGACAATACGCCGGTCGATCTCGGCCGGGTGAACACCCCCACCTATGTGCAGGCGGGCAAGGAAGACCACATTGCGCCGGCCGAAAGCGTCTGGCGGATCACCGAACATTTCGGCGGTCCCTTGCGCTTCGTGCTGGCCGGATCGGGCCATATCGCAGGCGTGGTCAATCCCCCCTCCTCCGGCAAGTACCAGTACTGGACCAATGACGGTTCCCCCCGCAGTCTCGCCGAATTCCGCGAGGGGGCAGAAGAGCATCCGGGAAGCTGGTGGCCGGACTGGATCGACTGGCTGCGCGAACAGGACGGCGAAACCGTGCCTGCGACTGGCAAGCGAAAGCCGGGCGGAAAGGGCGACAAGGTCATAGAAGACGCGCCCGGACGCTACGTCGCCACCCGCTGATCGCGGTATAACCTGCTGAAAACACGCCTCGTCGCGACTTATTGTGCACTGCACAAAAAATCCTTGACTTCGCAGTTGCAATGCCTATTTTGTGCACTGCAACAAAACGAGGTTTCCCATGGCTGACAGCCAGAGCAAAATTGACGCCGCCGCAGAGAAGGCATTTGCCGACGCAGCGGAAAAGAAGGCTGCTGATGCGGCCAAGGGCGAAGTGAACGTGAAGGCCGTTGAAAAGGCAGTCGAAGCGGACACGAGTGCACCGGTCAAGACCGACAAGGTCGCCAAGGCCGTTGCCGCACCTGCAAAGAAGAAGCCGGTCGCCAAGAAGAAGGCCGCTCCGGCCAAGGCCAAGAAGGTCGCTGCCAAGAAGGCACCGGCCAAGAAGAAGGCCGCTCCCAAGAAGGTCGCCGCCAAGAAGGCAGCGCCTGCGAAGACCAAGGCCGCAGCCAAGAAGCCCGCGACCGCTACCACCCCGATTTCCAAGCTGAAGGATACCATCATGGCCACTGCCAAGAACGCAAAGACCACCGACTACACCGCCAAGGCTAAGGAAGTTGCTGCCGACGTGCAGACCCGCGCCAAGGCCGCTTACGACAAGGGTGCCGAAATGACCCAGGACGTCGTCGAATTCCAGAAGGGCAATCTCGAAGCTCTCGTCGAATCCGGCAAGATCCTCGCCAACGGCATGCAGGACATGGGCCGCACCTATGTCGAAGAAGCCAAGTCGGCTGCAGAAACCGTCCAGGGCGACGTCAAGAAGTTCGCTGCGATCAAGTCGCCGACCGAACTCTTCCAGCTCCAGGGTGAAATCGCACGTCGCAACTTCGACGCGATGGTTTCGACCACTTCGAAGAACACCGAAGCCATGGTCAAGCTGGCCAACGAAGCTTTCGCTCCGCTTTCGAGCCGCTTCAGCCTCGCTGCCGAAAAGGTCCGCAAGGCTGCCTAAGGCAAACTGACTTCAATCCGCCGGGCTCTCTCTCCTCTCTCCCTCGCCCGGTGGTTGGACAGGACGGGTCGGACGACATCACTGTCGTTCGGCCCGTTTCCTTTTTCGCGCCGCAAGTGCGCGTTTCGACGTTTTCTTAACCCGCGACGGCGCACGGGGAGACTGACGCCTTGCGATTTGGTGAAACGATACGATATTGCCGCTTCTGATGACCGACTACACCGCCCTCCACGCTATCCGCGCCGCTAATGGCGACGACGACGATACCCGCGAGGGCGAAGGCCAGACCGGTCTCGCGACCAAGACCCGCGCCAAGCCCAAGAAGCCGAGCCAGTACAAGGTCCTGCTGCTGAACGACGATTACACGCCGATGGAATTCGTCGTGATCGTGCTGAAGCGGTTCTTCCGCATGAACATGGAAGAAGCGACCCGCGTCATGCTCCACGTCCACCAGAAGGGTGTCGGCGTCTGCGGCGTCTTTCCCTATGAAGTGGCCGAGACCAAGGTGAACCAGGTGATGGATTTCGCCCGCGAGAACCAGCATCCGCTGCAATGCACGCTGGAAAAGGCCTGACAGCCATTCCTTTCCTCATTTCCGGTAGGGCATGACGTGCGGGTAATTTCTCGCTAGAGCCGCCCGCAACGCCCAAGAAACCGGAAACCGCGTGCTCAATTTCCTACCCGCCATCGACCGCTACATCTTCCGGCTGGTGATCGTGCCGATGCTGGGCGTCTTCGCCCTCGCGGCATCGCTGCTCACGCTCGACAAGATGCTGCGCCTGCTCGATTTCGTGGCGGTGGAAGGCGGGCCGATCGGTGTCGTCTTCAAGATGCTGGCGACGCTCGTTCCCGAATATGCCAGCCTCGCGATCCCGCTGGGCCTGCTGCTCGGCATCCTCCTTGCTTTCCGCAAGCTCGCCACCACGAGCGAGCTCGACGTCTTCCGCGCGGTCGGCCTCAGTTACGGCCGCCTCCTGCGGGTGCCCTACATCATCACCATGGTCTTCATGGCCATCAACGTGGCGCTGGTCTTCTTCGTCCAGCCCGTCAGCCGCTTCACCTACGAACGCCTCGAATACGAGCTTCGCTCGGGCGCGCTGGGGGCATCGATCAAGGTGGGCGAGTTCACCACGCTCGCCGACCGCATGGCGCTGCGCATCGAGGAAAGCGAAGACGACGGCCGCCGCCTGATCGGCATTTTCGCGCGCGTCGCCAATGACAAGGGCCAGGTGCTGTCGATCTCTGCGCGCGAAGGCTCCTTCCTCGCCACGACCGACGATCCCGACACGATCATCTTGCGCCTGACCGAGGGAACGATCATCCAGGACACCGGGGGCCAGACGCCCCGTGTGCTGACCTTCACCCGGCACGACCTGCCCATCGACCTGCCCGCGATCGAGGAATTCCGCGCACGCGGAGAGGACGAGCGCGAATATATCCTGCCCGAACTCCTTCGCATCGGCTGGGCCGACAATCAGACCGAGGACAAGCGCGACGCCAGCCAGGCCAGCTTCAATTTCCGCTTGGTCGAAGTGGTGATGATGGCGCTGATGCCCTTGCTCGCCGTGGCACTCGGCATACCGCCCAAGCGATCGACCAGCGCGCTGGGCGTCTTCCTGTCGATCATCATGGTCGTCGCCTATCACAAGATAAACCAGTATGGAGAGGACGTGGCCGCGCTTGGCCTTGCCGATCCGATCCTGGCCTTGTGGGGACCATTCGTGGTCTTCGCCGCGCTGATATTGTGGATGTACTGGCGCGTGGCCTTCGTGCCGGGCGGGCAGGCGATCGGCGCGCTGGAGAACTGGTTCGCCAAGATTTCCAAGAAGATCGGCAAGCTGTTCAGGCGCAAGCGCCGACACCATGTCCACACGGACGACGATCTGGCGGCGGAGGGCTGATCGGTGCAACTCGACTTCTTCCCCTCGCGCACGCTGACGCTCTACCTCGCGAAACTGTTCGTGGTCCGCATCCTGGCGGTGCTGGTCATGCTGGTGCTGGTGCTGATGATGCTCGACCTGCTGTCGAACAGCGGCAAGATCCTGGCGGTCGAAGGCAATGGCCAGGGCGAATTGCTGACCTATGCCAGCCTCAGGATACCGCAGCTGATCCAGCGCTTCCTGCCCTATTCGGTGCTGCTGGCAACACTCATCTCGCTGGTCACGCTTAACCAGAACAGCGAGGTTATCGCCATGAAGGCGGCCGGATTGTCCGCCCACCAGGTGCTTGCCCCGCTGCTGCTGACGGCGCTGGTCGTCGCCGGCTTCAGCTTCGCCTTCAACGAGCGTCTGGTGACGCGCGCGACCGCGACCCTCAAGGCGTGGGAAGCGGCGGAATACGGGCCTATCCCGGAAGAATCGAACGTGCGCGCCAATGTCTATCTGACCGATGGCGAGAATGTGATGACCGCGGCCCAACTGGCCGGACGCGGCAATGCCATCGCCATGCGCAAGGTCACTTTCTATCGCCGCAATGCAGAAGGGGCGATCCTCGAACAGATCGTCGCGGACCGCGCCACCTACGCGGCGCCGGGCTGGAAGCTGGAAGGGATCGAACGCTTCGAAGTGGCCACGGCCAATTACGCCACGGGTGACGAGATCGTCGTGGGTGAAGGCCTCACCCCCGACCAGATCGACCTTGCCCGGATCGATCCCGATGCCGTGCCCTTCTGGGAGCTCGGCCCGACCATCGACGCCTATGAAGAAGCAGGCAGGCGCACAGGCGAAATGCGTGCGAAGTGGTGGCACAAGCTGTCCGGCCCGCTGTCTTCATTCCTCATGCCGCTGCTCGGCGCAGTGGCCGCCTTCGGACTGGCGCGATCGGGTCAGCTTTTCGTGCGCGCACTGATCGGCATGGCACTGGGCTTTGCCTATTTCGTGGTCGACAACGCCGCGCTGGCGATGGGTAATTTCGGCGGATATCCGCCCTTCCTCGCAGCCTGGGCACCCTTTTTCCTTTTCCTCCTGATCGGTGAAACCGTCCTGATCCGGACCGAGGAATGACCGGCTGGAGCATCCGGCTCGCAAAGCCGGAAGATGCCGAGCACCTGCCAGCCATCGAACGCGCGGCAGGAAGGCTATTCCTCGAGGTCGAAGGCCTGTCCCGCATAGCGAGTATGGACCCGATCCCGGCGGACGCGCAGCACGCCATGATCCGCAAGGGGCATTGCCTGGTGGCCGAAAGCGACGGGCGCATCGTCGGCTTCCTTTCGACCCAGCCGCACCGCCGCGAACTGCACATCCGCGAGCTTTCGGTCCATCCCGACATGCAGGGGCAGGGGATCGGCGCGGTGCTGCTGCGGGCCATCGGCGTCGATGCGCTCAACAGCGGGTTTGCCGCGCTCACGCTGACGACCTTTACCGACGTCGCGTGGAATGCGCCGTTCTATGCGCGGCTTGGCTTCGAGACGGTCGAGGACGTCGATGCCCATCCGCGCTTGAAAGCCGATATCGAGCAGGAGGTCGCGCTAGGCCTCCCGCGCGAGCGACGCTGCGCGATGATCAGGTTTTTGAGCTGAGGGCAATCAGCCCTTGCGGCCACCCATCGTGCTGCGGGCAATGCGGGCTACCAGCACGCCCATGCCGGCGTGGTTCGCACCGTGATACGTCGATTCCGTGCCCAGTTCGCGCACGAGGCGGCGGTGCGCTTCGGGCAGCGAGTGGTAGGGCATCGACGGCATGAGGTGATGCAGCGCGTGATAGCGCAAGCCCACCGGCGCCCATATTTCGGCGATCACGCCCGGCGGCGGCACATTCACGCTGTCGAGGAACTGCGCGGTGACGGTCATGGCTTCGCCCTCGTTCTCCCACAGATGCGCGACCAGCGTGCGCAGCTGGTTGAGCAGTGCGACGACGGATGCAACGCCCAGGGCGAAGAGCAGCGGTTTCCAGCCGAAGGCGAAGACGCTGCCGATCAGCATCCACGACCAGATGAAGCCGCCCAGCTCCAGCAGCATGACCCGCGGACGCAAGTCGCCTTCGGGCGGGCGACGGCGGAATTCCGGATTGATCGCCAGTGCGCTGGCACGCTGCCAGGTCAGGCGGCGGATCGGCGGGATGATCGCGCCCAGCGGCACGAGCACAGCAAAGCGGAACAGCAGTGCCACCGGCGCAAGGATCGCGATAATGACGAACAGCGGCAGGCTCCACGGCTTCATCAGGGCTAGAGGGAGGTATTCCGGATCTTCGACCGTGCCGTATTGGGTCCGCTTGTGGTGCAGCGTGTGCACCTGCTCGTACATGAAGGAGGGCGTCAGCATCGGAATGCCAACCAGCGCATTCCACGCTCCGCGGAAACCGGGGAGCGCCCCGTTCCGGAAGTGCGAGATTTCGTGGATGAACAGAAGTGCACGATAAAGCGCCAGCACCGAGACGATCGACAGGACGACTGCCAGGGCTGTGCTCTGCGTAAGGATGGCCCCTGCAAGCGAGGCGTAACCCAGCAACGCCGAGCCGACCATGTCGGTCCAGTAGATCGAAGCACGGTGTTCGGCGATATCCTTGGTCAAATCGCGCGCACCGCGCAGCATCGCCTTGTCGTCGGCGATTTGCGAATGCCAGCCGCGCATATCGCGCGAAGGCGCAGGATTTGCAGCAGGAATTGTCTGTTCAGCGTTCATGGTCGTTTCCTGGGGGGAGCCTTAGTGGATCGGCGCGAAAAATGACAGTCTCGGGTCTCGATCATAGTGATCGACCGCGCGCGATTCCTTGACAAAGATCATGTGCCATACGCAGGGCTAACCCCGGCTGAACAAGGGAAGTGCTGCGTGGCTGACCAGAATATCGTGATCGTAGAGGCAAATGACAAGAAAGGCCGCGCTGCCTTTGTCGACCTGGGGCGGGACTTTGCCGCGCGGGAGCCGCATTTCGTCCCGCAACTACGCTCCGAGCAGCTGGAGCTGGTCAATCCGGCGAAAAACCCGTTTTTCGAACATGCCGACGTCCAGCTGTTCATTGCCCGCCGAGACGGAAAGCCCGTTGGACGGATTTCGGCCCATATCGACCATCTCGCCCTCGAACTGCCACGCGAACAGGGCATGGGACCCGGGACCGGCCTGTTCGGCTATTTCGATGCCGAGGACGAGGCCGTGGCCATCGCCCTTCTTGCCAAGGCCGAGGAATGGCTGCGTTCACGCGGGATGACGCGCGCCCTCGGCCCGATTTCCCTGTCGATCTGGGAAGAACCGGGGCTGCTCGTGACCGGCCAGGACCATCCGCCGATGATCATGATGGGGCACCATCCGGCGCATTATGCGCGGTGGATCGAACAGGCAGGATTTAGCGAGGCGAAGCGCCTGCTCACCTACGATCTCGACGTGCAGCAGGAATTCCCGCCCCTGATCCGCCGCATCGTCAAATCGGGCGAACGCAACGAGCGCATCCAAGTGCGCAAGGTCGACAAGTCGAAGTGGGACGAGGAAGTCGAGACGATCCTCCATATCCTCAACGATGCATGGTCGAAGAACTGGGGCTTCATCCCCTTCACCGAGGCCGAGATCGCCCATGCGGGCAAGAAGCTGAAGCCGATCATCCATGAAGACCTCAACATGGTCGCGGAACTGGACGGCAAGCCGGTCGCGTTCATGCTCACCTTCCCGGACATCAATCGCCCGCTGAAAGAAATCGGCGGCAAGCTGCTGCCGTTCGGCTGGTTCAAGCTGCTGCGCTGGCTCAAAAAGCCCAAGCAGGCCGATATGCGCGTGCCGCTGATGGGCGTGCTGAAGGAACTGCACAACTCGCGCCTCGCCAGCCAGCTTGCCTTCATGATGATCAGCGAAATCCGCGATGTGGCCGCGACCAAATACAAGGCCCGCCGCGGCGAGATCGGGTGGATCCTCGATGACAATCAGGGAATGAAGGCGATCGCCGACGCAATCGACAGCCGGGTGAACCGCGAATACGTGGTCTACGAAAAGGCTCTGTAACCCCGGAATCGTTGCGCCGGGGCAACTATGCGCCTGATTGTGTTGCCGGTGGGAACCGGTTGGCCGCTTCGACCTTTCGAGATTAGGCGCCGAATTCACGGGCCTATCAATCGGGACCGAACATCATCGCACGCGCGCCATCATCTACCTGCAAAATGCCAGAACATGTCCTTGTCGTAGAAGACGAGGCCATTCTTGGCGTGATGCTGGAAGACGCGCTCGAGGCTGCGGGGGTCAAACAGGTGGAAATCTGTTCGACGACCGACACGGCGCTCGAGGCTCTGCGCCGCAAGCAGCCCGACGCGATCGTCCTCGACGTGCACCTCGCCGACCGCGACGACGGCTGGGCCATAGCGGAGCTTGTGAAGGCACTGGGTCCCGACAGCCCCCGGATCATCTTCTCGACCGGCCAGCCCAAGGACATTCCCGAACACATCGCCGAAATGGGCAGCGTTCTCGAAAAGCCCTACGATCCGGCCGTACTGGTCGACGTGCTGTGCCAGCCCGAAAAGCGCGGCATGATTTCGCGCCTGCGTGGCGCCTTGCGCCCCGGCTGATCTTTCCCATTCAATCTACCAAGAACTGACGGCAGGTCAGACCAGCCTGTCTTTCTGCCGGTTTGGGAAACCGCCAAGAAAAAAGGCCTCCGCTCTCTTGGAGCGAAGGCCTTTCGGGATCGTATCACCAGCCGCTTGGACGGGAGGGGGGTCTCGGCGGTGACATAGTAGAAATGTCTCGACGGGAATGGGGTTCCCCACCCCGCAAATTTTTTTCAATTTTTTTTACTGCCCATTCAGACGAAGGGTCGATGCCCCTTTTCGGACCGCTCGAAACTGGCGAATTTCGCCGCCTTGGCCATGTCCGGGACACAGATTTCGCGGGAGCTCCATTCGACCAGCCCGTCGCGATCGAGCGATTTGATCGTCCGGTTCGTGTGCACCAGCGACAGGCCCAGCATGTCCGCGATCTGGGACTGGGTGATGGCCATGGACAGCTTGTTGCCATCGCGCGCAATGCCGGTGGCAAGCGCACGGTCGAGCAGCCACGCAGCGAGGTAGACGACCCGTTCGCGCGCGCTGCGCTGGCCGAGCGAGACGATATGCCCCTCCAGCGCATTTTCTTCCTTGGCCGCCAGCCAGGTAATGTCGAAGCCGAGCCGGGGGTGTTCCTTGATAAGGTGCACGAAGTCGGAGCGGCGGAAACGGCACAGGCGCAGCGGCAGGACCGCCTCGATCGAATGGCTCAGCGCTTCGTCGAACGCACCCTGCAGACCGACCAGGTCGCCAGGGAACATGAAATTGATGATCTGGCGGCGACCGTCCTCCAGCTCGAGATAGCGGATGGCCACGCCGTCGAGGATCGTGAAGAGGTGATCGGTTTCCTCACCTTCCTTCAGGACCACGTCGCCACGCTCGAAACTTACCTCGGCCTGTTTGACCGTCTGCATGTAAGCCTGCTGCGCATCGTCCAGCGGGCGCAGGCCGGGGCAGTCCTGGAGCGGACATTCCTGACAGGCGTAAGGCTCTGCAATTTCGAACATCGGCTTTTCCGCACCCACTCCCTGATGGTCGACTTCGTCGCGCCGATTGAAACATTTGTCAAACAGCATGATTTCCGGGTCGGAGCTAGGAACCGTTCTCGTGGCGGCGCGTTCAATGCGCGCAAACCACGGAAGGGGTTATATGTCGCTTGGTGACCAAATCGCGAAAAACCTGCCTTACCTGCGCCGTTATGCGCGGGCACTTACCGGATCTCAGGCAACCGGTGACGCGTTCGTACGCGCAACCTTGGAGGCCGCTCTGGCAGACGACGACCTGAAGGCGTCGCTGGAGGGTGGCCGCGTCCCCCTCTATCGCGCATTCAACAAGGTCTGGTCGAGCGCCTACCTTGATGTTCAGGAGCCTTCGGGCGACGGTCACGAAGGTGCAGCGCAGGATCGACTCAAATCGATCACACCGCTCAACCGGCAGGCCCTGCTGCTTACGACGCTGGAAGATTTCTCCGTCGAACAGGCCAGCGAGATCATGGAAGTCGAACCTTCCGAGATCGAAAGCCTGGTGCAGGAAGCGGTCAGCGAAATCGATCGCGAAAGTTCGACCAGCGTTCTCATAATCGAGGACGAACCGCTCATCTCGATGCAGCTGGAAGATCTCGTCACGTCGCTGGGCCACGAAGTGTGCGGCACTGCCGCTACCCGTACGCAAGCCCAGGAAGTTGTCGCCCAGAAAACGCCTGGCCTGGTCCTCGCCGATATCCAGTTGGCCGACGGTTCGTCGGGCCTCGATGCGGTCGACGACATCCTGGCCATCGACAGCGTGCCGGTGATCTTCATCACCGCCTATCCCGAGCGCCTGCTGACAGGCGATCGTCCCGAACCGACGTATCTGGTGACGAAGCCGTTCCAGGAACAGACGGTGCGTGCCGCCATCAGCCAGGCCCTGTTCTTCGGTTCCAGCCGCCCGCTCGGCTGACAGGACACAACGCCAATCAAAAACGCCGCCCGGACCATCGTCCCGGCGGCGTTTTTTGTGCGTTGTTGCGGCTGGATCGTGGGCGGCAGGACGCTTGTAGGACCTATTCCTTTTCGAGTTGGGCGGGGGGGCTCCGCAGCGCGAACTCGCTCGGTTCGCGGACCGGCACGAGCAATTTGCAGCGCACGCCCGTAGGCAGGAAATCCAGTTCCACCGGGTGGCGCAATTCGTGTGCGACGATCTTCTCGATCAGGTCCGTGCCGAAGCCGCGCTTGGTCGGCTCGGTCACGCGCGGCCCGCCACTTTCGGACCAGTCTATCCTGGCAAGATTTTCGCTGATGAGCGTCCAGACGATCGCGACCTTCCCGCCGCCCGTACTCAGCGCGCCATACTTGGCAGCGTTGGTCGCCAACTCGTGAAGCGCCAGGCCGAGCGAGAGCGCATCATTGGGCGCAAGCTCGACTTCCGGCCCCTCGATCACAAGCTCGTGATCCTGGTCGTTTACGTAAGGGGCGAGTTCCACCTCGATCACTGACTGGATCGGCGTGGTCCCCCACTCGGACTGGGTAAGCAGGTCGTGCGTAGCCGACAAAGCCCGAATTCTCTGGTCGATGCCCTCCGCAAATTCATCCAGATCCTCTGCCCTGCGGCGCGTCAACGAAACGATGGAGAGCACATTGGCGAGGGTATTCTTCACGCGGTGATTGAGTTCACGCGTCAGCGAATTGCGGATCGAATTCTGTTCGGCGAACCATTCAAGCGACTTGCTGTCTTCCTGCGCTTGCTGGGTCAGGAGGCGCGCGACGATCAGCAGGAGGCTGGCGACCGCTAGACCGAACAGCAGGGTGATCATCGAAAGCGGCGACAGCGTATTGTCGCGGACTGCCTGAACGACGATCCGCATTTCCCGTCCTGCGAGGTCGACCTCGCGCTCGATAAACGGGCGATCGGCAACCCAGCCCCCGCGTTCCGCGATAAGGAACCGGCCCTCGTCCCCCACGTCGAACAATCTGATCGGAGTCTCCTCGATCGACACCAGTTCTGCAGCCGAGGTCAGAAACTGCTCCGCGTTGAAAGGGCTGTAGACGAAGCCTTTCAGGCTGCGGTTGCTGACCCCGCCCTCGAAAACAGGCATGTAGATAAGGAAGCCCGGGCGCTCTTCTCCGCCTTCCTGCAAGAGGGTTACGCGCCCGGTAGCCGTCGGCCGCCCGGTACGCGTCGCTTCGTCCAGCGCCTTGCGGCGTACCGGTTCGGAATACATGTCGAATCCGATTGCCCGCCTGTTGCGCAAGGTATCGGGCTGCAGGAACATGACCGGGACCAGCTGCTCGCGCGGATTACTAACCAGGCTCGGAGTGATCCGGACCGAATAAAGCTTGCCTTCGTTCAGTATGGCCTCGGTTGCTGCTATCTCCCCGGCTCCGATCGCCGGGGCCCAGCCGATCCCTTCGGCGCCGCGATAATCGGAATCGAGCCTGAGTTCGGCCACGAACTGCCTGAAGGTCTCCGCATTGACCTGCTCCTGCGAACCGAACAGGGCGCCTGCTGCCCTGAGGAATGCGGAATTGGAATAAGCCCGCCGTTCGATCGCAAAGGCCATTGCCTGCGCTTTCCGGTTCAGGTCCGCTTCTTCGCGAATGCGCTGTCCGCTTTCGATTGCGAACACACTTAGCGCTGTGACCGCGGCGACCAGGGCAAAAATGGCGAGAGGCACGGCGCGCGGGTAGTCGACCAGCCACCGCTGGCGCACCTTCTTGCGCATGAGTTTGTCCTCAACCACCTCTAATTCCCGTCTCGTATTGCGGTCTGCCCCCTAATATCCCTCGGGAAAGGGTTGGTTCCGGACGATTGGCCGTGTGGCATATTTATATTGTCCCGTGTGGAACCCGATTCCTCCTGTGGCGTTACGGGTGGACTAGAGGGATCGTAACGAGCGACATGGCCAAAACTACCGGGCACTCCCGTCGCGAGGACAAGGACGTATTTTTAGCACGATGACTTCTCCTGCACCTTCCGAAGGAAAGCTGCCCAAGGGTAACGACCGGACGTCGACAAGTAAGAAGGAAAGCCAGCCCGAGTGGGCCAATGGCTTGCGCCAGCTTTACGACTCCGTTGTGGACGAGCCGCTTCCTGATACATTCAAGGATCTCCTGTCGAAATTGGACTCGAAGGACTGATGGGAAGTGAGAAGCGGACGGCTTCCGAAAAAGCCGACTTCAAACGCGAATTGACCGAGGTCGTCCCGCACCTTCGCGCCTTCGCGCGCGGCCTCTGCGGCCGTGCCGACATGGCCGACGACCTGGTACAGGAAACGCTGCTCAAGGCCTGGGCGGCACAGGAACGCTTCCAGCCCGGCACCAGCATGCGTGCCTGGACCTTCGTCATTCTGCGCAATGCCTATCTGACAGACATGCGCCGTAATCGCTTTCGCGGCGAATATGACGAAACGGTTGCCGAGCGCGTGCTGACCGCACCTGCGGGACAGGAGGAGCCGATCCACCTGTCCGACATGCACCGCGCCCTGCTGACGCTCCCGCCGGAGCGGCGCGAAGCGCTGTTGCTCGTCGGCGCGGGCGGTTTTTCCTACGAAGAGGCAGCGAATATCTGCGGCTGCGCCGTCGGCACCATCAAGAGCCGTGTCGGCCGTGCGCGTGCAACGCTCAATTCGATGCTCGCAGACGGATCGATCCCCAAGCGCTCGATCGACGACGACACGGCCCATCGCGCAATCCTGGAAGAGCTCGACGAAGTCGCCGCCGGCCAGGGCATAGCGTCACGCAACTGACGGGTGATCCCGCGCTTGTCCCGCCGACCGCTGCACGGCACATAGGCCAGACATGACCGACCAAGAGCCTGCACCGCAAACGCCGCCCCCGGTTCGCCGACCGGGTCAGCGCAACGCGTTTGCGCAGCAGGAGCTGCGGCTGATTTCGGCGCTCGTGCTGTTGCTCGGCGTGGGCCTGTTCCTTGCCCTGCCCTTCGTTCTGTCGATCGGGGCGATCGTTTTCCTCCCCGTAGTCACCGCGGTTATCCTGACTGTCATCCTGTCGCCGCTGGCGGATAAGCTCAATGGCTGGGGCCTGCCCAATGCGCTCGCCTCGCTGGTTTCGCTGCTGGTCTTCTTTGCGATCCTGCTTCTTGCGCTCGCGCTGATCCTGCAGCCTGCAATCACGCTTTTCGACGAATTGCCCGCACTGGTGCAACGTGTGGGCGAACGCTTCGGGGAATTGCAGGAGCGTTTTTCGTGGGTCGCCCAGGTCAACGACCAGCTGGCCGACCTGATGGCCCGCGAAGGACAGCCGCGCGAGGTCGTCCTCGCCACTCCGAGTTTCCTGGAGGAAATCGCCTTCGCCACCCCGACGGTGGTGATCGAGGTGATCCTGACCCTCCTCATGGCGTTCTTCATGATCGAATCGCGCATTCGCCTGCGCCAGAAACTGCTTTTCGGCCGAACGAGCTTCGGGACCAGCATCAAGGCGGCGCGCGTGCTGCGCGAGGTGCAGGACCGAGTGGCCGCCTACATCCTCACTGTCGGCTGGATCAACGCGCTGGTCGGCGTGATCGTGGCGCTTGGCGCATGGGCGCTCGGCGTCGATGCCCCGATCATGTGGGGCGGACTTGCCGCCATTCTCAACTTCCTGCCGTATATCGGCCCGACCCTGATGGTCGGCCTGCTCGCGCTATTCGGGATCGGGACGGCCGACACGGTCTTGCTGGGCCTCGTTCCGGCCCTCGCCTATCTGGGCCTCCACACGATCGAGGCCAACGCCATCACGCCCTCTATCCTGGGCGCACGGTTCACCATGAACCCGGTCATGATCCTGATCGCCCTGTCCTATTTCACCTGGATCTGGGGCGCGTTCGGGGCGTTGCTCTCGGTCCCGATCCTGCTGATGCTGACCGCCTTGTTCGACCATATCGGCAGGCCGAACCTGGTCGGCTTCATCTTCGGCGAGCCCTTGTTCACCGCCAGCGTCTTCAGCGACGAGAGCGACGAGCAACCCTCTTCCTGACACAAAAAAGCCCGCCGCACCGGAGTGCAGCGGGCCTTCCCTTAAATCTTGCCAGACTTACGAGGGGTAGGTCCAGGTCGAGCCGCGCGACAGGTTGTCGTGGGCGAAGCTCCAGTTCAGCTTGCCGCTGACCGCGTCGAGATAGGCCGGACGCGCATTCTGGTGGTCGAGGTAATAGGCGTGCTCCCACAGGTCGATGACGAGCAGCGGGTTCACCCCTTCGTGATCGGCAAGCGTGTCACCGTCATGGGTTTCCTCGATGGAAAGCTTGCCGTCCTTTTCCGCGAGCCAGACCCAGCCGCTGGCGAAGTGGCCTGCGCCGCGATCCTTGAGCTTGGACTTGAGTTCGTCGACCGAACCGAAGGACGCTTCGATCATGCTCTTGAGTTCATCGGAAATCGACGTTTCCGACGGAGCCATCGAGTGCCAGTAGAAGCCGTGGTTCCAGCTCTGTGCGGAATTGTTGAATAGGCCCTGGTTGCTGTCACGCGCTGCGGCGATGACTTCTTCGAGGCTCTTGTCCGCAAGATCGGTGCCTTCGATCGCGGCATTGGTCTTGTCGATATAGGCCTGGTGATGCTTGCCGTGGTGGTAGGACAGCGTCTTGGCGGACACGGCCGGCTCAAGCGCAGTGTCGTCGTAAGGCAGGTCGATCAGCTGAAATGCCATGAATGGATCCCCTTTTCGGTATTCGTGTTGAACTTTCGGTTTGCCCAGACAACGCATGGGCAGGCACGAGGTTGCATAGCGGCTCGGAAAAATGGCGCCATGGCTTTTATTCCGCATCAATCACGGCCAAGAGGCGGTCACAGACAAGGGAGCGCATAGAGAAATGTCACGCAAATTCTTCGGCACCGACGGCATTCGCGGACGCACGAACGAGGGTGTGATGACCGCCGCCACTGCCATGCGGGTCGGCCAGGCCGCGGGAACGCACTTCCTGCGCGGCGGTCACCGGCACCGGGTCGTCATCGGCAAGGATACGCGGCTGTCCGGCTACATGATGGAAAGCGCGCTGGTGGCAGGGTTCACCAGCGTGGGCATGGATGTGATCATGACCGGCCCCCTGCCCACCCCGGCCATCGCCCTGCTCACCCGCGAAATGCGCGCCGACCTCGGCGTCATGATTTCGGCCAGCCACAATCCGTACGAGGACAATGGCATCAAGCTGTTCGGCCCCGACGGCTTCAAGCTTTCCGACGAGGCCGAAGCATCGATCGAACTGCTGCTCGAGCAGGAGCCGCTGCTCGTCCAGGCCGACCGCATCGGCAGGGCTCGCCGGATCGACGACGCGCGCGGCCGCTATATCCACGCGATCAAGCAATCGGTGGCCAGCGACATCCGTTTCGACGGGCTGAAGGTCGTGGTCGATTGCGCCAACGGGGCCGCCTACCAGGTCGCGCCGTCGGCGATCTGGGAACTGGGTGCGGATGTTATCGCCATGGGCGTCGAGCCGGACGGCACCAATATCAACCGCGATGTCGGCTCCACTTCGCTCGATGCGATCAAGGCCCGCGTGGTCGAAGAAGGTGCCGATATCGGAATTGCGCTCGATGGCGATGCCGACCGGCTGATCGTGATCGACGAGAAGGGACGCGCGGTCGACGGGGACCAGATCATGGGTCTGATTGCATCCCGGCTTCATGCGCGCGGCGACCTGACGGGTGGCGGCGTGGTGGCAACGGTGATGAGCAATCTCGGGCTGGAGCGCTATTTGCAAGGCCAGGGCCTGACGCTGGAGCGCGCCAAGGTCGGTGACCGCTATGTGCTCGAGAAAATGAAGCAAGGCGGCTTCAATATCGGCGGCGAGCAATCCGGACACATGATCCTTCTCGATCATGCGACCACCGGTGACGGCACGGTTGCAGCGCTGCGCGTCCTTGCCAGCCTGGTGCGATCGGGCAAGCCGGCCAGCGAGTTGCTGCACGTCTTCGACCCGGTGCCACAGCTTCTCAAGAATGTGCGCTATTCGGGCGGCAAACCGCTCGAGGCCGACAGCGTGAAAGCAGTCATCGCGGAAGCGGAGAAGGAACTCGAAGGGACCGGACGCCTCGTAATCCGGCCTTCCGGCACCGAACCCGTAATCCGGGTGATGGCGGAGGGCGACGATGCCGCGCAGGTGGAGCGGGTCGTCGACCGGATTTGCGATGCCGTAAAGGATGCCGCCTGATGCTGGAGATGCGGCCCGATTGCGAGCGCTGCGGCGCGGATACGCCGGCAGATAAGCCAGGCAGCTTTATCTGCAGCTTCGAATGCACCTTCTGCACCGAATGCGCGGATGAACTGGACGATCTGTGCCCCAATTGCGGGGGCGAGCTGATGGACCGGCCGACGCGTTCGGCAAAGCTGCTCGATAAATTCCCCGCAAGCACCGTGCGAAAGCACAAGGGATGAGCGGCGCCCCTCCCCGCATCCTCACCATCGCCGGGTCGGACAGTTCGGGCGGTGCCGGTATCCAGGCCGATATCAAGACCATCACCATGCTCGGCGGCTATGCGATGAGCGCAATCACCGCAGTCACGGCCCAGAACACGCGCGGCGTGCAGGGTATCGAGGTGATGCACCCCGAACTTGTGATGGACCAGGTCGAAAGCTGTCTTGGCGACATCGGGGCCGATGCGATCAAGATCGGCATGCTGGGATCACCGCAGATCGCAATGCAAATGGCAGAGCGGCTCGACACCTTCGCCGGACCGATCGTCTTCGACCCGGTCATGGTCGCGACCAGCGGCTCCGAACTGGCGAGCGAGGCCACCATCGGTGCGTTCGGCGCGCTGATGGAGATTGCCACCATCGTCACTCCCAACCTGCCCGAACTGGCAGCGTTGACCGGACGCGAGAGCATTGCGGACGAAGACGTCTTCGATGCCGCGCGCGAACTCGCGGAGAAACACGATACCGTGGTCCTGGCAAAAGGCGGGCATGGCGAAGGGGACGAGGTGCTCGACCGCGCGGTTTCCTCCACCGGCAAGATCGCCAGCTTCGGCCATCATCGCATCGACACACGCCATACGCACGGGACCGGCTGCACGCTGTCGGCCGCGCTGGCGACGTTCCTCGCCTATGGCCAGCCGACCACCCACGCGATCAGGCTGGCGCGCGGGTTCGTCTATGCAGCGATCGAGAATGCACCCGAATTCGGCGAAGGCTCAGGCCCGCTCGGGCACCAGGCGGTGCGCAAGCTAGGCTGAGCCTTCCGGTTTGCAGGCCTTAGAGGCCGTAGAAATTGCTGATGTGCTGCCAGGCGTCCTCGGCCGTTTCGCACCAGCGGAACAGGTCGAGGTCCTTCTTCGAGATCGTGCCTTCTTCGGCAATCGCCTCGAAATTCACCACGCGCTTCCAGAAATCCTCGCCGAACAGCAGGATCGGCATCGGCTTCATCTTGCCGGTCTGGATCAGCGTCAACAGTTCGAAGAATTCGTCGAACGTTCCGAAGCCGCCCGGGAACACCGCCACCGCACGCGCGCGCAGCAGGAAGTGCATCTTGCGCAGGGCGAAATAGTGGAAGTTGAGCGAAAGGTAGGGCGTCACATAGGAGTTCGGAGCCTGCTCGTGCGGCAGGATGATGTTGAGGCCGATCGATTCGCCGCCCGCTTCGCTGGCGCCGCGATTGGCAGCTTCCATGATCGAGGGACCGCCGCCCGAACACACGACGAACTGGCGCTTGCCGTCTTCGATGATCGACTTTTCGGTCGCCATTTTCGCCAGCTTCATGGCTTCGGCGTAATACTTGCTCTTGGCGACGAGGCTTTCGACGACCTTGCGCTCGTCTTCGGGCAGGTCCTTGGCACCTTCCAGTGCCGCCTCCGCCGCTTCGGGCGGGGGAATGCGGGCGCTGCCGTACATGACCAGCGTCGAGCCGACACCGGCTTCATCGAGGATCATCTCGGGCTTGAGGAGTTCGAGCTGGAAGCGAACCGGGCGCAGTTCCTCGCGCAGGAGGAAGTCCTTGTCCTGGAATGCCAGCTTGTAGGAGGGATGTTCGGTCTGCGGCGTGTGCTTTTCGAGCCCCTTCTTTTCGAACTGGGCTTCCTGCTCTGCCGGATAGAATTTGCGATCAGCGAGATCGCGCTTTTGCTTTTCTTCTTCTGTCATGACCCGCGCGATAGTGCGCGGAGCCATCATCGACAAGCCATTGAAGAGGAAATGGCCTTCCCGGGAGGGAATGGCAGGGGTGACAGGATTCGAACCCGTGGCCCTCGGTTTTGGAGACCGATGCTCTACCAGCTGAGCTACACCCCTGCAGCCGAGGGCGCGCATTAGTCGCAACGCGCCCCGCTGGCAAGATGCGTATCGCATATCTGCGCAAACTGTTAGGAACCGCGCACGATGCACGCCCCCGTCCCCGAAACGATTCCCGTCGATCTGCTGTTGCATGCCTATCGCAGCGGCGTTTTCCCGATGGCCGACCACCGGGACGATCGCGAAGTCTACTGGGTCGAGCCGCGCGAGCGGGCGGTGATCCCGCTGGACGGATTTCGCATGTCGTCGAGCCTGCGCAAGATCCTGCGCCAGAACCGATTTCGCGTTAGTTGCGACACCGACTTCGCCGCGATCATCGCGGCTTGCGCCGAACCGCGCGAAGAACACGCGGAAAGCTGGATCAGCCACCAGATCGAGGAAAGCTACATCGGCTTGCACAAGGCCGGCCATGCCCATTCGGTAGAGGTGTGGCGCGATGAAGAGCTGGTGGGCGGGCTATATGGCGTCGCCTTCGATCGTGTGTTTTGCGGGGAGAGCATGTTCAGCCGCGCCGACAATGCCAGCAAGGTGGCGCTGGCGTGGCTCGTCGCCGCGATGCGCGAGGCGGGATACCGCCTGCTCGACTGCCAGTTCATGACCGACCACCTCGCCTCACTGGGCGCGGTAGCCATGCCGCAATCGGATTACCTGCAATTGCTGCGGGCGGCGCGCGGAGAGCCCCAGGGTTCGATCCCGCAGAGCATCGCTGCGGCGAACGCTCATTCCTCGCCCGGAAACTCCATCGCGCAGTCCTTGACCCAGACGTCATAGATCGGGTGCTCGACCACGTTGAGGCTGGGCGAGTTCTTGAACAGCCAGCCGGAGAAGACGCGGTTGAATTCGTTCTGGCTTCCGCGTTCGCGCACAAGGACCTGAACGAAGGCGCCCGTTTCCTGCGGCATTTCCCACGGAGCGGTCCGCTCGCACGAAGCGAGGCTGATGATCACATCGCCCACGCGCTTCTGTTCGCCCGGACGCATTTCGAGGTCCTGCGTTTCATTGTTGCGCTTATTGAGCAGGCCGATGGTCGCCACGCGCTCTTCCAGCGGAGTGCCGATCCCCGCTTCCGCAGCGACGACTTCGGGCAGTTCGACACGCTGCAATTCTTCAGGAATTTCAGTGCTGACCGCTTCCGGCTCGGGCGGATCCTGCGAGCAGGCGCCAAGCACCAGAGCAGCGCCGAGGAGCAGGCCGGTGCGGGCCATGATCAGGCGTCCGGCGACCAGGCTTCGTAATCGCCGACTGCGCGCGCACGCTTGCCACCACGCTCCAGCGCGCCTTGCGGGCGATAGGCGTTGCCGGTGCCGGTTGCGTTCGGCGTGTAGTCGGCTTCCCAGATGCGCGGAGCGGGCAGGAAACTTTCAGGCACATCGTCACCCGATCCGTGCAGCCAGCCATGCCATTCGGCAGGGACGCGGCTGGCGTCGTTGGCGCCCTCGTAGATCACCCAGCGGCGTTCGCGCTGGCCTTCGCCCTTCTTCTTGGAGCGGTAATACTTGTTACCCTGCGCGTCGGTGCCGACGTGTTCGCCATTGCGCGAGGACCACAGCATCGTGCCGATGGTGGCACCGTTCCACCAGGTGAAGATCTTTGCGAGAGGATTCATAATTCGCGCGCCTAGCTGATTCCCGCGCGCGCGCCAAGCGCATGCGTGGTGTATTTCGCCCTCACCACTCGACCAAATCGCCGGGCTCGATGCCGAGCTCTTCGGCAAGGCCGCCGCGAATCTCCAGCACCCCGCTGGTCACACCCACCGAATAGACCGATTCGAGCGAATAAGGCTCGGTCATGGCGGCGATATTGAGGATGCGTCCGTCGGTCCCGATAAAGATGATGTCGAGCGGGAGCGGCGTGTTCTTCATCCAGAAGCTGCGTGCGGTCTGCGGCTCGCTCGGGAAGATCATCGCCTCGTCGTCCGCCAGTTCGGTGCGGAACATCAGGCCCTGCGCCTGCGCCTCGCGCGACTGGGCGAGTTCGGTGCGGAAGGTGTGGACCGTGTCGCCGCTGCGCACGGTAACCGGGATGATCTGCAAGCCCGAGATCGGGTGCACCGCCTCTGCCTGCTGCGACGCGGCGCTGGCCGGTTCCTCGGCGGTCCCGGCAGGCGCACAGGCGGCCATGGCAAGCGCAAGGCAGATCGCGCCGCTGCGCAGTACCGGCAAAGCAATCTCGAACTTCATTCCATCAATCCCACAGATCGGCTTCTTCAAGCCATTCTTCCAGCGCCGCCTCGTCGGCAGCGGAGAGGATGGCCTGAGCGTGGGCGAAGGTGTGCCCCGCCCTAACCATCGCTGCAAGCTGCTTTTCATTCCGTTTGTGACGCATTTCGCGCGTCTCGTCTGCGGGAGGCGTGGAGAAAGGCCCGAAACGCCTGCGCCGGGCCAGTGCCAGCGCCGCCTCGCGCGCTTCGCGTTCGCCGGGGGCGAGTTCGCTTCGCAGTCCTTCGTCGATACCCGCTGCCCGAAGCGTTTCGTCGACCCGCCGCGCGCCATATCCGCGTGACAGCAGGCCGCCCGCCTTCATCTTCCCGTACCCGCGATCGTCGACATAGGCCTTGTCCACGAAATCGGCGACGAGGGCTTCGATACCGGGATCGCCTTCGCCCTCCCAACCACGCTCGCGCAGCTTGCGCTTGAGGTAGCTTTCCAGCTTGCCCGCACTGGTCGCAAAGCGCGCTACGTAGGACAGGGCCAGGTCGCGCAGCCGCGTGCGGTCGAGCGGCTTGGGCTTGCGACGAGTTCGGCGCTGTGTTGCGTTACGATCAACCATCGGCCATATTCGTGCCACAGTCCTTACCGAATGGGAAAGCTCGATATAGCGTTGCGACAGTGATCGTGGCGCATAGGGATCATGAGGGATGCCGCAAGGCTCTGTTATTTCACGGGAATCGCGAAAACCTATGACCGACGCCGCATTGACGCCGACGCCTAATGATTGCGACCTGCCACGGCGCAGGGCCGATTTCGCCACCTTCAACGAGGCGGTGGATTATGCCGCCCACAGCGAAAAGGGGCTCAATTTCCACGATATGCGCGGCGACCTCGTTCGCCCCTATCCCTTCAGCGAAATGCGCGAGGATGCGCTCAAATTCGCGCGCCAGCTGGCCGCTTACGGCATCGGCAAGGAAGACCGCGTCGCGCTGGTTGCGGAAACCTGCCCCGAATTCGCCGCGCTGTTCTGCGCCTGCACCTATGTCGGCGCCTGGCCTGTCCCGCTGCCCCTGCCCACCGGCTTCGGCGGCAAGGAAGGCTATATCGACCAGCTTTCGGTCCAGCTGCAGAGCAGCGATCCCAAGATCCTGATCTATCCCGAAGAAATTGCGGAAATGGCCAAGGCCGCCGCCGACCGGCAGGGCTGCGACGGGGAAAGCTGGCAGGAATTCGCCAATCGCCCCGATCCCGAATGCGACCTGCCCGAAGCGCAGCCGGAGGACATTTGCTACCTCCAGTATTCCAGCGGTTCGACGCGTTTCCCGACCGGTGTCGCCGTCACGCACGAGGCGCTGCTGCACAACCTCTTCGGCCACTCGACCGGCGTGGACCTTGGCGAAAACGACCGGGTGGTCAGCTGGTTGCCGTGGTACCATGACATGGGCCTCGTCGGCTGCCTGCTCTCGCCCATCGCGAACCAGGCATCGGTCGATTATCTAAAGACCGAGCATTTCGCCCGCCGTCCGCTGGCATGGCTCGACCTGATCAGCCGGAACAAGGGCAATACGCTCAGCTATTCGCCGACCTTCGGCTATGACATCTGTGCGCGCCGCATCTCCAGCCAGAGCCATGTGGACGAGCGCTTCGACCTCTCGCGCTGGCGCACTGCCGGCAATGGCGCGGACATGATCCGTCCCGACGTCATGCAAAGCTTCGTCAACGCGTTTGCGCAGGCCGGATTCAAGGCCAGCGCCTTCACGCCGAGCTACGGCCTTGCAGAGGCCACACTCGCGGTCACCGTCATGCCGCCGGGCGAAGGCATCCGCGTTGAGCTGGTCGAGGAAGAACGCCTCTCCGGCCGTCCGCGCAATCTGAACAGCCCTGCGCGCTACCGGGCGATCGTCAATTGCGGCAAGGCGCTTCCGGGCATGGAAGTCGAGATCCGCGACGAGAAGGGCGCGGCCAAGGCCGACCACCAGATCGGCAAGGTCTGGTGCCGCGGCACCAGCGTCATGCACTCCTATTTCCGCAACGAGGAAGCGACCGAGGAATGCCTGGTCGACGGCTGGCTGGACACGGGCGACATGGGCTATCAGGCCGATGGCTACCTGTTCATCGTGGGCCGCGCGAAGGACATGATCATCATCAACGGCAAGAACCTCTGGCCGCAGGATATCGAATGGGCGGTCGAGCAGCTGCCCGGCTTCAACCACGGCGACATCGCCGCCTTCTCGGTCGATACCGACAATGGCGAAGAAGCGCCCGCCGTGCTGGTCCATTGCCGCGTTTCGGAACCCGAAGAACGGATCAAGCTGCGCGACCAGATCGCCGACAAGGTCCGCGGCGTAACCGGCATGAGCTGCGTGGTCGAACTCGTGCCGCCGCGCACTTTGCCGCGCACCAGTTCGGGCAAGCTCAGCCGGGCCAAGGCGAAGAGGCTTTACCTGTCGGGCGAAATCCAGCCGCTCGAACTGGCCGCCTGAAGCCTTATTACTGTCAACTTGAGGCTTTGTAGCTGCCATCGCGTGATGGCACCTTGAAACTCGTGTTATAGAGACCTAATACAGAGAAGAGTAATCTTCCGGGAGGTCTGCGTAAATTCATGAGTGACGAAAAGCCACAGGCAGCCGCTGCCACGCCCGCTGCGAAGCCCGCCGCTACCGCCACGATGGCGCCGCCGGAATTCGACCTGACGCCGCCCGATCCGGTACCGGCTGTCGCGCCCGAAAAGGCTGCCGGCCTCGTCCCCGTATCGGACGAAGTGAAGAGCAAGCTGGAAAGCAAGGTCGACGGCTTCGTCGACGATTTGATCGCGCAGGACGCGAACTCGCCCGAATTCGGCAAGAAGGTCGACCAGCTCACCAACATGGGCCGCAAGGAAATCATGGCGGCGGCAGGCATGTCGAACCGCTTCCTCGATCGTCCGGTCCGCGCGATGGACAAGGACGAAGGTGTCGGCGCGAACCTCGCCGAACTGCGCCGCGTGGTGGAGGATCTCGATCCGGGCAAGCGCGGCAAGCTTTCGGGCACGCGCAAGATCCTCGGCATCATTCCCTTCGGCAACAAGCTGACCAACTACTTCCGCAGCTACCAGAGCGCGCAGACGCACATCCAGTCGATCCTTTCGAACCTTGCCAGCGGCAAGGACGAGCTGATCATGGACAATGCCGCGATCGACGTCGAACGCCAGAAACTGTGGGAGGCGATGGGCAATCTGGAACAGATGATCCACATCTCCAACACGCTGGACGGCAAGCTGGAGGAAAAGGCCGCCGAACTCGACGCGACCGATCCGGCCAAGGCCAAGGCCGTGCGCGAAACCGCGCTGTTCTATGTCCGCCAGCGTACGCAGGACCTGCTCACCCAGATGGCCGTGAGCGTGCAGGGCTATCTCGCCCTCGACCTCGTGAAGAAGAACAACGTCGAGCTGGTGAAGGGCGTCGACCGCGCCAGCACCACGACCGTGGGCGCGCTGCGCACGGCGGTGACCGTCGCCGAAGCGATGACCAACCAGCGTCTCGTGCTGGGCCAGATCACCGCGCTCAACGACACGACTGCAGGCATTATCGATAGCACCAGCACTATGCTGCGCGACCAGACCGGCAAGATCCACGAACAGGCCGCCGCCAGCACCATCCCGCTGGAGACGCTGCAGCGCGCCTTCCAGAACATCTACGACACCATGGACGAGGTCGACGAATTCAAGATTCGTGCGCTCGATTCCATGAAGCAAACGGTCACGCTGCTTGGCGAAGAGGTCGAAAAGTCGAAGGGCTATATCGCCCGCGCCGAAGGCCAGGCCCAGGCGCAGAAGCAGGTGGCGACCAGCGACCTGTTGAGCATCGAGGGATAAGGGAACAGCCTTGAGCGACCTAAGCCGAGATTCCGACCGCATCCTTTCCGAAGGCAGGGCGCTCGTGCGCGACAACCGTGAGGGTGGCCGCCATCGCCGCGCCGTGTCGATCGGTGAAGGATCGGCCCGGGTTCGCCGCAAGAACTGGACCAAACGCCTTACCTATTTCGTCGGCGCCGTTTTCACGATCCTCGTTGCGGGATCGGTCGCCGGGCTGGTGCTCGACGGGATCGGTTTCGTCGGCGTGATGGCGATCGCTCTCGCGGTAGTCGTGGCTGCAGCGGTCTTTTCGAACTACCCCAAGGTGAAAATCCCCAAGCGGAGCGACATCAACCGGGGCGATGTGAAGCAGATGGTGAGCCGCACCGAGCTATGGCTCGAAGCGCAGCGCCCTGCCCTGCCCCCGCCAGCCGTCAATCTGGTCGACCAGATCGGCGTGCAGCTCGATAATCTCGGCTTCCAACTCGAGGGCCTCGACCAAAACCACCCCAAGGCCCGGGAAATCCGCAGCCTCGTCGGTGAACAGCTTCCCGAGATGGTCGATAGCTATCGCAAGATCCCGGCGCATCTCCGCACTGAAAAGCGCGCCGGGGCAACGCCGGACGAACAGCTGACGGGCAGCCTGTCCAAGATCAGCGGCGAAATCGATTCTATCACGCGCCAACTGGCCGAAGGTTCGCTCGACGATTTGGCGATCAAGCACCGGTTCCTCGAATACAAGTTCGGCGAAGGTGCCGAGACCAGCCCACAACTGGAGCACAAGAGCTGATGCGCGTCCCGATTTCCCACGATCTTCCCAAGGAAGAAGTGCGCCACCGCCTCTCCAGCCGCAGCCATGAAATCGCCGATGTCGTGCCCGGCGGCATGGCGGAAGTCGACGTGTCATGGCCGAACGAAGACACCATGGCGGTGAATGTCGTCACCATGGGGCAATCGCTGAATTCGCGGGTCCTGATCGAGGACAAGCAGGTGGTATTCGAAGTCGACCTGCCGATGGCGCTGAGCTTCGTGAAACCAATGATCGAAAGCGCCATCCGCTCTAAGGGCGAGAAGCTGCTGAGCGCCCCCAAAACCTGACCCGCGATTTTTTCCGCTGCGGCGGGAACTCCCTTCGCATTCAATCGCTTGATCACGAAGACCGTCATTCTGGCGGTTTCTTCGTGTTTGCTTGTCGTCCCCCGATGACCGAATGCGACCGCGGGGGGAGCGGGTTTGAGACAGAGACTACGCGCGGCCACGGCCTCGCTGCATGACCGACTAGACGACGCGATGGGCGGCCTGCCCGTCGGTGATGACACCTCTTTTGCCCGGTTCCTGACCATCCAATACGCCAGCCGGCGCTATCTCGACGCGGGCTTCTCCGATTATCGGCCCGCGCAGGTCGGCGCTCCTCCCTCGCAAATCGACCTTATCGCCCGCGATCTCCATGCGCTGGGGAGCGAACCGGTTGAAATTGCGGGGAGCGCATCGTTCGGATCGACCGCCGCGGCATTGGGCGCGGCGTGGGTCCTTTCAGGTTCGTCCATGGGAAACCGCGCGATGCTGGCCCAGCGGCGCAAACTCGGTCTCGACCATGCCGACGCTTTTCTGGCCGACCCGAGAATGCCTGCCTATTTCCGAACTCTGCTGCCCCTGCTAGCGGGCGATTTCGACACGTTTGAGCAAGACCAGATGATCGACGGCGCAACGCTCGCCTTCACCGTATTTCTGGACGTGCTCGCCCGATCCGAACTGAAAGAAGCCGCATGAGCGCTCCCGACTACCAGGTCGATCTGACCAATTGCGATCGGGAGCCGATCCACCAGCTTGGACGCATCCAGAGTTTCGGCGCGCTGGTCGCGGTCAACACCGATTGGCTGGTCTCCCAGCGATCGACGAACCTGGAAAAGATGCTCGGGCTCGACGGAGAGGTCGAGGTCGGAAGCAGGCTCTCCAATGTTCTTGCCGGCCCGGCAGTCGATCAATTGCGCAGCGCGGTGAGCGGTCTCATCGACGATGACCAAATCGAACGCTTGTTCGGGCTGGACCTGCGCGGCGACGGCACGCTGTTCGATTGCGCCCTCCATTGCTCCGGCCCCTATTCGATCATCGAGATCGAGCGGCACAAGCAGGGCGATATCAGCCGCCAGCTCGGCCTCCTGCGCCCTGCCATGCAGCGCCTCGAAAAGCTGACCGACCTCGACACCTTGCTGGAAGAGGCCGCCCGACAGGTACGCACGACGCTGCATATGGACCGCGTCATGATCTACCGCTTTCACGGCGATCTTTCAGGCGAGGTTGTGGCAGAATCAGCGCGCGGCGATCTCGAGAAATTCCACGGGCTCCGCTATCCCAAATCGGACATTCCCGCCCAGGCGCGCGAACTTTATGTGCGCAATCGCTTTCGCATCATCAGTGACGTGAACGACGAGCCGGTCGCGATCGAACCCGGGATAACCGCGGAAGGGTCGCCGCTCGACCTGTCGATGAGCACCTTGCGTGCCGTCTCTCCCATCCACATCGAGTATCTGCGCAACATGGGCGTCGAAGCTTCGCTCTCGATCTCGATCGTAATTGGCGGAAAGCTCTGGGGCCTCTTCGCCTGCCATCACTACTCGCCCAAATTCCTGCCCTATTCCCAGCGCACTGCAGCCGAACTCTATTCCGAGATGGTCTCGCTGCTGATCGAACGGGCGCTCAACAAGAGACAGTCGCAGCTCCGCGATCGCGGACGCGAGGTTCATGACCGGCTGATGCGCGATATCGTCGCCGGGCAAAGCCTGCTGCAAAGCCTGCCCACCCTCGATCCGGTCATCGGGCAGATCATTCCGCATGACGGGATCAGCATCTTCGTCGACGATATCTACAAGCTCAACGGCAAGGGACCGAACGAGGAAGAATTCCGGGCGCTCGTCAAATCCCTCAATGCCGCAGCGACCAGCCGGGTGCTGGCGGTGGACGAACTACCCGCGCGTTTCCCACGCGCCGAGCGGTTCGCGGACCGCGCTGTCGGGGGCTTAATCATCCCGGTATCGCGGTCGCCGCGCGACTATCTCGTCTTGTGGCGGTCCAGCCTCGACCAGGTCGTCACCTGGGCTGGAAATCCCGAAAAGCCGGTCGAAATGGGTCCGAACGGCGCGCGCCTGACCCCGCGCAAGAGCTTTGAGGCGTGGCAGGAAACGGTCGAGGGCAAGAGCAGCCCGTGGACCGAAGGCGAGCTGCAAATGGCCGACCAGCTGCGCGTGAGCCTGCTGGAAATCATCCTGCGCCTGACAGACAAGGACCTGGAACAACGACGCAAGGCGCAAGCGCATCAGGAACTACTGATCGCGGAACTGAACCACCGCGTGCGCAACATCCTCAACCTGATCCGGGGCCTGATCAACCAGTCGCGCGGGGATGCGCGTGATATCGAAACCTTCACCGAAATCGTCGGCGGCAGGGTTTCCGCGCTGGCACTTGCACACGACAACATCACCAAGGGCAATTGGTCATCGGCCCCGCTTGGCGAATTGATCGACAGCGAGGCGAAGGCATATCTCGCCGGGAAGACCGACCGCCTGCGGGTGACCGGTCCAGAAGCCCAGATCAATCCCGAAGCCTACACGGTGCTCGCCCTTGTCATCCACGAGATGATCACGAACTCGGCCAAATACGGGTCCTTGAGCGACAGCATGGGCTTGCTCGAAATCACCACCCGGCGCGACTACGACGATTCGCTCGTAATCGACTGGACGGAAAGCCAAGGTCCGCCGGTAAGGCCCCCGTCCCGGCGCGGCTTCGGATCCACCATCATCGAGCGCTCGATCCCGCACGAACTGGGCGGCGAGGCGCGGGTGGATTACAAGCTTAGCGGCGTCGAAGCGAGTTTCCGGGTTCCCGACCGTTTCGTCGAGTGGGACGAGGCTGAGCAGGCCGCGACCTCCCCTGCTGACGGCGAAGCGAATGCCGTCCCAAACCCGGGAGCAGACAGCGACACCAAGCCGGCACCGGGGAGCATGTTGCTGGTCGAAGACAGCATGATCATCGCCCTCGATGCCGAAGATTGCCTCAAGGAACTGGGCGTGGCGCAGGTACGCGTGGAAAGTTCGGTCGCAGGCGCAATGGAGGCGCTGGCGAAGAACGACTTCGAAGCCGCCATCCTCGACTACAATCTCGGCGGCGAGAACAGCGAGGCAATTGCCAAGGAACTGGCCGGACGCGGGACCCCGTTTTGGATGGCTACCGGCTATGGCGAGATGAAGGACCGCGTCGAAGAGCTGGGCGCGCGAGGACTGCTGACCAAGCCCTATGGCAAGAAAGAGCTCGAAAAGCTGCTATCCGATTTATCCGGCAGCTGACCTGGCCTAGTTGAAGAACCTCTGCTGATAATAGAACGGCGCCGCGACAGGCTGGCCTTCTGCATTGCGGGCGGGTTCGAAACGCAGCTGCTGCAGCGCCAGTTCGCACACCTTCGAATCGGTCTCCGGGAACGGGCTCGGACGGTAAACCGAGCAACTCGTGGCGCGCCCCTCTGCCGACACTCGCAATTTGACGATGACCGATTTGCCGATCCGCGCCTCCCTCCCACCGGGTGGGATGGGGAAAGCGCTGGCATCGGTGATGGCCCGAACAAGGACCGGCTTCGTTGCCGCCACGCCCCCCTGCCCGCCGCCGCCGCGACCGGCACCGGTGCCGAGGCCGCTACCTGCAGCGCCCGTGCCAGTGCCGCTGTCGGTTGCCCCTGAATCGGTCGCCGTACCGGTCGACGAAGCGCGCGGCACAGGCCGATCTTCGCGAACCTGTTGCCTGGGCGTCGGGGCCGTAACCGGTTGGGGCACTGCCTCACGCCCCGGATCGCCTTGCGCACCTTCGTCCGGCTGAGGTTCGACCTCGGGCGTCTCTTCGGGCGGAGCGGTGACCGTAACGGTGAAGGCAGACACGACTTCGCGTTCCACAGTGGCGACCACTCCGGGCGCCAAACTACGTATCAGTGCGTAGAAGATTCCTATGTGAATCAGCAATATAAGCAGGATTACCCAGCCGTTGGGCCGTCTCTTTTGCGTGCTGAACCGGGATTGTGATTCGCTCATTGCCTCTCAACGGGGAAGTGGGTGGCCGCGTTCCACGGCCCGGAAGGTTCAATGCCGAACCTACGAGGAGATGCTGCTATCGCAAGCCTTCCATCGCCAATCGCATTGTACAAGGGCCGCTTCCGGCCCGATGGCACGACCCTGATCGCCTGCATCTTCGGTTTTCTCGCGTTTGCCACCCTCGCCTTCGTCAGCATCGAACTGACCCGCGGAGATGGCCGGATCGCGGTAGTCTGGTTGCCCAATGCGCTGGCGGCCTCGATCCTGCTGCGAATGAAATTCCGCAACGAGCGCATACTTCTGGCTGCTCTGTTTGCCGGAAATGTCACAGCAAACCTTTTCGTCGGAGACACGCTTTCGACAGCGCTCATCCTGTCGAGCGCGAACATCACGGAAATCGTCATCGCCTTGTGGCTCGTCCGAAAGTTCGCGTCCCCTCGTCCCACGATGGAAGACACGCGCGACCTTGTCGTCTTCGTCCTTGGGGCCGGTCTTGTCGCCCCGCTCGTTTCAGCGACGGTCGCATCGCTCGCGCTGGCAGGTGCAGGCAATGCGTCGTTTTCCGGCGTCATGCAGTGGGCGGCTGCCGATGCCCTTTCGATGGTCATCATCGCGCCTGCCGTCCTTGTGCTGTGGGATGCCATTTCCAACCCGCGCCTTCCGACACGAAAAGAGGCGCTGGAATGGGCCACGCTCACTGCCCTGGGCACATCGGTTACGCTGATCGTGTTCCTGCAGACGTCCTATCCGCTGCTCTTCCTCGTCCCGCCGATCATCATCTCCCATGCCTTCCGCCTCGGCGCGCTCGGCACGGCATTCTCCGTGTTCAAGGTGGCGACGATCGCGGTGATCGCGACCCAGATGGGCTACGGACCGATCAACCTGCTGCCCATGCCCCTCCATTCGCAGCTGATCGTGCTAGAGGCCTTCCTCGCATCTTCCGTCCTGGTCGGTTTCCCGGTGGCAGCAGTGCTGTCGACAAGGGAGCGGTTGACGGAAGAGATCATCAACAGCCGCAAGCATCTCGCCTTGCTGGCACAGAATATCACGGATGCGATCCTGCGCTACGATTTGCACGGGGTCTGCACCTATGCCTCGCCGTCCGTCAGCCGCGTTCTCGGCGCCCCTCCGAAAGAATTCGTCGGCATGACGACGGGCGAGAGGGTTCACCCCGAAGCTCGCGAGGAAGTCGCAGGGGTCGAGGAAAGGCTGTTGTCCGGCAAGAGCAAGAGTGAACGCTTCACCTATCGCCGGTTTCTCGACAGCGAGGATGGATCACCGGTCTATATCGAAGCCGACTGCGCGCTCGCATTCGATCACGCCACGGGAGAGCGGGAGGGCATCGTCGTATCGGCGCGTGACGTCACCGAAAGGGTCGAACTGGAGCGAAAGCTTAAACGCGCCACACGGCATGCGGAGAATGCCGCCCGCGCCAAGGCCCAGTTCCTCGCCAATATGAGCCATGAAATACGCACACCGATGAACGGGGTGCTCGGTTTCGCCGACTTGCTTGCGCGTATGGAACTGGATCCCGAAGCGGAACGCTATGCCGAACTCATTGCTCGCTCGGGACGATCCATGATGATGTTGCTCAACGACATCCTCGACATATCGAAGATCGAATCCGGCCAGCTTGTCATCAATTACGAGACTTTCGACCTGCCCCGCCTGGTCGAGGATTGTGTGCGGCTTCATATGGCAGGCGCGGAACGCAAGGGGATCGAACTGGCCGCATCGTGCCCGGACAACATCCCCCGCCAAATCCAGAGCGATCCCCTCCGCCTGCGGCAGGTGCTGCTCAACCTGATCGGGAATGCCGTGAAATTCACCGAATCCGGTGCAGTGACGGTCAGCGTTCTGCAGGAGGGTTCTCGGCTGGCCATCTCGGTAGAGGACAGCGGAATCGGCATCGACCCGAAACGTCTCGACCGGATCTTCGACCCTTTCATCCAGGAAGAAGCCAGCACGACTCGGCGCTATGGAGGAACCGGCCTCGGCCTTTCGATCTCGCGCCAGCTCGCCGAACTGCTGGGCGGCAGCCTGACAGTCGATTCAATGCCTGGCGTAGGCTCGCGCTTCACCTTGCGTATCCCCTTGCAAGAAGTCGATCAGGATCTGGATGATCCTGCCATGGAAGAGCGGCGCGCGGGCAACCGTTTTGCCCCGCCGCCATCGGCTAGCGTTCTGCTGGCGGAAGACCATGACGTGAACCGGATGCTGGTGACCGCCATGCTGGAACAATTGGGGCAGCGGGTGACTGTGGCTCATGACGGCTCCGAAGCCGTGAAGATGGCGCTCGATGCGGCGGAAAGCGATGCGCCGTTCGATCTCGTCCTGATGGATATCCAGATGCCGGGTTGCGATGGTTACACGGCCACGCGCACCATTCGCAGCCATGGCGTGGGATTGAGCCAGCTGCCTATCATCGCGCTGACCGCCAATGCCTTTCCCGAGGACATTGCCGCTGCGCAGGAGGCAGGCATGCAGGGGCACCTCGCCAAACCGCTTGTGTTCGAGGAACTGACCGCCGTGCTGGCAAGGTGGCTGCCGGTGCGGATCGTGCCGGAAGATGCGGGGAGCCTCCTGCCCCATCCTTCTTCAGCCCCAGCGCGCAAACCGTCTAGCGAACTGCTGGAGCGATGGAATGCACGGCGGTCCGAAGCGCTTGCCGCTGTCACTGCGGCAGTCGAACAGGACGTCCTGGAGGGCGTTCATATCGAAGAGCTGGCAAGGACCGTCCATAAGCTGGCGGGCACCGCCGGAATGTTCGGAGAAGAGGCCCTGGGCGAGAAAGCCGCGGCACTCGAACGGGCGCTGCGTTCGGGCGTCGAGCCGATCGTGCGCAAGAAGCTGGCCGAGGAATTGCTCGCTACCGCCTGATTGCCCGCGCGACCAAAAGAAAAGGGCGGCCCCCCGCATTGGAGAGCCGCCCTCTTTCATTAGCGGATCGACCGGGCTTAGTAGCCGATGATCAGCGAGATGCTGCCGGCACGCGGTGCGCCGATCTGGGCGAAGCCGAAGCCGTCGAGCGAACCACCGAAGTAGCCGATGTAGTATTCATCGAACAGGTTGGTGAGGTTCAACTGGATAGCAGCGTCACCGCCGGTTGCGAATTCGCCGAGTACCAGACGAGCGTCGAGATCGACGGTCGTGTAAGCCGGAGCCTTCGAACCGAAGTTGTAGCTGACTTCCGAACCGTTCGGGCCGAACTCTTCAACCACATCGAGGTTGGTGTCGTTCAGGAAACGCGGGCCGGTGTGCTTGAACTGCGCACCCAGTTCCAGGTCGCCGAAAGCGATCTGGCCACGGGCACCGAACGAGAAGGTCGGGGTACCCGATTCCGACTTACCACCGGTAGGCAGGAATTGGATGTCGCCCACTGCGTTACAGCTGTAGAAATCGTTATCGACTTCGAACTGGTTGCAGGTCCCGTCAGCAACGTCTTCCGAGATTTCGGAGTCGTTGTACGAACCGAAAACGTAGATGAGCGAGTTGCGGGTCGGGCGGTAAGCGATCGAGCCGTCGAGGCCCCACTTATCGACCTTGCCGAGGTTACGGTAAACGAATTCACCTTCGCCGTCGTTTGCTTCCGGATCGAAAGCGGTCGCGAGGCGATCGTTATACTTCGTGTAGTAAGCGCCAAGCTGGGCTTCGATGTCGCCGTTCTGGTAACGCAGACCAAGGTCGAAGCTGTCGGTCGTTTCCGGGGTCGGACGGGCGAATGCATCGTCTGCGAGATACAGCGAGTCATACAGCGGGTCCGTGCCGGGGACCGAAAGGCCCTTGGCGTAGTTGGCGAACACCGACATTTCATTGCTGAAGTCGTAGGTGAAGCCAACGTTCGGCAGCAGCTTGTCGTACTTGTAGGTACGCGAAACCGGTGCAACGTGGTCGTCGTTGAACGAAGCGTCGACGTAGTTCGACAGGTCCTGACCCGGGCTCGGGCAGTCCACGAAACCGCCAGCCGAAGTGGTGAAGCAGTTCTGGTTCAGTTCGCGGGTGAAGAACGGAGCGCGCAGAGCGAGCTTCGCCTGGAAGTCGCCGAAGCGGCCGACGTATTCCGCCGAAACCTGGTGCAGGATCGCGAACGAAAGACGATCGCGCTTGTTCACTTCGTTGCCGTAAACGTCGAGCAGCGGAGCGTCGATCGCGAACACGTCGAGCGGTTCACCGTTCTGCAGCATGGCGCTGATCTGGCCGGTCTGGCGGTGACGTGCGCGGTCCCACGTGTAGGTGAGACGTGCACGGTGATCGTCGGCGATTTCGTAGATCAGGTTGGCAATCACGCCGTAACGCTTGGTCTGCGTCTGGCTGGGATCGTTACCTGCGATTTCGTCGTCGAGGTCGCCGTCGCCGTTGAGGTCACGACCGAAGTAGTAACCGCCGTTGAAGGCACCGGTGTAGCTGCCGCCGTTTACGTTGAAGAACGATTCACGAAGATCGTCGGGGCCACCGCCGTTTGCTTTGACGTATTGGTAGCTCGGATCGAAGGTGAAGGTCAGCTTGTCGCTGATCGTAAAGCGCGAAGCACCGCGAATGTTACCCGTGTCGGACGGGTTGTAACGGCGGTAGAACGCTGCACCACAACCGCTGCGGTCGCTGTAGTCGATACCTGCGCCCGGGCTGCCCGTACCGCCGACTTCGGCAGCGATAACATTCGGGTTGCTGGCACAGGGGTATTCACCCGACAGGCTGTACAGTTCGAAGCGCGACTTCTTGCCGCTCGTGCCGAGGGTCGCCTGGACGAGATCAGCGAGGTCTTCATCACCGAGGATGATGAGGTCGCCGATGCTTTCCGAACCTGCGAAGTTGTTGCGGTTCTGGTTGTAGTGACCCGAAACGGCAACGAAGTCTCCATTCGAACCGATATCCTGCCAGATACGGCCGTTGAACTGGGTCTTGTTGACGCGGCCGTACGGGTTGTAGGGAACGCCATAGGTCGTGTAGCTGACCGAGCCGAAAGCCTTGGTGCCGCTGCCGGTGATGTCGCCACTGTCGAACATCACGAAACCGCGGGTGTAGATGGTGTCTTCCGCACCGCCGGCGAGGACGTCGCCGAAGGTCATGGTCGCCACGATGCCGGCGTCGTCGCCAGGTTCGCGGGTACGGATGTTGATCGTACCACCGGTTGCCGAAGCGGTCGGGCTGTCGACGTCGGTCGTGCCGAGGTTGACGTTCACTTCTTCGAGAACTTCAGGGTCGACCTGCTGGTTGGTGTAGAGGGCGTAGTTACCCGAGTCGTTCAGCGGGAGGCCGTCCAGCGTCTGCGAAACGCGGTCCGCGCCGAAGCCGCGAATGGTGAAGCCACCGCCCGACGAACCCCAGGGGTCGTTGTTCTGGAAGCTGACGCCGGGAACAAGGTTCACGATGTCGTTGACCGTCTGGCCGGGGCGCTGGCGACGGATGATCTCTTCGTTGAGGACCTGCTTGGCCTTCGTGGTGTCGGGAATTTCGACGCCACCGACGCCATCGTCACCGCGACCGGTAACGACGATTACATCGGCCTCATCAAAGTCGATCGAACCGGTCGACTGGGCTGCTGCGGGCATCGCGCCTACCGCTGCGATACCAGCCACCGAGGTGGCCAGGAGATATTTGAACTTCATCGAGAAGACCCCTTCGTCTCTTCGGGTGTGAATTTTCTTTATTGGAAGCGCAGCCCCGCTAGGCCGTGCATGTTTCCGCAAAGCGGTGGTTTTATGACAGAGTCAAGACAGCCGCCCACACCCCTGATTCACCACGGCAACACTCGCCATTAAACGCTGTTAAAACAGTCGCTTAGGTGCGTTGCAAAATTGCACCACCGGGGAAAATTTTATGAATTGATGTGTGGCGGTGCAAATCCCGCTCCGAAAATTGCTGCAACGCAGCAATCAGGCCAGATTGATCTCGCGCAGGCGCTGCATGAGGAAATCATGGCTCGATATCGGTTCGGGGTGCGCGTCCGGGTTGTCCGGATCGATGCAGCTTTCCAGCGTCTCGATCGTGTAATCGGGACGGAAATGCAGGAAGAAAGGCATCGAATAGCGTGCCCGGTACGCCGCTTCGCCACGCGGATTGACCACGCGGTGCGTCGTCGAGCGCAGCTTGCCGTTGGTCAGCCGGTCGAGCATGTCGCCGACATTGATGACCAGCGCGCCTTCGGGCACGTCGACGGCCTTCCATTCGTCCTGCTTGGTCAGCAATTCGAGACCGGCCTCTTCTGCCCCGAGGAGGAGCGTGATAGTGTTGATGTCACCATGAGCAGCCGCGCGAATGGCGCCTTCCGCCTCTTTGCCTTCAAGCGGCGGATAGCGCAGCAGGCGCATTACCGAGTTGCCGTCTTCCACGGTCGCAGCAAAGAAATCCTGCGGCAGGCCGAGATGCAATGCGATCGCTTCGAGGACGCGGCCGCCCGCTTCTTCGAATGCGGAGTAGAGTTCACTGAAGGTCTGGCGGAAACCGTCCACTTCGCTCGGCCAGACATTGTCGGCCATGAATTGCGAGAGCGGATGGCCTTCGGGCAGTTCGCGTCCAACGTGCCAGAATTCCTTCAAATCGTGGACATTGGCGTCCTTGGCCTTTTCCGTGCCGAAGGGCGTGTAGCCGCGCGCACCGCCGCCGCCCGGGATGTGATAGGCCTTCTTCACGTCGTCGGGCAGGGCAAAGAACTGCTTCGACAGTTCTTCGGCCCGGTCGATCAGGTCCTGCGGGATGCCGTGATCGCGGACGACGGCGAAGCCGTATTCCTGGAAGCTGCGGCCAAGTTCGTCGGCAATGGATGCGAGCGGCTGTGCCAGGGACACAACCGCAATGTCGGTGTTCGAGTCGGTCATAATGAATGCGGCCCTTAATACGGCAGGAAGAGTCCCGCCAGTGCTGCGCTCATCAGATTGGCAAGGCTACCGGCGGCAAGCGCGCGGATACCGAGCTTTGCGATGACGGGTCTTTGATTTGGCGCAAGGCCGCCCGTCACTGCCATCTGGATCGCGATGGAGCTGAAATTGGCGAAACCGCACAGCGCGAAAGTCACGATGGCGCGGCTGCGGTCGGTCAGGGTTGCAGCATCCATTGCGCCAAGCTCGATGAAGGCGACGAATTCGTTGAGCACGATCTTGGTACCGAACAGTCCGCCTGCAGCACCGGCCTGTTCCCATGGAATACCGATGAGGTACATGACCGGCGCGAAAACGAAGCCCAGCAATTGCTGGAAGCTGATGTCGGGATGGCCGAACCAGCCGCCGATACCGCCGAGGATGCCATTGGCCAGCGCAACCAGCGCCACGAAGACCATGACCATCGCACCGACGGCCACCGCCAGCTTCACACCGGTTTGGGTACCCTGCGCGGCAGCTTCAATGACGTTCGCCGGCTTGTGGCCTTCCTCGAAGGTCTCTGCCACTTCGACTTCGTGCGGGCGTCCGCTTTCGGTGAGGGCGGCAGGGCCTTCAGCGCTGATGCGCGCATCGGGCAATTTCACTTCGGCCAGTTCCGCCGCGTCTTTTGCAAGATCGCTTTCGTCGTCGGGCATGATGATCTTGGCCATCAGGATGCCGCCCGGCGCGGACATGAAGGCAGCCGCGAGAAGGAACGGTACGGCTTCGGCACCGATGAAGCTGGCATAGGCTGCCAGGATCGTACCCGCGACACCTGCCATACCGACGCTCATCAGCGTGAACAGGCGGCTTGGCGTCAGCGACGCGAGATAGGGACGCACGACCAGCGGGCTTTCGGACTGGCCGACGAAGATGTTGGCCGCGCTGCCGAGCGCTTCGACCTTGCTGATGCCGGTAATCCAGCCAATCGCGCCGCCGACCCAGCGGACCAGGCGCTGCATGATGCCCCAGTGATAGAGGATCGACACCAGCGCTGCGAAGAAGATGATGACCGGAAGAGCGGCAATCACGAAGGTATTGGTGAAGGGGTTCGCATCCATCGGACCGAAGATCGCGGTGATACCGGCCTTCGAATAATCGAGCAGGGCAATGACGCCGTTGGACATCGCCTGGATCGCCTCGACACCCCAGGGCGTGCGCAGGACCAGTAGCGCCATCAGCGCCTGGAGCGCGAAGGCGGCCCCGACGACGCGCAGCTTGATGCGCCGCTTGCCGGTCGAAAGCAGGAAGGCGATGAAAAGTATCGCAAGGATACCGATAGCATTGATAAGGAAAGGCGGCATTGCGGACCCCTTCGCGATGCGACTAGTTGCGGATGAAATTAGCCGCTACCTTGCGCGGCGGCTCCGCTTAGTCAATTTTCGCGCGCTCCGCCAGCTTCGGCTGTCACCAGTTTGTAAAGATCGGCCCCAATCCAGACATGACCGACCACCCGGCTAATGAAACCCGCCTTGCCGCAGCAGCGATGCCGCTGGGCCTGTTCGTATTCCTCGTGCTGTATGGCGGCCTGACCGTTATCGCGGGCGTTCTTGCCTTCAAGCAGGTGCAGCTGTGGCCGACCCAGCTGGCGGTCGAATCGGGTATCTTTGCGTTCCTGGGTCTGGTCGTGATTTCGAGCACGATCGCCCAGCTCTACGGAGAGAAGCTGGCGCGCAGGCTGGTGTGGTGGGGCTTCCTCCCGCTGGCTGTGTCTGCCGCCCTGATCTTCCTGGTCCTGTCGCTTCCGGCATCGCCTGAAATGCTCGAGTATCGCAGCACCGATCTCGACGCGTTCAACACCGTGCTGGCGCAAACGCCGCGGATCATGGCTGCGGGTCCTGCAGCCTATATCGTCTCGCTCCTCCTCAATGTGTGGATTTTCTCGCGCCTGCGTGGAAGCGGCGAGGCCAATACGCTTGGTCTCATGGCGCGCGGCGCCATCGCTTCGGCGCTGAGCCAGGCCATCGATTCGGTGATCTTCGTGACCCTGGCCTTCTACGGCCAGTTCGACATTACACCGCTGCTGATCGGGCAAGTGCTCGCCAAGGTCGCGCTGAGCATCGTTCTGGTGCCGTTCCTGATCACGGGCGGCGTGGCGCTGGCGAAATACCTCGACAAGAAGACGCTCTAGGCTTCCTCTACATCCTGGGTGAGGCGTTCATCGAGCGCCTTGCCGTGCAGGACCGACACGTCGCCGGTCGCCTCCAGCACGACTGCGCGCACCTCGTCGAAATGCATGACATTGGCCTCGCGCAATTTCGCGATCAGGTCGCTATGCGCAACGCGCGTCTTGGCAAGCGCCTCTTCGTCGATCACGCCGTCGCGCATTAGGTAGACGGGGCAGTTCTGGATGGCGGCCTCGATGGTTTCCGACTGCCTTCGCAGGAGAGCCGCAGCGACCTGCACGATGAACAGCATCGCCACCCCGACGAGGATCTGCACGTAGGCGCCCCACTCGGTAACCTGGCTCGCGCTGGCGAGCAGCGAGCCGAGTGCAACCGTCATCACGAAGTCGAAATTGGTCATCTTGGATAGCGACCGCAATCCGACAATGCGGATCAGCAGGACGATCCAGACCAGGGCAAGTGCAGTGAGGATGGAGCCGCGCGCGGCGATATCGAGCCATTTGTCATCGAAGAACATGGTCCCTCAACGACCATGCGACAAATTGGCTCCTAGGCCGAGCAACTCGCTCCGCCGAGCACGCAAAAGCGCGCGCAATGGGGATGGTTGAGCGCCACGTCGCAGGACGCTTCTGCCAGCGTCTCGCCGAGCAGGAACTCCGGATGGTGCGGGATCAGCGTACAGGCCGCCACCTGCGGCGCGTCTTCGCCTTTCCGGTGCACGACCATGCGGCTGGTGGCGCACATGATGTCTGACGGCGATTTCCCGAGGATGTCCCAGCACGCCGTCGTGATCTCCGCGATGTCCTTGTCTTCATCCATCTCGGGAAAGAGGACCAGCCGCGCCGGGTCGTATGCGTCGATGGCTATCCCTTCGGCCTCGAACAAACGGGCGTAGGCGATACGCGCGTCCTGTTCACCCTCAAGGGGCAGGAGGCGCCCTGCGACAGCGATCGAAAATCCGTAAGCCGATAGCCATTCGAGCCCGGCCATCGCCGGCGCCCAGCTGTTTGCGCCGCGCTCTCCCTCGTGAACGGTCCGCGAGTGATGGTCGAGACTGACGCGCAAGGTCAGCTTGTCGCCATAGGCCTCCCGCAGCTTCAGCAACAACGCCTCGTGCCGCCGCATGGGTCGCATGGCATTGGTGAGGATCAGCACCTCGAAACCGCGGGCGAGGCTGTCTTCCAGCATAGCGGGGAAATCGGGGTTCATGAAGGGCTCGCCGCCGGTGAACCCGATCTCGCGCGTGCCCATCGCCTCCGCCTCGTCGAGGAAGCGGGTGGCATCACTCGCGGCGAGGTAGATCAGCGCATCGTTGGTCGGGCTGCTTTCGATATAGCAGGTCGCGCAAGCGAGATTGCAAAGCGTCCCGGTGTTTAGCCACAGCGTATCCAGCTTCGTGAGCGGGACGCTCGCGCGCGGCTCGCCCTTCGCCGTCCATTGCGGATCGGAAAACTTTTCCGCCGGCAAGAGGTCGCCCGCAACCGCAAATGGCGACGGTCCGGCCGGCGCATTGCGCATCCTTGCCTGCTTGCTCATCCCAGTCGGCGCCGCATGGAGGCGAGGAAGCCGGCCCATTTCTTCGGGATCGGGCCGAACACGGTCGGCTCCCACGCTTGGAACGCGGTGGCCTTCGTAATCTCGCTGCGGGTGGGATAGGCAATGATCGCGGAACCGAGCGCGAAGGTGCTGCTCTTGCCGGTGATCGTCTGGCTGAACGGCAGAAGCAATTCGCCCACGTTCTTGCCCACGAGGCTGGCGCCGACCACCTTCTTGCCCTTGAACATGACCTTCACCTGGCCCTTGTCATCGCCTTCGGTGAGAGCGCGTTCATTGTCGTGGAAGCTCTCGGTTACAACGCGGATCGCATCGCCATGCTTTGCGCGCGCTTCGCTTTCGGTGAGACCGATCTGGGCCACTTCGGGTTCGGTATAGGTGCACCAGGGAAGCGCAGTGTAATCGACCTTGGTCGGCACGCCGAGTGTGATTTCGAGCGCCACGTTGGAGCCTTCATAGCCCGACACGTGCGTCAGCCGGGGACCGTCGCGGCAATCGCCAATCGCATAGATGCCTTTCACGGAAGTGCGGCGGCGATCGTCGGTGACGATCCCGCCCTTGCCCATCTCGACACCGATATCTTCCAGGCCAAAGCCCGTGCAGTTCGCCTTCCGTCCGGTGGCGATTAGGAGGTGCGAACCGGCGATCGTTTCGTCACCGACCGTCAGCTCCACCGCACCGGCAGAACCGGTGACGGCCGAAGCAAGCCCTTTGACGAAGCGCACGCCCTCGCCTTCCATGGTTTCTCGCACGATAGCGACGCTGTCGCGGTCGTCGCGGCCCATCAATTCGCCCGGCTCGACTACGGTCACCGCGCTGCCAAGGCGCCGGAAAGCCTGCGCCATCTCCATCCCGATGACGCCGCCACCCACGATCACGAGATGCTCGGGCAATTCCTCGATCTCGAAGATATTCTCATTGGTGAGGTAGGGGACGCCTTCGACGCCATCGATGGGCGGCACGGCAGGCTTGGAACCGGTTGCGATGACGATCCGCGGTGCACTCAGCGTGCGCCCGGCAACCTCGACGGTTTGCGGCCCTGTGACGCGCGCCCAGTCGCGGATGACTTCGCAGCCCATTTCCTCGAAGCGTTCTTCGCTGTCATGCGGCTCGATCGCGGCGATGGCATCGCGGATATGCTGCTGTACCCCGCGCCAATCGACCTTGGGCGCGGCGAGCGTAACGCCGTAGCGTTCGCTTTCGCGCGCCTCGGCAGCACGCTTTGCGGCAGTGATCAGGGCCTTGGACGGGACGCAGCCATCGTTGAGGCATTCGCCGCCCATCTTGCGGCCTTCGATCAACGCTACCTCGAGACCGAACAACGCACACCCACCGGCGGCCGTCAGACCGGCAGCGCCGCCTCCGATTACGATAACGTCGTGTGTAAATTTCATTGCTTGTCCCGTAACCGAATTTGATCAAGATGCGAACTTTCTCGCAATCTCCTTTCCATTCGGCGGAAAAATCCCATCGGTTACAACATGCGAAAGCGCGGCACGTGAGAGTGCTGGTCACGGGCGCGGCCGGCCTTCTCGGCGGCGAGATCTGCGCGCGCTTGGCGCGTGAGGGCCATGAGGTCACAGGACTGGTGCATCGCAATCGCGACATTCGCGCAAACGATGGCTCGCCGGTCGATATTGCGACTATTGCTGGCGACGTCTCTGTGCCCCGCTTCGGATGGGAAGAGAGCGAGTTTGCCCGATTAGCCGCCAGCCATGACCTCCTGGTGCATTGCGCGGCGACGGTGCGCTTCGACCTCGACGAGGCGGACTATGCCGCCGTCAATGTTGACGGCACGAAGCACGCGCTGGCGCTTGCCCGGCAGGGCGGAATGGACTTCCTCCACGTCTCGACCGCCTATGTTTGCGGCAGGCGCGACGGCGCAATCCTCGAAGGCGACCCCTTGCCGGAGGCCGGTTTTGCCAACGGATACGAAGCGAGCAAGGCTGCCGGAGAGCGGCTCGTGCGCGCTTCCGACTTGAGATGGGCGATCGCGCGTCCGTCGATCGTGGTCGGCGCGTACGAGAGCGGCGCGATCCGCCAGTTCGACACCACGTACGCCGCCTTCAAGCTGATCGCGGAAGGGCGGGTGAAGCACATGCCCGCACGGGCGGGCGCAACGCTCGACTTCGTGCCTATCGATCATGTCGCTGCTGGCATATTGGCTCTAGCGCACGCGATGGAGCAGGCCGCAGGCAAGACTTTCCATCTCGTTTCGGCCCAGCCCCTGCCAGTCACGGATTTCACCGGCGCGATTGGCGAATTCGCGCAATTTCACGAGCCCGAACTGGTCGAACCCAGTGCGTTCGACCCCGCCACTTTGCCTGCCTTGGAGAGACGCTTGTTCAAACGGGTAGCCGGCCTCTACGCCAGTTACTTTCAACGCGACCCCCATTTCGACGATGCGAATGTGCGCGAGGTCCTGGGCATGCAATGTCCGCAAACCGGCCGCGCCTATATCCGCAGCCTCATCGATCACTGTATCGAAGTAGGCTTCCTGACCTCGGACTAACGCACGTCGGGATAGTGTTTCGCCATCCGCGAACGCAGGCCGAATGCCCAGAGCATCCCGACCTTGAAGTAGATCCAGTTCGCCTTGAGCGCGCCCCACTCGGCTATGCGTCGGTCCGAGGTATAGACCTTTCGCGGCACCATGCGCACCTTGCCGAGGCGCGCGAACTTCACGCAGAGATCGGCCTCTTCCATCACCGCATCGCCGGGCGTGCAGCCCCCTATGGTCAGAAAGTCGGCTCGCCGGAAAAACATCGCATGATCGCCGAACAGCAGGCGTACGCCCTGGAAGAAGCGATGCGGCCGCGTCAGCAGGGGCGCGTACCAGGTCTTGGCCCAATTATGCACGGTGGTGCCCCAACGCGTTTTTTCGGGTCCACGAATGACCGGTGTGAAACTGGCAAGAGCAATACGGCGATCCGCCAAGGTATTCTCGATAACCTCGATCATATCGCGCGGCGGCAAGGTATCGGCGTGAACGACACATACGTTCTCGGATGTCGCCGCTTCGACGCCGGCGTTGATCTGCCTGGCACGCCCTCGTTCGGCAGAGAGGATACGCCATCCCGCGTCTTTCGCGATCTGTACCGTCCCGTCGGCGCTACCTCCATCGACAAGCAGGATTTCGGCCGGACGCGGCTCGAGTTCGGCGAAACGGGCGACCAGCGCCGGAAGGGCCTTGGCCTCGTCGAGCACCGGCACGAGAAGCGTTGTGCTCATTCGTATTCCGGCCACGCTGCCAAGTCTTCGGCGGTATCTATATCGGCCAGTTCGGGTAGGATTGCCGGTCCGATACCGCGCGCCGCCAGCCGCACGAGCGTTTCCGGCAGGACCTTTGGGGTGGACCATTCCATATTGTCGAAGAGGAACGGCATGCTCTCGCGAAAGCCGATAAGGTAATAGCCACCATCGTTCGCCGGCCCCAGGACAACGCTGCGATCCTCGAGCGCTCCGGCCGCCGCCTGCAGCAAGGGCACGCTGATGCCGGGGCAATCGCTGCCGATCAGCAATGCAGGCCCTTCGACAGCGGCCATTTTATCGCCCAGGTCGCCCTCCCCCTGGTCGACCACTGCGGTGTCGGCTCCGAAAAGATCGTGGAAGGCCGCGATCTCGCCGCCGGTGACCCGCAGTTCGAAATCCAGCCCGCTGTCCTTTGCAACCTGCACCGTGTGAGCAAGCAATCGCGCATAGATCCGCGCAGCCCCCTTGGGCCCCAATGCGGGAATGAGGCGCGTCTTCACCTCTCCCGGCACAGGCAGGCGGGCGAAGATGGAGAGCTTGGGAGAGAACATCTTCGACGCCGTAACGAATGCTTGCAATCGAAGGCAAGTAAACGATGACTTGCCGATGATGCGCTGCTAGTCGCCGCGCAATCATGTCGATGATCCATCCCATCATTCTCAGCGGCGGGAGCGGCACGCGCTTGTGGCCGCGCAGCCGCCGCAGCTACCCGAAGCCCTTTCTCCCCCTGCTCGGCGATCGCACGCTGTTCCAGCAGGCGCTGGATCGTGTCTCGGATACGGCCTCTTTCGCACAGCCCATGATCGTCGCGGGCGAAGCGCATACGCGTTTCATCACCGAGCAGGCGGGACAGCACCGGCTTGTCGTCGAACCGGCCGCGAAGAATACCGCACCGGCCATCGCCCTTGCCGCCAGCCTCCTGCCGCGCGAGGCCATCATGCTCGTATGCCCCAGCGACCATCACATCGCCGATGAAGCGGCCTTCCTTGCCGGTGCCAAGAAAGCCGCATCGCTGGCCGCTGACGGCAATCTGGTCAGCTTCGGCATCGCGCCCGATCGACCTGCAACGGGTTACGGCTACATCAAGCTCGGCAACGCATTGGGCGACGGTCACCGGATCGAACGGTTCGTGGAAAAACCCGACCTCGATCGCGCACGCGAGTTTCTCGCATCGGGCGATTATGTCTGGAACGGCGGCATTTTCGCGTTTCAGGCGGGCACATTCCTCGACGAGCTGGCAAAGCACCGGCCGGAGATGGCTAAGGCGGTCGCAGCCTCTGTGGAAGGTGGCAGCTGGACGGACGGGCGCTTCGATCCCGACGCAGGCCATTTCGGCGCCATCGCTGGCGAAAGCGTCGACTACGCCGTGATGGAAAACACGGCACAGGCCGCAGTCGTTGCAGCCGACATGGGCTGGTCCGACATCGGCGACTGGAATGCGCTCTTCGAGGCGCGCGCAGCCCAAGGTGGCGGCGAGAACGTCGTCTCCGGTCCTGCCGAGGTCAAATCGGCAAAGTCCGTGATGATCGATACCGACGGTCCGCGAGTTTCGCTGGTCGGTTTTGACAATGCCATCGTGGTCGTCGACGGTGACGAGATACTCGTCCTCAATCGCGATCACGCGCAGGAAGTCGGCAAGCTGGATGGGGCTGCGAACCAATGAGTTCGGGCCATCTGCCGATCAAGACCGTCGAGAAAGTGTGGGGCATGGACAGCCTCCCCGCGCCGTTTGCCTTGGACGACCGATCCACGCGCATCGGCGAAATCTGGTTCGAACCTGCGACATCGATGGACGGTCTCCTCGTGAAATACCTTTTCACCAGCGAAAAGCTGTCGGTTCAGGTTCATCCGCCGGCCGAAGCCAGCCCGACCGGACGGGGCAAGGAAGAATGCTGGCTCATCCTCAATGCCGAGCCTGGAGCAAAACTGGCAATGGGCTTCGTCCGCGAAGTATCCGAAGGCGAGATGCGTGCTGCGGCACTCGATGGCACGATCGAGGACCTGCTCCACTGGCGCGAGGTCAGCAGCGGCGATTTCTTTTACATCCCGGCAGGCACCGTGCACGCTATCGGTGCGGGACTGACCTTGCTGGAGGTGCAGGAGAACACCGACATAACCTATCGTCTCTATGATTACGGGCGCCCGCGCGAGCTGCACCTCGCCGAAGGCCTGAAAGTCGCCAAGGGCCTCCCCTACCCAGACGAGCTGGCACGAACGGTCCCCGCGGATTGCGAGATGATGCTCGTCGATGGTCCCCGCTTCACCCTCGCGCAGGTCATCGGGCAGCCTTCACAGGAGATTGCGCCCCGCTTTACCGGCACCGTTCAGGTCATGCCCCTGTCCGGGGCGGTCGCAATCGGCGACAGCCGGGTCGAACCCGGCCAGAGCGCGCTTGCCGACACGCTTGCCGATGTCGCGTTCGATGACAGCGCACGGGTCATGATCGCTAGCGCTGCCTGAACCGGAGGAGCGCTGGCGCCTAACGAGGCCTGTCATTCTTCGGGCCGCTCCCGCAAACTTTTTTCGCAATCATCGGACACCCCCGGCTTCCCGATAGTTGGGAAGGCAAAGGAGGCGATTGTGTCCGATACTATTTCCGTCAACGGCGAGCAGCACGGCCTGCCGTCAGATCCGCGAACCTCGCTGCTCGATTTCCTCCGCCACGATCTCGGGCTGACGGGCACGAAGAAGGGATGCGACCATGGCCAGTGCGGCGCCTGCACGGTCATCGTCAACGGCATCCGGATCAACAGCTGCCTAACTCTGGCAGCCATGCATGACGGTGACGAGGTCACGACGATCGAAGGTCTGGGCACGCCCGACAGTCCATCGGCGCTCCAGAAAGCATTCCTCGAACATGACGGGTTCCAATGCGGCTATTGCACGCCCGGGCAGATCTGTTCGGCAACGGCCATGCTTCAGGAAATCGCCAACAACTGGCCGAGCGATGCGAGCGAAAGCCTCGATGGCAAAATGGCAGCTACCGGCGAGGAAATCCGCGAACGGATGAGCGGCAATCTGTGCCGCTGCGGCGCCTATGCCAACATCGTGGCGGCCATAAGCGAAGTGGCGGGGGAGAGCGCATGAGACCGTTTTCCTACACCCGGGCGAGGACGCTGGACGACGCCGCGCAGCTTACACATGACGACACCGCCCTTGCCATAGCGGGCGGGACCAACCTGCTGGACCTCATGAAACTGCAGGTCGAAACTCCAGAAACGCTCGCCGACATCAACCGCATCGGCTTTGGCGGGATCGAGGACACTGACGACGGCGGCCTCTCGATTGGCGCCTTGGCGTCCAATACGGAAACCGCCGTTCACCCGCGGGTCCGCTCCGACTACCCGGTTCTGACACGCGCGATCCTGGCCGGGGCAACCCAGCAATTGCGCAACAAGGCCACCACCGGCGGCAATTTGTGCCAGCGCACACGCTGCTTCTACTTCACGAACATCGACCAGCCCTGCAACAAACGCGAACCGGGAAGCGGCTGCGGCGCGATCGACGGTATTGCAAAGTTGCACGCGGTGCTCGGGACGAGCGATCAATGCATCGCAACCTATCCCGGGGACATGGCGGTCGCCCTCAGCGCGCTCGATGCGCAGGTCGAGATTGCCAAGCCGGACGGGGGTACATGCACGGTGCCGGTTCGCGATTTCCATTGCCTTCCCGGCGAAACGCCCTGGCGCGAAAACGTGCTGGAAGAGGGAGAGCTCATCACGGCAGTGACCTTGCCCGCACCTGTCGGCGGCACCCAGATCTATCGCAAGGTGCGCGAACGTTCATCCTATGCATTTGCGCTCGTTTCGGTGGCTGCCGTCGTCGAGATCGAGGATGGCAAGTTCACCCGCGCCGATCTCGCTTTCGGCGGGCTGGCCCACAAGCCATGGCATGATCCCCGGATCGGCGAGGCCCTGATTGGCAAGGTCCCTTCCGACGACTTGTTCGACAAGGCCGCCGATATCCTTCTCGAAGATGCGCGCGGGTTCGGCGAGAACGACTTCAAGATACCGCTGGCGCGGCGAACGCTGCACGCCGTCCTGCAGAATGCGACGGAGGCCGCGGCATGACCGTACATTTCAAGCAAGACACACCGGACGACAGCAACCGCCTCGACGGGATGAAGCAAGGCGTGCTCGGCAAGTCGATCTCCCGCGTCGAAGGCATGGCCAAGGTGACCGGCACCGCCCCCTATTCCGCCGAATATCCGATAGCCGACTGCGCCGAAGGCGTGCTCGTCACGTCGACGATCACAAGGGGCAAGGTCCTCTCGATCGACAAGGACGCTGTGCTTTCCATGCCTGGCGTGCTCGCTGTCATAGACGACCCTGCAATGACCACACGCGCCGCACAGGGCACGGCCGACGAGGCGCCGCAGCAGGAACCGGGCACAGTCTGTTACTGGGGCCAGCCCATCGCCCTGGTCGTGGCGGAAACCTTCGAACAAGCTCGCGATGCGGCGAAACATCTGCCTATTAAATATCGCGAAGATCCCGGCGCCCCGCTCGATCCCAAAGGCGTCGAAGCGGAAGAGCAGGAGGATGAAACCGTCCGGCAAGGCGATCTCGACCATGCCATGGCGACTGCCGCCCATTCGGTGGACGTTACCTACACGACGAAGGGGCATGCCTCGGCGGCGATGGAACCGCACGCTTCCATCGCGCAATGGGACGGCGACAAGCTGACCGTCTACGCTTCGCTGCAGATGCTGAATTACAATATCAGCGAGCTGGCCGACGCGCTCGGAATGGAAGAAGAAAACGTTCGTCTCGTTTCCCGCTTCGTCGGTGGCGGATTCGGGTCGAAACTTGGCGTCAGCGAAGACGTGGTCGCGGCTGCCATTGCGTCCAGGGAGGTCGGGCGGCCGGTCCGGGTCGTCATGTCCCGGCAACAGGTGTTCCAGTGCGTGATGCGCCGTTCGGAAACGACACAGCGCCTTAGGTTGGCTGCTGAAAAGGACGGCAAGCTGATCGGCTTCGGCCATCACGCACTCGTCTCCAACTTGCCCGGAGAAACTTTTGCAGAGCCGGTCCTTCAATCCTCGCACTTCCTCTACGGCGGCGAGAACCGTGACCTGACGCTCGAGGTCGCTCGGATTCACCGCATGACTGCGGGATCGGTCCGGGCCCCCGGCGAGGCGGTCGGTATGCCGGCGCTCGAAGGGGCCATGGATGTACTGGCCGAGAAAGCGGGTATCGATCCGGTCGAACTGCGCCTGAAGAACATTCCCGAAGAGGACCCGGAAGAGGGCCTGCCTTTCTCGTCGCACAAGCTGGCCGAATGCCTCAGGCAGGGGGCCGACGCGTTCGGTTGGAACAGCGGACCCCGCAGTCCGCGCCACACGTGCGAGGGCGAATGGTGGGTGGGCACCGGCATGGCGAGCGCCGCACGCGTCCACAATATCGCCGAGGCCAAGTCACGCGTCACGCTGAAAGCCGACGGCACTGCCGTTGTAGAGACGGACATGACCGATATCGGTACGGGGACCTACACGATCCTCGCCCAGCTGGCCGGTGAAATGCTGGGCCTCGAACCTCAGCAAGTGCTGGTCGAACTTGGCGATACGAAGCATCCGCGCGGGCCCGGATCTGGCGGCAGCTGGGGTGCGGCTTCCATCGGATCGGCGGTCTACATCGCGTGCAAGGCGATCCGCGAAGAACTGGGCCAGCGCCTCGGTGTCGGTGAAACCGAACTCGAACTGAAGGACGGGAAAACCGCCTCGGGAGAAAGCCTGGTCTCGCTGCTCGATGGCGCTGACTTGTCCCGCGAAGGCCATTACGAGCCGGGCGACATCAAAGACGATTTCACCGCCTCGGGCTTCGGCGCGTTCTTTGCGCAGGTCAGGGTGAACCGTTTCACGGGTGAAACCCGCGTCGACCGGATGCTGGGTGCCTTCGGGTTCGGCCGTGTGCTCAACCACAAGACCGCCCGCTCGCAGTGCCTTGGCGGAATTACCTGGAGCATCGGTGTGGCCCTGACAGAAGCGTTGGAGTTCGATCCGCGCGACGGGCACCTGGTGAACTGCGACCTCGCGGAATATCACGTGCCGGTCCATCGCGACGTCCCGGATCTCGAGGTCGTACTCGTGGAAGAGCGCGATCCGGCGGCCAGCCCGATCCAGGCGAAAGGCATTGGCGAACTCGGCATGTGCGGCGGTGCGGCCGCGATTGCGAATGCGATCTACAACGCCTGCGGCGCGCGCATCTTCGATTACCCGATGACGCCCGACCGCGTTCTTGCGGCGATGCCGGACTGATGCTCGACCAGATGGCCGCGATTGCCCCCTGCAGCGCCGATCATGCGGCGCTGGCCGCAGCGTGCGAAGCGGGCGTTGGCCTTTGCACCATCGTCGGGGTCGAGGGGAGTTTCTCCCGCAGGATAGGCGCGCAACTGGCGGTCCTGCCCGACGGTTCGACCGTCGGTAGCCTGTCGGACGGATGCCTCGAAGCGCAGCTTGCCGCCGACATCCGCGAACTCTCGAAACCTGCGCTCATCCGCTACGGAGCCGGATCGAACACCATCGACTTCCGCCTGCCATGCGGCGGCGGCCTCGACATCCTTCTTGATCCGGACCCCGGGCGCGCTGGTTGCCGCGAAGCCATGACGAATCTTGATCGCCGTGTTCCGGCGAGCATGGCCTTGCCCGAGAACGAGCTTCTTGCCGAGCGCCGCTACCTGCCTTCGCTACGCATTGCCGCCTTCGGGGAAGGGCCCGAGCTGGAATATCTCTCGGCCTTGGCGATGGCACTCGGAATCGATGTCACGGCATATGACAAATCCGTTCTCAGTCTCGGGCAGGAGGCAAAGGACTTCACGCCCGATCGATGGACGGCCTGTCTTTTCCTGTTCCACGATCACGAATGGGAATTGCCGCTCCTCGAACAGGTGCTTTCGTCAGAGGCCTTCTACATCGGCGCGCAAGGGGGCGAAAATGCCCGCATCGCACGAACCCTCGGTTTGGCGGGAAGAGGTCTGACGGAAGAAGCGATCGCGCGTATTCGCAGCCCACTGGGGCTCATCCCGTCCTGCAAGACGCCGCAGGCTCTGGCTCTTTCCGCGCTCGCCGAAGTCGTTTCTGGCTACGAAAGACTGCATGACACCGCTTGATCCCGGCATCGCGCTAATCCTTCTCGCCGCCGGTCGCAGCGAGAGGTTTGGCGGCGACAAGCTTGCGGCCGAATTCAGGGGCAAACCGCTGTGGGCGTGGGCTGCGACGGCTGCCGAAAAAGCAGGCTTTCAGCATCTTTACATCGTGATGGCGCCGCACAGTTCGATCGCGCCGGACGCCCGGTGGAATCGGGTGCTAAATGCCGAGGCCGAGCGAGGCATGGGCACCTCGATCGCGGCCGGGGTAGCGGCCGCACAGGCTCACGAGCGCGTGGTGATTGCCCTTGCGGATATGCCCAAGGTTACAGCGTCGCACTTGCGCACGCTCGCTCAAGCGAGTGGACCGCTTTTCACCCGACAGTCCGACGGCAGGGCTGGATGCCCCGCTGCCTTCGATAGCGCGTCCTTCGCAGAATTACGCAAGCTCGACGGCGACCGCGGGGCGCGCATCCTGGCGGGTCCCGCCGCCAACATGGTGGAGCCGGCGGCCGCCGATATGCTCGTCGATATCGATCGCAGAAGCGAACTGGATGCCGAAAACGCGCGCTGACAACAATCAGGCGCTAGTGGCTCCAGCCTCCGCCGCGGGCCGATGCGGTAACTGCTTCTCCAGGCATTTGGCGGCGCGCCAGTAGCAGAAGATGGCAACCGGGGTCGCGCAAGCGATGACGAACAGCGCCTGGCGCAGCGATTCCTGACCGTATTCGGGAGCGAAATAATCCGAGAGGACGCCCACCATGGTCGGTCCCAGGCCAAGCCCGATGAGGTTGATGACGAGAAGCGTGATCGCAGCCCAGACGGCACGCATGCGCAGCGGTGCGAGCGTCTGGATCAGCGCGAATGTCGGGCCGAGATAGCAGGACTGGAACAGGACAGCGATGAAGTAGACGCCGACCGCAAGCGGGGCGCTGTCGGCAACGTAGAACCAGATCAGGAACGGCAGGGCGATGGTCTTGAGAGCGGCGACCATCAGCGGCTGTGCCTTCAGCCCGTATTTCTCCGACAGTCGATTGGCGAGCCAGCCGCTGCCAAGGCCGCTCGCAACTCCTGCGATCGCGAGCAAGGGCGCAACGATATTGCCGACCTGAAGCGTATTGAGACCGAACGACCGGATCAGGTAGGCCGGGGTCCAGCCGGTGAGCGCATAGCCAATCATCGAGGTTATCGTGACGCCTGCGACCAGCCAGACGGCAGCTGGATTGCCGAAGATCGACCGGAAGCCTGCTCCGATTGAGGGGGTTTGCGTCTCCTCGACAGCACCCGGCTCGGCGCGGCGCATCGGTTCGGTCGCAAAGAGCTTGACGATGACGGCAAGGATAACGCCGGGCAAGCCGATGGCGATGAAGGCGACACGCCAGTCGAAGAAGTACGTCAGGTTGCCGCCGAATATCTGGCCGGCAGCAGCTCCCAAGGTCACGCCCAGGGAATAGATCGACAGGGCGAGTGCGCGCTTTTCCGCCGGATAGAGGTCTGCGATAATCGAGTGGCTGGGCGGGGAAGAGCCCGCCTCGCCGATCCCCACGCCGATGCGCGCGAGCAGCAGGTGCACGAAGTTCTGCGCCAGGCCGCAGGCGGCGGTCATGCCGCTCCACAAGGCCAGCGCGATGGAGATGATGTTGACCCGGTTCATCCGGTCCGCAAGCGCTGCGACCGGGATGCCGAGGGTGGCATAGAACAAGGCGAAGGCCAGGCCGGACAGCAGGCCCAGCTGGGTATCGTTCAGCAGCAGGTCCGCCTTGATATCCTCCAGCAGGATGGCGAGAATCTGCCGGTCCATGTAGCTGAAGAAATAGGTGACGGTCAGGAGGATAAGCGTGACCCGCCGCGCACGCGGGCTCACGGTGTCCACGCCTTGGGCGGGAGCTTGTGCTGTAGTCATCAAATGTCCTGAAAAAAATCAGGGCGGGACGGACCTTGGCCCGCCCCGCCCTTGAAGCACGGCTTAGAAGCGGGTGCGGAGCCCGATCCGGTAATTGCGACCGATCGCGTTACCGATGAACGGGTTGTAGCCCAGCGGCAGCTGCGCTTCGGCAGGCTCCGCATCGGTAAAGTTCTCGATCGCGCCCTGCAGTTCGACTTCGGCACCTGCCAGGTCGAGTTGCAGCGTTACGGCGATATCATGCTGCGTGTACGAACCGCTTTCGATACCGAAGTCGGTCGGGCCCTGCGAAGTCTGGAAGCAAGGATCGCGATTGATGCAGCGATCGTCGAACACCCCGTCGATGTGGGTAACGGAGTAGCGAACGTTGAGCATGTCCCAATTCAGGTTCGCATATCCGTTCGCACGCCATTCCGGCACGGTATTCGGGTCGCGGAAGTAGTTTCCGAAACCGACCGCATCGTAGGATTCCTGGACCACGATGCCCTGGACTTCGAAATCGTCGAATTCGTAGCCCAGATTGTAGACCGCATTGCCGCCGAAGGAGAACATTGCCTCGCCGAACGGCACATCGACATTTAGAGCGAAGTCGAGACCGGAGATATCGACGTCCGGACCGTTCACGAAGTCGGTGCGAACGCGGCTGATGTCGAGACCGGTCGTCGTGCCCTGTACACAGACATTGTTGCTGAATGTGATCAGGCCGGCGAGTGGGCTGGAGCAGTCGACCGGATCGTTGCCGGTGGTCTGGCCATTGGCCACCAGGCTCGCGATGGCATCACCGGGAGTGGTGGTGATCCGGTCCTTCAGGTTGATCGCCCAGTAGTCGGCACTGAACGTCATGTTCGCCGCACCGAGCGGCACGTTGAAGATGACGCCTGCGTTGTAGGTCAGTGCCGTTTCCGGACCCAGGTCGGTCGGGTTGCCGAACACGTCGAGCGACTTGTAGTTGCCGCCCGCCGCAGTGAAGCCTTGCAGCTGGGTGACCGAGTTCGGAGCGACGTTGACCGCCAGCGGTCCACGGAAAGTGGTGCCGAGCGAACCACGCAGTGTCAGCCAGTCGGTGGCTTCGAAGCGGATGGAGCCCTTCGGGTTGATCGTCGAGCCGATCGGGCTGCCGTAATCCTCGAAGCGGATCGCGCCTGCCAGTTCGAGGCGATCCGTAACCGGTGCGTTGACCTCTGCGAAAAGCGCATAGACGTCCTGCGAAAGACGTGCCGGACGGAAGCCGCCGAGGAAGATGAACGGGCCAACGCCTTCGGTCGTCGTGCCGACACAGCTCTGGTCGCCTTCGATGAAGCAGGGATTGATGTCGAGATTGGACTCGTCATTGATCGGGTCGGTGCGATAGTCGTTCTTACGATACTGCGCACCTACCGCGAACGCCAGCGGTCCACCGCCAAGTTCGACACCCGTGGGTCCGGAAAGGACCGCATCGAAGACGACCTGGATTTCCTCTTCGACCGTGCCGTTGCGCACTTGCAGCCAACGGACCAGATCTTCGGAGTTTTCAGCGCCGGGCACATAGAACGGGTTGCTGATGTCCAGTGTCGGATTTCCGGGGCCGGCGTTCACGAACGGGTTGAAGTATACGCAGCCGTTCGCCCCCGGTGTCGTGCCGGTGCAGTTTGCCCCGCCGAAACCGTTGAGGGCTGCCTGGAGGCGCGAGCCGATGATGCCGGGCGCGAATGCCTCGCGCTTGGATTCCCAGAACGTCCCGTCGATCTCGAAGACCAGGTCGTTGCCGAGCTCGAAATCGAAGCCGCCGGTAATGCGCCACGCTTCGTTCTTGGCGCCGCCGGTGCCTGCGCCGCGATCGGGGTCGAGCGGGTTACCCAGGTAGCCGAACGGGCGGAACAGCACGTTCGTCACCCTCACGATCGGGTTGGTCGGAGAGGATTGTGGGAGACCGACCTGATCGAGAAAGGCCGAAACCCCGGGGTTCGATGGCGATGTGGTGAACGCCGACTGGAACCCCGAACCGTTAGGCCCCTGGGTAGGAGGAAAGGCTGGCGAGTAATTGAGCGATTCAAGATCGCTTTTCGCCCACAGAGCATCGGTCTGGAAAGTTACCGTATCGCTCAGCTGTGCCGTGAACTGGGCAAAGACCTGATAGCGGTCTTCGTCCTCGACAAGGTTGTCGAACGGGACATAGGTGAAACGGCAAAGCGCGCCATCCTGGAAGCCGCCGAGGTCGTTACATCCCCGGTCAGGCCGAACTTGCGTATCGACGTTACCCGTAGCGGTGTCGAAATAAGAAACCGCAACCAGGCCGGGTGTCGAAAGCGCGGAATAGGCCGACGGGTTGGTAGCGTATCCGACATTGATGTAATCGCGTGCGGTGGTGGCAAGTTCGGAGCGATGCTGCCAGCCGGCGCCAACAACGAGATTGGCATCGCCGAGCTCGAAGCCGGCGAGCGCGCTCATGCTGTAATTGCCATCCGAGCCATCTACGAAATTGTAGTCGCCCTGAAGTTCGACGCCTGTGAACCTGCTGCGCGTGATGAAGTTGGCCACCCCTGCGATGGCGTCCGAACCATAGGTCGAACCGGCACCGTCCTTCAGGATTTCAACGCGTTCGAGCGCGAAGAGCGGAATAAGCTGCGTATCCACGAAGCCCGCACCCGGCGTAAGGATGGTGCGCTTGCCATTCATGAGAACCAGCGTGCGCGTCGCACCAAGTCCGCGAAGGTTGATCGAACCGACGCCCTGGAAGCCCTGCGCATCGGTGCTGAACTGGTTGGAGTCGCCGAGAACGGCGCCTACCGACGGGAGATCTTTGATGAACTCGAGCGGGCTGTCGACCCCCTGCTTGCGGAGATCATCGGCAGTGAAAACATCGACCGGCAGCGCGGCATCTTCGGGTGTGCCGCGGATAAGGGAGCCCGTGACGACGATCGTATTCGTTGCCGGCTCTTCAGCGCCTGCCTGCTCCGCTTCGGCCTGAGCGAAGGCGACGCCAGGACATGCAAGCAGCCCAACGCAAAGTGCGGTCCGGCCGATCGTCGCATTCAGTCGATTTCTCATATTCTCTCCCCGGGCAAAATTGACCACGCAAGGGAGAGCGAGGGATCGGCAGGCGTCCTCTCGCCGGCCGAACCGATTTCTGTTATTTGCCTCTCCCCGGCATCAGCATACTGCGGGTGTGAAAATCAAAAAACAAGCAGAATTTATCGCCTAGAAGCAGGGCCGACAAGGAGCGTTGCCAAAACGCCACCGTACTTAAATTGCGAAACCCCTGAACAGGCGCTCCATGACAAGGGTGATGTTCCGCTCGTTCGGCTCGCAGCGATACAGGCGCGCAAGATCATAGGACGAGTTGGCGCCGACCGAGAGATATTGCGCGGCGATAAAGGGATCGACATCGGTTGCCTGCCCACGCCTGTGCGCCGCAACCAGTTCGGCCACAAACCACCTGTCCAAGGGGGCGGCCTTGCCAATGATGGACATTCGAAGATCACGCGGAAGGCCGGGCAAGGCCGAGGACCGGATTATGGGCATCTGCTGCCGCATCTGGATGGAAATGATCGAACCGACGACCGTCGCTATCCTGTCGAGCGGTTCGCAAAAGCGCACGCTGGCCTCGCGCTGCAGCTGGCTGACCCTCGCGTAGCTTTCTTCGAAGCACTGCTGGACGAGCGCGATTTTTTCCGAATTGTGATGGTAGAAGCTGCCCTTGGTCAGGCCTAGCCGGGCCGCGATCTCGTCGATCGAAGTGCCTCTGTAGCCACGTTCGCACACGAGTTGGGTCGCGGTCCGCAGGAAACCGTCGACCCTGCCGATGTCCGATCCGGGATCGGATTCCGCGTCTTCTATCCTCTCCCATTCGAATGATGCACCCTCCTGCGCGATACCGTCACACAGCACTCGCGCGAGATCGCTCGCCGCTTTCGGAAATTCCCACTCGCTGAAGTGATCGATCCACGCAGGAATCCAGAACAGGTTCTCAAGAAGTATCTGCGCCGGGAGGAACGGCATCTCGTCGGGGATTTCGACATCGTGGCTTGCAAATAATTCGCTTGCCTGGCGCAGCACTTGTTCGAACCGCGCTCCGACACGCGAGCGCCGCTCCTTGCTGAGCGTCCGGACCTCACCGAACTGCGGTTTCCGGCTCGATTGCCCCTCGTTCTCCTGCGCCCAGTGATCGATCTCTATCCGGCACAGGGCTTCTACGGCTTGCTGGAGGGTGCGGCTGTCGCGCACCCTGTCGAAACCCTCGCCGACTTCCTCCAGCCGTTCTAGGTATATCGCCTCGGCCAGCGCCTCGCGGTTCTTGAAGTAATACCTCAGGCTCGAAGGCTTGAGGTCGACCGTTGCAGCGATCTGGTTGAGGTCGAGATCGGCGATGCCGCCAACGGCGAGCGCCTCTGCCCCAGCCTGCAAGATCCGCGAACGTTTCATGCAGGTCTTTTAAGAGCGTGCGGCCGGAAGGCAAAGCCCATCGGCCGGGCTGGCTCAAGGACATTCCCTCGGGGCCATTGTCCGCGCCCTCGGAGAGGTTTGCCGGAGGTAAGGGAAAAGGTGGTGAGCCGTGCTGGGTTCGAACCAGCGACCTACTGATTAAAAGTCAGTTGCTCTACCGACTGAGCTAACGGCCCGACCACGAGGGCCACCTAGGCATGCTATCGCGGGTGGTCAAGCATGGTTTCACCTGTCATCAATCCGAGCGCGAAATTAGCCGCAAGACGGCAAGCAAATGGAGCAAATGCAGCTTGGAACCCCTCGACGCCCGAACCTCTCGAAGCCGTGACGGAGGACCATCCTTCTCGCTCGGCTCGCGCGTGCTGCGGGCAATCTGGTCGGTCTGCTGGCTGTTGCTTGCGCGCTGGACACCGCCACCGCTGCATGGCTGGCGCGCATTCCTGCTGAAGAGTTTCGGGGCGAGGCTTGGACCGAATTGCCGCGTCCATGCGAGTGCGCGGATCTGGTGGCCGGGAAACCTGCACTGCGGGTCATCGGTCCTGATCGGCCCCGGGGCAATCATCTACAATCAGGGCCGGATCACGATCGGTGAAGGCTCGATCATTTCGCAGCGGGCACACCTTTGCGCCGGCACGCACGACATCGACGACCCGCACTTCCAGCTGGTCCTTGCCCCCATCGACATCGGATCATCCTGCTGGGTCGCAGCCGAGGCTTTCGTGGGGCCCCGGGTTTCCATGGCCGAGGGATCCGTGCTCGCCGCCCGGGGCGTTCTGTTTGCCGACGCCGAGGCGTGGACCGTCTATTCGGGAAATCCCGCCACCGCCTTTAAGACGCGCGCGCCGCAAGCTGGCGCACCGTCAGACCGGTAACCGGGTCGCGCCAATCGGGCGCAATCGCCGCCGCTGGCTGGAGGACGAACCCGCGGCCGCGAAACAGAGGATGGGGAATGGCGAGGTCCGGCGAAGACCATTCGCCGCCGCTCCACAGGATGATGTCGAGATCCAGCTGCCGCCGGCGCCACGGCGCGCCGGTGCGCCGACGGCCGTATTCGCGCTCGATTTCCTGTAAGAGGTCGAGCATCTCTCGAGGCCTTTCCTGCGAAGCCACAATGGCCGCACCGTTGGCGTATTCGCGCTGGGATGGACCGATCGGCCGGCTGCGCAGGAGAGGCGAGAAGCCTTCAACGACGAGACCGCGCCTCTCGAAGTCGGAGCGGACCTTTCCCAAAACCCGCCGCGGTCCACCGACCCCGGGCACGCGCATGTTCGAACCGAGCGCAATCAGATAGCGGTGCACCCCGCCCTCCATTTCAGAAGATCGCATTGGCCGCTTCTTTTGCGGAGAAGTCGCCAAGCGTCACCCTGCGCCGACGCTTGATCAGTCCTTCTACACCGACGCTGAACGGCACCTCGATATCCTGGCTATAGTTGGACGCCCGCACCTGGACGCAGAAGGACTTGTCGGAGGCGCGGTGCGTGATGATGGCCGCCGCGTGGATCAGCCCGCTTTCCGCCCTCGGACGCAGCAGGGCGGCGAGGCGATCCTGCACCCCCTCCTTCCCGTCGATGGGCGCGAGGTCGAGCACGGCCAGATTGTGGATGACGCCGCTGGCCCTCAGCTCGAACATCAAGGGGAAGAAATGGCCGTCCTTCTCGATCCGGGCCACCGCCGCTTCGAGTGCGGAGGTGAACAGTCGGTCAAGCTGACCCTGGTCGATGCCCCCATCACCCAAGGTCAGATATCCTCGCAAATCCGGGAATAGAGCTGCGGCCTGCGGTCGCGGAAGAAACCCATTCCCGCACGATGGGTCGCGGCGCGATCGAGGTCGAGCGTGGCCACCAGCACCCCGTCCTCGTCGCTCCCGAACTGCTCAAGCAGGTCGCCCCATTCGTCGCTGATAAAGCTGTGTCCGTAAAAGCTTTGCTGGCGGTCGTCGGGCCCTTCGTGGCCGATCCGGTTCGCCGCTGCGACGGGCATGCAGTTCGACACGGCATGGCCGATCATGGCCCGCCGCCACATGCGGCTGGTGTCGAGATCGGCATCGTAAGGTTCCGATCCGATTGCCGTGGGATAGAGCAGGACTTCGGCGCCCTTCAGTGCCATGACGCGGGCACATTCGGGATACCACTGGTCCCAGCAGATGCCGACGCCGATCCGGGCAGTTCCGCCAGTGCAAGGCACATCCCAAACCTTGAACCCGTCGTTCCCGGGCCGGAAGTAGTACTTTTCCTCGTACCCCGGGCCATCGGGGATGTGGCTCTTGCGATAGGTCCCCATGATCACGCCATCGGGCCCGATCATCGCCAGCGTGTTGTAATAGTGGTGCCCGTCACGCTCGAAATAGCTGGTCGGGATCGCCACCTTCAGCTTTGCCGCCAGCTCCTGCATGGCGAGGACCGAGGGATGCTCCGCCGTCGGGCGCGCGCGGGCGAACAGCGCTTCGTCCTCTTCGCGGCAGAAGTACTCGCCCGCAAACAGCTCGGGCGGCAGGATCACCTGCGCGCCCTTGCCTGCCGCCTCCTCCACGAGCGCGGCCACGGCGGCCACGTTCTCGCTCTCGTCCTTGCGGGCAAGGGCAAGCTGGAGGACGGCGACGGTCAGCTGGCGCATGGCGGGCCTCAGGGACGCTTCTTGAACAGGAGCGTCATGCGGTCGCTTTCGCCCTTGTCGGCGAGATCGGCGCGCTTGGTGCTCTGGACCGGCGGCATTTCCCACACGCCGCCTTCATGGTCGGCACTATCCATGGGGTTGGCGTTGATCTCGCTCGAAGCGACGAGGTCGAAGCCGTTGAGGCGCATGAAATCGACGACGTCCTGCTGGCGCAAGTACCCCTTAATGCCATTGGCATAGGACCAGGGTGCATCGGCTTTCGCGCGGTGCTGGACCACGCCGAGATAGCCGTCGTCCTTGAGCAGTTCGCGCATGGCGCGGATCTCGGTATCGGCAATGCCGGCGCGGGTGATGCCGTGGAGGCTGCGGATGACGAGGATCCGGTCGAACGTGCCCTTCTGGTCATCCGGGATCGTCTCCAGCGTCATGCCGGAGAAGTTGTCTGCGGCGAGCCCGGTATAGCCCGCCAATTCCTCGCCGAAGCCGGCAACTGCGGCACGGATGCGGTCCTGTCGCTCAGCATCGCTGGTTGCGTTGAGCGGGTTGGCATAGAGGCCGACCAGTTCGCCCTCGCCGCCGAGATAGTGGCCGAGCAGGCGCGAATACCAGCCGCCGCCGGGGGCGTATTCGCCCACCTTCATGTGCGGGCCTACGTGGAAGAACGCGAGCGTTTCGGCTGGGTGGCGGAACGCGTCGCGCTGGCTGTCTTCGGCGCGGGTGGGATGCTGGATGGCACCCGACAGGGCCTCGCCGTGGTGCTTCATGAAGGTGGCGGTGTCTTTCACATGCTCGGCCATATCGTGGCCGGCGTGATGACCCATGTGCTCTCCCTTGCCGTGACCGTCGGCAATGGCAGGCGCTGCGATCGCCAGGGTGGTCGCGGCGGCAGCGGCGGCAAGCAGTGTACGCATCATGTCTCTCCTTGAAACTGTTCCGCGCCTCCTGCCTGCACACGCACTGGATGACAAGCGGGGAGAGGCTTCCTATCTCGCAGTCCAACAAGGAGAATGACTACATGGCGCAGCAACAGGCGATTGTCGCAGGCGGGTGCTTCTGGTGCACCGAAGCGGTGATGAAGGACGTGATCGGCGTGAGCGAGGTCGAGAGCGGATACATCGGCGGCGACAAGCCGAACCCCACCTACAAGGAGGTCTGCACCGGTACGACCGGCCATGCCGAAGGCGTGCGCGTCACCTTCTACGACGAACAGCTTGCGCTCGCTGATCTCTACGACGTCTTCCTCGGCACGCACGATCCGACCCAGCTCAACCGCCAGGGCGGCGACATCGGCACCCAGTACCGCAGCGCCATCTTCCCCCTCGATGACGACCAGCGCGCAGAGGCCGAAGCGGCGATCCAGCGCTGGAACGAGGACCACGCCGGCCAGAGCGCGGTGACCACGATCGAGACCGGCGAATGGTACCCGGCAGAAGACTACCACCAGGAGTATTGGGACGGCGAAGGCCAGCGCAATCCCTACTGCCTCGCGGTCATCCCCCCCAAGCTGATGAAGCTGAGGAAGAGCTTCCAGAAGTACCTCAAGCCCGAAGCCTGAGCCCCTCATTCCCGCTGTAGGACGCAGGTAGGATTGCCCCCTGCCTGCCCTACAGAGTGGAACGGGTGGAACACGGTCCTGGGGGAGAAGCTTTGGACCCATAGTCCGCCTTTCCCAAGATCAGAAGCGTGATGAGTAGAAGGATTCCCGGCGAGGTTCGCAAAAGGACATAATTCGCCAGATTAGGAAAAGAATTTCTCGCTCCATCCCGCCAAATGTTGCAGACTTCATTATTTCGGTGGAATAGTGTATGGGTCATTTCGGATAATCAGGGGGCGATTATGCGAAATAGAGATGTTTTTATTGGAGCAGCATTCTTGCTCGGGATGAGCAATGCCGCGATGGCGGATACCGGACAGGTGCCGGGCTCTAACCCCTGTTCCTCGGAAAACCCGGAATTGTGGTCTTGCCTGGCCCTGCTCGAGAAAGCTCAGATGCAGCTACAGGCCCGTATCGACAATCTCCCGGACGATAGCGCCGAGAAAATCGTGATCGAAGAGGGAAAGGCGCCGGTAGACAACGCGGTGACCACCCTGAGGGACTTTGCGAAGCGCTCTGAAACTCTTACGAATGTCGAGAAGCGAAAGGCCGCGGCCATCGTGCGTCGGGATGCATCCTCGGATCCGGCCATAAGAGCGTATGAAGATATGCTCGTCAAAGAGCTCACCCAACAGGCGGATGCGCTTACTGCAGAGGTAAAGACAGCTCGTGCCGCCGGCTTCCGGTATGCGCAATTAGCCCAAGATCAGGGAGCCGTGGTTACAGACCTTGCAGCAAGCGCGGCCGACGAAACCAAACCCGAAATTCTGGACGGTTGCCGGTCAATGGTCGCTGATCCGGCAATCGGGCTGGACGTCGGCTCATGCCAAGTCTTGGCGCCCGAATTAGCGAACCAGTCCGTAATTCCAAGGGAGCTTCCCGGCGCGGACGTCAAGATACCTGGGAGTGTCCTTACACCCCTAGGCCTCACAGCGCTTTTGGAAGGCGCGGAATCCGGCGGTGAGGTATCGTTATCCTTCTCAGACAGTTGGAACTTTCGACGGTTCGGCGCACGCTCCCAAGGGGCTGAGAACCCTTTCGTTCAACAAGCGGGCTATTTCAGTGCCAGCGTGGGTTTGAAGGCGGGCGACGGCACCCTGTTCAAACGGAACACATCCCTCGACACGGCCGATCAGATCGGCAGTAAGGCAGCTTTGACGGCCTCCTTATCTGCTAATTTCTACTCATCAGAACGGCGCAAGGTGTGGCAAGCCCGCGCCGAAAAAGTGTCAGCAGACGCGGTGAAAGCTTGCGAAAAAGCGCGCAGCCTCGCTTCCAATTCCAGCCCCACCGATTGCCAGGGCTTGTCGCTCACCAATTGGGTTTATGCGCGCGACGACAAAGGCAAGCTGGTCAACGAAGACATCGCCAACCAGGTTACTGCCCTTTATTTCTCTGGCAGGAAGCCAATACCCAGGTGGGGTGTGGGCGTGAACGTCGAATTGGGCCGCTCTTCGCACGAGTACCTGCTACCTGATCTGTTTCTTGCGAACTTCGCCGGGAAGTTTGACGATGCGTTCAAGGAGAGCGCCCTGCAGCGCCAGTCCGAATGGGTATCGGAGGTATCCCCCTACGCCTTTGTCAGGCTCACGCCCGCGGATTCGAAATTCGGAATTTCGCTCATACCTTCATATTCGATCGCGAAAACGCTCGGCTACTCATCGTCCTATCAAAGACCGCTTTTCTGTCCGGGTATCAGTGCGGATACCCCATTCACGACCAATGACTGCGCAAGGTTCAACGGGAAAGAACCCGATCTGCAAACCGTGGAGACGATCGCGCTGGAGATGAGAGCAGCCTTTCCAGAGTGGGGCGGCGTCAACCTGATTGCATCACCGAAAGTGAGCTGGAATGACAAAGACAGGCTGAAGGACCAGCCGTGGCTGGTGACCCTTCCCGTACTTGCATTCACGGATGCCGACAAAACTTCCGCCGTTGGTTTTCGCATAGATTGGGCATCCGGCAAGGAAGATGCCGAAGGTCTGGATCAGGACGACGACGTTTCGGTGAAGCTCATCTATCAGAAATCGTTCAATCTGACGGGCAAGTAACGTTACTGCACCCGCCAGCGCGCGATGAAGAAGCCGTCGAGGCAGCCGTGGTCCGGCAGCATTCCGGGATCGGTGCGCAGCCAGCCTGCGGGGGTGGGTGACAGGCCCTCGGGCAACTCTTCCTGCGTGATCGGGTGCGGTTGCAAAGTCACGCGTTCGGCCTGCGCTTCGCCTTCCTCACCCTCCAGCGAGCAAACGGCGTAGACCAGCGTGCCGCCGGGCTTCAGCCAGCCTTGGGCGCGCTCCAATAATGCGGACTGAAGCTCGGCCATTTCCTCGATCTGGCGCTGGCCGATGCGGTGGAGCACGTCAGGGTGGCGGCGGCAGGTGCCGGTTGCCGTGCAGGGAGCATCGAGCAGGATCGCGTCGAACTGGTGCTTGGGCTCCCACGCCAGCGCATCGGCGCGCACGGCTCCGGCCTTCAGCCCGGTGCGCTTCAGGTTCTGCTTCAAGAGGTCAAGACGGCGCTTCGAAATATCGAGCGCGGTGACCTTCCACCCTTGCGCTGCCAGCTGCAGGGTCTTGCCGCCCGGCGCAGCGCACAGGTCGAGCACGTGACGGCCTTCGCCTTCGCCCAGCAGGCGCGCAGGCAGAGAAGCGGCAAGGTCCTGCACCCACCATGCCCCGCCACCGTCTTTAGTGCCGAAGCCCGCCAGCTTCTCGACATTCTCACCGCGCGGCAGGCGCAAATGGCCGGGCATCAGGCTGTCGGCGGCAAGCTTCGCCTTGAAGATCTCGGTATTGCCCGCATCCTTCAGCGTCAGGTCGAGCGGGGGCGGTTCGGCGAGGCCGATGGCGATCGGGCCTGCTCGGTCTCCCCATCGCTGGGCCACATCGGACGGCAGCGTCGGCGCTACGGGCAGCGTCAATTCCTGTTTCGTCAGCGTCGAGAATACGCCATGCGCCAAGCGGCGCGGCCCACCGGCCAGCAGCGGCAAGCCCGTCGCCAGCACTGCGTGCGGCGGCGTGTCCAGCCGCAGCCACTGGGCCAGCATCATGCGCAGCACCATGCGCGCCTTGGCATCGCCTGGCAGGTTGCTCTTCGTCGCGCTGTCGATTGCCGCATCGAGATCGACCATCCAACGCAGAACCTCGCTCGCGATGGCGCGCGCAAGGGCCTTATCCTCGAACTTGCGCACGTCCTTCGTGGCCGCGCCAAAGGCGGTGTCGAGCGTCTCGCCGCGGCGCATGATTGCATCGAGCAGGCGAAGCGCGGCCTTGCGCGCATGAATTCCGGGGGGCTGTGCCATGGGCGAAGCGCCTACCCGCTCTTGAAACCGTGCGCCAGCCTGCGCATTTCATATGCATGACCAAACGCGCGACCAAGCGGCCCGAGAAATTCGAGAAGCCCGAACACTGGAGCAGCGAACCGCCGCCCAAGCCCGAGAAAGGCGAGGTCGACGAGGACCTCAGCCCGACCCGCTATGGCGACTGGGTCAAGGACGGCATCGCGATAGATTTTTAGTGGTAGCTCCGTGATGGAGAGCCGGCCCGCTTCTTGCGGGCCGCAAGGGCGACCGCCCGCCCGCAGGCGCCCGTAGCGTAGCGGAGGAACAGCGCCGAGGACGCACCCGCGGAGGCGGGTGCGACACAGAAACCTTCAAATCTTCTTCAGGACCACCTTCAGCCCGTCCTTGGGCTTGGGGATCGGCCAAGCCTGCCAATCGGGATCGCCGCCGGCCAGTTCGATACGGTAGCGCGGCAGCATCTGCGCCATCAGCACCTTCACCTGCATATAGGCAAAGTGCAGGCCCAGGCACATGTGCGCACCGCCGCCGAAGGGGATCCAGGCGTATTTATGACGCGCCTTCACCGCTTCGGGCGTAAAGTGCATCGGGTTGAATTCGTGCGGCGTTTCCCAGTGCTCTTCCTCGTGGTGGACGAAGTGGGCATTGATCCCGACATGTGCGCCCGCCGGAATGCGGTATCCGCCATATTCGAACGAGCGTAGCGCCCGCCGCGGGGTCGAGGGCACGGGCGGCACCATGCGCAGCGCTTCCTTGAACGCCATTTCGGTGAGTTCGAGCTTGCCGAGATCCTCGTAGGCAAGATCGCGCGGCTTGCCCGACGCGCCTAGCCCGCCGGTCACGCTTTCGATCTCCTGCCGCAGCTTTTCCTGCCATTCGGGGTTCTTCGCCAGCAACCAGACAAGCGAAGTCGCGCTGGAGGTGATCGTGTCGTGCGCGGCCATCATCAGGAAGTTCATGTGGTCGACAACCTCGTCCACCGGCATGAGCGAACCATCCTCATATTCCGCCGTGGCGAACTGGCTGAACATGTCCTGCCCGCCCCCTTCGGCGCGACGGCGATGGGTTTCCTTTGTAAAATAGTCGACCAGGAATTCGCGGCCCTTCACGCCCTTGCGCATGAGGGTGAAGGGCAGCGGCTTGCGCACCGGGGCGACACTGGCCTGCACCATGTAGACGAAGGCCTCGTTGATGCGGTCGGCTTCCGGCCCCCACGGGATGCCGATGAAACTGTCTGCCGCGAGGTCGAGGGTCAGTTCCTTGATGGCAGGATAGAACTGCAGGCTACCTGCGCCCCATTCCTCCATCCGCTGCGCGATGCCGCGGTTGAGGCTGCCGGAATAATGGCGCATGGGGCCGGGCTTGAACGCGATGGAAAGCGCGCGGCGGTCGACGCGGTGATGGTCGAAATCCATCAGCATCAGCCCGCGCGGGAAAAGCTGGTCGAGGATCGGCCCCCAACCCTGTTCGCTGCTGAATAGCTTCTGGCGGTCGAACAGCACCAGCTCGTTCGCGTCCGCACCGATCAGCGCGATATTCCAACCACCGAAAGCCTTGTTCTTGTAGACACGGCCATACTTCTCCACCGCGCGACGCGTGAAGCCGTGCGGATCGGCCAGCATCTTGAAAGTGTTGCCGACGACCGGCCAACCGCCCTCTCCCGGAATATGCGCCAACTCGTCGGGCGAAGGATTGCCTTCGGTCCAGTGAGTGGGTGCGATTTCAGCCGGTTGGTGCGGTGCGAGGGTGGCCATAATTAGGTTGCTCCTGACTACTTACCTCCTTGTAAGTAATCGCGCAGCCTAAATCCAGCCCGACAATTCCCTGCGCAAGATATGCTCCAGCATGTCGAGCCCGGCATCCGACGCATTGAGGCAGGAAAGGGCAGCGAATTGCTCGCCTCCCGCCTCGGTAAACTGCTCCTTGCCCTGGATCGCGAGCTCTTCCAGCGTCTCGAGGCAATCGGCCGAAAAGCCCGGCGCCGCGATGGCGAGGCGCTTGGTCCCGGCCCTTGCTTCTTCTTCCAGAACAGCATCCGTCGCAGGCTCCAACCACTTGGCGGGACCGAAGCGCGACTGGAACGTCGTGCGGAAACGAAGGCCCGTCCCGGCTAGCTTTTCCTGCAGGAGACGCGAGGTCTTGTGGCAATGGCAGTGATAGGGATCGCCCAGTTCCAGCGTGCGCTGCGGCATGCCGTGAAAGCTGAGCAACAGCACTTCCGGCTCGAACTCGAGCGCGTCCAGCTGGCGGGTCAGATCCGCCACCAGCGCATCGATATAGGCCGGGTCGTCGTGATAGGGCGGCAGGGTCCGCAAGCTCGCCTGCCAACGCATTTCCCGCAGCTTGTCCGCAGCCTTGTCCACAACCGTCGCAGTCGTCGCCCCGCTATATTGCGGGTAAAGCGGGGCAAGGAGGATGCGCTCGCATCCCTCGTCCATCAGCGCCTGTATCCGCTCGGGTATCGACGGCGTGCCGTAGCGCATGGCCCAGTCGACGATCACGCCATCGCCCAGCCGCGCCTGCATCGCTTCGGCCTGCTTGCGGGTGATTACCGCGAGCGGAGAGCCATCCTCGGTCCAGACCTGCGAATAGGCATGCGCGCTCTTCTTGGGACGCGTGTTGAGGATGATGCCCCGCAGGATAGGCTGCCAGGCGATCACGGGGATCTCCACCACGCGGCGGTCCGACAGGAATTCGGCAAGGTAGCGCTTCACCGGGCCTTTCTCAGGCGCGTCGGGGGTGCCGAGGTTCACCACCAGCACGCCGACCTTGCCCGATTTCACGGGCGGATGATCATGGGGAAGTTTCTGATCCTGCCAGGTCAAAACGAACCTCTCACAAACCTTCTGACAACAACGGGAGGCGCCGCATCCTCAGGCCGGTCGCCGCAAACAGGGCGTTGGCGATGGCGGGCGCCGCCACGGCTACACCAAGTTCTCCCGGATCGAAGGGTTCCGCATCGCTCGAAATGAAATCGACCACTATGTCCGGGCAATCGGCAAGGCGCGGCAGGCCCAGCGCCCCCATGTTTCGCGGCACCGGGTGGCCGTTTTCGAACCTGACCGAAGAACCGAGCGCCAAGGAAAGTCCGAAGACCAGTCCGCCCTCGATCTGCTGGCGGGCAATGTCGAGATTGACGATCCTGCCGATGTCGACCGTGGCGGACAGTCTTGTCACCCGCGCACCGCCGGCGCCCATCCCCGCCTGCGCGACGCAGGCGATATGGCCTGCCGTCTGCGGATCGTTGCCCATGCGCACCATGGCCACGCCCTGCCCGCTACCCGAGCGCGCGCCGTCCCATTCGCCCAGCCTCGTCGCACGGCGCAGGCATTCCGCCATGCGCGGCGCGCCGCCTAGCAACGCCATGCGATACAGGAAGGGATCGCGTCCTGCTTCGACAGCCAGTTCGTCGATGAAGCATTCGGTGAAGAACGCCGTCATAGCCTCCGCCCCGCCGCGCATCCGCGTGACGGGAAGGCGAATGCTGGCCGGGACGTGGTCGACTGCGACGTCAGAGATGCCGTAGGGCGGCATCCCTCCAGCCACTGCCAGCGCGTCCGCTTCGCCCCGGCTCTCCGCACGCGCCGCCTCCGGCACGAGGTTGTCGAACAGGCGGTGTCCCATCTCGCGCATGAAGGGCGGCGTCGTGATCCGCGCCCGCCACGCCAGCGGCTGGCCGTCCGCGCCTGTCACAGCGGCCATGTCCGCCGTTGCCGGAGCGCGCGGAGGGACCGCCTGCAAGTCCTGCACCCTCGACCATGTCAGCTGGACGGGCCGCCCGATCTCCGCCGCGATCTGGGCGATTTCGATGGCGTGCTGTTTTTCCAGCCGCGCATCGAAACTGCCCCCTGCGGCCACCGGATAAAGCACAACGTCCTCGGCAGAAATGCCGATCGCCTTTGCAGCCGCCTCGCGCGCCAGCGAGGGCACCTGCGAGGCCATCCACAATTCCAGCCGCCCGTCGACAAAGCGAGCCGTCGCGCTCGCCGTTTCGAGCGGGGCATGGACCGCAGGCGCTATCTCATAACGGCGGACAAACGGCGCGTTTTCCAGCATCGCGTCGGGATCGCCGACTTCGACGATCCGCTCTGCCAGTTCTTCGCGCTGCTCCGACGCGCGTTCGAGATCGGTGTCGAGTACGGCCTGTTCGAGTGCGCCGGGACCGGTGAAATGGGCGCGCATCCGTGAGAGCGCCTGGTCCGCGATCCACCAGCTTTCCGCGACGGCGGCCAGCCAGCGCTTCGATTTGACAACCCCGACCAGCCCGCGCATCCCCGCAACCGCATCGGCGTCGAAACGGAAGAGTTCGGGCAGGCCGACCGGGCCGTGCCGGATGGAGGCGAAGACCATGCCGGGCAGGCGGATGTCGCCTGCAAACAAATGGCTGCCGTCGACCTTGGAGGGCAGGTCGATGCGCGGGAAGCTGGTCTGCGCATCCGCTTCGCCGAATACGGGCTGTTCGAACGCTGCTTGTGGGCGCAGCGGCGCGGGATCGGGCGGATCGAGTTCGCGGGCCTCGTCGACCAGTTCGCCGAACCGCAGCGCGCCTCCGGTGGCGTGGCGCACGAAGCCGTCTGCAACCTCGCATTCCTCGGGCACGACGTCCCAGCGCTCGGCAGCGGCGCGCACCAGCATGTCGCGCGCGCTGGCGGCAGCGATGCGCAGGGGCATTTCGTAGGCTGCAAGGCTGGTGCCGGCGGCGGTCGCGTTAAAGGCCTGCGCGGAAGCGAAGCGGTCGACCAGCCAGGCATCGGGCGTATCGGCCAGCGACGGGAAATTCGCCCACAAGTGTGCCCAGTCCGCGGCCAGCGGCAGGTTCGGGAAGAGGCCGGAAGGCATGACCGGCTCCGCCCCGACCTGGCGCCAGTCCGCGCCCAGTTCGACTGCGGCGATCTGGGCCAGCAGGGTGGTCACGCCCTGCCCCATTTCAAGCTGGGGAATAGCGACCGTCACCACGCCATCGCGGCCTATGGTCAGCCAACCCCCGAAATCTGCCTCGGCTTCTCCCGGGACCAGGGTGGTGGCGTAATTTCGCGGCCAGAGCGTCCAGGCGACCAGCAAGCCGCCAGCCGCAGCGCCGCCGACCAGCAGCTGGCGGCGGGAGACATCGGGCAACTTGACCCGGTCCTTGGCAGAGATCAGCTTCTCGCGGAAATCCATTCGGCCAACCTGTCGGCGATTGCGTTGAAAGGGGCTGCCAGCTCGGTGTCTCCGGCAGCCGGGGGATCACCCGCATCGCTGCCCTGCCTGATCGCAAGGTCGAGCGGTATGCGACCAAGGAACGGCAGTTCCAGCCTCTCCGCAGCAGCTTCCACACCGCCCGCCCCGAACGGGTCGGATACCTCGCCGCAATGGGGGCAGGCATATCCTGCCATGTTCTCCACCAGCCCGATAACCGGAACCCCGGCCGCCTCGAACAGCTGTCCTGCGCGCGCGGCGTCGATCAGCGCGAGATCCTGCGGTGTCGAAATCAGCACGGCGCCGGCCGGCTTGTATTTCTGCAGCATGGTTAGCTGAACATCGCCCGTGCCCGGCGGCAGGTCGATCAGGATGACTTCGCGGTCGCCCCAATGCGCGTCGATCATCTGCGACAAAGCATTGCCGACCATCGGCCCGCGCCACGCGATCGCGCGGCCCGGCTGGACCAGATGCCCCATCGAAAGCATCGGGATGTCGAACCGGCTTTCCACCGGCACCAGCTTGTTGTCGCGTGCTTCGGGCTTGGCATCGGCAGTGCCGAAAATCACCTGCTGCGACGGGCCGTATATATCGGCATCGACGAGCCCGACCTTCGTACCGCGACGGGCCAAGGCGATGGCGAGGTTCGCCGTGAGCGTGGATTTGCCAACGCCGCCCTTACCCGATCCGACAGCGATCAACAGCGGTGCGCTGCGTTCTGCCGTCATGACGACGCGCACTTCTTCTACATCGTCGCGTGCGGTCAGGCGCTGGGTGATGTCGCGCTCCAGCGCGGCGCGCTGTTCCTCGCCCAGCCCTGCGGCATCCAGCACCAGTGTCGCGCGCCCTTCCTTCAATGTCGCACCGCTCACGCGGTCGGCAAATTCGGGGGGCAGGTTGTCGGTAAAATCGCTCGTCGCCATGCTGGGGGCTGCTGTAGCATCGAATTACAGGCCGCAACCCCTGTTTTTCCCGCAAAGGCTACCTATAAGACATTTATGAGAATTATGGACGGGTTTGGAAAAAGGATCGGCCTTGCAATGGCTGGTGGCAAGAATCCCTGGGGATCCAAGGGCGGATCATCCGGAGACGGTGATGGCGATGCGCCCAAGGGCGGCAAGTCGAACGGGCCGAAGAACCCGTGGCTCCCGCCAGGCAGCGGAGGCGGTGACGGGGACCGCCGCGGTCCCAATATAGAAGATATCTTCAAGAGCCGCGGCCCCGAAGGTCCGCGCCGCACCGGTGGTCCCGGGGGCCCCAATTTCCGCATGCCCCAGCGCCCCGGCGGCAAGAGTTGGTTCCCGATTGCCGTGGTGGCGATCATCGTGCTGGGCCTGCTGGCAACCAGCGTCCACCTGATCGGTCCGCAGCAGCAAGCGGTGGTCAAGACATTGGGCAATTACACCCGCTCGATGGAGCCGGGCCTTAACTTCTCCGCCCCCTTCCCGATCGAAACCGTCGACGTGGAAGACGTTCAGGGCGTCCGCGTCGTGCGCGTTCCGGAGGGTAGCCAGCAGGTGAAACTCATCCTGACCGGCGACCAGAACCTGGTCGACCTCAGCTTCATCGTGCGCTGGAACATCAAGGACCTCGAAAACTACAAGTTCGAACTGGTCGATCCGGTCGAAACGGTGAACGAAGTCGCCGAAGCCGCCATGCGTGCTGCGGTTGCGGAAAAGGAACTGGACGAGACTTTCTCGGGCCAGGGCCGTGCCGCCATCGAGCAGGATGTGCGCGAGCGGATGCAGCGAACGCTGGACAGCTATGAAGCCGGTGTCCGCGTCTTGGGTGTCGAAATCGAAAAGGCCGACCCGCCCGCACAGGTGGTCGATGCCTTCCGTGACGTGCAGGTCGCCGAACAGAACGCCGACGCGGCGCGCAACCAGGCGCGCGGTTATGCGCAGCAGGTGCTGGCACAGGCAGAAGGTGAGGCAGAGGCCTTCGACAAGGTCTACGAACAGTATCGCCTCGCCCCCGAAGTGACGCGCCAGCGTCTCTATTACGAAACCATGGAGCGCGTGTTGTCGAAGACCGACAAGACCGTGGTCGAAACTGGCGGGGTGCAGACCTACCTGCCGCTGCCCGAACTGAGGCGCCGTGCCCAGCAGGCGAACCCGACCACGACTGTCACCGCGCAGGAGGGCCAGTAACATGGCCATGAACATGCAACGCATCTGGGAAGATCATAAGGCGACCCTCGTCGTCCTCGGCTTCGTGCTCGTCGGCCTCTTGATGAGCGCCTATGTCGTGCCTGAAGAAGAACAGGTCGTCATCGTCAGGACCGGTGAGCCCGTCGGCGTGGTCAATACGCCCAATGGCAACACCGGCGCGGGGCTTTACTTCCGCGTGCCCTTCATCGACCGCGTCGTGCGCATCGAGAAGCGCCTGCTCGACCTCGAGATGAGCGACGAGGAAGTGCTCTCGAACGACCAGCAACGCTTGCTCGTCAACGCTTACGCGCGCTTCCGCATCACCGACCCGGTGACCATGGTCGAACGTGCCGGATCGACCGACGGGGTGCGCAATGCGCTCCAGCCGATCCTCAACTCGGTCCTGCGTCAGGAACTCGGTCGCCGCACCTTCCAGTCCATGCTGACCGCAGAGCGCGGCAGTGCGCTGGCGAATGTGACCGCTAATCTCGACCGCCAGGCACGCCAGTACGGTGCCGAGGTAGTGGACGTGAAGATCACTCGCACCGACCTGCCCGACGCGCCGCTGCAATCCGCATTCCGCCGCATGGAATCGGACCGTGAGCGTGAAGCGCGCACCATTCGTGCACAGGGTGGCCGGGATGCGCGGATCATTCGCGCCGAAGCGGACGCCGAAAGCGCGCGGATCTATGCCGAAGCCTTCGGCAAGGATGCACAGTTCTACGACTTCTACCGCGCCATGCAGAGCTATGATGCTACCTTCGCACCCGAGAACGGCGATGCGGAAAGCAGCATCATCCTGTCGCCGGACAATGAGTATCTGAGGCAGTTCCGCGGACGGCGTTGACCGTTCGTCGAACCGCCCGTGCGGCGTTCAAGGGGCATTCAGCGCCCCTTTGCACTCTCTTCTTTCCGGAACCGCAGGCGCGGGACCGCATAGAAGAGATGCGTGCCGCGCGCAGATAATATCGAAGAGGAAATGAAGGACGTGAAGCCAGTGCGATATGCCTATTCCGTAACCGCCGCCCTGCTTGCCGGAGGCGCAGCCCTTTCGCTCGCAGGCTATCCCGCAGGTGCCCAGGTCGCGCAGAACGACGACATGCGCATGTCCAATGTCGTGCCGCGTGCCGGAGCGCCGGCAAGCTTTGCCGACCTGACCGAGCAATTGCAGCCCGCCGTGGTCAACATCTCGACCCGCCAGCGGATCGAGGTGCCGACGAATAACGGCAATCCTTTCGCCGGCACTCCCTTCGAAGACCTGTTCAACCGCCGCAACGGTGGCCAGCAGCGTGAACCTCAGTATCGTGAAGGCCAGTCGCTGGGTTCGGGCTTCTTCATCTCGGCCGACGGTTATGTCGTCACCAACAACCACGTCGTCAGCCCCTCGGGCCGCGGCACGGTTGAAGAGATCACGGTGACCCTGCCCGACGGCAGCGAATACGAAGCCGAACTGGTCGGCACCGACGCGCAGTCGGACCTTGCCGTGCTGAAGGTGAACCGTCGCGAAGATTTCCCCTTCGTCCGTTTCGGCGATTCCAGCCAGGCCCGAGTGGGTGACTGGGTGGTCGCGATCGGCAACCCCTTCGGCCTCGGCGGAACGGTTACCAGCGGCATCGTCTCCAGCGTGCTGCGCAACACCGGCGCGGGCGCTTACGACCGCTACATCCAGACCGACGCAGCGATCAATCGCGGCAACTCGGGCGGTCCGCTGTTCGACATGCAGGGCAATGTGATCGGCATCAACAACGCCATCTATTCGCCGTCCGGCGGCAGCGTGGGCATCGGTTTCGCCATCCCGGCAGAGACCGCAGCGCCTATCGTTGCGAAACTGCGCGAAGGCGTGGAGATCGAGCGCGGTTATCTGGGCATCCAGATCCAGCCGGTGACCGAAGACGTGGCAGCATCGCTCGGTCTGCAGCGCAATCGCGGCGAATTCGTGCAGTCGGTCCAGCCGGGCCAGCCTGCCGAGGAGGCCGGACTGGAACCGGGCGATATCGTCCTGTCGGTCAACAACCGTGCAGTGACGCCCGACCAGACCCTGTCCTATCTCGTGGCGAATATCGCGCCGGGCACGACCATCCCGCTCGAAATCTTCCGCGAGGGTGAACGTCGCCGTCTCAACGTTACGGTCGGCAAGCGCCCCAGCGAAGAAGAGCTTCGCCAGAGCCAGATGTTCGATCCCGATGCAGAGCCCGAAGAAGACATGGGACCTGCCGACAGCGAGATCATCGAGGATCGCCTGGGTCTCCAGGTGCTGGAAATCACGCCGCAGATCGCCCGCCAGCTTGGTGCAGGCGCGGATACCGACGGTCTCGTTATCGCGGCGGTGAACCAGAACTCCGACGCAGCCCGCAAAGGCCTGCAGCGCGGGGACATCATCCTGAGCGCCAACTATCGTGCGGTCACCACCGTTGCCGATCTTGAAGGCGCGGTCCGCACGGCACAGGCAGAGAATCGCGAAGCAGTTCTACTGCGCGTCCAGCGCCGCGGTCGTCCGGCCCAGTATGTAGCTGTCCGCCTCAGCCGCTAAGGCCGAGGACGCAGCCAAAGAAAAAGGCCCTTCCGGTTCGCGCCGGGAGGGCCTTTTTCTTTCCCTTCGACCTACCCGGCTACTGGCGGGGCCTGTCGCTTTGCTGGCGCGGCTGGTTCCGACCCGTCGCCCGGTCAAGGAAGTCGTCGCCGATGGCCTGCGGTGCACCGTCGGCACCGCGCCCGGTGGCTGGCTGCTCGCGTAGAGGGGGCCGCGTCGGGTCGGTAGGTTGCGGGCGCGGCTGGGGCTGCATTTGCGGCTGCTGCTGCGGCATGCCTTCGCCCTCTACCGGGAACGGCAACTGTCCCTCGGGACCCGCCGGCTGGCGGCCCGGCTCGATCAGGTTACCCTGCTCGTCGATGTAGTAATAGTCTTCCGGATCGCCGAAGAAGTATTCGTCATCCTCCTCGATCTGCCAGTCGGGAAGCTTGAGGTCGGTGTCGAATTCCTCGACCGGACGGTCTTTCACGGCATAGCGCATATAGGCCGAGAACGCCTGTGCAGGCGCCCGGCCACCTTGCAAGCCGCCCACTCGACGGTTGTCGTCCCGGCCCATCCAGACCCCGGTCGTGATGCCGGACGAGAAGCCGACGAAATAGCCGTCCTTGTTGGAACTGGTGGTACCCGTCTTGCCCGCCACGGGCCGCCCGATCTGCGCGGCGCGGCCGGTGCCGGTCTGGACGGCGGCCTGAAGCAGGTCGGTGATGCCGGCCGCGACATGGTCGGGCACGAGCTGCGAGCTGCGGGCCTGCTTGTGTTCGTAGAGCTTCTCGCCATCCGCCGTCGTCACCTTGACGATACCATAGGGTTCGACCGAGGCGCCCTTTGCCGAAATGGCCGCAAAGGCGCGGGTCATGTCGATCAGGCGAACCTCGTTCGATCCCAGCACCATGGCGGGATAGGTGTTGATCGGCGTGGTGATGCCGAACCGGCGCGCCATGGAGGCGACCGATCCGAAACCGACCTCGTTGCCGAGCTGCGCCGCCACCGTGTTCACCGAATAGGCGAAGGATGTGCGCAGGTCGGTTTCGCCGATATTGCGCCCGTTCGAATTGCGCGGGCTCCAGTCGCCGATCTTCACCGGCGTATCCACCACGCGGTCGTCGGGCGTGTAGCCTGCTTCCAGCGCTGCGAGATAGACGAACAGCTTCCAGCTCGATCCGGGCTGGCGCAGCGCATTGGTCGCGCGATTGTAATTGGTCTCGACGTAATCGGTGCCGCCGACAAGCGCCAGGATGGCACCGTCGCGGTCGAGGCTAACCAGCGCGCCCTGCGTGCCTTCGGGCACGTTCGCCTGCACTGCTGCGGTTGCGGCGCGCTGCATGCCGACATCGAGCGTGGTCCAGACCTCGATCGGCTCGAAGGTCTCCGGGAGCAGCAGGTCGAGCTGCGGGAGCGCCCAGTCGGTGAAGTAGCGGACGGAGTTCTGCCCCACCTCTTCCTTCAGATTGACGGCCGAAACATCCACGCGGGCCTCGTCTGCCGTGATGCGTCCCTGCTCGCGCATCAGGCGCAGGACGACGCTGGCGCGCCCGACCGCAGCATCGACGTCTGCGGTGGGCGAATAGCGGCTTGGGGCTTTTACGAGACCGGCGATGATCGCGGCCTCGGCCACCGACAGTTCACTTGCCGGGTGGCTGAAGAATTTCCGGCTCGCGGAATCGATGCCGTAGGCGCCGCCGCCGAAATAGACCTTGTTGAGATAGAGCTCGAGGATCTGCTCCTTCGAGAACTTCCATTCCAGCGCCATCGCCAGGACCGCTTCACGCAGTTTGCGGTCGATCGTGCGATTGGAATTGAGGAAGACGTTGCGGGCCAGCTGTTGCGTGATGGTCGATGTCGCGCCCAGCCGGTTCTGCCCGGTCGCCCAGACATAGACGGCACGTGTCAGGCCGTAAGGGTCGACGCCGGGATGCGAATAGAAACGCCGGTCCTCGACCGAAATCATCGCATCCTTCATGACCTGCGGGATTTCGTCGGACGACAGCCACTTGCCGTAGCTGGGCCCGAGCTCGACGATCTCCGTGCCGTCGCGTGCACGCACGACGATCGTCTGCGCGTTCTGGGTCGCCTTCAGCTGGTAATAGCTTGGCAGCGATCGCGCGGCGAATCCGACGGCGATAGCGAGGAATACAGCGCCGAGGACAGCGGCGACGGCACCCCAGAGGAACAGCCGCTTGATCCAGCGCCAGAACCGGCTCGGCGGGTTGCGGCCATCGGCCTCGGCACGTTTCGCCCGCTCTGCGCGCGTTGCCCTCTTGCGCCGGCTGCCTCGTTTATCCATCCGTCGAAAATTCCCTCATGCGGCAAGCCGTGCCTTATAGATGCCGCAATTTCGCATGGCGAGCCTCAACCCCGGCTGAACGCACGGTTCTTTGCACGCATTTACGATCACTCTTCCGGTTCGAAGTCCAGCGCAGCCGAGTTGATGCAATAGCGCAGGCCTGTTTCGCCCGGGCCGTCGGGGAAGACATGGCCAAGGTGGCCCTCGCAATTGGAGCACACCACTTCCGTGCGGATCATGCCGTGGCTCGTATCGCGATGCTCTTCGACGGCGGTATCATCTGCCGGAGCGGTGAAGGCCGGCCAGCCGCAGCCGCTGTCGTATTTCTCGTCGCTTTCGAACAAGAGCTGGCCGCACGCCGCGCAGTGGTATTCGCCTTCCTGAGCGTTCTTGTCGTATTTGCCGGTGAAGGCGCGCTCCGTGCCCTTCTCCCTGAGGATGTGATATTGTTCGGGCGTGAGCTCTTCGCGCCATTCGGCATCGCTCTTGATCAGCTTGTCGGTCACATATTGTCCTTTCGCATACCCTACCCATATAGGAGCAACAGGAGGCGGTGCACGCGGTTCCTCGCTTCGATGCGATGCCGTGTCGCGTTGGGCTGGACGATTTGCTTGACGATTCGGACACCCGCCGCTAAGTGCGCCGCTTTCCGGCGGGGCATCCGCCTCTTTCGACACGACCAAACAGATTTCCGCCGCAAGTTTGATGCGGCCCGACCGAGGACAGACATGGCCAATACGCCGCAAGCCAAAAAGCGCATCCGCCGCAACGAACGCCGCGCCGAAATCAACGGTGCGCGCATGAGCCGCATCCGCAACTTCGTGAAGAAGGTCGAAACGGCCTGCGAAGCTGGCGACAAGGATGCCGCCAAGACCGCCCTCCAGGCAGCCCAGCCCGAAATGGCTCGCGGCGTTGCTCGCGGCGTTCTGCACAAGAACACGGCCTCGCGTAAGCTGAGCCGTCTTTCGAAGCGCGTCGCTGCGCTCTGATTCGCGGCTCCGGCGGCAACGCCGGGCACGAAATTGACAAAGGGGTCGACGCCACAGGTGTCGGCCCCTTTGACACATCTGGGGTCGAGCAACGGATTTGCGTGAGAGCCTTTCGCGGGCGCCTCGACCAAAAGTGAGCGTTTCCAACGATTCGCCTTTGCCGGACGAGCATATCGACGGAAAAACAGGGGTTTGAACGGCGGTCTGCGGCCTTGCGCGAGTCAACAAGTTTATTTCAGATTTTTTGCAGTTATCCCCCTTGCGACTCATCCCGTCTGCGACCTATCAAATGGTTCTGCCTGGGGGGGACAGCCCAGGCCATTTACATCGACGGTCAAGTGGGGGGATGCCCGTGAATCATGCGATTCCGGGCAACGGCGGAGCCGTGCCGCCCCTACGACAAGAACAGAATTTTCCGGCCTTTGGACGGGTCCGGATACGGGGGGTTGAATTTACATGGTCAAATCGGGTGACCTCGCCAATAAGCGGAAAGCGAAAGACGAGATGGAGGATCTGGAAGCGGTAAACCTGGCAGCCGATTGGGCTGATATCAGCCAGGGCCTGCGCAAGGATCTGGGACATCAATTGCACAGCCAGTGGATCAAGCCGATCCAGGTCGGGAAGATCGACGCCGAAACCGGCACGCTCGACCTTTTTCTGCCGACCGAATTCAGCGCCAACTGGGTAAAGGACCGGTTTGCGGATCGCCTCAGCCTGGCCTGGAAGATCGCCCGCAGCGAAGTGCGCAAGGTGAACATTTCGGTTCACCCCGGCCGCCGTCAGGTTGCCGACCTGCGTCTCCACGGCGATGGCCGTCGCCCCGCCAACGACAGCGACACCTCGATGATGGCTATCGGCGCCGATACGCTCGGCGACCAGGGCTTCACTTCCAGCGTCGGCCTCGACGCATCGCTCAGCTTCGCCGCATTCGTAACCGGCGAAGCGAACATCCTCGCCTTCAACGCCGCACAGCGCATGGCCGCGACGGAAAAGCCGCAGTTCAGCCCGCTCTACCTCAAGGCCGCGACCGGCCAGGGCAAGACGCACCTGCTGCACGCCATCGGTCACACCTTCCTGAAGACCCACACCCGCAGCCGCATTTTCTACTGCAGCGCGGAACGCTTCATGGTGGAATTCGTCCAGGCCCTGAAGGCCAACCGGATGATCGAATTCAAGGCCCGCCTGCGCAGCTTCGACCTGCTGCTGGTGGACGATATCCAGTTCATCATCGGCAAGGCTTCCGCCCAGGAAGAACTGCTCTACACGATCGATGCGCTGCTGAACGAAGGCAAGCGCCTGGTCTTTGCCGCCGACCGCGCACCGCAGGCGCTCGACGGTGTCGAACCGCGCCTCCTCTCGCGCCTGTCGATGGGCCTGGTGGCCGACATCCAGCCCGCCGACATCGAACTGCGCAAGAAGATCCTGCACTCCAAGCTGAGCAAGTTCGCGCCGCTGGCCGTGCCGGAAGACGTGATCGAATTCCTCGCCCGCACCATCACGCGCAATGTGCGCGAGCTGGTCGGCGGCCTCAACAAGCTGATCGCCTATGCGCAGCTGACGGGCCAGGAAGTCTCGCTACAGCTGGCCGAAGAGCAGCTTACCGATATCCTGTCGGCCAACCGCCGCCGGATCACCATTGACGAAATCCAGCGCACGGTCTGCCAGTTCTACCGGATCGACCGCTCGGAAATGAGCAGCAAGCGCCGTGCACGTGCGGTTGTGCGCCCGCGCCAGGTGGCGATGTATCTCTCCAAGGTGCTGACGCCGCGCAGCTATCCCGAAATCGGGCGCAAGTTCGGTGGCCGCGATCACTCTACCGTGATCCATGCCGTGCGCCTGATCGAGGACCTGCGCGAGCGCGATGCCGACATGGACGGCGACGTGCGCAGCCTGCTGAGACAACTGGAAAGCTGACGGCGGGCACCGCCGCGGCCCTTCGGATCGCTCCACAACCAGCACACCGCTTGTCGACACCCTGTTCACAGGGTTGTCGACAGCGCGCGTCTTACGCGGCAAAGGCTGCGTATGCCCCTCGACGATCCATCGGCCAAGCGCCCCGACCTGCCCGCCTCGATCTGGGAAACCCTGCTGCGCGGAGCGCGCTGCCGCTGCCCGCGGTGCGGTGACGGAAGAATCTTCCGCCGCTGGCTGAAGCCGGTGGACACGTGCCCCTCCTGCGAGCTGGATATCTCGGGCCAGCGCGCCGACGATTTTCCCGCCTACATCGCGATCTTCGTCACCGGCCACCTCCTCGCACCCGTCATCATTGCGCTCGGCTCGAGCGAGACCCTTTCTGCCTGGGCCGTGCTGGCCATCATCATACCCCTGGCGGTCGCGATGATGGTGCTCATGCTCCAGCCCTCCAAGGGTGCCGTAATCGGGCTCCAGTGGTGGAACGGGATGCACGGTTTCCGCAAGGAGCGCTTGCCTGAGATCGATGAGGACACGCAGCCGTGAGCCTCGGCGAACAGCGCCTCGAACGCTTCGCCCGCCATATCGTGCTGCCCGAGATCGGCGGCGCGGGACAGGTCGCGCTGGCGGACAAGCATCTCGTCCTGGTCGGCCTCGGCGGGATCGGCTCTCCCGCTCTCCAGTATCTCGCCGCCGCCGGGATCGGCCGACTGACACTGGTGGACGACGACAAGGTCGATGCGAGCAATCTCCAGCGCCAGACCCTCTATAACGATCGCGATATCGGCTACGGGAAAGCGACCTGCGCCAAGCGCTGGGTGAAGCTGTTCGACCCCGTGCTGGAGGTGGAAATCAGCGACCGCCGGATCGATGCGGACAATGTCGATGCGCTGGTCGCAGGCGCGGATCTCGTGATGGACGGGACCGACAATTTCGCCACACGACTGGCGGTCTCCGACGCCTGCGTCAGGGCAGGCGTACCGCTGCTTTCTGCCGCAGTGGGGCGCTTCCAGGGACAGGTCGGGGCCTTTGCCGGACATCTGCCGGACCAGTCATGCTATCGCTGCTTCGTCGGCGATGCCTTCGATGCCGAGGATTGCGACACTTGCGCGGAAGACGGCATGCTGGGCGCGATGGCCGGATGGGTGGCGACATTCGGTGCAATGCAGGCAGTCCGCATCCTTTTGGACGGGGTCAGCGCCTTCGGGCGGTCCGACTGGGGCAAGGTCTACCTGCTGGACGGCCTCAATCCCGGGCTGCGGGCGTTTTCGATCGCCAAGGATCCGGCCTGCAACGGCTGCGGCTAGCGCCACCAATCCTGTTGGCGTTTCTCGTTTGCCTGGTCGAGCGCCGATTTCTTGCGTTCCGGATCGGGCCTGCAGCGCACGCTCGACCCGTTTCGACTTTCCTCGCATATCCGCCCGAGCCGGTCGCGCCCCGGCTCCGGCGTATCGAGCACCCACCACACCATTCCGGCCAGCAGCAGCCCGCCGCTGATCAATGCGCGCAGGCCATAATAGGCGCATCCTCCGCTCTTCGCTGCCCCCGCATAGTCGTGTTGCGCGAGGCTCGCTTTCGTATTCCGGCGCGCGCTGACGAAGGCAGTGCCGCCTGCAATCACCATCACGACCGGGGTCAGGACCAGGAGGGCCAGCGTGTAGAAGATCACGTCGCCCGTGAGCAGGCCCCTTTCGGACGAAAGGATCTCCCACCACAAATAGGCGACATAGAGATACGGCAGCGCCAGGATGGCGCAAATGGTCTTGGCTCTGCGCGACATGACCCCTCCCTAGCCGCGAAACATTGAGAAATTACCCCGTTCCGAGCAATTCATCGACCCATTCGGGGACCAGCTTGCCGGCCGGTCCCTCCCGCGATTCGTGGAACCAGTGCGATCCTTCGCTGCGTTCGAGGTTGAGTTCGAGCGTTTTCATACCCAGCTCGCGCGCGTCGCTGACGAAGCCTGCGGCGGGATAGACCGCGCCGCTCGTGCCGATTGATACGAAGAGGTGCGCGCTGCGCAAGGCGGCATAGATGCGGTCCATCTGGTAAGGCATCTCGCCGAACCAGACGACATCGGGCCTGAGCGAACGCGCCTCGCAACTGGGGCATTCCGGGCGATCGATCAGCGGACCGGTCCAGCGGTGGCGACGCTCGCAAATCGGGCATAGCGCGCTGAGCAATTCACCATGCATATGGACTACGCGGCTCGCCCCGGCGCGCTCGTGCAAATCGTCGACATTCTGGGTGACGATGAGCAACCCGCCTTCCCATTCCCGGTCCAGACGCGCCAGCGCCTCGTGCGCCGGATTGGGCGCCACTTTCTGCACCGCCTCGCGCCGCGCATCGTAGAAGCGCTGGACCAGCGCCGGATCACGCTCGTACCCCTGCGGCGTAGCCACATCCTCGACGCGATGCTTATCCCACAAACCGCCTGCGTCGCGGAAGGTATCGATCCCGCTTTCGGCGGAAATGCCGGCCCCGGTCAGGACGACAATGTTGCGTAGCTCGGCCATAGGTTCCATGAACCACACAAGTGCAAGGAGGGGCAATGGCAAGTTTCGGCGTAATCGGCAGCAAAGGCGCGATGGGCGAGGCGCTGAAGCGCGTCATCGAGGCATCGGGCCACGACTATGCGGGCGGGATCGACAAGGGCGGCGATCCGGCGGCGCTTGCCGATTCAAGCGATGCGCTGATCGACTTTTCCGCACCCGGTGCGCTGGCCGCCAACCTCCACGCCGCCGTTGGCGCAGGGGTGCCCATCGTGATCGGCACCACCGGCCTCGAACAGCCGCATCACGACGCGATCGACGAGGCGGCCCGCGCGACAGCAGTCTTGCAGACCGGCAATACCTCGCTCGGCGTCACCCTGCTGGCTCACCTCGTGCGCGAGGCGGCAGAGCGCCTTGGCGACGACTGGGATATCGAGATCGTCGAGATGCATCACCGCCGCAAGGTGGATGCACCTTCCGGCACTGCCCTGCTGCTGGGCGAAGCTGCGGCCACGGGACGCGGGATCGACCTTGCCGATAACCGCGAAAGCGGGCGCGACGGACAGACCGGCGCACGCGCTCGCGGTGCCATCGGCTTTGCCGCCCTGCGCGGAGGGACCGTTGCCGGCGAACACAGCGTCATCCTTGCCGGAGAGCAGGAGCGCCTGACGCTGTCGCACAGCGCCGAAAACCGCGAGATATTCGCGCGCGGCGCGGTGAAGGCCGCCGAATGGCTGCTGTCGCGCGAGGCAGGGCGCTACACCATGGAGGAGGTCCTCGGCCTCTGACACGATGAACCTGCGGCAGCTCCTCTACCACCAGCTTCATATCGGCGCGAAGACCGATGGCCGCCTGACGCTGCTGAACATCGTGCTGGTCTGGGTCATCATCGCCGCCGTCGTCACCGCGATCATGTCGACCGAGGTCGAGTTCGACCGCCAGTGGCACGACGAAATCCTGATGGCGGAGCTGGTGTTCGGGATCGTCTTCCTCGCCGAATATGCGGCGCGCATCTATGCGGCGCCGGAACATCCCGGCCCCGGCTCGGCCCTGTCGAAACGGCTGCGCTTCATGCTCTCGCCGCTCGGCGTGATCGACCTCGTCGTCATCCTCGTGACCTTTGCGCCGTTCTTCATCGCCAATGCCGCAGCCCTGCGCGTCGTGCGCCTGCTCAGGGTCATTTCGATCATGAAGTTCGGCCGCTTCACCGCGGCGACGAAGGAAATGGCGATGGCCATCCGCGAGCGCAGCTATGACCTTCTGGTCTGCATCGCCTTCGCATTTGTATTCCTGCTGTGCGGAGCGAGCGCGCTCTACTGGATCGAGGGCGAATTGCAGCCCGAGGCGTTCGGCAGCATCCCGCGTGCGCTGTGGTGGGCGGTCATCACCTTCACCACCGTGGGCTATGGCGATGCCTATCCCATTACCTCGGCGGGCCGCGTAGTCGGATCGCTGGTGGCGATCACCGGCGTCCTGCTGGTGGCGCTGCCGACCGGCATCGTCGCCGCCGCCTTCAGCGATGCGATGCAGCACCGCCGCGAGGAAATCCAGAAAGCCCTTGGAAGAGCCAACGAGAAAGCCCGCGAGAGGGGCGAGCTCGACGACGAAGACACCCGCGAGGATACGTGACCAAGGACCAGATTTTCGAATTCTTCCGCCGCCTGGCGGAGGACAATCCCTCGCCCGAGACCGAGCTTGAATACGGCAATTGCTACCAGCTGGTGGTGGCCGTGGCCCTGTCAGCGCAGGCGACCGATGTCGGCGTGAACAAGGCCACCCGCACCCTCTTCCGCGAGGTCGAGACGCCGCAGCAGATGCTGGAGCTGGGCGAAGAGGGCCTGAAAGAGCACATCAAGACGATCGGCCTGTTCAACTCCAAGGCGAAGAATGTCATCCTGCTCTCGCAATTGCTCGTCGACGAATATGATGGCGAGGTGCCGGACACGCGCGATGACCTCGTCCGGCTACCCGGCGTGGGCCGCAAGACCGCGAACGTCGTGCTCAATTGCTGGTTCGGGCAGGAGACCTTCGCGGTCGACACGCATATCCTGCGCGTCGGCAACCGCACCGGCCTCGCCAAGGGCAAGACGCCCGAGCAGGTCGAGGCGAAGCTGGAAAAGCGCGTTCCCCAGCCCTTCCGCCTCGGTGCGCATCACTGGCTGATCCTGCACGGCCGCTATGTCTGCAAGGCGCGCACGCCGGAGTGCTGGCGGTGCAAGGTGGTGGATCTGTGCAGCTACCGGAAGAAGGTGCTGGAGAAGCCGAAGGGGCGCTAGACCTGAGTCAGATCGCGACCACACCCGCCGCATTTCTTCGCTGGGATTGGCGACCAAAGAGGGAGACCTATTCCGTAATCCCTCTTGAAAACAGAACGCCCGCATTGAGGGCAACGGATAAAGAACGATCGCGCATGGAAGAGCAGCAACCCTGCCATGAGCGGAAGGATGATGTTTTGTAAATCGCCGAACTCATATCCGAGCCGCAACCCGATGAACGGGACCCCCCAAACAGTTGCGAGTGCCGCTCCCACAATCAGGAACATGTGTCGCCGTCCCCTGCGGTAGGGGCTATGTACCTCCCCGCTAAACATCGTCCGCCGATACCATCTCGGCCTTGTCGATCTCGCCCGTCATCACCGCCACCGTGGTCGCCACGGCAGCATCGCCGCTGACGTTGGTGGTGGTGCGCATCATGTCCATGATCCGGTCCACGCCTGCCACGAAGGCGATGGTTTCGAGCGGCACGCCGACCGCGCCGAAGACCAGCGCCATCATGATGAGGCCTGCGCCCGGGATACCCGCCGCGCCGACTGCGCCGAGCGTCGCCAGGATCGAGATCAGGAAGTAGTCGCCCCATGACAGGTCGACCCCGAAGATCTGCGCCCCGAACAGCGTGGCAAGGCCGAGGTACATGGCCGTGCCGTTCATGTTGATCGTCGCGCCGAGGCTGATCACGAAAGCCGCGACCGAGTTCGACACGCCCAGGTTGCGCTCTGCACAGCGCAGCGTCACCGGCAGCGTGGCATTGGACGAAGCGGTCGAATAGCTCACCGCCATCGCGTCCACGATGCCGCGGAAGAAGTCGCGCACCGGCAGCTTGGCGAGGAACTTGATCATGCTGCCGTAGATCACGCCGATGATAAGCAGGCAGCCGAGGTAATTGAGGCCCACCAGCTTGGCGAGGCTGACCAGCGCGTCGAGGCCGAGCGTGCCGGCCACCCAGGCCATCAGCGCGAAGACGCCGAAGGGGGTCAGTTCCATCACGATCATCGTGACCTTCTGCATCACGATTGCGCCGCTATCGAAGATCTTCTGGACCGGCTCGCCGTCCTTGCCCGCCATCAGGATGCCGATCCCGATGAGGAGCGAGAAGACGATCAGCGGCAGCACCGCAACATCGGCCATCACCTGCACCGGGCTTTCAGGCACGATGGACAGGATCATGTCGACCGCCGTCGTCTCGTTCGGCACCGGCGTCTCGCCGCGCGCAATGGCGCTGGTGTCGACGCCCGCACCAGGCTTGACCAGCGTGCCCAGCGCGAGGCCGAGCCAGACCGCGATCTGGCCGGTCACGATGAAGAGCAGCATGGCCCTGCCGCCGACAGCGCCCAGTTTCCTGAGGTCGCCTATGGCAGCGACACCGGCCACCAGGCTGAAGAAGATCAGCGGCACGACCAGCATCTTGATCGACTTGATGAAGAAGTCGCCGATCCACTTGATGCTTTCCGCATCCGGGCCCCAGCTATAGCCGGTCAGCACGCCCAGGATCAGGGCGGTCAGCACGCGCTGCCAAAGCGGAATTTCGAACCAGACCTTCAGCATTCTTATCCCCTCTCGTCCCGGTCTTCGTGCCGGTGTGTCTAACCCAGCGCGTCTTTCGCAATCGCTGTATAGATGCGGCTTAGCGTGGAAAGGTCCTCAATGGCCACAGCCTCATTACTCTTGTGCATGGTCGCGTTGACGAGGCCGAACTCGATCACCGGGCAAACCGCGCGCAGGAAGCGGGCATCCGAAGTGCCGCCTGTCGTCGAAGGTTCGGGGTCGATCCCCGTCTCCGCCTTCACAGCGCGGGCGATCACATCGCTGAACTCGCCGGGCGGGGTCAGGAAAGGTTCGCCAGAGATGATGGGCTTCGCCACGCCGCCGTGCTTTTCCGCAATCGACCCGACAAGTTCGGACAGCGAAGCTCCGGAATGTTCGTCGTTGAAACGGATCGAAATACGCGCCTCGGCTTTCGCCGGAATGACGTTATGCGCCATGTTGCCGACTTCGAGATCGGTGATTTCCAGGTTCGACGCCTGGAACCAGTCGTTCCCTTCGTCGAGCACGAGCGCATCCAGTTCCGCCAGCATGGCGACCAGCTTGGGGATGGGGTTATCCGCCAGGTGCGGATAGGCGACGTGGCCCTGCGTGCCCTCGACTTCGAGCCAGATATTGACCGAGCCGCGGCGACCGATCTTCATCATGTCGCCCAGGCGATTGACGCTGGTCGGCTCTCCGACGAGGCACAGGTCGGGCTGGTGTCCGTGTTCGCCCATATAGTCGATCAGCGCGCGGGTGCCGTGAAGGGCCGGGCCCTCTTCGTCACCGGTGATGATGAAGCTGATCGTGCCGGCATCGGCAGGGACATGGGCGACCGCGTCGACCATGCAGGCGATAGCGCCCTTCATGTCGACAGCGCCGCGGCCATAGAGCAAGTCGCCGCGCACTTCCGGCTCGAAGGCTTCGGAGTGCCAGCCGCCGCCCGGGGGGACAACGTCGAGGTGCCCGGCAAAGGCGAAATGCTTTGAACCCTCGGGCCCGCGGCGAATGGCGAAGAGATTTTCGACCGGCGCTTCGGGACTGCCCGGCTCGCCATCGCCGCGGGTGAAGCGGTGCACGGCAAAACCAAGCGGGCCGAGCATGGCCTCGAGCCGGTCGAAGACGGAGCCCGTGGCGGGAGTGACGCTTTCAGCGGCCATCAACCGCTTGGCGAGTTCGAGGACTTCGGTCATGTTGTGTCCGCTAGCAGGAGTGAGTGCCAATGCCCAAGCTCGATCTCGACGCCATCCCCCAGACCAATGCGACCGGCTATCCGCCGCCCTTCGATGCCGACGTGGCGGGGCGCAACTACCGCCGCCTCGCGCCGGTCGCCGGGCTCACCAAGCTCGGCGCGAGCCATGTGGTGCTGGACCCGGGCGCCTATTCCTCGCAGCGGCACTGGCACGAGGGGCAGGACGAGCTGGTCATCATGCTCCAGGGCGAGGCCGTCCTCATCGAGGACGAGGGCGAGATTCCCGTCGGCCCCGGCGATATCCTTGCCTGGCCCGCAGGAGAGCCGAACGGGCACCGGCTCCATAATCGCGGCGACCTTCCCTGCGTCTTCATCGCCATTAGCGGGGGCGACAGGGATACCGACCGGGGCGAATATCCCGACATCGACATGGTCTTCACGCCCGATGGCTATTTCAGGAAAGACGGCACGCCCTACCCGACCAGCCGCGTGCCCTAATTCCGCTCCGGTTCCGGCAGCGGGCCGGGGGCGAAGGCGGCATCGAGATATTCGGCCATGCGAATGCCCGCCTGCACGACGCGGCGCTGCGAGATCGGGATCGCGCGCTCGATATCTTCCTGCGTCAGCGCCGTTTCTTCGGGCAGGTCCGCACCTTCGCACGGGGGCCGGTCGAAAGCGTTGGGATAGACGAAATCGCGGCTCGTCTCCCAGCTCTCGCGACCCCAATCGGCAGGTGTCCCGCCGCCCAGCTGAGCGCGTTCTTCGGCGCTGTAGCGACGCACCAGCGGCGTGGGCGAAGAGGTTATCGCACGTTCCGCCAGCGGGCCGTCCCAGATCCAGTGCAAGTTCAATCCCGGCGCGATGCCATAGGCGGTTTCGATGTCATTGCCCCCGCGATCCTCGTGATCGCCCGAATGCAGCGGCATATGCACGTCGCCGATGAAGTGGACGAGGAAGGCAAGCGCTTCCAGGCGGACATTCGCCGGCAGGCCTTCGTCGGCAAGGATGCGCTGGTTGCGTTCGATCTGGGCGAGGATGCAATTCTGGCCCGAGCAATTCTTGCGCGGCTCATACGCCTCGCACACCGGCGTGGTGCGATAGTGCCAGGCGAAAGTGTACCCCCAGCGCCAGTAATCCTTGCGCAGGCAATCGGGCCAAACGCTCGCATCCTCCAGCGTAGCGAGGTCGCAGCCGGCGACACCGAGTTCCGGCGCGGCGCGCAGCAGCTTCACAATACCGGCGCGCGTTTCCGGGCGGATGTTCTCATTCGCGATCTCGGCCGTGGTGCGGTGGGCGTAGAAGCCCCACGCGCTCGCCTGTGCCGGTAGCAGCGCGGCCAGCGCCGCCAGTGCGGTCAGGAGACCGTGTCGTATTGCTCGATAGCCCATTCTTCGCTTTCCGATGCCGAAATCCATGCCTGCATCCACTCGTGCTCCCACAGCGCCTGCATATAGGACGCCGCAAAGCCGGGGACCGCAATCTGGTAGCTGATGAACCGGCTGACAACGGGCGCAAAGAAGATGTCCGCCGCCCCAAAGGTGCCGAACAAGAACGGCCCGCCGCTGCCGAAGCGGCTGCGCGCTTCCGCCCACAGGCCGAGAATGCGCAGGATGTCGTCCTTGCAGGCCTCACTCGGCTCGAACCCGTCGAAGCGCTTACGCACGTTCATCGGGCATTCGCTGCGCAGGGCGGCGAAGGAGGAATGCATTTCGGCGACCATCGAGCGGGCCATGGCGCGGGCTGCGTCGTCCTTGGGCCAGAAGCGGTCGCGCCCGACCTTGTCCGAAAGATATTCGAGGATGGCGAGGCTGTCCCACACGACGACCTCGTCGTCCCACAGGATCGGCACCTTGCCACTGGAGGGACGGATTTCCCCGCCCTGCTTGGTGGCTTCCCAGTTTTCGCCGAACAGGGGCACGACGATCTCTTCGAACGACAGGCCCGATTGCTTTGCGGCCAGCCAGCCGCGCAGCGACCAGCTCGAATAATTCTTGTTACCGACGATGATCTTCATGCGGGCTCCACCATTGCCTTGCATCATGCGGGGTAGGCGTTCAGCAACCTGCTGTCGAGCCTGAATGGGTGAAGCGAGGGCGGCTGACGAAGGCGACACATTGTCACCCGGGACTTAAGGGATATTCCGGTTATAGTTCATGGCCTTATGCAATTGACGACAGGGTGACAGTCGTCCCCCCGCACCGTCCACCAACCGCGACTTCCGATAACCGGCCATGCACAGCCATCGCCGCGTAGGAAATCCTTTATTGCAGGCGGCCGGTCCATTATCCTTCGGCCATGAGACTGCGCCCCTTCCACCTCGCCTTTCCCGTCCGCGACCTTGCAGAGGCACGCAATTTCTACGGCGGCTTGATGGGCTGCGCGGAAGGAAGATCGAGCGACGAATGGATCGACTTCGATTTCTTCGGCCACCAGATCGTAGCGCATACCGGCGGCGAAGCAGGTGACCGCGCGAGCAATCCGGTCGACGGGCATGACGTGCCGGTGCCGCATTTCGGCGTGGTGCTGACGATGGAGGACTGGCAGGCGCTGGCCGACCGTCTCGTCGCGGCAGGGGTCGAATTCGCTATCGAGCCGACGATCCGTTTCAAGGGCCAGCCAGGCGAACAGGCGACGATGTTTTTTCGCGATCCCAGCGGCAATGCGCTGGAGATGAAGGCCTTTGCCGACGATGCGATGCTGTTCGCGACATGATCGCGCGCCCACAGCTTTTCCCTTCCACGTAATTGTAGGCTAGGCACGCGCGGCAATGCCCGAACTACGCGAATACGAGCGCCCGAGCGCCCAGACCTTCAGGGACGAGATCTATCCCGCAGCCCGCCCGGCGATCCTACGACAAGTGGCCGCAGACCTCGCGCCCGTGCAGATGGCGAAACGCGGCACGGGCGAGCTGGCCGAATATCTCAAGCAGGCGATCGGAGAGCGTGCGATCAACGTGCTCGCCTCCAACCCCGATGCAGGCCCGACCTTCTTCTTCGACGGCGATGTCTCGCGCCTCAATTTCCAGCGCGGCAATATGCCATTCTCGCGCTTCATCGACAGCGTCCTGTCACCCGACAGGGGCGATCAGATGCTCTATCTGGAATCGACCAAGGTGGCAGACCTCAGCCAAGAGCTGGCGAGCGCGCTGCACCTGCCGATCCTGTCGTCACAGGTCCAGCCGCGCGTCTGGATGGGCAACAATACCGGCACGCACACCCATTTCGACGTCATGCAGAACGTCGCATACGTTCTCAGCGGCAAGCGGCGCTTCACCCTCTTCCCGCCCGACCAGACGCCCAATCTCTACATGGCCCCGTTCGAGGCGTCTCCCTCCAATGCTCCGGTGTCGATGGTCAAGCTGGAAGACCCCGATTTCGAGCGCTTCCCGCGCTTTCGCGAGGCGCAGGAACAGGCGCTGGTCGCAGATCTCGAGCCGGGCGACGGTATCTTCATTCCCTATATGTGGTGGCACCATGTGAAGGCCGAGGGCGATCTCAACGTGCTCGTGAATTACTGGTGGAACGAGCACGAGGGAATGGGCACCCCGCTCGATGCCATGCTCCATTCGATCCTCGCGGTGCGCGACTTGCCCGAACCCATGCGCGATGCCTGGCAGACCATGTTCGAGACCTTTGTTTTCAAGCAGCACGGCGAGCCGATGGACCACGTCGAGCCGCAGTTGAGGGGCGGTCTCGGCCCGCATACCGAGCAGAGCCGTGTGCAGATGTGGCAATCGCTGGGGGCGGGTCTGTCGAAGACAATGGAGAAGGTCTTCAGCCCTCGTTTCCGTCGCTAGGCCATCGCGCGACAAGCCGCTGGAGTTGTCCGGCCCTCTCAGGTAGATGTACCGGTCAAGTGAACCGCCATCGGAGAGTTCGCAGTACTAGATCGAGCCGCAAACCTGGATACGGGTGTGACTGTCAGCTACGCGCTGCCTGCTCCTGCCTTGCGGCCCTACGTCTCCACCTATTCGCTGACCATCGTCGATCCGGACACCCCGACGATATTCGACCAGGTCTATCCGGAATGGCCGAATATCCGCATGTCGGTGGGTGGCGACATGGCAGCCTGCACCGGTCCCGGCCAGCTGGTCGACTGCAATCCGATCTGCGCGATTGGTCCGACCACGCACGCCACGCATTTCTCGCTCGCGCCGGGCCGCTACTGGTCGATCAGCCTGCTGCCGCTCGGCTGGGCGCGGTTCCTCGACCTGCGCGCAAACGAGTTCGCCGACTATTGGGAGGTGATCGGCGAAGACAGCCCGTTCGCGGATTTCGCACCCCTGCTCGAATGCGACCGGCGCCATCAGAGCCTGCCGAAAGTGGCCGCGCGCATCGACAAGCACCTGCTCGCCATGCTGGATCGCCCGGCGCACAGGGAAGAGGTGATCTACAGGGCCCACCGCGCCCTGCTCGATCCGGAGGTCAATTCCGTCGCTGCGCTCGCGGAGCAGACGGGGATCGGGGTGCGGGCGCTGGAACGGCTGTCGCTTGCCGTCTTCGGGTTCAGCCCCCGGCTGCTGCTGCGCCGCCAGCGTTTTCTGCGCAGCCTTGCGCAATTCATGCTCGACCCGTCGCTGGCGTGGATCGACACGCTCGACAGCCAGTATGTCGACCAGGCGCATTTCATTCGCGACTTTCGCCGGTTCATGGATACGACGCCCAGCGCCTACGCGGCCCAGCCTCATCCGGTGCTGTGGGCCGCCGCCAAGGCGCGCACGGAGATTGCCGGCAAGCCTATGCAGGTGCTCCAGCCGCCAAGCGGCTTCATTTCCGACGAGGAATGACAGCCGGCGGCAATGCCGGGTCTTAGATACCGGCGTCCTGAAGCAGGGCGGCGCGCAATTCGCCGATGCCCATGCCTTTTTCGCTGCTGGTCACATGGATCTGCGGATAGGCGGCGACGTGGGTCTTCGCCTCTGCCTCGACCGCGGCCACGGTCTTGGCCAGTTCGCTCGCCTTGATCTTGTCCGCCTTCGTCAGCACCACGCGGTAGCCCACGGCCGCCTCGTCGAGCATTTTCATCATCTCGCGGTCGACGTCCTTCAGCCCGTGACGGGCATCCACCAGCACGAGGTTGCGCACCAGCACCTGGCGGCCGCGCAGATAGGTGCGCACCAGGTTCTTCCATTTCTCGACGACCTTCACCGGCGCCTTGGCAAAGCCGTAGCCGGGCATGTCGACGAGGCGGAACTGGGTCGGTTCGCCCACTTCGAAGAAATTGAGTTCCTGCGTGCGGCCCGGCGTCACGGAAGCACGCGCGATCGAGCGGCGACCGGTGATCGCATTGAGCAGCGAGCTCTTGCCCACGTTCGAACGCCCCGCAAAGGCAATTTCGGGGACGGTCGGCTCGGGCAGGAATTTAAGCTGCGGAGCCGAGAGGAGGAACTCCACCCGGCCCGAAAACAGCTTGTTCGCGCGCCGTTCCAGCTGGGCCAGTTCGGCGGCTTCTTCGTCGGTCATTGTCTGCCCAATCAGCCCTTGGCCTTGGCCGCCGCAGCAGCTTTCTCGGCCTTTTCCTTTTCAGCCGCGGCTTTGAGCTGCGGATGCTTGGAGTAGAGGTATTTCTGCTGCGCCAGCGTCAGGATGTTCGACGTTACCCAGTACAGCAGCAGGCCTGCTGCGAACGGAGCCATGATGAACATGAGCACCCACGGCATGATCGAGAACACCTGCTGCTGGATCGGGTCCATCGCCGACGGGTTCAGCTTGAACGTCAGCCACATGGTGACACCCAGCAGCACGGCCAGCACGCCGATGGCGAGGAAGCTGGGCGGCGTGAACGGCAGCAGGCCGAACAGGTTGAGGATGGTCGCCGGATCGGGCGCGGACAGGTCGTCGATCCACAGGAAGTCGCGGTGACGCATCTCGATCGCGAGGTATAGCACCTTGTAGAGCGCGAAGAAGATCGGGATCTGCAGCAGCAAGGGCAGGCAGCCGGCCAGCGGGTTGACCTTCTCTTCCTTGAACAGCTTCTGCATTTCCTGCTGCTGCTTGACGCGGTCTTCCTTGTACTTTTCCTGGAGCGCTTTCATTTTCGGCTGGATGGCCTTCATCGCTGCCATGGAAGCGAACTGCTTCTGCGCGATGGGGAACATCACGCCGCGCACCACGATGGTGAGGCCGATGATTGCCACGCCGAAATTGCCGACCAGGTCGTAAAGGTTCTTGAGCAGCCACAGCAGCGGCTTTTCGAACCAGCGGAACCAGCCCCAGTCGATGGCGAGGCCGAATTTTTGGAGGCCCGCATCTTCGTAAGCGTCGAGGATGGTGGAATCCTTGGCGCCTGCATAGAGGCGCGAATCCGTCGTGTACTTGCGCCCGGCAGGAATGGTCACCGGATCGTAGATCATGTCGGCGCGATAGGTGTCGTTGCCCAGAGCGCGGAAAGTCGCCTCGGGTGCGGCGCCGTCCTGCGGCACGAGGGCCGACAGCCAGTAGATATCGGTGAAGCCGAGCCACTCGGCGCGGCCTTCCGGATTTGCCGGACCGTCATCGTCGAGATCGCTATAGTCGAAATCGTAATTCGCGCTGTCGCCGAACACGCCGATGGGTCCGGAATGCGCGATGAAGAAGTCGGCGCTGGCCGTGTCCGAGGTGCGGCTGACGAGGCCATAGGGCTGCGCCACGATGGGCACGCCCGAACGGTTGGCAATGCTCTGTTCGACCGAGATCATGTAGTTCTCGTCGATCGAATAGCGCAGCTGCATTTCCAGCCCGTTGCCCGCATCATGCGTGAGCGTGACGGGGGTTCCGACAGACAGAACCTCTCCATCGGCACTCCACACGGTTTCGTCCGGCACCTTCTGGCCGTTCACGAGGAAACCGTATTGCGCGAAATGCTGTGCCGGGGTTCCGCGCGGCGAATAGAGGCGCACGGGGCCGCTGTCCTTGTCGGTCGTCTCGGCGTAATCCTTGAGCACAAGGTCGTCGACCACTGCGCCCACGAGGTTGATCGAACCGGCGACCTTGGGCGAATCGATGGCAACACGGTTGCCCGATGCCAGCGCCGTGTCGAGATCGGCCACTTCCTGCGCGATGGCCGCCGGATCGGTCAGCCCGCCGGTGCGCGAATGCACGACCTCGCCGCCTTCGACCGGAGTCGTCGCCGTCTCTGCCGCGACCACGGGTTCGTCCGGCTGCGGGTAGAAGTAGTTCATCGCAGCGTCCCAGCCCAACAGCAGGGCCATCGAGAGCACGACTACGAAGATGATATTGCGCGAGTTTTCCAAGGTCGATCCCGGGTTTGATTTCGGTTCAGATGGGAATGGTGTGTTATCTAGTCAAGACAGTAGGCGGTGCTTACGGTACTGGGTCGTGCCCGCAGCCCCCCCATGGCTGGCAGCGCAATAGCCGCTTGAACGCCAACCATCCACCCTTGATCGCCCCATATTTTTGCAGCGCCTCGATCGCGTACTGGCTGCACGAGGGGGTGAAGCGGCAGGTCGGCGGGAGGATGCGGCTGGGGCCGAGCTGCCAGGCGCGCGCGATCCAGATCAGCGGATACTTCATGCGCGCGGGCTCCGGCGTTTGCGGGGGCCACGCGCGCGGTCGCCCTTGCCCTCGCTCGCTCTCGACAACGCTGCCTCGAGTTCCTGTGTCATCGCGGCGAAATCGCGCTCGATCGAACCGTCCCTACCGATCAGTATGTGGTCGTGATCGGCAAGGCCGTGTTCCGGCAGCGCGGCCCAGAGCAATTCGCGAAACCGGCGCTTAATCCGATTGCGGACCACCGCATTGCCGACCTTCTTGGTGACGGTGATGCCATAGCGCTTGCCCTTGCCCTCGTTCGGCCGCGTCAGCAGCACGAACCCGGGCTTGGCATTGCGCAGCCCACGGTTGGCAGCAAGGAAGTCGCTGCGCTTGCGGATGACGGAAAGACCGTGGGGCATGCCGATAGGCCTAGTCGAATGAGGAGAGGCTTTTGAGTCTTTTGTTCGCGCCCTCAAACGCCGGGCGCCGCACATCCGTGCGGCTTGGCTTCGCGGCATCAGCCGCGACGCGCGGTCGCGCTTTGACTGCCGTCGCCAAAATGGGAAGCTGGCACGAAAACGGGTCGCAAATGCGACCCGCAAGGGCGACTGCCCGTCCGCAGCGACACGACCTTCAGGTCGTGGGAGCGAGGATATCGCATGCCCGGATGGGCGTGCGAAAATCAAAAATCAGCAAAAACCTGTGGGCCTCAGGCACACAGATTTTTGCGGCCGCGGTTGCGGCGAGCGCGAAGCACCTTGCGGCCACCCGGGGTAGCCTTGCGCGCAAAGAAACCGTGGCGACGGGCGCGCACGAGGTTCGAGGGCTGGAAAGTCCGCTTCATCGGATGGTCCTTCAAAAAATTCGTTGTTCGTCGGGCAACACGCGAAGAGGCGAATCGCGCCAACAAAAAGGGCCGCCGCTTCCGGCGACCGCATTGGTGGAGGGGCGCTTAGGCCAAAGCTTAGTGTCGGTCAAGTCCTTCAAGGCGCTCAAAACGCGGCATGGGCAATCTGCGCAGGACGCGGTGCGCCGCCAATCCAGCGCCGCATTTCGCGGGCACCCAGCCAGCGTGCTTCGCGATGCGGAACCGAGTTGGTGAAGCTGTAGAATGCGCGGGCATCACGCTCGCTCATGCCCATCTCGCGATAATAGCTCAGATAGCGGCGGTTCTGCGGCGCATCCATGGCAAATTCGTGCGCTTCCCGCCCCTGTTCGTCCATCCAGCTGTGCACGGCGAACTCGGCACCTTCCGCGATTTCGCGCACCGCACCTGCCAGGAACAACTCGACCGCGCCGGAACGCACCGAACCGCGCCGCGGAACATAGGTCGAAAGGCCGGCGGAACGGATCATCCGGCCAAGCCTCAGATTGGCGATATCGTCCCGCGTTCCGGGGCATTCGACCATGTCGATCTGCGAAAGGCCGGGATGGTTGCGCAGCATAACGCGGAACCAGCGCGGGCTCTCGCGGTCGGTTTCGCCCATCAGCGCGACGCGATTCTCGTCGATCACGCGGAAGGGGCCATATTGCGCGATACCCCCCGCATAGCTGCGCGCGCTGGTGTCGATCGACGGCAGGCGGTGCGCGACGGCGGAATAGGGTTTTGCCGTGATCGCCTGTGGCTGCGGCACGGGACGCGGCACGAAGCGCGTCGTGGCGGCGGGCGGTGGCGGTGCGAGCACAAGCGTGTCCGCACTGACGGCGGCCTTGTGCGGCGCGACCTCAGCGATGGCGCTCACGGGCGCCATATATACGGGAGGCTTCCCGACGAAGGCAGCTGGCAGCTTCACGAGGCCCAACGACTGCGCCACAACAGGGGAGGCAAATCCAGAGGCAAGCATGGCTAGCAGAAGGAGGGCCGCGCGAAGCATGGGCCACCCCATGCGCCCGGCTCCCTTTCCGACCTGCCAAGGGTCATGGTCAACACCGGGTTAACCGCACCTCTTCCCCACGCCTTTTCGCGTGCAAGCCTCGACAATCAAAGGCTTTCTTGGCAGTGCCTGCGGACGAATACTCAGGCGGGGGTTAAGCGTGGTCGCATTGGTCCGGACGGTGGCCTATCTCGGGCTGGAGGCGCGCAGCGTGGAGGTGCAATGCTCCCTCGCGCCGGGCCTTCCCAACTTCAATATCGTGGGTCTGGCCGACAAGGCGGTCGGCGAAAGCAAGGAGCGCGTGCGCGCCGCACTTGCATCGATGGGCCTCGCGCTGCCGCCCAAGCGGATCACCATCAATCTCTCGCCGGCCGACTTGCCCAAGGAAGGCTCGCATTACGACCTGCCCGTGGCGCTCGCCGTGCTGGCGGCGATGGGGATCACCGATGCCGAGCAGTTGGAGGACTGGGTCGTGGTGGGCGAACTGGCCCTCGATGGTCGCGTCGCGCCGTCGCCCGGCGTCCTGTTGGCAGCGCTCCATGCAAGCGAGGCGGAAAAGGGCCTCATCTGTCCTGCAGCCCAAGGGGCGGAAGCGAAATGGGCGAGCGATGTGCCGGTCCTTGCCGCCCCCGACCTCGTCAGCCTGCTCAACCATTTGAAGGGCACCGCCCAGCTTGCCGAACCCGATCGCGGCCTTATCGAAGAGCCCGCGCCCTTCACCGATCTCAAGCAGGTCAAGGGTCAGGAAACCGCCAAGCGCGCGCTGGAGATCGCGGCGGCGGGCGGGCACAATCTGCTGATGGTCGGCCCTCCGGGCGCCGGCAAATCGCTGATGGCGAGCTGTCTTCCCGGCATATTGCCCGAACTGACCCCGGCAGAGGCGCTGGAAGTCAGCATGGTGCAATCGGTGGCGGGGATCCTCGAAGAAGGGCGCATCAGCCGGGCGCGCCCGTTCCGCGCACCGCACCATTCGGCGAGCATGGCGGCGCTGACCGGCGGTGGATTGCGGGTGAAGCCGGGCGAGGTGAGCCTGGCGCATCTCGGCGTGCTCTTCCTCGACGAGCTGCCGGAATTCCAGCGGGCCGTGCTCGATTCGCTGCGCCAGCCGCTGGAGACAAACAAGGTCGATGTGGCGCGCGCCAATGCGCACGTCACCTTCCCCGCCAATGTCCAGCTGATCGCGGCGATGAACCCGTGCCGCTGCGGGCACCTGGGCGACCCGGCCCTCGCCTGTTCGCGCGCTCCCAAATGCGCCGCCGACTACCAGAGCAAGGTTTCGGGCCCCATGCTCGACCGGATCGACCTGCATGTAGAGGTCGATCCCGTCAGCGCGGCGGACCTCGCCCTGCCGCCTCCGGCAGAAGGAAGCGCCGAGGTCGCAGCGCGGGTGACAGCCGCCCGCAAGCGTCAGACTGCGCGCAAGGAGGAAACCGGCGTGCGCACCAATGCGGAATTGCAGGGCGACGCGCTCGACCGCTTTGCCGCGCCGGACGAGGACGGACGGGCGCTGTTGTTACAGGCGGCGACGGCCATGCGCCTGTCTGCACGCGCCTATACCCGCATGCTCCGCGTCGCGCGCACGATTGCGGACCTCGCAGGTTCAGAGCAGGTCGGGCGGATCCATGTAGCGGAGGCATTGAGCTACCGGCGGCAACCTCCGCGCGCTTGACCACAGTAAAAAAACGTTGGAACTAGTTCCGTGACTTTGGAGGGAATGGAATGGAACTGGAAAACCGTCTCGAAATATTAGCGAATAAGGTCAAGCAACACCAAGATGTCTTATCGACAGAAGAAGCAGCGAAGACAGCATTGGTTCTGCCATTCCTACAAGCTCTAGGATATGACGTTTTCAATCCCGAAGAAGTGATCCCTGAGTTCACGTGCGACGTAGGCACAAAGAAGGGCGAGAAGGTCGATTATGCCATCCGGGTGGACGGTAAAATCAGTTTGCTCATCGAATGCAAGCCCTCAACTCAGGCGCTGAACCTCAAGCACGCTTCGCAGCTCTATCGGTATTTCGGGGTGACGGAAGCGAAGTTTGCCATTCTCACGAACGGCGCCGAGTTCAAATTCTATTCTGACCTCGATTCAACGAACAGGATGGATGAGAAACCCTTTTTTGAGTTCGACCTACGCCATTTGCGGAAGTCGGACGTTCGAGCGCTAGCGAAGTTTCAACGCGCTGATTTTGATATCGGGCGTATCGTTGAAACCGCCGCGAGCCTTCAGATGGAAGGTGCTGTGACTAAGGCAATCGAGAACGAGATGGAAAATCCATCACCCGAACTCGTCAAATTAATCGCGCGCCAAGTGACCGATAGAAACCTGACTGCGGGATTGAAGGCTGCGGTTGCGCGGCACATTCCCAACGCATTCAACGCCATCATCCGTGAACGTCTGAATGAACGCCTGACTTCCGCAATGACGGACACATCTGATAGTGAACCAGCCAGCACTTCTGAGATCGAAACTACCGAAGACGAACTGGAAGGCTTCCGTATAATTAGCGCTATCGGTTCAGAACTTGTCGAGCCAACTCGCATCGCCATGCGGGACTCTCAATCGTATTGTGCGGTCCTGTTGGACGACAACAATCGCAAGCCTATCGCGCGCCTTAGGTTCAATTCTCAGACTACACGGCATCTCGGAACATTTGACGCGGACAAGAATGAGACTTTGAACCCCGTTTCGGAAACCCGCGACATCTACAAATATCGTGAGTCGATTCTGGAGCGCATTCGCATCATGCTAAAAGAGGGATAGGGACGAACCCCGATCCTCAGCTCTCGGACATATCGAGGTTGAGCCTGGTCGGCTCGTGCTCTGCATCGCCTTCGAATTTCTTCAGAAAGTCCTCGATCGGGACGGCCTGCGCCTTGTCGACCATGGGGTTCGACTTGGCCATTTCGACGGCCTTCAATTCGTCCGGCGTCATGCGGACGTGGATGTAGGGCATCCAGACCTCGCCGAAATCGGCCTGCTGGTACCATACGTCGAGGATGTCGTAGGACGCCCACGATCCGCCCGGCTCGCGCAGCCGGATGCCCTCGCCGATGCGCGGCACCGCCACGGTCTTGATCCGGAAGACCGACTGGTGGGTCTCGTTCTGAACTTCGATTTCGATCACATTATGGCCCGGCTTGTTGGGGAATGAATCCCGTGTGCAGACACCGCGATGACAGCAAGGCGTTGAGATCGTTTTAACGATGACGTCACGGAGCCACCGTGAAAAGTGACGTCACTTTTGCGCGTAGGGCGTGTTCTTCACCAAGTGGCGATTGTAATCGGGCGCGCCGTCGTCCCACCACACAGGCCCGCGTTCGCCCAGCGCCACCTTGGCTTCATGCACCTGCTGGCGGGCGGCTCGCTCTGCCGCCGCGTCCTTATCGCGCAGCGCCGCACCGACTGCACGGCGCGCATCCATCAGCTGCGCGACGAGACGCGCTCGCTCGGTTTCCGGCAAATCGGGATTGGAGGCGCGCCACAGCCGGCCGCGCACGATGATGTAGCGCCCGTCGTCGGTGCGTTCGACGGAATCGCTCAGGCGGCGTCCTTGGCCTTGCGCGCGGTGGCGATGTCCACCACCGAGCCGTTCTCGAGCGTCATGACCGGGCTGGCGGTCGAGCCGTCGGCGCGCACGCCGAGGTTCTTGCGCTCCACCAGGGCAAGATCGGCCGGGCCAAGGATGCGTCCGTCATGGCTGAGGATCGAGGTCGGCCCGATCGGCAGGCGGTCGATTTCGTCCACCAGTACTGGGTTCTCGACGATCTCGCCGCCGTATTTCTGGCCCCACTGGCGCAATGCCACCATGGCCGGCAGCAGGTCGAAGCCCTTATCGGTCAGGCGGTATTCGATCTTGCGCCGGTCGTCCGGGCAGGGATCGCGCTTGAGGATCCCGTGCTCCACCAGCTTGGCGAGGCGGTTCGACAGGATGTTCCGCGCAATGCCCAGCTCACTGAGGAATTCCTCGAAGTGATGCAGGCCGTTGAAGCTGGCGCGCAGGATCATGAAACTCCAGCGTTCGCCCATGACCTCGAGTGCCTGCGGCAGGCCGCATTCTGTCAGTTCGCGTAGTGGTTCGCGGATATCGCCCATAAATTCAGTCCTTCTCGTGCAACCTATTTACCGCTTTTCGTCGCAAAGCCAAATTCTTTGAAAAATGGGTTGCATCGCGCAACCTAATTATCTAGGTGGTGATTCGCAACTGGTTGCAAATTGAAACCTACATTGCATTTTTCGCACGGCCAGTTGAGAAAAACGCAATGCACTGAAGGAATGTACGATGACCCTCTCCCTCGATCGTAGCGCCAAGATCAGCGTGTTCGTGTCGGCTTTCGCCTACACCGCTCTCACCTTCGGCGCCCTTACCACCCCCACCGCTGCAGAAGCACGCAGCGAAGTGCCGTATTACACCGCCGAACTCGCCCAGCCTGCTGCAGAACGCACCACGGTTGCAGGCGGCGTTGCATGGATCTGCTCGGAAACGAGCTGCGTCGCTCGCAAGGGCACTTCGCGCCCGGTGCGCATTTGCCGCGACCTCAAGCGCGACCTCGGCGAAGTGAAAGCCTTCACCGCCAAGGGCAAGGAACTGGACGCCGAGAAGCTGGCGAAGTGCAACGGCTGATCCCGCGCACCATCATATCCCCCACCCCCTCTCCATCAGGGTGGAACTCAAGGGCCCCGGCATTCGTGTCGGGGCCTTTTTTGTTCAAATAAGGCCGCGCTCAGCCAGATCCTTCTCGAGCAGGCCAGCCTCGGTGAAGTGATGCACCTGCCAGCCGCAGTTGCGTGCCGCCTCGATATTAGCGGGATTATCGTCGATGAAGAGCATTGAGGCGGCAGGCAGGCCGAAGCGCCGTTCCGCCAGCGCGAAGATCGCCGGATCGGGCTTGGCGACCCGCTCCTCGCCCGAGACCACGATATCGCGGAACCGGTCGAAGATGCGTTCCTGCGGACGGAAGCCGGCCCAGAATTCTGCGCCGAAGTTGGTGATCGCAAACAGCGGCATGCCCGCCTCGTCGAGCCGTTCCACCAGCACATGGCTACCCGGGACAGGCCCCGGGATGGTCTCGTTGAAGCGGGTGGCATAGGCGCGGATTTCCTCCGCGAAGTCGGGATAGAGCGCGATACGTTCCGGCACCATCTGTGCAAGCGGACGTCCGGCATCGTGGAGGAAATGCCATTCCTCGGTCACGACTTCGCCCAGCACCTTCTCCAGCCGCTCTGGATCGTCGACGATCTTTTCGAACAGGGCGCTGAGCTGCCACTGGTATAGGACCCGGCCGACGTCGAATACGACTGCCTCGATTGAATTATCGCCCATCATGCGCCTTCCATACACGAACGGCCCGCACTCCCTTGCAGGAGCCGGGCCGGTTCATGACGCTTGCGGGGCAGATGCCCCACATCGCTGCTTAGCCCTGGCGGGCCTTGAAGCGGCGGTTGGTCTTGTTGATGACGTAGGTCCGCCCGCGACGACGGATCACGCGGCAGTCGCGATGCCGGTTCTTGAGCGACTTGAGGCTGTTGCGGATCTTCATGATAAGTCTCGTTTCACAAATAAATACGCGCCGGAGATGGTGCCCCGACGCGCCAATTTCAAGCGCGCCCGTTAGCGGCGGTGGTGATTCCCGTCAAGCTTCGCGGCGAATTTCCGCAAGCTTGCGTTCCCATTGCACCGCGTGGGTAATGATCTGGTCCAGGTCCGCATATTGCGGCTTCCATGGCAGGGTCGCCCTGATGCGTGACGGATCGGACACCAGTTCGCCCGGATCGCCCGCGCGGCGCGGTTCCATCCGGCGCTCGATCGTGACGTTCGTCACCCGGTCGACAGCATCGAGAACTTCCAGAACCGAGAACCCGCGCCCGTAGCCGCAATTCATCGTCAGCGAACGGTCGGGCCGTTCGATCAGCGCTTCCAGTGCCAGCACATGGGCGGCAGCGAGATCGCTGACATGGATATAGTCGCGCACGCCCGTGCCGTCCGGCGTGTCGAAATCGGTCCCGAAAACCGACACCCCGTCCCGCTTGCCCGTGGCCGCCTCGCAGGCGACCTTGATGAGATGCGTGGCACCCGCGGTCGACTGGCCCGTGCGCCCCTGGGGATCGGCACCGGCAACGTTGAAATAGCGCAGCGCGCAGTGATTGAACCCGTGGGCGGCGCTGGCATCGGTCAGCATCTGCTCCGTCATCAGCTTCGACCAGCCATAAGGGTTGATCGGCTGTTTGGGAGTATCTTCCGTGACCGGCGATGTCTCGGGCGTGCCATAGGTCGCCGCGGTCGAGGAGAAGATGAAATGATCCACCCCGCCGCGCACGGCAGCCTCGATCAGGGTCCGGCTCTTCACCGTGTTGTTCTCGTAATAGCCAAGCGGGTTTTCGACCGAATCGGGGACGACCACCGAGCCGGCGAAATGCATGATCGCCTTGGTGCCCTGTTCGAGGAAAATCTGTTCCAGCAGGACGGCGTCGGCAATATCGCCTTCGTACAGCGGCACATCCTCAGGCACAGCAAAAGCGAAGCCGGTCGACAGATTGTCGATGACCGCCACGGGCCAGCCCGCATCGCGCAGCGCCAAGACTGCGTGGCTTCCGATATATCCTGCACCGCCGGTGACGAGCACCGGTACTTTCGCGTCCCTGTCCATGGCAGCGGCCCCTAGCAGAAATCGCGCGAGGGGCAATCTCGGAGCCTTGCCGGTTCTGGCGCGTTCTTCTTTCTTTAACGCCCATATCGGAAAGACCCCGCCCATGAGTCGCACCACCTGCCGCATCGCGCCACCCCTGGCCCTGTTTTCGGCCCTCGCCCTCACCGCCTGCGCCACCACGCCCGGCCCGGTCGAGGTGACGCGCTTCGTAGCGCCGGAGGCCGCCTCGCAGCTTGGCCAAGGCACGATCTTCGTCGCCAGCGCGCAAGATGGGGAGGACAACAGCCTTGCCTTGATGCCGTATAAATCGGCCGTCGCCGAAGAACTTCGCAGCCTCGGCTATGTCGAGACCGACCGCGCATCGGCGGACCAGGTCGCCACCGTGAGGATCGAGCGTTATGTCCTCACCGCGCAGGGTCGCCGCTCTCCGGTCAGCGTCGGCGTGGGCGGTCGCACCGGCTCCTATGGTTCGGGCGTGGGTGTCGGCATCGGCATCAATCTTGGCGGCGGAGAGCGCGACAAGGTCGGCAGCGAACTGTCGGTCACGATCCGCAGCGCCGCTTCGCAAGCAAACCTGTGGGAAGGCCGCGCGGACCTGCGCGTTCCCGACAATTCAGAGCTTGCACCGGCGCAAGCAAACGCACAAACCCTCGCCGCCGCGCTGTTCAGCGATTTTCCCGGCAATAATGGCGAAACGATAGAAATCGAGGTTCCCTAAGTGAGCGATATCCGGATCGATGCGGCTTTCGACAGCGGCAATATCGAAGTCCTTTCCATCGACGGCGCGAGCGCGAAGCTCGCTATCCCGCTCGATACCAGCAGCGAATTCAAGCAGTGGTTCCACTTCCGCGTCAGCGGGGCACAGGGCCGCGAACTGGTGCTCAGGATCACGGACCTGGAATCCAGCGCCTATCCCGGCGGCTGGCCCGGCTACGACGCCTGCGTTTCGGAAGACCGCGACTACTGGGGCCGCGCCGCATCGTCCTATGACAAGAACGAAGACGGCGGCACGCTGACGATCCGCTATACGCCTGCCAGCGACATCGCCTGGTTCGCCTATTTCGCGCCCTATTCGATGGAGCGTCATCACGACCTCGTGTCCGAAGCGGCCGCCTCGGAAGGCGTCGATCACCTGCACCTTGGCACCACGCTCGACGGGCAGCCGATCGACTGCCTCGAAATGGGCGAAGGCGAATTCAAGGTCTGGCTCTATGCCCGCCAGCATCCCGGCGAAACGCAGGCCGAATGGTGGATGGAAGGCGCTCTCGAAGTGCTCACCGATCCGAGCGACAGCGTCGGCCGCCTCCTGCGCGAGAAATGCCGCCTCCATATCGTGCCCAACTGCAATCCCGACGGGTCGAAGCGCGGCAATCTGCGCGTCAACGCGGCAGGCACCAACCTCAACCGCGAATGGGACGATCCCAGCGCCGAAAAGAGCCCCGAAGTCCTCGCCATCCGCAACCGCATGGATGAAACCGGCGTCGATTTCGCGATGGACGTCCACGGCGACGAAGCCATTCCAGTGAGCTTCCTTGCAGGCTTCGAAGGCATCCCGGGCTGGACCGACGAGCAAGGCGACAGCTATTACGGTTACGAGGCGATCCTCGATCGCCGGACTCCTGATTTCCAGACCGAACAGGGCTACACCAAGGCCGCTCCCGGCAAGGCGAACCTGTCGATGAGCACCAACCAGGTCGCAGAGCGTTTCGGCGCCACCGCGATGACGCTGGAAATGCCTTACAAGGACAATCCCGCAAGCCCCGAGCCGGAACAGGGCTGGTCGCCCGAACGCTGCAAGATGCTCGCGCGCGATTGCCTTGCGAGCCTGCTCGAGTGGCTGGAAGCGCGCGAGGCGTAAGCTACCGGAAATGCTGGGTTAAGCGAGCGCAGGGTAGGCGATACCCATGCGCTTGCCCCTCGCCCTTCTCGGCCTGATCGGCCTTTCCGCCATCGCCGCCCCCGCGCAGGCGACTGGGGGGTTCCTGTGCAAGACCGCCACCGGTCCTCAGATCGAGATCGCGCTCGGCTTCGGCCATGTGCCAGGCGCGCCGCTGGTCGGGCACCGGCTGCGCGTGGACGGCAAGCTGATCGCCTCGTACGCACCGCAATGGTGGCTCGACGATGACGAAATGCGGCTCCAGCTCACCTCACCTGATGCGATGAAATCGCTGCTCCTGATGCGCACGAAGCGGGTAGGCTATCATTTCGACGGACAGGTCGAATATGACGGCCGGACCCGGTGGATCCGCTGCAAGGAAAGCTGATACGGCCCGGCTAGGCGGTTACCGGCTCCAGCGGCGTCAACGTCCCGCCATCCGCATCGAATGCGACGCGTGCGCCATGCGGCAGGCAGAGCTGGCCGCGAATATGGCCGATATTCGCGCCGGTCACGACGGGGCATTCCAACGTGCCGAGATGCTGGTCCAGCACATCGTCGAGCGTGAAGCTTTCGCCTTCCGGATCGGCGACACTGCACGCCCGGCAACGCCCGAAGATCACGCCCGCAGCGCCATCGAGAACGCCCGCCAGCTTCAGCTGCTGGAGCATCCGGTCGATCCGGTACGGCTCCTCGTTCACGTCCTCCAGGAAAAGCACCGCACCCTCCATTGCAGGCAGGCGGCCCGTGCCCATCAGGGTGGAAAAGATGGTGAGATTACCGCCCAGCAGCCGCCCCTCGCCCTTCCCGGACTTGAGCATGCGATCGGCACCCAACTCGAGCACCGGCATTTCGCCCGTAAAGGCCAGCCGCCACAGGCTTTCCCAACTCGCCGCCTCGCTCCACGGGCTCGCCGCATTGGGCGCGTGGAGCGTCGCAAAGCCCGCCTCGCGCGCGATCGCGAGATGGAGGGCGGTGTTGTCGCTATACCCGATGAAGAGTTTGGGATTGGCGCGGATGGTCGGCCAATCGAGCGAAGGCAGGATGCGCGCCGCGCCATAGCCCCCGCGAATGGCGAAGATGCCGCGAATGGTCTGATCGGCAAAGGCCGCATTGAGGTCCGCTGCCCGCTGCGCATCGGTGCCTGCCAGATAGCCGAACTTCGCCTCGGCATTCGCTCCGAATTGCGGGACCAGCCCCATGCTGGACACCCAGTGCCGCGCACGCTCGATCTCGGCAGCCGACACGGCGCTGGCCGGCGCCACCAGTGCCACCTTGTCCCCTGCCTGCAAGCGCGGGGGCCGGACACGCTTGGGCGCAGCGACAAGCGGAGAGACGGTCAGCGCAGCGCAGGCGGCGGCAAATCCGCCCATCGCGCTGCGCCGCGTGATCAAACGAGGCTCGCCGGGCCGAAAGCTTCGGGCAAGAGCGCGCTCAGCGTGGTGCGGCGCACTTCATCGGGGCCGACGCACAGGATCAGCGGATCGGTCCCGCCAAGCTGCGCGAGTTCGTTGAGCACCTGGCGGCAGCGTCCGCAGGGTGTGATCGGCATGTCGCCCGGTCCGGTGACTGCGACCGCTTCCAGCCCGCCGCGCACCCCGTCGGCCATGGCTTTCGACACCGCCAACGTTTCCGCGCACAGCGCAAGCCCGTAGCTCGCATTCTCGATATTGGTGCCGGTCACGACGCTACCGTCGGCAAAGCGCAAGGCGGCCCCGACTGCGAAACTGGAATAGGGTGAATAGGAATGTGCGGCAGCCTCTCGGGCGGCGGCGATCAGGTTGTCATCGGTCATGCGCTACCACCTAGCCGGATCAGGGCCGCACGACCAGCCAGCGTAGCGGCGTATCGGCAGCCTGCGTCATGTGCGACGCATTCGCTGTCCAGACCGTCCATGGCCTTCCCGCATAGCCCGGCTCGTCCATGTCGCCTTCGAGCCATAGCGCCCGCTCCAGCCGCGCGGCGGGGCGATAGCGTTCCTCGAAATCGCGGCTAGGCGCCAGCACCACCGGCGCACCCGCGTGGGCTTCGATCTGGTTGACCAGCGTCAGCAATTCGCTCTGCACCGCGGCGTCGGAAACCCGTGTCGGGCATTCGTCGGCGGTGCGCGCCAGCCGGATCGCGGGCGGGAGCAATTGTTCGTCGCGCGGCACGATGGTGACGTAATTGGCCGATTGTCCGTCGGCCCGCTCGCACGGGTCGAATTCATGCACCGTGCCGACCTCCAGACCCGCCTCGCGCGCTGCAATGAGATTGTCCGAAAAGCCTGAATCCTTGTCGCGGGCACCCTTGCTGGTTTCGAGATAGACGAAGCTTGCGCCAAGTCCCGCGAGCACTTCGAAGTCGACGTTCTCGTCCTCTTCGCCGATCAGCGCGCCCTGGTCGGGATAGGTGTCCTCGTCGGGCCGCCAATAGCGTTTCTCGTTCCACAGCCAGATCGCCGCGACGCCTGCGATGACCGCAGCGAGCAACACCAGCTTCAGCAACCAGCCCGATCCGGGCTTCTTCTTGCGCCGCGCCATGCCTTCAGCCCTTGATGTGCAGGACGCAGATCAGCGTGAACAGCCGGCGTGCGGTGGCGAAGTCGGTCTCGATCTTGCCCTCCAGCCGCTCCAGCAACAGCTCGGCCGCCTGGTTGTGCACCCCGCGCCGGGCCATGTCGATCGTCTCGATCTCGTTCGCGGTCGCCTTGCGGATCGCCTGGTAATAGCTGTCGCAGATGGCGAAATATTCGCGGATCGGGCGGCGGAAACGCGCCAGGCCCAGCAGCAATTCCTCGACCATCTCGCCCTCGGTGTTGGCGATGGTCATCAGCAAGCGCCCGTCCCGCACAGCCAGCGTCAGGTGATAGGGGCCATCCGCCCCGCGCTCCACCGCGCGGAGCGGCTTGAAGGTGTTTTCCTCGATCAGGTCGAAGATCGCGATCCGGCGTTCCTGTTCGATATCCGCGTTGCGCCAGATGATCGTCTCTTCATCGAGATCGATATGCGCAATGCGGTGATCGGGGTTGGAAGGTGCGGATTCGGTCATGGTCGTGAGTGACGCTTTCGCAACTGCGACACGACGGGGCAAGGTTGAACTTTTATCTGTCCATCCACAGGGCTATCCGCGACCGATTAATATTGGCGGTTTATGAGCGGTCCATAATGCCACATGGTGCCGCGCATGGCCGACACCGATCTCCTCTTCCCCGCCGATGATTCGACTTCCACCCCCGACAAGCAGGGCCAGACCCTGCCCAGTAACATCGAGGCGGAGGCCGCATTCCTTGGCGCGGTGCTGATCGACAACCAGGTCGTGCAGGAGCTCAATACCCCGCTCCAGCCGCATCATTTCTACGAACCGGTGCACCAGCGCATCTACGAGCGCATCCACAAGCTGCTCGACCGCAATTCGATCGCGACGCCGGTGACGCTGAAGCCCTATTTCGAAAGCGACGAGGCGCTGAAACAGCTGGGCGGCGTCACCTATCTCGCCAAACTGACGCAGGACGGTCAGGGCCTGCTGGCAACCGGCAAGCTGGCCGAACAGATTTACGACCTCGCCCTGCTGCGCGAACTGGTCCACGTGGGCCGCAACCTCGTCGAAGGGGCGCTCGACACCTCGGACGAAGTCGCGCCGATGGACCGCATCAGCCAGGCCGAAGCCGATCTCTACAAGGTCGCGGAAGGCGCGACCTCCGGTAACGAGGCGCAGGATTTCCGCACCGCGGCGCTCGGCGCGCTGAAGATGGTCGAGGCGGCGATCAATTCGGGCGGGCGCTTTTCGGGCAAGACCACCGGCCTCGACACGGTCAACGACAAGACTTCGGGCCTGCACAATTCCGACCTTATCATCCTTGCCGGGCGTCCCGGCATGGGCAAGACCTCGCTTGCCACGAACATCGCGTTCAATGCCGCACGGCGCCTTATGGACGACGAAAAGATCGGCATCGACCGCAGCGAATCCCCGGGCGCTGGCACCGCCTTCTTCAGCCTGGAAATGAGCGCGGACCAGCTGGCCACGCGTATCCTTGCCGAGACTGCGGAAATTTCCAGTGAGAAACTGCGTTCGGGCAAGCTGAGCCGCGAGGAATTCCAGCGCCTGTCCTTTGCCAGCCAGGAATTGAACGAGCTCCCGCTCTATATCGACGACACGCCCGGCCTCACCATCGGCGCGCTGCGCACCCGCGCCCGCCGCCTGAAGCGCCGTCACGACATCGGCCTCGTCATCGTCGACTACCTGCAGCTTCTGCAAGGTTCGGGCCGCGCAAACGACAACCGCGTGAACGAAATCTCGGAAATCAGCCGTGGCTTGAAGACGCTGGCCAAGGAACTGAACGTGCCCGTCATCGCGCTGTCGCAGCTCAGCCGTGCGGTGGAGCAGCGCGAGGACAAGCGCCCGCAGCTGTCCGACCTTCGCGAATCCGGCTCGATCGAGCAGGACGCCGACATGGTGTGGTTCATCTTCCGCGGCGAATATTACCACAACGCGCTCAAGCCCGACACGCCGGACGAAACCAGCAGCGAGGACGTGCGCCAGAAATATGCCGACTGGGAAGCGCGGCACCTCGAACTGGTCAATCGCGCCACGCTGATCGTCGCCAAGCAGCGTCACGGTTCGACCGGCAACGTGCCTCTGCTGTTCCAGAGCGAGTTCACCAAGTTCACCTCGCCCGAACTGCGCGGCGGCTACGACGATTACGAATAGAGTTCAGATGCCGAGGTTGAGCCTGCGCGTAACGGTGTAGTCGACCACGGAGACGAGCAGCCAGCTCAGGTTCCAGCGGATCCGGTTCCACAAGGTCGCGCGCTTCTTGTGCAGCGGGATCGTCACCTGCTGCGATGCCGCGATGTGATCGCTGACGAACTGCCGCATCCGGTCAGCCAGCGCGGCATCGTCGATTTTCAGCACCAGCTCCAGATTGATGTAGAGGCTGCGCATGTCGAAATTGGCGCTGCCGATATAGACGGAATCGTCCAGCACGATCAGCTTGGTGTGCAGCTTGCACGGCACGAATTCCCAGATCTTGGCCCGCTTCGACAGCAGGAAATCATAGAGCGACCGGCTCGCCCCGATGGTGGCGCCATTGTCCGATTTGCCCGCCATCACCAGCCGCGTCTCGCCCTTCTGCGCGATGCGGCCCATGTGCTTCAGAAGTTTTTTGGGCGGGCTGAAATAGGCCATGAACATATCCAGCCGCTCGCCTTCGACGAGATCGTCCGACACGCAGCGCGCCCAGCTCGACAAGCCGCGTGTCGGCCCGCCGACAAGCCAGGTGGCGTCCGGTTCCTTCCATTCCCAGTCGCGCACGGTACGCGCGATCTCACGGGCGTGCTGCTCCTCGCGCTCGGTCCATGAGCGCAGCTTGGCATACCAGTCGTTCAGCCCCTCGACCGCCGAACCTTCGATCACGATGCCGAGGTCGTTCCAGCCGTTCTCTTCGGGCGGCGCGAAATAGTCGTCGGCGATATTGAAACCGCCGAACATCGCCCTCTTGCCGTCGGCGACGACCAGCTTCTGGTGGTTGCGGATGAGGTAGCGCCGCGTCCACTTGGCGGAGAAGACCAGGAAGGTGCCGCCTGCATCGATCAGCGGGCGCAGGAAAAGATCAGATGCATCCGCCCCAAACCGGTCGACGATGAGCGTGACGTCGACCCCGCGCTTCGCCGCCGCCACCAGCGCATCGCGAAATTCGGTGCTCACCGTGTCCTCGGCAAAGATATAGAAGCACACGTCGAGCTTCTCTTTTGCGCTTTCGACCAGCTCGAACAGCGCGGCGCGGCGATCGGCACCGGCCGGATAGAAGGCCAGGTGCTGGCCGGCAGCATCAAACTCGAACGGCTCCGGATCGCGGAATTGAGTGGCCTCGCCCTGCATTTCGCTTGCTCCCATCACCCCTGCCTTAGCGGCTGGTGCGAAAGGCGCAAATTCTTGACCTTTTGCGCCTGTGCACCTATTTGGCCCTCTTTCCCGGATTCTCTAGAATATATCGGAGTGCCCAATGGCGCGCGTTACCGTCGAAGACTGCGTAGACAAGATCCCCAACCGTTTCGATCTCGTGTTGCTGGCTGCCCAGCGGGCACGTGAAATCTCGGGCGGTGCGGAAATCACTCTCGAGCGTGACCGCGACAAGAACCCGGTCGTCGCCCTGCGCGAAATCGCCGAACAGACAGTCAAGCCCAAGGACCTCAAGGAAGCTGCGGTGACCAACCTGCAGAAGATCCTCCCGGACGACGACGACGAGATGGACGAAATCGGTTCGCTCAGCCAGTCGGCAGAGGCACTGCGGATCACCGCTTCGGCCCCGACCCGTTCGACCTCGATCGGTGCCGACTACGAAGGCTGATCGCCTTCCCAGTTTCGCAAGTCAGGTAAAAGGCCGTCCCTCGGGGCGGCCTTTTGCGTTGCAGCGCGCGCAATCCACGCATAGATTCGCCTGCGACAGGAGGATCGGTTGAGCGATATCGGGGAAGGTCTGGGGACGGCCGTCGAAGGGGGGCTCTTTGCCAAGGCGGTCAGCGGCGGCGCGGGACGCGCGGGTAATACGCCGCTCCAAAAGGGCCATTTCGCCGAAAACGCCTGCCTCAATTGCGGCACCGAACTGATCGGAGCGCATTGCCACTCCTGCGGTCAGCAAGCGCATCTCCACCGCACGATGGGCGCATTCCTGCACGATCTGATGCATGGCGCGCTGCATTTCGACGGCAAGACCTGGCGCACGCTGCCAAAACTGTTCTTCAAGCCCGGCGAACTCACCCGCCGCTATATCGACGGGGAGCGCATGCGCTTCGTGTCGCCCATGGCGCTGTTCCTGTTCTCGATCTTCCTGATGTTCGCCGTGTTCCAGCTGGCCGGGATCAGCGCACCGACCGATATTCCGGGCGACAATAGCGAAGAGCTGGCCGAATTCACCGCGACCGAACTCGACCGCCGGGAAAAGCTGCTGGAGAGCACGGAAGAAGAACTGGCCGAGCCGGACCTCGATCCGGGGCGCAGGGAGGTTCTCGAGCGACGGCAACAGGAATACACCGACCAGATCACGGCGCTGCGCCAGGCGCAGGAGAATGTGCCTTTCCTGAGGCAGGAAGGCACGGGCGACGAATTGATCCAGAACGGAGAGATGGTCATCCCGCTCGAAAAAGTCGACGGCACCACCATGCGGGTCAGCGGCTCTGGCGTCGACTGGGTCGACGGTGCGGTCGAAAAGTGGCGCAAGAACCCGGGGCTGATGCTCTACAAATTGCAGACGAACTTCTACAAGTTCAGCTGGCTACTGATCCCGCTATCCATACCCTTCGTGTGGCTGATGTTCGCGTGGAAGCGGCAGTTCAAGGCGTATGACCACGCCATTTTCGTCACTTATTCGCTCAGTTTCATGACGCTGCTGACCCTCGGCCTCACCATCGTGGGGATTAGCGGCATCTCGAGCGAAATCGTGGCGTTGGCAAGCATCTTCATCCCGCCGATCCATATCTACAAGCATTTGAGAGGCACTTATGGCCTCTCGCGCTTCTCGGCGATCTGGCGGCTCGCGCTGATGTCCGTATTCATCATCGTGATCCTGGCGCTGTTCCTGCAGCTGCTCCTCGTACTCGGAGCGTTCTGAGGCCGCTCAGCCGGCTGGATCTTCCTGATCCTGGTTCAGATTGTCGCCAAGGATGGGAGCGGTGTCCGGCGTTTCCTTGTCGCCTTGTTCGATATGCCGTTCCACGTCGGCTGCGCCTTCGCTCACTGCACCGGCCGCATTCTTCGCGCCTTCCTCGATGACTTCGCCGACGACTGCGGCATTCGCTTCGATATCGTCTCCGGCCAGTTCGGCTGTGCGCGATGCATCCTCCTGCGTCTGGTCGGAGCAGGCGGTAGCGCCCGCAAGGGCAAGGGCAGACAGGCTGGCAATGGCAAGACGGTTCATGTGCGGCATCCTCGCAATTATGACGGTTCGACCTTCATAACGCCCGATGTGCCGTCTGCGTTTCCGCCAGCGGTTCAGCGGCAGGGGTATTCGCGGATCAGCGCCGCGCGCCAGGCCTGGGCCAGCGTCATCTTGCGGCGATCGCTTTCCGGCAGCGCACCAAGGATCCTGACCGCCGCTTTGGCATCCAGCCCTTTCTTGCGCTCCGCCTCGCTCACGCAATAGACCGGCTTGCCCTTGGCTTTCCCGGCCTCGTTCTCTTCCCTCGCCAGCTGCCCTGCCGCCTTCAGCTGCGCCATGCGCGGCTTGGTGCGCTTGTCGAACAGGGCGCCCATGCCCTTGTCCACCAATTCCACCGCATCGACATAGAACGCCTGCGCATTCACATCGGCCGGACCGGCCTGTGCGGAGGTTGCGAGGGTAAGTGCGGCAATGCCGCCGAGAATCTGCCTGTACATGAAAAAGCTCCGCTCCCTTTGTCCGGGAACGGAGCCTTTTCCTAGCGGCGCTGAACGCCAGCCGAACGGAGTCCTTATCCCGCCTGCGGCGCGGTTCCTCCGCCGAACTTCTTGCCCGACTTGGGCACGGCGCTGCCGGTGGTCGGCTTGACCGCGACCGGGCCGGTCGGAGCATCGGGACGGTCGATCTTTCCGCCCTTCATCAGCTGGTCGATTTCTTCACCGGTAAGCGTCTCGTATTCGAGCAGCGCCTGGGCGAGCAGGTGGAGCTTGTCCTCCTGCTCGGTCAGCACGTCGGTCGCCCGCTTGAGACCACCTTCGACCAATTCCTTGATCTCGGCGTCGATCAGCTTGTTGGTTTCCGCGCCGCCCATGGTCCGCGCAGTCTGGCCCATGCCGAGATAGCCTTCCTGACTCTGCTCGTACTGGAGGGGTCCGAGCTTGTCGCTCATGCCCCACTTGGTGACCATGTTGCGCGCGAGGTCGGTGGCATACTGGATGTCCCCGCTCGCACCGCTCGAGACCTTGTCGTGACCGAAGATGATTTCTTCCGCCACGCGGCCGCCCATGGCGACAGCAAGGTTCGCGTGCATCTTGTCGCGGTGGTACGAGTAGTTGTCGCGTTCCGGCAGGCGCATCACCATGCCCAGCGCACGGCCGCGCGGGATGATCGTTGCCTTGTGGATCGGGTCGGATGCCGGTTCATTGATGGAAACGAGCGCGTGGCCTGCCTCGTGATAGGCGGTCATCTTCTTCTCGTCTTCGGTCATGACCATGGAGCGGCGTTCCGCACCCATCATAACCTTGTCCTTCGCGTCCTCGAATTCCTGCATCGCGACGAGACGCTTGTTGCGGCGCGCAGCCAGCAGGGCCGCCTCGTTACACAGGTTCGCAAGGTCGGCACCCGAGAAGCCCGGGGTGCCGCGCGCGATGGTGCGCGGGTTCACGTCGGGAGCGAGCGGGAGCTTGCGCATGTGGACGGCAAGGATCTTCTCGCGCCCGTCGATATCGGGGACCGGCACCACAACCTGGCGGTCGAAGCGGCCCGGGCGCAGCAGTGCGGGATCGAGCACGTCGGGGCGGTTGGTCGCCGCGATGATGATGATGCCTTCATTGGCTTCGAAGCCGTCCATCTCGACCAGCAGCTGGTTCAGCGTCTGCTCGCGCTCGTCGTTCGAATTGCCGAGGCCATGGCCACGGCTGCGACCGACCGCGTCGATTTCGTCGATGAAGACGATGCAGGGCGCGTTCTTCTTCGCCTGTTCGAACATGTCGCGTACACGGCTTGCACCGACGCCGACGAACATTTCAACGAAGTCCGAACCCGAAATGGTGAAGAAAGGCACGCCCGCCTCACCCGCGATGGCGCGTGCGAGCAGCGTCTTACCGGTACCAGGCGAGCCGACCAGCAGCGCGCCCTTGGGGATCTGGCCACCGAGCTTGGAAAAGCGGCTCGGATCCTTGAGAAACTCGACGATCTCCTCCAGCTCTTCGCGCGCTTCGTCGATGCCGGCCACGTCTTCGAAGGTCACGCGGCCCTGCTTCTCGGTGAGCATCTTGGCCTTGGACTTGCCAAAGCCCATTGCGCCGCCGGCGCCGCCGCCCTTCTGCACCTGCCGCAGCGCGAAGATCGCGATGCCGAGGATCAGGATGAAGGGGAGCATGTTGATGAGCGCGTAAAGCAGGATGTTCTGGCTGCCAGCTTCCTTGCCCGAATACTGAACGCCATTGTCTTCCAGCAGCTTGGGCAGAGATGTGTCGCTGGCGACCGGTACGGTGCTGAACACCTCGCCTTCCTTGGTCGTGCCGGTGATTTGCTCGTCGGAAATCTCGACCGATTTCACATCGCCTGCTGCGACGCGTTCCTTGAAGTCGGAATAGAGCAGCGGCGTACCGCCGCCACCGGACGAGTTGCCGAACATCGAGACGACCAGGAGCAGGCCGAGAAATACCCCGCCCCAGACGAGGAGACTCTTCAGCCAGGGGTTAGGGCCGTTACCCTCGGGATCGGGCTGCTGGTCCTGATTCTGATCGCGCATGAGCGGACATTCCTTTCAATCTCACCAGAATGTAGGATCGCGCAGGTGAATGGCAAGTTTAGACGGCTCGCCAATTCGTCCTATTTCCGATCACACTCTTCGACGGCATAGGCGCGGCAGAAGACATCGACGGCGCCATCGATGCGTTTGCGCTCCAGTTCCGCGTCGACCGGGCGGCCGAAACGGCGCTCCAGATCGCCCATCCCCTTGCACATGGAAACGAACTGTTCGACCGCGAGCGCAGTGTCGTCGATCGCCAGCTCACCGCTTGCGACCATCGTGTCGAGCAGGCCCGCGAAAGCTGTGCGCATACGGTAGGGGCCTGCTTCCAGGAACGCCTCGCCGATGGTGGGATCACGCTCGGTTTCGGCGGCAATGCGCCGGTCGAACTGCACCATTTCATCGCGCGTCAGGAAGGCGACCATCGCCTCTGCAATCGCGGTTAGCCGCTGGCGCAAGGTCCCCGTCGGCAGCGAGGTCAGCTCCAGGCTGGAGCGCATGGTCGCACACTCACGGTCGACCGAGGCCGCGAACAGCGCCTGCTTGTCGCCGAAATGATTGTAGATCGTCACCTTCGATACGCCGGCATCCGCAGCAACCTGCTCGATGGAGGTGGCGGCAAAGCCCTTCTCGAAAAAGGAGCGGGCGGCCGCAGCAAGAATCGCTTCCCGCTTGGCCTGGTCCGCCGGCCTTCCGATCGATCGCTTTTCAGCAGCAGTTGACAAAGTGAACGGTCCCGTTCAGTTGAACGCCCGCGTTCACTAATGAACGAGTCGCACAGCAAAGGCAACCAAGCGCCGTGATCTGGATCGCAATCAGAATGCTGACCGGGGATGCCCAGAAGTTCTACGGGCTGGTCTTCGGCATCGCGTTCTCGACGCTCCTCATCACCCAGCAGCTGACGATCTTCGTCAACCTGCTCGAGCGCGGGGCCAGCGGGGTCTACAATGTCTCCAGCGCCGACGTCTGGGTGATGGACCCGGTCAGCCGCACGACCGACGTATCCTATGCCCTTCCTTCCACCGCGCTCGACAAGGTGCGCGGCGTGCCCGGTGTCGAATGGGCCGTGCCGCATATCCGCGCCCAGGCCAGCGTGCGCACCAAGAGCGGCGACCTTGAAGGCGTGGCGGTGATCGGCGTGGACGATGCGACGCTGATCGGCCTGCCCAAGAACATGGTGGAAGGCTCTCCCGACGTCCTCTCCCAGCCCGACAGCGTGATTATCGACGACGTCGGCATGACCCGCATGTTCCCCGGGCAGTCGCCCATCGGGGAGCGGCTGGAACTGAACGACCAGCGCGCCGTGATCCGCGGCATTGCCGATGCGACGCCCAGTTTCACCAGCACCGTCGTGCTCTACACAAAGTATAGCCAGGCGCTGAATTACGTGCCCGGTACGCGCAACCGCCTGTCCTTCGTGCTGGTCGGCGCGGAAGACCCCTCGCAGGCCAAGGCGCTATCGGAAAAGATCGAGCGCGAGACGGGACTGAAGGCGCAGACGCGCGACGAATTCGCCCGCGACGGCGTCGATTTCATTATCGAGAATACCGGCATCCCGCTCAATTTCGGGATCACCGTCGCGCTCGGCTTCATCGTCGGGGTCGCCATCGTCGGCCTGACCTTCAGCCTCTTCATCCGCGACAATATCAAGCAGTTCGGGGCGCTGAAGGCGATCGGCGTCACCAATGGCAAGATCCGCAAGATGGTGGCCGCGCAGGCCGCATTGGTCGGCTTCGTCGGCTACGGCCTCGGCGTGTTGGGCACGCTGGCCTTCATCTGGAGTTTTTCGGCCAACCCGACTTTCAAGGGCTTCTACATCCCTTGGCAGATTCCGATCATCAGCCTGGTCGCGGTGACGCTGATTCTGGCTTTGACCGGCTGGCTGGCGCTGCGCAACGTCCTCAAGACCGAACCTGCGGCGGTGTTCCGGTGAGCGAGGCCCCCGCCATCTGCACGCGCGGCGTCACCCGCGACTTCAAGGCCGGCCAGCAGACGATAACCGTCCTGCACGGCATCGACCTCGACATCCGCGCGGGCGAGCTGACCTATCTCGTGGGGGAAAGCGGTTCGGGCAAGACGACCATGATCTCGATCATGTGCGGGATCCTCTGGCCGACCGAGGGCGAGGTGCAGGTCTTCGGCACCGACATTTACGAGTTGAGCGATACCGAACTGGTCGAGTTCCGCCTCAACAACATCGGTTTCATCTTCCAGCAGTACAATCTGATCCCGGCCATCGATGCGGCCAGCAATGCCGCCGTCCCGCTGATTGCACAGGGCATGGACCGTCACGAGGCCCGCGAACGTGCGGTCGAAATGATGGCCAAGCTCAATATCGCGGACCAGGCCGACAAGCTGCCGAACCAGCTTTCGGGCGGACAGCAGCAGCGCGTCGCCATCGCCCGCGCGCTCGTCCACGAACCACGCCTGGTGGTGTGCGACGAACCCACCGCCGCGCTCGACGCATCATCCGGCAGGCGGGTGATGGACCTCTTGCGCGAAGTGGCCGTCGCCGAAGATCGCGCCTGCATCATCGTCACTCATGACAATCGCGTTTTCGATCTCGCCGACCGCATCCTCGTGCTCGAGGACGGCAAGATCATCCATGACGGCACCGAAATGCCCGAGGAACACTGATATGGCTTTCAATCTCCGCAATCTCAGCTTTTCCCGGCAGGTGCTGCCCGCCATCGCCGGGCTGGCGCTGCTGCTCGCCATTGTCTTCATCGTCTCGGGCCTGCCCGATCGCGAATTGTCCGAGCCGGAAAACGAGCCGCCGCGCGCCCCCGAACAGCTGGCCGATGCGCCACGCGTCGCCGGATCGGGCGTGGTCGAACCGTCGAGCGAGGTGGTGCAGATCGGCTCGGCCTTGTCGGGCCTCGTCACCGGCCTCTTCGTCCAGCCCGGCGACCGCGTGAGCGAGGGCCAGACGCTGTTCACGGTGGACGACCGCGCAGCCCGCTCTGCCCTGCGCGAAGCGGAAGCCGCCATCGGCGAAGCGCGCGCCGCGATTTCCGAGGCGGAGACCGCGCGCGCCACGGCATCGCAGCAACTGGCACTCTATCGCAATGTCGATGATCCCGCCGCCGTCAGCCGTTCCGAAGTAATCCGCGCCGAAGGCGAAGCGAGCGCCGCTGCCCAGCGCCTGACACTTGCCCGTGCCCGCTTGCAAGCCGCCGAGGCGCGGGCCGCCAGCGCGCGGACCGAAATCGGCCGCCTGACCGTCCGCGCCCCCATCGCGGGCGAGATCCTGGCGGTGAATATCCGCAAGGGCGAATATGTCAGCACCATGGGCGGCGGCGGATCGCAGCCCTTTATCGAGATGGGCCAGACGCAGCCGCTCTATGTCCGGATCGATATCGACGAGGAGCAGGCGCCCCGCCTCGACATGGGCGCAGCGGCGACCGTCAGCCCGCGTGGCGCATCCGACCAGCAGGTAGAAGCGACCTTCGTGCGCGCCGAACCGCTGGTGGTACCCAAGCGCTCGCTGACCAATTCCGCTGCCGAGCGCGTCGACGTGCGGGTGCTGCAAGTGCTCTACGAATTGCCCGAAGCGGCATCGACGGGCGAGACGCTGTTCCGGGTCGGCCAGCAGGTCGATGCCTATATCCCGGCCAAGGGCGGCGAATGATGCGCCTGCTACTCGCCTCCACCTGCGCGCTGGCGCTGGCCGGGTGCGTTGCCGGGCCGCCGCCCGAAATCGCCACACCCACACCGGTCCTGCCGCCGGAATATTTGTTCGCTCCCGACGCCGCCTCGGCGACCGGCCTCGCCGACCTGCTTCCGGCTGACGATCCTGCCTACGACACGCTGGCCGCGCAGGCTCTCGCCAGTTCGCCCACGCTGGGCGAGGCTTTAGCGCGGATCGACCAGGCGCGTGCAGGCGCAGACCTGCGGGGCGCGAACCGCCTTCCCTCCGTGGGCGCGAATTCAACGGTCGAGGGGCGCCGCAGCAACCCGGCGCAATTCGGCGGCGACCTGCCGTCCGCTATCGCGTTCGACACCGAACAACTGTCCTATGCCGCCAATGTCACCGCGCGCTGGGACCCGGACATCTTCGGCCGCCTGCGCGCACAGGAACGCGCAGCGCTCGCCCGGATCGATGCCGCATCGTCCAGCGCCCGCGGGGTGCGCAACTCCCTGCTCGCGGAGATCGCCGCCAGCGTGATCGACTGGCGCACGCTCGATGCAAGGGCCGGCGCCATCCAGGACGACCTTGCCGCAGCCGAAGAGCTCGCCCGTCTGTCCAGGGTGCGCGAAGATGCGGGCATCGCGCCCGGCTTCGACCGCGTGAGAGCGGAAAGTGCGGCAGACGCCTCGCGCAGCCGCCTCGCTGCATTGGAGAGTGAGCGAGCCCGCCTGATCGGCCGCCTCGTCACCCTGACCGCGCAGGGCGGCGCCCAGGTTCGCTCGGCCCTGGCGATGTCGCCTCGCGAAAGCGGACTGCCTGCTGCGCCCGCCACCCTGCCCAGCGCCCTGCTTGCCAATCGCCCGGATGTTCTTGCCGCCGCAGCGACGCTCGCCGCGGAAGATGCGGAACTGGCCGCAGCCGCCCGCCGCCGCTTCCCGGTATTCGACCTGTCGGCCGCCATTGGCCTGCTGGCCTTCAGCCCGGGCGACCTGTTCGACAGCGATTCCATTATCGGTAGCCTAGCCGCGTCCGCGGCCGCACCCCTGCTCGATTTCGGACGGATCGAGGCCGAGATCGACGGTGCCGCTGCCGAAAAACGCGCTGCGTTCGAAGCCTATCGCGGTGCCGTCTACACCGCCCTCGGCGATGCGGAAGGGGCCTATGGTCTCGTCGCTGCCGCCGACCGCGAAGCCGCCGCTGCCGCGCAGGAAGCCGCCAGCCTGCAACGCGCCGCCTCGCTCGCCGAAGTGCGGCAACGCGCAGGCCTTGCCGATTTCCTGACCGTTCTAGAAGCCCGCCGTGCGGCCGATGCCAGCGGCGAACGCGCGGCTGCGGCCCTTGGACGGGCGGAGCGCGCACGGGTGATTTTGTGGCAGGCGCTGGGCGGCGACACTCAGCCGATCACGCGGTCCACCAGCCAGTAGGCCCCGGTAATGCCGATGGCGTAGGAGGCGATACGCAAGGCGGGCGCTTCGGCCCCTGCCCGCACGCGCCGGATCACTGCCAAGGCAGCGAGGACGGCGGCGATCACCAGCAGCTGCCCTGCCTCTACGCCGAGATTGAAGCTGACGAGCGCTGCAGGCACCTCGCCTTCCGGCAAGCCTATCTCGCGCAGGGCTCCTGCGAAACCGAAGCCGTGGAGGAGGCCGAAGGCGAAGGCGACCAGCCACGGTAGGCGGCGCGTGATCGTATCCTTCGTGCCGCGCGCGATCTCGACCGCGAGAAACACGATCGAGAGCGCGATCAAGGCCTCGACCGGACGCTGCGGCAAGCCGGTGACCCCCAGCGTCGTCGCCGCAAGCGTGATCGAATGCGCCACCGTGAAGGCCGTCGCCGCCTTGACCACCGGCCAAGTCCGCCCGACCAGCAGGACGAGCGCGATCACGAACAGCAAATGGTCCCATCCCGCCAGGATATGTTCCACCCCGATCACGAAATAGCCGCGCCAGACCTGCATGCTTGATGGCCGCGCTTCGACCTCGGCGTAGGGTTCTTGAGCGGTCAGGCGGTAGACCTGGACCGGTCGATCCAGAGGGGCCACGCGCAGGATCGCATCGCCTTGTCCGAAGAGGGCGGGCCAGCCGACGCGGCTCCCGGCAATATCGCCCTCGCAGGTGACTTGCGCGCGTCCGGCCACCGCGAGCGCGGAATTATCGAGCACCGGCTCGCCCGGAAAATCGCAGATTTCCGGCAAATCCGGACGCGCGGTCCGGTCGGCCTGCGGCGAAGCGAGCGGTTGCCTCCAGCCGAGGTTCCAGCGCTCCTCGTCGACCTGCTCCAGCTGGATCGAGACGGGCCGCAACTCGTCCGCCAAGGCGGGGCTTGCGATGAGGAGGACGGCGAGCGCCAGCAGCCAGCGGATCATTCGACCTCGATCCGGTAGGCTTCGCGCAGGAGCTCGAATGCCCTTGCGCGCCGCGCGGCAGCAGTCGAGCTACGCCAGTCGGCCTCCACCCTGTCGCGGATTTCCGACAGGGGCTGTTGCCGCCCCTCGACACGCTCTTCGATGTCGACGAGATGGTAGCCGTAGCCCGACGTCACCTGCGCACCGGAGGTCTCATGCATCCGGGCGATCTGCGACGCGAATTGCGATCCGAAGACCGCCTTGATGTCCGCATAACTGGCATCGGTCATGCGCTCCGGCAGCGAGATGGCGTCCCCGTATGCATCTCCCGCTGCGTCGAGCGCTTCGTGCAGCGCATCTTCGCTCCGGAAATATACCTGCGAGAAGGTGAACCGCTCGCCTTGCGCGAACCGGCCGGGATGGTCGCGCAGCCACGCCGCCAGCGTCTCCTCGCTCGGCCGGGCGGTTTCCACCTCGGCCCCTGCCAGATCGTCCATCTTGGTCGACAATCGCCGCCGCACGACCGGATCGCCCGCATCGAGTCCAAGTCGCAGCGCCTCGCGGTAGAGCACCTCTTCGCGCACCCAGCTTTCGATCTGCGCATCCAGCTCCGCATCGGTGGGCGGGCGGCCCATCGTGCGCTCGAAGCCAAGCGCGAGGTTCGCCTGCTCCTCTTTCGTGAGCGCAATGGTCCGCTCGGCCGGATCGACCGGCTCGCCCGCAAAGGACAGCGCGGCCCAGATAGCAGCCCCCGCCACCAGGAAATGCGCGAGCGGATCGCGCAGCAGGCGGCGCATCATCGCATGATCGGCGGTGCATCGCCCGGGGTGCCGCGGGGACGCAGCCAGACGGGCGAGGAATAGGCCCGCTGCTGGATGACGTTGGCCTGCACCACCTCTCTCGGCAGCGTCAGGCCGAAGCGCTTGGCATCGTAGAGCACCCAGCTCGGCGTGGGGATTTCGAGCACGCGCACATAGTAGAAGGCGCGCTGGCCCCGGCGATATTCGGGATCGGTCCAGGTGGCGCGCAATTCAGCCGCGCCGATCGAATTCTCATAGGTCGCCTCGGACCGGTTCACCGTATCGCCCACCGGCGGCACGGGCGAGTTGGAGGCGGCATCCATGGGGCGCGCGCTCCACGCGACGTCGAACACCTTTTCCTGCTCCGCGCCGTTCGCATCGACCCAGCCCTTCACGATCTGCACCCGGTCTAGATTGGCCCCGTCGGGGTCCTTCAACGCGCTGACGAGGAAGGTCGGCGCCCTGCCGTCATCCACCAGGTCGCCGCCCATGGGGACGCCGCGCGTATAGCCTGCGCGCACCCAGTCGCCTTCCCAGTCGCTTTCGCCGAAATCGAAACCTGCGAAGAGGCGCACCACCATGCGCGGGCCGGTCGTTGCATAGACCTCGCGCCGCATGAAGGCATCGAAGATCTCCGCGCGCGTGTTGCCGCGCGCCCAGGCTGCCGCATAGCCGCTGGCGAGATAGTGCCAGCCGAAACGGCCCTGCCTTGTGCCAAGGTTCTGCGCCGCCATTGCGCGGTCGGCGCGCGGTTCGTTGCCGGTATGCTTGCCGAAGAACTGGTCGTCGTCCGCCGTGGCCAGCGCGGTGTGGCTGTCGGTGGATCCGATCAGGCCGAAGGCATAGGGATTCTCGCCCATTTGCTGTTCCAGCGTCAGGCCGCGCAAGAGGGCCGAGCGGATATAGCTGCCCGCGAACATGTCCGGCGTACTGCGCGCGGTGAGCGGCAGATTGCCCAGCTCCCATCCCGCCACGCCGAAGCTGGCATATTCGTCATTGGGTGACAGAAAGGGGTGCGTCTCGCTGTCGCCCTTGATCTGCGTTGCCTCGACCACCGGTTCGTGGCGCGCGCGGCGGCGGGCGTAATCGGCGTCCATCGGTCCGCCGTCGGGGCCCGAGAATTCGAACATCTTGCCGTTCGACAGGTTCGAATTGTGCGGGATGGCCAGCACCTTGCCGCCGGTGCTCTGTTCGTAGGAATCCATGTAATCCCACAGGCCGGTGACATCGCCGTCCAGTCCCGGATAGGGCAGGACCTGCGCGGTCCGCGCGCTGCCGTCGCGAAACATGACGACGCGGTGGAGGTTGTTTCCGCCCGGCATCAGCGTCCATTCGAAGCCGGCGAAGGCTGTGAACTTGCCGGGTTCGTTATAGCGGTCGAGCAGGCCCAGGTGCCGGTCCCACAATTCGCGCGTCGCCTTGGCCTGGCGCTCGGGATCGCGAAGCGCCTCGGGTATCTCGTCATTTGCAGCTGCGGTAATGAGTTCCGCCACCGCGCGGGTCGACTGGTCGGAGCTTTCGTGCATCATGTCGCGCCAGCGGCGCAGCGTGGGGTCGCGCACCATCATGCGCGGTGCATCATAGAGCCTGCGGGTCGCCCCCATCGCATCGGAGTGATCGGCAATGACGAGGAAATCGAGCGGCCGGTCGAGCTGTGCGCTCATGCCGGTGGTCGCGGTGACTTCTTCCCCACGCGCGAACTTCAGCGCGTCTTCCGGGCCGAGCCGCACGCCGAAGCCGAAGGCATCGACCGAAACATCGGTATGGAGGTGGGTGTCGCCCCAATAGGGCCGGTCGGGAAACTCGGCCAGTTCGATGGTATCGGTGCCGTCACCGCGCTGCTCCTCGCTGACGCCCCCACCGCTCATAAGGTCGCAGCCTGCCAGCACCAGAGCGCTCGCGATTACGCCGATACGAAAGTCCATGCATCATCCCCTCATCCGCTGGGGAATGTGCAAGAGCAATCGCGTTTACGTCAAGCAACTATGCGATAGGCAGCGGGTTGGATGATGGCCATGCCGCCGCCCGAACCCTCTTCGTCCGAAGTGTAGTAATAATAGGTGCCGCCGCCGATCGCCGCGATGGCGAGCGCAAGTGCTGCGAGCATGATGACCCCGTCGCGGACCGTCAGCGCCAGGCCGATGGCGGCGATCGCCAGCATGGGCGCGCTGCTGGCAAACGGCAGGACTTCGAGCGGCGGGACAGTTGCGCACAGCAACAGGATGACCACCGCCGCGATCTTGATCCACACGCCCTCGGTAAGTCCCTCGAGGCGTCCGTGACTGTGTTCGTCCAGCCAGTGGGCGATCCCGCGCAGCTTGGCGATGCCCTTGTGGAGCTTCTTGCTTTCGACTGCGCGTTCCTGGAGCCATTGCGGCATCCAGATATGCTCCTTGCCGAACAGGAGTTGCACGGCGATCAGCGCGATGACCGCGGCAAGGAAGCTCGGCACGCCGGGAATGCCGCCGACCGGCGTGATCTCCAGCAGGGCCGGGATCATGATGAAGGGGCCGAAACTGCGCCCGCCGAAATCGTCGAGGACGTCGCCGACACAAACCTTGTCGTTCTTGGTCGTCAGGTCGTCGAGTTCGCCCAGAACGCTCTCGACGCCATCGGGTTCGGACTGGGATTTTTCTTCGGCCATTGCGCTCCCCTTCGCCCTTCAACGCGCGAAGGGCGAAAAGGGGTGCAGGCGAGGGTCAGCCCTTCTTTTTCAGGAGGGCCGAGCGTTCGCAGCGGCAGACCACTTCGCCGCGCTGGTTTACCGCTTCGTGCAGGAAGGTAACGATGCCGGTGTCGGGCCGCGACTTGCTTTCGCGCAGGGCGATGACCTCGCTGGTGGCATGCAGCGTGTCTCCGATGAACACCGGCTTGGGCATCACCAGCTTGTCGTAACCGAGGTTCGCGACCAGCGTGCCGAGCGTTGTGTCGCCCACACTCAGGCCGACCATCAGCGAGAAGGTATAAGTCCCGTTGACGAGGATTTGCCCGAACTCGCTTTCCTTGGCCGCTTCCACGTCGAGGTGGAGCGGCTGCGGATTGTGGGTCATCACGGTGAAGAAGAGGTTGTCCGCCTCTGTCACCGTACGCCGGATTTCATGGGTCAGTCTGTCGCCGACCTGCCATTCGTCAAAATGCCGGCCCGCCATCAGCTATGCCCCATGACGGCCTTGACTTCGAGGAAGTCGTGGAAGCCCCACTCGCCCCATTCGCGGCCGTTGCCCGATTTCTTGTAGCCGCCGAACGCCGCGTTCATGTCGTAGCCGCCGTTGATGGCGACACGGCCTGCACGGATGCGCTTGGCGAGCTTCTTCGCGGTCTCGATATCCTCGCCCATGATGTGGCTGGCGAGGCCGTATTCGGTGTCGTTCGAGATGCGGATCGCGTCCTCGTAATCGTCATAGCCGATCATCGCGAGGACCGGCCCGAAGATTTCCTCGCGCGCGATGGTCATGTCGTTGGTGACATCGGCGAAGACGGTCGGCTTGACGTAATGGCCGGTCTCGAGGCCTTCCGGCTTTCCGGGACCGCCCGCGACCAGCGTCGCGCCTTCCTCGATGCCTTTTTCGATGAGGCCCTGGATCTTGTCCCACTGGGCCTTCGACACGACCGGGCCGATGGTGGCATTGCCCTTGGGGTCGCCAGGAATGACACCATCGGCAGCTTCCTTGGCCGCAGCCTTGGCTTCTTCCATGCGCTTGTGAGGCACGAGCATGCGGCTGGGTGCCGTGCAGGTCTGGCCCGAATTGCCCATCATCGCGGTGGTGCCGCGCATGACCGACTGGGTGAAGGCGCTGTCGTCGAGGATGATGTTGGGGCTCTTGCCGCCCAATTCCTGCGCCACGCGCTTGACCGTATCGGCGGCGTTCTTGGCAATGAGCACGCCCGCACGGGTCGAGCCGGTAAAGCTGACCATGTCGATGTCGGGATGGCCCGAGATGGCTTCACCCACGCCGGGGCCATCGCCATTCACGAGGTTGAACACGCCAGCCGGAACGCCAGCGGCATCCATGATCTCCGCGAAAATATAGGCGTCGAACGGTGCGATCTCGCTCGGCTTGAGGATCATCGTGTTGCCGGTCGCCAGCGCGGGGAAGACCTTGCAGGCGATCTGGTTCAGCGGCCAGTTCCACGGGGTGATCATGCCGACCACGCCGATCGGCTCCCAGATATGGAGCGTCGGGCCGTCCTGGCGTTCGAATTCGAACTTTTCCAGCACTTCGATTGCGGTCTGGCAGTGGCCTGCGAGGAGGCCGGTGTGCGGGCCGTTCGCGAGGCTCATCGGCGCGCCCATCTCGTCGGAGACCGCCAGCGCGAGATCGTCCTTGCGATTGGCGATCTCGGCCTGGATCGCGCGCAGCAGGGTAAGGCGCTCTTCCTTGCTCGTCTGGCTGAACGTCTCGAACGCACGGCGCGCGGCCTTGGCCGCCTTGTCGACATCGGCCGCGCTGCCGAAGCTGATGTGGCCGATGGTTTCTTCCGTTGCGGGGTTCTCGACCGGCTGGGTATTCTCAGTGACCGGGTCGACCCACTGGCCGTCGATGTAGAACTTGGTGCAATCGCGCATGGGAATTTCTCTCCTTATGCGCGGTCCATTAGCTCCCTTGCGACCAGCGCGCCACCACCTCTTCGCCGTCCTGTGCACTGTCGCGGATCGTGCCCGGCGTGCGGTCGAAGCGCGGAGCGGGCGCCGTGTGCGAGCGACCGCCATGTTCGACGAAAGCACCGCGCGCCTTCATGTGCGGATGATCCTTCGCCTCGTCGAGCGGGACGACCGGGGCGAAACAGGCATCGGTGCCTTCGAGCAGTTCGACCCATTCCGCCTGCGGCTTCGTCTTGAACAGGGCCGCGAGCTTCTCGGTGTAATCGTCCCAGTTCGCCGGGTTCATCTGCCCTTCGCGCAATTCCTCAGGGGCATTCGCGCGCTGAAGCAGTTCGGCATAGAATTGCGGCTCGATCGCACCGACGCTGACTTCCTTGCCATCCGCACAGGTGTAGCAGCGATAGAAATGCGCCGCCCCGCCGAGCAGCCCAGCGCCGCGTTCGGTTGTCCGCAGGGCGCTGTGCGGCTGTCCGTAGAAAAAGCTCATCAGGCTGGTCACGCCATCGACGATCGCCGCATCGACGACCTGTCCCCTGCCGCTGCGCTCACGCTCGTAGAGCGCGGCGAGAATACCCATGGCGCAATACATCGACCCGCCCCCGAAATCGCCGACGAGGTTCTGCGGCGGGATCGGCAGTTCGCCCTTCGCCCCGATGGAATCGAGTGCGCCGGTGATGGCGATATAATTGAGGTCGTGCCCGGCAGCCTGCGCCAGCGGACCGTCCTGCCCCCATCCGGTCATGCGCGCATAGACGAGGCGCGGATTGGCTTCGAGCAACACATCGGGGCCAAGGCCCAGCCGCTCCATCACGCCGGGACGAAAGCCTTCGACCAGAACGTCCGCATGCTTCAACGCCTCATGGACGAATTGCTGTCCTTCCTCGCTCTTGAGGTCGACGGCGGCACGATGGCGGGCCCGTTCTACGACGGGGTTCATCGGCTGGTGTCCCGGACGCTCGATCCGCACGACTTCCGCGCCGAGATCCGCCAGCATCATGGCCACGTGCGGTCCCGGGCCGATCCCCTGGAACTCCACCACCTTCAATCCGGTCAGCGGTCCGTGTGCGGCGTGTTCGGCCATTCTTCTCTCTCCACGATCTCGATTTCTCTCTGACCCGGAGACAAGTCGAAACGGTTCGCAATTGCAACGCTTTTCGCGTCTAGCCTCCGGTAACGCTCATATGGCGGGAGGTCGCAGGCGTATCGGCCGCAATATCGAAGTCGTGCCGCCGGGGCTTGCCTGCCAGGAGCGCGTCCATCGCCGCATCGAGCGCGCCCTCGCCGCCTTCACGCATGATGTTCCGCAACTCGACCTTCTGGTCGTGCCCCAGACAGCCATAAACCGTGCCCGTGGCCGCGATCCTGATGCGGTTGCAGGAAGAGCAGAAATTCTCGCTCAGCGGCGTGATGAAGCCGATCCGGCGCCCGGTCCCGGCCACCTCCAAATAGCGCGACGGACCGCCCGTCTGGTAGCTCGTCGGCATCAGGGTCACCTCGCGTTCGAGAGCCGCGCGCGCGTGCGTGAGGGGCAGGTACGTGTCGGCCCGCTCACCCTCCACTTCGCCGAGCGGCATGGTCTCGATCAGTGACAAGTCGCAGCCGCGCTCGCCGCACCAGCGCGCCATGGATACGAACTCGGTATCGTTCACGCCTCGCATGGCGACCATGTTGATCTTGACCGCAATGCCTGCCGCACGCGCTGCATCGATCCCCTCGATCACGCGCGCCACATCCCCGCCCCGCGTAATCGCGGCAAAGCGCGACGGGGCGAGCGTATCGAGGCTCACATTGATCCGCTCGATCCCGGCCGCGAAAAGCTCTTCCGCCATCTGGGACAGGAGGACGCCATTGGTTGTCAGGGTGAGCTCTTCCAGCCCATTTGCGCGAAGGGCGCCGAGTTCCCTCGCGAGGTTGAGAAATCCGCGCCGGACCAGCGGCTCTCCACCCGTCAGGCGGATGCGCTTCACGCCGCGAGCGACGAGATGGCGCGCAAGTCCCGCAAGCTCTTCCAGCGTCAAAAGGTCGCGCCGGGGCAGGAACTGCATGTCCTCTGCCATGCAATAGGTGCACCGCAAGTTGCACCGGTCGGTGACCGACATCCTCACGTAGTCGATCCGCCGGCCGAAGCCGTCGATCAGGGGCGCCGCATCATGCATGCCAGGAGAGTAGCTACGCCCGGTCAGAAGTCGAGCGCCTGAATGGACTGCCCTGCCGAAAGACCGCCGGATCCTCCGGTTTGACGCAGGAGCAGATCGGCCTTTGCCAGCAAGGCCTGCGCCCCCGATTGCTGGTTGGCGAAGGGCAGTGCCTTCCCCTTGCTGAGAGCGCCGCGCCCGAAATGTTCGCGAGGACCGGGGGCGGGCAGGTCCTCCGCCAGTGCGAGTTCTCGCCAGTCCAGCACCTCGTCGTAACTTCCACCCGCAAGCGCGGTGACAAGCGGAGCGAGGAAGAGCCGCGCAGTGACGAGCGCAGACGTCGGGTTGCCCGGCAGGCCGAGAACGAAGCGCTCACCATCACCCTTCGCGCACCAGACAGGCTTGCCCGGGCGCATTGCGATCCTGGAAAAGAGAGTGCGAAAGTTACCTCCTTCTATCGAACGACTGGCAAAATCGCGCTCTCCCACCGATGCGCCGCCGATCGTTACCAGGACATCGCACCGGTCAAGCAATCGGGCGGCCAGTTCCTCGATCCTGTCGGGATCGTCCGGTGCGACCTCGCTGCCGACGATCGTCGCACCATACTGGCGGGCCATCTCGGCAAGGGCCGGCGTGATGCTGTCGGGCAAGGCGCCGGGACGGTCGCTAGCTGTGCCGGGCGCGACCAATTCATCCCCGGTGGCTAGGATCGCGATCCGCGGTGCCCGCCACGCCCAGACCTCTGCGCAATCGGCGGCGGCAGCAGCGACCAGTTGCCGTGGCCCCAACCGTGTCTCTGCCTCCAGCAAGGTCTCGCCTTCGCGAAAGTCCGACCCCCGGGCGCGGATGTGCCGCGCTTCGCCATATTCGCCGACGATCTCGAGCTGCTCGCCCCGCGTCTCGACGATCTCCTGCACCAGCACGCGATCGGCACCCTCGGGAACCGGCGCGCCAGTGAAAATGCGGACCGCTTCGCCCTGCGAAATAGCCTGTAGCGCTTGCGAACCGGCATAGGATTTGCCGACGACGCGCAAAGGTCCGGGAAGGTCGGCATCGCGCACAGCGTATCCATCCATCGCGGAGACATTGAAACGCGGTGCATCCATGCGGGCCTCGACGGAGCGCGAAAGACGCAGTCCGGCAGCCTCCCCGATCGCGACCAGCACCTCTTCCAGGGGCCGTGCCGCTTCGCGCAGGATCGCGCTGGCTTCGTCGAACGATATCAAGATTTCGGCCCGACCGCGGCAGGGAAAGCATTTTTCAGCTGACGATCGGTCATTCGCTTTCTCTTCATCCCGCTTCGTTAACGCCCCACCCCTAGCGAAGGGCGACAGCCATGCAACCGTGCGAGACCATCCTTGAGGGCGCGGCAGTCATGGGGCACATACACCCACTATGGACCAAGGGGGAAAATCGGACGCAATGCACACGGGACTCGAACAGGCGTGCGCACGCCTCGGCCTTGGAACGCCCGGCGAAGCGCTACGCCTGACCGGCGGCGCCACAATGGAGAGCTGGCGCTTCCACGCGGGCGGCAAGGACTACGTCTTGCGCCGCGCGCCGAGCATGGCGTTCATGACCGAGCGCCCGTTCGGCCATGCCACCGAAGCGGCAATCATCGAGGCGGCTCAAAAGAAGGGCGTGACCGCGCCCCGCATTGCCGGTGTCCTGGAGGAAAGCGACGGCCTTGGCTCCGGCTTCATCATGGAAGCGCTGCCCGGCACGCCCGATCCGCGCGCAATCCAGTCGATGGACGCCCAGCGGCAAATTCTGGTCGAGGCTGCCGGAGATCTCGCCCGCATCCATTCGCTCCGCGCTAGCGATCTTCCGGACGATGTCCCCGTCATGGATTACGCCGAAGCGGTGGCGAACCTGCGCCAGCAATTTGAGGATGCAGCCGGCGACAGGCCGATCATTGCCCTGGGCCTGCGTTGGCTAATGGACAATCTGCCCGACCCGGTCGATCCGGTTCTCAATCATGGCGATTTCCGGCTGGGCAATCTACTTGCCGAGGACAGCCACCTGACCGGCGTGCTCGACTGGGAGCTGGCGCATTTCGGGGACTGGCACGAAGACCTCGCCTTCGGATGCATGGCCGTTTGGCGTTTCGGTGGGTACGATCGTCCGGCCCTCGGCCTCGGCTCGCTGGAAGATTACTTCGCGGCATATGAGGCGGCTGGCGGCAGAACCGTCGATCCGGCCCGGTTCCGCTTCTGGACTGTCTATCGCACCGTCTGGTGGGCGCTGGGCTGCCTCAAGATGGCGAGTTACTGGCGCAGCGGCGACGACCGCATGCTGGAACGCGTGGTCATTTCGCGCCGGACCAGTGAGCAGGAACTGGACCTACTGCTGTTGCTGGAGGAGGATGCACCGGAGGAAGAACGCGGCCAGTCGATCGCTGCGCCCGAAGCGCCCAAGGCGCAGGGAGAGGCGACCAGCGGTGAAATCGCGACGGCCATCTCGGAATGGCTCGCGACGATCAAGGACCGCATGGAAGGACACGACCGCTTCCAGCTCGCGGTTGCCCGTAACGCTCTGGGGATGATCGCCCGGGACGATGCGCTCATGCCGGTCGAAGGTGATGCCGAGCTTGCCGAGGCACTGCTGGAAGGCGAAATCGATCTCGCGTCCCCCGGCTTGCTCGCCGAATTGCGCGAGATGGCCTTCGCAAAACTTTCGGCGGATGTGCCCAAATACCCCTCGCTCGCGGTGGCGCGGCGCCAATGGATCGGAGACGATTGATGGATTTCAGCATTCCGCAGGACCTCGAGGACTACTACGCCGAACTCGTTTCCTTCATCGAGGCTAAGATCGAACCGCTGGTCGCGAAGGACGACAACATCCGTTTCTTCGACCACCGCCGCGAAAATGCGCGCACCGACTGGGAACGGGGCGGCTTACCGAACCACGAGTGGGAAGACCTGCTGCGCCAGGCACGCAAAGTGGCGGACGAGGCCGGCCACTGGCGCTTTTCCGCGCCGAAGAAATACGGCGGCAAGGACGGGTCGAACCTGTGGATGGCAGTCATCCGCGACCGTTTCGCGCAGCGTGGGCTCGGCTTGCACAACGACCTCCAGAACGAACACAGTATTGTCGGGAATTTCCCCTTCGTCGCCATGTTCGAGACCTTCGGGACAGAGGCACAGAAAGAAGAATTCATTCTCGGCGGTTTCGAGGGCACGCGGCGCGTCGCCTTCGGCCTGACGGAGCCCGACCACGGTTCGGATGCCACCCACATGGAAACCCGCGCGGTGCGCGAAACGCGCGACGGTGTCGACGGCTGGCGGATCAACGGCGAGAAGATGTGGATCACCGGCATGCATGTCGCCACGCACTGCGCGCTCTTCGCCCGCACGGACGGTGAAGACGGCGCGGCGCGCGGGATTACCTGTTTCCTCGTCCCCAATCCGACCGAAGGACTGGAGATCGAAGAGTGGATGTGGACCTTCAACATGCCCACCGACCATCCGCGCTTAAGCTTCACCGATGTATGGGTGCCCGATAGCGCGATCCTTGGCAAAGAAGGTCGCGGCCTCGCGCTGGCGCAGAGCTTCGTCCACCAGAACCGCATCCGGCAGGCCGCGAGCAGCCTTGGCGCAGCAACCTATTGCGTCGAGGAGAGCGTGAAATACGCGCGTGAACGCAAACCCTTCGGCGAGGAATTGGCGCGCAACCAGGCGATCCAGTTCCCCTTGGTCGAACTGGCGACGCAATGCGAAATGCTGCGTTTGTTGATCTACAAGACTGCCTGGGAAATGGACAATATGCCGCACGAGGAGATCGAGCGGACGATCTCCGACAAGGTGTCCATGTGCAATTACTGGGCGAACCGCCTGGTCTGCGAAGCTGCCGACCGCGCGATGCAGGTGCATGGCGGGATCGGCTATTCACGCCACAAGCCGTTCGAGCATATCTATCGCCACCACCGCCGCTACCGGATCACCGAAGGCGCGGAGGAAATCCAGATGCGCAAGGTTGCCGCCTACCTGTTCGGCTATCTGGGCCCAAGACGGCAGGGCTAGAACGCCGGCCGCTACCCGCAACGAAAAAGGGGCGACCCGAAGGCCGCCCCCAATTCATCGACATGTCCCGCGATCAGAACTTGCCGCGGACCGTCACACCATACATCCGCGGTTCCTGCGTGAAGGCAGACCGCGAACCCGACCGCAGGGTCGTGTTGAAGGTCACACCGCGCGTGACGACGTTGGTGAGGTTGGTGACCCAACCTTCGATACCCCAGCGTTCATCCGCTCCGCCGATACCGGCGCGCAGGTTGATCTTGATGTTGCCGTCCTGGTAATCGAACGGCAGCAGCGGCGTGTTGCCGAGATCTGCTGCGGTTGTCGGCACTTCGCGCGGCTGCGTCGAGGTGCGACGATCGCTCTCCGCACGGATCTGGCCGTTCAGGAAGAAGCTCAGGCTGTTGCCGATATCACCGCGATAGGTCGTGCCGACGATCGACACGAATTCCGGGGCGTTGGTGAGCGGAGCACCGCACAGGTTGCGCACCCGCAGCGGATCGGCATCGGTCGCGCAATCGTCCGGATAGGACGCATCGGTGTAGGTAACACCCGCATTGACCGTCAGACCGGCAGCGGGGCGGATCTGCGCTTCGAATTCCATGCCCTTCGACAGCGCCTTGGGCACGTTGAAGGTCTGGAACTGGGCTCCGGTGAATTCGAGGACCTGGAAGTCGCTGAATTCCTGGTAGAAGATAGCGATATTGGTTGTCAGGTCGCCATCGAGGAACCGGCCCTTGAGGCCAAGTTCGTAGGCATCGACTTCTTCACTATCGAAGCGCGGGTCGGCGCCGCCGACCGCGGCAGTGGAATCGAGGTTGAAACCGCCCGCCTTGTAGCCGTGCGTGAAGCTGCCGTAGGCATTCACATCGCCGAAATCGTAGCCCAGCTTGACCGTGTAGATCAGCTCTTCATCGCTGAACTCGCCGGCAAATTCGCGCGGCAGCGGAAGCGGGATTGCGTCCGTGCCGATGGCCGGTGCCACAAAGGGGAAACAGCTGAGCACGAAAGCCGTGGGGGCCAGCGCACCGACCACGCCCGGGATCGCAGCCGCGGGAACGCCCGCCGCGCCAGTTGCTTGGCCGAGACGGGTCACGCCACCATTCAGGAAGCCGAGGCAGGTCGGATTGTTGACCGCCAGCTGGTCGAAGCTGCCGTCCTTGCTCTCATCCGACCAGCGCGCACCGAGCGTCAGGCTGAGCCTGTCGGTCACGTCGAACGTGTTGTGCGTGAAGATCGACCAGCTGGTGCTGTCCTGTTCGAACAAATTGGTGCTGGTCGTGCCTGCCGGGTCGACACCGCCACTCAGGAATGTGAGCGGGTTGGCCGGATCGAGCGCAAGCCCGTTGGCCGCAGCGGCATAGAAAATGCCCAGCGGCGGTACGATCGGCGCACTGCCGCCGGCCAGCAAAGCTCCGGACAGCTCGCCGTAGTCGGCGCCGAGCCCGGCGACGACGGTCTGGTCGATTTTCTCGTTGGAGTAGTATCCGCCCAGCATCCACTGCAGTCGGCCGGCATCGCCCTGGAAGCGAAGCTCGTGCGTCATGGTCTCGATCGTGGTGCCGCCACCGGGAAGGATGTTGAACACATCGAGGCCCGAGAAATCGGAATCGTAGCTCTCGTCGTTCTCGTACTTGCGGTACGAACCGATGTAGACCGCATCGATGCTGTCACTCAGCGGGAGCTCGAATTCGCCGAGGATGCCCCATTGATTTGTCGAGGACAGGTGTTCGGTATCGGCCGATGCAATCTGGTTTTCGGTCGCTTCTTCGGCAGTCGTCGTGTCGAAAGGGTTGGTGGCAACGACCGGAGCCGACATGCCGCCCCGCGGACCGACGCCGACAATCCCGAAGAGACCGCCGGTTTCGACCGGCGATTGCAGCAACTCTACCGGACCGCAGCAGTCGCCGCTGGATTCCGAATAATCGCCGATGATCCGGCCGCGGAAGCCGCCGTCGGTTTCCCAGCCGATTTGCCCGCGAACAAGGAACTGGTCGACGCTGTTGGTGTCTTCGAGGAAGTTGCCGTTCGCGTCGTTGACGGTGATGAAGCCGTCACGTTCGCGCCAGGCACCGGTCAGGCGAACCGCGACCTTGTCCTGCACGATCGGCATGTTGACCGCGCCCTGCACGCTCAGCTGGTCGTAATTGCCATAGGTCGCATTCACGAAACCGCCGAATTCGAACAGGTCGGGCCGCTTGTTGATGATGTTGAGCGCACCGGCAGAGGTGTTGCGTCCGAAGAGCGTACCTTGCGGACCGCGCAGAACCTCGACGCGCTCGACGTCCACGAATTCGGAAAGCGCAATGCCCGGGCGCGACTGGTAGGCGCCGTCGACGAAGATACCGACCGCGCTTTCGAAGCCGATGTTGTTCGATGTCGTACCGACACCGCGAATACGCAACACCACCGTGCCGGAAGAGTTCTGCGCTTGCGAGGTCGAGAAGCTGGGTGAAACCTGGGTGATGTTCTGGACGTTCACGACACCCTGCTGTTCCAGCTGTGCCGGACTGACTGCCGTCACCGCCAGCGGGATTTGCTGCACGTCCTGCGCGCGCTTGGTCGCGGTCACGATGATGACGTCGGTGTCGCCGCCGAGAAGTTCGCTGTCGCCGTCGATCTGCCCGTCGGTCGACGCGCTGGAATCCATCGGTTCGGTGTTTTGCGCGAAGGCCGGCGTGGACAATACGGTCCCGCACAATGCAGCCGCTACTATCTTGGTTCGGTAGTTCATCTCTCTCTCCAGACTTGTCCGGGTTTTCCCGGATCCAGCTCTCTTCCCAACAACCCGGGCGGAATTCACCACGTTCAGGTCATCTTTGTCAAAACCCTATTTGCCCTAATCGACAAGGACCTTCAGCCAGCCCAATGCACCCAGGCCTGTGCCTTTGGGGTGACGCTACGGAAGCCGGACCTCTGCATGAAGCGCACTTGCAGACCAGTTAAGAAATTGATGGCCGGAAAGAAAAGGGCCCGCGTTGCCAAACCTGGCGCGAGAGCGGCGCACCGTGCAGTGCTGCAACACTGGGTGTGCTTGAAGGCGCGGCATCGGATGCCGCCAGCCAAGCCATAGATGGGGGCTATGCCAAGCATCACGCCTCGCTCTGGCGTGCTGTTTCCCAAGAGCGCAGGTTATCTCCCATGGGTTCGACGGGGACTGCCATTGTCATCGGCGCCGGGGTGATCGGCGTAACCAGCGCCTATGCCCTCGCACGGAAGGGATGGACGGTGGAACTGGTCGACGCCGCCCCTGATGTGGCGGCCGGAGCTTCCCGGGGAAACGGTCGTCAGTTGAGTTATTCGCATACGGGCGCGCTCGCCTCGCCGAGCCTTGTCGCGAAACTGCCCAAGCTCGCCCTTGGATACGACCCCGCCTTCCGGCTCTCCCTCAGGCCCGACCTTGCTTACGCCCGGTGGCTGGCATCTTTCATCTGGCAGTGCCGCCGTGGTGCCTACGCGCGCAACACGCTGGAATGCAGCCGGCTGGCAAGCGAATCCCGCCGCGCCATGGACAGGCTCCTGGACGATCACGCCCTTTCCTTCGGCCTGCGCGATGCCGGCAAGCTGGTCTTGCTGCCCATTACGAAATCGGTCGAGGATGCGCGCGCCACGTTGCGCCTGACTGCGCAGTTCGGCCAGCCGCAGGACATCGTTTCACGCTCGGCTGCGATGGAGATCGAGCCTGCGCTCGAAGGCTTCGCTCCGCAATTCGCCGGCGCCGTCCATGCGCCGCAAGACCAGACGGCAGACTGCGCCCTGTTCTGCAAGCGCCTGCTCGAGACCATCACGAAGGAATACGGAGCCATCTTCCGGGGTGGCATGAGGGCAGTCGAGATCGAGGATGGAAACGCGGAGAGCGTTGTCCGTTTCGCCAATGGCGATGCCCACTCGGCATCGATGGTAGTCGTGGCAGGCGGGCACGAGGCGAACCGGCTGCTTGCCCCGCTCGGCCACAGGCAAGCGATCGTGCCCATGAAGGGCTATTCCTTTACCGCGCCTGCCGGACGCAAGGCACCCGAAGTCTCGATTACCGACAGTGCGAACAGGCTGGTTTTCACGCGGCTCGAAGACCGGATCCTCGTCGCCGGGCGCGCCGAGCTTGGAGAGAGTCGGGCCGCAGTCGACGCCGGCCACCTTCAGGCGATGAAAAGGCAGGCACAGGCGGTCATGCCCCATGCCGCAGATTATTCGGCAAGCGACGAAGGGTGGGCGGGCATTCGTCCGATGACCCCGAATTCGCTGCCGGTCACACGCAAGCTTTCGTCTTCGCTGGCAATCAACGTCGGTCACGGCATGCTGGGATGGACACTGGCGATGGGTTCTTCCAACCGGCTCGCCCAGATCGTAGGTTCGCCCGCCTAACTGTCGTCGTTGCCCTGTGCGCAAGCGGTACGTTTCAGCAAGGGGCGACCAGGCAGGCTGCCGGTGTACGCACCTTCGGCAATCACCTGCTCGCCATTGACGAAGAGGTGCCGCACGCCAACCGATAGTTCCCGCGGCGCCTGATAGGTCGCTTGCGGGGCGAATGTTACAGGATCGAAGATGACCACGTCGGCGGCCATCCCGGGCGCGAGGCGACCGCGATCCTGAAGGCCGATCAGCTTCGCCGTCTGCCCGCTGCTACGCTCGACGAACCGCGCCAGATCCATGCCCGGCTCGCCCAGGACGAGGTCGCGATAGGCCTTCGGGAAGCTGCCATATTTGCGCGGATGTCCACTCGATCCGTCGGAACCCGTCACTACCCAGTCGCGCACCGCGAATGCGGCGATATCGTCCGTGCTCATATTGAAGGAAGCAACGCGGGCATCGCCCTGCATCAGGATTGCAATCGCCGCGTCCACCGGCTCGATATTTGCAGCCTCTGCATATTCCTCGAGCGTCAGGCCGGTATCGATTTCTGCCTCTCCCAGCCGACCGGTAATCAGGAGCTTGCTTGCTCCGCCCCGTCTCGCAATCCCGTCGACCATCGCAGCGCGGATGGCTGCGCGGGTCTCAGGTTCTTTCAATCGCTTCCGCAAAGCGTCGAGGCCACCCTCGAGGGCTGATCGCGGGACAAGGGCCGCGCTGATCCGGGTGCCGGACGCTTCCCACGGATATTGATCCGCGGTCACGCGCTGCCCGGCAGCACGGGCGTCCTCGATCGCCTCGATCATTCTCGTGCTGTGCCCCCAGACCGCAGGTCCCAGAGCCTTGATATGCGCAATGTGTACGGGGATATCGGCCAGGCGCCCTATCTCCAGCGTCTCCGCCAGAGCGCCGGTGACGGTCACGTTATACGTGCTCTCGTCGCGCATATGCGTGTCGTAATAGCCGCCCAGGCCGCTTGCGACTCTGGCCAAGGTGACAACCTCGTCGGTCTGGGAATAGGCCTGGGGCACATAATAGAGACCCGCGGAAAAACCCCATGCTCCTTCGCACATGGCGCCGCGCAGGCGCGCCTTCATGACCGCCATCTCATCTGCCTCGGGCGCGCGATCTTCCTTGCCGAGCACTTCCTCGCGGATGGGGCCGAAGCCGGCGAGATAGGCGACATTCGTGCCGATGCCTTGTGCCCTGGCCAGTTCGGCCTGCGCGGCAACGTCGGGGCTTCCGCCCCCGTCGTTCCCCACCACCACCGTCGTGACGCCCTGGAAAGCGAAAGGCAGGTTGGCGCGGCGGTCCGCTCGATCGGAGGACAGATCGCCCGCCGCATGAGTGTGTGGATCGATGAAACCGGGGGCAACGACCAGGCCGGTCGCATCGATCTCGCGCGCCGGGAGAAATCTGCTCCGTGCGTCAGGTCCAAGATAAGCGACGAGACCGCCGGAAATGACCAGGTCGTCTGCCGTCGCCGGGCTACCGGTCCCGTCGTAAACCGTTCCGCCGCTTATGAGGAGGTCGACGGGAACAAGCGGCGCATCGCCCGGCAGCGACTGGCACCCCGCCAAGATCGCGGCAAACGCCGGAAGGGCGGCGTTGCCAACTTTCATGGCCGCTTGGTTGCGAGCAGCTCTTCCATCATCGCTATGGCTGCTTCGCGCCCGATGCGACGGATGAGCGTCCGGTCGGTTTCGTCACCGAGCTCGAATGTCACCGCGGGCACACCGTAGGTATCGAAAGCGTGTGCCTTGGAAATCGGGCGACCGGCCTCGTGTCGCGCATCGCGGGTCACTTCATACCCGCTCATCCGGTCCTGATAGCGGGCCAGCCAGTTGCGCGTGAAGAGCGGCGGATCGGTCGGCAGTTCGTCGGGGATCGTATAGAAGATGTCGCGGCCGGTGGAATGAAAGTCGAGGAGCAAGCGGAGGCGCTTGTCCGGGTCATTGTCGATAGCGACAAGCACATCCCGCATCAGTTGCGTCTCGGGCTGGGTGAAAGGACCCCAGTCGCGATTGAGGTCGACCCCGCCGGTGTTGTGCCGCCAATGGCCCTTCACCACGCCGTCGGGATTGAGGAGCGGGACCGCCGAGATGCGGAATCGTTCGCGAAAGCGGCGGGCCAATTCGGTGTCTTCGAGCAAGGTTTCCACGAAGGGGAACATCGCCAATGCACCGGTCACTTCCGGCGGATGCTGGCGGCCGACCAGGACCACCTGCTCCTGTGCGGCCGGATTGCCGAGGTACACGATCTCGATGGCGCGACCTTCTGCCGAAGGTCCCAGCGTTTCGCGCTCGACCATTGCGGTTTCTTCGAGCCCGTCGAGCCATGCATCGTAAGTCGCGGGACCAATAATCTCCTGCGCGGAGACGAACAGCGGGCGTCCGTCGGTGCGGACGGAAAGGCGCGCCATCCTGGTACCGTCGATCTCCGTTACTTCGACCATGGAAGGATCGAGATACGTCCACTCGACCCCGTCGTAACTGACCTTGGGTTCGTACCGGTGGCCACAGGCGGTGTAATTGAGGTCGATACCGACCAAGCGAGGCGCATTGCTGTGCAGGCGAAACGCATACCACGCGCTGCAATTTATCGGCGGAGCGTCTTCGGGAGACAGGGTGATCGAGATGCGTCCATCATCTCCCACGGTGCAGGAAGCAAGCGCGCCGGCATCGAATGCCGTGTCGATCGCAACCGAGCCGTCGCTGCAACGCGCGTCGGCAACCGCAAGCGGCTCCACTGCACGATCAAGTGATGCCGTCCCCGGCGCGACACAGCCGCTAAGCCATATCGCGCCGGCAAGGCATGCGGAAATTCCGCGATTCATCGCTGTCTCCCGGCTGACGGGCCTTAGAATTCCTTGCGCAGGTCGATCGAGAACTGGCGTCCCCGAGCGCTGTGCAGGCTGCCATAGAACCCGTAGCTTTCATCGGCAATCGGCGGCGCTTCGTTGGTGATGTTATTGATGCCGAAGCGCAGGCGCGTTCCATCGAGAGCGTTGTCGGCCTCGATCTCGTAGCTGATCGATGCGTTCATGGTGAACCAGTCGTCGACCTCGAAAAATTCGGCCGTCTCGTCGTTCTGGGCGCTGGGATCGAAGACCCTGCCGACATAGCGACCGAACAGGTTCACCCGCACCGGACCATCGCTCCAGGTGATCGAGCCGGAATAACGCCATTTCGGGCGGCCATCGATTTCGAGCAATTCGCCGAAACCGGTCGGCTGGAGGGCCGCAACATCGCTGATCGAAAGCTCCGGAATTGCCTCCAGCAGCGGCGTGAGCTCGGTGAACAGCGGCAGGGCTTCGGGGCCCGCTTCCTGCTCGAAACCGAGCAGGCGCGCTGCGTTGACCTGAATGTCGAAGTCGCCGAAGCCGGTGCCGAATTCATAGAAGAGCCCGAAATCGAGCCCTTCCGACGTGCGCTGGTCGAGGTTGCGATAGGGGTTGAGGATCTGCTGCACGTCGCCGGCAGGCAGAATACCCGTTCCCTCGTACAGTGCGATCTGGCCTGCGTCCGGATCGTCGCGGACGACGTTCGGGTTGAAGCTGCCCTGAAGACGCAAAACGAGGTCGAGCAAGAGTGCATTGCGATTGCCGAAGATGCCGATGATGCCATCCTGCTTCACGCGCCAATAGTCGGCAGTGAGCGTCAGGCCCGGGATGAAGCTCGGCTCGAAGACCGCACCAAGATTGATGCTTTCCGTTTCTTCCGGCTCCAGCGTTCCGGCCCCGGTCCGGAAGTCGATCGTACCGACCGTGCCGCAATCTGGCACATCGTCCTCGTCGCCCTTGATGATCTCTGCGACGCATTCGACGGCCCGGACCACCGAGTTGGAACGCGTCGTCCCCTCGTCGTTGATCTGGATAAGGTTCGGCGCGCGGAAGCCCTGCGAATAGGCGCCGCGCAGCAGCAGGTCGGAGAACGGACGCCAAGCCACTGCAGCCCTCGGCACGAAGGCGCTGGTCGAATCCGAGAAATCCTCGAAGCGGGCGGCGAGCTGGACTTCCAGCTCGTTCACCAACGGAATGCCCATGTCGGGCGACACGACCGGGATCAGCGCTTCGGCAAAGGCCGAATAGACCTCGCGGCTGCCGCTGGTGTCGGGCGATGGGCTGGACCCGAGGACGTCGCTGCCGAAGAAGTCGCCGTTCACGGCATTGGTGAAGGTGATCGTCCCGTCGAGACGCGGATCGCGGTCATCCTCGAAGGTTTCGCGGCGGAATTCCACGCCGGCCGCAAGACCGACACCGCCGGCAGGCAGTTCGAGTATATTCGCTTTCGAAACCTTGAAGTCGGCCAGCGCGAGCGTGGTCTCGCCCTTGCGGAAGACGTCGACCGTGATCGAATCGATGACCGACTGCGGATTGGGCGTGCAGTCGGCAGTATTCGCGCCGAGTTCGCCGGGGAAACACCCGCCGTTGAAGGGATTGTAGGCCGTCGGATCGGTGCGGTTGATCGCATCCTGAGCGAGCGTGCTCGAGATGCGGTTTTCGGTAAGATCGGTGGTGTTGGCCTGCGAATAGAGGAAGCCGGTGTCGAAGTCCCATCCCCACAGGTCGCCGCGCAGGCCAACCACGATGCGATAGGTGTCCTTGTCGACATAGCCGCGCCGCGGCCCTGCATCGATGAAGCGATAATCCTCCATCAGGAGCGCGCGGCCTTCGTCGGTCACACCCGAACCGAGGCCGTTATCCGCGCGGTTGGGATTGGGCGAGCCGTCCGCCAGCAGGGTAGGCCCAAGCGGGTTCCAGTAAGCGCTCGCCTCTACGCCCAGCGGAACGGCACTGAGCATGGTGCTCTGTTCACGCTCGCGGAAGGATTCCGAGCGGTAGTAGGAGCCTTCGAGATAGGCTTCTACCGACGGGCTGATCTCGTAGCTGAAGAGCGCCTGCGCCGCATAACGGTCCTTCTCTGAGAAGAGGAACCGATTGGCGCCAAGATCGTGACGCAGATTACGATCGATGGTCCCGCCATTGTCGGCGCATAAGCCGTTGCCGAGGTCGATCACCCGGCCATCGCTGTCTGCGGCGCCATTCGGGCCGAAGTTGATGCACGGCTGGATGTGGAAGTCATCGTCGCGCAGCGCCGTGGTGTTCGACGATGTGGCGCGCGACCCCTGGATATCGAAGGCACCGAAGGGAGAATTGATCGAGCGGTTGTCGAATTGCGTATCGCCTTCGAACGGTGTGCCGACAAGGAAGGGGCGCAGGTCGCTCGACGCGGAATAATCGCGTGCCGTCGCGCGCAGGCCGTTCTCGTGGAAATAGTAGCCGTTGAGGGTCAGATTACCTCGCCCATCCGCGAAATCGAACCCGTAACCGCCGCGCAGCGAATAGCTGTAGAGGCTGGTGCCTTCCGAGGCGCGCCAATTGCCCTGGATGAACCCGCCTGTACGATTGCCCCGCAGGATGGTGTTCACGACGCCCGCAACGGCATCGGCGCCGTATACGGCCGAGGCACCGTCGCGCAGCACTTCGACGCGGCGGATGCTGCCGGGCACGATGGTGTTGGTGTCGGGCGATACGACCGGAACGAAAAGTTCGGTCTGGAAACCCGGATTGAGCACCATGCGGCGGCCGTTGATCAGCAGCAAGGTGTTGCCCGTGCCAAGCCCGCGCAGGTTGATCGAAGCGATATCGCCGCGGGCGCCGTTGACGCCGCCTGTCGTGTTCTGCTCGTTGAATTCGACACTGCCCGCCTGTGGGATTGCGCGGAACAATTCGTCGCCGGAAGCAGGGTCGATGGCGTCGATAAGCTCTTCCCCGACCACCGTGACCGGCAGGACATCGTCGACCTGAGCGCCGCGGATCTGCGTACCGGTTACGACGATGAGATTTTCGTCTGTCGCAGCAGCGTCTTCAGCGTAAAGGTCCTCGTCGTCACCTTCTTCAGTCGATTGCGCGAAAGCGGGCTGCGCCGCGACCAGCGCCAGGGCCGTGCCGCAGAACAGCGCGGACGTAGTCTTGCCACCGAATTTCATAAAAACCTCTCCCCACTGAGCGTCCCGAGACAAAGCTGACGGAATTTCGCCAAAACGGCAATTCCTTTCAGCTAATTTCTCACAAGCTTGGTATAGCGAAAGGTTATGGCTCCCTGGGCTGGAGACTACGGATACCTTCGGCGACCCTTGCGACGACTTCGCGCAACGCGTCGACGGCGGGCGCAACCTTGCCCTCATCGGGGTGGTCGGCCAGCGTGATGGCGTAGATCGAATAGCCGGGAAAATCCGACAAAAGGTAACGCTGCAAACCCGCACCAAGGTGGGAATAGGCGGTGAACTGGTCCGTAAGCGCAAGCCCTACCTCCTTGCGCACCAAGGACAGGGCCACGTGATATGTATGGGCGGTCGCGACTTCCTGCGGGACGATCCCGCGATCGTCGAGCTGCTGCCTTATCATCGTGCCCAACGGACCGCTTTCGCTGATGCCGATCATCTCGGCACCGTGCAGGACCTGTTCGCTCACCTCTGCAGGAGAGCCGGCGAGAGGTTGCCCGGAAACTATGACCATGCGGCCGTCACCGACGTGGTGGTTCTGGATACGCGGATCGTCGACCGGCTCGAACCCGATGCACATGTCGACACGCTTTTCACGCAGCGCCGCTTCTATCTCGACCGAATGCAAGGTCGTCAGCTCGAAGCTGAGATCGGGGTCCTGGTCGCGCAGGTGCGCAACCAGTTCGGGCCCGACGGACAGGCTGAGCGAGGGCAGCACTCCCAGCCTCAGGTGGCCGCCCTTCCTGCTGCGCATGTTTTCCAGCGAACGGTTGAAAGTGGAGAGCCGGGCGTAAATGTCTTCGGCCTCGACGAAAAGTTCATCTGCAGCGGCCGTCGGGATCAGGCGCCCCTTGCGGCGCATGAACAGTGCAAACCCCAACCGGTCTTCCGCATGCCGCAGCACCTTGCTTACCGAAGGCTGCGAAACGTTTAGATCGCGGGCTGCTGCGCTGATCGAGCCAGTCCGGTACACATGATAGAAAATTTCGATCTGGCGCAGTCGCATCAGGTCTAATGGCTACGCCTAAAGCCGCTTGGCAAGCTCCATTTCGTCAAGGCGGCGCAGGACGGCTTGCAGATTCTGCAGTCTACCTGCATCACTCGCTCGGAGCCGTTCGGGAGAGGTCGGCGAATTGGGGGAGTGCGATGGCGTTCTTACGTGCAGGCTTGCTGGTGCTGTCGGCTGTCACAGCGATGCCGTTCGCCACAGGGTGCGCCCCGCTTGCCGCGCAAACGGCGGCCGAGGCATTACCGGCTTCCGCAGTCAGGCAGCTGGATGAGGCAAAGCCGCAGACGATACTCTTCGTGGGCAACAGCTACTTTTATTACAACGACAGCTTGCACAACCACGTCCAGCGCATGGTCGTCGCTTCCGGAGTGCTGGGCGATGCGGAGCCATCCTACAAATCTGCCACCATCGGCGGCGCGGCGCTGCGGGATCATGCCGTGTCGCACCTGGTCGATCATGCCAACCTTAGGGTCGATGACCCCTTCGAGCTGGTAATCCTGCAAGGGATCAGCTCCGCCGCCCTCACCGAAGAAAGCAGGAAGCGTTTCAACGAGGCAGCCACGAAGCACGCGGCGACAATCCGCGCCACCGGTGCGAAACCGGTTTTCTACATGACGCCAGCCTATGCGCCTGCGCATCGCCGGTATTCGCCAGACATGACCGCGCAGACCGCGCGGCTCTATATCGACACTGCAAACCGGCTCGATGCCATGGTCATCCCCGTCGGGTTGGCGTTCGAAGAGGCATTGCGGCGGCGTCCCGATATCGTCCTGCACAAGCCATTCGATTCCTCTCACCCGAGCATGCTCGGCACTTACCTTGCCGCGGCGACGGTCTTCGCGACGCTCTACGGACAATCGCCGGTCGGAAACCCCTACGACTATTTCGGCGCGGTGAGCGCTGAGGACGCACTCTTCCTGCAGCAGGTTGCGCAGGATACCGTATCAAGTTTCTTCGAACGGACAGCGAATGACCCAGCCTAACCCGGCCGCCAGCGCCGACCAGCCGCGCGGGTTCAATCCGATCGGCCTCATCGCAGGCCTTGTCGCCTTTGCGGTCTTCTTTTTCGCGTTCAGTCCGGACGAACTGGATCGCCCCGCGCAGATCGCCGCTGCGATCGGGGTATTGATGGCGATCTGGTGGGCCACCGAAGCGGTACCACTTCCGGTCACGGCTCTGATCCCGATAATCGCGTTCCCGCTGGCAGGCATCGCCACGGTCGACGAAGCTGCAGCGCCCTACGCAAATCCCATCATATACCTTTTCCTCGGTGGCTTCCTCGTCGCCCTGGCGGTAGAACGAAGCCAGCTTCACCGCCGCCTGGCCCTCGCGATCTTCCGCCACATGGGCAGCACCGGGAAGGGTCTTGTCGCAGGTTTCATGCTCGCCGCAGCCCTGCTCAGCATGTGGATTTCGAACACCTCGACCACGCTGATGCTGTTTCCGATCGCGGTATCGCTGGCGCTCGTGGTGGGCGAAACGTCCCCGGGACTGGGCGAAAAGGGAAAGCGCGATTTCACGCTCGCCCTGCTGCTCGGCCTTGCTTACGGCGCCTCGATCGGCGGTGTCGCCACGCTGGTCGGCACCCCGCCCAATGCCTTCATGGCCGGGTTCCTGCAAAGCGAATACCAAGTGGAGATCCCGTTCGCCCAGTGGATGATGATCGGCGTACCGGTCTCCGTCATCCTGCTTCCGCTCGGCTGGCTGCTGCTTACGCGCTTCCTGTTTCCGGTCGACTTCGTGTCGTCTGCCGAAACGATTGCCGAAATGGACCGGCGTCACGAGGCGCTTGGCAAGATGACCATTGCCGAAAAGCGCACGGCGGCCCTGTTCGCCCTACTCGTCTTCGGCTGGATCATGCGCAAGCCGCTTTCGGGCCTGCTCGGTATCGAAGGGTTGACCGATGCGGGCATAGCGATGGCCGTCGCCCTGCTCGCTTTCCTGATCCCGAGCGGCGTCGATCGCCACGCGCTCGTCACCTGGGAAGATACGAAGCGCCTCCCTTGGGGCGTTTTGATCCTGTTCGGCGGCGGTCTGTCGCTGGCCGCAGCGCTATCGTCCACCGGCCTCACCCTGTGGCTGGGCCAGCAGCTCGCCCCGCTGGGCGAAATCAACCACATCCTGCTCGTGATTGCGCTGACCACACTGGTGATCTTCCTTACCGAGCTGACCAGCAATGTTGCGACAACCGCCACTCTTCTTCCGGTTGTCGCTGCGCTGGCAATCGAGCTGGGGATCGACCCTCTGATCCTCGTCGTCCCGGTCACCATCGCGGCAAGCTGCGCCTACATGCTGCCGGTCGCCACTCCGCCCAATGCGATCGTCTTCAGTAGCGGCGACGTTGCGATCAAGGACATGATGCGCGCAGGGCTATGGCTCAATATCGTCGCGATCATCCTGGTTTCGATCATCGCGGTCTGGCTGGTTCCCGCAGTACTTTGACGAAGGCTGCGCCTGCCGGTCAGGCGTAGGACACGACGAGGTAGCAGACCGCGTCTTCGCTGCCGCGGTTGGCGATCTTGTGCTTGCGGTCGGCGGGGTAATGCGCGGTATCGCCCTGCCCAAGCGATGTGGGCGGTTCTACCCCGACTGCGACTTCGACAGCGCCCTTGGCCACGCTGAGCATCTCGCGCGTTCCGGCAAAATGGGCATCGCTGTCGAGTTCGCCCCCCGGCGCGAAGGTGAGCTCGTAGAACTCGACGTTCTTTTCCATGTGCAGCGGGGTCAGCGTCCGCAGGCGGCAGCCGTTCTTCTCGCTGAACAGGGCCTGCTCGTCGTCCGCGTCGACGACTTCGACCAGCGACGGGCGGATTTCCTCTTCGATCAAATGCACGATCGACAGGCCGAAGGCATCGGCGATCCGCGCCGCTACCGCGAGGGTCGGATTGGCCTTCCCGCGCTCGATCTGGGAGAGCATCGAACGGCTTACACCGGAGCGTTCGGCCAGTTGGTCGAGAGTGATCTTGTGCGTGCGCCGCATGACCCCCACACGGCGACCGAACTCCTGGCTGATGGCATTATCCGACATGCTGGGACCCTTGTTGCACCGTTGCGCTTTTCCAGTATAGAGGCGCCATTCTGATATAGTGACGGAGACGGTTTGTGAAGGCATTGGTCAAGGCCAAGGCGGAAAAGGGGCTCTGGCTCCAGGACGTGCCCGAGCCCGAGGTCGGCTCGAACGACGTGAAGGTGAAGATCCGCAGGACCGCGATTTGCGGCACCGACATGCATATCTGGAACTGGGACGAATGGGCCCAGCGCACGATCCCCGTTCCCATGACGGTCGGTCACGAATTCGTCGGCGAGATCGTCGAGTTCGGCGACAACGTCTCCGGTTTCGAAGTCGGCCAGATCGTCTCGGGCGAAGGACACGTCGTGTGCGGACGGTGCCGCAATTGCATGGCCGGTCGCCGCCACGTGTGTGCCGACAGCCAGGGCATCGGCGTGAACCGCCCGGGCGCATTCGCCGAATATCTCGTGCTCCCGGCAGCGAACCTGTGGGTGCACCAGCAGGGCATCGACCTCGATGTCGCATCGATCTTCGATCCCTTCGGCAATGCCGTGCACACCGCGCTTCAGTTCGACGTGCTGGGTGAAGACGTGCTGATCATCGGGGCGGGTCCCATCGGCATCATGGCTGCCGCCGTCTGCCGTCACGCAGGCGCGCGCCACGTCGTCGTCAGCGATCTCAACGAAGACCGCCTCGCTCTCGCGCTCAAGATGGGCGCCACCGCGACGGTCAATCCGACCAAGCGCACGATCGAGGACATGCAGCGCGAACTCGGCATGGCCGAAGGCTTCGACGTCGGCCTCGAAATGTCGGGATCGCCCGCGGGCTTTGCTTCGCTGATCGACAACATGGCGCATGGCGGAAAGGTCGCAATCCTCGGCCTGCCTGCAGAAGCGCCGAAGGTCGACATGGACAAGGTCATCTTCAACATGCTGACGCTGAAGGGCGTCTATGGCCGCGAGATATTCGAGACCTGGTACAAGATGTCGGTCTTCATCCAGTCGGGCCTCGATCTTTCGCCGATCATCACCCACCGTCTGCCGGTCGACCGCTTCGAGGAAGGCTTCGCGGCCATGGCCTCGGGCGAGGCCTGCAAGGTCGTGCTGAACTGGGATAATTGAGGAAATACGATGAGCCAGCGCTTTTACGAACATCTCGCCCAGGAACTGGAGAGCATCGAGGAACAGGGCCTGTTCAAGTCCGAACAGGAAATCACCTCGCCGCAAAGCGGAACCGTCGACCTCGGATCGCGCAAGGTCGTGAACCTGTGCGCGAACAATTACCTCGGCCTCGCCGATAACGAGGAAATCCGCGCGGCATCGCGCGAAGGGCTCGACACCCATGGTTTCGGCATGGCCTCGGTCCGCTTTATTTGCGGCACGCAGGACATCCACAAGCAGTTGGAGCAGAGCATTTCGGACTTCGTCGGCTTCGACGAAACGATCCTCTATCCCTCCTGCTTCGATGCCAACGCGGGCTTGTTCGAAACGCTGCTGACCGCCGAGGATGCGGTCATTTCCGACGCGCTCAATCACGCCAGCATCATCGACGGTGTGCGCCTGTGCAAGGCGCAGCGCTATCGCTACGCCAATAACGACATGGGCGAGCTGGAAGAACGGCTGAAGGAAGCCGATGCCGCCGGCGCCCGGTTCAAGCTGATTACGACCGACGGCGTCTTTTCCATGGACGGGTTCATCGCCCGCCTCGACGAGATTTGCGACCTTGCCGAAAAATACGACGCGCTCGTCCATTTCGACGATTGCCACGCCACCGGCTTCCTTGGCGAAAACGGCCGCGGCACGCATGAATATCGCAATTGCATGGACCGGGTGGACATCACCACCGGCACGCTCGGCAAGGCGCTGGGCGGGGCAAGCGGTGGCTACACCAGCGCGCGGCCGGAGATCGTATCGATGCTGCGCCAACGTTCGCGCCCGTACCTGTTCTCGAACTCGGTCGCGCCGCCCGTGGTTGCAGGTTCGATCAAGGCGCTCGAGCTCGCCCGCCGCGGCGAACAGCGCGCCAAGCTGTGGGAGAACACCCGCTATTTTCGCGAAAAGCTGGAGGCCGAAGGGTTCGACATCCTGCCGGGCGAGCATCCGATTATCCCGATCATGCTCTACGATGCGAAGGATGCGGCCGATTTCGCCGCCCATGCCCGCGCCAACGGGATATACGTGACCGCCTTCTCGTTTCCCGTCGTCCCGAAGGGCAAGGCCCGTATCCGCACGCAGATGTCCTCCGCCATCACGCGCGACGACATCGACCATGCGGTGGACGTTTTCACGCAGTCGCGGGCCAGCCTCGGCAAATAAGCGCGGAAAGAAATTGAGTCCTGCCCCGGCTCCATGCGCAGCCGGGGCAGCTCAGACCTTCAGCCAGAAGCGGATCACCATCGCCACCGCGCCCAGGACGGCGACGCTGGCGAGCCAGATCGCGGCCATCCAGGCCAGCCGCTTCCATAGCGGCGACTGCGGATCGGTGGGGTCCGCCATCAGTGGTAGCCTTCGTCCGAAACCTTGCCGCGGAAGACCCAATAGGCCCACGCGGTATAGGCGATGATCAGCGGCATTGTGATCGCAACGCCGACAAGCATGAAGAACTGGCTTCGCTCGGGCGCCGCGGCATCCCAAATGGTGAGACCCGGCGGCACGACATAGGGCCACATGGTAACGCCCAGCCCCAGCATTCCGAACAGGAACAGCGCGATCGAGAGCCAGAACGGCTTGCTGTTGCGGTCCGTGCCGATCGCCCGCAGCATCGAAACCGCGATGATCGCCGTGATGATCGGCACCGGCGCGGCGAAGTAGATCTCCGGCGCGGTCAGCCAGCGTTCGGCATATTCGGCGTTGAGGAAGATGTTGTATAGGCTGACTGCTCCCATCAGCACGATCGTGGCAATTGCGGCGCGAAGCGCGAGCCAGCGGGCATGCTTCTGTGCGCCACCATCGAGCTTCCAGATCAGCCACGTGCTACCGAGCAGTGCATAACCTGCGACCACGCCCATCCCGCACAGCAGCGTGTAGGGCGTCAGCCAGTCGAACCAGCTCCCGGCATAGGCCCGGTCGACCACTTCGACACCCTGCAACAGCGCGCCGAGCGTCATGCCCTGCGCCATCGCCGCCACCAGCGATCCGCCGAAGAACGCTGCGTCCCAGAACGGCCGGTGTGCCGGATCGCGCCAGCGATACTCGAAGGCGACGCCGCGAAACACGAGGCCGAGCAGCATGGCGATGATAAGCGGATAGGTGGCAGGCAAAACGACTGCATAGGCCAGCGGGAATGCCGCAAACAGACCGCCCCCGCCGAGCACCAGCCAGGTCTCGTTGCCGTCCCACACCGGGGCGATGGAGTTCATCGCCCGGTCCCGGCCCTGCCCCACCTTAAGGGTCGGGAACAGGATGCCGATGCCGAGGTCGAACCCGTCCATCACCACATAGGCGAAGACGGCGAAAGCGATGATGAAGGCCCAGATGACGGTCAGGTCCATCACACGTCCTCCTTATCGGCAGGAAGCGGCTCGTCATGGCCCGGGTTCTGGGTCGGGCCCGGGGTGATACCGGCCGTGCGGATCGGACCGGTGTCGCCGCGTTTGACCCCTGCTTCGCCTACGTGCGGAACCTTGCCCATCAGGCGCAGGATGTACCACACGCCAACGCCGAAGACGGCGAAGTACACGACGATGAAGGCCAGCAGCGATGCTGCCACGGCCGGTGCGTCCAGCGGGCTTGCGGCATCTGCCGTGCGCAGCAATCCGTAGATCACATAAGGCTGCCGCCCGACCTCGGTGGTAATCCACCCTGCCAGCACGGCCACGAAGCCTGAAGGCGCCATGACGAGCGCAGCCCTGTGCAGCCACGGCCAATCGTAGAGCTTGCGGCGCCACCGCGCGAACAGGCTCCAGGCACCGATGCCGAGCATGGCGAAACCGATCCCCACCATCACGCGGAAGGACCAGAACACCACGCCCACCGGCGGCTCTTCATCGTCCGGGATCGTGTCGAGCCCCGCCATGGGCGCATCGAGATCGTGCTTGAGGATCAGCGAGGACAATTTGGGTATCTGGATCGCGTAGCGGACCGTCTTGGCCTCGCTATCGGGAATGCCAAACAGGATCAGCGGCGCACCGTCGGGATGGCTTTCGAAGTGTCCCTCCATCGCCATGACCTTCTGCGGCTGGTGCTCCAGCGTGTTGAGGCCATGCATGTCGCCTGCGTAAATCTGCAGCGGCGTCACGATCGCCGCCATCCACATCGCCATGGAGAACATCTTGCGGGCGTGCAGGTTGGTGCTGTCCTTGAGCAGGTGCCACGCGCCAACCCCGCCCACGACGAAGGCGGTCGTCAGGTAAGCGGCCATGACAGTGTGCACCAAGCGGTACGGGAAGCTTGGATTGAACACGATGTCCCACCAGCTCGGCCCGGGCAGGAACTGGCCGTTCGCAGCGATCTCGTACCCCGTCGGCGTCTGCATCCAGCTGTTCACCGACAGGATCCAGAAAGCCGACACGAAGGTGCCGAGCGCCACCATGCAGGTCGCTGCGAAATGCAGCTTCTTGCCGACCTTGTTCATGCCGAAGAGCATGACACCGAGGAACCCTGCTTCGAGGAAGAAGGCCGTCAGCACCTCGTAAGCCATGAGCGGCCCGATCACCGGCCCTGCCACATCGGAGAACACCGACCAGTTCGTGCCGAACTGATAACTCATCACGATCCCCGACACGACGCCCATCGCAAAGGCAATCGCGAAAATCTTCAGCCAGTATTTGAACAGGTCGAGATAAATCTGCCGCCCGGTTTTGAGCCACAGGCCCTCGAGTACCATGAGGTAGCTGGCCAGCCCGATCGAAAACGCCGGGAAGAAGAAATGGAAACTCACCGTGAAGGCGAACTGGATGCGCGCAAGCATCAGAGCATCGAGAAAATCGAGCATGAAACGGCCTTACATCATTCGGGGCGACGGGAGCAGTCGAACAAACACAACGGAACTTGCCCCGGGTGCAACAATCAGATCATTCCGCGGGCGAGATAGTGATCCACCGGAGGCGGCGGTTCGCCATTGTCTTTCGAGACTTCGGCAAATGCCCGGTCCTGCGACAGGAAGACCTTGCCGTTCAATTCATCGAGAAAATGCGTGCGCTTCAGCCGGTCCATCACAGGGCCCTTCACCTCGGACAGGTGCAGGCCGATCCCGCCGTCACCGAGGCGATGGTTGATCGCCTCGAGACTCTCGAGGCCGGAAGCATCGATCTCGTTCACGGCACTGCACATTAGGATGACGTGCCTCAGTTCCGGCCGTTCGGCGACACGCTCGAGCACATATTCTTCCAGCCAGCGCGCGTTGAGATAGGTCAGCGCCTCGTCGATGCGGATCGAGAGGACATGCGGCACGGTGAAGACGGAATGCCGCTCGACATTGCGGAAATGTTCGGTCTCCGGCACGCGCCCGACAATGGCGGCGTGCGGACGGCTGGCGCGATAGAGATAGAGCAGGAGGCCGACCGCCACGCCCGTAATCACGCCAAGCTCGACCCCGGCGATCAGGGTGACGGCGATGGTCGCGACATGCGCGGCGAAATCGGCCTTGGAATAGCGCCACAGCTGCCCCGGCGTCTTCATGTCGACGAGGCTCAGAACCGCCACGATGATCGTCGCCGCGAGGGTCGCAATCGGCAGGCTGAACAGCAGCGGGGTAAGGAACAGCGTCGCCAGCGCGATACCGACGGCGGTGAAGGCTCCGGCAGCAGGCGTCTCAGCGCCGGCATCGAAGTTCACTGCCGAGCGGGCAAAGCCTCCGGTGACCGGATAGCCCCCCGAAAAAGCACTGGCGATGTTGGCAGCGCCAAGGCCGATCAGTTCCTGGTCCGGCTCGATGCGTTGGCGGCGCTTGGCGGCCAGCGTCTGGGCGACGGACACGCTCTCCACGAAGCCTATGATCGAAATGAGCAACGCCGGGACCCACAATTGCTGGATCAGCGACAGGTCGGTCGACGGGAGGGCAAACGGCGGCAGGCCCTGCGGGATAGCGCCGACCAGCTTCACACTTTTGTCGCCAAGATCGAGCGCCATTGCGGCCATGATCGTCAGCGCCACAGCAACGACCGGCCCCGCCTTGGCCGTCATGTCGGCGGCGCGAGCGGGAAGGCCCAAGCGTTGCAATGCTGGCTTGGCGCCCTTGCGGACCCAGAACAGGAAGATCGTCGCCGGGATGCCGATGGCAAGCGTCCAGGGATTGGTTTCGGTGATCGAGCTCGCCAGAGACCCGAGCATGCTTGGCCAGTTGTCGCCGCCAGCGGTAATGCCGAGGATGTGCTTCAGCTGGCTGGTTGCGATCAGGATGCCGCTGGCGGTGATGAAGCCGCTGATGACCGGGTGCGACAGCAGGTTCGCGAGGAATCCGGCGCGCAGCAGGCCGAGAATGGCCAGCATGACACCGGACAGCATCGCCAGTGTGATCGCTGCTTCCAGATACTCCGCCGTCCCTTGCGCCGCCACCGCGCCAGCCGCGCTCGCCGTCATCAACGAGACGACCGCGACAGGCCCCACCGCCAGGGTCCGGCTGGTGCCGAAAATGGCATAGAGGACCAGCGGCAGGATAGAGGCATAGAGGCCCACGACCGGCGGCAATCCCGCCAGCAAGGCATAGGCGAGGCTCTGCGGAATAAGCATGATGGTCACGATCACCGCGGCCATCAGGTCGTTGGTCAGGATCGACCGATTATATGTCCGACCCCATTCGAGGATCGGCAGGTAACGCGAGAGCATCAAGCAGGCCCCTCGTTATTGGGCGATAAGCCCGCCGGGTCCGGCAAGCCATTCACGCCCCTTGAGCATGCCGTTCCAGTAGATCCACGGCAAGACGTCAGCCTTGAGCATCCATGAGAGGCGTTGCGGCTTGGTGCCGTCGATCAGCCAAGTGGGGAAGCTGGGCGCGAGCTTCCCGCCGTAGCCGAACTCCGCCAGCACGATCTTGCCGCGTTCGACCGTAAGCGGGCAAGATCCATAGCCGTCATATCCTGCCGTAGGCCCCTTGCCGTCCAGCTGTCGCAGGGCGTTCACAGCCACGACGGGCGCCTGCTTTCGGGCGGCAGCGGCGGTCTTGGCATTGGGTGCAGAACAACCGTCCCCCAGCCCGAAGACGTTGGGATAGCGCACGTGCTGCAGCGTGTGCTGGTCGACATCGACGAAGCCGCTTTCCGCAGCGAGGGGACTGTCGGCGACGAACTGCGGCGCGACCTGGGGCGGAACGACATGCATCATGTCAAAGTCGCGCGTCACTTCGCCATCGTCCGTCGCGAATGTCGCGATCTGGTCATGGCCATCCACGGCAACGAGGTTGTTGCCCAGCTTGAGCGCGATGTCGTATTTCTCAACATAGCTCATCAGCGCGGGGACATAATCCTGCACGCCGAAAAGCACGCCGCCTGCGTTGCAGAACTCGACTTCGATATCGCCAAGGTTGCCGCTGCGGTTCCAGTGGTCGCAGGACAGGTACATCGCCTTCTGCGGGGCGCCTGCGCATTTGATCGGCATCGGCGGCTGCGTGAAGAGCGCCTTGCCCGATTTCATCCGCTGCACCAGCTCCCATGTGTAGGGAGCAAGGTCATAGCGATAATTGGAGGTAACGCCGTTCTTGCCGAGAGTTTCTTCAAGACCCTCGATCTTTTCCCAGGCGAGACGAATGCCCGGCGCCATGACCAGGACATCGTAGCCGATCTCGCTGCCATCCTCGAGCTTCACGAGATTGTTCTCGGGCTGGAAGGACGCGGCGCGCGCCTTGATCCAACTGACGCCCTTCGGCAGCACACTCGCGGTGGAACGGCGTGTCTGTTCGGGTTGGAAAACGCCGCCGCCGACCATGGTCCAGCCGGGTTGATAGGCATGGAAGTCGGACGGCTCGACGATGGCGATGTCGAGATCCGATCGCCGCCGCAGCATGGAAGCAGCCGTAGCGATCCCCGCAGAACCGCCGCCTATCACAACGACCTGGTGGGATTGTTTCATGTCAGCTGCCCTTCGATGGCGGATAGATCGTAGCCGGCGGCCTTCGCCCGCTGAACGCGTTCGGCAGGGCTCACGCCATCCGGGTTGGCGAGAGTATCGAGCGTGATCGAGCGAGTGCCGGTCCGGCAGTAAGCGAGGATAGGGCCGCCCGAGCCGCGCCTTACCGCTCGGAAAGCCGCCACCGCACCGTCGGGAAAATTGCCGCCGGAGACGGGGATATGGTGGAAGGCCATGCCCTGCTCTTCGGCAGCGCGCCTGATGGCCGCCACTTCAGGCTGGCCTTCTTCCTCGCCGTCGGGCCGGTTGCAGATCAGTGCGACGATCCCACGCTCGTGCAGCGTGGCGACGTCTTCGGGCCTGATTTGCGGAGCGACCGCAAATTCGGGGGTGACCTCGGAAATTTCCATTACGCGTTCCCTTCGACCAGCCGCACGAGGAACATGCCCGCCAGCATCGAGACGACGAAGATGGCGGCGCTTGCCGGTTCGATCACCAGCGCAGCTATGCCCGGCCCCGGACACAGTCCGGCTATCCCCCAGCCGACCCCGAACAGGGCAGACCCGCCGATCAGGCGGCCGGTCAGATCGCTACGATCGGGCAAAGAGAACTTCTCAGCAAACAGCGGGTGCGCCATGTGCTCGCGAAAGCGCCAGGCGATCGCCATGACGATGACGGCTCCGCCCATGACAAAGGCCAGGGTCGGGTCCCAGTCGCCGAAAATGTCGAGGAAGCCGCGCACGCGAGCCGGATCGGTCATGCCGCCGAGCGCGAGACCCGCGCCGAAGAGCGAACCGGACACCAGCGGGGGAAGGAGACGGCGCATCATGGCAGCACCTCCAGGCCGGCAGCATTCATGATCGCGACGGTCGCGATACCGGCGGCCATGAATGTCAGCGTTGCAACGATGGACCGCTGCGAAAGGCGGCTGACACCGCAAACGCCATGCCCGCTGGTGCAACCGCTGCCGAGCCGCGTGCCCACTCCGACGAGCAGACCTGCGACGATCAGGTAGATCGGGCTTGCAAAGCTGGGCTCCATCCCGCCCGAGGCGATCGCGACGATGGCGGCCCCGACCGGCAAGCCGATCAGGAACATCCAGGCGCTCGATGTGGACATGCCGCTGTCGCTTATGCCCGTGGCCCGCGCCGCGATGCCAGACACGCCCGCGATCCGGCCAGCGCCGAGCAACATCAGCGCCGCCGCCAGGCCGATCAGGATGCCGCCGAACAGGCCGTCCATCGGTGCCGCATCGGGGAATGCGGAGAGTGTGAAAGCCGCGATCATACCGCGTTCACCGGTATCTTGATGTAGCTTACACCATTCTCTTCGGGCTCGGGCAGGCGACCACCGCGGATGTTCACCTGTACCGAAGGCATGATGAGCGTCGGCATCGCCAGTGTCTTGTCGCGCGAGGTCCGCATCTCGACAAACTCGTCCTCGCTCACGCCGTCCTTCACATGGACATTCTCAGTGCGCTGCTGACCCACTGTGGTTTCCCACGCATATTCGTCACGGCCCGGTGCCTTGTAGTCGTGGCACAGGAACAGACGCGTGTCGTTAGGCAGCGAAAGCAGGCGGCGGATCGACTGGAACAGCTGCCGCGCATCGCCGCCAGGGAAGTCGGCCCTCGCGGTTCCGAAGTCCGGCATGAAGATCGTATCGCCCACGAATGCCGCGTCACCGATGATGAAAGCCATGTCGGCAGGGGTGTGACCGGGCACGTGCAGCGCAATGCCTTCGATTTCGCCCAGCTTGAACGTCTCGCCATCGGTAAACAGGTGATCGAATTGCGATCCGTCGCGCTCGAAGTCGGTGCCGGCGTTGAACAGCTTGCCGAAAACCTCTTGCACGCGGACGATCTCCGCGCCGATGGCCAGTTTGCCACCGAGCTTTTCCTGCAGATACGGCGCTGCCGAAATGTGGTCGGCATGGGCATGCGTTTCGATCAGCCAAGTCACTTTCAAATTATTCGAAGTGACATATTCGATTATCCGGTCGGCAGAGCCGTAGGACGTGCGTCCGGCGGCAGCCTCGTAATCCAGGACCGAGTCGATGATCGCCGCCTCGCAGCTCACCGGGTCATGCACTACATAGCTGACCGTATACGTTGCCTCGTCGAAAAAGCCCGCAATCGTCGGGCGAAGAGCCTTTTCAGCTCCGGCGCGATTGATTTGGTCCGTTGCAGCCTGAAGGGCCGTGTCGTTGCCAGCCATAGCCAAACTCCTTTATTTACGTTAAATGTGTATATGTATTGCTTTTGCAGAGTCAAGTGGTAAGAACGAGCCATGACCATCGAGCACCCCACACCGCAGCAGGCCGCGGGCCTGCGCATTGGCGACTTCGCACCTGATTTCGAGGCGCGCAGCACCGTCGGGCCGGTGCGCCTGAAGGATTTCCGCGAGCGGTGGCTCATCCTTTTCTCGCATCCTGCCGACTTCACACCCGTCTGTACGACCGAGTTCGTGGAGCTCGCGCGGGAAGCTAAGGAATTCGAGCGTCGCGATTGCGCGCTCATGGCACTTTCGGTCGACAGCCTGTTCTCGCATTTCGCGTGGCTGCGCCTGATCCGCGACCGCTTCGATGTCGAAGTGCGCTTTCCGATCGTCGAGGATCCGACCCTCGTGATCGGGCGCGCTTTCGGCATGGTGTCCCCGCAGGATAGTGACAGTGCTACCGTCCGCTCGACCTTTTTCATCGATCCGGAAGGCGTTGTCCGGGCGATGACTTGCTACCCGGCAAACATGGGCCGATCGATCCCGGAAATGCTGCGCATGCTCGATGCCTTGCAGGCGATCGACGAACAGAACGGATTGGCGCCCGCCAACTGGACGCCCGGCACGCCTCTTCTCCAACCGCCAAGCCAGACACTCGACGACGTCTTTGCCGCGCAGAGGGAAACCGATTGGTTCCTGCGAAAAGCGGGCAATGGAGCTGAAGCATGAGCGAGAACGCGCCGATCGCCGAGCTCAAGGCGCTCGCCCACCCCTTGCGCTTCCAGATACTCCAGGTCCTCAAATCGGGAGAGCTCAACGTCGGTGAGATCGAGCAGGCTACGGGCATCGGCCAACCGGCCCTTTCGCAGCAATTGGGCGTGCTCAGGAAAGCCGAGCTTGTCGAAACCCGTAAGGAGGCGAAGCTGGTCTACTACAGCCTCGCTGCCGACCGCCTCGCCAAGCTGGCAGCGCTAATCGGCAACTCCGACGCAGGCCAGGACGCGCAAACCCGCCAGACCCGGCGGCCAGCACCCGGTGTCGCGAACTTCGCGCGCCTTTCGTGAAGGTCCGGGCCTCACGCCCTGCAATTGCGGTGTTTCGCATTTGCTGGAGAGGGCGTTTCCGGCAATTGTGACGATACACCTCTCAGCTCTCGTTGACCGGAGAACGATCGAATATGCACGATAAGGACAATCTTCCTGTCATCGTCGGCGTAGGCCAGGTGGTCGACCACTGGGATGGACAGGATGCCGAAAAGGCGCCGCATCCGCTCGCGATGATCCGGGCTGCGATGACCTTGGCGATCGAGGACACGAGCAGCAGCAATGTCGGCCCTGCGATTGACTGCGCAGCGTTTATTCGCACGTTTCCGGACTCGCTGAGGGAACCGGTTATCCCCTTCGGCACGATCAGCAATTTGCCGCAGGCCGTGTTGGCGAAGACAGATCTTGCACCCCGCCAGGTGATCTATTCAGCTGTTGGCGGTGACCAGCCACAGGCGATGGTCAATGAACTCGCCGCATCGCTGGCATCGGGCGAATGCGAGGTCGCAATAATTGCAGGCGGAGAGGTCATTGGCGCCATGAAGGCGGCGATGAAGCACGGACACCGGCTGGATTGGTCGGATGGGACCGACGGCCCGGTCGAAGACCGTGGTAAAGGCGAACCTCTCCTTTCCCGTTACGAGCTGACCAATGGTCTCGGGATGCCGCCCCAGACCTATGCCGCGCAAGAACAGGCATGGCGGGCACGACATGGCCTTTCGACCGCCGGATGGCGCGAGCTTGCCAGCAAGATGTTTTCCAGGTTCTCCGAGGTGGCAGCCGCCAACGAATACGCGCAGTTTCCAAAGGCATTGAGCGCCGAATTTCTCGCCACCCCGTCGAGAGAGAATTACCCGATGTGCGACCCGTTGCTGAAATGGCATGTCGCACAGGACGCCGTGAACCAGTCGGCTGCGCTGGTCATGACCACCGTCGGCAAGGCACGCGAACTGGGCATCCCGGAAGAAAAGCAGATTTTCCTGCACGGCCATGCCGACATCAAGGATGCGCTGGTTTCCCAGCGGCCCGACCTGTCTCGTTCCGCGGCGATCGAATTGGCGCTCGAACAGGCGTTGACGGCATCGGATCTCAAAAGTTCCGACATCGCGCATCGTGATCTCTACAGCTGTTTCCCGATCGTCCCCATGCTCGCCGCAGAAGCACTCGGGCTCGATCCTCTGAATGACCGGCTGACTGTTACCGGAGGGCTGCCGTTCTTCGGCGGGCCGGGTAACAACTATTCGATGCACGCCATCGCCAGCATGGTCGAGACACTGCGAAACGATCGTGACGCCTACGGCCTCGTCCTCGCCAACGGGGGCTTCATCAGCAAGGAGTCTGTCGGCATCTATTCGGCCGCTGCACCCACAACCTGGGCTCCTATCTCCAGTGAAGCGCGACAAGCCAAAATCGCTGAACGGCCTGAAATTGCGCTAATCAACGAGGACTGCGAGGCCGAGGTTGAGGCATATACCGTGATTCACGGCAGGGATGGCCCGGCCAGTGCTTACGTCATTGCTCGCAACGAGAATGGACGCGTCATAGCACGGGTCGACACGCAGGACGCCAACTCCGGATCAGTCCTGGCAGAAAGCGAAGATCTGGTCGGGAAGAAGGTTTCGGTGGTCCATCGAGACGGCGTAAACTTCGTCTCGGGCCTTGCGAGAGCTTGAGCACGGAGACAGTCGCAAACCTATCAGGTTCGCGCTTGCGCTTTCGAGGCCGATGGAAATGGTGCCCAGAAGAGGACTCGAACCTCCACGCCCTTGCGAGCGCCGCCACCTGAAGACGGTGCGTCTACCAATTCCGCCATCTGGGCACACTTTGCACGACCGGTCATCCTTCGCCGGCCCGCAGGTAGGAGCGCGCCACTAGCGAAGGGGGGCGATTCTTGTCAACTGCAATCGCGCTACTTGGAACGCTTGCAGGCACGCGCAGGTTGTGGCTAGGGGCGCAACACGAATTCTAGACCGGAAAAGACAGGCATCAAAATGGCAAAAGACAGCGCACTGAACGGCAAGCTGGTAGTGCTGATGGGCGGAAGCGGCTTCATCGGCAATTACGTGGCGCAGGCGCTGCTGGAGCGGGGCGCGCGCGTGCGGATCGCCAGCCGCAATCCCGAAAAGGCATTCAAGCTCAAGCCTCTCGCCAATCTCGGCCAGATGCAATTCGCCCGCTGCGACGCGACCAACCGCCGCAGTGTCGAACAATGCATCGAAGGCGCCGATGCAGTGGTAAACCTGGTCGGTTCGTTCGAAGACAATCTTCGCACGCTCATGGGCGAGGCCCCAGGCTGGATGGCAGAGGCCGCAGCCAAGGAAGGCGCGAGCGCGTTCGTCCATATCAGCGCGATCGCCGCAGAGCCCGACGAGGACACTTCGAACGATTATGCAGCGGCGAAATGCCTCGGCGAAAAGCGCGTGTTCGAAGCCTTCCCCAATGCAACCGTGCTGCGCCCATCGATCCTGTTCGGCAAGGACGACAATTTCCTGAACATGTTCGGGCAGCTGATCTCCACCCTGCCCATCCTTCCCGTCTTCGGACCGGATTCGGAACTTCAGCTGGTCTATGTCGACGATGTTGCCGAAGCCGTCGCGCGGACCCTCGAAGACCCCGGAAAGTTCGGCGGGAAGACCTTCGAGCTGGGCGGCCCGGAAAAGCTGACCATGCTGGAAATCAATCGCCGGATTGCCGAAGCCCAGCGCCGCAAGCGCACCTTCCTGCCGATGCCCGATCCGCTCTCGGCAACCTTCGCCGCGCTGCCCGGCACGCCGATGAGCAGCGACCAGTGGAATTTGCTGGCGCAAGGCAACACGGTTTCAGGCGACTTTCCCGGCTTCTCCAAGCTCGGCATCGAGCCCAAGCCGCTCGGCCTGTTCCTCGACAAGTGGATGACGCGCTATCGCAAGCACGGCCGCTTTGCAGAACGCCTGAGCGCGTAAGCTACAGCGCTTCCTTGTAGAGGACCAGCAAGCGCGCCCACGCACGCTCGGCCTGTTCCTGGTCGTAGGCGGGTGAATCCGGCACGCACCAGCCGTGATCGGCGGGATAGACTTCTATCTCGGTCCGGTTGTTTACATCCTGAGCGGCAGCACGCAGCGAAGTTTTCGCTTCGGGCTGCTTCGCATCGTCATCCTGCGAAATTGCGATGAGATAATGGCCATCGTCCTGCAACAGGCGATGGGGGCTGTATTCGCCGTCCCGCACCAGGCCTCCGCCGTGAAAGCTTGCTCCGGCTGAGATCATGTCTTCCGACCGTGGGCCCAGCACGGCAAAGCTGCCGGTCATGCAATAGCCTTGGACGCCCACACCCCGGTTTGGTTCGACCGCAGGCTGTTCCTGTAGCCAGGCAGCGCAGGACGCATTGTCGCGCTGGATGGTTTCATGGTCGAAACGCGCTCGCCAAGGCTTCACCTTGTCCCATCCGCCATTCCCGGCAAAATCCGCGAAATCTTCGAACTGCTGGCCGGATACATCCCGATAATAGGGGTTGGCGAGAAGGACGGCATAACCAGCCTCCGCAAGCCGGATTGCCATGAGGCGCTTGGCCGGCCTGATGCCCGCAATGTCGGGCCAGAAGATCACCGAAGGGTGTGTCCCGTCGGAGGGATGAAAGAACTCGCCGTCCATGGTCCCGTCAGGGGTGGCGAAACTGACCGTGCTGCGCATGATGATGTTCTCGGTCGCGTCTTCGCTTGTCGGCTCCATCGAGGTGCAGGCAGCTGCCGTGCCGGCAAGGGCACCTGCACCGAACGTCCGCCTGGAAATTCCGCTCCGTGCCCAATCGGCCAAGCGTTCCTGATCACACATCGCAGTCTCTCCTCTACCCCGTCCGCAGACCAACCTAGACCAGTCCTCGCGATGGACAAGGCCCGAGTTCGAAGGCAGGATGCAATCGGGTTGAGCGGTCCGGGAAGACCGATGAGGGAGACATTAGCGATGAAATACGGTTTGGCGGCTGCGGCCGCGCTGCTGCTTGCGTCGTGCAATTCGGCGGAGAGCGAGGGCGGCATCGACGCGATGCGCCTGGTCAATGCAGACCAGGACAGCGCGAACTGGATCAGTCATGGCCGCACCTATTCCGAACAACGCTTCTCCCCGCTCGACCAGGTCAACCGCGAAACCGTGTCGGATCTCGGCCTCGCCTGGTTCGTGGATATGGATACCGCACGCGGGCAGGAAGCCACGCCGCTCGTGATGGATGGCAAGCTCTACGTGACGACCGCGTGGAGCAAGGTCTTTGCTTTCGATGCTGCTACCGGAGAGCCGCTGTGGAGCTATGATCCGCAGGTCCCCGGCGAAACCGGTGTGAAGGCCTGCTGCGATGTCGTGAACCGCGGCCTCGCTGCATGGGGCGACAATCTCTATCTCGGCACGCTCGATGGGCGCCTGGTCGCGCTCGACCGCGAAACCGGCGAGGTCGCCTGGGAAAAGGTGACTGTCGACCAGTCGAAGAGCTACACCATTACCGGCGCACCGCGCGTCATCGACGGCAAAGTGCTTATCGGCAATGGCGGGGCCGAATTCGGCGTGCGCGGTTACATCGCCGCTTATGACGCGGAGGATGGCGACGAGCTCTGGCGCTTCTACACCGTGCCTGGCGGCGCGAACGAGGATGAGCCCGAATATCTGAAGGCGGCCGCCGCGACCTGGAGTGGCGACGTGCTCGGCAGCGAGGACGGCATCGGCGGCGGGGGCACCGTGTGGGATTCTATGGCCTACGATCCGGAACTCGACCTGCTCTATTTCGGGGTTGGCAACGGCAGCCCGTGGAACCGCGCCTATCGCAGCCCCGGCCCCGACGGAAAAGGCGAGGGAGACAACCTTTACCTCTCCAGCATCGTCGCCATCCGGCCCGATACCGGCGATTATGTCTGGCACTACCAGACAACGCCGGGAGAGACCTGGGATTACACCGCCACCCAGCACATCATCCTTGCCGACATGGAGATCGACGGGCGCGAGCGGCAGGTGCTGATGCAGGCCCCCAAGAACGGCTATTTCTATGTCTTGGACCGTGCGACGGGCGAATTCCTGTCCGCCAAGCCGTATATCCCGCAGAACTGGTCGACCGGTATGTCGGAGGACGGCCGACCCGTCATGAACCCGGAAACGCGGGTCGATATTACCGGCGAGCCGGCGCTGGTCATGCCCGGACCGCTCGGCGGGCATAACTGGCACCCGATGGCGTATCACCCGGACGAGAATCTCGTCTACATTCCGGCATTCGAGGCTGCGATGCTCTATGCGCCCGAAGCCAATTGGAAACCCGACCGGGCGCGCGGGTTCAACGTTGGATACGATCTTGGCGCAGGCGATCTGCCGCCCGACCTTGGCATCCGGCGAGAAGTCCAGGGCACGATCAGCGGCAAGCTGCTGGCCTGGGACCCGGTGGCGCAAGAAGTGCGCTGGGAAGTCGAACATCCCGGACCGTGGAACGGCGGGCTCCTGGCGACCGGCGGCGGCCTGGTGTTCCAAGGCAATTCGGGCAGCGAATTCGCGGCCTACAACTCCGCCACCGGCGACAAGCTATGGTCGTTCGCAGCGCAAACCGGCGTAGTCGCACCGCCGATGACCTATACCGTCAACGGCGAGCAATATGTGGCCGTGCTGGCAGGCTGGGGCGGCGCTTTCGCTCTGTCGGTGGACGGTGAACTCATCGACCAGATGAAGCCGGTGCGAAACATCAGCAGACTGCTGGTCTTCAAGCTGGGCGGTGAGGCACAGCTTCCTGCCGAGCCTGACTTCGCGCTCGCGCCGCTCGATCCGCCGCTTTCACGGGCGAGTGCCGAGACGATCGATCTAGGACGGGCGAAATACGCTCGCTACTGCGCCGTCTGCCACGCGCCTGCAGCAGTCGGATCGACGGAATTGCCCGATCTGCGCCGCTCCGGCGCGCTCGAGAACCCCGCCGCATGGCTTCAGATCGTCCATGGGGGCGCATTGCAGGACAATGGCATGGCAAGCTTTGCCGGTTCGCTTTCCGAGGACGAGATCGAGGCCATCCGCCAGTATGTCATCAAGCGCGCCAACGAAGACAAGGCGATGGAAGCTGAGCGCGCCAAGACGCGGGTGGCGAAGCGCTGATCAGCTGCGGAAGACGACCGTTCGCTTGCCGTTGAGGAGCACTCTTTCCTCAAGGTGCAAGCGGACGGCTTCGGCCAGCACGCGGCTTTCGATCTCGCGGCCCTTCCGGACAAGCTCGTCGGGGCTGTCTGCGTGGCTGATCGGTTCTGCCGACTGGTGGATGATCGGGCCTTCGTCGAGATCGGCAGTGACGTAGTGCGCGCTCGCGCCGATCATCTTGACCCCGCGCTCGTACGCCTGGTGATAGGGCTTGGCGCCCTTGAAACCCGGCAGGAAAGAGTGGTGGATGTTGATGCACCGCCCGGCGAAGTGCGCGGCCTGATCGTCCGAAAGGATCTGCATATAGCGCGCCAGGACCACCAGCTCCGCTTCGCACTCTTGCGCGATCCGGCGGACTTCGGCTTCCTGCGCCGCTTTCGTTTCGCGGGTTATGGGCAGATGGTGGAAAGGTACCGAGCCGATGTCGGTATGGGCGATGGCGTCCCGCGGATGGTTGGATATGATCGCCACCGGATCCATCGGCAATTCACCGATCCGCCAACGGTAAAGCAGGTCTGCGAGGCAGTGATCGAACTTGCTGACCATCAGCAGCACACGCCGGGGCCGATCCCGCAAGGCCAGCTTCCACTCCATCGCGAACTCACCGGCTAGGGATGAGAAGTCACTGCGAAGTCGCTCGCGCCCTGTCGAGCCGGGATCGAACTCGACCCGCATGAAGAACGCGTCAGAGCCCAGGTCGTTGAATTGCTGCGCCTCGAGAATATTCCCGCCGCGTTCGAACAGGAACGAGGCCACGCGCGCGGTAATCCCGGGTCGATCAGCGCAGGACAGGGTCAGGACAAGAGGTTCGGACATGCGTCGCTAAATGACCGCCTCCATGCCGGAGAACAAGCTGGAGTTCCTCGACGGCTTCAAAGCCACGCTTGTGACACCAAAAACGGCCCGGAGATCGCTCTCCGGGCCGCCTCGGTGTAGTCAGCCAATAAGACTGCTAGGAGTTACCAGCCGAAGATGATGCCGACACGGCCACCGACCTTGCCGTTCTTGTTCAGGCCGCCGCCGATACCGGCAGTGATCGCAACCTTGTCGCTGACACGGATGCCGGCGTTGGCTGCGATTGCGTTGGCACCTTCGTAGAAACCGCCTGCAACCGACAGGTTGAAACGCGTGTCGGGCAGGAAGCCCATGCCGCCCAGTGCGATCGCCGTAGCGGTCGAGCTGGAGATACGGTCATCGAGCTGGTCGATGCGTGCTTCGACGAGACCAACGCGACCACCCAGGCCGTCGATCTGGGTCTGCAGAGCAGCGTCGCCAGCGATACGGGCGTTTTCTTCTGCAGTCAGCTGATCGAGGAGCTGAGCGTCGGCAGCGGCACGCGCTTCCGATTCAGCGACGATCGCATCGGCGTTGGCGGTGATGCGCGTGTCGTATTCGACCAGCGTTTCTTCGACGACCGTGATGCGAGCCGAGTTGTCGGCGATGTTCGCAGCGTTAGTCGCGATGTCGGCGGTGTTGGTCGTGATACGCTCTTCGTGATCGACCAGAGCAGCGATCACTTCGACTTCGCTGTTCGTCTCATCAGCGCGCGGGTCGCCGAGAAGAGCCTGCGAAGCAGCAGCGATTGCCGCATTGTCACTTTCGGCAGCCGGGACGAGAACGTCGCGAGCGCGAGTGAAGGTGTTGGTCGCATCATCGAGTGCGTCGAACTGTGCCTGCTCGACAACAGCCTGATCCGCAGCGGCGGTTGCGTCGTTGCTGAGGGTGTTAAGGCCATTTGCATTGGCAGCGTAGCCGCCGCCAGCAGCGGTGATCGCGTCAACAAAATCATCGTTCGAAGCGAGCGAGGTGTCGAGTGCCGTAAGGGCGTCCGAGAAGTCGTCGTTCGCAGCAACAGTCGCGTCGGCTGCGTCGTTGAACGCGGTCTGTGCGGCGGTCAGTTCTGCGGCGGCTTCGTTTGCGATGGCCAGAGCATCGGCACGATCTTCTTCGGCAGCGTCCAGAGCGAGCTGAGCGTCGGCACGGTCGGCCAGAGCGTCATTCAGAGCTGCGAGGTTCGCAGTGGTCTGGTTGGCGTCATAATTTGCCTGGGCGGTGTCGACAGCATCCTGAGCGTCCGACAGATCGGTCTGGGCAGCGCCGAGAGCGACGTTGGCATCGGTCAGATCGTCAGCAGCCGCATCGAATGCGGTCTGCGCATCGGTCTGAGCGGCCAGAGCTTCCGCTTCGGCAGCCTGGGCGGCTTCAAGAGCGGCCTCGGCAGATGCTACATCGTCGAACGCGGCGAGGTTGTCGTCGGTGAGCGTGGCTTCGACTGCAGCCAGGTCCGTTGCGAGAGTATCGGCAGCATCATTGGCTGCGTCGAGTTCTGCCTGCGCGGTTGCGACTTCAGCTTCGGTCGGAGCCGTCTGCTCGATCTTGCTGTCGAGATTGTCATAGGCACCATCAGCAAAAGCGCCGTAGTCCGTCGAGCCAATGAAGACGTCGAAATCACCGGGTTCGGAGCACTGAACAGTACCGTCCGAAAAGCGGAAGCAAGTTTCATCCGAAGCCTGCGCGGCCGCGGGCGAAGCAACCAGAAGCGCGCCCCCTGCGACGCTCGTCATCAGGCCGGCAACAGCTGCACGACCCGCAATATTCATAGTACGCATAAAGTAACCCCTCAAAAGGTATTTAACATTTATTAAACCAGGCGATCCGAGGACCCAGTTGACGTGGAGCTACGCGATTTGTAGGGGCATTCATATCGCTTTTGAGGTCTTATATTATATATACAAGATATACTTGTAGGCCTTTTATTCATATAATACTTGATGCAAATAATGGTTGGCATCTCGCTATTCGGTGAATGCTTGGGGGCCATTTACAGATTTTGGTCGATGGTCGGGTGTATTTCCCGCGAATCGGAACGGGCGGGCAAGTGCAGAAACTATTAGAGAATTTTTCGAACGAGTTCGGTCGTTCGGGGGTCGAGGTGTTCACTATTGAGGGCAGGATTATTATCCATCTTCTCAACAACGGCAGTTCGCGAATCAAGGAATTGCTGCACGCCTCGGGCTCCTCTTATCGCGGCTTTTATCTCGCGATCGAGCGCCTCAAGGCCAAAGGCCTGGTGACGGCGGATATCGACCCGAACGACAGGCGCGCGCGGCTCATCCGGCTGAACGAAATACCCGAACAGCTGCGGATGATGGAAACCGAATGCTGACTGCGCGGGGCCTCACCTAAGGCGGGCCGCCATACGAATTACCAGAAGGATCGAGCCTGAGTTAGCGGCGCGACAGGGCCTCTTCGCTCTGGGCCATCAGCTTCTGGATGATGTCGGCGACAGGCTCTTCCGCTTTCAGCATCCCGACGGACTGGCCTGCCATCAGGCTGCCGTTTTCGACGTCGCCGTCAATCACCGCACGGCGCAGGGCACCAGCCCAATAGTGTTCGATCTGCAGCTGAGCTTCTTCCATCGCGATTTCTTCGCGGTCGAGGGTGCCGGCGACTTCGCGCTGCTTGGCAGTGAACTCTTCCGTACCCTTGTTCTTCAGCGCCCTCACCGGGATGACGGGCAGGCGCGCGTCGACCTGCACGCTTGCAACGGCGTCGCGCGCATTGGCGCGGAAGAATGCTTTCTTGAAATCGGGATGGGCGATGCTTTCACTCGCGCAGGCGAAGCGGGTGCCGAGTTGCACCCCTGCAGCGCCCATTTCGAGATAGCCTGCAATCGCCTGCCCGCGTCCGATGCCGCCCGCGACGAAGATGATGTGGTCCTCGGCCAGTTCGGGCAGCATTTCCTGCGCCAGTACGCTGGTCGAAACCGGGCCGATGTGCCCGCCCGCTTCCATGCCTTCAATGACGAGTGCGTCCGCGCCCGAGCGGAGGAGCTTCTTCGCCAGGGCAAGCGTGGGGGCAAAGCAGATCACCTTGGCGGGATTGGCGCCGCCCTTGATGGCTTCGACGCTGCCCTTGGGCGGAATGCCACCTGCCAGCACGACATGGCTGACACCTGCCTTGTCGCATACTTCGATGAGGTCGAAGAGCTGCGGATGCATGGTGATGAGGTTCACGCCGAACGGCTTGTCGGTCAGCTTTTGCGTCGCCGCAATCTCGGCTTCGAGCAATTCGGGCGTCATCGCGCCGCATGCAATAACGCCAAAGCCACCGGCGTTCGAAATAGCGGAAACGAGGTTTCGCTCCGACACCCAGCTCATCGCACCGCACAGGATGGCGGTTTCGGATCCGAGGAAGTCGGCGCCGCGCTGCATCAGGCGGTCGGTCTTGGGATAGCTGCTCATGGCAAAAGCGCTTACGGCGCAAGCGCCCTTACGGCAAGCGGATGGCCGCGCCTTTGCGCAACGTTCTAACCGGCGACATCGCCGTAATGGATCCTGACCTTGGCCGCCGCATCGCGGGCCTTCCGCCGCGCCTCGTCGGTATCGCCTGCCGTCGCCAGCGCCACGCCCATCCGGCGAAAGGGTCGACTGGTCGGCTTCGAGAAGATGCGCAGGTCCGTGCCGGGCTGGGAGAGGGCTTCTGCCAGCCCGCTGTACGCAAGCGCATCGCTGTTCTGGCTCGCCAGGATGACGGCACTGGCGGAGGGGCGCGCGCGCAGTTGGTCGGGCACCGGCAGACCGAGGATGGCGCGTGCGTGGAGGTCGAACTCGGTCAGGTTCTGGCTGACCAGCGTCACCATGCCCGTGTCGTGCGGGCGGGGACTGAGTTCGGAGAAGATAACCTCCTCGCCCTTGACGAAGAACTCTACGCCGAACAGACCGTGGCCGCCCAGTTCATTGACCACGGTGCGCGCCATGTCCTGGGCTTTCGCGATCGCCGCATCGCTCATCGGCGTGGGTTGCCAGCTCTCCTGGTAATCCCCGCGCTCTTGCCGGTGGCCGATCGGCGGGCAGAAGCTCACGCCATCCTTGTGCCGGATGGTCAGGAGAGTGATCTCGTAGTCGAAGTCGACGAACTGCTCGACGATGACGCGGCTGCGGTCGCCGCGCATATTGGCGCAGGCGTAATCCCAGGCCGGCTCGAGCCCGTCGTCGTCGCGGACCGTGCTCTGGCCCTTGCCGGACGAGGACATCACTGGCTTGATGACACAGGGAAACCCCGTGTGCTTTGCCGCTGCGCGCACCTCGTCGAGGTTCTTCGCATAGCGGTATTTCGAGGTCACGAGACCGAGATCGTGCGCGGCGAGGTCGCGGATCGCATCGCGGTTCATGGTCAGCTGCGCCGCCCTGGCCGAGGGAACGACATTGAAACCCTCTTCCTCCAGTTCGGCGAGGACCGACGTGCGAATGGCTTCGATCTCCGGAACGATATAGTCCGGCTGGTGCCTTTCGGCCGCGTCTCGCAGCTTTTCGCCGTCGAGCATCGAGAAGACCTCGCGGGCATCCGCCAGCTGCATCGCGGGTGCATCGTCATAGGCATCGCAGGCCACGACATATGCCCCAAGGCGCTTGGCGGAGATGACGAATTCGCGGCCCAGTTCCCCGGATCCGAGAAGGAGAATCTTTGCAGTATGGCTCATTTCACGGTCACCTGTTGCGGCGCCCTCCCCCACCGGGCCAGCGCGAATTGCGGCGCAATTGGTAATGGAAGACGAGCGCGGTGACAAAGGCTGCGACGAACATGAGAATTGCGGCCACGCCGATCTCTTCCATCACCTCCCGATTGCTCGCCTCCGCATACTCCCCGGCTCGAAACCGGAGCAGGACGGCAATCACTCCCGCTCCGCAAAAGACTGCATAGGCCCGCCAGGTGCTTCGGACGATGGCACTCCATCCGTCCGCCACCTTGCGAATTCTGCTCACACAGCCTCGTCGTCGGCGTCGAGGCCATAAGCGGTATGCAGCACGCGAACGGCGAGTTCGGTCTCGTCCTCGTCGATAAGCACGCTGACCTTGATCTCCGAAGTCGTGATCGCCTGGATGTTGATCCCGCGATCCGCGAGCGCCTTGAACATCGTGCTGGCAACGCCTGCGTGGCTTTTCATGCCGACACCCACGACGCTGATCTTGGCGATCTTGCTGTCGGTGATGAGGCGATTGAACCCGATGTCGTCGCGCTTGTCTTCCAGCAGCGCTTGCGCCCTTGCAAGGTCGGCCTGCGGGACGGTGAATGTCACGTCGGTCTCGCCCTTGTCGCGGCCCACGTTCTGAATGATCATGTCGACATTGATCGCCGCCTTGGCCAGCGGATCGAAGATATGCGCCACGGCGCCCGGTTTGTCGGGAACGCGGGTGAGGATGATCTTGGCCTCGTTCTTGTCGTGCGCGATGCCGGTTACGTGCTGGCGTTCCATTTCGCCCTTCTCCACCAAGATATTCATTTCCTCTTCCGACACGATCATCGTGCCGGGGAGTTCGTCTGCCGGAATGGCGTCGTCGCCTACGAAGCTGGAGAGGACCTGCACGCGCACGCCCTCCTTCATCGCCAGGCCGACGCTGCGGGTCTGGAGGACCTTGGCCCCCACGCTCGCGAGCTCGAGCATTTCTTCATAGGTTACGGCCTTGAGCTTGCGCGCCTTGGCCACGATCCTCGGGTCGGTCGTGTAGACCCCGTCGACATCGGTGTAGATGTCGCACCGGTCCGCCTTCACAGCAGCGGCGATTGCGACAGCGCTGGTATCCGACCCGCCGCGCCCCATGGTCGTGATCCGGCCGTCTTCCGACACGCCCTGGAAGCCCGGGATCACTGCAATCTGACCAGCCTCCATCGCAGAAGTGAGAGCGTCGGCATCGATTGCCTCTACTCGCGCTTTCGCATGCGCTTCGACGGTGCGGACCGGCAATTGCCAGCCAAGCCAGCTGCGCGCATCGGCGCCGAGCGATTGCAGGGTGAGTGCGAGAAGTCCGCTCGTCACTTGTTCACCGCTCGCCACGACGACGTCGTATTCGGCCGGGTCGTAGAGCGGGTTCGCTTCGCGGCAGAAATTGACCAGGCGATCGGTCTCGCCTGCCATCGCGCTGACCACCACAGCGACCTGGTTGCCACCGGCCGCCTGTTTGCGCACGAGGTTGGCGACGCGCCGGATGCGCTCCGTCCCCGCCATTGAGGTGCCGCCGAATTTCATCACGATACGGGCCAAGCGGATGTCTCTCCGTGCTGGAATGCGTGGGCTATGGCTGCTAGCCACCCCTCATGAGTGATGCAACAACCGACACGCCAAGCAATACTTCAGGCGGCCAAACGATCCGGCCCGAAGAGGCCGCACATTTCGGCAGGCTGGCGCGGGACTGGTGGGACCCGAAGGGCTCCTCCGCCATGCTGCACAAGCTCAATCCGGTGCGCCTCCAGTTCCTGCGCGATGCGATCGACGTCCACTGGTCGGGCGATATCCGCAATGCGCGTCCGCTCGCCGGCAAGAGCGCGCTCGACGTCGGCTGCGGCGCGGGCCTGCTGTGCGAGCCGCTGGCGCGTATGGGCGCGCAGGTGACGGGCGTCGACGCGGCTCCCGAGAACGTGGCTGCGGCGAGCGTCCATGCCGAAGGCGTAGGCCTCGACATACGGTACATGGCGGGCGAGATCGGATCGCTCGACATCGGGACGTTCGACCTCGTCACCGCGATGGAAGTGATCGAGCACGTGGCGGACAAGGCGGCCTTCGTGCGCGAACTGGCAGCGCGGCTTGCAGATGATGGGCTTATGGTCCTCTCCACCCCCAACCGCACGCCGCAATCGCGCCTGCTGATGATCGGCGCGGCGGAAGGTCTGGGCATGATCCCCAAGGGCACTCACCACTGGGATGACTTCATCACGCCCGACGAGCTGCGGGACCTGCTGTCCGAGGCGGGTCTTTCCATGGGCGAGCCGCGCGGCATCGGCTTTTCCCCGATGAAAGGCCTCCATCTCGGCGACGACACTGCGCTCAATTACATCGTCACCGCACGCAAGGCCTGAGGCCCGCCGTTAACCCGATCTTTAGGATAGGCGGGTAGCCTCGCCTGATCATGATCAAGAAACTCCTCCTCGGCGGCGCGATCGTGCTTGGCCTGATTTACGGATCGGGCAGCAACCTCGGCGCGGTCAAGCGCCAGATCACCGGCACGGCGAACGACAACGCGCGCTCTGTGACGCAGAACGACAATGGCGGCTGGAGCAATTCCAGCGGCTATTGAAGCGCTGCCGCCCAGTCCTCTTCCTTGAAGCCGACCAGTATGCCGCCCGCGTGTTCGGCGACGGGCCGTTTGATCATGCTCGGGTGCTCGGCCATCAGCGCGATCGCCTTTTCGCGGTCGATATCGGCCTTGGCTTCATCGTCCAGCTTGCGAAAGGTGGTGCCGCGCTTGTTGAGCAGCACTTCCCAACCCACCGCGTCCGACCATGAGGCGAGCCTGGCCGGATCGGCGCCTTCCTTCTTGTAGTCGTGGAAGTCGTAATCGATCGACTGCGCGTCGAGCCACTTGCGGGCTTTCTTCACGGTGTCGCAATTGGGGATGCCGTAGAGCTGGATGGTCACGATAGCTGTCCTACAGAGTGGAACACATGGAACACGGTCCAGGCGGAAAATCCGCCGGAGGCCGCAAAGCGCCCGTTTCGGGCAGTTTCGAGGGGTTCGGGTGCGCTCATGCCAAGGGCCTAGCGCGAGGGCGGCGTGTAGGACAGGTGCGCATCGGCAATGGCGACTGCCAGCGCATCTGCGGCATCCGCGCCCGCTAGCTTCGCCCCCGGCAACAGCACTTTCAGCATGGCCTGCACCTGCGTCTTGTCGGCGCCGCCCGTCCCGACGACCGCCTTCTTGACCAGCCGCGCGGCGTGCTCGTTCACCTCCAGCCCCGCCCCGCCGCAGGCCGCCAGCACGGCCCCGCGTGCCTGCGCTAGCTTGAGGGTCGACTGCGCATTCTTGTTCGCGAAAACTTCTTCCGCAGCAGCGCGATCGGGCGCGTATTCGGCGATGACAGCTTCGACCGAGGTGTGCAGCAGTGACAGCCGCCGCACCATCGGCGCCTTGGCATCGGTCGGGATCTGGCCGTTCGCGATATGCGTGATCCGGCTACCTTCGGCGCGGATCACGCCCCAGCCCGTGCAGGACAGCGAGGGGTCTAGGCCGAGGATCAGCACGGGGTCACAACCCGATCATCCAGCCGAGCCGCCAGGCAATCGCCAGCAGGAATGCGCTGCCCAAAATGATCGCGAGGATCCATTCGCGCAGCTTCACCGGACGACCGATCAGGCGTCCAGCTTGGCCATGACCTCGTCGGAGATTTCGTAATTGCCCCAGACGGTCTGGACATCGTCATCATCGTCCAGCGTGTCGATCAGCTTGAGCAGGGTCGATGCACCCTTCTCATCCATTTCGACCGTGATGTTCGGCTTCCACGCCAGCTTGACATTTTCCGCCTCGCCCAGCGACTTTTCGAGATCGCCCGCGACCTGGTGGAGATCGTCGGCTGCGGTCCAGATGGTGTGGCCGTCGGCTGTGCTTTCGATGTCTTCCGCACCCGCTTCCATCGCGGCTTCGAGGACCTTGTCCTCGTCACCCGCGCTGGCGGGATATTCGATCAGGCCAAGCCGTTCGAAGCCGTGCTGGACGCTGCCCTCGGTGCCAAGGTTGCCGCCGTTCTTGCTGAAAGCGGTGCGCACGGCGGTGGCGGTGCGGTTGCGGTTGTCGGTCAGCGCCTCGACGATGATCGCGCTGCCGCCCGGGCCATAGCCTTCGTAGCGCACTTCTTCGTAGTTCTCGCCGTCTGTCGCCGATGCCTTGTCGATCGCGCGCTGGATATTGTCCTTCGGCATCGACTGGCTCTTGGCGGCGTTCACCGCCAGGCGCAGGCGCGGGTTCATGTCCGGATCGGGCATGCCCATCTTGGCGGCCACGGTGATCTCGCGGCTCAGCTTGGAAAACAGGTTGGAGCGCTTTTTGTCCTGCGCGCCCTTACGGTGCATGATGTTCTTGAATTTGGAATGGCCAGCCATGGCTCGTCTCTGCCTTACGCGAAAAGGAATGAATTGCGGCGACCCTTAGCCGCCTTGTGGGCGCTGCGACAACCCTCCAGCGGGGTGCAACATAAGTGAATCCGGCCATTCAAAGCCGGTTCATGGCGTTTGGTATAGAAGTTGCTCTATTCACTGGCAGATTGTCTTGGGGAAAGGCGGGCTGCCCCATGTTTCCCGTTTGGTGTATATAATCCGCCAACACGTGAAAGGACCAAGCTATGACTACCCGTAAACAGGGAATGGGGCGTAAGCTGAAGCTGGCCTCCGTACCGATGATCCTCGCAGGCCTCGCTGCCTGCGCCACGCCTGCCTTCAAGGCCGACGTGACCCGTTTCGAAACCAAGATGCCCGCCCCGACCGGCGAAAGCTACTTCGTGGTTGCAGACGATCCGGCCCTTGCCGGCGGCCTGGAATTCTCGATGTATGCCGACCAGGTCGAAGCGCAGATGGAGCGTCTGGGCTATGCGCAGGCCGCATCGGCTGAAGACGCGACCTTGCTGGTCCGCTTCGATTACGGCGTCGACAACGGGCGCGAGCGTGTTCGCACCACCGGTTTCCACGATCCGTTCTATTCGCCGTGGTACGGCTATCGCGGACACCTGGGCTATGTCCGTCCGCGCTATTACCGCACCCGCGACGGGCGTATCTTCCGCACGAGCTATTACGGCAGCAGCTGGGGCTACGGCTTCAACGACCCGTGGTTCGGCGGGCCGGAAGTACGCAGCTACACCGTCTATACCAGCGGCATCGACATGAAGATCGACCGCGCAGCGACGGGTGAGCGCCTGTTCGAAGGCAAGGCGCAGGCCCTGTCGACCTCGAACCGCCTGCAGTACCTGGTGCCGAACCTGGTCGAAGCCATGTTCACGGACTTCCCCGGCAATTCGGGTGAGACCGTACGCATCTCGGTCAAGCCGGAAGACCGGTAAGTGCCGGATCGCATGCAAGCGATACATAGATGAATTGGAAAGGGCGGCTCGGCGACGGGCCGCCCTTTTTCATGCGTTTTCGAGATACACACGAACGTGATATGAAAAACCGCGATATGAGGGATTTGAGATCATGAGGGCACTTGCCGGACCGGCAGCGAACCGTATTCGCGCGCTCTACTGGACCGTGGCGGCACTCGTCCTGCTGCTTCCCGCCATCGCGATGAACGTCACTGCCGATGTCGCCTGGGGTCCGGGCGATTTCGCACTCATGGGCGGATTGTTGGGCATGGTCGGGATCGGTATCGAAATGGCATTGCGGGCAAGGCTGGATGCGCGGGCACGGCTACTTTCCATTGCCGCGACGATCTCGCTCTTCCTGCTGGTCTGGGCCGAACTGGCGGTGGGGCTGTTCGACTAGGCGAGTTTCGCGTGGCCGCCCGTCGAACCGAACCCGCCTTCGCCGCGGGTCGTTTCGTCGAGTTCGTCGACCTCTTGCCATGCAGCCTGCGTGACGGGCGCCAGCACCAGCTGGGCGATCCGGTCACCACGCTCGATAGCGAAACTCTCGTCGCCGTGGTTGATCAAGAGGACCTTCAATTCGCCGCGATAATCGCTGTCGATCGTGCCCGGCGTGTTCGGCACGGTGATGCCGTGCTTGAAGGCGAGGCCCGAACGCGGACGGACCTGGATTTCATAGCCATCGGGAATAGCGACGGCAAAGCCGGTGGCGACAGCATGGCGCTGGCCCGGCTTCAGGCTGACCGCCTCGGCTGAAAGGACGTCCATACCCGCAGCGCCATCGGTGGCATAGCGCGGGAGATCGAGGCCGTGGCCATGGGGCAGGCGTTTCAGCCTTACACCGACCGGATCAGTCATGTTCGTCGTCATCCTTGGGTTCGACCAGCGCTTCGGCAGCGCGGCGCACGAGTTCGCGTGCAACGTCGTCCTTGGGCATTTCGGGCAGGCTTTCGACACCCTTGGGGGTGACGATGTGCACCTGGTTGATGTCGCCGCCCATCACGCTTTCGCCGACCGCACCGGCAACATCGTTGGCGATGATCCAGTCTGCGCCCTTGCGCTTGCGCTTGGTCTTGGCGTTCTCGACCACGTTTTCAGTCTCGGCCGCGAAGCCGATCAGGAGGTGCGGGCGCTTGCGCCCTGCAGCAACGGCCGCGAGGATGTCCGGGTTTTCCGCCAGGATGAGCGCGGGCGGCGCACTGCCGCGCTTTTTCATCTTTTCGCCGGCAACGTGCTTGCTCTTCCAGTCGGAGACCGCGGCCACCATGAAGGCAGCATCGGCGGGCAGTGCGTTGCGCACTTCCTCGGCCATGTCTTCTGCGGTCTCGACATCGATCCGGTCGACGCCATGTGGGGTGGGCAGGTGCACGGGGCCGGAGATCAGCGTCACGCGCGCACCGGCGGCAGCGGCCATTGCGGCAATCGCGAAGCCCTGCTTCCCGCTCGACCGGTTGGCGATATAGCGCACCGGATCGATCGGCTCGCGCGTCGGGCCGGCAGTGACCAGCACGTGCTTGCCGTAGAGCGGGCGGTGTTCGGGATCGGGATCGAATTCGGGCTGTCCGGCAAGCGGCGAATCCTCGAAGGCGACTTCCTGCGTCTGCACTTCTTCTTCGACCGGCTGCGGCTTGGCGCGCGCATCCTTGCGGGCGACCGTGTGGTTGAGCGCTTCGGGATCGATCGGCGGCGCGGCTGCAGCTCCACCCTTTTTCGCCAGCAGCGGCCCTGCGGCGTCCGGATCGATCTCGGTATTCTCGACCAGCGCTTCGGCGTCGAGCATGTCGGGCTCGGGCAGGTCCTCGAGCTCTTCGTACTCTTCCTCGATTTCCGCGTGGCTGCGCTTGGGCGTGGAGCGCGGGATGATCATCGACAGCAGGCCGCCAAGGCCGCCACCGCTCTTTTCGAGCTCTTCCCCGTCTTCCGGTTCGAGCGCCTCGATTTCGGGCGCTTCGGCTTCCGCATCCTCGGCGTCTGCCTCTTCTACCGGCGCAGCAAGCTGCGGGGCAGGCGCGGCGAGTTCCGGCAGGTCGATATCGATTTCGAGCTCTTCGGCGATCTTCGACAGGATCGCGACCGGCTCGGGCAGGCGTCCGGGGCCGAATTCGCCGCAGGCCATCGGGCCTTCGTCCGGGTCCATGACCTTCACGCCGGCCTGGCGCAGCCAGTCGGCATTGCGCTGGGTCGCGGAATGCTCCCACATCTTCACGTTCATCGCCGGGACCGTCAGCACCGGCTTGTCGGTGGCGAGGATCAGCGTGGTGGCGAGATCGTCGGCAATGCCGGCCGCCATCTTGGCGAGGAGGTCCGCCGTCGCCGGGCACACGACCACGAGGTCCGCATCGCGGCTGAGCTGGATATGCCCCATCTCGACCTCGTCCTTGAGGTCGAAGAGCGAGGTGTAGACTTTCTTGCCCGACAGGGCCGCCAGCGCCATCGGCGTGACGAATTGCTGTCCGCCTTCTGTGAGGACGCAGGTCACCTCGCCCCCGGCCTTGCGGATGAGGCGCACGAGTTCGCACGACTTGTAGGCAGCGATACCGCCGCCGATGACGAGCAGGATCTTCGGTCCGCTCACTTCGCGGTCCCGCTCGAATTCGTCACTGGCGCTGTCCGCGCCGATCGGCTGGTGCATTCCCATTGCGTCATTGTTGCGCTTGCTAGCGCCCCCTGTCCGTCATTGCCAGCACGCAAAACGCGCGCGATTGCCCAAATACCCTTGCCACCCTATGGTTTAAAAAAAGGAAACGGAGGGGTTTCGCATATGAATTTCGTTCTTGCCGCGCTGATTGCGCTGGGCGCCCTGCTCGATCTGGTCCTTGGAGTGAGCTTTTTCGTCGACCCTGCGCTGGCAGGGGCAGATTTCGGCCTGACCGCCAGCGGAGCGATGGGGCTTTCCGCCATGCGCGGCGATTTCACCGCCTTCTTCCTGGTCGCGGCCTTCTTCATGGCATGGGGCGCGTGGAAGCGCCGCGGCGACGTGTTGCTGCCCGCGCTGCTGCTGTTCGCAACTGCCTTTACCGGACGCCTGGTAAACCTCTTCGCGGTCGGGACCTACGAAGGCTGGTGGATGCCGATGCTGGTCGAGGCGGTGCACGTCTTCGTGCTGACCTTCGCCATGCTGCGCTGGCGCGGGCGGACCGCCTGACCTAGCCGATCCAGCCCTGGGTCGCGGCGGCCCAACCGGCGAGGCCAGCGCCTGCTGCAACGAGCAGATAGCCGAGTACGCTGCGCCTCTCCTGCCTTCGCGCACGGCGTTCCCACACAAGTTCGACTTCGGGTAGCGGCGGCGGTTCGGGCGCGCCTCCCTTGGGCGGGAAGCGGTCTTCGATCCGGCGCACGAGATCGGGGATGCGCAGAAGCGTTTCGGTATCGGTCCGGATGCGGTCGGCAATCGCCGCTTCCGGCCCCAGCTCGTCGCGGATCCAGCTGCGCACGTAAGGCGCGGACGTGTCCCACATGTTGATCTGCGGATTGAGCTGCGTGGCGATGCCTTCGACCATCACCATGGTCTTTTGCAGCAGCAGCAGGTGCGGCTGCGTCTGCATGTCGAAATCGCGGGTAATGGCGAAGAGCCCGTCGAGCATCTGGCCGACCGACAATTCGCTCACCGGCTTGCCGCGCATGGGCTCGCCCACCGCCCTCAGCGCCGTCGCGAACTCGTCGACATTGTGATAGCTCGGCACATATTGCGCCTCGAAATGGATTTCGGCGACGCGTTTGTAATTGCCCGTCGTCAGCCCGTAGAGGATTTCCGCCAGCCACATGCGCGCCTGCCGGTCGATCCTTCCCATAATGCCGAAATCGATCGCCGCGATGGTCCCGTCCGGTTTCACGAACAGGTTCCCCTGGTGCATGTCGGCATGGAAGAATCCGGCGGCAATCGCCTGCTTCAGGAATGCGAGGACGAGCCGGTTGGCCAGCTCTGCCGTATCGTGGCCTGCCGCGCGGATAGCCTCGGTATCGCTGATCTTGATCCCGTCGATCCAGTCGACGGTCATCACGCGGCCGTTGGTCCGGTCCCAGTCGATACCGGGCACTTCATAGCCTTCGGTCCCGACCATATGTTCGGCCAGTTCCGATGCGCTGGCCGCCTCGCGCCGAAGGTCGAGCTCGCGATTGGTCCAGCGTTTGAAGTTGGCGATGACGAGCCGCGGGCGGAGGCGCGCAGCCTCTCCGCCCATCGCTTCTACATGGGCGGCGGCCCATTCGTAGGTATCGATGTCCTTGGCGAATTGTTCGCGCACGCCGGGGCGCAGGACCTTCACGGCAACCGGCCTGCCCTCGGTGGTGACCGCGCGGTGGACCTGCGCGATCGAGGCCGCTCCCACGGGCACCGGGTCGAATTCGGAATAGAGTGTTTCGAGCGGCTGCTCGAAACTCGCCTCGATGCTCGCCTTGATCTTGTCGAAGCCTACGGCCGGCAAATCGTCCTGCAATTTCAGCAAGTTGCGCGCGGCATCCTCGCCGACCAGGTCGGGGCGGGTGGCAAGTGTCTGACCCAGCTTGATGGCCGCAGGGCCGATATCGCGGAAGGCGCCGGCATAATCCGGTTCCTTCGGCTGCACCGTCCCGAGCCGGGCAATGCGCGCCAGTCGCTTGACGGGCGGCGGCGTATTGGGATCGCGCTCGATCCCGCGCAGCGCGCCGTGCTTCGCCAGCGTGCGGCCCCATTTGAGGAGCCGCCAGATATGCGTAGCGGGGCGTGCCACCCTTAAACCTTCCACCCCGAATGAATGTTGACCGCGCCGCCGAGGATCTTTTCGACCCGCGTGTTCTCGAAGCCCGCAGCCCGGATCATCGCTTCGAATTCGGGCGGCTTGGGGAAACGGCGGATCGATTCGGCGAGGTAGCGGTAGCTGTCCTCGTCATTGGCGATCGCCTTGCCGATCTTGGGCATGAGCTGGTGCGAATAGAGGTCGTAGACTTCCTTGAAGCCCGGCCAGTCGGTCTGGCTGAATTCCATGCAGTAGAAACGTCCGCCGTATTTCAGCACGCGGTGCGCTTCGCGAAGGGCCTTGTCGATGAAGGTGACGTTCCGGATGCCGAACACGATGGTGTAGGCATCGAAAGTGCGGCGTGAGAAGGCCAGTTCCTCGGCGTTCTGGCGGCTCCAGACGAGGCCATCGATCCCGCGCTCCATCGCGCGTTCGATGCCGACGTCGAGCATGTCTTGGTTGATGTCCGACACGGTGACGCTGGCCCCCTTGGCGGCCATGCGGAAAGCGATGTCGCCCGTGCCGCCGGCCATGTCGAGGATCTGTTCGCCCGGCTGCGGTTTGACCCGGCGCACGAAGCGGTCCTTCCACAGCCGGTGCATCCCGCCGCTCATCGCGTCGTTCATGATGTCGTACTTGGCGGCGACGCTGGAAAACACCTCGCCAACACGGCCGGTTTTCTCGTTCGCGTCGATGTCTTCGTAGCCGAAGGAAACTGTGTCGTTCATGGCGAGGTGCCTTAGGGGTTGTTTTTGATGGCGTCTATCCGCTCCCTGCGGTCGCTGCGCCCGGCTCCGGCCCTCTCCCCCACACGGCCACCCACGGCACGATACTGTTTGGGTGGCCGGGTGGGGGAGAGGGCTGGCACCGCATCCGGCGATCTGCCATCTGCAAATATCGATACGTCTCCAATCGCCGGAAAGAAAATGCCTGAGCTTCCCGAAGTCGAAACAACGGTGCGCGGCCTTGCGCGGTTCCTCGAGGGGGAGACGATCACGCTGGTCCAGGTCAACCGCCCGGATATGCGCCGCCCCTTCCCGCCCGATCTCGTGCAGGCATTGACGGGGGCGAGCGTGACGCATCTCTCGCGCCGGGCGAAATACGGGCTGGTCCATACCAGCCGCGATCATGCAATGGTGTTCCACCTCGGCATGAGCGGACGCTGGCGGATCGATCCGGAGGAAGACGACAAGCACGACCACCTCGTCATCGAGACGGCGAGCCACCGCTTCGCACTCAACGACCCGCGCCGCTTCGGTTCGGTCGATTTGATGACGAGCGGCGAACTGGTGACGTGGAAGCCCTTCGCCGCGCTGGGGCCGGAGCCGCTGGGCGATGATCTCACGCCCGAGCACCTGCGCGAGGCGACACGCGGACGCAAACAGGCGATCAAGCTATTGCTGCTCGACCAGAGCATCGTTGCGGGCCTCGGCAATATCTATGTGTGCGAGGCTCTTTGGCATGCAGGCATCCACCCGCGAAAGGCAGGCGGCAAGGTGACCATGCCGCAGCTGCGCCGCCTCGTCCCTGCGATCAAGGATGTGCTGGAGCGATCCATCCGCGACGGCGGCAGCACGCTGCGCGATTTCGCCCAGCCCGACGGGAACCTCGGCTATTTCGCCACCCGCTTCCACGTCTACGGCCGCGAGGGGGAGCCCTGTCACCACGGGGACGGCGGCACCATCCGCCGTATCGTGCAGGGCGGGCGGAGCACATGGTTCTGCCCGGTTTGCCAGAGGTAGCGAAATCCCTTTGTAGTCCGCTTTCTATTGCAACCCGGCGAGGGTCTCCATAGCGCTGACGCATGAACACTCCGCCACCCATCACGAAATCCAATTTCATGGATGCGATGCTGGAAGCCTGCCCGAGCTTCAAACCGGCGTGGCAAGACTTCGTGGAATAGTGGGAAGACGAGCCAAGAGAGCTTGATGACGCAACGCAAGCAGAGCTCCCACACTATCTTGCGCTCAGCGATTTCGCCAATCACCTGATCGCCATGCTTGAGCGAGGAGAGACCAGCAGTTTTCCCGCGATTTTTGGCGTGGTGGAGGACTGGATCGAGCGAGGCGAGCACTACGTCTCCGAAGCTGCGGTGATCGGACTTCTCGAAGATTTGACGGCTGCCGTCCGCTATAAGTCTGGCCGACCTTCGGACTTTGTTCCGTGGTTGGGACCAGCTTCAAAAGAGGCATGGACGAATGTTCAGGATTTTTGGGCTTGGATCGAAAAGGGTAAACTTGAAGACCACCCCGACTTCGCGAACTCCAAGCTAAATGACAATCGAGACCCTGGCTAAAGGTCCAGCGCAGCATATTCCCGCGGTGGGGGCAGGCCTTCCATCTTCTCACTGAGCAGCGGGCGGAAGCTCGGGCGGCTTTTCATGACCATATACCAGTCGCGCGCCTGGTCGTGGCCTTTCCATTCGATCCCGCCAAGGTAATCGACCACCGATAGCTGCGCCGCGCAGGCTAGGTCGGCCAGGCTCAGCGTCGGCCCGGCGAGCCAGCTGCGCGTGTCGACCAGCCAGTCGATATAATCGAGGTGGCCGTGGAGCAGCCGTCCCATCTCGCGCAGCACCCGTCCGTCGGGCGACTGGCGCAGGATCAGGCGCTTCTTCATCTTTTCGTGCAGGGCAGGCGCGGTAACATCGCCATAAAGGCTTTCGTCGAACAGGCGCGTCAGGCGGCGGATTTCGGCGCGCTGCATGGCATTGCCCGAAATCATGGGATTGCGGTCCACCGTCTCTTCGAAGAACTCGCAGATCGCCTGGCTATCGCACAGCGTGACCTTGCGCGCCGGGTCATGCAGGACCGGGGTGCGCCCGGCCGGATTGAGCTGCCAAAGCTGATCGCGCCCTTCCCACGGGTTTTCGCGCACGAGTTCGTACGCAACCGACTTTTCGCCCATCAGCAGGCGCAGCTTGCGGCTGAAAGGGCACAGGGGGAATTGGTGGAGCTGCCACATGGCCCCTGCCTATGCGGCAGGCGCGCCCACGCGTCCACTGGCGCGCGCGATTTTGGCGAAAATTTCCTGTGAAGTCAGTCGCGCTGCGGCAGCGTGTCCGAAAAGCGTTCGGCCATAGCGCGCAGCTGCGGCAGCATGACTTCCATCGTTTCGGCAAGCGTGCCTGCGGCTTCCATGGCGCGCGGCAGGTTCTTCTCGATCTCTTCCGGCACGCGGCTAGCCTCGGGCGCGATCGAGCGCAGCGTCGCATCCCGATCCACACGCGGCGCTTCCTCGCCCGCAATCTCGGCCACTGCGTCGGTCAGCGGAGCGATCGGCAGGTCGAGCAGGACCTCGCTCATCGCGCGCAGCATCATGGCAAGTTCGCGCTGGCGTTCGGGGTTGGACAAAGAGTCCGCCAATTCGGTCAGCCCGGCGCCGTCGCGTTCGTCGAAGGCAGCTTCATCGGCATCCTGCGCCAGTGCGGGCACGGGTGCTGCAAACGCGGCAAGGGTGGCTGCGGCAAGCAGGTGACGACGCATGGGACTTCCTTCGGTTGTTCCGTAACGGTCCGTTTATGCCGGATCGGCGCTGAAAGCTTGCTGAACGAAGCTTCAGAAGCCGGAAGCCTGCATCATCAGCAGGCAGGCGGGCATGACCGCATCGAGCTGGCCATCCTGCGCCAGTTTCTCGGCCTCTTTCCGGCCACGAAGCGCGATGCCTTCGCGCGCGATGCCGGTGTCGTCCATCAGCTTGGCCATGGTCCGCACGAAGAATTCGCGACCACGCTCGTTCTCCAGCAGGTCGGGCCAGTCCTTGCCGTCCGCATTGCCTGCACGCTGCGCCTCGGTGGCGATGGCCACGGCAACCCCGCAACGCAGCGCCGTCTGCTGCTCGATCGGCAGGTCGACCAGTTCCATGGTGATGACCGGAGCGGGCGTGTCCGCCGGTGCGCTGTCCTGCGCGATTGCGGGTGCGGCGAGCATCGCAGCGGCGATGGCGGGGAGGATGATCTTCATGCCCGCCCTCCTATCGCGCCGCGCCTGAACCGCAAGCAACTTGGCTTGCGAGGCAGGCGCTGCCCCCCTACCCGTCGCATGAAACAGGAGATTCGCATCATGAAAACCCGCGCCGCCGTTGCCTTCGAAGCCAAGAAACCGCTCGAGATCGTCGAACTCGACCTCGAGGGCCCGAAGGCGGGCGAGGTGCTGGTCGAGATCATGGCGACCGGCATCTGCCACACCGATGCCTATACGCTCGACGGGCTGGACAGCGAGGGGCTCTTCCCTTCCGTCCTCGGCCACGAAGGCTGCGGCGTGGTGCGCGAAGTGGGCGCAGGGGTGACCAGCGTTAAGCCGGGCGATCACGTGATCCCGCTTTACACGCCCGAATGCCGCCAGTGTAAGATGTGCCTGTCGGGCAAGACCAACCTGTGCAGCGCCATCCGCGAAACGCAGGGCAAGGGCCTGATGCCCGACGGGACCACGCGTTTCTCCTACAACGGCAAGCCGATCTACCATTACATGGGCTGTTCGACCTTCTCGAACTTCACCGTGCTGCCGGAAATCGCGGTCGCAAAAATCCGCGAGGACGCGCCGTTCGACACCACCTGCTATGTCGGCTGCGGCGTGACCACGGGCGTCGGTGCGGTGACCAATACCGCCAAGGTCCAGCCGGGCGACAATGTCGTGGTCTTCGGCCTTGGCGGGATCGGCCTCAACGTGATCCAGGGCGCAAAGCTCGCCGGTGCGGACCGGATCGTGGGCGTCGACATCAATCCGTCCAAGGAAGAATGGGGCCGCAAGTTCGGGATGACCGATTTCGTCAATCCCAAGGATGTCGGCAATGTCGTCGAAACGCTGGTCAACATGCTCGACGGCGGGGCCGATTACAGCTTCGACTGCACCGGCAACACCGCGGTCATGCGCGATGCGCTGGAATGCTGCCACAAGGGCTGGGGCACCAGCATCATCATCGGCGTTGCCGAAGCAGGCAAGACCATCGAGACGCGCCCCTTCCAGCTGGTCACGGGCCGCAACTGGCGCGGCACGGCATTCGGCGGGGCCAAGGGCCGCACCGACGTGCCAAAGATCGTCGACTGGTACATGAACGGCAAGATCGAGATCGACCCGATGATCACCCACCGGCTCAGCCTGGAAGAGATCAACAAGGGCTTCGACCTCATGCATTCGGGCGAAAGTATCCGCGCGGTCGTGGTCTATTGATGGCCTCCAAGGTCAACCTGGACGAGAAGTTCGCGCAGTTTTCCGACCACTGGGCGCCGCGCATCGTCGGGCGGTACAACGATAACGAGATCCGCCTCGTGAAGGTCGAGGGCGAGTTCATCTGGCATTGCCACGAGGACACGGACGAGCTCTTCCTGATCCTCGACGGCACGCTCGACATGGAGTTCCGGGATCGCACCGAAGTGCTGGAAGCCGGCGAGATGATCATCGTCCCGCGCGGGGTCGAACACCGCCCCTGCGCGCGCCACGGCGAGGTCCGCCTCCTGCTGATCGATCCCAAGGACATGCCCAACACCGGCGACCAGAAGACCGCCACGCTCGCCATCGACATCTGATCGCTTGCGCAGGCTGCAGGCGCGCTTAAGGTAGCGAATCGAAACCTAAGGAGAGAGTTCAATGTTCAGCCACGTCATGCTGGGTGCCGACGATATCGAGGCATCGAAGAAATTCTACGACGCCTGCTTCAAGGCGCTGGGCGGCCGCGAAGGCACCGTCGATCCCAAGGGCCGCGTCATCTACATGCACAATGGCGGCATTTTCCTCATCACCAAGCCGATCGACGGCCAGCCGGCGAGCTGCGGCAACGGCTCGACCATCGGCTTTGCGGCCGACAGCGAAGCAATGGCCGATGCTTGGCACGAAGCGGGCGCGGCGAATGGCGGCACCCCGATCGAAGACCCGCCGGGCCTTCGCGAAGGTGCTGGCATGAAGCTCTACCTCGCCTATCTGCGCGATCCGGCAGGCAACAAGGTCTGCGCGATGTATCGTCCGGGCTGACGCCTTGACGCCAATCGATGAAAAGGGATTGCGGGCCGATATAGACGCGCTCGCGATCCCTTTTTCGCATCACGAGCACGAGGCCGTCTTCACCGTCGAGGAAAGCCGCCACATCAAGGCCAGCATTCCCGGCGAGCATACGAAGAACCTGTTCCTGAAAGATGCCAAGGGCGCCTTCTGGCTGGTCACCGTCCCGGCAGAAGCGCGCGTGAACCTGAAGGCCCTGCCCGATGCCATCGGCTGCAAGCGGGTGAGCTTCGGCAAGCCGGAGGACATGGAGCGACTGATCGGCATCGCGCCCGGCTCGGTAACGCCGCTCGCCATGATCCATGCATCGCCGGGCAGCGTGACCTGCGTCCTCGAAGCGGGTCTGGCGCGCGCAGAACGGGTGAATGTCCACCCGCTTCGCAATACCGCGACAATCGGGCTTTCCGGCGCGCATATCTTGCAGCTGCTGGAACATTGGGGTCATGCGCCCGTCGTCGCAGAAATCCCGGTTCAGGAGACCGCATGAAGCTCGATTACCTTTCGCAGAACAAGGCCTTCGGTGGCGACCAGTTCGTCTGTTCGCACCAGTCGGAAGCGACCGGCACCGAAATGACCTTTTCGGTCTATGTCCCCCCGCACGAAGCGGGCGCGAAGCTACCGGTGCTGTGGTACCTGTCGGGCCTCACCTGCACTCATGCCAATGTGACCGAAAAGGGCGAATATCGCGCCGCCTGTGCAGAGCATGGCGTGATCTTCGTCGCTCCGGACACCAGCCCGCGCGGCGAGAACGTGCCCGACGCGGCGGACGAATACGACTTCGGCAAGGGTGCCGGCTTCTATGTCGATGCGACGCAGGACCCGTGGAGCGAGCAGTTCCGCATGCGCAGCTATATCGAGATAGAGCTGCCCTCGGTCATGGCCGGAGAGTTCCCGGTCGACCTTTCGCGACAGTCGATCACGGGCCACTCGATGGGCGGACACGGCGCGCTGACCATCGGCCTGCGCGATCCGGCCCGATTCCGCTCGATCAGCGCCTTCTCGCCGATCGTCGCGCCTTCGCGCGTGCCGTGGGGAGAAAAAGCCCTCTCGCGCTATCTGGGTGAAGACCGCGATAGCTGGCGCGCCTATGACGCCGTGGCCCTGATCGAAGACGGCGCACGCCACGACCATATCCTTGTCGACCAGGGCACTGCAGACCAGTTCCTCGAAGAACAACTCAAGACCGGCGCGCTTACCATGGCCTGCGCCAAGGCAGGCATGAGCCCGGATATCCGGATGCAGGAGGGCTACGACCACTCCTATTACTTCATCTCGACTTTCATGGCCGAGCACGTGGCTTGGCATGCAGCGAGGCTGGGATAGCAAAACGCTTGTCATTTCAAGGGATTGCGGGCAGCCTTCGCGAATAGATTACGAAGGGGATCGCTTATGATCGACATGCTCCTTGCCACCCTGCTGGCCGCTGCCGGCGTAAGTTCGGAAACCGCGTGCACGACGGGGGATGACAATCCTTTCGAGAACCTGCTCGATGTGTGCGATCCGGCGATCATGGGCGCACGGGCTTATTCGGCCACCTACAGCGCCAGCCTCACGCCCTCGCCCGGAACGCAGCAGGTCACGATCTTCGAGCGCGACGGGGAATGGTTCATGCGGTTCGCAGGTTTTGCCTGGGGCCCGGGCAAGACGCTGAGAATCCGCAACGGCGAGCATGCGATTTCAGCCGAGGAGGCGCTGGATCTTGCCCAGCGTTTCGATACGGCGAGCGAACAGCTGGCGCAGCTTTCATATTACGGCGCGCCCGACGTCATCTGCACGGACGGTTCGCGGGTCGAACTCTCCAGTGCTGTCGGCGGGCAGCGCCGCGCCTTTGCCCAGCACAGCTGCGCAGGCAAGAGCGAGCTTCACGCGATAGCCGCAGCCTTCCGGTCGCTGGCGATCAAGTACCAACCCCGGATCGAGGGCATGCTGAGAGGGCTGGAAGGCTAGCCCGACCCTCTCTCACTCATCCAGCGCCAGCCATTCCTCGGCTACGTCCTGCTGGTCGAGACCGAAGCTTTTGATCTCGATGCCCGGGAATAGTGCGCCTTCGATTTCGGCCGCTTTCTTGAGCCAGTCGGAATCGCTCAGCACAGCGCACTTGTCGAACGCGCCGAGCAGGCCGAAAAGTTTCGGCAGGCGGGTGAATTCGACCGCAATCGCGCTGAGCGTCGGCAGTTCGAAATTGGTGATGCGGTACAGCATCTTGCCGCCCTTCACCCCGTCCGATTTCGCAATCAGATCGTCGAGCGCGGTGCGCATGATGTCGGCATCGATCTTGCCGTCGAGCGTGATATCTACCCGATCGGCCGAGGGCTTGGTGATGGTGAGCATAGGCTACCTCCTCGTGCTGGCGCGGCATGAAGCTGCCGCAGAGGCACTATAGCACACCCGCGTCCGGCCCGGACCTTACCCGTGCGCGGCGATGAATTCCTCGACCACCGGAGCGATCTTTCCGCGCCATTTGCTGCCGTTGAAGATGCCGTAGTGCCCGGCCCCTTCGGCCATGTAATAGCGCTTTTTCGAGGCATCGAGATTGGGCGTCAGCTCCAGCGCGGCGCGGGTCTGGCCGAGGCCCGAAATATCGTCGCGCTCGCCCTCGATGGCGAGGAGGGCGGTCCCGGTGATATCGCCGAGGTCGATACGCTTGCCGCGGTGCATGAAGGTGCCGTTCGGGATGGCGTGCGTCTGGAAGACCTCTTCCACCGTCTGCAGGTAGAATTCGGCGGTCATGTCGCACACGCTGCGGTATTCGTCGTAGAAATCCTTGGTCGCCTGCGCGCTCGCCTCGTCGCCCACGGTGAGGTGTTTGAACATCTCGTAATGGCTCATCATGTGATTGCCGAGGTTCATGCTCATGAAGCCGGCAAGCTGCATGAAGCCGGGATAGACGCGGCGGCCGCCGCCGCGATACTGCATCGGCACGGTGGCGATGACATTGTGCTGGAACCACTCGATCGGGCGTTCCATCGCGAGGTCGTTGACGCTGGTCGGCGAACAGCGCGTGTCGATCGGGCCGCCCATCATGGTCAGCGTCTTGGGCGCACAGTCATGGCCGTCGCGGTTCATGATCGCGGTCGCGGCGAAGACCGGGACCGAAGGCTGGCACACGGCCATCGCGTGGGCACCGGGACCGATGTGTTCGAGGAATTCGATCACGTAATCCATGTAATCGTCGAGGTCGAAATGCCCTTCATGCAAGGGCACATTGCGCGCATCCGCCCAATCGGTGACGAACACGGTGTAATTTTCCAGCATGCGCTCCACTGTGCCGCGCAGGAGCGTTGCGTAGTGCCCGCTCATTGGGGCGACGATCAGGAGGCGCGGCGCATCTTCGCCAAGGCCTTCGCGGCGGAAGCGCTTGAGATCGCCGAACGGCCGGTTGACCACTGTCGCTTCTACGACGGGCCAGTGCCTGCCTTCCGCCTCGACGCTTTCGATGCCCCAGGCAGGCTTGCCATAAGTGGCGGTGGCATGGGCGAAGACTTCGAGCGCGCTGGCAGCCATCGGGCCCAGCCCCAGATATCCGCCCATGTAATTTTGCGGCAGGGCCGGGTTGGACAGCATTTCCGCCCCGATAGAGGCCCAGGCGCTCGCGCTCGATAGCCAGCTGCGCTGGAGTTCATAGGCTTGATAAAGCATTCGCGTCCCCTGCTGCCCGCGCTGTTATGGTCTTGCTGCGGGCCCTTGATCCAAACCGGCAGTCTGACGAGTGATTTGTCGTTGTGCAATGCACAAATGGTGTAAAAGTGCCCGAAACGTGCCTCCCCTGTGGATTTTGCGGCCCGCGCTGCCTAGGTGGAGCCAATGGACGAGACGGGCGACATTGCAGAAGCCGAAGCCATGCCGAAACGCGGCATGTTCCGCCGCCGGCGCAAGGACGGGGAAACCCGCTCGCTGGGCGCGCTGGCCATGGTCTGGGAGACCGCCAAGGCATATCCGCTCCAGCTGACGCTGGCCTCGATCGCGCTGCTCGCGACGGCCCTCATCACCTCGCTTGCACTGCCGAGCGCGCTCAAACTGATCATCGATCGCGGTTTCGGCAGCGACGGCACGGGCGATATCGGCCGCTGGTTCCGTTACCTGCTCGCTTTGGTGGCGACGCTTGGCATCTTTACCGCGCTGCGGTTCTATTTCGTCAGCTGGCTGGGCGAACGCGTGGTCGCCGACATCCGGCGCAAGGTACATGAGAACCTCCTGCGCCTGTCCCCCTCCTTCTTCGAGGAGAACAGCCCCAAGGAAATCTCCAGCCGGATGACGTCCGACACCGCGATCATCGAACAGGTCGTGGGCACCACCATTTCCATGGCGCTGCGCAATGCCATCATGGCGGTGGCCGCGGCGGGATATCTGTTCTGGCTGGCGCCGCAGCTGGCGGTTTACATCTTCATCGGCATTCCGGTGGTCATCCTGCCGATCGCGATTTTCGGGGCGAGGCTGCGCAATATCAGCCGGTCGAGCCAGGACCGCATTGCCGATGTCGGCGCAATGGTCACCGAGGTGCTCTCCGCGATGAAGGTTGTGCAGGCGTTCGGCCAGCAGGATCGCGAAGGCGGCCGTTTCGCCGATGCGGTCGAGCGCACTTTCGAGACCGCCCGCAAGCGCGTGCTCCTGCGCGCCCTGATGACCGCCACCGCCATCACGCTGATCTTCGGCTCCATCGTATTGCTGCTCTGGCGCGGGGCAGTGCTGGTCGAGGCGGGGGAACTGACCGGCGGCACCATCATGGCGTTCGTCTTTGCAGGCATGATCGTGGGCGGAAGCGTCGGCGCGCTGGCCGAAGTGGTCGGGGACTTGCTGCGCGCGGCCGGTGCCGCCCAGCGCCTCAGCGAACTGCTGGCCGAAAAGCCGGGCATCGCAGCACCGGCGCGCCCGGAAGCGCTGCCCGAACCTGCGCGTGGCAGCCTGTCGTTCCGCAACGTCACCTTCCGCTATCCGACCCGGCTCGAAGCGCCCGCCATCACCGACTTCAGCCTCGAGGTCGAGCCGGGCGAGACGGTCGCCATCGTCGGACCTTCCGGCGCCGGGAAATCGACGATCTTCCAGCTGGCCGAGCGCTTCTACGACCCGCAGGCGGGCACGGTCAGGCTCGACGGGATCCCCCTGACCAGCGCCGATCCCGCCGCGATTCGTCGCCGGATCGCTTTCGTCCCGCAGGAAGGTGTCCTCTTCTCCGCCAGTGCTCGCGACAATTTGCGCTATGGCAATTGGGAGGCGAGCGAAGAGGAAATCTGGGCCGCTGCGCGTGCAGCAAATGCTACCGAATTCCTCGAGAAACTGCCCGAAGGTCTCGACACTTATCTGGGCGAGAACGGCACGCAGCTTTCAGGCGGCCAGCGGCAGCGTATCGCGATCGCCCGCGCCCTGCTGCGCGATGCGCCGATCCTGTTGCTGGACGAGGCTACCAGCGCCCTCGATGCCGAAAGCGAGCGCCTGGTGCAGGATGCCCTCGAGCGCCTGATGGAAAACCGCACGACGCTGGTGATCGCGCACCGTCTCGCCACTGTGCGCGCGGCAGACCGGATCGTCGTGATGGACGAAGGGCGCATTGCCGAACAGGGCACCCACGCGCAGCTGTCCGAAAGCGGCGGGCTCTATGCGCGGCTCGCCTCGCTCCAATTCGGCCTCGAAAGCGCCTGATTCACGCGATTCTTCGACCAAAGCGATGACTGGACCGACGAGCGGCGACCGATCCTCGCCCGCTTTCGCTAGCTAGCATGCACTCGAATCCGCGCGCGGGGGGCGCGCATACAAGATTTCCTTCGGAGACTTCGCACATGACCAAGAATTTCCTTGCCGCAGGGGCGTCTGCCATCGCCCTGGTCCTCGGCGCGCCTGCAGCGGCCGAAGAAGCGGCCAGCCCGACGATGGACTTCGGCACCTGGGGTGTCGGCACCGACCTGATCGACGACAGCGTCGATCCGGGCGACGATTTCAACGCCTACGTCAACGGCAAGTGGATTGCCGAAAACGAAATCCCTGCCGACCGCCAGCGCTTCGGCGCGTTCGACATGCTGCGCGAAGGCTCGATCCATGACGTGCAGACGCTGGTGAACGACCTTGTCGCGTCCAACCCGGAGCCCGGCACTGCGGCCCGCCGTATCGTCGATGCCTACAGCGCCTATCTCGACGTCGAGGCGATCGATGCGAGCGGGCTGGCGCCTGCGCGTCCCTATCTCGACACAATCTTCGCGGCAGAGGACCTAGCCTCGCTGGTCTCCTTGTTCGGCGATCCGCGCTATCCCGGTCTCGTCACTGCCGGCGTCACGATCGACGCCCGCAACCCCACCGACCATGCAGTCGGCATCGGGTTCGACGGCATGGGCCTTCCCGACCGCGACTATTACCTCGTCGATTCCGAAAGCAATCTGAAGGTCCGCGAGGCCTATATGGAATATCTTGCGACCATGCTGGGCGCGGCAGGCTATGCCGATCCCGCAGCGTCTGCGCAGGCGGTATACGCATTCGAACACAAGGTCGCCGAGCTGGAATGGGCCCGCCAGGTCCTGCGCATGCCGAAGCTCACCTATAACGAACTGACGCCGGAAGACCTGGCGGAAATGGCCGGCGATTTCCCCATCGCCGCCCTGCTCGAAGCATCTCAGCTTGGCGGACAGGAACGCTATCTCGCACGCCAGCTCCCGCCGACGGCGGAAGAAATCGAGGAGCTGGAACTGACGCAGGAACAGCTCGACATGATCGGCGGCGGCCTGCCGGCGATGATGCAGCTGCTGACCGAGACGCCGCTGGCAACGCTCAAGGCCTATATGGCTACCCGCTTCCTCCAGAATAACGCTGCGGTCCTTTCGAGCGAGCTCGATGATGCGAACTTCGCGTTCTACGGCAAGACCATCAATGGCCAAGAAGAACAGCAGGAGCGCTGGAAGCGCGCGATCAATGCCGCCGAGGGCGCTCTGGGCGAACAGCTTGGCGCTCTCTACGTCGCCCGCTATTTCCCGCCTGAAAGCAAGGCGCGCATGGACGAGCTGGTTGCGAACCTGTCCCGCTCCATGAGCATGGCGCTCGATGCGAACGAGTGGATGACGCCGGAAACGATCGCCGAAGCGCGTACCAAGCTCGAAGGTTTCGTCCCGATGATCGGCTATCCGGCCGAGTTCGAGACGTATGACGGCCTCGAAATCGACGCCACCGACCCGCTCGCAAACCTTATGAATGCGCGGGTGTGGCAGGAAGAAGACGGCCGCGCGCGCCTCGGCACGAAGGTCGATCCGACCGAGTGGGGCATGTTCCCGCAGACGGTGAATGCCTATTATTCGCCGCTCACCAACCGGATCGTTTTCCCGGCTGCGATCCTGCAACCGCCGTTCTTCAATGCCGAGGCCGACGAAGCCGTGAACTATGGCGGGATCGGTGCCGTGATCGGTCACGAGATCGGCCACGGATATGACGACCAGGGCAGCCAGTTCGATGCCACCGGCACGCTGCGCAACTGGTGGCAGGATTCCGACCGCAAGGGCTTCGAGGAATACACCAAGCGCATGGCCGGCTTCATCGAGGCTTACTGCCCGGTCGATAGTCCGGAAGGCCCCGTCTGCCTGCGCGGCAACCAGTCCATGGGCGAAACGCTTGGCGACGTGGTCGGCCTGCAGATGGCCTATCGCGCCTATCGCCTCTCGCTCAATGGCGAGGAAGCGCCGGTGATCGACGGGCTGACCGGCGACCAGCGCTTCTTCCTCGGGTTCGCGCAGATCTGGCGCGGCATGGAGCGCGAGGAAAGCCTGCGCAACCGCGTGATGACCGCCAACCACCCGCCGGGCGAATTCCGCCTCAACAATGCCGTGCGCCATCTCGATGCATGGTACGATGCGTTCGACGTGTCGCCGGAAGACGATCTCTACCTGCCGCCGGAAGAGCGCATCAAGATCTGGTAAGCGGATCGCTATCCGTACAGTTCGAACCCCGTCGGCCCGGTGCCGGCGGGGTTTTTGTTTGACTTGTCCAAACCTTGTGCCAATTCCACCGCGACATGACCTTCCTCCAAGAATTGCTGATCGCACTGGTCCAGGGAATCACCGAATTCCTTCCGATTTCCTCCTCGGGCCACCTGATCCTGATCCCCAAGCTGACGGATTTTCCCGACCAGGGGCCGCTGATCGACGTCGCCGTGCACGTGGGCTCGCTGCTCGCGATCATCCTCTATTTCCGCAAGGACGTGATGGGCCTGGCGCGGGGCGGTTTTGCCAGCGTGGGCCTGGCCAAGGACGATGCCCAGCGCCGCCTGTTCTGGTTCGTCGTCATCGGGACCATCCCTGCTGTTGCGCTCGGGCTGTTCCTCAAGCTCGGCGGGTACCTGGAAGGTTTCCGCTCGACCCAGCTGGTCGCGACGAACCTGATCGTCTTTGGTATCTTGCTCGGCCTTGCCGACCGTTTCGGCAAGGAAACCAAGGCCTATGAGGACATGACCCTGCGCGATGCCATCCTCGTCGGTCTTGCCCAGGCGATGGCGCTGATTCCCGGCACCAGCCGTTCGGGCGCCACCATGACTGCCGCCCGGGCCCTTGGCTACCAGCGCGTGGAATCGGCCCGCTTTTCCTTCCTGCTCGCCATTCCTGCCGTTGCAGGAGCGGGCCTACTTGCCGCCTTCGATCTGGCCGACGCAACAGCCCAGATGCAGCAGGACGCGATCGTCGCCGGCATCCTGACCTTTTTCACCGCGCTGGCGACGATGGTTTTCCTGATGAATTTCCTCAAGAAAGCCTCAATGCTGGTCTTCGTGATCTACCGGGTTGCCCTTGGCGCAGCGCTGCTCGCCTTCCTCTGAGAACAGCTCCAGACCTGCCACCGTTCCGTCACATTTGTGGAACCAATCGCCGCAAGCGGCTTTTTATTGGGCACGAGTAAACCGCAAGGACTGACGATGGGTCTGATTATCCTGATCGTGACGGGCGCCCTGATGGGGTGGCTTGGATCGATCGCACTCAAGATCGAAGATGGCCGGACCATTCTTCGCAACGTGCTGGCCGGCATTGCCGGTTCGCTCGTCGTGGGGATAGCAACGTCCGGCGGCGTTTTCCTCGGAGCGATCCGGGCGGGCACGCTGCTGTGGGCCACCATCGGCGCGATTGTGATGGTCGGACTCTACACTGTCGTTCGAGAGCGGGTCCTGCGCTGAGCAGCGCATTCCTGAATATCGTTTGACGATTACCGGATGGCTCAATCCTGATGCCAGCCGATTACCAAGGGGAAGACTACAATGAAGTTCAACAAAGCAGCGCTCGTCGCATCCGCAGCAGCTCTGAGCCTCGGCCTCGCAGCATGCGACGGTCCGACTGAAGAAGCCATGGAAGACCAAGGCGAGCAGATGGAATCGGAACTGGACGCCCAGGCTGAAGCCATGGAAGACGCCGGTGCATCGGAAGCTGCCGTCGAAAACATGGAAGACCAGGCTGACGCCGTCGAAGACACGATGGAAGAGCGTGCCGACACCGTTGGCGAAGAAATGGACGGCAACGAGATGTAATCTCGAAGCTTTCCAAACTTACCAAATCGAAGCGGCCCCGGAGCAATCCGGGGCCGTTTTCGTTTGCGATCAGACCGGTTTTGCGCCCGATCCGCGCCCGCCGCGCAAGGTATATTCCAGCGTACCGCGGTTCACCACGTAATCGACATCGATCACCGCCGTATTGGCGTAGGTGAAACCGGGGCCGAGGCTCTTGTAGAGCTTGTCGAAGTCCCGCTCCACCGTCTGGCGGTAAAGGTCCTCGAAGCTGGGAATAACGAAATAGGTCGGCTGCAGGTCGCTGATCACGTAATCGGTGCGCATGACGCGGTCGACATTGAGCATGATGCGATTGGGGCTTTCCGCCTCCACCGAATAGACGACTTCCGTCGGGCCGGACAGGATACCCGCCCCATAGGCACGGATGTCGCCGGGCTGTTCCTCTATCAGGCCGAATTCGACCGTATACCAGTAAAGCGAACCGAGCGCTTTCAGCCGGTTGTAGCGCATCGCCTTCCAGCCGGCGCGGCCATATTCCTGCATGTAATCGGCATAGACCGGATCGGTCAGCATCGGCACATGGCCGAACACATCGTGGAAGACGTCGGGCTCCTGGATGTAGTCGAAGGTCTCGCGCGTGCGAATGAAATTGCCTGCCGGGAAGCGGCGATTGGCGAGGTGCCAGAAGAACACGTGATCGGGGATCAGCATGGGCACCGGCACCACGCTCCACCCCGTCAGCTTGTCCAGCTCTTCCGAAAGCTTGCCGAACTCGGGCACGCCGCCGCGTCCGAGGTCCAGCTTTTCCGTGCCTTCCATGAAAGCCGTCGCCGCACGGCCCGGAAGCACGTCCATCTGGCGCGCGAAAAGGTCGTTCCAAATCGCGTCGTCTTCGCTGTCGTATTCGGTCTGCTTCGGCTCCAGCCAGTCGTCGCCAACGTGCTCCGGCTTTTTCAGCGGGGCCGTGAAGACGTCGTCCGGCAAGTCCGGGAGACGCGAAAAATCCTGTTCGGTTTTTGCAAGTGTAGCCATATCGTTGCCATTGATACTACCATACGCAGCCGGACACAAACCGATCGGAGCAGAGCGTGAAGAAGAGCGATTACGAAGACGCGATCGAACCCATGCAGGAAGAACTGGTCGGCATGGCGCGCTGGGCGATGGCGACCGGGCAGCGGATCGTGGTGTTGTTCGAAGGACGCGATACCGCCGGCAAGGGCGGTGCGATCAAGGCCGTGCGCGAACGCCTCAATCCGCGCCAGTGCCGCATCGTCGCCCTGTCCAAGCCCAGCGAGGAAGAGCGCAGCCAATGGTATTTTCAGCGCTATGCCAAGCATCTCCCTTCCGCGGGCGAAATCGTCCTGTTCGATCGCAGCTGGTACAACCGCGCGGGGGTGGAGCGGGTCATGGGCTTTGCCGATGAAGGCCAAGTGCAGGATTTCCTGCGCCAGGCCCCGGCATTCGAGAAGCTGCTGGTCGATGACGGAATACTGCTCTTCAAATACTGGCTCGGCACCGATCAGGCAAAACAGGAAGAGCGCCTGCGCGAACGGCTGGAAGACCCGCTGAAGCGCTGGAAACTCTCGCCGATCGATCTCGCCGCGCGAGGGAAATATGATGACTACACGCGCGCCCGCGAAGACATGCTGGCAGCAACCCACACCGAATGGGCGCCGTGGACGCTGGTCGATTTCAACGACCAGAAGCTGGGACGATTGACGCTGGTCCGCAATCTGCTGGATCGCCTGCCCGACACGCGGGTGGAGCCCCCATCCATCGACTTTCCCGATCTTGGGCACGATCCGGTGGAAGAGACCTACGGATCGCTCAAACCCATTGCGGATTATCCGGTCGACTAGACGAGGGTAGCGCGCGCCTTCACCGCCTGTCGCCCGTCTCCGGCGAAGGCCCCCATTTCGATCCCGTCATCGCCTTCGCGCAATGCGAGGTGCAGCGGCTCGCCCGCTATTGCCGGGCTTGTCCCGCGGAAGGTGAAGCTGGCAAGCCGGTTCTCGCCGTATTTTTCGGCGGCGAGTTGCAGCAGCAGGCTGGCGCTGAGAGGACCGTGGACGACCAACCCGCGATAGCGCTCGATCTCGCGCGCATAGGGGGCGTCGTAATGGATGCGGTGGGTGTTGAAGGTCAGCGCCGAAAACCGGAACAACAGGCGTTCATCGGGTACGAGTTCGCGGCGTATGTCCCATTGCGAGGCGTCGAAACTGCCCTCGCCAGCAGGCGGCGGGGAAAGGGGCGCGTCAGTGGCGAGTGCTTCGAGGTAGACGACGCTCTGGCGCTCGCTGACCGCCAGCTGGCCATCGGCGCTGGTCTCGTGATCGATCTCGACGAAAACCATCTCGCCCCTGCTGCCCGACTTGGGCGTGACCGAAGCAATCCGGCTGGAGCGCTCGATCGTGGCGCCGACTGAGATGGGGGCGTGGAACTGCATCGCGCTCGATGCCCACATGCGGCGGGGAAGCGGAATGGGCGGCAGGAAGCTGGCCTCACTCTGATCGCGCGTCGGATGGCCGTCTTCGCCGAGTTGCGAAGTCCGCGCCTCGGGCGTGCAGAGGCACAGGTGAATGCCTTGCGACATCTGCGCATTCGTCGGCGCATCGCGATCGAAAGTCGCGCACCAGCGCGCGGCAAGCCCCGGATCGAGCCGGTCCGCGCTTCGCTGCTCGCGCCCGACCCATGCCTGCCAGTCGCTCATCAGGCCGCGCGCTCGAACACGGCGGCCATGCCCTGCCCGCCGCCGATGCACATGGTCTCTAGGCCATATTGCACCTCGCGGCGCTGCATCTCATGCGCCATGTCGGCCAGGATGCGGATGCCGGTCGCGCCGATGGGATGGCCGAGCGAGATGCCCGAGCCATTGACGTTGACGATGTCGCGGCGGCTGTCGTCCTCGGCGAAGCCCCAGCCCTTCAGCACGGCGAGCGCCTGCGGGGCGAAGGCTTCATTAAGTTCGATAAGGCCGATGTCGTCCCAGCCGAGGCCATTGCGAGCGAACAAGCGCTCGACCGCAGGGACCGGGCCGATGCCCATGCGGCTGGGATCGCAGCCCGCCGCGCTCCACGAATGGAACCACAGGATCGGCTCGAGGCCCAGTTCCTCGACCTTGTCTTCGGCGACCACGAGGCAGGCCGCTGCGGCATCGTTCTGCTGGCTGGCATTGCCTGCCGTCACGATGGCTTGCGGATCACGCTTGAGGTCGATAGCGCGCAGCTTGCCAAGGCTCTCCATGTCGGCATCGGCGCGGAAGCCCTCGTCCTTGGCGAAGACGACGGGATCACCTCGGCGTTGCGGGATTTCGACCGGCACCAGCTGATCGTCGAACTTGCCCTCTTCCCATGCCTTAGCCGCGTTCTGGTGGCTGCGGACCGCGAAAGCGTCGGAGGCCTCGCGGCTGATGTCGTAATCCTTGGCGAGGTTTTCGGCCGTTTCGATCATGCCGGTAATGACGCCGAAACGCTCGATCGGCTGGCTCATCAGGCGGCCGCGGGTGAGGCGGTCCCACATGACCATATCGCCCAGGCGTGCGCCGTGGCGGGCCTTGGTCGTGTAGTGTTCGACATTGGACATGCTCTCGACGCCGCCTGCCAGCACGCAATCGGCCATGCCGGTCTGGACCATCATCGCCGCCGTCGCGACCGCCTGGAGGCCGGAACCGCAGCGCCGGTCGAGCTGCATACCTGGCACTTCAATGGGATAGCCCGCAGCAAGCCAGCTCCAGCGCCCGATGGCAGGTGCTTCCCCGCTGCCGTAACCCTGACTGAAGACCACATCGTCGACGCGCATGGGATCGACGCCCGAACGTTCGACCAGTGCCTTGATGATGACCGCCCCCAGCGCGCCCGCCTCGAGCGGGGCGAGGCTGCCGAGGAATTTCCCGACAGGAGTACGCAAAGGCTTGCAGATGGCAACGCGGCGAAGCTGGGTCATGGAGATTAGTCCTTATCGGAAAGACGGGCGATATCGCGGTCCACCAGCGCGCCGATGGCGCCCGAGGAAAGGCCGAGACGTGTCGAGAGCACCTCTTCGGTATGCTCGCCGAGGTAGGGCGCAGGTGCAGGTTCGCCAGCATCGCGTCCCGGGATATTGGCGAAGCTGCGCGTGGCGGGGTATTCGAAGCCGGAGGGGTTGGCGGAGGTCCGCTTGAAGAGCGGATTGTCGTCGACCAGCACCGGATCGTTCGCCGCTTCGTGCATGGTGCGATAGCGCTCGAAAGTGCAGCCCTCTGCCGCCATCCGGCGCTTGAGTTCCGGCCAGTCCATTGTTCCGGCCCGCGACTGGAAGAGGTCGAAGAGGGCATGGCGGTGCTTGAAGCGCGGGTCATCGCCATCGGCGAAACGGACGCCGCATTCCTTCTCCAGCGCGGCGATTTCGTCTTCCACGCCGAATGCCTTCACCAGTCCCGCCCACTGCTTGGCGGTAAGCGCGGCGACCATGAAACGCGTGTTGTCGAGACTGCGGAAATCGCGCCCGAACGCGCCCCAGATCGCATTGCCGAGCCGTTCGCGGTCGGCCCCGCGATAGAGCATCTCGGCCATCGCACCGCTATTGGCGACCGTGCCGATGGCGACATCGCCCAAGGGCACGCGCAACTGGCTGCCTTCGCCCGTGTGGTCGCGGTGGCGGATCGCGGCGATGAGCGCGAAGGCGCAATAGGCCCCGGTGATGAAATCCCACGCGGGCAGGACCTGGTTGACCGGCGGCGCGGTCGCCTCGTCCCAGTCCTCCGGCCCGCACATCAGCGGATAGCCGCTGGCGGCGTTGACGGTGAAGTCCATTGCCTGGCGCCCGTCATGCCAGCCCATGATGCGCACGCTGACAAGGTCGGAGCAGGTAGCCGCGACGGCATCGTGCGAGAGAAAGCTCTTTTCCGGCAGGTTGGTGATGAGGTTGCCGGTCTTCGCCGACAGTTCGACCAGCAATTCGCGCCCCTCGCCACTCCGCAGGTCGAGCGCGACCGATTTCTTCGCGCGGTTTAGGTTCTCCCAACTTAGGGAGCGGCCCTCTTTCGTGAGCATGTAGCGGTCGTAATCGAGCCCGCCTTCCTTGTGGTCGACGCGGATCACCTCCGCCCCCATCTGCGCGCAATAAAGCCCTGCCGTGGGCGAGGCGACGAAGCTCGATGCCTCTATGATGCTCAGGTCGTTGATGAGGCCGTACACGCCTCAAACACTCTGCGCATATTCGCGCAGCATCCGCTTGGCGATCTGCAACTGCAGGATCTGCGTGGTGCCTTCGTAGATGCGGTAGATGCGTGCATCGCGGAAGAAGCGTTCGGCGTCGTATTCGGCGAGATAGCCCGCGCCGCCATAAATCTGCACCACGCGGTCGACCACGCGGCCGCACATTTCGGATGCGAAGACCTTGAAGGCGGCGGCGTGTTTCACGGTGTCCTCGCCGCGGTCCACGCGCGCGGTGACGTCCGCCATCATCGCTTCGGCGGCGTAGATCTCGGTCCAGCTTTCGGCCAGCATCTGCTGGATCAGCTGGAAGTTGGCGATGGGTTCGCCGAACGCCTGACGCTCGTTGGCATATTTGATCGCGCTGTCGAGCGCACGGCGGGCATAGCCAGCGCTCGCCGCACCGACGGAAATCCGCCCATTGTCGAGGCTCATCATGGCGAAACGGAAACCCTGTCCGGTTTCCCCGCCAAGCAGGGCATCGCCCGGCACGTGCACATCGTCGAGCATGACGTCGGAGATGTGGCTGCCTGCCTGACCCATCTTCTTGTCAGGGCTGGAGGTGGACATGCCCGGCGTGTCCATCGGCACGATGAAGGCGGAGACATGGGCGTTCTTGGGCAGCGCGTCCTTCTCCGTACGCGCCATGATCAGGGCGACATCGGCATGCGGCGCATTGGTGATGTAGCGCTTGGTCCCGTTGAGGATCCAGCCGTTGCCGTCGGGATCGGGCTTCGCCATCGTCTGCATCGCAGCGCTGTCGCTGCCGCTGCCCGGCTCGGTCAGGCCAAAGCAGGCAATCTCGCCGGCGGCGATACGCGGCCACCATTCGGCCTGCTGTTCGGGCGTGCCGCCGTTCTTGATTGCGGAATTGAACATGCCGACATTGATCGAGAAGATCGAACGATAGGCCGGCGCGGCATAGGCCATGGTCTGCACGACCTTGGCATATTGCGTGATGTTGAGGCCGGCGCCGCCGAATTCTTCGGGCACGGTCAGGCCGAAAAGGCCCATGTCCTTCATCTCGGCCAGGATATCGTCGGGGACCTTGTCCTGTTCGATAACGTCCTTTTCAGCCGGGATCAGCCGTTCACGGACATAGCGTTCGAGCTGGTCCAGGAACTGGTCGAAAGTCTCGGCATCCATTCCGGGGTTGGGTGTCGACATGGCCTATTCCTCTCCTGCCTCGGTATCTGCTTGGGGGACCGTATCGGGTCCGGTTTCGAGACGCGCTTCGTCCAGCATGCTGGCAGCGTCTTCGAGCGCCTGCGCCTCGTCCGCAGTCACTTCGGGAGGCGCGGCGGGAGGCCCCTCGCTGCATCCGGCGAGTGCGATAGCGGCAAGGGCCGCAAGAGTTTCGAGTCGTCTCATCGAAGACAGACTAATCCCGCGCAACGGCGGGGCAAAATCCGCTACGGCAAGCAAAGGGACAGACGCGCCCTTCGCGCCCGTCCCCTGCCCGCGTAATCTACGCTTACTGGTTTTCTTCGGCCATCGCGTCGAGCGCGGCTTCCGCAGTGGCGGCGGCATTATCGCCGGCCTCTTCGATCGACGCGGTTTCAGCAGCCTCTGCCGCCGAATTGTCGACTTCGACCGGTTCACTGGCAGCGGCGTCTTCGACCGGCTCTTCGGTCACCGGCTCGAGCGCTTCGTCCGCAGCAACTTCGACCGTGTCGGCCTCTGCTTCGGTCGACGCGTCGTCGGCACTGCCACAGGCGGCCAGCGCCAGCGAAGCGGTTGCAGCGGCAAGAATACGGAACTTCATGGGTCTCTCCTGATCTGAGCGCCGGTCGGCGCTGTCGGGAGGAGTGGTTAATATGCACTGGCCCCAAGGTCCAAGGGGAAAATGCAGCAACGCCGCTTGCGCGCCGAGCACGAGGCGGCGAGAGGGTGGCATGCCCCCGCTCGATGGAGACAATCTGGACCGCGCCCGCCAAGCCCTGCGTTCGACCTTCGGGTTCGACGGATTCCGCGGTAGGCAGGAAGATGTCGTCGAGCGTGTCCTGGGTGGCAAGTCCACGCTTGCGGTGATGCCGACCGGGGCCGGAAAGTCGCTGACCTACCAGCTACCGGCGGTCATGATGCCGGGCACCTGCATCGTCATCAGCCCGCTCATCGCGCTGATGCACGACCAGTTGCGCAGCGCAAGGGCGAACGGGATCCGTGCCGCCACGCTGACCAGTGCCGATGCCGACTGGCGTGAAACGCAGGATGCTTTCCGCGCGGGAGAGCTGGACCTGCTTTACGTCGCGCCCGAACGCGCCAGCCAGCCGGGTTTCCGCGAAATGCTGGGCGCTGCACCGCTCGCCCTGTTCGCGGTCGACGAGGCGCATTGCGTGTCGGAATGGGGGCACGACTTCCGCCCCGATTACCGCCAGCTGCGCCCGTTGATGGACGCCTTCCCCGATGTGCCTCGCCTGGCGCTGACGGCCACCGCAGACCGGCAGACGCGCGCCGACGTGATGACGCAGCTGGGCGTTCCGGAGGACGGGTTGGTGCTCGCCGGATTCGACCGGCCCAATATCCGCTATGCGATCACACCGCGCGACAATCCCGTGCGGCAGATTACCGATCTCATGGCCCGCCAGCCCGGCCCCGGTATCGTGTACGCGCAGACCCGCCGCAAGGTGGAGGAGCTGGCCGAAAAGCTCGCCGCTGCAACCGGCCGCGCCGTGCGTCCTTATCATGCAGGGCTTCCGGCAGAGACGCGCGCCGCCAACCAGGCGGCCTTCGTCGAAAGCGAGGACATGGTGATTGTCGCCACGATCGCTTTCGGCATGGGGATCGACAAGCCGGACGTGCGCTTCGTTGCCCATGTCGGTGTGCCCAAGTCGATCGAAGGCTACTATCAGGAAACAGGCCGTGCCGGGCGCGACGGCGATCCGAGCCTTGCGACGATGTTCTGGGGCGCAGCCGATTTCGCCACCGCTCGCCAACGCCTGATGGAGTTACCGGAAGGGCGCCGCAGCGCGGAGCGGGCGCGACTCGATGCGCTGGCCGGACTGGTCGAAACGCCGCATTGCCGCCGCGCGGCTCTCCTGCGCCATTTCGGGGAGGACCCCGACGAAACTTGCGGCAATTGCGACAATTGCCTCGATCCGCCCAAGGTCACGGACACCACCGAACTCGCGCGCAAGCTGCTCTCGGCGGTCTACCGCACGGGCCAGAGCTTCGGCATGGGACATCTGCAGAAGGTGCTTGTCGGTGCCGAGGACGAGCGCGTGCGCCAGCGCGGACACGACCGGTTGAGCGTCTTCGGCATCGTCGAGGGCGAGGACGCCCGCCTCTTGCAGCCGCTCGGCCGGGCGCTCCAGGCGCGCGGCGATCTCGTGCCCACCGAACACGGCGGACTGTCGTTGGGGGGCGCGGCACGCGAGATCATCAAGGGCGAACGCAAGGTCGAGATCATCGTCCCGCCCAAGCGCAGCCGCAGGCGGCGTGGCGAAGCGGCAGCCAATCCGGTCGGCGATCCCTTGTTCGAGGCATTGCGCGATCTGCGCCGCGATCTCGCCAAGGAGGCGGGCGTCCCGCCCTATGTCGTATTCCATGATTCGACCCTGCGCGAAATGGCTTCAAGCCGGCCCTCGACCCTATCTGAACTGGGTCGCCTCGGGGGTGTCGGAGCGCGCAAGCTCGACGCCTATGGCGAGCGCTTCCTGGCGGAAATTGCCCGACACTGACCGGATGTTCTTGACCAAACATCGCGCCTGATATATTTATGATATCATAATTATATAACAGGAGGCAGGTTATGTCGGTGGAATTGCCAGGAATGAAAACCAGCCGCGAGAGCGCGGCGACGAGTTACAATGGCTACATCATGTTGCTGGTGCTGGTCGGCCTGATCGCCGTCCTGGCTCTTGTCCTGCCCGGCCTGGCGCCCGAGGACGGCGCGGCGTCGGGGGCGAAAATCCTCTTCCTGGTGGCGCTGTCCACTTCGGTCATCGGAGTGGTGATCGTGGGCCTCGGTTTCTTCATGATCCAGCCCAACCAGGCGGCGGTCATCACGCTGTTCGGCGAATACAAGGGTAGCGAGCGTACCGAGGGCCTGCGCTGGGTGTGGCCGTGGATGGGCAAGAACAAGATTTCGGCCCGTGCGCACAATATCCATTCCGAACGGGTCAAGATCAACGACCTGCGGGGTAACCCGATCGAGATCGCCTGCAACGTGGTCTGGCGCGTGCGCGACACTGCCCAGGCGAGCTTCGATGTCGACGACTACAAGGAGTTCGTGAACATCCAGATTGAAGCGGGCCTGCGCACCGTCGGCTCGCGTCATCCCTATGATGATTTCGAAGGCGAGGAAGTCACGCTTCGCGGAGGCGGCGACGTGGTCAACCGCGAGCTCCTGGAAGAGCTCAACGACCGCCTCAAGGTCGCCGGCATCGTCGTCGACGAGGCAGGCCTCACGCACCTCGCCTATGCGAGCGAAATCGCCAGCGCCATGCTCAAGCGCCAGCAGGCCGACGCGATCATCGCGGCGCGCACCAAGATCGTGCTCGGCGCGGTCGGTATGGTCGAGGATGCGCTCACCAAGCTGAGCGAAGACAATATCGTCGAACTCGACGACGAGCGGCGTGCGGCCATGGTGTCCAACCTCATGGTCGTGCTGTGCGGCGAGAAGGACGCGCACCCGGTGGTCAACGCCGGCTCGCTGTATTGATCTGAAGGACTAGCGGAGAGGCCTCATGGCCAAACCACCAGCCAAGAAAGCCTTCGCCCTGCGTCTCGACCCGGCTGTCCATGCTGCGGTCGAGCGCCTGGCGGCGGACGAATTGCGCAGCGCCAATGCGCAGATCGAAATGTTGTTGCGCGAAGCGCTGAAAAAGCGCGGTATCGACGTCGCGATCTCCAAACAGCCCAAGCGCGGGCGCCCGAAGAAGGAGGACTGAGATGAAGGACGACAAACCCTGGTTCGCCCCCAAGCGCTTCGGTTACGGCGCGGGGCTGCCGATCGCCTGGCAAGGCTGGGCGCTGCTGGCCGTATATACGCTGGTCATGCTCGCCCCGGCGCCCGTTCTGGAGTGGGATCCGGCCATCGGGCTCGGCTTTGCGATCGTGGTCTGGCTTCTCGCCACTCTCGCCGTGGTATTCATCGCGAAGCACAAGACGCGTGGCGGCTGGCGCTGGCGTCATGGCGAGAAGGATTGACATCCGTATCCGCGCGATCATCCTGTTTGCGCGATGTTAACCATTAAATCCTATGCAATTGCGATGGTTTCGCCCTTCGCCTCTGCTGCCGATCGCCTCCCGCGTTGGATCGTGGCCGGCGTCGCGGCTCTTGCAGTCGGCGCGATCCCGCTTGCTGCAGTCATGGCCCAGCCTGCACGCGGAAACTTCACTATCGCAGAAACGGGACAGGGTTTCGCGCGCCTCCAGGACGCGGTCGACGCTATTGGCGATGCCAGGGGCACGATCCTCGTGGCGCCCGGCGTTTACGACCAGTGCGCGGTCCAGAAAGCAGGCCGGATCGAATTTCGCGCGGCCGAGGCCGGCAAGGCGATTTTCGATGGCGGAATCTGTGAAGGCAAGGCGGCGCTTGTCCTGCGCGGTGATAGCGCGGCCATCCGGGGTCTGACCTTCGCCAACATGCATGTGCGTGAAAAGAACGGTGCCGGCATCCGCCTCGAAAACGGCGAGCTTTCCATCGTCCAGAGCTGGTTCCGCGATAGCGACCAGGGATTGCTGACGGTCAACGGCAAGTCGAACCGGATCACCATCGACAAATCCACTTTCACCCGTCTCGGCACCTGCGAAGGAAGCGGCGGGTGCGCCCATTCGATCTATGTCGGTGACTATGGCGAACTCGAAGTGACCCGCAGCCGCTTCGAACAGGGGCGCGGCGGGCACTATGTGAAATCGCGCGCCGGTCGCAATCGCATCGCCAACAACAGTTTCGACGACACCGGTGGGCGCGGCACGAATTACATGATCGACCTGCCGGAAGGCGGCTCGGGCATGATCAGCGGGAACTGGTTCGTCCAGGGCAAGGACAAGGAAAACTGGTCCGCCCTGATCGCGATCGGCGCGGAAGGCGGGAAATATTCGTCCGACGGCCTGGTCATCCGCGACAACGATGCGCGCCTTGCGCCCGGCATCACGCGCAAACCCGCATTCGTTGCCGACTGGACGGGTGACGCCCTTGCCATCGGCGAGAACTCGCTGGGCACGAACCTCAAACCTTTCGAAAGCCGCTGAGGAACGCCCTCGCCCCCCGCATCGTTGATCGGGAAAGGAGCGAAACATGGCAGGCGGATGGGCGCGAGACGGCGCCGTTCAGGACCAGATTGACGACACGGTCAGCGATGCGGTCAGCGCGGCGCGCGCCCGCATGCCGCGTGGCGACAGCGCCGAATATTGCGATGAATGCGGAGAACCGATCCCGCAGAAGCGCCGCGATGCCCTGCCCGGCGTACGCACCTGCGTCGCCTGCCAGTCGGCCCGGGATGCCACCACCCGCCAGTCCGGCATCAATCGCCGCGGCAGCAAGGACAGCCAGTTGCGCTAGGGCGCAATTCGGTTCACGGACCCGGAATGGCATCACCCTTCATCTGGCTCCAGCACATGCTGCCGCACCACGCCGTCTCCCGCATGGCGGGCTCTCTCGCCTCCAGCGAGGCGGGCGCGGTCAAGAACCTGCTGATTCGCCGTTTCATCGACGCATATGACGTCGACATGAGCGAAGCGGCGCGCGGTATCGATGAATACCGCAGCTTCAACGACTTCTTCACCCGCGAACTGAAGCCGGGCGCCAGGCCGCTGGCCGATGCCGGCGAGTACATCCTTTGCCCCGCCGACGGCGCGATCAGCCAGATCGGCCGCATCGCAGATGGCAAGATTTTCCAGGCCAAGGGACGGCATTTCACCGCGCGCCAGCTGCTCGGCGGCGACGAGGGCGCAGCGCGCCTTTTCGAAGGCGGCACTTTCGCCACCGTCTACCTCAGCCCGCGCGACTATCACCGTGTCCACATGCCCGCAGCAGGCCAGCTCACCAGCGCCACCTATGTCCCCGGAGACCTGTTCTCGGTAAACCAGGTCACGGCAGAGAATGTCGACGGCCTGTTTGCCCGCAACGAACGGCTCGCCTGCCTGTTCGACGGCCCCGACGGCTGCTTCGCCAGCGTCATGGTCGGCGCGATGATCGTGGCGGGGATCGAGACGGTGTGGTCGGGGCTGGAAGAAACCCATTCGCCCAAGCTGAAGCGGACCGACTTCTCCGGCGGCGCTCATTCCTTTCAAGCAGGCGATGAAATGGGCCGCTTCATCCTGGGATCGACCGTCGTGCTGCTGTTCGAACCCGGCCGGGTCGAATGGCTCGACCGGTTCAAGCCTGGCGACAGTGTCCGGATGGGCGAAGCGCTGGGGCGGCGCCTTCAGCCGAACGCCGCGGCGTAGCTCACGACACCTGTCGGTGCGTCACCGGCAATGACAAGGCGCTGGAAATACTCCGGCGGTGGACCGGGGTATCGCAGCCGCGGATCATGTTCGAAACCGAAGCGCGCATAATAGGCAGGGTCGCCGAGCAGGACTATTCCGGCAGCGCCTCTCTCCCGCATGTCTGCGATAGCCCGCTGCATCAGCCGAAAGCCGATACCGCCCCGTTGCAAAGATGGCAGAACGGAAATCGGGCCGAGCCCGTACCAGCTGCCCGCCTTGCCATCGATGGTGACCGGCGACACCGCGACATGTCCGACTATGCGTTCGGCATCCTCCGCCACCAGCGAAAGCGTCAGGTCGCCATCCTTCCTAAGCCGGTCGACGATTGCCACTTCGGAGCCGTCGCTGTGCTTTTCCCCCTTGAAAGCGGCCTCTGTCACGACGGCGATAGCCGCGTGGTCCGATGGCTCTTCAGGCCTGATCGCCACGGCATTCATGGCAGCAGGTGCCCCGCGCGATCCCGCTTTGTTGCAAGATAGCGGGCGTTGTGCGGATTGTCCGGCAGGGCGTGCGGCACGCGCTCGTCGATCTTGACGCCATGCGCAGCCAGAGCGTCCACCTTGGCCGGATTGTTCGTCATCAGGCGGATACTGCGCACACCGAGGAGGTCCAGCATCCTTGCGGCGGTGGGAAAGTCACGCGCCTCGTCCGGTAGGCCCAGCCGCGTGTTCGCATCGACCGTGTCGAAGCCCTGGTCCTGCAAGCGATAGGCGCGCAGCTTGTTGATGAGGCCGATGCCGCGCCCCTCCTGCCTCATGTAAAGAAGCACACCCCAGCCGCCTTCGTTCGCCTCATGCGCCATTGCATGGAGGGCCGCGTCGAGCTGAGGGCCACAATCGCATTTGAGGCTGCCGAGCACATCGCCCGTCAGGCATTCGGAGTGAAGACGCACCAGCGGCGGCTTGTCCGACCTCTCCTTGCCGATCACCAGTGCCACATGTTCGCGGGTATCGTCGGGATGGCGGAAAGCCACGATCCGCGCATCGGGCGCAGCATCCACCGGCAGGGAAGCGCGCGATGCGATGCGCAAGGTGTCGGCTTGCGAAAAAGCGTCCAAGTCCGACGCTTCGAGATGCACGGCCTCTCCCGCACCGTCCGGAGCGACGAGAAACGCGGGCAATATCCCGGCGATCCGCGCCAGTTCCAGCGCGGCGGCGGCCTGCTCTTCCCACTCCAGCGCGAGCGCCTTGAACGGCCCTTTCATGGGCTTGGTCAGATCGAGGGCCGGATCGGCAATTGCCAAGGCTGCGGGCAAGTCGAAAGTCTCCGCCCCGCGCAGCAGGACGGGCTGGCGCGGTGCCGCTGCCTCGCGCTGGTTCGCCAGCTTCAGCGTCGCTGCGCGGGTGGCGGAAATCAGCATCTCCCCCGCGGTCACCTCACCGAATGCCGTCTCGACCGGCTGCAACAGCGGCGCACCGGCGATCGCCAGCGGCCAGCCATGCCTCAGCGCATCGACGGCCTGCGCCGCCCGGCGGGAAGGCGAAGGCTCGCTCAGAGAGAAAACTCCGTGACCAGCGGCACATGGTCGGAAGGCTTTTCCCAGTCGCGCGCATATTCGTGGACCGAATGGCCGGTTGCCTGTTTCGCAAGTTCCGGGCTGGCCCACATGTGGTCGAGCCGGCGACCGCGATCGTTGGCCTTCCAGTCCTTCGCGCGGTAGCTCCACCAGCTGTAATAGCGTTCCGGTGCGGGGATGTGTTCGCGCCCGATATCGGCCCAGCCATGAGCGTCTATGAACCGCTGCAGCGCGTCGACCTCCACCGGCGTATGGCTGACGACCTTGAGCAATTGCTTGTGGTTCCACACATCGCTTTCGAGCGGCGCGATATTGAAATCGCCCACGATCAGCGTCGGACGCTCGATTTTGTCAGCCCAGCGCGTCATCCGCTCGAGAAAATCGAGCTTCTGGCCGAACTTATGGTTTTTCTCGCGGTCGGGCTCGTCACCGCCCGCCGGGACATAGACATTCTCGACGATCATGCCCTGGTGTGCCGGATCGGTCAGTTCCACGCCGACGTGCCGCGCTTCGCCATTGTCCTGCCAGTCGTGCTTCGAAAAATCGCGGAATGGGACTTTCCCGACTGTTGCCACGCCATGATAGCCCTTCTGGCCGTGGATCGCGAAGTGTTCGTAACCGAGTTCGCGGAAGGCCTCGAAAGGGAACTGGTGTTCCTGGCACTTGATCTCCTGCAGGCACAGGATGTCGGGCCCTTGCTCCTCCAGGAAGCGGGCGACGATCGGCATACGCAGGCGGACGGAATTGATATTCCAGGATGCAACAGAAACCATGGCCGCCGAGATAGGGCGGCGAAGCGCGGCGGTCCACCCTGCCGCACACAACAAAAAACCCTCGAGCCGGGGGCAAATGGCTCGAGGGTTCCTTGTGAGCGTTCGTCACGCTTGGAACGAAGCGGTTTGAGGGGTGGCAATCAACAGGGGGGAAATTGCCGTCCGCCGCTTCGTAGACTCATAAATAGGACCTATCGTCTTGCTACTCAATGAACATCGAACCGCCGGAAGTCGTATAAGACGAACGGTTCGTCGCCGGTCCGTTTATCCCGGACGACGGGACGTTCTACGCGGATCCTTGAAAGTGAACGCGCTGTCGGCAACCGACACGCCATAGCGGTGATTGCGCAGGCGCACGGTGGTGCGGTGATTCTGTGCATCGAGCGCAACCCAGTGAGTGAGGCGCAGCCCCCCGGGGGCGCTGCCATCACGCGCGAAGATGAGGGTGATGGCGCCGAATTCGGGCCGCTTGGGATCACGCACTTCAATGCTGACGACATCGCTGTGTCCGGTCGGGACCAGCTTGCCGTAACGCTTCACGTCGCGGCTCGGGTCGAGCAGCGCGCCGAGAGGCGAATTCTTGATCGGCCAACGCTGGACCTGGTTCACCTCGTAATCGACCATATACATCGATTTGCCGTTCGAAACGACGAGCAGAGGCACACCCTTTTCGTATTCGAAACGAATCTTGCCGGGGCGCTTCAGCGTCATGACGCCGGAGACGGACTGGCCATTGCGGTCGGTCTGGACGAAGTCGGCCTTCATGGTGGCGATGCCGCGCAGGGCGTCGACCGCGCGGTCGAGATCGCCTGCCGCAGCCTCCACCGGGGCTGGGGCTGCCAGAAAGCTTGCCGGAATCGCAGTGGCCACCGCGAGTGCGATGGCCGAGGCGAAGGGTCGATTCTTGAAAAGGGTCAAGGTGTTCATGCTCCACGATTTAGCGTCGGAGCATTGAACTGTCACTGAACTGCGTGCGTTCCCGCCGTTCAGCTTGCCGGATCAAATTACTTGATCTTGGCTTCCTTGAACTCGACGTGCTTGCGCACGACCGGATCGTACTTCTTGAAGACGAACTTCTCGGTGTGATTCCGGGGGTTCTTCTTGGTCACGTAGTAGAAGCCCGTGTCGGCAGTCGAGACGAGCTTGATCTTGACGGTTGCGGGCTTCGCCATGGCGTGTTCCTAAAGATCTCGTTGCAAGGGCCGTCCCGTGGGGGAAACCGGCCGAAAAAATAAGGGCGGCGCAGGTCGCACCGCCGTCCGGCGCGCCCTTTGTGTGATTCCCGGTGAAAAGTCAAGCATTGGCGCGCGCCGCGTCAAAGCTGGACCTTGCCCCGATTGGCCTTCACCTCGCCGCGCGCCTTCTTGGCCTTGAGACGCTTCACCTTGCCGACCCGGTTCACGCGGCTCTTCTTGCGCTTCTTGGGCGGGGTCAGCGCTTCGGTCAGGATAGCCGCTAACCGGGCGCGAGCCGCTTCACGATTACGCTCCTGCGTGCGGTGCTCGTTCGCGGTGAGGACGATTTCGCCGTCCTGTGTCAGCTTGCTACCCGCGATATCCTTCAGACGGTTGAATGCATCGGGCGGCATGCCGAGCTGGAACACATCGACCCGCAGCTGCACGGCGGTCGCCACCTTGTTGACGTTCTGCCCGCCGGGCCCGGAGGAGGCGATGAACTTCTCCTCCGCAATCGCATTCGCCTTGTCGACGATGCGGCCCATTATTCCGCGTCGTCGGCAAAACCGAGGGCTGCGAAATCTCGCGGTATCGGCGCGCTCGCTTCGATGGTCGGTTTCTTTTCGCGCGGCACGACCAGCCCTGCCGCGTGCAGCATCGTGCGCGGCGCGCCCTTGCCCGACCCGTAAACCGGATCGCCGAGCAGCGGCATGCCGATCCCAGCCTCGCAATGGATACGGATCTGATGCGTACGCCCGGTTTCAGGCCGGAACTCGACCAGCGCATGGCCGCTGCTTTCGCCAATGACCTTCCAGTGCGTGACGGAGGGCTTGCCCTTCTTCGCCGCAATCATCCGCCAGCCTTTTTCGGCACTGCTGATCTTCGACAGCGACAGCTCGATCGTGCCCTCCGTTTCCGTCGGAATGCCCGTCAGGATGCCGAGATAGCGCTTCTCGACCACGCGGTCTTCGAAGGCCTTGGAGAAGCGCTTGAGCGACTTGGGGTTGCGGGCCAAAAGCAAGCAGCCGCTGGTATCGGTATCGAGCCGATGGACGGGCGAGGGATCGCGCTGGAAGCCCAGGCGCAGCTGCTCGAAGTGATCCTCCAGGCACCGCCCGCCCTTTTTCGGCCGGTCGACCGGGAGGCCTGCGGGCTTGTTGATGACGAGCGCCTCGCCGTCTTCGAACAGGATCGGAATATCGGTCATTCAGTCCTTCAGTTCCGCTCGCACCATCTGGCGCAGCGCATTGCCGAGGAAGAAACCGTCCTCGAGATCGGAAATCGTAAGCTCCGCTTCCTTCGCCCTGCCCTCTGCGAGCAGGCTCTGGCGCAGCACGCCGGGAAGGAGGCCAAGGTTGGCAGGCGGCGTCAGGAGGACACCGTCACGCTCGACGAAGATATTGGTGACGCAGCCTTCGGTGACAAGGCCGTCCTCGCGCACCAGCAGGCATTCCTGCGCGCCATGATGCCGGGCGACTGCCTGTGCATCCTCGTAGAAACCGCGGTCGGTGGTCTTGTGACGAAGCCGCCAGTCGCCCGGATCGACCGGCAAGGGCATGACGATGCACTTCGCCGGTTCTGGCCACGGCGCGGGCATATCCTGCACTTCGAGAGCGAGAGCTCCCGAGCGCGATGCCAGCAGGCGGATCCGGCTGGGTTTCTCGACCACGAAACACAGCGCGTGCAACTGGTTGCGCGCCTCGTGCCGGTCGAAGGAGAAGCCCAGCTCGCCCGCACTTTCCTTCATGCGCAGGAGATGCTCTTCGAGATGGGCAATCCCCTCGTCGGGCGAAAAGCGCATCGTCTCGATCAGGTCGAACTGCGCTGCGCGATGATCGGGCGACGATGCGCGGGCGAAAGCGCCCTTGAGGATCGCCTCGCGCCACTCTGTCCGGGCTTCGCTGTCGGCAACGATTGCCCCGCCGACTCCCAGCACGGCCTTGCCGCGCCCGTTCTCTATCTCGGTCAGGCGCAGGGTGCGGATGGCCACGTTGAATGCCGCGTCGCCATCGGCACCGATCCGTCCGATCGCTCCGCAATAGGGGCCGCGCGGCTCGCGTTCGACCTCGTCGATCAGCTCCATCGCGCGGATTTTCGGGGCGCCGGTGATCGACCCGCACGGGAAAAGCGCCTTCACGAGGTCGATTGCGCCCGCATCCGGCTTGAGCCGCGCGCGAACGACGCTCACCATCTGGTGCACCGTGGGATAGCTTTCGATCGCGAAAGGTTCGTCGACCCGCACGCTCCCCGCCTCGGCCACGCGGCTGAGATCGTTGCGCATCAGATCCACGATCATCAGGTTTTCGGCCTTGTCCTTGATCGATTGCGCCAGTTCACCTGCGAGCGCCGCATCCTGCTCCGGGTCCGCTGCACGCGGGCGCGTGCCCTTCATCGGCTTGGCCTTGGCTTCGCGGTCCTTGAGCGAGACGAACAGCTCCGGACTGAGGCTGAGCAGCCAGTGCGACCCGTCGAAGATCACCCCGCCGTAACCTGCCTGTGCGGCAGGCCTCAGCGCAGCGTAAAGACCCAGCGGATCGCCGGTGAAATTCCCGGCAAGCTGGAAAGTGAGGTTGGCCTGGTAGATGTCGCCTGCGCGGATCGCTTCCTGCAGGCGCTCGAATGCCTCGGCATAACCGCCCGGCGACAATTGCGGCTCCAGCGGACCGACGCTTCCGCCACCGGCAGAGCGTTCGCGCAGCCAGTCCGGCACAGCCTCGGCCGCGATGCGGGTCGGCGCATCGAACAGGCCCAGCCACACCAGCGGACCGGATGCCCCCGTCTTCGCAGACGCGCGGTGTTGCAGCCGTTCTTCAAGCGCGAGCCCTGCCTCATAAGCGATGAAGCCGGCCAGTTCCCCGCCGTCGCGCCGCGCCTGCTCCGCAGCCTCCAGCGTCGCTGCCACATCTTCGGGCCGCGAGGCGACGAAGACCGCGCGCGGGTTTTCGAACAACAGTGCATCTGCCGCACCATCGCTGCGTGCATCGTCGAGAAGAACGAAAGGGTCGCGCCGCGCCATATGCCCTGCCTTTACCGCAGCGGCGGGCTATGTCGAGGGATAGCTTGACCCTGCCGCCCCGACTGCGCCAAACCGATGGCAACAAATGACAAGAGGGGCACAAGGCCAAATGAGCGATATTTTCCTTGGATTGGGCGGCAATGGAGAGCACCAGTATCTCAGGCTGGCGCAGGCCAATCGCCACGGATTGATCGCCGGTGCCACCGGCACGGGCAAGACGGTCACGCTTCAGGGCCTGGCCGAAAGCTTCTCCGCACGCGGCGTCCCCGTGTTCGTGGCCGATGTGAAGGGCGACCTTTCCGGTATCTCCATGGCCGGCTCCCCCCAGTTCAAACATGCCGACAAGCTGGAAGGCCGCGCGAAGGAACTGGGCATGGACGACTATGCCTACGCCGACAATGCGGCGGTATTCTGGGACCTTTACGGCGAAAAGGGCTTTCCCATCCGCACGACGATCTCGGAAATGGGCCCACTGCTGCTGGCGCGCCTGCTGGACCTCAACGATACCCAGGAAGGCGTGCTCAATATCGTCTTTCGCTATGCCGACGAGAACAATTTGCTGCTGCTCGACCTCGGCGACCTGCAGGCAATGCTCACCTTCGCCTATGAAAACGCCAAGGACCTGTCCGGCAAATACGGCAATGTCTCCAAGGCCAGCGTGGGGGCGATCCAGCGCCAGCTCCTCAGCTTCGAGAGCCAGGGCGCCGACCAGTTCTTCGGCGAACCTGCGCTGGAGATCGACGACTTCCTCGCCACCGACGAAAAAGGTCGCGGCGTGATCAACGTGCTGGCTGCCGACAAGCTGATGCGCAGCCCGAAGCTCTATGCGACCTTCCTCCTCTGGCTGCTGGCCGAACTGTTCGAAACGCTTCCCGAAGTCGGCGATCCGGACAAGCCGAAGCTGGTGTTCTTCTTCGACGAGGCACACCTGCTCTTCGACGATGCGCCCGAAGCGCTGGAGGAGAAAGTCGAACAGGTCGTGCGCCTCATCCGATCCAAGGGCGTGGGCGTCTATTTCGTGACCCAGAACCCGATCGACATTCCGGAAAAAATCGCTGGCCAGCTGGGCAATCGCGTCCAGCACGCTCTGCGCGCCTTCACCCCGCGCGACCAGCGCGCGATCAAGGCCGCCGCCGAGACGTTCCGCATCAATCCTGATCTCGACGTGGAAGAGGCGATCACCGAACTGAAAGTCGGCGAGGCGCTGGTCTCCACGCTCGACGAGGACGGCGCGCCATCGGTCGTGCAGCGCACGCTGATCAAGCCGCCCCAGTCGCGGCTCGGCCCGGTGACCGAGAAAGAACGCAAGATCGTGAATTCCATCAGCGATCTGGACGGGAAATACGACGAGGCCGTCGACCGCGAAAGCGCGGAAGAAGTGCTCGCGGCAAAGACGCTCGACGCGGCCGAAACCGCGAAGGAGGTCGAGGAAAAGGGAGAAGCGGAGGTACGCAAGCGCGAGCGCAAGACGCCGTCGATGTGGACCAAGGCGGGCAAGGCTGCGGCGACCGCTGCGGCAGGCTCGCTCACCTCGGTCGCCGTCGCGGCAGTCCTCGGCAAAAAGTCGCGCGCCGATCCGGTCCGCACGGGCCTCAATGCCTTCGTGCGGAATATCGTCGGCGGTTTGATGCGCTAGAGCGGAAGGCGCAATTCGGCGCGCAGGCCGCCCTGCTGCCGGTTTTCGAGCACTAGCGAACCACCATGCTGCTCCGCCACGGCGCGCGTGATGGTGAGGCCGAGGCCTGCGCCGCCGGTGGCCCGGTTCCGGCTTGCCTCGCCGCGGGTGAAGGGTTCGAGCATTTCGGCGATGCGATCGTGCGGAATGCCGGGACCGTCATCCTCGACGCGGATCACCGCTTCATTGCCTTCGCGCAGCAAGGCGACCTCTGCCGTCCCGCCATAGCGCAAGGCATTGGAAATGAGATTGCGTACCCCGCGTTTCAGCCATGTGAGGTGCACCGGCGCGGGCACCCGCTGGCCTTCGAGCAGCGCGACCGGCTGGTTCATGTCCTCGAATTCCTCGACCACCGACACCAGCAAGGCGTAGAGGTCGGTACGCTCCGCAGGGCGTTCGGCGCGGCCGATGCGCGCGAGCAACAGAATCTCGTCGAGCGTACGCGTGATCTCTTCGATCGAATCTGCCATCTTCGCCCGAAGACCTTCGTCGCGGATCGCCTCGATCCTCACTCGCAGCGCGGCCAACGGCGTCTTCAAATCGTGGCCGATGGCGCCCAGCATGACGTCTTTCTCATCGAGCATGGCAGCGATGCGCGCCTCCATCGCGTTATGTGCCGCGATCAGGCTGCGAACGTCATCAGGGCCGCTGGGCTCGATTGGAACGATGCTCCCCGGATTGGACGAAAACTGTTCGGTCTGGCGGGTCAATCTCGCCAAAGGCCGGGTGATCCGGCGCAGCAAGACAAACAGCACCGTCATCAGCAGGACGAAGATTACCAGTGTCTGCGCAGCCGTTATCAGGAAGACCCTGCGGTCGTCGCCCGGATAGGGAATTCTCGCAACGTGCCAGTCGCCGCCCTCTTCCCACTGGACAGCAGCGACGAAGACCTTGCGATAGGTACGGCCCCCTCTGCGCGGTCCGGCATTGCGATCCCGAAAACGCTGCATCACGACCGGATCGTCTTCGGATGAGCGGATAGTCGCGACGACGGCATGCGGTTCGCGAACGAAGCCGGTCAGGCGTTCCGCAATAGCCGCTGCCATCGCCGGATCAGAAGTCTCTCCGGAGATGAGAGGGTACTTTTGCGTAACCTCGCCGCGCATCGGGCGGCCACCCAATTCACGCCGGTTCATCCGGAAGCGCCGGCGATCCCCGTCGAGCACAGCCTCGCCGCGGGCCTGCCGGAAGACCGGTGCACCCCACAGGGATAGCTGGGCCGCGCTGATCAGCGCCTCTTCGCGCCTCTCTTCGGCAATGCGGTAAAGAAGCGCGGTGGTGACCAGCTGCGCCAGCAACAGCGCGCCGGCGACCGCCAGCAATGTCTGGCCAAGCAGGCTCTTGGGCAGCAACCGCGTCATGGCGTGTCCTGGGCCTTACGCGTCACATCGGCGCCGAAGCGATAGCCCCCGCCCCTCACTGTCTGGATGAAACGCGGGTTGCGGCTGTCGGCCTCGATCTTGCGGCGCAGGCGGCTGACCTGGTTGTCGACTGCGCGGTCGAACAATTGCGCCTCGCGACCCTGCACCATGTCGAGCAGGCGGTCGCGGTCGAGCACCTGGCGCGGGTGGTCGCAGAATGCGCGGAGCATGCGGAATTCTGCGGTCGAGATCGGCACCAGCGTCCCTTCGGGATCGGTCAGCCGGCGCTTCAGCGGGTCGAGTGTCCAGCCCTCGAAAACATAAGCGAGATCGTCCGCAGGCTCCGCGCCGCTGCGGTCTGCCCGGCGCAGGACGGAGCGTATGCGTGCCACCAGTTCGCGCGGTTCGAAGGGCTTGGTGACATAATCGTCAGCCCCGATTTCGAGGCCGATGATCCGGTCCATCGCCTCGCCCTTTGCCGTCAGCAGGATGACGGGAAGCTGCCGGCTTTCGACGAGGTGCCGGCAGAGCGACAGCCCGTCCTCGCCCGGCATCATGATGTCGAGCAGGACGAGGTCGGGCCGATCGGTTTCCAGCCGCGAACGCGCCCGCGCCGCACTTTCGGCCTCCAGCACGACGAACCCCTGGCCGGAGAGATATTCCGCCAGGGGTTCGCGTAGGCTGGCTTCGTCGTCGACCAGCAGCAGGGTGATGGGCGCAGCATCGTTCATGCGGGACCTATGCACTCGCTTTGCGGCGAACGAAACAGAAAGCCGGTTACTGGCTGCGACGCTGGGCGCGGCGTTCCTGCCGTTCCTGCTTCATCGCTTCGCGTTCCGCAGCCGAGATCTCGCCATTGCCGTCGGTGTCGGCGCGGGCGAAGCGGGCATCGACTGCAGCCTGGAATTCAGCGCGGGAGATCGATTTGTCGCCGTCGGTGTCTGCGCGCTGCAGCATGGCCATGTGGCCACCGCGCTTGCCGCCGCGACGCGCCTTGCGGCCTTCACCGCCGCGTTCGCCGCGCATTTCCTTCATCGCCTGGAGTTCGGCCTGCGAGAGGCCGCCCGAATTGTCGGTATCGAGCTGGGCGAAACGCTGCTCCATACGCGCTGCACGGCGCTCGGAGCGATCGGTCCGGCGTGCTTCGCGCTGTTGCTTGCGTGCTTCGTGCATCGCCTTCATTTCGGCCTGCGAAAGCTCGCCGTCGCCATTGGCATCGGCCTTGGCGAACATGGCCTCGCGCCTCTCGGCACGGTCTTCGGCGTTGATCACGCCGTCGCCATTGGCGTCCATCCGCGCAAACATCGCGTCGGCATGGGCAGTGTGTTCGGCGCTGGTAACAACGCCGTTGCCGTCCGCATCGGGGTTCGTCTTGCCCATGTGCTGGTGCGCAATTGCGGCAGTCCCGGTCAGCGCGAGCGCTGCGGCGGACAAGGTCAAGGTGATCTTCTTCATCATATGGTCTCCTGAATTTGGAGAACTGCGGCGCGCCTGGGTTGGGGGGAGGGGAAGAGGGAGCAGCGCCGCAGTTCGTGTCACCGTTATAGGGCCGTCTTGTCGCAGCATTGTGCCGGATCGCAGGAGAATTGTAACGGAATGTAACGCGCCGGGCAGGCCGTTCATTCGGGTGTCAGCATCTCAGCGCGGGCGGTGCTGCGTCCCCTCGCCAGCGGTGATGAAGATCGCGGTCGCATAGGCTTCGACATCGGCGATATGCCAGACGCCCGCCGGATTGATCGCATACTCGCCCGCTTCCAGGGTGAGAGTTTCGCGGCGCCCGTCGGGAAATTCCTGGGTGAGCACCATGCTTCCTGCCGTGCAGATGACGACTTCCTCGCCCAGCGGGTGCATTTCCCAGCTGTCCCAGTCCTCGGCAAAGCTGTGCTGGCTGACCAGCCTGCCTTCGCGCCCGTCACTGCCGTGACGCTGCCCATAGCCTTCGTACCAGTCCATCCCGCCTTCGAACGGGGGCTGGGGAACGGCCGTCGCCCCCAGCCCGAGGTGCAGGAAACTGTCCGCAAGGCGGCGCTTGCCCTCCATCACTCGACCTTGTCCATGAGATAGGCGTTGAGCTTGTTGCCGTCGGGATCGCGGAAATAGGCGGCGTAGAAGAGCATGCCGTTCTCGTCCGGCTCGCCCCTCGGTCCCGGCTCACCCTCGTCGCTTCCGCCATTGGCGAGCGCGATGTCGTACAGCCGCTTCACCTGCTCGCGGTCCTTGGCCTCGAGCGCGACCATCGTGCCATTGCCGACCGTCGCCTTTTCGCCATCGAACGGCATGGTTGCCGCGATGCCCGCGCCGCCATCCCATTTGCCCCAGGCGATGAAGGTTTCGAATTCCATCATCCGCCCCACGCCCATTTCGGCCGCGATGGCATCGTAGAATTTGGCCGCCCTCGTAAGGTCGTTGGTGCCCAGCGTAACGTAACCGATCATGCAAACTCTCCTAGTTGGAAACGACTCGCGACCGGCAGAACATTACGTGAACAGAGCTACTCCTACAAGGGTGCGCAATCGCGTTCGAGCCAGGCGAGGTCCTCGCCCTCCAGCTGCGGAGCGAGGATGGCGAGGGTCCTGGCGTGATACTCGTTCCACCAGGCGATCTCGCGTTCGCTGAGCAGTTCCTTGTCGACCAGCTTGCGGTCGAGAGGGACGTGGGTCAGCGTCTCGAAGCCCAGGTACTTGCCCTCCGACCCATCGATGCCGGCGTCCACCACCAGGACGAGGTTCTCGATCCGGATGCCGTATTCGCCCGGCTTGTAATAGCCCGGTTCATTGGAAAGGATCATGCCTTCGCGGAGCGGGGTTTCGGTCCCGGGGAAGGCGCCGCCGGGCTTCGAAATGCGCTGCGGGCCCTCATGGACCGACAGATAGCTGCCGACGCCGTGACCGGTGCCATGACCATAATCCACGCCGGCCTGCCACAGGTGCATACGTGCCAGCGCGTCGAGAGCGCCGCCGCTGGTTGCATCGGGGAATTTCGCGAGGTCCAGCTCGATATGGCCCTTCAGCACGCGCGTGTTGCGGTCGATCATTTCCGCCGTCGGTTCGCCGGGGCCGACCCATACAGTGCGGGTGATGTCGGTCGTGCCGTCGGGATACTGGCCGCCCGAATCGCACAGGTAGATGCTGGACGGCGGGATCGGGATATTGCTGTCCTCGTCGACCTTGTAATGCGGTAAGGCGGCATGGCCCGCAGCCGCGCTGATCGTGTCGAAGCTGGTATCCTTGAGATCCGGGCTCAGCCCGCGGAATTCGCGCAGCTTGGCCGCTGCCGCCAGTTCGTCGATCTCGCCCGAGGGGGCGTTCTCCTCGATCCAGCGCAGGTATTTCACTACGGCAGCCCCGTCGCGCGCCTGGGCATCGCGGTGGCCTTGCCGTTCGGCCTCGTTCTTGATCGCCTTGGGCAGCACGGCCGGGTCGTCGTCGCGAACGACCTTCGCCCCGCCCGCTTCAAGCGCGTGGAAGATGCCTGCCACGGCGTGACGCGGATCGACAGCCACGGTCTTCCCCTGCAGCTTTGCCAGCGCAGGCTCGAAATCGGCGCGGTCCTTGATGCGCACCGCATTGCCGAGGTGCTGCGTGAGTTCGGGCGTGACCTTCTCGGGCGCGATGAAAAGATCGGCGGTGCCGTCCGCATGGGCGACGACATAGGACAGGGCGACGGGCGTGTTGTCGACGTCCTTTCCGCGCATGTTGAGCACCCACGCCACGGAATCGAGCGCGGTGACGACGGTAGCGTCATAGCCTTCCTGCTTCAGCCAGTCGGCGATCTCGGCACGCTTGTCCGCGCTCGACCGACCGGCGAGGCGGTCTTCATGCGGCACGGCGGCAGCCTTGCTGGGCTCGGGCCGGTCGGCCCAGACCGCGTCGATCGGATTGCCGTCCACCGGAACGAGTTCGATCCCCTTCTTGGCGAACAGCTTTTCCGCTTCTTCCGCCCAGCCGATGCCGTGAAGCCAGGCATCGTAGCCGATCCGCGCGCCTTCCGGCGCATTGGCAGCGATCCATTTCGCAGGCGAGGTGGCTGGCACGTCCTCGTAGTCGTAAAGCTTGCCGTCCACCTGCTCGCGTACCTGCACGGTATAGCGGCCATCGGTGAACATGGCCGCCTTGTCCTTCAGCACTACCGCGCTGCCCGCGCTGCCGCCGAAGCCGGTCAGCCAGTGGAGCCGCTGGGCATAGGAGCCGACATATTCGCTCATATGCTCGTCCGAAATGGGGACGACGAAGCCATGGAGGCCGCGCTTTTCGAGTTCGGTCCTGAGCGCATCGAGGCGCGCTTCGTGGGTCTGCATCAACATGCGAGTAAATCCTTTCGTCGGCTGCCGTCCCGCATCGGTGGAGACGGCGCTTGCGGCATTGCATCTTGCCGCATAGTCACGCCTGCAACTTAGACACTTGCGGCCCCGCTTTCCAGCTTTGTGCCGCCATCGGGGAGATCATTCATGGCTTACATGCGACTGGCTGCATGCCTATCTGCCGTATCGCTCGTTCTGGCTGCGCCCGGCGCGGCCCAAGAAACCGAAGGGACTTCAGTGACTGCACCTACCTCGCCGCCCCAAGCCGAGAAGCGCGACCATTCCTATACCCATCACGGGATCACGATCTCCGATCCGTATCACTGGCTCAAGGACCAGAGCTATCCGACGATCGATGACGAGGACATCCTCGACTACGTGAAGGCGGAAAACGCCTGGTACGAAGCGCGCATGGCGCCGCAGAAGGAACTCGTCGACACCCTGTTCGAAGAGATGAAGGCGCGGATCAAGGAAGACGATTCCACCGTTCCGCAAAAGGATGGCGACTGGCTCTACTGGTCGGAATTCGAAGAGGGCGCGCAATACCGCAAGCATTACCGCAAGCCGGTGTCGGGCGGCGATGCGGTGCTGATCCTCGACGAGAACGAACTGGCACAAGGCCTGGAATACTTCCGGCTGGGTGCAGCGTCGGTGAGCAAGAACGGGCGCTATCTCGCCTATTCGACCGACAGCAACGGGTCCGAACGCTACACCGCGCGGATCAAGGACCTGCAGACCGGCGAATTGCTGCCGGACGAGCTGACGAACCTGCGCGGCGGTCTCACCTGGGTCGCGAACGATACCGCGCTGGTCTACGGCCCCTCGACCGAGGAATGGCGCTCGCTCGAAGCGAAGCTGCACGTGCTCGGCACGCCGGTCGAAAGCGACGTCACGCTCTATGAAGAGGAAGACCAGAGCTTCGGCGTGGGCACCGGCCTGTCCGCTCAGGACGACTGGCTGATCATCGCCACGGGCGACAACGAGACCAGCGAAGTGCGCCTTGTGCGCGCAGACGATCCGACCGGCGAACAGATCCTCGTCAGGCCGCGCCAGAAGGGTGTCGAGTATTCGGTCGATGTCCGCACCGACGAGACAGGCACGAACCTGTTCGTGTGGACCAATGACGATCACATCAACTTCCGCCTCGCCAAGGCCTCGATCGAGACGCCCGGCGAGTGGGAAACCGTGATCGCCGGATCGGACGAATTTTACCTGACCGGCTTCGACCTGTTCCAGGATTTCTTCGTGACCGAAGGCCGCCTCGACGGGCTCGACCAGATCCAGCTGCGCACCTACGACGCGCCGCTCCAGGCACGCGCCATCAGCTTCCCGGAAGCGAGCTACAATGCGGGCCTGTCGAACAATCCCGAATATGCCGTCACCAAGCTGCGCCTCGATTATGAAAGCATGGTCACGCCCGATTCGGTCTATGATTACGACGTCGCCACAGGCGGGCTCGAACTGCTCAAGCAGCAGGAAATCCCGAGCGGCTACGACGCGTCGCTCTACACCACCGAACGCCTGAGCGTGCAGTCGCGCGACGGCACGATGATCCCGGTCAGCGTGGTCTATCGCAAGGATCGCAAGGACGGGGCCATGCCGCTCCACCTCTATGCCTACGGCGCCTATGGTTATGCCATGCCGCCCGGCTTTTCGACCACGCGCCTCAGCCTGATCGATCGCGGCTTCGCTTATGCCATCGCGCATATCCGCGGCGGCGACGACCTCGGCCGGCGCTGGTATTTGCAGGGCAAGATGTTCGAGCGCGCCAACACCTTCAACGACTTCGTCGATGTCGGACGCGGCCTGATCGAGAAGGGCTACACCGCAGAAGGCAAGATTACCGCCAGCGGCGGGTCCGCAGGCGGCGAGCTGATGGGCGCGATCGTCAACCAGGACCCGGAACAGTACGGCGCCGTCGTGGCCCACGTGCCCTTCGTCGATGTGCTCAACACCATGCTTGACGAAAGCCTCCCGCTGACGCCGGGCGAATGGCAGGAATGGGGCAACCCCATCACCGACAAGGCCGCTTTCGCCTACATCCTGAGCTATTCGCCCTACGACCAGGTCAAGGCGCAGGATTACCCGCCCATGCTGGTCACCGCCGGTCTCAACGATCCGCGCGTAACCTACTGGGAGCCTGCCAAGTGGGTTGCCAAGCTGCGCGAGGTGAAGACCGACGACAACGAACTGCTGCTTAAGACCAATATGGGCGCAGGGCACGGCGGCAAGTCGGGCCGCTGGAATTCGGTGTACGAAGTGGCGGAAGAATACGCCTTCATCCTGTGGCAGCTCGGGATGACCGAGTGACGGCGAAGTTCACGAAGACATATGTTGCCGGGGCCGAGCACATCGACGAGCTCGGCCACGTCAACAATGCGATCTGGGTCCAGTGGATCCAAGACATGTCGACCAGCCATTGGGAAGCCGCCGCGCGGCCCGAAGACAAGGCGACCTATTTCTGGGTCGTGACCCGGCACGAAATCGATTATCGCGGCAATGTCGCCGAAGGTGAAAGCGTGACCGGCACGACCTGGATCGAAGGCCGTGCGCGCGGGGCGACTTCGGTTCGCCGGGTCGAGTTCCGCGACGCGAACGAGAAAGTCATCGTCTCCGCAGCCACGACCTGGGCCATGCTGGAACGCGCATCGAACAGGCTGGCGAGGGTCCGGCCCGAAATGCTCGAAGCCCTCACCAAAGAGCAGGGTTAGCCGAGCAGGTCGGCTACCGGCCGGTAGTTGTAGCCCAGCTCGCTTGCCACCGCTTCGTAGGTGACTTCGCCTGCGTGCACGTTGAGCCCTTCGGCAAGATGCGGGTCATTGCGCATGGCATCTTTCCAGCCCATCCGCGCAATGCGCAGGGCATGCGGAAGCGTCACATTGTTCAGCGCATAGGTGCTGGTGCGCGCGACGGCGCCCGGCATGTTGGCGACGCAGTAATGCACGATGTCATCGACGACATAGGTCGGGTCGGCATGGGTCGTGGGCTTCGAAGTCTCGAAACAGCCGCCCTGGTCGATGGCGACGTCGACGAGGACAGCGCCCTTCTGCATGTCGCCCAGCATCTCGCGCGTGACCAGCTTCGGGGCTGCCGCGCCGGGGATCAGCACCGCGCCGATGACGAGGTCCGCGCCGCACACCGCGTCATAGAGGTTGGCCTTGTTCGAGAAACGCGTGCTGGCGCGGCTTTCGAAATGGGTACCGACTTTCTCGAGCACTTCAGGGTCGCGATCGAGGATGGTCACGTCCGCACCAAGGCCCGCCGCCATCTGCGCCGCGTTGAAACCGACGACACCGCCGCCGATGACCACGACCTTGCCCGGCATAACGCCCGGTACGCCGCCAAGCAGCACACCGCGCCCGCCATGCGCCTTCTCGAGCGCGGTCGCGCCTGCCTGCACGCTCATGCGGCCGGCCACCTGGCTCATCGGCTTCAAGAGCGGCAGCTGACCGCGCGGGCCGGTGACCGTTTCGTAGGCGATTGCGGTCACGCCGCTATCGACAAGGTCCTTCGTCTGGTCCGGATCGGGCGCAAGGTGGAGATAGGTGTAAAGGATCTGGTCCGCGCGCAGCTTCTTGCGTTCGACCGCCTGCGGTTCCTTCACCTTCACGACCATTTCGCATTCGGCGAAAATCGGATCGGGTCCGTCGACGATCTTCGCGCCAGCTGCGACATATTGTTCGTCCGTCGCATCGATGCCGCAACCGGCCTGCGTCTCGATCCACACTTCGTGGCCCTGAGCGACGAGTTCGTTCGCACTCTCGGGCGTCAGGCCGACGCGGTATTCGTGGTTCTTGATTTCTTTCGGACAGCCGATGCGCATGGGTGCGGACTCCTTCTCTGGGAAGCGCCGCTACTCGTGAAAACCCTTCGCTGCAAGCGCGCTTGCCGTAGCGTATTTTTATTCCGGCAAAGCCTGCCAGCGCGCTTCGATACGATCGGGAGAACCGCCATTCGTTTGCGTTAATGTCACGCCGCGTTCGCGCAATTGGGCGGCGACCGCATCGAAGGCTTCACCTTCGCGTCCGGCAAGGTTGATGCCGAGTCCCTGCCGCCGGGCGGCCCATGCGACGACGTCCAGTGCCTGCTGTCCCGCAGCATCCGGCTCGCCCTCGGCCAGGGTGATCGAAGGCAGGGCGAGAAGCGGCGGCCGCAGTTCGATCGACCAGCCGGGCATGCCCGCATCGACACGGCCTTCCAGCACGCGCCAGCCCTCCACCGTCAGTCCGGGGAGGTGGCTCGCCTGCACGATGGCACGGCGATTGTCGCGATCGACGGTCACTTCGGACTTTTGGACCCCGGCGACCAGCGCGAGTTCGCCGACCATTTCCGAAATCTGGCGCTCGGTCGCCTGCGCGCGCTGCTCGTCCTTGGCGCGGGCGAGTTCAGCCGCTTCGGCAGCGCCCGGATCCGTACCCACGCGGTATTGTTCGACCGCAATCACGACCTCGCGCTCAAAGCGGGTTTCCAAGCGGCGCTTGATTTCGGCATTGGCCTTGCTGTTGAATTGCGGCGTATCGACCGTCCCGCTGACGACGACGGGATCCGCGTCCCAGTCGATACCGGTGACATTGACCCGCGCCTTGTCCGGGAAACTTTCGGCGATGACGTCCTGCACCACTCGCTGCGCATTGGCCTCGAAGGCAATGTCCCGCAGCGAGAAGCCGAGCGGGATGGCAAGTCCCACGAAAACCACAAAGATACCGAAGTTCTGGAACCAGCCCTGCCGCGCCGACAGATCGGTTCGGAAACCGTAGAGGCGCGCCATGATCGTTGCCGAGAGGGCGATGGTCAGAAAGTTGGTGATGTAGAGCGCCAGCGCCCCGCCGAAGACCGTCCAGTTCAGCGTCGCGAGCCCGTATCCCACGGCGGCCAGCGGCGGCATAAGGGCGGTTGCGATGGCCACGCCGACGATCGTGCCCTCACGCCCGCGGATCAGCGCATAGGAGCCTGCCAGCGAGGAAAACAGCGCGACCAGCAGGTCGAAAAGGTTCGGCTGCGTGCGCGCAGCGATCTCCGAGGTGACGGTCTGTAACGGCGAGACCAGTACGATCAGCGCGGTGAAAAGGATCGCGGCAATCGTCCCGATCGCCAATGCCCGGATACTGATGCGCAGCCACTTCAGCTTGCCCGAGGCGAGCGCGAAACCCGCCCCGATGATCGGGCTCATCAACGGGGACAACAGCATGGCCCCGATCACGACTGCCGGCGAGGACAGCAGCATGCCGAGGATCGCGATGCCTGCCGACATCATGACCATGAAAATATAACGCGGGCTGGCATCGCTTTCCCCCGCGATCTTGGCGATCACGGCGGTGTGGTCGACATCGGCCACCACATGATCGAGCCACCAGCGCCGGATCGGCACCAGGGCACGCCCGATAGGGCTATGAACCCAACCGGGTGTCGGAGGCCTGCGCTTGGAAGCGTAATTGGGGGTGACTACTCGTGCCATTGAAAACCGGCCTTAGAGCGGATTTCCGTCTTGGTCGCGGTAAATTTCGCGGCGGCCGACATGATTGGCAGGTCCGACCAGCCCTTCGGCCTCCATCCGCTCGATCCACTTGGCGGCCGTGTTGTAGCCCACGCCCATCTGGCGCTGGAGCCAGCTTCCGCTCGCCTTCTGGTTCTCGATCACGATCTGGCAGGCCTGGCGATACTTGCGCTCGTCCGGATTGTCGGAAGCGGTAAACTCGTCCTCGAAGTTGAAACCACCATCTTCCGGCTCTTCGGTAACGGCATCGACGTAGTCGGGCTTGCCCTGCGCGCGCCAGTGATCGGCGACCTTCTCGACCTCCTCGTCGGACACGAAAGGGCCATGTACGCGGATCATCGCGCCGGTATTGGGCTTGTAGAGCATGTCGCCCTTGCCCAGCAGCTGCTCTGCGCCCTGCTCGCCAAGGATGGTGCGGCTGTCGATGCGGCTCGTCACCTTGAAGCTGATACGGGTCGGCAGGTTGGCCTTGATGACGCCGGTGATGACGTCGACCGACGGGCGCTGCGTCGCCATGATGAGGTGGATGCCCGCAGCACGCGATTTCTGGCTGAGGCGCTGGATCAGCACTTCGATTTCCTTGCCGACGGTGACCATGAGGTCGGCCAGCTCGTCGACGATCAGCACGATCAGCGGCAGCGGTTCGTAGTCGAGCTGCTCTTCTTCATACAGTTCTTCGCCCGTCTCCGGATCGAAGCCGGTCTGCACGCGGCGGCCCAGCGGCTTGCCCTTGGCGGCTGCGGCTTTCACCTTCTCGTTGAATCCCGCGATGTTGCGCGAGTTTACGCTGGACATCATGCGATAGCGCTTCTCCATCTCCTCGACCGCCCATTTCAATGCACGGACGGACTTGGCCGGCTCGGTCACGACCGGGCTGAGGAGATGCGGGATATCGTCATAGGTCTTCAGCTCGAGGACCTTGGGATCGATCAGGATCAGGCGGCACTCGTCCGGCGTGAAGCGATAGAGCAGCGACAGCAGGATGGCGTTGAGGCCGACCGATTTACCCGAGCCCGTCGTACCCGCGACCAGCAAGTGCGGCATGGCGGCAAGGTCGGCTATGATCGGTTCGCCGCCGATGTCCTTGCCCAGGATCATTGGCAGGCTGCCCTTGGAATCGACGAAAGCAGCGGACGTCGACAGCTCCTTGTAGCTGACCATCTGGCGGTCCGCATTGGGCAGTTCGATACCGATGACGGTCTTGCCCGGAATGGGCGACACGCGCGCGCTGATCGCGCTCATGTTGCGGGCGATGTCTTCGGCAAGGCCGACAACGCGGCTGGCCTTGATGCCCGGTGCAGGCTCAAGCTCGTACATGGTGACGACGGGACCCGCGCGCACCGCGGTAATCTCGCCCTTCACGTTGAAATCGTCGAGCACGTTCTCGAGCAGGCGGGCGTTGCGTTCCAGCGCGATCTTGTCGAGCTTCTGCACGGCGTGTTCGGGCGGATCGTCGAGCAGATCGTGGCTCGGCAGTTGGTAATTCGCGAACATGTCGCGCTGCTTGGCCTTGGCCGGCTGCGAGCGGACGGGCGCAGGCTTGGGGTCGGCGATTTCGGGCGAGCGGCGCGGGGCACGCGGTGCCTCCTCGTCCTCTTCGTCATCGATATCCTCGGCCTTGCGGCGCGCTCGCTTCGTTTTCTTCGGCGCAAGCGGCAGATCGATATCGGTTTCGACCTCCTTGCGTTCGAAGAGTTTCGGCAGCGTAAAGAACTGCGCCCAGTCGAGGGCGAAGACCTTCGTCACCAGGGCGAGGCCGCCGCCCAGCGCCACAAGGCCGAGCGCGCCGGTAATCCAGCCCGAAAAATCCCCGCCGAAGCGTGTGGCAACCGCGTCGATGCCGCCCGCACCGAGGAGCCCGGCAAGACCGCCGCCGCCCGCCGGGAACGGCCCGGGGCTGCTTTCGAACAGCAGGCTGACGACCGTGCCGAGAAGCAGCATCGCGACCAGCAGCAGGCCGAAGGGCCCCCACCACCTCCCCGGCGTTTCTTCCTCGTCCGCATCCTCGACCCCGGTCCACAACCGGCGCGCGGAAATCCAGATCAATGGCAGCAGCAGCAGCGCCGGCAAGCCGAAGAAGAAATAGGCGCGTTCTGCCGCCCAGGCGCCGCTTGCGCCCATCCAGTTGGAAATGGTCGTGCCCGATGCGGCCGTCGAGGCGCTGGGATCGGTCTGGGTGTAGCTGGCCAGTGCCAGCGTCAGGAAGACCAGCAAAACCAGCAGGAGGCCCGCGCCCGCCATATGCGTCGCGCGGCGCAGGGAACGGCGAAACGCCGCCCGCCAATCGGGTTTTGCGCCAGCGCGCGTGGCCATTGTCATTCCTTCCGTCCGTCGTGTGGGAAACACTATGAATCCTCGGCGAGTCCGAGGTCAAGCAGTGCTTTTGTTTTGTCTCAATCGCCGGCGGTCGCCCTTGCCTCCCTGCGGTCGGTCAGGAGGCGAGTCCGTCGATCGCGCCCCAACGCGGCCAGTCGAGCTCGCGTGCCCGCGCCGCATTCATGCCGCCCAGCGCGATAACCGGCACCGGCGATTGCTGCGCCAATACGCGAAAGCCGAATACGCCGAGCGTTTTCGCGCCGGGATGGGAGTTGGTCGGGAAAACCGGCGACAGGAAAATGCCGTCGACGCCCGCGGCGATCGCCTTCTGCAATTCATCGCCATCATGCGCCGTGGCGAGGCGCAGACCGCTGCCAAGCGTTCCAGCCGCTCCGTAATGGCCGTCTGCACCCCAGTCCTCATTGCCGGACAGGATCACGAGGTGATCACGCGACCGGGCCAGCGCTGCCAAGGCGTCGAAGCGCGCGCGCCGCTCTTCGGGCGGCAAGTGATAATGCCTGAACACAAAGCCCGAGCCCCTGGGCAGAGCCTGCAAGGCCTGCTCCAGCCCGGCATCGTTGCGGGCATCGGAAAGCAGCCAAAGCAGGGGCAGGGACTGGCGCACAGACATAGGGACGTTATAGCGCGCCCTCATGGAAAAGGCAGACACTCCTCTTCAGATCGTCCGATCGCAAATCGCCGCGACCTGCAAGCGCGCGCGGCGCGAACCCGGCGAGGTTACCCTGATCGCGATCAGCAAGACCCATCCCGCCGACCGGATCGAGCCGCTGCTCGAACAGGGCCAGCGCCATTTCGGCGAAAACCGGGTGCAGGAAGCGCAAGACAAATGGCCCGCACTGAAAGAAGCCTATCCCCACACCGTGCTGCACCTTGTCGGACAATTGCAGTCCAACAAGGCCGAAGATGCGGCGGAATTGTTCGACGTCATCCATTCGCTCGACCGCCCGAGCCTGGTCAAGGCGCTCGCCAAGGCGAAAGAGAAGACCGGCCGCTGCCCGGAGTGCTTCATCCAGGTCGATGTCGGCGAGGAAGAGCAGAAGGGCGGCTGCGCGATCGCGGACCTGCCCGGCCTGATCGAGCAGGCGCGCGAGGCGGGCATCCCGCTCGCGGGCCTCATGTGCATCCCGCCTGCCGATATCGAACCTGCGCCGTTCTTTGCGCTGCTCGACAAGCTGGCGCGCGACAACGTGCTGGAGGGACGCTCCATGGGCATGAGCGGCGATTACGAAACCGCCATCATGCTGGGCGCAACGCATATCCGTGTCGGTACGGCGCTGTTCGGCGCACGCGGATAGGAAAGAGCGGGGAGAGTTTCCCCTCCCCGCCCCGGATGCTCAGAATTCGAAGCTGAGTTCGGCGCCGAGCTGGCGGCCCTTCATCAGCGGCGAGAATGTGCCGACCGCCGGACGCGGGTCAAACGGTCGATTGACGCCGTTGGAAAATGCCCCCGCACCGAACGGCAGCTGTGTGTCGCCGCCCGCCTGCACTTCATCTAGCAGGTTCTTGCCATAGACCGACAGGCTCAAGCCATCGACGGGCGTATTCCAGGTGACGTTCGCATCGAGCATTCCGGCATCCTGGATGTAGCCGAAATTATTGTCCGTATAGGCGAACTCGTCGCGGTACTGGAAGTTGACGCGGCTCACGATCTCGCTCGTGCCGAGGTCGAGTTCGTGGATCGCGCCGACGCCCCAGGTCACCTCGGGCACACGCGGCAGGCGCAGCGCAAGATCCGCTTCGTCGATTTCACCATCGCCCGAGATGTCGAACAGGATCGCATCATATTCATCATCCATCACGCCGATGTTCGCCGTGAACAGCAGGTCTCGCGACACGCGCATGCGTGCTTCGGCCTCGAAACCGGTGATCGAGGCGTCGGCCGTGTTGAAGATCGACTGGGCAACCCCTGCACTTTGCGACGACTGGTTCACTTCGCGCTGCATATTGGCGATGTCGGTGTAATAGGCTGCCAGGTTCAGCGTGAAATCGCCGTTGTCGGTCTGGAACTTGCCGCCGATTTCGTAGCTGTCGACCTGCTCTTCATCGAAATTGAACGCTCCATTGTCCGCGGCGATGGCTTCGAAGGCGTTGGCCGCCGTAATCCGGAAATTGTAGCCGCCGCTGCGATAGCCGCGCGTCCAGTGGGCGTAGATCTGCCCGCGACCCATTTCGTACTGGAGGCCGAGCTTGGGCGACCAGTTCGACCAGCTATTGGCGTCGGTGAAGCCGTTGTTTTCCTCGCCGCCCGGATAGACTGCGGCAAAGGCCGGATCGACGCTCCACGGATTGACGCCGCCAACCGGGCACGTGCCCTCGATGACCGAGCAGGCTTCGCGCGGACGGACATAGGTGATCGCGACGTCCTTTTCCTCGCGGCTCCAGCGGATACCGGCAATGATCGACAGTGCATCGGTGAGGTGCAGTTCGCCAGCCGCAAACGCACCGAGCACTTCGTGGTCCTGCGTCCCGCCGCCATAGAAGGCGAGCGGTGCAACCGAGACGATGTTGCGCTCTTCGGTATAGGCGATCGACTGGTCGAACCAGAAGCCGCCCAGCGTCAGGTCGAACGCGTCGGTTGAAACCGCATAGCGCAATTCGTTGGAGAACTGTTCCTGCGCGGTGTCGGTGGGCGAGTGGAAGATGAAGACCGGCAGCGAATCGATGTCGCCGAAGGTGTATGCATCGTACTTGCGCCAGCCGAAGATGTTGGTCAGCGTGCCGGAACCGATGTCGGCATCGGCGGTCAGCGAAGCGGTCCAGATCTCGTTGTCGTAAGCGCCCGGATTGTCGATCGCGAAGTCGAAGCTTTCCCGGTCGAACTGGCCGCGGTTCTGCGCCGACGGGCCATCGCCTTCGCTGGCGAAATAGTCGAGCTTGCCGGTCAGGGTCAGCGCGCCGAGCCGTCCTTCAAGCGCACCGCGAAGGATCTTCGTTTCCGCAGCGCCATGGTTCGAACCATCGGCGAGGTTGCGGAAATAGCCTTCGTCCTTGTTGTAATAGCCGCCCAGCTTGAAAAGCAGCGCGTCTTCGACCAGCGGTCCGGAGATCACGCCCGATAGGGTGTAATTTGCGCCGCCGCGACCACCGTCGAGCGCCGGGCCATCGACCGAGGCACGCATCTTGCCGGTAAAATAGTCTGTCGGATTGCCGGTGTTCACCAGCAGCGCGCCGCCGGTCACATTGCGGCCGAACAGGATGCCCTGCGGGCCGCGCAGGATTTCGACCGATTCAAGGTCGAACAGGTCGAAGACCACGCCCGCATTGATGCCGAGGTAAACGCCGTCGACGAACACGCCGACGGTCGGGTCGATGGAGGGAATCGAGCTATTGATGCCAAGCCCGCGGATCGAGAAATTTGCCTGGCCGCGGCTGGTCCCCACCTGGTCGAGATTGACGTTGGGCGCCGAGTGGCTGAGCGACTGGAGGTCGCGCACGTTGAGCGCATCGAGGCTTTCGGCATTGAACGCGGTGACTGCCAGCGCAATGTCCTGCACATTTTCCGCATTCTGGGTCTTGGTGCCGGTCACGACGATCATGTTGAAGGCATCGGCCGCGCTGTCGTCTGCTGAAGGAGAGGCGACCGCTTCCGGCGCTTCGTCACTTGCCTGGGCGACTGCGCCTTGCGGAGTCAGAACGAGACCGGCGCCGAGCACGCAAAGCGCGCGCAGCGAAACAGAACTGTATTTCATTTTTAGGGGGTTACTCTCTCTCAGGGTAAATTCGCGACCCCGATGGCGAATTGGGATTCGCGTTGCAACCGCAAGTTTTCCCCGATTTGTTCAGGCGTCTTCGAGCCGGGCCTGCATCGCGTCGCCCGCAGCTTCGACCAGCCGCGCTTCGACGCGATTCTGCCGCTCCCCTTCGCCCAGTTTCCCTCCGGTGAGGTCGGTCACGTAGAATGTATCGACGGCCCGTTCGCCATAGTGCGTGATGTGTGCGGAGTGCACGACGAGCCTGCTTTCGAACAGCACGCGGGCCAATCGGTTGAGCAGTGCAGGGCGATCGCGCGCATTGACCTCGATCACGGTGAAGCGGTTCGATGCCTTGTTGTCGAACAGGACGCGCGGACTGACGTCGAACGCCTTCGATCGGCTGTACGGCAGCGGACGCTGCGCCAGTTTCGGTGCAAGGTCGACCCGGTTCGCCAGCGCATCGGCGATGGAGGTCTTGAGGCGTTCGAGCTGTCCTTCCTCGCGGAACGGGGCGCCGTGCGGATCCTGCACCAGGAAGTTGTCCAGCGCCCACCCGGTACGCGTCGTATGGATGCGCGCGTCGATGATGTTCCCGCCAGCGAGATGGATGCCTCCCGCAATGCGGTAGAACAGGCCGGGATGGTCGGCGGCGATGACCGTAACCAGCGTGGCCCCGCGCGCTTCATAGAATTCGCAATGCACCGACAGGGCGTGGTCGAGATCGCGTGCCGCCGCATAATGGACGAGGTTGAGCGCCACGATATCGAGCGGTTCGGCGATCCAGTAGGAATCGTCGAAAGTGTCGCCAAGCTCTGCGACGAGGTGACCCTTCTCGCCCAGCATTTCGGCCACTTGCGCCTTCTTCGCGGCGACCTTTTCCTTGCGCCCGTGCCGCATGTGGCCGAGCCTCAGGCGTTCCGATGCGGCATCGTACAATTCGCCCAGCAGCTGGCCTTTCCAGCTGTTCCAGGTCCCCGGACCGACCGCGCGGATATCGACCGCGGTCAGGATCGCGAGGTGGCGAAGGCGTTCGATGCTCTGCACCTGCCCCACGTAATCCTCGATCGTCTTGGGATCGGTGAGGTCGCGCTTTTGCGCGGTGTGGCTCATCAGCAAATGGTGCAGCACCAGCCAGGCGACCAGCTCGGTCTCGCTTTCGCTGAGGCCGAAGCGCGGGCACAATTCACGCGCCACGTCCGCACCGAGGACCGAATGGTCGCCTCCGCGACCCTTGGCGATATCGTGCAGAAGCGCTGCGACATAGGCGACCCTGCGCGAGGCGACCTTGTGGATCAGGCGGGTGGCGCGCGGGTGGTCGGCCTTGAGCTCGCCCTTTTCGATCTGGCTCAGCAGGCCGATTGCGCGGATCGTGTGCTCGTCGACGGTATAGTGATGATACATGTCAAACTGCATCTGCGCGTTGACCTTGCCGAAATCGGGCACGAAGCGGCCGAAGACGCCGGCCTCGTTCATCCAGCGCAGGACCGTTTCGGGATCGTTGCGCCCGGACAGCAGGTCTAAGAACAACGCGTTGGCGCGCTTGTCCTCGCGGACACCATGGTCGATCAGCTTCGCGTCGCGCGCGGCCTGGCGCATGGTTTCCGGGTGGATTTCCAGCTCTTCGGCCTCGGCCAGCTGGAACACCTCGATCAGGCGCACGGGGTCCTTGCGGAAATAATCGTCAGAAGGTGCGGCAATGCGCCCGCCGAATACGCGGTAGCCCTTCAATTCGCGCGGCTTCTGCCGGAAGGTGGCGAAGAAACCGCTCCGCGCGGCGCGGGTGGCGAGATCGTCCTCGATATGGGCGAGGAAGACACCGGTCAGGCTACCGACATGCTTCACCTGCAGGAAATAGAACTGCATGAAGCGCTCGACCGCAGACTTGCCCGGGCGATCGGCGAAGTTCATCCGCTCTGACACTTGCCGCTGAAGATCGAATGTCAGCCGGTCCTCCGCCCTCCCCGTAATCGCATGCATGTGGCAGCGCACGGCCAGGAGGAAGCGTTCGGCGCGGCGGAAGGTGCGGTATTCGTTCCGGGTCAGCAGACCGCTGTCGACCAGTTCCGACGCGCTGCGCACGCGGTGGATGAACTTGCCGATCCAATAGAGTGTCTGGAGATCGCGCAAGCCGCCCTTGCCGTCCTTCACATTGGGTTCGACGACATAGCGGCTGTCGCCCATGCGCTTGTGACGCGCGTTGCGCTCCTGCAGCTTCTGCGTGAGGAAGGCGCGTTCATTACCCTTGACCACCTCGAGCGTGAAGCGCCGCTCGCCTTCGGAATAAAGGTCGCGGTCGCCCCATACATAGCGCCCTTCGAGAAGGGCGGTGCGGATCGTCAGATCGTCCTTCGCCAGCCTGATCGCCTCGTCCAGCGTGCGGGTGGAATGGCCGACCTTGAGACCTAGGTCCCACAGGAGGTAGAGCATTGCCTCCACCACCTGTTCGCACCAGGCATTGCGCCGCTCGCCGACCAGGAAGGCGATGTCGACATCGGAATGCGGGGCCATTTCCGCGCGCCCGTATCCGCCCACCGCCATGACCGCGAGCCGCTCGCCGGAGGACCTGTTGGCTGCGGGATAGACGTATTGCGTAACGTACTCGTGGATGATCCGCACGAGCTGGTCGACGAGGAAGGAATAGCCGCCCGCAATGGCATGGCCTGCGGACAGGCGCGCTTCCAGCCGCCGCTCCATTTCCGTCCGGCCTGCCTCCAGCGCTTCCTTCAGCGCCGCGACGACTTGCGGACGCGCCTTGGCACCTTGCTCCCCGGCCAGCGCCTCTATGCGAGAGGCAAGCGCCTTGCGATCAATGATCGCGCGCCGGTCGGGGATCTGCGGTTCGCTCAACTGGAGACGAGGTCCTTGGCGAAGGTCGCCTTGACGGTGCGCTTGTCGACCTTCTGCGTGCCGAGGCGCGGCAGGTGGTCGTCCGAACGGAAGACGTACTGCGGCACCTTGAACTTGGCGATATGCTCGGCGAGGAAGCCCTGCAGTTCTTCCGGGCTCAGATCCTTGCCGGGGTGCGTGAAATAGACCGCGGCCGGGATTTCACCGAAGCGTTCGTCGGGCACGCCGAAGACGCTGCATTCGGCCACCGCGTCATGCGCGTAGATCGCTTCTTCCACCTCGATGCAGGAGATGTTTTCGCCGCCGCGGATGATGATGTCCTTCTTGCGATCGACGATGAAGAGATAATCGTCCGCGTCGAGATAACCGAGGTCGCCGGTGCGGAAATAGGCATCGTCGGTATAGGCAGACGCGGTCGCGTCCTCGTTCTTCCAGTAGCCGAGGAAATTCGCGACCGAACGGATGCAGACTTCGCCCACGGCGCCCTGTTCCAGCTTGTTGCCGTCATCGTCGAGGATGGCCATGTCGACCAGCGGTTTCGACGGCATGCCGGTGGAGCCGGGCTTTTCCATGTAGTTTTCGTTGAGGTTGCCGCAGCCCACCGCATTGGTTTCGGTGAGGCCATAGCCCAGCAGCGGGAAGCCTTCGGGGAAGGCGTCCTTGATCTTCTTTACGTGCTCGGGCGGGCGCGCGGAGCCGCCGGCGGCGAAGCTCTTGCAGCTCGACAGGTCGAACTGGTCGCGTTCCGGATGGGTGGCCATTTCATAGCTCATCAGCGGCACGCCGACGAAATAGGTGACCTTTTCCTCGTCGAGCAGGCGCAGCGCCTCGCGCGCATCCCATTTCGGCATCAGCACCAGCTTGCGGCCGAGGGCGAAGCTCTGGAGGAATAGCGGCACCTCACCGGTGACGTGGAACAGCGGCACGGCGACCAGCGCGGAGGGCTGGACGGTCGGCGCATCGCCGCGTTCGGTCAGGATTTGCAGGATCATCGCGGTCTGCGCGACGTAGTTCATCACGCCAGACACCACGCCGAGGTGGTCGGAATAGGCGCCCTTGGGATGACCGGTCGAACCCGAAGTATAGAGGATCGTTGCAAGATCGTCCGGGCCGATTTCGCCCAGCATCTTCATCGCCGTATCGCCAGCTTCCCATACCGGTGCAAGGCCTTCGGCAGGCACGCCATGGTCGAACACCACGACCTTCGACTTGATGTGCTGGCCTTCGAAGCGCGCGGCACGCTGCGCATCGGCAAGGACCAACGAGCAATCGCACAGGTCGATGCCGTAAGCCATTTCCTCGCCCGTCCACCAGCCGTTGAGCAGGGTGGCGCAGCCGCCCGACATCAGAATGCCCATATAGGCGATCATCCAGTTGGCGGAATTGCGCGCGGCGATGCCGACGCGGTCGCCTTTCTTCACGCCATGCTTGGTCGCGAGGCCATGTGCGACGTGAGTCGCAGCAGCGTAGACTTCACCGAATGTCAGCCTCAGATCGCCATCGACGAGGAAAAGCTCGTCCTTCTTCTCGTTGCAGAAGTGCGCGAAATAATGCGCGAGGCTGGGCGGCGCGTTCTTGAAGGCCGGCATCATCACGCCGCGCCGTTCGATATCGTGGGTTTCGAACATCTGACCCGGGGCGGTCACGGCGGCGGTGAAACGATGGATATCCTTGTCGAGTTCGGTCGGCATGGTGTGTTTTTGTCCTCTCTCAAAATGCACGCGCACGATGGCGAATCGCCACTATCCCCCCTTCGGGATGGATAGAGATGCGACGCAGGCTTTCCCCAAAACCCCTGCTATGCCAAAAGCCGCCCCGCAACGGGTCGCGCATGCGGCTTTCGACACGTCTCTAAGGGGATAAAACCTTGCTGTCACTATTGGCCGCCACTGCGGCAGTTTCCGAACCCATCCAGTGGGCGGAATTGGGCCTTCGCCCCTACCTGTTCGAGATCGGCGGATTCCAGCTGCGCTATTATTCGCTCGCCTATTTGTTCGGCATCCTGCTGGGCTATTGGCACCTGTCCAAGATGATCAGGTCGCACGGCAGCCCGATGGCGCAGCGCCATGCCGACGACCTGTTCTTCTACTGCACGCTGGGCGTGATCCTGGGCGGCAGGCTCGGTTACGCAGCGTTCTACAAGCCCGACCTGTTGACCAGCATCGAGCTGTTCAAGCTATGGGGCGGCGGGATGAGCTTCCACGGCGGCGTGATCGGCGTGCTGGTGGCAATCACCTGGGTCGCGCGGCGCGGCAATCTCAACTGGCTGCGCGTGTGCGACTACATCGCGGTCAACGTGCCGCTCGCCTACATGCTCGGCAGGATCGCCAACTTCATCAATGGCGAGCTTTACGGTCGCCCGGTCGAAAGCGACGTCGCCTGGGCGATGGTCTTCCCGGGCGGCGGCGATGTCGCCCGCCACCCGAGCCAGCTTTACCAGGCCGGTCTCGAAGGGCTCATGCTCGGCGTCGTGCTGATCGCGCTCTTCTGGCTGACCCGTGCGCGCTATCGTCCCGGCTTACTGGTCGGTCTGTTCACGGTAGGCATGGGCGTTGGCCGGTTCGTCAACGAGTTCTTCCGCGAACCCGATGCGCACCTTGCCTATGTCGTGGCCGAAACCGGCCTGTCGCGCGGCCAGTGGCTGAGCCTGCCGATGATCGCCGTGGGCCTTGCCGTTATGGTCTATGCCTTCACGAGGAAGCCCATCGGCACGACCAAGGCGCCCGCAGCGCGAACGGCATGACGAACGCGCGCGAGGACACCGACCTCGCCGCGCGTTTCAGGCGCTTGATAGAGCGGCACGGGCCGATGCCCGTGTCGCGCTACATGGGCGAAAGCAACGCGCGCTATTACACCAGCCGCGATCCGCTTGGCGCGGCAGGAGACTTCACGACCGCGCCCGAGATCAGCCAGATGTTCGGCGAGATGATCGGGCTGTGGCTGACCGACCTGTGGGCGCGCGCGGGCAGGCCCGAATGCGCCTATGTGGAGCTCGGTCCGGGCCGGGGCACGCTGGCCGCAGACGCTTTGCGCGCCATGGCGAGCCAGGGTTTGAAACCGTCGATCCACCTCGTCGAAGGATCCAAGGCGCTGCGCGACGTGCAGGCGGGCGCGCTTGGCGACGCGGTATTCCACGATACGATCGATACCTTGCCTGACGATTTGCCCCTGCTGGTCGTCGGCAACGAATTCCTCGACGCGCTGCCGATCCGGCAGTTAGTCATGACAGAGAAAGGCTGGCGCGAACGCATGGTCGCGCTGGACGAGGACGCATTCGTCTTTGCCGCAGGGCCAAGCCCGATGGACGATGCGGTGCCCGATGCGATGAAGAACCAGCCGGTCGGCACGGTGATCGAGGCATGCCCCGCTGCCGCCGCTCTCACGGATGCGCTGGCCGAGCGCCTGATCCAGCAAGGCGGTGCCGCCCTGCTGATCGACTATGGGCATCTCGCCGCGAGGACCGGCGAAACGCTGCAGGCGATCAAGGCGCATCGCAAGGTCGGCGTGTTCGACGCGCCGGGTGATATGGACCTCACCGCCCATGTCGACTTCGCCGTGCTGGCCGAGATCGCTTCGACGCAGGGCATGACACATGCCTCGACTACGCAGGGCCAGTGGCTGATGGCGCTCGGCATGGGTGCCCGCGCACAGGCCCTGGTCAATAAATCCCCTGAAAGCGCAGCCCGGATCGCTCAGGCTTTCGAGCGTCTGACGGGCGCAGAGGAGATGGGCGAGCTGTTCAAGGTCTTCGCCATGACCCCGCCCGAGTGGCCCGAGGGTGCAGGCTTCGGCTGAGGTTCATCGGAACCTGTGCAGGGTTTCCGCGTCGAGCAATCTGGAAGGACTGCCCATGAAACGCCTGCCTCTCAAACCCCTTGCCGCCATCGCCGTGCTTGCGAGCGCTGCGCCGCTGCTTGCCGCCCAACCTATCGAAGGGCGCTGGGTCACGGCGGAAAAGGACGCTGTCATCCAGATCGGCAAGTGCGGCAAGTCCCTGTGCGGAAAGATCGCCCGCTTCCTCGTCGCACCGCCGCAGGGACTCGACCAGCGGGACGTGAACAACAAGGAACCGCGCCTGCGCAATCGCAAGCTGCTGGGCATGCCCGTGCTGACCGGGTTCAGCGAGGAAAGCGATTTGTGGCGCGGCGAGATCTACGATCCGAAAAGCGGCAAGACGTACCGCTCGGTCGTACGCCGCAAGGATGCGAACCGGCTGGAAGTGAAGGGGTGTATCGGACCGTTCTGCCAGACGCAGGTCTGGACCCGCGCCCGCTGAGTTACAGTCCGGCGCGCTCTGCCAGCAGGCGCGCGGCCTCGTCGAAGCTGAGCTTTTCCTCTTCCCGATCGACGGAATAATTCGCCTCGCGCATCGCCTCCACATCGATCGCATCGATCAGTGGTAGCAGCGCGGCCTTGAGCGCCTCGTCCTCGGCGGCTTGCGGGCTGAGCAACAGGACCGCGTCGTAATTGGGGAATGCCCCGCGCGGATCGTCGAGGATGACGAGCCGGTCGGCGACGATCCGGCCATCGGATGTATAGGCTCCGATGATGTCCGCTTCGCCCGATTGCAGCGCATTATACATGAAAGTGGGCGAGAAATTGCGCTGGCCGGCAAAGCGCAGGCCATAGGCATCGCGCACCGCGATCCATTCGGGCCGCTCGAAGAACTCGGGATCGCCGCCGATCACCATCGCCTGCCCGCGCTGCGCCACGTCCGCAATCGAATTGAATTCGCCGAAGGTTGCGGCCTCGCGGCTCATTGCGAGGCCATAGGCGTTCTCGAAGCCGAGCCGCCCCAGGACTTCCATGCCGGTATTCGCCTCCTCCCATTGAGCGATCTCGCGATACATCTGCTCGCGCGGGGGGTTGTCGGTACGCTTCATCTGGTTGGTCCAGATGGTGCCGGTGTAATCGACATAGACGTCGATCTCGCCGCTGGCCGCGGCGCTGTGCGCTACGGCAGAACCCAGCCCGTCGCGATATTCGACAGCGAAACCTTCCCCCTCCAGCCGCTGCCCGATCAGGCGGGCGAGGATGTATTGCTCGGAGAAACCCTTGGCGCCGATGACGACGCTGTCATCATCCTCCCCGCCGAACTGCGCGAAGAACGCCGCGCCCACGCCAAGCAGCACTGCTGCGAGACCGCCCAGCCACAGGCCGCGCCTGCGTTCGCGAAAGCCGCGCTCGATCGTGCCAAGCAGGCTGTCGGCAAGGATCGCAAGGCCCGCGCTGGCGATACAGCCCGCCAGCACCAGCACCCAGTTCTGGGTCTGCAATCCGGCGAAGATCGGATCGCCGAGGCTCTTCTGCCCGATGGTGGTGGCAAGCGTGGCAGCGCCGATGGTCCACACGGCGGCCGTGCGGATACCGGCCATGATGAAGGGGGCGGACAGCGGCGCTTCGACCAGCAGCAGCCGCTGGCGGAATGTCATGCCCACGCCATGCGCCGCCTCGATCACGCCGGGATCGAGATTGGCCTGCGCCGTCACCGCATTGCGCAGGATCGGCAGCAGCGCATAAAGCGCCAGCGCGAGCAGGGCGGGCAGGAAGCCGAGCGTCGGCAGGCCCTCGCCGAATACCGCGCGCAGGCTCAGGAGAATGGGAAAGAATAGCGCCAGCAGGGCGAGCGCCGGAATGGTCTGCACGAGGCTCGCGAAAGCAAGGCTCGCGCGCGAAACGGCCGGGGAGCGACTGGCCCAGACCGCCAGCGGCAGTGCCACGATTATGCCGAGCGCGATTGCCGATGCCGACAGGAGCACATGCGCGGCCAGCTGGTCGCCAAGTCCGGCGATGGCGTCCCACAGCCCGCTCATCCTGACAGCTCCGCCAGCCGGTCTGCCTGGTGTCGCGGCACCGCGACCAGCGCCTGCGCAACCTCTCCGCCTTCTCCCGCCACCAGGGCCGCGGGCGTCTCGTCCGCCACGATCCTGCCAGCGTCCATTACCAGCACGCGGTCGGCGAGCAGCAATGCCTCGGCCATGTCGTGCGTGACCATGATCGTGGTCAGGCCGAACTCGCGATGGAGAGCCAGCACCCGTTCGCCGAGCGCATCACGCGTCACCGGATCGAGCGCGCCGAAGGGTTCGTCCATCAGCAGCAGTTCGGGATCGTTCGCCAAGGCCCGCGCAACGCCCACCCGCTGCCTCTGCCCGCCGCTCAATTCGTCGGGCATCCGGCTTGTCATTTCCGGTTCCAATTCGACCAGCGAAAGCAGCTCGCCGATCCGGTCGGGCGACAGGCACGTGCCGGACAGTCGCGGCCCGATAGCGATATTCTGCCCGACATCCATGTGCGGGAAGAGGCCGATGGACTGGAAGACGTATCCGATCCGCCTGCGCAGTGCGGGAAGCGCGATGTCCTCTACATTATGGCCGCCGAGGACTATATTCCCGCCGCTGGGGTCTATCAGGCGATTGACCGTTTTCAGCAGCGTCGACTTGCCAGATCCGGAGGCCCCGACGAGCGCCACGAACCCGCCCTTGGGAATGTCGAGCGTGACGCTATCGACAGCCGTTACCGCGCCGAATCTGCGGCTTACATTGTCGAAAGATAGGTAAGAGCCGGCGGGTTCCGTCACTCTTCGGCTTCGGCCCCTTCGGGCGCGGTGTAAGTGACCTTTTCCAGCGCCACACGGCGCCCGCCGCCAGAGGTAACGATCAGCTCGTCATCCAGGAGCCGCCCCGGCTCCCAGCACCTCTCGCTGCCGTCTTCCGCGTCAGGCATGAAGCACAGCAAATCGACGCCATCCCCGCTTTCCTCGGCAGGGTCGAATTTCCAGCTGCCCTCCTGCCACGGCTCTCCGTTGCGGAAGTCGCGGTAGGTTCCGTCGGCGTCGATATAGGTGACGTAACGCGCCCCGTCCTCGGCCATCACGCGCCATGCGGTATCGGAGAATTCACTATGCGACGGCGGCGAGGCATCGGCGTCTTCCGCAGGCGCCTGCGTATCCTCCTCATCGGCGACTGTGGCAGGATCTTCCTGCGGATCGTCCTGCGGCGCGCAGGCGAGGACCGGCAGGCAGAGAGCGAGGGCGGCGAGTGATGCGATCGGGCGGGTCATGGGCACCGGCATATCGCGGTCCACGCGATCTGGCGACCCTCGCCACGCATCATTGGGTAATCGAACTTCTGGGAATCACCAGTTCGACCCGCAGGCCATCATCCGAATACTCACGGGAAAACTGGCCGGAGAGCTGGCCCTCGACTGCCATTCGCAGGAGGCGCGATCCGAAGCCTTCGCCTTCGTCCTGCGCGGGCGGGGTGAAGCCTTCCATATCTTCCTGCCAGTTGATGCAGACACTCTCGGATTCATCACAATTGTCGATGACGTCGATCTTCACCCTTCCGCTGCCATTCGCCAAGGCGCCATATTTCGCGGAATTGGTCGCCAGCTCGTGGAAGATTAGCGCCAGCGGCGTGGCCGCGCGCGAGCCAAGCCCGACATGGTCGCCGTTGACCTGTATGCGCTCGCTCTCCTGTGAAGCATAAGGCTCCAGCAGCCCTTCGAGCAGGCCGCCAAGGTTATCGCTGGAGCGACCATCGTCCGGCCTTACGTAATCATGCGCTGTGGCCAGCGAGCGTATGGCCGCGCCGAGCTTGTCCACGAAGGGTTTCACTTCCGGCTGCCCGCGCGAATGCATCGCGATCAGCCCGGAGACCACCGCGAATATATTCTTGATCCTGTGCGACAACTCGCGCGCAAGCAGATCCCGGCTTTCGGACAGCTTGTGCGTTTCATCGATGTCGATACCGGCGCCGAACCAGGTTTCGATCTCGCCCTTGGCATCGCGCATGGGCCATGCCCTCAGGACCATCCAGCGGTATTCCCCGTCAGACCGGCGGACGCGCGCCTCTGCATCCCATCGGCCGCCTACTTCGCGTGACCTCTGGCGCAGCCGCTCCACCTCTTCGCTGTCGGAGGGATGGATCATGTCGCTGAGATCGATTTTGGAAAGGTCTTCCGTGCCGAAATATTCGTAGAGCGCGGAGTTGCCGAATTCGAGAGAGCCGTCAGGCCGTGCGGCCCACGCCAGCACGGGAATATGCTCCGCCATCTTGCGCAGGCGCATACTCTCGCGGACGAGCTGTTCCTGCACCGCGAGATACTCACGCCGCGCGTTGAGGCGGCGCATCACCGATGCGGCAAGCACTTCCAGGCCCTCGCGCTGCAAATCGGTCAGGCCGCCCGGGCGCGGTTCGGTGTCGATGACACACAGCGAGCCGAGCGGCGCGCCTTCAGCCGAAAGCAGCGGCGCCCCGGCATAGAAGCGGATCTTGGGCTCACCCGTGACAAGCGGATTTCGTTCGAAGCGCGGATCGAGCAGGGCGTCGGGCACGACCATCGGCTCGCGCTCCATCATCGCATGAGCGCAGAAGCTGGTCGGTCGCGGAGTCTCGGTCGTCAGCAGTCCGGCGCGCGCGAGGAAACGTTGCCGCTGCTCTTCCACCAGGCTGACCAGAGATATCGGTGCGCCGCACAATTTCGCAGCGAATTGAACGATTTGGGACAGCTCCTGATCGTCCATCAGCTCGTCCAGGCCGAACGAAGCCATTACGGTCAGACGCTCATCCTCGCTGCAAAACGCAGGATTTGGGCCCCTCCCCTGAGGCCAATCTATTGCATCGTCCCTTTTCATGCGCCGCTGGTTTAAAGCTATCCGTCTGATTTTCAAGAATTTGGCGTGGTCGCCATCGAGTTTACCCACTTGGGTTTGCCCGGACAACAAAGCTTCGCTATCGCGCCGAGCAGAGAGAGACTGCCTTTAGAGGCAACCAGGAGATACCATGCGCGCCACCCCCGACTTCGATTTCCAGCTTGGCGAGAGCGCAGAGATGATCCGCGAAAGCGTGGGTCGCTTCGCCGACGAACAGATCGCCCCGCTCGCCGAGAAAGTGGACCGGGAGGACTGGTTTCCCAAGGCGGAACTGTGGCCCGCCATGGGCGAGCTTGGCCTCCACGGCATCACCGTGCCGGAAGCGGATGGCGGCCTGGGCCTCGGCTATCTGGAACACGTCGTCGCGGTCGAGGAAGTCAGCCGCGCGAGCGCCAGCATCGGCCTCAGCTATGGTGCGCACTCGAACCTTTGCGTCAACCAGATCGCCCGCTGGGGCAATGAGGCGCAAAAGGCCAAGTATCTGCCCAAGCTGATCAGCGGCGAGCATGTCGGCAGCCTGGCCATGAGCGAGGCCAGCGCCGGTTCGGACGTCGTCTCCATGAAAGCCAAGGCCGAGAAGGTCGATGGCGGCTATGTCCTCAACGGCACCAAGTTCTGGATCACCAACGCACCCTATGCGGACACGCTGGTGGTCTACGCCAAGACCGCGCCCGAAGCCGCCAGCCGCGGCATCACGACCTTCCTGATCGAAAAGGATTTCGAGGGCTTCTCGATCGGCCAGAAGATCGAGAAGGTCGGCATGCGCGGTTCGCCCACGGCAGAGCTGGTCTTCGACGACTGTTTCGTGCCCGAAGAGAACGTGATGGGCCCCGAAAACGGCGGCGTGGGCGTGCTGATGAGCGGCCTCGATTACGAGCGTGTGGTCCTCGCCGGATTGCAGCTTGGCGTGATGCAGGCCTGCCTCGACACGGTCATCCCCTACCTTCGCGAGCGTACCCAGTTCGGCAAGCCTATCGGCAGCTTCCAGCTGATGCAGGCCAAGGTCGCCGACATGTATGTCGCCCTGCAATCTGCGCGTGCATACACCTATGCCGTCGCCAAGAGCTGCGATGCGGAAAAGACCACCCGCTTCGACGCGGCAGGCGCGATCCTGCTGGCCTCGGAAAACGCCTTCCGCGTGGCCGCAGAAAGCGTCCAGGCGCTGGGCGGCGCTGGCTACACGCTCGACTGGCCGGTCGAACGCTATATGCGCGACGCCAAGCTGCTCGACATCGGCGCGGGCACGAACGAAATCCGCCGCATGCTGATTGGCCGCGAACTGATCGGGGCGGCGGGGTGAAACAACTCAACTTAAAGTTGACTTTCTCGCCGGATTTTCTATATGGCCCTCATATCTCCCTCGGCGCTTCGGTGCCGAGGCGCGCGGCGACCCTTGTGGTCGCCGTTGCTTTTTGAGGGGCACAAATGCGTACAAGAGTTTATGTCGACGGCTATAATCTCTATTACGCCTGCCTAAAGCGCTCGCCTCATAAGTGGCTGAATATACATCAGCTTGCGTGCAGCCAACTCCCGAAGAATAGCATTGATAAAACCAGATACTTCACTGCCCGCGTCAGTGCTCGGCCTCACGATCCAAAACAACCGCAACGGCAAGAGACCTATTTTCGCGCTCTAGCGACGATACCCGAAATCGAAGTTCATTTTGGTCATTTCCTCACACACGAGGTTTCAATGCCCGAAGCGGCTGCATGGAAATCTGGCCAATACAAGCCTGTTCGCGTCGTAAAGACCGAAGAAAAAGGTTCTGACGTCAATCTCGCAACATATTTGCTCATGGATGCAGCAGATGACCTGTTTGATGTCGCAGTGATCATCAGCAATGATAGCGATTTGAAAGAGCCTATCAGATTGGTCAAAGACAAGTTTGGAAAGAGAATAGTTCTTCTCGGTTCGAGGAAGACGAGGCTGAGCGGTGCTCTTAAGCCACATGCAGACTTCATTCGCCAATTTGGGCCTAAAGCCCTCGAAGACGCTCAATTTGACAGTGAGCTGACCGACAAAGTTGGGAAGTTCAACAAGCCTAGCGATTGGTAATCTATGACCGCACCCGTTCTCACTTCCACGCTCGACCGCGAGGCGCCTGACGCCAAGGCGCGGTTTGAACATAACACATCGCTCGCCGCCGACCTGCGCTCGACCGTAGCAGCCGCCGCGCTGGGTGGCTCGGAAGGCAGCCGCGAACGGCATGTCGGGCGCGGCAAGCTGCTCCCGCGAGAGCGCGTCGAACGCCTGCTCGATCCGGGCAGTCCTTTCCTCGAAATTGGCCAGCTCGCCGCCAACGGCATGTACGGCAAGGACGCAATCAACGGCGCTGGCATGATCGCCGGTATCGGACGCGTGTCGGGCCGGCAGGTGATGATCGTGTGCAACGATGCCACGGTGAAGGGCGGCACCTATTACCCGATGACGGTAAAGAAGCACCTGCGCGCGCAGGAAATCGCGCAGGAGAACCGGCTGCCGTGCATCTACCTCGTCGACAGCGGCGGGGCGAATTTACCGCATCAGGCCGAGGTCTTCCCCGACCGCGACCATTTCGGGCGCATCTTCTTCAACCAGGCGAACATGAGCGCGCTGGGCATCCCGCAGATCGCCTGCGTGATGGGCAGCTGCACGGCGGGCGGCGCCTATGTCCCGGCGATGTCCGACGAGACGGTGATCGTGCGCAATCAGGGCACGATCTTCCTTGCCGGACCTCCGCTGGTGAAGGCCGCGACGGGCGAGGAAATCAGCGCCGAGGACCTTGGCGGCGGCGATCTCCACGCGAAAAAATCGGGCGTGGTCGATCACCTCGCCGAGAATGACGAACACGCGCTCACCATCGTGCGCGATATCGTGTCCCATCTCGGCGACAACCATGCTGCGGCGAAGGCAATCGAACTGAAGGAGCCGCGTGCGCCCAAGTTCGATGCGGAGGATCTCTATGCCATCGTCCCCGACGACGTGCGCGCGCCATACGATGTGCACGAAGTCATCGCCCGCCTTGTCGACGGCAGCGAATTCCACGAGTTCAAGCAGCATTACGGCAGCACGCTCGTCTGCGGTTTCGCCCACATCTGGGGCATGCCGGTGGCGATCCTCGCCAACAATGGCGTGCTGTTTTCGGAAAGCGCTCAGAAGGGCGCGCATTTTATCGAGCTGGCGCAGCAACGCCGCATCCCGCTGCTGTTCCTCCAGAACATCTCCGGCTTCATGGTTGGCGGCAAATACGAAGCGGAAGGCATCGCCAAGCATGGCGCGAAGCTGGTGACCGCAGTCGCCACCGCCACGGTGCCAAAGATCACCGTGGTGATCGGCGGCAGCTTCGGCGCAGGCAATTACGGCATGTGCGGCCGCGCCTATTCCCCGCGCTTCCTCTTCACCTGGCCCAATGCGCGGATTTCGGTGATGGGCGGCGAGCAGGCCGCCAGCGTCCTCGCCACCGTCCACCGCGACGCCGACAGCTGGACCGAGGAACAGGCCGAGGAATTCAAGGCCCCGATCCGCCAGAAATACGAGGACGAGGGCAACCCCTATTACGCCACCGCGCGCCTGTGGGACGACGGCGTGATCGATCCTGCCCAGACGCGGGACGTGCTCGGCCTCGCCTTCGCCGCAACACTCGAGGCGCCCATTCCCGAAAAGCCGCAGTTCGGCGTATTCAGGATGTAAGACCGGCAAAGCGCACGGTGGCAGTTCGCTTTGTGATACGGTCGGCGACGAACGTGGCCGAGACGCGCCAACGCGTACGGGCGCTGTTGCAACCATGGTTCGACCCAAAGCCGGGCCCAAGAGGCTTCGTTCTCGGCCGGCTGGTCTGTATCTGGTCCGGCTTGTCTCTTTATCATACATTTGAGCTGGTAGCCCTGTTCCGGCGTGACGGATGGGGGGCGCGCATCAGCGGCATCACCACTCTCATGCAGGCTGCGCTGGCGCTTCTCCTTGTCCCGGCTGTCGCCGCCATTTGGGCGGCTGTCGGAATGGTGACGGGCGAACTCTATGCGATGGGCGCGGTCCCGATCCTTATGGTCTCGATCCTGGCCCTCGCGCTGGCCGCCTGGCTCCTTAGACGCAACAACAACGAGCATAATGCAATCGTCGGGCTGCTGCGGGAGGAATTCGAACCGCAGGAGAGACCCGAGCCCCTGACGTTTGCGCGGCCCACTGGCGAGCCCGGACGAATGGCCATGGACGTGTCCGGAACGCGCACTATCGAGAACGTGACTATCGAAGAGCTGACCGCTGCCCTCGATGCGATGCACGATGGGCACGAAAGCCACGTGATCCTGAGCAGAAGCGAGACAGAGTTCGTGCAAGCGGCTGCGTCCGCATTCGGCTATTCTATAGAATGGCGCAATGTCGGCGACGATTGGCCGCGCAGTTCTCGAAGGGTTGGTACCACTTCAGAGGCGACGTTCCAGATTGAGGAGGTAAAACAGCTGTTCTGTGCCTACCTCTACGGAGCGCGAAAATTCCCGGGACTGGAATGGCAGTGAGCCGCAAGCCCAATCGCTATCGCAATCTGGCTAACATCTGTTAGGCAGGCCTGCAGGAGAGAACATGTCGGAAAGAACGAGCCGCAAGCGCTCGATCCTGTCGCGCATCGTGCGCCGGATCATCATGGCGCTATACCGCTTCAAGGGCTGGAAGCTCGATGGGCACCTGCCGAATATCGAGAAGTTCGTCATCGCGGGCGCTCCGCACACCTCGAACTGGGATTTCGTTTTCTTCGTCGGCGCCACCGCCGAAGAGGGTGTGGAGCCCAACTTCATGGGCAAGCACACGCTGTTCCAGGGCATGATGCGCAATTTCATGTTCGACATGGGTGGCATCCCTATCGACCGGACCAAACGCAGCAATGTAGTCGAACAGGTCGCCGCCGTATTCGAGCAGCGCGATCATCTTGCCCTTGTCATTGCCGCAGAAGGCACGCGCAGCTCGAACGGCGAATGGAAATCGGGCTTCTACAACATCGCTCGCGCCGCCAATGTCCCCATCGTGCCTGCATGGGTTTGCAACGAAGACATGGTCCTGGGTTTCGGCCCGGCTATCGTCCCGACGGAAAGCTATGGCGAAACCCTGCTGGAAATCGCGCGCTTCATGCGTTCCAAGCGCCCGGACTACGAGCGTTACAAGGTACTGGAGGCCCAGGCCCTGCGCCTGATCGAGGAGGAGAAAACCAATGCTTGATGCACTGCTGGCGAATGCGGCGATATTGATCGGCGTGGTCCTGATCCTGTGGGTCATTTCGGTCCAGATCGACGATGTGTCCTTCATCGATGCGTTCTGGGGTGCGGGCATGGCGCTGATGGCTCTGACCAGCTGGCTCCAACTCGCGGATCCAGGCGATCTGGCGACCCTTCTTCTGGTGATGGTCGGCGCATGGGGCCTGAGGCTCGGCATTTACCTTTTCCGGCGCTGGCGCGCGGAAGGGCAGGACAAGCGGTATGAGCGGATGCTGCGCAAGGACCGGGAGAAAGGTCGCTTCGCACTCGCCGCGCTCACCAAGATTTGGCTTGGGCAGGCGGTATTGCTGTTCCTCGTCTGCTCGCCGGCACAGCTCGGCATCCTCACCAGTAGCGAACCTGCTCCGATTGCCGGCCTCGCATGGATCGGACTAGCGCTCTACCTTGTGGGGATATTCTTCGAGTGGGTCGGCGACTGGCAGCTTGCCAAATTCAAGGCCGATCCTGCCAACAAGGGCGAGGTCATGGACAAGGGCCTGTGGCGCTATACCCGCCATCCCAACTATTTCGGCGACGCCTGTGCATGGTGGGGGATCTGGCTTGTGACCGCGAGCGCGAGCTGGGAAATCGCACTCTGGACGATTGCGGGGCCGCTGTTCCTCACCTTCACGCTCGTCAAATGGTCGGGCGCAGCGCTACTGGAAAAGGGGATGAAGCATTCCCGGCCCGGCTATGAGGAATACAAGCGCCGGACCTCTTCATTCATTCCGCTCCCCCCCAAATCGAGCGGGTGACGAAGCTTGAAAATACGATTTCTGCTCTGGAATAGCTTGTGGAGCATCCCTAATCTCCTTCCATGAGTAGCGTTGATTGGTCCTGAGCGTGTCTTCTTCCACGCATCCGTCCGAGCGAAGGAAGTTCGCCTTGATGGCTTTGGACCTCACGGTCCGACGCGGCACCGAAATCTCCGTCGCTCAGCTGGCTGCAGAGGCAGGCATTTCTGTTGCAAGGGTGGAGGCCGTATTTCCGACGGACGCCGACCTGTTCGACGCGGTTACGGAACTCTGGTTCGAACCTCACGTCGAGATCATGGAAGAGGTTCTGGGAAGCAATCTTCCCATCAATCGCAAGTTTCTCGAATTCTATGCACGGCGGTTCCGGCGTAACCGCGAGGAATATCTGCGTGATCCGGCCGCCTTCGCTGTCCTGTGCGATCTCGGCGCCCGTCGTTTCGAGCAAGTGCGATCCTACGTCGATCTGGCGGATCACTACCTGTGCGAGCTTATCGCCGAAGCACAAGCGGACGGCTTCTTTGAAGGGCTCGAAATCGACCGCGCGCTGACGCTGATCAACCAGATGCTGATGTGTTACACGATGCCCGACCTTCTGATCACCATCAACGACCGGCTGGCTGAAGACAAGCTCGCGGCAATCGTGGACACCCTGTTCGCAGGTCTGTCGGCAAGGGATGGCGGAGCGTCCGGCTTGAGAGCACTCCGTCCGGCGTGATCCCCCGGCATGGCCCCAAGACGCATCCTCTTCATCGGTCTGAATTACGCGCCCGAACCCATCGGGATCGGGCCATACAGCACCGGCCTGATGAGCGCACTTGCCGCCCGGGGGCACCACATTCACGCGGTGGTCGGCCAACCCTATTACCCCGAATGGAAACTGCACTCCCTCTTCCGTGGCCGCTGGAAGAATTCTGTCGAATCCGGCGTCAAGATCACTCGCTGCCCACATTATATTCCCGCAAATCCCACGGGTAAGCGAAGGCTCGCGCATCACCTCAGCTTTGCGAGCAGCTGCTACCCGGCCGCCCGCCTGGCGCGCAGGGAGTTGCAGCCTGATCTGATCTTCACGGTCGCACCGTCGCTTGTTGCGGTTCCGGTTGCAGCACGAATTGCGAAACGCTCGAAAGCGCCTTTGTGGCTTCATATCCAGGACTTCGAAGTTGGCGCTGCGATGGCCACCGGACTGCTTGGCAAGGGGGCTGTCAGTGACGCTGCCCTGAAGTTCGAGAAGCGGACTCTGGCCTCGGCCGATGTCGTGTCCACCATCAGCGGGCCCATGCAGCAGCTACTGGTCGACAAGGGAGTGCAGCCGGATCGGGTGCGCGAGCTAAGGAACTGGGCCAATCATGGCAAAGCGAACGGTCGGAGAGACTTTCGGGAAGAGTGGAACCTGCAAGGAAAGTTCGTCGCGCTCTATTCCGGAAACATCGCGAACAAGCAGGGCCTCGACGTCGTCATTAAGGCTGCGCGGATCTTGTCCGAAAGGCCCGACATCCAGTTCGTGATCTGCGGAGACGGCCCCAATCGCCAAAGACTGGAAGGCCTCGCCGAGGGTCTGCCGAACGTCACCTTCCATTCCCTCCAGCCAAGCGAAGATGTCGGCGATCTCTTGCGGGTTGCCGACTTGCATATCCTTCCGCAGGTCAGCGGAGCGAAGGATCTCATGCTCCCTTCCAAGCTTGGCAATATTCTCGCCTCAGGCAGGCCGACCGTTGCCACGACGACCCGAGATTCCGGCCTCGCGCTCGAACTCGACGGGGCCGGAGCTATCGTTCCGCCCGGCGATGCGCAGGCTTTGGGCTGGGCTATCGAACGGCTTGCGGACGATCCCGATGCGTGCGCAGCGATGGGCGAACGCGCGGTTGAAATTGCGCGGTTGAGATGGTCCCAGGAGGGTGTTGTCGACGCCTTCGAAGCAATTATGGAAGAGATGTTGGCCTAACCGACCATGCCGTTGAGCAGCGCCTCGATATTCGAGCGGTAAGCCGCACTATCGTAGCTTTGGGCCTCCAGCTGTGCACTCCGCCGCATTTCCAGCAGCCTCTCGTTGTCCTGTGCAATGTCGATCATTGCCGCGGCCAGCAGCTCACTGTCCGGTCGATCAATGCAGATGCCGCTCCTGGCAGTCGGGCCTAGGCCGGATTGCGGGGTCGCAATGACGGCGAGGCCCGCGGCCATCGCTTCCAGCAGGACGATGGCCGACCCCTCAAAATAGCTCGGCAGGACGAGGACATCGTGCTGGATCATGATGGCGGGCATCTCTGCGCGGGGCACGGCCCCAAGAAAACGCACCCGATCAGAAAAGCCGCTCAACAGCCCAATGGGCACCAGGTTGGGGCCAACGCAGGTGAGACTTGCCAATTCGGGAGGCAGCGCGCTCACCGCTTCGAGGACGTGCTGTATGCCTTTTCGCGCGGAAAGCTGGCCAGCGAACAGGAAGCGGACGGGCTTGTCGGCTTCAGGCGGCATGGGGCTTGGAAGCGAACCGTACATTTTAGAATCGAAGCAGTATGGAAGGTGGCGGATCTTGTCTTCGATCCGCTCGGCAGATGAGTGACGCTTTATCGTCCCGCTCACGAAATCATTCGCGCACAGGATATAATCCGCGGCCTCGAACTCCGCTTCGCCGCGCTGGATGAGCCAATCGGGTGCCCGTCGGAGCGAAGGGTGCAGCCAATCGCCATGCGTGTCTTCGATTGTGGCGACCTGCTCGTTCCATTCCCGCCAATCGGCAATCGTGCGGTCGAGGATCTTCGTCGCTGACGCGCTTCGAGCATCTTGGAAAGCCGCTAGCGAAGAATTGTCATAGCCCCACAGCACGCGCGCTCCCTCGTCTTGGGCGAGGCGGGCGACAACTTTCCCGAAACGATCATTGGCCATCCGGTCGAACTGCTGGGCCATAGCAGTCAGGCCTATCCGTGACAGGATCCGCTCAGGCAGCTCGTATCGGGGGAATGCTCGTACAAGCGAAGCATCGAGACCCGGTGTCGAAAAGCGCCCGAACTCCGCATCGATGCGCCGCCGCAAAGCGGCAGGAGCATACGCTCCCGCTCGTCTCCACACGCTTGCTTCATGGTCAAAGACGCCAGTGGCGAGGAAAGCCAGCCTGCCGAGTTGCTGCAGCGCGAGCGCGGTCTGCCTGCTGTGCTGCGTGCCTGGATGAAACACGGCTACGGTCATGGGTGTGTGCTTGAAGCCAAAGCCCTTCCGGAAAAACCGTTTTCCTACATCCCGCCTCAATAATAACCAATATGGTTTCTACATTCACTTGGAGAAACCATAATCATGAGCCAGCCTCCCCCTATCCAGGCACCGGGCGGTTTCGCCCCTGTCGTCGCCTTCGGTATCGAAGACGAAGACGGAAATTGCTCGGTCGTTTCAGGCATTCGCCCGCTGCCGACACGCCTTGCTCCCGCCGATGTCCCTGCTGCCTTTGCCGGAACGACCTCGATATCGACAATTGTCGGCCCGTTCGAGCCTGCGCTGAATGCAGTAGTTTACTGTACGCTCTCGGGCGACTTCGAAGGCTCGGTGCAGGTTGCGCGCTCGACAGATGGCGGCGAAACCCTCCATCCGCTGACGGTCGCAGGCTCCACGTGGGGAAACTTCTTCGGCCCGGCATGCGAACCGGTTTGGCAGGAAAGTGAAGAGGGTGCCTCACTCTGGCTGGATTGCACGATCAATTCAGGATCGCTGGAATACCGGGTGTCGCAATGAGCGCGCTCTCGATTGCCTCCCTGGGCCTTGCAAATCGCGCGTCGCAATGTCTTCCCGGCCTTTTCACAGATCTCGACAAGCGGTCTATCCCGCTTGATGTCGATCGGGTTGAAACGAGTGGCTACGCAGAGGCCGGAAAGGGCGCTGCTACCTATATTTCCGACGACCTCTGCACCCCGGCATTTCATTCCACACATCCCGCATGCACTGCGCGCACCTTCAATGGGCGGATCTTTCGTCTTCTCCCTGCCTCAGCCGAAATCGCCGTGGAGCAGGCCGGCGCCCTGGGAGACGGGACTACAAACGACCAGCAAGCAATCCAGGCGGCGCTAGACTATGCCGCAGTTGTAGAGGCAGCCACAGTAGCGTTCTATTCGTCCCGCTACAGGATCGACTGTCCGCTACGCGTATCGCCCGCGACCGAAACGAGGGCAGAGGACGGGCACCCTCTCGTAGTTCGCCGCTCCGTCGCCTTGAAAGGCAAAGCGGCCGATCGCTCGGTGCTCGAATTTCGCGGTCTCGACGGCGAGGATCCGGAGACCGGCTGGCAGCTGGTACCGACGGCGTCTGACGATCCCGCGCTTGCCGTCTGGCGCGGCGGTGGCCTTTTCCTTCAGGGAGATACCGAGGACCCGGTCTCCGGGGAAAAAACGATCGGTCGCCTCGAACTGGACCGCCTGGTCCTCGAGGGTGGCCGCTACCATACGGGAGCCTATGCGTGGCCAGCCGATATCCTGACCGGAGACGGCTGGGACATCACCGACAAGGCGCTGTGGGTACAAGACTGCTTTGTGGGCGAGATCATCTGCACGGACACCGATATGATCGGCTGGAAGGGCGAGATATTTTATCTCGGCGGCGCGCTCGATATGGCCGACAGGGTGGTTCTCGACAGGTGCCGCTTCGCCACCACCAATGGCAGCGCCTTCAATCCCGGATGCAATGTCGAGATCATCGCATCCGATTGCAGTTTCGGGGACTGCTTCCAGGCACAGGAAGACGTCGGGAAGTCACGCGCGATCTATCGCAACTGTATCTGGCACGATTGCGATCACATGGGCCTTGGGAGTGGTGCGACCGATACCCTCGAGCATAATTTCCTCTGGCCCACCCGCGACGACCAATCGCCTCCCCCGCTCACCCGCCTCGATCAATGTGAATTCAGGAATATCGGCTGGCTGCGCTTCTTCAGCTGGGTTGGAGGCAGTATCCGCGCAGTGGACTCGCCGATCGGACTGCCGGGCTGGGCAGGCCAGGCCCTGCGTGATGTCGACCTCGACATAGAGGCTGTTCTCGACCGCAAGCAGTCCATCCACGCGCTGACCATCGACGGTGTGGCGTCCCTGACCGAGCAAGTCAGCGGCGCACCGACCGGAACTTACCAATTGCCACCGGCGAACGTGGCCATAAACTTGAAGCAGCGCCGAACTCGCGAGGCGCAACTAGCAGGACGTCAGTGGCTCGGTGTCCTGTGGAACGGATACATCGACCACTCCTGCGCCATCCATGTCGAAGGCGAATTCGCTTCGGGGCGCGTACCCAACGGCGGCGACACCCCGCTTTCCATGCCACTCGTCACGATGGCAAAGGAGACTGCGAGTTCGAGCTATTGGACAAGGGGCTGGTATCGTCCGGCGACCTTCAGCGGTTCGGGAGAGATCCGCGTAACCGCCCCGCTCATGTCGATCGGGTTGGAAAGTGCGATCATCGCCGACATGACCCTCTCCCGCACCCCACTTGGCGGTGCCCAGCACGGCTATGCCGACGGGCAGGGTATCCGCATCACCAAAGATGGCGCGACAGGCACATTGCGCTTCGAGAAGGGTGCCTCAGCAAGCTTCGCCGTCCGCGCGACGCGCAACCTGACAGACGCCTACGACTGGATCGAGTTCGTCTACAACCGCGAGCTCCAGCGCTGGGAAGAGAGCGGGTTTTTCTCCGCCGCCTAAGCTAGGGCGAAATCAGACGGGAGGGGATTATTTCCCTCCCGTGCTTGCTCGCAAGAGCCGCTTGGGGAATCACAGACGCATGGCGATTCTCTCCGACAAATGGATCCGCGAAAAGGCAAATTCGGAAGGCATGATCGAGCCTTTCGTCGAGAGCCAGCGGCGCGACGGCACTATCAGCTACGGCCTGTCTTCATATGGTTACGACGCGCGTGTGGCGGACGAGTTCAAGATCTTCACGAACATCGACAGCGCGATCGTCGATCCGAAGGACTTCGCAGCCAACAGCTTCGTCGACAAGAAGACCGATTGCTGCATCATCCCGCCCAACAGCTTCGCCCTTGCGCGCACGGTTGAATACTTCCGCGTACCGGAAGACGTGCTGGTGATCTGCCTTGGCAAGAGCACCTATGCGCGCTGCGGGATCATCGTGAACGTCACTCCGCTGGAGCCCGGCTGGGAAGGCCACGTCACGCTGGAGTTCTCCAACACGACCCCGCTGCCTGCGAAGATTTACGCGAACGAGGGTGCGTGCCAGTTCCTCTTCCTACAAGGGAACGAGCGCTGCGAAACAAGCTACCGGGACCGGGCAGGCAAATACATGGGCCAGCGCGGCGTGACCCTTCCGCGCCTGTAATCTCGCGGCTGTGACGCTGCGTTTTTGACTCTGGCCTGAGTCCGGCCCACATCTCCTCCGCAAAGAGGAGACTGACATGGCCGAACGCGAATTCGACATCATCGTATATGGCGCCACGGGATATACCGGGCGGCTCGTCGCGGAGCATTTCATCCGCGAATATGGCGATCGCGATGATGCCCCGAAGTGGGCGATGGCCGGACGCAGCGAAGACAAGCTGACCGCGGTGCGCGACGAGATCGGCGCGCCCGCAACCACGCCGATGATCGTGGCCGATGCATCCGATCCCGCCAGCCTCGAAGCCATGTGCAAGCGCACGAAGGTCGTGCTCACCACAGTGGGCCCGTACCAGCTCTATGGCGATGCCCTTGTCGAAGCATGCGTCAAGACCGGCACCGATTACGCCGACCTGTGCGGCGAGCCCGCCTGGATGGCGGAGCAGATCGCCAAGCACCATGATGCAGCGAAGGCCAGCGGCGCGCGCATCTGTTTCTCGTCCGGCTTCGATTCGATCCCGTTCGATCTGGGTGTGCTCATGCTACAGAAGGAAGCCAAGGCAGCGCACGGAGCGCCTGCACCGCGCGTCAAAGGGCGTGTCCGCGCGATGCAGGGCACCTTCTCCGGTGGCACCGCAGCCAGCCTCGGCGCTACGATGAAGGCGGCGATGAAGAGCCCCAAGGTCATCAATGTGCTGCGCGATCCCTTCGCGCTGACGCCCGGCTTCGATGGGCCTGACCAACCTTCCGGCATGGTGCCGCGCTATGAAGACGAGATCGGCAAATGGGCCGCTCCGTTCGTGATGGCGCCGATCAATACGAAGAACGTCCACCGCACCAATTTCCTGCGCGGCCATCCTTATGGCGAGGACTTCCGCTACGACGAAATGGTTCTCACCAGCCCGGGCGATGCCGGCAAGGCGGCGGCCAACGCCATGGTCGAACTGGCCAAGAACCCGTTCGGCGCCAAGCCGCCGAAGCCGGGCGAAGGCCCGACTGCCGAAGAGCGCGAAAACGGCTTCTACGACGTCCTGTTCGTGGGCGAATACCCGGACGGCAAGCGCATCAAGTACGGTGTGAAAGGCAAGTACGATCCGGGATATGGTTCGACCAGCCGCATGCTCGGCGAAACCGGTATGGCCCTGCTCGAGAGCAAGGCCGAAGGCGGTGTCGGCACGCCGGGATCATTCCTGGGCGAGGATCTGGTGGAGCGGCTGCGCGAACATGCCGCTCTCACCTTCTCCCTGGAGGAGTAATCCTTCGCTCAGTAGCTCAGCCGCAAGCTGGCACTGAAGTTGCGGCCCGCCATCGGCACGAAGTCCTTTGTGAAGCTGGCGTGGCGGCGACCGGTCACGTCGAAGATGTTCTCGGCCTTCACGATGACGCTTACTGACGGATTGGCAGCGATCGGGCGCCACGTTGCGATAGCATTCACGAAGGTGAACCCGTCGGTCGGGGTTTCGAAAGCGGCGACTTCGTCCTGGCTATCGACCCATTCGATTTCGCCGCGAAGATCGAGCGATCCGGTCGACGCTTCGAGCGCGCCCATCAGGCTGAGCGGCGGGATGCGCGGCACGTTCGACCCATCTGACAGTTCCGCGTCCACCAGCTCACCGCGCAGGTCTGCGGTGAGAGCGAAATTGCCAGTATCGAGGAAGCGCCAGATCAGCTCGCCTTCGATGCCCTGGTAAGTCGCGTCCTGCTGCAGGTATTCGAACACCGGCAGTTCGTCTTCCTCCTCGCCGGTCTCGGACAGATAGATGTAGTCGTCGAACCAGTTCTTGAAGGCTGCAACGCTGAACTCGACATCGCCGAGCCGGCCACGCGCGAAGATTTCCGCGCCCCAGGCCCGCTCGATCCCGAGGTCCACATCGCCGATCTCGAATTGCTGTGTCGCAATGTGCGGGCCGTTGGAGAACAGCTCCTCGGCACTCGGCGCGCGTGCCACACGCGACAGGTTCACGCCTGCACGGAAGGCCTGCGGCCCATCGTAGGCCAGGCCGATCGCGCCGGAGAAGGCATCGAAATCGCGCTCGACGCCGAGCGGTACGGAATCGACATTTGTCGCCTCATAGCGAAGCGCGCCTTCCAGCTGGATCGGGCCGTCGCCATATTCCTGCAGGGCGAAGAGCGAGATCTGCTCGGTGCGGTTCGGCGCGACATAGGCCTCTTCACCCTCGGCGAAGAAATCGCGGAAGTAATATTGCAGGCCGAGCGAACCGCGCCACCGGCCATTGGGGTTCTGGATCAGTTCGGCACGGGCTTCCATGCCCTGCACGTCGAATACGGTGCCGACCTCGTCGCCTTCGAATTCGGTGTGGGTATAGTCTGAATAGCCCGCACGCACGCGAAGACGCTCAAACATCCCCTCGCCCAGCGCGATGTCTCCGCGCAGGTCGGCGCGGTACTGGCGAAGACCGATATTGACGGTTTCGGGGCCCTCCTCCGCTAGTTCTGCTTCGCCGCCCTCTTCCTCTTCGCCGTGATGATGCCCGGCTCCGGGGCGGATCGGCACGCCATAGAAGGTGTCGTAAACGCCGACCGACACGCCGAGATGCGAGTTGTCGCGGAAAAAGGCGAAACCGCCGTTGGCCGTCCATGTTTCGGTGGCGCTGTTGAAGAGCGTTCCGCTCGCCAAGGCCGCTTCACGCAGCTCTTCGGCTTCTTCGAATTCGCCCTCTTCTTCTTCCTCGTCGGCTTCTTCGAGAAGTTCGGAGCGCAGAGTATCGGAAAGGACGAAGCCCGGGACGCTGAGATCGTCCGTAGTTCGGTAGGACCCGTCGAAATGGGTTACGAAGCCGCCGCCCAGCGGTACGTCGATCGACGCACCGGCTTCACGAAGGTCGCTGGCCGTGTCGGCACGCACGATGGCGTCGACGTGCACTGCCTCGTTCGGGACACGGCGCGGGATGCGCTTGTCGATCACATTGACTGCGCCGCCGATCGCCTGGCTCCCGTAAAGGAGGACGGCCGGTCCGCGCAGCACTTCGATGCTTTCGGCGGTCAGCGGATCAATCGAAACCGCATGGTCGGCAGAGGTATTGGAAACGTCGATGGCACCGATCCCGTCGACCAGCACCTTCACGCGCTCGCCGGAAAACCCGCGCAGGATCGGCCGTGATGCACCCGGGGCAAAGCCGGTGGCAGTGACGCCCGGCACATCGGCGAGAACCTCGCCCAGCTGCCCGTCGAGATTGGCATCGAGAGTTGCCCCCTCGATGACGCTGGTTCCGGCAAGCAGGTCGAACTGGCGAAGGCCTGCGGCGGTGACGATGATGACGCTGCGCGAATCCATGCGGCGGTCATGGACATCGTCGATCACATCTTCCGATTCCACAGGCTGCGTATCGGTGTCCTGCGCAGCGGCCGGGACTGTAGCCACCAGCGCCAGGGTGGAAAGGGAGGCGAAGAGAGCGCGCTTGGCGACTTTGGTTTGATACAACATATCGCGCAGATAGCACCGGAAACGCGTCATTCAAGCGTTATCCGCCGAATGTGCATGCGACACGACAAACGACAGCAAGGTCGCCGATCGAAGTCCGGGTTTTTGGAGAAATGGAGCGGGCGAGGCGATTCGAACGCCCGACCCCAACCTTGGCAAGGTTGTGCTCTACCCCTGAGCTACGCCCGCTCACTGACGCTCTACCGAGCCGCATGGCCCGGTGGGGAGGCGCGCAGTTAGCAACGCCGCATGAGTCCCGCAAGAGAAAAAATGCACCTTTTGTCCCGCCCTTGTGCAGCGCCTCCCGGTACTTCACATTTGCAAGCGAAGGCCCACATGGGTGGCCTGACAGTTTATAGCATCGAAAGGCGGTACACGTGGCGAGCATGGGGTTGAACATCGACGAGCAGAAGGCGGTCGAGCGTTTCAAGAAAGACGTAGTCGAGCCCTCGATGACCAGCCTGGTCATCCTGGATTTCTACGCCGACTGGTGCGGCCCCTGCAAAGCCCTGGCACCCATGCTGGAAAAGGTCGCAGCGGAATATGCCGACAAGGGCGTGGTCCTGAAGAAGATCGACGTCGACAAGGAACAGTTCATCGCCTCGCAGTTCCAGGTGCAGTCGATCCCGACCGTCTATGCCATGTTCCAGGGTCAGCCCGTCGCCGATCTGACCAATGCGCGCAGCGAATCGCAGCTGAAGCAGACACTCGACCAGATCCTCGCCCAGGTTCCGGTCCAGGCAGGCGCGGGCGCCGACCCGCAAGCGCAGGCCGCCCAGCAGGTAGACCAGTTTGTGGCAATGGGCGAACAAGTCCTGGCCGAAGGCGATGCGCCGCGCGCTGCGGGCATTTTTGCACAGGTGACCGAAATGGCTCCCGACAATCCGGAAGCGCATGCGGGCCTGATCCGCGCGCTCACGCAGGCGGATCAGATCGAGGAAGCGAAGAAGGTCCTCGATGCAGCGAAAGGCAATCCTGCCCTCGCTGAACATCCCGCGATCGAAGTGGCGGCAAGCGCTCTGGAGCTTGCCGGAAACAAGGTCGACGACAGCGAACTCGCCGGCCTGAGGGACAAGGCCAAATCCGACCCTGCCGACATGGACGCGCGCCTCGCCTACGCCGAAGCCGCCTTCGCGGCCGGACAGCGCGACGCTGCGGCGGAGGAACTGCTCGCAATGGTCGAAGCCGACCGCGAATGGAACGAGGGCGCCGCACGCGCCAAGCTGGTGGAGATCTTCGGCGCGGTCGGGCTGGAAGATCCCTGGGTCGTCGAAACCCGTCGCAAGCTTTCACGTCTCTTGTTCGGATAATTTATTGGCCCGCAAACTCTCCATATTCCCCCTGCCCGGCGCTATCCTGTTTCCCGGGCTGCAGTTGCCACTCCACATTTTCGAGCCGCGCTATCGCGAGCTGGTCGGCAGTGCGCTTGCGAAGGATCGCCTCATCGCGATGATCCAGCCGCAAAAGTCGGGTGAAAACTCCCCGCTATACGAAGTTGGCTGCGTCGGCCGCATCGGCGATGTCGAAGCGCTGGAGGATGGTCGCTACAATATCGTGCTCGAAGGCGAGGCGCGCTTCAGGGTCCTGCGCGAACTCGACGTGACGACCGCATTCAGGCAGGTCGAGGCGGAATTCATCGAAGACCCGCAGAACGAAGTGCTCTCCAGCGTCGAACGTGCTGCATTCGAGTTCGAGGCCAAGCGGTTTGCCTTGATGCAGGGCTATACGGTGGACTGGGATTCGGTCGAACGGCTCGATGACGAGACGCTGATCAACGGAGTGGCGCAGATCATCCCGTTCGATTCCGCCGCAAAGCAAGCTTTGCTGGAAGCACCGACCCTTGCCGACCGGTGCGAGCTCATGATCCAGCTCATGCAGTTTTTCGCCCTGCGCGATGACGACGACGAAATCGTCACCCTGCAGTAGTTGCGAAGTCGCCTCCGCGACTTCGTCCTCGGGGCCTTACCTTCGCTTCGCTACGGGTCCCTGCGGACGGCCGGTCGGCCTTTGACTGCCGTGACCAGGAACCAACCTTTCATATGGCAAAGTTTCGGTCGGCGACCAGCCGACCGCAAGGGCAATCGCCCGCTCGCAGTGGGTGCAGCTTGCTGCACATCTAGCGAGGACGAACCCGCGGAGGCGGGTTTGAAAGACTAAATACCAAAACTGCCTTTCAGGCCGTCGATCACATATTGCGCGGCAAGCGCCGCAAGTAGCACGCCGAGCAGGCGCGTGATTACTGCTTCCACCCGGTCGCCGAAGAATTTCATCAGTGGGCCTGCCGCCACCAGCGCCAGCATGGTGATGAACAGGACAGCGCCAAGGGCGCCGAGCACAACGAAGGTCTGCTCCAGCCCCGACGCTTCATTCATCAGCAGCATGATAGCCGCAATCGCGCCGGGTCCGGCCAGCATCGGCATGGCCATGGGGAATACCGAAACGTCTTCTACTTCTGGCGTCGCAGCGACCTTTTCAGCCCGCTCCTCGCGGCGCTGTGTCCGTTTCTCGAACACCATCTCGAATGCGATCCAGAACAGCATGAAGCCGCCTGCAATGCGGAAACTGTCGAGTTCGATATGCAAGGCGCTCAGCAAATCCTCGCCGAACAGGGCGAAGATCAGGAGGATGATGGCCGCGATGAAACAGGCTCGGATAGCCATGTTCCGGCGCTGGGCCGGGGTCGCCCCCTTGGTGAGGCCCGCATAGATCGGCGCACAACCCGGCGGGTCGATGACGACGAACAGCGTGATGAAGGCCGAGATGAACAGCTGGGTCATTGCGCGGCGTCCGGTGCGAGTGCGATAGCCACGACCTGCTCCCATCCGTCTTCACCGGCCAGCCAGACGACATAGTGACGCTCGCCCTGGCCGACGGTCTGGAAGCCCCAGGCCAGGGTCCCGTCGCGCGAAACACGCAGCGGAATGGCGCTGTCCGGCTCGCCGGTATCGATCTTGGCGTCGCACGCGGCGACCGCGCTCGATATCATGTCGGGCGCAACGGGCGCTTCGTCCTGCGGAAAGCCGAAATCGAACACATAGCGATAGTCGCCATTGCGCTGCCTCTGCCATACCGTGTTGAACGTCCCGACCGAGCCATCCGGATCGGTGAAGCCACCCTGCGTCACGGCGAGCGAGCCATCGCAGCTCGACCAGACGCGATGCGGCTCCCAGCTGACCGCTTCGGGCGGGTTGTCCTGCGACCTGAGCCAGGGCTTGGCTTCTATCGCGCCGTTGCGGCCGAAGATCAGCGCGCCGTCCGCTGCGTATTCGTCGAAGGCAGTCCACTGACCGTCCTCACGCGCGGCGCGGGCGAAAGCGAGTTCGGTAGCGATTACCTTGCTCACCTCTGCTGTCGGGGTCAGCAACCGCGTATAGCGATCGCGCTGGTTCGGCAGCGGAGCGCAGGCAGCGACGCTTGCCAGCGCACAGGCAGCCAGGGCGAGGCGCATGCTCACAGGCTCTGCGGCACTTCCAGCCCGGCATTGCGGTGGGCGGCAACAAGGGTGTTGCGCAGGAGGACAGCGATCGTCATCGGGCCGACGCCGCCCGGAACGGGCGTAATCGCTGCGGCGATCCCTTCGGCGCCTGCATAGTCGACATCGCCGACCAGTCGGCCCTTCTCCTCGCCTTCGGCAGGGGGCAGGCGGTTGATACCGACGTCGATCACCGTCGCGCCTTCTTTCAGCCATTCCGCCTTGACCATCTCCGCGCGGCCTACTGCGGCCACCACGATGTCGGCGCGTTTGACCACCGACGGCAAATCCTTCGTCCGGCTGTGGGCGATCGTGACCGTGGCATTTGCGTCGAGGAGCAGCTGCGCCATCGGCTTGCCGACGATGTTCGAACGGCCGATCACGACCGCTTCGAGGCCGGACAGGTCGCCCAGCCGGTCGGTCAGCAGCATCATGCAGCCGAGCGGTGTGCAGGGCACGAAGCCGTTCTGCCCCACGGCAAGCCGTCCGGCGTTGGTCACGTGGAAACCGTCCACGTCCTTGTCCGGGCTGATCGATGCGATCACCGATTGCTCGTCGAGATGGTCGGGCAACGGCAGCTGGACCAGGATGCCGTCGACCGCGTCGTCCGCATTCAGCTGTTCGACCAGCGCCAGCAAGTCCGCCTCGCTGGTGTCGACCGGCAGGCGGTGCTCGAAACTTTCCATGCCCGCAGCGACGGTCGCCTTGTGCTTCGAGCGCACATAGACCTGGCTGGCAGGATCCTCGCCCACCAGGACGACTGCGAGACCGGCTTTGCGGCCCGCCTTCTGTTCGAACTGCCCGGCAAGCGCGCCGACACGCTCCCTCAGGAGGGCGGCGAAGGCTTTTCCGTCGATACGTTCAGCGGTCATAACGAGTAGATGATGTTCCCGAGTACGATAAGGATGATGTTCATCAGGATGATCAGCACCAGCGGTGAGAAATCGATCATCCCGGTTTGCGGCAGCAAGTTGCGGATCGGGCGGAGCACCGGATCAAGCAGGCGGTTGATGCCTTCGTAAAAGCTCATCAGAAATTCGTTGCGGCCCACCACGTTGAAGGCGAACAGCAGTCCGATGATGAACTGGATGATGATCAGCATCACGAACACGCTCGTGAGCATTTCGAGTATCTGGTAGAGTGTGATGAGCACTAGGGTCTATCCCGCTGGTGTGTGTGCAATCCCGATAGCAACGCGTCTTACACGCGCAAGACGCCCCGCGCCAAGCCCTATCGGGCGCTTATCAAGGTGCCTGCGCCCCTTGCGGTGAAGAATTCTAGCAGCATGGCGTGCGGTACGCGCCCGTCGAGGACGACCGCCGCTTCGCATCCCGCCTCAACCGCGCTCACGCAGGTTTCCAGCTTGGGGATCATGCCGCCGCTGATCGTCCCGTCTTCGCGCAGCGCGGCGATGTCCGCAGGGGTCAGGTCCGTGAGCAGCGATCCGCTCTTGTCGAGTACGCCAGGAACGTCCGTCAGCAGAAGCAACCGCGCAGCGCCAAGAGCCGAAGCAAGTGCGCCCGCCATGGTGTCGGCATTGATGTTGTATGTGTGTCCGTCCTCGCCCGTACCGATGGGGGCAATGATCGGGATCATGCCTGCCGCCGTGGCGGTTTCGATGATCGTCGTGTCGACCGCGCTCGGCTCGCCCACGAAACCGAGGTCGAGCGCGCGTTCGATGTTGCTTTCGGGGTCCTTCGTCGTGCGTTCGACCTTGCGCGCAGTAACAAGCCCGCCGTCCTTACCGGAAAGGCCAACTGCCTTGCCGCCAGCCCGCGCGATCGAGGATACCAGCGCCTTGTTGATCGCGCCCGACAGGACCATCTCGGCGACTTCTGCCGTCGCCTTGTCGGTGACGCGAAGGCCGTCGACGAAGGTGCTCTCGACACCCAGCTTCTTGAGCATTGCGCCGATCTGCGGGCCCCCGCCATGCACGACCACGGGATTGATGCCGACGGCCTTGAGCAGAACGATATCTTCGGCGAATTCGCGCGCCGCCTCTTCGTCGCCCATGGCATTGCCGCCGTATTTCACGACGAAGCTGCGACCGGCATAGCGCTGGAAATAGGGCAGTGCCTCGATCAGCGTCTGCGCCTTGGTGCTTGCCTCGTGCATCGCCCGGCCGGTGTCGTCGCTCAAACTCGTGCTCCATCCATACGCAAAGCCCGCGCATCCCCGTGACTGGGGAGCGCAGGCGTTAGCGTGCCCGGCGTGCGGGCGAAAGGGGGCGCGTTATTCCTGCGCCGGCATCTGCTCGATTTCGACATCGGGATCGAGGTCTTCGCCATTCACCGGCGCTTCACCGAATTCGCCTTCGGGCGAGACCGGGACCGAGGTTGTCGTCGGCAGCGGATCGGGCACTTCACCGGTGGTTTCACCGACCGGGACCGGCTCTTCGCCGCCATCGGTGTTGAAGATGTAGAACAGGAACACCAGCGTCATCAGGACGATCAGCGCCACCCACAGCCAGCGGGTACCGGGTTTGCTATCGGGAACGGGGTCGGTCATCGGGAACTCCTTCTTGCTTTCCTGTCCAATGCCTTGCCCCTGCCACCCGTTCCGAAACCGCGCCGCTTGAGCGCGGGCGCGCACGGTGGCACAGCCTGCGCATGACCCACACCAAGCCCCTCGCCCTCGCCCCGCTTATCGCCCTTGCTGCCTGTGCCAGCACGCCGGACGTGCCACGCCTCGCCCCGTCACAGGAGCGGTTCTGGGACGCGCTCTCCAGCCATTGCGGCAACGCCTATGCAGGCGGGCTTGCCAGCAGCGACGCGCGCGACGCCGACTGGGCGGGCAAGCGCATGGTGGCGCACTGGGCCGATTGCTCCGACACGCGTGTCGCCATCGCCTTCCACGTCGAGGATGCCGGGGCTCCGGGCGGCTGGAACCGCTCGCGCACCTGGCTCGTCAGCCGCACCGCGGACGGCCTGCGCCTGAAGCACGACCACCGCCACGAAGACGGCAGCGAGGATGCGGTGACCCAATACGGCGGCGACACGCTGTCGGACGGGACGCCGCGCATCCAGGATTTCCCGGTCGATGCCTTCTCCATCGCCCTGTTCGAGCGCGAGGGGCTGGACGCATCGCTCACCAATGTCTGGCGCGTGGAAGTCGACCACGCCGAGACAAGCGGCGCCCGCTTTGCCTACCAGCTGACCCGTCGCAACGATCCGACCCGCCTGTTCCGGGTGGAGTTCGACGCCAGCGATCCCGTCGCCCCGCCCCCGCCCGCCTGGGGCTGGTAAGCCCGGGCCGCAAAGTTGGAGCGGCCCTCGCGCAGTTCCAACAGAGTGGAACGGGTGGAACACGGTCCTGGCGATAAAACCTGCGCCCATGCTAAACGGCCCGCATCCGGCAGGGACACGGGCCGTGAAAGGGCGGCGGGGCATGGCTCTAGGAGAGCAGCAAGCCTCGCAGTAGGAAAGTGGCAGTAATCACCGCGTCGTGAACCACAGCATCAGCGTGGCGAACGCGATCACCTGGATGCAGGCGATTGCGTGCAGCCGGTTGGAAAACGGTTCCTTGCGGGTCTTGTGGCGCAGCAGCGAGCGCGCGGCATAGGCGCCAAGCGTACCGCCCGCGAAGGCCCAGCCCAGAAGGCTCGCCTCGCTCAGCCGCCAGCCGCCGTTTTCGGCCAGCACCTTGTCCGTCATGAAGGCAAAGAACGCGACCATATTGATCGCGATAAGGTAGTAGACGAACCATTCCAGCAGGGTGAATTCGACAGGCATGACACGCTCCGCTCTCGGGCTTGCAAACTCGGGACCAGCGACGCCGTCTTATGTGCTTGTGCGAAAGGAAATACCCCGCCTTCGCAGGTGCGGTATTGTCGATTTACGACATATTTGTTTGGCCTCAAGCGCCGGCGGCTGCGTCCGCAGCCTTGGCTTTCCTCGCTCATGCGACCTGAAGGTCGCGTCGCTGCGGGCGCGCGGTCGCGCTTGCGGGCCGTTGGCCCGTTTGATGCGAGTTGCCGGAAGACGTGGCGCTAGGCGGCCCTGGCCTTGGTGACGATCGCGGTGATTTCGTCGAGGAGGCCGAGGCGCTTCTTCTTAAGCTGCTCGGTGCGCTCGTCGCTGGCGGCCTCGGTTTCCGCCTCGATGCGGTGCACTTCGCGGTTCACCTCGTGATATTCATCCGCCAGCCGCGCGTAATGCGCATCCTCCTGCTTCAACCGCGTGATGAGGTCCCGGTCGCGGGCGAAGATCTTGGTCAGTTCATTGGGCGTGTGCTGCGACATGATGGCGTCCTTCGTGGTGTCCGTTGATCCAGCCTTAGGCCTCCGCGCCCGCCCCTTCTTTGCGGCAGATCAAATTGGAGACGCGGAAGCGGGAATAATCCGCGCCGCCTGGATTGAAGCCGCAGTGCGCGGCGCTATCGTGAGGGCGTGGGCAAGATCCTTCCCTTCAGGCGCAGGCCGGACAGGCGCGTGCCCCGCTTTCACCGCAAGCCGGTGAGGCGAAGGTCGCGCGGGGGCGGTTGGCGCGGGGCCGTGACCGTCGCCCTTACGCTGGCGCTGGTGGGCGCCTGGGTCTTGTTCGGGGACCGCATCGGGCCGCGTCCCGAGGTGACCGAGGTGGCCTCGAGCTTCGGGCTATGCGGTGAAGGCTGGGGGGCCTGCGTGGTCGACGGCGACACGGTGCGGATCGGCGAGCGGCGCATCCGCCTCACCGGTTTCGACGCGCCGGAGATGGACGGGGCGTGCGAGGCCGAGCGGGTCAAGGCGCGCGAGGCCCGCACGGCGCTCCACCAATGGCTATCGCAAGGCCGCTTCAGCTGGACCGGCGGCCAGGACCCACCCCGCGACCGCTACGGCCGCGAACTGCGCGCTGCTTACCGGGGCGACGAGCGGCTGGCGGACCACATGATCGACGCCGGGCTGGCTGAGGGGGATGGCTGGGGTTTGAGGAGTGGGTGGTGTTGAGGGTTTTTTATCTTTCGCACCGACCTTCGTCGGGGCGTCCTCGCTAGGCGTGCGGCAAGCCGCACCCGCTGCGGGCGGGCAGTCGCCCTTGCGGTCGGCTGGTCGCCCATGGGAAGACCTGCTTTTGATAGCAGAAGCTCAAAGACATCAGGCCGCTTCCCCGAGAGCATAGCAATCGTAGATTATGATCTTTTTCAGCCTTCCGTCCGGGTAGCGAATACGTCGAAACTGTATGTTTACTGTCGCACCAGTTTTCTCGGCGTACTGCGTTAGATAACGAGAAAGTGTCGGAATCGTACGCTCTTCTGCGTCTCGCGGCACGAAGAACGGCACGGTCCGCCCGAGATCATGAAAGTAAACTCGACCGTTGCGGGAATTCACGTTGAGCGCACCGACAGAGACATCTTGAGTCCGCGAACGTTCATCGATATCTTCTGATTTCAAATATTCCTTCGTTCGCTCGTCTAATTGAACTTCTCGGATCGCGTTGTCGTTGATGACAATTCGCTTTGCCGATGTATCAATCCATTTGTGAGAGCGTTCCAAACCGGGGGTGGCAGCCTCAGCGAGCACATCGACAGTCCCGGCCGGTACGTCCAAGCCATCCAGCTCAAGTTGCCCCTCCTCGACTTGTCCCAGCGCACGCGCAACCACATGCTTCAATAGCTTTTTAGCGTTTTGCGTCGCAGCGGCGTTCGCAGCGGCTGAAGAAAGCCGCGCTATCTCCTTCGTAAGGACCTTGAGCGACCCATCTTCGGTTTCATCGATGTAGAAGCGTACCTTGTTCGAGTAGGGCCCTCGAAATCTCACCTCGCCCGTCGCTACATAGTGCGCCACCAAATTAGCCACGCGACCTAAACCAGCAAGAGACTCGGCGCCTCCCGAAAGATCGACAAGCCCATCATCTGCCTCACCACCGACGTACCTAATCTCCATCAGCTTCTTTCCCACCTTCGGTCATCACATGTATTGACACGTATGCGACCGACCAAAGCATTGACAATACCGTGACTGACAACACACTCCAGTATTGCAAGTCCTTATCACCTTCAGTGATCAATGCATCATGATTACACAAGTAGTAAATACCAAGAACATTAGGACCGAAAACGACGCCGACAGCAAAAATTGCGGTTACCAACATAGCTGAGTTGTAAAAGATCTTCGCCGTCCTGAAACCATCGATGGATTTGAGAACTTCCGATGACGGGGAAAGCCATTCGTGAGAGTTCGAAACAGTTCTCGCCGCCTCTTTGTATTTCTCAGGGAAATGAAATCTGGCCACCTCCTCTATTTGATAGTCATATGCGCGAGAATCCATAGTTCTGGAGGTACTCAGAACCGAACATATCTGCGCCGCAACAATGAAGAAGAAAAGCCCATATTGCAGATCATCAGTTTGGATGCCGATGAGTGTCAGAGACAAATCTAACTCTGCAAGCTTGATAGTAGCAAGGCCAAGGAACAGAAGCGCGAGAATGAAAAAACGGTTCGACAGTCTGGCTGCTTCGTCCCGCGACTTTGCCAATCTCTCGATAATCTTTTCGCTCGAGAACGGACCCTCAGCAGCTGGTGTGAATTCTACCAAACTTTCGCCTTCGAGGTTGTCGTTATCGGGACCTGAAGCGATCTCGTTCACTCCGCCGCAACAGCCCCCTCACCAGCCTCGTCGCCGAACAGGCCCGGGCCGTCGTCGGCGGTTTCTTCCTCGTTGGCGGCCTTGGCGCTCTGGCGCTTGTCGAAGCTCGACCAGACGGTGTTCCAGTCGCCGCGCGTTGCGCCCTTGGAGTATTCGGTTGCGCGCTGTTCGAAGAAGTTGGCGTGCTCCACACCGTTGATCAGCGGGGCGAGCCAGGGCAGCGGGTGATCGTCGACCATGTAGATCGGCTGCATGCCCAGTTGGCCCAGGCGCCAGTCGGCGATGTAGCGGATGTACTTCTTGATGTCCTTGGGCGTCATGCCCGACACCGGACCCATTTCGAAGGCGAGGTCGATGAAGTTGTCTTCCAGGCGCACGGTCTTCTGGCAGATGTCCACGATGTCTTCCTTGACCGCCTTGGTCAGGCAGTCCCGCTCGCGCACGAACTCGTGGAACATGCGGATGATGCCTTCGCAGTGCAGGCTTTCGTCGCGGATCGACCAGCTGACGATCTGGCCCATGCCCTTCATCTTGTTGAAGCGCGGGAAGTTCATCAGCATCGCGAAGCTGGCGAACAGCTGCATGCCTTCGGTGAAGGCGCCGAACATGGCCAGCGTGCGGGCGATGTCTTCATCGTTGTCGACGCCGAACTGCTGCATGTAATTGTGCTTGTCGGCCATTTCCTCATATTCGAGGAAGGCGGAATATTCGCTTTCCGGCATGCCGATCGTGTCGAGCAAATGGCTGTATGCCGCGATGTGCACCGTCTCCATGTTGGAGAAGGCGGTCAGCATCATCTTGATCTCGGTCGGCTTGAACACGCGGCCGTATTTGTCGTGGTAGCAATCCTGCACCTCGACGTCGGCCTGCGTGAAGAAACGGAAGATCTGCGTGAGCAGGTTGCGCTCGTGCTCGGACAGCTTCTGTGCCCAGTCGCGGCAGTCTTCGCCCAGCGGAACTTCTTCCGGCATCCAGTGGATCTGCTGCTGGCGTTTCCAGAAGTCGTAGGCCCACGGATATTCGAAGGGTTTGTAGGTCTTGCGGGCTTCGAGCAACGACATCTTGTGTTTCTCCGGTTGGCAGCTGAGCGTCCTATATAAGGAATCATGCCTGTGATTCGATAGCAAGGGTAAAGAATTACGCGGGGATAAGACGGCAAAATCTGTGCAAGGTTTGCGACAAGCGGCAGGAACACGCCGGGCCGTGGCGGGTTGGTTGGTTGAAGACAGACAAAGACAGATTTTTGGAGAGACCCCATGGGCCAGTACGAACCCAACGACAGCCGCGACGTGACGCTCAACAAGGGGCACGAACCCTTCGGCCTCGAACGCACCGGACCCCGCGAAGGCGAAACCCGCCAGCAGGAACAATCCGACGATGCACAGGCGCAGCGCGGCTATGGCAATGCGCGCAATGAAGACGGCACGATGGAGCAGGATGTCGCCACCGCCGATCTCGGCAACCAGCCGCTCGCGCAAGGCAGCGCCGATGCTCAGCCAGGCGAGATTTCCGGCCAGCCGGACGAGCGCGCCAAGGCCGACGCCAACCGCCCGCTCGGCGAGAGCTGAGCCTTTCCAGTTCGGGGACTAGCGGACCTTAGTCCGGTTTTTCCCCTTTTGCGGGCTTCGGCTCCGCATCCCCGACGCCCCGCCTCGCAAGAGGTTGGGGCGTCAACTTTTTCGTGCCCTATCGCTGCGCTGCTTGAGGGCTGGATTGGTGCCCTATCGCTGCCCTGCTTGAGGGCTGGATTGGTGCCCTATCGCTACGCTGCTTGAGGGCTCGGCGTGTCCCAGCTCGGTGCCGTCGCGTGACTATCCTCTGAGCCGTGCACGAGCCTCGACGAAGCGTGGAGCGTATCTCGTTGCCGGCCGTTAATAGGGTATAACCAACTCAAAACGCTCGGTTATCCGGGCAGAAAGTACACTATGTTCGAGAAGATCCGCATCAAGGAACACATGGAAGTCGCAAACTACGAAGGCCAGCACGTCGGTACGGTCGACGCGGTCCAGGACGATGCCATCAAGCTGACGAAGTCGGACAGTGCAGACGACATGCACCACTTCCTCTCGCTGGATGACGTCGAGAAGATCGACGACAACCGTATCTACCTGAAGGAAAGCGCACGCATTCCCGAAGGTCTGGGCAACAAGGCAGTCATGCAGGACGCCTAAACCGGCCTAGCCCGGGCGCTTCGTCCGGCAGACCAATGACATTCGAAAGGCCTCGGCTGCTTTGCTCAGTCGGGGCCTTTCGCATGCTTGATCACGCGCCGGCGGAGCTTTCGACCAAGTCGTCGATCGCAGCGAATGCTTCGTTGCGCGTGAATTTCATGGCCGCATCTTTCGGCAGATCCGGTATCCGGCCGCCACCCGCCTTCTTGCTGGCAATCCAGGTGCCCAACTGGTCGGCGATCTTGCCCGCATCCTGCGTGGCCAACCCGAAGTCGCCTTCCCCCACGATCTTCGCCGCCTCGCCGCTTTCGAGACCTGTGGCCAGGATCGGGCGGCGCGCGCCGATATATTCGAACAGCTTGCCCGGTATGACATCGTCCTCCGCCGGGTCCGGCCAGCGACACATGAGCAAGACGTCCGCCGCACGCTCGACCGCAAGGATTTCGCTGCGCGGCAGGAAATCATGCACCTCGACGCTGTCCTCAACGCCGTATTCGCGAATGCGCTGGTCGAGGAAGCCGTACTCGTCGTGATAGAAGATCGCGCGCACCTTATGCCGGTCTTCCCCCAGCATGGCGATCGCTTCGAACAGCGCCTTTGGATCGCGCCGCTCGGCATAGATCAATCCCGCATGGACGATCGTGAGGCGGTCGGCATCTAGGGGAGCGGGCGCCGCTTCCAACCCGGCGAAATCGCTTTCGACCCAGCCGTTTCGCGCCAGCACGACCTCCTTGCCGGTCTGCCCTGCCAGCGTGTCGCGCGCACCGGTCGTGACGGCGACGAAAGCGTCCGCATCACGCTGCACCCTGCGTCCCTGCCATTCGTAGTAGCGGGTGAGGAATGGGTGCCGTTCGATATAAGGATTATCGACCCACAGATCGCGCTGCTCGCAAATCCAGGGCAGGCCCGTCGCCGCAGCGATCTGCCTGGCCGCGATATGGGCCGAGTGCGGCGGTCCGGAAGAATAGATGAGGTCGAAGGCGTCACCGCCGCCCAGTTCGATCGCCTCTTGCACCGCCCGCGGCACCCAGTGCGCGCGAAACCGGTCGGGCATTTGCCGGGCAAGCCAGAGCCAGCGCTTCAGCTTGCCGGGCTTGCGGCCGGTGGTGGATTTGCCGTCGACGTGACTTTGCGAACCTTGCGGCTCCGACTTGTCGATCGGCAGCATGACCGATGCAAGATTGGGGTGCTCGAGCTCTGTATGGATCCCGCTCGCCGTGCCGATGCGTGCTCCGATGACGGTGACCTTGTGCCCCTGCCGCGCCCAGTGCAGCGCAAGCGCCCCCGTCCGCGCCGCGCCCGCTTGGGCAAAGGGCGGAAAATTAGGCGTAATGAAGAGGATACGCTGCGGACCCATCGCGCCATAGGTGCCCCGCATGGGCAAAAAGGGCAAGGCCCTCAAAAAGAGCGCGCCGGGCCATCATCGGATGCCCCGGCGCGCGTCTTGTCACCCGTCCAAGGGTTCTCTTACTGGCAGGCGAGGCATTCCTCGTAGTCGGTCTGCTCTGCGCCGGCGGCCAGTTCGTACTTCGCTGCATCGGCGGTGTTGTCCGCTTCGACGCCGCCTGCGAAACCGGCGCGCTGCACGCTCTTGGAGCGGAGGTAGTAGAGCGACTTGATGCCTTTCTCCCATGCCTGGAAGTGCAGCATCATGAGGTCCCACTTGTCGACGTCTGCCGGGATGAACAGGTTCAGCGACTGGGCCTGGTCGATATAGGGCGCGCGGTCGGCGGCGAATTCGAGCAGCCAGCGCTGGTCGATCTCGAAGCTCGTCTTGTACGCGGCCTTTTCTTCCGGCGTCAGGAAGTCGAGGTGCTGGACGCTGCCGCCATGCTCGAGGATCGAGTTCCAGACCGCAGTGCTGTCCTTGCTCTTCTTCTTGAGCAGCTTTTCCAGATAGGGGTTCTTGACCACGAAGGACCCGGACAGCGTCTTGTGCGTGTAGATGTTCGCCGGGATCGGCTCGATGCAGGCGCTGGTACCGCCGCAGATGATGCTGATCGAAGCGGTCGGTGCGATCGCCATCTTGCAGCTGAACCGCTCCATCGCGCCCATTTCTTCCGCATCGGGGCATGCGCCGCGTTCCTGGGCGAGCAGCATGGATGCTTCGGACGCCTTGCCCTGGATGTGCTTGAACATCTTCAGGTTCCAGACCTTGGCCATCGGGCTTTCGAAGCCGATGCCCTTCTGCTGGAGGAAGGAGTGGAAGCCCATCACGCCGAGGCCGACCGAGCGTTCGCGCATCGCCGAATATTTGGCGCGAGCCATCTCTTCGGGCGCACGGTCGATGTAGTTCTGCAGGACATTGTCGAGGAAGCGCATGACGTCCTCGATGAACTGCTTGTCCTCGTTCCACTCGTCCCACTTCTCGATGTTGAGCGAGGACAGGCAGCAGACGGCCGTGCGATCGTTGCCGAGATGGTCGATGCCGGTCGGCAGGGTGATTTCGGCGCACAGGTTCGAAGTCGAAACCTTGAGGCCGAGCTCGCGGTGATGCTTGGGCATCATGCGGTTCACCGTGTCCGAGAAGACGATGTAGGGCTCGCCCGTGGCAAGGCGGGTTTCAACGAGCTTCTGGAAGAGGCCGCGCGCATCCACGGTCTTGCGGACCGAACCGTCCTTCGGGCTGAGGAGGTCGAATTCCTCGCCATTGCGGACCGCTTCCATGAAGGCGTCGGTGACGAGCACGCCGTGGTGCAGGTTCAGCGCCTTGCGGTTGAAGTCGCCCGAAGGCTTACGGATTTCGAGGAATTCCTCGATCTCCGGGTGCGTGATGTCGATGTAGCAAGCGGCCGAACCGCGACGCAGTGAACCTTGCGAGATCGCCAGCGTCAGGCTGTCCATCACGCGCACGAAGGGAATGATGCCGCTGGTCTTGCCGTTGAGGCCCACCGGCTCGCCGATACCGCGGACATTGCCCCAATAGGTGCCGATGCCGCCGCCCTTGGAGGCGAGCCACACGTTCTCGTTCCAGGTGTTGACGATGCCGTCGAGGCTGTCGGAAACCGAGTTGAGGTAGCACGAGATTGGCAGGCCGCGCTGCGTGCCGCCGTTCGACAGGACGGGCGTTGCGGGCATGAACCACAGGCGCGAGATATAGTCGTACAGGCGCTGCGCGTGGTCGGCATCGTCGGCAAAGGCATCGGCGACGCGCGCGAACAGGTCCTGGTAGCTTTCGCCGGGGAGTAGGTAACGGTCTTCGAGCGTTTCCTTGCCGAACACGGTCAGCAGATCGTCGCGCGAGCTGTCGGTCTTCACGTTGAACCGGCGGTCGAGGACCTTCTTCGAATCCTCTTTCACCGCGGCAGCCTTGGCGACTTCGGCCATGGCACCGGCCATCGCTTCACCGGCGGCTTCGGCGACCAGTTCTTCGCTGCCCTTGTCCTGCTTGTCCATTTTCACTGCCTTTTCCGCCGCGTCCTTCTTCGGGGCCGGCTTCTTGGCGGGTGCGGTATCTTCGTCGCTGTCCTGAGTGTCCAGATCCAGTCCCATCGCCGCTTCGTCCCCGCTCTTGAAATCCATGTCGTGCCCCACTCTCGTTTGTTGCGCAGCGGGACGTTGCCCGCTTGCCTTCCGGCTCTTGTTCGAGTCGCCAAGCGGTGTGTCCTGCCTAGCAATTTCGCCGGTCTTCGGGTTGAAAACTTATCCCCTTTTTCCCCACAGGGCCGACCGGAAAACGGCACTCAACCCATATGGGGACGAATGCCGAAATCTCTAGGTCTTGTGGGTACCCCCCGGTGACCGACCACTAGATAGTGAATCAGAGCGGACTCGCGTGCAAGAGGGTAAAGGCGGAATTAATTCGCAATCGCACGGCTGCGGCAAGGTGTATCACCATGATGCAACGCAGCGACGCGTGGACCAAGCTGGACTTTAGCGCTGCGCAAGCCCCAAAATGAAATTGCGAAAAAATTTTTGCGGGCAAATTTCCCATCGCGGGATTGCGCACGGTCCGAATCCGGACGCGCAATTTTAGAATCGAGATACGAAAAAGGGCCCCGCTCCATGCGAGGCCCTTTCCATGTGGCAGACCCGACGCGAGGCGGCACCCCGCAGACAGATACCGCCTCGACGCCGAGCCGGCTCCTGCCCTGGGGGAGGGTCAGGAACTGGGTGACGGCGCCATGTTGAGAGCCAGCACCGCGCGTTCCTCGGGATCGTTCGATGCAAGGCGGCGTGCCTCCGATTCGGCGAGCTCGCGCTCGAGGGATTCGCGCGTACGGCGACCGGAGGCGACGATTACGTTCGCCTGGATTATCGGATCGGGTCCAGCGCTTGCGGGCAGCGGCAGGAGCGAGTCGATGCGACCGACGGCATTCTGGACTCTCCTGTCTAGCCGCTTGCTACCGGAGGATTCATAAGTCTCCATTTCCACCGGGCGCCCGTCGGGGCCGGCCTGGAAACGCACCTTCACGATGCCACTGGGAGTCCAGCGGTGATCGATCCGCATCCGGCTCAGCTTAGCATTCAGGTCTCTGGAAACCTCTTCCACGAATGCCTGGTCGCTGCGCGCGGAAACGACGATTTCCTGCGAGGACAGTGGGACGGCAAGCATTGTTGCCGCTGCCGCGGTGGCGAATAGTGCTACTGTAAATTTAGTCATGGTGATCATCCTTTCATAAGACGGGATGATCGGCCGCAGAGAGTATCACACGATGTGCGACTGTGTGTTGTTGCGATGACGGTCTATGGTCGATCCGATCCGAGAAGGTCTGCGGAACTCCCCGGATCGGCGGCACGATACTCCTGTCCCGGGCCGTTTCCAAATTTCACGACACGTTTTTGACGCCGCACCCTGCAAATTGATCGATCGGGTCTCCGGCCCGCATTGCCGTGTCGAGGCGGTGTGCAAAAACTTCGCTCAAGAGCAACGATCGCATTAGCCCACGATTGCGACTCGGCTGCCGGATCCGCGTGCTGGACAGATCTCTTGCGCGCGCTATCAAAACCGCATGGGAGCAAACGCGGCAGCAGCCACACTATCCGAGCCTTTCGGCAATTTCACGCAGGTCCTGGCGTATTGGGCAACGCATCAACCCGAGGCCACTGCGCTTCGCGATGATACGGGTTCGTTGACGTGGGCCTCAATGGCGGACCGCATCGAGCGCATTGCGGCACGGCTGGTGAATGACGGTTTGGAGCAAGGCCAGTCGGTCGCCATCCTCGGCATATCCTCGATACCCTACGCGCTGGTCTTCCTAGCCGCCATAAGGGCAGGCGGGGTCGCGGCTCCGCTCACCACGAGCGCCAGTGCAGATCAGCTGGAGGCCATGGCCAGGGACAGCGGCGCGCGGCACCTTTTCGTGACCAGGGCCAAGCTGGACGAGGTCGGCGAAGCGCGTTTTGCGGGGCTCGAGATTGTAGTTCTCGACGAAGCGCTCGACGACTGGATGGCGCCCGCAGGGAGCAAGGCCCCCGTATCGGATCCGGCGCCCGCAGATCCGTTCAATATCATCTACTCGTCGGGCACAACGGGCACTCCGAAAGGCATCGTCCATTCGCACCAGATGCGCTGGCGACAGTTCGCGGCGACTGCATCCAGTTGGCTCGAAGCCGGCATACCCGTGCGCACGCTCGCCTCCACGCCGCTCTATTCGAACACCACGATGGTGGCCTTCCTCCCGGCCCTGCTTGCGGGTGGCACCGTCAGGATCATGGGCAAGTTCGATACGATCGGCTGGCTTACCCATGCCGCAGAAGACAAGACGGCGATCACGATGCTGGTGCCGGTCCAGTACCAGCGGCTCATGGACGAGCCGCGCTTCGACGAGTTCGACCTTTCCTCGCTGCTCTTGAAATATTGCACCTCGGCACCCTTCCCCGCGGACCTGAAGCGCGAGGTGCTGGCCCGGATGCCGGGTGCCCTGATCGAGATTTACTCGATGACCGAAGGCGGCGTGGTTTGCCTGCTCGAAGCGCACAAGTTTCCGGACAAGCTGCACACGGTTGGTCGACCTGCCCCGGGCAGCGAGCTCAGGGTACTCGACGATGAGGATCGCGAAGTTCCGGCCGGAACGCCCGGGAACCTCGTCGGGCGCAGCCACACCATGATGAGCGGGTACAAGAACCGCCCCGACCAGACGCAGGAGGGCTACTGGACCGATCCCGATACCGGGGAGACCTGGCAGCGGATGGGCGACATCGGCCGTGTCGATGCGGAAGGCTTTGTCGAACTTGTCGGCCGCGCCAAGGACATGATTATCTCGGGCGGGTTCAACATCTATCCGGTCGACCTCGAGAACGAGCTGATGAAGGAAGCCGATGTCATCGAGGCGGCGGTCATCGGAATGCCGTCGCGTAAATGGGGCGAGACCCCGGTCGGTTTCGTGCAATTGGCAAAGGATGCGCGCGGGACGGATGCAATCAGGGACGCGGTCAATGGCCGCCTGGGCAAGACCCAGCGCCTGGCGCAGCTACACGCGATCGACGAGATGCCGCGCAGCCATATCGGCAAGCTATTGAAGACCGATTTGCGTGACCTTGCCGCGCAGCACGGCGCTCCCGAGTAAGACAATAGAAGCCGGTCGCCACGTTCGCGACGCGGCGCCGACCAATTACGACAAGGATGTGCGGTCGCCGCGTTCGAGACGCGGCGCCGACACTTGGGGGGAGGGGGAGAGGAGGTGTGGGCGGCCGCGTCTCTACTCGCTGCCATATCGCCTCGCGCCGGAAAGGCTGAGCGTCAGGAGAACGCATGGGCCACAAGGGCCAGCGGTTCCGCGCGAGGAAGGCGACGACAGGACCCTTAGGGGAGAGCCTGACGCCATCTCTGTGCCGGTCGGAAGGACTTGGGAGACTGTTCCGTTCCCGGCTGTGAGGCCTGTAATAATATTGCGGCACCGCGAACGAAAGTGAGAAAAGGTCAGGACATGTTGCGTTTTACGCAACATAATCGGGCCAATTGGGCTCGATCAGATTGCAAACCACGCAATTTTGCTCCAACTTTTTGAAAAAATTGGGGGTTGCCGAGTCGTATCCGGGGTCGCATCCGGAGAGGAAGCTTGGCCGAACGTCGTTACAAGGCATTCATCAGCTATTCGCACCGCGACAAGCGGTCTGCGAATTGGCTGCATCATGCGCTTGAAACCTATCGGCTACCCGATCAGGGCTCGGGATCGAAGGGTCGCGAGGGTCTCCAGCCGATCTTCAAGGATCGCGACGAACTTCCGGCTGCGGACAACCTTGGCGAAGCGATCGAACAGGCGATCCGCGCCAGCGATGCCCTGATCGTCCTGTGTTCGCCGAGCGCCGCGCAGTCCCCGTGGATCGCGCGCGAGATCGATCTTTACAAACGGCTGAACGGAGACCGCGGGATCTTCCCCGTCATCGTCGAGGGCGAGCCGCCGGACAATTTCCCTGCCCCCTTGCTGGTCCACTACGATGACGGAGAACCTACCGACGCTGCATCCGAACCCATCGCAGCCGATATCCGGCCGGATGGCGATGGCAGGAAGCTGGCCAAGCTCAAGCTGATTGCCGGCCTGGCCCACATCGATCTCGACAGCCTGGTCCAGCGCGATGCAGCGCGACGGCAGAAGAGGCTCGCCATGGTCGCCGCCGCTTCGCTGGTGGGCATGGTCGGGACATCGGGCCTCGCCCTCTACGCGATCGACCAGCGCAACGAGGCCCGCGATCAGCGCGCCGAGGCAGACGGCCTTATCGAATACATGCTCACCGACCTGCGCAAGCAACTGGAGCCGGTCGGGCGGCTGGAAGTGCTCGACGGCGTCGGCAAGCGCGCGATGGATTATTATGCTCGGCAGAAACTGAAAGACCTGTCGGATACGGAACTTGGTCGCCGGGCCCGCGCGACCATGCTGGTGGCAGAGGTCCAAAACGTGCGCGGCAATAACGAGGAGGCATTGCCGGCTTTCGAACAGGCCGCGCGCACGACACAGGCTCTCCTTGAGCGCAAACCCGACGATCCCGACCGCATGTTCAACCACGGGCAGAGCCTTTTCTGGGTCGGCTACATCGCCTGGCAGCATGGCAAGAAATCCGAAGCGCGCAGGGCCATGGAAGGGTACGCCGCCATCTCGAGCCGATTGGCCGCAAAGGACCGCACCAATCTTCAGTGGCAGAAGGAAGAGGCATATTCGCTGAGCAATCTCGGGACATTGAGTTTCGAGGAAGGCAAAATCGGCAAGGCGCTCACTTATTTCCGGAAAAGCGCGGACGCGATCGACGCCATCTCCCGTGCGGAGGGCCGTCCGATCGAACAGGAACTGGAGTTGGCCGATGCCTATTCGTGGATCGCTTCGACGCTCGAGCAATCGGGCAAGCTTGCCGCCTCGATGGAGGAACGACGGCGCGAGGTGGACTTGCTGGAAGCGCTGGCCATCCAGGACCCTGCAAACAATATCGTACGACGGCGGATGGTGGGCGCCAAATCCGCAATGGGACGGTTGCAGGCGTGGACGGGGCGCACCGACCTTGCACTCGCGACCCTGAACGAAGCCGTCGCCGAGGGGGACAGGCAGGTATCCATTGAGCCAGACGATACATTTGCGCTCTCCCTTTACATGGTCAGCTTGCTGACGCGCGGAAAGCTGTATTGGTCGACCGGACGCGCCAGGCTCGCAAGCCAGGACTATGACCGGTATGACGCACTGCTCTCGAAGCTGGCGGCGCTCGATCCGGAGAATCGCGACTGGAACATCGTTGAGGATCTCGCGCTGGACGTGACCCGGGCGCTAACGGATCGATCCGACGAAAGGCCCGCAGTTCATCGCTCGCTGGCAGCAGATGTCAGGAAAAGTCTCGCGTCCACCGACGTAGAGTTCGAGCGCATGATGGTTGCTGCCCACTACCTTGAAGGGGTCGGCTGGGAGCGCGACGGGCAGCCTGCCAACGCGAGGAAAGCTTTTACCTCGGCGCTCGAGATCAAACCGCCTGCCGGAGAGATGGTTGATATCCCGGCTATCGCGCTGCGCCGCGCCGCCGCGAGCAAGATCGGCGAGAGCGAGAGAGCGCGGGAACTACGGGACATACTAAGAAAAACGGGTGCAACGACGGCTGTCGAACGCTGGGTGGGGATCTCTCGATGAGAGCCACCGGCACGCCAGTCAACGATGATACACTGCACAGAAGGGATACATGACATGACGAACGACGTCACAATCAAGGTCACAGTGGACAATGTGAAGCAGAAGAGCGGCACCACCTACAAAGGCGATTTCACATTCGAGCAAACATCAGGGAGCCCGAACGTTTTAAAGGACAACGGCAAAATCGACCTGTCCGACGTGAGCGGCGAAACCGACATCACTTTCGATTGGGCATCGCCCCACGTCACGATCGACGGGGAAACGTATAACGCCAGCTTCTTCTACGGCACCGATACCGATCAGAATATCCTGATCTCGAAAGGGAAGGACAGCGACCCTGAAAAAAGCGGGTCAAATCCGCCCTTTACCGGCGATGAGGAATTTCTCGTGAATCAGTCTCAAACTCCGGCGAACTTCATGCTGATGGACAAGAACAACGACGGCGGAAAATACGCCTACTGCCTGATTGCCTATGTCGACAAGGACGGGGGCAGCCGGCTGATCTGCGATCCGAAGATCATCAACAAGCCGGGATAAGCGCGCATGCCGACCGGGGGATCGCCAAGGATCTGATCCCCCGCCGGCGCGCCGGCAATTGCCGCCACGGGATAGATTGCGTCCTTCTCTGGACAGGCTGTCGAGCGCGCCGTAACCGCCACGCATGGACGACGCACACCTTCCCGATTCCATCCTCATCGTCGATTTCGGCAGCCAGGTTACCCAGCTCATCGCGCGCCGCGTGCGCGAAGCGGGTGTCTATTCCGAAATCGCGCCGTTCACGCAGGCCGAAGAGGCGTTCCATCGCCTGAAGCCCAAGGGCATCATCCTGTCCGGTTCGCCCGCAGGCGTGCCGGAGGAAGGCAGTCCGCGCGCGCCCGAGATGCTGTTCAAAGCGGGCATCCCGATTCTCGGCATTTGCTACGGCCAGCAGGTCATGAGCCACCAGCTCGGCGGCGAAGTCCGTCCGGGCCACGAAACCGGCGAAGGCGGCGAATTCGGCCGCGCCTTCCTGACCGTCACCAAGGAATGCGCCTTGTTCGACGGTCTCTGGAAAGAAGGCGAGCGCCACCAGGTCTGGATGAGCCACGGCGACAAGGTGACCAAGTTCGCCCCCGGCTTCGAAATCGTCGCCATTTCCGACGGTGCGCCTTTTGCAGTGATCGCGGATGAAAAGCGCAAGTTCTACGGCACCCAGTTCCACCCCGAGGTGGTCCACACGCCCGATGGCGGCAAGCTGATCGCCAATTTCGTGCGCCATGTCTGCGGCCTTGCAGGCGACTGGACCATGGCCGCCTATCGCGAAACCAAGGTCCGCGAAATCCGCGAACAGGTGGGTGACGGCAAGGTGATCTGCGGCCTGTCGGGCGGCGTCGACAGTTCGGTCGCGGCAATCCTCATCCACGAGGCGATCGGCGACCAGCTGACCTGCGTCTTCGTCGATCATGGCCTCCTTCGCCTCAACGAGCGCGAGCAGGTCGAGACCATGTTCCGCGACCATTACAACATCCCGCTCGTCGTCGTGGACGCCGAAGAAATGTTCATGGAAGGCCTTGCGGGCGTCACCGACCCGGAAGCCAAGCGCAAGTTCATCGGCAAGACCTTCATTGACGTGTTCGAAGCCGAAGCGAAGAACGTGGGCGGTGCGGATTTCCTAGCGCAGGGCACGCTCTATCCCGACGTCATCGAAAGCGTCAGCTTCACCGGCGGGCCATCCGTGACGATCAAGAGCCACCACAATGTCGGCGGTCTGCCCGAACGTATGAACATGAAGCTGGTCGAGCCGCTGCGCGAACTGTTCAAGGACGAGGTGCGCGAACTGGGCCGCGAGCTGGGCCTGCCCGACATGTTCGTCGGCCGCCATCCCTTCCCCGGACCGGGTCTTGCGATCCGCATCCCGGGCGAGGTCACCAAGGAACGCTGCGACATCCTGCGCAAGGCGGACGCGATCTATCTCGACGAGATCCGCAAGGCGGGCCTCTATGACGCGATCTGGCAGGCCTTTGCCGTGCTGCTGCCGGTCAAGACCGTGGGTGTGATGGGCGATTATCGCACCTACGACAGCGTCTGTGCCTTACGCGCCGTGACCAGCACCGACGGCATGACCGCCGATGTCTATCCCTTCGACGCGGCCTTCCTTACCGGCTGCGCCACCCGCATCGTCAACGAAGTCCAGGGCATCAATCGCGTTGTCTATGATTATACGAGCAAGCCGCCCGGCACGATCGAGTGGGAATAAGATTGGCGAAGAGGTTCTGAAGCCAACGGCAATCGCCTAGGTTGCATCCAAAGTGTCGTAAGGGGTCGCCGATGATCGTCGAAAAGCTGAAATGGAAGTACCGCAAGGACGGGCTGCTGCCCACCATCCGTGCTCTCGTCAAATATCCGTTCTGGATTGCGTATCGCACCATCTCCGAAGCGCCCTTGCGCCGGAAGTATGCGCGAATGCTGCAACGCGGCACCGCACAGGAACGCTTCACCCAGATCTACGAGGAAAACCTCTGGAAGAGCGACGAATCCGGAAGCGGGGGAGGATCGGAGCTGACACATACCGAGCAGGTCCGCGCGAGACTGCCCAAGTTTGTCGAAAAGTATCAGATCGAACGAATCGTCGATGCCCCATGTGGCGATCTGAACTGGATGAAGCTCATCCTGCCGGAGATGGATGTCGACTACATCGGTCTCGACATCGTCCCCTCGGTAATCGAACGCAACCGGCAAGCATTCCAATCCGATCGCATACGTTTCGAAGTGGCTGATCTCAGTACAGATCCGATCCCTTCGTGCGATCTGGTCGTGGCGCGGGATTTCCTCTTCCATTTGTCCTTTGCGGATATCGACGCATACCTGCGCAACCTGGCCAAGACGGATTACCGCTACGTGCTCACGACGACGCACATAGTCGAACCGGGGTTTGAAAATTCGGATATCGTGACCGGTGATTTCCGGCGCATCGATCTCACCAAGGCTCCGTTTGGGATCGACAGTCAGGCCCCTGTAGAGTCCTTCGAAGATCACCCCAAGGGGCATAGCGTCCCTCGCAAGATGATCCTTGTGCGCAAGGAAGACATGCCGACCGCTCTGACTTTCTAGCGCGTTGCGATGCGGCCGAGCGACGCTTACAGGTCGCAGGGATGCAGCTCCCACTCGGCCCCGACCCGCGCACCGAAACGCTGCGTCGCCTTCAGTCTCTGCTGATCCAGCGCTTCGGGCGCATCGAGAGGGCCGCGGCTGAATGGCGCGAGCCGGAGTGGGTGCTGGTCCAGGGTGTTATCGGTGCGCGGACCAAGTCCGAGATTTCCAATGCCGCGACCGATCGCCTGCTCAAACGCTATGGATCGTGGGAGCAAGTGGCCGAGGCGCCACTGGAAGAATTGCAGGCGGAACTGGCGACGCAGACCTATCCCAATATCGCCGCCGAGCGCCTGAAGGGTAGCCTCAATTCGCTGGTCGAGCGGCGCGGCGCAGTCGATCTGGCCCACCTCGCGGATATGGAAACGCTGCCCGCCATGCGCTGGCTGGAGCAGCTACCCGGCATCGGACGCAAGATCGCGGCAGGCGTGATGAATGCAAGTACGCTGGACCGGCGTGCCATCGTCCTCGACGGCCATCACACCCGTATCCTCCAGCGCATGGGACTGGTCCCGCCCAAAGCCACCACCGATCGCGCCTTCGAAGCGATCATGCCCGTGATGCCGGAAGAGTGGGACGGCGCGACTTTCGATGAACATCACTTGCTGATGAAGAAGCTCGGCCAGACATGGTGCCGCCCCGGGTCGCCCGACTGCGCCACTTGCCTTGCGCTATCGCTGTGCAAGACCGGAACCGAGCGCGTCGGCAATCGCTGATCGTCCATGCTGGACGAGCGCCAAGTCGAGGAAGTCTACCGTATCCTTGCGGGTGAGATGCCGGGTCGCACGCCGGGCGCGAAAGGCCCCAAGGGCCAGCCCGACGCCTTCCGGTCCTGCATCTCCTGCATGCTTTCCGCGCAATCGCTCGACCGCAATACGGCCCTGGCTGCGCGTCGGCTCTTCGCGCTCGCAAAAACGCCGCAAGAGATGCTGGCGCTAGACGACGAAGAAATCGCCGCCGCGATAAAGCCTTGCGGTCTTTACAATATGAAGACGCGCAATATCCGCGCCTTCTGCCACAGCCTTCTTGAGGATCACGACGGGATCGTGCCCGATACGCGGGAAGGCCTGTTGTCGCTCCCCGGCATAGGGCGCAAATGCGCGGACATCGTGCTGAGCTTTACGTTCGGTAAGGACGTGATTGCCGTCGACACCCACGTCCACCGGGTCTGCAATCGCATCGGACTGACCGCGGCCAAGACGGCGGACAAGACCGCGGCCCAATTGGAAGAGCGCAGTCCCGGATGGGCCATGGCAGACGGGCACTTCTGGCTGATCCAGTTCGGTAAGCGGATCTGTACGGCGCGCGCGCCCAAATGTCCGCGATGCCCCGTCTCGCACTTGTGCGAATTTTTCGGCTCTACCAGCTGAAGCCGGCTTCGATCGCCGCCTTTTCTTCCCGCGTAGTTTCCCTCCCCAACACCTCGTTACGGTGCGGGAATCGTCCGAAACGCGCGATCATTTCGCGGTGCGATCTGGCGAAATCGAGTGCGCCGGGCACGTGCTGGGCAAACAGTTCTACGCAAAGGTCCTGATCCGAGATGTCCTCGCTGTGCATCAGCGGCATCAGGACGAATTGCTTCTCCGCCGTTTCCAAGCCGGCAAGCCAGCCGCGCTCCAGCACACCATGCGTCAATTCCCGCGCCAAAGGGTCCCACACAAAGGCCTTTGCCGTGTCGCGATGGATGTTGCGCGGTATCTGGTCGAACAGGAGGATTGCCGCGCGCGCCGTATCGAGTTCGCCGAGGAAGCTGGCAGCGGGCTTGACGCCTTCGCGCTCCAGATCATCGCCGAAGCGGTCGCGCAGCATCGCATCGACCTCGGGAGAGGATGCATACCAGTCGGAGCTGTCGAGCTCCTCGAACCAGGTGCGCAGAAGTGCGCGCACCCAGTCTTCGTTATTGTCGCTCACCCTTCTTCGGGCAGGCGATAGGGAATGAAGTCGTCGAGGAAGATGACGCCGCTGAACATGTTGGAGGCGCGGTCGCGCGTGGTGACCTGGTCGGTGCGGCAGAGCTGCGAGCCGCTGAACTTGCGGATCACGAGGTAGTCGCCGTCATCGATGGATTCGGGTGTCTTGGTGTAGTTCACCCAGATCGTCTTGCCGGACTTATAGACCAGCGCCGTGTCGTCGATGCGCTGCATGGAGCGCGAACCGATAGTCGTGATGCAACTTTCAGGCTCGCCGGCTACGCGGCCTTCGAGCATCTTTGCGAGCTTCGCCTCGCCCTTCGTCATTTCCTTGTGGTCGTCCGCCTGGACGGCGGGTGCGGCCAGCAGGCCGAGGGCGGCGGTGGCAAGTGCAAGGCGTTTGATCATGACGAGTCTCCTGATGCTTGGGACTATGTAACACACTACGCCTGAACCGCGCATGAGTTGCGGTCAGCCGGTTCCGCCGACCGTGATCCCGTCGATCAAAAGTGTCGGCTGGCCCACGCCGGCAGGCACGCTCTGCCCGCCCTTGCCGCAGATGCCGATACCCTCGTCCAGGGCCATGTCGTTGCCGATGCCCTTGACCCGCGTAAGGACGCTGGGACCATCGCCGATCAGGGTTGCGCCCTTGATCGGGGCAACGATCTTGCCCTTCTCGACCTTGTAGGCCTCGGTGCAGGCGAAGACGAACTTGCCGCTCGTGATATCGACCTGCCCGCCGCCGAAGCTGGTGGCGTAAATGCCGTCGTCGAGGCGGCTGAGCAATTCATCCGGATCGTCGGTCCCGCTTTGCATGAAAGTGTTGGTCATGCGCGGCATGGGTGCATGCTGGTAGCTTTCGCGGCGGCCGTTGCCCGTCGCTTCCACTCCCATCAGTCGCGCATTGAGGCGATCCTGCATATAGCCCTTGAGGATGCCGTCCTCGATCAGCACGGTTTCGCGCGTCGGTGTGCCCTCGTCATCGATGCTGAGCGATCCGCGGCGCTCGGCCATGCTGCCGTCGTCGATTACCGTGACGCCCGGCGCGGCGACGCGCTCGCCGATGCGGCCGGAAAAGGCGCTGGTGCCCTTGCGGTTGAAATCGCCTTCGAGGCCATGTCCCACCGCCTCGTGCAACAGGACGCCCGGCCAGCCGGAGCCGAGCAGGACGGTCTGTTCGCCCGCCGGGGCCGCCACGCTCTCGAGATTGACCAGCGCTTGTCGTACCGATTCGTCGATCGCGCGCATCCACGCACCTTCGTCGAACAAGCGATCGTAGAGATAGCGGCCGCCGAGCCCGAAGAAGCCGGTTTCGCGCCGACCGTTCTGTTCGGCCACCACCTGGATGTTCAGCCTCACCAGCGGGCGGATATCGCGGGCAGTGTAGCCATCGGGCCGCACGATCTCGACCACGCTCCAATTGGCGAGAAGGCTGGCGGAGACCTGCGCCACGCGCGGGTCCTTGGCCCGTGCGACCGCGTCGATCTTTTCCAGCAGCGCGACCTTTTCCTCGAAGGGGACGAGGTCCAGCGGGCACAGATCGGTGTAGAGGTGCCGGTTGGTCCTTTCCGGCGCCGCCGCCACCGGGCTCTTCGTCGGGTCGAGCAATTGCAGCGTCTCGCCAGCCCGCGCGATGGCGGCTGCGCTGATGTCGTTGGCATGGGCGAAGCCGGTGGTTTCGCCGGAGACGCCCCGCAGGCCGAAGCCCGAATCGCGGCTGTAATCAGCGGTCTTCAGGCGGCCATCATCGAAGCCAAAGGCCTCGGACGCGATAAACTGCATATACAGCTCGCCATCGTCGCAGGACGACAGCAGGCGCCGCGTCAGCGACTGCGCTTCTTCGGGGGTGAGTTTGTTGCCGTAAATGAGGGCGTGCGGGTCGGAGGCAATGGTCATGCCGCCAATGTAGGCACGCTTAGAACGCTTGGCGAGGGGTGTTGGCGGGAGGGCCTAGCGGTGGCCCGGATCGCCGCCTTCGGAAATATCCATCAGCGTCGACTGGTCGACACCGTCGGCAGGTCCGCCTTCCAGCACGAAGCGACGGTCGCAATAGCCGCAATCGACATAGCCGTGCTCGTCGATCTCGAGATAGACCTTGGGATGGCCCAGCGCGATCGGCTTGTAATTCTCGCCGCTGCGGATGTCGGTTGCACCGTCGCACCACACCCGGCGGGTGGTGACCTTGGACACTTCGGGAGGAGGCAGGCTCATGGCGGGTGCCGATAATGGGTTTTTATGCGCGCCTCAAGCGCCTAGAGGCACTGACATGACAACTCCTCCTGCAATTCGCATCGATAACCTTGTCAAACGTTACGCCCCGAGCGGACCGGGTGAAGAAGGCAAGCTGGCCCTGAAAGGCGTGAGTTTCGATGTGCCGCAGGGCGGTGTGTTCGGCCTGCTGGGCCCCAATGGCGCGGGCAAGTCGACCATCATCAACATCCTTGCCGGCCTCGTCCGAAAGACATCAGGCAGCGCAGAAATCTGGGGTTTCGACATCGACGAAAGCCCGCGCAATGCAAAACGCTCGATCGGGATCGTGCCGCAGGAAATCGTGTTCGACCCTTTCTTCACGCCGTTCGAGGTGCTGGAGAACCAGGGCGGGTTCTACGGGATCGGCAAGAGCGACCGGCGCAGCGAGGAACTGCTGGCCGCCGTCCACCTTGCCGACAAGCGCAACGCCTATGCGCGCTCGCTTTCGGGCGGGATGAAACGCCGCCTACTGATCGCCAAGGCGATGGTGCATTCGCCGCCGATCCTCGTGCTGGACGAACCCACCGCCGGGGTGGACGTCGAGCTGAGGCGCCAATTGTGGGAACTTGTGGGCGAGATGAACGCGGAGGGTGTCACCGTTGTCCTCACCACCCACTATCTCGAGGAGGCGGAAGAGCTCTGCGACCAGATCGCCATCATCAACCACGGCGAGCTCATCGCGAACAAGCCGACCAAGGAACTGATCGGCATGGCGCGGGAAAAGATCGTATCGGTGACCGTCGACAAGGACCTGGGCGGCCCGATCGTCGAGCCCGCTTTCCTCAAATCCGAAGTGGTCGAACCGCGCCGCCTCGACATCACCTTCGACCGCGACAAGGCGAGCGCGGGCCAGGTGCTCGCGCTCGTCCAGTCACACGGCTATACGATCGAGGACGTCACCACGCGCGAGGCCGACCTGGAGGACGTCTTCGTCCAGCTGACCGGCGCGGGCTGATCTTTCAGACGAAGTTGCGCGGCCCCAGTCCGGCGTCCTTCACCCGCAGCTTTTCCCAAACGTGCGGTTCCACTTCTTCCATCGGCGTGCTGCAGCAGCGGCACCTGCCGACATGCATTCCGCCGGCCTTGCGCATGTTTGCGTAATCGACCGTATGTCGCCCGAATGCGCAGGCGAGCAATCCCATTTTCATTGTTGCGACCCTCCAAAGTCCTGCCCCTGTCGATTCGGGCCATAACGCGCTGTTAGCCATGGTTAACCCGGTTTTCGCCGAGTCGTTCTCTGCTTGCCGCATGGCGATTGCATGGGCATGACGCAGGGCATGACACACGACGTTCTCGTCATCGGGTCCGGCGCCGCCGGACTGACCGCCGCACTCGAACTGGCAGAGCACAAGAAGGTGCTCGTCCTTGCCAAGGGCAAGCTGACCAGCGGATCGACGGCCTGGGCCCAGGGCGGCATCGCGGCCGTGCTGGATGCAGGCGATACCTTCGACAACCACATCCGCGACACCATGGTCGCGGGCGGCGGCCTGAACGACCGCGAGACGGTGGAATTCGTGATCGAGCGGGCGCCCAAGGCGATCGACCGGCTGTGCGAACTGGGCGTCCCCTTCAACCGCGAAGAGGGCGATCTGCACCTCACGCGCGAAGGCGGGCACTCGCATCGCCGCATCGTCCATGTGAACGACGCGACCGGCTGGGCGGTGCAGGCCGCCCTGCTCAAGGCGGCGGAAGAGAACCCCAACATCACCCTTCTGCCGAACCAGAGCTGCGTCGACCTCGTGACGGGCCGCAATCAGAAAGATTATTCGGGATCGGGCCGGGTCTGGGGCGCCTATGCGCTGGACGAGGAAAGCGGCAAGGTCGTCACCCATCTGGCGCGGGCGACCGTTATGGCGGCAGGCGGCGCTGGCCGCGTCTACCTGTTCTCGACCGCGCCACGCGGTGCGACGGGCGACGGCATCGCGATGGCCTGGAGGGCAGGCGCGCGGGTCTCCAACATGGAGATGATGCAGTTCCACCCGACCTGCCTTTACAATCTGGAGGTGAAGAACTTCCTGATTACAGAGGCCGTTCGCGGCGAAGGCGGCCGCCTGTTCAACCCGGTCACGGGTGAGCGCTACATGGAAAAATACGACGCCGAGCGGATGGAACTGGCCCCGCGCGATATCGTGGCGCGCGCAAACGACGACCAGATCAAGCGCTATGGCCTCGACTACGTCCATCTCGACATCAGCCACCAGCCGCCGGAGTTCGTGAAAGAACATTTCCCGACGATCCATGAAAAGCTGCTGGGGCTCGGCATCGACATGACGAAGGGGCCGATCCCCGTAGTCCCCGCGCAACATTACACCTGCGGCGGCGTGAAGGTCGATCTCGATGCGCGCACCGACCTGCCCGGCCTCTGGGCGGCGGGCGAATGCACCGAAAGCGGGCTCCACGGCGCCAATCGCCTCGCTTCGAACAGCCTGCTCGAATGCTTCGTCTTCGGGGAAGCTGCGGCCAAGGACATACTGTCATGCTGGGACGAGCTGGACGATCCGCCCGAAATCCTGCCGTGGGATGAAAGCCGTGTGACGGACTCCGACGAGGAAGTCGTGATCAAGCAGAACTGGACCGAGATCCGCCGGTTCATGTGGAACTACGTCGGGATCGTGCGCACTACGAAACGGCTCGAACGCGCCGCGCACCGCATCCGCCTGCTGCGCGACGAGGTCGAGGATTATTACGGCCACTTCCGCGTGACCACCGACCTTATCGAGCTGCGCAATTTGCTCGAATGCGCAAACCTGATCGTGACGAGCGCGCTCAAGCGGCAGGAAAGCCGCGGCCTGCATTTCACGCTGGATTATCCGGAAACCGACCCGATTGCGCGGGACACCGTTCTCGTTCCCTGAGAGAAGCCCCTATTCGGGCGGTGCGACCGTGCGCGGATCCAGCGGCGGCAGCACCCTGCCGAACCCGTCGACATTGGTGTCTTCCGGGACATCTATGCCCTCTGCAAAGCGGAAGTAGGCGAGCGTCGCCATTGCGATAGGCGCGTCGAACCTGACGCCTGCGCTGCGCCCCTTCGCCCAGCAAACGATGCCGGAAGCGTCCATGTTTTCGATCAGGGAGAGTGTAATGCTTTGCCCGCTTTCAAGTCCGCCGGGCTCGATATCCCTGAGCCGACATCCGGCCAGGGAGAGGTCGGAAATGCGGCCTTCCCCTTCGAAACCAGGCGCACGGAGAGGGATCGTGGAAGACGCATCGTAGCGTTCCGCAGCGCGGCGTTCCATTAGATTGACCCCCATTTCACAAGCGCGAACCTAGCAAACCGTAGCGAAAAGGCTTGTATGAATACGACTGCGTCTCCATCCGCCCCGGTTCGCCACGAGGGCGGCGCGAGCGCCAGGATAGGTTGCATTGGACAACTGCAACCAAAGTAAGGCAGATGGTTGCCCGATTGCACAACCGCCGGGAGAGCGCCTGATGCCCAAGACCACTGCGAACGGGATCGAAATCCATTACGAAGAGCACGGGAAGCCGGAAGACCCCGCGATGCTGCTGATTATGGGTTTTGGCGCGCAGTTGACGCTCTGGCCCGACGAGCTGGTCGATGAACTGGTGGGCCATGGCTTCCGCGTTATCCGCTACGACAACCGCGACATCGGCCTCAGCCAGAAGTTCGACGGGGTGAAGGCCCCCGGTCTCGTCAAGATGACGCTGATGAGCAAGATCGGCCTGAACCCGCGCGTGCCCTATACGCTTGCCGACATGGCAGCCGACGGGATCGGCCTGCTCGATGCCCTCGGCATCGAGCGTGCGCATATCGTCGGCGCGAGCATGGGCGGCATGATCGCGCAGCATGTCGCGGCAAAGTATCCCGACCGCTGCCTGTCCTTCACGCAGGTCTTTTCGACGACCGGCAATCCCAAGCTGCCGCCGGCGAAGAAGGAAGCGCTGCAGGCGTTGGTGACCCGCCCGAAAAGCGATGCGGAAGAAGAGCTGGTCTCGCACGGCATCATGCTGGCGAGGACCATCGGTTCGCCCGGCTATCCCTCGCCCGAAGAGCGGCTGCGCGAGCGGACTCTCACCAGCGTACGCCGCAGCTTCTATCCCGAAGGGCCGACGCGGCACCTGTCCGCGATTGTTGCCGACGGCGACCGCAGTTCCATGCTGGGCGATATCAGAGTGCCGACCCTCGTGCTCCACGGAGAAGACGATCCGCTGGTCCCGTGCGAAGGCGGCAAGCACACGGCCGAGTGCATACCCAACGCCAAGCTGAAAACGATCCCCGGCTGGGGCCATGACCTGCCGCTGGAACTGGTCGATGAACTCGCGGGCGAGATCGCGTCTCACGCCCGCGAGAGCATTGCGGCCTAACCGCCACCCAGGCTGCCCAGGGCGAAGGCGAGGATAACCCCGATCGCGGTCGCGATTCCGGCCAGATGCGCGTCCTCGCGATAGGCCTTCGGGAAGACCTCGGTCGCAAGGCTGGCAACCACCGCACCGGCGGCAAAACAGCGGATGATGGCGAGCGTTCCCTCGCTCGCCTCGTCCAGCAGCATGTTCCCGAGAATCGCGGCAGCCGACAGAAGCATCGCGGTCGCGATCCAGAGCAGCATGACCCTGCCCCTGGAGCGTCCCGCCTCGGCCATGCTCTTAGCGCCGCCCGCGGCTTCGGGAAGGTTCGACAGCAGGATCGAACCGGCAAGCGCCGCCACCTCCATGCTGCCCGCGCCGATCAAGGCGACGCCGAGCGCAAGGTTCTCGGGGATCCCGTCGAGCGTGATGGCAGCCAGCAGGCCGCCACCCGATTCCGAATTCCAGCGCTCGTCGATGAGATAGTCGGTGACGGTAAACACCAGCGCCCCTGCCGCGACGCCAAGCATTGCGTGCAGCAGGCTGCTCTTTTCTATCGAAGGTTCGATAAGCTCGGTGGTCACGCTCAGCAGCAGGGCCCCGCCTGCAAGGGCGACGAGGAAACCTTCGAGCTTCTTGGGCAGATGGCCGTAAATCCCCCAGGCGGCCCCGGCGATCAGGGCGCCCGAAACGACGAAAACGACGGCCAGCAAGGTCAGCATTCGATAACGTTGACCGCCAGCCCGCCCTGGCTGGTCTCCTTGTATTTGCTCGACATGTCGAGGCCCGTCTGGCGCATCGTCTCGATGACCTGGTCGAGGCTGACACACCCCTCCGCACCGGTCCGGTGAAGGGCGAGGCGCGCAGCATTGACGGCCTTTACCGCGCCGATCGCATTGCGTTCGATACACGGCACCTGCACCAATCCGCCAACGGGATCGCAGGTGAGGCCGAGATTGTGCTCCATCCCGATTTCGGCAGCGCTCGCAACTTGAGGCGGGGTCGCGCCCCATAGTGCGGCCAGGCCGCCCGCTGCCATCGAACAGGCAACGCCTACTTCTCCTTGGCAGCCCATTTCAGCACCGGAAATGCTGGCCCGCTGCTTGTAGAGTAGGCCGATTGCGCCTGCCGTGAGCAGGAATGTGCGGCGGCTCTCGGTACAGGGCATTTCGTCTGCGGTCTGGCAGTAGAAGCGGATCACTGCGGGGATAATCCCGGCCGCACCGTTGGTCGGCGCGGTGACGACGCGGCCACCCGCGGCATTTTCCTCGTTCACCGCCATGGCATAGCAATTGAGCCAGTCGAACAATTGCTCGCGCTCGTTAGATTGCGGATTGACGGAAAGCTTGTCCCACAGGTCGGGCGCACGCCGTTCCACCTTAAGGCCGCCCGGCAAGATTCCGCGCTGCGAAAGGCCGCGGTCGATGCACTGGTCCATCGCCTGCGCGATCCGGTCGATCCCGGCGAGCGTCTTTTCCCGCGGGCGGAAGGCGTCCTCGTTCGCCAGCACCAGTTCGGCAACGCTCATGCCGGTCGCCTCGCAACTTGCGAGTAGCTCCTTGGCCGATCCGAAGTCGAACGGCGTCAGCGTGCCGGTGCTGATCCGGTCGTTCTTCGGCTTGCGCTTCAATTGCGCTTCGCTGGCAACGAAGCCGCCACCGGTCGAATAATAGGTCCGCTCCAGCAGGACCGAGCCGTCGGCGCTGCGCGCCGCCAGCTTCATCCCGTTGGGATGCAGGTCGGGAATGATGTGACCGGCAAGGTCGATATCCCTGTCGGGGTCGAATACGATCTCGCGCTTCCCGGCAAAGCAGAGGCGCCTCTCCTCTCGCACGGTTTTGAGCGCTGCCTGCGCCTCGTCCGGACAGGTGCGATCGGGCCGGAAGCCGGCAAGGCCCAGAATGCTCGCATCGACCGTGCCGTGGCCGACCCCTGTCAGCGCCAGCGACCCTTGCAATTCGACTTTGATAGTCACCACCTCGTCAAGCTTGCCCGACTTGGCGAGCGCACGTGCGAACAGCGCAGCGATCCGCATCGGCCCCACCGTGTGGGAGGACGAAGGACCGATCCCGATCCGGAAGATGTCGAGTACCGAAAGCATGGCGCATGGATGCGCCTAAACCGGTGCAGAATCAACCGGTTTCACTTGAAACCTTCGCTGGCCGTGCCTGTGGGTAAATTGGCCCCGAATCCTTTGGTTTTTGCCCGTCCAGAGCCTATATAATGGGCATGGACGAGAACACTCAGGACGCCTCCGGCGCAAAGGGCGAAAAAGCCCGCAATTCCAACGAATATGGCGCAGATTCGATCAAGGTCCTCAAGGGCCTAGACGCGGTGCGCAAACGCCCCGGCATGTACATCGGCGATACCGATGACGGATCGGGCCTGCACCACATGGTTTTCGAGGTGTCGGACAACGCCATCGACGAAGCTCTGGCCGGGCATTGCGACCTGGTGCTGATCGAACTCAACGCCGACGGATCCGTCAGCGTGGAAGACAACGGTCGCGGCATTCCGGTCGGCATGCATAAGGAAGAGGGCGTTTCAGCGGCAGAAGTCATCATGACCCAGCTGCACGCCGGCGGTAAGTTCGAGAACACCTCGGACGACAACGCTTACAAAGTGTCGGGCGGCCTGCATGGCGTGGGCGTGTCGGTGGTGAACGCCCTGTCGGAATGGCTGGAACTGGCCATCTGGCGCGACGGCAAGGAACACTGGATGCGCTTCGAACATGGCGAAGCCGTGGAATCGCTGCGCGTCGTGGGCGATGCCCCGCCGGTTGCCAGCAATGGCGACGACGATGGCCTCAAGAAGGGCACCCGCGTCACCTTCAAGGCGTCGGAAGAGACCTTCAAGAACGTCACCGAATTCGATTTCGACAAGCTGGAACATCGCTACCGCGAGCTCGCCTTCCTCAACTCCGGCGTGCGCATCCTGCTGCGCGACAAGCGGAGCGAGGAAGTCCAGGAACACGACCTGTTCTACGAAGGCGGCATCGCGGCCTTCGTCAAATGGCTCGACCGCAACAAGCAGGCGCTGGTTGCCGAACCGATTTCCGTGAGCGCGGAAAAGGACGGCATCGGCATCGACGTCGCGCTGGAGTGGAACGACAGCTATTACGAGAACGTCCTGTGCTTCACCAACAACATCCCGCAGCGTGACGGCGGCACCCACCTCGCCGCCTTCCGCGCCGCGCTGACGCGTACGCTCAACAATTACGCGCAGGCATCGGGCCTGATGAAGAAGGAAAAGGTCAGCCTGTCCGGCGAGGACATGCGCGAAGGCCTGACCGCGATCGTTTCGGTCAAGCTGCCCGATCCCAAGTTCGGATCGCAGACCAAGGACAAGCTGGTTTCCTCCGAAGTGCGCCAGCCGCTCGAAAGCCTGATGGGCGAGAAGATGACCGAGTGGCTGGAGGAAAATCCCAATGACGCGAAGGCCATCGTCCAGAAAGTGATCGATGCGGCCGCCGCACGCGAAGCCGCGCGCCGCGCCCGCGAAATGAGCCGCAAGGGCGCGATGAGCGTGGCCTCGCTGCCCGGCAAGCTGGCCGACTGCCAGGATCGCAATCCCGAAAACTGCGAACTCTTCCTGGTCGAGGGTGATTCCGCAGGCGGATCGGCCAAGCAAGGCCGCGATCGCAAGACGCAGGCCATCCTTCCGCTCAAGGGCAAGATCCTCAACGTGGAACGCGCCCGTTTCGACCGGATCATTTCGTCCAAGGAAGTGGGCACGCTGATCCAGGCGATGGGCACGGGCCTGCGCGATGAATTCAACCTGGAAAAGCTGCGCTATCACAAGATCGTGATCATGACCGACGCCGACGTCGACGGTGCGCATATTCGCACGCTGCTGCTCACTTTCTTCCATCGCCAGATGCCGGAGATCGTGAAGGCGGGGCACCTCTTCATCGCCCAGCCACCGCTCTACAAGGTCACGCGCGGCAAGAGCGAGGTCTATCTGAAGGACCAGGCCGCCTACGACCGCTACCTGATCGATCAGGGCCTGTCCGGGCACCATCTTGATACCAAGGAAGGCTCGATCCCCGCCGCCGGAATGGGCCAGCTGGTCGAGCACGGGCTGCGTATGCGCAATCTGCTCGCATTCGTGCCGCGCAAGTACAAGCTCGACCTGATCGAGGCGATGGCGCTGACCGGCGCGCTCGACCCCGACGGCGATCGGCAAGCCGGTCTCGACCGTGCCGCGGCGCACCTCCAGATGGGCGATCCCGAAGCGAAGTGGACGGCCGAAACCCGGGAAGACGGCATGGTCCGCTTCTTCCGCCTGTGGCGCGGCGTCACCGATGTGCACGAGATCGAACCTGCCTTCATGGAAAGCGCAGAGGCCCGCAAGCTTCACCGCGTCGCCGGAGAGCATGCGGAAGTCTACGGCGCGCCAGTTCGCCTCGTGAAAGGCGACAGCGGCGAGGCCGAGCCGGTCGATCCGGAAAGTGCCGACGAGACCGACGCCGATGCGCCCGCCTTCATCGACGACAGCGCGATCACCCTGCCCACGCAATTGCTCGACGCCGTCATGGCCGCGGGACGCAAGGGCCAGAAGATCCAGCGCTACAAGGGCCTTGGCGAAATGAACGCCGAACAGCTGTGGGAGACCACGCTCGATCCGGACAACCGCGCGCTGCTGCAGGTCAAGGTCGAGGATGCGGACGTGACCGACGAAATCTTCACGCGCCTGATGGGCGATGTAGTCGAGCCGCGCCGCGAATTCATCCAGGCGAACGCGCTCAACGTCGCCAACCTCGACGTCTGACGACAAGGGGCAGGACGGGATGGAGGCGCAACGCGGGAAGGCAATCGAACAGGGCGGGTTCCTGCTGTTCCTCGGACTGATCACACTGGCCTTGCTGGTGGTCGTCCTGCCGTTCCTCCAGCCCATGCTCTGGGCTGCTCTGGCGGCAATCATGTTCCAGCCCCTGCTGCGCTGGTTCCTTGCGCGCCTGCCGGGTCGCGATAGCCTGGCGGCATCCCTGACACTGCTGGTCATCTTCGTCGCCGTCATCCTGCCCGCGTTCTGGATCGGCAGCGAAGTGGTCGACGAAGCGGCGGGCCTGGTGGTCGCTTTCCAGCAAGGCCGCATCGACGTGGCCGACTGGTTCGAACAGGTCTTCGGCGCGCTGCCCGCGAATATCCAGGCTTCGCTCAGCGCATCCGGCTTTGGCGACCTGTCGGCGTTGCAGCAAAGGGCGCAGGAATTCGCGCAGGACAGTCTCGGCCTGATCGCGCAGCAGGCGATCGCCTTTGGCGGGAGCGTGTTCGGTTACGTGCTTGCCTTCGCTGTAGGCCTTTACGTCAGTTTCTTCCTGCTGCGCGATGGCAAGGAAATCAGCAGGACTATCCTGCGAGCCCTGCCTTTCGATCAGTCCATTTCAGAGCGGTTGGCCGGGAGGTTTCTTGGTATCGTACGGGCCACGATCAAGGGCTCAATCGTCGTGGGGCTGGTGCAGGGTGCGCTGGGTGCGATCACCTTCTGGGTCGTCGGCATGCCGTCGGTCCTGCTGTTCGGGGTCATCATGGCTATTGCCTCGCTGCTCCCGGCGGTCGGCCCGGCCATCGTCTGGGTGCCGGCTGCGATCTACCTGCTGGCGACCGGAGCGATCTGGGAAGGCGTGGTCGTGGCCATATCGGGCGTCGCGCTCATCGGTATGATCGACAATATCCTGCGCCCCATTCTCGTCGGGCGCGACACGGGTATTCCCGACTGGCTGATCCTTGTTTCGACGCTTGGCGGCATCGCCCTCGCGGGACTGTCCGGGATTGTCATCGGGCCGCTAATCGTCGGCCTGTTTCTTGCCGGATGGGGCATCCTGAGCGAGCAACGCGCGGCTGCTGCGGCGACCGCGACGCCCTAGTCGATCGCGGCGGCGCCAAGCTTAGGATTAAGCGCGCTGATGTGGTTCAGCCATTTCTTCGGGCGGCGTAGCATATCGTCGGGATATTCGATCGTCAGCCCAAGGATACGGCCGATCTCCCCGACGAAATGGATGCAGTTGCGCGTGTCCAGATCATAGAACTTGCCCGGTGCATTGCGCCACTCGGAGACCAGTTTCTTCACCTTGCGGTACTGCGCGTCGGTCATCTGGAGAGTGAAATGGCGGTTCGTCTTGGTCAGCCATTTCTCTTTTTCCGTCATCACGATGTGTTCGACCGGGCCGCGCAGCACGGCAGGAGTCGCGCGCTTGGCCGAGAACCCGAAATTCTCCTTCACGGTGGTGCCATCTTCCAGCGTACCCGTCATGGACACGAATGTATGCGGGTAGCGTCCGGCGAAGACGGAGCCGTTGAAGGAGTGGAACGTGATCTCGACCGCCGCCGCGGCCATCGAAGACCAGGCGAGCGCGAAGAGGACGATGAAATTGCGGAGGGTGCGAACCATGGCGCGCTTCTAACGCGGCACGCCATGGGTTCGCAAGCACCCCTGTGTCAGCTCGCCAGCAGGGTGGCGTTGCCTCCGGCTGCAGTAGTGTCGATGCACACGACCCGTTCTGTCGCAAAGCGTGCGACATAATGCGGGCCGCCCGCCTTGGGACCGGTGCCCGACAGGCCCTCGCCCCCGAACGGCTGGCTTTCGACCACGGCGCCGATCTGGTTGCGATTGACGTAAAAATTGCCGACCTTCGCGCGCGCCTCGACAAACGCGCGGGTGTCGTCGTTCCGGCTGTGCAGTCCCATCGTGAGGCCGTAGCCGGTCGCATTGATCTCTTCGACCACGCGCCCGAGATCGCTCGACTTGTAGCGAACGACATGGAGGACCGGGCCGAAGTTCTCGCGCTTGAGGTCGAGGATCGAATCGATTTCGATGATTGTCGGGGCGACGAAGCATCCGGCATTGGCCCCGCGATGCAAGCGGCGGCGCCAGACCGGCATTCCGCCTTTCTTGCGGCGTGCGACGTGGCGCTCAAGCGCGGCCTTGGCATCGGGATCGATGACCGGACCGACATCGGTCGACAGGTTTTCGGGATTGCCGATCGTCAGCGCTTCGAAGGCGCCGCGGATCATGCCCAGCATCTCGTCATAGACCTCGTCCTGGATGTGCAGGACGCGCAGGGCCGAACAGCGCTGGCCCGCGCTCTGGAAGGCGGAGGCGACGACATCGCGGGTGACCTGTTCGGGCAGCGCGGTGGAATCGACGATCATCGCGTTCTGGCCGCCGGTCTCGGCAATGAAGGTGGCGATCGGTCCGTCGCGCGCGGCGAGGCTGCGGTTGATGGCCTGTGCCGTCTGCGTCGAGCCGGTAAAGGCAACGCCTGCGATACGCGGATCGGAAGTGATGAACTCACCAACGTCGCCTGCACCCGGCAGCAGCTGGAAGGCCTCTTCGGGAATGCCCGCTTCGTGGCACAGCCTGACGGCGAGCGCTGCGATAAGCGGGGTCTGTTCCGCCGGCTTGGCGACCACCGTATTGCCGGCGGCAAGAGCAGCGGCGGCGGGGCCGATGAAGATAGCCAGCGGGAAGTTCCAAGGGCTGATCGTCGCAAAGACGCCGCGACCGGCCAGCGTGAGGCGGTTTTCCTCGCCCGTTGGTCCGGGCAGCGGCATCGAGCCTTCGAAAAGACGCCGCGCCTCGCCTGCGTAATAGCGCAGGAAATCCACCGCTTCGCGCAATTCGAGAATGGCGTCCTGCAGGGTCTTGCCGGCTTCGCGCTGGCACAGTGACAGGAATTCGTCCGTGTGCTCTTCGAAGAGGTCCGCTGCTTCTTCCAGCAGCAGGGCCCTGCGTTCACCGCCCAGCGCATTCCAGCCATGCTGGATACGTTCGGCGCGCGTAATCGCCTCTTCCACTTCGAAATCGAGCGTATCGCGCCGTGTGCCGACTTCTGCCGTGAGATCATGCGGCTTGTTGATCGGGGCGATTTCCGCATCCGCGCCCGAAGCAAAGGTCGGCTCCGCATGCCAGTGGCGCGATTCCAGTTCGTGCAGCCGGTCGAGCAGCGGTTCGCGCTCCAGCGGGTCGGACAGGTCGATCCCTGCCGATTTCCGGCGGTTGGGAAAGATGTCTGCCGGAAGCGGGATTGCCGGATTGCGATACGGCTCAAGCTCGAGCAGGTCCGCGCAGGGATCGGTGACCAGTTCGGACACGGGCACCTCGGCATCGGCCATGCGGTTCACGAAGGACGAGTTCGCACCGTTTTCGAGCAGGCGGCGCACCAAATAGGCGAGCAGGTCCTTATGCGTACCCGTCGGTGCATAGATGCGGACATTCGTCTTCCGGTTGCCCTCCACCTGCGCCAGCGCGCCGTAGACGTCTTCGCCCATCCCGTGCAGCCGCTGGAATTCGAACCGCTTCGCACCGGCCAGCGCCTTCACGGCACCGATGGTGTAGGCGTTGTGCGTCGCAAAGGCCGGATAGATGACGTCGTCTGCGGCCAGCAACTTGTCGGCGCAAGCGAGGTAGCTGACGTCGGTCGCCAGCTTGCGGGTGAAAACCGGAAAGTCGGTAAAGCCGCCGACGTGGCTGAGCTTGATTTCCGTGTCCCAATACGCGCCCTTCACCAGGCGGACGAAGAAACGGCGGTCGTATTTGCGGGCGAGGCGCGCGACCCATTCGCACATCGGCACGCCGCGCTTCTGGTAGGCCTGGATGGCAAGGCCGAAGCCTTCATAGCGCGAGCCGTCGGGACGCGTGAACAGGTCATCGTCGCGCACCAGCGCCTCGATGATATCCATCGACAGCTCCAGACGGTCCGCCTCTTCGGCATCGATGGTGAAATGGATATTGGCATCGCGCGCCTTGACGATCAGCGAGCGCAGCATCGGCAGCAGGCCGCTGATGGCGAGATCCGCATGCAGGAAGGTGTATTTCGGATGTAGCGCGGAGAGCTTGACCGAAATTCCGGGCGAAGTGGCAAGATCGCCTGTCGCCTCGCGGGCCAGCCGGTCGATCGCGCGCTCGTAACTGGCGCGATAGCGTTCCGCATCGGCATAGGTCATCGCCGCTTCGCCGAGCATGTCGAAGCTGTGGGTCAGGCCCTTGGCGCGTTCGGGTGCCGCGCGCTTGAGCGATTCCTCGATCGTGCGACCGTAAACGAACTGGCCGCCGAGGATCTTCATCGCCTGCAGCGTCGCCTTGCGGATGACCGGTTCACCCAGCCGCGTAACCGCTCCCTTGAGCGTGCGGCGCATGCCTTTCTGTGCTTCTTCGGGTCGTTCCAGCACTTCGCCGGTCAGCATCAACGAAAAGGTCGCTGCATTGACGAATGTCGACGAGCTTTCGCCGAGATGTTCCGACCAGTCGATATCGCCGATCTTGTCGCGGATCAGCGCATCCGCCGTTGGCGCATCGGGTATGCGCAGGAGCGCTTCGGCAAGGCACATCAGCGCCACACCCTCTTCGGTCGCCAGCCCGTACTGGTGCAGGAACGCGTCGATCCCGCTCGCCTTCTGACGCCGGGCGCCCTCGATCAGCCGTGCAGCTAATTCCGCAGCCTCGTCATGCTTCGCGCTGGCGGGAGCGGCCTGGGTCAGGCGTTCTGCGACACAGGCGTTCTCTTCTGCGCGGTAGGCTTCACGCAGCGATTGGCGGGAAATGGACTGGGGGCGGACTGGATCGTGCAGGGCCATGCGACTCCGAAAGTGACAAAGGGATTTAACCCCCGCCACTTGGACCCGAGCACCCGCGCTTTCAAGCTTTGTGATCCGCTGCGCATGCTAGGCGCGCTTCGCGAACCATTCCCTTACGGATTCTTGCGTTTCGTCGGACAAATGCAGGCCAAGCTTGCTCCGGCGCCACAACACATCCTCGGCAGAGCGGGCATATTCGCAATCGACGAGATAGCGCAGTTCCGCCTCGTAGAGATCGCCGCCCAAATGCATGCCAAGCTCGTCGAGGCCTTGTGCATCGCTAAGTACGCGATCGATCCGGGTTCCGTAGGCGCGGCACAACCTCAAGAGCATTTCCGGCGGAACCCAGCTGAAACGGTCGCTCGCTTTCCAGAGGAACCTGGCAAAGTCACCTTTTTCTATGTCGCCGCCAGGCAGGGGCGCGTGTGCGGTCCAACCCTGCGACGGGATTTCGGCGTGGTCGGCGAGCTTTTCGAGCGCGTGTTCTGCCAGCTTGCGATAAGTCGTGATCTTGCCGCCATAGACCGACAGGATCGGCGCGCCGCCTTCGGCCTCGATCTCGAAGACGTAATCGCGCGTCACCGTGGAATTGGACTTGGCATTGTCTTCATAGAGGGGCCGCACGCCCGAGTAGGTGTGCACGATATCCTCTTCGGTGATCCCGCTCCTGAGATAGCGGGTCGCCGCCTCTCGCAGGTATTCGCGCTCTTCCGCGGCGATCTCGACATGATTGAGGTCGCCTTCGTATAGAAGATCCGTCGTCCCGATCAGGGTGAAATCGCGTTCATAGGGAATGGCGAAGACGATCCGGTCATCGGCCTGCTGGAATATATAGGCATGGTCGCCGGAGTAGGCGCGGGGCACGATAATGTGGCTGCCCTTCACCAGCCGCAGATGCGCCGGCGTCCCTTCGCCGAGCGCGGACTTGGCAACCTTGTCCACGAAAGGACCGGCGGCGTTCACTACCGCCTTGGCCTCCACCACACGCTCGCCGTCGGACCCGCCCAAAGTGGCGACCCAATGGTCGGCTTTGCGCTCCAGCGCGGTGCATTCGGTTCGCGTCCACACCTTCGCGCCGCGCTCTTCCGCGTCCATTGCGGTAAGGACGACAAGGCGAGAATCTTCCACCCAGCAATCGGAATATTCGAAACCGCTGGTCAGGTGATCCTGCAGGATCGCGCGATGTGGCGGATCGCGCAGGTCAACCTTGTGCGAGCCCGGCAGCGTCTTTCGCCCGCCGAGACGGTCGTAAAGGAATAGCCCCGCCCGCAGCATCCACTTCGGCCGCATCCCCGGCTCGTGCGGCAGGACGAAACGCAGCGGCCAGATGATATGCGGTGCATTCGCGAGCAGCACTTCGCGCTCGCGCAGGCTTTCCGCCACAAGCCTGAATTCGTAGTGTTCGAGATAGCGCAGGCCGCCGTGGACCAGCTTGGTGCTGGCCGATGACGTGTGCGAGGCCAGGTCGTCCTTTTCGACCAGTGCGACCGACAGGCCGCGCCCTGCCGCGTCGCGGGCGATACCGGCCCCGTTGATGCCGCCGCCGATTACAAGGAGGTCGAAGCGGTCGCTCATCGTGCGCGGAAAAGCCGTCCTGCCACCGCGTCGAGCTTGGCCATCAATTCCCTGTCGTGCTGGTCGGGCGCAGTGATCACCGCATCGTCGAGCGCGCGGTCAATCGGCGAGGGACTGCGCTTTTTCGGCAGCCCCTTGCAGAACGCCACCAGCGCTTTCTTCGCCAGTTCCGAATTCTTTTGCATCTGGGCCACGATTTCGGCGACGTCGACAGTCGCCTCGTCATCGCGCCAGCTATCCCAGTCTGTCACCATCGCGAGCAGCGCATAGGGCAGTTCGGCTTCGCGGGCGAGCTTGGCTTCGGGCATGCCGGTCATGCCGATCACCTCTGCCCCCCAGTGGCGGTAGAGCTTGCTTTCCGCGCGGGTGGAGAATTGCGGGCCTTCCATCGCCAGATATGTCGCGCCGGTGGTGACGTCGCCGCCCGATTTCTCGACCGCCTTGCCGATATGTTTCGACAGGCGGCTGCAGACCGGATCGCCGAACGGCACATGCGCGACGAAACCGTTGTCGAAGAAGGTCGAGGCGCGGCCCTTGGTGTTGTCGATGAACTGGTCGACCGTCACGAAGCGGCCCGGAGGCAGCTCTTCCGACAGCGAACCGACCGCGCTGATGGCGAGAATGTCGGTGCAGCCCGCCCGCTTCAGCGCATCGATATTGGCGCGCGCATCGATCCGTCCGGGAATGATCGGGTGGCCGCGTCCGTGGCGCGGCAGGAAGCGGACGCGGACATGGCCGATGGTACCGCACAGGATCTGGTCGGACGGCTCACCCCAGGGCGAGTTGATCTCGATCCATTGCGCGTCTTCCAGCTCGTCGATCGCATAGAGGCCCGACCCGCCGATGATGCCGATGGTCCAATCGCTCATGTATCCATATCCTGTTTCGTGCCCTTCACCGCAAAGCCGGCCCTTGCGGACCTAGCGCGTGAGTGTGCGCGAGCTGTTAACGCCTGGCGATTGGGTGACGAAGGAAAGCGCAGGTGTAAAGGGAGAAGGGAGGAACACCCGCGGACAGTGCGCCGTTGTCGATGCGCAAACCTATTCATGCCTCCTTGCGGACCCCGCCCTTGACTCGCAGCCCCCTTTTCCCGGCATTTATGCACCGAACCTCAGCTGGAGCGCGCATTTGACCGATCTTTCCCCCCTCTCCTTCGACACGCTGGCCGAACGGCTGCGCGAACTGCATGCGAGGACGCAGGAAACCCCGCTCTTCAATCCGGTGTTCCAGCTTGCCCATGATCTCTCGCGCCAGCTGGAAGCGGGGGAGCTGTCGCTCGAAGATCTGGCGGGACTGATCGAGCAACTGGAAGGACAGGCCCTCGAAGTGAGAGCCGACCATTTGCGCGACCTGGTATCGCCCGACGCTGCGCCGCAGCGGCTCGACACTTTCTGCAAGGATGCCGAGGATTTCGATGCCTTCGCCGCGCATTGGGCCCATCCGCAGCTGCATGTCGTCTTCACCGCGCACCCGACCTTCCTGCTCCCGCCGGGACAGACCGCCGCCGTCGCCAAGGCCGCCGGCGAAGGCGTGAAGGTGGGCCACCCCGATGGCGTGCGTGCGCAGATCACCCTCGACTACGAGCATGGCGAGGCGATGGCCGCGCTGGCGCACGCCCAAGAAGCCCGCGACCGGATCGTCACCTCGCTCTACGATTGCGCCGCCAGGAAGTGGCCCAAGCGCTGGCGCGAATTGCAGCCGCTGCCGTTCCACTTCGCCAGCTGGGTCGGCTATGACATGGACGGGCGTACGGATATCAAGTGGTACACTTCGATCCGCTTCCGCCTGTCCGAAAAAGCGGAGAGGCTGGGCCGCTATGCCGACCAGCTCGCCGCGATCGATTCCGACCATCCGCTCGTTGCCAAGCTGCGTGCCGCACAGGCCCACACGCTGCGCAGTGCGGAAGACTTTGCGGGCGACCTGACCGACCCGAAAGACCTGTCCGAGGCTGCCAATCGCCTGACCGCCGACCATGACGACAAGCTCTTGTCGCTGGCCCCGATCATCGAACAGCTGGAAAATGAAGCTGCGGACGAAGCGACCGAAGAAGCGATCGCGTTCAAGACGCTGGCCGCCGCCATGCGCGCCGATGGGCTGGGCATGGGCCACATTCACTTCCGCGTGAATGCCAAGCAGCTTCACAATGCCATTCGCACGCGGATCGAGAATGGCGAGGAACTGGACCTCGGCAGCCAGGGTGCGCTGGGTGCCCTGCGCGACCTGCTCGCCAAGGCCAAGCCGCTCTCGGCCAATTTCGCCTCGCTCGCGATCGAAAGTTCGACCGCCGTGCGCCAGTTTCTCGCCATGGCGCAGATCCTCAAGCACGTGGACGCCGATGCGCCGATCCGCATGCTGGTGGCGGAATGCGAACAGCCCGCGACCGTCCTTTCGGCGCTCTATTTCGCACGCCTGTTCGGCATCGAGGACAAGGTCGATGTATCGCCCCTGTTCGAGACCGAAAGCGCACTGGAACATGGCGGCCGCTTCCTCGACGCCCTGCTCGCGGAGGAAGCCTATCGCGACTATGCGCGCCTGCGCGGCAGGGTCGCGATCCAGACCGGTTTTTCCGATGCGGGCCGTTTCGTCGGGCAGATCCCTGCCAGCCTCGCGATCGAACGCCTGCAGGGCCGCCTAGCCGAAGCGATGGCCGCCAATGGCCTGACCGATGTCGCCGCGCTCGTCTTCAACACGCACGGCGAGGGCATGGGCCGCGGCGCGCATCCTGCCAGCTTCAAGGATCGCCTCGAATGGCCGATGAGCCCCTGGGCGCGCCGCCGGTTTGCGCGCGCGAACATCCGGCTGGAACCCGAGGCGAGCTTTCAGGGCGGTGACGGCTATTTGTTCTTCTCGACGCCCGAGCTGGCGCTGGCGACACTTTCCGAAATTGCCGAGCGCGCGCCGGCGACGGCGGACCTGGAAGCGCCGACCGATCCTTTCTATCGCCGGACCGACCTCAGCCTCGACTTTTACCGGGCGATCAAGGATCACCAGCAGGAGCATTTGGAAAGCCGCACCTACAGCCGGGCGATTACCGCCTTCGGCCTGGGCCTGCTCAATTCAACCGGCAGCCGCGTGTCGCGCCGCCAGAGCGATCTCAACGCCGACCGCGAGATGAGCCTGCGTCAAATCCGCGCTATCCCGCACAACGCCATTCTCCAGCAATTGGGCTATCCGGTGAACATTATTGCTGGTGTCGGGAGCGCGGCCGAAAGCAATTACGAGGATATTGCAGAGCTACTGCGCGAAAGCCCGCGCGGCCGCCAGATCATGCGCCTCGTGCGCGCCTCCAATGCGCTGGCCAGCATCAAGACCGTGGCGGCCTATGGCGAGCTGTTCAATTCCGCCTACTGGGCGAGCCGCCCCTATCGCGGGACGGAAGACCATCTTTCGCGCGCTTGCGAGGCGCTGGCCGAATATCTCATCCAAGACGATCGCAACGGCGTATTCCGGCGGCTTGCCTCGCGCCTGCGGGTCGACGCGCTCAAGCTTCATCGCCTGTTCGATCTCGTGCCGGACGAAGAACCGCATCCTGAACGCGAGCACACGCGCCGCATGATCGGCGTGCTCCAGGCAGTGCGGCTCGCCCTGATGCAGCACATGTTCCTCAAGATCGTGTCCGTCCCGGTCTTCAGCCGCGCCAACGACATCAGCCGGACCGACGTGCTGGAAATGGTCTTCACGCTGCGGGTCGACGAAGCGCTCGCGCAGCTGCGCCGTGCCTATCCCACCAGCTTCCCGCGCAAGACCGATTTCGCGATGGACGAAGGCGGCGAATACCCGCGCGGAACCGGCGAAGGGTATGACGCGATCAGGGCCAATTACATCGACCCGATCGAGGACGCGCACAATCTATCGCTGCGCATCTCGACAGCGATCGCGAACCTGTTCGGCGCTCACGGATAAGGGTCAGGCAAGGCCCCAGCGTTCGAGGGCGGGTGAGATGAAGACCTCGTCCCGCTCCCCCAGCAGGGCCTTGCGTGCCGCGCGATAGGCGTCGACCGCAGTGCCGTACTGGTCGCGGATGTCTGCCGCATCCATCTGCGCATCCTTGCCCCAGTGCATGGTGAAGGGGATGCCCGCCTTCTTGAGGAGATATTGCAGGCGCCGCGCAGCCACATGCGCGTCGGTGCCGAGCAGGAAATTCTTCGGCAGCCCGTCGATATTGATGATGGCGTTGTTGTCGAATTTGAGGAAGCCCATCTCGGCGGGGCTCTTCTTCGCAAACCGCACGGTATAGACGAAATCCTTGCTGAAGGTCCGGATGTTGTCCTCGGTCCCCGCAGCCATCTCGCGCGCAATCCGCAAGGCTTCTGGCAGGCGCTCCAGCGGCACTGCGAAGGCCGCATTGTAGACATCAACCCTCAGCCCGAAAAGCCGGTGCGGCTCCCACTGAGCCGTCAGCTGCGGAAGCGTGCGCGGCACGTCGCGCTCGTCGCAGGCATGCTCCTTGAAGTCGTCGAAAATCATGCCGGGCACATCGATCAGATCGCGCAGGCGGGCCTCGATCATTTCAGGAGCGAGCGGGTTCTCGGTGATCTGCTTCACCCCCTTCGCCGCCTGCTCGCCCAGCGCTTCGAACGATGTCCGGCTGACGGGGGCGGCATCTAGGACAGGCTTGGCCGTCGTCTCGATGTCGAGCCAGATCGTCTCGAGCACTTCTTCGTCCTCCGCTGCGAACGGGTCGAAGGTCAGCTCGTAATAATGCGGCGTGCGGCCCTGGGTTATGTCGCCCATCGCCTCGGCAAAGCGCCCTTGCGCGATGAGGTCGGCCCAGTCGGCAGGGAGCACGCGAGCACGCTTGACCAAGCCGCAGTAAAACTCCTCCACCGCTTCGATGAGGTAGGCCGAAACGAAACCCATGCCGCCGAGATGGACCCGCGCAGCCGCGAAATGGGTCGGATCGCGGGGAGTGGCAAACCGCTGGATCCAGGCTTCCTTGAGGACGGGCTTGTCAGGATCGCCCAGCCATACCGCCTCGCCCTTGCCGGTCGAGAGAACCATGCCCCTCACATGCGTTTCGCAGCCCGTTTCATCGAGCGTCGAGCCGTGCGATCCGGTGGCCACCATGCCCGCAACGCTCTGGCCTTTATGCGAACCGGCCGTGCGCAGCGAAAGGTCGCGCTCCGGCTTGCCGAGCCAGTCCATCAGCCGGTGTATCTTCGTCCCTCCGGTGACCAGCACATAGCGACCGCGGTTCTTCACGCTGTCGAGGAATGCCTCGTCGGGGACCGGCCAGATGCCTTCGTCGCCATCGGTCGTCACATGGCTGGAAAGACCGTGGAACAGCTTGCTCTGCGACCAGCCGGACCCGGTCACGCACAGCTCGCGGTCGCGCTTGGCCTCGTAGTCGATGAGCTCGCCCATCGCGTCCCGTCGCTGCGCAAGAACGCTCGCCACGTCATCGCCCGAATCTTCGTGAATATCGACCGTCCGGCGCATGAATTTGAAGATCGAGCGGTGCTCGTTCACCCACGGCCCGCCACGCTTGCGTTCGATGCGCATCAATTGTTCCCCCGATGTCGTCCCTCTCCAATAGGCATTACAGCGTAAACCCTATAGGCAAAATCCGACTGGTGGCTGTCGAGGGGGCAAGCGACGATGCTGGAAAACCTGTTTTACCTCGTGGTGGGCTTCTGCCTGCCGTTCCTGTTCTTCTTCATCGGGCGCAAGCTGTTCAACTGGGGACCGCACGAGGTTCCCTGCAGCCACTTCCACGACCATGTGCACGAGGCAGCGCCCAACCGCTTCATCCGCGACATACAGCGCGATGCGCCCACTCCGCACAACCAGTCGGTCATCGCCAAAGCCGGGCACGGCCATCATGCCGGTCATGACAGCGACCCGCTCGGCGACGATCTCGAAAAGCTGGTCGAAGAATGCGCATTGCATGGCCACGACGAACATGGCCGCAAGCTCGCGCATGACCCGGACGAGCCGCACAATGCGCCGGGCGCGAAGGTGCTGATGCTTTCGGGCGGGGGGCAGTGGGGCGCTTATGGCGCGGGGCTTTTCCGCACCATGCACGATGCCAGCGGCCGGGACCTCGCGATGCGCGACGTGAAGATCATCACCGGCATTTCCACCGGATCGCTGCAGACCCTGCTGCTTATGGTGGCGCTGGACGAGTCCCAACCGGTGCAGACCCGGCGCTATGCGATGGACCGGCTGGAGTGGGGCTATTCTCCGCGTACCGAGCGCGACGTGGTGCGCAACACCGGCCTTGAAATGCTGCCCTTGCGCGGTGCGCAGGCGGGTACTGCGCCGCTACGAAAGCGCATTCGCAACGCCATATTCGAGAACGGAGATGCCACTCTTCTCGACGCACTGCGCCAATCGAAGATCGCCGGCTACATCGGCTTCGTCGAGGCGAATTGCGGCCTGTTCCATTATGTCGATGTGCGCGGCCTGGTTCGCGACGAACCCGACAACGAAAAGGCGGTCGACGCCTTGAGCGCTGCGGCGATGGCATCTTCCGCTATGCCGGTGTTCCACCAGCAGCTGCGCGTGACCGGGTCCAGCAAGGGATCCCGCGCGCTATACGATGGCGGCGTCAGGCGCTCTGTCTTCTTTGAAAGATCGATGGAGCGGATGCACCAGAGCGTGTGCCGCCACGCCGGCCTGCCGGAGGATGAACATCCCAACGGCGCCGAAAGGCGGGCGGTCACCCCCGCCTTCTTCGTCGTGCGCAACGGGCCGACGACGCGCGTGGCGGATCCCGGCCTCGATACGAAGGATGGCCCGATCCTCAACGGGAAGCGCGGGTATGACCTACTGGTCAATGAAAGCGAAGTGGGCGCCATCGCCGGCTTGCGCCTTTTGAACCCCTATGGCGACATCTATCTCACCACTGCCGACCAGTGGGATACGTTCGACTGCCAGTGCGTGGAGGCGGACTGTTCGAAAGGCACCGAGATGTTCAAGCCCGGCTTCATGGCCTGCCTGCGCGATCTGGGCCGCCACAAGGTCCAGCGCAATGGAGGCGCCTGGTGGTCCATGAGCCCGATCGACAACCGCTGAACCGTCCCTCGCCGGAACAAATGTCATAAACTGCGAAACCTTTTGCCGACGAAGGTATTCTGACCCGCAAAGGGGAAGAATTTTCGTGTCGCTATCCAATCGGATCCTGATCGTCGACGACGAGGCCTTGATCGCCTTCGATTTCGAGATGACTCTCGTCGACGCCGGTTACGACGTCCTGGGACCGGCCACCTCGCTCGACGAGGCGCTCGACATGGTGAGCGAAGAAACCCCGCGCGCTGCGGTGCTGGACATCGATCTCAACGCCCGTCCCGTATGGCCCCTGGCGCGCAAGCTTCGCGAAAGCGGCACGCATATCGTCTTCGTCAGCGCGAACCTGCGTCACGAAGAATTGGCGACCGAATTCAAGAGTGAACCCCGCCTCGACAAGCCGGTTTGCGAAAGCGACCTGCTGAAAGCTCTCAAGCAGGGCTTGGCGGAGCGGGCGGCCCACTGTCACTGAGCGGGAAGACCAGGCTACGCCGGTAGCCGTTTTCCGCCTTCTCGCCTTCTACCCGTCCCGATAGCTGCCGCGCGGTTACTTCGAGCAGGCGGGTGCCGAAACCCTTGCCGGTGCCGTCTTTCCCCGTGCTCCCGTTTTCAATCCAGTCGAGGCGCAAGTCGTTGTCTTCGACCTGCCAATTGACTGTCACGGATCCGCTTTCATCGCCCAACGCCCCGTATTTGGAGGCATTGGTCGCCCATTCATGGAGGATAAGTGCCACCGAAGTCAGCTTGGCGTTGGGAATGTCGACGTCGGGCCCGTCGAATTTGAGCTTCTGGTTCTCATGCGACGGTGCAAGTACCGTCTCGAGCAATTCGCGAAGTCCGACCGAGCCGCCATCCGCATGACGCGTAGTCAGGGCATGCGAGCGCCCGAGCGCGTGGATGCGATTGCGCAGGTCTTCTGCAAAATCGTCGAGATTGTCCGCCTCGCGCCGCGAGATCGCGACCATGGCCGCGATCACCGCAAACAGGTTCTTCACCCGGTGGTTCATCTCGCGCAGCATGATCTCGCGCTCGGCAAGGATCTCGCGTTCCGCCGTGATGTCGTAGGTCACGCCGATGAACTTCGCGCCTTCGCTACTCATGATGCGCCGTCCCAGACCATGCAGCCAGCGCGTGCTGCCGTCTTTAAGCGGCAGGGAGAATACTTCGTCGAAGTCTTTCTCGCCATCCATGGCGCGGCGTAGCGCGGTATTGATGCGATCCCGGTCCGGTCCCGGTAGCTTGGCGAGGATCGGTTCCATGGTGTCACCTTCATCGTCGCCCAAGTCGAGCAGGAGCCGCTCCGTCCTGTCGAGCACTGTGCGATCGGTAGCGGGCTCGTACTCCCAGATACCGATCTTCGCGACTTCTAGCGCCAGGCGCAGCCGTTCGCGTTCCTCGCGCAGGTCGCGTTCCATCGTCAACGCGTCGGTCACATCGGTGAAGACGATCGTTGCGCCGTCGATTTCGCCGTCCATCTGGCGGTAAGGGATGATGCGTCCGATATACTCGCGCGACCCGTCTTCCAGCGAGGTGTGGTAATCCTCCGAACGCCCCTGCGCGGCAGCGGCCTTGGCCATGCGCAGATAGCTCTGATCCTTCAGTAGCGAAGGCAGAACATCGAGATGGCGACCGACATCGCGTTCGTCGATCGGGAAGATTTGCGTAGCCGCCTCGGTGAAGCTGCGCAGGTTGAGATCGCCGTCGACAACCAACACCATCAGCTCGGTAGTAGCGAAGAAATTTTTCAGATCGGCATTGGCGACCGTCACCTGGTCGACCTTGGTTTTCAACTCGTCGTTGACCGTCGTGAGCTCCTCGTTAGTCGACTGGAGCTCCTCGTTCATCGACATCATTTCTTCGTTGCTGCTCTTGAGCTCCTCGTTTGTGGTCTCAAGTTCCTCCACCGTCGAACGCAGGCGGTGGCGGGTATTCTGCAGTTCCTCTTCGAGGAATTGGAGTTGGCCATCCCCGATTTCGAATTCTTCGAATTCCGCTTCATCGAAGGGTTGCAAGGCACCCGTTTCGCGGATGACGATCAGATAGCCACCAGGACCGATAGGTTCGCACAGGACCGAGGTCTTGATCCGGCCGAATTCGGTCGTGATTTCCTGATCACGCGCAACGAGGCGCGTCTGTCCTTCGACGACCTTGCGCAAGAGTGGTCCGATAACCTCGCGCAGGCCCGGACGCGCGAGCGTGGGAACGTGAACAGTGCGTTCGAGTCGGTCGGGGAATTCCAGGTATCGGCCTGCCGCGCCCCATTTCTGCAGCAAGGTTCCTTCCTGGTCCACGATCAGGCTGACGGGAGAATATTTGTCGGCAATCCGGCGCAATGCCGCGATTTCTGTATTGCCTGTAGGGCGCGGTTCCGACTGGGCGTCGCTGCGCTCCCGCCTGCGGACGTACGTCGGTGCATTAGTCTTGGCGAGTTGCAGGTTGTAGCTGCTCTTCACGTTCCGGCGCTTGAAGATGCGGGCGCTCTGGTCCACCGTCTCGAACAGGTCATCGAACCGTCCGATCCCTTCCGAAGTACCGAGGAAAAGGTAGCCACTGTCTCGTAAGGAAAAATGGAACAGGGGCAGCACGGTTTTCTGCAGTTCCTCGTTGAAATAGATCAGCAGGTTCCGGCAGGAAACGATATCGATCTTCGAGAACGGCGGGTCGCGCACGACATTGTGCAGGCTGAAGCGTACCATGTCCCGGATCTGCGGGGTCATGGAGAAAGTATCCGTTCCGCCGATCACATAATGATGTTGGTATTCGGCAGGGATATCCGGCAGCGCAGAGGCCGGATAGGTCGCGCTGCGCGCGATATCGAGCATCTTGTCGTCGATATCGGTCGCGAAAATCTGGATGTAGGGTCGCTTGTCTTCGCGGCGCATCGATTCCGCAAACAACATCGCGATCGTATAGGCTTCCTCGCCGCTCGAACAGCCGGGAACCCAGACCCGCACTTCCTGCCGGTCGCGGGCATTGCGCACGATGGTTTCGATGACTTGCGCGTGAAGCGTCCTGAAATCTTCGCCATCGCGGAAAAATTGCGTAACATTGATCAAGAGGTCCTGGAACAGGGCCTGGCATTCGTCCCCATCGGACCGCATGCGGTCTATGTATTCTCCTGCATCCTCGATCGAGAGGACCTGCATCCTTCGGGCGACCCGACGCACAAGGGTGGAGCGTTTGTAGCGCGAAAAGTCATGCCCCACCGTTTCGCGCAAGACCTCGCATAGCTCGTCGATCCGGTCGGCGACCTCGCGGGCCTCGCCTTCGATCTCTTCGGTCGGTGCCCGATCAAAAAAGTCGCTGACGACATCGATAATATCGGCAGGCTTTGCAGTAACATCGACCAGTCCGGTCGCAATCGCAGAGACAGGCATCCCGTCATACCGGGCCGTGTCCGGATCCTGGGCTACTGCCAGGCCACCATTTTCCTTGATCGCGCGCAGGCCCCGGCTGCCGTCTGCACCGGTACCAGAAAGGATAACGCAAGCGGCCAGATGATTACGGTCGTTGGCGAGACTATCGAAGAAATCGTCGATCGGCCGGCGCTGGCCACGCGGATCGGAAAACTCGGTGAGTTTCAGCACTCCATCCGTCACTGCAAGCCCGTGGCCCGGCGGGATGACATAGATGTGGTCGGCCTCGAGAACTTCTCCGCCCTCGGCCTGGGTAACGGTCATGGAGGTGTAGCGCTCGATCAGTTGTGCCATGAGCGATTCGTGCGTGGGGTCGAGATGCTGGATGATCACGAACGCGAGGCCTGTTGTCTCGCTGCGCGCGCCAAAAACCTCGCGGAGCGCCTCCAGTCCTCCGGCCGACGCCCCGATAGCTACGACGGGCACACCCTTTTCCAGACCCTCGCTCACAGATACCCCCTAAAGTCGGACAATCGCATTTCCGCGATTATCGAATGGCTGGATGCCAGTTGTTCATAGGTGCCCAGCATCACCATGCCCAATTCCCCGACCACCTCGCGCAGGCTTCGAATGTCCTGCTTCAACGCGGTCTCGTACATTTGCAACGCATCGTCCCCGCGCTGCGCCACCTCGAATTGGGAGCCCAGTATGTACACGATTTCATTGCGTAAATTTAGCTTTGACAGATAAATCAGGTTGAGAAAAGGCGTCCCGTCGGCCTTGACGTTAGGCACGAGGAATTTGCCCTCGCTCAAATTGGGGTTGGCGATAAAATCGTGCATCCGCTGGCGCACGGGACCGGCTCCGCCCGCAGGCTGGAGGAAGCGGCAATTCCTGCCGAGCGCTTCACTTGCCGAGTAGCCCGTCATGGCGGTGAAAGCCTTGTTCACGCCGACGAGCGGGGCATCCTCCATGCGAAGATCGGCCAGCGACAGCGAGACCTTGCTCTTGTCGAGCACGGTTCCCAGAGCTTGCGGTAGCTCGCCGTCCTTATCCAGCCATTGCATCGATCACGCTCTCCGGCCGCCCGAATCCTTCCGGTGCAGCAAGAAAGGTCTAAGCCCGCTATGCGGCAGCGACAAGCAATGTTGCCGATGCCTGCCCGCAGCTTCATGATCGGGAGATAGGGGACTGTTGGTGCGGTCGAGAAGACTCGAACTTCCACGGCCTTGCGGCCACAACGACCTCAACGTTGCGCGTCTACCAGTTCCGCCACGACCGCACACAGTCAAATCCGGTAGCGAATCCCGCATGCGCAGGAGGCGTGCTACCGCCGGTAGGAGCGCGCCACTAGCAGCGAGACTGCGCCCCCGCAAGCACCTTGTTCATGCAAATTCTAAAGCGGCGCCCAACCCACGTCGGCATAGACCGCATTGCGCGGCACTTGCGTGCTCGCCTCGTCGATCGTCACCGTTTCGCCCGGCGCCAGGGTCGGCTGCGGCGGCTGGACGATCCAGGTGAAGACCTGGTCCTCGCGCTCGTTGAGCATGACGATCTGGATCGGCGGAAGGTCACGGCTTTCGCGAGAGGTGTTTTCAACCTCGATCCGGGCGGAAAACAGGTAGGTCTTGTTTTCGAGTTCGCGCCAGCTTTGCGCTTCCGGAGGGAACCGCAATTCGAGATCGGGCTGAGCCTGCCCGAAAGTCGGCTTGTCGACCGGCCACCAGGACGGCGTGCCGAATTGCGTGATGGCGACTACCGCGCCAAGCGCCAGGACCGCGAATATCGCGGCGGCCCAGGTCCACAGCTTCATCATGTTGCGGCGCGGACGGAAGGGCGGTGAATGATCGAAGCGCGACACGAAGTCGCCCTCGTCATCATCGGTATAGACCGGCGGGGTCGGCTCTACGTCGTCGTAGGAAGGCGGATGCGTCTCGTCGAAATCGGGCGCCACTTCGCCATCATTGGCAGAAACGTCCTCGTCATCCAGACCGGCGTCGCCTTCATCGAATGTGAAGCCTGGGCGGGCCTGCACATCCTCTTCCGTGACCGGCGGCGGCGGAGGAGGAGGAGGGGGTGGCGGCGGAGGCGGCGGCGGTGCAGCGGCCTCGCTCGCCTGAACCCCTTCGACATCTGCGCCATCCTGGAACCAGGAGTGCTTGCATTTTGCGCAGCGAACGGTCCGGCCGTCCACACCGATTGCGTTGTCGGGAACGACATAACGCGTGCTACAGGCGGGACAGGCGATAATCATGGTGGATGAAAGCCTTACGCATTGGTGCGAATCGCGACAAGCGGCGCATCTGTGCGTGAAAGCCCCAAGCGGCTTTTTTCCACATCGAAGCGCGGTTATAGGCTCCAATTGGACGATGTCGGCCCTAATTCACCTCTTTTTCTCGGCGAAACCAGGCCGATGAGCGCAAAGGAAAGCGCGATCGTGCAGTTCGACAACGTCGGATTGCGCTACGGCACCGAGCGCGAGGTGCTGTCGAATATTTCCTTCACCCTGTTTCCGGGCCGGTTTTATTTCCTCACCGGCGCCAGCGGGGCGGGGAAGACTTCTCTCCTGAAACTGCTTTATCTCGCCCAGCGCCCCTCCCGCGGCGGGATGCGCATGTTCGGCACCGACGTGATTACCATGCCGCGCGACGAATTGCCCGGCTTCCGCCGCCGCATGGGCGTGGTCTTCCAGGATTTCCGGCTGGTCGACCACCTGTCCGCATTCGACAATGTCGCCTTGCCGCTGCGCGTATCGGGAGTGAGGGAGCGCGACCTGGCCGGGCCCGTCAACGACATGCTCGACTGGGTCGGGCTGGGTCACCGTGCCGATGCACGGCCCGCGACCCTTTCCGGCGGCGAGCAGCAGCGCGTTGCCATTGCGCGCGCCGTCATCGCCCGCCCGGAAATCCTCGTCGCCGACGAACCGACCGGCAACGTCGATCCCGAAATGGCGCTCAAGCTCATCCGCCTGTTCGAGGCGCTCAACCGGCTGGGCACGACAGTCGTCGTCGCGACCCATGACTACCAGCTGATCAGGAAAGTGCCCGAAAGCCTTATCATGCGGCTGGACAAGGGTACGCTTTCCGATCCGACCGGAGCGCTGCGCTATCCGCCCAAGCGCGCGCCGAGCGGGGTAGAGGCATGACCGGCAAACCTCCGACCCTGGGCCGAGCGGTCGATCGGGGCCTCGCTCCATTCCGCGGGCGCAGGGCGGCAAGCCTCCTTCCGCGCACGCGCCTCGGAGGACCGGTGCCATGGGTCATCGCGATCATGGTCGCGCTCTGCGTCCTTGCCGCAGGTGGCGCGCTGGCCCTTTCCAATCTCGCCGCCAGCGCCAGGGGGGACCTCGCCGGTAGCGCTACGGTCCAGATCATCGAGGCGGACAATGATTTACGGGCCGAACAGGCGCGCCGCATAGCCGGCCTGCTGCGTGAGGATCCGGCGGTAACGGGCCTGCGCATGGTGCCCGAGAGCGAAGTTGCCGCGCTGCTGGAGCCCTGGCTGGGGTCCGGTGAAGCGGTCGATGCCGTCCCGCTGCCCGCCCTGATCGATCTGGAACTGGCTGCGGAAGTGGATGACGATGCCCTGGCGGAGCTGGAAACCCGGATCGCAGCCTATGCGCCGTCCGCCCGGATCGACAGCCAGGAAACGTGGCTCGCCCCGGTGCTGGACGCATTGCGCACCTTGCAGTTCATGGCCTTGTCCCTGATCGGGTTGCTTGCCTTTGCCGGCGTGGCGGCAGTCTGGCTGGCCGCGCGCAATGCCCTCGGCGGCAATCGCGATACGATCGAGATCGTCCACTTGCTCGGCGGCAGCGATGCACAGATCGCCAGCGTGTTCCAGCGCTCGATCCTGCTTGATGCGATCGCAGGCGGGCTGCTTGGACTGGTGCTGGGCGCAGGGGCGATAGCCCTGCTCGCCAACAGGTTTGCCGCGCTTGATTCGGGTATGGTTGCAGGCGGGTCACTGTCCGCGATCGATTGGGTCATATTGGCCATGGTCCCGCTTTTCGCCGTCGTCATTGCAGTCTACACGGCACGCATGACCGTCCTCGCATCCTTGCGGAAAATGCTGTGATCCTTCGCTTCGTCGCCGCCCTCGTGCTGCTCTACACCTTCGGCTTCGTCGCCTTTTCGGTGACCCTGCCCTCGCCTGCCAAGGAAGTAGAGACCGATGCCGTCATCGTGCTGACGGGCGGGCCGGGCCGGATTGCCCGCGGGCTGGAAGTCGTCGCCGAAGGCCAGGCGCAGGAAATGTTCGTTTCGGGCGTCGACCCGGAGGTCAAGGAAGGCGAATTCGCCGCCCAGTTCGATGTCTCTCGCAGGACGATGAATTGCTGCGTCACTCTCGGGTATCTTGCCGTCGACACACGCAGCAACGCAGGCGAAGTCGCGCAGTGGATGGCCGAAAAGGAATTCACCTCCGCCCGCCTCGTGACGACCGACTGGCATATGGCGCGTGCCTATTCGGAAGTGGCGAGTGTGCTGCCTGCGGAAACCACGCTGGTAAGGGACGCGGTGCCTTCGCATCCTGACCTGCAGACGCTGTTCCTCGAATACAACAAGCTGCTGGCGTCCGAAATCTCGCAGGGGCTGCCGGTCTGATCCGATGATAGTCCTGCGCAATATCGCGTTCTACCTGACGTTCTATTTCGGCTCGATTTTCATCACTGCCGCAGCGCTGGCCTGCGTGCCCTTCTCGAAACCCGCCTTCCGCAGACGGGTAGAGGACTGGAGCGGTTGGCAGCGCTGGTGCATGCGCACTTTCCTCGGCATCGAGCTCGTGATCGAAGGCGGCCCGGTCGAAGGGCCTGCACTCTACGCGGTGAAGCACGAAAGCTTCTTCGAGGCGATCGATGCACCGACGCTGTTCGACAGCCCGGCCGTCTTCGCGAAGAAGGAGCTCCACGGCATTCCCGGCTGGGGCCGCGCGGCGGCCGCCTACGGTCTGATCTTCGTCGCCCGCGAACAGGGGGCGAAAGCACTGATGACGATGATCCGCTCGGCCAAGGCGCGCTCTGCCGAAGGCCGCCCGCTGGTCATCTTCCCGGAAGGAACGCGCGTCCCGCATGGCGAGCGGCGGCGGCTGCAATCTGGCTTTGCCGGAATCTACAAGATGATCGGCCTGCCCGTCGTGCCAGTCGCGGTGAACAGCGGTCCGCTGTACCATCGCGGCCTCAAGAAGAAGGGCACGATCACCTATCGCTTCGGCGAGACGATCCCCGCAGGCCTTCCGCGTGAAGAGGTCGAAGCGCGGGTCCTCGACGCGATCAACGCGCTCAACGACTGATCAGTGGTCGGACCGGCCGAAGTCCGGCCGCGCATCGTCCTGCCCCTCTTCGATGATCGACCGGCGGATCGTGCGCGTGCGGTCGAACAAATCGTGCAGCGTATCGCCATCGCCATTGCGGATCGCGCGCTGGAGCGCGGTGAGATCCTCGGTGAAACGCCCCAGCACTTCGAGCACTGCATCGCGGTTCGACAGGAACACATCACGCCACATGACGGGATTGGACGCGGCAATGCGGGTGAAATCGCGGAAGCCGCCTGCGGAGTATTTGATGACCTCGCCCCGGGTCACATCCTCAAGGTCGGACGCGGTGCCGACGATGGTGTAGGCGATGAGGTGGGGAATGTGGCTCGTCACGGCGAGCACCAGGTCATGGTGCGCGGCATCCATGATCTCGACCTTGGCGCCGAGGATCTCCCAGAATGCGGCAAGGTCGGCGACAGCCTCTTCGGGAGCATTTTCGGGCGGCGTGACGATGCACCAGCGATGGCGGAAGAGTTCGGCAAAGCCTGCTTCCGGACCGCTTTTCTCCGTACCGGCGACGGGATGCGCAGGGATGACCGTCGCATCCGGAAGCGCCTTTGCGAGTGCCGCCGCAACGCTCGCCTTGGACGAGCCCACGTCGCTGACGATCGCGCCCGGTTTGAGCGAGCCAGAGATTGCGCGCGCCGCTTCTTCCATCGCTCCGACAGGTACGCACAGCACCACCAGATCGGCATTCGCGACCGCATCGCTGGCGGTTTCGCATACTGTGGCGACCAGACCTCGCTCCGCGGCCCGTGCACGCACATCGGGATCGGCATCCCAACCCGTGGTCGCTATATGCGGAGCCATCTTGCCCGCCGCGAGGCCGATCGACCCGCCGATAAGGCCGAGACCGATGATGGCGACGCGGTCGATGGTCACGCTGCTGCCTCGCACGCCTTGGCGAGGATTGCCGCGATCTCGCCCATCTGCTCACGCGTGCCGATAGTGATCCTCAACGCATGGGGAAGCCCCTGTGAGGGCAAGTGCCGCACGGCAAAACCACCTTCGGCCAAAGCCTCCAATGCAGCATCCGCGCTCAGCGCGCCTTCGAACAGGACGAGCACGAAATTGGCCTCGCTCGGCTTGGCCCTGAGGCCGTGGTTGCCGAGTGCCGCGATCTGCCGCTCGAAAGCATCGCGCGCGGCAAGGTTTTCTTCGCAGGACTTGCGGACGAAAGCCATGTCCCCGACTGCCGCAAGCGCTGCGCGTTGCCCTGCTGCCGTCACGTTGAAAGCGCCGCGCAGGCGGTTGAGCGCGCCCACGATCTCCGCAGCCCCGGTCGCCCAGCCGATCCGCTCCCCCGCAAGGCCGAACGCCTTGGAGAATGTCCGCGTGACGAGGACGTTGTCGTGCTGCGCCGCCAGCTCCATCCCGCCATCGTCCAGGCCGGGGGCCAGGTATTCGACATAGGCATGGTCGATCACCAGCAGCACATCGCGCGGCAGGCCATCGTGGAGGCGCGCGACCTCGTCCCGGTCGAGCCATGTGCCGACCGGATTGTTCGGATTGTCGAGCAGGACCACGCGGGTCTTGTCGGTTACCGCCGCCAGCAAGGCATCGACGCTGGGGGCGTGATCGTCATCGTCCGCGTAAACGATACTTGCGCCGACCTTTGCCGCGAGCAGCGGGTAGAGCGAGAAGGAATAGCGCGCGCATAGGACCTCGTCGCCAGGGCCCGCATAGGCCTGCACCGCGCCATGCAGCAGCTCTCCGGATCCCGCCCCGCACACGATGCGCGAGGGATCGATCCCGTGGGCCGCGCCAAGCGCCTCGCGCAGGGCCGTGCTGTCGGGATCGGGATAGAGCGCCGGATTGGCGATATCTGCCAGCGCTTCCAGCGCGAGCGGGCTGCAGCCGTGCGGGTTTTCATTGGCCGAAAGCTTGACCAGTTCGCGCCCGTCGCTGCCCTTCGACTTGCCCGGCACATAGGCATGGATCGCCTCGATCCAGGGCTTCATTGTCGGGCGGGCGGCGCTGTCGGCTGTGTCTGTCATCGCGGCTTGTTCGCATGAAAGAAAAACGGCCCTTCGACAAGCACCTGCCTTGGCTGTAGAGGCCAAGGAATGGCCGGGGCGTCACAAGTTTTGCAATTGACCGATCCGCTGCCGCTCGACGGCGGGGGAGAGTTGCATGGCGCCGAGATTGCTTACGAGACCTATGGCACGCTGGCAGGGGATGGTTCGAACGCGATCCTGCTTTGTCACGCGCTGACGGGCGACCAGTATGTCGCCTCGCCTCATCCGGTAACCGGCAAGCCCGGCTGGTGGGAGCGCATGGTCGGACCCGGAAAGCCCATCGACACGGATCGCTATTTCGTGGTCTGCGCCAACGTGGTGGGCAGCTGCATGGGCTCTACCGGCCCGGCGAGCGAAGCGCCCGACGGCAAGCCTTACGCCATGCGGTTTCCCGTCATCACCATCCGCGACATGGTGCGCGGCCTCGTCGCACTGCTCGACGGGCTCGGCATCGAAAGGCTGCACGCCGTGGTCGGCGGATCGATGGGCGGGATGCAGGCGCTGAGCCTTGCCGCCAACTGGCCGGACCGGGCCGAACGCGTGCTCGTGATCGCATCGACCAGCCGTCACTCTGCCCAGAATATCGCTTTCCACGAACTCGGCCGGCAAGCCGTCATGGCCGATCCCAATTGGCACCAGGGCGATTATTATGCGCAGGAGAGCCAGCCCGACAGCGGATTGGCCGTCGCCCGGATGGCCGCGCACATCACCTATCTTTCCGAGGAAGCGCTGACCGGCAAGTTCGGGCGCAACCTGCAAGATCGCGACACTAAGAGCTTCGGCTTCGATGCCGATTTCCAGGTCGAAAGCTATCTGCGCTACCAGGGCAGCGGCTTCACGCGGCGGTTCGACGCCAATTCCTATCTCTATATCACGCGCGCGATGGATTACTTCGACCTGGCGGAAGAGCATGGCGGCAAGCTCGCCAATGCCTTTGCCAAGACCGAGGCGCGTTTCTGCCTCGTCAGCTTCGACAGCGACTGGCTCTATCCGACCGCCGAGAGCCGCCACGTGGTGCATGCCTTGAATGCAGCAGGCGCGGCGGTGAGCTTCGTCGAATTGTCCGCCCCGCACGGGCACGACAGCTTCCTGCTCGATGTCCCCGCACTCGATCGTGTGGTGAAAGGCTTCATCGAATGAGCGCCCTTCGCCCCGACCTTGCCGCCATCGCCTCCGCGATCGAACCGGGCACCCGCGTGCTCGATATCGGCTGCGGCGACGGCGCCCTGTTGGCGGAACTTCGCGCGTCGAAGGGGGTGGACGCGCGCGGGATCGAAATCGACGGAGGCTGCGTCGAACGCTGCGTGGCGCAGGGGCTTTCGGTCGTGCAGGGCGATGCCGACAGCGCGCTTGCGGATTATCCGGACAAGGGCTTCGACTACACGGTGCTCAGCCAGACGCTGCAGACCGCGCGGCGGCCCGACCTCATGCTCGACCAGCTGTTGCGCGTGGGCAAGCAGGCTTTCGTTTCCTTCCCGAATTTCGCCCACTGGCGCACGCGCGGCGCGCTGATGCTCGGCGGCCGCATGCCGGTCACCCGGTCCATTCCGGTCAGCTGGTACGAGACGCAGAACATTCACCACGTGACGGTGAAGGACTTTCGCGAACTGGCGCGCGAAAAGAACGCACGGATCGAGCGCGAGTGGTTTTTCGCCAATGGGAAACCGGTTTCGGGCGCGGCGAATTTGCGCGCCGAATTCGCGGTCTTCCTGCTCAGCCGCTAGGCGGGTCGACGGGTTTGCCCGCGCCGAAGAAGGAGCGGATCAGCCTGCGGGCGGTCAGGATCAGCCAGATAGTGAGGCCCAGCAGCACCAGCGCGATGGCGCCTGCCGCATAAGGATATTCGTAAGCGAGGTAGAGCAGGCCGACCGTTGCCACGTCCTCTACTGTGGAGACCGCGACATTACTGACCGGTTCGGGGCTGGCATTGACCACGCCGCGTGCACCCGCCTTGCCGGCATGCGCCGTCAGCGCAGCCCCGCCGCCCAGGAGGAAGGCGACGACCTGCGTGGCGGGATCGGAGGGATCGACGATGGCAAGCGCCAGCAGCGCACCGCCGATGGGCCGGACGAAGGTATGGACGGCATCCCATGCGCTATCGAGCCACATGACCTTGTCGGCGAAGAATTCGGCCACGGCCGCAATCGCGGCGATCCCCATGATCCACGGGTTCGCCAGCACGTCGAGGCTTTGCAAATGTTCGGGCAGCGGGATCGCGTCCAGCCGCATGGCGAGGCCGGTCGCAAAGATGCTGAGGTAAAGCCGCCAGCCCGCCAGCAGGCTGACGCTTCCGGCTATCCCGATGATTTCCATCACTCCCATAAAAGCCAGTATGCCCGTGATTTTCCATTCGTCCAACGACCAAGTGCAAACGACGAGCGGGAATTGACCCGAACGGCGATGTCAGCTTATCGTTTACAAATGTCAACGAAACCTATCGGGAGGACAGGATGACACGCAGATTCACCATCGCCGCCACCCTTGCGGCCACTTTGCTCGCCGCTTGCAACAGCGCCAATGCGGGTTCGCAAACGCATACCACCACCTCGCACAACACGTCGGTCTCGGTCTATCGCAGCGGCGAAACCCAGATCGTGGGATCGGGCGTCGTGGTCGAAGAGAACAGGCGCATTCCGGCATTCGGAGCCCTCGCCATCGACGGCCCTGTGGATGTCGTGATCCGGCAGGGTTCGCCCTCGCTGCGGCTGGTCGCCGAAGACAATATCATCGGCCTGATCGACGCGAGGAAGGACGGCGACACGCTGTCGCTGACGACAGAGGGCAGCTTCCGCACGAAGAAGCCGATCCTTGCCTACCTTTCGGTCCCCGACCTGCAGGAAGTGACGATCAACGCCAGCGGCGACGTGCGCCTCGAAGGCTGGGATGCCCCCGCACTCTCGCTGTCGATCCGTGGATCGGGAGATATCGAGATCGACGGATCGGTCGACGATATTCGCGCACGCATCGGTGGTTCGGGCGATATCGACCTGGCCCCCGTCCGCGCGGCGCGGGTCGATGCGGCAATCAACGGGTCTGGCGATGTAGCAATCGGGTCGGTCGACCGGCTGGTCGCGTCGGTCAACGGATCGGGCGATATCCGTGCAGGCGATGTCGGAGAGCTAGCGGCAGACGTCAACGGATCGGGCGACATCAGCTATCGCAGCGCGCGCGTCATCACCCGGAGAGAGGTAAACGGCAGCGGCGATATCCGCGCCCGCTGATCCGCCTGTTACCGGGAAAGAAAAAGGGCGGCACCGTTTGCGCGGCGCCGCCCTTCTTTTGTCTGTGATGGGACGGATCAGAAGATTTCGAAGAGACCCGCTGCGCCCATGCCGCCGCCGACGCACATGGTGACGACGCCGTATTTGGCGTTCCGCCGCTGGCCTTCGCGCAGGATGTGGCCAACGCAGCGCGCGCCGGTCATGCCATAGGGGTGGCCGATCGAGATCGAGCCGCCGTTGACGTTGAGCTTGTCGTTGTCGATGCCCAGCTTGTCGCGGCAGTACAGGACCTGCACGGCGAAGGCTTCGTTCAGTTCCCACAGGTCGATGTCCTCGACCTTCATGTCGAAACGTTCGAGCAGCTTGGGGATCGCGAAGATCGGGCCGATGCCCATTTCGTCGGGCTCGGTGCCTGCAACCGCCATGCCGATGTAACGGCCGAGCGGGTTGAGGCCGCGTTTCTCGGCTTCCTTGGCTTCCATGACGACGACTGCCGCCGAACCGTCGGACAGCTGACTGGCGTTACCAGCCGTGATCGTGGTGCCCGGACCCATGACCGGCTGCAGCGAGGCGAGGCCTTCGAGCGTGGTCGACGGGCGGTTGCCTTCGTCCTTGGCGATCGTCACGTCTTCGTCCGAAACCTCGCCGGTTTCCTTGTTCATCACCTTGTGCGTGGTGCTGACCGAGACGATTTCGTCGTCGAAGATACCGGCTTCCTGTGCCGCGGCGGTGCGCTGCTGGCTCTGGAGCGAGTATTCGTCCTGCGCTTCGCGGCTGATGCCGTAACGCTGGGCGACGGTTTCAGCCGTCTGCAGCATCGGCATGTAAATCGCACCGTGCATGTTCACCAGTTCGGGGTCGGGCATGACCCGCATTTCCTTGGTCTGCACGAGGCTGATCGACTCCTGGCCGCCCGCCGCGACGATCTGCATGCGGTCGGTGATGACCTGCTTGGCAGCCGTGGCGATGGTCATCAGGCCCGAGGAGCACTGGCGGTCGATGGTCATGCCCGAAACGCCGATCGGGCAACCGGCACGCAGCGCGACCTGGCGGGCGAGGTTGCCGGCCTGTGCGCCCTGCTGGAGCGCGGCGCCCCACAGCACGTCGTCGACTTCGCCAGCATCGATGCCGGCGCGCTCGATCGCGGGCTTCAGCGCATAGGAGCCGAGCGTTGCGCCGGGCGTCGAGTTGAAAGCGCCCTTATAGGCCTTGCCCATACCGGTACGGGCGGTGGAAACGATGACTGCGTCACGCATGGTCATTCCTTAAATCTATCTGGTCGTTGAACGTCTGTTTCTCCCGGGGAGGGGAAAGAAATCAGACGAAGTACATGGTCATCCATTCACAGATCAGGGCGGGCTTGTCCTCGCCTTCGATCTCGATGGTAATTTCCATTGTCTGCTGCCACTGGCCGGGGCGCTTCTCGGTCATTTCGAGAAGCTTCCAGTGGCCGCGGACCCTCTTGCCCGAGCGAACGGGATTGATGAAGCGGGTTTTGTTGCCGCCGTAATTGACGGCCATCTTGATCCCGTCGACGCGCGGCACATCGCTGTTCGCGGTGAGGTAGGGGATCATCGAAAGCGTCAGGAAGCCGTGGGCAATCGTGCCGCCGAACGGCGTCATCTTGGCAGCTTCCTCGTTGACGTGGATGAACTGGTGGTCACCGGTCGCATCGGCAAACTGGTTGATGCGCTCCTGGCTCATTTCGACCCATTCGCTGGTGCCGACCTGTTCGCCGACCTTGGCTGCTACGTCCTGGGGGGTCATTGCTCGCTCTCCTCGAAAACTTGCTGAATTACGCGACTCCGCATCGCATTTGCGCGCGGACTCATGGCGCATGGAGAGGGGCTGTGCAACTGCCGCAAAGCTGCCGTTACGGCATTGGGGTGCTTACGGCGCCGCGTGGCGAGTTAGCCGCGGGCATCGCCCACACTTGGTGCGGATTTGTAGGGCATGCGAGAGACAAGCCACTTCTGCGCGGGCCGCTCGAAACGATAATGGAGACCAGCCGAAACGATGAGCACAATCGCGAGGAAGGCGGCGCACTGCGCAAGGGTCATCTGACCATCGGCGCCAACCACAGCGATTTTGAAGAGGATGAAAAGGAAGAAGTGCGTGAGGTAGGTCGCATAACTCAAATCCCCCAGCCAACGCATGGGGCTGCTCGAGAAGAGCTTTGCGATAACCCCGCCTGAAAGCGCGAGCGCGAGCAAACCGCTTGCCAATGCCAGCGGCACGAAAGCGGTTTCCGGCACACGCAACCATAGGCCAGTCGCGACACTCGCCATAGATATGCCGCCTGCCGCGAAGGCTATGCGTGCTCCTGCGCGGGACCAGCGTTGCCAAATCATGCACAGCATAGCGCCGACCGCAAACTCGATGAGGCAACGTATCAATCCCAGCTTTGCGATATCCTGGCCCAATTCCCGATGGCCGAAATAGGCAAAGACCCCGTGCAGCAATGCAATCAGGAGCGCTGCGATCGCGAAGAGGCCACCTGTGCCGATCCTGTTCCAGTGAAGGGCTGCGACGAATGCCGGAAAGAGCAAGTATGCTGCCAATTCTGTGCTGATCGACCACGCCGGATGGTTCCAACTCAGCTGGTCTGTGAACCCCCAGTTCTGAATCAGCACCAGGTGCATGGGCAATTCCGCGAAAGGATACATGTCGGTGCTGCGTTCCGTCATCACCAGGACGAGGGCAAATGCCACCATGCCGGCAAGCACGAGCAAGTGGAGCGGCCAGATCCGGGCGATCCTCTTCCACCAGAAGTCGGCCGTTGCTCGCCAGCCGTGTCCCCTGAGCCGATGCCCGTAATTGAGCCACATCACGAAACCTGACAGCATGAAAAAGAGATCGACCGCAAGGTAGCCCTTGCCCAGGACCCAGATCGCTTCCGCAGAAACGATCCCGGACATGGAAAGGCGTATGTGATAAAGCACGACGAACCATGCGGCGAGTCCACGCAAACCGGTCAATTGGTGCAGTTGCGGGACCGTCGGTCGAAGGGGCGGGGCGATCACGTCGCGACTTCCCGCTTGCTTTCGCGCCGCTCTGCCAGACGCTGTTTTCTGGCGCGCTCGGCTTCCACGCGATCATCATTCTTGATGACCGTCGCCAGCCCGATCTGCAAAGCTAGAACCATGAGGATAAAAGGCTGGTAGGCTATGCCGACAAACAGAGCGCCAAGCAGGTAGACCAGTTGCACTTGCTGTAGCGAATTGGCCAGCGCGCCCCATCGCTGCATATCAAGATCGTCAGATGCCAAGCCGCGCCTGCGCAATCGTTCCATCGCGATCAGCCCCGTGGCGTGAAGCAGGACCCATAAAACGAAGCCGGGGATCCCCTGCTCGCCGAGAACTTCGAAATAGGCGGAATGGAATGCGCGGCCGCTTTCGCTGACTTCGCGTCGTTCGGTGCTCGTAACATTGCCTTCGCGCACCTTCTCGACCGTTTCATAGGTGAAAGAGTTGCCCAGGAAGGAATCGAACCCGCCTCCGAGCGGGTTTTGGGCGACATAGTCGATCGTCCATTTCCATACCTCGACACGAGTGGAGGCAGACTGGTCCGACTGGTGGTCGACAATGGTCGACATCCGTTCCTGATAGGATTGCGGAAGAAAAGGCAGGGAAAGCAGCGCCAAGGCTGCTGCAGCCGCCGCATATACGAACCGGTATTTGACGGTGCGCATCATCAGTACGGCGAGAAAGGCGATGCAAAGCAACCCGGTTCGTGTCTGCGTTCCAATGGGCACCAGTAGAGATGCGGCTGTCAGGGCAACTGCAAACAGCAGCGCCGCCCTGGTCCCGCCGGGAAGAATCTTGCCATGACGGGCAAGCCACCAGACCAATGGTATCGAGGCGATACTGATGGTCGAAAGCGTACTGCCTTCGTAAATTCCCGAATTGCTCTTGGAGAGCGTAACCAGCACGCCGTAACCGCCGCCGCCGAGCAAGGTCTTGATGCCGCCCGATATCAATATGGTCGCGAGCGACAGGACACAGACATAGACAGCTGCTTCGAGCCTGAGTTTGGTACGCAGGACCAAGGGGAGGAACAGGGCGAAAAGCATCGACTTCCACACCCAGGCCCACTTCGATGCTGCACTTTCGGGAAAGTCTGCAATCGAAGTCGTGAATGCACACCAGATCAGCAGCGCCAGAAGCAGGCCCTGGCGCGCTGTGAATTTGCTGCCTTTCTTGTTGTCGAACATGGCCCACCCGACAAACGCCAGGATGAAGGTGATGAGAGACACCTTGAGATCGGGCAGGAAGACGTACCCCACCTGCTGCGGCACGACGATGTCGACGTACAGATAGGCCAGCACCCAGATGAAGGGTCGTCGCAGGCCCAGCACGACGAGCACCACGAGAAAGGCGAGGATGATGAAGTCAAACATCGCCGCCGCGTCCCTTGTCACGGCCGCGACGCTTGCGCATGCCCTGCTTGCCCGGCGCAGGCGGCGGTGCTGCCAGCGGATCGTCCAGATCCTCGCGCGCAAGCAATCGCCAGCACACGAGCACGATCAGCCCGTGGGTCAGAAAAATGGCGAAATAATCGATCACGCTAGGTTATGGCCCGCCCGTTGCCCGCTAAACGGCTCGCAACCCGGTAACAGCACAGGGTTGACGCGTCGTTAAGCCTGTTGTGTCACAGGATAGCGATAATGACACGGGTCCTTCACATCCTCGACCACTCGCTGCCCCTCCATTCGGGCTATACCTTCCGCACGCGCGCCATCCTGAAGAGCCTCCAGGCGGCAGGGTGCGAAGTGCGGGCCGTGACCGGGCAGCGCCATTCGGCAGACGGGCCGCAGGTCGAAGAAGTGGACGGGCTGGTCTTCCATCGCACCCCCGGCACCCCGTCGGGACCGCCCGTGGTGCGCGAAATGCGCGAAGTGGCGGCGCTGAAGGAAACGATCGAAAGCGTCGCCTCGCAATGGCGTCCTGACGTCATCCATGCCCATTCGCCTGCGCTATGCGGCATGGCCGCGCTAAAAGCCGCCCACAACCTGAGCGTCCCGCTGGTCTACGAAATCCGCGCTTTCTGGGAAGATGCCGCCGTCGGCAATGGCACGGGTCGCGAAGGCTCGGCCAAGTATCGCCTCACCCGCGCGCTCGAAAACCGCGTCGTCAAACGCGCCGATGCCGTCTTCACGATCTGCGAGGGCCTGCGCCGCGACCTCGCCGAACGGGGGCACGACACGGCCAAGATCCGGCTTTCGCCCAATGGCGTCGACCTGTCGCTGTTCGGAGAGCCGCGCCAGCGCGACGATGCCCTTGAGGCTGAGCTCGGCCTTGGGAATGGTCCGGTAATCGGCTTCATCGGCAGCTTCTACGATTACGAAGGGCTGGACGACCTGATCGCCGCCATGCCTGCCTTGCGTGACCATCATCCCGAAGCGTGCCTCCTGCTGGTTGGTGGCGGGCCGCGCGAAGGGGCCTTGCGGGCGCAGGCAAACGCCTCCTCGGCGGCCGATGCGATCGTCTTCACCGGGCGCGTGCCGCATGACGAGGTGGACCGCTATTATTCGCTGATCGACGTGCTCGCCTATCCGCGCAAGAAATCGCGACTGACCGATCTGGTGACGCCGCTCAAGCCGCTCGAAGCGATGGCCCAGCGCAGGATCGTCGCGGCAAGCGATGTGGGCGGGCACCGCGAACTGATCGAGGACGGGGTGACCGGCGCTCTGTTCGCGCCCGACGATCCGGGGGCGATCGCAACGGCTCTGTCAGACCTGATCGACCGCCGTGAAAAGTGGGATACCATGCGCGAGGCAGGCCGCCGCCATGTTGCCGCGCAGCACGACTGGGGACGCAATGTCGCGCGTTATCGCGAGATTTACCAGGCGCTGGTAGAAGCGGCAGCGCCAAAGCGAACGGGATTGAAGCAGGCATGAGCTATACCGAAGACAGCAGCATGACGCAGCGCGCATGGTTCCGCCCCCTGGTGGGATTGTGGTTCGCCTTCCTGCTCGGCGCGGGGACGCTGGGCGTGCTGTACGTGATGGCTCCCACAGCGCGCGATTACTACTTCGCGCGCACCGGCCTGGCCGGCCTGCACCCCTATTTCGAAGCGCCTGTCGGCATGGCGGGATTTGCCGCCGTCGCAGCCGTGGCCGCGCTTGTCGGCCTGGTGCTCGGGATGATCATCGCGGCGCGGCTCGCCAAAAGGGACGATGCGGACCTCGAGGAGGAATGGACCGACGAAGACGCCCGCGAGGAGATCGTCGAAGAGGAACCGGCGCGAACCCGCGTTCTCTCGGCCCGCGACGATATCGACGAGGACGGCATCGCCATTACCGAGACCGCGGAGTTCGTCGAGATCGATGAGCCGGTCGAGACCGAGGTCGAAAACGAGGTTTTCGACGAAGGCGCGCATATCGACGCCCCCCACGAAGAGGGCACGCCCGCGTCTGCCCCCGTGCGCGCCGCTGAAGACCTTTCACTCGACCAGCTGACCGCGCGTCTTGCCACCGCGCTGGAAGCGCACAAGGCCGCTGAAGCCGCGCCCTCGCGGGACGAGGATACCGAGCAGGTGATCTCCTTCCTGCGCCGCGAGGCCGAGCGCGAGGGCGGCGAATCGGCACAGGATCCGCAGGCCGCGTTGCGCAGCGCGCTCGACAAGTTGGGCCGCGTCGGCAGGGTCGACTGACGTCCCCACCCACTCCTGCCGCTACGTCCGCCGGGCGCGGATACGAATTCCTCCATGCTGCAATGCGGTAAAACGCCCTAAAACTTGGGCCGCGTGAAATTTTGCTACCCGTCCGGGCCATTGCAAAAGCGGTTTCGTGCCTGCAAAGGGATGGTTCGCGAAATTTTGGCAGCGCCAGATGCGGCGCTGCGACATTTTGACTCGCCTCTGTCCTTCCCTTCGGTCGGTAATGGAGACGGGTCCGGTTGGAGGACGCCTCGGCGCATGCAGGTTCCGCATTCTTCTTTTCCCGCCCCCCAGGGCTTGTACGATTCCGCCAATGAGCACGACGCTTGCGGCGTCGGCATGGTGGCGCACATCAAGGGCGAGAAGAGCCACGACATCATTACGCAGGCGCTGACGATCCTTGCCAATCTCGACCATCGCGGCGCGGTGGGCGCGGACCCGCTGTTGGGCGATGGTGCGGGCATCCTCATCCAGACCCCCGATCCCCTGATCCGCAAATGGGCCAATGCAAAGGGGTACGACCTGCCCGAAGAAGGCGATTACGCCGTCGCCATGTGCTTCCTGCCGCAACAGGACGAAGCACGCGAATTCGTCGAAAAGCAGCTTGAGCGCTTTGCCGAAAAGGAAGGCCAGCGCGTGGTCGGCTGGCGCGATGTGCCCGTCACGCTCGACGGGCTGGGCAAGGCGGTCATCGATTCCATGCCGGTCATCCGCCAGTGCGTGATCGCGCGCGGCCAGAACTGCGTCGATCGCAATGCCTTCGAACGCAAGCTGGTGGTGATCCGCAAGCAGACGCTGAACCCGCTCGCCGCGCTGGAAGACAAGCACGGCATCCCGGGCCTCAGCAAAGCCTATATCCCGAGCTTTTCCAGCCGCACCGTGGTCTACAAGGGCCTGCTGCTGGCAAACCAGGTCGGCACATTCTACGACGACCTGCGCGATCCCGACTGCGTCAGCGCGCTCGGCCTCGTGCACCAGCGTTTCAGCACGAACACTTTCCCGAGCTGGCGCCTCGCCCACCCCTATCGCTTCATGGCGCATAACGGGGAAATCAACACGGTTCGCGGCAATGTGAACTGGATGGAAGCGCGCCGCCGCACGATGGAAAGCGAACTGCTGGGCGCCGACCTCGACAAGATGTGGCCGCTGATCCCGCATGGCCAGTCCGACACGGCCTGCCTCGACAATGCGCTCGAGCTGTTGCTGACCGGCGGATACGATCTAGCCCACGCGATGATGATGCTCATGCCGGAAGCCTGGGCGAAGAATGAGCTGATGGATCCGGCGCGCCGCGCCTTTTACGAATATCACGCCGCCCTGATGGAGCCGTGGGACGGCCCGGCAGCGGTCTGCTTCACCGACGGCCGCCAGATCGGCGCATGCCTCGACCGCAACGGCCTGCGCCCTGCGCGCTATTGCACCACCAAGGACGATTTGGTCGTGCTCGCCTCGGAAAGCGGCGTGCTGCCGTTCGCCGAAGAGGACATCACCCGCAAGTGGCGCTTGCAGCCCGGCAAGATGCTGCTGATCGATCTCGAACAGGGCCGCATCGTCGAGGACGAGGAACTGAAGGCCGGCCTCGCCGCTGCCGAACCCTATGAGGCGTGGCTCGAAAAGGCGCAGTACAAGCTCGAGGACCTCGACCATATCGAGCCGGACCTGTCTGAAATCCCGCAAAGCGATATCGCCTTGCTCCACCGCCAGCAGGCGTTCGGTTACACGCAGGAAGACATCCAGCGCTTCCTCGAACCGATGGCCGCGAAGGGCGAGGACCCGATCGGATCGATGGGCACCGACACCCCCATCGCAGTCCTGAGCCAGAAGAGCCGCCTGCTCTACGACTACTTCAAGCAGAACTTCGCGCAGGTCACTAACCCGCCGATCGACCCGATCCGCGAAGAACTGGTCATGAGCCTGCTGTCGATGATCGGCCCGCGCCCGAACCTGCTCGGCCGCGATGGCGGTACGCACAAGCGCCTGGAGGTGAAGCAGCCGATCCTCACGAACGACGACCTTGCGAAAATCCGCTCGGTCGAAGTGGCGCTCGACGGGGCCTTCCGCACTGCGACGATCGACATCACCTGGGATGCCAGCACCGGCGCGGACGGCCTCGCCATGGCGCTTAAGGAAATGTGCTGGGCCGCGACCGAAGCCGTGCTCGGCGATGCCAATATCCTGATCCTGTCGGACCGGGGCCAGGGGCCCGACCGCATCGCCATGCCTGCGCTGCTGGCGACCGCAGCCGTCCATCACCAGCTTGTCCGTCAGGGCCTGCGCATGCAGACCGGCCTCGTCATCGAGACCGGCGAAGCGCGCGAAGTCCATCATTTCTGTGCGCTGGCAGGTTATGGCGCGGAAGGGATCAATCCCTACCTCGCGTTCGAAACGCTGGAAGATCTGCGTGCGCGCAAAATGCCCGAACTCGATGCGGGCGAGGTGCAGAAGAACTTCGTCAAGGCGGTCGGCAAGGGCATCCTGAAGGTCATGTCCAAGATGGGCATCTCGACCTACCAGTCCTATTGCGGCGCGCAGATCTTCGACGCCGTCGGCCTGTCGAGCGATTTCATCGATACCTATTTCACCGGCACCGCGACCACGATCGAGGGCATCGGCCTTGCCGAGGTGGCGGAAGAAACCGTGCGCCGTCACGCGCAGGCGTTCGGCGACAGCCCGCTCTACAAGGGCATGCTCGATGTGGGCGGTATCTACCAGTACCGCATCCGCGGCGAAGACCACGCCTGGACCCCCCAGAACATCGCCAATTTGCAGCACGCCGTTCGCGGGAGCGATCCGAAGAATTACGAAGAGTTCGCCAGGAGTGTGAACGAGCAGTCCGAACGCCTGCTGACCATTCGCGGACTGATGGAACTGAAGAAGGCCGAGCGTCCGCTCGACCTGTCCGAAGTCGAACCGGCTTCCGACATCGTCAAGCGCTTCAGCACCGGCGCGATGAGCTTCGGCTCGATCAGCCACGAAGCGCATTCGACCCTTGCCATCGCGATGAACCGCCTCGGCGGACGTTCGAACACGGGCGAAGGCGGCGAGGAGCCGGAGCGCTTCCAGCCGCTGCCCAATGGCGATTCCATGCGCAGCCGCATCAAGCAGGTCGCATCGGGCCGCTTCGGAGTGACGACGGAATACCTCGTCAATTCGGACGATATCCAGATCAAGATGGCGCAGGGCGCAAAGCCCGGCGAAGGCGGCCAGCTGCCCGGCCACAAGGTCGACAAGCGCATCGGCAAAGTGCGTCATTCGACGCCGGGCGTGGGCCTCATTTCGCCGCCGCCGCACCACGACATCTATTCGATCGAGGATCTCGCGCAGCTGATCCACGACCTCAAGAACGTGCAGCCCGAAGCGCGCATTTCCGTGAAGCTGGTGTCCGAAGTCGGCGTCGGCACGGTTGCCGCGGGCGTCTCCAAGTCGAAGGCCGATCACCTCACCATCTCGGGCTATGAAGGCGGCACCGGCGCATCGCCGCTGACCAGCCTGACCCATGCCGGATCCCCGTGGGAAATCGGCCTCGCCGAAACGCAGCAAACGCTGCTGCTCAACGATTTGCGCAGCCGTATCGCGGTGCAGGTCGACGGCGGCCTGCGCACGGGCCGCGACGTTGCCATCGGCGCGCTGCTGGGCGCGGACGAGTTCGGCTTCGCCACCGCCCCGCTGATCGCCGCGGGCTGCATCATGATGAGGAAGTGCCACCTCAACACCTGTCCCGTCGGCGTCGCCACGCAGGACCCGGTGCTGCGCAAGCGCTTCACCGGAACGCCCGAACACGTCATCAACTACTTCTTCTTCGTCGCCGAGGAACTGCGCCAGATCATGGCGGAAATGGGCTTCCGCACGGTAGAGGAAATGGTCGGCCGCGTGGACCGCGTCGACATGCGCCGCGTGCGCCGCCACTGGAAGGCGCATGGTGTCGACCTCAAGCGCATCCTCCACGAGGTTCCGCTCGAAGAAGGCAGGTCGCTGCACCACACCGAAACGCAGGATCACGGCCTCGGCGCGGCGATGGACGTCGAACTGATCAAGGCGTGCAAGCCTGCGATCGAAAGCGGGCAGGCCGTCCAGGTTTCGCGCGACATCCGCAATGTGAACCGCACTGTGGGTACCATGCTGTCCGGCCGCATCGCGGAAGCATACGGCCATGCCGGCCTGCCGCAGGACACGATTCGCATCGACCTCACCGGCGTTGCCGGACAAAGCTTCGGCGCATGGCTCGCCCACGGCGTCACCATGAGCCTGACGGGCGATGCCAACGATTATGTCGGTAAGGGCCTGTCCGGCGGACGCATCGTCGTCAGGCCGCCCGAAGGCGTCTCGCGCGATCCGACCGACAATATCATCGTCGGCAACACCGTCCTTTACGGCGCGATCGCGGGCGAAGCCTATTTCGCAGGCGTTGCAGGCGAACGCTTCGCTGTGCGCAATTCGGGTGCGGTTGCCGTGGTCGAAGGGACCGGCGACCACGCGCTCGAATATATGACCGGCGGCGTGGTCTGCGTGCTCGGCAAGACCGGGCGTAATGTTGCAGCCGGGATGAGCGGCGGCATCGCCTATATCTACGATCCGCAAGGTGCGTTCGACGCGCTGGTAAACCATGCGCAGGTCGATGTCCTCGACGTGACGCCGGGCGACGGCGAAGGGGCGGAAAAGAGTTGGGGCCACCCGCAGCAACGCGCCCAGACGGTCGACGATGCAGGCATGGGCGATCCGCTCTACCACGATGCAGAGCGCCTGAAGATCCTGGTCGAGAGGCATCATCTTCACACCGGTTCGGCACGTGCCAAGGCGCTGCTCGACGACTGGTCGAACGAGTTGAAAAACTTCCGCAAGGTAATGCCGCGCGATTATGCGCGCGCGCTCAAGTCGCTCGAGGAAGAGCGCGAGCAGGCGGCAATGGAGGCTGCAGAATAATGGGCAAGGAAACAGGTTTCCTCGAGTACGATCGCGAAGAGCGTGAATATGTCGCACCCGAAGAGCGGCTGAAGACCTACAAGGAATTCACCCTTCCGCAGAGCCCCGATGCGCTGAAGCGCCAGGCGGCGCGCTGCATGAATTGCGGCATTCCCTATTGTCACAACGGCTGTCCGGTGAACAACATCATCCCGGACTGGAACCACCTCGTCTACGAAGACGACTGGAAGAACGCGCTCGAAGTGTTGCACTCGACCAACAACTTCCCGGAGTTCACCGGCCGCATCTGCCCGGCCCCGTGCGAGGCGGCCTGCACGCTCAACATCGTGGACAGTCCGGTGACCATCAAGTCGATCGAATGCGCGATCGTCGACAAGGGTTGGCAGGAAGGCTGGATCAAGCCGCAGGTGCCCGAAAAGCAGACCGGCAAGTCGGTCGCCGTGATCGGCTCCGGTCCCGCGGGCCTTGCCGCTGCCCAGCAATTGGCGCGGGCGGGCCATGCCGTGACCGTGTTCGAGAAGTCCGACCGGATCGGCGGTCTGCTTCGCTACGGCATTCCCGACTTCAAGATGGAGAAGCACCTCATCAATCGCCGCGCGGTGCAGATGGAAGCCGAAGGCGTGCAATTCCGCACCTCATCCGAAGTCGGCGTGGAAGTCAGCTTCGAGGCGCTGAAGGAGAATTTCGACGCGGTGGTGCTGGCAGGCGGCGCCGAAGAAGCGCGCCAGCTGGACATCCCGGGTGCAGAGCTTCCCGGCGTGCGCCTCGCGATGGAATTCCTCACCCAGCAGAACAAGCGCAATGCGGGCGACGACGAAGTGCGCGCCGCCCCGCGCGGCAGTCTGACGGCGACCGGCAAGCACGTGATCGTGATCGGCGGCGGCGATACCGGTTCGGACTGCGTAGGCACGTCAAATCGCCAGGGCGCGGCCAGCGTCACACAGCTGGAAATCATGCCCAAGCCGCCGGAAAAGGAAGACAAGGCCATGACCTGGCCGGACTGGCCGCTGAAGCTGCGCACCTCTTCCAGCCATGAAGAAGGTGCCGAGCGCGACTGGGCCGTGCTGACCAAGCGCGTGATCGAGGAAGGCGGCGATGTTGCTGGCCTCGAATGCGTGCGCGTGGAATGGAAAGACGGTCGCATGGTCGAAGTCGAAGGCAGCGAGTTCACGCTCAAGGCCGACCTCATCCTCCTCGCCATGGGCTTCACCGGCCCCAAGCGCCGTGGGCTGCTGGACCGGGCGGGCGTCGAACTGGACGCGCGCGGTAATGTGAAGGCGGACACCAACCGCTACGCCACCAGCGAGCCGCACGTCTTCGCCTGCGGCGACATGCGCCGCGGCCAGAGCCTGGTCGTCTGGGCCATCCGCGAAGGCCGCCAGTGCGCCCGCGCCGTGGACGAGGAGCTGATGGGGGTCAGCGAACTGCCTAGGTAAGGGCGCCTTCGCTCACTCGCCTTAGCCTGCGCATGCTAAACACAGCGCCACGCTAGGGTCGTGCGCCAGCCGCTTTTCCGCGATTTCATTGCCGCAGGCGGTGCACCAGCCCCATTCGCCTTGGTCCATTCGTTTGAGGGCGGCTGCGATCCGGGCGCGTTCGGCAACCCGTCGGCGCGCAGTCGCCTGCGCCATCGCCTGCTGCTGCATCGCATCCATCCGGCTCAGCCGGCCCACGCTGTCCTGTTGCAGTTCGACCGTTTCGCGCGAATCCGCATTGGCCGCGTCCTGCGCGTCCAGCGCCTCGCGGCGTGCGATCAGCTTCTTGCGGGCCTCGGCCTCGGTCATTTCCTACTCCCTCCTTGCAGCGTAAGCGCTGGGACCAGGTCTTTCAAATCGTCGATCCGGGCGGAAGCCTGCCGCCTGACTGTCAACCGGGCTTTCGGACATTTTCTCGTTGAATTTCAGGAGCTAAGGCACTGGATCGCCGGGCGACACAGTGTCAACTTCGTCACCCGCCAAGCCGCCAGTCTACCGCCCCGCGCCCATGCTCCTCGAGGAAGGCATTCGCGCGGCTGAAGGGATTCGAGCCGAAGAACCCGCGATAAGCGGACAGCGGACTTGGGTGCGGGCTGGTGATGACGTGATGCGGCCCCGCCTTCAGCGCGCCGACGCGCTTGGCCTTGGCCTGCGCATGGCTGCCCCACAGGATGAAGACCGACGGCTCGTCGCGCGCGGCGACTGCCGCCACGCAGGCATCGGTCACCGCGTCCCAGCCGCGTCCGGCATGGCTTCCCGCCTGCCCTGCCTCGACCGTCAGCGTATTATTGAGCAGCAGCACGCCCTGCCGCGCCCACGGCGTCAGGTCGCCATGGCCCGGCGGTGCGATGCCGCAATCGGCCTCCAGTTCCTTGTAGATATTGGCAAGGCTGGGCGGGACCTTCACGCCTTCGGGTACGGAGAAGCTGAGGCCCATCGCCTGTCCCGGTCCGTGATAGGGATCCTGCCCGAGGATCACGACTTTCACGGCATCCAGCGGGGTGAGTTCGAGCGCCTTCAACCGGCTGCCGCGCGGCGGGTAGACGGTCTTGCCGGCATCCTCTTCCGCCCGCAGCCAGCCGCCGAGACGGCGCGCCTCCTCGCTCCCCAGCACAGGGCCGAGGACCGGCTTCCAGCTGTCGGGCACGTTCTCGCTCATGGCCGGCACTCTGGCCCCGCTTCTGTTGGCAGACCAGTGGCCCCTTCCCTACAATCCCCAATCGGCCTAAGGCGCGGGGCATGGCAGTTCACTTTCACGAAGAAGACCTCCCCGAAGGCGTGCTCGCAGATGGCCCGGTGGCCGTCGATACGGAGACCATGGGGCTCATCACCATCCGCGACCGGTTGTGTGTCGTCCAGATCAGCGACGGCAAGGGCGACGAGCACCTCGTCCGCTTCGGCCCGGACAGCACGTATGATGCGCCGAACCTGAAGGCGGTGCTGGCGGACCCGGAACGCCTCAAGCTGTTCCACTTCGCGCGCTTCGACCTCGCCGCGATCGAATACTATCTCGGGGTCACCGCAGCGCCGTGTTACTGCACCAAGATCGCCAGCAAGCTGGTGCGCACCTACACCGATCGCCACGGCCTTAAAAACCTGGTCGAGGAACTGCTCGGCGAAAACATTTCCAAGGCGCAGCAGAGCAGCGACTGGGGCGGGCCCGTCCTCAACGATGCGCAGCGCGAATACGCCGCCAGCGACGTGCGCTTCCTCCACCGGATGCGCGACGAACTGAACAAGCGCCTCGAACGCGAAGGCCGGATGGAACTGGCACAGGCCTGTTTCGATTTCCTTCCTGCACGCGCCCATCTCGACATTCTCGGATGGGCCGATCACGACATCTTCAGCCACGCGTAAGGGCAAGGCAGGCAGCAGGACCCCATGATACGTCGCCGCAAGCGCAGGATCGAAACGCAGGAAGCGCAGCAACTCCGCTCGCGCCGCCAGCATTTCGCTGCGCCCGGCGGTAGTCACGACAAACTGGTCCACTTCCTCGCCCGCGCCCTGCCGATGGGCGTCGGCGTCCTCGCAGCGCTGATGGTCATCACCCCGCTCAGCCCGCGCGGCGAGATCAGCTTCCTGCTCGACCGCAACGAAGTTGCCGTGATCCAGGAACGCCTTCGCGTCGACAATGCGCTGTATCGCGGCACCGATGCCCAGGGGCGCCCGTTCTCGCTGACGGCAGATGAAGCTGTCCAGCGCTCGAGCGCGGAAGGGATCGTGCGGATGCGCGATATCGTCGCCCGCCTGCTGATGACGGAAGGCCCTGCGCGGATCAGCGCGGAAGGCGGCCAGTACGATATCGATGCCGAGCGGATCGATGTGACCGGCACCATGCGCATGGAGGCCGCCGACGGCTACCGCATGCGCGCCAGCGGCGTCTCGGTCGAACTCGACACCAAGACGGTGACCGGCGCGGGCGGCGTCGAAGGCGCAGTGCCTGCCGGCACATTCAGCGCCAATCGCCTCGATGCCGATCTTGCGGCAAGGACTGTAACCCTATCGGGCGAAGCGCGCTTGCGCATGGAACCCGGAAAGCTGAGAATGCCATGATAAAGCAGCACCTGCCCGCCATGACTAAATCGCTCCTCGCCGGATTCGCGCTTACTTGCGCGGCGCTGGGCGGGATGCAGCTAAACGCGCAGGCCATCGCCAGCCACAATTCTAATGCGCCGGTGTCCTTCGATGCCGGGCGGATCGAATTGCAGGACCGGCAGAACCGCGTGGTCCTTTCGGGCGCAGTGCGCATCACGCAAGCCGGCCTGACGCTTAACGCAGCGCGCACCGTCGTCGATTACAGCGACGCCGGAACGCTGGAGATCCAGCGCATCCTGGCCACCGGCGGCGTGACCGTGTCGCGCGGCAATGAACGCGCGAGCGGGGATACGGCGGTCTATGATTTCAACCGCCGGATCATCACCATGGCCGGCAATGTCAGCCTCAATCGCGGGACCGACCGCCTGAACGGCGGACGTCTGGTGATCGACCTGGCGAGCGGGGTGTCGAGCGTCGATGGCCGGGCCAGCGGGTCTTCCTCGGTGACGGCCGACACCCAGCAATCGGGCGGCCGCGTCACGGGCACCTTCTCCGTCCCGCAAGACTGATGCGCCGCGCCCTGCTGGCGCTGACAGGGCATCGCTCCGGCGAAATCGGAACGCTGACCGAAAGGCAGTGGCGCTCGCTCGACCGGCTTGCGGCAGGCCATCGCTTGCAGCCGCATTTGCACGGCAAGCTGGTTCGCAGGGAAATAGAGGCGGAGGTGCCCGCCTTCATCGCGCAAGGCTGGCAGGAAGCGCACCGCTTCAACGCGCTCGACCAGCTCGTGCAAAGGCGGGCGCTGGCGCAAGTCGCAGAGACGTTGGGCGAACACGGCATCGCGGCCGTCGCGCTCAAGGGGGCTGCGCTCGCGTGGAGCGTGTGGCCCTCACCTGCAGAGCGGGTCATGCGCGATATCGATGTGCTGGTCCCGCAAGCTCGGGCGACGCAGGCCTATCGGGCGCTTCGCGACGCGGGATGGCAGGCACCGCAGGCGAGCGGCGAATTGCTGGACCGCATGGCCCGAGAGGAAACGCACTTGCCCCCGCTGTTCTCGCCGGACGGGGTGATGTGCGAAGTGCACGCCCACGCCTGGGCCAGCGCGCCGCTGGCGAGTGTGGCGATGCCGCCGTGCGATGACAGCGGTATCCTGGCGCGAGCGCTGCGGGACCAGGTGCTCGGCATGCTCGTGCCTGCAGACGAGGACATGCTCGTCCACCTGGTGGTCCACTGCGCAATGTCCCACCTGTTCAATGTCGGGCCGCTCGGACTGTTAGATATCGACTATTTCTTTGCCGAACGGAAGATCGACTGGCCTGCGTTCTGGCGGCGCGCGCAACGTGAGAGATTCGCTCGCCCGGCAGCCTTGGTCTTTGCCCTGATAGACCGGTGGGTGCGCCCCGGCTTTCAAGAGAACGCCAGCTGTCCGATCCGCGCCGGCGCCGCGCTGCTCGACCGGGTCGAGGACCTTCTCGTTCAGGACCCCGCTGCGCGGAAGGACATCAACGCGATTGCGGGGCTGGCAAGCGGAGAACGAGGTACGCGGCTGAAAGCGGCACCGCTCGACCAGGCGGAAGGCTCGACAGGATTCCGGCGGCTCGGGCGCCTCGCAACTCGCGGCGCATCACTGGCAGGCACGCTGGTGAACAGGCAGAGCAGGAACGACGGGCTCGCGACGGCCGAACTGGCCCGCTGGCTGTCCTCAGACTAGCGCCGCGCGGCGAGCCGGGCGAGGTTCGTGAGGCCCTGGGCCAAAAGCAGTTCCGCCGCCTGGCTATTCGACAACAGGTCGCGGTGCAGCTTGGTCAGGCCGTTGGTCAGGCGGTCGAGCTTGGGCCCGCGCCAGCGATTGACCTGGTCGGCAATGTCGCGCTCTTCCTTCCAGAAGATGCCGAGCCGGGCCTTCTGGCCCTTGTCGAGATCCTGGTAGCGGCGATTGCCGAGCGCAGCCGAAATGCGGGCGAGTTGTGCGGCGCGGCGCTCGATGGCGAGCAAGGTGCCGACCGGATTGAGGCCGACCTGCTTCATCCGCGCGATCTCGCCGCCCACCTTGCCGGTCTGGCCGCCGAGTACCGCATTGACGAGGCTGGCGAAGCCGTCCTCCTCGCTGGCCGCGCCGATGGCATCGAGATGCTCCATCGTGCCCGGCCGCGGCGATTGCGCGGTGGCATCGAGATAGGTCGCCAGCTTGGTGACCTCGCTCTGCGCAAGCCTGACGTCGAGATTGGCACCGCGGGCAATCCGTTCGGCCACCGCCTGGTCGAGGCGCACGCCTGCAGCATCGCCCATCGCCCGCACGGACTGCGTCACCGATCGCAAATCGGGCGGATAGAACATCGCGACGACCGCATCCTTGCGCTTCTCGAGCAGCTTCGCCGTGCGCGATTTATCGGTCGCTGAAGTTGCGACGACGATCACCGGGCAAGCTTCGCCCGCGCCCATCTCGCCCGTCTTGATCAGCGTTTCGAGCGCGGCATGCGCTTCGTCCCCGGCGACCCGGGACCAGATATGCCGCGTGTCTCCGAAGAGGGAGGAAGAGCGCGCCTCGTCGCCCAGTCTGGCGGGATCGGCGCGAAGCTCCGCGCCGGGTATCTCTACCCGCTCTCCGGCATCGGGCAGGGCTGCAACAAGCTCACGCGCAGCAGCGCTGGCACCCGCTTCATCCTGGCCGCAGAAGAAGAAGATGGAGCAATCCTTCGCGAGGCCCTGCAGCTTCGCAGCGAATTCGTTGCCCCTGACCTTCACGCCCTGCTCGCCCTCACTGCTCGCGCAGCGTCAGCGCCACGCGGGTCACGATCCTGTCCGCGATTTCACGGGCGAGGTTTTCCAGCGCCGTCTGCTCTGCCGCGATGGTGGCGTATTCGCTGGACACGACATCGATCCCGGCATCGGCGCCTTCCGTGGCATCGAGCAGGATTTCGCCGGTCGACGCATCCACCAGCTGATAGCGGGCACGCAGGGTCCGACGCTCCCGACTGACGGTATCGTCGGCGAGGATTCCGAGCGCTTCGAGATTGTCGTCGAGACGAACGTCGAGACGGTATTGCGGTGCTGCATTGCCCGCCGCACCGAGCCTGTCATTCAGCTCGCCGCGAACCAGCCAACCGGCCCGTCCCGCGATCGGCGGAACGTCCACGGCCGCCAGTCCCTGCGCGACCGCCCCGCTGCCACCGCCTGCATACATGGGCGACAGATTGCAGGCAGCGAGCGCGAAGCAGGCGAGAAGGCTGAAGACGAAACGCATCACGTAACGATATTCACCAATCTGTCGGGCACGACAATGACCTTGCGCACTTCTGCACCGTCGAGCGAGCGCTGGACCTTTTCGGATGCCAGCGCCATCGCTTCGAGGTCTTCCTTCGAGGCCCCCTTCGGCGCGGTGAGCGTATCGCGCAGCTTGCCCTTGTGCTGGACGGCGATGGTCACCTCGTCTTCGACCAGCAATGCCGGATCGACTTCGGGCCACGCAGCGTCTGCCACCATTCCGCTCTCGCCGAGACCGGCCCATGCCTCTTCCGCCAGGTGCGGCATCATCGGCGCGACCAGCTGCACGAGGGTGCGGATCGCGTGGCTGCGGCTTGCCGAGGGAGCGGCTTTCTCGACCGCTCCGGTCAGCTCGTAAATGCGGGCCACGGCCTTGTTGAAACCGAGCGCCTCGATGTCTTCGGCAATGGCGGCAATGGTCTGGTGCGTCTTGCGGGCAAGCGCCTTGTCCTCGCCTTCGGCACCTGCGTCATAGGCAGCGAACAGGCGCCACAAGCGATGGACGAAGCGGCTGCAACCTTCGATCCCCGCTTCGGACCACGGCAGGTCGCGTTCGGGGGGACTGTCGGACAACATGAACCAGCGCACCGCATCGGCACCGTAAGTGTCGATGATCGTGTCGGGGTCGACGACGTTCTTCTTCGACTTCGACATCTTGATGACGCGGCCGATCTCGACTTCGCCACCATCCTTGAGCAATAGCGCACGCTCGGCTTCGCGGCTGATCTCGTCGGGCGCGTAATAGACCGTCTTGCCGCCGGTCTTGCGGCTGTAGGTTTCGTGCGTGACCATGCCTTGCGTGAAGAGCGAGGCGAACGGCTCCTTCACCTCGATCTGACCCATATGCGCCAGCGCGCGGGTCCAGAAGCGGGCGTAGAGCAGGTGCAGGATCGCGTGCTCGATGCCGCCGATATACTGTTCGACCGGCAGCCACTTCGCGACTTCCTCGGGGTCAAACGGCCTGTCGTCGGGCTGGCTCGCGAAGCGCAGGAAATACCAGGAGCTGTCGACGAAAGTGTCGAGCGTGTCGGTCTCCCGCTCCGCCTTGCCGCCGCACTTGGGGCAGTCGACATGCTTCCATGTCGCGTGGCGCAGCAGCGGATTGCCGGGCGTCTGGAAATCGACGTCCTCCGGCAGCGTGATCGGCAGGCTGTCCTTGGGCGCAGGCACCACGCCGCAGCTCTCGCAGTGGATGAAGGGAATGGGGGTGCCCCAGTAGCGCTGGCGCGAAACGCCCCAGTCGCGCAGGCGCCACACGGTCTTACCGGATCCGCGGCCCTGCTCTTCAATGCGACGGATGATTTCGCGCTTGGCTGTCTCCACATCCATTCCGTCGAGGAAGTCCGAATTTACGATCACGCCGTCGCCCGCCTCGGCCTCGCCGTCGAAACCCTTGCCCGCCTCTTCGACGCTCGCAGCGACGACGCGCGGGATCGGCAGGCCGTACTTGGTGGCGAATTCGAAGTCGCGCTGGTCGTGGCCCGGCACAGCCATGATGGCGCCGGTGCCGTAATCCATCAGCACGAAATTCGCGATGTAGACCGGCAGGTCCGCGCCGGTGAACGGATGCTTGGCGGTGATGCCCGTGTCGAAACCCAGCTTCTCGGCGGTTTCGAGTTCGGCAGCGGTGGTGCCGCCCTTTTTGCACTCGGCGATGAAGGCACGCGCCTCGTCACTATCGATAGCTTGCGCGACCGGATGGTCCGCTGCGACCGCAACGAAGCTCGCCCCGAAGATCGTGTCGGGACGTGTCGTGTAGACCGGCAGTTTCTCGCCGTTCGACAGGTCGAAGCTGAATTCGAGCCCCTTGGACTTGCCGATCCAGTTTTCCTGCATCAGCCGGACCTTGTCGGGCCAGTTCTCGAGGCTGCCGAGCCCTTCGAGCAGCTCCTCGGCGAAGTCGGTGATCTTGAGGAACCACTGGTTGAGCTTGCGCTTCTCGACCTCCGCGCCGCTGCGCCAGCCCTTGCCGTCGATCACCTGCTCGTTGGCGAGCACGGTCATGTCGACCGGGTCCCAGTTGACCTCGCTTTCCTTGCGATAGACGAGGCCCGCTTCGTACAGGTCGATGAAGAGCGCCTGCTCGTGGCCGTAGTAATCGGGCTCGCAGGTTGCCAGTTCGCGGCTCCAGTCGAGCGCGAAGCCGAGGCGCTTCAGCTGCGCCTTCATGTGTTCGATATTGTCGCGGGTCCAGCCGCCCGGATGCACGCCCTTTTCCATCGCGGCGTTTTCCGCCGGCATGCCGAAGGCGTCCCAGCCCATCGGGTGGAGGACTTCGTGCCCGGTTGCCTTCTTGTAGCGCGCCAGCACGTCGCCCATCGTGTAATTGCGCACGTGGCCGATATGGATGCGCCCCGAAGGATAGGGGAACATCTCGAGCACGTAGCTCTTGGGCTTGTCGGAATTGCTATCCGCGCGGAAGGTCTGCGCGTCTTCCCACGCTGCTTGCCAGCGCGGGTCGGCGGACGAAGGATTGAAACGGGTATCGCTCATGCCCGAAGCCCTTAGGCAATTCGGGCGCAAATGGAACCCGTCAGAATCAGTTGGCGATTGCCTGGCGGCGCAATTCGCGCGCCTTGGTGAGAATGATGTCTTCCAGCTTCTGGACCGTGGCCGCCTGGACCGGGGCATCGACCCAGCCACCCGACTGGGCGACCTGGCGGCTGGCCGCGACGCGCAGGGCATCGGCACGCAGGTCGCGGTCGAGGATGGTCACGGTCATCTTGACCCGCTCGCCCGGATTGTTGGGATTCGCATACCAGTCGGTAACGATCACGCCGCCGCTGCTGTCGGCCTGGAGCAGCGGTGCAAAGCTGACCGCTTCGAGCGAAGCGCGCCAGAGATAGGAGTTCACGCCGATGGTCGAGACTTGCGCAGCGGCGAGGTCGGCGCGGGGACGTTCACCCTTGCTGCAAGCGCCCAGCGCCAGTGTGGCGACCGCAAGGCCGGCAATGGCAGCAGTACGACGGATGGAGCGGGTGAAAGTCATGAACGATCCTTGGGTCAAAAGTGTTAGTCCGGCTCTATAGTGCCTGCTCGCGCTCGGGCAAGCGCCAGCTTGGCCGCATAGACGTCGCAGGCGCGTGAATACCGTCTGAATTGAATGGTATTTGTGGAGGCTATGCAACACTCCGGCATCATGTCGGGACGCCCTTGTGGAAAAGCTGGCCTTGGCCATATGCGAGGCGTAGTCTCTTTCATCCGACCCGAGTCGCATTACGTCGATATCGCGTTCGGGAACAGTTAAGCGGGCCTCGTCTTTAATGACTGGCACACCCGCAATGGAGAGGACATTCGGCCTGATGGGCACGCAACGGAACAGCAAAGGCAAGGATCGGCTCGCGCCGGTCGTGCTGGCGGCTGCCGTTTGCGCACTCGCCATTCCCGGTGCCGGCCTCGCAGTCGTATCGAGCGCACCCGAAGCCGCGCCCGAAACTATGGAATTCCTGCCGTTCACGCCTGCAGGTGTCGATCCGGAACTGGCGGCTCGCGTTGCTGCAGTGATCGGTGAAGACGCGCTGCGGTTCACCCCGGCCACCAAGCCCCGCCTGTCGAGCCAGCGCACCGTGAATTTCGCGGTCCGGGTGGACAAGGATATCGCGGCATCCATTTCCGGCCGGGCGCCGGGTGACAAGATCGCCAGCGCCAACCCGATCGAAAGCGTGCTGCCGGTTACGCCGACCCGCTACAATCTCGGTGTCGCACGCGGTTACCAGAGCTTTGCGCAGCCGACCCGTTCGGCAGCAGCCGTACCGACGGGTATTCGCGATATCGCGATGCCCGACCTGTCGTCCTACCGTGACGGCGAACGCAACGAGCCCAGCCGCTTCCAGTCGCGGATCGAGATCGGTCAGAAGGGCCGTGCCGGTTCCTCGCCGCTCACCATCGAGGGTGCCGGTTCGCAGCAGGTCGACCTCGGCGGCTCCTATAGCCTGAGCCGCAACCTCGACGTGACTGCCGGCGTTCGCCTCAAGCAGGAACGCGATCGTCTCGCCCCGCTTACCAATGGCGTGGAAGACGACCAGGCCGTCTACGTCGGCACGCAGATCCGCTTCTAGGCGGACGAACACTTCCATTTTCCAACGAATACGATTGTCGGCCTTCCCTGAAGGTCTGATTGCCTTTGCGCCGTGATGTATCCATGCCTAGGAATAGGCAAAACGCTACGGAATGCTTGGGAGAATCACTATGGGACGAGTTGCAATCGTAACCGGCGGTACGCGCGGAATCGGTCGGGCTATTTGCGAGAGACTGCGCGACGAACGTGATTGTACTGTCATTGCCAATTACGCCGGCAATGACGAGGCGGCCCGCAAGTTCACCGAAGAAACCGGCATTCCCACGGTAAAATTCGACGTCGGCGATTTCGACGCAGTGCAGGAAGCCTGCGAAAAAGTAGCGGAAGAGCATGGCCCCATCGACATCGTCGTCAACAATGCCGGGATCACGCGCGACGGCACGCTCCTGAAGATGAGCTATGACGATTGGGACGCCGTGATGCGCACCAATCTGGGCGGCTGCTTCAACATGGCCAAGGCCGCCTTTCCCGGCATGAAAGAGCGCGGCTGGGGCCGGATCGTCAACATCGGTTCCATCAATGGACAAGCCGGACAATATGGCCAGGTAAACTACGCCGCCGCCAAGAGCGGGATCCACGGCTTCACCAAGGCACTCGCCCAGGAAGGTGCGCGCTTCGGCATCACGGTCAATGCGATTGCGCCCGGCTATATCGATACCGACATGGTCGCAGCCGTGCCCGAGCCTGTGCTCGAAAAGATCGTTGCCAAGATTCCGGTCGGCCGTCTCGGAAAGGCCAGCGAAATCGCCCGCGGGGTGAGCTTCCTGTGCTCCGAACATGCCGAGTTCGTCACCGGCTCGACCATGAGCATCAACGGCGGTCAGCACATGTATTGATGAGGAATCGCAACCTCTGACGAGGTTTTCCCAATTACGCGTGCCTGAAATGACGCGGCGGCTTACCTTGTTCAGGTAAGCGACGCTTATTCTCGAGCCGGTCCGACATATCAATTGATGATGCGCGCCGGCGCGAAGCAGTTTAGGTCGGGTGCATGACGACCCCTTACCATCCGCCGAAGAAATACTCGGTCCGCATCGAGGGGCATCGCACTTCGGTGAGCCTGGAGCCTATATTCTGGGACCTCCTGCGCCGGGCAGCCGCGAGACGCGGCCTGGCCGTCAATACGCTGGTGGCAGGTATCGATGCCGAACGCATCAGGAGCGACACGCCGCCGGGCCTCGCCGGAGCTATCCGCGTGTGGCTCGCAACTCACGAAATGACCGAGCGCACGCAAAAGGGCGACGGACCGTGGTCCGCCGCCCCTGGTAACGATCAGCAGGACTGATCAGTATTTCGCGGTCGCGTCGCTGGCCGGATAGGTTTCGTCGAGCGCTTCGTCGGTCGAACTCATCGTATCGCCCTTCGTAGCAGTCGCTTCCGAGCCGGCATTGCGGAATGCGCCTTCCGGCTGACCGTCCGCAAATGCGACGCCGTTGCTGTCGCGTTGGTTCTTCTCGTAGTATTTGTACCCGGCATAGCCGAGTGCACCGAGTGCTGCGAGCTTGAGGATCATAATGCTTCCCTTTCGAAAATGATTTCACCCGATAAACGGATGAAAACGCCGAAAGGTCCGCAACCCCATCCTCAATCGTCGCCGACCCGTTCGATATCCGCGCCGACCAGCTGAAGCTTTTCCTCCAGGCGTTCGTAACCGCGGTCGAGGTGGTAGAGGCGCCGCACCGTTGTCTCGCCTTTCGCGGCCAGGCCCGCGATCACCAGGCTCATCGAAGCGCGAAGGTCCGTGGCCATCACTTCGGCACCGGTCAATTCTACCGGACCGCGAACGATCGCAGTACGCCCCGTGGTCTCGATATCGGCGCCCATGCGGATGAGCTCGGGAACGTGCATGAAGCGGTTCTCGAAGATCGTTTCCTTGAGCACGCTGGTGCCCTCTGCCTTGCACAGCAGGCTCATCAACTGCGCCTGCATGTCGGTCGCGAGGCCGGGGAATGGCGCGGTCGTCAGATTATGCGCCTTGAGCGGCTGGTTCGCTGCGACCCGCACGCCCTTCTTGTCGGTCTCGATCTCGACACCGATGTTGCGCAAGGCATGGATCGTCGACGCCATGTCATCGGCATCGGCGCCTTCGAGAAATACCTCACCACCGGTGATCGCTGCAGCACAGGCGTAAGACCCCGCCTCGATCCGGTCGGGCATCACGCGATAGGTCGCGCCGTGCAGCTTCTTCACGCCATGGATGGTCAGTTCGGAACTGCCGATACCTTCGATTTCGGCGCCCATGGCGGTGAGCAGATTGCACAGGTCGACGATTTCCGGCTCGCGCGCGGCATTGATCAGCTTGCTGGTGCCATTGCAGAGCACCGCGGTCATCAAGGCATTTTCCGTGGCGCCCACGGACACGACGGGGAAATCGAACTCGCCACCGGGCAGCCCGCCATCCGGAGCGACCGCCTTCACATATCCTTGCGCCAATTCAATCTGCGCGCCGAAAGCCTCGAGAGCCTTGAGGTGGAGATCGATCGGGCGGTTACCGATCGCACAGCCGCCGGGTAGCGACACCGTGGCCTCGCCGGTCCGGGCAAGCAGCGGACCGAGAACGAGGATCGACGCGCGCATCTTGCGAACGAGATCGTAGGGCGCGACCGAACTGGTGATCCGCATGGCTTCGAGCGTGACATTGCGGCCGAATTCCTCGGGACGCTTGCCGGGGATGGTGTGGCTGACGCCGAACTGGGTCATAAGGTGCTGGAACCCGTCGATATCGGCGAGGCGCGGGAGGTTACGCAGCGTCACCGCCTCTTCAGTGAGCAGCGCGCACGGTATCAGCGTAAGCGCCGCGTTCTTGGCGCCGGAAATGGGAATGGTCCCCGAAAGGCGATTACCGCCGCGAATGATAAGTTTGTCCATGGCCCCCTGCCTTAATCCTCTCCGAGGCTGTGGCAAGCGCCATGCGCTCGGTGCCACCCCTTGATCCTGTTCGCTCAACCGTCCAGCGATTGACCTGTTCCGGTCGCCGACCTAACCCCCGCCGCATGACCCAGCACAAACCGATCAAGAAGGCCGTCTTCCCCGTTGCGGGGCTCGGCACTCGATTCCTGCCCGCCACCAAAGCGATACCGAAGGAACTGCTTCCCATCGTCGACCGGCCGCTGATCCAGTACGCCGTTGACGAGGCCCGCGAGGCCGGGATCGAGCAGATCATCTTCGTAACCGGCCGCGGCAAGACCGCGATCGTCGAGCATTTCGACGTCGCATACGAACTCGAAAGCACGATGGAAGAACGCGGCAAGGACATGAGCGTGCTTGATCCGACGCGCGCGACACCGGGCGACATCATTACCGTGCGCCAGCAGGTGCCGCTGGGACTGGGTCACGCGATCTGGTGCGCGCGTGCAATCGTCGGTGATGATCCCTTCGCGATCCTGCTTCCGGACGAACTCATGGTCGGCGAGCCGGGCTGCATGAAGCAGATGGTCGAAGCCTATAACGAGGTCGGCGGCAACCTGATCTCGGTACTCGAAGTCCCGCAGGACGAGGTGTCGAGCTATGGCGTCATCGCTCCAGGCGCTCAAGTCTCCGATGCGCTGACCGAGGTGACGGGACTGGTCGAAAAGCCGCCGGTTGCAGAAGCGCCGTCGAACAAGATTATCTCCGGACGCTATATCCTTCAGCCCGAGGTGATGCGGACGCTCGAAAACCAGGGCAAAGGCGCGGGCGGCGAAATCCAGCTGACCGATGCCATGGCGCGCATGATCGGCAACCAGCCGTTCCACGCAGTGACCTTCGCCGGCAACCGCTACGATTGCGGAAGCAAGACCGGTTTCGTCGAGGCGACCCTCGCGCTCGCGCTTGATCGCAACGACATGGGACGCGAAGTTCGCGCCATCGCCGAGCGCCTGCTCGCGAAATAGCAAGCGCCCATTTCAAAAGGAAAGGGCCGGTCCGCCGCTGTGGCAGACCGGCCCTTCCTGTTTGAAGCGACCTCGATCAGCAGCCGGTTTCAGCCGCCGTGCAGGCTTCATCACGCGTAGCCTTGAACTCGTCGCCCTCGTTCCAGTTTGGCCAGCTCGTGCTCATGCCGAGCATACGGCCAAGGCGGTAGAAGAGCTGGAGATCGGCCATCACGCCGGACCAGTCCCAGTTCGGATCATATTCGTCCTTGGGCCCGTGGTAACGGTTCTCGCGATAGTCGAGCGCCACTGCCGCGCCCGCTTCCGTGCCGCCGTCGACAAGGTCCTCGCCGCCATCGACATAGAGCATCGGCACGCCGCGCTTGGCGAAGGCGAAGTGATCCGACCGGTAATAATAGCCCGCTTCCGGATTGGGGTTGGGCGTGGACACGCGGCCATCGGCTTCAAGCGCCGCTTCGAGAAACTGGTCGAGTTGCGACTTGCCCGGCCCGACCACCGTTACGTCCTTGCTCGGTCCGGCGATCAGGAAAGCATCCATGTTGATGCCGCCGACCGTCTGGTCGAGCGGGAAGACCGGGTTCGCCGCGTAGTAATCGGCGCCGAGAAGGCCCGATTCCTCTGCCGTAACGGCGAGGAACACCAGCGTGCGGCGTGCAGGTCCGACTTTCGCGTGCGCTTCGGCCAGAGCGACCAGGGCAGCAGTGCCCGTGGCGTTGTCGACCGCGCCATTGCAGATGTCGTCACCGTCGGGCGCTGCGGTACACCGGCCCAGGTGGTCCCAGTGCGCGGTGTGGATGACGTATTCGTCCGGCGCTTCCGTACCGGGAAGGATACCGATCACGTTCTGCGATTCGAAAGTGCGGATGTCGTTCGAAAAGCTGGTCGATGCTTCGAGGCCCAGCGGCACCGCCTTGAAGCCCTCCTTCTTGGCAGCGGCAAACAGCTTGTCGGCATCCTGTCCCGCAGCTTCGAGGATCTGGCGACCCGCTTCGTTCTGGACCCAGCCGTTCATGACAGTGAGCGCGGGCGCATTCTCGCCGCGCTGGGCATAGGCCTGCGGCCCCGACCAGCTGCTTTCGACCACGTTCCAGCCGTACGAGGCAGGCTCCGTGTCGTGGATGATGATCGCGCCGGCAGCGCCCTGGCGGGCAGCTTCTTCATATTTGTAGGTCCAGCGGCCGTAATAGGTCATGGCCTTCCCGTTGAAGGGCCCTTCCAGGCTTTCGGTGCCGAAATCGGGATCGTTGACGAGGATTACGGCGGTCTTGCCGGTCATGTCGACGCCTTCGTAGTCGTTCCAGCCGCGCTCGGGCGCATTGACGCCATAACCCACGAAGACCAGCTCGCTGTCTTCGAGCGTGGTCTGCGCATCTTCGCGATAGGTCACGCCGACCCAGTCACTGCCATATTCGAGCGCGATATCGGTGCCTTCGCCGGAAATCGTCAGCGGCGCGAAGTCCTTGCCGGTAATCTCGACCAGCGGCACTTTCTGCACCCACGAACCGTTGTTGCCCGGCTCCAGCCCGGCCGCTGCGAACCGTTCGGTCAGCAGGGCGACGGTCTTTTCCTCTCCGATCGTGCCGGGCATGCGGCCTTCGAATTCGTCGGAGGACAATTGCTCGGTAATGTCTTTCATCGTCTGCTCGGAAATGTCGGTCGCTGCGATATCCGGGATATCGAGCCCTGCTTTCGCCCCTTCATCGCTGCCGGCGGTACAGGCCGCCAGGAGCAGCGCACCTGCTGCGGTCAGGCTTGTGCGGATCATGGTAATGCACCCTCTCGTTGGTTTGCGTGGCGCGCTTGTTGCAGCACCGGGCAAAGAGGGCAAGCTTGCACCGGGCGCCCAAGGGAGGCAGACCGCGCGCAATGACCGCCGACTGGACCGACGCGCTGCAAAGAGCGCGGGCTCACGCCCCCTACCTGGCGCGCGGGCTGGAACTGTATCCTGCGATCGCCGACCTGCTGGCGCAGGGCGAAGGCGAGGCGGCTCTCGAAGAAGCAAAGAGGATCGCGGCAGGCGTTGATGACGTCGGCCTCGCCCTGCGGCGCGAAAAGCGTGCACTGGCCACCGCACTCGCGATAGGGGACCTCGCCGGATCTTTCGATCTCGACAAGGTCATGCGCGAGCTTTCGTTGTTTGCCGACCGCGCCATGCACCGGGCTATCGAAGCGGCGATCGCGCGCCGGGTCGACGGCGCGCCCAGCGATGGCATGATCGCGCTGGCATTGGGCAAGCACGGTTCGGGGGAACTGAACTACAGCTCCGATATCGATCCGATCCTGCTCTACGATCCCGAAAGCCTGGCACGGCGCGAGCGGGACGAGCCGGGAGAAGCGGCACAGCGCTATGCCCGCGAGATGGTCCGCATGCTGTCTGACGTGACCAGCGAAGGCTATGTTTTCCGGGTCGATCTGCGCCTGCGCCCGGCATCCGAGGTGAGCCCGCTCGCGATCCCCCTCGATGCCGCAATCACGCATTACGAAAGCTCTGCCCTGGCGTGGGAGCGCGCCGCTTTCATTCGCGCACGCTCCTGTGCGGGCGATATTGCGGCAGGCGAGAAATTCCTCGACCAGATCCGTCCTTTCGTCTGGCGCCGCAGCCTCGATTTCGGAGCGATCGACGCGGTACGGCAGCTGACCCGCAGGATCAGGGAGCAGCAGACCGGACCCACCGCTCCTGCGCCGAGCTACAACGTAAAGCTCGGTCGGGGCGGCATTCGCGAGATCGAATTCTTCGCCCAGACGCACCAGCTCATCCATGGCGGGCGCAATCCGGAGCTGCGTGACAAGCGCACGCGCGCCGCGCTCGATGCATTGGCCGATGCCGGACATATCGACAAAGAGGACGCCGCTTCGCTTGGCGCTGCTTACGACGGATTGCGGCAGATCGAACACCGCCTGCAGATGGTGGGAGACCGCCAGACGCACACTCTCCCCGAAGGCGACGCACTCGACAATGTCGCCCGGCTCGACGGTTTTTCCGATGGCGCCGCCTGGATCGAGCATATCGAGTCGCTGACCGCTCCTGTCGCGCAGCGTTATGATGCATTGCTCGCCGAAGACGAGGTCTCCGTGCCAGTCGACAGCCCGCATGTGGAGGCCGCACCTGCCCGGAAGGAACTCGACGCTACACTCGTTGAACGGGTCGCAAGCTGGACCGACGGCCGCTATCCACCCCTGCGCAGCACCGCGGCCCTGTCGGCCTTCGAAGCGATACGTGCACCGCTGCTCGATTCCCTCGCGTCGGCAAAGGAACCGGAACGCGCCGCCGCGCGCTGGGAGAGGCTGCTTTCCAAGCTGTCGAGCGCGATCAACCTTTTCCGCCTGCTTGAGGCGAGGCCCGGCCTGTTCCAGTTGCTAGCCGATTGCCTGACACTGGCCCCGCCACTGGCGGACGCGATCGCCCTTCGCCCCGAACTCGTCGACGCTCTGATCGACCGGACCGCACTCGATTTGCCGGGCGAGCGGGCCGACCTTGCCGCTGAAATGCGGCGCGGTGAACGCGGCGACACCTACGAAGACAAGCTCGACCGCATTCGTATCGTCACCGGAGAAGCACGCTTCGCTCTCGGCGTGCAGGTTATCGAAACGGCGCACGACCCGCTCGATATTGCAGCCGCGCTATCGCGCGTGGCCGAAGCCGCGATCGAGGTTGCGCAGGAAGCCGCAGAAGCGGAGTTCGCAGAACGCCACGGCAGGATCGCCCACAGCGAGCTGGTGGTCCTGGGTCTTGGCCGGCTTGGCGGCGGAATGCTGACGCACGCCTCGGACCTCGACGTCGTCTATCTTTTCACCGGCAGCCACGAGGGCGAATCCGATGGCGAGCGCCCGCTTGGCGCCACACTCTATTATAACCGGCTTGCGCAGCGGGTGAGCGCGGCGCTGTCCGTGCCGACTGCCGAAGGCGCGCTCTACGAGGTCGACACCCGGCTCCGCCCCCAAGGCGCACAGGGACCGCTTGCCGTAAGTCTGGAAAGCTTTCTCAGGTACCAGAAGGAAGACGCCTGGACGTGGGAACACATGGCCCTCACCCGCGCGCGCGCGCTGACGGGAAGCGGTGAGGCACGACGCCAGGTCGACGAGGCCTTGCGCGAAGTCCTGTGCCGCAAGCGCTCCACAGAGACGCTGCTCGAGGACGTCAGGACGATGCGCGCCGACATGGCAACGCACAAACCTGCGCGCGGCCCGCTCGACATCAAGCTGCTGCGCGGCGGGCTCGTCGATCTCGAATTCCTCGTACATTACCTGCAATTGCGCGAGGGCGAGGCACTGACTCCCCGACTGGACGATGCGATCGCCCAGCTTGCCGCGCGCGAACTCATTTCCTCTTCGCTGGGTCAGGCCCACGACTTGATGACGCGGCTGCTGGTGGGTACGCGGCTGCTCGCACCCGACCTGGCGATCCCGGAAAAGCCGCAAAAGGCGATCCTGTCGCGCCTGTGCCGGGTCGAGAAATTCCGCCGCCTGAGAAACGCGCTCGACGAGGCGCGCGAACAGGTGGCAGAGCAATGGAACCGCTTGCTGGAAGAGCAATTGGAGATCGAACGATGACGAGCTTTGAACAGGGCGATGCCTTTCCCGACTTCGAAATGGAGACCCCCGATGGTGGCACGATCACCAAAGGCGACCTCGCCGGCAAGAAGGCCGTGATCTTCTTTTACCCCAAGGACAACACGCCGGGATGCACGACCGAAGCGAAGGATTTCAGCGCCCTGAAGCCGGAGTTCGAGAAGGCCGGGGTGCGCCTGCTTGGCGTCAGCAAGGATAGCGCGAAGAAGCACCAGAATTTCATCGCCAAGCACGACCTGACGGTCGAACTCGCTACCGACGCGGAAGAAGACGGCCTTTCGGATAGGCTCGGGGTATGGGGCGAAAAGAAGAATTACGGGCGCACCTATATGGGCATGATCCGCTCGACCTTCCTCATCGGCGAAGACGGCAAGATCCTGCGGGTCTGGCCAAAGGTCAGGGTCAAGGGGCACGCCGACGAGGTACTCGAAGCCGCGCGCTCCGCGTGACGTCACGACGCCGCAGCGTATCGGGCGCCATCAGGCATGCCCTCCTCACGGGCGACAAGACCGCCAAGGTCTTCGCCGCCCGGCAAGTCGCCCGCGATTGGCGGCTGGGACGACTGGCGTTCGATTTCGACTGCCCGATGCCCGACCGACCGGCCTGGCCGGAAGAACTGGAATTGCTGGCACCGGGCAAGATGCCGCGGCGCTCGCGCGGGGGATCTCTGGCGGGTCGGGTCGCGCTCTGGCACTCGCTGGCCCACATCGAATTCGTCGCGATCGACCTGGCGCTCGACATGGCCGGGCGGTTCGGTGAATCGATGGGCGAGCAGTTCGTCGGCGACTTCCTGTCCGTGGCCGCAGACGAAGCGATGCATTTCGCGCTGATCGAGCGCAAGCTTGCGACCATGGGTTCGCACTATGGCGCGCTGCCGGCGCATGACGGACTGTGGGGCGCCGCGCAGGATACCGCGCATGACGTCACTGCACGACTGGCGATCGTTCCCATGGTGCTCGAGGCGCGCGGCCTCGACGTCACGCCAGCCATGCTGGAGCGCGTACGGTCCCAGGGAGACGAAAGCGGGGCGCGAATCCTCGAACGAATCCTTGACGACGAGATTCGCCACGTCGCTTTCGGGGCCAAGCACTTTCGTGAGCTGTGCATTACGCGCGACGAAAAGCCGCCGGAATCATGGCAGAAATTGGTCGAAATGCATTTTTCAGGGGGGCTGAAGCCGCCATTCAACGACTCGGCGCGTGCGGCAGCCGGTTTATCGCGCGACTTCTACGCAGCTATTGCTTGATTAACCTTTGCAGCCATAACCCATACTCACGAGATGCCGGGGGGTTCCGGCGGTTTTGAAAAAACACGGTCCGAAAGGCATGGGACGCCTGAGGATCGCAAGGACACGATACCGAAAAGGTATCGACAGGACGGGTTAGCAATGATTTCCAAGCGCAGCACGATTGCCGTGACGATGCTTGCCGCAGGCATGAGCATCGCAGCCGCTCCGGCGCACGCGGAAACCAACGCAGCGGCAGCTGCGGTCGGTGCCATCGACGTGTCGAAGGTTACCTCCGACAGCGCCGGCGAAGCGGACGAGCAGTTCACCGAACTCTTCGCACGCTGGGAAGCACCCAACCAGGCTTCGCTCATTACTGCGGGTCCGCAGGTTGCCATTCCTTCGCGTATGCCGCTCGAAGACGCCAAGCTGACGAGCGATTACGGCATGCGCACCCACCCGGTTCTGCGTCGCCGCATGGGCCACAAGGGCGTCGATCTGGCTGCACCGACCGGCACGCCGATCTATGCGACGGCCGACGGCGTCGTCTCCAAGGCGGAACGCTTCTCCAGCTACGGTAAGTTCGTCAGCATCGAACACGGCGCTCGCATCCAGACGCGGTATGCGCACATGTCGCGGATCGCAGTGTCCGACGGCGCCCGCGTCAAGAAGGGCGACCTGATCGGCTATGTCGGCTCGACCGGCCGTTCCACCGGCCCGCACCTCCACTATGAAGTCCGCATCGACGGCGAAGCGGTCAACCCGGTTCCCTATATGGTCGAATCGTCCGCACAGCGCGCTTTCGCGCTCGCGATCGGCGAAGGCGGCCAGGGCGGCGGCGACGAAGACTGAGATTTTATTCGAAAGGCTACGAGCCCTTCGGGTCAGCAGAATGAGGCGTCGGAGCGATCCGGCGCCTTTTTTCTTGCCCGCGCGCGGCAGGTAGGTAGGTTTCTTTGAGCAACCGGACGAGTCCGCCAACAGGACCGACGGCAGTGAGAGAGAGGACCCTATGCACCCCATCACCCATGCGCAGGCGCGCCCAGACCATCCCGCGATCATCATGGCGGGCACCGGCGAGACGGTCACCTACGGGGAGATGGACGCCTACGCCAACCGCTTCGCCCAGTTGCTGCGCGCGCACGGCCTGAAGCGCGGCGACCACGTTGCGATACTGATGGAAAACACCATTGATTACCTGCAGCTGGTCTGGGGTTCGCAGCGCGCTGGGACGATGATGGTGCCGATCTCGACGCGCCTCACCGCACCGGAAATCTGCTACATCCTCAAGGACGCAGGGGCGAAGCTGCTGATCACCTCGCGCTACTTCGGCGACGTGATGGACGACATCCGCGCCGAGTGTCCGGACATGGAAATCCTCGCCAAGGACGGGGAGGGCGAGGAAAATCTTGCGGCTGCGCTGGCGAAGTATCCCGCCGAAGCGATCGCGGATCAGGCTCCGGGGCAGTACATGCTTTATTCCAGCGGCACGACCGGCAGGCCCAAGGGTATCCGCCCCGCGCCGCCCGCCGATGACGATATTCTCGCGGTGAACCCGCTCGTGGGTCTCGCCGTGATGGGTGTCGGCTGGCCGGCGGATGGCAGCATGATCTACCTTTCGCCCGCCCCGCTCTATCACGCGGCACCTCTTGGCTGGTGCACCACGGCGCATCGCCTCGGCGCGACGATCGTGGTGATGGAAAAGTTCGACCCCGAGACCGCTCTCGAAGCGATCGAAAAATACCGCGTTACCGACAGCCAGTGGGTGCCGACCCATTTCGTGCGCATGCTCAAGCTCGATCCCGAAGTGCGCACGCGCTACGACCTCTCCTCCCATGCCCGCGCGATCCACGCGGCTGCCCCGTGCCCCGTTCCGGTGAAGCGCGAGATGATCGAATGGTGGGGGCCCATCGTCATCGAATATTACGCCGGATCGGAAGGCATCGGCATGACGCTGGTGAAGAGCGAGGACTGGCTCACGCACCCCGGCACGGTTGGCAAGCCGATCCACGGGCAGCTGCATGTATGCGGTCCCGATGGAGAAGAAGTGCCCGCAGGGACCGACGGCCTGCTCTATTTCGAAAACGAGAACATTCCGACCTATCACAACGACCCGGAAAAGACCGCCGACGCCATGCATCCGAAGGGGTGGATGACGCTGGGCGATATCGGCCACGTGGATGAGGACGGGTTCCTCTTCCTGACCGACCGCAAGAGCCACATGATCATTTCGGGCGGCGTCAACATTTATCCGCAAGAGATCGAGAACCTGCTCGTCACGCATGACAAGGTCATGGATGCCGCCGTGATCGGCGCGCCCTGCCCCGATTTCGGCGAGAAGGTCGTTGCCGTCGTCCAGCCCATCGACATGGGCGAGGCTGGCGAGACGCTGGAAGCCGAATTGCGCGATTTCCTTGCCCCGCAGCTAGCCAAGATCAAGATGCCCAAGCTGTTCGATTTCCGCGAGCAATTGCCGCGCGAGGCCAATGGCAAACTCTACAAGCGCGAATTACGCGACGAGTACGCGAAGAAGGCGGAGATAGAAACGGAGCAGGCGTGATGGCGAGCACAGCGAAACCCCGGCTCGACCCGCAAACCGCCTACGAGGTCATCTCTCCGGAAAGCTACGCCGGCTGGGACCCGCTACTCGACACCTTCGACCGGCTGCGCAAGGACAGCCCGGTGGCCTGGGTCGAGGACCCCGAAGGCCGCCACCCGCCGTTCTGGCTAGTCAGCCGATATGACGATGTGATGCGCGTCTCGAAGGACAATGCGACCTTCCTCAACAATCCGCAGACGGTTGTTTTCAGCCTCACCGAAGGGATCGAGTTCGCCAAGAACCTGACCGGCGGCAGCCCGCATATGGTCGCCAGCCTCGTCACCTTCGACGCGCCGATCCACATGAAATACCGCAAGCTCACGCAGGAATGGTTCATGCCGAAGAACCTGCGCACCTTGGAGGACGAGATCCGCGAGCTGGCGCACAAGACTGTCGACCGTCTGATCGACGCCGGGCCGGAAGCGGACTTCTGCAAGCTCGTGTCGCAGCCCTATCCGCTGCACGTGGTCATGCAGATCCTCGGCGTGCCCGAAGAGGACGAGCCGCGCATGCTTATGCTCACGCAGCAGATGTTCGGCGGACAGGACGAAGACCTCAACCAGTCCGGCATGAAGGACCTGCCGCCCGAAGCCATCACCCAGCTGGTCGCAGGTGCGGTGAAGGATTTCGAGGCCTATTTCGCAGGCCTCACGGCCGAAAAGCGCGCCAATCCGACCGACGATGTCGCCAGCACCATCGCCAATGCCACGGTCGACGGAGAGCCGCTCAACGACCGCGACATGATGGGCTATTACATCATCGTCGCCGCCGCCGGGCACGACACGACCAGCGCCAGCACCGCAGGCGCCATGCTCGCCCTGGCGCAGGACCCCGAACAATGGGCGAAGGTGAAAGCCGACCGCTCGCTGCTGCCCGGTATCGTCGAGGAGGCGATCCGCTGGACCAGCCCGGTGCAGCATTTCATGCGCACGGCGGCCGAGGACACCGAGCTTGGCGGCCAGCACATCGCCAAGGGCGACTGGCTGATGATCAATTACGTCGCCGCCAATCACGATCCCGCGCAGTTCGAAAACCCTCGCAAGTTCGATGCCAGCCGCAGCCCCAACCGGCACCTCGCTTTCGGGGCCGGGGCGCACCAATGCCTCGGCCTGCACCTCGCCCGGCTGGAAATGCGCATCCTGTTCGAAACCCTGCTCGACCGGGTCGAGAGCGTGGAACTGGCCGGAGAACCGAAGCGCGCGAAATCGACCTTCGTCGGCGGGCTCAAGACCTTGCCGCTTCGGATCGCCGCTGCCTGAGACTTACTGCCGCCGACGGGTGACGAAGGCGACAGTGTGTCACCCTCGTCCAAAAGGTATTTATTCACTAATTACAAGACTGTACGGCCCATCGCGCCGGGTGACACTTTCGCTGCAAATTGTCCTCCAGTGAGCAGCGGGAATGGTGTCCGCATAGCTGCCGATCGCCATGTAGGAAATTGCCGCTTGCGATGCCCCTGGTCGGATGCAGGAGCAGCGCCTGTCGGCCGGGATCGGTCTTTCTTCGCCTGCCCCAAGACCTGGTCACCACAACATTTCACCGGCCGAAGTCGAAAACCCGCAGAACCAAGTCTAACCCGCGCAATTGTGGGGAAAATCGAACTCGGTTCGTCGCATATTTCTACGGTTCATCGCACATTTCTGCTAGGTGAATGACATGGATACAACAGCAGGGGGATCCACTTTCGGCTGAGGCCGGAGGCGGGACTTTCTGCGCATAAGAAAGGGGGGAAACCATGACATTGCTGGAGCCGCACAACATGCCGTTTGCGGCCGCGCTCGTCATCATGCTCATCCTCGCGATCGTCCAGTTGATAGGCGTTGCCGATTTCGGCGATGCCGATCTTGACCTGGACGCAGATGCCGACGGATTGCCGGATGCGGGAATGCTCGACGGGCTGCTCACGCTGCTCGGGATCGGGCGCGTACCGCTGACGATCTGGCTGGCACTGTTCCTCTTCCTGTTCGCAGGGATAGGCCTTTCGATCCAGGAGCTTGCCGCCAGCCTTACCGGCGGTCCGCTCTACAGCTGGCTCGCCGCGCTGATCGCCGGTGTGGCTGCGCTGCCGGTCACGGGCATCTTCGCACGGCCCCTGGGCCGGATCATGCCCAAGGATCACACCACCGCGGTGAGCACGGACAGCCTTGTCGGTCGCCGCGCACGGATCACGGATGGCATCGCCCGCCAGGCATCGCCTGCGCGTGCCCGGGTCAAGGACGTGCACGGCCAGTCGCACTACGTGATGGTCGAGCCGCACGAGGCATCATCCGAACTCCACGCAGGCGACGAGGTCCTCCTCGTGCGCCGCGAGGGCAATCAATTCTATGCGACCGCGCTCGCCGAGCGCCGCCTGTCGCCAACACAAGTCAACTAAGAAGGAGGAGCAATGGACAGTCTATTTGGAACATCACTGGTAATGATCGGGGGTGCCACTCTACTCGGCATCATCATCATCACCTTCCTGCTGAAAATGTATCGCCGCGCCTCGAAGGAAATTGCCTTCGTGCGGACCGGCGTGGGCGGCGAAAAGGTCGTGATGAACGGGGGCGCACTCGTGCTGCCCGTCTTCCACGAAACCATGCCGGTCAACATGAACACGCTGGTGCTTTCGGTCATCCGCAGGGATGGCGAAGCACTCATCACGCTCGACCGCCTGCGGATCGATGTGAAGGCGGAATTCTACGTCCGCGTGAAGCCCGACAGCGATGCCATCGCCATGGCCGCGCAGACGCTCGGCCAGCGCACCATGCAGCCGGAAATGCTCAAGGACCTAGTCGAGGGTAAGTTCGTCGACGCGCTGCGCAGTGTGGCTGCCGGCATGACGATGAACGAGCTGCACGAACAGCGTGCCGACTTCGTCCAGAAGGTGCAGCAGGTGTCGTCGAACGACCTCGCCATGAACGGCCTGGAGCTGGAATCGGTCTCGCTGACCGGTCTCGACCAGACGAGCATCGAGCACTTCAACGCCAACAACGCCTTCGACGCCGAAGGTCTGACCAAGCTGACCGAGCAGATCGAGGCGCGCAAGAAGCTGCGCAACGACATCGAGCAGGACACGCGCGTGCAGATGGAGACGAAGAACCTCGAGGCGGATGCCAAGAGCTTCGAAATCGGGCGCGACAAGGAATATGCCCGCCTCCAGCAGGAGCGCGAGGTGGAAGTCCGCCGCGCCGCGCAGACCGCGGAAATCGCCCGCGAACAGGCAGAGCGCAGCCGCGAGGCTGACTCGGCCCGGATCGAGGCGAAGAAACAGGTCGATGCGCAGCAGATCGAAGCCGACCGTCTCGTCGAAGAGGCGCGGATCGACCAGCAGCGTGCGCTCGAAATCGCCCGGCAGGAGCAGCAGATCGCGGTCCAGAACAAGAGCCGCGAGGAAAGCCAGGCCAAGGCAGAGGCTGACGAAGCCCGCGCCAAGGCAGTCGCTGCCGAAGAGCAGGTCGCAACCAGCCGCGAAACCGAGATCGCAGAGCGTGACAAGCGCATCCAGCTGATCGAGGCATCTAAGCAGGCCGAACGCGAAGCGATCCAGGTCAAGGTGGAAGCCGAGGCCGAAAAGGACGCCGCCACCAACCGCGCCGAAGCGCTGCGTCTCGAAGCGCAGGGTGAGGCCGAGGCCGAGAAGCTGCGGGCCGAAGCGGCACGCGTGCGCTTCGAAGTCGAGGCAGCCGGTCAGAAGGCGATCAACGAGGCGGCCAACATCCTGTCCTCGGACCAGATCAGCCTGCAGACCAAGATGGCCCTGCTCAAGGTCCTGCCCGAACTGGTCAAGGAAAGCGCCAAGCCGATGGAAGCGATCGAGAGCATCAAGATCGTCCAGGTCGACGGGCTCACCAATGGCGGCGGCAAGTCGTCGGGCGGTACGGCCGGTGTCGGCGGCGGATCGGGCAATCTCGCGACCGATGCGGTCAGCGCCGCGCTTGCCTACCGCGCCCAGGCTCCGGTGCTCGACGGGCTGATGAAGGAACTGGGCCTCGACGGCTCCAGCCTCAACAGCCTGGTCAAGGGCCCGGCCGAGCAGACCGGCGGCTTCGAAGTGGAAGACGCGCCCGAGCCGAAGAAGGAAGACGCTCCCAAGGCGCTTCCCGCCAACGGCAAGGACGCAGGCAAGAGCAAGGACAGCGGCGAAAGCCCCAAGGCCGACGCCTGATCCACTCTGCGATCTGACGGGAAAGGGGGCGCTTCGGCGTCCCCTTTTTTATTGCGCGGGGCGATCACCTCGTCCTAACCGCCGCGCATGAGCACAACGCCCGAATGGATGATGCCGCCCGAATGGGCCCCGCAGGACTGGCTGTGGATCGGCTTCCCGCACGATCCGCAGGAATGGCCCGAAGTCCTGCCAAGGGCGCAGGAGCAGATCGCGGCCTTCGCCAATGCCGTGGCCGACAGCGGTCAGGAAGTCCGCCTGCTGGTGCGCGACGATGCGAACGAGGCGCGCGCACGCCAGCTGGTCGGCGGGAACGTCACGCTGGAGCGACGTCACTATGGCGATGTCTGGCTGCGCGACACCGGGCCGCTGGTCGTCTCGAACCGCGACGGCGAGCGTGCGGCCCGCCGCTTCGGCTTCAACGGCTGGGGCGGGAAGTACCTGATGGACGGCGACCAGACCGTCGGTGCGCAGCTGGCCGAAGACGAGGGCCTGCCGCTGCAAACGGCGGACTGGATCCTCGAAGGCGGCGCGGTGGACGGCGACGGGACCGGCCTCGTCGCGACGACCGAGCAATGCCTGCTCAACCCCAATCGCAATCCGCAGCTCTCGCGCGAAGAGATCGAGCAGCGTCTCGAACGCGATCTCGGCTTCACCCGCGTACTGTGGCTCGGCGACGGGCTGATCAACGATCACACGGACGGCCATGTCGACAATCTCGCCCGCTTCGTTGCGGCCAATACGCTCGTCATCCCCCGCGCCACCGGCAGTGCCGATCCCAATGCGGAGATCTATGCCGATGCGCGCCGCAGGGCGGAAGCGGCAGGCGTTTCGGTGGTCGAAATCCCCTCGCCCGGCCTCGTGACCAGCGGCGACCATGTCGAGCCGGCGAGCTACGTGAATTTCGCCATTACCAGCCACCTCGTAGTGGTGCCCACCTTCGGCAGTCCGTACGACGAGGAAGGCGTGGCGGCGATCGGCGCGCTGTTCCCGGATCGCGCGACTATCGGCCTGCCGGGCGATGCCGTGCTTGCCGGCGGCGGCGGGTTCCACTGCGCCAGCCAGCAAATGCCCTCTGCCGGATGGAAGCCTTAACGCTTCGTTAGGGTTTGGCCGCGAGAATGGGGCCATGGCAAAGGCTATCGCTCTCGCACGCACCCACGTTCCGGCATTCCCGCTGGCAGAGGCTGCGCGCGCGCTTATCGTAAGCGGATGCGGCTTTGCCCTGGTCCTCGCCGGACCGGCGCTACCCTTCTAACAGTTTCCAGACCGCACCGGCTGCCGCGCCTCCCAGCACGAGGGCGACGCTCACCTGCCATTGGCGCGATGTGACGCGCCCGAAGGCTGCGTGGCCCATGAGATCGCCGACCAGCACTGCCGGGAAGAGCAGCAGGGCAAGCAAGACCTCGCGCATCCCGCCGACACCGAGCGCGATGAATAACGCAGATGATAGCGGCGTCAGCACCAGGAAAATCGCCATCATCGAAGCTCGCGCCTCGCGCGGGGGGAGGCGGCCGCGCAGGTAGAAGGGCGCCATGCCCGGCCCCGGCATTCCGGCGAAGCCTCCGAAGAAGCCGGTGAAGAAACCCGACAGCCCCATGGCAGGCTTGCGCGGCATGGCGATCTTGCCGAGCGGCACGACGACCAGCACAAATGCGCCAAGCGAGACGAGCGCAATCAGGAGCCGCGCCCAGTCCGCGCTCAGCGTGACGAGCGCCCACAGGCCAAGCGGCATGAAGGCCAGCGCCAGCAGTGTGATCGGAATGGCCGAACGGTCGGCCTCGCGCCGGATGCGCCCGATGTCGGTCAGGCCGATCAGGAACAGCGAGATATTGCCCACCAGCACCGCTTCACGCGGAGCTATGGTCAGCGCGAGCACGGGCACGATCACGACCGACAGCCCGAACCCGGCAAGCCCGCGCACGAATCCCGCCGCAAGCGCAGTCAGCAAGGCAATACCGATCGCTTCGAGGGGCAGGCCGAGCATCTAGAGCAGCCTCAGGAACGCAGCCAGAGCGGCTCCGGCGAGAACTACGCCGACGAAAGTTCGCCAGACCGGGTCGGGCATCCTTCCCGAAGCTCTGTCGCCCAGCTTGTTGCCGATCAGAACGGCCGGGAACAGGCCGAGGGCGAGCAGTGCCAATTGCCAGTCCAGCACCTCCAACACCGCGCCAGTCGCAAGTCCGGCAAAAGGGGCAATGGTGAAGATCAGCATCATGCTGGCCTTGGCGGTTTCGCGCGGGATGTCGCGTCCGACATAATAGGGCACGACCGGCGGGCCCGGCATTCCGGCATAGCCCGTCATCAGCCCGCTCACCACGCCGACCCCGCCGGTTGCCACCATGCCCGGTTGTGCCGCCGGACGCCGCGGGAGCAGTACGGCGAGAAATGCCGAGAAAGCGATCAGCGCCACGATCAGTCGCGCTACGCTCGGCGTGGTCAGTGACAGCGCGATGAAACCGAGGGGGGCCGTCAAGAGAACGATACCCGCGATGATCCAAGCCGAACGTTCGGCTCCGCGAACCAGTCTTACGATCTCTGACATACCGATGAAGATCGAGAGAAAGTTCGCCAGCAGCACCGCGTCAATCGGCGTCAGCGCCAAGGCGAGTACAGGCACGAGCAGGATCGCCATGCCGAATCCCGTAAGCCCGCGCACGTATGCGGAACCGAAGGCCGCTGCCAGTGCGGCGATAAGTTGCCACGGCTCGTAGGCCGTGAACAGGTCCATCGCGTCAGTCCCGCAGGTCCGGCGGCGTGGCTTCGGCCTTAAGCATCGCAATCGCTTCCTCGAGCGGCATCACCTTCTGGTGCTGCTGCCCGAGCGTGCGGACGGCGACCGTGCCCTCCTCGGCTTCGCGCATGCCCACCACCAGCAGGTGCGGGACCTTGGCGACCGAGTGTTCGCGGACCTTGTAGTTGATCTTCTCGTTGCGAAGGTCGCTGTCGACGCGGATGCCCGCCGCCTTGAGCTTGGCAACGGCTTCCTTGGCATAGCCATCGGCATCCGAGACGATCGTCGCGACGACGGCCTGCGTCGGGGCGAGCCAGACCGGCAGGCGCCCGGCGAAGTGTTCGATCAAGATGCCGATGAACCGCTCGTAGGAACCGAAGATCGCACGGTGCAGCATGACCGGGCGATGCTTTTCGCCGTCTTCGCCGATGAAGCTTGCATCGAGGCGCTCGGGCAGCACGCGGTCGCCCTGGATCGTGCCGACCTGCCAGGTGCGGCCGATGGCATCGGTAAGGTGCCATTCGAGCTTGGGTGCATAGAAAGCGCCTTCGCCCGGCAGTTCTTCCCAGCCGTATTCCTCGTTCGCCATGCCCGCTTCGGCCACGGCATCGCGCAGTTCCTGTTCCGCCTTGTCCCAGTCCGCTTCGCTGCCGAAGCGCTTTTCCGGGCGCAGGGCGAGCTTGACGTGATAGGTGAAGCCGAAGTCGCGATAGACGCTGTCGGCCAGCTTGCAAAAGGCGCGCACTTCCTCGACCACCTGGTCTTCGGTGCAGAAGATATGCGCATCATCCTGCGTGAACTGGCGTACGCGCATGAGGCCATGCAGCGCGCCATGCGGCTCGTTGCGGTGGCAGCAGCCCATTTCGCCAAGGCGGATGGGCAGTTCGCGATAGGACGTGATGCCCTGCTTGAAGACCAGCACATGGGCCGGGCAGTTCATCGGCTTGATCGCCATCCAGTCGGCATCGGGCGCGACCGAGGGGTTGGCCGGGCCATCCCCCAGCTCATCCACTTCGGGCACCATGTCGGGTACGGCGAACATGTTCTCGGCATATTTGCCCCAGTGTCCGGACTGCTCCCACTGGCGCACGTCCATCAACTGCGGCGTCTTGATTTCCTGGTAGCCCGCACCATCCATCTTGCGGCGCATGTACGCTTCCAGCTCGCGCCAGATCATGTAGCCGTTGGGGTGCCAGAAGACGCTGCCGTGCGCTTCTTCCTGCAGGTGGAACAGGTCCATCTCGCGGCCCAGCTTGCGGTGGTCGCGCTTGGCCGCTTCTTCCAGCCGCGTGAGGTGGGCGTTCAGCTGCTTCTTGTTGAGCCAGCCCGTGCCGTAGATGCGCGTGAGCTGCGGATTGTTCTGGTCGCCGCGCCAATAGGCACCGGCAACGCGCGTCAGCTTGAACGCCTGCGGATCGAGCTTGCCCGTCGAGGCGAGGTGCGGTCCGCGGCACATGTCGAGCCAGTCTTCACCCGACCAGTAAACCGTCAGTTCCTCGTTTTCGGGAAGTTCCTTGGCCCATTCGGCCTTGAAAACCTCGCCTTCCGCTTCCCACTTGTCGATCAGCTGCTGGCGGCTCCACACTTCGCGCTTGAGCGGCTTGTCGGCCTTGATGATGCGGCGCATTTCTTCCTCGATCGCGGGGAGGTCGTCCATCGAGAACGGCTCGCGCGTATCGGGCGCTTTCACATCGTAATAAAAGCCATCGTCCGTCGCCGGACCGAAGGTGATCTGTGTACCGGGGAAGAGCGACTGAACCGCTTCTGCAAGGACGTGCGCGAAATCGTGGCGCGCCAGTTCCAGCGCGTCTTCCTCGTCGCGGCTCGTCACCAGCGCCAGTTCCGCATCGCCTTCGAAGGGGCGGTTAATGTCGCGCAGCTCCCCATCGACGCGCGCGGCAATAGCGGCCTTGGCAAGGCCCGGACCGATCGCGGCGGCGACATCGGCAGGCGTGCTGCCGGGTTCCATCTCGCGCACCGAACCATCGGGCAGGCTGATCTTGAGCAGTTCCGTCATTCTATCCGTCCGTTATCCTGGCGCGGCCTTCCGTGACCCGCCTCGGTATGTCGAGGCCCATGGCACAGCTAGGCGCGCGCTTGAAGCGGCGTTTACGAGAAATTCGATTTCGGGAGGAAACGCCGACCGCCCGAAACCGGGCGGCGGAGCGCTACGTCAGGACGCGCGCACCCGCCCCCGGTCGCCCGGGGTGGTGGTAGTGGTTGTCGTGATGCGCTGGTGCGTCATGGATCCGGAAATAGCGACGACAGGTTAAAATCTCAACCGAGATCGAGCGTACGCGCTCCCGCAAGGGTGGAGAGGCGCTTCGTCGCGACGACTTCGGGCCCCTTCTCACGTACCGAGGACAGGAAGCGGTATTCGCTCGTCGCACGCGTCGGCGTGAGTTCGACAGCCATGTAACCGCGGCGCGAGGCGTCCATCCATTTGAGCTCCGGATTGCGGGCGACCATGGCCGCACTGACATCGCCGGGCGCCAATTGCGGCAAATACCCTTCGAAGCCGGGGGAGGTGACCGACTGGCCGCCGAATTCGACGCCGACCTTCTCGCCTTCGTGGGCAAGGTCGAAAGCCCATGCGTTGTGGGTATCGCCCGCGAGGCTGACGAGATTAGCGTCCGCCGCAAGAGCCGCTTCGTAAAGACGGGCGCGGGCTGCCGGATAACCGTCCCACGCGTCCATATTGAGCGGAAGGCCGGCGCGCGAGGCAATGGCGCCTGCGACCACGCGGCGCATGATGTAGTCGGGCAGTCCTTGCGGCAGGGCGTCGGTTAGCGAGGTGGCGGAGGCGGTCTTGCCCATCAGGACCTGCTGGACGAGCACCTGCCACGTCTTCCCGCCCTTGGCCGAGCGCATGAGACCATTGCCGAGCCAGGCCTGCTGTGCGGCGCCGAGCACTTCGCGCGTGGGGTCGCGATAGCTCTCCTCACGGAATGCGGTGAGCGCGGCGACGCCCTGTTCGGGAGAAGCCATTCCGCGCAGCAGCGTGCCGTAATCGAACTGCTGTGCGCGCGCCGACAGGCGGGTTTCGAGGCGGAACAGGGTCGCGAGATCGCCAATCTCGTATTCGGCCCAGTTTTCATCGGAGACGGGCATCCATTCGCGATAGGCTTTCATGGCGGCGGCCTTGCGTACGCTCCACTCGCCTTCGGTCTCGCTCTGGTGGTTTTGCGCGCCGCCTTCCCAGCTGTCGTTTGCGCTCTCGTGGTCGTCCCAGCCAGCGATCATCGGATAGATCTGGTGGATGCGGCGCAGGTCCGGATCGCTGCGATACTGGGCATAGCGCGCGCGGTATTGCGCAAGGGCCACCGTTTCGGATTGCGGATCGAGCGGAGCGCGGGTGCCGAGCCACTCGCTCTCCGAAGGATAGGTGCCTTGTCCGTATTCGTAGAAATAGTCGCCGAGGTGCAGCGTGCAGTCGAATTCGTTCGTCGCGGCTGCGTGCGCGTAGGCGTTGAACCAGCCGAAGCCTATGTTGGAGCAGGAGAAGACCGCCATCTTCCAGCGCGCGGTCGGCCCTTCGGGAAGGGTGCGCGTGCGACCGATGTCGGAGTGGCTGCCGTCAGGCGCAGTGAAACGGAAATAATACCAGCGTCCCGGCGCGAGCCCGTCGGCCCACGGCTTGGCGCACCCGTCATTGGCGGGGCTCGCCGTGACGGAGCCCGAAGCGACGGGGGAAGCAAAGGAGGCCGTCTCGCTCATTTCCCAGGTCAGCGGGACGTCCTGATCGGCTGCGTAACGCGTCCACAAAAGGACGCGCGAGGCCCCCGGCTCACCGCTGGCCACACCATGCGTGAAGCCGCGCGCTCCGCCGGCGGCACATAGGGGCGCCGCAGCGAGGCCTGCACCCAGCAGCCCGCCCTTGAGCAATTGCCTGCGATCGAGCGGCAGGATCGGCGCAGTTACGGGCGGTTCGGTCTTGATCATCGAATAGGTCCTCTCTCCTCCTTCCATGACTGCGCCGGATGGCAGGCAGATGACAAGTAGAAAGAGGCGATGGAAAGGACGCCCCGGCCTGTGGGTCGGCCTGTTCTTCGTCAGCGCCGGAGTCATCATCGCGCTACGCCTTAGCTGAGCGATCGAAGAGGTGTGGGATTCATTCTACTCGCCCTGCGCTCAAGATAGCCGATGTATTCGGGACACAAATCGAAGATATATTCCAGCGCGACTGACCCTTTGCCTTGACTTGCGGGCCCCTGCTTTGAAAAACCGGACGCGGACGGGTTATCGATTACAATTTTTACAAGCGGGGGGTCGCTCACAATATGGAACAGGCACCGATCGAGGCGGAAAGCGCCTTCGGTTTCGACGGCAATTGGCAGGACTTCGCGAAAATCGCGTTCCCGAACCTGCTGCTGACTATCGTTACGCTGGGAATTTACCGCTTCTGGGCGACCACGCGAGAGCGGCAATACCTTTGGGCGCATAGCCGCTTTGTCGACGAGCGTCTCGAATGGACCGGCACCGGCAAGGAATTGTTCGTCGGCTTCGTGCTGGTTTTCATCCTCTTCATTCTCCCGCTATCGCTCTTCAGCTTCGTCCAGCAGGGCCTGATTGCCCGCGGGTACGAAGTGGTGGCGATGGTTCTGACCTTCGTGATCTTCTTTGGTTTCTTCTACCTCACCGGCGTCGCGAGATTCCGCGCGCTGCGGTATCGCCTTTCGCGCACGCGCTGGCGTGGCATCCGTGGGGGCAGCAACCACCAGGGCTTCCGTTACGGCTTGTCCTATATGTGGAAGACGATTGTCGGCTACATCCCGCTCGGCCTGCTCGTACCCTGGTCGATGACCAGCCTGTGGAACGAGCGCATGCGCAAGATGAGCTTCGGTCCGCACGAGTTCGATGCCCATGCCGACAGCTCCAACGTCTTCGCGCGCTACCTCCTCTTCTATCTCGCCCCGATCATCTTTTTCATCGGCGGGATTGCGGCGGGCGCCATGGGCATGATCGCCGGACAAAGCCTTGGCGGCGACCAGGGAGCCGGCATCGGCATGGTCGGCGCGGTGGTATTCCTGGTCCTGTTCTTCTACCTCGGTCTCGGCCTGATCGCCGTGGCGTTCTTCGCGAAATTCTATCGCGAAGTCGTCGGCAGCACGACCTGGGGCAACCTCAATTTCAGCTTCGAGGCATCCACCATGGACTGGGTCAAACTGCTGATCGTGGATGCGCTGCTGGTGGTCTTCACCGCCGGCATCGGCTTCATCTTCCTGAGCTATCGCCACTGGAAATTCTTCATGGTGCACCTTGAAGCCAATGGCGAAATCCTGCTCGACGAACTCACCCAGTCGACCACGACCACCGCCAAGCACGGCGAGGGTCTGCTCGACGCGTTCGACATAGGCGCGATCTGACATGACCGACGCGTCCTTCCGCACTCCGGCCCAATGGTATGATGGCCACAATGCCATCCGCCACGAGGGCGAAGCGATCTGGAGCGAGGAGGACACGCTCCTCCTCGCAGGCGCAACCGGCACGATGGAGGTCCCCTTCGCCGACCTCGAATGGGGCGAAAATCGCGGCGGGGAGAATGTCTACCGTCGCCAGAGCGAACCCGACTTCCGCCTCATGGTACCGGAGGATTTGCCTCCCGGCCTCGCCTCGCGGCTGCCTGCGAAGGCGACCTATGGTGCGTGGGTCGACAATCTCGGCCTGCCCAAGGCGGCCGCCCTTTTCGCCCTCGTCAGCGCCGCTGCCGTAACCTTGTTCATGACCGCTCCCGAATGGCTGGGCCCGCGCGTTCCCGAAAGCTGGGAGCGGCAGATGGGCGATGCAATGATCGGCGACTTCGGCGGACGACTGTGCAGCACGCCGGAAGGCGATGCAGCCATGGCGAAACTGCTCGATGCGGTCGATCCGGAACGCGAGCAGGTGCGTGCCAATGTGGCGAATATCGACATGGTCAACGCCGTCGCATTGCCCGGCGGACGGGTCCTTCTGTTCGATGGTCTGGTGCAGGACGCCGAAACGCCCGAGGAGCTTGCAGGCGTGCTCGGGCACGAAGTCGGTCATGTCCGCGAACGCCACGTCATGACCGCGCTGCTCAGGCAGTTCGGCCTGTCCATCCTGCTTGCCGGTGCAGACAGCGGCTTCGGCGATACGCTCTTCGGCGTCGCCCAGATGGGCTATTCGCGCGACGCGGAGCGCGAGGCTGACGCCTATTCGAGAGCCCGCATGGCCGAAAGCAATGTCTCCCCGCTCGGCGCGGCAAAGTTCTTCGAACGGCTCGGCGGCGATCATGAAGAAGGCGAGAGCCTGGGGATTTCCGGATGGATCGCCAGCCACCCCGCTCCGGGAGAAAGGGCGCGCGCCTATCGCGAAGCGGCCAAGGGCAAGACCTTCACCCCCGTGCTCACAGCGGCGGAATTCGAAGCCATCAAGTCGATGTGCGAACAGGACCCCGACGTCGAGGAGTTCGAATTCTTCTAGGCTTGCAATGCCGCGCGCGCAGGCCGACATCGTGACGCATGAACGATATCCAGTTTCATGCCATGCCGGACGGACGCCGGATCGCATTCCGCCACACGCCGGGTAACGGACCCACGCTGGTATTCCTGCCGGGCTACATGTCGGACATGGACGGCAGCAAGGCGACCGCACTCTATGAATGGGCGAAGATGCGCGGCCATGGCTGCCTGCTGCTCGATTACTCGGGTTGCGGCCGCAGCGACGGCGATTTTGCAGATGGCACGCTGTCCGGATGGCGCGACGAAGTGGTCGCCCTGATCGAAGCCCGGGTGCAGGACCGGTTCATCCTGATCGGATCGTCCATGGGCGGCTGGCTCATGCTCCTCGTCAGTCTCGCGCTCGAGGAACGCCTTGGAGGTATCGTCGGCATCGCCTCCGCACCCGATTTCACCGACTGGGGCAGGGACGCGGCCGAGAAGGCGAGGCTGCAGGCGGGCGAAACCGTCTTCGACAAAAACCCCTATGGCCCCGAGCCGACACCGATGCACGGCGCCTTCTGGGCCGACGGGCAGGCCCAGCGGCAACTGACAGGAAGGATCGCGATCGATGCGCCGGTGCGCCTGCTTCACGGCCAGCGCGATGCCGACGTGCCGTGGGAAATCAGTGCGCGGCTCGCCGAGGCCCTGCGTTCGGACGACGTTCAAGTCACTTACATCAAGGACGGCGACCACCGCTTGTCGCGGCCGCAGGATATTGCCTTGCTGCTACGCACGATTGGCGGACTACTCGACGATCTGGAAGCCGAATGACCCTTAGCCTTGCCCCTCTCGCCCTTCTTTTCATGCAGGTCGGTCCGAACCCTTCCGCAGGCGCCATGCCGGGCATCCCGGATGAGTTGGCGAACCGGCCGCCGCGAGCCGAAGTTTCCGAGCCGCAGGTACAGCCGCGTCTTGCGACCTGCCTGCGCCAGGCGGCGAATACACCCGATGCGGCACTCGACTATGCGCAGGGCTGGCGCGAGACGGCAGAAACCGACCTCGAAATGGCGCAATCGGCGCATTGCCTCGGCCTTGCGCTCGTCCAGCTCGATCGCATGGGGGAAGCGCGCGAGATCTTCGAACTCGCCAGCGCAGAAGCGCCTGCAGACAACCTTGCCTATGCCGCCCGGCTGAATGCGATGGCAGGCAATGCGGCCCTCGCTGAAGGCGACATGGAAAATGCTCTCGTCCTCCTCGACCGGGCAGGCGGACAGGCACTTGCGGCACCCGACGGGGCCCTTGCCGCCGACCTTCGCGTCGATCTCGCCCGCGTGCTCGTGCGCATGGGCCGTCAGGAAGACGCGGCAGAAGCTTTGTCCGAAGCGCGCGAGGCCGATGGTGACGATGCGCAGGCATGGCTGCTCTCGGCGACCCTGTCACGTCGGCTGTCGCGCCTCGGCGAAGCGCAGCAGCAGATTGAAAGGGCCGTACTCCTTGCCCCCCGCAACCCGCAGGTCGGGCTGGAAGCAGGCGTCATAGCCGCGCTGTCCGGCCGCGAGGAGGCTGCGCGAAAGAGCTTCCAGTCCGTGCTCGACGTCGCGCCGGACAGTCCGCAGGCCGATCAGGCGCGCGAATATCTCGCGCAGATCGCACCGGCAGAATGACCGCCTTTTCCGTCCTCGATCTCGTTCCCGTCCGTGAAGGCGGAACCCTTGCGGAAGCCTTCGAAGCCGCGACCCGGTTGGCGCAGGCCGCCGAAAGCCTCGGTTGCGCGCGCTATTGGGTGGCCGAGCATCATGCGATGGAAGGCATCGCTGGCGGGGCCACTTCCGTGGTCCTCGCGCATATCGGTAACGCGACGGACACGATCCGGATCGGCTCGGGCGGCATTATGCTGCCAAATCATACCCCGTTCCAGATTGCCGAGCAGTTCGGCACGCTCGACGCGCTGTTTCCCGGGCGGATCGACCTGGGGTTGGGCCGAGCACCGGGAGCGGGTCCGGAGCTTCAGCGCGCCTTGCGCAAGGACCTGAACCGGGCCGCGGAAATGTTTCCGCAGGACGTGGTGGAGTTGCAGGCGCTGATGCGCGGGGACACCACCATCCATCCGACACCGGGCCTTGGCGCCAAGCCCGAATTCTGGATGCTCGGGTCCAGCCTGTTCGGCGCGCAGCTGGCTGCCAGGCTGGGGCTGCCCTATGCTTTCGCAAGCCATTTCGCCCCCGATCACCTCGACGCGGCGCTCGAAATCTACCGCCGTGATTTCGAACCTTCGGACCAGCTCGACGCGCCCTATGTGATGGCGGCAATGAACCTCTTCTGCGCGGAGACGGAAGAAGAGGCGGAGACGCTCTCGACCTCGCAACTGCAGGCTTTCGTCGCCCTGCGGACCGGTTCACCCGCAAAGCTCAAGCCGCCGGTGGCCGGTTATCGCGAGAGCCTTCCTGCCCCTGCGCAAGCCATGCTCGCTCATATCGGGCAAGCCAGCGCGGTCGGTACGCCCGCTCAATGCGCGGACACGATACGCTCGTTCATCGCACGCACCGGAGCGGACGAGATCATCTTCGCCGGACCGACCTTCGACCCGCAGGAACGCGTCACCTCGCTCTCCCGCGCGCTTTCGGCACTCGGCTGACAAGTCCGCTTCGACGCTACGGAACCGAGGAACGCATACGATTGCGCCTTTTCCTTTTGGTTAGCCTTGCGAGGGCGCGACAACGGGCCTAATCGCGAGCCAGCGCGTCGCCGAAGACGACTCGGAAATTTCACGGGTGCGAAAGTATCGTACGCCGCAAGCGAGAGGCCTTTCATGGGTTCCACAGCCGCCAAGGCAAGCCAGAGCATGTCCCCCCAAGCCAAGGCCATCGCGCAGCACATGCGTGAATCCCTGCTTCCCGGCGACACTCCGATTGATGACGAACACCTGTTCGAAGCAGCCGCTTTCCTTGCCGAAACTGCCGAGAAGCGCGCTGCGGGCGAACCCGCCATCGCGATCCAGTCGATCAGCGACGACCGCCGCTATACGCGCATTGCGATCATCAATGACGACATGCCGTTCCTGGTCGATTCCACTGCGGCGGCAATCGCTGCAATGGGCCTTGCCATCGATCGCCTGATCCACCCGGTCGTCCCGGTCGAACGGACCAGCGATGGCGCACTCAGCAAGGTCATAAAAGGCGAGCCGGAAGAGGCTTTCTGGGAATCGATGATCTACCTCGAGGCGCCGCGCGTCGACGCCAAGCGCAGGCAGTCAATCGAGGAGACCCTGCTGGAAACGCTCGCCGACGTCCGGGCCGCCGTGTGCGATTGGCCAAAGCTCCAGGAAGCGATGGGCGCCGATGTCGCCCGGGTCGATAATGAAGAAGGCGCCGCGCTGCTCGAATGGCTGAATTCGGGCATGCTTACCCAGTTGGGCCATGTCGTTCGCAAACGCGACGGATCGCAGGAAAACGAGCTTGGCATCTGCCGCACTTCCTCCCGCCAGCTGCTGGTCGATGCCAGCTACGAGCGGGCCTTCGCCTGGTTCGAGGGCAAGGGCGAAGCACGCACGCCGCTGATCATCAAGGCGAACCACATGGCTCGCGTCCACCGCCGCGTGCCGCTCGACCTGTTCATCGTCCCGATCCGCGACGGCAAGAAGGTTACGGCTCTTTCGGTCCACGCCGGTGTCTGGACAAGCGCGGCAATCGCCTCGCCTCCGCGCAGCGTCCCCATCCTGCGCGAACGGCTGGACGCCATCCGCGACGAATTGAATTTCGACGACACCGGCCATGCCGGCAAGGCGCTGGTCCACGCCCTGACGGCCCTGCCGCACGATCTCGTGATCGGCTTTTCCGAAGAAGACACCGCGCGCATCGCCACCACCATGATGAGCCTGGTCGACCGGCCTCGCCCGCGCCTGGCCCTGGTCGAAGCGCCCTTGGCCCGCCACCTCTTCGCCTTCGTATGGATGCCACGCGACATGCTCGCCACGCAGGTGCGCTTGCAGATTCTCGGCCTGCTCGAAGAAGGCGCGAAAGCGCGACTGCTGGACTGGAGTCTCGAGGTCGAAGGCGGCAATCTCGCCATGTTGCGGTTCGTCCTCGACATTCGCGAAGGCGCCCAGAAGCCCGACGAAGCGGCTCTCGAAAAACAGCTCCAGACCCTGCTTCGCGGATGGAGCGAAGCAGTCGAAAACGAATTGCTCGCCTTCGAGGAAAAGGGGCGCGCAGCGGCCCTGGCACTGCGTTTCGCAGAAGCTTTCCCGACCGCCTATCGCGCGCGCTTCGGCCCTCGCGAGGCGGCCGAAGATATCGCCCGCCTGCGCGCGCTCGGCCATCACGCCGATGACGAGGACGAGGCGCCCCACCGCGGTGCCCGCCTTTACCTGTGCGAGCGTGACGACGAGCGCTGCCTGCGCCTGAAATTGTACCAGGCCGAGGGCAGCCTGCCGCTATCCGATGCCGTCCCCGCATTGGAAAACTTCGGCTTCCACGTGCGTTCGGAAATGCCGACGGTGCTCGAAGAAGGACGCTTGGGTACGATCCACGATTTCGCACTGCAGCTTGCCCCCGGGCTCGATGCTGACGACCTGATCGAGCGGGCTGAAGGCATCGAGGATGCGATCGGCGCCGTGCTCAACGAGCAGGCGGAGAACGACGTCTTCAACCGCCTTGTCGTCGAAGCCGCGCTGGACGCTCACCAGACCGAATGGCTGCGCGCTTTCTATCGCTACCTGCGCCAGATCGGGATGGGGTTCACGATCTACACGGTTGTTGATGCGCTGGCGAAATCGGCGGACATCACCCGCGCCCTCATCGACCTGTTCACCGCACGGCACGATCCGGACTTCGACGGCAACCGCGAGGAAGCGGCCAAGGAAGCGAGCGACGCGATCCGGCGCGCGCTGACCAAGGTCAAGGCGATCAACGACGACCGCCTGCTCCGCCTCTACAAGGCGTTGATCGATGCCATCCTGCGCACCAATGTCTTCGCGCCGGCAGCCAACGAGGCGCTGGCATTCAAGATCGACAGCTCGATGGTGCCCGGACTTCCCAAGCCCGTGCCATGGCGCGAAATCTTCGTCTATTCGCGCCGCGTCGAGGGCATCCACCTGCGCTCCGGCCCGGTCGCTCGCGGCGGCCTGCGCTGGTCCGATCGCCGGGACGACTTCCGCACCGAAATCCTTGGCCTGATGAAGGCGCAGCGCGTGAAGAACGCCGTGATCGTACCTGCGGGCGCGAAGGGCGGTTTCTACCCCAAGCAATTGCCCGATCCGTCCATCGATCGCGATGCCTGGGCTGCAGAGGGCAAGGCCAGCTACGAAGTCTTCATCCGCAGCCTGCTGTCGGTCACCGACAACATTGTCGACGACAAGGTCGTGCACCCTGACAATGTCGTGATCACCGACGGCGAGGATCCCTATTTCGTCGTGGCCGCCGACAAGGGCACGGCCAGTTTCTCCGACGTCGCCAATGCGATCGCCGAAAGCCGCGACTTCTGGCTCGACGATGCGTTCGCCAGCGGCGGCTCGAAGGGCTACGACCACAAGGCCATGGGCATCACGGCCAAAGGCGGCTGGGTCAGCGTGCAGCGCCACTTCCTCGAAATGGGCATCGACGTGCAGACCGATTCCATCGAGGTCGTGGGATGCGGGGATATGTCCGGTGACGTGTTCGGAAACGGCATGCTGTTGTCCAAGGCCATCAAGCTCGTCGCGGCCTTCGATCACCGCCACATCTTCCTCGATCCCAATCCCGATCCGGCCAAGAGCTGGAAGGAAAGGAAGCGCCTTTTCGAAATGACCCGCTCGAGCTGGGCGGATTATGACGAAGACCTGATCTCTCGTGGCGGCGGTGTCTATCCGCGCGATGCCAAGACCATCAAGCTATCGAAAACGATGCAGGGCGTGCTCGGCATCGAACAGGACGAGATCGAGCCCGAAGCGCTGATCTCGGCGATCCTCAAGGCACCGGTCGACCTGATCTGGTTCGGCGGTATCGGCACCTACATCAAGGCCAGCAGCGAGAATAACGTCCAGGTCGGCGACCCGGCCAACGACGCTCTGCGCGTCGACGGCAAGGACCTGCGCGCCAAGGTTATCGGCGAAGGCGCTAACCTCGGCACGACGCAGGCCGGGCGCATCGAATATTCGCTCGGCGGCGGGCGTTGCAATACCGATTTCATCGACAATTCCGCCGGGGTCGATTGCTCGGACAACGAGGTCAACATCAAGATTGCCCTCGCTGCTGCCAAGCGCGCGGGCCGCCTGTCCGAACCCAAGCGCGTTGAGCTGCTGGAAGAGATGACCGACGAGGTTTCGGATCTTGTCCTGGAAGACAATCGCTTGCAGGCGCTGGCCCTCTCCATTGCCGAAAAGGGCGGCGCGAGGGCCATGGCGTCCCAGCTGCACCTGATCGAAACGCTGGAAGACGGCGGCAACCTCGATCGCAAGACCGAAGGCCTGGCCGACAACCAGACGCTTCAGCGCAGGGCTGCCGACGGCATCGGTCTGACGCGCCCCGAACTGGCAGTGCTGCTGTCGTCGGCCAAGCTGGTGCTTCAGGACGCGATCCAGACCAGCGACCTGCCGGACGATCCGATCCTGCACGACCTGCTCATGCGCAGCTTCCCCGAACCGATGCGCGGCAAGTTCCGCAAGCAGATCGAAAACCATCGCCTGCGCCGCGAAATCATCGCGACCAAGCTCGCCAACGCGATGGTCAACCGGATCGGGATCATCCACCCGTTCGAGCTGGCCGAAGAAGAAGGGGTCGAACTTTCCGAAGTCGCCGGTGCCTTCGTCGCGGCCGCGCATTTGTTCGATCTCAGGACGATCTGGAACGAGCTGGACAATGCCAAGATCGACGAGACCGCGCGTCTCCTGCTGTTCGATCGCCTTGCCGCAGCCGTCGGCAATCTGATGTCCGACGTCCTGCGCACCGCTGCCGGGCGCGTGCGTCCCGCGGAGATGGTCGAGGAGCTTGGCAAGAACGTCGCCCTGCTCGTAAAGTCGACCGACCAGCTGCTCGGCTCGCAGCTCAAGGACCAGTCACAGGACCTGCACGAGACCTTCACTGACGCAGGGGCGAACGATGCGATCGCTTCAAGGATAACGCACATCTTCAATCTCGACGGGTCGGTCGGCCTGGCCAAGTTGGCTGCCGATACGGGCCTCGATCCGGAACCGTTGACGCTAGGCTTCACCGACATTGGTGCGAGCCTCGGGATCGACTGGGCGCAGGGTACTGCTGCCCTGATGAACCCGTCGGATGTGTGGGAACGCCTGCTCGTCTCCGGGATCGCGCGCGATTTCCAGCAGATGCGGCTTGACCTGCTGCGCCGCCTCTCGCGCCGCAAGGATGCGAAGGAAGACATGCGCGGCGTCGTCCAGGCCTGGGCTGCGGACCACCAGTCGGCGATGCGGCAGTTCCGCTCCATGATCGAGCGAGCCCAGTCGCAAACCCCGGTTGCACCGGCCATGCTGGCGCAAATTGCCAGCATGGCGCGCAACCTGCTGGCGCGTTGATCCGGCGCAGGAATGCTTGACCGCGTGAGAGTTTAGCGCCAGCCCTGCGCGTCATGGAGCATTACGACGTCGTCATCGTGGGTTCGGGTCATGGCGGAGCGCAGGCTGCTATCGCGCTACGCCAGGCGGGGCATGAGGATACGATCCTCATGGTCAGCCGCGACCGCAACCCGCCTTATGAGCGCCCGCCATTGTCGAAGGATTATCTGGCGGGCGACAAGCCCTTCGAGAAAATCCTGATCCGACCGGAACAGTTCTGGGCCGATCGCAACGTGACCTTGCGCCTCGGCGCGAATGCGAACGAGATCGATCCGCGTTCGCACACCATCGCATTGTCAGACGATACCAAGGTGACGTACCGCAAGCTTATCTGGGCCGGTGGCGGCGATGCCCGGCGCCTGTCATGCCCGGGTGCGGATCTGGCTGGCGTCCATACTATCCGCGGACGCCGTGACACCGATGCCCTAAAGGCCGAACTGGAAGGCGGCACCAGGCGAGCGGTAATCGTGGGCGCAGGCTACATCGGGCTCGAAGCCGCTGCCGTATTGCGTAAGCTAGGCTGCGACGTTGCCGTAATCGAGATGCAGGACCGCGTCCTCGCGCGGGTTGCCGGAGCGGAACTGTCGGGCTTTTACGCTGCCGAACATCGCGCCCACGGGGTCGACCTGCGGCTAGAAACAGGCGTGGAACGCATCGAAGGCGACGACGGACGCGTAACCGGCGTGACCCTCACCACCGGAGAGACCATTCCCTGCGACATCGTGATTGCAGGGATCGGCATCGTGCCTTCGGTCGGGCCGCTGATTGCGGCAGGCGCCGCAGGCAGCAACGGAGTGGACGTCGACACCTACTGCCGCACTTCGCTCGACGATATCTACGCCATCGGTGACTGCGCCGCGCATGCCAATCCCTATGCGGACAACGCGGTCATCAGGCTGGAATCGGTCCAGAACGCCAATGACATGGCAACCGTCGCCGCAAAGGCGATCATGGGCGACAAGCAGGATTACGACGCCGTCCCCTGGTTCTGGTCGAACCAGTACGATTTGCGTTTGCAGACCGTCGGCATTTCCACCGGCCACGATGCCTGCGTACTGCGGGGCGATCCTGCCGACCGGAAGTTCGCCATGATCTACCTCAAGGAAGCCTGCGTCATCGCGCTCGATTGCGTCAACAATACCCGCGATTACGCGCAGGGACGCAAGCTGGTGGAAGCGCGGGCGGAGGTCGATCCCGACCTTCTCGCCGACACCGGGGTCCCGCTCAAGGAGATGCTCTGAACCGCGCGGCTGCCCAGTCGGCCGCATCGCTCACTGCCGGATCGGGGTCCCCGCGAAGCGCCTCGACCAGTGGAGCCAGCGACGCGCTCCCGCTGTTTCCTGCGGCGTAAAGGCAATTGCGCACAAAGCGGTCGCGCCCGATCCGCTTGATCGGCGAGCCCGAGAAGAACTGGCGAAACCCTGCATCGTCGAATGCGAGGAAGCGCGCGAGATCGGGGGCCTGCAATTCCTCGCGCGGGGCAAGCTTCAGATGCCGGTGCGCGCTGTCCGCAAACTTGTTCCACGGGCACACCGCAAGGCAATCGTCGCAGCCGTAGATGCGATTGCCCAGCGCTTCGCGAAACTCTTCCGCGATCGGTCCCTTGTGCTCGATCGTCAGGTAGGAAATGCACCGGCGCGCATCGAGCCTGTAGGGTGACGGGAAGGCGGCGGTCGGACAGGCATCCTGGCAGGCGCGGCACGACCCGCACATATCCCTGCCCGGCGCATCGGGTTCGAACGGCAGGGTCGAATAGATAGCACCGAGGAACAGCCAGCTGCCATGCTCGCGGCTGACCAGATTGGTGTGCTTGCCCTGCCAGCCGATACCGGCGGCTTCGCCCAAGGGCTTTTCCATGACCGGCGCTGTATCGACGAAGACCTTGAGCTCGCTGTCCGGCTCCCGCTCGATGAGCCAGCGCGCCAGAGCCTTGAGCGCCTTCTTCACGACGTCATGATAGTCACGTCCCTGGGCATAGACCGAGATCCGCGCCTTATCGGGATCGCCCTCTAGCGCCAGCGGATCGACATCGGGCGCATAGCTCATGCCCAGCGCAATCACGCTGCGCGCTTCCGGCCACAGGCCCTGCGGAAAAGCGCGCTGCTCCTTTCGCGCCTCCATCCACTCCATCGAGCCGTGCCTGCCCTCGCCCAGCCACTCTTCGAGCCTCTCTGTACGCGAGCGATCCTCGCCCGCAGAAGTGAAGCCGCATGCAGCGAAGCCGAGCGTGCGCGCTTCCTTGCGCAGATCTTCCTGCAGGGCCTTCAAAGAGGGGTTCTTAACCAAACTTGCTGTTGCTCCCGTTCACTCGGCGCGGTTAACGCTGGTGCATGCTTACCGAGCCGAACGCCAAGCCGCGACCCCTGACCGACACGTCGCCCCCACTTGCCATAGAAGCAAAGGGCCTGGTCAAGCGGTTCGACGACACGCTTGCCGTGGACGGGGTGGATATCAGCGTTCCTGAAGGCGCGATCTACGGCATTCTGGGGCCCAATGGAGCGGGCAAGACCACCACCCTGCGCATGCTGCTCGGCATTATCGATCCCGACGAGGGGGTACGCCGCATTTTCGGCCATGAGCGCCCACACGAGATAGCACGCCTGATCGGTTACTTGCCCGAGGAGCGTGGCCTGTATCCCGCGATGAAATGCGATGAAGCCATCGGTTTCCTCGGCGCCTTGCGTGGCCTCCCTGTCGAGGAAGGCAAGCGGCGCGGGCGCGAGATGATGGAAGCGCACGGCCTCGGCCACGCCATCGACCGGCAGATCCGTCAGCTGTCCAAAGGCATGGCGCAGACGGTGCAATTGCTCGGAAGCCTTGTTCACAAGCCGAAGCTGGTAGTGCTCGACGAACCCTTCAGCGGTCTCGATGCCATCAACCAGGGCAAGCTCGAAGGCATGATCCGCGAGCTGGCCGACGATGGGACAACCGTCATTTTTTCGACCCATGTCATCCATCACGCTGAAAGGCTGTGCGACGACGTGGCGATCATCGCAGGCGGCAAGGTGCCCTATGCCGGATCGGTGGACGCTGCGCGCGACCGGATTCCTGCGCAAGTGCGACTGGAGACAGCCAATGGCGGCGGGGAATGGCGCTCCGCCCTGCCCGACGATGCCCGCCACGACGCGAAGGCGCATGGTGGCCACTTCTGGTATTTCCCCGTGCCCGAGAGCGGGATCGAGGCGCTGCTCAAACGGCTAATAAAAGGAGGCGCTGGCATTCTCTCGCTATCGATAGAACGGGCCGGACTTCACGATGCCTTCGTGGAGATAGCCGGTGAAGCGGCGGCGCGAGCGCTCGACGAAGACGCGGCAGGAGATCTGGCATGAGCGACAATGCAAGCAGGCTTCCGCTCTGGCGCGCGGCGCTGGTCATGGCGCGGCGGGATTTCAGGGCAATCCTGTTCTCCAAGGCCTTCCTCTTCTTCCTGCTCGGCCCGATCTTCTTCGGAGCGATCAGTGCGACCGCCGGTGCACTGGGCGCCAAGGCTGCAGAGAGTTCCGATCCGCCAAAGCTGGCGGTAGCCTTGTCCGATGCCGAGAATGCTGCCTTCGCAAGGGCGCATGAGCATCTGGCCGAAGCAGTGGGTCTGCCAGCGATCGTGACAGTGCCGGAGAGCGACCAGAGAGATGCGGCCGAATTGCTGGCCGACAAATCGGACAATTTCGGCGCGGTCCTGACAGGGTCGCTAGAGACCCCGAAATTGACAGGCACCGAGGAACGGATCGCGCGATGGCAGGGTGAGGTCGCCCTGCTCTCTGCGCAGGCGCTTGGCGGTTCGAGCGCGGAATTGCCGGAAGTGAGCCTCTCGCCGACGCAAACCAGCGTCGCGACAATCCGTAGCGCCCAGACGGCAACCGCCACCGGGGCGATCACGCTCCTGTTCCTCCTGACCATGCTGCTCGCCGGGATGGTCTTGTCCAACCTCGTCGAGGAGAAGGCCAACAAGATCATCGAAATCCTGGCTGCTGCCATTCCGATGGAAGCGGTTTTCTATGGCAAGCTTTTCGCCATGCTGGCGGTCAGTTTCGTCGGCATCGCGGTCTGGGGCGGCATTGCGCTGCTGGTCCTGACCCTTGGTAGCGCCGCGCTCGGCCCGATACCGGAGCCTGCCGTGGGCTGGCCACTCTTCGTGATCCTGTTCGTGACCTATTTCGCCACGGCCTATCTTTTGATCGGCTCGATCTTCCTCACGATCGGATCGATGGCTCCGACCGTGCGCGATGTGCAGACGCTGTCGATGCCGGCAACGATCCTGCAACTCGCCGTGTTCTTCCTCGCCACCTACTCGCTCAGCGATCCCGGGTCGGCGGCGGAGATTTTCGCGGTGCTTTTCCCGGTCTCCTCGCCCTATGCGATGGTTGCCCGCGCGGCACAGTCGCCGGTCCTCTGGACCCACGCCGCAGCGCTTGCCTGGCAGCTGCTCTGGGTCGCGATCTTCGTGAAGACGGGTTCCGGCCTGTTCCGCAAGCTGGTCATGAAGTCGGGCACCGGAGGCGGCACGGCGAAGCCACGCTTTTCCTTGCGCAGGGCTACGCGCCCGTAATTGCGTCGCATTGATGCAATCTTGCGAAAGGGGGGCGATTTAGGTTCCGTTTTGCAACGCACTATTGACACGCATGTCAGTTAGTTCAGGATGCACCGCAGAGGATAACGGCAGAGACTCGGCAAAGAGTCCGCCAAAACGGAGAGAGATATGGCCACCATCGCCCCGCAGCGACCCGAAGTCCGTTCGAGCCCGACCGCCTACGAAGCGCTGACCAAGCACTTCGAAGAGCATCCCGAACAGCGGCTCCAGCACACGCACAAGTGGGACGTCAGCCGGAGCGATATCTATTACGAAAACACCTGGCATCCCATCTTCAAGGAGATGCGCGAAGCCGGGCCTCTGCACTATATCGAGGACAGTCCGTTCGGCCCCTACTGGGCGGTCGTGCAGCACAAGGCGATCCAGCATATCGAAGCCTTGCCCGAGATCTTCTCGTCCAGCTGGGAATATGGCGGCATCACGATCCTCAACCGGCTTACCGAAGAAGAGCTGGCCGAAAGCGGTGTCGACCGGCGCGAATTGCCGATGTTCATCGCCATGGACCGGCCGCAGCACACGGGCCAACGGCGCACCGTCGCCCCCAAGTTCACGCCGAGCGGCATGGCCGAAATGGAAGGCGAAATCCGCCAGCGCACCGGTGAGTTGCTCGATTCCCTACCCCGCGGGGAAGTCTTCGATTGGGTCGACAAGGTATCGATCGAACTGACCACCGGCATGCTTGCGATCCTGTTCGGCTTCCCCTGGGAAGACCGTCGCCTGCTCACCTTCTGGTCCGACTGGTCGGGCGATACCGAACTCGCCAGCGTGCGCGAACTCGACGAGATGCGCTGGGGCTTCCTCCACGAAATGGGGGCTTATTTCCAGTCGCTGTGGGTCGAACGCACGATGGACAAGGAGCCGGGCGATGACCTGATCTCCATGATGATCCACTCCGAAGCGATGAACCAGATGCGGCCCGAGGAATTCATGGGCAATCTGGTGCTGCTGATCGTCGGCGGCAACGACACGACCCGCAATTCGATGAGCGGGATCATCTACCAGCTCGACAAGAACCCCGACCAGCGCAAGAAGTTCGAACAGAACCCCGACCTCATCCCCAACGCCGTGCAGGAAATCCTGCGCATGCAGACCCCGCTCGCGCATATGCGCCGCACCTGCACCGAAGACACCGAGGTCTTCGGAAAGCAGATCAAGAAGGGTGACAAGGTGGTGCTGTGGTATCTGAGCGCCAATCGCGACGAGCAGGTGTTCGAGAACCCCGACAAGCTAGACTTGGAGCGCGAGAACGCCCGTCGCCACATCGCATTCGGCTACGGCATCCACCGCTGCGTCGGTGCCCGCCTGGCCGAACTGCAGCTGCGTGTCCTGCTCGAAGAGCTGCACAAGCGCCGCATGCGGGTCCACGTGGCTGGCGACATCGAGCGTGTGCGGGCGAACTTCGTCCATGGGTTCCGCAAGCTCGAGGTCGAAATCACCGAATTCTGACGGTGATGCGCCGCAGCGCTTCGTAACCTTTCTGCCGTTTCAAGCGTAAGTTCAGGTGCGCAGGCCTATCGTGCGCGCATGAAACGGAACGACGCCATGACCAACATACCTTCGCGCCGGGGCTTTCTCGGCTGGATCGGTGCATCAGCGAGCTTCGCAGCCCTTGCAGCCTGCGGGTCCGGCCGGGCCGAGGCCAAGAGCTTCCCGGTTTCCCTGAGCGAGGCCCAGTGGCGCAGCAAGCTGACCAAGAGCGAATTCTATGTCCTGCGGCAGGAAGGTACCGAACGGCCCTACTCGTCCCCTCTCAACGAGGAAAAGCGTGCCGGGGTCTTCATGTGCGCAGGCTGTGGCAATGCGCTCTACAGTTCCAAGACCAAGTATGATTCCGGAACCGGTTGGCCCAGTTTCTGGGCGCCGATCGACAAGGGTGCCGTCGGCACGAGCCGGGATTTCAAGCTCGGTTATCCGCGCACCGAAGTGCATTGCGCCGACTGCGGCGGACACTTGGGCCATATCTTTAGCGACGGCCCGCGCCCGACCGGGAAGCGTCATTGCATCAATGGCGTCGCGATGGATTTTCGTCCGGCCTGACTTTCGTCAGTAGGGGAGCACGCGCCAAACCTTCAAGGCCTCGGGGCCATCGAGGTCTACCGGCTCGAGCCAGTCGGGCGGATCCCCTGCCAAGAGCATCGCGGCAAGACTTTGCTCACCACCGGCATTCGCCAGCGTGTGGGGCTCGCCAATATCCGTGCAGACAACAACGAAATCGGCCTTGTGCCGCGCTACCAGCCTGCGCGCTTCATCGGGTGGCGACATCATCCCAGCGAGAACGTCGCGCATCGCGAAATTCGCGCGATGGTGACCGCTGGCAACGACCGAATGCGGGGTGTTGAGCAGGATGAATGGCCCCACGTCCAGCGGCGCAAAAATCGTCGCCTTTGGCAGTGCGGCAAGCCCCGTCGTGCTGCGCCCGAGATCACAGGTGGATTCCCTCAGCTCCACTATGCCCGACCGGCTTTCCTGCGACACGAGCGTGTCCTGTTTACCCAGGAAGGTCGCGCCGAGTGTAACGATGCCGCCCGGAAGCAAGACATAATACGTCAGTAGCGCAGCGCCTGCCCGCTTCGGCAGGGTTCCGCCCTCCAGCACCATTCGAACTGCGGCGCTCGCCGCCCATCCGATCGGCACCGCAGCGATCACGGCGACAAAATACAGTGAACGGAATGTCGCGATCGCGGCAAGGCAGGCCACCAAAAGCAGCAGCAGATGCTCGATCCACCAGGTCCGTTGCCAGTCCCGCTTCCTGAGTATCAGCAGCATGCAGGTCACCAGTCCCAGCAGCATCTGGACCGCGCCCCTCAGACCGCTGTCGGTTTTCTGTTCCCAGATCGGCATCCCTTCGCGCACGTTCGAGTACCAGAACTCGTTCACGAGGGGGTCGAGCACACCGAAGGGGGCGGTAAAGCATTGTGGGCCGGCTAGCGCGATAAAGCCCAACCCCAACGCACCGACTATTCCAAAAAGGAAAACCAGAACGGCGAGGGGCAATTTCGGCAAAGCGGCGATCACCCCCGTTCCCAGGGCTGCGATCACGAAGAATCCCACGTGCGGCAATGCAATGGTGTCGCAATATACCGAAGAGCCGGGCAGCCCTCTCGTCAGTGCGAAAGCTATGACCATCGTCAGCGCCAGCGCCTGCATATAGGCGGTGAGCCACGCCCGATTGCGATAATCCCTCGCCCATCGAAGTGCGAGCACGCCACCGAAAGCGGCGACCATCGGCAAGACTTCCAGCGAGACCATGACGCCCACGCCCATGGCAATACCGGCGACTACCCCTCCGCTAGAAGCCTTGCGCCACGAAATGGCCCAGAGAGCGATGGCGACGCTCAGTATTTGCCATGAGTGGTGGTCTATCCGCAGCGGCTGCATCTGCATCATGAAGCTCGACCACAGGGTAAGGACGAGCACCGACATGATGGCCGCGCTTCTGCCGAGCAGGCGCCAGGCAAGGCGGGAGACGACCATGAATATGGCCAACAAGATCAGTAACGGCAGCAAGAGTGCAACGACCCATTCGGCCATCGCGGTGCCGACAAGCGGTTGCAGCGCAAGGATCGAAAGCGCGAGGGGAATATCCACTATGCGCGACCAATGCATCGCCACGCCGTCCGGCGGATTGATGCGGTATTGCTGCAGGTCGAACCAGTTCTGACCGGCCAGGAGGTCACGCACCTGAACCAGGCGCAAGACATCGTCGGGCCCGGGAAAACGACGCTCGATGATATAGGGATATGCAAGCACGCTCAGGAACGCGACGCCCAGAAGCCAGATGGCAATCACCCAGACCACAGGGTGCTTGTCTGCTCGCAGGCGGCGGTCTTCGTTCATCAGGGTATCGCCCGGCCGAAAACGATCGTCTTGCGCAACAGGTATGTAACGAGAAAACTCACTAGGATCGCAGCCATCTTGGCCAGTCGGGGATCCACACCCGATCGCTCTCCGGCCCAGACGATGCCGGTCGTCAGGGCAAGGCCGATGAGAGCGGAGGCGACGAACAGGACCTTCTGGCGTCCGCGTCCCGCACCGCGCTGTGCAACGCTATCCTGGAATACGGCCCTGCTGGACATGAGCCAGTGAACGATAATCCCGAGAGAATAGCCCGCAGCTGCAGCCAATGGCGATGACATTCCCCCTGCCAGCAAGAGCAGGAAAAAGCCCATGTCCACGGCAAGCGCCCCGACGCTCGCCAATCCGTAGCGAATCAGGCGGATATCCCGCAGCCGTGCCAGCAATTCGATCAATCTGCCCCCCATCGCGATCGGCGCCGCACGTTCGTGCAGCAAGCCTGTTTCGCAAATCATGGTAAATAAAACGCAAATTCGCGCCGGGCGCCAGACATTTGACGTGATACCAAAATCAATCGGGGCGAAACACGAACAGCAGCCTGATGGTCCAGACGGCAAGGAAGCTTGCGCCCATCGCCACCAGTTTTCCAATCCGGGGATCGACATCGACCTCGCCGGCGAACCAGACAATGCCTGCCGTGATTGCTAGGCCGGCGAGGGCCGATAGCACGAAGAGCACTTGCTGGGTGCCCCGTGCCATCCCCGGACGTGCGAGCCGATCGGCAAACACGAAGCGGCTCGATACGATCCAGTGGATCGCTACACCCAGAATGTAGCTTGCGGTCGCAGCGCCAACCGGTGCCATTCCGTTTGCATACAGCAAGAGGAAGCCGCCGAGATCGACGATGGTGCCGGCAAAGCTCGCCACCATGTAGCGGGCCAGCCGCCATTGGAAAATGCGATGGAAAAGCCCGCTCAATTCATGGTCAGGCGGATTTCTTGACCCGCTCCGGCACATCGCGGACCGAGGCCAGTGCTGCGGCCTGATCGGCGCTTATCGTCCGGTTCGGTAAAGAAGTCTCCGCGCCTTCATCGCCCGCTTCGTGGTATTCAGCGTCTTCGTTGACGCACCAGGTGTCGTAGATCCGTTCGCCCGCCAGGATGTTCTCGACGGTGAGCATGGCCGTCATCATGGCGTGATCCTGGTTGTTGTAGCGGTGCATTCCATTGCGCCCGACGAGATGGAGAGTGGGGTGCTTCGCTTCCAGTTCGGCCCGCATCGCCTCGACATTGCTGGCGTAAACTTCGTCATAGACGGGATACGCCTTTTCCTGGCGGACCACCGCGCCGCTCTTGACCTTGTCTCTATCCAACAGCCCGAGCGTTTCCATTTCATCGGTTGCAAGAGCAATCAGGTCCGCATCGTCCATTGACCACAGCCCGTCGCCTTCGAAGCAGAAATACTCGAGACCGACGCAAGCCATATCCGGATCGGGAATCATTTCCGGCGACCAGCTACGGAAGTTCTGGACGCGGCCGACCTGTACCTTGCTGTCGTGGATGTAGATCCAGTTGTCGGGGAAGAGGTCCTCGCCCTCGACCATGAGCGCGACAGTGAGGAAGTCGCGATACTTGAGATCGTTGGCCTGGATCGTGCTCTCGGGCAGAGGGTGAAGACGCTTTGCCAGCTGCCGCATCGGAGCTGAGCTGATTGCATGGTCCGCTTCGATGACGACCTCGCCGCCATCGCCTCGCGCGCTCATGCGCCACCCCCCTTTGCCATCAGCCGAGAGCTGCGACAGTTCGTGGCCCATGAAGAGATGGCCATGTCCGCTTGCCAGAACCTTGTCGCGCGCAGCTTCCCACATCATGCCGGGGCCAAGGCGCGGGTAACGGAAGGTTTCCAGCAGCGTCTTGGTCGCCATGCCGTCATTGGGCTTCTTGTTGAGACCAAGGCTGCGCTTGAGGCCATCGATCACGGCGCTCCAGAGCGACAGGCCCTTGATGCGCTGGGCCGCCCAGTCCGCGCTCATCTCGTCGCACGGCATGCCCCACACCTTCTCGGTGTAGGTCTTGAAAAAGATCGAATAGAGGCGCTTTCCGAACTGGTTGGTGGTCCAGTCCTCGAAACTTTTCACCTCCTTGATCGGGAAGAGCTTGTAGCGAAGGTAAGAGAGCATGCAGGCGGTCGAGCGCAGGATGCCGAGGTTCGACAAAGCCTCGAAGGCCCTGAGGGGATAGCTGTAGAACTTGCCCTCGTAATAGATGCGGCTCATCCGGGGGCGCTGGATGAAATCGTCCTCGCCGAGGATCTCGTTCCACATGTCGACGACTTGCGAGCTCTTCGAAAAGAAGCGGTGCCCGCCGATGTCGAAGCGATAGCCTTCGTGCTTCACGGTCCGGCTGATGCCGCCGACGTAGGTCGGATCCTTTTCGATAATGGCGACCGACTTGCCTTGCTTTGTCAGCAGGTATGCTGCCGTCAGGCCTGCTGGCCCCGCACCGATGATCGCTACGTCGACTTTGAGCGGCGTGTTGACACTATTCATTAAAACCCCCGGCATCTCTATAGCCGGAAGTGAATGAAAATGGTTAGCTATTCGTTAAAAAGAGACTCGGGGAACGTGAATTTGCCCGGCAGGACCAGCTATTAGGGCTCCAGCATGGTCGGGCATTGGACCGACGCCGCCATCAGCGCGAATTCGCGCAGCGAGAATGTATTCTCGAATACGAGACCATAGTTCGAATCCCTGCGCCACCGGATCTTAGCCTGCGTTTCGGGAAAGCCTTCACCTTCCACGCGCACAGTCTGGTCCAGCGCAAAGACGCTGTCGCATTCGATGCGCGCGCCCTGCTGCGAGATGTTGAGAGTGACTGCCTCGGCCTTCTGGGTGAGGGAGGAAATCGTCAGCGGGATCGTGATGTTGAGGCGCAGTTGTCGCTTGGGGAAGTTCCAGGTCTCATGTACGAGGCGTTCCACCACCACCGGCTTGTCGAACCGGTAACTGCCTTCAAGGCCGGAGGACCGGACCTGCTTGATCTCGAAGGATTCGCCGTTTTGCAGCTCGAGCGCGAGAGTTGGGTCGGTCGGCAAGCTGTGGAATGCACGCAGCGAAATGCCCGTGGATGAGACGTCCCGCACGACACAAAGGAATTCTCCCTGGCCGCACACCAGCTTGGCAGACCTGATGAGCGATGTGTATCGCGGAGCCCCCCGCTGCTCGCTATCGACATAGCCAGTCCCGGCACGCGTACCGATGCCCGATGTGTAATCCATGCTCACAAATTCTCCCAAGAATCCGGCAGTCCCCTATTAGCCGGAACGAGTCTTGGCTTAGCGCCCCTTTGAAGGGCTCTAGTAAAGCAGTAGGTATTAACACCTGGATAAAGGCGTTGCGTGAATGGCAGCCGCTATGCGTGGACGATGATGTCCGAGTGCTGGTGCGGGTGGTGGGACTCGAACCCACACGTCCAGAGGACAGGGGATTTTAAGTCCCCGGCGTCTACCATTCCGCCACACCCGCACGTCTGGCGAGGGTGCCTAGAACGAAGCATCGGCCCTCGCAATCGCGAAGGCGGGGCGAGCCCCGGTTAGTTCTTATTGAGATTTTCCCGCATGTCCTTGCCCGGCTTGAAATAGGGCACCCGCTTGGCGGGGACATCGACCATTTCGCCGGTGCGGGGATTGCGACCCTGGCGCGCCTGGCGCTCACGGGTGGAAAAGGCACCGAAACCACGCAGTTCCACGCGGCCACCTTCGGAAAGGCGCTGAGCAAGTTCTTCGAAGAAGATATCGACTACCTGTTCGACCTCTTCAGGGCGCAGGTCCGGATTGTCGTCTGCCAGCGCAGCAAGAAGTTCGGATCGAATCATTTTTCAGGCTCCCTCGATCGCGCCCCCGCGCGATGCAGATTATGATATGCGCCCTCGCGTCATGCCTGACCCCCTGCACAACGCGGGAAACCCTGCCAGAACCCTGATAAGATAGCAATTGTTAATGCCCGCCCGTAGCTTAGCGGGACATCAGCGCCTCAAACTGCAGCCAGAAGCTCGTCCGGCTTGAGGCCGAGGCGCTTGATACGCACAGTGATTTCGGGCCACTCTTGCGAAAGGAAGGTCTCTTTCTCGCGCTTGCGCAGTTTCTCGGCGGCACCGCGCGCCACATACATGCCGACACCGCGCTGGACTTCGACCAGCCCGTCCGCCTGGAATTGCTGGTAGGCCTTCGCAACCGTGAGCGGATTGGCGCCCTGTTCGGCCGCAAGAGCCCGGACCGAGGGAAGCATTTCCTCTTCCTGATAGCGCCCGTCGATGATTGCAGCCGCGATCTGGTCTCGCAGCTTGAGATAAACGGGCTTGCTCTGGTTGCTCATGGCCGGTCCCCGGTTGGCGAATAGTGCTTCAGTGCCATAATACAGCGCGGCGCGCAAGGTTCCCGGATTTCTTCCCTTACCCCCGCAACAAGCTGGTAGCGTTTGTAACTAAGGCTTCACATGAGCGCAGATAGCGCTAGGGTGCGCGCTTCTTCGGGGAGGGCAGGCGCAGCTGCGCGTCCCTCAGGGACAATAAGGATTTCACACTAATGATCGAAGGTCTCTTCTTCACTTTCGACTCCATGTTCGAAATGTGGGCTTTCTGGATCGCCGTCATCGCCTTGGCCGCGTTCCTTATCGGGGGCAGCGTGCTGGTCACGCGCCCGCAGGCAGAGGTTCTGGGACACCCCAAGGGTCTGTTCCTGCTGTTCATGGCCGAAATGTGGGAGCGTTTTTCCTACTACGGCATGCGCGCCCTGCTCATCTTCTACCTCATCCAGCACTGGATGTTTGCGGAAGACAAGGCCTACGTCATCTACGGCGCCTACACGGCGCTGGTGTATATTGCCCCCGTAGTCGGCGGCTATCTGGCCGACCAATATATCGGTCAGCGCAAGGCGGTCCTGTTCGGCGCAGTCCTCCTCACCTTCGGTCACTTCTTCATGGCTTTCGAAGGGTCAGGCGGACAGGCGGATCCGATGATCAACGTCTTCTGGCTGGCTCTTGCCCTCATCATCGTGGGCTCGGGCTTCCTCAAGGCGAACATCTCGGTGATCGTCGGCCAGCTTTATCCGCGCACCGACGTGCGTCGCGACCCGGCTTACACCATCTTCTATATGGGCATTAACGTCGGTGCGGCGACCGCATCGATCATCTGCGGCTACCTTGGCCAGACCTATGGCTGGGAATACGGCTTCGGTCTTGCCGGTATCGGGATGCTTATCGGCCTCGTCTTCTTCGTGCTCGGCAAGCCGCTGTTGCTTGGCCAGGGCGAACCGAAGGATCCGGCCAAGATCAAGGGCGGCAAGGAATTCGCCATTTACGGCGCAGGCCTTGCCATGGTCGCGCTTTGCTGGGCTGCCATCCAGTACCAGGAACTCGTCGGCACCGTGCTCGGCGTGTTCGGCGGCGCCCTTGTGGCCTATGTCCTGTTCACCGCAGTGACCAAGCTGGCACCGGAAGAGCGTGATCGCATCTTCGCGGCGATGTTCCTCATCCTGACCTCGATCGTCTTCTGGGCGCTGTTCGAGCAGGCGGGCTCCTCGCTCAACGTCTTTACCGATCGCCACGTCGATACGCAGGGCGTCAATGCATCGATGTTCCAGTCGATCAACGCGATCTACATCGTGCTTCTCGCACCGTTCTTCGCGATGCTGTGGCAAGGCCTCGCTCGCAAGGGCGCGGAACCAAGCACGCCGATGAAGTTCGGCCTCGCGGTGATCCAGGTCGGTCTCGGCTTCCTGGTCCTCGTCTGGGGCGCGGAGAGCGCTGGCATCAATGTACCGACGCCGGTCATCTTCATCTTCCTCATCTACCTGCTGCACACCACCGGCGAGCTCTGCCTTTCGCCGGTCGGCCTTTCGGCGATGAACCGCCTGAGCCCTGCCCACATGGCTTCGCTCATCATGGGTACCTGGTTCTTCGCTTCGGCCACCGGTAACTTTGCTGCCGGCCTTATCGCCGCAGCAACCGGTGGCGAAGGCGTGGGCGAGGAAGCGGGTAAGCAGGTCGTTCTGGACGTCTACTCGACCGTCGGCTGGTATGCAGTCGGCATCGGCGTTGCGGTCATGGTCCTAAGCCCGCTGATCAAGAAGCTGATGCACCTCGACACGATCAAGGACGATTCCATCGACGACGATCTGGAAGGTCAGTCGGAATTCCCGGCCGAGCCGCAGGCTGCAGGCGTCCACCCGGCGACCCGCAACGACGCTTGATCGTTCATTTGCGACACTCACGGAAAGGGCGCGGCGAAATCCGCGCCCTTTTTCTTTGCGCGCCATATTTGCAAATCCGAAGTCTCACGGCATGAAGGCTCCCATGAAAACAAAGCTCAAGACCATCGCCGCAGGTGCGCTTGCCATCGCGCTCACCGCCTGCTCGACCAATGGAACTGCGGAAACCGAAAGCGCCAGCGCATCGCAGGCCACGACCGATACGCCGTTCCCGTCGACGTATGAGCCCTATCCGGGCGTGCCCACGGCATTGGTCGGCGCAACGATCTACGACGGTGTGGGCGGCAGGATCGACAACGGTACGGTCTTCTTCAGCGGCGGAAAGATCGTTTCGATCGGCGGGCCCGACACACCGGTCCCGGCCGACATCGCGGTGTTCGACGGAACGGGCAAGTTCGTGACGCCGGGCATTATCGACATCCATTCCCACCTCGGCGATTATCCGACACCAAGCGTCGATGCGCATTCCGACGGTAACGAGGCCACCAGCCCGACCACCCCGGAAGTCTGGGCGGAACATTCCGTCTGGCCGCAGGACCCCGGCTTTGCCCGCGCTTTGGCGAACGGCGGGGTGACCAGCCTGCAGGTCCTACCCGGCTCGGCCAACCTCATGGGCGGGCGCAGCGCGACGCTGAAGAACGTGCCGTCGCGCACCGTGCAGGGCATGAAGTTCCCCGGCGCGCCCTATGGCTTCAAGATGGCCTGCGGCGAGAACCCGAAGCGGGTCTACGGAAATCGCGGCCGGATGCCCTCGACCCGCATGGGCAATTTTGCGGTCAACCGGCAGACCTGGCTCGACGCGAAGGCCTATGACGGCAAGAAGCGCGACCTTGCGAAGGAAACATTGAAGGGCGTGCTCGACGGCGAAATCCTCGTCCACAACCACTGCTACCGCGCGGACGAGATGGCGCTGGTCATGGATATGGCCAAGGAGATGGGCTACAAGGTGAGCGCGTTTCACCACGCAGTCGAAGCCTACAAGATCGGCGATCTTCTGCGCGAAAACGACGTGTGCAGCGCCATCTGGGCCGACTGGTACGGCTTCAAGATGGAAGCCTACGACGGCATTCTCGAGAACGCGGCCTACCTCCAGCGCGAAGATGCCTGCGTTGTGATCCACTCTGATGATGCGAACGGCATCCAGCGGTTGAACCAGGAAGCGGCGAAGGCCCAGGCTGCCGGTGCGCGCGTAGGGATCGATATCTCCGATGCGCAGGTCATCCGCTGGATCACTCTCAACCCCGCCAAGGCCATGGGCATCGATGCGATGACCGGCAGCCTCGAGCCGGGCAAGATGGCCGATGTGGTCCTGTGGAACGGCGATCCCCTCAGCGTCTATTCGCGCCCCGAAAAGGTCTGGGTGGACGGCGCATTGCTCTTCGATGCCATGGACCGCAAGCGTCGGCCGGTGAGCGATTTCGAGCTCGGCCAGCCGGGTGAAGGAGACGTGAAATGAAGCGCGCGCTGACATTCGCAGCGAGCCTCGCAGCGCTCGCTTCCGCTCTTCCCGTGGCAGCACAGGACGTAACCATAACCGGCGTGACCGTTGCGACCGGTGACGGCTCCGAACCGGTCGAAAACGGTGCGGTGGTCCTGCAAGGCGGAAAGGTCGTCTACGCAGGAAGCGCTGCGAATATGCCCACCGCTCCGCAGTCCGCAGTTATCGACGGAGAAGGTCGCTGGGTTACGCCGGGACTTTTCGCGACGGTCACAAACCTCGGCTTGTGGGACGTCGGAGCGGTAAGCGAATCCAACGATATTCGCGCTGGCGGCTCGCCCTTCAGCGCCGCGCTGGACGTGGCGCCGGTGATCAATCCCGCCTCGCAGCACATCCTCATCCATCGTGCGGCGGGCATCACACGCGCCGCAGTGGTCGGCTCTGCGAGCGGATCTATCTTCGCAGGCCAGGGCGCAATCATCGACCTGGGGTCGGACGCGGATGCGGTCACGAAACCGCGCGCGTTCCAGGTGGTCGAGCTGGGAGAAGGCGGTGCACGCCTCTCAGGGGGAAGCAGGGCTTCGGCGCAAGCCCTCTTCCGCAATGCCCTCCTCGAAGCAGGCGAATTCGAACGCAGCGGTACGCTACGCAGCACCGGTAGCGGAGGCACTTCGCGCCAGGGTGACGATATCGGTATCGACAGCCGCATGGCACGTACGTCGCGCGATCGCGCGTCCGACGTCCTTCTGACCCGGTTCGACGCAGCAGCACTGGTGCCGGTCGCACGCGGGGAGCAGCCACTCTACGTCATGGTGGAGCGGGCCGCCGATATCCGCAGCGCGCTTGCCCTGAAGAAGGAGTTCCCGCGTCTGGACATGGTCCTGGTGGGCGCGAGCGAAGGCTGGCTGGTCGCTAGCGACATCGCCGCATCGGGTATTCCAGTCATTGCCGACGGCCTCGACGATTTGCCGCAAGGCTTCGATCAGCTGGCCAGCACCCAATCGAATATCGGGCGCATGGTGAAGGCGGGCGTCAAGGTTGCGATCAACGCCTCAGCCATGGAGAATCCGCGCAATCTCAACCAGTATGCGGGCAATCTCGTCGCGCTGACACGCATGCCCGGTGCCGATGGGCTTAGCTGGGGTCAGGCATTCGCCGCGATCACATCGGTCCCCGCCGAAATCAGCGGAATGGGCGGCAAGGCCGGTGTCCTTGCGCCTGGCGCCAATGGCGACCTGGTGATCTGGGACGGCGATCCGCTCGAAGTGGGGTCATCGGTGGTGCGGGTCTATATCGACGGGATCGAGCAGCCGCTCGAGAACCATCAAAGCCGCCTGCGCGATCGGTACCGCGAGCTCGATGAAAGCACCTTGCCGGAGGCCTACGACTGGTGAGCATCCCCAAGGAAATGCGCGGCATGGTCTTTGCCGTGGCGGCAGCCTTCGCCGCAGTCGGAACATACACGGCGGTTGCGCAGGTTAGCCCGCCCGACCGTTCGCAGGATATCGCCTGGATGAACGCGCAGCAGGCCTATCTTGCCAAGCTCGCGCCGGAAGATGGCTGGCGATACATGGATGGAGGTCTCTACTGGCGCTATCTCGAATATGCGGGCAGCGGCGCCAAGCCGACTGTCGCCGACCGGGTCACCGTCCACTATGCGGGCATGTTCATCGACGGGGAAACCTTCGATTCCAGCTATGACCGGGGAGAGCCTGTTACTTTCCCCCTGGGGCGCCTCATCAAGGCATGGCAAATGGCCATTCCCGAGATGCGCGTCGGCGATGCGATCGAGATCGCGGCACCCGCCGACCTGGCCTACGGAGCAAAGGGCAAGGGCCCGATTCCCGGAGGAGCGACACTCGTCTTCAAGGTCGAATTGCTAGGCATCGAAAGCCAGTGATTGCAAGATAGGTTTTTATTTGCTACTTACCTCGCTCCGGCTGGGGAGATAGCCATGGATACCGCTCTCGTTTCGCTGATCGCCGCGTCGACTGCTTTTGTCGGCACGCATTTCGCCTTGTCGCACCCGCTGCGCGGCACGCTTGTGCGGCTGCTCGGCTCGGGGGGCTTCATGGCGCTCTACAGCTTGGTCGCGGCGGCGTGCATGGCCTGGATGTATTTCGCTTTTACCAGCGTTACTTCCGGCAGCCTGGGCGGTAGCGGCGCGATCGGCTGGATCATCGCGACGGCACTGACGCTGCCCGCACTGGTGTTGTTTCTCGGCTCGCTCAGGGGCAATCCTGCCACCCCGGCACCCGGCGCGGAAAAGTTCGCCGAAAGGGACCCGGGCGGCGTCTACCTCGTGACCCGCCATCCGATGATGTGGGGTTTTGCCCTTTGGGCGGTGAGCCATATTGTCCTGTGGTGGAGCTGGCGCACTAATATTGTCGCCTTTTCCATTCTCGTTCTGGCCCTCGTCGGCGCGCGGATGCAGGATCGCAAGAAGGAAGTCCTGATGGGCGAAGCCTGGCAACATTGGGAGGCCCGCACGAGCTACTGGCCGCGTTGGAGCAATCTGCCGAAGGCGGGCGTCGGCCTATGGGTTGCAGGTATCGCAGTCTGGCTTCTGATCAGCTGGAGCCACATCCACGCAGGCGGTATTCCCGCAGGGATATGGCGCTGGATCGGCTGACCTAGTCTCCAGTGAACTTCGGCGCGCGCTTTTCGATCAGCGCGTCGACCCCTTCCATGTGATCGCGAGTCGAATGCATCAGCGCCTGCGCATTGGCCGCCATCTCGAGCGCCGCGTCGTAAGTCGTCGAACGCCCCTGCCGCATGAGGTTCTTAGCCTGACGTAGTGCATGCGGGGGCATGGCTGCGACCTTGGCGGCGAGTGCCTGCGCCTCATCCATCAGAACATCATGCTCGACCACCCTACTCACGAGCCCCCAGTCGAGAGCGGTCCCGGCATCGATCACGTCGCCGGTGTAAAACAGCTCCGCCGCGCGCGCCTCGCCGATGATACGCGGCAGGATCCACGTGCCTCCGTCGCCCGGAATGATGCCGAGCTTCAGGAACGTGACGCCGAACTTCGCCTTCTCGCTCGCAATCCGCATATCGGCGAGGCAGGCGAGGTCGCAGCCCAGGCCGATCGCGGGACCGTTGACCGCCGCGACAAGCGGCACGCGAAGCGAGTACAGCGCGCGCAGGAACTTGTGGATGTTGTTGCGATAGCCGTCGGCGATCTCGGGAGCGGTACCGCCGAAATTGCCCGTCTTCTCTTTCATCGCCTTGATGTCGCCGCCGGCACTGAATGCCCGCCCTGCCCCGGTCAGGATGACGCAGCGCACGTCCATGTCGGCGTTGATCGCATCGCATGCGGCGACGAAGGCGTCGCCGTCCCCTGCCGCGCCGAGCGGGTTCATGCTGTCGGGCCGGTTCAGCGTGAGAGTCGTGACGTAATTGGCGGTATCGATCTGGAGCAGGCTCATGAGCTGATAATCCTTTCGGACCTACCCATGGCACTACCCGCCTTCGTCGTCACCCCAGCCACGGATCGAGTCCAAGACGACATCGCCTATTGCGGGCCCATGTCCAACCAACGGCCAAAGTTGCGAATTGTGCTGGGCCAACCGTCTGGCCAGTCTGGCAAATTGCTGTGGTGGAACCCTTCCCGCTCCGCCCATTCTCGCGGCCAGTCCATGGCAAGATCATCATCGTCGATTTTCAGGTCGAGGATCAGATCGTCGTCAGGGTGCGGAGTGAGCCTGGGCTCGACGTACTGGATCGCTTGATCCCACAAGAATCTCGAAACCTTGTCCGTGCAGTCCGGGGCCATGGCGGCGAGAAATTGGTCCTTGGCGAGGTTCGGTCGGCTTGCGGCAACACGCTCGTGCGAACGCTTTAGGCTCCAATAGCCATAGGCCATCGCGACGATCAGCCCCGTCACGACCCATAACAAAACCACCAACCATTCGGGGATGCCAAACGCTTCCCCCATGCAAGGCTAAGCCCGCGCCTCTTCGACACCTGCGGAATTGTGGCGAAGCGCGCCGAGCACGGTGTCGACAATTTGCGGCGCATTGAGACCGGCCTCGTCATATTGCTTGGCCGGATCGTCCTGGTCCTGGAAAATATCGGGCAGGCGCATGGTGCGGACCTTGAGGCCGCTGTCCGTCAGGCCCTCGTCCGAGGCAAAGGTCAGCACATGCGCGCCCAGGCCGCCGATTGCACCCTCCTCGACGGTGACAACCACTTCGTGGCTGCGCATCAGTTTCTCGATCAGGGCAGTGTCGAGCGGTTTGGCAAAGCGCATGTCGGCCACCGTGGTCGAAAGGCCCTTCGCCTCAAGCTGGTCGGCCGCCTTCTTCGCCTCTTCGAGACGCGCGCCGAGCGAGAGGATGGCAACCTTCGTGCCTTCACGCACGATACGGCCCTTGCCGATCTCCAGCTTTTCGAGCTTCTCCGGGATTTCCACGCCCACACCCGCGCCGCGCGGATAGCGGAAAGCGATGGGGCCCTCGTCATACTCGGCCGCCGTATAGGTCATGTGCGCCAGTTCCGCTTCATCAGCGGCGGCCATCACGACCATGTTGGGCAGCGTGGCGAGATAGGTTATGTCGAAGCTGCCAGCATGGGTGCAGCCATCGGCGCCAACCAGGCCAGCGCGATCGATGGCGAAGCGCACGGGCAGGTTCTGGATCGCAACGTCATGCACGACTTGATCGTATGCGCGCTGGAGGAAGGTTGAGTAGATCGCCGCGAAAGGACGCATGCCTTCCGCCGCAAGACCTGCCGCAAAAGTTACACCGTGCTGTTCCGCAATGCCGACATCGAAAGCCTTGTCGGGGTGCGCCTTGGCGAATTTGTCGACGCCGGTACCGCTCGGCATGGCCGCGGTAATCGCGCAGATGCGCGGGTCGTCATTGGCGAGCTTCGCCAGAGTTTCCCCGAAGACGTTCTGGTAAGCAGGCGGACCGCCCGACGATTTCTTCTGCTCGCCAGTCACAACGTCGAACTTGGCGACACCGTGGTATTTGTCGGCGCTGTTTTCGGCCGGCGCATAGCCCTTGCCCTTTTGCGTCACGACATGGATCAGGACAGGGCCCTGCTCGCTGTCGCGCACATTCTCCAGCACCGGGATGAGGTGGTCGAGATTGTGCCCGTCGATCGGACCGACGTAATAGAAGCCGAGTTCTTCGAACATAGTCCCGCCGGTCACCATGCCGCGGGCATATTCTTCCGCCTTTTCGAGCCCGCCCCACACGCGGCGGCCCATCTTGCGGGCGATCTTCGAGGCCATCGACCTAAGGCCGAGGTACTCGCTGCTCGACACCATGCGCGCGAGATAGGCAGAGAGGCCACCGACCGGCGGAGCGATCGACATGTCGTTGTCGTTGAGGATCACGACCAGGCGATTGCCGGCCTGCTCGGCATTGTTCATCGCCTCATAGGCCATGCCTGCGCTCATCGCGCCATCGCCGATCACCGCGATGCCGCGACCAGGACGCCCTTGCATCTTGTTGGCCATGGCAAAGCCGAGCGCCGCGCTGATCGAGGTAGAGGAGTGCGCTGCCCCGAACGGATCGTATTCGCTTTCCGCGCGCTTGGTGAAGCCCGAAAGGCCGCCACCCTGGCGCAGGGTGCGGATCCGGTCGCGCCGCCCGGTCAGGATCTTGTGCGGATAGCACTGGTGCCCGACGTCCCAGACGAGCTTGTCGGTCGGCGTATCGAAAACGTAATGGATGGCCGCTGTAAGCTCGACCACGCCAAGCCCTGAGCCAAGGTGTCCACCGGTCGTACCAACAGCATCGATCATCTCCGCGCGCAGCTCGTCGGAGAGCTGGCGCAGCTGGGATTTGTCGAGCTTGCGAAGGTCAGCCGGAGTATCGACTGTATCCAGTAGCGGCGTATCGGGTCGCGTCGTCATGGCGAGTGCCTTACACGGCGTTTTCACAACTGTCGATGAACGGCTTGTCGCAAGTCTTGCACGGCCTGGCGGCAACAGCCCTCAGGCGCCGCACTCGTCGCACAGGCCGCGCAGTTCGACCACCGGGCGGACATCGACGAAACCGGCGTCCTTGCCTGCTTCGCGGAGCGCACCGGTCACCCGGTCGTCGTCGATATGAAGGGCTTTGCCGCAATCGTCGCAGATCAGGAAAATGCAATCGTGCCGACAGCCCGGATGCGTGTTGACGAGATAGGCGTTGGCGCTTTCGATCCTGTTGGCGAGATTGTTCCGCACGAACAGGTCGAGGATGCGATAGACACTGTTGGGGGCCACACGCTTGCCCCGCGCGGCCGAGAGGTTATCGGCAATGTCATAAGCGCTCGCCGGCTTTTCGTGGCGGGAAAGTTCCTCGAAAACCGATTGGCGCATACCCGTCCACTGCTCACCCGCATCAGTGAGCGTGTGACGAGCGGCGTCGATCAGGTCTTCGCCGGAATGTTCCTTATGGGAATGTGCGTGCTGGGCCATGGAAGGGAGGTAAGCTCCCGCCCGCCAAGGTGCAAGTTAGTTGCGCCTGAACTCTGCCCGGTAAAGCGAGGGGTAGAGCCTTTTCAGGGCCGCAACTTTGGGCGCATCCCAACGGGTTATATACGGGTGGCGCGGGTTCTTGGCGGCGAAGTCCTGATGGTAGGTTTCGGCGGGATAAAACGTCTTGGCAGGCTCGATCGAAGTTACGATCGGACGCGACCAGAGACCGCTTTTCTTCAGCTTGGCCAGATAGGCCGAAGCGACAGCGCGCTGTTCGGCGGAAAGCGGAATAAGCTCTGCGTTGTAATGTGCGCCGCGATCCGGACCCTGGCGATCCTTCAACGTCGGGTCGGCGATGACCGAGAAGAAGATACGCAGCAACTCGTCATAGCGCACGACGCGGGGGTCATAGGTGACCTTCACCGCTTCGACATGATCCGTAATGCCGGAGGATACCAGCTTGTAGTCCGCCTGGCGCCTGGTGCCGCCGTGATAGCCCGAAACCGCGCTGGTCACGCCCTTGGTATGGCTGAAGACAGCCTCCACACCCCAGAAACACCCGCCGGCAAAGATGGCAGTCTTGAGGCCGGAGCCTTCCTTGGCAATGCGCGAGGCGGCAGGCGCTTCGACGACCCGCTCGGCGGCGAAAGCCGGTTGCTGGCATGCGCTTGCCCCGAACAGGGCGGCTGCGGCAAAGAGGGCGGCAACCTTGCGCATCAGAACAGCGCCGGAATAGCTGCGAGCAGCGCCTCTCCGTTCGAAGCGGCGACGACGAGCGCACCGGCAATGAAGCCGATGCCGAAATTGCGATAGAGGTCAGGGGTAAACAGGTTCATGCGATGTCTTTCGGTGTGCCTGGCCATCTGGTTACAGGCACACCGATTGCAACATAGTTAATGCGATGGTTGTAATTCGTTCAGGCGATCATCCCGCGCATCAGTGACGGAAGTGGCGCATTCCCGTGAAGACCATCGCGAGACCCTTCTCGTCGGCGGCGGCGATAACCTCGTCATCGCGGATCGATCCGCCGGGCTGGATGATAGCCGTCGCCCCTGCTTCCGCCGCGGCCAGCAGGCCATCGGCGAAGGGGAAGAACGCATCCGATGCCACTGCACTGCCGACCGTGCGCGGCTGGGACCACTCGTATTTCTCGGCGGCCTCCGCGGCCTTCATCGCGGCGATGCGCGACGAATCGCGGCGGTTCATCTGACCCGCCCCGATCCCGGCGGTGGCGCCGTCCTTGGCATAGACGATCGCATTGGATTTGACGTGCCGCGCAACGGTCCAGGCGAAGAAACAGTCCTTCAACTCCTGCTCCGTCGGCTGGCGCTGCGTGACGACTTTCAGATCGGCTTCACTGATCGCGCCATTATCGCGCGTCTGGACGAGGAGGCCGCCAGTGATGGGCTTGACCATCAATCCGCCGCGACGCGGATTGGGCAGGTCGCCGGTAACGAGCAGGCGCAGGTTCTTCTTTTTTGCAAAAGCCTCGCGCGCCTCGTCGCTGACAGAAGGAGCGATCACGACCTCGGTGAATATCTCGCAGATTGCCGCAGCCGTTTCCCCGTCGAGCTCGGTATTGACCGCGACGATGCCGCCGAAGGCCGACACACTGTCGCAGGCGAGCGCATCTTGCCATGCCTCGATCAGGGTCGATGCCTGCGCCACGCCGCAAGGGTTGGCGTGCTTGACGATGACGACTGCCGGGTCGCCGCCCGCAAATTCCGCGCACAGTTCGAGCGCGGCGTCGGCATCGTTGTAATTGTTGTAGCTGAGCTCCTTGCCCTGCAACTGCTCGGCCTGGGCGATGCCTTTCGCGTGCGGTCCGACGGGAGTGTAAAGCGCCGCCTTCTGGTGCGGATTTTCGCCATATCGCAATTCGACCGGGGCCTTGCCGTTGACCGCCAGCATGCCGGGAAAGGTTTCACCCTGATCAGCGAAGGCGAACCACTGGCTGATCATGCTGTCGTAAGCTGCCGTGGCCGCAAAGGCCTTTGCAGCGCATTTCCGGCGGAATTCGAGCGAGGTACTGCCACCTTGTTCAAGCTCGCCGATCAGCTTTTCGTAGTCGGCAGGATCGGTGACGATCGTCACATATTGGTGGTTCTTTGCGGCGCTACGGACCATCGACGGCCCGCCGATATCGATGTTCTCGATGATCTCGTCACGCTCCGCTCCCTTGGCCACGGTGGCCTCGAAGGGATAGAGATTGACCACGACGAGATCGATCGCCCCGATCGCGTGCTCTTCCATAGCTGCGGCGTGTTCAGGGTTGTCCCGCACGGCGAGCAGGCCGCCATGGACCATGGGATGCAGCGTCTTGACCCGGCCATCCATCATTTCCGGAAAACCGGTCAGATCGGAAACGTCCTTCACGTCGAGGCCGGCCTCGCGCAGCGCTCTGGCCGTGCCGCCGGTCGAGACCAGTTCCACGCCCTTGTCAGCCAGCGCGGTGCCCAGTTCCACCAATCCGCTCTTGTCGGACACCGAAAGCAGTGCCCGTCTGATTGCCACATCAGCCAAGTGAATTACCCCATTCGTTTGAGCAGCCAGGGGAAGCGTCCCCCGCTGCGGGCGGTCAGCCCTTCGACTACGATCTGCTTAGTTGCATGCGGACGTCCGTGGCCATCGACCCACAGCGAATCCTCGACGCTGCAACCGGCCTCGCCGCTATCGCCACCGAGGCGGAATTGCCAGTAGCTTGCATCGGGCATGACCAAGTGGACGCCGCGGCCGTCCTCTGTCGGCTTGGCCTCTATTCCGCGCCCGAGGTGAAAGCGCATGGCATAGCCGATCTTGCCGCGCTTGCCCTTGCGGCCCGATGGTTCGAGGACGTCCTCGCCGCGCAATTCCTCGCCCTCGCCCGACAGGATCAGGATGCGGCGGTGGACTAGGCCAAAGCGCGCGGCGTAGCCATTGTGCGCAGCTTCCAGTCTGGTGCCCGACTTCTTGCCCTGCGACAGGGTCTCGCGCGTGAAATCGACTTCTTCGACACCCTTGCCGATCTGGCCGTGCAATAGGATCGCGGTGGAATTGGCATCGTCCAGCACCATGGTCGAGTGGGCCGAAGTGCCCCGCAATCCCTGTTCGATCCGCGCCGGGACCAATGCACCCGCCAGCGCCGCCCCACCGCAATTGACGATGATGCGCTGCGGCCCGTGCGAGAATTCGAACGCCAGCGTCGATGCACAGGCATGGCGCGCATGGCGAGGCTTTGGCGGCGGGGCAGCGTCCAATACCAGCACCGCCTCCTTGGCCTTCACCCTTTGGAAGCCCCACTGTCCGGCTTCTGCCAAGGGGCGGGTCCGAACGCCGCTCGCCGCCACAAGGGCGTCAAGATCGCTCTCGCTCATAGCCGCGCCGCCCTGCCAACTGCCAAGGCCACGATCGCCCATGCGCACGCCAAGCAAGGCGGGAACAAGCAGCGCGAGCATCGTGTCGAGGGCTGCAGGCGCTTCTTCGCCGACGGCAGCATAGCAGGCACGGACTTCCACAAGCAGGGCAATCGCATCGGCCTGCGCCGAAGGACAGCGCGACAGGACACCTCCATCGTCGCTGACCATCTCGCCCAAAGTGCGCAGCAGCCCCGCCTCAGCATAGAGTTTGCGTGCCTTGCCATCGGGCAGGAGCAGACCCGCAGCGAGCATTCCCGACCAGCCGGACGCCTGCGCCAGGCGGTCGTCTTCACGCGTCACGTTACGATCCAGCCAGCGAGCCGTTGCCTCCAGCGCCTCGAGGAACCTGGGTTTGTGCTTCTCCCCCTCGCCGGTCAGCACGATCGGCGCATGGACCAGCCAGTTGATCAGCCGGATGCCGGCAAGCTCGACAGTCCAGGCAGGGCCCTTCCCCGGCTGCGGGTTCGCCTTGAGCCAGGCAGCAAACATGTCGCCCGCCGTGCCAGCACATTGCGCACGCGGAGCGCTGGACGAGAGATCACGCATCCAGGTGAAGCCATGCACCGCGCGCACGAACGGCGGCGTCATTTTCGACGGCGAACGATAGTCGACCTTGGCAAGCGGATGCTTCAGCCCACCTGCGAAAAACTGCCCGGCGCGCAGGGCGACACCAGCCGTCCGATTGCCTTCAAGCGGGCTTTGCACCGTTCCAAGGAGGCGGGGCTTGGCAGGCTTGCGCAGGGGAGAGGACAGGATCTGCCCGGGCACCCCGAGCTTGTAGGCCAGCCGCATCGCGGAATGGAGCGGGCCGCTGCGAGGCGGCTGGAAGTCCGCAAGCACGAGCGCCCGTGCCGGTTCGATTTCCGCTTCCGGTTCATTCGCAGGTGCAGCCGTGACGAGCGGCTCGGGCGCATCGCCCAGGGGCAGTGCGACCTGCTCTTCGTCCGACGCATCTTCTCGCGCGACGCTCAGCAGGTCGGCATGCCCTTCCATCATCCAAGCCCCTTCAGGGCAGCGATATTGGATGCGTATTTGTCCGGCCCGCCCTTGAAGGTGGCAGACCCAGCCACCAGCACGTCCGCCCCTGCATCGACACAGAGGGGCGCAGTCGTGGGGTCGACGCCGCCATCGACTTCGAGGCGGATATCCTTACCCAGCGCGTCGATCCGTTTGCGGATGGCTTCGATCTTGCGCAGCTGGGAATGAATAAAACTCTGGCCGCCGAAGCCGGGATTTACGCTCATCACCAGCACCAGGTCGACGTCTTCGAGCAGATAGTCGAGTGCATCGACGCTCGTACCCGGATTGAGGACCACGCCCGCTTTTTTGCCGAGCCCCTTGATCGCTTGCAGCGTGCGGTGGATATGCGGGCCCGCTTCGGGATGGACCGTGATGATATCCGCGCCCGCATCCGCGAATGCCTCGAGATACGGGTCGATCGGTGCGATCATCAAATGGACGTCGAATGGCTTGTCCGAATGAGGACGCAGCGCTTTCACGACAGCCGGACCGATGGTGATATTGGGGACGTAATGCCCGTCCATCACATCGATATGAATCCAGTCGGCACCGGCTTCGTCGACTGCACGCACTTCCTCGCCCAGCCGGGCAAAATCGGCGGACAGGATGGAGGGGGAAATCAACGGGGCAGTCATGGGCGCTTTCCGGCGGTTCGCGATGAGCCTGCCTTTCGCCTACGCGCGCGAGCCGTCCCCTCACAAGCCGCGAGCCCACGCTTTTCCACGATACGGGGTGGAACCGGTACGTTTTCCCGATAGGGTCTCGAGCATGCCCGCCATCCGAAAGCTTACAGGGAACTTCATCGCGACCGAGGTCGGAGACGAGATCCTGCTGATCGATCTCGATGGTGGTGAATTGTTCTCTCTGAGCGGCACCGCCCGCGCGATCTGGGATGCTATCGACGGGAGGCGCGATGCAAAGGCGATTGCAGCGGCTCTCGCACCCTCTTTCGATGCGACGGAACAGGCGATAGAGCGGGACGCGGCCGGGCTGGTGAAAGCACTGGCGGACGTGCGGCTGGTCGAGGAGATCAATTGAAATCAGGCTTTTGACCCGCGGCGATGGAATGGTATGGTCGACATCGAAAGGCCCACCAGCATGACCCGAAAGAATGACGACAAGACCGGCAAGGCCCCGTGGCAGCGCCCGGAACTGGTACGCCTCGGCACGATCCGCGACATTGCTGGCCCGCCCGTTCCTCTTGCCCAGGCGGCCGGAAACAAGCGTTCCTGACGACTGGGTCGGTCGATCGGAATGATCGCTGGAATTGTCGACTGGTCGGGGGCGCAACCTCCCCACGCAAGATCGGTGGTGGATGCGCTTGTTCTCTACGACAGGGCCGCACCGCAAATCCTTCGAAAGGACAGCCTGTTTCTCGCCGCATCGACGCGAGATTCGATCGGCAGCGCGCATGGCGTCGAGACGGCCTTCTCCGGCTGGATCGACAATGCCCGGGAGCTGGCGGAGCAACTGTCAGTCGCGCCCGAAAATCCGGCTGTCCTGTATTCAGCGGCACTGCCAGAATTGGGCGATCAGGCGGATGAGTTGATGATCGGCTGTTATGCCGCGATTTCACGCCTTCCCGACGGTGCACTGCGCCTGTCTCGCTCGCCCTGGAGCGCGCCGCCCATCTATTACCATGCAACAGAGCAACGCTGCGTTGCATCGCCCCTTTTACGGGCCCTGTTCGCGGCAGACGCTCCCCGGGAGCCGGACTTCGAAAGAGTGGTCGACGAGCTCGCCTACGATTGGCGGTCGGGCGAGGAAGAGGCGTGGTACAAGGGCATCCGCATGGTGCCGCTTGGCGCGACTGTAACCGTCGCGGCGGCGCAGCATCGCACTCGCCGCTGGTACTGCCTGCCCCCGCCTGTCAGCGAAGAAACTTACGATGAAAATGCCGCCGTCGAGCGGGCGCGCGAGCTACTGGACGAGGCTGCGAGAAAGTCCCTGGAATGGGCACGAAAGCCCGCGGTCACATTATCCGGCGGGCTGGACTCTCCTCTGGTTGCAACGTCGCTTTTGCAAGCCTTGCCGAAACATCGGCGCCTGGCGGCGATTACCTTCGTGCCGGATGCCCGCTGGGACGGAACCGCGCCTGAAGGGGCTATGGGGGACGAAAGCGACCTGGCCAGAACGCTGGTCGCCCACTACCCGCAAATCGATTGGCACGTAGCCGATAGCGACATCGGCCCTCCAGATCGTGGTGCGAGGGAAGTGTTCGCCGCATCAGAGGTCTTCGCCCCTGGCCTCGCGAATGTCGGCATGTATCACGGTGTATATCGCAAGGCGCGCGAGCTGGGATGCGACAGCCTGCTGACAGCGGACATGGGGAATCCGACGATCAGCGACGATGGTCGCTATGCCTATTGCGAATATGCAACCCCCGGGAAACTGGGGCAATTGGTACGGCTGCTGAAGAACCGACCCGGCGACAGCCGCAGCTTGTCGCGAAAGTTCATGGCGCTGACCGTCCTGCCCCGTCTGCCCCGGACTATCCGGCGTGCGCTTCGTACACTCGTCCATCCCGGCCGCGCGGACATGGTCGCCTTGCTCACGCCGCTATCGAGCGACGCGCGAAAGCGACAGGCTGCGAGAGCGGAGATGAGAAGCACCAGCTCGGCATGGAGCGATCTCACTTTCGATCGCAGCCGCAGGGAGGCGGTCGAGCGAGAATTGCGGGATGCAGACGGCCCAGCCTTCGATGTCGATCTGGCATTCGAGCAGCTTTATGGTGTGCGCAAGCGCGACGTTACGGCCTATCGCCCGCTGATCGAATTCTGCCTCTCCCTCCCGGCCAAGGCCTTCGCGTGGGATGGCGAGGAGCGTCGGCTCGCTCGCCTCATGGGCATTGGCAGGCTTCCCGAGGCAATCCGCACGAACCGCAAGCATGGTCTTCACAATATCGACTGGCATGCCCGGATGACCCCCGAGCGCGAGGAAATGCGGCGCGTCATCGAATTTGCGAGGACACACCCCTTCTTGGGCGAAATCCTGGACATAGATAGGCTGCTAGCCTTGATCGACGAGTGGCCGGAGCATCCCGGCCACGATATCGAAACGGACTGGCCCCGCATACTGGCATTGCCGCGCGCCATACTCGCCGCGCGCTTCATCGGCCATCTCGAGAATCGAAACGACCTATGAGAGCCGGCTTTGACCTGCGCGCGCGCCGGAGCATAGAGGCGTGACGATGGCACTGCGCGAGACATTCAGGCAAATGAGGCAGCCCGCAATGCGGCGAGGCACCCTTAGCCTGGTCCTCGCATCGTTCGTTTCAGCCGCATCCGAGGGCGCGGGTTTCGTCCTGCTCGTCCCGCTGCTCGCTTCTCTCGATGCGACCACCGGGCAGGCTTCCATTCTCCCAGCCGGGCTAGAGCTACAGTTGCCGGTCCTCCTGGCACTCTTCGTCACACTCGTCGCACTTCGGGCTGGAGCAGAAGTTTGGCGGGCCTTGAGCGTACAGGATCTTTCGCGCGCGCTGGTCGACAGCCTGCGCATGAAGGCCGTGCAAGGCATGCTGAGTGCGCGCTGGCGCTGGCTTTCGGGATTGCGCGAGGGCGAAGCCGAGGCTCTCCTGGTCAGTGATATCGACCGCTGCGCCTATGCAGTGGAAATGCTCGCCAGCCTTGTCCGACTGACACTCGCGCTCGCCGCCCTCTTGGCAGCGGCGCTCGTCGTCTCTCCACCGGCGGCCCTTGTCGCGGCCGCGGGCGCGCTTCTGACCTATCTGCTGTTTGCTCCTGTCCGGCGAAGGGCGCGCGCGATCGGGGAAGACCTTTCGGAAAGGCATGACGCGATCCACGCAACTCTTTCCAAGACGATGCGCGGCTTGCGCGTCATCAAGAGCTTCGAGAAGGAGAAGGAGCACGCAAGCCTCCTCAAACAAGGATTTTCCGGCCTGCGCAGGACCGAGCGCGCCTATGTCGGATCGAATGCGCTGGCCCAGGCGATCCTGCAAATCGGCGGCGCCATTGTGGCGGCGCTCGCAATCTGGGCGGCGGTGGCGAAACTGTCCATTCCGCTGCCGACAGTACTTACCCTCGCTGCCATCTTCGTGCGCGCGCTACCGCTGATCGGCCAGGTGCAGGCCCACGCGCAAGGCTGGGCGCATGCTGCGCCGGCTTTCGACAATGCGCGAAGGTTCATCGAGGCCTCGCAGGCTCACGCCGACGCAGGCGCGACTGCCCCGGCTCCGAATTTCAGAACCGTCCTCAGCTTGCGCGATGTCGGTGTTAGATTTGCAGGTCGGGAAGGCGCACTTGAGGGGATCAACTTGGACCTTCCGGCAAATTGCCTGATGGCGATTTGCGGACCATCCGGTTCGGGCAAGAGCACGCTGGCCGATATCTGTTCTGGCCTGACGTTCCCCGATACCGGTACCGTAGCGATAGATGGGGAATCTCTGGAGGGCGCTAAGCTGCGCAGCTGGCGCAGCCGGACGGCCTATGTGCAGCAGGAACCCGTGATTTTCGGAGGGACCATTCGCGACAATCTGCGGTTCGCCGATGCCAAGGCTACCGATGATCGGATGTGGGCCGCGCTGGAGGACGCGCACGCAGGGTTTGTCAGGGATCTTCCTGGTGGGCTCGATTGCCCGGTCGGAGCCACCGGACGAGAGCTTTCGGGTGGCGAGAAACAGCGAATTGCCCTCGCACGGGCTCTCCTTCGCTCACCCGACCTGATCATTCTCGACGAAGCGACCAGCGCACTCGACAGTGCCAGCGAGAAAGCGATCGCCGAGGCGCTGCGTCACATGACACGGAAGACCACCGTCATCGCGATCGCCCATCGCGGCATCCTTCCCGAGCTTGCCGACCAGGTGATCCGGCTGGAGCGTGGCCGAGTGGTGGCACCTTAACAGGTCGACGAGCGGCAATTCAGGCGTAATTCAGCGCGTTCTGCTATCCAGTATCCCAACCTTTGAGACATGCGCATGAGGCGCCTTCTCGATTCTAGTTGGTAATTCACGGGGCTTTTCATGACTTTCAAACCTTTTGCCCTCGCAGGCTCTGCCGCGATCGCATTGGCTGCGATCGCCCCTTCTGCCTTTGCCCAAGGCGGGTATGGCCAAGAAATCAAACATGACCCTGCCCGCTGCCAGAGCGGAAAGCCGGGGGTCTGGGTGAGCGTAACCGACATCAAGGAAAGCAAGGGCACTTTGCGCATCCAGTCGTACCGCGCAACCAAGGCGGACTGGCTTGAGACGGGACGATGGCTCACTCGCATGGAAGTTCCTGCCAAGGCGGGCACGATGCGTTTCTGCATGCCGATAGCGACCCCGGGGACCTATGGCATCGCCGTGCGTCACGATATCAATGGCAATGGCAAGACCGATATCTTCGCCGATGGCGGCGCGATGTCGAACAATCCCAGCCTCAACATCTTCAATCTGGGCAAACCCAGCTACAAGAAGGTCGCCTTCACGGTAGGCGAGGGCGTGGAATCGATCTCGATCCGGATGCGTTATCGCTGAGCGCGCCTTGCGCGCCACAATTCCCATGCCGCGCCCGGCATCGCCAGGAGCGGATGCTTCTCGCGAAACGGCGTCACTTCAAGTGCGATGCCGGTGTGGCGTTCCAATTTCCACGCACCATAGCGTGCCGCGCCGTCGAAGGTTGTCGTAGCCTTGGCAAGGCGCAGGATATTGAGGGCTTTGCCCAGCCGCTCCCGCTTTCGCCACTGCCGCAGGATTTCCGTTTTCTCCCGATCCGGCAAGTGCGGCTTCAACAACGCTGCATTGCGTTCGAAAGCGATGCCCTGCGCTGACCATGCAAGAGGCAACAGCCCATCGAAATGCGCTTCATTTACCGACAGGATTGAATCCTCGCGGCCCGGCTTTTCGACGCGGAACTCTGCCCTGTAGGTTGCCTGGAAAAGGGCGCGCCAGAAATCTTCCGCCCTGCCTTCGTGCGGTCCCAGCGCGGCCGCAAAACGTGCGGCCGTCATCGCCGCAGCCTCGATGGCATTCAGGACCTCGCCGCGCGCATTTTGGCCCTCGGCAAACACCAGCGCACTTGGCTGGACGAAGCGGGTCCAGATCGTGGTGTCACGGCTCTTGCCGCTGGCAGCTGAGGCGAACTGTTCGAGCGACATGGTCGCGATCTTGGCGCGCAATACCTCCCCGCCATGTTCCCATTCGCGGTAGCTGACGCGCGGCCAGATTCGCTCGGCCTGCGCACCCGGAAGCAGGACATAGAAATCCAGCACGCCTTCGAGCGAACCTGTGCGCAGGTTGGAGCCGTAGAATAGCACGGCGTGCGCACCCGCCTCTTCGGCGAGCATGGCCGCATAAGCGGACACTTCATCGCGGACCCCGGCATCGAGCGAGGTTTCGATGCGCTGGCCCAGCGTTCCGGTCACGCGGTCACGAAGGTCAGTTCGGGGCCCTGGCCGATATGGTATCGGCCTGCCGAAAAATGCTCGCCGTCGAGAATGAATGGCGCCTCGAGCTCGATCGAGAAAGCTTCTGCATTGATCTGATGGAGGCCGGCCGGGGCAAGCCAGGCGGGATGCCAACCTGAAAGGATGGCCGGGAGCGAAGCGAAAATACGCCTCCGTGGCCGGTCGAGGATCGCGAGCCGGATCGGCGACTGGTTCTTTGCGAACAACTGGATTCCCATCGGCATTCGCTGAAGCGTGGTGGCCAGCATGATATGCCTGCGTCCGGGATCCCCATGCGTTGAATGCGGCATCGCTTCGCCCGATGGCTCGTAGGCGAGCTGCATTGCAGTACCGCGGCGCCACCGGTTCGCATTGCTGCCGAAGAGAACCTGCAGCACGCCCCAGGCGGCAGTGGCCCCTACCGCAAGGGAATCGAAAAATCCGATCCGGTGCGCATCCTGCCCGGCCTCGATGCCCAGCGTGAATGCGCCCGCGCCGAAGATGAAACCCAGCATCGGGAGTTCATCGCTGCCCTCGCCGGCGACGGTGAGAGCGCGGCGCTGCACCCGCTTGCCCGAACGAAATGCCTCGACTGCCGCCGATAGGCTCCAGTCCGATGGAGCGCCCAAATCGACATTGAGCGCGTTGGTCTTGCCGCGGGGCAGGACGGCCAGTGTCGGCCAGTTCTCGCCGAACACGACCTGGCCCATGGTCAGCACATCGCGGATTGTGCCGTCGCCGCCATTGATGATAAGAAATTCGACACCGTCGTCGCGGAGCTGCGCCAGCGCCTCCGACAATTCGTCCTTCGTCCGCGGCTGGACGACAGTGATGTCGACGCCTTCCACATTCTCAGCCTGCCTGCCCTTGTTGCGATGCGAGCGGGGGTTATGGACCATCGCTATCCGCGGCTTGGCGGCCACGAACGGCGGCTCGCTGCCGGGCGTTCGCGTGCCTGCCTCAGGCGCTGTCCGATGGTTGTGAATGGTGCGCTCCATTGCGGTTCGCCGTGGAAGAGGAACCCTCTCGATAGTGCAGCGCTGTCCGGCCTGCAATGCGAGGGTGGGAGAAACGCCCGAAGCAAGTGGCGCACCCGACAGGATTCGAACCTGTGGCCTCTGCCTTCGGAGGGCAGCGCTCTATCCAGCTGAGCTACGGGTGCCTGGCCTTGCCGCCTGGGCGAAGCGGGCGCTTAGCAAGGCCGCTGGCGCCCTGCCAGAGAAATTTCCTCCCCGGCAGCGCGGGGCGTTAGTGATTTGGCAATCGCCGCCGCCTTACACATCGTGTCCATGAACGCGCTCAGCCATGAATTCGACCTTTCGAACGCGACCATGCTTCCGCCGCTGGATCGCCATGCGCCCACTGCGCGCGACCAGACCAATTTGGCGGCACAATGGGATGCAGTGCACGAGGCCGCCGCGGCGATCGGCGTGCTCGCCCAGCTTGGCCGCCCCGAAGAAAGCGAAGCCGTGACCGGCCTGCCCCGCCGAGCGGCTGCCATAGGGGGCTATCAGTACGACATGGTCCTTCGGGGAGTGGACGACCTTGCAGCAGTGATGCAGCCTGGCCTGCGCGCGCTGCTGGCCCTAAGCGCCGGCGGCCGGGACACCACCAGCGCAGCGCTCACCCTGTGGCGGGAATTCCATGCCTCGCGCGATGCGATCATCGCCCTCGCTCCCGATAGCTGAGCACTCCCTCGCGCTTGACCGCGTTCCCATTCTGTTCCATCTCGGGGGTATGAGTGATTCCCCCGTCATCGAATCTGCAGAGCGCGCAACTGGCTCCGAAACCGCTGTCGACGTGGCACGCGGCATCGCCCGGCTCTTTGCACGCAACGATGTTTGGCTGATTCCCGAAGTGCCGCTGCGCAATGGGCGCAGGGCCGACCTCATGGGGCTCGACAACAAGGGCCGCGTAGTGATCGTGGAGATCAAGGTCCAGCGCGGCGACCTGCTCGGCGATGGCAAGTGGCCCGATTATCTCGATTTTTGCGACCGCTTCTACTGGGGCCTGCCGCCCGGGCTCGACAGGTCCGTGCTTGAGGGGGATGACTATCGCCCGGATTGCTGCGGCATCATCCTTGCCGATGGCTATGACGGTGAAATAGTCCGACCGGCCCCGCTCCAGCCGCTGGCAGCCGCCCGCCGCAAGGTGGAGGTGGAGCGCCTCGCCCGGGCCGCAATGCGGCGCATGACCGTTGCCGGCGATCCACACTGCGCGCCCTGGGGCAACGCAGAGTAAGTTCTCGGCTTTTTTTTAACGCATCCTGCGGCATAATGCGCGCGGGATCATGTGGGACGCCATTTTCTTTTCGGCCTTGGCCATGACGGCGATCATTGCCGTGCGATACTTCGCCTCGAGCGGAGTGTTCGCGCTCGCGACGCGTTTCCGGCGTCCGGGCTACCACGACCGGCTTGGACCACAGATACGGCGCGAAATTTCATGGTCGCTCGTGTCGGCGGCGATCTATGGCATTCCTGCGGGGATAGTTGCCTGGGGCTGGCAGGAACGCGGTTGGACGCAGATCTATACGCAGTGGGACGCAATGCCCCTTTGGTATCTGCCCGTCGCTCCGCTGGCCTATCTCGCGCTGCACGACACCTGGTTCTACTGGACGCATCGGTGGATGCATCGCCCGCGCCTGTTTCGCACCATGCACGCGGTGCATCACGCCAGCCGCCCCCCGACCGCTTGGGCGGCCATGAGCTTCCATCCGTGGGAAGCGCTCACCGGTGCCGTCGTCATTCCCGCGCTCGTCTTCGTCATCCCGATCCACATCGCGATGCTTGGCCTCGTCCTGGCCGTGATGACGATCATGGGCGTCACCAATCACATGGGGTGGGAGATGTTTCCCCGCCGCCTCGTTCATTCCCGGTTGGGAGGCTGGCTGATAACCGCCAGCCATCACCAGCGTCATCATGAAGAGTATCGATGCAATTACGGCCTCTACTTCCGGTTCTGGGACCGGCTGTGCAAGACCGATCGCGGTCTGAGCGAACGCGTATGAAAGCCCGGTTTGCGGTGCTGCCGCTTTGCGCACTGGCGCTTGGTGCGGGCGCACCGCCGCCCGCGAAGGATACCGGGGTGCGCGTTACGGTGAAAGTCACGGACCTGCGCAACGACAAGGGTCTCCTGCGCGCCTGCATGACGACTGCACAAAGCGATTTTCCCGATTGCAAGGACACCGCCAGCATCCACGCTGCGAGTGTGAACGCTCGCGAGAGCGGAGTGACCTTCACGTTCGATGGAGTGAAGCCCGGCCGCTATGCAATCGCCCTGCTCCACGACGAAAACTCCAACGGCAAGGCCGATCGTGTCCTGGGCATGATGCCGAAGGAAGGCTTCGGTTTTTCGCGCGATGCGCCGGTTCGCATGGGTCCGCCGAAGTTTCGCGACGCTGCATTCGACATGGGAACGAGCGACCGCGAGCTGACCATCAAGATGCGCTATCTGCTGTGATGATGCGCGCAGCCTAACCGGCATTAACCTTAACCCTATTTTTACTACACCTGCCTCATAGCCTGTCTCGAATACCGCAACTCGCATTCGGGGGCTTTTAAGCGATGGACAGGTTTGGCGGCGCATTTGACGCGCAGGACGCACAGGACCATCTCGACGATTTCGTCGAGGAGGACGGCGTCGATCTCGATCCGCCGCCCTCGCCGGTCGGCCAGGACGAGCGCCGCATGCAGGTGCGCGCCTACAATCACTGGGCCAGCCTGCTCGGCGATGCCAATTATCCCGATATCGAAGATCTCGAACCGGAATTGCTCGACGATTTCGGTCCTTATTCGGTGCTGCTCGATTTCACGAGCGGGGTTGAGAACCCGGCTGTGCGCTTCGTCGGTGACGAATTGCGCCAGGAGTGCGACGTCGATGGCGAATTGACCCATCTCGAAGATGTGCCGCCACGTTCGCTGCTGAGCCGGATTACCGATCATTACATGCAGATCATCGCCAACGAGGCGCCGATCGGTTTCGAAGCGGAATTCGTCAATCAGCGCGGCGTAACGATCCTGTACCGCGGCATCCTGCTTCCGTACTCCAGCAATAATGAAAGCATCGACTTCATTTTCGGTGTGATCAACTGGAAGGAATTGGCCGACGCCAAGACTGCCGACGAATTGCTGTTGCAGATCGACCAGGCGCTGGCTGGCGAAGACGATCTCGAAGAGAGTGACGACAGCGATATCGACGATGTCCTCGACCTGACGCAACCGGCTGAAAACCTGTCCACAGAGGACGATGGCGACTGGGACCAGGAAGACGATGTTTTCGATCTCGGCACCGCCGAAGTCGTCGAAGAGGATATCGAAGAGGATATCGAAGAGGCGCTGCCGGCTCCGAGCTTCGGCGAAACGGAAGCGGAGGACCTGCCGGCCCGCAAGGAACGCGGCGTCGATGCCCTGGGCAATCCGCTCGGCAGCCTTGCACCTGATCCGGGTAGCGAAGATGCCGACATGGACGACAGCGATTTCGATAGCGGCATGAAGACTGCGGCCGACTACGGGCTGCCGGACTGGGACGACGAAGAGATTGAAGACGAAGACGTCGAAGACGTCGTGGATCCGCTTGCCGACGAGAACGCCGGCAGCAGCCTCATGTCATTGGTGAGCCGCGGCGAACGTGACAAGAAGACCGTCGACCTCAGCACGATCAGCGCCGCGAGCGGTCCGGAATCATCTCCCATTCCGCAGGCCTATGAGCCGGAAGAACCGGCCGAACCCTTCGAGATCGCAGCGCATCAACCGTTCGAAGCGCCAGAGGTGGCGGAAGAAGAGGTGGCTGAATCAGTAGAGCCGGTCGGCGATTCTGACGACAGCTCCGCGCCGCTCGAGCTCGACGAAGCGATCGAGGAAGAGCCGGCGTCCGTTGCGGGTGCGGATGTCGAGGAACTGCCCGTTCCGACCGATGATGACCCAATCGTGGTGGAAGCTGCGGAAGACGCTGCCGTCATCGCTGCGGCCGAAGCGGTTGCACCCGAAGGCCTGTACGATTGCCTGGCCGCGGCGCGTGAGCTGGCGCAGGCCGCGCAGAGCACCGAAGACCGCAGCCGCAAGGCACTTTATGCAGCGGTCGGCCTTGCCTACGATTTCAGCCTCGAGGCGCAGAACTCGCCCGAGGACTTCGGCGAAATCATCGCCGACAATGGCCTGACCGTGCAGGATCGCGCGCCGATGACGCCGATCGTGAAGCTGGTTTTCGGCGCCGATTACGACAAGACGCGCCTGACCGAATATGCAGCCGTGCTGACCCATGCGCACCGTGTCGGCATCGAACGCGGCCATCTGGCCGAATTCCTGCGCGAGGCAGAAGGCGGCCTCAAGGGCGTCGTCCAGGCAGAGCGCCGTGCCCGCAAGGAAGAACAGGGCAAGCCGGTCGAGGACGATGGCACGGGCATCCGCGAAACGCTGGCGAAGAAGCTGCGCGCGATCGAGCCTGCTCAGCTTGGAGATATCGACGCGGAAGGCCCCGAATTCGCCCTCGTCATGGTACGTCGTACCGAGACGGGTGAACTGGTTGTCATCGGCGAGGTGGAAGAAGATCGTGTGCTGCTGGAAAAGGCGGCCCGCAAACTGCTGGCGAAGTGAACCTTCCCGAATAAGTGCTTGAGATGGATGGGCCGCACGCGCTAGCGCTGCGGCCCATGCCATTTTTCCCCACCGCACCCGTCCGGATCCAGCCCTATTTCGGCTATCGCAACGAGGAGCGGCTGTTCATCACCGCCCGCGCCTTGCGCTCGCGCGACAGCAGCTTTGCGAAGTCGGGAAAATGGCGGGCGATGCGCACCATGATGGGGCAGTTTGCCAGCCATGAAGTGGAGGGCCTGCCGGTCCAACTCGAGATCGCCGCTCCAGGCCAGCAATCGCAGCGGCACCAGGGCGTGACCGACAAGGAAGGCTTCGTCCATTTCGACATCAGGCTGGAGGGCGAGTGGCCCTATGGCGAAGAGCCGGAATGGGAGACGGTCAGCTTCCACTGGTCCAACGGCGAAGGCGAACATTGCCTCGACGGACACGTGCTTGCGCCGGGCAAGAGCACTTCACTGGGCTTTATCTCGGATATCGACGATACGATCATCGAGACGGGGATCACCGGGAATTTCCGCGCGGTGATGCGTAATTGGCGGCGTGTGCTCATGCAGATGCCGGAGGAGCGCATCCTCGTTCCCGGCGCCGACGTGTTCTACAACGCCTTGGGCGGCGGACAGGACCATCACGGGCAGGATGGGCACGCCGGCGAACACCAGCGGGCATCGCGGCGCCCGTTCTTCTACGTGTCGTCGAGCCCGTGGAACCTGTTTTCCTATCTCGTGACCTACATGAAGGGCCGCAGTTTGCCGCTTGGCCCGATCATGTTGCGCGACTGGGGTCTCAACCGCGCGACATTTGGATCCTCGAGCCACGGCGCTCACAAGCGTGCGGCAATCGACGGCATCCTGGCGACCTATCCTGGAATGAAGTTCGCGCTCATCGGCGACGACAGCCAGGGTGACCTAACCGCTTTTGCCGATGTAGCGGCCAGCAATCCGGGCAGGGTCAGGGCGGTCTTCATCCGCAAGGTCGGTGAAGCGATGAGCCCGGAAGAATTGGCGGCGAAGCAATCGTTGAAGTCCGCGAATATCCCCCTCTGGCTCGGTGAGGGGTACGAGGAAGGGCGCAAGTTCCTCGCCTCGATCGGATTGCTCGAGGACGATGAAGCACAGAATATCGTCAAGTCGGTCGGCAAGGGCGAAACGGAGGCGGCGTGAAGACGGTGATGTTGATAGTGGGCGTGGCGATCGGGTGCGCCCTGATCGCCGGCGGCGCGGTCCTGATCGCAATCAATCGCAACGGTCCTGCCGTCCTCGACGCGGTGGATCGGATTTCCGGCGGCAAGACCGCAGTCCAGCTGCTGCACCAGCAAAACCTGGGCGACGACAAGCGCCAGAAACTCCTCGTGTATGGCGACCCGTCCGCGAGCAAGGCCCTGCCGGTCCTGATTTTCATCCACGGCGGCAGTTGGCGCAACGGCGATCCTGACGACTATGGCTTCGTCGCCCGGAATATTGCTCCGGAAGGGTTCGTCGTGGTGCTGGGCGGATATCGCCTGCGCGACAATGGCCGCTATCCGGCGATGCTTCAGGACACCGCAGCCGTGACGGCGTGGGTCCATGAGAACATCGCGACCTATGGCGGCGACCCCGATCGCATCCTGCTTTCCGGTCACTCGGCGGGAGCGTACAATGTTGCGCAGGTCGCTTTGGAAGAACGCTGGCTGGCAGAAGCTGGCGTTCCGCGTGCGGCGATCCGCGGCGTGGTCGGACTAGCGGGGCCTTACGATTTCTATCCCTATGACAGCGATTCCACCCGGGCCGCCTTCGGCTCTGTCGGTGTGGGCGCGGAAAGCCAGCCAATAAACCACGTGCGCAGCGATGCCCCTCCCATGCTGCTGGTGCACGGGGAACAGGACAGCCTCGTCAAGCCGCGCAATACCCGCGCCCTTGCCGCTGCGCTGGAGGAAGGCGGGGCAGACGTGCAGACACTCTTCATGCCGGCCATGACGCATAATGACCCGCTGCTTGCCCTCGCCAATCCCTGGCGGCGCGACCCGGAAGTCATCGATACGGTCATCAGCTTCCTCGATCGGAACGCGGCGCTTTCAGTTCCGGTTCAGGCCAAAACCCCGTAAGAGGGGTGCCGATGCGCCTGCTTTCCCACCTTTTCGCCCTTGTCGCGCTTCTTGTCCTGGCGGCCCAGCCGCTGGCCGCACAATCGGTTCTGCGCGATGCGGAGACGGAAGCGTTCCTCGACGAGATTGCCGCTCCCTTGGTCGAAGCCGCAGGCCTCGAGCCTGGCAATGTCGAGATGGTCCTGATCAACGATCCGAGCCTCAACGCCTTCGTTGCGGGCGGCCAGGCGATCTACCTCCACAGTGGCCTGATAGACGCTGCCGACAGCGCAAACGAAGTGCAGGGCGTGATCGCTCACGAACTGGGCCATATTACCGGCGGCCACATCAACCGCATCGGTGAAGGTTATGCCAAGGCGGGCAATATCTCGCTGCTCTCCATGCTTGCCGGCATCGGCGCAGCGCTTGCCGGTTCGACCGATGCTGCAATGGGCCTGATGATGGCCGGGCAGAGCGCCGCGCTCAGCTCCGTTCTCTCGTTCACCCGCACACAGGAAGCGAGCGCCGATGCGGCGGGTGCCGAATATCTGTCGCGCGCAGGCATTTCCGGTCGCGGCTCGCTGTCCTTCTTCGGCAAGCTGCTGAACATGGAGATGCGGCGGGGCTTCAGCCAGGACGAGGAAGCAGGCTTCTGGCGTACGCACCCCCTTTCGGGCGACCGCATCTCGACCCTGCGCGGCACCTATGAAAAGGATCCCGCCTGGAACAAGCCGAGCGACCCGGCGCTCGAAGCGCGTTTCCAGCGGGTGAAGGCCAAGCTCATGGGCTATGTCGCGAAACCCGAGCACACCCTGCGCGACTATCCGGAAAGCGACACATCCACACCCGCACTGGTCGCGCGCGCCTATGCCTATCACAAGCAGGCCAAGATGGAGCGCGCGCTCGGAACCGCCGATCTGCTGATCGAGCGCGCACCTGCCGACCCTTACTTCCTCGAACTGAAAGGCCAGGTCCTCCTGGAATCGGGCCGCCCGGACGAGGCACTTACGTACCTTCGCGAAGCCACCACGCTAAGTCGCGCCGAACCCCTTATCGCATCGCTCTTCGGCCATGCGCTGATCGCTACCGAGGACGAAACGAACTACGAAGAGGCGGAGCGTGTGCTGCGCGCGTCGGTGGGTCGTGATCGCTACAATCCCTTCGCATGGTACCAACTCGGGGTCGTTTATGCCGCGCGGGGCGACATGCCCCGCGCGCGACTGGCCAGTGCGGAACAGCAAGTCATGAAGCGCGAATATGCACTCGCGATGCGCAGCGCACAGGCGGCGGAAGCAGGTTTGCCTGTCGGATCACCCGACTGGTTGCGGGCGCAGGATATCGGCATGCAGGCACGGGCATTGCTCGAACAGCAGTGCGAAATGAGCAAGGACCGGAGCTGCCGCAGGCGGCGATAGGGTAGCAGGAACGGGGAATAGGACGATGGCACGGCATTTTGTAACAGCGCTGATTGCGCTGGTGTTCGGGTTCGCAGGCGCAGCGCTCTTCTCGTTCACCGGCTTAGGCAATTCCCAGACCCGCGAGTACCTCGTCGCCAACCCCGACATCCTTCCCGCGATGGCAAACGCCTACCAGGAGCAACAATCGCGCGATTCGCTGGCCTCGATTTCCAGCGAAGTGACAAAGCCGTTCCCCGGCGCCGTTCTCGGCAATCCGAAAGGTTCGCGCACGCTGGTGAAGTTCACCGATTATGCCTGCGGCTATTGCAGGATCAGCACCGAAGATATCGACCGCCTCGTCGCCGACGATCCCGAGCTACGCGTCGTCATCCGCGAACTTCCGCTGTTCCAGGGCAGTGACGTTCCTGCACGCATGGCGCTGGCTGCAGCGAAACAGGGCAAGTTCGACGCGTTCTATCACGCAATGTTCGCGATGGGATCGACCGCGCCCGACAACGTGATGGCGGCGGCGCGCGAAGCAGGTCTCGATCTCGAGGCGGCCCAGGAATACGGCGCATCGGAAGAGGTCACGGCAGAACTTGCACGCAACCAGGCGCTAGCCCAGCAGCTTGGCTTTTCCGGAACACCCAGCTGGGTGACCGGCGACAAGGCATTCGAAGGCGCGGTCGGCTACGACCAGCTGGCGAAAGCGATCGGCAGCTAGGCCCTATTCCTCGATCGCCTTGGCGTACATCGAGGCAAGCGGCTTCGCCATCACACGGCGCACCATCGGCTCGAAGAATTCCAGCGGTTCGCTTTCGTAATCGGGATCGAAGGCCGCCTGGTCGTACTTCTCGCAGAATTCAGCACAGGCCTGGTAATGCGGGCTGTCCTGGAACTTGTCGCGTACATTGCGATCCATGCCGAGGTGATGGAAATAGTAATAGCCCTGGAAAGCACCGTGGTTCTGGCAGATCCAGTGGATTTCCTCGGTCACGAAGGGCTTGATGATCGAGGCCGCGACTTCCGGGTGGTTGTAGCTGCCCAGCGTGTCGCCGATATCGTGGAGCAGCGCCATCACGACATATTGCTCGTCGCGTCCGTCGCGATGCGCGCGAGTCGCGGTTTGCAGCGAATGTTCGAGGCGGCAGACCGGAAATCCGCCGAAATCGCCGTCGAGCAGCTTGAGGTGATCGAGCACACGGTCGGGCAAGTCCTTGGCAAAAGCCATATATTCCGCACCGATGATCGCCCAGTCTTCCTGCGTGCCTTCCTTCATTTCGCGGAACTTGGCGCGCTCCTCCATCGAGTGGGTCAGGTTTTCCGGTTTGTTCATCGGCTCTCTCCCAAGTGCTTTCTTGGCATATATCCTAGCGACTGGCGCAGGGCGCGGCAATTGGGCTAGGGAAGCCTCACGATGGCCGTGTTGCCCTTTAGCCCTACGCCGTTCTTCGCGAACAAGAACCAGGCGTTCTGGAACCTCCAGCTGCTAGGCTGGGGCGGGGCGACAATGCTGCGCGTCATGTCTGCCGTGGCGAACGACCAGCCGGCAGAGCGCCTCGTCATTATCCTGATTGCGACGATCACGGGCTTTTCGCTCAGCCTGATCCTTTCCGTCGTGTACAATTACCTGATCGCGCAAAGGCCGCTGGTGACATGGGGCAGCACCGCGGTTGTCCTGATGTTCGCGACAGGCATTTATGCCTTCATCGACAGCTGGGTCCTGGAAGTCGCGGGCACGTCTTCAAGTGGCAGTTTCGTCAGCCTGTTCGTGGGCATCTACTTCTTCGACCTTACACTCCTCGGGGCCTGGTCGGCGCTCTACTACGCGATCAATTTCTTCCTTCAGGTGGAGGAGCAATCCGACCGTCTGGAGCGCCTCGAGGCCCAGGCCACCAGCGCACAGCTGGCCATGCTGCGGTATCAGCTTAATCCGCATTTCCTGTTCAACACTCTCAATTCGATCAGCACGCTGGTCCTGCTCAAGCAGACCGAGCCGGCGAATGCGATGCTGACCCGTCTTTCCAGCTTCCTGCGGCACACGCTCGTCACCCAGCCGGGCGGCAAGGTGAGCGTCGCACAGGAGGCGGAGACGCTGCAGCTCTACCTCAGCATCGAGAAAATGCGGTTCGAGGACCGCCTGCGCACTAATTTCAGGATCGAAGACAGGGCCGCCAAGGCTCAGGTCCCGTCCATGTTGCTGCAGCCGCTGATCGAAAATGCGATCAAATACGGTGTCAGCCCCAAGGAGGACGGTGCCGAAATCTCGCTGCTCGCGCAGATCGTCGGGCCGCGCCTGAGGATTACGGTGTCTGATACCGGGCCCGGCGTCGACGTCGGAGGGATCGCAGACGACCTCCCCGCCGTAATGGCCACGCACAAACGCCGCGATTCCACGGGCGTGGGTCTCGCCAATATTCGCGATCGCCTGGCGCAGGCCTATGGCGACGACCACCGTTTCGAAATCCGCTCACCCGAATCGGGCGGATTCACCGTGCTGATCGAAATTCCGCACGAACTCGCCGACGAGGAAGAGCCGCCTGCCGCAGCGCAGGGGACATTGGCCGAGAAACAAGCCACTGCCTTGGCCGTTAATCCCCCGTCTGCCCCCCAGAAGGTAAGTACCAAGCCATGACTATTCGCACGATCCTCGTCGACGACGAGAAGCTCGCAATCCAGGGGCTTCAGCTACGCCTCGAACCGTTCGATGACGTTGAGATCATCGAAACCTGCCAGAACGGGCGTGAGGCGATCCGCGCGATCAAGACGCTGAAACCGGACCTCGTCTTCCTCGACATCCAGATGCCGGGCTTCGACGGCTTTTCCGTCGTCCAGGGAGTCATGGAAATCGAACCGCCGCTGTTCGTGTTCGTCACCGCCTTCCAGGAACATGCCATCCGCGCCTTCGAGGCGAATGCGGTCAACTACCTGATGAAGCCGGTCGACGAGGACAAGCTCGCCGACACCATCGAGCGCGTCCGCCAGCGCCTGGCCGAAAAGAAGTCTTCCGACGAAGCTGATCGCCTGCGCGGCGTCCTTTCCGAAGTCGCACCCGAAGCGGTCGAGACGAGCGAGGAAGATGCCGAAGCTGCCGGCCGTTACGAGAAACTTATCAACGTGAAGGACCGCGGCCAGATCTTCCGTGTCGAAGTCGAGACGATCGAGCATATCGAGGCTGCCGGCGACTACATGTGCATCTATACCGGCGATAATTCGCTTATCCTGCGTGAAACGATGAAGGACCTCGAACGCCGCCTGGATCCGCGAAAGTTCCAGCGCGTGCACCGCTCGACCATCGTCAATCTGGACCAGGTGCGCCAGGTGAAGCCGCATACGAACGGCGAATGCTTCCTGGTGCTGGATAGCGGCGCGGAAGTGAAAGTTTCGCGTTCCTATCGCGACGTCGTGGCACGCTTCGTCCACTGATGGGCTTCACCTTAGACGGATTCGACCTCGCTGCCTTCGTGCGCGAGACGCTCGCAGAGGATTTGGGCCAGGGCCTTCCGGGCGGCGGGCATGACGTAACCAGCGAAAGCGTAATTCCCGCAGACGCGCGCTTCTCCGGCGTAATGGACACGCGCGATGACATCCGCGTCGCGGGCCTTCCGGTGGCGGAAGCTTTCTTCCGCGCGCTCGACAAGGACATGACGATCGAGTTGCTGGTCGAAGAAGGCGCCAGCGTTCCGGCCGGGACCGACCTGATGCGCCTCGAAGGCAATGCGCGCGCCATGCTGACGGCAGAGCGCAGCGCACTCAACACCGTTCAGCACCTGTCGGGCATCGCCACCATGGTCGCGCAATATGTCGCGACGATGGACAATCCCGACTGCACCCTGCTCGACACCCGCAAGACCATTCCCGGCCTGCGCCATCTCGAGAAATACGCGGTCCGCATGGGCGGAGGGGCGAACCACCGCATGGGCCTGTGGGACGCGGCAATGATCAAGGACAACCACGTGCTCGTCGCGGGCAGCGTCGGCGAGGCGGTTCGCCGCGCGGTCGAGGCGGGCGTCGAGGACATCATCTGCGAAGTCGACCGTATCGACCAGATCGAACCAGCGCTCAAAGCCGGGGCCACGCGGCTCTTGCTCGACAACATGGAGCCACCGACGTTGCGCGAAGCCGTTGAGCTGGTGGCGGGCCGGGTCCCGACCGAGGCCAGTGGCGGCATCAATCTTGCCACGATCAAGGCAAAAGCCGCCACAGGTGTCGACTACGTATCTGTCGGCAGGCTCACCCAGAGCGCACCTGCGGCAGACATCGGTCTGGACTTTACCCCGCTGTAATTCAGGTGCATTCCCGTCCAGAATGTGAGGGGGAAGCGATGAAGCCTGCAGCGATCAAAAAGTTCGATTTGCTTTATCTCGGCTCGTTGGCCGTGTCCTTGTTCGGCGTATTGCTGGTCTTCGACACCATGGTTGAGATTTCCAACGATGAACTGGCTGCCCAAGGTATTGCACCGATGGGACAAGGGTTTCTGATTGCCGGCCTGGCGTTCTGGATCTTCATCGCTCTGGCATTGTGGTTCCTGGTGTCCAAATTGCGGATCGAGTTCGTTAAATACGTGCTCGCTCTCTTCGCCGCCTACGGCGTCTACGCGGCGGCGATGGGAAGTGGCGGGGAAGCGCCAATGGTCAACGTGATCATCAGCTGGATCAGTACGATCATGACGGTCGGTGCCGTCTATTTCCTCTTTACCGCCGAAGCGAAGGCCTGGTTCGCGCAGAAGCGAGGCTCGGGCGATTAAGGCCGCTTTACTGGCAGCTTCGGGAGTCGTTTCGCTGGGCCTCTCCAGTGTCGCCCAGGCGCAGGCCTATCAATGTCGTATTCCCGCGAATGTCCAGACGCCGCAGCTTCGCGACGAAGGACGGGCGCGGAACCTGCCTGTCACCGGCTACACCCTGGCGCTCAGCTGGAGTCCGGAGTTTTGCCGCTTTCGCGAGGATGACAGACGGCACGCGCGGCAATGCTCCGGCAGGCAAGGCCGGTTCGGTTTCACCGTTCACGGCCTATGGCCGAACAGCGGGCGTACATGGCCCCAGTGGTGCGCGCGCACGCCGGTCAGTACCGACGTCCTGAGGCCCAATCTCTGCATGAGCCCCGATGCGTCGCTCCTTGCCCGCCAGTGGCAAAAGCACGGCAGTTGCATGACAAGGCGCCCGGCGACCTATTTCAAGGTGACGCGCATACTCTACGATGGTCTGCGCTGGCCGGATTTCGTGCGCATCAGCCGCGAGGACGACCTCACCGCCGGCACCATCCGCACTCGCTTTGCAGACGCCAATCCGGGCTGGTTTTCCGAGGCTGTGGGCGTGCACCTCGATCGCAAGGGATGGCTCGAGGAATTGCGGCTTTGTTACGACAGGCGCTTCATGCCCGAAGCCTGCGATCCGCGGCGTTACGGCGCAAAGGACAAGCAGGCAGCGAAGATTTGGCGGGGACTGTAAGAAACAAGAAGACGACGACCGGTCAGCTTTGCTCTCTCAGCCTTGCGATTAGCGCATCGGTCCCGGCAGCGATGCCCGCAAGATAATCGCCTTGCCTGAAATTCGGAAGGATCGAGTTTTGGATCACCGCTGAGCAGAACTCGTCCGGCAACGCGTTCTCGAGACCGTAGCCGACGGCGATCCTCACCCTGCGTTCGTTGGGAGCAACCAGGAGGATGACGCCATCGTCGATACCTGCACGACCGATACCCCACGCATTGCCCAGATCGGTCGTGTAGTCCGCAATCTCGCGCCCATCGAGACTGACAACTGTGACGACCACAAACTGGTGTCCGGTGGCCTTCTCCAGGTCGATGAGCTTCTGAGCGATTGCCTGCTCTGCTGCCGGCGCAAGAATATCGGCATGATCCGAAACCGGCCCAAGCAGTTCCACCGAGGGGGCCGGACGGGCTTCTTCCACTGCAACCGGATCGGCCTGCGATTGATCCAGGCATCCGACCAGTGCTGCGCCGAAAAGGAGCGGAGCACAGACTATATGGGAGAAGCGCCTCCTCAACGGCGGGCCTTGAAGAATTCGCGCAGCATCCGGGCAGCCCTGGCTTCCCCAATCCCTGAATAGACTTCGGGGCGGTGCAGGCATTGTTCCTGCTCGAAAACCCTGGAGCCGTGTTCCACCGCGCCGCCCTTGGGGTCGCTCGCCCCGTAGTAAACCTTGCCCAGCCTTGCGTGCACGATCGCACCTGCGCACATGGCACACGGTTCCAGCGTGACCCATAATTCGCAGTCGGAAAGGCGTTCCTGGCCGAGCCCTTTTGCCGCACGGCGAATCGCGAGGATTTCGGCGTGGGCGGTCGGATCGCAAGTCTCGCGCGGCGTGTTGTGCGCTTCGGCAATTATCTCGCCGTCGCGTGTGATGACCGCACCTACCGGTACTTCGCCCGCTGCTGCGCTGGCCTCTGCCAGTTCGAGCGCGCGCTTCATCGGTTGCGGAAGGGTCCAGCCTGTCATACCAGCGTCTCGCTAGCCCGCAGGTTGCGGGGGCGCAACGTGCTTGACGATTCGCACCCTCGCCGCTATGCGCGCCGCTTTCCGGGATTTATGAGCCCCGCACCCGCAAAAGCGGTCAAGGGAACTCGCCCGCCCATTCGAACGAAGAGACTGAACCATGTCGCGTATTTGCGAACTCACCGGCAAGGGCCGCCAGGTCGGCAACAATGTGAGCCACGCCAACAACAAGACCAAGCGCGTCTTCCTGCCGAACCTGCAGAACGTCACGCTGCTGAGCGAAAAGCTCGATCGCAGCTTCAAGTTCCGCGTTTCGACCCAGGGCCTGCGTTCGGTCGAACACAATGGCGGTCTCGACAACTGGCTGCTGAAGACCAAGGACGAGAAGCTTTCGGCCAACGCGCTCAAGGTAAAGCGCGAGCTCAAGAAGGCTGTCGCCGAAGCCGCTTAAGGCGATGGCGCTTCGGCGCCGTTCCAGGGCTTGATATATGAAAAGGCGCGCGGGTCTTGCCTGCGCGCCTTTTGCTGTTTTCTGCCGAGTTATCGAGCGTCTTCGGGCCAGTCCAATCGCATCAGCAGGGTCCTTTGGAGCTTGCTGAAATTGTCGTCCGAGATGAGCCAGATAGCCCAATCGCCATCCGGCTCTTGCGTAACCACGGCCCCTTCGAAGTTTTCTTGCGGGAAAGGGCGCCCGAGATCGCTCAGTGGCTGCAGCGCGATAGTTTCACCCTCCCTTATGTCCTGCGGGTCGAACGTCGCGAGCTTCACGGAGAAATAGGGCGGCAAGCCAAGTTCGAATGCCCGGAGGATTACGAGGACCCTTCCATCGGGCAGAAGCGTCGCTTCCGCAGGGTTGTACCCCGTCTCGCCGATCAGGGTGAAGCTGGCAGGAACTGCGCCGCGGACGGGATCGCCTTCGAAAACCAGCGCCTCGTGCCGCGCATCGCCGCGATCCTCTTCGGCGATCACGATGATCCTGCCGTCGGCAAGGCGAACCATTGCTTCCGCGCCTGAGTTGTTCGCCCAGTCCTGCATGGCAGGCGGTTTGAATGCCGCCGACCAAGTCCGGTCCGAGTTGAACCTCACAATGTGGTTCGACCCCTCGATGCCCGACCAGAAGCGTCCTGTTTGCGGATCTCGCACGATCGATTCTAGGTCGATCCGGATCCAGCCGTCGTTCGAGAACCCCGTGAAACCGGACACTTCCGGGGCCGGCCCTTCCCGATCGGGTCGGGTCAACAGCAGGACGCGTCCTGCATCGCTGCCTGCGAGAAACATGTCCCCGCCAAGGGAAACCAATGCGGAATAACCACCGAACCCGTCGTTCTCGCTTGTCAGGTGCCAAAGCCCGCCAAGCGAGAGAGGGCCATTCGTCGCGGCCTCAAACCCGAGCGCGTGTATCTCGACTGACCCTGTCAAATCCGGCGGCGCGACATCGGTGCGCACGAACACCCCGGGCGACAGGCCCAGAGCAAGAAGCACAACAAGGAAAATCCGGCCTATCCGCATCGAGTAAACGCATGCCGTGGCGCGACCTGCGGGTATGCTCCCAACCTCATGGCATGGGAGGCAGGAACAGGAGCGGATCGAGCCGCTTCTCGCGCCACATCAGGCTCCAGTGAAGGTGTGGCCCGGTCGCGCGGCCGGAAGCACCGACATTGCCGAGCAGCTGGCCCTGTTCGACCCGGTCACCCTCCGCCACTCTCAGCCGCGATAGGTGGATGAAGGCACTGTTCAGGCCCGCACCATGATCCAGGATGATGATACCGCCCTCAAGGCTGAACCCTGTCCGCGCGAGCACGACAACACCGCCAGCAGGCGCAACAAAAGGAGCGCCATTGCCGGGAGCGATATCGATACCGGAATGATAGCTGCCCGGTTCGCCGCGATAGATTCGTTGGCGGCCGAAACGGCCAGAGATGCGCCCGGTTACCGGCCAGATGAACTCCTGCATCCAACCCTCGGCCCCGGTTTCCTTCGCTCGTGCATCGCGGATCGCCAGCCATTCCGGCTCACGCTTCGCCCACCAGGCCGCACCGCCGCCACCCGTGCCCTTGGCGACATTGACGCGCTCGATATCCCACTCGCGCGGATCGACCGTGATGGTCTCCCGCGCATAGACCAGATTGCCACTCGTCGCCTTGAACTCGATCTTCGCGGGGCTGTCCCTGTCGAAGGCGGCGAAGAAGCGGCCCTCGTCATCGACGTCGATTTCCTGATCGCCCAACTGCGCGGTCCATCGCCCGGGACCAAGGTCGCCGCGCATCCAGCCGCCTTGCGTCAGCACGCCGGTGAAGGTGAAATCGACCGGTTTTGCGGGTTCGGGCCTTGGCTCTTCGACCACAGTCGGCGCGGGCGCCGGAGCAGGCTCGCTCATTACCACCTCCTCCGGTGCGGGCACGGGCGTGCCCTGCGCCGGAGCGACGCAAGCGGCAGTGAGGAGAAAAAGTAGCGGCGCGACCCTATGGCGCATCACGGTTTGAGACGCTCCGTTGCGAGTTGCGGTGTCGCGTAGGCTTCCTGGTACTCTACCGACCAGTAACGCAATTCGTCGAGCGGGATCGCCTCGCCCGAAGCGGCGCAGAAAACGTGCTGGCCTGCGCGCAGCACGCGGAAGCCGTTCGGGCCGTATTGCAGCTTTGCCTCGCCCGAAGCGGGGCCGGAATTCTTGTTCATCAGCATGGTGAGCGTCCTAGCACTTCGCGCCTATCCGAACAAATCATCCTGCGCTGGCGGCGTTCCCTTCGCCGGACGCTTCGCGCGCGGTTTCGGGGCCGTGGGCGCCTGCGGTGCCTTGCCGGTCGTGACGGCCAGGTCTCCATCGCGGAATTTCAGCGTCAGGGCAGCTTCCTTCGCAGCGGCCGCATGAGTAGTCACGGTCTTGCCCTCCGGCCCGATGACCCGCACGTAGCCGCGCTTCACGACATTATCCGGATCGAGCGAGACCATCAGGCGAGATACGGCAGTCAGGCGCTGCTGCGCCTGCTCCACGCGGATTTTCAGAAGGGGTGCATTGAGCCTTGCCCGGTCGGATTGCAGCCGGTCACGCGCGCGGGCTGCGCGATCGCGTAGCCCGTTGGCGAGCCGCGTCGCGGCATCGTCCAGCCGCTGCGCTTGGGGCTGCAGCAGAACCTCCAGCTTGGGCATGCGCTGGACCCGAGCCTCCAGCCGCTCGCGACCGAGCTGCACGGGGCGTAGTATGGCGCGTTGCTGCCGTGCGCCGAAATCGGAAAGCGTTGCGGCAAGTTCCTGCCGGACTGGCACGGCAATTTCGGCGGCCGCGGTCGGCGTCGGCGCGCGCTTGTCGGCAGCGTAATCGGCCAGAGTGGTGTCGGTTTCGTGTCCGACCGCGCTGATCGTCGGGATGGAGCATTCGGCTATCGCGCGAACGACCGTTTCTTCGTTGAAGCTCCACAGATCCTCGATCGAGCCGCCCCCGCGAGCGACGATGACGAGGTCCGGCCGGTCGGGATGCCCTTCGGGTAGCGCCGAGAAACCGCGCACCGCGCCTGCCACCTGGTCCGCCGCACCCTGCCCTTGCACGAGGGCGGGCCACACGATCACGCGGCTCGGGAAGCGGTCGGCAAGGCGGTGGAGGATGTCGCGAATGACTGCGCCGGTCGGCGAGGTCACCACGCCTATGGTGCGGGGCAGGAACGGGAGCGCCCGCTTGCGCTCCTCGTCGAACAGCCCTTCTGCAGCGAGGCGCGCGCGCGTCTTCTCGAGCAGCGCGAGCAGGGCCCCTTCGCCTGCAAGCTCCATCCGCTCGATCACGATCTGGTATTTCGAGCGGCCGGGATAGGTCGTCAACTTGCCGCTGGCGACGACCTCCAGGCCATCTTCGGGCTGGAACGCAAGGCGCTGGGTATTGCCGCGCCACATCACCCCGTCGATGACCGCCTTCTCGTCCTTGAGCGCGCAATACATGTGTCCGCTAGCCGCGCGTTTGACGCCCGAAAGCTCGCCGCGCAGGCGCACATAGCCGAACCGCTCCTCCACCGTGCGCTTGAGCAGGCCGGAAATCTCGCTGATCGAAAGCGGGGCGGCGTTGTCCCCGGCGCGACCCTTCGCTACCAGACTGTCATCTTGGGAATCTGACGGGAAATCGGCGGGCATGAATATCCTTTTGCTGGGCGGCGGTGGTCGCGAACATGCGCTTGGCTGGAAACTGGCGCAATCGCCGCAATGCGACAAGCTGTGGGCTAGTCCCGGCAACCCGGGAATGGCCGAATGCGCAGAATGCATCGCGCTCGATGCCGGCGATCACGCAGCGGTGGAGCAGTTTTGCCGCGACAAGTCCATCGGCCTGGTCGTGATCGGCCCCGAAGCGCCGCTGGTGGACGGGCTGGCAGACGATCTGCGTGCGGCAGGCGTGGCGGTTTTCGGTCCCTCCAAGGCAGCCGCGCAACTGGAAGGCAGCAAGAGCTTCACAAAGGAGTTGTGCCAGCGCGCCCGCATTCCCACCGCGCGGTTCGAACGGTGCACCTCGCTCGAGGCGGCCTGGGGAGCGCTCAAGAAATTCGACCCGCCCTTCGTCCTCAAGGCAGATGGTCTTGCGGCAGGCAAGGGTGTCGTCATCGCCGAAACCCGCGAGGAAGCGCAGCACGCCCTTTCCGAAATGTTCGACGGCAAATTCGGCAGCGCGGGCAGCGAAGTCGTCATCGAGGAATTCCTGCAGGGCGAGGAGGCGAGCTATTTCGCCCTCACCGACGGCGAGGCCATCGTTCCGATCGGGAGTGCGCAGGACCACAAGCGCGTGGGCGAGGGCGACACCGGCCCCAATACCGGCGGCATGGGCGCCTATTCGCCCGCACCGGTCCTGACCGACGCCCTGAAAGACCAGGTCATGCGCGAGATCATCGAACCCACGGTCCGGACCATGCGCGAAGAGGGACACCCCTATTCGGGCGTCCTGTACGCAGGTCTCATGCTCACCAAAACGGGGCCGCAGCTGATCGAATACAACGTGCGTTTCGGCGATCCGGAATGCCAGGTCCTGATGATGCGGCTGGAAAGCGATCTGGTCGAGATCATGCACGCCTGCGCCCAAGGGCGGCTCGGAGAGATCGACGAGCCGCGCATGGCAGACCAGTTCGCGCTGACGGTCGTCATGGCTGCAGAAGGCTATCCCGATACTCCGAAGAAGGGCGGCGCTATTCATCTCGGCAATGCGGAGGCGGACGGGGCCAAGGTCTTCCATGCAGGCACGAAGATGGCAGATGGCCAGCTCGTTGCGAACGGCGGCAGGGTGCTCAATGTGACTGCAAAAGGCGCGAGCGCGACCGAGGCCCAGCACAATGCCTATGCCGCGGTCGACGCCATCGACTTCGCGGAAGGTTTCTGTCGCCGCGACATCGGCCAGCGAGAGGTCAGGCGCGAGCGGGGCTAAGGCAGTTCCATGCTGCTTTACGGGCTTGTCTTCCAGAACCTGAAGGACGCTGTCTCGCGCGCGGCGACTGCCTCTGAGATACGGCCCGGCGCTTTGCACTTGCCTTTTCGGCAATCGGAGCGGCAAACTCGGAGCATGGAAAGAACCGGATCGCTCGCTCGCCTCGTCCTGCCTGCTATTGGCGCGCTTGCCCTTTGCGGCTGCCAGACAGCTTATGCCGATGAACAGGAAGCCAGTGCCGGCCCTGCGCCCTCGAATATGGCGCACGACAATCCGCTCGCCTTCGCACAGGGCGCCTGCGGCGGATGTCACGCGGTCGAGAAACCGTGGCTATCGCCCAATCCCGACGCGCCGACTTTTGCCGATATTGCCAATCGTGAGGGCGTGACCGAGGAAACGCTGCAAACCTATCTCACCGACGCGCACAATTACCCGCTGGTGATGGATTTCGATCTCGATCCCGAGCAGGCGGCAGAACTTGCCCACTACATCCTCAGCCTGAAGGACGAGGACTACCACAAGCCCCCGTCCTGACAGGGTCTCAGCCGAGCTTTTCGGCGACGAGCGCCTTCAGGTCCTTTTCGCTGCGCGCGCCGATGTGGCTGATGATTTCGGCCGCACAGATCGCGCCCATCCGCAGGCAGGTCTCGAGGCTTTCGCCGCGTGCATGGCCGGTAAGGAAGCCTGCCGCGAAGAGATCGCCCGCACCCGTCGTATCGACGACCTGCTCGATCGGCTCGGCCTCGATGACCACCCGTTCCCCATTGGCAATTCCGACCGCACCCTTTGCGCTGCGGGTCGCGACGAGGACGGGGACCTTGTCTGTGAGGGCTGCGAGACCGGCATCGAAGTCTTCTTCGCCGGTCAGCGTAGCCAGCTCGTGCTCGTTGACGAAGAGGATGTCGATCTTGCCTTCTTCGATCAGGGCGCGGAAATCGTCGCCATGGCGCTCGATGACAAAGCTTTCGCTGGCGGTGAAAGCGACTTTGCGGCCGGCCTCGCGGGCGACGTCGATAGCACGGCGCATGGCGCTGCGCGGTTCTTCCGGATCCCAGAGATAGCCTTCGAGGTAAAGGATGCCGGCGCTGGCAATCAGCTCGTCGTCGAGAGCGGCAGGGGGCAGGAACTGGCTGGCACCGAGGAAGGTGTTCATCGTGCGCTCGCCATCGGGGGTCACGAAAATGAGGCAGCGCGCGGTGGGCGGATCGCCGTCGCGCGGCGCGGTGTCGAAGTCGATACCGACGGCGCGAATGTCGTGGCTGAAGATTTCGCCCAGCTGGTCCTTGGCCACCTGGCCGACGAAGGCGCACTGTGCGCCGAGCGAGGACATGCCCGCCAGCGTATTGGCCGCCGAACCGCCGGAGATCTCCGTCGCGCGGCCCATCGCGTCGTAAAGTTCCTTGGCGCGCGGCGTATCGACAAGTGTCATACCGCCTTTCGCCAAGCCAAGCTCTTCGATCAGATCGTCTTCACAGGGGGCCATGACATCGACGATTGCGTTGCCGATGGCGATGACGTCGTAACGGGGCTGGGACATTGGTACTCCGGAGGATGTGTAAACGGTGTGTCGGGCGCCGTTAGCGCTTCGTCGGGCATTGGCCAAGGGCGGCGTTGACTTGCGCTGCCCATCTGCGCAATCGCTGGCAGGAGATGATATCGCTTCCCCGCGCCCTTACCCTGTCACTCGGCCAGTTGGGCGATCCGGCGATCGTGAAGGTGCTGGTCAAGAGCATAGCAGTCACGATCGCGATATTTCTCGTAATAGGTTCTGTAGTACTCACGGCGCTTTACAAAGCACTTGTAGCCTATGGCGTAGGCTTGAGTGCAGAGATCAGCGCCATCGCCGCCGTCCTGCTTACGGTCGTGGCCGGCTGGCTACTGTTCCGCTTCGTGGCGCTGTTCGTCCTGCAGTTCTTCGCCGATGAGATCGTGCGGGCGGTGGAAGCGCGCCACTATCCCCATGCGGCAAAGGTCGCCAATCTCCCGTTCCGGCAGGAGCTGGCGAACAGCGTGCGATCGACCGTGCGCGCTTTGCTGGTAAACCTTGCGGCATTGCCTTTCGCGCTGATCTTGCTGGTGACCGGCGTGGGGACGGCGATCCTGTTCTGGGCGGTCAACGGCTGGCTGCTGGGCCGCGAGTTGCAGGACGTGGTGTGGCTGCGTCATCGCGGACATGCACAGGAGATTGCACCGATTTCGGCCGTGCAGAGATTTCTCCTCGGCGGCACGGTGGCGGCGATCCTGCTCGTGCCCTTTGCCAATCTGCTTGCCCCCGTCATCGGCGCGGCAAGCGCAACCCATATGGTGCATCGCGGGAGAGAGACCGATGCGTAAAATCGCTCCGCTGCTATTCGTCGCCACCGGGCTTACGGCCTGCGTCAGCGCGCCGCCCGCTCCTTCGGCCCCGCCGCCGCGCGCGCCGGTCACCACGCCCCCGCCCCAGCAACCGGTCGAGGTCGCCCCGTCGTCGGGAGGCTTCATTGCACCCAGGGTCATGAATGTCCCCGGCCTCGAGGGCGTGATCGGCAGGAATGCGACCGCGCTCGCCAATATCTTCGGCCCGCCGCGGCTGGAGGTGAAGGAGGGCGATGCGCTGAAGCTGCAATTCACCGGACCGGCCTGTGTGCTCGATATCTACCTCTACCCGCTGTCGCCCGGGGCACAGCCCAGCGCGACCTATGTATCGGCGCGCAGGGCCAGCGATTCCCTCGACGTCGACCGCGCAGCTTGCGTCGCGGCGCTGCGTCGGTAAGATGAAATTAATAGCGTAATACTAGGGAAATCGGGTCCATTCAGGGGGACTTGGAACAATGAGTACGCAATTCGACCAAATCGCCGAACATGCTGCGGCAGACGGCAAGGTCACGCCCGAAGAAGTTCTGCAGCTGCGCCGCGAATGCTGGCCCGATGGTATCATCACCAGGGCAGAGGCGGACGCGATCTTCGCGCTCAACGACAAATTGACCGAGCGCGGCCCCGAATGGACCGAGTTTTTCGTCGAGGCGCTGAGCGTTTTTACGGTCATGCAGCTGGAGCCCAAGGGCTATGTCAGCCAGGAAAACGCCGACTGGCTGGTCGCACGGATCGACCATAACGGCGAGTTCGGTTCGATGGCCGAATGCGAACTCGTCGTGAAGATTTTCGAGCGTGCGAAGAACGTCCCGCAAAGCCTGAAGGACTGGGTGGTCGAACGCATGGAAGATGCCGTCCTGAACGGCACCGGGCCGACCCATCGCGGCGGCCAGATGGAAAAGGGCAATGTCACCGCCGCCGAAGCGCAGATCTTGCGCCGCGCGATCTTTGCTCCCTCCAGCGCTCGTCCGGGTGGGGTTGGGCGGTCGGAAGCCGACCTCTTGTTCCGCATCAAGGACGCTACGCTCCACGCCGACAACGATCCGGAATGGAAGCGCCTCTTCGTGCAGGGCATCGCCAGCTATTTGCAGGGATTCCACCTGCCCAATGCCCAGATCAGCCGCGAACGCGCCGCCGAACTGGACATATTCATGGCCGACACCTCGCGCAGCGTCGGGCGCTTCGTCGGGCGCATGGCAAAAGCATCGCCCAACGTCTTCGGCCAGGTCTTCGGCAAGCGCGGCACCGACGCGTCGATGGAAGATCGCATCGTCGAAGCGGAAAAGGTCACCACCACCGAACAGGCGTGGCTCGACGGCAAGATTCACGCCGACGGCGAAGTCGACGAATACGAGCAGGCCCTGCTGGATTTCCTCGCGGAAGGGTGATCGGGTCCGGCCGGTGGGACCGGCTTAGACCATGAAGCTTTCGCCGCAGCCGCACGCGCCCTTGGCGTTCGGGTTATCGAACACGAAACCGGCGGAGAAATCGTCTTCCACCCAGTCCATCGTGCTGCCCACGAGATAGAGGACGCTTGCCCCGTCGATGTAGAAGACGCCGCCGGGTGTCTCGATCTTCTCGTCGAACTTGGCCTCTTCGGTGACGTAGTCGACGGAATAGGCAAGGCCCGAACACCCGCGGCGCGGGGTCGACAGCTTCACACCGATGGCATCTTCAGGCGCCTTGGCCATGAGGTCGGCAACGCGCTGCTCTGCCCGCGGCGTCAGGATGACGGCGGCCTTGGGTGCGGGGCGGGTGCGTGTCTCGGTCATTACAGTCTCTTTTGCCAGAATAGCGCGTGGCCCTTGTCCGGGTCCAGTTCGTAGTCGCCATAGCCCTGCGCGGTGTAGAGCCCCTTGGCAGGGTGGTTGCCGCTGAGGACTTCGAGCGTCACCTTGCAGGCGCCGATGCGTCGGGCCTCTGCATGGATGGCATCGAACATCGCCTTGCCGACGCCCTTGCCGCGCTGGCCATCGCGCACCACCATGTCGTGGATATTGACCAGCGGTTTTGCCGCGAAGGTCGAATAGCCGGTGAAGCAATTGGACAGGCCGACCGCATCATCGCCGTCAAAGGCGAGAATCGAGAAGGCGCCGGGCGTCTTCGCAAGGCCCGGAATGAGGTTTTCGCGCACCTCGTCGCCGAGCGGCTCGCCACCACCCATCGGATCGCGCGCGTAGCAGTCGAGCAATTCGACCACGGTACTCGCATCGCTTTCGTCGCCATAATCGGCAATCCGGGTGGTGATTTCGCCCATCAGAGCATGCCCAGTTCGAGCCGTGCCTCATCGGTCATCTTGTCGGGACCCCACGGAGGATCCCAGACGAGATTTACCTCTGCATCGCGCACGCCGGGAACGCTGGCGGCACGCAGTTCGACTTCGCCCGGCATGGTTTCGGCAACCGGGCAATGCGGCGTTGTCAGCGTCATGGTGACGATCACGTCGGCTTCGTCCGATACCTCCACGCCGTAGATCAGGCCGAGGTCGTAGATGTTCACCGGGATTTCCGGATCGTAGATTTCCTTCAGCGCATCGACGACCGCCTGTTGCAGCTTGCCGCCAGTGCCCGTCACGCTTTCGGCTTCGGGCTTCTTCTGCAGGAAGCCTTCGAGGTAGTCGCGCTTGCGCTCCAGCTTCTCGCCCGCGGTTTCGTCGGGGTCGATCGCATCGGACACACGCGCACGCGGAGGCTTCCCGACTACCGTGTCCGCCGGCGATGGTGCGGCAATGAAATCCTTGTCGTCAGACGGCTTGTTCATCCGAAGATCCTCCGGGTCCTTTCGATGCCCCGCATGAGGGCGGCAATGTCGTTTTCGTCGCTGTAGAGGCCGAAGCTGGCGCGTGCGGTTGCGGGCACGCCGAGATGCTCCATCAGGGGCTGCGCGCAGTGATGGCCTGCGCGGATCGCCACGTTCTCTTCATCCAATATGGTGCCGAGATCGTGCGGATGAACCCCTTCGAGCGCGAAGGAGACGATCCCCGCGCTTTCTTCGGGGCCGAACAGGGTCACGGCATTGGTGCGGCGCAATTCCTCGCGCAGCTTTCTCGCAAGGCTGTTCTCGTGTTCGTACAGCTTATCGGGGTCGTGCGCGGCCACGTAATCGATCGCCGCATGCAGCGCGATCGCCTCGGTGATCATCGGCGTTCCCGCCTCGAAACGCTGCGGCGGCGGGGCGTAGGTCGTGCCTTCGAACGAGACCTTGTCGATCATTGCACCACCACCCTGCCAAGGGGGCATAGCGTCGAGAATATCCTCACGCGCCCACAGCACGCCGATGCCGGTCGGGCCGTAGAGCTTGTGGCCCGAGAAGGCATAGAAGTCGCAATCCAGCGCCTTCATGTCGAGCGTCATGCGCGGTGCCGCCTGGCACCCGTCGAGCAGGATCTTCGCACCGACCGAATGGGCGAGATCCGCAGCCTTGCGCGCATCGAGCACGCTGCCGAGGACGTTGGAGACATGGGCCAGCGCCACCAGCTTGGTGCGCGGGCCGATCATGGCCTCCAACGCGCCGAGATCGATGCAGCCGTCTTCGGTCAGCGGACAGACGTCGATCTGCGCGCCCGTGCGTTCGGCCACCATCTGCCAGGGCACGATGTTGGAATGGTGTTCTAGCGTCGACAGAACGATTCGGTCGCCTTCGGTCAGCCGGGTCATCCCCCAGCTTGCCGCGACAAGGTTGATCGCTTCGGTCGCGCCGCGCACGAACACGATCTCGTTTTCCGACTGCGCGCCGATGAATTCCGCAACGCGCCTGCGTGCGGCTTCATAGCCCTGCGTCATCATCGCGCTGCGCGAATAGACGCCGCGGTGCACGGTCGCGTAATCCCTGCCCATGGCGCGCGACATGGCGTCGATCACCGCCTGCGGTTTCTGCGCCGTGGCGGCCGTGTCGAGGTAATGCCAGGGCGCGCCTTCAGGCGTCACGAGGCCGGGAAAGTCAGCCTTGCGGGTCAGGGTGGTAGACACGGTCATTCGTTCACCTGGAAATGCTCGGCTATCCGCCGGTCGACATAATAGATCGCCTCTGTTCTCAGGTGATCGGCCCTCGAAATATTTACTCCGGGTAGACTGGCAATCGAGCCATCGTAGGGCGCACTGCGCGCCGCCGCCTCTATCTCTTCCTTGCAACCATCAACCGCCTTGACTGCCCAGCGCCAACGCTCCTCCTCTTCCGGCTTCCAATCGAATTTGGCCAATAAGCTGTCGGTGCTGGTCACGAGGCAGGCGTGGGCCGTGTCCAATTCGGCAGTTCTTTCCGGAACGACGCCAGTGGTTGCCGACGCTTGCAGCAAAAGTAATGCGGCCTGGATGCTCACAGGTGCTTGTCCAGCTTGTCGAGCGCGATGCGCAGCAGGCGTTCGTGCTCGGCCTCGTCGTCCAGTTCCACCAGCGCATCGCCGATGAAGGCCTGGACCAGCAGGCGGCGCGACGCTTCGGGGGAAAGCCCGCGCGCAGCCATGTAGAAACGGGCGTTCTCGTCCATCTGGCCGACGCTGGCGCCGTGTGCGCACTTTACGTCGTCCGCAAAGATTTCGAGCTGCGGCACGGCATTCACGCTAGCGCCCTTTTCAAGGAGCAGGCCCTTGAAGCTTTGCGCGGCATCGGTCTTCTGTGCGTCGCGGACCACGTCGATCCGGCCGAGGAAGTTGCCCGTGCCCTTGCCCCAGTGGACGCTCCGCACGATCTGGTTGCTGGTTGCGTTCGGCTCTTCATGGGCCACCCGCGTGACGAATTCGCGCACGGTCGAGCGACCGCCGACGGTGATGCCGCCCATTTCGAAATGGGCACCTTCGGCGAGGGTGAGGACGACCTCGACCCGGCCCAGCTGCGCACCGGCGATGACGCCGAACAGTTCGAAACGCGCACCCTTGCCGATCTTCACCCGCAGGCGGCGCAGTTCGACGCCGTCGGGATCGGAATTCTCGTCGGAGATAACCAGCGTTTCGCGCAAGGTCTCGCCGGCGGGGACTTCTATGTCCTGCCAGCGGTCGAACGCGCCAAGGTCCATGCCGGCCAGCGCATCCGTGTCGGAATAGCGCCAGGCCTCGTCCTTGCGTGTGGGGAAAGCGACGTCCTGGGTCATGCAGGCTCCGCCATCACCGCGTCATAGCCTTCGTTCTCGAGGCGCAGCGCGAGGTCCGGGCCGCCGGTCTTGACGATCCGGCCTTTGCTCAGGATCGAGACCTTGTCGGGCTTCACAACGTCGAGCAGGCGCTGGTAGTGCGTGATCAGCAGGACACCCTTGCCGCTGTCGCGCATGATCGCATTGATGCCATCGCCCACCACGCGCAGCGCATCGATGTCGAGACCGCTGTCGGTTTCGTCGAGCACGGCGAAGGCAGGGTCGAGGATGCCCATCTGGACCATCTCGGCGCGCTTCTTCTCGCCGCCGGAAAAGCCGACGTTCACATTGCGCTTCAGCATGTCCATGTCGAGCTTGAGCAGGGCGGCCTTTTCCTTGGCCAGCTTCAGGAATTCGCCGCCCGAGAGCGGTTCTTCGCCGCGTCCCTTGCGCTGGGCATTGAGCGCTTCGCGAAGGAACTGGACGTTCGAGACTCCGGGAATTTCAACCGGGTACTGGAAGCCGAGGAACAGCCCTGCCGCAGCGCGCTCGTGCGGTTCCATGTCGAGCAGGTCCTGACCGCGGAAGGTGACCGAGCCGCCCGTCACCTCGTAGCCCGGCCGACCGCCGAGCACATAGGACAGCGTGGACTTGCCCGCGCCATTGGGCCCCATGATGGCATGGATTTCGCCCGCAGCGACTTCCAGGCTGAGGCCGTTGAGAATGGTCTTGCCGTCGATTTCGGCGGTGAGATTTTCAATCTTGAGCATTGGTATGTCCTGTTCGTGCCACTTAGCTATTGGGCACCTGGTCTTGCGCCGTGTTGTCCGCGATTTCCGATCCCGGGCAGCGGCGCATCTCGAACTGCATCATGCGCGTGAGGCGCAGCAGCTCGGTTGAATAATTCATCAAGGCGAGGCGATCTTCGTCGCTGTATTCGTCCTTGTCGTGGATGTGCTCCAGCTTCGGGCCTTCCGTTGCTGCGAAGTCCTCGCGCTGGTTGCGAAGCTCGGTGACGCGCGCCACGCAGGCGGCGTCGACCGTCGTTTCCTGCTCCTCGCGATACCGACGATGGTTGGAAAGGCCCGCCGCGATCAGGGCGTCGAGATCGGAGCCCCGCGCGACATGGATGCGGCGGATCGTCTCGAAGATCTCCGCGACCTGTTCGGGGCTGGCTTCATCGGTACTCCCGCGCTCGGACAAGCGGTCGTTAGCGCCCTGCTCCAGCTTGACTGCCTGCTTGGCGCAGCGCTGGATATCGCCGCGATACTGGTCGGCGAACCCTCTTCCGTCGCCGACGATGTAGTTCCCGCTCTTGAGGCAGCTGTAATAGTCGTCGACGAAAGCGCCGATGAGGCTCGGGTATTCGAGCGCCCAGGTCTCGGAATCTTCCGCATACTCGGCTGTGACGGCTTCGCCTGCTTGAGAGCTGACAAGCAGGAGGGAGGCTGCGGTAGCAAGGATCATCGGTTAGCTCCTTCGTGATCGGCGCGGCGCTGGCGCTTGTCGGCGATACGGCTGCGCATGCCGAGCGTGATGCGTTCGAGCACGGCATCCATGTTTTCCAGGATGTCCCTGGCGGCGATGCGCATCACGCGGATGCCGACCGCCTCGAGGCTCTTGTCGCGGCGCTTGGCGAGCGTGTCGTTCTGGCCTTCCTCGTCGATGGCGATCGCCATGCCGAGCTTGTGGCAGTTGAAGTCGACGATCGCGCTGCCGACGACGGCGTGGCGCTTGAAAGTGAAGGGGCCCATGTTGGCGCTAGCGAATCTCTCGGCGAGCGCCTTGTGCGCCTCGGAAGAGTGGCGCCGCATCTCGCGTGCCTGTTCGTGCAGCGCATCGAGTCGCTTTTCGGAAATCTCCCAGCCGCGGCCCTTCTTCTTGATCGAAGGGGCCTCGTCACCGGTTTCGGACGGATCGCGGAGTTGGAGGGTCTTGCGGTCGGTCACTGGGCTTCAGCCTTTTCTTGCGCGTCCATGAGCAGGCTACGCGCCAACCCTTCGTGTATTTCATCGAACTCGGCTTGAGATGCCGCCATGGTCGGCACCGCCCCTCTCTCGAGAGCGGTCGATCGTTGCGCATCACAGGCCCGGAGAATCACCTCTACGACCTCGTCCTGTGAGCCCGCGTGGCGGGCAGACCCGGCAGCCTCGTCATTGATGCAATTTGCATAGGCGAGGGTCGCAGTGGAGACATCCTCGAACGACGCCTCTTTCTCCGCACTCTGCCCGCACGCAGCAGCGAATAGGGCACAACCCAGAATCCATTCGCGCCGCATCACCCCACACTCCCCTCAAGCGAGATCGCCAGCAGCTTCTGCGCCTCGACAGCGAACTCCATCGGCAGCTCTTTCAGCACATCCTTGGCAAAGCCGTTGACGATCAGGGCCACGGCCTCTTCCTCGTCCAGACCGCGCTGCATGGCGTAGAACAGCTGGTCGTCTGAAATCTTGGACGTCGTCGCTTCGTGTTCGATCGTGGCCGAGAGGTTCTTCACCTCGATATAGGGCACGGTATGCGCACCGCATTTGTCGCCCAGCAACAGGCTGTCGCACTGGGTGAAATTGCGCACGTTGTCGGCATTTGCCGCCACAGCCACACGCCCGCGATAGGTGTTGTTCGACTTGCCCGCCGAAATGCCCTTCGAGATGATCGTCGAACGGCTGCCCTTGCCGTTGTGGATCATCTTGGTGCCGGTGTCGGCCTGCTGGAAATTGTTGGTCACCGCGACCGAGTAGAATTCGCCCACGCTGTCTTCGCCGTTGAGCACGCAAGACGGATACTTCCACGTCACCGCGCTGCCGGTTTCGACCTGCGTCCAGCTGATCTTCGAGCGCTCGCCCTGGCAGAGGCCCCGCTTGGTGACGAAATTGTAGATCCCGCCAACACCTTCGGAATTGCCCGGGTACCAGTTCTGGACGGTCGAGTACTTGATCTCGGCATCTTCCATCGCAACCAGTTCGACCACGGCGGCATGGAGCTGGTTTTCATCGCGCATCGGAGCGGTGCAACCTTCGAGATAGCTGACATAGCTGCCCTTCTCGGCAACGATCAGCGTGCGTTCGAACTGGCCGGTATTCTCGGCATTGATGCGAAAATAGGTGCTGAGCTCCATCGGACAGCGCACGCCTTCGGGCACGTAGACGAAGGTGCCGTCCGAAAATACCGCGCAGTTCAGTGTCGCGAAGTAGTTGTCCTTCTGCGGCACGACCTTGCCGAGCCACTTCTTCACCAGCTCGGGATATTCCTGAATCGCCTCGCTGATGGAGAGGAAGATGACGCCTGCCTTCTTCAATTCCTCGCGGAAAGTGGTCGCGACGCTGACGCTGTCGAACACGGCATCGACGGCGACCTTGCGCGCCCCTTCGACCCCGGCGAGCACTTCCTGCTCTGCCACGGGAATGCCGAGCTTGTCGTAGACCGCCTTGATCTCCGGATCGAGCTCGTCGAGCGACTTGAGCTTTTCCTTCTTCTTCGGAGCGGCGTAATAATAGGCGTCCTGGTAATCGATTTCCGGATAGCCGAGCTTCGCCCAGTTGGGCTCTTCCATATCCTGCCACAGGCGGAAGGCCTTGAGCCGCCATTCGAGCATCCATTCCGGCTCGTTCTTCTTGGCCGAGATGAACCGGACCGTGTCTTCGGTCAGGCCCTTTTCGGCATATTCGGTCTCGATGTCGGAGGACCAGCCGTGCTCGTACTCGGCCGCCTTTTCGGCAGCTTCACGCGCGTCCTTGTCCATTTCCGCGCGGTCCTGGATGTCCATGTCTTCGCTCACGCGAGTTCCTTTTCCTGCGCCAGCTGCACCAGGCTGATGTCAGCCAGCGCCCTGCGCAAAGTTTCGTTCACCAGCGGCCAGTGCGGCCTGACCCGGCATTCATGATCGACCGAACAATCGGTTCCCTCGACACAGGCGGTAAGGGCGATGGGGCCTTCGACAGCTTCGACGATATCGGCCAGGCTGATCGCTGCGGCCGGCCGGGCCAGCTGCAAGCCGCCGCCTGCACCGCGTACCGAACGGAGCAGCCCCGCGCCTACGAGCTTGCTGACCAGCTTCTGCACGGTGGGTGCGGGAAGACCGGTTTCCGCAGCCAGCTCGGACGCACTCACCCTGCCGCCGCCGCAATGGCGGGCCGCCTGGCTCATCGTGACGACAGCGTAATCTGCAAGGTTCGAAAGGCGCATATCTTAAATCGGACGAATCTGTTCCGATTAGCCACCTATGGGCGCAAACCCGCGGTTTCAACGCATTTCCGCTTGTTGCGAGTCGTTAGCAGTTTTGGCTTAGTTGGGGGTGCGGCCGAGCTGGCGGTCCTGGCTGCCGCCGAACAGGTCGACCGAGGAATAGCCATCCGGGCCAAGCATATCGCGGACCGGGGTTTCCTTGTTCACTTCCAGACGGCGCGGCGTGCGCCCGGTGAACTCGCGGATTTCCTTGATCATGTGTGCCTGATCGTAAAACGCATCACGAATTTCCGCTTCGAGTTCCGGCGCCAGCTCGGGTAGCGACAGGATCGTGGCGGCGCGAACCGCACGATAGCGGCGAATCAGGCGAACCGGGGGCTGGCCGAAGAAGCGCGTGACGAGGCGCTGCATCTGCCGTTCCGAGTAGGGCAGCTTGTCCTGCAATTCCTCGATGTCCGGCTTGAACGAGGAAGACAGCCACTGCAGCGTCGTGTCGATCACCTGGACATGGCGCTCGGACAATTCGCTGATCCCGCACCGCACGATGTCGGCCAGCTCTTCAAGGCCGGCCTTCTCGTCCATCCTGCCCTCGCGCACGGCAAGAGGAAGCGCCTCCAGCCGGGCTTGAAGATCGGGAGCGAAGGCTTTTTCGATCGGGACGAAACAATCATGGTATTCGTTCACGGGCAGGCCCGTTAGCGCAGCCCAGCCGCGAAAGTTCAGCGAGAAGCCCAGCATCAGCATGGGGCCGTGAATATGGAAATCGCGCGCCTTCAGCAGCGCGCCTTGCATCACGACATCACCTGTACGCGATGGCTTGCTCTTCTCGAAGAATACGTCCGCGGTACCCTGAGGCACTACGGCGAGCTGTCCGGAATAGGCGGGCAGGCAGTCCTCGAACCCCGGGGCTTGCGCCCGGAAGATGTAAAGCGAATTGCAGTAGGGTTTCAGGTCTGCCGGCGCTTCGATAAATTCAAAGCTGTACGGAAGGCCATCTGCCCCGTTCTGATTTTCCAAGCTCTGTCCCCTGCGACCCGAGCACTCAAGCGTGCGCTGTAACTAGCGGTGCGCGACGGAACAGGCAATTGTCCTAAGTTTATGTCCGGAATGTGACAGCAGCGGCGAAGTCGTACGATACGGCAGACAAAAAAAGGGCGGCCCGTTGAGAGCCGCCCTCTATAGTTGAGAACTCGTTGCAAAGCTGCTCCGAGCCCTTCGGGTCGCAGGTGCTGAATAGAACGAGTCGGCCGATTTTTGATTGTATGCATGCGACACTCGTTTCAATTCGGGCAACTTTGGCGGAATTTTACAATGACTTGAGGCGCTCGCTCGACAGCCGATTGCGGCTGCGTCATAGCGCCCGGCCATGATCTTCCATCTTGCCCGTCCCGCCCTGTTCGCACTCGACCCCGAACGCGCGCACCGCCTTACGATCGCCGGACTGAAAGCAATGCCGCGGGCACCGCGCTCGCGCCCCGGCAAACTCGCTGTGAATGTGGCCGGACTTGAATTTCCCAACCCCCTTGGCATGGCGGCAGGGTTCGACAAGGACGCGGAAGTGCCCGACCAATTGCTGGGCCTGGGATTCGGCTTCACCGAGGTCGGCTCGATCACGCCGCGCCCGCAGTCGGGCAATCCGAAGCCGCGCCTGTTCCGGCTGGTGGAAGACCGCGCCGTCATCAATCGCATGGGCTTCAACAATGGCGGCGGAGAAGCGGCCCGCCAGCGCCTCGAAGCGAGAGCGCGCCGTGGCGGGATCGTCGGGATAAACATCGGCGCCAACAAGGACAGCGAAGACAGGGTTGCCGATTACGTCGAAATGACGCGCATGATGGCGCCTCTGGCCAGCTATCTCGCGGTCAACATCTCCAGCCCCAACACTCCGGGCCTGCGCGCCCTGCAGGACGAGAGCGCTCTTACCGGGCTGCTCGAAGCGGTTCTCGATGCGCGCGGCGATGAAGGTCCACCGGTTTTTCTCAAGGTCGCACCGGATCTCGAACCGGCAGACATCGATGCGATCTCGCGCATCGCGCTCGACAAGAAGCTGGGCGCGCTCATCGTCTCGAACACCACCATCACGCGGCCCGGCCTGGCGTCGCGACAGCGCGACGAGGCCGGCGGCCTTTCGGGCAGGCCGCTGCGCGACCTCGCGCAGCAGCGGCTCGTAGATTTCCGCACCGCGACGGGCGGGGGAATACCGCTGGTTGGCGTCGGCGGAATTGCGACCGCAGAAGATGCCTGGGCACGCATTCGGGCGGGAGCGAGCCTGGTCCAGCTGTACAGCGCCATGGTCTACGAAGGACCGGGCCTGCCCCGTGCGATCACTCGCGGGCTGGAGCGCCTGATGAAGCGTGACGGCTTTTCCTCGATTGCAGAGGCCGTCGGAACGGCATAGCGTCGCCGACCATGAGAAACATCTTCGTAACCTCGCTCGCATCGCTCGCCCTCACCGGGTGCGCGACCTATCCCGCACCCGCGCCTCAGGACACGGTCGCCACCGTGCCCGCAGGAGCGGTGAGCGCCGCCGATCCGCGCGCGCAGGAAGCGGGCGAGGCGATCCTCGCCAAGGGTGGCAGCGCCACCGATGCAGCGATCGCAGTGATGCTCGCGCTCACAGTTGTCGAGCCACAGAGCTCCGGCATCGGCGGTGGCGGCTTCCTGGTGCGGGGCGAAGCCGACGGCGATGTCACGACATTCGATGGACGCGAGACGGCGCCCGCGGGTGCAACGCCCGACTGGTTCCTCGACGAGGAGGGCAATACGCCGCCATTCATGCAATCGGTTCGCAGCGGCCTGAGTGTGGGCGTGCCGGGCAATATCGCGCTCGCCGCGAAGGCCCATGCCGCGCATGGCAAGCTGGCTTGGTCGGAGCTGTTCGGCCCGGCCATCGAGCTGGCACGTGAAGGCTTCCAGATTAATCCGCGGATGCACGATGCGCTTGGCCGGTCCAAGGATCGCGCCGCCCACAGTGCCGAAGCGCGCGCCCTCTTTTACGACACCTCCGGAGAGCCGCTTCCGGTCGGCACGCTGGTGCAGAATGAGGCGCTGGCACGCACGTTCGAATCGCTAGCCGGCGGCGGCCGCGAAGCATTCTATTCCGGCACCCGCGCCCTTGCGATCGCAACGGCCGTGGCGGCAGACACGCCGAAACCGGGCGCAATGACCTATGAGGACATCGCCGGCTACGAGGCGAAAAAACGCAGTGCCGTCTGCAGCAACTATCGCACCTATCGCATCTGCTCGATGGGTCCGCCGACATCGGGCGGCGTGGCGGTCCAGCAGATGCTGCTTCAGCTCGAGCGGTTCGACCTCGCAGCATTGGGCGCAGACAATCCGGTCACCTGGCACCTGTTCCTCGAATCGCAGCGGCTCGCCTATGCCGACCGCGAGATCTACCTTGCCGACACCGACTTCGTGAGCGTTCCGGTCCAAGGGCTGCTCGACCGCACCTATCTTGCAGGCAGGAGCGCGCTGATTTCGCCTGAAGGGTCGATGGCCGAGGCGAAAGCCGGAACACCTCCCGGTGCCACCACTGCAATGGCCGATGGCGACGAGCCGGAAGAACACGGCACATCGCACTTCGCGGTCGTCGACAGCGACAATACGATGGTGAGCTACACCTCGACGATCGAGGGCGCGTTCGGCTCCGGCCTGATGGTGGGCGGTTTCTATCTCAACAACGAGCTGACCGATTTCAGCCGTTCGCCTGTCGTGGACGGACGCGAGGTGGCCAACCGTGTCGAGGGCGGAAAACGGCCGCGCTCGTCCATGTCACCGACCGTGATCTACGATTCCCAAGGACGTCCGTTCATGGCCGTCGGCGCTGCGGGCGGCAGCACGATCCCTGTGACGACCGCACGCGCCATCATTGGAGCGATCGACTTCGGATTATCGGCCGAAGAGGCGCTGCGCCTGCCGTTCATGATGGCCTTCGGCGAGCGCGTATTGCTGGAAGAAGGCACATGGCTTGAGGATCAGGCGGAGGCCTTCCGCGCGCTCAGGCACGAAGAGCTGGTCATACGCCAGGCGCCGATCAAGGCGGGCGCACTTCTGATGCGCGGCGATAGGTGGCAGAGTGCGCGCGATCCGCGCCTCGAAGGATTTGTCGATATGCCCTGAGGGGCGAGGTGCGGCTCTCTTGCTGTTGGCGCGGCGTGAGCCTAAGCCCCTGCCGTGCGGCCTTGCCGCGTCAGAACAGAACAGAACATACGTTTTTCGAGGAGCCTGCCTGTGCTGTCGGATATCGATTCCGCGAACAATCTGGTCGAACTTTTCCTGAAGCGCGCCGATGCCAAGTCCGACCAGCCGTTCCTCGGCTGGAAAGCGGATGGCAGCTGGCAAACGATGAGTTGGGGCGAAGCGGCAAACCGCGTCTGCCTGCTCGCAGAAGCCCTGCGCGGGCTCGGCCTCAAAGACAGCGACCGCGTGTGCCTCGTCTCCGAGAACCGCCCGGAGTGGTGCATTGCCGATCTCGCGATCATGGCTGCAGGGTGTATTACGGTTCCTGCCTACGTCACGAACACAGAGCGCGATCACGCCCATATCCTCGACAATTCGGGCTCGCGCGCCGTCATCGTCTCGACCGAAAAACTGCTCAAGCCGCTGCACGGCGCGCTGCAATCGACCGGCATTGCCGAGCATGTCATCGGCATCGAGGACCTGCATCGCCAGCAGTCGGGCAGCTTCACCTACCACGACTGGTCGGCCATGATCGAAGGCGACGCCGTTGCTGCGCGTGCCGCAGTCGAGAAGCGCATTGCCGAGATCGGCCGGGGCGATACGGCTTGTATCATCTATACCAGCGGCACCGGCGGTGCCCCGCGCGGGGTGAAGCAGCATCACGGCGCGATCCTGTGCAATTCTGCGGGCGCGGCGGAAATCCTGATCGAGGATTTCGGACTTGGCGAGGAAGAACGCTTCCTATCCTTCCTCCCGCTGTCGCACGCCTATGAGCATACCGGCGGCCAGTTCCTGCCGATCAGCGTGGGCGCGCAGATCTTCTATTCCGAAGGGCTGGAAAAGCTCGCGAGCAATATCGAGGAAACCCGCCCCACCATCATGGTCGTCGTCCCGCGCCTGTTCGAAGTGCTGCGCACGCGGATCATGAAGCAGGTCCAGAAACAGGGCGGCCTTGCCGAAAAGCTGATGAACACCGCGCTCGAAGTCGGCGCGCGCCGGGCAGAGGGCAAGCGCCAGTTCGGCGACGGTTTGAAAGATGCGATGGTCGGGCGGCTCTTGAAGCCGAAGATCCGCCAGCGGTTCGGCGGGCGGATGAAGGCGATGGTATCGGGCGGCGCACCGCTCAACCCCGAAGTCGGCATCTTCTTCGACTCGATGGGACTCACCATGCTGCAAGGCTACGGCCAGACCGAGGCAGGCCCGGTGATCGCTTGCAACAGGCCCAAGGCAGGCATCGCGATGCATTCCGTCGGTCCGGCCATGCGCGGCGTTGATGTGAAGATCGCCGAGGATGGCGAAATCCTGTGCCGCGGCGAGCTTGTCATGCACGGCTATTGGCAGAACGAGTCCGAAACCGAGCGCACGATCAAGGACGGATGGCTGCACACGGGCGACATCGGCCATTTGGACGAGAAAGACCGGATCGTGATCACCGATCGCAAGAAGGACATGATCGTCAACGACAAGGGCGACAATGTCGCGCCCCAGAAGATCGAAGGCATGCTGACGCTGCAGCCCGAGATCGGCCAGGCCATGGTGGCGGGCGACAAGCGTCCCTACATCGTCGGCCTGCTGGTGCCGGATGCAGAATGGGCAGTCGAATGGTCGCGCGCCAACGGCAAGAAGTTCGACCTCAAGGTGCTTCAGGACGATCCGGAGTTCCGCAGCGCCGTGCGCAAGGCGGTCGACCGCGTGAACAAGGACCTGTCGGTCATCGAGAAGGTCCGCCAGTTCGCCTTCGCGGACGAAGCCTTCAGCATCGAGAACGAGGAAATGACGCCCTCGATGAAAATCCGCCGCCACAAGATCAAGGAACGCTACGGCGACCGCTTGGACGGGCTTTATCGTAGCTAACGGCTATGGCCGTCATTTTCGATTTCGACGGCGTTATCGCGGAAAGCGAGACGCTTGCGAATGAGGTGCTGGCCGACGCCATCACCGCGCTCGGTTACCCTACGACGCTCGAAGAGGCATTGCGTGAATATTGTGGTCGCCGCTTTTCCGATGTGATCGGCATGATTGAGGGGCGCCTCGGAACGCCTGTACCGGCGGATTTCGAGCAGACGCTCTTCGACAACACGCTGGCGGCGCTGGCCGGGGAGCTCGAAGAAGTTCCGGGGGCTAAGAGCTTCATCCGCTCCCTGTCTGGCACCAGTTATTGCATTGCATCGTCGAGCCATCCAGCCCGACTAGATTTGTGTCTCAGAAGACTGGACCTCGTGGACGCTTTCGGGCCGCGGGTCTTCAGCGCATCGGAAGTGCCCAAGGGTAAGCCCGCACCCGATCTTTTCCTGCATGCTGCAGAGCAGCTCGGAGTCTCGCCGGCGCAATGTACCGTAATAGAGGACAGCGAAAGCGGGGTTCTGGCTGGCAAGGCTGCCGGCATGCATGTCATCGGCCTCGTCGCCGCCTCACACTTGCCCCCCGATCAATCCGAAGTCCTTGCACGAGCCGGGGCGGACGCCGTGATGCGCAGCTGGACCGAGGTCGCAGATTTTTTCGGTGCGGCGGCGGGCAGAACAGACGGTCAGGCAGCCGCTTCCTCGATAAACTCGGGGTAGAAACTCGGCGCGCGGTCGGACCAGCCGGGAGCGGTCGCGGCGGCTTCGCTCAGCGACTGCAGCAGCATCTTGCGCCGGTCGGGCCGAATTTGAGGCAGGGCGGCTGCGGCGCAAAAGGCGCTTGGCAGCCAGGGCCGTGCGTCGGCGCCGAGGAGGCGTTCGTAGAGGAACCGGAAAGCCGAGAAGCTGTCGATCCGCTCCTGCGCCAGGTCGAAGGCAGCGACGCGAGTGAGCTTGCCCACGAAACCCTCGATCCGGTCAAGGCTCGAATCCACCGGGATCGAACCGCGCAGGGCCTTGAGTTCCTGATAGGTCACATACTGGCTGCGGATCGCTGCGTTCTCGCCCGCATTGCGCCCCCAGATGCGAAACGCATCGCATCGGCCGAGGCCGATATCGAGGCTGCGGCGGATGTATCGCTGTTCCGCCGCAGTGAAGCTGGCGAACTCGCGCATCTCTGCGATGGTCATCGAAGCGGTATTTGCAACGGCCATGATCGGCACCCCCCTGTTACAGGCAGAGTGTCCGCGAATATGGTTAACGTCAGGTAAGCGCGCCGCGCAGCGTTAGATCAGACCGGCCAGCGGGCTCGACGGATCGGCGTATTTACGCGTCGCCATGCGTCCGGCGAGATAGGCATCGCGCCCGGCCTCGACCGCCCGCTTCATGGCGCGGGCCATGCGGATCGGGTCTTTCGATTCCGCGATCGCAGTGTTCATCAGCACGCCGTCGCAACCCAGTTCCATGGCCACCGCAGCATCGCTGGCCGTGCCGACACCCGCATCGACCAACACGGGGACATTTGCCCCTTCCTTGATCAGCCGGATCGTCACGCGGTTCTGGATGCCGAGGCCCGAGCCGATAGGTGCGCCGAGAGGCATGACCGCGACCGCGCCCGCATCTTCGAGCTGCTTGGCTGCGATCGGATCGTCCACGCAGTAGACCATGGGCAGGAAGCCCTCCTTGGCGAGCGTTTCCGTTGCAGTGAGTGTTTCGCGCATGTTCGGATAGAGCGTGCGCGCTTCGCCCAGCACCTCCAGCTTGACGAGGTCCCAGCCACCTGCCTCGCGCGCCAGCCGCAAAGTGCGGATGGCATCTTCGGACGTAAAGCAGCCCGCGGTGTTCGGCAGGTAGGTGACCTTCTTCGGATCGATATAATCGGTCAGCATCGGCGCCTTGGGATCGCTGACGTTGACCCGGCGCACCGCCACGGTGACGATTTCCGCCCCGCTCGCTTCGAGCGCGGCCGCGTTCTGTTCGAAATCCTTGTATTTGCCAGTGCCCACGATGAGGCGGCTCTTGAAAGTCCTGCCGGCCACGCTCCAGCTGTCGTCGCCCTGGCCGCCGCCCACGAAATGGACAATCTCGAGCGTATCTCCATCCGCGATCGCGTGCGAATCGAGTTCGCTGCGCGGAGCAATCACGCCATTGTGCTCGACGGCGACCTTGGCCGGATCGAGTTCGAGCTCACGCACGAGTTGGGCGATGGTCGAGGCAGCGGTGCGGCGGGTTTCGCCATTTACAGTCAGCGCAATCATGCGCCCGACTTAGTCTCCGCAGCGCTCCTTGCAAGCGGCGGAGTGGCAATGGCGCATATTCAATATGTGTCCGAGCGAAACGAGGGCGACCCCGATAATCGTCAGGACCGCTTCCTTCATCCCGTGCGGCACGGCCAGTGCACCGCCCATAAAGGTCAGGCCGGTCATGGCGATCACGAAAGGCGCGGCCATCCGGTGGCGCAGTGCGCCCCAGCCGATCGCAACTGCCGCGATCAACGTGGCGACAACGAGCCCCCAGCGATGAAGTTCGGGTGCAAGGAAGAATTCCCCCCCGATGCCCAGGCCGGAAACGAGCACGATCGAAAGCAGGCAATGAAGCGCGCACAGGCCCGAAAGGCCGATACCGACACGGTCGAGACGCCGACGAATCGGAGAAATGGCGCGTTGCAACATGTCATGCGAGATATGTGATAGTATCACGTGATACAAGGGTCTCGCGTTAAAACCTTTCTTTTTCCGGACTTGCAGGCGGCGAACCTGCCGTTGAGCGATTCTCACTTGCGCTCGCGTCCTGCGGCGGCAAACAGGCGCGTCATGATTTCCAATCCTGCGCAGCTTCGCCCGATTGCCCTTGCAAACTGGCTCTTCTTCGTCGCCGCCATGGTTATCGTGATGGTCGCCGTGGGCGGCATCACACGCCTCACGGAAAGCGGCCTGTCGATTACCGAATGGAAGCCGATTACGGGCGCGATCCCGCCTTTGAGCGATGCGGCATGGCAGGCGGAATTCGACCTCTACAAGGCCACCGGCGAATACAAGAATGTGACCGGACCCGCCGGAATGGATCTGGCTGCCTTCAAGTTCATCTATTTCTGGGAGTGGTTCCATAGGCTCTGGGGCCGGCTGATCGGCCTTGCCTTCGCCTTGCCACTCGCCTGGTTCTGGGTCCGCAAGGCAATCCCGCAGGGCTACAAGCTTCGCCTGGTCGCACTGCTGGCGCTCGGCGGCCTGCAAGGCGTCTTCGGCTGGTTCATGGTCAAGAGCGGCCTCAACGAGACGATGACCGACGTCAGCCACTTCATGCTGTCGCTCCATTTCCTTACCGCCATGCTGACGCTCGGCGCGCTGGTCTGGGTCGCGCTAGATCTCAGGCAATTTGCGCGAGGCAACAAGCGCATGGCTCACTGGACTGTTACGGCGAGCTGGGTCGGCGCCGTGCTGTGCATCCAATTGCTGTTGGCTGCGTGGGTGGCGGGCCTCAACGCCGGGCTCGCCAGTGACAGCTGGCCGCTGATGCAGGGGCGCTTCATTCCCGAATACGATAGCTCGCGCGGCCTGCTCTACGCGATGACGCACGATCCCTACCTCATCCACTGGATGCACCGCTGGTGGGCGTGGGTGGCCGTCGCCGCGCTGATCGTGATGGCCCGGAAGGTGAGGCCCCTAGAGCGAAAAGCCTCTGTCGCAATCCATTCGGCATTCGGGACGCAAATCGTGCTGGGCATCGCCACCGTCATGACCGGCGTTTCGCTCTGGATAGCGGTTTCGCACCAAGTGGTCGGCGCGCTGCTGGTGGCAGCCTTCGTTTGGGCCGCACATCTTCTTGGACGCAGGGTGTGACCGCCCTGATCTATTGTCCGTTCCCCGACGAGGATAGCGCGAAGGAAACCGGTCGCGTCCTGATCGAGGAAGGGCTGATAGGCTGCATCAATGTCGGGCCATCGATCCACTCGCTTTTCGTTTGGAATTCCGAGATCGGGGAAGGCGAAGAGATTCCGGTCCTTATAAAAACGGACAAGTCCTTGCTTGAGCGGGCAATTTCCCGGCTGGAAGACTTGCACCCTTACGACACTCCGGCAATACTCGGATGGCCCTGCATCGCCGGAACGGCCACGACCGATTGGCTGGGGCATTTGGGGAGCGGGGTCGATGACTGACAAGAACCGGCGAAGCGTCTTGCGTGCCCTTGGTGCGCTGGCCTTGCTGCCGATGGGCACGACGCTGGTGATTGCCTCCCCCAGAAAGCCGGTCGCATTTCCGCAATATCCGATCCGGCTGAGGCGCAAACTGGTCCGCAGCCTTCGTGGAGGTGCCACCATCGAGGTGGTGCGCGACTGGTCCTGCAGGTTCGAGAGGCTGGGCGCAGGCGCCCGGCTCAGCGGCCAACAGGTGGGCGTCAGCGTGCAGGTCCCGCCTCCTCTAAAAGCAATGGCCGCGATCGAGGAGCAGCGCGATGCCAGCGGTTTCCTGCCATTGGAACTAGATCGTACAGGTTTGATCGTCGACTGGTCGCAAGGGCAGGGCGTCGGCGCCCGCCAGGCCGTCAGACAAGCGATCGAAATGTTCGACGACGCCTTCGCTAACACGAGCGAAAGGCAGACCGCGGCGGATTTCGTGACGAATATCGGCAAGACGGCGGCCGAAATGGTCAGCCAAATACCGCAGGATCTGATCTATCCTGTCCCCGGGACCCGGATCGACGCGCGTCCGGTGGAACTTTCTGAGGGGCTCTCGGGCTCCTACGAAGTGGCGGTGACGGTCGAGGTCGATCCTCTCAGCGGCCTGCTGCGTACATTCGAACGAACCGTGACGACAACTGTCGGCGATACTTCGCGCCAGTCCGGCGAGGTGTGGGAAATCGCCTGATTTATCTCTGCGTACTATTTTACCTCCCCTGAGACGCGCGGAAAAGCTTGACGAATCGAGGTTCAAAGGCCATTTGGCGCGCGCTCAGCAGGTCTGATTCAAGGCTTGCGATGTGATTTCGTGTCGGCCCACGGCACGTTGAACTCGAGAAAACGGACATCAAGCCATGAAGGCTCTCACCAAGGTGACCCAGTCGGCCAAGCCGGCAGAGGTCGAAAAGGACTGGCACATCATCGACGGGGAAAACCTCGTCGTCGGCCGTCTTGCGGCGATCATCGCCAACATCCTGCGCGGCAAGCACAAGCCGAGCTACACTCCGCACGTCGATTGCGGCGATCACGTCATTGTCATCAATGCCGACAAGGTGAAGTTCACCGGCAAGAAGATGACCGACAAGATTTACTACAAGCACACCGGCCACCCCGGCGGCATCAAGGAAACGACCCCGGCCAAGGTGCTGGAAGGCCGTTTCCCCGAGCGCGTCCTGGAAAAGGCCGTGCAGCGCATGATCCCGCGTGGCCCGCTTGGCCGTGCGCAGATGAAGGCGCTCCACCTCTACAACGGCACCGAGCATCCGCATGAGGGCCAGAAGCCCAAGACGCTCGACGTCGCTTCGATGAACCGCAAGAACAAGGCTGTTGCATAATGGCTGACGAAACCAAGAACGAAACCGTCTCGGATCTCGCTGATCTGAAGGACATCGCCGGCGACGCACCCGAGGGTGATTCGGCAGAGATCGCTGCCAAGGCCGACGTTCCCCTGCGCGAGCAGGAACTCGACGCCCAGGGCCGCGCTTATGCAACCGGTCGCCGTAAGGACGCTACCGCACGCGTCTGGCTCGTCCCGGGCAGCGGCAAGGTCACCGTCAACGGCCGCGATCAGGAAGTGTACTTCGCACGTCCGACGCTGCGCCTCGTGATCGACCAGCCGTTCGCCATCACCGAGCGCCAGGGTCAGTACGACGTGGTCGCCACCGTCAAGGGCGGCGGTCTCTCGGGCCAGGCAGGCGCCGTGAAGCACGGTATCTCGCAGGCTCTCGCCAAGTACGAGCCGGCCCTGCGTTCGACGGTCAAGGCCGCCGGCTTCCTCACCCGCGACAGCCGCGTGGTCGAGCGTAAGAAGTACGGCCGCGCCAAGGCACGTCGTAGCTTCCAGTTCTCGAAGCGTTAATTCGCTTCCCAAGGTTCTCTACGAACACCGAGGAAGGGCGGCTCCGGTTGGGGCCGCCCTTTTCGTTTGAACTTATGAGAATTGCTGCGGAGCCAGTCGCCCGGCTGTCAGCGCTGGATCATCATGATCATCCAGGCGAGGCCGGTGCCTGCGAAAAAGAGCGGCCAGCTCCACCAGAACTCGTACTGCATCATGTCGGCACGGAAGATCGACAGAAAGCCGCCGCGCGACCCCTGCGATCCGATGATCAGTGCAACCACGAAGGTCAGGATGCCCCCAAGGGGCACAGCTTTGACAAATTCCATCGCCAGTTTCCCTTTGTAGAAAACCGACATCGCAGAAACTGGTTAAAATCTGCTTAGGCGACGATCAGTGAACCGGCGGGTCAACCCGAGGGATTTGCCGGACAGGAGCGACGGGCTCTCCCGGGCCGCGGGGAGGCAGTGCATTTTCAGGGACATCGTCGATCTGCATGTCGCCGGTCTGCACATCCTCCAGATTGCGCACTGTGACAGAGAGCCGCTCGCCGTCCCACGCAATTTCGTTGAAGCTGGGCGGTGTGGACCGCGTCCTCTTGGACAGCGTACCGGCACCGATCATTCGGACGGGACCCTCTACCGTGTCCTCGAGAATGTCGAAGGCGTCATGCACGTGACCGGACAAGACGGCCGCGACCGGGCGTTTTGCCAGCTCGCGCAGGGCCTTGTCGCCGTTCTTCGTCAGCGCAGTCCCTTGCGTGCCGACTTCACGAAGCGGGTGATGGACTGCAACGAGCGCTTGCTCGCCCGCTGGCAGGTTGTCGATCATCCGCAGGCATTTTTCGAGCGCGGCATCGGTGACCCATCCCTTGGACCAGTTAAGTCGCGGCTGTGCGCGCACAGCGGTCTTCAGGGGTATGATGGCGAGACAGCCCAGGTCGATTTCGCGTTCGACCTTCTCGCTCATTCCACGAAAGCGGCGATATGGATCAAAGAAGCGTTCGATCGGGTTGAAATACGGCATGTCGTGATTGCCGACTTCGACAGTCACCGGGGCATCCAGCGAATTGATCCAGCTTGTCGCCGCCGCGAACTCACGATGCCGCGCCCGCATGGTCAAGTCACCCGTGATCGCCACGGCGTCGGGACGCTTCTCTGAAATCTCCTGCTTCACCCAGTCGAGGGCGCGATTGTTTTCGAGCCCGAAGTGAATGTCCGAAAGATGGAATATGCGCCGTGCGTCAGTAGCCATGGTGTGTCGCTAGCAGATCAACCTCGCATGCAGCCACCGTGAATGCGGATCCGGCGCTCACTTTGCCCTTCTCCCCATCCACGAGGACGGGAATATCCTGCTTCTGCTGGCTTTCGAACACCATCTCGTCGACGAGGCCGAGCCTTTCGTGCGGGCCCTCTCGGAACCTGCGGCGCAAGAGGGAGAAACCGTGGCGCAGGTAATCCGTCGTCGTGTCGGCGTAATAGCCGTCGAGCTGCATGCCGCGATGGGAGGGTGTGATTTCGACCAGGGGGTAGCCGTCCTTGCGCCCGAGCGCGGGCTCGAGGCAATGAATCTTGTCACCTCCCGCGGTCTGCGCGACCGCGTCGCCGGTTTCTTCAGAGAGCGCGGCGACGTCCACGTCGCGCATGGCTTCGCGCACATCGCCCCAGGCGGTTGCCGGCCCCACAAGCAGCCCTGCAAGTGCATCGCCCGCTTCGCAGCGTGCGACATTGGGCCTGACCCTGCGTCCTGCGCCCTTTGCAACACGCGTCACGATCGTTTCGAGATCGGCGTCTTCACCGTGCAACCTCTTGCACAGGAGGTTCATCGTGCCGCCCGGCAGCACGAGGATTTCACCTGACCAACCGTAAAGATTGGTGATGGCCGCATTCAACGTGCCGTCCCCCGTGAAGATTGCGAGGCGTTCGATCCCGGCATCTTCGAGATCCTTTGCGTTGGGCAGTTCTTCGTCCGGGAAGCAAATTCGCCGCGAAATGTTGAAGCCGTGATCGCAGCAATAGGTGTCGAGCGTTTCGAGCGCAGCGTCGCTATTGCTACCGCTTTCGGCGTTGCACAGAAGCCAGATGGTTTCCTCAGTCGGCATAGGGGTTTAGCGCGCCAGCTCCGAGGCGGTTCCCCGAGGCTATATCCGGCCCGACAAAACCAGCCACGCCGTCCCGAGATTCAGCACGCTATAGACGCCATACGCAGTGACCGCGCCGGGCCATCCGTTACCCGCCAGAAGCATCGCGGCCAGCAACACCAGGAACTCGAAGCCGAGCGACATGCGGCCTCCGGCGCTGCGATAAAAGCCGGGGAGCGCATCGAGCATGGGGTGTCCACTGTCGAGCACGGCCCGATGAACGGCAAAATTGGCGACCCCGAGAACGAAAAGAACAACCAGAAGCATAGGGGCGAAAGAATAGGCCTGTCGTTCGCAGATTGCGAATCGCGCTTCGTCGGAGGTTGAACGCAAATCGTCCAATCGCCGTCGCCGCCGGTCGATACAGGCGTGCGACTACAGTTGTAGCTGAGTAATACGGTGTGCAGCGGCAGGCCCTACCCCAACAGTCCCCCTAGACACCCGGGGCCTGCCGCCAACTGGAGAGATGTTATGAAGACCCCCCTGATTATGCTCGCCGCCATTGCCCTTGCAGCGCCCGGTGCCGCATCTGCAACCAAGGCGCAGGAAGAATCGATTTCAGTCGAATATCGCGACCTCAACCTGTCCTCGCCGGAAGGCCTGGAACGTCTGGAATACCGCATCGAAGCGGCGGCGCGGAAGGTTTGCGGCCTTGACGAAACGCGTCTCGGATCGCGCATCCGCAGCCGCGATTCCCAGCGCTGCTATGATGAAACCAAGGAAATGATCGATGCCCAGTTTGCTGCCGTCGTAGAACGGCACGCAAGAGGCGGCTGATACCCCCAGTCCGTCTAATCCTCTGGACCCCGATCGGAATGCAGTCCCCCGGTCGGGGTCCTCCCTTTTCCTCGGCGAATTCGCCAGACTTTTAGCGGCCCGCCATCGCCTTGACCTTGGGCAGGTAGGTCCGCCCGATGCGCAGCGCCTCACCGTCATCCATTTCCACCGACCACACGCCAAGCCCATCGTGGCGCAGGCCCTTGATGTGTTCCTTCTTGAGGATGGTCGAACGATGGATGCGAATGAATTTCGCTGGGTCCAGCCGCTTTTCCAGCCCCGCGATCGTCTGCAGCAGGAGATAGGACCTGTCTCCGACATGCAGGCGCACGTAATCGCGTTCGGCATCGATGCGGCTTACTTCATCGGTTTCGATCCGAATAAGCTCGCTGCGATGCGGGATCCACAATTCCTCGAGCCACTTGCTCTCGCTGCGCTCTGTATCGGTGCGCCGTGACAGGGCGCGCTGGATTGCGCGCTCCAGCCGTTCCGGTTTGACCGGCTTCAGCACATAGTCGACTGCGTCGAGGTCGAAAGCTTCCACCGCATAGTTGTCGTGCGCCGTTACGAAAACCACCGCCGGACGTTCGTCCTGGCCGGCAAGCTCGCGGGCGACCGACAGGCCGTCCACCTCGGGCATGGTCATGTCGAGCAGGATCAGGTCCGGCCCCAGGGCCTCGATCAAGCGCAGTGCCTGCGCACCGTCGCTTGCCGTGCCCACGACCGAAAGGTCTTCCATTTTCGCGCAGATCACCTGCATGCGCTCAACCGCGAGCGGCTCGTCATCGACGATCAGGGTTTTGAGTTTATCGCCGTTCTCGTCAGCCATGCTTCACCATCGGTAGTCGGAGTTCTGTTTCGTAACCGTCGAGCGATGCGCCGGATGTGATCGACGCCTCGTTCCCGAACCGCGCCTCCAGACGATCGCGGACGTTGGCGAGGCCGATCCCGAAGCCGCCCTTATGCCCGCTTGGCATTCCCGGCCCGTTGTCGCTGACACGCAGCACCAATCGTCCGTATTCCTCGCGCGCGACGATCCTGATGGTCACCGGCTTGTTGCTGGCCGAAACCCCGTACTTGACCGAGTTTTCGACCAGCGGCTGCAGGATCATGCCGGGCACTTTCAGCTGGGCAAGGTCTCGCGGAAGGTCGACATCGACTTTCAGCCGCTCGGGAAAACGGACGGACTCGATCTCGAGGTAGTGTTCCTGCAGGTCGATTTCGTCTTCGAGCGTTACATCGCCGGTGGAATCGTCTGCGAGCGAGTGGCGATAGAAGCGCGATATCGACTGGATCATCTGTTCGGCGCGATCCTCCTTGCCGGTCATCACCAGGGCAGAAAGGGAATTGAGCGTGTTGAACAGGAAGTGCGGATTGACCTGGTAACGCAAGCTGCGCAGCTCGGCCGCCTTCGCGGCGCTCCTGAACCGCTCGCCCCTGCGCTCTGCGGCCCTGGCCTGAACTCCGGCGAACATTGCCAGATAGAGCGCGGCCCATGCGAGCAGCAGGAAATAGCGGCTGAGCGCGAGGTCCGTCAGTCGGCGCCAGGTGTCGGCAGCAGTCGGTGCCGGCTCGATTACGATGGATGCCGTGACGGTCTGGCTATCGGCACCGGGTGATCCGTCGCCCGCTCCTCCGTTATCGGGAATGGGCGCGGGCACATCGAGGAGGAGGTTGCCCGATTCGTCGCGGCGGATATTGAGGCCCCTCTTCGCGCCTATTTCCTGCCGGACCTGGTCTTCGATGGGCGAGAAAACCATGGTGTTGATCTGCGCAATCAGCAGCGAGGCAGGCGCGGCCATGACGATGGCCACCCACATCTTCACCGCCAGCGTGTGGCGCATGAAGAGCCGGATACATAGCCACAGCAGGACGGTTACCCCCGCCCCGGCGACACAGACCAGGAAACGGCGCCACAACAGCGCGTCCTGCATTTCCAGACCGACAACCGCACCGCGGGCTGTGATCAGCAGGAAATAGGCCAGCCACAACCCTGCGATCGAGACGAGGACCGTCCTGACCGGGACATTGGCGACTTCCGAATTCATCTGGCGTTCAGCGTTCAAAACAGGCCCTATGTGCCTGTCCGCCGGTCACAAGGGAAGTCCGGCGGTCGAACGGCTCATGCCGTTGGTCGATGATGAATGCTATTCGGCGGGTTCGAGATCGTTTTCCGCTATGCGCCGGCGCCATTCGGCGGGGGCTAGCGTGTGGACGTTCTTGCCTTCGCTATCCACGGCAACGGTGACAGGCATGTCCTGAACTTCGAACTCGTAGATCGCCTCCATGCCGAGGTCCTCGAAAGCGACGACCTCCGCCCCCTTGATCGCGCGGCTGACCAGATAGGCGGCCCCGCCGGTGGCCATGAGGTAGGCCACCTTGAATCTGCTGATGACCTCGACCGCGTCATGGCCGCGTTCGGCCTTGCCGATCATGGCGAGAAGGCCGAGGTCGAGCATCATCTCGGTGAACTTGTCCATGCGCGTGGCAGTGGTCGGACCCGCGGGACCGACGACCTCGCCCATGACCGGATCGACCGGGCCGACATAGTAGATCGCCCTGCCCTTGAATTCGACGGGAAGCTCTTCACCGGCCTCCAGCATGTCCTTGATGCGCTTGTGCGCGGCATCGCGCCCGGTCAGCATCTTGCCGGACAGGAGCAGGCGATCGCCATGTTTCCAGCTGGCGACCTCTTCCTGCGTCAGCGAGTTGAGGTCCACGCGCCGCGCGGCCGAATCCGGCTTCCACGTGACCTGCGGATATTCGTCGATATTCGGCGGGTCGAGATAGGCGGGACCCGATCCGTCGAGCGTGAAATGCGCATGACGCGTCGCGGCGCAATTGGGAATCATCGCCACGGGCTTTCCCGCCGCATGGCAGGGCGCATCCATGATTTTGACATCGAGCACGGTCGACAGGCCGCCTAGCCCCTGGGCACCGATACCCTGCGCATTGACCGCATCGAAGATATCGATCCGCAGCTGTTCGAGGTCAGTCTGCGCACCGCGCTGCTTGAGCTGCCCCATGTCGATCGGGTCCATCAGCGACAGCTTGGCCAGCTTCATGCAGTGTTCGGCCGTACCCCCGATCCCGATGCCGAGCATGCCCGGAGGGCACCAGCCCGCGCCCATGGAGGGAAGCTGTTCTACCACCCAGTCGACGATGTTGTCCGACGGGTTCATCATCTTGAACTTGGACTTGTTCTCGCTGCCGCCGCCCTTGGCTGCGACGTCGATCTCGACAGTATCGCCGGGCACCATCTCCACAGAGAGTACGCTGGGCGTGTTGTCGCGCGTGTTGCGGCGGGTGAAGGCGGGATCGGCCAGGATCGAGGCGCGCAGCTTGTTGTCGGGGTGGTTGTATGCCTGGCGCACGCCCTCATCGACGACTTCCTGAAGAGAGCGCTTCGAATCGAGGCGGCAATTCATGCCCCATTTCACGAAGACATTGACGATGCCCGTGTCCTGGCAAATCGGACGATGACCTTCCGCACACATGCGGCTGTTCGTCAGGATTTGCGCGATCGCGTCCTTGGCCGCCGGGCCCTTCTCAGCCTCGTACGCCTCACCCAGGGCGCGGATGTAATCCATCGGGTGATAATAGGAGATGTATTGCAGAGCGTCGGCCACGCTCTCGATCAGGTCCTGTTCCTTGATGGTTATCATGTCGCTCATCGCCGCGCGTTCCCATGTTGCAGATTTGCGCTCCCCGATAGGCGCGATTGAGGCCATCGGTCAAAGCGCTTGGAAGCAACGGGTCTTGCGCCTAAGGCAACGGGAGCTTGCATAAGCGTGTTATTACTGTAATACAGCTCGCGGATAGCCATGAACACTACAACGACCACTCGCCCCGATTTCTCCGTCGCCCGCAAGGCGATGATCGACAGCCAGTTGCGCACCAGCGGTGTCAACGAGGCTTTCGTCATCGAACGCATGGGCACCGTGCCGCGCGAAGACTTCGTACCCGACAACGCCAAGGGCACGGCCTATATGGACCGCGCCATCCGGCTTGCCGATGGCGGTTTCCTGCCTGCGCCGCTGTTTCACGGTGCGATGCTGGCCGAAGCACGCCCTTCGAGCGAGGACAGGGTTCTCGTGATCGATGGCGGCAGCGGATATTTGCCCGCCCTGGTCGAACCGCTGGTCGGCTCGGTCGAGGTGCTCGGTGCGGACAAGGCTGCGGCAACGAAGAAAAAGGGCGATTACACGCTCGTCCTGATCGACGGCGCGGTAGAGCACGTCCCTGCCAATGTGGCCAAGCTGGTGGCCGAAGAAGGGCGCATCGTAACCGGCCTGGTCGAGCGCGGCGTGACCCGCCTCGCCACCGGACGCAAATCGGGCAAGGCGCTGGCGCTCCTGCCGCTCGCCGAAATGGGCGTTCCCCGCCTCGGCGCATTCGACAAACCGGAAAGCTGGAGTTTCTGAATGATTTCGGGAGGGGTCCGCAAAATTCTGGCGCTTTCGGCAGCGGTCGGAGCGATCGCTGTTCCGCAGGGTGCCGCGCTTGCCGACACGCTGCAGGAAGCGCTTACCGACGCGTATTTGAATAATCCGACACTCGAGGCAGCGCGCGCGCAATTGCGTGCGGTCGACGCCGGAGTGCCTCTGGAGCGCGCTGCAGGCCTGCCGTCGGTCGATGGCACTGCGACCTACACCGAAGTCCTGAAGCAGAATTCGACCAGCTTCTTCGCTCCCGGCCGTTCGCTGACTGCCGGGGTCGATCTCGGCGTCCCGATCTATTCAGGCGGAGCGGTCAAGAATGCCGTTCGATCCGCCAAGGAACGTGTCGATGCCGGCCGGGCCGATCTGCGCGCCACTGAAAGCGCCATCTTCAGCCAGGTCGTTGCCGCCTACATGGACGTCCTGCGCGGCCAGGCACTGGTCGCCCTTTCGACCAACCAGGTGAACGTACTCTCGATCAACGTCGATGCAACGAGCGACCGATTCGAGATTGGCGACCTTACGCGCACCGATGTGGCCCAGTCGCAGGCGCGCCTCGCCGTTGCCCAGGGCGATCTTCGTAGCGCGCAAGCCAACCTCATTGCCGCGCGCGAGACCTACATCGCCCTAGTCGGCGACGCCCCCAACGAGCTCGCGCCCCCTCCCCCGCTTCCGGGCTTCCCTGAGGATGTATCGACGGCGGTCGATATCGCGCTGGAATCGAATCCGGACCTGATCGCCGCACGCGAACGGGCGGCCGCTGCGGGCTACGATATCGACGTTGCCGGTTCGGGACGTCTCCCGCGGGTATCCGTTTTCGCCGGCTACGATTACCAGAACTTCCTTGGCAGTGTGGCTGACGGGCGCCTCGACCCGACCGATCCGGATAGCCCGATCGTGCCCAGCGACCAGACGGCAGCCGGCGCATCGATGGGTGTTTCCCTCCGCCTCCCGATCTTCCAGGGTGGCCGGACCGCAGCCCTCCAGCGCCAGGCGCAGGCCCGCGCATCCGCTGCGCTCGAAAACGTCATCGCCGCAGAACGCGACGTGATTGCGCAGGTCAGGGCCTCGTGGTCGAGCTGGCAGGCCAGCCTCGCCATCATCGAAAGTTCGCAATCGGCAGTTTCCGCCGCCGAACTGAGTCTCGAAGGCGTGCGTGCGGAGAACTCGATCGGCAACCGGACGATCCTCGACGTGCTCAATGCCGAACAGGAATTGCTGCAAAGCCGCGTCCAGCTCGTGACCGCGCGCCGCAATGCCTATGTCGCAGGCTTCAGCCTCCTCGCCGCAATGGGCCGTGCCGAAGCGCGCGATCTGGGCCTTGCGGACGAAGGCGTCCTTTACGATCCGGTCGTCAATTACGACCGCGTGAGCGGCAATATCTTCGACTGGGCGCGGGATCCCGACCCGGTCGCGCAGTCCCCGAGGACGGTGGATGTCCCTGCTGCGACTGCGGAAATTCCCGAAACTGCTGACTCGGCCGATTAGGCTGGTCTATACCAAGCGTCCCGATTCGGGATTCGTTGGAGGCAACAGGGACAGGCATGGGACAGCAGGGCGAACCTTCGGTCGAGGAAATCCTCGACTCGATCAAGAAAGTCATCGCACGCGATAGTGAAGAGCGCAGCGAGATGATCGCCGAGCGTCGCAGCCGCCGTGCAGCGCCAGCCGAAACCAGCGAACCCGTCGACGAGCAGGAAGCCGAAGATGTGCTCGAACTGGGCAACGATCTCGGCGAAGAGATCGCTGTCGATGTTGCGGCTTCCAGCAATGCGGACGCTCACACGTCTGACGAGGATGATGACGACGCGGACGCCCTGACCCGCGGCGATACCCGTCAGGCCATGCGCGATAACTTTGCCGCGCTCGCCATGCTTTCGCAGCCCGGCAAGCAGCCGCAGATCGTGCGTCAGGGCGAAACTTCGCTCGAGGGCCTGGTGCGCGATATGCTGCGCCCGATGCTGGCGGAATGGCTCGATAACAACCTGCCCGGGATGGTCGAAGACCTCGTGAAAGCAGAGATCGCCCGCATCGCCGGCAAGAAGAGCTAATTCCCCTACCCTTGGGCACTTGTGCGCGCTACACCGCGCGCCATGACGAAGAACATCCGGGCCGCACTCCCGCTCGCTAGCGCACTCGCGCTCCTCGCCACGCCGCTCGCTGCGCAAGACGCAGCTGCACCGATGAGCGCGCAGGATCTCGTGACCATGCCGCGCCTCGGAAGTCCGGCGGTCAATCCCGAAGGCACGCACGCGGTCTACGCGGTGACGATCACCGACCCGGAAAGCTACAAGCGGACCAGCACGCTTTACCTGCGCTCGCTTGCAGAGCCGGACAGCGCCCCTATCCCACTCGACATCGATGGCGGATCGGCATCCTTCGCCGACGACAACTGGCTGTATTTCATGGCCGACGGCGAGGGAGACGATGCGACGAGCCAGGTCTGGCGCGCACGGATCGCTGCGGACGGAACGGTTTCGGACAAGTCCCAGGTTACCGCCCTGCCCCGCGCAGTTCACGGATACAGCGTCTCGCCCGACGGCGCGCGTATCGCGATCTGGACCGACATTGCGCGCACCTGCACCGCCATCGATTGCGATAATAGCGCGAAGGCGCACCTCTCGGGGCCCGGTGACGGTCGCCTCTATGAAGGCGACGGCGGATTTTACCGGCACTGGGATAGCTGGGAAACGCCCGGCACGCTCAGCCGTGTCTTTACCTTCCCGATCGAAAACGGTGTCGCCACAGGCACGGGTACGGCCGTCGACGGCCCGCTGGGTGCAGGCGGCCCGAACGGCGACACCCCGACGATGCCCTTCGGCGGCGGAGAGGACGTCGCATGGTCGAGCGATGGCAACGGCGTGTTCTTTACCGCGCGGGAAAGCGGCGCGGGCGAGCCCTACTCCACCAATCTCGACATCTGGTTCTCGGATTTGTCCGGCAATGCGCCGGTAAACCTGACCGCCGAGAACGAGGCGCTGGACGCACTTCCCACCCCCTCGCCCGACGGCCAGTACCTGGCCTATGTCGCCATGGCGCGCCCCACCTACGAGGCCGACCGCCAGGTGGTCATGCTGCGCGATCTCAAGACCGGCGTGACGACCGCCCTTACCTCGGCCTTCGACCGCAGCTTCCAGAGCCTCGCCTGGACGCCGGATTCGCGCTGGCTGGTTGCCGGGGCACAGGACGTGCTCGATACGCCCGCATACCGCATCGACCCGCGTAACGGCTCGGTCGAGCGGCTCGATCTGATGGCCGGAAACGAGGCGCGGATTTCAGACATCACACCGCTGCATGGCGGCGATTTGCTCTTCACACGCAATTCGATCGGTGCGCCGTCCGAAATGTACCTGTCGCGGGACTGGGGCCAGGCCAAGCCGATGACGCAGGTAGCGGCCGACGTGATGGAACGGCTCGCTCCTGTCGTGGTCGAACGCTTCAGTTTCACCGGCGCGGGCGGCGATACCGTCTGGGGCCAGATTACCAAGCTCGACGGGCAGGAAGGGCCCATGCCCGCCATCCTGTATGTGCACGGCGGCCCCCAAGGATCGTTCAACGACGGCTGGTCGAGCCGGTGGAATCCCCGTGTCGTCGCCAGCCAGGGTTATGCCGTCATCTCCGTCGATTTCCATGGATCGACGGGCTACGGGCAGGCCTTCACCGACAGCATCCGTAATGATTGGGGCGGAAAGCCCCTCGAAGACCTGCAACTGGGCCTCGCCGCAGCGCTGGAGAAGGACAGCCAGATCGATGGCACCCGCGCCTGTGCAATGGGTGCAAGTTACGGCGGTTACATGATGAACTGGATCGCCGGACAATGGCCCGACCGGTTCGACTGCCTTGTCCAGCACGACGGCCTCTTCGATATGCGCAGCTTCTATTACACGACGGAAGAGCTGTGGTTTCCCAAATGGGAATTCGGAGGCTCCTATGCCGAAAACAGCGAAGCCTATGAGCGCTGGAACCCGGTGAACTACGTCGAGAACTGGCAGACTCCCATGCTCGTCATCGCCGGCGAACAGGACTTCCGCGTACCCTACACGCAAGGCCTCGCGAGCTTCACTGCCCTGCAGGAGCGCCAGATCCCGAGCCAGTTGCTGATCTTCCCGACCGAGAACCACTGGGTTCTCGGCGCGAAGAACTCACTTCAATGGCATAACACCGTATTCGCCTGGCTCGATCGCTGGCTGAAGCCGGAAAGCGATAGTGAGTAAGTCGCTGGAGAAAGCCCGGCGCGCCTTTGCCAAGATCGGGGCGGGGGGTGTCGAGCGGCAGATTTTCCTGTGCGCCGTCAGCGAGAAGCAGAAATGCTGCTCGCGCGAGGACGGCAAGGCGGCCTGGAACTATCTCAAGAAGAGGATGAAGGAACTCGGCCTCGTCGGCCGGGAAGCGACAGTCCAGCGTAGCAAGGCCGATTGCCTGCAGATCTGCGCGAAAGGTCCGATTGCTGTCGTGTGGCCGGAGAACGTCTGGTATCATTCCTGCAACGAAGAAGTCCTCGAGGCCATCATCCAGCGTCACCTCATCGGCGGTGTTCCGGTAGAAGAATATAGGCTCCAGGCGCCGGAATAGCCCCTGCCCTAATCCGCGTCCTTGTCCTGCCAGCTGTCGCGGGTCGGGTCTTCGACTGATTCATCGTGTCCCGTACCGGACGACAGGAACATCAGACCCATCAGCGCGCCTGTCAGCAGCATGGTGAAACCGATGCCGAGCGCGATGGCGATGTAGTAATGCACGGAAGCCGCGCTCCCCTGCTTGTACAGCAGCGCCATGGCAATCGCGACGATGCCGACGGTCAGCAGGAACAGGAAGCGCATGAGGCGGCGAAAACGCGCCCAGGCATATGCAGCCTGTTCCGGATCGTCGAGCGGCGAGTGTCTGGTCATGACCCTTCTCATGGCGATTGCGGCACGGCTCTTCAACAAGCGTGATGCGCCCGACTCGCCAAGGCAGGCAAAAAATGGCATTCTTCCGACAGGCAGAACACGGAGGCGCGCATGAATATCGGCACACTTATCGAGGGTCGGGCAAGTTCGGACATCATCTCGGTGGAAGTGGGTCAGACCGTGCGCGATGCCGTTCGCATCCTGGCGGAGAAGCGGATCGGCGCCCTCCCCGTGCTCGAACAGGGCCGTGTGGCCGGAATTTTCTCCGAGCGCGATGTAATTCACCGCTTGGCCGAAGAGGGGCAAAGCTGCCTCGATCAGCGTGTCGGAGACGTGATGACCTCCCCGGCGATTACCGTCGAGCGGGCAACGCTCATCGACGACGCCCTGGCGCTCATGACGCGTCGTCGCATTCGCCATCTTCCGGTGATCGAAAGCGAGGCGATGTGCGGCTTCATTTCGATCGGCGACCTGGTGAAATCCCGCTTCGACGAGGTCCAGCACGAAGCCGAGGCTTTGCGGGATTACATCACGCACGCTTGAGCAGGACCGACCTGCTCCCTACATGACCGACATGGCTGATATGCTCATCCTTACCCCCTCGGCAGCTGCGCGAGTCGCGGCCATCGCCGAAAAGCAGGCGAAACCTGCCATCCTGCGCCTTTCGGTGGAAGGCGGCGGGTGCTCCGGCTTCCAGTACAAGTTCGATCTTTCCGACGGTCCCGATGCCGACGACAGCGTGAGCGAAACCGATGGCGTGCGGCTTGTGGTCGACCCTGTCAGCCTCGATCTGGTCGCTGGAAGCACGGTGGACTTCGTGGAATCTCTCGGCGGCGCGGCATTCAAGGTAGAGAACCCCCAGGCTGCGGCCGGTTGTGGCTGCGGTTCGAGCTTCGGGATTTAGGTTAGACCCGCGCGACGCTTTCGGGCATCAGTTCGCCCATGCGTATCGCCACTTTCAACATCAACGGGATCAAGGCCCGCCTGCCACGCCTCAAGGAGTGGCTTGAAGAAACTCGCCCGTCGGTCGCCTGCCTGCAGGAAATCAAGACGATGGACGAAGGCTTTCCGGCCGAAGAATTCGAAAGCATCGGCTATCATGCCATCTGGCATGGCCAGAAAAGCTTCAACGGCGTCGCGATCCTGGCCGATGGCGTGAAGCCGGTCGAAATCCAGCGCGGGCTGGGCATCGACGGGCCCAAGGAGGGCGAGGGGGAGCAGGCCCGCTATCTCGAAGCCGAGGTGAACGGGGTGCGCATCTGCAATCTCTACCTGCCCAACGGCAATCCGCATCCGGGCCCGAAGTTCGATTACAAGCTGGCCTGGATGGATAAGCTTCGCGCGCGGATGAAGGCCGTGTGGGAAGAAGAAGTGCCTGCGGTCGTGCTGGGCGATTTCAACGTCATTCCTGAAGACAAGGACGTATGGTCGCCCAAGGCGATGGCGTCCGATGCCTTGATGCAACCGGAATCGCGCGACGCCTATTTCCGCCTGCTTGGCGATGGCTGGACCGATGCGATCGATACGCTCAATCCGCGCGGCGGAGTGTGGACTTACTGGGACTACCAGGCAGGCGCCTGGCAGCGCGACCATGGCTTCAGGATCGACCACCTGCTGCTCTCGCCCGAGCTCGCCGACCGGATGACGGCAGCGGGCGTCGACAAGGAGTATCGCGGTCGCGAGAAGTCCAGCGACCACACGCCGGTCTGGGTCGAGATCGCCGGCTGACGATCCGAAAGCAAAAGGCCGCCACGCCTGAGCGCAGCGGCCTCATATTCCCGTCCAAGGAATTTTACCGGTAGAAGATGTGCGTCTTGATGGTCGCGCGAGCGACCTTGCGCTTTGCCCAGCTGGGGCGGACGTAATTCGCATGGAAATAGAGCGAATCGTCGGCTTCGCTGTCCCACAGGCCCTGGTGCGCGATGCGCGCAACAGCCTTGGCGCGTTTCCATGCAGCAGAGCCCTGCTTGATGCGCGGCATCTTGCCGCCGCGAACGAAGCTGAACTGGGCGCGCTGGTAAACGACGCCGCAATAGCTGGAGGGGAACTGACGCGATTCGCTGCGGTTGATGACGACTTGCGCAACAGCCAGCTGGCCTTCGAGCGGCTCACCGCGCGATTCGAAATAGACGGCACCTGCAAGGCAGCGCATCTCTTCCGAAAGCTGTCCGACTGCGGGCATGGCGGAAACGAGGGCGTGCAGGCTCTCGGCCTTCGGCGATTCCGCGGGAATTTCCTGGGTGGCTTCCGTTTCTTCAGGAAGCTCTTGGACGACTTCGCCTTCGACGAATACCGGCACGACCTCATCGGTCAGTTCGGTTTCGGAGACGATCGTCTCGCCATCCGCTTCGGCAGCGAAGGCGATGGAGCCGGTTTCTTCCGCACCGGCGAAACTTGCAACAAGCGTAACCGCGCTCGCCGCGAGGGCTAGGTAAGTCTTTCGCATTATTCCGAGTGACTAAGCGGTGAACTCGCAGTCGCAGGCCGGGATCAGAGGCACGTTATTTGTGCCATGGTATTCAGATCCGTTTTTCGAGCCTGCCGGTCGTTCCCCGTCTGCGTGCTAGCTTGCCGACCCCATTGTCGTCCAAAGCCGCCTACGCATCGAAGCTGGGCAGCCAAATAGTCACAATTGAAACCGTGTCAAGTTAACGGAGGTCGGAATCGATGAGGCGTTCCATTTCGGGGCCATCCAGTTCCAGAATCCAAAGATCGGGGTCCTGGTCCATGCGGCGGCGGATATATGCGTCGAATTCTCGCAGTTTTTCAATATCTTGCGTCATTATCGCCTGAAAGCGGCGCGTCCCGTCGAGCTGCGGCATCCGCTCCCAGAACATTGTATTTTTGCCACTGTTTGTGGTTAATATGCCCAGCGTTCCTGCATCACGCTCGCCCGATTGAAGTACGGTCGCAAAGCCTCCGGCGGCCTGGGCCTGGCGTATCAGGCCGCTCACCTCGATATGTGTCGGCAGGCGCGCGTCTTCGAAGCCGTGGCTCAAGCGGCATATCCCGGTAGGCCGGAGAGCGAGATGCGCGATTTCATGAACGTGCCCGTGCCGCGGCCTATTTCGTCCCCTTCGGCATCGACCAGCCGCGATTCGGCCACGAACACCCTGCGCTTGCCGCTGACCCAGCGCCCTTCCGCAGTAACGCGCCCTTCGCGGACCGGCTTGGTGAAATGGAGGTTGAAGGACGTGGTCAGCAGGAAACGGTCCGTAACCAGCGTATTCGCCGCATAGAATGCCGCATCGTCGAGCATCTTGAAGTAGATCGTCCCGTGCGCTGCGCCGGCAGCATGATAGGCAGCCTCGGTCACATCGAAAGTGATGCGCGCGCTGCCTTCCCCGGTGATCTCGAGCGAGGAATCGAACAGGCCGTTTACGGGTGCAGAGGCGTACAATCCCTCGAGGGCGCGCCAGTGACCCTCCGCGCCGCTATTGCCAGACATAGCCATTGAATTGTCCCGTCAGCGCGGCTCGACCCAGCCGATCGAACCATCGGGCCGGCGGTAGACCATGTTATGCGCTTCCGTAGCGCCGTTCTTGAAGAGGAGCGCGTTCGTATTCTGCAGGTCGAGCATCATGACCGCATCGGCCACCGAGCATTCGGGGATCATCGCGCTTGTCTCTGCAACGATCGGCGGGCTGTCCGCAGTGATCTCATCATCATTCTCGGGCTCGGGCGCGGCGAAGATCGTGTAGGCGGCCTCTTCCTCGCGCATGGCATATTGCGCCTGCTCGTGCCGGTCCTGGATCCGCCTCTTGTAGCGGCGGAGCTGCTTTTCGATCTTGGTAGCCGCCTTGTCGAACGCCTGGTGGATGTCGTGCGCCTCTGCATGACCCTTGAGGATAAGGCCCTGCATGACATGGGTGACGATGTCCGAAGAGAACGCGCCGCCAGCCGCCTTGCCGAAGGTGACGTGCGAGGAAATCGCGCGGTTGAAATACTTGTCGACGATGCCTTGCATGCGGTCTTCGACATGGGTCTGCAGCGCAGCGCCGGTATCGATCTGATGACCCGAGACGCGAATATCCATATTTCTCTCCTTTACCGCAGCATGCCGGTCGGGACCGTGGCGACACGCGCCGCGCCCTCCAACGAAACTAACCCCAAAGCGGGTTTTCGATCCCGCTCATGAATTTCCTGTGGCGCGCAAGCTCTTCCTCGCTGGGCGCGTGACCTCGCGGTTCGCGGCGCGGACGGTCCGGGGCCTGGCGAACGGCGACCACTTCCTGCTCGACGACCTGCACGCGCTCTGCCGCAAGTTCGAGGCCGATCTGGCGACCGCCCTTGAGTTCAACATAAACCTGGGCGAGCAATTCCGCATCGAGTAAAGCCCCGTGCTTGACGCGATGGCTGCGATCGATGCCGTAGCGCGAACACAGCGCATCCAGCGACAATTTCGCGCCCGGGTGCCTTTTCTTGGCCATGGCGACGGTGTCGACCATCCTGCTCATGCAGATCGCCTCGCGCTCGCACAGGGCCAGTTCGGCGTTGAGAAACGCGAAATCGAAGCCGGCATTGTGCGCAATGAGAGGCGCGTCGCCGATGAAATCGAGCAATTCATGCGCCGTATCGCGGAATAGCGGTTTGTCGGACAGGAAAGACGCAGACAAGCCGTGCACCGCTTCTGCTCCGGCGGGCATGTCGCGTTCCGGGTTGTAATAAGCGTGGAACACCTCACCCGTCGGGACGAGATTGACCATTTCCACGCAACCGATTTCGACCATCCGGTCGCCTGTCTTGGGATCAAGGCCGGTGGTCTCAGTATCGAAAACGATCTCGCGCATTGCAGTGACTATCGGACTCGTGCTGGCGGATTACAAGGATTTTAGACTCGCGACTGGCTGCGCAATTCATCGATAAGGCTTCGCACCGCCTGTTCGGTTTGCGAAAGCGTCGTCCCGGTGTCGATGATGTGATCGGCGCGAGCGCGCTTCTCTGCGTCGGGAACCTGAAGCGACAGTATGTGCGCGAATTTCTCGGGCGTCATGTCGGGGCGGGCCAGAACCCGTTCGCGCTGGACCTCGGCCGGGGCCGAGACGGCCACGATCACATCGACCGCCTCGTGGCCGCCTTTTTCGAACAGCAGGGGGATGTCGAATACCACCATGTCCTGACCGGCGTGTTCGATCAGGAAGGCGCCCCGTTCTTCGGCGACTGCCGGGTGAACGATGGCCTCGAGACGGGCGAGGGCGGCTTTATCGCCGAACACCAGCTTGCCGAGCTTGTCGCGCAGAACCCCGGTTTCATCCGTGTTGCCCGGAAATTCAGCTTCGATAGCTGCAACCAGCCTGCCACCAGGACCCTGCATCCTGCGCACTTCCCTGTCGGCATCAAACACCGGCACGCCCGCACGTTCGAACATCTCGGCGACCGTGGATTTGCCCATCCCGATCGAGCCGGTGAGACCGATTATGGTCGGACGGGTCACAAGGTCAGCCTTTCACGCAGCTCGCTATCATGCTCTCGCGGTGCCTCTGTGCCGAAGAAAAACCGAAAGGCGGCCGCCGCCTGACCGATCAGCATGGAAAGGCCATCGATAGTCTGCAGCCCCGCATCGCGCGCCGACTTCAGGAAAGCTGTCTCGAGCGGGTCGGTGACGATGTCATAGGCGATGGATCCGGGTGGGGCATGGCTCCAGTCGAAGGGGAGGGGGGGCTGTCCGCGCATCCCCAAGGGACTGGCATTGATGACCAAATCGCAGCAGCCGTCACGGTCGTCGAAAGCAAAGTCCGTCACTTCGGCAAAATGCGACAGCGGCGCGACGTGGTGTTCTCCCTCGGCTAGCTCGTCGAGAAGAGCGCGTGCCTTATCGGTATTGCGTCCGGCGAGGACGAGAGTGAACCCTTCCTTCGCAAGACCCGCCACGATCGCACGCGCCGCACCTCCTGTGCCCAGGATACGTGCCATCCGGAAATAGTGCGTGCCCGACAGTTCCGATCGCAAGGGTTCGAGAAAGCCCGCGACATCCGTGTTGCGCCCCACCAGCGCTCCGTCAGGAGCCTTCACGACCGTATTTACCGCTCCCACGCGCTTGGCGAGGGGCTCCATCCGGTCGAGGTAGGGGATGATCGCCTGTTTATGCGGCATGGTGACATTGCACCCGCGCCAGTCGGGGTCTCCCCGTCTTTCGACAAGATAGTTTTCGAGACCGGACGATGCGACGTGGTGGGCGCGATATTCGGCCTCGATCCCGAGCTTCTCGATCCAGAAGCCATGGATCGCAGGAGACTTGGACTGCGCGATCGGGTCGCCGATGACCTCTGCGTAAGGTTTCACGAGGGAAGGGCGCCTTCATCGCGCAGCGCATCGAGAACCTGGAGCAATGGCATTCCCAACACGGTAAACTGGTCGCCCATGATGCTTTCGAACAATTGCACGCCCGGACCCTCGATCCGGAAAACGCCGACACAGTAAGAGACTTCCGGCCATTCGGCATCGAGGTATGCTTCGATGAATTCCTCGGACAGTTCGCGAACCCTGAGGCGCGCGAAATCCGATCCCATCCAGACGATCTTCCCGTCTCGTGCCAGCGCAGCCGCGCTGTGCAAGGTCATTACCTTGCCGGAAAAGAAACGCAGGTGCTCAGCGGCCTGGTCGCGGGTTGCAGGCTTGTCGAACCTGCGCCCATCGACCTCGACGAGAGAATCGCTGCCCAGAACCAGACCGTCGGATTTCACGCCGGTCGCCTTTGCTGCGGCGAGAGCCTGCGCGATTTCCGCAGGATCGGCGCCTTCCATCTCCGCTTCCAAACCACGTTCGTCGACATCGGCGGCCTGCGCGACATAGGACACGCCGGCCGCATCGAGCATCGCCTTGCGCGAGGCGGAATTGGAGGCGAGCACGATGCCGGTGCCTGCAATGCCGCTCATATCGCCTTCACCCCTTCGAAATCGCCACCGGATTTGTGGCTGCGCTCGCTACACAGGCGAATGATGGCGGCCGCCGTTTCCTCGATCGAGCGGCGCGTCACGTCGATAACGGGCCATCCATTGTCGGCAAACATGCGGCGCGCGAAGGCCACTTCCGATTTGACCCGCTCGTTATCGATATAGGCGGTCTGGGACTGTTCGTTCAGCGTGAGCAGGCGGTTGCGGCGGATCTGGACAAGCCGCTCTGGCGCGGTCGTAAGGCCGACCACAAGAGGCTTGCTCAGCTCGAAGAGCTTCGGGGGCGGTGGGCTTTCGACCACCAGCGGAATGTTCGCGACCTTGAACCCGCGGTTGGCCAGATAGATGCTTGTCGGGGTTTTGGAGCTACGCGACACACCGGCGAGAATGATGTCCGCTTCTTCCCAGTTTTCCCACCCGATCCCGTCGTCATGGGCGATCGTGAACTGGATTGCCTCGACGCGTTCGAAGTAGGCCTTGTCCATCTGGTGCTGGCGCCCCGGTCTTCCATGAGCTTCCTGGCCAAGCGCTTTCTCGAGCGCTTCGGTTACCCGGTCGAGGATCGGCACCGCAGGCAGGGCATTTTGCGTGCACACCTCTTCAAGGCGGGCACGCGCCTCGGGATTGACGAGAGTGAAGAGTACGAGGCCCGGATTGGCCTTGAGTTCCGGCACGATCCTGTCGAGATGCTGCCGCGAGCGGACCATCGGCCAGAAATGGCGCACGACATCGGCATCGTCGAACTGGGCGAGCGCGGCCTTGGCCAGCATTTCCAGCGTTTCGCCGGTGGAATCGGACAGGAGGTGGAGATGGATACGGTCGGCGATGGTGGTCACTTTCGGCCTGTGGAGAAGCACCGGATAAACCACGGCACAAGTCTGGCGACAAGTTCGGGGATCGATTCACTCCCCATTGCGAGTCCTCTTCGGGGGCGATTCCCGCACAGCAAATGGAACTTGTTCGCAGGCTGGGGAGAAGCGGGATAAGTTTGACTCGACTCACGGCCTGCCGCGAGTCGCAATCCGGCATCCGGCCTTTTCCTTGCGGGAGAAATGGGGCAGGGGGCGGCTATGCCCGATATCCACAGGGCCAACAGACTCCTTCAACTCTTATAATAATCATTATTTATTGGATTGGACTCTCTCTCGATGCCCGGCCTTCTGCTCGACACTCTGAACGGTAAGCGCGCTGACAAGGTGCCGCTCTGGCTCATGCGCCAGGCTGGCCGGTACCTTCCCGAGTATCGCGAATTGCGCGCCGAGAAGGGCGGGTTCCTCGCGATGGCTTACGACAGCGAGGCGGCTTGCGAGATCACGATGCAGCCGATCGACAGGTTCGGTTTCGACGGAGCGATCCTGTTTTCCGATATCCTGATCGTGCCCCATGCGCTCGGCCAGCATCTCGAGTTCCTGGCAGGCGAAGGCCCGAAGCTTTCCCCGCCGCTGATGGAGGCCGACCTCGACGGATTGAATCCCGACCGCTCCCGCTATGAACCGATCTACGAAACGGTTCGCCTTTGCCGTCAGCGTCTATCTAACGATACCACGATGCTCGGCTTCGCGGGTAGCCCATGGACCGTCGCGACCTACATGGTCGCCGGCGAGGGGAGCCGCGACCAGCACGATGCGCGGGCCATGGCCTATCGCGACCCGGGCAAACTGCAGGCGATCATCGATGCGATCGCCCATGAGACGATCGAATATCTTTCCGGCCAGATCGAGGCCGGGGCAGAAGCCGTCCAACTCTTCGACAGCTGGGCCGGCAGTCTGGCGCCCGATGAATTCGAACGCTGGGTCATCGCTCCCAATGCGAAGATCGTTACGGCCCTGGCCGAGCGACATCCCGAAACGCCCATCATCGGCTTTCCGAAGGGGGCTGGTGAAAAGCTCCCCGCCTATGCCCGCGAAACCGGTGTGAAGGCCCTCGGGGTCGATGAAACGCTCGATCCGGTGTGGGTCGCGCGCGAATTGCCTGCTGGGATGGCCGTACAAGGCAATCTGGACCCGCTTCTCCTGCTTTCGGGTAGTCCGGCCCTCGAAACACGCATCGAGACAATCCTCGAGGCTTTTTCCGACCGGCCCCATGTCTTCAATCTGGGTCACGGCATCGATCGCCGCACCCCGATTGCGAATGTGGAGCGCCTAATTGCAACTGTCCGGGGCTGGCAGGGGTGACGAAGCTGTCTGCTATCCCTACATCGACTGCATGCAGGATATTCTTGCGATGACCTATCTTTGGCTGAAGGCCGGCCACATCATTTTCATGGTGTTCTGGATGGCCGGTCTGTTCATGCTCCCGCGCCAGATGATCTATTGCCACGAAGCCGCGGCGGGATCCGACGAGGAAGCGACTTGGGCCAAGCGCATGGGTCTGCTTCGCAAGATCATCCTGACGCCAAGCCTGATCGTCGTCTGGGTCCTTGGTCTCGCGCTTGCGATGAGCATCGGAGCGTTCGACCAGGGCTGGTTTCATGCGAAACTGCTGTTCGTGCTGCTTCTGACCGGTTTTCACGGATTCATGGTCGCCAAGTCGAAGGCCATGTCGAAAGGCGATCGCCCGCTTAGCGAAAAACAGTTGCGGCTGTACGGCGAAGTGCCCGGCATCCTGCTTGCGGTGATTGTCGTGCTGGTGATCGTCAAACCGTTCTGACGTCGGCCGCGACCATCGTTTGCCGATTGACGGCAGGCGGGGCGACATTTATCTGCATTCCACCGACCGGCAAGAGGCCCCCGCGATTCATAAGGGTGCCGGGTCTGCTTTCTCCAAGCCCATACCGACCCGCCGGCCATTCCACATACCTGAGTAATAACACATGCATCTCAAAGATTTGAAAGCAAAAGCGCCCGCAGACCTCGTGGCAATGGCCGAGGAACTGGGCGTCGAAGGCGCATCGACCATGCGCCGCCAGGACCTCATGTTCTGCATCCTCCGCGAACTGGCGGAAGACGAAGAATATGACGAGAAGATCATGGGCATCGGCACGATCGAAGTGCTGCAGGACGGCTTTGGCTTCCTGCGCAGCCCCGAAGCGAATTATCTCGCCGGTCCCGACGATATCTACGTCTCGCCGAACCAAGTCCGTAAATGGGGCCTGCGCACCGGTGACACTGTCGAAGGTGAAATCCGCGCGCCCAAGGAAGGCGAGCGCTATTTCGCGCTGACGAAGCTGACCAGCGTCAATTTCGAAGATCCCGACCAGGTCCGCCACCGCACCAATTTCGACAATTTGACCCCGCTCTATCCGGAACAGAAATTGTCGCTCGATACGCTCGATCCGACGGTCCAGGACAAGTCGGCGCGCGTGATCGATATCATCTCGCCGCAGGGCAAGGGCCAGCGCGCGCTGATCGTCGCTCCGCCGCGTACCGGTAAGACCGTCCTGCTGCAGAATATCGCCAAGGCGATCACCGACAACCACCCGGAAGTCTTCCTCCTGGTCCTGCTCGTCGACGAGCGCCCGGAAGAAGTTACCGACATGCAGCGCAGCGTGAAGGGCGAGGTTATTTCCTCGACCTTCGATGAACCTGCAAACCGCCACGTCCAGGTCGCCGAAATGGTGATCGAGAAGGCGAAGCGTCTCGTCGAGCATAAGCGCGACGTCGTCATCCTGCTCGACTCCATCACCCGTCTCGGCCGCGCCTACAACACCGTGGTGCCCAGCTCGGGCAAGGTGCTCACCGGCGGTGTCGATGCCAATGCCCTCCAGCGCCCCAAGCGCTTCTTCGGTGCGGCCCGCAACATCGAGGAAGGCGGCTCGCTGTCCATCATCGCAACCGCGCTGATCGATACCGGCAGCCGCATGGACGAGGTCATCTTCGAAGAATTCAAGGGCACCGGTAACAGCGAAATCGTCCTCGACCGCAAGGTTGCCGACAAGCGCATCTTCCCGGCTCTCGACGTCGGCAAGTCCGGTACCCGCAAGGAAGAACTGCTGGTCGAGAAGGACAAGCTTTCGAAGATGTGGGTCCTGCGCCGTATCCTCATGCAGATGGGCACGGTCGACGCGATGGAATTCCTCCTCGACAAGATGAAGGATTCCAAGACCAACGAGGACTTCTTCGCCAATATGAACCAGTAGGAGGACGAGGCACGGCGGGCCCGCCCCGCCGTGAGGCACTTCAGTGGATCGGATCGTCTACAGCAGCATTGCCGCCAAAGGCACCGACACGCCCGACGTGTTCGAGATCGTGGAGATTTCGGCGCGCAACAATCCCAAACGTGCGGTGACAGGCTTCCTGCTGTACGATGCGGACCGCTTCCTGCAGATGATCGAAGGACCGGCATTGGCGCTCCAGGCCTTGCTAGAAGAGCTAGAAGCGGATCCGAGGCATCACACCATCGAGGTCCTGCACCGCAGTGCGGCAGACGAGCGCTGGTTTCCCGATTGGGAAATGAAGCACCTGATTTCCTTTTCGGCCGAGCCTGCCCTCGAGGAATTGAGGCGCAAACTGTCGACCAAGCCCGGCGGTCGGGAGATCTTTGCGCTGGTGGATGGTTTCTTGGGAAAGTAAATCTGCTTTAGAGAGCAGGTCAGCTCGCCTGCTTTTGCAGCATAGCGGCCATTTCTTCCCAGACCTTGTTCACCGCCTTGAGTGGTCTCACCATCACCTTGAAATCCGCGATCATTCCAGCTTCGTCGAACTCGATCAGGTCGATGCCGTTGACGTGTATCCCGTCCATTTCCGTAGTGAATTCCAGCATGGCGTTCGGGCCGTCGACCAGTTCGCGCACATAGGTGAAACTGTCGTTCCCAAGGGTCTTGCCTGCAGCGGAGAGATATCCCACCACCAGGTCGCGGCCCTTTTGCGGCGTATGCACGACGGGTGAGTGGAACTGGGCATCTTCCCGGATGATTGCGGCCAGGTCCTCCGGCTGCGACCCGGCATCGATTACTTCATGCCATCGCTTCAAACCGATTTTAGCGCTCATGCGTGCCTCCGGAAACTGTCGGCTCTCGCCGCCTCCCAATGGCGGGCGAGGGGAGTGGAGGACGGTTTGTCGAGCAGCACACCTGGTTCGGCAAAATAGTATATCTTGTCGAAGGCATCGGATCGCGCCCCATTGATCCGTTCTCGCATGTCGAGCGGTTTCATGTCCCAAGGGTTATCGAGACCCATGGCGATCGTGATCTCGCGTAAGGAATGCAGCGTTTGGCGCTGGAAGCGGGCTACGCGCGGGGCCTTATCCTCGACGATCAGGCCGCGCTGACGCCACTCTTCCTGTGTGGCGATGCCTGTTGGGCAGGTGCCCTTGTGGCAATTCATCGACTGCACGCAGCCGAGCGAGAACATGAAAGGCCGCGCCGCATTGCACCAATCGGCACCGAGGGCGAAGCTCTTGGCCATTTGCGCGCCTGAGTGGATCTTCCCGGACGTGGCAATTTTGACCTTGTCGCGCAGGCCAGTGCCCACGAGCATGTTGCGCACGAAAATCTGCCCCTCACGCAGGGGCATTCCGACCGAATTGGAAAGCTCGAGAGGTGCGGCGCCCGTCCCGCCTTCCGCGCCATCGACGGTGATGAAGTCCGGGTGCATCCCGGTTTCCAACATCGCTTTCCCGACAGCGAAGATCTCGTGAGGAAGGCCCACGCAAAGCTTAATGCCGACAGGCTTGCCGCCCGACAATTCGCGCAACCTCGTCACGAATTCGAGCATTTCGATCGGAGTGTCGAATTCGGGGTGCGCTGCCGGGGAGGTGACGGTTTCGCCAACCGGCACGCCGCGGGCTTCTGCAATTTCCTTCGTCACCTTCGCGCCTGGCAGGACGCCGCCATGACCGGGCTTGGCGCCCTGGCTCAATTTGAGTTCGATCATCTTGACCTGGTCGGAGGCGGCATTTTCCTTGAATTGGTCCGGATCGAACCGGCCATCCTTGGCCCTGGCGCCGAAATACCCACTTCCCAATTCCCAGATCAGGTCGCCACCGGGCTTGCGGTGATACTTGCTGATCGACCCTTCGCCTGTGTTGTGCGCGAAATTGCCCTCTTTCGCCCCGGCATTGAGCGCTTCGATCGCACGGCCGGAAAGCGACCCGAAGCTCATGGCGGAGATATTCAGGAGGGACGATGAGTACGGCTTGGCGCACGTAGTCTCGCCAACCGTCACGCGCCATTCCTCGGGCGCGGTGGAGGAGGGGGCAATCGAGTGGCCGACCCACTCGTATTCATCGGAATAGACGTCGAGCTCGGTCCCCATGGGGTGCGAGTCGAGGTCGCCCTTGGCCCTTGCATAAACAAGCGCGCGAGCCTGGTGGCTGAACGGCCTGCCCTCAAGATCCCCTTCAACCACGTAGGACTGGGCGAAGGGGCGCAGGTCCTCCATGATCCACCTGATCCGGGCGATGAGCGGGTAATTTCTTCTAAGGGTATGTTTTTCCTGCGAAAAATCCCAAACTGCAACAAGTAGAGCGGGAACGAGGATCCACAGCAACCACCTTGCCGGCTCCCATAGTCCGGCAATCGCCACCAGTACGTAGAGAAGGACCGGGATAATGTACCGGAAGGGGAGCTTTTCCATCGGAACCGACGCCTTCAGGCCAGGTGTTCGGCAAAAAACTCGCTGGTGCGGCGGTCGGCTAAATTCGCAGCGTCATCACTGCGACGATTGCCAAACTCCGTCGCGAAGCCGTGATCGAGACCCTCGTAATCATGAAGCGTTACCTTGGGGTGGTCGTCTAGGCCCGCATGCATGGCCGCCTGCGTATCCTTGTCCACGAAACCGTCCTCGGTCGGGATGTGGAGCATGAGTGGATTCGCGATGGCGTGCTTTTCGCCCAGAAGATTGTCGACGCCGACGGCGTAATATCCGACCGTCGCATCGCTATCCGTACGCGCGGCCGTCATATAGGCGAGGCGTCCGCCAAGGCAGTAGCCGACCGCGCCGACCTTGGCGCACCCTTCGCCGCGAGCGTATTTGATCGCCGCCTCGATGTCCCGGATGCCCTGGTCCTGGTCGAACTTGGCGAATAAATCCAAGGCCTTATTCATCTCCGGCTCGATATCGGGATCGAGTTCGATGCCATCCTCGAATTGCCAGAAGAGATCCGGGGCCACGGCCAAGTAGCCGTCTTCTGCGAGCTTGTCGCACTTGCGGCGGATTCCGGCGTTGATGCCGAATATCTCCTGGATGACCACGATCGCGGCTTTCGGCTTGTCTGCCGGCCTCGCGACATACGCGTTGAATGTGTTTGCGCCATCGAGTGTGGAGATGGTGACCAGTTCGCTCATGCGTGTATTCTCCCTAGATAGTTGCAGGCCTAGCGCTTGTGGCGCGGGGCTGGCAAACCCAGATATGGAAAGACCCAGATGTCTTCTGGGCATTCAACGGAGGAAACGCGATGAAGGTCCAAATCGAAATCGACTGTACGCCAGAGGAGGCGCGGACCTTCATGGGCCTGCCCGACGTCGGAAAGGCGAACGATGTCTACGTCGACATGATGTCGAAAGCGATGAAGGGTGTTTCCAGTCCGGACCAGCTGCAGGAATACGCGCGACAGCTCGCGCCCATGGGGCAGGCCGGTTTCAAGCTGTTCCAGAGCTTCATGGAAGGCGCCAATGCTGCACGCACGTCCGGCAAGACCACCAAGTCTTCGGACGACTAGGATAGCTCTTCCTCATGAGTGATACGATCTTCGCTCTTTCGAGCGGATCGCCTCCTGCCGCTATCGGGATCATCAGGATCAGCGGTGGAAGTGCGCGTGAGGCTTTGGAGCGGCTGGCAGGAAGGGTGCGGGAGCCTCGCCGAGCAACGCTGCGGACCCTGAGAGACGGGGCAGGGGGCGTTCTGGACCGTGCGCTCGTCCTCTGGTTCGATGGCCCGCAAACAGCCACGGGAGAGGAGCTGGCGGAAATCCATTGCCATGGGGGGCGCGCCGTTGTCGCTGCGATCGAGGGTGCACTGGCTTCGATCCCGGGGTTGCGCAAAGCAGAGCCCGGCGAATTCACCAGAAGGGCCTTCGCGAATGGTGTGCTGGATCTCGCCGAGGCGGAAGGTCTGGCGGACCTTCTGGCGGCGGAAACCGAATTGCAGAGGCTCGCAGCCCAAGCCTCTGCCGACGGCGCGCTTTCGACTCAGGTCGATGCATGGCGATCGCAAGTTCTCGGCTTGTCCGCCTATGTCGAGGCGGCACTCGATTTTTCTGATGAGGATGATGTCGAAGTATTGCCGCCCGCCTTTCAGGATGGGTTGGCAGCAGTCTTGGCAGAAATTCGCGCCGCGCTGCAGTCTCCGCGCGCAGAGCGGTTGCGCGATGGCATCAGGGTCGTGCTTGCCGGTCCGCCGAACGCCGGAAAATCCTCTCTATTCAATGCCCTCCTTAACGAAGGCGCTGCGATCGTCACCGATGAAGCGGGGACTACCCGTGACGTTATCGAGCGGCCGGTGGCGTTCGAAGGCATGCCGTTCGTATTGATCGATACGGCCGGCCTCAGGGACGATGGCGCGGCCCTGGTTGAAGCCATCGGTATCGACCGCGCACGCAAAGAGCTCGAGAAGGCCGACATTGTGCTTTGGCTCGGCGCAGAAGGAGAAGGCCCGGAAGGTGCATTGGAGATTGCGGCCAAATGCGATCTCGAAGGGGCTGGAAAGAAGAACGCCGATCACACACTCTCGTCCGCCAGCGGTTTCGGGCTGGAGGGCTTGGTGGAGGATTTGGTGGCGAGGGCGAGGGGTTTGGTCCCCAAGCGCGGCATGGCTGCCTTCAATCAACGCCAGGCCGAGGCGCTTGGTCATGCATTTGACGCCCTTGAGGGGATCGAAGAGGGTGATGACCTCCTTCTTATAGGGGAGCGCTTGAGGCTCGCACGCAGGGCATTTGACAGGCTGCTTGGCCGCCAATCGACCGAGGAGGTTCTCGACGCCTTGTTCGGGCGCTTCTGCATCGGAAAATGAGAATGTTTCACGTGGAACACCGCGAGGCTTTGACCCGATAGGCAAACACATTTATCGGGCGCTTTATGCAAAGATTTGACACCATAGTGATCGGCGGCGGGCACGCTGGCGTTGAGGCGGCCTGCGCGTCTGCGCGGATGGGCGCTCATACGGCTCTGGTCAGTTTCGATCTGTCGAAGATCGGTGCGATGAGCTGCAATCCCGCAATCGGCGGCCTCGGCAAGGGTCACCTGGTGAGGGAGGTGGATGCTCTCGACGGGGTGATTGGCCGTGCTGCCGACGCGGCGGCAATCCATTACCGGATGCTCAATCGGTCAAAAGGCAGTGCGGTATGGGGGCCGCGTGTCCAAGCGGATCGCGCGTTGTTTCATGCGGCGGTGCAGGGCATCGTCCATTCTCAATCCAATTTGACACTGGTTGAGGGAGAAGCTGCGGCGCTGAGGCTCGCAAATGGCACCGTTACGGGCATTGAGCTTGCGGACAGTAGTTCCATGGAGGCGCGCTCGGTCATTCTGTGTACCGGCACCTTCCTAGGGGGCACGCTATTCCGCGGTGAGGAGCGTTTCGAGGGCGGGCGCATCGGAGAGAATGCCGCACATCGCCTGGCAGAGCAGCTGCGTGGTGCTGATTTACCGATGTCGCGGCTCAAGACGGGAACTCCGCCTCGCCTCGATGGGAGAACAATCGACTGGGCGCGGTTGGATGTTCAGCCATCGGACGAAGAGCAGTGGACTATGTCGTCCCTGTCGAGTGGGCGGCTAAACCCCCAGGTCTTTTGCGCAATCACACGCACCAACGAGGCGTCCCACGACATCATCCGCAACAATCTCGAGCGATCACCGCTATTCTCCGGTGCGATTGGCGCCGCCGGGCCGCGCTATTGTCCTTCGATCGAGGACAAGATCCATCGTTTCGGAGATCGGGACGGGCACCAGATATTCCTCGAGCCGGAAGGCCTCTCGACGCGTGCGGTCTACCCCAACGGCATCAGTACTTCGCTTCCGGTCGACGTGCAGCTGGACATGCTCCGCGCGATTGAGGGTTTGGAGAAAGTATCGATGGAGGTGCCGGGCTATGCTGTCGAGTATGATCACATCGATCCGCGCGCGCTCCGTTCAACTCTCGAAGTGCGAGCCATACCGGGCTTGTATTGCGCGGGTCAGATCAATGGCACGACAGGGTACGAAGAAGCTGCGGCGCAAGGGCTCGTGGCGGGAATGCATGCAGCGGGGAGGGCGCTTGAAACAGAGGGCGCACAACTCGACCGGGCAAATTCCTACATCGCAGTGATGATCGACGATCTCACCCTGCAGGGTGTGACGGAGCCATATCGCATGCTCACTTCGCGTGCGGAATATCGTCTGCGGCTCCGCGCAGCCAATGCCGACACTCGCCTCACACCCTTGGGGATCGACGTCGGACTGGTTGGCGAGGGGCGTCGCCGGTGGTTCGAGGAGCGTGAGGGCAGGCGCGACGTGATAGATGCGTTTCTCTCGCAAACGATCTCCGCCAAGGATCTGCAGTCCAGCTCCCGCCCGGTGAAGCCGGATGCGCGCGGCCGAAGCGCTCGCGATTGGCTGAAGGGCGGTCACGTCACACTTCAGGATCTTGCCTCTCACCTTGATGGTTTCGATGCAGCGGACTCCTTGGCTGTCGAGATGGCGGAGGATGCGTTCTATTCGCCTTATCTGGAGCGACAGGATGCTGAGTTGCGCGAGCTTCGTGCGGGCGAACATTTGAGGATATCGGAGGAGTTCGCTTTTGCTGAGGTGCCTGGCCTGTCCAACGAAATGGTCGAGCGTTTGACTGCCGCAAAGCCCCCAACATTATCTGCGGCTGGGCGAATTCCCGGCGTTACCCCGTCAGCGCTTGCGGCGTTGATGGTACACGTGAAGCGCGCACAAGAGGTTCAGGCCTTGTGATAGAGCAGGAAAAAGAAGCGCGAGCCTACATTGAAGAGAAGGGCGGAGCGCGCGCTATTCGCTCCCTGTCGGTGCTTTCCGAACGGCTGAAAGAAGAGAATCAGCGCCAGAACCTTGTGGCCAAGGGTTCGCTGGACCACATCTGGGTCCGCCATTTTGCAGACTCGGCGCAATTGCTGGACCACGTTCCACGTGAAACATATGGCCCTTGGCTCGATTTGGGGAGTGGTGCCGGCTTCCCCGGGCTGGTCCTGGCGACATTGCGGCCCGATATCGAGTTTGTGCTGATTGAGTCCCGTCGTTTACGGGTGGAGTGGCTCGAGAGAATGAGCTCCGAACTTGGCCTTGAGAATTGCCACATCGAAGGGTGTCGTCTGGAGCAAGTCACGACGGTCGAGGCGGGAATCATTTCGGCTCGCGCGTTCGCTCCGCTTGCCAAGCTGCTGCGTTTATCCGCACGCTTCTCCACAGACGACACACGCTGGGTGTTGCCGAAAGGGCGATCTGCGGCTCATGAAGTGCAGGAGCTACCCGGACGGGAGTCGAAAATGTTCCACGTGGAACAGTCACTCACGGATCAGGACGCGGGAATTGTTGTTGGTCGGGGCAAAGTGAGGGAAAAAGCGTGATTACCGTCGCAATTGCCAATCAGAAGGGCGGGGTGGGCAAAACGACCACCGCCATCAATATCGCAACGGCGATGGCCGCCACCGGTTGGAAAACCCTCCTCATCGATCTTGACCCTCAGGGCAATGCGTCGACCGGCATGGGGATTGAGGGCGTCGATCGGAAATATTCCAGCTACGACCTTCTGCTTGAGCAAGGAACCTTGGCGCAATGCGCGCAGCCGACTGAAATTCCTGGCCTCGACATCGTTCCAGCGACCCAGGACCTATCAGGAGCCGAGGTGGAGCTGGTCGCCGTCGATGACCGCACTGCACGCCTGTCGAAAGCGCTCGCGCAGTCGGGCACATCCGGTTTCGCAAGTTACGATATCTGTTTCATCGATTGCCCGCCGTCTTTGGGGCTTCTGACCCTGAACGCTCTTGGGGCAGCCGATACGCTTCTGGTGCCCTTGCAGTGCGAATTCTTCGCGTTGGAGGGGTTGAGCCAACTTTTGCAGACGGTTGAACGGGTCCAGCAACGCTTCAATCCGGACCTGGGTATCGTCGGAATAGCGCTCACCATGTTTGATCGTCGCAACCGTCTGACCGACCAGGTCGCGGACGATGTCCGTGATTGCCTCGGGAATCTCGTCTTCGAGAACGTAATTCCGCGTAATGTGCGGCTGTCCGAAGCACCCAGCCACGGCATGCCGGCGCTCGTCTACGACCACAATTGTCCCGGTAGTCGCGCCTACATCGGATTGGCGCGCGAACTAATCGGAAGACTGCCCGAGAGGAGGAAGGCCGCATGAGCCAGGCAATCGATCGCAAGAAGAAGCTTGGCCGCGGGCTCGGCGCGCTGCTTGGAGAAGTCCAGCGCGAGGAGCCGCTGGTCAATTCCGGTAACGAAAGCAACGAGTTGGCTACCGCAGCTGCGCCTTCTGCCACCTCGGGCCTTAGCTCGATCCCCGTTGCCGATATCGAACCTTTGCCCGGGCAGCCAAGGACGCAATTCGACGATGAGGCGCTCGACGAACTGGCCGCATCCATCGCCCAGCGGGGCGTGATCCAGCCCGTCATCGTCACTGCGAGGGCAGGCGGCAAATATCGGCTGGTGGCCGGTGAACGCCGCTGGCGCGCTGCACAGCGGGCGCGACTTCACCAGATTCCCGCGATTGTTCGCGATCTGGAAGAGCGCGAAGTCCTTGCTCTGGCACTTATCGAGAATCTCCAGCGGGAGGACCTCAATCCTTTGGAAGAGGCGCGGGCGTATCAGAAACTCGCGGAAGACGAGGGTATGACCCAGGCCGAAATCGCAGGTCTGGTCGACAAATCCCGCAGCCACATCGCCAATTTGCGGCGTTTGCTGGCCCTTCCCGACGATGTCCAGGATCTCCTGGCCAACTCCAAGCTTTCAATGGGCCATGCGCGCGCCTTGATCGGCAATGACGACGCGTCTGCCATTGCGGCACGTGCAGCGAAGGAAGGGCTTTCGGTCCGCGAAGTCGAGAAACTCGTACGCAAGGCATCTCGCCCGGCAGCCTCAGGTCGGGTCAAACCCCAGATTCCCGAAGCAGAAACGGATGCGGATATTGCGGCCGTACAGGGCCATCTCGAGGAATTTCTCGGTTTGCCGGTGCGGATCAAGACGGACGAGACGCCGAGCACGGGGACGGTCACCATCCGCTACCACACGCTCGACCAACTTGATCTCATCTGTCAGCGCCTCACAGGCGGGGACATCTGAGACTGAGAAAACAACGCTAAATCAATAGCTTGAAATCGATAGGTCATTCTTCCGGAGCGACTTCCCGATAGACCGCCTTTTGTGGCTCGGAAACCGTCACCGGCACCAGCATATATTCCTGGCCATAATAGCTTGGTGAGTGACGTAGCTCGCCTGCAGCGGCACTTTCCATATAGTCGTCGAGGTAGGCCTCGCATTCTCCATAGGGCGAGGCTGCGCCGCGACGCGCTTCGTCTATCGAATCCCCCACAGCGCTACCGGCTACTGCGCCAACGCCTGCTCCTACGACGGTACCGAGCAAGCGATTACCGTCACCGGCTATACGATTTCCGGCTACCCCGCCGATCGCTCCGCCAACCACTGCGCCAAGAACCTTGCCTCGATCGGTCTCGTCATAGGTTGCCAAGCGGTTGCGGCATTCCGAAAGCCATGCTTCGCGATCGAATTGCACGACGCGCGCACCGGCGGGAAGACCGATCACCTCCACTCGCTCGCCTTGACTACCCTGAGTGTACATGCGCCGTTTTGTCACCACGCGCTGCGCGGTGGTCACTGATGGGTATCGGGTAAAGTCGGCTCCTGCATGGTCAGGAACGTCCTCGATCTCGACCCTCTCGATAACGACCGGCGCTTGGCGCCTCGGAATGACGCGCTCCGCCGGAAATACCGTTTCAACGACTTCGACCTCAATTCCCCGGTCTGCCGGTACATCGCCCGCGGTTGTTGCGTCCGGGTCGGACGTCTGGGCGGCCGCTGGGGTGAACGCACACAGAGCGGCGCCGGACAGGGCGATGGCGAAATTCTTCATTCCCGAGACTCCATGAGGCAAAGGCTATTCAAGCCGAAATACCAAGCCGGGCCCGTTATCGCAAAGCGCTGCTGCAGACCGTCTTATTGCGGGGCAGAATCAGATCCGGTCCGACAGGATCGAGGCCAGTTTCTCTATCCCGGCGCGGTCCTCATGATCGAAGCGAGCCTTTTTGGGGCTGTCCAGGTCGATAACCGCGACGACTTGGCCTTCGCGGACCACGGGAACGACCAGCTCCGAATTTGTATCGCCGTCGCAGGCGATGTGCCCCGGAAACGCGTGGACATCCTCGACCAGCTGAGTCTCGCTCTTGGCAGCAGCTACACCGCAAACGCCGCTACCGAGCGGTATCCGGATGCAGGCCGGACGGCCCACGAAAGGACCAAGCACCAGCTCACCATCGACAAGGCGATAAAAACCCGCCCAGTTCAGGTCCGGAAGAAAGTCCCAGAGCAAGGCGGCGCTATTCGCCATATTGGCGACGGCATCCGGCTCGCCGGACGTCAGGGCGTCCGCAGCGTCGCAAAGTTGCCGGTATGCTTCGGGCTTGGGGCAATCGGGATCGGGACGAAAATCAAACATGCCAGCGATCTAGGCGGCGGCGCGCGCGATGCAAGGGGCGTTGCGGGTCAAGCCTCGCTGGCGTAACGCTGGATCGCATGAGCATCCTCAAAAAGCTGGGCATCGCCCTTCTCGTCATAATCGTGATCCTCGGGATCGTCTTCTTCTTCGTCTCGCGCGGCGACACGGCCGACATTCCGTTCGACGAGGTGGTGGGCACCGATCCGCGTCTCGATGAACCGGATGCCGAAACCTTCCCGACCATTGCGATCGCCGAGCCGATCGGCTGGCAGGAAGGCGAAGTTCCGGATGCCGCGGAAGGCCTTCAGGTGCAGCGCTTTGCGGACGGGTTGGACCATCCGCGTACCCTGCAGGCCCTGCCGAACGGCGATATTCTGGTCTCGCTGACACGCGCTCCCGCGAAGGACGAGGGAGGCTTGACCGCGTGGATTGCCGATTTGCTGATGAGCCGTGCGGGCGCGGGTGGCGAATCGCCTAATCAGGTGGTCTTGCTTCGGGATGGTGACGGCGACGGAATTGCTGAAACGCGCCAGGTACTCATCGACGGCCTCGATTCTCCTTCGGGTCTCGCCTGGACGGATGGCACTCTCTACGTCGCAAATCACGACGAAGTGCTTGCATTTCCCTACGAACTTGGTGCCGACGCACCTGCCGGCGAAGCGGTCAAGATTGCCGACCTGGCGCCGGCTGGCGGCCATTGGATGCGCAATCTGGCCCTCCATCCTGACGGTGACAGGCTATATGTAGCGGTCGGGTCGGATACCAATATCGGCGACAAGGGCATGGAGGCAGAAGAGGGCCGCGCCCTGATCTGGGAGATAGATCTCGCTTCCGGAAACCAGCGAGTGTTCGCCGGCGGGCTTCGCAATGCAAACGGCCTGGATTTCAGCCCCTGGTCGGGTGAGCTCTGGACGACCGTGAACGAGCGCGACATGCTCGGGTCGGACCTTGTGCCGGATTACCTCACCAACGTCCCCGTAGGCGCGCAATACGGCTGGCCGTGGGTATATTGGGGCGACAACTTCGATCGCCGGGTTAAATATCCCTACCCATCCTACATCAACTACATCCGCACGCCCGAATATGCGCTGGGCCCTCACGTGGCCGCGCTCGGCCTGGTCTTCAGCCGCGAGGGGGCGGCATTAGGCGAGGGCTTCTCGAGCGGAGCCTTCATTGCGCGCCACGGCTCGTGGAACCGGAAGCCGCCGTCGGGCTACGACGTCGTTTACGTGCCTTTCGACGACCGCGGAAACCCGACCGGGCAGCCGATCGAGGTTCTGGGCGGCTTCCTGACCGGCGATGGGAAGACCCGCGGGCGGCCGACGTGGGTCGAATGGGCCGGGGATGGCTCGCTGCTGGTCAGCGACGACACTGCCGGGATCATCTGGCGCGTCAGCGCTCCAGGTGCCACGCCGCAGGGTGCAATCGAAAGGGTCACCGGTCGCAGCCTGCCTCCACAGCGTGAGCTCAGAGGGCAAGCCGCGACGTTCTCCGGCGAGGATTTCGCCCGGGAAGTGACTGTAGACTAAGTCGCGCGGCGCAACTTGGCTTAGCCGAGCAGCGCCTCGGTGGGGATCGCGTAGAGATCTTCCGATCCTGCTGTCGCAGCGGCGCGCAGCCCCGCGGCTTCGGGCACGATACGATCGAGGAAGAACCGAACGCTCGCCGGCTTGGTCTTGGCCAATGCCGGAGCGCTTCCAGCCTCTACCGCGCGCAGCTGGCGCACCAGCTGCCATCCGGCCACAGCTACGGACAGCATTGTCGTGAAGGCCACGCTGCCCGCGAGGCGATCGTCGAGGCTGGCTTCCTCGCGCATCCACTTGGCGACCGCTGCGCAATCGCCGGCGAGCGCAAACAATGCCGGTTCGTCGGCGCAGTCGCGCGCGATGTCTTCCGTCAGCGAGATCAGCGCCTGGCCGTCGTCCATACCGAGTTTGCGGGTAACGAGGTCGGCGGCCTGAATGCCGTTCGTGCCTTCGTAGATCGGTGCGATGCGCGAATCGCGCCAATGCTGCGCCGCACCGGTCTCCTCGACAAAGCCCATGCCCCCGTGGACCTGGATGCCAAGGCTGGCGACTTCGATCCCGATGTCTGTTCCCCACGCCTTGATCAGCGGCGTCAGGACTTCGCCACGCGCGCGCGCCGCATCGTCGCCCAGCGTTCCCCGATCGACCTGGCCAGCGGTGTAGTAAAGCAAGGCTCGCGCGCCCTCGGTCAGGGCCTTCATCCTCAGGAGCATGCGGCGTACGTCGGGATGTTCGATAATCGACACGGGATTGCGATCCGGAGAACCGGCGCGTGCCGATTGCACCCGCTCCTTAGCGTAATCGAGCGCCTGCTGGGTCGCGCGCTCGCCAATCTGGACGCCCTGGTTGCCGACATTGATGCGGGCATTGTTCATCATCGTGAACATGGCCATCAGCCCGCGGTGCGGCGCGCCGACCAGTTCGCCGATGCATTCGTCGTTATCGCCGTAACTCATCACGCAAGTGGGCGATGCGTTGATGCCAAGCTTGTGCTCGAGGCTGACGCAGCGCACGTCGTTTCGCGCTCCGGGATTGCCCTCGGCGTCGACGTGATACTTGGGTACGACGAAGAGGGAAATGCCCCTGCTGCCTTCCGGCGCATCCGGCAGCCGGGCCAGCACGAGATGGATGATATTCTTCGAGAGCTCGTGCTCGCCCCAGGTGATGTAGATTTTCTGGCCCTTGATGCGGTATTTCCCGGCATGCTCGCCATCTTCGATCGGAACGGCGGTCGCCCTGAGGGCGCCCACGTCGCTACCGGCCTGCGGCTCGGTCAGGTTCATCGTCCCGGACCATTCGCCGCTAACCAGTTTGGGAAGATACTTCTGCTGCAGTTCACCGGAACCGTGATGTTCTAGTGCCTCAATCGCGCCAACGCTCAGCATAGGCAGCAGGTTGAAGGCCATGTTTGCCGTGCCGAGGTTCTCCAGCACATTGCATGCAAGCGTGAAGGGCAGGCCCTGACCGCCGAATTCGGCCGGGGACGCGATCGCATTCCAGCCCTGTTCGACATAGGCCTCGTAGGCGAAGTCGAACCCGTCCGGCAGGCGCACCACCCCATTCTCTAGCTTTGCTCCCTCGAGATCACCGATTCGGTTGAGCGGGGCGAATTCCCCTGCCGCGAATTGGCCCACGCCCTCGACAATGGCCTCGACCATGTCGGGCTCTGCTGCGGCGAATTTCTCGGTCGTCGCGAGCTCTTCGATTCCGGCATTTACCCGAATGGCGAGCAGCTGGTCCTGGGTGGCGGGGGTGTAAGTCACGAATGCATTCCTCTTGGCTTTCTCGAGCGTCAGATATAGCGCGCGGGCATGAGCGGCAAATACGCTACGGAAACGCTTCAGGCGAACGAAAGTGGCATTGCACGTGCCGCGGCGATCCTGCGGGCGGGTGGGCTCGTCGCAGTGCCGACCGAAACGGTTTACGGACTCGCTGCGAGGGCGGACAGCGAAGACGCGGTGGGCCGCATTTACGAGGCCAAGGGACGGCCGAGCTTCAATCCACTCATCGTCCATGTGCCTACGATAGAGCGGGCGGAGCGCCTCGCTGTATTCAGGGCGAAAGCAAGGAGGCTTGCCCAGGAACACTGGCCGGGCCCCCTGACACTCGTACTGCCCAGGCGGGAAGATGCAGGATTGGCCGCAAGCGTCACGGCCGGACTGCCGACCCTGGCACTGCGGATGCCGGATCATCCTGTCATGTCGGCATTGCTCGAAGCTGTCGACTTTCCCCTGGCGGCCCCGTCCGCCAATCGCAGCGGCTTCATCAGTCCGACGAGTGCGCAGCATGTGCTTGCCTCCTTGGATGGCCGTATCGATGCAGTGATCGATGGGGGTGCATCGCAGGCGGGGCTGGAATCGACGATCCTTGCTGTCCGGGACGATGGTAGCGTCGACCAGCTACGACCGGGTCCGGTCAAAGTCGCGCGGCGCAACTCGACTTCCGGCTTTGCGGGCATCGAGGCGCCGGGCCAGCTCGCCAGCCACTATGCTCCCGGAAAGCCCTTGCGTCTCAACGCTGGCGACCACGCAGATGACGAGTTCATGATCGGCTTCGGCGATATCGCTGGAGATTGCACCCTGTCCGGGGCCGGCGATCTCGAAGAGGCGGCGTCACGCCTCTATGCCTGCCTGCACCTCGGCGCGGCATCCGACAAGCCGCGCATGGCTGTGGCATCCATCCCGGATCGGGATATCGGCAAGGCGATCAACGACAGGCTGCGCCGCGCGGCGAAACCGCCGGATTAATTCTCGTCGGGCTCGACGGGAATAGTCGGCAAGATCTGCTGCATCTCGGCGTAGGTATCTCGCGCTTCGCTGCAGGATCGGCGATTGCCTTCCTCGCATTCATCCAGCTGTTTTTCGTATTCCCGTTCCAGCTTGGCCAGACGCTCTTCGCGGCGGCGGATCTCGCGCCCGCGCTTTTCATCGGCTTCCGACTGGCTGGTAGTCGCCAGGTCTACACCTTTGCTCACAACCTTTACGGGAGCGGTCGCAACATCGACGAGCGTGCTTACGCAGCCGCTCACGGCGAATGCGGCGAAAATCAGGGCAAGGGTGGCTGGGCGGCGCATGCGAAGTCCTTTCGCGTGGCCGCCTAGCCCATATTCCCTTGCCAGGCGATGACTTAAGCTTCGGATTCTTCCGCGGCGTCGTCCTGCGCCGGTTTTGCGCCGCTGCGACATACCAGCTTGCCCGATCCCATTGAGGAGACTTCGCAGGTCGCGCTGCCGTTCACCGTCACCGTTCCCGATCCGACGATATTCGCTTCGACCGTGCCATCGGACGAAAATTCCGCATCGCCCGAACCGGCGACGGTAACTTCCGCGGTGTCGACCTGGAGATTGCTCATCGCGCCCTTGCCAGTCCCGGCAATCGTCATTTCAAGCGACTTTGCAGTGCCGGATGCCTCGAAATCGCCCGAGCCGGCAATCGTGACTTCGAGCTTCTCGGCCGCGATAGTGCCGACTTTCGCCGATCCCGACCCGGCGATGGTCGCTTCGGCCGGTCCGCTCATTTCGTCGGCTTCTATGGTGCCCGAGCCAGCGAGGACCATGGCGGTCAGACTAGGCATGGTGACCCGCACGGTCGCCGTGCCGAGGTCCTTGCCGCTGTCCTTTTCGCGGCTCACGGCGAGAGAGTCGTTATCGAGATGAAAGCGCAAGGCATCGACTGCAGCCTGGTCGCCGGAGACCTCGATATCGAGCGCGTCGCCCTTGTTGACGATTATCGTGTCGGGGGAGGCGAGAACGATTTCCGAAGGGTTTGCATCGGCCATGTCGACTTCTGCCAGCGGCACGCCTTCGCTATCTCCGATAGTGACGTTCACGCCGTCGCAACCCGCAATAAGCGTGCTGGCGGCCAGGGCGGCGACGGGCGCGAGGCCCTTGAGAATTCTGGTCAGCATTGGCGGTATCCCTCTATTGCCCGGATTTTCCGTATTGCCCACGTAATACACTGACACCGCCAATTCAAGGCAAACGAAAAGGGCCGCCCCTTGCGGAGCGGCCCCTTCGTCGATTGCTCGATGGCGTTTGCCGATCAGGCTTCTTCAGTGTTCTCGTAATACTGCGGCGCATGCTCGCGCAGGACATCGAGGATCTTTTCAAGCGCAGTCGCTTCGTCGGTTTCTTCCATCGCACCGAGCTCGCGAGCGAGGCGGCTGGAGGCAGCCTCGAAGATCTGGCGTTCCGAATAGCTCTGTTCCGGCTGATCGTCGGGGCGGAAAAGATCGCGCGTCACTTCGGCGATCAGGACGATTTCGCCCGAATTGATCTTGGCTTCGTATTCCTGCGCACGGCGCGACCACATGGTCCGCTTGACCTTGGGCTTGCCCTTCAGGGTTTCCATCGCTTCCTTGAGCGTCTTGTCCGACGACAGCTTGCGCATGCCGATCGATTCGACCTTGTTGACCGGGACACGCAGGGTCATCCGCTCTTTTTCAAAACGCAGTACGTAGAGGTCGAGCTGCATTCCCGCGATTTCTTCGCTCTGCAGTTCGATGACACGGCCCACACCGTGCTTGGGGTAAACGACGTAATCGCCAACGTCGAAGGCATCAGCCTTGCTCGCCATGCATAATCCTTTCACCGGGCCGACCGAGATTTCCGCGCTGCGAATGACCCTGCCCGCATTCCCCAAGGGAGCGCGGTATAGTGATCAAATTGCAGGTTGGATGCTCTTCCGGCCCTTTCGATTCTCACATCTGGCCGGGAGCACACCGGCGCAGTTGTTGCATTATATAGCACAGTATGTGGATTATTGCGAGTCTGCGACGCTTTCGGTCGATCGCGTTCCCGTTCCCTTCGCGCGCTCCGCCACCAGTTCCGCCCCGAGCAAGAGGAAGAAGCCGCTGGCATAGAACCAGGTGATCAGGACGATCACCGCACCCAGCGATCCGTAAGTGGCGTTATAATTGCCGAAATTTGCGGCATAGTAGGCGAAGGCTGCCGTTGCCGCGATCCAGGTTACTGCAAACAGTACGGCACCGGGCCAGATGACGTCCCAATCGGGCGCGGGCTTGTTGGGTGCAAAACGGTAGAGCAGGGCGGCCGCACCGCTGGCGACAAGCAGGAGGGTCGCGAAACCCGCAATATCGCCGATCGGACCGGACACTGCGGCTATGGCGGTAATCACCCCGCCGGCGGCCGCTAGTCCCACGACGCCTGCTATCGTTATAAGCAGCGCGACCAAATTACCTTTCACGAAGCCGCGCTCTTCCTTCGCGCCTAAAGCGATGTTCAAGCCCGTCATCAGGGCGCGCGCCCCGTTGCGGGCGCCGAACAGGGCAATTGCGAGCGATAGCAGCAGGCCGAATCCCTTCGCCCCGGCTGCGCCTTCACTCACATTCTTCAACTGATCGCCAATCAGTTCGGCCGCCGACGCGGGCAAATTCTCTGATAATGTCGCAATATGCCCTGCAACCGTCTCCGGATCGGCGAATAAGCCATAGCCGAGAACCATTGCGCCGAGCGTAGGCACGAGGGCGAGCAACGCATAATGCGCCACTCCCGCAGCAATGATGCCGATATTGTCTTCGCCGCCCCTGGCCCAGGCGGCTTTCAGATCGTCCAGCAAAGCGATGGCTGGATCAGTCGCCTTCGCCGGGTTCAGGCGAGAAGTACTTGTCGAACTTGCCCTCTTCGCCCTTGTGCTCGTCCGCATCTGCGGGCGGCTCTTTCTGGCTGGTGATGTTCGGCCATTCGGCGGAGAACTTGGTGTTCAGCTCGAGCCATTTTTCCAGATTGTCTTCCGTGTCAGGCAGGATGGCTTCCGCCGGGCATTCCGGTTCGCACACGCCGCAGTCGATGCACTCCGACGGATTGATGACGAGCATGTTCTCGCCTTCGTAGAAGCAGTCGACGGGGCAGACCTCCACGCAATCGGTGTATTTGCATTTGATACAAGCGTCGGTGACGACATAGGTCATGGTGCGATATTTCCCTGTCTCGCAGTGGTCTTGCCGCTGCTATTTCCATTTTGTCCGCCCGGGTCAAGCTCGCGGTAGCAAGCCTGCGCTTCTCTTGGGGGTCCGCGGCGATCGGGTAGTGACAGAACTTCGATCAGGCGCACTGCGTTCCCGAGGGGGAGGGTGAGCACATCGCCGGGCTGGATGTCCCGGCTGGACCTCGTGACGCGCTCGCCATTGCGCCGGATGTGACCCATGCCGACCAGCTTGTTCGCCGCGCTGCGCGTTCGCACGAAGCGCAGCAAGCAGAGCAAACGGTCGATCCGCACCCTCAGCCCTGCTTCATGAGATCCGCCAGCCCGGCAAAAGCGCTGCCTTCGCGCGTCTTGCTCGCGGCGGGAGCGCTGCGTTGCTGCTTGCGGCGGGATGGACGCCATTCCCAGCTGTCGGGACGGGGAGGGCCGAATGCGCCTTCTTCCAGGGGCTTCGCGCGCTGGACCCGGAATCCGGCCTGTCCGAGCAGGCGCTCGGCATTCTTCTCTTCCAGGCCGATCGAGATCGGAAGGGAGAGGTCGAAGTGGAACTTGCGGCTCTTGTCCGCCTTGGCCCGCGCTTCGTGGGCGGAGCGGAAAATCTTCTCCGCAAGGTCGAGCCGGATGGCCTGCGATCCGGCATGGCGATAGCCCGACGGGAGCTTCTTCGCGTCCGGAATGACAGGAAGCATGGCCTCCTGCAGCGGACGACGATCGATGCCGAGGGAATGGAGCAGCTGTCGCGGCGCAGGCTTGAGCAGCATCGGCGAATAAATGTCGAGGGCGCCGAACGTGACCCCGATCTTGCGCAGGAAAGGGCGCATTTCCTTGGGCAGATGCTCGATCCCTGCTTTTTCGCGCGTGACGAAGCCATGGCCAGAAATGAGGTTCAGCAACAATGCGCGGGCCTGCGATCCGGCGTCTGGGTTGGTGGCGGCTATGTGCATCTTGCGCAGCGGCTCGAGCGGCTCGAGCTGTTTGTCGAGCCATGTGTCGAGCGCCGCCATCAGATTGGCTCGCGAAGCATCGGACAGGCTTGCCAGCTCTCGTGCAGGTTCGAGCTCGGGCTTCACCTGCCCGTCGCGCGTACGCAGTTTCGCAAGCATCTGGCCCTTCCACCGGATGGCCCCACGCCCGATCTCGATCTCCTCCATCCCGGACGCAGCCAGGGCATCGGCGCGTTCGCCAAGGAGGCGCGGCAAAGCCTTCTCGGCTGCAGCAAGGAGCATCTTGCGATCCGCATGATTGGCCGCCGCATCCACGACGAAACGGAATCCCTCGACATGGCCCAAGGGTTCGTCCTCGACCTTGAGGACGCCATCGTCCGTAAGGGTAATGGGGAGCATGGATGCGTCCTGTCCCAGCGATTTCATCAGGATAGCCGTCCTTCGGTTCACGAATCTTTCGGTCAGCCGCGCATGGAGCGCGTCCGATAGTTTTGCTTCCACTGCGCGGGCACGCGACGCCATTTCGTCACGAGCCAGAACCCAGTCCGGGCGCTGGCAGATATAGGCCCAGGAGCGAATCGCGGCGATCCGCCCTTGCAGCGTATCGATGTCGCCACTCGTATTGTCGAGTTCGGAGATTCGCGCTGCGACGAAGTCGGCTCCGATATAGCCCTGCTGGAGATCTTGCCACAACCGCGCCACGAAGCGGGCGTGGACGTCCGGCCCACGCTGGCGGAAGTCGGGAAGCGAGCAGGCTTCCCAGAACCGGCGAACCTGTCCGTGGCCGCGGATAGTAGCGGCGAAAGGCTCTTCGGCGAGGCGCTTGAGGGTGGCCAGGTCGATCGCTTCCGGTGCAAGGCGAAGCGCTTCGTGCCGGGGCGGTGTCTCCAAATCGCCTATCAGCGTGGCGATATCGTCGAAGCGTGGCTCCGCCTCTCTCCAGAACAGCTTCGTGATCGGAGCGAAGCGGTGCTCCTCGATCGCGTAGACTTCTTCCTCGGTGAATTCCGGAGCGGGTCCCGTTTTCCCGCCTGCACCGGCGAGCGTTCCGAAGGTCCCGTCCCGCTGGTGGCGGCCTGCGCGCCCGGCAATCTGGGCCATTTCGGCTGGGTGCAGCCTGCGCATCCGCACGCCGTCGAATTTGGTCAGCCCCGCGAAGGCCACGTGGTTCACATCGAGGTTGAGGCCCATCCCGATGGCGTCGGTAGCGACAATGTAGTCGACTTCACCATTCTGGAACAATTCGACCTGTTTGTTGCGCGTTTCCGGTGATAGTGCCCCCATGACGACAGCTGCACCGCCGCGAAACCTGCGGAGCATTTCGGCAACGGCGTAGACCGCCTCGGAACTGAACGCGACAATCGCGCTGCGCGGCGGCAGGCGCGACAATTTCCTCGGTCCGATATGCGTAAGCGTCGAAAAGCGCGGCCGGTCGGATATCTCGGCGTCGGGAACGAGTGCCTTGACCATCGGCTCAAGGGTCGCGGCACCAAGCAGCATGGTTTCCTCACGCCCGCGCGCATTGAGCAGGCGATCGGTAAAGACGTGTCCCCGTTCGCGGTCGGCGGAGAGTTGAGCTTCATCGAGTGCGACGAAGGCTGCGTCGGGCGAGCGAGGCATGGCCTCCACCGTGCAGCACAGGTATCGCGCCCCGGCGGGCTCGATACGCTGCTCACCGGTAATGAGCGCGACCGCCTTCTCGCCCTTGATCGCGACCAGTCGGTCATAGACCTCGCGCGCAAGCAGGCGCAGCGGGAAGCCGATGACACCGCTCGAATGCGCGCACATTCGTTCGATGGCGAGGTGGGTCTTGCCGGTATTGGTGGGCCCGAGGACCGCCTTGATCGAGGCGTCTTTCACGATACCTAGGTGGCAGTGCGCCGCAGGCAGTGCAACCGCTCGCCACGCAATACCCGCAACTCGGCGCGATTCGGGCCCGAACAGGCCTAAGTTAAGCGTGTCTTTACCTTGAATCCTGCATAGACTACTCCGCAAACATAGATCGGCGGGCGCGCGGGATCGCGCCATTTGTCGAGACGGAGGAATTTAGGTGCAGGTGTCCGGTTTGGACAAGCCAGATCAGATTTCGGCGGGGCAGGCTGCGGGTGAGCGCGCTCCTGGTGCTGATCCTGTGGTCGATGCGCCCAACCGCGCCGGTAGCACCGGCAAGTTCTCTCTTGGCACTCTTAAATCGCAAGTTTTCGCTCGCATCGAAACACTCGACATCGCGCCTGACCTCGGGGCCGACATCGGCTCGAAGCGCTGGTTCAGGGGGCTGGGCACCTTTGTCGGCCTGTCTGTCGTGGCACTGGCATTCTGGCCCGATTTCGCGCCGCTGGAAGCCGCTTCGCCGCTGCCTGACGATGGCGAAATCCTTGGCGAATATCACAGCCAGGCGATCCTGCCGCTTGCCCTCGGAGCCGATACCGGGCGCCGGATGGGGCCGAGCAACCTCGTGAGACCGCTGGCCGAGGCGCCCGAACGTCCGCAATTGCAGATGCTGGCAACGCTGGGGTCGGGAGACAGCTTCGAGCGAACCCTGCTGCGATCCGGTGTCGGCAGGTCGGAAGCGCAAGATATCCTGTCACTGGTGGAACGGGCCATGCCGCTCAGCGAGCTTGAGCCGGGCACCCAGATCGACATCACTTTGGGCCGGCGACCCGCCCCGGGGGCTTCGCGGCCTTTGGAAGAACTGAAGTTCCGCGCACGCTTCGATCTCGAATTGGCTGTGTCCAGACTGGACCCTGGCGCCGACCTGACCTTGTCGCGCAAGGTCATCCGGGTCGATGAAACGCCGCTTCGCATCCGCGGAACCGTAGGCGACAGCCTGTATCGATCCGCCCGGGCAGCCGGAGCGCCGGCGAGCGCGATCCAGGCATATCTCAAGGCCCTCTCCGCGCAGGTCAGCCTCGACAGCGAAGTCCGCGAGACGGATACTTTCGACATGATCATCTCGCATCGCCGTGCTGCGACGGGGGAGCGTCAGGCGGGCCAGCTGCTGTTCGCCGGACTCGAGCGTGGTTCGCGCCAGCCGATCCAGCTGATGCGATGGGGCAAAGACGGGCAGTTCTACGAAGCGTCGGGCGTCGGGGAAGAGCGCGGCGGCCTGATGGCGCCGGTCCCCGGCCGGATGAGCTCGAGCTACGGAATGCGTCGCCACCCCATCCTTGGCTATCGGCGCATGCATGCCGGGGTCGATTTCAAGGCGCGGCACGGCACGCCGATCGTCGCTGTAACCGATGGGCGGGTAACCGGTGCAGGTCGAATGGGCGGGTGCGGCAATGCTGTGCGTCTGCGTCATGGGAACGGCATCGACACGCGCTATTGCCACATGAGCCGGATCGCGGTGCGCGGCGGCCAATCGGTCAAGCGTGGGCAGGTCATCGGCTACGTCGGATCGACCGGCCTTTCGACGGGGCCGCACCTTCATTACGAAATGTATCGCGGTGGCCGCTCGGTGAATCCGGCGTCGGTGAAGTTCGTCACCCGCGCCCAGCTTTCCGGCGAAGAGCTACAGAAATTCCGCGAGGCGCTGCGCAAGATCAGGACCGTCGAAGCAGGTGCCGCGCTGGAAGATCTGGCGCCCACAGCGGATGAAGCGGCGGAAGAGGGGCCGAAGCGCGAGATCGACAAGCTCAACATGCCGCAGCAGGTATCCTGAGATTGAACCGTCACAGCGATTGCAGCACAGGGGCCCCATGACGAGCAACGCATCCTACCCAGCCACGCGAATGCGCCGTACGCGAGCCCACGACTGGAGCCGCCGCATGCAGCGCGAAACCGTGCTGACCGCGTCCGATCTGATCTGGCCGCTGTTCGTGACTGACGGCGAAGGCGTGGAGGATCCGGTACAGAGCTTGCCCGGGGTATCGCGCTGGTCGGTCGACGGGATCGTCAAGCGGGCGAGGGAAGCTGTCGACCTGGGCATTCCCTGCATTGCACTTTTTCCGAACACTCCGGCAAGCGCGCGCAGCGAGGATGGTGCAGAGGCCCTCAATCCGGACAATCTCATGTGCCGGGCCATCAAGTCCGTACGCGACGCCTGCGGAAGCGATATCGGCATCCTCACCGATGTGGCGCTCGATCCTTATACAAGTCACGGACAGGACGGGCTGATCGATGAGGACGGCTATGTCCTGAATGACGATACCGTCGCAGTTCTGGTCGACCAGGCGCTGGTCCAGGCCGACGCCGGGGCGGATATCGTCGCGCCATCGGACATGATGGACGGCCGCGTAAAGGCCATTCGCATGGCGCTCGAGATGAACGGGCATCCCAATGTCCAGATCATGAGCTACGCGGCGAAATACGCCTCGGCTTTCTATGGCCCGTTCCGTGACGCCGTAGGGTCCGGCGGCCTGCTCAAGGGCGACAAGAAGAGCTACCAGATGGACCCGGCCAATGGTGACGAGGCCCTGCGTGAAATCGCGCTCGATATCGCCGAAGGAGCGGATAGCGTCATGGTGAAGCCCGGCCTCGCCTACCTCGACGTTATCTGGCGCGCGAAGCAGGCATTCGGCGTTCCGGTCTATGCTTACCAGGTCAGCGGAGAATATGCGCTGATCGAGGCAGGCGCTGCAGCGGGCATCGGAGACCGCGATGCCTTGCTCATGGAGAAGCTCGTCGCATTCAAGCGCGCCGGATGTTCGGGCGTGCTGACCTATCACGCACCTGTGGCAGCAAGGCTGCTCAATGGCTGAGGCGGGGAGCGCAGCTTCGCGCCGCTGGCTGTTCACTCTCACGATTTTCGTGGGGAGCTTCCTGCTGTTCATGGTCCAGCCGATGGTCGCGCGCATGGCATTGCCGCGGCTCGGCGGCGCGCCCAATGTCTGGAACAGCGCGATGCTGGTTTACCAGGCGCTGCTTCTCGGCGGATACGCTTACGCGCACTTCATCGGCAGGTTTACGATCAAGCGCCAGGCGATGGTCCACGTCGCCTTGCTCGTCCTCGCCGGCCTGACCCTGCCGCTTGCCCTGAAGGCGGGCGGCGCTGCGGCTCCGGGCTGGGAAGTCGTCTGGGTGCCATGGCTCTTCCTCCTGACCGTGGGCCCGGTCTTCTTCGCCGTTTCGGCGCAGGCACCGCTAATGCAGAGCTGGTACGCCGCGGGCGACGGGGCGGGCGATCCCTATCCGCTTTATGCCGCCAGCAACCTTGGAAGCTTCGGCGGCCTGCTTGCCTATCCTCTCCTCGTCGAGCCCATCCTTCCTCTCGGCGAGCAAAGCCAGCTCTGGACGATCGGATACGGCGCCTTGGTCCTGCTGGTCGCGAGCGTTGCCTTCGCGCGGCGCAAGGCGGTTGCGGTCACTCATGTTGCGGAAGAGGCGCATTCCAAGGTCAAGGGCTTCACTATCGCGCTGTGGTTGATTCTGTCGGCTGTGCCTTCCGGGCTGATGCTTTCGACGACCACCTTCCTGACGACCGACATCATGGCGATGCCGCTGTTGTGGGTGATCCCGCTCGGTCTTTACCTGCTCTCGTTCTCGATTGCTTTTGCCGAGAACCGCAAGCTCGCCCGGCTTTTCGTGTTGTCAGCGCCGGTATTGGTGCCCCTGTGTGCAGCGCTGTCGATCGGCGAGAAAGCGGACCTTGGGGTAACCGCCGGGATTGCCACGATAGTGCTGCTCTTCATCGGGGCGATTGCGCTCCACGCGCGCCTCTATTCACTGCGCCCGCCGGCGAGCGAGCTGACGCGCTTCTATCTCTTCATGTCGCTTGGCGGCGTGATCGGCGGGGCTTTCACCGCCCTGTTTGCACCCGTCCTGTTCGATTGGACCTGGGAGCATCCCATCCTGATCATCGCGTTGGTAGCGCTCTTGCCGCTGGACGGTTGGAAGGACCTGCTCGAGCGCATCCGTATCCGGCAAATCCTGTTTCGTGCCGGACTGGTCTTCGCAGTTTTCTTCGTGATGATGTTTACGGGCCTGACGACACAAATCGCCCTGAGCACTGTGGGCGACCGGACCCGAAGCTATTTCGGAATTTACACCGTCGCGGAACAGAACGACGGATCGCGCTGGCTCATCCACGGCACGACGACCCACGGAATGCAGATGGAGGGAAGTACCGAGCCGACGACCTACTATGGCCGCGATTCCGGTGTCGGCCGGGTGCTGGCACAGACGCCGCGCCTGTTCGGTGACGGGGCTCGCGTCGGCGTAGTCGGCCTGGGGGTGGGAACGCTCGCCTGCTATCGCCAGCCGGGCCAGGAGTGGACCTATTTCGAGATCGACCCCGCCGTTCTCGACTATTCGACCCGGGGGCAGTTCACCTACCTGTCGGAATGTACCCCCGAAGCGGAAATAATCATCGGCGATGCGCGTCTGGAACTGGCAGCCTTGCCCAGCGATGCCTTCGATGTGCTCGTCATCGATGCTTTCTCTTCCGATTCCATCCCGCTGCACTTGCTTACGCGCGAAGCGATCGCCGTGTACCGGCGGGTGATGCAGCCCGATGGCGTGTTGCTGATCCACATCAGCAATCGCTTCATCAAGCTGGAGCCGGTGATTGAAGCTCTGGCGCGTGATGCCGGGCTAACCGCAACCATCCGCAATGATATGGAAGACAAGGAAGCGCGGACTTTCACGTCCGGCTGGATCGCGCTGAGCGCTGACGGTTCCAAGCTCGAGAGCATTACCGAGCAGGACGGCTGGGAGCCCTTGGGCGAGCCTGCCGAAAGGCTGTGGACGGACGATTACGCCTCGGTCCTACCGCATCTGAAGGTGAACCTGACCGAATGAACCGTGCTCCCTTCCGGCATGAGACGGAAAGACTGGTCCTGCGGGACTGGAGGGACGAGGACTGGCCTCTTTTCTGGGAAGCGACCAATACCCCGTCCGTGATGCGCTGGCTGGGCGGGGTCTGCGATGATGAAAAGCGCGCCGCTGCGCAAAACCGCCTCCTCTCGTACAAAGAGGAACACGGCCACACCTTCTGGGCGGTGGAGCGCAAGGACGACGGCTCCATTCTCGGCTTTTGCGGATTGAAGCGATGTAACCAGGCCGGCGGGCCGGTCGGCATGATGGAGGTCGGCTGGCGCCTGCGCGAAGATGCCTGGGGCAAGGGCTACGCAAAAGAGGCAGCCATAGCGTCGCTGGATCTCGCTTTCGCTCGCTTTGGCGCGGAAGAGGTGATCGCCCTGACCGTCCACGGCAATTCCCCCAGCTGGGGCCTCATGGAACGGCTCGGTATGAAGCGGCGCGAGGATCTCGACTTTGCCAATGACGAGTTCGATGCGGAGAACCCTGTAATCATCGTATACTCCATCGACGCGGATCGCTGGAATGGCTGACATTATCGCCGAAACCGACCGCCTCATCCTGCGGACAATCGAAGAGAGCGACGCTGCAGAGCAGATGCGCGTTCTCAACACGCCAACGGTGATGGCGAGGCTCGGCGGTGTAAAGGAACTGCACGAAATCGAGGCGAAGCATGCGAAAGCCCAGGCGCTTTATTCGCGTCACGGCTTCAGCTTCCTGATGATGATCGAAAAGGCGACCGGCGATCTCGTGGGTCATTGCGGGATCAAGCAGGTCGACAACCCGCTTGCTCCGAATCAGGGCGATCACGAAGTCGGCTGGCTGGTCCGCGAAGACCGCTGGAGGCGCGGCTATGCGCGAGAGGCGATGGAGGCAGTGCTCGAATGGGCATTCGGCCGGGTGGATGCGCCGCACGTCGTCGCCTTGACCAGCGAGGCGAATGTGGGAAGCTGGAAACTGATGGAAAAGCTCGGCATGACGCGGCGGACCGATCTCGATTTCGATGATCCCGATTACCCGCCCGAAGACCGGCGGGTCATCCAGTACAGCCTGACCCGCGAGGAATGGGAGAAGAACCAATGAACCGCCCCGGTGTGAACATCGTGCCGATCCACGGCAAGAACCCGAAGATCGACGACAGCGCATTCATCGCACCTGGCTGCACTATCGTTGGCGATGTCACGATCGGCGCCGAGAGTTCGATCTGGTACAACTGCGTCCTGCGCGCGGATGTCAGCCGTATCGTCATCGGGGAGCGGACGAATGTGCAGGATGGGAGCGTGCTCCACTGCGATCCGCCCCGTCCGGGCGATCCCGATGGATCGCCGCTCATCATCGGCGACGACGTATTGATCGGGCACATGGCCATGATCCACGGTTGCGTGATCGAAAACCGCGGGTTCGTCGGTCTTGGCGCAATCGCGATGAACAAGGCCGTCATCGGCAGCGATGCCATGCTCGCTGCAGGGGCCATGCTCACCGAAGGAAAGGTGATGGGAGAGCGGGAGTTGTGGGGCGGTCGCCCCGCGCGCAAGATGCGTGACCTCGACGAAGCGGCGGTGATGGGCATGCGAATGGGCACCGCGCATTATGCGGAAAACGCGCGGCACCATGCGGCGGCAGTGGATGAAGCGCTCAAGAGCTGATCTGCCCGAACCCGGTGCGCTTGCCCAATTGATCGATTCCGAGGACCGTCTTGCGATCCGGGTCACTCCGGGCGCCCGGATCGCAAGCAATTCTCATCGAGAACGATAGGGTGTCGGTCAAAGTCCGCGCCAACCCCAGGATGGCGCGGCAAACGAGGCAGTGCGTGTCCTGCTTGCTCAGGCTCTGTGCGTTGCGCCGTCCCAGGTCGAATTGTTGCGCGGCGCAACTTCGCGCGAAAAGCTTTTCAGGATTATGCGGCAGCTTTGACGTAAGCGCCCATGTGCGGGACCAGGTCCGCCTTGCCGAGTTCCACTCCGTTCATCCGCATGATCGCGTAGGCGGTGCTCGTGTGGAAATAGAAGTTCGGTAGCGCCCAGTCGCGCGCATACTCCTGCGCCGAAAGGTGGAAGGTCATGCCGATGGGCAATGTCATGTCGAATTTCTCTTCAGCGCCAAGGAAGTCGTCCGGACGAACCCGGTCGAGCATGGCCAAAGCTCCTGCGATCCGCTCCTTAGCTTCCGCAAAGGTCGCAGGATCGTCGTCCCTGGAAGTGAAGTCGAGGCCCGCCAGCCTGGCCAGGCCCTCACCGGGCAGATTGGTCACGAACCGATATTGGGTCGAGAGCGGAAGCATGTCGTCCGCCAGCTTCTCGGCCAGCAAGGCATCGCCTTTTTCGTGCTTGGCAGCCTTGTCGGTCATGCCCGAAAGAGCGCGCAGCATGTTGCGCCAGGTCGGTATCAGCAAATCGTGAGGTGTCATCGAAATCTCCCGGACAGGCACTTGGCCTAGCCGGAGCAGCCGCGGCGTCAATCCCTCACGAGCGAGCGGAGCGCCTCGATCTGGTCCGCTTCGTGCGGAGGCTTGTCCCAGCGGATGCGGTGGATGCGCGGAAAGCGCATGGCGAGGCCGGACTTGTGCCGCTTGCTCTCGTGCACACTGTCGAAAGCCACTTCGAAGACGAGGCTCTTGTCGGTTTCGCGCACCGGTCCGAAGCGGTTTACGGTATTGCTGCGCACGTGGCGGTCGAGCTTCTTCAGTTCCTCGTCGGTGAATCCGGAATAGGCCTTCCCGACAGGCAGCAGGTCGGCTCCCTGGTCGGGATCGCCGTCCCAGCAACCGAAGGTGTAGTCGGAAAAGAAGCTGGATCGCTTCCCGCTGCCGCGCTGGGCATACATCAGCACGCAGTCGACCAGCAGCGGATCGCGTTTCCACTTGTACCAGGCCCCGACGCGCCGCCCCGCGATATAGGGGCTGTCCTTGCGCTTGAGCATAAGGCCCTCGATCGCATCGTCGCGGCTGCCTTCGCGGATCTCTGCCAAGTGCTCGAAATCGCGGGCCTCCACCAGGCTCGAAAGGTCGAAATGGCTTTCCGGTAACCGGGCCATCAGCCGTTCCAGCACCGCGCGGCGACTGGTCCAGGCCTTTTCGCGCAGATCATCCCCCTCGGCGATGAGGACGTCATAAAGGCGTACGAAGGCGGGCGCTTCGGCAAGCATCTTCTTGCTCACGGTCTTGCGGCCTAGCCGCTGCTGGAGCGCGTTGAAGCTGGCGGCGCCGCCGGCCTCCCCGCCCTGGACATTGCCGCGCACCAGCAACTCGCCGTCGAGCACGGCGTTGAACGGAAGCACATCGAGAAGTTCGGGGAACGTCGCAGAGATATCGTCGCCACTGCGCGAATAGAGCCGGGTTTCACCGCCTGCCCGCACCAGTTGCACGCGGATGCCGTCCCATTTCCACTCCGCGGCATATTCCGCCAGGTCGACGACCGTCTCCTCCAGCGGATGCGCGAGCATGAACGGCCGGAAGGTAGGCAGGTTCTCGATATCGGGCGGGTCCTTACCGTGCGCCGCCCAGTCGAACAGTTCGGGGTAGGGCGCGGCGAGGCCGTGCCAGTACTCTTCGACCTCGTCGACCGACACGTCGAACGCCTGTGCGAACGCGGTCTTTGCCAGGCGGCTCGAAACACCGGTGCGCATTCCGCCGGTCGCCAGTTTAAGCAGGGCATAGCGACCCGATGCGTCGAGCCGGTCGAGCAGGCGCGGCAGTTCGGTGACTACGCTCTTACGGTTCATCGATGAGAGGAGCTCAACCGCCTCGCTCACCGTAGGCGGGGAGGGTGGTTCTTCCGGCGCCGGCCAGAGAAGGCTGGCGGTTTCTGCCGTGTCGCCGACGAAGTCGCGGCTGAGCGTCCAAAGGACCGGGTCGACGCGGTCCTTCATCAGATTGCGGATCGTGGAACTCTTCACGGCTGGAAAATCCAGCCCGTCGGCAAGTGCAGCCAGTGCCCAGCCCCGGTCGGGATCGGGTGTGGCCCTCAGATATTCCGCGATCAGGCGCAACTTCTCGTTGCGCGAACGCGTGTAGACGAGGGCATCGACGAGTGCGGCAAATTCTTCCACGTTCAATCGTCCTCGTCTTCATAACCGACGAGTGCCAGCGCGCGGGCGCGCCGCTGGTGCAACTGACACCAGCGCAGCAGCGCATCCTCGCGCCCGTGGGTAATCCAGTTCTCTTGCGCGTCGACTTCGCGGATCGTGCGGGTGAGCTCGCCCCAATCCGCGTGGTCCGAAATGACCAGCGGTAATTCGACGTTCCGCTGACGAGCACGCTGGCGCACACGCATCCAGCCGCTTGCCATGGCAGTGATCGGATCGGGCAGGCGGCGGCTCCATCGATCGTTCAGCGCAGATGGCGGACATACGACGATCGCCCCGCGCATTTCCTCTTTCGTGTGGTCGGCGACGAGCCGAAGCTCGCCCAGCTCCACGCCGTGCTCCTCGTAGAGACGGCACATTTTTTCCATCGCTCCGTGGAGGTAGATCGGATCGGTATGCCCCGCCTGCCGCAATTCGGCGATAACGCGCTGCGCCTTGCCCAGCGCATAGGCGCCGACAAGCACGCAGCGATCCGGATGGGCGGCCAGCCGGTCCAGCAGCTTGCGCATCTCTTCCTCGATCGGAGGATGGCAGAACACGGGCAGGCCGAAGGTCGCCTCGGTGATGAAGATGTCGCAAGCCGTGACCTCAAAGGGCGGGCAGGTGGGGTCGGCGCGTCGCTTGTAGTCGCCTGTCACGATTACGCGCTCGCCTGCATGTTCCAGCAATATTTGCGCGCTGCCCAGGACATGGCCTGCGGGGATATAGGTCGCATCGACCCCGCCGGGCAGGCGGATCGTTTCACCATATTCGACTGGCGTGGCACCGTCGGAAGTCGCGTAGCGCAACTTCATGATCGCCAGCGTTTCGGGAGTCGCGACGGTCTGCCCGTGACCTCCGCGCGCATGGTCGGCGTGACCGTGTGTCACCAGGGCCTTGTCTACGGCCCGTGAAGGATCGACCCAGCAATCGGCCGGCTCGATATAGATCCCGTGCGGTTCGGGTTTGATCCAGGAAAAAGGCGCGGCCATCGCCGACTCAAGCGAAAGGGGCGCGAACCGTTCCCGATCCGCGCCCCTTCGATTGCTTATCGCAGGATGTCAGTCCTTGCCCTTCTCGCCCTTGCTGCCGCCTTCGCTGGCATCTGCGTCGGGCTTTTTCTTGGGCGCCGCCTTCTTCTTCGCCGCGGGCTTGCGCTTCGGCTTGGTCTTGGGCGGAGCCGGTGTGAGTTCGAATGACGGCTTGCCATCCTTCATCGTCACCGCGACTTCGCCGCCATCGGCCAGCTTGCCGAACAAGAGTTCTTCGGCGAGCGGCTGCTTGATCTTTTCCTGGATCAGGCGACCCATGGGGCGTGCGCCGTAGAGCTTGTCATAGCCCTTGTCCGCCATCCATGCGCGCGATTCCGCGTCGAACTGGATATCGACATTCTGTTCGGCCAGCTGCAGTTCGAGCTGGAGGATGAACTTGTCGACCACGCGGGCCACGGTTGCCTTGTTGAGGTAACCAAAGGGCACGATCGCATCGAGACGGTTGCGGAATTCCGGCGTGAACATGCGTTTCACCGCTTCCTCGCTCGCATCTTCCTTGGATACGTCGCCGAAACCGATACCCTGCTTCGCCATGTCGGAAGCGCCCGCATTGGTCGTCATGATGAGGACCACGTTGCGGAAATCGACCGTCTTGCCGTGATGGTCGGTCAGGCGACCGTTATCCATCACCTGCAGCAGGATGTTGAAGAGATCCGGGTGGGCCTTCTCGATTTCGTCGAGCAGGAGCACGCAATGGGGGTTCTGATCAACCGCATCGGTTAAAAGACCACCCTGGTCGTAACCAACATAGCCCGGAGGCGCACCGATCAGGCGGCTGATCGAATGACGCTCCATATACTCGGACATGTCGAAGCGCTTGAGTTCGATACCCATGATCGAGGCGAGCTGGCGCGCGACTTCGGTCTTGCCGACGCCGGTCGGGCCGCTGAACAGGAACGAACCGATGGGCTTGTCCGGATCGCGCAGGCCTGCGCGGGACAGCTTCATGGCCGTCGACAGTTTCTCGACTGCCGGATCCTGGCCGAAGACGACGTGCTTGAGGTCGCGCTCGAGGTTCTCGAGAGCCTTCTTGTCGTCGCTCGACACCGATTTCGGCGGGATGCGCGCCATTGTCGCAATGACGGCCTCGATCTCGCGTGCAGTGATCTTCTTTTTGCGGCGGCTCGGCGGTACCAGCATCTGCATCGCGCCCACTTCATCGATCACGTCGATCGCCTTATCGGGCAGCTTGCGGTCGTTGATGTAACGCGCCGAAAGCTCGACGGCAGTCTTGAGCGCATCGGGAGTGTACTTGACCTTGTGATGCTCTTCGAAGGCGCTGCGCAGACCCTTGAGGATCTTGATCGTGTCCTCGATCGTGGGTTCGTTCACGTCGATCTTCTGGAACCGGCGCAGCAGGGCGCGGTCCTTTTCGAAGTGATTGCGGAATTCCTTGTATGTGGTCGAGCCGATGCAGCGGATGGAACCGCTCGAAAGTGCGGGCTTCAACAGGTTCGACGCATCCATCGCGCCGCCGCTGGTCGCGCCGGCACCGATCACCGTGTGGATCTCGTCGATGAAGAGCACGGCTTCGGGCATGCTTTCGAGCTCGTTCACGACCTGCTTCAGCCGCTCCTCGAAATCGCCGCGATAGCGGGTGCCTGCCAGCAGCGCGCCCATGTCGAGCGAGTAGATGACCGCGTCCTGCAGTACTTCGGGGACGTCGCCTTCGACGATCTTGCGCGCGAGACCTTCCGCGATGGCGGTCTTGCCGACGCCCGGATCACCGACATAGAGCGGGTTGTTCTTCGACCGGCGGCACAGGATCTGGACCGTGCGGTCCACTTCCGGCCCGCGTCCGATCAGCGGATCGACCTTACCGTCTTCCGCCTTCTGGTTGAGGTTGACCGTGAACTGGTCGAGTGCGGTTTCCTTCTTGTCGCCGCCCTTCGCCTGTTCGGGTGCATCGGGACTTTGCGCTTCTTCCGCGCCCTGCGGCGGACGGCCTTCGACCTGCTTGCCACCCTTGCCGATGCCGTGACTGATAAAGCTGACCGCATCGAGACGGCTCATGTCCTGCTGCTGCAGGAAATAGACCGCATAGCTGTCGCGTTCGGAGAACAGGGCCACCAGCACATTTGCGCCGGTTACCGTGTCCTTGCCGGAAGACTGGACATGCAGGATCGCGCGCTGGATCACCCGCTGGAAACCGGCTGTCGGCTGCGGATCGGCACCATCGTCCGATTTCAGCGACTGGTATTCCTGTTCGAGATACTGCGTGACGACCGTCGTCAGTTCGCCGAGATCGACACCGCAAGCGGTCATGACCTGGGCGGCGTCCTCATCGCCGATAAGCGCGAGCAGCAGGTGCTCCAGCGTCGCATATTCGTGGCGACGCTCGCCCGCATCGGTGAGGGCTGCGTGAAGGGTCTTTTCGAGGTTCGCGGCGAAGCTTGGCATTCGGTTCCTACTTTCGAGGGACTCGCGGAATGGCGAGACAGGGAGAGCCTAGGGGGTCAAGATTGACGAAAGCTGACCACGCGGCGGCGTGTTTCGTGCATATGGGAAGCGGGCTGCGGAATTTCAGCCCCCCGACCACCGCCTAGTCCTTTCGCCCGAACAGGGCGTCGGCCGCGTCTCGATGCGCGGCGGCTTTCAGGCGGTGCTTTTCGACGCGCGCGATTTCGTCTTCGAGAAGACGGATGCGGTCGGCCAGTTCGTCGATGGAATAGGGTGCCAGGTCTTCTCCGGCGAGGAGGCTGGCGGCATCGCCTTTGGGGCGTGGACGGGCGTCGTCATCCATGGCGGCCATGCTCTGCCTTTGCGCGGTTGCTGTCAACACGGCCGCGCGTTAATGCACCGCTTCGTGGCCGCTAGGCCGCACATTTTAAAAAGGGGGAAGGTTTGGCCAGCAATCTGCCGGAAACGATGACCGCGATGGGCTTCGATGCGCCGGGTGGTCCGGATGTTTTTCGTGCCGAAACCCTGCCTGTCCCGGCACCAACCGGCAAGCAGGTCCTGATCAAGGTCGACCATGCCGGCGTGAACCGCCCCGATGTTATCCAGCGCCAGGGCTTCTATCCGCCCCCGCCCGGTGCATCCCACATCCCGGGACTGGAGGTGTCGGGTACGATCGTGGCAGTCGGTGACGAAGCCGCGCCGGAGATGCTCAATCGCCGCGTTTGCGCGCTGGTGTCGGGTGGCGGCTATGCCGAATATTGCCTCGCCCATGCGGAACACTGCCTGTCGGTCCCGCGGGGCATGGACATGGCAACTGCTGCGGCAATTCCCGAAACGCTCTTCACCGTGTGGCACAATGTGTTCGAGCGGGGCTGGGCACGCGACGGGGAAACCTTTCTCGTTCACGGCGGCACCTCCGGGATCGGCACAATGGCAATCCAGCTCGCCAAGGAATTCGGCCTCAAGGTCGTGACCACAGCCGGAAGCGACGAAAAATGCGAGGCTGCACGCGGCGTCGGCGCTGATTTCGCGATCAATTACAAGACCGACGACTTCGTCGAGAAGGTGAACGAGTTCACCAATGGCGAGGGGGCGGATGTGATCCTCGACATGGTGTCGGGCGATTACGTGCAGCGCAATCTGGACTGCCTCGCAGTCGACGGGCGCCATGTGACGATTGCCGTGCTCGGCGGGCTGAAGGCGGAAATCAACATGGCAAAGCTGATGAGCAAGCGGCAGACGCTGACCGGCTCGACGCTGCGCCCGCGTTCGGACGAGTTCAAGGCCCTTCTCGCGGACGAAATCTACAACCACGCGTGGCCCCTGTTCGAGGACGGCACGGTCGCACCGGTCATGGACAAGGTGTTCCCGCTGATTGAGGTCGGCGCGGCCCACGCCCGCATGGAAGCTGGCGATCACATCGGCAAGATCGTGCTCAAGGTGTCCGGCGAGGACTGACTCCGAACCGTAGCAAAGACGCGCATGTGTAATGCACCTGCGATGCTGACGTAACAATTCCCTGCCATGCACGCCCCAGATTCAGGGGGAATGTGCATGACCGATCTCACGCCCGACCTTACCGCTTTCGCCAATGTTTCCAGCTTCCTGCCGGTCAAGCCGAAGGTGCCCGAACGTACCAGCCTGGAGGAGCGCCGCCGCTTCCGTACGATCTGGATCAGCGACATCCATCTCGGCACCAAGGGTTGCAACGCAGACCTGCTGATCGATTTCCTCGACCACACTGACAGCGACACGATGTATCTGGTCGGTGACATCATCGATGGTTGGCGGCTGAAGAAGAAGTTCTACTGGCCGGCCGAACACAACGACATCGTCTGGCGCATCCTCAAGCGCGCACATCGCGGTACGCGCATCGTCTACATTCCCGGCAATCACGACGAGATGGTGCGGCCGTTCTCGGGCATGAATTTCGGCGGGGTGGAGATCGCTCGCGCGGCATTTCACGATACCGCCGATGGCCGCCGGCTGATGGTCCTGCATGGCGATGAATTCGATACCGTCATGCTCGCCCACCGCTGGCTCGCTTTCGTGGGCGACGCACTTTACCACGCCATGATGAAGCTGAACGGCTGGGTGGCCTCGGTGCGCAAGCTGCTGGGCCTGCCGTACTGGTCGATCTCGAAAGCGGCCAAGCACAAGGTGAAGAATGCTGTCGAGTTCATCTCGAAATACGAATCGGTAGTTGCGCGGGCCGCGGGCGAACGCGGTGTCGACGGTGTGGTCTGCGGCCACATCCACACCGCGGAAATGCGCGACTTCAAGCACGGCGAGGGCGAGGTCGCCTATTACAACGACGGCGACTGGGTCGAAGGCTGCACCGCGCTGGTCGAGCATTTCGACGGCACAATGGAGATACTCCACTGGCCCGACGAAATCGCCAAGCGCGAGGCCGAGAAGGCCGCGCAGGCAGCACTGGCCATGCAGGCCGCATGAACGCGCAGCGCCTGTCGCTCGAATTCGAGGGGCCTGCCATCACCCCCCAGCGGATTGCCATCGTCACCGACGCGTGGCTCCCGCAGATGAACGGCGTGGTCCGCACGCTCACCACGACGTGCGACCATCTGCGCAGGCTGGGCCATGACGTGATGGTCATCTCGCCCGATGCCTTTCGCAGCGTGCCGTGCCCGACATATCCCGAAATCAGGCTCGCGCTGACGAACCCGGCCACAATCTCCGCGCGCCTGCGGGCTTTTATCCCGGATGCCATCCATATTGCGACCGAAGGCCCGCTTGGGCTGGCGGCGCGCCATCACTGCGTGAAGCATGGCATCGAGTTCACCACCGCCTACCACACCCAGTTTCCCGACTATCTGGCCACGCGCACCCGGCTACCAAGCGACTGGTTCTGGCGCTACATCGGCTGGTTCCACCGGCCCGCAAGCCGCATCCTGGTGGCCACGCCGAGCATCCGCACGGAACTGAGGCAGCATGGCCTGGACCGGCTTCATCACTGGAGCAGGGGCGTCGACCTCGCCTGCTTCACCCCCGATGCGCTGCCGCCAACGGAGTTCGAGAACCTCCAGCGGCCGATCCAGCTATATGTCGGAAGAGTAGCGGTAGAGAAGAATCTCGAGGCTTTCCTCGACTCTTCGCGTCCCGGCAGCAAGGTCGTGGTCGGCGACGGTCCGGCGCTCGAGCATCTGCGCAGGGCCTATCCCGACGCCCTCTTCCTTGGCCGCAGGACCGGAAGCGAGCTTGCCGGTTGCTATGCCGGCGCGGACGTTTTCGTCTTTCCCAGCCTCACCGACACCTTCGGCCTCGTCATGATAGAGGCATTGGCTTGCGGGACGCCGGTAGCCGCGTTTCCCGTTGCCGGGCCGCGCGACATCGTGTCCGACGAGGTCGGGGCGCTGTCCTTTCAGCTCGACCGGGCGATCGACGCAGCACTTTATTGCGACCGCAAGGCCTGCGCCCGTTTCGCGCGGCAATATTCGTGGGAAGCGGCCAGTGCGCAATTCCTCGACGGACTTGCGCCGCTCTCGCACCGGGAAACAATCCGCGCCTGAGCCGGCGGCGGGCTGATCGCGCTTGCCGAATCCGCGCCTGTCGCCTACATGCGAAGGGCAACGGCCGCTCCGCGAGGGGCGGCCCTTCTATTTTCAGACTTGAGAAAAGGCATATTCATGGCCGACCAACCCACTCCGCTGATGCCGCATGCGACCGCCACCTGGCTGGTCGACAACACCGGTCTTTCGTTCGAACAGATCGCCGAGTTCTGCGGCCTCCACATCCTGGAAGTCCAGGCCATGGCTGACGATCTCGCCAGCAGCAAGTACACCGGTCGCGACCCGCTCCACTCGGGCGAGCTGACGCAGGAAGAAATCGAGAAGGGCCAGGCCGATCCGGAATACCGGCTCAAGATGCAGCGCGCGCCCGTAGCGGTCAGCCGCACCAAGGGCCCGCGCTACACGCCGGTTTCGAAGCGGCAGGACAAGCCCGACGGCATTGCATGGTTGCTGCGTAGCCATCCGGAAGTTTCGGACGCCCAGATTTCCAAGCTCATCGGCACAACGCGCAACACGATCACTGCGATCCGCGAGCGCAGCCACTGGAATATCCAGAATATCCAGCCCAAGGACCCGGTCACTCTGGGCCTGTGTTCGCAGCGCGAGCTTGATGCCGTCGTCGCCAAGGCAGCCAAGAACAAGCCCGTGACCGAAGAGGGTGAGGCTGCGGCAGCACCCAGCGGTGTCAGCGATCGCGAGAAGCTGATCGAAGAACTGCGCGCCGAACGCGACGCCAATGAAAAGGCCGCCGCCGAAGCTGCACAGGAAGCCGAGGCCGAGGAATGGCTGCGCGCCAAGCGTGCGGCCGAAGAAGCGGGCGAAGCACCTGCAGCCCCTTCCGACGAGGGCTGAAATTCCTCCGACATACGATACGCGAAGGGCGGGCGAGGCACAGAGCTTCGCCCGCCCTTTTTGCTTGCGTTTAGTGCGAGATAGGCCATGTTACTGACATGGATGTAAGCAAGCTGCCGAACCACCATCCCACTCCATGGGACACGCAATTTGAAGCGATGGCGCTTCCGGCAATGTTTGCCCGGACGACCGCAAAGGCGCCCGGAGCGCCGTTGCTGCATTTTCTCGGCCGCACCTACAGCTATGCGGAATTGCTCCGCGACGCCGAGGCCTTCGCCCACGCGCTGGCGGGGCGCGGCATCGCAAAGGGTGATCGCGTAGGCCTCTTCCTTCCCAATGTTCCCAGCTATGTCGCCGCCTATTACGGGGCGATGATGGTTGGCGCCGTGGTGGTGAACTTCTCGCCGCTCTATTCGGTCGATGAACTGGCCCAGCAAGTGGCCGATTCCGGCACACGCATCCTTGTGACTGTCGATGTGCCCGAACTCTACGGCACGGCAGAAGAAGTCCTAAACAATTCGGCGCTGGAAACGCTGGTCGTCAGCAAGCTCTCGAACATGCTTCCCAGGCTCAAGGGGCTCGCCCTGCGGCTGTTCGCACGCAGCAAGGTGGCAAAGGTTTCGTACTCGGAAACGATCCTCGACTGGGATACGCTTCTGACAGAAGGGGCGCGAGGCGGCAGCCTGCCGGAGGTCGCGCCCGACGATCTCGCGCTGCTCCAATACACCGGCGGGACAACGGGAACTCCCAAGGGTGCGATGCTGACGCACGCGAACCTTTCTATCAATGCGCAGCAGACCGCGGGTCTCAACCCCTTCGGCGATCCGGCTTCGGAAGTGTTCATGGGGGCGCTGCCGTTCTTCCATGTCTTTGCAAACACCGCCCTGCTCAACCACGCTGTCGTAAGCGGCGGCTCTATCGCCATGGTTCCGCGCTTCGAAACGAAGCAAGTGCTCGAGACGATCCAGAAGCACGGAGCGACCGGCTTTCCCGGCGTGCCGACCATGTTTCAGGCCATGCTCGATCATCCGGATTTGCCGAAGACGAATATGTCGACACTGAAGGTGTGCATCTCCGGCGGTGCACCATTGCCCGCGCCCCTGCGCGACAAGTTCGAAGCCGCGACCGGCGTCAGGCTGGTGGAAGGCTACGGACTTACCGAAAGTTCGGGCGTCGTATCGGTCAATCCATACGAGGGTACGCGCAAGCCGGGCACAATCGGGCAGGTCGTAATGCGCACCGAGGTGCTGTTGCTCGACAAGGAAGACCCGACTGTCATTGCGCCCGATGGCGAACCCGGAGAGCTGGCCATCCACGGCCCGCAGATCATGCAGGGTTACTGGAATCGGCCCGAGGCATCGAAGGAAGTCTTCATCGAGCATCGCGGCAAGAAATGGCTGCGCACGGGTGATGTTGCCACGGTGGACGAAGACGGATTCCTCGAAATCGTCGACCGTATCAAGGACATGATTGCCGTGGGCGGCTTCAAGGTGTTCCCCAGCCAGGTTGAAGACGTCCTGCTCGAAAACGACGCGGTCAAGGAAGCGCTGGTGATCGGCATTCCGGACGATTACCTCGGCGAATGCCCGAAAGCCTATGTGACACTGAACGCCGATGCCGAAACCGACGGAGACGCCCTGCGCGAATGGCTCAACGCCCGCATCGGCAAGCACGAACGCGTGTGCGGTGTCGAAGTACGCGAAGAACTGCCCAAGACCATGATCGGCAAGCTCGACCGCAAGGCTCTGCGCGCCGAAGTGCTCGACTAAGCGGCAGGTTCAGCAACCACGAAAAGAAGAAGGTCGCCCTGCGTCGTGCGCAGGGCGACCTTCATCCCCTCCAAACTGTAAGCGGTGTCAGCTGGCGACCTGGAGGTCCGGCTTGCTCGCCTGCTGCTGCGGCGCCGCTGCGGCGGGCTTCGCATCGCGGTGAGCGAAGCGGCCCTCTACCTGTGCGCCCTGTTCGATGGTCAGCGCATCGTAGAACACATCGCCATTGATCTTGGCGGTTTTCAGGATGACCAGTTCGCGGGCAGTAATCGATCCATTGACGGTGCCCGCCAGGCGGGCACTTTCCGCCTTGATCGCGCCGGTGACGGTGCTGGTTTCGCCCTGCACGAGGCTGGAGCAGGAAATGTCGCCTTCGACGCTGCCGTCGATATGCAGGTCGGCCGAAGCCTTGATGTCGCCCTTGATGGCAAGGTCCGAACCGAGGACCGAAAACGTAGAATTGCTCTTGCTGGCCATGGGTGCGCTGCGTCCGGAATTAGTGGGCGTGGGCGAGCTCGGGTGCTCGGCGGATTTCTTCGAGAACATGGGGGGCTGTCTCCAGGAAGGTGCGCGGATTGACCGCCTTGTTGTTGATCCGGACCTCGAAATGGAGGTGGGGACCGGTGGAGCGACCCGTGCTGCCGATCGCGCCGATGGTGTCGCCTGCGCCGACCTGCTGGCCGACCTTGGCATTGAAGCGCGACATATGCGCATAGCGCGTCATCAGGCCATTGCCGTGGGTGATCTCGACCGTGTTGCCATAGCCGCCCTTGCGGCCGACGAAGGTGATGCGGCCCTTGGCGGCGGCATAGATCGGGGTGCCGGTAGCGCCGCGGAAATCGAGGCCGTTATGCATCGCTGCGCGGCCGTTGAAGGGATCGCGGCGATAGCCGAAGCCCGACGAGATCAGGTCCTTGCGGGCCGGGGCGAACTGGGGGACGCCTTCAAGCGCCTGTTCGAGAGCGGCCATGCGCTCCATCGACAGGCCGAGGCGTTCGAAGCGCGGATCGATCGAACCGTCGGCGGCAGTGGCCAGACCGTCGAGCGGACCACCCATTGCCTGGTTACGGCTGGTGCGGATCACCTGTGCGGGATTGAGGTCGAGCTTCTTGAGCGCTTCTGCGGCGCGCTGCGCACGCCAGTCGGCGTAGCGGGTCAGTCCTTCGACTACGGCAAGCTGGCGCGCTTCGATGCGGGCGAGCTTGGCGGCTTCGGGAAACGCGGCGGAAACTTTTTCGACCGTGGCGGCGGCTTCACCGGTCGAATCGGATACGGCCGTGTCCACCTTGAGATCTTCGGGAAGCAGTTCTGCGACGCCTTCGATGAATTCCATCCGGCGGTCGAGATCGTCGCTCACCGCGTCGAGGTCTTCGCTATAGGCGGCGAAACGTTCTTCCTGGGTGGCGACCTTGGCTTCACGATCGAGCAGGAGATCGCGATCTGCGGAGGCGCGGTACTGCGCCCAGCCGGCAATTGCCATCGACAGCGCCCACACAAGAAGGACCGTGACGGCCACTGCCGCTGCGGTCATCTGTACGCGCGATGAAATGGTGATGAAGCGAACCTGGCCTTCGGAGCGCATGAAAAATTCGCGATCCGGAAACCAGCTCTTGATACGGGCAATGCGCCCGCCGCTTGCGATGTCTTTATCCAAAACGACCCGTCCCTTGGTCTTTGACCCTTGTTTGAGATCGCTAACAAAGGTTCCCGCGAAAATCGAATAAACCCTTACCGGAATCCACGAGTCGATGATTTGGCGGGACGAGTCGTTTCATCGACGCGAAATTTCCGATCAAGACCGGGAACCAAAGATTAAGTCGGTGTTTACCACGCCGCGCCCGATTCGGTCCTATTTTGGCGCGCTGACAAGCATTTGCCGCAGTGCTAGGCGGTGGGAATGACGTACCGCGCGAATGGACGGCGAATCGGCCTGTTGGGCGGGAGCTTCAACCCCGCGCATGGCGGCCACAGGCGCATATCGCTATTCGCGCGAGAGGCGCTTGGGCTGGACGAAGTCTGGTGGCTGGTTTCTCCCGGTAATCCCCTCAAGCCCAAGGAGGGAATGGCTCCGTTAGCCGCTCGCCTTTCCTCGGCGATGGAGCAGGCCCGCCGCGCGCCGATCCGCGCGACCGCAATCGAACGCGAGCTGGGGACGCGGTATACCGTCGATACGCTGGGCGCGATCCAACGGCGTTATCCCAAGCACGATTTCGTATGGCTTATGGGGTCCGACAACCTTGCCCAATTCCACCGTTGGCGCGACTGGCGGGGGATCGCGCGAAGGATGCCGATTGCGGTCATCGCGCGGCCCGGCTATGATGGTGCCGCTATCGCAAGCCCCGCGATGGCCTGGCTGGGGCGCTTTCGTGTTCCTCTCGCCAGCTTTGCTAATGGGGGCGAATGGAGCGCACCGGCACTGGTGACATTGCGTTTCGATCCCGACCCGCGTTCGGCCACGGCAATCCGCCGCGCCGATCCCGACTGGGCATCGCGCCACGCCGGTAAAACCCTTCGAGACCAGGTGACTCATCGTCCGATCCCGTCACGGGAGGAAACAACTGCGCCATGATGCGCGTTGCCTTTCCCATGATACCCACGGTCTCTTCGACCCCCGCATTCAGGAGTACGATGCACGCCTATGACACAGGCGCATACCAACCCGGCCAGTTCCGGGACCGACACGGCGAAAGTGGTTCGCATGGTTGATGCCAAGGACGATCCGCTGCTTTCGCTCGTGCTCAAGCAACTCGACGACGACCAGGCGCAGGAGATCGTGACCATCGATCTCGAAGGGAAGACCTCGATTGCCGATCACATGGTGATCGCTTCGGGCCGCTCTACCCGCCAGGTGGCTTCGATGGCTCAAAAGCTTGCCGAAACGGTCAAAAAAGAGGGCTTTGGCCCTGTGAAACTCGAGGGCCTTCCGGCAGCGGACTGGGTCCTGATCGACGCCGGTGACGTCGTGGTGCACCTCTTCCGTCCCGAAGTCCGCAGCTTTTACAATCTGGAGCGTATGTGGGCATTCGGTGACGCACCACCGGTAGCCGGCATGGCTTAATCGCTTTGCGCAGCCGCCTCCGCGGCTGCGTCCTCGGCGCTGTTCCTCCGCTGCGCTTCGGGCGCCTGCGGGCGGGCGGTCGCCCTTGCCGGGCCTTCGGCCCGGTCTGAGATTGTCTGTCGAGGTTGGCGCTTTGCTTCTCCATATTATCGCTCGCGGAAAAATTGCCCGCTCGCCGGAGGCGGAGCTCGTGGCGCGATATGAGAAACGGCTGACATGGCCGGTGAAATTCACCGAATTGCCCGAGACCGGCGGGCGGATCCCGGAGCCGCAATCGCCCTATAAAACCGTGCTCCTGGACGAGCGCGGCAAGGATATTTCGTCCGAGAAGCTGGCCGCAACTCTCGAGCGGTGGCGCGACGATGGCATGCGTGAATGTCGGTTCGTTCTGGGCGCGGCAGACGGGCATTCGGAGCAAGAGCGACGCGAAGCGGACCTCCTGCTCGCTTTCGGCAAGGCGACCTGGCCGCACCTTCTGGCGCGTGCGATGCTGGCCGAACAATTGTACCGTGCGACTACGATCATCGCCGGTCACCCCTATCATCGCAGTGGGTGATGGGGCAGTAATGGCGTCATGATCCGCGCCGCAGCCATTTCCACGGCCCTGTTGATTGCCCTTGTCCTCGCCTTGCCGGGGACCGCATCGCCCGGTGGCGCAAGCGCTGCGGCCGCCCTTGGTGCGAGCGGAGCGCGTGAGGCGCTCGAGGCAGCGCGCCAGCAGCAGCGCAATGCCCGTGCGCGGGCAGAACGGCTCGAGCAGAGGGCGAACCGATTGCAGGAAAGTGCAGGCAAGGCGCAAAGCGAGGCGGCCGCGCTTGCCGCACGCGTCCAGCAATCCGAAGCTGCCATTGCCGCGTCGGAGGCGGAACTGGCCCTGCTCAATATCCAGAAACAGAACCTCGATCGCCAGCTTTCGCGGAAGCGGGAACCGCTCATGCGGCTCACTGCGGCTCTGCAGACCATGGCGCGCCGCCCACTGGCCCTGGCGGCGCTCCAGCCGGGCTCGCTGGAAGATCTGGTGCACACAAGGGCTGCCCTGTCGGCCGCAATCCCGATCGTGAAAGAGCGGACATCCGGCCTGCGCTCCGAACTCGATCTCGCGCGCGATGTCGAGATGCGCCAGCTACAAACACTCGAAAGCCTTCGTGCGGCCGAGTCCAGCCTCGATTCGCGCAGGCGCAATATGCTCGCCCTTGCGGAGAAAGAGCGGTTGCAAGCCCAGCGCGCCGCTGGCGGCGCTTCGCGAGAGGCGGAAAGGGCCCTGTTCCTTGCCGAAGAGGCCCGGGACCTCGACAGCCTGGTCGGCGACCTGGAGGCGGCGGCCGCGATGCGAAGCCGCCTGGCTGCACTGCCCGGGCCGGTGCTGCGGCCGGGAAGCGCGCCTGCGTCCTCGCCCATTGCTGCGGCCACCCCCCGGCCCTTGCCGCGTTCAACCGCTGCTCCGGATCGCTATATCCTGCCTGTCGGGGGCCGCGTCGTGACCGGATTCGGTGATCCCGATGCGAGCGGCGAGCGCAGTTCCGGTCTGGCGATGGCGGCGCGGCCCCGCGCACAGGTCGTCGCTCCAGGCGAGGGACGTGTCGTGTTCGCCGGACCGTACCGGGGCTTCGGCGCAATCGCGATTATCGAACACGCCAATGGCTGGACCAGCCTCATTACGGGGATGTCACGCGTATCGGTGGCGGTGGGGCAGTCGGTCACGGCAGGCTCTCCGCTCGGACAAGCCGGCCCTGCCGGATCGCAAGTCGCGCTCGAGGTTCGCAGGGATGGCGAACCGGTCAATCCGCTCGACCTTCTACGCTAGGCGGTCGGTCGAAAAACCGTTCCCTTGCGGGACAGCTTGCGGCTCACCTTTCATTCACGCAGCGTGCGCTATACAATGCGTATTCGTTTGAAGGATATTGCCGATGAAATTCGCCGTCTTGGCCCGTTCCGCAGCCCTTGTGACCGCAGTTGCGCTGGTCCCCGCAACGACTGCCGGGCTGGCCCGCGTCGAAGGCAGCGCCGGGCCCGAGTTCGGAAAGCTTTTCTCGGTCTACCAGCGCATCAAGGCGAGCTATGTCGAGCCGGTCGAAGACGATGTCCTTATCAACGGCGCGATCGACGGCATGCTGGCAGCGCTCGACCCGCATTCCGGCTATCTCGACGGATCGGACCTCCAGCGCCTCGAAACCATGATCGACGGCAACTACTCCGGCCTTGGCCTCTCGGTCGTCGGTGAAGATGGTGCAGTGAAAGTTATCTCGCCCTTCCGCGGCAGCCCGGCCGATGAAGCGGGCGTCAAGGCAGGCGATTACATCACGCACCTTAATGGCGAGCTGATCTACGGCCTCGAACTCGATGAAGCCGTCGCGCGCATGCGCGGCAAGGCCGGCACTTCGATCCGCTTGACCGTGTTCCGCCCAGGCCGTGACGAGCCTTTCGAAGTCGACGTGACGCGCGGCCTGATCGAACTGGAACCGGTGACCTGGAAGCTGGAGAAGAATTCCATCGGTCATATCATGATCAACGAGTTCTCCCGCGATGTCGGCAGCGATGTCTTCGCCGCGTGGAAGGACTTGCAGAAGCAGGCCACGGGCCGCCTGACCGGCCTCGTGCTGGACCTGCGCTCCAACCCGGGCGGATCGCTTGATGAGGCTGTCGCGCTCTCCGACCTGTTCCTTACCGACGGGCAGATCGTATCCCAGCGCGGCAGGGCGCGCGGCGAATCGATCAGCTACGAAGCGGAAACCGTATTCCGGGGCGACATCGCAGAAGGACTGCCGATCGTCGTCCTGATCGATGCCGGCTCGGCTTCCGCCAGCGAAATCGTGGCAGGCGCGCTGCAGGACCATCGCCGTGCAGTGGTCATGGGCGAGCGCAGCTTCGGCAAGGGCAGCGTGCAGTCGCTCCTGCCCTTGGGCCGCGATGCCGCGCTGAAGCTGACGACGGCGCGTTACTACACGCCGTCGGGCCATTCGGTGCAGGAAGGTGGCATCAAGCCCGACATCACTGTGCCGCAGCTGTCCGATCCGGACCTAGCAAAGCGCAACCGCTTCCTGATGCGCGAGAGCGATCTTCGCGGCCATCTCGTCAACGAATTGGGCCTCAAGGACGAGGACATGGAGGCAGACAAGCGCCAGGATCCGCGCTTCCAGATGACGGCTGCGGAGCTTGAGGAGCAGGGCATCGAGGATTTCCAGCTCCACTATGCGCTGCAAACGCTCAGCCGCACGTCCCCGAGCTCGGTTGCCGCGCGCCGCAAGTAGGGCTAGCACCCGCCCGCTATGACCGAGACCCCCTCGATGCAGCTGGCCCAGCGGCTGGCCCTTGCGCTTCCTGCCGCGCTCCTGGCGGGCGCGTATATCTCGCAATACGGTTTCGGCCTCTATCCGTGCGAAATGTGCTGGTGGCAGCGCTGGCCCCACTTCGCTGCGCTGGCACTTGCGCTGCTGTCGTTCTTCAAGCCGAACAAGAAGCTGCTCGTCGCGCTGGCGGCCGGCGGAATTCTCACATCGGGCGCCATCGGGTTCTTTCACGCCGGTGTGGAATACGATTTGTGGGAAGGAATCACCTCCTGTGCCGCTGCCCCGCTACCCGGTGACGGGCAGAGCGCGCTCGATGCCATCATGAACGCCCCGCTGGTGCGCTGCGACGAAGCGCCCTGGACGCTGTTCGGTATCAGCCTTGCGGGCTTCAACTTCCTCTTGTCCACCTTGGGCGGGCTCACCATCTTGCGCCTGTTGGCAAAGGACAAGGCAGTATGACCAAGACCCCCGACCACATCGCCCGCATGATCCGCGTCGATCAGGCCGGAGAATTCGGCGCCACGCGGATTTACGCGGGACAGCTTGCCGTCATGGGCGATCGCGGACCGCATTCGGCGGAAATCGCGGGAATGGCCGAGCAGGAAGCCGATCACCGGGCCAAGTTCGATGCGCTCATGGCTCGCCGGGGCGTGCGCCCGACAGCGCTGCAGCCGTTCTGGGATCGCGCCGGTTTCGCCTTGGGTGCAGTCACGGCGATGATCGGGCCGGAAGCGGCCATGGCCTGTACTGCTGCGGTCGAGACCGAGATCGACAAGCACTATTCCGACCAGCTCGACCAGCTAGAGGAAACCGGCGAGGATCCGGAGCTTGCCGCGATGATCGAGCAATTTCGCGAAGACGAACGCGAACACCGCGATGCGGCGCTTGCCGCGGGGGCCGAGCGTGCGCCCGCCTATCCGGTCCTCTCGGGCCTCATCCGCCTCGGATGCCGCGCCGCCATCCGCATTTCCGAGCGTATCTAGCGGGACGGGAACCGGGCCGCGCGCCCGTTCGCTTCATTGACAGTTCACGCGTGCGCGCGCTTAGTCGCGGGCGCACACAATTCACGAGGTTGATCATGTCCAAGCCGCTTCTCGCTTTTGCCGCAATCGCCGGCGCAACGCTCGGCGCTCCGGCGATCGCCCAGGTGCCGGTGGACACGGGTGACGACCGCTACAACATGGTCATCGTCTACGGCGAAGACGAATGCCCGCCGAGCGAGGGCGACGTAATCGTCGTCTGTGCGCGCAAGGCAGAGGCGGAACGCTATCGCATCCCCGAAGCGCTGCGCTATTCGAAGAGCCCGGCGAACCAGAGCTGGGCCGACCGCGTCGAAAGCTTCGAAATGGTCGGTGCCTCGGGCATCATGTCCTGCACCCCGACCGGCCCGGCAAATTTCACCGGCTGTACCGAGCAATTCATCGACAAGGCCTATGAGGAAAAGCGCGAAGGCTCTGCCGTGCGCTTCTCGGAAATCATCGCGGCCCAGCGCGCGGAGCGCCTTTCGACTATCGATGAAGATGCCGAGGCGCAGCAGCGCGATGTCGAAATGATCGAGCGCGAATATATGGAGCGTCTTGCCCGCGAGCGCGGCGAACCGCTGCCGGGCGATGAAGAGGCGCTGCCCCAGCCCGAAGCGACCGTGGTTGCCGGCGATGCCGAGACCGACGAACGGCCCGAATAAGGTCTATGGCCCGTTAACCAATTGCGGTTACAGCGCAACGCCATGACCGCGCGCCCCAAAATCCTCACCGTCTTCGGCACCAGGCCCGAAGCGATCAAGCTTTTCCCGCTTGTCCACGCCTTGCAGGCGGACGAGCGCTTCGAAAGCCGCGTTTGCGTGTCTGCGCAGCACCGCGGTATGCTCGACCAGGTGCTCGATATCGCAGGGGTGTCGCCCGACCACGATCTTGACCTGATGACGCCGGGCCAGACGCTCGACGAGCTCACCGCCCGCGCGCTTACGGGCATCGGCAAGGTGCTCGACGAAGAACAGCCCGACTGGGTGGTGGTGCAAGGCGATACGACGACTGTCATGGCAGGCGCGCTCGCCGCCTATTACCGCCAGATCCGCGTTTGCCATGTCGAGGCGGGCCTGCGCAGCGGCAATATCTATCACCCTTGGCCCGAAGAGGTGAACCGCCGGGTTGTCGGCACCTTTGCTGCGCTACACTGCGCGCCGACAGAAACCAGCGCTGCAGCCCTGCTCAAGGAAAACGTCGATCCTGCCAGCGTTCACGTAACGGGGAATACGGTGATTGACGCGCTCAAATGGGTGACCGCGCGCATCGAACAGGAGCCTTCGCTTGCCTCGGGCCTTGCCGATCTCGAGGCGCGTTTTGTGGGCAAGCGCATCATCGGGATGACCAGCCATCGCCGCGAAAACTTTGGCGACGGGATGCAGAATATAGCCAATGCGGTTAAGACTATTGCGTCACGTGATGATGTTGCGGTTATTTTCCCCGTCCATCTCAACCCGAATGTGCGCGCCGTGATGAACGAGCAGCTTGCGGGGCTCGACAATGTCGCGCTGATCGAACCGCTGGATTATCCGCATTTCGCGCGCCTTGTCGATATCAGCCATCTCATGCTCACCGATAGCGGCGGCGTGCAGGAAGAGGCGCCCGCCCTCGGCAAGCCGGTGCTGGTCATGCGCGAGACGACCGAACGCCCCGAGGGCGTGGAGGCGGGCACGGCAAAGCTTGTGGGCACCGATGCCGACACCATCGTGCGCGAGACAATGCGCCTGCTCGACGACGGCGATGCCTATGCCGCCATGGCACGGGCGCATAATCCGTTCGGGGATGGCCACTCTTCACAGCGTATCTGCGACCTGCTGGCGAAAGCCTGACTTAGCGTTACTGGTAAATTTACCCTCGTCGGCTAGGCAGGCGGGGAATTTTGGACGGGAATCACACTTACAATGCGCGGCGACATCAAACCGGAAGTCTGTGTCATCGGACTTGGCTATATCGGCCTGCCCACGGCGGCGATCATCGCGCGGGCGGGTTGCCCCGTGCACGGCGTGGACGTGACGCAGAATGTCGTCGACACGATCAATCGCGGCGAGATCCATATCGAGGAAGTCGACCTCGACGGCCTGGTGCAAGCGGTGGTCCAGCGCGGCCTGCTCAAGGCTTCCACCGAAGTCGCCCCGGCCGACGTCTTCGTCATCGCCGTGCCCACGCCCTTTGCCAAGGACGGCAATCACACGCCGGACACGTCCTATGTCATGGCTGCGGCAAAGAACGTGGCAAAGGTCCTCAAGAAGGGCGACGTGGTGATTCTCGAATCCACCTCGCCCGTCGGCACGACCGAGGCCATGCGCGATGCGATGGCGGCCGAGCGACCCGATCTCGCCATGCCCGGCCTGACGGACGGACAGCCCGACGTCAGCCTCGCCTATTGCCCGGAGCGAGTGCTGCCAGGCAAGATCCTGGAGGAGCTGACGCATAACGATCGCTCGATCGGCGGCATCACCCCGCGCTGTGCTCGCAAGGCGCTGGCTTTCTACAAGCGCTTCGTGAAGGGCGAATGCGTCACTACCGATGCGCGCAGCGCGGAAATGACCAAGCTGGTCGAAAACAGCTTCCGCGACGTGAATATCGCCTTCGCCAACGAGCTTTCGATGATCGCCGACAAGCAGGGGCTCGACGTGTGGGAAGTGATCCGTCTCGCCAACCGGCACCCGCGCGTGAACATCCTCACCCCCGGCCCCGGTGTGGGCGGGCACTGCATCGCGGTCGATCCGTGGTTCATCGTCCACGGCGCGCCCGAAGAAGCGAAGATCATCCGCCAGGCGCGTGAGACCAATGACGCGAAAATGCATCACGTCCTCGCCCGCGCGAAGTCTTTGGTAGAGGCGAACCCGGGCGCGAAAATCGCTTGTCTCGGTCTCGCCTTCAAGGCGAATATCGACGATTTCCGCGAAAGCCCTGCGCGCTATGTCGCAGCCAGCCTCGCGCGCGAATTCGGCGAGCGCGTGCAGGTGGTCGAACCCTATGCGGGCGAGCTGCCGAAGGAATTCGACGGGACGGGTGCCGAACTGGTCGATATCGATACTGCGCTCGCGGAAAGCGACGTCCTCATCACGCTGGTCGACCACGATGTCTTCAAGGTGATCCCGCCCGAAGAGCGCCAGGGCAAGGCCGTCTACGATACGCGCGGCATCTGGCCCGACGTCGCCTGACCTATTTGTCGAGCGCGATGTCCGGAGCGTCTTCCTGCTTCATGCCGACGACGTGATAGCCGGCATCGACATGGTGCGTTTCGCCCGTCACGCCCGATGACAGGTCGGACAGGAAATAGAGGCCCGATCCGCCCACGTCCTCGATCGTGACATTGCGACGCAGGGGCGAATTGTACTCGTTCCACTTCAGGATGTAGCGGAAGTCGCCGATGCCGCTGGCCGCCAGCGTCTTGATCGGTCCGGCGCTGATCGCGTTGACGCGGATGTTCTGCGGGCCGAGATCGTTGGCGAGGTACTGGACGCTCGTTTCCAGCGCGGCCTTGGCGACGCCCATCACGTTGTAGTGCGGAATGACCTTTTCCGCGCCGTAATAGGTCAGCGTCAGTATGCTGCCGCCATTGGGCATCATCTCGCGCGCCCGCTTGGCCACCGCGACCAGCGAGTAGGCTGAGATGTTCATCGTCATCAGGAAATTGTCGAGACTGGTGTCGACATATTTTCCGCGCAGTTCGCTCTTGTCGGAGAAGCCGATCGCGTGGACGACGAAATCGATCGTATCCCATCGCTCTTTCAGCGTGTCGAACGCGCTGTCGAGCGCATCCATATCCGATACGTCGCATTCGAAAGTGAAGTCGCTGCCCAGCTGTTCCGCGAGCGGGCCGACGCGCTTCTTCAAAGCCTCGCCTTGGTAGGAAAACGCCAGTTCCGCGCCTTCTTCGCGCAGCTTCTTGGCAATGCCCCATGCCAGCGACTTGTCGTTGGCGAGACCCATGATCAGTCCGCGCTTGCCCTGCATCAGTGAGCCCATAGCTGCCTTCCTTCCTTCGATCTTCAATCCGTCTGCGCGGCCGTGTTTGCTTCGCCTTCTCCGCCCAGTTCTTCTTCCTCGGGGGTTTCGGCAAGCGCCGCATTCAATTCCGCGCCGATAACCACACCAAGCCCGACAAGCCAGAAAAAGAACAGCGCGATCATGATCCCGGCAAGGCTGCCGTAGGTCAGGTTGTAGGTGAAGAAGCTGCGCAGCACGATGGGCATCAGCGTCGTGACGAGGATCCACCACAGGGTCGTGAACAGCACGCCCGGCCACTTTGGATACCGCCGGTGGCGATAATGCGACGGGGTGAGCGAATAGAAGATCATGTACAGCGAGCCGAACAGGCCGATTGCGGGCAGGATGCGCGAAATCCTGAGGTCGGTAATGTAGCTGACGAGCTGCGGGAAATAGGCCTCGATCACTTGCTGCGCCGCGCCAATGACGACCTGTGCGAGGAGCGAGAGCATCAGCAGCAGGACGGCGCCGATGATGACGCCGGTCGAGAATATCCGGTATTTCCAGAAGGCCTTGGTCATCTTGGTCCCATAGGCCCGGCGCAGAATATCGCGGATGGTTTCGACAAGGCTGCCGACGGTCCACAGGGCCACGAGGGCACCGGCCCACAACAGCCAGCCGCTACGCGCCTCGATCACATCGCGCGCGACCGGTTCAATCACATTGCCGACCATGGGGGGAAGGGCGACAAGGACAGCGTTGATCGTGGCAGCCCGCTCCGCCTCTTCGCCGAACAGCGAAAATATCGCTGCGCCCAGGATGAAGAAGGGGAAGATCGACAGCATCGCCAAATAGGCGAGGTTGCCCGCATGGATGAAGCCGTCGTTGAACGTGCCGACGGCGGTGCGCTTCAGGACCTGGAAGAAATAAGTGCCGGGACCGACCCGCTTGGCCACACGGCCGCGCAGTGTGACCGCCTCCTGCCGCCTCGCTTCCGGAGAGAGCGACCGTACCTCGCGCTCTTCAGGCTGCGGAAGCGGATGATGTACCAAAGGCCCTATACCCCGAGTTTGCTCCGTGGGTCGCTTTCGTCCTTCCACCCATCGAGACGCTTGGCAAGTTCGCCAAGGTCGGCGGGAAGCTGGATTTCGAGCGTCACGAGCTGGTCGCCGCGGCTGCCGTCCTTCTTGGAAAAACCCTTGCCCTTCAGGCGCAGGACCGATCCGCCGCTGGTGCCGGCCTTGATGGTCATCATGACCGGACCATCGACCGTGGGCACGCGGACCTTGGCGCCGTTTACCGCTTCATCGAGCGTGATCGGCAGGTCGAAGCGCACATCGTCGCCCTCGCGCTTGTAGAGCTTGTGCCGGTCGATGCGGATCGTGACGAGCCCGTCACCCGCGCCGCCCGGACCCTGTTCACCCTTGCCCTTGAGTCGCATCTGGGTGCCGTCCTCGACACCCTTGGGCAGCTTCAGGTCGATGGTCTTGCCGTCGGCCAGCGTAATCCGCTGGTCCTTGAGTGAGGCCGCATCGGTGAAGGGCACGCGCAAGGTATAGGCTATGTCTGCGCCCTTGGGCGGTGGCGCACGGCGCCCGCCGAACGGATCGCCGCGACCGCGCGAGCTTGCACGCCCGCCGCCGAACAAGCCTTCGAAAATGTCGCCCAGGTCGACGTTTTCCTGGCTGAAGCCTTGGAAATCCTCGGCCCTGAAGCCGCGCTGGCCGCCCGGGTGGCCGCCGCCGCCGAACCCGCCACCCATGCCGCCGAACGGATTGGTCGGATTGCCCTCGGCATCGATCTCGCCCCGGTCGAACTGGGCTCGTTTGTCCTTGTCCGACAGCAGGTCGTAGGCGTTGGTCACTTCGCTGAAGCGCTCGGCCGCCTTGGGGTTGTCCTTGTTGCGATCGGGATGAAGCTCCTTGGCGAGCTTGCGGTATGCGCTCTTGATATCCTTTTCGGATGCAGAGCGCGGGACGCCAAGGGTGGAATAGGGATCGGCCATAGCGTGTTAGCTAGGTGCAGCACGTTGTCCGCGCAAGCGGAGAGGCTTTCCTACGGACGAAGCGGGATATAGGGAACGCGTCATGCACCGCTTCAACCATCCTCATCCCCGCGAAGTTCCGCCATTCCGCGGCCAAATGCGCGGGCGACGTTTTTTGCCCCAGGACTGTGTTCCACCCGTTCCACTCTGTAGGACTGCCCGATGAGCGATAGCGAAAGCGCGATTCCCGTCACCGATCCGTTCACCTTGTTCGAAGAATGGTTCGGAGAGGCGAAGGCCAGCGAGCCGAACGATCCCAATGCCATGGCGCTCGCCACGGCCAGCGAAAGCGGCATGCCCTCGGTGCGCATGGTGCTGTTGAAAGGACATGGCACGCATTGGGGCGAGGGCGGCGGCTTCGTGTTCTACACCAATGCCCAAAGCCGCAAGGGCGAGGAGATCCGCGCCAATATGCAGGCGTCGCTCCTGTTCCACTGGAAAAGCCTGCGCCGCCAGATCCGTATCGAGGGGTCGCTACAGGAAGTCAGCAGCGAACAGGCCGATGCCTACTTCCATTCGCGACCCCGTGTCTCGCAGATCGGTTCGGCGGCCTCCGACCAGTCGCGGCCGCTGCCCGACCGGCAGGTCTATCTGGACCGTGTTGCCGCGCTTGAGGAACGCTATCCGGAAGGCGACATCCCGCGTCCGCCACATTGGACCGGCTTCCTGCTGACGCCGACCGCGATCGAGTTCTGGCAGGACCGCCAGTACCGCCTGCATGACCGCCGTCGCTTCACGCGGAAAGCGCCGACCGATGGCTGGTCCAACACGTTGCTCTATCCATGAGCACCGATCGCGCCCGCCTCGCACGCTCCGCCGCGCTCGCTTCGATCAGCGTTGCCGTCATCCTCGTGGCGCTCAAGACCTGGGCGACCTGGAAAACCGGTTCGACGGCCATGCTCGGCAGTCTTGCCGATTCCGCGCTCGACCTTATCGCCAGCATCGCCACGCTCACCGGCGTGTGGATAGCCTCGCAGCCGGCGGACGAAGACCATCGCTTCGGCCACGGCAAGGCAGAGGCGCTCGCGGCGATTTTCCAGGTCATGCTCATCTCCCTGTCGGCTTTCGGCATCGCGACCCGCGCCATCCTGCAATTTGCGGAGGGCCAGCAGACCGAGGCCGCGGCCGAGGGGATCGGCGTGTCGCTGGTGGCGATCGTGCTGACCTTCGCGCTGCTCGGCTGGCAACGCTACGTGATGAGCCGGACGCGCAGCCTCGCGATCCAGACCGACCACCTGCATTACAAGTCCGATCTCTTCCTCAACCTTGCAGTGATTGCGGCCCTGGTGCTCGACCAGTTCGTGGGGTTGCGGGGCGCAGACCCGGCCTTTGGTCTCGCCATCGCGGCGTGGCTTGCCTGGGGTGCCTTCAACGCCGCGCGCGATGCGGTGGACGATCTGATGGACCGCGAATGGCCCGAGGAAAAACGCCTCGCCTTCGTCGAGGCCGCTGCAAAGCATCCCGAGCTGTCGAACCTGCACGACCTGCGCACTCGCACCAGCGGGCACCGCGATTTCGTGCAGTTCCATGTCGACCTGCCCGGGACGATGACCGTCGAAGAGGCGCACGACATCATCGAGCGGGTCGAGGAGGACTTGTGCGGCCAGTTCCCCGATATGGAACTGCTGATCCACATCGATCCCGAAGGCCATGTCGATGAACCCGACAACCCGCTGGTGGAGGAAAACGAATTCGATCGTCTGGGAGGCGAAAAGTGACAGCACTCGAATACTGGCATGTGGATGCGTTTGCGGATGCGCCGTTCAAGGGGAACCAGGCTGCCGTGATGCCGCTGGAAGCTTGGCTGGACGATGATGTCCTTCAGGCCATCGGGGAAGAGAACAACTTCGCCGAGACCGCCTTCGTCATTCCCGATGCGAGCGGGCAGGCGGATTACGAGTTGCGCTGGTTCACACCGACGGAGGAAGTGCGCCTGTGCGGTCATGCGACGCTGGCGAGCGGACATGTGCTGCTGTCGAAGAGCGGTAAGGACCGCGTTACTTTCCGCACGCGCAAGGCCGGGTTGTTGGAAGTGCGAAAGAGTAGTGCGGGCTACGAACTCGGTCTTCCGCTGATCCCGACAGAGCGCGGGTCATGGGATGATGCCGTGTCGCTGCTGGGTGCACAGCCGCAGGAAGTCTGGCTCAACCCCGAAGGATACGGCGTCTACCTTTACGGGAGTGAAGACGAAGTGCGCGCGATCGAGCCGGATATGCGCGGGCTGAAAGCGCTCGGGAACGACCAGTTCATCTGTACGGCACGCGCGAGCGATACCGATGTCGTGAGCCGGGTCTTCGTTCCAGGCGGCGGCGTCGATGAGGACAGTTTCACAGGCTCGGCCCATGCCGCGCTGACATGGTTCTGGACCGAGAAGCTCGGCCGCGACAGCTTCACGGCCTTCCAGGCTTCGCAGCGCGGCGGGCATGCGACCTGTCGCCGCGAAGGCGATCAGGCCTGGCTGTCGGGCGACTGCGTTACCGTGGTGAAGGGCGAGTTTTACCTGCCTTCGGCGGGATAGAGTTCGATAATATCGGCCAGCTGTTGCAGCATGGCCTTGCGTTCGGCGGCATTGGAGTGGCCGAGGCGCACCACGGTCAGCCCCTGTTCGGGCGAGACAAAAACATACTGCCCCATGTGGCCGATCATTGCGAAAGCGCTTTGCGGCGCGCGGTTCGGGAAGAGCGGGTGCTCATCCTCGCCATTGGGCCGGTTGAGCCAAGTCTGCAGTCCGTAATGCGGCGACACCGGGCTAGGTTTGACCATCTCCTCCACCCAGCTGCGCGGCACGAGCTGTTCGCCGCGGTGCGAGCCCTTGCGGCGCAGGAGCTCGCCCAGCTTCGCCCAGTCGCGGGCGTCGGCATGCATCAGGCTACCGCCGATCAGCGTGCCGGCACGGTCGAATTCGAGGACCATGGAGTCCGTCCCGAGAGGATCGAACAGGCGGGCATGGAGATAGTCGCTCACCGCGCGGCGCCGCTCGTCGGGATCGCTACTCTCCGTGAGTGCACGAGCGGCAATGTCGGCAAGGATGACAGTGGTGTTCGAGGAATATTCGAACCTCTCGCCGGGTTCGGCCTCCGGCGGCTGGGCGGTCGCGAAACCGGCCATGTCGTCGCGCTCCTCGAGAAAGAGCATGCGCACTTCGCTGCTCTCGTAGGGCGGGTCGCCGGCCTCCGTATGCTCGAGCCCCGAGCGCATCTGGAGCAGGTGACGCAGCGTGATATCGGCGCGCGGATCGCCGCTCCGTTGCCAGCGCGGCACGGGGGCGGGCGCATCGAGACGCAGCAGGCCGTCACCGACCAATTGGCCGATCAGCATCGCGGTCACGGTCTTCGCCATGGACCAGCTGACGAAACGCGTGTCGGCATCATAGTCCTCGCCATAGCGCTCCGCCGCAATCTGGCCGTCGTGCATGACGACGAGCGCGCGGGTATCGCCAAGCCCTTCCATCTCGAACAAATCGTCGATTTCACGGGCCAGGGCCTTGCGCGGCGCGCCTGCATTGTCCGTCACGGCGGCCATCGCTTCTTCGCTCAGTGGCGGCTCTTCTGCAGGTCCGGGGCCTCCGCACGACGCGAGGCTTGTAGTGGCAAGGACAAGGGCGATAAGGGAGCGCGACCGCAGAATCATACGCATGCACTCGCACGGGGAAACCGCTCTCGCAATGGCGAAAAATCGCTCAATTCTTTCCAGCCGCTGGCTGTGGCTCCTGATCCTCGTCGTGCTGCTCGCAGGCGGGCTCTGGCTGGCCTGGGGCGACAGCGTGAGGCGCACGGCCGAGGCCGGCACGGCCTATGGCGCACGCGTGGCGTGTTCGTGCCGCTTCGTTGCCGGACGCAGCCTTTCGGACTGCGCGAAGGACAAGCTGGAGGGCATGGAATTCGTGATGCTGAGCGAGAATACGGATTCGATGACCGTGACCGCCAGCGTGCCGCTCATCGCTTCCGATACGGCGACCTACCGTGAAGGCTACGGCTGCATCCTCAAGGAATGGGACCGCTGATCACGCCGTGAGGCGTTCGGTCTCGTCGATCCAGCCGCCGCCGACGACCCTTTCACCTGCATAGATGACGGCCGCCTGTCCTGGCGCCACGCCGAACTCTGGCTGCGCGAAGCGAATCCTCGTTGTCGCCCCTTCGCCGAAAGGCCCCTCGATCGTAACCGGAACCGGCTTGGCCATGCTGCGCACCTTGGCCGTCAGACCTGCATCCGGGACCGGGCCGATGCGGTTCGTCTCGATGACAGTCGCGCTCGACACGGCGAGCATTCGCTTCGGACCGACGAGTACGCGGGCGGCTTCCGCGTCGATGCTCACGACATAGAGCGGTTCCGGCTGGCCGCCGATATCGAGGCCGCGGCGCTGGCCGACGGTGTAATGGATGACGCCCTGATGCTTGCCGAGAACGTCGCCTGTCGCCGCGTGGACGATATCTCCGGCAGCTGCGCCCTCGGGACGCATCTTTTTGACGATCTTGGCATAGTCGCCATCCGGCACGAAGCAGATGTCCTGGCTGTCGGGCTTGGCCGCGTTGCGCAGGCCGGCCGCTTCGGCCAGCTCGCGCACTTCCGCTTTCGGCAATCCGCCGAGCGGGAAGCGGAGGTAGTCCAGCTGGTCCTGCGTCGTCGCATAGAGGAAATAGGACTGGTCGCGCGCGGGATCCACTGCGCGGTGTAGCTCGCTTCCGGCGGGCCCCATGACGCGGCGGACGTAATGTCCGGTGGCGAGGCAGTCCGCTCCGAGCTCGCGAGCCATGGCAAACAGGTCGGTGAACTTGGGGCCCATGTTGCAACGGATGCAGGGAACCGGCGTGCGCCCGGCCAGATATTCGTCCGCAAACGTTTCGACCACGTCCTCGCGAAAGGCGCTTTCGTGATCGTAGACGTAGTGTGCAATGCCGAGGCGATCGGCCACGGCGCGGGCATCGGCAATATCGTCGCCCGCGCAGCATGCGCCCTTGCGCCCTGTGGCGGCGCCGTAATCGTAGAGCTGGAGGGTAATGCCGATGACCTCGGCCCCGCTCTTTGCAGCGAGCGCGGCCACGACTGACGAATCGACGCCGCCCGACATCGCCACGACGATGCGGCATTCGCTGGCCGGACGAGGCAGGTCGAAAAGATCGGCCGCAGCGGCCGGTTCGAGAAGACGGGATTCGGGCATGGCGCGCCCCATACACGGCCTTGCGCCGCATCTCCACCATTTACGGTTTCGCGCCGGAGCTGATGCTTCACAGTCTCTTTACCATAGCGCGCTATTCAGGATGGCATGTTTGAGGGGCACATCAATAGGAAGGCTTTCGTCGACGGACGTGAAAGCGAGGTTTTGCAGCGGTTTCGCTGGACCGAGCTGGTCGCGCGCCTCGAGGCGACTCGCGAACTGCGTGCCGAACTCGCCAAGGGTTCGGTCGGCGGCTTCGAAGCCTTCGGCGAAGTACGGCGCGAAAACTGCGAGAATGGTAAAAGCGCCATTAACCACACTGATTTAGTGCATGGCAAAGTAGCCGGGCTAAACCCTTCTCGAGCCGCAAATGGTGCGGTGCATGGCGACAAAGAGAAATAGATGATCGAGAACCAGGACATCCGCCCTGCACAGGTAATCGGCCCGCTTGGCGAGCCGCTGACCTTGAAGGACCTTCCGTCGCCCAAGACGAAGCGCTGGGTCGTGCGTCGCAAGGCCGAAGTGGTCGCTGCCGTCAACGGCGGCCTGCTGACCATCGACGAGGTGCTCGAGCGTTACGGGCTGACGCTGGAAGAATTCGCGTCATGGCAGCGGGCGGTAGACCGTTCCGGCATGCAGGGCCTTCGTGTCACCCGCATCCAGCATTATCGCGACCTTTACGAGCGCCAGTTCAAGTACTGATTGGTTCCGGCAGCGGGAACCAATCCCGAATCCATTCGCTTTCCGACTATCCCTGCTCCGCCATGCGGTGTAGGGTTCTTCCGTCATTTTGCCTCTTTCGGGGGGAGGGCGACGGCAAATAACAGGAGGAAATTCAATGGGTTGGATTATCGCACTTATCGTCGGTGGTATTGCCGGCTGGCTTGCAAGTCTCGTCATGAACCGTGATGCTTCGATGGGCATTTTCTGGAACATCGTCGTCGGCTGCATAGGCTCGGTCCTCGGCAACCTGATCGCCGGCCCGCTGCTCGGCGTTCAGGGTAGCGTGCAGGAATTCTCGCTGACCGGCCTCATCATTGCCGTGGTCGGCGCAGTCGTGTTGCTCGGCATCGCCAACCTCGTCCAGCGTGGCCGGGTACGGTAACGCCGAAAGCATATAGAGATCAGATCGGGGCGGCGGGGCAACTCGCCGCCCTTTTTGGTGCCCGTTCGTCAGGCAGGGTCGCACCTTCATAGAGTGCGCCATTGCTCTCATCGAAGCACGCTCCTAGGGCGGAAACGCGCAGTCTTGCGCATTGTGATTTACTCGACTAATACAGTGATCGAGTAACAAGGTTGTGATGGCCGGGGCGAACGAATGAATTACGAGACCGAAATCAAATCCGACCTTGGTGATGCCTCGGACGTGAAGTTCGCAGAGCAGGGCGGTTTCGCGCGCTTCACGACCGGCAGGGCCCGCTGGGTGATTGCTGCGATCCTCATCCTTGCCGCAATCATCGGCGGTTACATGCTGATGTCGGGCGGCGAGACTGCTGCCGACGACAATCGCGATGCACAGGCGCCCTCGATCAGCGTGATTGCGCCTGGCCGCACGACCGTGACCGGTGAAATTACTGCGACAGGTACGCTCGCCGCGCGCCGGGCGATGCCCGTGGGTGTCGTAGGCGAAGGTGGCCGGGTCATCTCCGTGCCGGTTGAGCAGGGCAGCTGGGTGCGACAGGGCCAGGTTCTTGCCGTCATCGACCGCTCCGTCCAGACACAGCAGGCGCAGAGCGCCGCGGCCCAGATCCAGGTCGCCCAGGCCGATGCCAATCTGGCGCAGGCAAATCTCGACCGCGCCTTGCAGCTGGTCGAGCGTGGATTCGTATCCAAGGCCGATGTCGACCGCCTGACCGCCACCCGCGATGCAGCAGTCGCCCGCGTCCGTGTGGCCCAGGCATCCCTGCGCGAACTCCAGGCTCGCAATGCACGTCTTAATATCGTTGCGCCGAGCGCCGGGCTGGTCCTCGAACGCAATGTCGAGCCGGGCCAGACCGTCAGCGGTGGCTCCCCGCCGCTGTTCCTGATCGCCAAGGGCGGTGAGATGGAAATGCTTGCGCGATTGAGCGAAGCGGACCTCGCGCGCCTTTCACCCGGTGAATCCGCTGAAGTCACTCCTTCGGGTTCCGACAAGTCCTTCTCGGGCCAGATCTGGCAGCTTGCGCCGACTATCGATGCGCAGGACCGCCAGGGCACCGCCCGCATTGCGCTTCCTTACGCGCCTGAGTTGCGTCCCGGCGGCTTCGCTACCGCAACGATTTCGAGCGGGACGCTCGTCGCGCCCATCCTGCCCGAAAGCGCCGTCCTGTCCGATCGCGAGGGTGACTATGTCTTCGTCATCGATGGCGAAAATAAGGCCGTGCGCCGCAGCGTTACAACCGGCGAGGTTACCTCGCGCGGCATCGTCATCTCGGAAGGCCTGACGGGTTCGGAAAAGGTCGTTCTTCGGGCCGGCGGCTTCCTGACCGAAGGCGAAACGGTGGTGCCGGACCTGGTAAAGCTGGGCGGGGAATAGGCGCGTGAATTTCCGCAATATCTCTGCATGGTCGATCCGCAATCCAGTCATTCCGCTGGTTGCTTTCACGGCTCTCCTGCTGGCGGGCCTGATCAGCTTTGCCCGCATGGACGTGGTGAACAATCCGGACATCGAATTTCCTGCGGTCAACGTCACCATCTCGCAGCCTGGCGCCGCTCCGACCGAGATCGAGAACCAGATTACGCAGCGCGTGGAATCCGCGGTGCGCTCCATCAACGGCGTGGCTTCACTTAATTCCACTGCGCGCGAGGGCAGCTCGAATACGTTTATTGAATTCGAGATCGGCACCGATCCGAACGATGCGGTTGCAGAAGTAAAGAACGCAGTTGACCAGATCCGCGGCAGCCTGCCTGATGGAATTCTGGAGCCCAGGATCACCAAGGAAGAGATTTCCGGTGGCTTTCTTGCCATCTACGCCGTCGAAGCCGACGACATGACGATCGAAGGCCTCAGCTGGTTCATCGACGATACGGTCGCGAAGCAGCTGCTCGGCATCGAAGGTATGGCAGAGGTCAACCGTTTCGGCGGCGTCGATCGTGAAATCGAGGTCATTCTCGACCTGCCGCGCATGCAGGCGCTTGGCGTTACTGCCAGTCAGATCAACAGTGTCCTGCGTCAGAATAATCTCGATGCAGCAGGCGGCATGGCCGAGGTGGGTGGTACGCGTCAGTCGGTTCGTGTTCTCGGCAATAATGCCAGCGCTTTCGAGCTTGGCGAGCGTCAGATCCAGCTCGGGGGTGGCCGCACGGTGAAGCTCTCGGATGTGGCGAGTGTGCGTGACGGCTTTTCGGAACGCACTTCGATCAGCAAGGTGCGCGACAAGGAAGTCGTCAACTTCGCAATGTCCCGCGCCAAGGGGGCGTCGGACGTTACCGTGTTCGAGGAGGCTCTCGTCAAGATCGAAGAGATCGAGGCCGCCAACCCCGGCGTGAAATTCATCCCGCTCTTCAACACCGTCAAATACACGAAGGATCAGTACGACAGTGCCATGGCGGCCATGATCGAGGGCGCGATTCTGGCAGTTGTTGTCGTCTTCTTCTTCCTGCGCGACTGGCGCGCGACGGCGATTTCCGCGGTTGCGATTCCGCTCTCCGCCATCCCCACTTTCTGGTTCATGGACCTGCTCGGATTCAACCTGAACCAGTTGTCCTTACTTGCCTTGGCGCTCGTCGCCGGGGTCTTGGTCGACGACGCCATCGTCGAGATCGAGAACATCGTGCGACATATGCGCATGGGTAAGAGCGCCTATCAGGCATCGATCGACGCAGCCGATGAAATCGGCCTGCCGGTCGTGGCGACCAGCTTCTGCATCGTCGCGGTCTTTTTCCCGGTCGGCGCCATGCCCGGAATTTCGGGCCAGTTCTTCAAGAACTTCGGTTTCACCGTGGTGGTCGCTGTCCTCATGTCCCTGGCAGTGGCACGAATGATCACACCGATGCTCGCCGCCTACTTCCTTAAGGCGCAGGGACAGCAATCCCACGGTGAAGGTCCGATGATGGACCGGTATATGGACGTGCTGCGCTGGTCGCTCGACCGAGGCAAGATGTATGCGGCGCGTGACGGAATAGAGAGCCCGCGTCGCCGGTGGCTCTATGTTATCGGTCTGCTGAGCGTTGTGCTGGTAACATTGGTGCTTTCTGCCGCAGCGACCTTTGCGGTCTCGGGCATGCTGACGGGGCTAGAGCTTGTAGAGTCTGTCGTCGGGTCAGATGACGGCTTCTTTGCCGGGCTCGTTTCACGTCTTATCGAACTGCTTCAGCTCGTGGCCTCCCTCGCCGCCGGTTTCCTCGCTATTCTGGCCTTGTTTGCGGCCATAGGCCTGGTCGTGCGCTTCTGCGGCCAGAACATCCGCAATGGCTGGCAATATATGCGCGCGCGCTTCCTTGATCATCGTATCTGGATGCTGGGCGTCGGTTATTTCTCGCTGCTGCTGACCATCCTCCTCTTTTCGATAACTCCGGCCCAATTCCAGCCTGTCATCGACGACGAGAACAGCCGCGTCGAAATCGAAATGGTGCCGGGCACCACGCTCGAAACGACAGAGCGGGTCGTCGATCAGGTCGCCGACATTCTCTACGAGCAACAGGAAGTCGAGCTCGCGCTGGAGCGCGTGCGCGAAGGGCAGGCAACGCTGTACGTGACGCTTCGTCCGGACCGTGAACGGACCTCGATCGAATTCGAGCGCGCAATCGCTCCTGTATTCGCCCAGATCCCCGATGCCCGCGTGCGCTTTGCATCGCAATCGGGCGGCTTCGGTTCCGGCCGCGACATGACGGTCATGCTTGCGGGCTCGGATCCGGAACTGCTGAACGAAACGGCCGCCACCCTCGTCGAGCAGATGAAGGGCATCGATTCTCTAATCGCCCCCCGCATCAGCGCCGACATCAACCGGCCGGAAATCCTGATCACGCCTCGCGATAACATCGCTGCCGAGCTCGGGGTGTCCACCGTCGCGCTCAGTCAGACGATCCGTATCGCCACCATGGGCGAAATCGAGCAGAACGCAGCCAAGTTCTCGCTCTCCGATCGCCAGATCCCGATCAGGGTGAAGTTGCCCGAGCAATCGCGCGAGAACCTCGACACGATCAAGAACCTCCCGGTGCCGACAGCGTCGGGCGGCTCTGTTCCCCTATCGCGCGTCGCCGAAGTATCCTTCGGTTCCGGGCCCACGGCTATCCAGCGCTATAACCAGAACCGCCGTGTGCTGGTCGGCGCCGATCTCGCCCAGGGCGTCGTCAAGGGCGAGGCGCAGCAGGAAATCGACCAGCTGCCGATCCTGCAGGACTTGCCGCAAGGCGTCATTCGCGACGTGGTGGGCGAGGACGAATGGCAGCAGGAGCTGATTTCCAGCCTGCTCATCGCGATCATGTCCGGCGTGCTGCTGGTCTTTGCCGTGCTCGTCCTGCTGTACAAGCGACTGATGAGCCCGCTGGTGAACATGACGTCCCTTGCGCTGGCCCCGCTCGGCGGCATCCTGCTTGTCTGGATGTTCGGCCAGCCGCAATCCATGCCGGTCTACATCGGCATCCTTCTGTTGCTGGGCATCGTATCGAAGAACTCCATCCTGCTGATCGACTTCGCTATCGAAGAGATGGATCGCGGCACTCGCAAGCTGCACGCAATCATCGACGCGGGTCACAAACGCGCCCAGCCGATTGTGATGACCACCGTCGCCATGACCGCGGGCATGGTTCCCACGGCGCTGTCGGGTGTGCTTGGCTCGGGCGATGGCGCGTGGCGTGCCCCGATGGGCACCATGGTCATAGGCGGCCTCATCCTGTCCACCCTCCTGACGCTGCTGATCGTCCCGGCGGGCTTCAGTCTCGCCGACGGCTTCGAAAAGCGTGCGGGACCATGGATGCGCAGGCGCTTCCTGACCTATCGCCCTGGCGATGACGGCAAGCCTGTTTCCGGTAACGCACACGGAGAAGCCGGGATCGATCCGGCCGAGTGATCGTCGCCTGATTATGGCGGATGGACTAACTCCCCTTTCCGGAGCAACGGCGGGACAGATACCACCGGACCGTGCGCGAGCGATGCGACGCGCGGCGACCGGCATGCTCGTCCTGATGGCTGCGATATTCATCCTTTCCGGCCGCTACCTGGCTGTGCACCCTGCATGGGGTTACGTGCACGCTTTTGCCGAGGCGGCAATGGTCGGCGGCCTTGCCGACTGGTTTGCGGTTACCGCGCTATTCCGGCGCCCCCTCGGGCTTCCGATCCCGCACACCGCAATCATCCCGGAAAACAAGGATCGCATCGCCGATACGATGGCGGATTTCCTGCGCAGCAACTTCCTGACGCCGCAGGTAGTGGCGAGACGGATGGGCGCCATGAACTTTGCCGGCGCCGTCGGCTCCTACCTCGCCGATCCCAAGGCTGCGCAGGATGCACGCATACGCGCCGGCGCCGGGGACCTAGCTGTCGAGGTCCTCGAATCCCTCGATCCCGACCGGCTTGGCACTCAGGTGCGAAGCGGCATCGCTGCGCAGATCGAGAAGCTGGAGATCGCTCCGCTATTGGGCGGAATGCTGGATGCAATGATCGCAGATGGCCGGCACAAACCGCTTATCGACAAGATCATTCGCTGGGCCGGCCTGGTCCTGGAAGACAATGAAGCGCTGGTCCGCGACATGGTTCACAAGCGCGCCAACGCCGTCCTACGCTTTACCGGCCTGGACGAGCGGCTCGCGAATTCGGTCATCGATGGCCTTTACAAGCTCCTTGCAGAAGTGCTCGTCGATCCGGAACACCCGCTTCGCGACAAGATCGAGGAAGGGCTGGAAGAACTCGCCAAGGGCCTGCGCGAGGATCCGGAAATGCAGGAACGGGTCGAGCGGTTGAAGAGCGAGCTCCTCACCAATCCCGCGATTGCGGATTGGTGGCAAGGCGTCTGGGAGCGGATCAGGGCGAGGTTGATCCGGTCGATCAAGGAGTCCGGCGGTGTCGGACCTTCCTATCTCGGCGAAACCCTGGGCGAGCTTGGCGCTGCATTGCGCGATGACCACCGGCTCCAGCTACAGGTCAATCGCTTTGCACGCCGCACTGCCGTAGGTATCTCGACGCGTTACGGCGACCAGATCGTGCAGCTGGTATCTGAAACCGTCCGCCGCTGGGATGCCACGACACTGACCGACCGTGTGGAAAGCGCAGTTGGTCGCGATCTCCAATTCATCCGTATCAACGGGACGCTGGTGGGCGGACTCGTCGGCCTGACGCTCCATGCGGGCAGCCAACTGCTTGCCTCAATGTAGCCGCCCTTGTTTCATTCGGAAGTCTACCGTGAGACTCCAATAGGAAGGCACCTTCTCCCCATCCTCATTGAGAGCCGGTTCGAATTTGGCCCGCCGCATAAGGGCAAGGCATAGGGCGTCTTCGAACATCTGCGGCACGGTTGAGTTCTGGATCTGACAGAAGGTCGCTCGACCAGCAGTACCCACGGTCAATCTGACGGCTATCCGCGCGCCCATGCCGTATTTTTGCATGAGACCGGGATAGTCGCTCTGCTGGACCCAACTGCCCTGATCCAGGGGAACCGCCCTGCTCGCGACCACACCCCCTCTGTCCGTCGACAGGAACGATGTTTCCAGCGCCTCGGTGCACCGGTCAATCGCCTCGCTTAGTTCGAGCAAGCCGCCTGTCTCCAGCCGGAAGCGTTTCAGACCGGCGCGCTCGATCTGGAGATACTCGATCGCGTCCAGGAGCTCGGCGTCGGGGGTTTTTACGATGAAGCTGCCATCTGCGGTTCTTTCCGCTGGCGAGAAGCGCGCCCCGTACAACACAAGCGCCGCATCGCCGCCGCGTGTTTCTGCAGATGTATAGTTGCGTCCACTGGGCTTTTCTGCGGGTCCGAACTGCACGCTAATCAGGGGACCATGGGTGTTCCTCACAGCGTCGCCGATGATCGTCATGTTGAAGGTGTCGCCGCGACCGCCGTGCTCGAAGACAAGCCTCGCAGTCTCGTCTTCATGCCTGAAAGCCCTTCGGGCTACGCAGCGGTCGGCTTGACGCTCGACCGACCACTCGTTCGAAGGCTGATAGATTACCGCAATATCTCGCGCGGAACCTTCAGCAACCATCGTTGCCATGGCGCATGCAACAAGTCCGTAAAACAGAGATCGCATCTTCACTTCTGTGCTCGTGTTGGAGATCGAGCGCTCCCGTTTCTCAGGGGGCATTGCCATTCATCCGGTACACAATGCGTGTGGTGTAAAAACTCCGGACGGGGTTGCCGCTGATCGTAAGAGCCGGCTCGATCTTCGCGTGGGATTGGAAAACCGTGCAGGGGTGACGCTTCATGTCGAAGTCTTTCGCGAGAGTCTGGTTGAGAAGGGTGCAATCTTCGATGCGCCCGTCATCGCCCACATTCACACGCAAGTGAAAATCTGCCTGAGCGCCTTTGCGCAAAGCCTCGGCGGGATATTCCCGCATGATACGGTTAGCGACCACGTCGAGATTCGTGATCTTCGGCGGTATCGCAACAGCCCTCTGTTCTTCGACATCGAAACCCCAGCTCTCGACCAAATTCTCGATACACAGGTTCAGGGCCTGAATAGGCTTTTGAAGTGAACCCAATCTCAGTGCGAACGATGTCGAGCCCCTCTGATCGATCGCGAGCCTGTCGATCGAATCTGCGGCCTCTGCATCGAGCGCGGGGATTTCGCGCGGATCGGTATTCCAGTCGCGCTCCTCTGCGCCTTCCTCGACCTCGGGTGTCGCAGCCACCGTTGTTGTGCCGCCGATCACAGCGCCGTAATTGTCCAAGGTCGCCCCGGTATAGCGGAATTCCTCGCCGTCTCCGCCGGGGCCGAATTCGAAAGTGGCACGCCCGGTCTTCTTGATGTCCCGCACCTGCGGCCCTGCGACCGCCCATTGTGCGGAAGACGAGGGCCCCCATTGATCAAGCATGAAGATGGTCTTTTCTTCGTCAGACCCGAAAAGGCGTGCGAGTCGACATCGGTGTTCGCCCATATCGAGCTGCCACGGGCCGAGAGGCATGAGCAATTCAGGCTCCCGCTCCTTAGCCGAGATGCCCGACGGAAATCCCGCTAGCAAAGCTATTATGACAAGCGAAAGTAATGATTTGCGACCTAACATAGAAAAACCCCTCCGCTACGATAATGTAGCGGAGGGGTTATGAATTCAAGTCGAAGTTTGACTTAAAGCTTTTCGGTAAGCTCCGGGACCGCCTTGAATAGATCCGCCACGAGGCCGATGTCGGCGACCTGGAAGATCGGTGCGTCCTCGTCCTTGTTGATGGCGATGATGGTCTTGGAATCCTTCATGCCCGCAAGGTGCTGGATCGCGCCGGAGATGCCGATCGCGATATAGACTTCCGGAGCGACGATCTTGCCGGTCTGGCCGACCTGGTAGTCGTTGGGGACGTAGCCGGCATCGACCGCGGCACGCGATGCGCCGATGCCTGCACCGAGCTTGTCCGCAAGCGGCGTGATGATCTGTTCGAAGGTCTCGCCGTCCTTGAGCGCACGGCCACCCGAAACGATGACCTTGGCACTGGTAAGTTCCGGGCGGTCGCTCTCGGCGATCTCGGCGCTCACAAAGCTGGACAGGCCAGCATCGGCAGGGCCGGAGATTTCCTCGATCGTGCCGCTGCCGCCTTCGGTCGCCGCCTTGTCGAAGGCGGTACCGCGAACGGTGATGACAAGCTTCGCGTCGGACGATTCGACCGTGGCGATGGCGTTGCCGGCGTAGATCGGACGGGTGAAGGTCTTCTCGCCTTCGACCGAAAGGATGTCCGAAATCTGCATTACGTCGAGCAGTGCTGCAACGCGCGGTGCGATGTTCTTGCCAGTGGTGGTGGCGGGTGCGACGAAAGCGTCGTGGTGGCCCATCTGATCGGCGATCAGGGGCGCGACATTCTCAGCCAGTGCATGCTCGTAAGCTGCGTCATCAGCGAGGTGGACCTTGCCCACGCCCGCAACCTTGGCGGCCTGTTCCGCGACAGCGCGGCAGCCTGAACCTGCAACCAGCAGGTGGACTTCGCCCAGCTTGCTGGCGGCAGTGACCGCAGCCAGCGTTGCATCCTTCATCTCGGCATTGTCGTGTTCGACCCAGACGAGAGTTTTCATAAGTCTATTCCTTTCCTGTCCGGGTTCTTACGCGATGCCGAGCGCTTTGATCTTGGCGACCAGCGCATCGACGTCTTCGACCTTCTCGCCTGCCTGGCGAACCGGCGGTTCGGAGACGTTGGTCGTCTTGAGGCGCGGCGCGGTGTCGACGCCGTAATCGGACGGGCTCTTGGTATCGAGCGGCTTCTTCTTCGCCTTCATGATGTTGGGCAGCGAAGCATAGCGCGGCTCGTTCAAGCGAAGGTCGGTGGTGACGATGGCCGGAAGCGTAAGCTTTACGGTTTCGAGACCGCCATCGACTTCGCGCTTCACGGTGACGCTGTCGCCATCGACTTCGACGGTGTTCGCAAAGGTGCCCTGCGGACGGCCCATGAGGGCTGCGAGCATCTGGCCGGTCTGGTTCGAATCGTCGTCGATCGCCTGCTTGCCCAGCATCACGATGCCAGGCTGCTCTTCCTCGGCAATAGCCTTGAGGATCTTGGCGACGGCGAGCGGTTCGACTTCATCGTCGGTTTCGACGAGGATCGCACGGTCCGCACCCATGGCGAGTGCAGTGCGCAGCGTTTCCTGTGCCTTTGCCGGGCCAACCGACACGGCGACGATCTCTTCCGCCTTACCGGCTTCCTTGATCCGGATCGCCTCTTCGACTGCGATTTCGTCGAAGGGGTTCATGCTCATCTTGACGTTCGCCAGATCCACGCCCGAGCCATCGGCTTTCACGCGGGGTTTGACGTTGTAATCGATCACCCGCTTGACGGGGACGAGGATTTTCATGGGTGTTACCTTCCTCTCGATAGAAACTGTGCCGCCCGCCTAGCTTGCGTTTACGTAAACGTCAAGTTGGGCAGGACGGATATTCGAAACCTTTGCAACAGCCTCTCGCCCGCGGAAATCCTCAGGTCAAGCGCTGCAGGCTGCTCACCTTTACTATGGATGGCGTGGCGAATAGTTTCCCTGCAAAGGCAGGAGGTTTGCGATGCGCGACTGGATGATGATTGCAGCGGCTCTCACCCTGGCAAGCTCGCCGGTCGCCGCGCAGGAAGTGCGGGACACGCCGGAGGACCACCCCCCGCCGCCCGCTTCGCTAGAGCAGATGGGGTGGCTGGTAGGTCAATGGAGCGGCACCGGGATAGGCGGTGCCCCCGCGCACGAAAGCTGGCTGCTTCCCACAGGCAACACCATGGTCGGCACCTTCATCCAGATGAAGGATGAAACCGAGATCATGTTTACCGAGCATATCTACCTGATGGAGGAAGAAGGCTCGCTGGTCATGCGCCTCAAGCACTTCAACGCCGACTTGACCGCGTGGGAAGACAAGGAAGGCATGGTAACCTTCAAGCTCATCGCTCTTGAGGACTGCGCTGCCTATTTCCGGGCGCTGACACTGCGTTGCGATGGCGACAACGGCCTCGTCGCCGCCGTGCGCATGAAGAGCGCAGGCGGCGAGATAAGCGAGCTCGTTTTCCGGTTCGAACGGGTCGAGTAAATCCGGGCGGCGCTCAGGCCGCCTTTTTCACCTCTGCCACGATCTTGCGAGCGGCATCGCCCAGGTCGTCTGCAGGAACGATCGGCAGGCCCGAATTGGCGAGGATTTCCTTGCCCTTTTCGACATTGGTGCCTTCGAGGCGAACCACCAGCGGCACGTCCAGCTCGACTTCCTTGGCCGCCACGACAATGCCTTCGGCAATCGTGTCGCAGCGCATGATGCCGCCGAAGATATTCACGAGGATGCCTTCGACCGCCGGGTCCTTGAGGATGATCTTGAACGCCGCAGTGACCTTCTCGGTCGTCGCGCCGCCGCCCACGTCGAGGAAGTTCGCCGGGAAGGCGCCGTTCAGCTTGATGATGTCCATCGTTGCCATGGCGAGGCCTGCGCCGTTGACCATGCAACCGATGTTGCCGTCGAGCTTGATGTAGGCGAGGTCGTATTCCGATGCTTCGACTTCGGCCGGGTCTTCCTCGGTCTCGTCGCGCATCGCTTCCACGTCCTTGTGGCGGTAGAGCGCGTTGCCGTCGAAGCTCATCTTGGTGTCGAGGACGAGCAGGTTGCCGTCCTTGTCTTCCACCAGCGGATTGATCTCGAGCATTTCCATGTCGAGGTCCATGAAAGCGGTGTAGAGCTGCTTAGCGAGCTTCTGGCACTGCTTGTTGGTGTCGCCCGTCAGCTTGAGGGCGAAGGCCACCGCGCGGCCGTGGTGGGGCATGAAGCCCTGTGCCGGGTCGATGGTGATGGTGGTGATCTTCTCGGGCGTCTCGTGCGCGACATCCTCGATGTCCATGCCGCCTTCGGTCGATGCAATCATGGCGACCTGGCCGGTGGCGCGGTCGACCAGCATCGAGAGATAGTATTCATGCGCGATGTCGACGCCGTCGGTGACATAGAGGCGATTGACCTGCTTGCCTTCGTCGCCGGTCTGGATCGTCACCAGCGTGTTGCCGAGCATTTCCTTGGCGTTCGCTTCGACTTCCTCGATGCTCTTCGACAGGCGGACGCCGCCCTTCGCATCGGGGCCGAGTTCCTTGAACTTGCCCTTGCCGCGGCCACCGGCGTGGATCTGGGCTTTCACGACGTAAAGCGGCCCGGGAAGCTGTTTCGCGCCTGCGACCGCTTCTTCGACGGTCATCGCTGCGTGTCCTGCGGGAACGGCGATGCCGTACTTAGCGAGGAGTTCCTTGGCCTGGTATTCGTGGATGTTCATTTCGGGCTTTCGTCCTTCGCGTATTGCGCGGCTGGGGGAATCGAGTTGCGGGGCCGCATAAGCATGTCTGGCCGCGCTTGAAAAGTGCGACTTTCGGGTGCAGGTGCGCTTCCCATCCATGATCGACGCAAAGCGACTCGAATCGATCGTCTCCGAAGCGGGGCGCATCGCGCTGGACCTCTGGCCCGGCGCGGGCAACGACGTGCGCACTTGGGAAAAGACTCCGGGCAGCCCGGTGTGCGAAGCCGACCTGGCCGTCGACGCCTTCCTCAAGCGGGAGTTAGGCGCTCTGTTGCCCGCAGCCGGCTGGCTTTCGGAGGAGACAGTCGACGATCCGGCGCGTCTCGACCGCGATCTTATCTGGCTCGTGGATCCCATTGACGGCACCCGCGATTTCATTCGTGGCCGTCCGGGCTGGGCGGTGTCGGTGGCCTTGATAAGTGCAGGTCGGCCTCTGATCGGCTCGCTCTGTGCGCCCGCCCGCAAGGAAGTATGGCAGGCAACTGCCGGACAGGGTTCCTGGAGAAACGGTGAGAAGCTCGTTTCGTCCAAGCGCGAGGAATTCACCGGTGCCCGTGTCCCTGCAGCGGACCTGATGAAACAGGACCGGATGCTCGAGAAAGTCTACCAGCCCAACTCGATTGCGCTGCGCATGGCCATGGTTGCAGCGGATGAGGCCGATTTGGTCGCGACCCTGCGCTGGGGTTTTGAGTGGGACATCGCTGCAGCGGCACTTATCGCGCGCGAAGCGGGGGCCGCGGTCTCGGACGCCTTCGGCCGTAAACTGAATTACAACAAGCGCGACCCGCGCGAATTCGGGATGGTCGTGAGCGCGCCCGGCATCCATTCCGCAACGGTCGCGCATCTCGCCGACCGGGCGGCAACCCTGGCCTCCAAATAGCAACCCCAACAAAAAAGGGACCGGGTTTTGGCCCGGCCCCTTTCCTGCGACTTTTCCGAAAGGCTCGGATCAGTTGCCCTGCTGGGCTGCTTCGACATCGTCTTGGTCGAAGGGGATAATCTTGATCTCGACGCGGCGGTTAAGCGGTTCGGCAACGCCATCCGCAGTCTGGACTGCAAGGTTCGTTTCACCAAAGCCCATCCAGCGGATGCGCGAGGAGCTCACGCCGCGGCTGGTCAGATAGTTTGCGACTGCCTGCGCACGCTGTTCCGAGAGGCGCTGGTTGAAGTCGGAGGCACCAACGGTGTCGGTGTAGCCGTATACGTCGATCAGGCTGTTCGGATACTGGACGAGGTTCTGCGCGACCCGGTCGAGTGTCTGACGGAAAGCGCTGTTGATCGTAGCGCTGCCCGTAGCGAAAGTTACGCCGTCCGGCAGGTTCACGAGGATAGCCTCGCCGCCATCAACTTCGCTGACGTCCACGCCCGAACCGGCAGTCTGCTCTTCGAGCTCCTTGATCTGCTGGTCCATCTTGTAGCCGACATAGCCGCCGGCAGCGGCGCCGCCTGCAGCACCGATGATACGGCCGGTCTTGCCGCCGATGACGCCGCCAAGCAGGCCGCCGGCGACTGCACCGCCGACGCCGCCGAGAACGGTGCGCGAAATCTTCTTTTCACCCGTGTTCGGGTCGGTGACGCAGGCCGAGGTGCCGATGAGGGCGACAGCCGAGAAGCCTGCGAGGAAAATCCGTGATTTTTGCATATATATATCCCCTTCAAGAGTTATGACGGCCAGCGACTCCTTACGAGCCGGTGCCGACACGCCATGTGGGACGCGCCCACCAGCGCCTCTGAAGGTTCCAAACAAGCGAAACGGCCTAGTGTTCCGCGAAGCACTGGCATGCGCGATAATTTGTGCTAGCGCAGGAGTGTGACCCCCTTTCCCTGGACAGACCTGCTCATCATCGCCGGGCTCATCATGCTCAACGGCGTTTTCGCCATGAGCGAACTCGCCATCGTTTCCGCGCGCACAGGACGGCTACAAGGGGCTGCCCAGCAAGGCAGTGCCGGAGCGAAAGCGGCGATCGCGCTCGCGGCAGATCCGGGCAAGTTCCTTTCGACCGTACAGATCGGCATCACTCTCGTCGGCATCGTCGCGGGTGCATACTCCGGCGCCAGCCTCGGCGGTCCGGTCGGAGAGCGCCTTGCCGCTATCGGGCTGCCCGCGGACTGGGCCCCTCAGGTCGGCTTTGCCCTGGTCATTGCGCTGACTACCTATTTCAGCCTCGTGATCGGCGAACTGGTGCCGAAACAGATCGCGCTCCGCGCTGCCGTGCCGATTGCCACTGCGATGGCATTGCCGATGGCCTTCATCGCAAAGGTCGCCGCGCCCTTGGTCTGGCTGCTGGACACCTCTTCCAGCCTCATCATCCGCTTGCTCGGCGTGCGCCCGGCCGGTCAAAGTGCGGTTACGGCGGAAGAGCTGCACATGCTCTTCGCAGAGGCTACGCGAAGCGGGGTAATCGAGCACGAACAGCACCAGATGCTGTCGGGCGTGGTCCGTCTCGCCGAACGCCCCGTGCGCGAAGTGATGACGCCGCGCACGGAGATCGACTGGATCGACATCGCAGCTGACGAGGAAGCGATATCCAACCTTCTTGCCGAAAGCCCCCATTCGGTGTGGCCCGTTGCGGACGGATCCCCCGACAAGGTCCTCGGCCTTGTGAGGGTCCGCGAAATCCTGGCGGCCCAAGTAGCCGGAGGTCCGGTGATCCTGCAGGACCTCCTGCGCAAGGCGGAGGTGGTTCCGGACCAGCTCGATGCGGTGGATGCCCTGCGCGTCTTGCAGCAGGCCGATATCGCCATGGCGATGGTCCATGACGAATATGGCCATCTCGACGGGATCGTGACGCCGGTCGACCTTCTGACCGCAATCGTCGGCGATTTTGCCAGCGACCAGGATCCGGGCGATTCGCCGGGTATCGTGGAGCGTGCGGACGGCTCGCTCCTGGTTTCGGGCTCGCTAAGTGCGGATGCGCTCGCCGACCGGCTGGGGCTCGAATATGGCGAAGACCGCGAATTCGCGACCGTCGCGGGCTACGTCCTCGCAGTGCTGAAAAAGCTTCCGGTCGAGGGCGAGTGGTTCGAGGAGCAGGGCTGGCGCTTCGAAGTCATCGACCTCGACGAACGCCGGATCGACAAGCTCCTCGTCAGCGCGCTGGACTCAGCGAAACCTTCGGAAGACGGCGACGGTTGAAGCTTCCCGAAAAGGGAAGCGTAATCAGCCAGGGATTACGGCCTGCGCCGTAGCACCGTCGCCTTCGGGTGCGGCCACGATGTCGCGGGTCACGCTGCCCTTGGCGACCGTATTGGTGCCTTCGCTACCGATCATGCTGCGAATGCCCGGCTCCGCAGAACCGGCACGGTCGAGCACCGAAGTCTCGACCGAGCTACGCGCAGCCGGACCGCCGAACAGGGCTTCGAGAGCCTGTTCTGCAGCCGTGCCTTCTGCCGGACGCGGAGCGCCCGGTGCCGGCGGGACGAGGTTGAAGTCCGGCGGAACGACCAGCGGAGCCTGGCGCTGCACGGCAAATTCGTCGGGACGTTCGCGATTGAGGAAACCGCCGCTGCCACAGGCCGCGAGCGTGCTTGCGGCGGCGCTCACCAGGGCGATGCGAGTAAAGGTGTTCATGTATTGCTCTCCGCGGCGTCTGCCGTCTTGCCGTCCATCATGTCGTCGACTTCCTTGTCGCCCATGAAGAACGCGCGGGCAAGGATGATTACGACGCCGATGGTGATAGCGGCATCTGCGATGTTGAAAATGAGGAAGGGGCGGAAATCCCCGATGTGAAAGTCCGCATAGTCGAGGACATAGCCCAGCTCGTAGCGATCCTTGATATTCCCGAGCGCACCGCCGAGAATCAGCGATAGGCCGAGAATGTCGCCAAGCAGCTTCTCGCGGAACATCCATACCGTGACCAGCAGGGCGATCAGCGCCGTGACGCCGACGAGGATCCAGCGCGTCTCCGGGCTGGTCGCCTCGAACATTCCCAGCGAAACGCCGTAATTGTGGACGCGGTAGAAATCGAAGAAAGGCAGGAGGTCGAGCTTGTCGCCCGGCACCTTGAGGCCGAGCGGGCCGTCGACCCACCATTTGACGACCTGGTCGACCGCATAGATCGCAAAGGCGATCCCCACGCCGATCAGGCGATTGCGCAGGACCGGGGTCATTCCCCCGAACTCCCTGCAGCGTCCATCTGTTCGATGACATCGTCGCAGCGGTCGCACAGGGCACCGTCCTCGGAAACCGAGGGCAGCAGGCGCCAGCAACGGCCGCATTTGGATTCGCCGGTTCGAGTGACAGTCACCGTGTCGCTATCGCCGCGCGTCACTGACGCGGTGATGAACAGTTCGGCGAGGTCTTCGTCGGTGAAGCCTTCGGGCACCGCACTCGCGGGCACGACGACGTCCGCTTCGAGGCTGGAGCGGATGGTCTTGTCACGGCGCAGCGGTTCGATCGCTTCGGTCACCCGTTCGCGCAATTCGCGCAGGCTTTCCCAGCGGGCGCCATCGGCAGTCACGCTCGGTACCGCGGGCCAGTCGAGCAGGTGCACGCTGCCGCCGTCAGGGTAGCGCGTGGTCCAGGCCTCTTCCGCCGTGAACACCAGCACCGGCGCGGCATAGCGGACCAGCGCGTGGAAGAGCAGGTCGAGCACGGTGCGATAGGCATTGCGCTTCACGCTATCCGGACCGTCGCAATAGAGGCAGTCCTTGCGGATATCGAAATAGAACGCGGACAGGTCCTCGTTGCAGAAGTCGACTAGGAGGCGCGTGTAGGTATTGTAATCGTAGCTTTCGAGCGCCGCCTTCAGCTTGCCGTCGAGATCGGCCAGCAGCGCAAGGACGTAGACCTCCAGCTCGGGAATTTCGCCCGCATCGCCCATGTCGCCGACGAAACCGTCGAGCGCGCCGAGCAGGTAGCGGAAGGTGTTGCGCAGGCGGCGGTACTGGTCGCCCACGCCTTTAAGGATTTCATCGCCGATGCGGTGGTCTTCGGTGAAGTCGACGGAGAGCGCCCAGAGGCGGATGATGTCGGCGCCGTACTGTTCCATGACCTTCAGCGGGTCGATGGTGTTGCCGAGGCTCTTCGACATCTTCTTGCCCTGCTTGTCCATGGTGAAGCCATGGGTCAGCACCGCGTCATAAGGCGCGCGGCCGCGGGTGGCGGAGCTTTCGAGCAGGCTCGACTGGAACCAGCCGCGATGCTGGTCGCTGCCTTCGAGATAGAGGTCGGCGGGCCAGCGTTGGTCGGGCCAGCGGTCGCCTTCGAGCGTAAAGGCGTGGGTACAACCCGAATCGAACCAGACGTCGAGAATGTCGGTGACCATCTCGAACTCTGCCGGGTCGTGGTCCGCACCGAGATATTCGGCCTTGCGGCTTTCGTCCCAGGCATCGACGCCCTGTTCGCGTACGGCTGCGACCACACGGGCATTCACCTGCGGGTCTTGCAGATAGGAGCCGTCGCTACGCACGAAGAGCGTGATCGGCACACCCCATGCGCGCTGGCGGGAAAGCACCCAGTCGGGGCGGCCTTCGACCATCGAACCGATGCGGCGGCGGCCTTTTTCGGGATAGAACTTCACCCGCTCGATTTCGCGCATGGCGATTTCGCGCAAGGTCGAGTGGTCCTTGCTTGTGAACATTGCGACGGCGGCGCCGAAACCTTCGGGCGCGGCAACGTCGAAGTCTCCGCGATCGAGGGGCTTGTCCATCGGCACGAACCACTGTGGCGTGCAGCGATAGATGACCTTGGCCTTGGAGCGCCACGAATGGGGATAGGAGTGCGCGTAGTCGTCGCTGGCCGAAAGCAGCGCACCTGCTTCGCGAAGGTCCGAACAGATCGGCCCTTCGGGCGAATTAAACGCCTTGTTGATCACCGCGCGCCGGCGCTCGTCTTGGCCGCCCAGCCATTCCCAGTCGTCGCGATAGCGCCCGTCGCCCATGACCGCGAAAACCGGCTCGATGCCGTGTTCGCGGCAGAGCAGGAAGTCGTCCTCGCCATGGTCGGGCGACATATGGACGAGGCCCGTACCGCTGTCGGTAGTGACGAAATCGCCCGCGAGCAGCGGACGCGGCGTGGCATAGAACCCGCCGAGATGGTGCATCGGGTGACGCGCCATGGTTCCGGCTAGGTCGGAGCCTTTGCCCGCCCAGCTGATGTAGAGATCATCCAATGTGATCCCTGCTGTCGGATCCACGCTGTCTTGCACCGCACGCCTCACACGCTCTGCAAAGACTTCGACCAGTTCAGTAGCAACGAGGAATGAATTATTCAGCAAAAAGTCGCAGTTGCGCATCCACCGGGCAAGTTCGTCCGAACCGTCCGGCAAGTCGACATCAATATCGAGGCTTACTGAAATACGCTGATACTCAACCTCCGGCCCATAGGCCAAAGCCTGGTTCACCGGGATCGTCCACGGCGTGGTGGTCCAGATCACGGCATGCGCGCCGACCAGTTCCTCAATCGGTGAATCCACGATCTCGAAGGCCACGTCGATCTGGGTCGAGGTGATGTCCTCGTATTCGACCTCGGCCTCGGCCAGCGCGGTCTCTTCGACCGGCGACCACATCACCGGCTTCGAGCCGCGATAGAGGTTTCCGGCCTCGGCAAACTTCATCAGCTCGGCAACGATGGTCGCCTCGCTTTCGAACTGCATGGTGAGGTACGGATTGTCGAAATCCGCCATCAGGCCGAGGCGCTTCAATTGTTCGCGCTGAACATCGACCCATTTCTGCGCATAGGCGCGGCATTCGGCGCGGAATTCGCTCGCCGGAATGGCGTTCTTGTCGCGCTTCTTCTTGCGGAACTGTTCCTCGACCTTCCACTCGATCGGCAGGCCGTGGCAATCCCAGCCGGGCACGAAAGGCGCGTCCTTGCCGAGCAGCGTCTGCGAACGCACCACCATGTCCTTGAGGATGCGGTTCAGCGCATGGCCGATATGCATGTCGCCATTGGCGTAGGGAGGGCCGTCGTGAAGGATGAACTTCTCGCGGTCCTTGCGGGCCTCGCGCAGCTCTTCGTAGAGGTTTTCTTCCTGCCAGCGCGCAAGGATCTTCGGCTCCTTCTGGGGGAGGCCGGCCTTCATGGGAAAATCGGTCTTGGGAAGGAAGACCGTGTCTTTATAGTCGCGCTGTTCAGTCATTGCCGCGCGCGCTTAGTAGATGGCGCGCTTCCAAGCAATCTTTCTCCATCTCTGCGGTGAGCGCCTCTAGCGAATCGAATTTCGCCTCGCCGCGCAGGAAGTGATGGAAGGCCACTTCGATTTCCTGGCCATAAAGATCGCCGGAAAAATCGAAGAAATATGGCTCCAGCAGTTCCTTGGGCGGCTCGAACTGGGGGCGGACCCCGATATTCGCCGCGCCGAGGAGTTCCTGGCCGGTCGAAAGGATACGGCCCGTTACGGCATAGATACCGTATTTGGGTCGCAAATAATGCTCGATCGACAGGTTCGCGGTGGGATAGCCGATCGTGCGCCCGCGCTTGTCGCCATGCTCCACGATCCCGCGGATCGCGAAGGGGCGGGTAAGCAGGCGCGCGGCCTCCTGCGGATCGCCTTCACGCAGTGCATCGCGCACGCGGCTGGAAGAAACCGGCTTGCCGCCATCGAGTACCGGCTGGGCGGCGCGTGCCTCGATCCCGACTTCCTTGCCGAGCGAGACGAGCTTTTCGAAATTGCCTCCGCGCGCCTTACCGAAAGTGAAGTCTTCGCCGGTGACGACACCTGCCGCGCCGAGATGTTCGGCCAGCAACACCTTCACGAAGTCTTCTGCGGTCGTCCCCGCCAGTTGGCCGTCGAAGTGGAACACCAGCATCGCGGTGGCGCCGGCGGCAAGGTATAGCTCCTGCCGCTGCTCCAGCGTGGTCAGCCGGAATGGCGGGGCGTCGGGCTTGAAATGGCGAACCGGGTGCGGATCGAAGGTCGCGATGATCGAGGGGCGTCCCTCTTCACGCGCCCAGTCGATCGCCTGCTTCGCGACGGCCTGGTGGCCTAGGTGGAACCCGTCGAAATTGCCGAGCGCAATGATCGCGCCGCGCAGGCTCTCGGGCAGCGGGTCGCGGTGGTCGAGAAACCTCATTGCGGCACCAGTCCTTCGCCGATCACGCGCAGAGCATTGCCGCCCATCGCCGCGCGAATTTCTTCCTCGGAAAAGCCTTCGTCGAGCAGGGCCTGGGTGACCTGTGTCAGCTCTGACGTGTCGAAGCGCACGGTGACCGCGCCGTCATAGTCGCTGCCCAGCGCGACATGCTCGATCCCGACGAGATCGCGAATATGTTTCATTGCTTTCGCAGCGGCGCGAGGGGAGGTGTCGCAGACGGCGCCCTCCCAATAACCGACACCGATGATCCCGCCGGTCGCCGCGACACCTTGAATTTCCTCGTCGGTGAGGTTGCGATTGACGTCGCAGGTGGCCTGCACACCTCCATGACTGGAGACCACGGGGCGGGTCGCCATGGCGAGTATTTCCGAAACGCACTGATGACTGCAATGCGCGATATCGACGATCATGCCCATCGCCTCCATCCGCTTGACGGTTTCGCGGCCCATATCGGTCAGCCCGCCCTTCTCGAGGCCATGCATCGAACCGGCCAGTTCATTGTCGAAGAAATGCGTGAGCCCCGCCATGCGCATTCCAGCAGCGTATAGCGTGTCGAGATTGTCGATGTCGCCCTCGAGGCTTTGCAAGCCTTCAGCACTGAAGAGGACGCCGGTCCCATTGTTCTTGACCGCGCGGCGTCCCAGCAGCCCGGCTACGTCATCCCGGCCGCGGATCGACACGAGCTGATTGCCGGAGCCTTCGACCGCCCGATCAAGCCTTTGCGCGTGGTAAAGCGAGCGGTCCAGCAAGCTTCCCCATGTCCGCACCGGTTGAAGCTGCGCGATCACCAGCGGGGTGATATTGTCCGTGTCCGCGCCATTGGCATCGTAATTCTGCCCGCGCGGCGTCTTTGTAACGCTGGAGAAGACCTGCAACGCGACGTTGCCCTGCTGGAGGCGCGGCAGGTCGACATGCCCCCTGTCGCCCCGGTCCAGAAGATCACGGTTCCACAAGAGCGTATCGGAATGCAGGTCGACGATGGTGAGGCTGTCATGAAGCGCCCGCGCTTCGTCCGACACTTCGATCAAGGGCAGACCATCGACCTTGTTCATGCCCCGCTCGACCACCGCCGGACCAAAAGCGAAGAAGCCGACAACTGCCAGCAGGACTACTGCCCCAAGCCCAAAGACAATGCGCCGCTTCATTCCGATCGCTCGTACGTCAGGAAGGAATAGGCAGGCATGTCTTCCCGAGCGTCGAAATCCTCGCGTCCGCCTACTTCCCATTCGGGTCCGAGCGGGGGCATGAAGACATCGCCATCGAAATCCTGGTGGATCTCCGTCAATTCTACCCGGTCCGACAGAGGGAGGAAGACATCGAAAATGGCGGCACCGCCAATGACGGCAGCGTTATCGCCAGCGGTCGCGAGGGCCTCCTCGACAGAGCGCACCACCTCGGCGCCGGTGGAGTCCCAACGCTCTTTGCGGGTCAGGACGATATGGCGACGTCCGGGCAACAGGCCGGGCAAGCTCTCGAAGGTCTTGCGGCCCATGATCATCGGCTGGCCCATGGTAAGCGCCTTGAAGCGCTTCAGGTCGGCGGGCAGGTGCCAGGGCAGCTGGCCATTCTTGCCGATCGCGCCATTGGCGGCGCGTGCATAGATACAGAACAGGCTCATGCGCGGGTCAGGCGGGTGAGATGGCCCATCTTGCGCCCTCCACGGACTTCCGATTTGCCGTAATCGTGCAGGTGGGTATCGGCATCCGCGAGAAATGCATGTGCACCCTCGATATCGCTGCCGATGATGTTGCGCATGTCGACCGCCTCTGCCGTGGTGCGCGTGTCGCCCAGCGGCAGTCCCGCAACGGCCCTGATGTGGTTCTCGAACTGGCTTGTTGCCGCGCCCTCGATGGTCCAGTGGCCGGAATTGTGCACCCGTGGTGCCATCTCGTTGAAGATGGGGCCTTCGTGAGTCGCAAAGAATTCGAGCGTCAGCACGCCGACGTATCCAAGGGCATCGGCCACCTGTCCCGCCAGCTTGCGAGCCTGCTCCACCTGAGGTTCGACCGCGTCTCCGGCCGGAAAGAAGGACGCTGCGAGTACGCCGCTTTCATGGACGTTGCGCGAACTGTCCCAGAAACGGATTTCGCCATCCTTGGCGCGCACGAGGATGACCGAAAACTCGGCATCGAATTCCACGAAACCTTCGTAGATCGCGGGGACATCGGGGAGTTTGAGGGCGGCGGCATCGCGGCCCGACATGATGCGCCACTGGCCCTTGCCGTCATAACCGTCGCGGCGGGTCTTCACGATGCCGGGCGCGCCAAGCCGGTCGGTCGCCGCTTCAAGATCGCTTTGGGAATCGATCTTCGCATAGGCTGCCGGCTTGCCGCCCAGCCCCTCGATAAACCTTTTCTCGTTGAGGCGGTCCTGCGCCGTTTCTAGAGCCTTGGGGTCGGGGAATATCTTGTCGGAAGGAAACGCCCGGGCGGTCGCGACCGGCACGTTCTCGAATTCCCAGGTGACGATGTCGCAACGTGCGGCGAATGCCGCCAAGGCCGCCTGGTCGTCCCAGCGATTGGTGAAGAAGTCCTCGCAGACCTCGGCAGCGACGTTATCGCCTTCCGGCGAGTAGCCGATGCAGCGATATCCGAGCTGGGTCGCGGCGACGGCCATCATCCGGCCAAGCTGGCCCCCTCCCAGGATGCCGATCGTCGAGCCCCGCTTCAGCATCAGTCTTCCGGTCGCTCTGTAACAGCATCGCTGCGCGCCTGGCGCCAGGCCTTGAGCCGTTCTGCCAGCGCGGCGTCCCCGTTGGCCAGAATAGCGGTAGCCAAAAGGCCGGCATTGGTGGCTCCCGCTTCACCAATTGCGAGAGTGCCGACCGGCACGCCTGCCGGCATTTGCACGATGGAGAGCAGGCTGTCCTCTCCGGACAAGGCCCTGGACTGGACCGGGACGCCGAGGACGGGAATGTGGGTAAGGGCCGCGATCATGCCGGGAAGGTGAGCCGCGCCGCCTGCGCCTGCGATGATGACGTGAAAGCCATCGGCCTCTGCTGCCTTGGCGAATTCGTACATCCGGTCCGGTGTACGGTGGGCGGAGACGATCCGCACATCGGTTTCCACACCGAGTTCCTCCAGCACTTCGGCTGCGCAGGTCATGGTTTTCCAGTCCGACTGGCTACCCATGACGATTGCGACCTTTGCCCCCATGATCAGCTGTCCTTCAGATAATAGCGTTCGCCCGACACCTGCGTCCCGTCGAATTCGTAAATGATCGGCTGGCCGGTTGGTATCTCCAGTCCGGTTATCTCGTCGTCGGAAATGCCAGACAGGTGCTTGACCAGGGCGCGCAGGCTGTTGCCATGGGCCGAGATGATGACCGTCTCGCCCTTGCCCAGCTGCGGGAGGATGGCTTCTTCCCAATAGGGGAGCACACGCTCGATCGTCAGCTTGAGGCTTTCGGTGCGCGGCACGTCGATCCCCGCGTAACGCGGATCATCGGAGAGGTCGAACTTGCTGCCCGGCTCGAGCTCGGGAGGCGGAACGTCGAAGCTGCGGCGCCAGATATGCACCTGCTCGTCACCGTGCTTCTCGCGCGTTTCCTGCTTGTTAAGGCCGGTTAGCCCGCCATAATGCCGTTCGTTGAGGTGCCAGTCTCGCGTCACCGGGATCCAGAGGCGGTCGCACGCTTCGAGCGCGATATTGAGCGTCTTGATGGCGCGTTTCTGGACGGAAGTGAAAGCGGTCGTGGGCAGTACGCCCTTCGCTTTCATCAGCTCACCGGCTTCGCGCGCTTCCGTTTCGCCCTTCTCGGTTAGGTCGACATCCCACCAGCCGGTAAACCGGTTGGCGAGGTTCCACTCGCTCTGGCCGTGACGGACGAGGATCAGCTTGGACATGGGCGCTCCCTGTTTCCCTAGGAGCACTGCGCGTTAGCGGTCTGAGTCGGGCTTGGAAACCCTGTCTGCATCCGATTCGCGGATTTCCCGCGCCTGTCCCTTTCGGCGGCGCAGATTCTCGCGAAGTTTCGCTGCAAGCCGCTCTTCGCGGGTCATCTTGTCGTTTGGCTGGCTCATTGCGCAATCCTTTTGCGAAATTCGGCCAGTGTCGCAAGCGAAGGTTGACTTATCCGCCGTGTCTGCCAATAGCGCGCGCCTCCACCCCGCGAGCGTTCTTGCGGAGGATCCGTGCTGCTGTAGCTCAGTGGTAGAGCGCACCCTTGGTAAGGGTGAGGCCGGGAGTTCAATCCTCCCCAGCAGCACCATTTTCTTCCCTTCATCCGTGAACACCGGGGGCCATGCTCCCGGCTCGATCCATCGTGGCCAAGAACCGGGTTGCACATTGCCACCCATCGCGGCACTCCCTTCATCGAGGGAGAGATAGATGGATTTCCGCCTGACCGAACAACAGCGCGAACTTCAGGACGCTGCGCGCACCTTTGCACGCAAGGAACTGCCCGACCTAGCACGAAAGATGGAGGAGGAGGATTTCTCCGTTCCGGCCGACATGATGCGTCGGTATGGCGAAATGGGTTTTTTGGGCGTCAACCTGCCGGAAGAATATGGCGGTCTGGGGCTGGGCCATCTCGAGGCACTGCTGGTGCTCGAACAATTCGCAATGATCTCAAATGCCGTCGCCTTCCCGGTATTCGAAGCGCTGGTCGGCCCGGTTCGCACGCTGGAGCGATTCGGAAGCGATGCGATCAAGGCGAAAGTGATCCCGCAGGTCGTTTCAGGCGAGGCGACGGTGGCCGTTTCCATGTCGGAACCCGATGCCGGAACGGCGCTCACTGACCTCACCACTCGCGCAAGCGACGAGGGCAGCCACTACCTTCTTAATGGCAACAAGCGATGGACCAGTGGCGCAGGGCATGCACGCTATTACGTCGTCTACACGCGGCTTTCCGACGCCCCGGGGGCGAAGGGGATCGGCGCATTGCTGGTCGACAAGGAAATGGAAGGCGTGAGCTTCGGCAAGCGCGAGCAGTTGATGGGCTTTCGGGGGATCGAAACGCGGGACATCACCTTCGACGGCGTGAAGGTGCCCAAGGAAAACGAGATCGTCCCCGCCGGCGGTTTCGGAAAGTTGATGAGCGCCTTCGGGCTGGAACGCTGCGGCAATGCCACGCAGTCGCTCGGGCTTGCTGCGGCGGCGCTGGAGCAGGCGACCGCATATGTGCAGGAGCGCGAAGCGTTCGGGAAACCGATCGTCGATTTCCAGGCGGTGCAGATGCGGCTGGCGGAAATGGCGATGCAGGTCGAAGCGTCGCGCCTGCTGATCTATCGCGCGGCTGCCAATGCGGAGCATAACCCCGATGGGCTGCCGAGCGTCTACGAAAGCTCGACCGCGAAGTGTTTTGCCAACGATATCGTGCGTAGCGTGACCGCCAATGGAATGCAGGTCATGGGCGGCTATGGCTACCACAAGGAATACGGCATGGAGCAACGCGTTCGGGACGGGTTCGCCTGGGGCATCGCTGGCGGCACTACCGACGTGCAGAAAACGAATATCGCGGCAGCCATCGTCGGGCGGCGCTTCGATCAAAGGCGTTGATAGCCGGCGCTGTATTGCTTAGGTATGACGGCATGGAAGACACGACGGGGCTGACCGAACTCGATCCGCGCTACAAAACGATGATGCGCCTCGTCGCGGCGATATTTGCGGTCGTCTTGCTCGCCGGGGCCAGCATAGCGGAATTCGTCATACCGGGCTGGACCGGTGTGGTTTGGGGTCCGGTCCTGCTGGTCGTATTGTACCTCGTCGTCTGGCTGCCGATGCGCCGCTATTCGACGCGCGGCTATTCCCTGGCGGAAGAAAGGCTGCGCGTGGTGCGCGGCGTGCTGTTTCGCTCGGATACCGTCGTCCCTTTCGGACGCGTCCAGCACATCGATGTCGAACAGGGGCCGCTTGAGCGCGCGTTCCATCTTGCGACGCTTACGGTTCACACGGCGGGCAGTCACAATTCCTCCGTATCCCTTCCCGGGCTCGCCCATGAAGATGCAATGGCGATGCGGGAACAAATCCGCGCCGCCATCCGACGCGACACGCAATGACGGGCGACCTTCGCGAACCGAAGCGAACCGATCCGCGAACCTTCCTGGTGGAGGCGGTCAGCTACATAATCCGTTTCATTCCGGCCGCGGCCGCGCTTTTCGTCGTCATGCGCGACGAACTGGACAGACTTTCGTTTGCCTTGCCGATTCTCGGCCTGCTGTTCGTCGGCAATCTGGTCGCGCAGTACCTACAGTGGACACGGCTGACCTACGCTACCGGCGATGCCGACATCCGGGTCGAGAAGGGGTTGTTGTCTCGCGCCGCCAGATCGGTCCCTTACGAGCGCATCCAGGATGTGAGCATCGAACAGAAGCTGCTTCCCCGGCTCTTCGGCCTCGTCGCAGTGAAGTTCGAGACCGGGGCTGGCGGCAAGGAGGACCTCTCGCTTGCCTATCTTTCCGAAGCGGAAGGGGAGCGGCTGCGGGAAGTCGTGAAGGAGCGACGCGACGAGGATGCGCCGCAAGCCTTGTCCGAAGTTCCGCAAGCCGATTCCGAACAGAGCAGCGCGCCGCTTTTCCAGATGGGACCGAAGCGAGTCCTTACATTCGGGCTGTTCGAGTTTTCGCTGGCTGTGGTCGCGGTGATCGGCGGTCTCGCACAGCAATTCGAGTTCCTGCTCCCCTTCGACATCTGGGATCTCGACCTCTGGCAGGAAAGGCTGGCAGGGCCGGGCCAGCAATTGGCCGGGCTTGGTCCCCTGGCACAAGCGATTGGCGTCATGATTGGGGTGGCGACCCTCGCAGTTCTCGGTTTCGCGACAGGGATTGTGCGCACGGCGCTTCGCGAATGGGATTTTCGCCTCGATCGCACACCGAAAGGCTTCCGCCGCCGCCGCGGATTGTTGACCCGCACCGATCTAGTCATGCCCGTGCACAGGGTTCAGGCGCTGAGGCTGGAAACGGGCTTCTTGCGCAGATTGTTCGGCTGGCACGGGCTCAAGGTGATCAGCCTTGCGAGCGACAGCGGCGCGGCCAATCATGAAGCTGCGCCGTTCGCGCAGATGGACGAAATCGCGCCTATCGTTGCGGAAACCGGCTTCGCGCTACCGGGGAGCGACATCACCTGGCACCGCGCCATGGACCGGTATCGCCTCGACAAGATGATCCTCGCCAGCGTGGTACTCTTGCCCGTCACTATTGCGGCGATCTTCATCACGCCATCATGGCAATGGCTCATCCCCGCGATAACGCTCGCATGGATCATTGCGCATCACTGGTGGCGTTGGCGCCATGATCGTCATGCGCTCGATAAGACGCAGCTCTATTCAAGGCATGGCTGGTTCGCGCCCAGCCTCGCTATCGGATCGCGCACGAAGCTGCAGTCGGTCGAGATAATGCAGGGGCCGATCGCCAGACGTCGAGGTTATGCAAGCCTGCTCCTGGGGCTTGCTGGCGGGAATTTGCGCGTTCACGGAATGCCGCTGGCGGAAGCGAGCAAGTGGCGGAGCGCTATCCTCGAGAGTATCGGCAAAACCGATTTCTCCGACTTGCTGGAGGCGCGGGTCGAGCCGGCCTAGGCGCGCAAGTCCGAGAGTTCCGGATGCCGCCTGAAATATCCTTCCACATATGAGCAATCCGGCGCGATGCGAAAGTCTTGCTCCTTCGCATCTTCTATCATGGCCTTGACCAGCTTGGCGGCCAGGCCTTTCCCGCGCGCCTCGGTCGGGACGAAGGTGTGGGTGGCGTGACGTACGTTGCCTTCGGCGCGCCAGGTCAGTTCAGCTTCCCGCGCAGCACCCCCGACTGACGTGAAGTACCGCCCCTTTGTTTCGTTTCCTTCGTGCTGGATTTCGATCCTATCGCTCACGCAGATTTCCTTTCTGTGCAAGCAACGCCGTGCGCGCTAGAGGCGTTCCCCTATGACGAGCCAGGCCCAGTTTCTCTCCGACAATGCAGCCAGCGTCCACCCGGCGATCTGGGACGCCCTGCGTGCCGCCGATGCGAGCGATGCACCCTATGACGGCGATGCACACAGCGCTTCGCTCGACGAGAAGTTTTCCGCGCTGTTCGGGCGCGATTGCGAAGTCCTTTGGGTGGCAACCGGGACGGCCGCCAATTGCCTCGCGCTGGCGACCATGGTCCAGCCGCACGGCGGGGTCGTGTGCCATGAAGAGGCACATATCGAAATGGACGAGGGCGGCGCGCCGGGCTTCTATTTGCACGGCGCGAAATTGCTTCTGGGCGAGGGTGATGGCGCAAAGCTCTCGACCGACAGCATTCGCGCGGTAATCGATCCGATCCGCGACGATGTGCACCAGGTCCAGCCGCACGCGATTTCGATTACCCAGGCGAGCGAATACGGGCGTGTTTACCGGCCCGAAGAACTCGCCGCTATTTCCGCTCTCGCGAAGGAACGCGGGCTCGGACTTCACATGGATGGTGCGCGGTTCGCCAATGCGGTGGCGTTTCTCGATGTTTCGGCCGCGCAAGCCGCCGGTGATGTGGATGCGCTCAGCTTCGGCTTTGTCAAGAACGGCGGAATGACCGCAGAGGCGATCGTCTTCTTCGATCGCGGACTGGCCGATGTCGCGCGGTATCGCCGCAAGCGGGCGGGCCATCTGCAGAGCAAGGGGCGCTATCTCGCGGCCCAGCTTCACGCCATGCTCGACGGTGATGTCTGGCTCCACAATGCCCGCTCGGCAAATGCCGCCGCTCAGGAAATTGCCGGAGCCTGCGGTGGGCGACTGATGCACGCTGTCGAGGCGAACGAGGTTTTCTTGCGCTGCAGTGCTGCAGAGCGCGAGGCGCTGAGGGCCCGTGGGTTCGGCTTTTACGACTGGGGCGACGACGCGGCGCGGTTCGTCACTGCGTGGAACACCCGCGAAGAAGACGCGCGGGCGCTTGCATCGGCGATCTCCGGCCTATGAGCGCTTCTGCGGGTGAGACGACGCTGCTGCGCTGGCGCATCGTCATCCCCTTCCTCCTCACCGGAATGATCTGGGGCTCGACCTGGTGGGTCATTACCGACCAGATCGACGGGGCCGCGCCCAGCTGGTCGGTGGCGGTCCGTTTCGCAATCGCAACCCCTGCCATGTTCCTGCTGGCCCGCGTCATGGGCCGGTCGCTGGCGATCGGCGGGAACGGCCACATCCTCGCAATCGCGATCGGGATCGCCCAGTTCTGCGCCAACTTCAACTTCGTCTACCGGGCCGAGCTTCACCTTACTTCCGGCATCGTCGCGGTCATGTTCACCATGCTGATCGTGAGCAATGCCGCATTCGGCTGGTGGCTGCTTGGGCAAAGGATCACCCGGGGCTTCGTCGTGGGAACTGTCGTCGCACTGTCAGGCATCGCCCTGCTGCTTATCCACGAAGCAGGATTGAACCCGCTGGGCGGCAGCATCCCGCTTGGAATTCTGTGGGCCGTGTTCGGTATTCTTGCCGCAAGTATCGCGAATGTCGTGCAGGCCAACGAGACCGGCCGCGCGCTGCCGATGGTGTCCTTGCTGGCATGGGCGATGCTCTACGGGACGATCGCCGATTTTGCCCTCGCTTGGTTCACCGCCGGACCGCCGCAGCTTCCGGACCGGCAGAGCTTCTGGCTCGGTATCGGATGGCTGGCACTGGCCGGTAGCGTCGTGACCTTTCCGCTCCACTATACCCTGGTTCGCGAGATCGGGGCAGGCAGGGCAGCCTATAACGGCATCGTGACCGTCATCGTGGCTATGCTCCTATCCACACTTTTCGAAGATTACCGGTGGACCACGCAGACCGTGATCGGCGCGGTGCTGGCGCTGATCGGCCTCGTCATTGCCCTGCGCGCCCGGCAGGCACCGCCACCGGCGCTAAAGCAGGCTGCCTAAGCCCTCTCGATAGGTGGGATAGCGAGGCTTCCAGTCCAGCAGCCGCTTGGCCTTGCCATTGGCGACCCGGCGGTTCTCGGCATAAAATCCGCGAGCCATGGGCGAGAGGTCGGCTTCCTCCATCGACACCAAGGGTGGCGGTTCGGTACCTAGTAAGCGGCAGGCCTCCTCGATCACCGCGTTCTGGCTCGTGGGCAGGTCGTCTGCGAGATTGTAGGCGCCCGCCGGCGCGCTTTTCTCGATGGCGGCGACGACACCCGAAACGATGTCTTCCACATGCACGCGGCTAAAAACCTGTCCGGGCAGATCGATGCGGTGGGCCTTGCCTTCGCGCACCCTCTCGAAAGCGCTGCGACCGGGGCCGTAAATGCCGGGCAGTCGGAAGACGCGTGCATCCAGCTCCAGCCACCGCGCATCGCATTGCGCACGCGCCGTGCGCCGCCCACCGCCGGTCGGGCTGCCTTCATCGACCCAGGCGCCCTCTGCATCTCCGTAGACCCCGGTGGAGGAGAGATAGCCAAGCCATTGGCCTTCCAGCGCGTGTCCGTATCGGTCCAGCACAGGATCCGTGCCGTCGGCGGGTGGCACCGAACTCAGGACATGGCTGGCCGACCCCACGGCGCGGACCATTGCATCCATGTCGTCGAAAGCGATATTCCCCGCACTTCCGCTTGCATCGATGTGCCAGCCGGAACCGCGCATCGCTTGCGCAATTCGTCCCGCCGTGTAGCCGAGACCGAAGATGAACAATCGAGCCATCGGCGCGTTCTAGCGTAAAGGTTTCAGATTCACAGGATGAACATGGATATAGCACGCACTCCCTCGAGCCCCGACGGCAACATCGAAATGGCGGATGCAGCCGTGGAGCCGCATGATCCGCCCGAGATCAGGCGCGAGGATTATCGTCCTTTCCCGTGGATGGTGCCCGAGACCCGTCTCGAGTTCGACCTCGGCCTAGAGAGCACCCGCGTCAGATCGCGGCTGACCGTAGCGCGCAATGCCAAGGCCGATGCCTCGCCGACAATCAGGCTGAATGGCGACGGCTTGGTCCCGACAAGTGTGAAGATCGACGGGGAACCGACGCAAGCCTACACTATGGATGGCGACGATCTCGTGCTTACGCTTCCCGGCGAAGCGCACGAAATCGCGATCGAGACCGAGATCGATCCCTCCTCCAACACCCAGCTGATGGGCCTTTACGCCTCGAACGGAATGCTCTGCACGCAGTGCGAATCGGAAGGGTTCCGGCGGATTACCTTTTTCCCCGACCGCCCCGATGTGCTCAGCACCTTCACCGTTCGGATGAGCGGTGCAAGGGACCAGTTCCCGATCCTGCTGTGCAACGGCAACCGCACCGACGAAGGAGAAGACGGCGATACCCACTGGGCAGAGTGGCACGACCCCTGGCCCAAGCCGTCCTACCTCTTTGCGCTGGTGGCTGGCGACCTCGTCGCGCGCAGCGACAGCTTTACGACCATGAGCGGCCGCGAGGTCGAGCTCAACGTGTGGGTTCGCGACGGCGACCTGCCTCGGACAGAGCACGCGATGGAGAGCCTCAAGCGCTCGATGAAATGGGACGAGGAAGCCTTCGGGCGCGAATACGATCTCGACCTGTTCAACATCGTTGCGGTCTCGGACTTCAACATGGGGGCCATGGAGAACAAGGGCCTCAACGTCTTCAATACGAAATACGTGCTGGCCGATCCGGAAACCGCAACCGACGGCGACTTCGATGCGGTCGAGGGCGTTATCGGTCACGAGTACTTCCACAACTGGTCGGGCAACCGCATCACCTGCCGCGACTGGTTCCAGCTCTCGCTCAAGGAGGGCTTTACCGTCCTGCGCGACCAGCTCTTCAGCCAGGACATGGGCAGCGAGCCGGTGAAGCGGATCGAGGATGTCCGCATCCTCCGCCTCGCCCAGTTCCCCGAAGACTCCGGACCCTTGGCGCACCCGATCCGCCCGGACAGTTATCGCGAAATCAGCAATTTCTACACGGCGACAGTCTACAACAAGGGCGCCGAGGTCATTCGCATGATGCGCACAATGGCCGGAGAAGAAGCCTTCCGCAAAGGCACGGACCTCTACTTCGACCGTCACGACGGGGAAGCGGCGACCTGCGAGGATTTCGTCCGCTCGATCGAGGATGGCGCGGGGCTCGACCTGAAACAGTTCCGCCTGTGGTATTCGCAGGCCGGGACCCCGAAAGTTTCGGTCGAACTGACGCACGAAGGCGAGGAGGCAGTGTTGAAACTTCGCCAGACCGTCCCGCCGACGCCTGGCCAGCCGGACAAGAAGCCCATGCCGATCCCGCTTAAGCTGGCTCTTTTCGACCCTGAGATTGAGTCGCACAGCGGCGAGCAACTGATCGTGCTCGACACCGAATCGGCGGAGCACCGCTTCGATGGCTTTGCCAACAAGCCAGTCCTGTCGATCAATCGGGGCTTTTCGGCGCCGGTCACGATCGACCGTGCGATCGATCGCGAGGATCTCGTGTTCCTTGCAGCCTCCGATGACGATCCCTTTGCGCGCTACGAGGCTATGCAGGATCTGATGGTCCGGCATCTGGTTGCCGCAGTCGGTGGCAAGCTTTCCGAAGAGGAGCGGAACCGCGGCGGCGCGAGTATCGCCGAAGCCATGGGCGCTATCCTTGCCGATCCGGACATCGACGACCTGATGCGAGGCGAGCTGATGAGCATGCCAAGCCAGACCTACATCGCAGAACAGATGGAGCTGGCCGACCCGGGCCTCATCCATGCCGAGCGCGAGCGTCTCAAGGCGCTGATCGGTAGCCAGCTTTCGGAGCCATTGCACCGGCTCTACGAGCGGGCCGAAAAGGTCCCGTTCTCGCTCGATGCGGAAGCGAAAGGCGCGCGCAAGCTGAAAACCATGGTGCTTGCCTATGCGGCAGCAAGCGATCCCGAAAAGGCGGCTGAACTGGCGTCCTACCAGTATGACCGGGCAGACAACATGACCGACCGGCAGGGCGCTCTCATGGTGCTCACCGGACTAGAAGGTGTGGAGCGGACCAACAAGCTGCTCGATTTCTACAACCGCTATGAAGGCAATGCCCTCGTGATCGACAAGTGGTTTGCACTGCAGGCCTCTTCGCTTCATCCCAAGGTCGTCGAGCATGTGAAGGCCCTTGCCGACCATCCCGATTTCACCCTGCGAAATCCGAACCGCGTGCGGTCGCTCTACATGGCCTTTGCCGGGAACCCGCAAGGCTTCCACGCGGCCAGCGGCGAGGGCTACAAGATGATCGGCGACCTCATCCTCGAGCTCGATCCGATCAACGCACAGACGGCTGCGCGCTTCGTGCCGCCGCTCGGGCGGTGGCGCAAGGTGGAGCCGCAACGGGCGGCTCTCATGCGCGAGCAGCTTGAAAGGATCGCAAAGGCCGAGAAGCTGTCGCGCGATACTTACGAGCAGGTTTCCAGAAGCCTGGCTGACTGAGGAAAAGCGCGTGGCGGAAGGTCAAGATCTGTTGCGATCCGACCGTATCGAGATCGACCATGGTTTCCTAACCGGACCCCAATCGGACAGGCGAGAGCTGGATCGGATAGGGGGCGATGCACCTACCGCGTTGCTCAAGCAGGTGCATTCTGCAGACTGCATAGTCGTGGGAAGCGGTTTCGATTTCGAGAGCCGGCCCGAGGCGGATGCGATGGCAACCAAGGTGCCGCAGATTCGCCTGGCGATCGTGACCGCCGACTGTGCGCCGGTCTTGCTCCACGATGCCGGCGCGGGGGTCATCGGGGCGGCCCACGCCGGCTGGCGCGGTGCGCATGGCGGTGTCCTCGAAAACACCGTCGCGGCGATGGAAACACTCGGAGCCCGGCCAGCTCGCATCTCCGCTGCGATCGGCCCATGCATCTCCCAGGCCAGTTACGAGATAGACGATGCTTTCCGGGCGAAGTTCGAAAGCGCCGCTCATCGATTTTTCGAGGCCGGTCGTGAAGGCCACTGGCAGTTCGATCTTGAGGGCTACGCGGCGCGGCGGCTGTCGCTTGCAGGGGTGGGAGAGATCGATCGCCTCTCGCTCGACACCTATGCGAACGAATCGCGGTTTTATTCCTTTCGCCGGTCGACGCATCGCGCAGAGCCGACCGAGGGACGCCAGTTCAGCGCAATCTGCCTGACTGCATAGTTGCATAAAGCCGAACTCGTCTGGCCAAAATGGCGGTTGGCAAGGGGGCGCAATAAGGCTAGAGGCCCGGACCAAACCGGGACACCGGGGGCTTTCGCACAGGCTTTTTCGCCTCGGGCATTGCCCGCACCGGATTTCCGGGCAACGGATCGCAATTCTTTCACGTCGTCTGCCAGCCCAGGCATTCGACCCGCAAGGCAGGCAAGGCAACGCGCTGATGGCAGACACAACTGCAACCGCTTCCACTGAAACCGCAGCACAGACCGATGACGGAATCCGTCGTCGCGACTTCCTCGACATCGCCGCAATCGGCGCTGCCGGCGTCGGCGGTCTCGCCGTGGTTTATCCGCTGGTCACCCAGATGGCTCCGTCAAAGGATGTCCTCGCGGCCAGCACGACCGAGGTGGACGTTTCGGGTATCGAGCCCGGCCAGGCCATCAAGGCCGTGTTCCGCAAGCAGCCGCTGTTCGTGAAGCGCCTGACCGATGCAGAAATAGCCTCGGCAAACGCCATTCCCACCGGCTCGCTCCGCGATCAGGAGAGCCTCGAGGACCGTACAAAGGAAGGTCATCGCGACATCCTGGTCACCATGGGCGTCTGCACCCACCTCGGCTGTGTGCCGCTGGGCGCCGCCGAAGGTGAAGTGAAGGGTGAGTATGGCGGCTACTTCTGCCCCTGCCACGGATCGCACTACGACACTGCTGGCCGCATCATGAAGGGCCCGGCCCCGACGAACCTCGAAGTGCCGGAGTACGAGTTCACCTCGGACACGGTAATCCAGGTCGGTTGAGCTAGAAGACGAGAGACACAGACATGAGCTTTCCCTGGGCACGCGAATATCAGCCGAGCAACGGCTTCACCCGCTTCCTCGACGAGAAGCTGCCGCTTCCGCGCCTCGTCTACAACGCGGTCGGTGCCGGTTACCCGGTTCCGCGCAACCTTTCCTATTTCTGGAATTTCGGCGTCCTCGCCGGTTTCTTCCTCGTTCTGCAGATCGTCACCGGCGTGGTGCTGGCGATGCACTATGCTGCGAACGCCCAGGTCGCATTCGCGACGACCGAGCACATCATGCGCAACGTCAACTGGGGCTGGATGATGCGCTATGCCCACGCAAACGGGGCGAGCTTCTTCTTCATCGTCGTCTACATGCACATTTTCCGCGGCCTGTTCTATTCGAGCTACAAGGCCCCGCGCGAGATGATCTGGCTGCTCGGCGTCGTCATCTTCCTGCTCATGATGGCAACCGCCTTTATGGGATACGTGCTTCCCTGGGGCCAGATGAGCTTCTGGGGTGCGAAGGTCATCACCGGCCTGTTCGGCGCAATTCCGCTTATCGGTGAGCCGATTCAGATCTGGCTTCTGGGTGGTTTCGCCCCCGACAACGCCGCTCTGAACCGCTTCTTCTCGCTGCACTTCCTGCTGCCGTTCGTGATCGCCGGTGTGGTTATCCTCCACATCTGGGCGCTGCACATCCCGGGCTCGTCGAACCCGACGGGCGTCGAAGTGAAGAGCGAAAGCGACACCGTTCCCTTCCACCCGTATTACACGGCAAAGGACGGCTTCGGCCTCGGCGTCATTCTGCTGGCCTACTTCGCGATGGTCTTCTTCCTGCCCAACGCACTCGGCCACCCGGACAACTATATCGAAGCCAACCCGCTTTCGACGCCGGCTCACATCGTTCCCGAATGGTACTTCTGGCCGTTCTACGCGATCCTGCGCGCTTTCACCGTCGACTTCATTCTCCCGGCCAAGCTGTGGGGCGTGATCGCGATGTTCGCTTCGATCCTGCTGTGGTTCTTCCTGCCCTGGCTGGACAAGTCGCCGGTTCGCAGCGGCCACTACCGTCCGCTGTTCCGCAAGTTCTTCTGGTTCGGCCTGATCCCGGCGATGGTCGTCCTGTTCATCTGTGGCGGCGCTCCGGCTGAAGAGCCCTATGTGATGCTCAGCCAGATCGCCACGGCGTACTACTTCCTGCACTTCCTGGTGATCCTCCCGATCATCAGCAGTGTCGAAAAGCCCGAACCCTTGCCGTATTCCATCACCGAGGCGGTGCTTGGTTCGGACAAGAAGGCCGTGCTCGGCGAAAACACGACGCCGGCCGTCTAAGCGATACGAGAAAGATCTTCAGGTCATGACCAAACTTCTCAGCGTCCGCCTCGTAGCCATCCTGGTTGGCCTCGGCTTCGCATTTGTAGCCCTCTTCGCTTTCGTCATCGGCGCCTATAACGCCGCAACGGAAGAGCCTGCCGGCCACCTGCCTTACGAAAAGCCGATGGACATCGCCTTCTCCTTCGACGGGCCTTTCGGCAAGTGGGACAAGGCGCAGCTCCAGCGCGGCCTCAAGGTCTACGACGAAGTCTGCGCGGCGTGTCACAGCCTCAAATTCGTGGCCTTCCGCAACCTGGAAGAGCTCGGCTACGACGAAGGTCAGGTGAAGGCATATGCCGCCTCCAAGCAGGTCCCGGGTATCGACCCGAATACCGGTGAAGCGGCCATGCGTCCGGGCCTCCCGACCGACTATTTCCCGTCGCCTTATCCCAACGCAGTGGCCGCTGCCGCTGCCAACAACAATGCGATCCCGCCGGACCTTTCGCTGATGACGAAGGCTCGCGGTGACGGGACGAACTACGTCGCGTCGCTGCTGATGGGCTATCAGGCGCCTTCGGAAGAGCTCCTTGCAGAGCACCCCGAAGCCGCTCCGGGACCGGGCCTGCACCACAACCCGTATTTCCCCAACCTCAACCTCGCGATGGCACCGCCACTCACGACCGACGGTCAGGTGACTTACGACGATGGCACGGAAGCAACGATCGAGCAGATGTCGAAGGACGTCGCCGCTTTCCTGACCTGGACGGCCGAGCCGACCCTCGTGAAGCGCAAGCAGACCGGTTGGCCGGTTCTCATCTTCCTCCTGTTCGCGACCATCCTCGCGTACATGTCGAAGCAGCAGATCTGGGCGGCAGTGAAGCCCAAGAAAGACTGATCGAGATCTTCTCGCTCTTTTTGAACGCCCCTGCCATCGAAGTGATGGCGGGGGCGTTTTCATTTGTGTTCCTCTCCAGTGCAAAGGCACGCCATGTCACCTGAACAGCTGAAGTCGCTTGTGCGAACGATCCCCGATTTCCCCAAGTCCGGCATCCAGTTCCGCGACATCACGACGCTGATCGGTCACGGTGAAGGTTTTCGTGCAAGCGTCGACTGGCTCTCCGGCCAGGTTTCCAAAGCGCCTGTCGATGCGATCGCCGGCATGGAGGCCCGCGGTTTCATTTTCGGCGCGGCAGTGGCAGCGGCGCTCGGCAAGCCGTTTATTCCCATTCGCAAGCCCGGGAAGCTGCCCATCGAGACGATCGGCGTCGACTATGCGCTGGAATACGGCAGCGATCGGCTCGAGATGGATCCCGAGGCTATCGGAGATGGGTGCCACGTGGCCATCGTCGACGACCTCCTCGCGACAGGCGGCACGGCTTGTGCGGCAACGCAACTGCTCCGCAAGGCCGGGGCGCGGGTGCAGACAGCAAGCTTCATCATTGATCTGCCGGACCTCGGGGGCGCCCGAAAGCTGCGCGATTGCAGCGTCGAGGTCACCTCGCTCATGCAATTCGAAGGCGACTAGGCCGGAATTTCGGTAAATTTGGAAATAGTTGGGCTTTCGGGCATTGATGCACGGTGGCCTTTTGCAGAAGGTCGACTGACATTGCGAGGGGCATGGAACAGACACTAGTCATAGCCTTGGTGGGCATTCTGGGCATCGGCGCGCAATGGATTGCGTGGCGGACGGGATGGCCGGCGATCGTTCTCATGCTCGCTGCAGGCTTCCTGGCCGGGCCCGTGCTCGGAATCTTCGATCCTGAACATGCGTTCGGCGAGCTTCTCGAGCCGATGGTCGCAGTCGGCGTCGCCCTGATCCTTTTCGAAGGTGGCTTGAGCCTGGATTTCCGCGAATTGCGCCATACCGGAAGCGCGGTCATGCGCCTTGCGACGGTGGGGGTCGCGATCGGGTGGCTGCTCGGGGCGCTGGCGGGCATCTATATCGCCGGCCTGGCTCCCGAAGTAGCAATCCTGTTCGGGGGCATCCTAGTGGTGACCGGACCTACGGTTGTAATCCCGCTGCTAAGGCAAAGCTCGGTAAAATCGCGGCCCGCCTCGATCCTGAAGTGGGAAGCGATTGTCAACGATCCCACCGGGGCGCTCTGCGCTGTCATTGCTTACGAGTATTTCCGCAAGGTGGCCGAACAGCCGAATGCAACGCTGTTCGAGGTCGTGCCTCCGCTGATTATCGCCGCGATCATCGCTGGCCTTATCGGCTATGTCGCCGCGCTGGCGATAGCATGGTCATTCCCCCGCGGTGCAGTCCCGGAATATCTCAAGGTCCCCGTCCTGCTCACGGCGGTTGTCGGCGTGTTCGTCGTATCCAATCTCATAGAACATGAGGCCGGTCTTGTAGCCGTTACGGTCATGGGCGTAGCCCTTGCGAACATGAATGTATCAAGCCTGCGGTCCATTCACCCGTTCAAGGAGAATATCGCGGTCTTGCTGGTGTCGGGGATTTTCATCCTCCTGTCGGCATCGCTCAGTATCGAGGACATTCGCTACATCAACTGGCCTATCGGGCTATTCCTGCTCGCCCTGCTGTTCCTCGTCCGCCCGGCGACTATCCTGATCAGCCTGCTGGGTACCAACATTCCGTGGAACGAGCGCTTGTTCCTCGCCTGGATCGCGCCGCGGGGGATCGTGCTGGTCGCCATCTCGGGCCTGTTCGCACTGCGCCTGTCGGACCTCGGCTTCACTGATGGCAATTTGCTCATCGGCCTCAGTTTCGCCGTGGTCGTCGTGACTATCGTGGCGCACGGTTTCACAGTCGACTTCGTCGCCAAGCTGCTGAAGGTGAAGGGCGCGACCCGCCCCGGCATTCTGATCGTCGGCAGCACGCCCTGGACTATCGCGCTGGCGGAGCAAGTCCAGGAGATGAAGGCTCCTGTCCTGATCGTCGATTCCAGCTGGCAACGCCTCGCGCTGGCCCGCCAGAAAGGCATTCCCTTCTATCACGGCGAAATCCTGAACGAGGCGACAGAGCATAATCTGGAGCTGGCGCCCTATCAGAACCTCGTGGCTGCGACCGAGAACGAAGCTTACAACGCGCTCGTCTGCAACGAATTCGCCCATGAAATCGGGCGCGACGCGGTGTTCCAGCTCGGCGAGGCGGCGCAGTCCGACGACAAGCACTCGCTTCCGGAAAGCTTGCGCGGTCGCGCGCTGTTCGAATCGGGTTTCGGTGTCGAGGATGTTTCCGAGCGGCAGCGGCAGGGATGGGTGTTCCGCAAGACCAAGCTGTCCGATGAGTTCGACTTCGAGGACGCGCAGGAGCGGCTGCCCGATGCGGCGAACATGCTGCTGCTGATCCGCAGGGGCGGGGTGATCCGTTTCTTCACGCATGCCTCGCGCCCGGAACCGCGAGCTGGCGACACGATCCTGAGCTTTCTTCCGCCCCAGCCGCGCACGGCGGAAGAGAACGCGGCGCGCAAGAAATCTGGACGAAAACAGGGGATAGAGCCGGCATGACCCGGAATTGGAACAACTGGGCCGGTGCGGCCTTCCTGACAGGTGCAGCAGTCGGTCTGTCGGCATGCGGCCGCGAGGAAGCGCCCGAACCCGTACCAACGGAAAGCGATGGTCCGCGATCGATCTTCGAGAAAGAAGGCGAAGGGCCTGCAGGAGGCCCCGCTGCAGACGCGCTTCCGCCGCTCGAAACGACGTTGGGTTTTCCCGATGGAACCAGTGAGCTGACCGAGGCCGCGCGCGCCGAGCTCGCTACGATCCTGAAGTCACCTCAGATGGGCGCAGGCGGGCGGATCCTGCTCGGCGGTCATTCCGACAGCGACGGTAGCGACGAAGCGAACGAGACTGCCTCTCGCGAACGCGCCGAGGCCGTACGCGATTTCCTGGTCGAGAACGGGGTCGAGGAAGAGCGCATCGAGATCGTCGCATTCGGTGAACAGAACCCGGTGGAGCCCAATGCCCTGCCTGATGGCTCACCCAACGAAGAAGGGCGCGCAGCGAATCGCCGGGTCGAAGTGACGATCGAAACCGAGGCATTCGATGCGGATGAAGCCCGCGCACCCACGCTTATCGAAACCATCACCCAGACCGATGAGGCGGGCGGCGAAGAAAGCAGCACCAACGGCGAATGACCTGTTGACGCGGGGCCACTCCCGGTGGCATCTGCGCTCCCGCCCAAGCAGGTGTGGGCGGGTATAGCATAGTGGTAATGCTCCAGCCTTCCAAGCTGGCTAGAGGGGTTCGATTCCCCTTACCCGCTCCAGCCTCCGCTCTCGCCAGCGTCTGTAGGGTCTATTCCACCGCCATATTGTCGATCAGCCGCGTGCCGCCGATGCGTGCCGCCACGAACAGGCGTGCATTGCCATTGTCCTTTTCCAGGGGTTCCAAGCTGTCTGCATCGCGCAGCTCGGCATAATCGACGCTGTCGAACCCGCTGACCTGGAGCACTTCGCGAAGATTGCCGAGTGGCCGCTCTGCCTCTCCGCCTTCGGACAAAACGGCGATTGCATCGCGCATCGCGCGGGGGAGGGCGCCTGCCTGTTCGCGCTGCTTGCTGGAAAGATATGCGTTACGACTGCTCATCGCGAGGCCGTCCTCTTCACGCACGATCGGCACGCCCCTGATCGCATCGACATTGGGCTGGGTCAGGTCGAGGTCGCGCGCCATCCGGCGGATGACGGCAAGTTGCTGCCAGTCCTTCTCGCCGAAAAAGCCGATGTCCGGCCTGACCTGGTTGAACAGCTTGCAGACGACGGTGGCGACGCCGTCGAAATGGCCGGGGCGGTCGCCGCCGCACAGCCCTTCGCTGACGCCCGCTACCGAGATATTGGTCGCATAGCCCTGCGGGTAGACTTCCTGCGGCTGCGGCGCCCACAACAGCGCCACGCCTTCTTTCTCGAGCAGCTCGGAATCGCGCGCAAGCTGGCGGGGATAGGCGTCGAGGTCCTCGCCCTCTCCGAACTGGCGCGGATTGACGAAGATCGAGGCAACGACGTGATCCGCAGCGTGCCTCGCTTCGCGCATCAGGGTCAGATGTCCCTCGTGCAGGGCACCCATCGTCGGCACTAGAGCAATGGTCGCGCCATCGCCTCGCAGCGTGTCGACCGCCTTCCTCAACACTTCAAGTTCACGGGCCGTTTGCACCAGTCTATCCCCTTGGATAAGGATCAATTCAGACGCCCTAGCGCCGAGCGCGGGCTTGCAGCAACAATTTGCGAGTATCTTTACTTACCGTGTCCCAGACCGCACCCCACTGGATTACCTTCGCCAATGAAAAAGGCGGCACCGGAAAGTCGACCACGGCCGTTCACGTGGCCGTCGCGCTGGCCTATCGCGGCGCCGATGTGGTCGCATTCGATCTCGACCATCGCCAGCGCACCATGTGCCGCTATTTCGAGAACCGGGCCGACACGGCGGAGCGTCGAAATATCGAACTTCCTACAGTGCGCTGCCATACGATCGAGGATCTGGCACCGGAGGAGTTCGCCGCCTTCGTTGAACAGCACAGCGCCGGAGCCGATTTCATCATCGTCGACACGCCCGGGCGTGACGATCCGCTCGCCCGGTTCGCGGCGACGCAGGCTGATACGCTTGTGACCCCGATGAACGACAGCTTCGTCGATTTCGACCTCATCGGCCAGGTCGAGGGAGAAACGTTCAAGGTCAAGAAGCTCTCTTTCTATGCTGAACTCATCTGGGAGGCGCGGATCAAGCGCGGCCGCCAGCAGATCGACCAGCAGCGAGCACAGATGGACTGGGTCGTCGTGCGCAACCGCACGGGCCATACAGAGGCGCGCAACATGGCGCGCATCGAACAGGCGCTGGCTGAAATGTCCAAGCGCGTCGGCTTTCGCACTGCGAAGGGCCTGTCGGAGCGCGTGATCTATCGCGAACTGTTCCCCTCCGGCCTCACCCTCCTCGACAAGGGGCATCTGGGTGATCTGGGCACCAGCCACCTGGTCGCCCGGCAGGAGCTGCGCGGCCTCGTCGCGGCGCTGCGATTGCCAGGTAGCGCGTTTCCGCTTGTTGAAGAGGCAGCCGAATGATCCGTTTCCTGATTATTGCCGCGCTGGTCTCCGTCCTGTGTCGCTGGGCGCTCGGCAAATGGCCATGGGACTACTTGCGCGCTACACCGACGCGCGAGCAAGCGCTGTTCAGGGCTCGCAAGCTGCTCAATGTTTCGGCGCGCGCGGATCACCGCGAAATTCGCGAAGCGCATCGCCGGATGGCCAGCATGCTCCATCCCGACAAGGGCGGCGACAAGGCGCAGATGCAGGAACTGAACGCCGCACGCGACCTGCTGATCAACGAACTCCCTTACGAATCCCCGGAGCCTCCCCGATGAGCCATACTTTCGACCCCACTATCCTGCGCGAATACGATATTCGCGGCATCATCGGCGAAACGCTGGGCGCGGAAGATGCGCGCGCGATCGGCCGTACGTTCGGGTCCATGCTGCGCGAATCTGGCGGTGAGCGGGTTGCAGTGGGATACGATGGACGGGTCAGTTCACCGATGCTCGAACACGCCCTGGTCGAAGGCTTGAACGCTGCAGGCTGCGATGCGGTTCGCGTAGGCCTCGGACCGACGCCGATGCTATATTATGCCGAAGCAAGCGACCGCGATATCGACGGCGGCATTCAGATAACCGGCAGCCACAATCCCCCCAATTACAACGGCTTCAAGATGGTCTTTCAGGGCCGTCCGTTTTTCGGCGGCGACATCCAGGAGCTTGGCAGGCGTTCGGCTGCCGGCGAATGGAGCGATGGTGCGGGCACGGTCGAAGATCGCGACATCGTCGACGAATACGTCTCGCGCATGATTACCGCACTCGACGGGATCGATACCGAGGCGCTCGAAGGGATTCGCGTCGGTTGGGATGCCGGGAATGGGTCTGCCGGACCCGCTCTCGAAAAGCTGGTTGCCCGGCTGCCCGGAGAGCATCATCTTCTCTTTACCGAAGTCGACGGCGAATTTCCCAATCATCATCCCGACCCTACTGTCGAGGAAAACCTTGCCGATTTGAAAAAGCTCGTCTCCGCAAAGTCCCTCGATTTCGGAGTGGCTTTCGATGGCGACGGGGACCGGATCGGGGCGATCGACGGCGAAGGTCGCGTGATCTGGGGCGATCAGCTGCTGATGATCTATGCCGAAGACCTTCTCGCGACCATGTCCGGCGCGACAATTATCGCCGATGTGAAGGCCAGCCGCGCACTATTCGATCATGTCGAGAGATGCGGCGGCGAACCGCTGATGTGGAAGACCGGCCACTCGCTGATTAAGTCCAAAATGAAGGAAACTGGTTCGCCGCTGGCCGGCGAAATGAGCGGCCACGTCTTCTTCGCCGACGAATATTACGGTTTCGACGATGCGCTTTATGCAGGTGTGCGCCTGCTGGCGGCATCGGCGCGCCTGGGCAAGTCGGTGACCGAATTGCGCGGCGCGATGCCCGATATGATCAACACGCCGGAAATGCGCTTCCAGGTGGACGAAAGCCGCAAGTTCGCAGCGATCGAGGAAGTGAAGGACCGCCTTGCGAACAGCGATGCGCAAGTGAACGGCACCGATGGCGTGCGCGTTAATACCGAGGACGGCTGGTGGCTGCTGCGCGCTTCGAACACGCAGGACGTGCTCGTAGCACGGGCCGAGAGCGATACGCAGGAAGGCCTTGCGCGGCTGATGGACCAGATCGACGAACAACTGCGCCTCTCCGGCCTCGAGCGCGGCGAGAGCGTCGGACACTGAGAATTTTCGAGGAGGGTATTATCGTGAAAAAGTGGATACTGGCGCTCAGCGCGCCGCTCGCCCTGTCGGCCCAGCCTCTTTGGGCACAGGACGAGGATTCTGCCACCGAAGACGCCGAGGTCATGGCTGCGATGATGCAGGCGTTCGCCGTCGAACCACTCTCTGCGGAGGAGGAGGCACGCCTGCCCCTGGCCCAGCAGGTCATCGACAAAATGATGCCCGAAGGGTCGATGCAGAAGGTCATCGATTCCACCTTTGGTGGCATGCTCGGCCCGTTCATGGACCTTGCGGCACAAGCCGGGCCGAGCCTTGCGGACACCATCGGCTACGACGAATCCGAGCTCGAAGTGACCGACGAGCAGGTCAAGGAAATCGCCTCGATCATCGATCCCAACTGGCAGGAGCGCCAGCGCCGCGAAATGGCGTTCGTCAAGGATGCGATGGGCGAGGTCATGGCAGCGATGGAACCCGCCATGCGCAAGGGTATGAGCGAGGCTTATGCCGTCGCCTTCACCGCGACCGAACTCAACGATCTCAACGCCTTTTTCGCAACGCCATCGGGCTCGACTTTCGCGGCGAAATCATTCGAATTGGCGAACGACCCCCGGATCATGAGCGCGGCCATGAGCAGCATGCCCGTGATGATGGAACAGTTCGCTACGATGGAAGAGAAGATGAAGGCAGCGATGGCCGACCTGCCCGAACGCCGGACCTATTCCGCGCTTTCCGCGCAGGAGAAAGCGCGACTGCAGGAGCTGACCGGGCTGAGCGAAGAAGATTTGGTCTTCGGAATGGAGGTCGCGGTAGAAACCGCCGCCCAGGACACGCCGTTCTGAACCATTGCGGCCGGGAACGTCGCCCCTTTCGGTGCGCTGTGACTAGGTGAGCGAGCAGGCGGTTCCTTCCCTGATCAACGACTGGTTTGCCGGTCGCGGTTGGCGCATCCGCCGGCATCAGCGCGAGATGCTCGAGGCAAGCGATGCCTCGCGCCACGCCTTGCTGGTCGCCGACACGGGCGCGGGCAAGACGCTGGCGGGTTTTCTGCCGACGCTTGCCGACTTCACCGAAGAGCGGCTTGGCGGGAAGGCGCCGCCGGATGGCCTGCATACGCTTTACGTCTCGCCGCTGAAGGCGCTCGCACATGACGTGCAGCGCAACCTTCTCACGCCGATCGAGGAAATGGGCCTTCCGATCACGGTCGAGACGCGGAGCGGCGATACGCCGTCCGATCGCAAGCGCCGCCAGCGACAGAAGCCGCCGCATGTTCTGCTGACGACGCCTGAGAGCCTGTCGCTCCTGCTTTCCTTCCCCGACAGCTTCGAGCTTTTCTCCGGCCTGAAGCGGATAGTTATCGACGAGGTGCATGCCTTCGCCACCGGCAAGCGAGGCGATCTCCTGGCGCTTGCCCTGTCGCGACTCCAAGCAATTGCTCCGGGCATGCAGCGCGCGGCATTGTCGGCGACGGTTGCAAGTCCCGAAGCCTTCCGCGAGTGGCTCGCTCCATGGGGCGATCTCGACACGGTCGAGCTGGTCGAGGGCGAGCAGGGCGCGCCGTCCGAGGTCGAGATACTGCTTCCGGACGAGGAGCGGGTGCCGTGGGGCGGGCATGCGGCGACGTGGGCCATTCCGCAGCTTTACGAGCGCATCAGCAAGAACCGTACGACGCTGGTCTTCACGAACACGCGGTTCCTTGCCGAGTACATTTTCCAGCACCTTTGGGATGTGAACGAGGAAAACCTGCCGATCGGCATCCATCACGGATCGCTAAGCAAAGAGGCCCGGCGCAAGGTCGAAGGTGCCATGGCGCGCGGCGAACTGCGTGCGCTCGTCGCGACGGCCAGCCTCGATCTCGGCGTCGACTGGGGCGATATAGACCTGGTCGTCCAGATGGGCGCTCCGAAGGGTTCGAGCCGCCTGCTGCAGCGCATCGGGCGTGCGAATCACCGGCTCGACCAGCCGAGCAGGGCCTTGCTGGTCCCGGGCAATCGCTTCGAGTTCTTGGAGGCCACCGCGGCCAAGGAAGCGGTCGACGAAGGGCGGCGTGACGGAGAGGATTTCCGTCCCGGAGGCCTCGATGTGCTCGCCCAGCATGTGATGGCCTGTGCCTGTGCCGCGCCTTTCGAGGAAAACGAACTGCTCGCGGAGGTTCGGTCCAGTCTCTCATACACTTGGGTTGATGAGGAGATATGGCAGCGCGTGCTGACCTTCGTCGCCACCGGCGGTTATGCGCTCGAAGCCTATGACAGGTTCAAGCGCATCGTTCGCGACAGTGAGGGTGTCTGGCGCCTGAGTCATCCCGAACAGGCCCAGCGGCACAGAATGAACGCAGGGATCATCATCGACAGCGAGATGCTGGAGGTGCGGATCAATTCTGGTCGCGGGCGGGGCGGGCGCAGCCTGGGCAAGATCGAGGAACGGTTTGCAGCCTCCCTGAGCCCGGGCGACACATTCGCCTTTGCCGGGATGAGCCTGGAGGTCGTGAAGCTCCAGGACATGGAAGTGCTCGTGAAGGCCGCCAAGGCAAGCGCGATGATCCCGAGCTATGGCGGGGCGCGAATGCCGCTTACCACACATCTGGCCGACCGCGTGCGAAACATGCTTGTCGACCGGGCAGGGTGGGCGCGGTTCCCCGACGACGTGCGCGAATGGCTGGAGGTGCAGGACTGGCGCTCGCAGATGCCGGGGCCGGGCCAGCTATTGGTCGAGAGCTTCCCGCACGCGAAACGTCATTACAGCGTCTACTATACTTTCGAAGGCTGGAACGCGAACCAGAGCCTTGGGATGCTGATCACCCGCCGGATGGAGGATCGTGGCCTGATGCCCGGAGGCTTCGTGGCCAATGATTACTCACTGGCGGTCTGGGGTCTGAAGCAGGTGAAGGATCCCGCCCCGCTTCTGTCACCCGACATCCTACAGGACGAATTTATCGAGTGGGTTCAAAACTCGCACCTGCTGCGGCGGGCCTTCCGGGAGGTGGCCGTAATCGGCGGGCTGGTCGAGAGGCAGCATCCCGGCAAACGAAAGACGGGCAAGCAGGTCACGTTCTCGACCGACCTGATTTACGACGTGCTCCGCAAGTATGAACCCGACCACGTCCTCCTTGAAGCGGCATGGGCCGATGCAAGGACGCGAATGACCGATGTGGGGCGGTTGGGCAGCCTGCTCGATCGGGCGGCGGAGGAGCTGGTCCATGTCGAACTCGACCGGGTCAGCCCGCTCGCAGTGCCGGTCATGGTCATGATCGGCCGTGAAGCGACGCCGCAGGGCTCGGTCGATGACGAATTGCTGCTGGAGGCGGAGAGCCTGGCCGGTGCGGCGATGCGGGTCGATGAGGCTCCCGAGACCGATTGAGCCCTACTGCGTGCGCCCGAAGTTCCGATACCGGTCATTCCCGACAAACGCGAAATTCTCGACTCCGGAATCCTTTATGAGGGCGATGGTGCGGGCCGAGGTGGCATAGCTCGCCCGGCCATCGGGGTCGAAGCGGACGACCGGCTGGCTGTCCATCGCAGCGACGCCAGCCAGCTGGTTGAGCAGGCCTTGCCGGTCCATCTCCGCGCCGTTCCAGAACAGGCGATCGGATGCATCTATATGGACAACATTCGTTTCTTCGATCGGGTTGGACGGACTTCCGCTTGGCAAGGGGACTTGCAGTGCGTGCGTGGCGATCGGGATGGCGAGGATAAACATGATCAGCAGAACCAGCATCACGTCGATCAACGGAGTGATGTTCAGATCGCTCATCGGGCGGCCGACATTCTGTCTCGTGGTGGCGGGATACGGCATTTCACTCTCCCTCATGCAATGTAATAGCATAACATACCAAACGGCATGCGCAATAGTGGCGGGAGGGTGGTCGGAGATAGGGATTGCAGGCACAAAAAAAGGGGCGGATCGCTCCGCCCCTTTCCTTAAATCTGGCTCGGCGCTTACTTGCCGAAGCTGCGATAGCGTTCGTTTCCGACGAAGCCGAACTTGGTCACGCCGCTCGACTTGATGATCTGGAGCACGCGGGCCGAAGCTTCGTAGCTTGCCTGTGCTTCCGGCTCGAACTGCAGTTCGGGTTCCGGATTGATCGTCAGCGACTGGGCCAGCAGGTTGACGAGGTCGCCTTCCTGGATGGCTTCGCCGTTCCACAGCAGCTCGTCCGTGGGAGTGATCACCAGCTTGTTCTTGTCCGGCTCCACCGTAACAGGGGGCGGGTTCGGGTTCGGTTGCGGAAGGTCGATATCGACCGAGTGGGTCGCCACCGGGATGGTGATGATGAACATGATGAGGAGAACGAGCAGGACGTCGATCAACGGCGTCATGTTCATTTCCATCATCGGCGAGCCATCATCCTTGCCGCCTGACATTGCCATGAGGGTATCTCCCTAGAAATTCTGGCTCGAAGCCGATCAGCCGTTCGGGTCGACCGGGTTCGAGATGAAGCCGACAGTCGGATAACCGGCCGCCTGCACGTTGTAGATCGCCCCCGCGACGCACGACCACGGTGCATTCACGTCACCGCGAATGTGGACCTGCGGAATTGCTTCGGGGTCTTCCATGATCGCTTCGGGACCACCGTAACGCTGGACGATCTGGTCGAGACGTTCGAACGCCTGGTCGTAAAGCTCTTCGGAGGTCACCGGGGTGGTGTTGTTGAAATAGACCCGGCATTCGCCGTTGCGCGATGCGCCTTCGAACCCTGGCTCGCCAGCACTCCGGCCCGATGCATCGGTTGTGCTGACCGTGAGGAGAAGGTTCTCGACCTTGTCCTTGGATTCCAGCGACTCGAAGATCGGGATCTCGAGCTTCTCGATCGTCTGGATCGCGACCGGGACCGCGATGAGGAAGATGATCAGAAGCACCAGCATCACGTCCACGAGGGGGGTGGTGTTGATGTCCGACATCGGCGTTTCCGCGCTGCCGCCTACTGAAACCGCCATCTTGTGTCCTGTCCGTAGCTAAAAGAAATCAATGTGTCGGAAGGGGCGGAGGCCAGTGGCCCCCGCCAATCCGTCTTACTTCTTGACCGCGCCGGTCGCAGTGCCGGTTGCGGGCTTGGCAGCTACCTTGCCTGCCTGCTGGGTCGACGTCGCCGTCATTGCAGCCGGGCGAATCTTGCCGTCCGAGCTGATGTTGGCGAGCAGGTCGGTGGTGAAACCGCTCATCAGTTCGGCGATGCGGCGGTTACGGCTCTGCAGCCAGTTGTAGGCGAACACGGCCGGAACAGCGACCAGAAGGCCGATGGCGGTCATGATCAGTGCTTCACCGACCGGGCCTGCGACCTTGTCGATCGAAGCCGAACCGGCGGCACCGATGTTGATCAGTGCGCGGTAGATACCGATAACCGTACCGAGCAGACCGACGAACGGTGCGGTTGCGCCGACGGTAGCGAGGAACGGCAGGCCGCCTGCGAGCTTGGCGTTGATCGTTGCTTCCGAACGATCGAGCGAGCCGTGCAGCCAGTCGTGAGCTTCAAGGCTGTCGCCCATCTTGTGGTGGCTGTCGCGGGCCTTGACGGCGTCGTCGACCAGCTGGCGCCATGCGCTGTTCTTCTCAAGCTTCTTGGCGCCTTCGTCGAGCGAGTTGGAGCGCCAGAAGGTGTTCTTCACACCCTTGTACTGGTTCATCACTTTCTGCTGTTCGAACAGCTTGGTGAAGAGAATGTAGAACGAACCGACCGACATGATGATCATGACGGAGAGAATGAACCAGGCGACGAAGCCGCCCTGTTCCATTGCTTCCCAGAAACCGAAGGAGGTCTGCGGAGCTGCATCGGCGGCAGCAGCAAGAAGTTCAAAGGTCATAGCGAGTAGTCCTCTCGAAAATTACGTTCCGCCTCAATGGCGGGAAAAGCTTAGTTGAGACGGTATACGATCGTGGTCCGGTAGGTATCCGTAATCGGATCGCCCGCCGTGTTGAGAGCCGGATCGAAACGCGCATAGCGGGTCATGCCATCGCACGCTGCGGTATCCAGGTCGCTCGAACCACTGGAACTTGTAACTGTACAGCCAGCCACGCGGCCATCGGTGCCAACAGTCACGCTCACACCAACGTTACCTTCGACACCGTCGCGTTCTGCGCGGCGAGGATAGTTACGCTGAATCCGGCTGGCCCAGCTGCTCTGGCCCTTGGGGCTTGCACCACGTGCCTTGGAAGGCGCGGGGGGCGGTGCCGGCGGAGCGGGCGGAGCAGGCGGCGGAATCCGGACGGCGGGCGGTGCCGGCGGCGGAATCGTCGTCTGGGTGCGGATGGGCGGCGGAGCCGGCGCGATGTTGATCGGCGGCGGCGGTGCCACGGGCGGCGGGGGAGCCGTCTCCGGGATGTCTTCCGGCGGGGGCGGAGGTTCGTCCTCAGGCTCCGGCGGCGGTGGCTCTTCCACGTCGATTGTGGTCACGCGTTCGACGACCGACTTCGCCACATCAAGGGCAAGTCCGGTAATCAGGGCGTAACCGAGTCCTATGTGGATGAGGGCAACGATGATGATCGCAACGATGCGATTGCCACTCATCTCTTGGTCAGCATAAGCCATTCGGTTGCATCACTCCATCGTGTCTGCCCGATTCGCACCGGGCCGTTTTGGCGCCGTGGGGGGAGGTATTTCTGACCGCAATCCCGACGCCGAATTCCATACTATGCAAGCAATATCCCCTAGGGGATAGAGCGCTGCGAACCAGGGGCTGTTCCCGAAAACTCCCGAAAACGGTCGTTTCAGGCAATATTGTATCATTCGCCCGGCTCAGGCCCATCCCTTAGCTGCGATGCTTTACAGGGGCAAACCCTTTTCCGGTTAAGGGGCAATTCACGGCTACGATGAGAGGAACCTTGGCAGCGTTGGATCGGTTGACCTACGAGACGGCGAAACCTTAATGGTCCCAGCAATCGAGAAGGCTTATTGCGCCCATGTTTTCAAAGACTTTCTTCGCGATATCGGCGGCAGTGGCGCTCGCCGTCCCGGCTGCCGCGCAGGACAATGCGCCGCGCCTGACCTATGCCGACCTGGTCCAGCTTTCCGATGGAACGCCGCTCGTCATCAGGGCTGAAATCCGCAAGCAGGCGCAGGTTTCACCCGAGCGTGCGCCGGGACTCGCACCCGGATTTGCGCGTCTCTATGTCGAGGCGCGTACCGGCTCGCTGATCGCCGGGACCGTGCCGGTGGGCGAAGAACTGAAGTATCTGGTCGATGTCCCCCTGGATGCGAAAGGCAAGGTTCCCAAGCTGAAGAAGCAGGAGGTCATCCTATTCGCGAGGCCGGTGGCCGGCCGTCCGGGGGAGATCCAGCTGATCGGCACCGATGCGCAATTGCGCTATTCGCCCGAGCTGGAAAACCGGCTGCGACCGATCCTTGCAGATCTCGTATCTCCCCAAGCCCCGCCAAAAATCACCCGCGTTTCCGATGCCCTTGCTGTCGAAGGAACGCTCGTGGGCGAATCGGAAACCCAGCTGTTCCTCGATACGGTGGAAGACGGGCCCGTGTCGGTGACTGTCGTTCGCCGCCCCGGCCAGGCTCCGCGCTGGGGTGTGTCGTGGACCGAAATCGTCGACCAGGCCGCGCGCCCTCCGCAAGCCGGGACGCTGGAGTGGTATCGGCTCGCCTGCGCCTTGCCGCAGGACCTGCCGGGCACGGCAAACCTCGCCCAGGACCAGCGTGCTCGCGACCTTGCAGCGCGCGATTACGCCTTCGTGATCGACCAGCTGGGCCCGTGCGAGCGAACGACCGACTGAATGCCCGCTTAGGGCCTGCAAAGACAAACTGGTTCACGCGGGTGCATATGCTGCGCTAGGCGGTCCCGCATGGATCCCTATCGTCATACATTTCGCGTGCGCTACGCAGAGGTCGACCCCCAAAGCGTCGTCTTCAATTCGCGCTATCTCGAATACGCCGACGTCCTGGTCAGCGAATTTTTCCGCGAAGCGCGGGAGCGCGGAATGCCAACCGACGCCGAATTCCACGTGCGCCGCGCGGAAGTGGATTACCTCGCGCCAATCCGGCTCGAAGAATTGATCGAGGGCCGCCTTACGGTCGTCCGGATCGGCAATTCGAGCATGGAGACGCTCATCACGCTTCACGGCGCGGAAGAAGGCGACCTTCGCGCGGAGATCCGTCTCCATAATGTCCACGTCGACCTGCCCGAAGGTCGGCCTACTCCTGTGCCCGATGCGGTGCGCGAGGCTTTCGGCTTCCCGGCACAGGAGGGCGCCGATGTCTGATCCCTTGCGCATAGCGCTGGCTGGTCTCGGCACTGTCGGCACCGGAGTAATCCGCCTGATCGAAACCAATCGCGACATGATCGCCGCCCGCGCCGGCAGGCCGATAGAGATCGTCGCGGTGACTGCTCGTGAAAAGAGCAAGGACAGGGGCGTCGACCTTTCCCAGTATGCCTGGGTCGACGACATGCAGGCCATGTCGGCCCGCGCGGATGTCGATGTCGTTGTCGAACTTGTCGGCGGCTCCGACGGCCCCGCGCTCACGCTCGCCCGCTCCGCCCTCGATGCGGGCAAGGGCCTGGTCACAGCAAACAAGGCGATGGTGGCCCATCACGGCCTCGAGCTGGCGGAACTTGCCGCCATCAAGAAGTCGCCCTTCGCTTTCGAAGCTGCGGTGGCTGGCGGTATCCCGGTGGTGAAGGGATTGCGCGAAGGTACTGCCGCCAACGCGCTCAACCGTATCTACGGCATTCTCAACGGCACCTGTAATTACGTGTTGTCGGAAATGGAGCGCACGGGCGCCGACTTCGACGAGATGCTTCAGGCGGCGCAGGAGAAGGGGTACGCCGAAGCCGATCCGGCATTCGACATCGAAGGCGTGGACGCCGCGCACAAGCTGGCGATCCTTGCGGCCATCGGCTTTGGGACTCGGATCGATTTCGATGCCGTCCAGACCGAAGGCATCACGCAGGTCCGGGCAAGCGACATCGCCCAGGCGGATGCGCTCGGTTACGTGGTGCGGCTGGTCGGTATCGCAACGCTGGAAGACCACGGAGAGGGGCCGCGCCTGTTGCAGCGGGTGCGCCCGTGCCTCGTGCCTTTCCGCCATCCGCTTGCAGCGGTGACCGGCCCGACCAATGCCGTGGTCGCGGAAGGCGATTTTTCCGGCCGACTGCTTTTCCAGGGTGCAGGGGCAGGCGACAAGCCGACGGCCAGCGCCGTGGTGGCCGACCTCATCGAGATTGCGCGCGGCCAGAGCGGTGCGCCGTTCTCGGTTCCGGTGACTGCGCTGCAAAGCTGCGCTGCGGCCGACCCCGGCGACAGGATCGGGCGCGACTATTTGCGCTTTACCGTCGCGGACCGGCCGGGTGTGCTGGCCGAGATAACCGCCGCCATGCGCGATGCGGGCGTTTCGATCGAAAGCATGATCCAGCGCAGCCGCGACCACGATGGCGGCGAAGTCCAGGTGGCGATGGTGACCCACGAGGGGCCGGAGCGCTGCGTAACCGAAGCGCTTTCGCTCCTGGAAGGGTCGCCTAGCCTGACGGCTGCTCCTCTGGTGATGCCGATCCTGAAGGACTGACCTCCTCGGCAACTTTGAGGGGTGGCGGCAGGCCCAGCTCGTCTGCATTGGACTGGATCCGCGCCTCGCCAGCGATGACGACCGAACCGTCGGATGAATAAGCATTGCCGCGAGGGGCAAGTCCTTGCGCCGCACGATCGGCATCGGAGCCGGGCGGCGTATCGGGCAGGTCGTCGAAATCGATCATATAAACCGGCGGCGGGACGCTACCCATCTTCACGCAACCGACAGGCCATCCCTGATCATGGCAGTCCAGTATGAAATCGGGGGTCTTGGGGTCTTTCTTGAAAGCAGTTTCTTCGGCGATCCGCTTTTCGACCTTGTCCTTGTCGTAATACTTCGAATTTTCGGTGTTGCGACGGCGGCAGACGATGATCTCGCGGGAGATTTCCGCCGCGTCCTGTTCCTCGCTGCAATCCTCGAGGCGCTGCTCGTCTTCGTCGTTCGCCTCTTCGGGTATGAGCAGGTCGATCCGCTCCGGAGGCGTGGCTGACTGGGCTTCCAGCGCCTCCTGCGCCAGGGCCGGTTGGGAGACCGGGGCCAGAAGAATGCAGAGGCCCGTCCAGCCAAGTCTCGACAAGATGATGCTCCTGCGTATATCGGCCCGCGCATACGAATTCGCGGGCCATCCACCTGTGCCCCAAACTCGCTCCAAGGACTGAACACCCCATGAACTCGCCTGCTGAAAACTCCCTCGACCGCGTCCTCGTCCTTGAAATGGTCCGCGTGACCGAAGCGGCAGCGGTTGCTGCGTCGAAATTGATCGGTCGCGGCGACGAGAAGGCCGCCGACGCTGCTGCAGTCGAAGCTATGCGCAAGGCATTCGACACCCTCTATATGGACGGCACCGTGGTCATCGGCGAGGGCGAGCGCGACGAGGCGCCGATGCTGTTCATCGGTGAAAAGGTCGGCGGCGCACCGGGCAAGGGGCCTAAGATCGATATCGCTCTCGACCCTCTGGAAGGCACGACCATTACCGCAAAGGCCGGGCCCAATTCGCTGGCCGTGCTCGCGGCAGCAGAAGAAGGCTGCCTGCTCAACGCGCCTGATGTCTACATGGACAAGCTCGCGGTCGGACCGGGCTATCCCGAAGGCATTATCGATCTCGCCAAATCACCGACCGAGAATGTGAAGGCCGTCGCCGAAGCAAAGGGCGTGGAGCCGGGCGACATCATCGTCTGCGTGCTCGACCGTCCTCGCCATGCGGACCTGATCGCCGAATTGCGCTCGCTGGGATGCGGCGTGGTCCTGATCGGCGATGGCGATGTGGCAGGCGTGATCGCGGTGACCGACGAGGAAACCACGATCGACATGTACATGGGCCAGGGCGGCGCACCCGAAGGTGTGCTGGCCGCGGCCGCGCTGCGCTGCGTGGGTGGCCAGTTCAACGGACGACTGGTGTTCCGCAACGACGACGAGAAGGCCCGCGCTGCGAAATGGGGCATCACCGATCTCGACCGCATCTACACGCGCGACGATCTGGTGAAGGGCGACTGCATCTTTGCCGCGACCGGTGTCACCTCGGGCAGCCTGCTCGAAGGCGTGAAGTACCTGCGCGGCGGCAAGATGACGACTGAAAGCGTGGTCATGCGCGCCTCCAGCGGCACGGTGCGCTGGATCAAGGGCGAACATCGCACGAAATAACCAGCGAAGCGGGGAATGCCCCGCTTGTCATGTTGCAATCCCATGACGTGTCGCTAGGCGGGAGTGACTGCCAGCCGACACGGGATTCGCTCACATGAAGATCATGGCCGCCAACTCGAACCTGCCGCTCGCGCGTGCGATCGCAGGCTATCTCGAAATGCCTCTCGTCGATGCGCAGGTGCGCCGCTTCGCCGATGAAGAAATTTTCGTGGAGATCCACGAGAACGTGCGCGGCGAGGATGTCTTCGTCGTCCAGTCGACCAGCTATCCGGCGAACGACAATCTCATGGAATTGCTGATCTGCATCGATGCGCTCAAGCGCGCTTCGGCGCGGCGCATCACCGCCGTGGTCCCTTATTTCGGCTATGCCCGGCAGGACCGGAAGCCCGGACCGCGTACGCCGATCTCGGCCAAGCTGGTGGCAAACCTCATCACCGAAGCGGGTGCCGACCGCGTCCTCTCGGTCGATTTGCACGCCGGCCAGATCCAGGGCTTCTTCGATATCCCGACCGACAATCTCTATGCGGCGCCGGTGATGGCTGCCGACATCCAGGCGCGGTACGGCGACCAGGACCTTATGGTCGTTTCGCCCGACGTCGGCGGCGTCGTGCGCGCCCGCGCGCTGGCGAAGCGGCTCGACAACGCCCCGCTGGCCATCGTGGACAAGCGCCGCGATCGTCCGGGCGAAAGCGAAGTCATGAACATTATCGGCGACGTATCGGGCCGCCACTGCATCCTGATCGACGATATCATCGATTCGGGCGGCACGCTGTGTAACGCGGCCCAGGCGCTGCTCGACCAGGGGGCCGCTTCGGTGGCCGCCTACATTACTCACGGCGTTCTTTCCGGTGGGGCGGTCGCCCGGGTCGACGGGTCTGCGCTGAAGGAACTGGTAATCACCGATTCCATCAAGCCGACGGACGCGGCCTCGGATTCCGAGCGCATCCGCATCCTCACCATCGCACCGCTGATCGGCGAGGCGGTCCGGCGGATCGCCGACGAAAGTTCGGTCAGCTCGCTCTTCGACTGAGGGCTAATCGGTTCCCGGCTCAGCCGACGGGTCGCGCCACGAAGGTTTTTCCGATCCCGCAAGCTTCGCGATGGCCTCGAGCCTGCGCGACTGGCGAATTTCCATCGTGATCCGCAGGAGCGGGCAGTCGCCGGTCTGCATGGCGCCCGGCGTGTGGTCGAAGAAGTGACGCATCTCGCGCGTCATGTGCGACTGGTCGAAATAGCGCAGGCGTAGCTCGGGCTCCTCGGAGGCATCGGCAACACCCAAGAGAGCCGCAGCCATGTCCAGCGCGCGCGCTCGCCGGAGTGCGAATTTCGGCGTCACTCCCCAATTTCGCGAAATAGTGCGCTCCAAAGTGCGCGGCGTGATGTCCAGACGCTCCGCAAAATCCGACAGGCTCGCCGCCGGGTCGGTCAGGGTGAGATGTTCGAAAGCATCGAGCAGGTCATGGGGGCGATCGGGGCGACCGACCCTCAGGCTTTCCCGCAAGGCATGCTCGCTGGCGTCGAGCCAGGCGTGGGGATCGTCCTGCGGGTGGTGACCTTCGGCAATGCCTTGCAGGCCGCTCACCGGATCGAAGGGAAGGATACGGTCGAGCGTCTCGCGCGGATCGGGCAGCCCGAAATTGGTTGCGAAGGCGGAGGTGCAATTGATGGAAACCACGCGGAAGGATCCATCGACCCTGAGGTTCATCGCCCTTGTTTCGGGGCCGAAATAAAGCACGAGGCCTTTATCCCCGGGTTCGTACTCGATCTTTCCATCGGCCGTCCATGCGGTCCATTTTGCGCCATAGATCATGCGGATGACCGGATGTTCGCACAGTGACATGCACTCGATCGATGCGCCTTCTGGCATGTCGACCGACGTGACGCCGATGCGCATGATCCAGTCCTGCAAGTCTTCGCCGGGCGCGCGATTCAGGGCGAGCGGCATGCCCTGCCGCGTCGATCCGGTGTGGGACCGGATCGGCGGCACGTCAGCATCGGCCTTGCCGGAGGCCGGCAATTCAGGATCGTCTTGCGACGTCGTGACGAAATTCCCCTTCAGAACGACCCGAAGGCGGAGCCGTGGTTAAGCTGGCTTGACCGCAGACCACAAGAAAGCAAATGCAGGCCCATGCCAACAAGTTCCGACCTTACCTTCGCCAACCGCCTCGCCGATGCCGCGGGCGAGGCCATTCGCCCCCTGTTTCGCGGCATTTGGGAGCAGGAGAAGAAATCCGACTCCAGTTTCGTCACCGAAGCCGACCGGGCTGCCGAGGCAGCCATGCGTGCGCTGATCGAGGCGGAATACCCGGATGATGGTATTGTCGGGGAAGAATATGGCACCCGCAACGAGGGCGCAGGGCGGCAATGGGTGCTCGATCCGATCGACGGCACCACCAGCTTCATTGCAGGCAGGCCGATTTTCGGGACGCTTATCGCGCTGCTGCAGGACGGGTTTCCGGTCCTCGGCATCATCGACCAGCCGATCGGACGCGAGCGCTGGGCCGGATTCTCGGGCAAGGAAACGACTTTCAACGGCAAGCCCGTGCGATCCGCGCCCTGCCGGTCGCTGTCCGACGCGGTCCTCGCCACGACCACGCCGCACCAGTTCAGCGACCAGGAGGCCGATCACTTCATGGGTCTCGCCAAGGCGGTGGCCGAACGCAAGATCATCTATGGCGGCGACTGTTACAATTACGGTCTGGTGGCGAGCGGCCATGTCGACATCGTGTGCGAAGCGGGTTTGAAGCTGCACGATTTCGCCGCGCTGGCTCCGGTGGTGGAAGGCGCGGGCGGATTGATGTGCGACTGGAGCGGAGGGCCGCTGCATTCCGCGAGCGACGGGAATGTGCTGGCCATAGGCGATGCCGCCCGGCTGGAAGACGTTTTGGAAGCGATGGACCTGGCGCTTTGACTTGTCGCCCGGAGCGCAGAGGCTGAGATGGATGCCGGCGTTTCGTTGGCGGGCCGGACTGCCCTTGTGACCGGCGCCTCGAGAGGGCTCGGCTTCGCGATTGCCGAGCGTCTGGCGCAGCGAGGAGTGCAGGTCTGGCTGAATGGCAGGGACGCTTCGGCGCTGGAGGAGGCCCGCGCGCAGATCGCAGGCGATTGCCGGATCCTTCCATTCGACATTTGCGACGACGATGCCACCCGGGCGGCCATCGAGGAGATGGCAGGAGCGGGCGGGATCGACATCCTGGTCAACAATGTCGGCCAGAGGGACCGGCGCGATCTTGATGACGTCGTGCGTGCGGACATGGCCCGAATGCTCGAGGTCAACCTCGTGGCGCCGTTCGATCTGGCTCGCAGGGCCGCTGCCCATATGACGCGCAAGGGTCGCGGCAGGATCGTGAACATCACGTCCATCGCCGCCCGGATTGCTCGAGGCGATGTCCTGTATACGGCCAGCAAGGGCGGGCTGGATGCCCTCACGCGTGCCCTCGCTGCAGAGCTCGGGCCTGCAGGTATCACGGTCAACTCGGTCGCGCCCGGCTATTTCGCCACCGAGGCGAACAGCGAGATGGTCGCGGATGAGGACATCGAGGCCCACCTTTCGCGGCGGACCTCGCTGGGGCGCTGGGGACAGCCGGAAGAAATCGCGGGGGCGGTGGCCTTCCTCGCATCGGACGAGGCGAGTTACATCACCGGGCAGACCCTGGCCGTCGACGGCGGCTACCTCAGCCACTTCTGACTTGCATTCGCAGGCAGAATCGCTATCTCGCGCGCCTTCACCGACACGTGATTCATGTGCCGGCCTGGCGACGAGGGCTGCCAGGGCTGGTTCGACGTGTCTCTGCAAAGGAGATGAAAATGCCCAAGCTGAAGACCAAGAGCGGTGTGAAGAAACGCTTCAAGATCACCGCCAACGGCAAGGTCAAGCACGGCGTCGCTGGCAAGCGTCACCGCCTGATCAGCCACAATGCGAAGTATATCCGCCAGAACCGCGGCACCACTGTCCTGTCGGAAGCCGACACCAAGACGGTGAAGAAGTGGGCGCCTTACGGCCTCGACTGATCGCGACACTCAAGGAGAATAAGATATGCCTCGCATCAAACGCGGCGTTACCACGCGCCAGAAGCACAAGCGGCTCCTAGACCAGGCCAAGGGCTATCGCGGTCGCCGCAAGAATACCATCCGCGTCGCTCGCCAGGCCGTCGAAAAGGCCGGCCAGTACGCTTACCGCGACCGCAAGATCAAGAAGCGCAATTTCCGCGCTCTGTGGATCCAGCGTATCAACGCTGCGGTTCGCGCCGAAGGTCTGACCTATTCGCAGTTCATGCACGGCACCAAGCTTGCCGGCATCGAACTCGACCGTAAGGTCATGGCCGATCTCGCCATGAACGAAGCTGCGGCTTTCAAGGCGATCATCGAGCAGGCCAAGAAGGCTCTTCCGGCCTAACCGGCTCGAACCCTCGGGCTCGAATGCAAGCAAGGGCGTCTCCTTTTGGGAGGCGCCCTTTCTTTTTGTGCCGCCGGATTTGCGAAATCCCGTCCATCCGATATCTTGGATTGCATGGTCCACGACCAGCAACCCGAAACGGACTTCGACCTGACGGTGCGCTTCTTTCCGCCGCCCGAAGACCTCGCGGCGTGCCTGACGACGGTCTATCTTCTCGAAACAAGGATCGGTGGCGGGGCCAAGGTGACCGATTACCTGCAGCCCGAGTGGGGTAATCTAAGGTTCTTCTGCGAGAACGCACCCTATGCCAGGGTGGCGAACCCCGACGCGCCCGAGCCATCCTTTGTCGACGGTGCGCGTTTCCAGGCAACTGGCCCCAGTTCCAAGCCGGTCTATTTCGAGATGGGCGAGACGAGGATGTGGGGAATCGGGCTGAAGCCGCTGGGCTGGGCGAAATTGATAGCCAAGCCCGCCAACGAATCCGCAAACATCATCACCGATGGCGAAAAACACCCGACCTTCCGGCATTTGGCGGGCTTGTGCGACCTGCTGTGTGAGCCATCGCAGGACGATGAGGAGCAGTTTGCAAAGCTGGTCCAGGTCTTGCGCGAAAATCTGCAGCCGACGCGTGACGAGGCGCGGATCATCGCGATCCATGAAGCCATGGTCGATCCTTACCTCACCTCGATCGACGAATTTGCCAACGCGGCAAAGATGCACAAGCGTACGCTGGAGCGGCTTTGCAACCGACACTTCGGATTTTCGCCGCGGTTCCTGCTGCGCCGACAGCGGATGATGCGCAGTCTCGCTGCATTCATGCTTTCGGAAGGGGAGAGCTGGTCGCGGACTATCGACCGGCATTATCACGACCAGCCGCATTTCGTGCGCGAGTTTCATGAATTCATGGGCATGAGCCCGACCGAATATGCGACCACCGATCACCCCATCCTCAACGCGTTCATGACCGAGCGTCAGCGCATCTGGGGGTCTCCTGTGCAGACGCTCGACAAGCCGCGGCAGGATCTCGACGGCGGAAGCGCGCCTTGACCGACACTGCGCGCGGCGCGCTCGCCGTCGAACTCGAATTCTTCCTGCCTCCCGAGCAGTTGAGGCCTTTCATCACGACCGTATACCGGTTCGATGTGGTCGAGCCTGAGCCCGGCAGTGCGGCCGAACCGATCCGGGACTGGCTGCACCCGGAGTGGTTCAATCTTCGCATCGTGCTGGAAGGGGAGCTGTCTGCCAGTATCGGGCCGGGCACCCCCGTGAACGTGCCACGTCTCGTGATGACCGGCCCTACGAGCCATGCTGCCGAGTTCGTCGCTCCACCATGCCACACCTGGGGCGTGGGCATTCTCCCCGCCGGCTGGGCAAGGCTATCCGGAAAGAGTGCCGCCGAATATGCGGACCGGATGTGCGACGTCGAAGCCGATTCCGATTTGCAGCAATTGACGCCGCTCACACAGATATCCCGCAGCAACAGCATCGTCGCGCAAAAGGATGCGATTTTCACGCTCTTTGGCAAGCTGCTGGCCAAGCCCAGCAAGCGGGAGGCGGAAATTGTCGAAGCCCAGCGCGCCCTCCTCGACCCCGGTTGCGCAAATGTCGCCCACCTCGCCGAAAAACTCGCGATGACCACCCGCACGCTGGAGCGGTTCGCCCTGGATGTGTTCGGCTTTCCGCCACAGCTCCTTATCCGACGCCAACGCTTCCTGCGTAGCCTTGCGCAGTTCATGCTTGACCCGTCGATGCGCTGGATCGAGACGCTCGACCCGCAATATTACGACCAGGCCCAGTTCACCCGCGACTTCAAGCGATTCATGGGAATGGGGCCTCGCGAATATGCGAGATTGCCGCATCCTGTTCTCGGTGCTGCCGCCAAGGCGCGCCAGGCGGTGGCGGGAGAGGCGGTGCAGGTGCTTCACAGACCGGCAAGACCCGCTAGCTGAAAGCGAAGTCGAGTTTTGGCGACGCACTTAGGCTTCGACGCTGAAACTGGGCTTTAGCATTTCGGCCGATGCCGCTAGAGGCAGCCCCCTACAGGATTCCCGAGGAATAGATGACCGATCTGGCTACAATGCGTGAGAGCGCGCTGACGCGTATCGAAGAAGCACAGGATGCCGCCGCACTGGAGAGCTTGCGCGTCGAACTGCTTGGTAAGCAGGGTTCGATTTCCGGACTGATGAAGACGCTGGGCAAGATGAGCCCTGAAGAGCGCCAGAGTGAAGCGCCGAAGATCCAGGGCCTGCGCAGCGATGTAGCCGATGCGATCGCTGCAAAGAAGGATGCGCTCGACGCAGCCGAGCTCGAACGCCGGCTCGCATCCGAAACGCTCGACCTCACCTTGCCCGAACCGCAATCGCCGAAGGGCAGCGTCCACCCCGTCAGCCAGGTGATGGACGAACTGGCAGAGATTTTCGCCGACCTCGGCTTCTCGGTCGCCACCGGTCCCGAAATCGAAGACGACTGGCACAACTTCACCGCGCTCAACATGGCTGAAACGCACCCTGCGCGCGCCATGCACGACACCTTCTATTTCCCCGACGTGGACAGTGAGGGGCGCCGCATGCTGCTGCGTACGCACACCTCGCCGGTGCAGATCCGCTCGATGGTGAAGCAGGGTGCGCCGATCCGCATCATTGCGCCGGGCCGCGTCTATCGCTCCGACAGCGACGCGACGCACACGCCGATGTTCCACCAGGTCGAAGGCCTCGTGATCGACAAGGATATCAATCTCGGCCACCTCAAGTGGACGCTGGAAACCTTCCTTAAGGCGTTCTTCGAGCGCGACGATATCGTGCTGCGCCTGCGCCCCTCTTACTTCCCCTTCACGGAACCTTCGGTCGAGGTCGACGTGGGCTGGCAGGACGTGAACGGTCGCCGCGTGCTCGGCGGTGACGGCGATGCGCCCGGCCACGGCTGGATGGAACTGCTCGGCAGCGGCATGGTCAATCGCCGCGTGATCGAATTCGCCGGGCTGGACCCGGACGAGTGGCAAGGTTTCGCCTTCGGCGTCGGCGTCGACCGCCTCGCCATGCTCAAATACGGGATGGATGATTTGCGCGCCTTCTTCGACGGCGACCAGCGCTGGCTCGACCACTATGGTTTCTCGCCCTTCGACCAGCCGACCCTCTCCGCAGGCGTGGGAGCAAGCGCATGAAGTTCTCGCTCGAATGGCTTAAGTACTTCCTCGATACCGACGCGAGCGTCGCGGACATCGCGGCTGCGCTCAACCGTATCGGCCATGAGGTCGAGGGGATCGAGGACCCGGCAGAAAAGCTGGACGGCTTTCGTGTCGCCAAGGTCCTGACCGCGGCCAAGCATCCCGATGCCGACAAGCTGCAGGTGCTGACCGTCGATACGGGCGAGGGCGATCCGCTGCAGGTCGTGTGCGGTGCCCCCAATGCGCGCGCCGGAATGAAAGGCGTGCTCGGCCTGCCCGGTGCGGTGGTCCCGGCAAACGGCATGGAGCTGCGCAAGAGCGCGATCCGCGGGGTCGAATCGAACGGCATGATGTGTTCGGTTCGCGAACTCGAATTGGGCGAAGAGCACGACGGGATCATCGAGCTTCCCGACGATGCGCCGGTCGGCCAGACCTTCGCCGAATATCACTCTGCCTCGCCCATTTTCGATGTGGCCATCACGCCCAACCGCCCCGATTGCATGGGCGTCGAAGGCATCGCGCGTGATCTTGCGGCGGTTGGCCTCGGCACCTTCAAGCCGGTCGAAGCTTCCGCAATCGAGGCGTCGGACCCCTGCCCGATCGAGATACGCACCGACGATCCCGAAGGATGCCCGGCGTTCTATGGCCGCGTCATTCGCGGGGTCGACAACACCAAGCCTTCGCCCGAGTGGATGCAGCGCCGCCTGATTGCAGCAGGCCAGCGCCCGATCTCGGCACTGGTCGACGCGACCAATTACCTGATGCTCGCTTTCGGTCGCCCGGCGCACGTCTATGACCTGGCGAAACTGTCGGGCGCTGTCGTGGCCCGCCGCGCCAAGAACGGCGAAACGGTCGAGGCGCTGAACGAGAAGACCTATACGCTCGACGACACGATGACCGTGATCGCCGACGACAACGGCGTGCACGATATCGCCGGCATCATGGGCGGCGAGCATTCGGGCGCGACGGAGGGCACCACCGACGTCCTGCTCGAGATCGCCTATTTCAATCCGGAGCGCATCGGCGTGACGGGGCGAAAGCTCGGCCTTGCCTCCGATGCTCGCACGCGTTTCGAGCGCGGTGTCGATCCGGAATATCTCGACGATGGCCTCGCCATCCTGACCAGCCTGATCACCAAGACCTGCGGTGGTGAGCCGACCGAGGTGGTGCGCGCAGGCACTCCGCCGACCGATGCACTGAAGATCGAATTCGACCCCGACCTGACCGAGCGCATCGGTGGCCTTGCAGTCCCCCGGGACGAGCAGCGCGCCATCCTGACTTCGCTGGATTTCGAAGTGAGTGATGACTGGACGGTCACATGCCCGCCTCGCCGCCACGATATCGAAGGCCCGGCCGACCTGGTCGAGGAAGTGGTCCGCATCCACGGTATCGACGAGGTGGAAAGCACCCCGCTTCCGCGCCGTCCCGGTGTCGCATTGCCGACGGCAACGCCGCTCCAGCAGGCGGAACGCAAGCTGCGCCGTGCCGCGGCCGCACGCGGCCTCAACGAAGCGATCACCTGGTCCTTCCTGCCGACTGCCGAAGCGGAGCATTTCGCCGACGGTGCCCAGCTGTGGGTGCTGGACAATCCGATCAGCGAAGACATGAAGGCCATGCGCCCCTCGCTTATTCCGGGGCTGCTTTCGGCAGCCAAGCGCAATGCCGATCGCGGGTCCGACGGCGCGCGCCTGTTCGAAATCGGGCGACGCTATTTCCGCGGGGCAAATGGCGCGAGTGACGAGAAGCCGACGCTCGGCGTCGTGCTTTCCGGAGAGAAGACCGCGCGCGGCTGGTCCATTGGGAAGGGCGCCAAGTTCGATGCCTATGACGCCAAGGCAGAAGCCGTTGCGCTGCTCGAAGCAGCCGGTGCCCCGGTCGGCAACCTCATGGTGATGGGCGAGGCTGGCGAGCAGTTCCACCCGGGCCAGTCGGCCACCTTGCGTCTGGGCCCGAAGAATGTGCTCGCCCGTTTCGGTGCGCTTCATCCCAACACGCTCAAGGCTTTCGACATCGATGGACCGGTCGTGGCAGTCGAAATCTTCCTCGACGCGATCCCGGCGAAGAAAGGCGGCGGCGGATTTGCGCGCGCGACCTATGCGCCACCGGCCTTGCAGGACGTGACCCGCGACTTCGCGTTCCTCGTCCCGGCGGACCTGCCTGCTGGCGACCTCGTCAAGGCAGTGCGCGGGGCGGACAAGAAAGCGATCGTCGACGCTCGCGTCTTCGATGTCTTCGCCGGCCAAGGAGTGCCCGACGGCCACAAGTCGGTTGCGGTTGAAGTCGTACTGCGCCCCGGCGAGAAGACTTTCACCGACGAAGAGATCAAGGCGATCTCGGACAAGATCGTCGCAAATGCGGCCAAGCAGGGTGCGGAGCTGCGCGGATGAAGACTGCCCTCGTCACTGGCGCAACTTCGGGCATCGGAGAGGCGACGGTTCGCGCACTGGTCGCGAGCGGCTGGCGCTGTGTGGCGACGGGGCGGCGCAAGGAACGGCTGGACGCACTGGTCGCGGATCTGGGTGCGGATAAGGTCCATGGGGCCAGCTTCGACGTCCGCGACGAAGCGGCGCGCGATGCGGCGCTGGACGGCTTGCCGCAAGCGTTTTCGAGCATCGACCTGCTGGTGAACAATGCCGGCCTTGCGCTTGGCACGGCTCCTGCGCAAGAGGCCGATCTCGACCAGTGGAAGACGATGATCGAGACCAATGTCACGGCTCTGGCTTCGATCACGCACAAGCTTTTGCCTGGCCTCATCGAGCGCAAGGGCGCGATCATCAATATCTCCAGCGTGGCGGCCAATTACCCTTATCCGGGCGGCAATGCCTATGGCGGGACCAAGGCCTTCGTGCGCCAGTTCAGCCTTGGCCTGAGGGGCGACCTGCACGGAACGGGCGTGCGCGTATGCTCGATCGAGCCGGGCATGGTGGAAACCGAATTCACGCTCGTCCGCACGGGCGGCAATGAGGAAGCCCACGAAATGCTCTATGGCGGCGCCGATCCCATGACCGCAGGCGATATCGCGGAAACCGTGCGCTGGGTCGCCGAGCTACCGCCGCACCTCAATATCAATACGCTGGAATTGATGCCCGTCAGCCAGAGTTTCGGCGGCTTCCGGGTCGCCCGCGGCGACTGACGGCGGCTACGCTCAATCCCCCCAGCCGTCGCCTGTGCTGGACCCGCTGTCGCCCCAATCATTGCCGTAGCTTTGGCTAAAATGCATCTGCTGCTCCTGTTTCGCCATATCGGATGCAGCTTTGTTGGCCTCCTCGATTTGCGCGCGCATTTCCGGGTTCATCTGCATAGCCACCTCGGCTTTTGGGTTGCCGAGCGTCATGTCGAACGGGCGGCCCTCGATCGCCGCGACTACATGTTCGCGCGCGACGACATGCATCAGGTTCATCGCATAATTCGCCATCGGATCCTTCGCCACGGCTTCGTCGAGCCGCTCCTTCACGCCTTCCGGGATCGCGATCTCGGTGGCGACGCGCGAGCCGGTGCCATCGGGCGTGACGGTGGTGACGAAGTGCATCATTTCGCGTCCGCCTTCGCCCAGCAGCGTCGTGACGACCGTATCGGGAGCGGGCTGGGTGACGCGGCTGCGCTTGACCTGCTTGCCGAGCACATGTGTTGGAAGGTGCGCACTCTTGATAGCATGCGTCACCTGTTCAGGTGTTTTCTCGTAATATTCGCCGGAATTCCCGCAAGACGCCAAGAAAATAGCGCCAAATATAGTCATTATGCTACGTACTATAGACATCGTGCCCCCCAATTCGTGGCCTCAACCTAAATAGCGAGTGTTTCCATTCGCTTAAGGCGGCAAGGCCTGTCCAACACGCTTAGCGGTGGACGCGGGGGCGCTGTCGGTCTAGCGCGCGGCGCATGGCGCAAGCGAATTCCGATACCACCCAGTCCCGCCGCACTTTCGCGATCATCTCGCATCCCGACGCGGGTAAGACCACGCTGACCGAGAAGCTGCTGCTGACCGGCGGCGCGATCCACCTCGCCGGTGAGGTCAAGGCGCGCGGCGCTGCCCGACGTGCGCGTTCGGACTGGATGAAGATAGAACAGCAGCGCGGTATCTCGGTGACCAGCTCGGTCATGACCTTCGAGCGCGATGGCATCACCTTCAACCTGCTCGACACGCCGGGCCACGAAGACTTCTCCGAAGACACCTACCGCACGCTGACTGCCGTCGATTCCGCGATCATGGTGATCGACGCCGCGAAGGGTATCGAGCCGCAGACGCGCAAGCTGTTCGAGGTCTGCCGCCTGCGCAGCGTGCCGATCATCACTTTCGTCAACAAGGTCGACCGCGAAGGCCGTCCGGTGTTCGAATTGCTCGACGAGATTGCCGACATGCTGGCGCTCGACGTCAGTCCGCAGGCCTATCCGGTGGGCATGGGCGGCCAGTTCGAAGGCATTCTCGATTTCGAAACCGGCGCAGTGGCGCGCCCGGAAGGCCCGTCGAAGGAGTTCAAGGGCAAGCGCGACGAAAACCCCGAGCTGCCCGAGCTGTTCGCCGAGGACATCGAACTGGCGCAGATCGGCTATCCCGAATTCGATCTCGAGGCCTATCGCAATGGCGACCTCACCCCGGTCTATTTCGGGTCGGCACTGAAGAATTTCGGCGTGACCGAACTGATCGAGGCGATCGCGAAATACGCGCCGCCGCCGCGCCCCCAGCCGGCTGGTGACGAACAGATCGAGCCGACCCGCGACGAGGTCACCGGCTTCATCTTCAAGGTCCAGGCGAACATGGACCCCAACCACCGCGACCGCATCGCCTTCATGCGGCAGGTGTCCGGCACCTTCAAACGCGGCATGAAGCTGACGCCGTCGGGTCTCGGCAAGCCCATCTCGATCCATTCACCGATCCTGTTCTTCGCACAGGACCGCGAGGTCGCGGATTTCGCAGAGCCGGGCGACATCATCGGCATCCCCAACCATGGCACGCTGCGCGTGGGCGATACGCTGTCGGAAAAGAATGACATCCGGTTCACCGGCCTGCCGAATTTCGCACCGGAAATCCTGCGCCGCGTCCAGCTGAAGGACCCGACCAAGACCAAGCAGTTGCGCAAGGCGCTGGACGATCTGTCGGAAGAGGGCGTGATCCAGGTCTTCTATCCCGAACTCGGCGCCCAGCACATCGTGGGCGTGGTCGGCCAGCTCCAGCTCGAGGTGCTGATCAGCCGTCTGTCGGCCGAATACAAGGTGGAGGCGGGCCTCGAAGCGTCGCCCTTCGCGACCGCTCGGTGGCTCAAGGGCGACGAGAAGGCGCTCGACGAATTCGAGAAATACAACCGCGCCAATCTAGCCCGCGACCGCGACGGCGACCTGGTCTTCATGGCCAAGAGCACCTGGGACGTTTCCTACCAGCAGGAAAAGAATCCCGACCTGACCTTCTCGGCCACGAAGGAGCGGTAGGCTTGCGAGCGGCGCTGCTTCGCGGCATGGGAACGCCATGACGCTTACCGGCCCGACTTCCCAGACCTTCATTTCCCAACGCCTGCGCCTCAACTATCTCGATTGGGGCAACCGCGGAAAGCCGCCTCTCGTACTGGTCCACGGCGGGCGCGACCATGCGCGCAGCTGGGATTGGGTGGCCGAAGAATTGCGCGACGACTGGCACGTCGTGGCGATGGATCACCGCGGCCACGGCGACAGCGACTGGGTCTCGGATGGCAATTACCACGTCAACGACATGGTCTATGACCTTGCACAGCTGGTCCATCAGCTCGGCGTCGGCCCGGTTACGATCGTCAGCCATTCGATGGGCGGCAATGTCTCGCTGCGCTATGCGGGCACATTCCCCGAAATGGTGACCAAGATCGTCGCGATCGAGGGCCTCGGTCCCAGCCCCAAGCGGCAGGCCGAAATGCGCGAGGACCCGTATCCCGTCCGCATGAAGGAATGGATCGAGAAAAAGCGCGGTGCATCTGGCCGGATGCCGCGCAAGTACGACAGCATCGAATCCGCTTTCGCGCGCATGATCGAGGAAAACAGCTACCTGACGGAAGAACAGGCGCGGCACCTCACCATCCACGGCGTGAACCGCAACGAGGACGGGACCTACAGCTGGAAATTCGATCCGCATCTCAATGTCTGGGCGGTCGAGGACATCGCCGATGAGTTCCTGCACCAGACATGGTCTGCGATCACTGCGCCCACCCTCCTGCTTTACGGGGCGGACAGCTGGGCCTCCAATCCCGAAGGTGACGGCAGGCTCGATCATTTCGACAATGCCAAGGTGATCGAATTCGAGAATGCCGGACACTGGCTCCATCACGACCAGTTCGACCGGTTCATGAAGACAATCAGGGATTTCCTCTGATGGCAGAATTCTTCGACGCGCTGGACGACAAGCATATCGCGATGATCGGCAAGCAGCCGGTCTTCTTTGTCGCCACCGCCGCCGAAGATGCCCGCATCAATCTCAGCCCCAAGGGCTATGATGCATTTCGCGTTCTCGGGCCCGAGCGGGTCGCCTATCTGGACCTTGCCGGATCGGGCAATGAAACCCACGCGCACCTTTCGCGCGACGGGCGCATTACGCTGATGTTCTGCAATTTCGACCGTCCGGCGCTGATCCTGCGTATTTACGGGACCGGTCGCGCGGTGCTGCCGCAGGACGCGGATTGGGCGGAACTCGCCGCACATTTCGACCTGCTGCCAGGGACGCGTCAGATTTTCGACATTGCCGTCGAAAGCGTCCAGACCAGCTGCGGCTGGGGTGTGCCCTTCATGGAATATCGCGACGAACGCGCGACCCTGCAGAAGGCGCACAAGCAGTCCGATCCGGGTGAATGGCTGACCAAGCAACAGGGTCGCGACACAAGTATCGACGGTATCCCCGTGCGCACGACCGACCGGTACATCGGGGGCGAATAGCGCGCGCGTGAAGCTTACTTTCGCCAGCTACAACATTCACAAGGCAGTCGGGCTCGACCGCAAGCGCGATCCCGAGCGCATCCTTTCCGTAATTCACGAAATCGACGCCGACGTAATCGCACTTCAGGAAGTCGATCGCAGGATCGGTGACCGGGCGACGACCATCCCGCGCGCCGAACTCGACGACACCCACTGGCGACTGGTCGAAGTGGCCAAGCGCCCGCGCAGCATCGGCTGGCATGGCAATGCGATCCTCGTCAGGCGCGGAATGGATGTCCGTGGCGGCGAGGCGCTCGACCTGCCGACGCTGGAGCCGCGCGGAGCCGCCTGCGGCGATCTGATGGTCGAGGGGCATATGATGCGGGTTATCGGCACGCATCTCGACCTGTCCGGCCTGCGCCGCCGCGACCAGATCCGCTCGCTGCTGGATTTCGTGGCGTCAGCCACGCAGCCGGTGCCGACGGTGATCATGGGCGATTTCAACCAGTGGGGCCGCGCGACAGGGGCTATGCGCGAATTTGCCAGCGACTGGACCGTGGTCACGCCGGGGAAGAGCTATCCGAGCCGCCAGCCGGTTGCCACGCTCGACCGCATCGTCGCGAGCCCTCACTGGGCCTGCCATTCGGCGCATGTCCACCACACCGCGCTTTCCGCAGTGGCCTCAGACCATCTGCCCGTGGTTGCGACGCTGGAGCTGATGGAAAAATAGGCAGCAGCCTAATAATTGAGCACCTCATTGCGTGCGCCCCCTTGAAATAGCCTGAAAACACTCCCGATACGCATTTGGCACGCTTCGTGCTGCAGGTGCGAAGGCCGGTGCTTGGCCGGTGCGCAGCCAGAGGGGTGAAGGCGTGAAATACATCATCGCTGTCATCAAGCCATTCAAGCTCGACGAAGTGCGCGAAGCGCTCGGGAGTATCGGTGTGGCCGGAATGACCGTGTCCGAGGTCAAGGGCTTCGGACGCCAGAAGGGGCAGACCGAGATTTATCGCGGTGCCGAATATTCGACCAACATGCTTCCCAAGGTGAAGCTGGAAATCGCAGTGGCGGGCGATCTCGCACCGCAAGTCATCGAGACGATCCAGCAAACCGCCAGCACCGAAGCAATCGGCGACGGGAAGATCTTCGTCTTCGACCTCACCGACGCCACCCGCATCCGCACCGGCGAAACCGGCGAAACCGCGCTGTGAGCCGCAAGGAGAGCACCATGACCATGCGCAAGATTCTTACCGGGGCCGGCGTCCTTGCCGCCTCGTTCACCACTGCTACGGCAGCTTTCGCACAGGAGGCCGCCGAAGCGGCTGCCGCCGTGCCCAACCCCGGGAACAATGCCTGGATGATGACCGCCACCGTCCTGGTGATGCTGATGATTCTTCCGGGCCTGGCCCTGTTCTATGGCGGCCTGACCCGTTCGAAGAACATGCTCTCAACCATGACGCAGATCGGCGCCACTGCCGCGCTCGCAATGCTGATCTGGGTGATGTGGGGCTACAGCCTTGCTTTCGGCGACACCACTTATGAAGGCACTCTCGGTCTCTTCATCAGCGGTGGCAGCTATTTCCTTTCCGGTACCGACGCGAGCAGCACTGCCGCGACCTTCACCGACGAGGTCATCAGCAAGTACGTCTTCATCAGCTTCCAGATGACATTCGCAGCCATCACCGCTGCCCTGATCCTGGGCGCAACGGCAGAGCGCATGAAGTTCAGCGCGGTCATGGCCTTCGTGCCGATCTGGCTGACCATCGTCTACTTCCCGATCGCACATATGGTCTGGGCCGGCGGCGGTCTCCTGTTCGAAGACGGCGCGCTCGACTTTGCTGGCGGCACCGTGGTGCACATCAACGCCGGTATCTCGGGCCTCGTCCTCGCTTACCTTCTCGGCAAGCGTCGTGGCTGGCCGCAGGAACCGATGATGCCGCACAGCCTGACGCTGACCATGGTCGGCACGGGCCTGCTGTGGGTGGGCTGGTTCGGCTTCAACGCCGGTTCGGCTCTGGAAGCCGACGGTTCGGCCGGTCTTGCGATGATCAACACCTTCGTCGCCACTGCAGCCGGTGCGCTGACTTGGATGGTCATCGAGCGGACAGCGGGCCACAAGGGCAGCGCGCTGGGCTTCTGCTCGGGCGTCATTGCAGGCCTCGTTGCCGTCACCCCGGCAGCAGGCAACAGCGGTCCGTTCGGTGCGATCCTGCTCGGTATCCTGAGTTCGGCCGTCTGCTACATCTTCGTCGCCAAGGTGAAGATGAAGTTCGGCTATGACGACAGCCTCGATGCATTCGGTATCCACGGCGTGGGCGGCATCGTCGGCGCTATCGGTACGGCAGTCGTCTACCAGCCGTTCCTCGGTGGCCCCGGCGACGGTTCGACCGCTCTCGGTGCGCAGCTCTGGATCCAGACGTTCGGCGTCCTCGTGACCATTGCCTGGGCCGGTATCGGCACCCTGATCGCCGGCCTTGTCGTCAAGGCTCTGATCGGACTGCGGGTCACCGAAGACGCCGAAGTCGAAGGCCTCGATATCTCCGAACACGGAGAACGTGCCTACAACTGATCACCAACTCGGCGGGGCCGCCTAACTCTCTCCTCTCTCCTCACGGGCGGCCCCGCCCACCGATGTTCCTCCTGCGAACACAAGACTTTAACAGGCCGGTTCCCTGACGGGGCCGGCCTCTTTTTATGTTGCAAAGCTGTCACACTGCTTTTCGGTTCATTCTCCGCCTCACGAAATACTATTGCGCAAGCAACATCCAAAGCGTCAGATTCAATCACTGGGCTCGTTCTCAGGAGGAGAGAGTAATGACTAATAATCAGAACAGTGTTCTTGCGACGCGTGCAGCGCTTCTTTGCGGTGCAGCCGCGCTTGTCGCTTCCGCGCCTGCAATGGCGCAGGATTCTCAGACACGGATCGAAACCGATGCAGTCGCCGCCGAACAGGCCGACCGCGCCATCATCGTCACGGGTACCCGCCAGGCCGACCGCTCGGCTGCGGACACCGTCGCGCCGGTCGATATCGTTTCCACTGCAGAACTGAATAACCAGGCCGATAGCGATATCGGCAACGTCCTTCGCGTTTCGGTCCCCTCATTCAACGTGGGCACGCAGCCGATTTCGGACGCTGCCACGCTCGTTCGTCCTGCAAACCTTCGCGGACTTTCGCCCGATAACACGTTGGTCTTGGTCAACGGCAAGCGCCAGCACCGTGCTGCGGTCATCGCCTTCCTCGGCGGCGGCATCTCGGACGGGTCGCAGGGCCCCGACATTTCGGTCATCCCGTCGATCGCGATCAAGCAGCTCGAAGTGCTGCGCGACGGCGCATCCTCCCAATATGGTTCGGACGCCATCGCCGGTGTTCTCAACTTCATTCTCAAGGATAGCCCGGACGGCGGCACCGTGTCCGCACAATGGGGCGAGACCTATGAAGGCGACGGCGACAAATACACCATCGCCGCCAATGTCGGCATCCCGGTCACGGCAGCAGGTTTCCTCAACCTGTCGGCCGAATATGGAGAATCCGATGCGACTGTCCGTTCCGTCCAGCGCGACGACGCTGCCGCGCTGATCGCTGCCGGCAATACCGCCGTTGCCGATCCGGCCCAGATCTGGGGCCAGCCGAACGTCAACGACGATATGAAGTTCTTTGCCAACTTCGGCCTCGAACTTTCGCCCGCCATCGAACTCTACGCTTTCGGCAACTACGCCGAGCGTAACGTCGACGGCGGTTTCTTCTTCCGCAACCCGACCAATCGTGGCGGCGTCTATGCCGGACCCTTCGTCGATCCTGCGACGGGCGCTCCCCTTGCCGAAGAAGATGGCGGTGTCGCGTCGGTCCTCGTGGGCGACCTTTCGATCGATACGGCAGGCGATTGCCCGGCCGGTATCCCGCTTACGCAGGGCGGCCTGATCCCCGATCCCACCATCCTGGCGCAGGTTTCGGCAGACGCGAACTGCTTCTCTTTCGTCGAGCTGTTCCCGGGCGGCTTCACCCCGCGTTTCGGCGGCGACATCGAGGATTATTCGGCTGCCGTCGGTATCCGCGGCCAGCTGTTCAACGCGCTCGATTTCGACCTCAGCTATCGCCACGGCCGCAACAAATCGAGCTTCTCGATCCGCAACACCGTGAACGCTTCGCTTGGTCCGAACACGCCGACCGAATTCAGCCCCGGCGGTTATTCGCAGACGGAAAATGTGGTCAACCTCGATCTCGGCTACAATCTCGCCTTGGGTGAGGGCAGCGTATACATCGCGGCCGGTGCCGAATATCGCGACGAGGAATTCGGCATCACTGCCGGTGATCCGGCCTCGTTCGAACTCGGTCCGCTCGCCCAGCCGAGCGCTGCCTATCCGACCGGACAGGGCTTCTCGACCAGCTCGAACGGCTTCCCCGGCTTCGCCACCAATTCGGCCGGCACAAGCAAGGAAGACAACAAGGCGGCATACATCGATATCGAAGCCGACCTCATCGATGCGCTCACCCTGCAGGGTGCGGTTCGCTACGAAGACACCAAGAGCTTTGGCGATACCGTGACCTGGAAACTGGGCGGCCTGTTCAAGCTGTCGGACGCATGGCGCCTTCGCGGTACCTATTCGACCGGTTTCCACGTCCCGACCGCAGGCCAGGCGAACGTGATCAACGTCACCACGCAGTTCTCCAACGGCGAACTGCAGGACGAAGGCACCTTCCCGCTGTTCAGCCCTGCCGGCCTGATCGCTTCGGACTACATCGCGGACACGGTTGCCAATGGCGGCCTCGGCCTCGATCGTCCGACCCTCGGGCCCGAAAAAGCCGACAGCTTCACCCTCGGTGTCGCTGGCGACATGGGCGATTTCTCGGTCACGCTTGATTACTTCAACATCAAGCTGAAGGATCGCATCTCGCGTTCCTCGACGATCGATTTCCCGGCAGCGCTCTGCTATCTCGCCAATCGTGAAGGCGTGGCAAACAATTGCACCGATACCTTCACGCCGGCTCCGGCAGAACTGCTCACGCAGCTCGACGGTGCGGGGGTGATCGACCGCAACGACTTCACCGGGTTCGAAGACCTCGTGGCCTTCACCTTCTTCAACAACGACTTCGATACCCGCACGCAGGGCCTCGACTTCGTGGCGAATGCAAGGCTTTACCCGATCGAAGGCGGCACGACGCGTGCGACGCTGGCAATCAACTACACCGAAACGGAAGTGACCGATGTTGGCGAAACCATCTCGGCCACCCGTGTCCGCCAGCTGGAGGAAAGCCTGCCCAAGTGGAAGGGCTTCCTGAACATCACCCATGAACAGGGCCGCTTCCGCGGACTCCTGCGCGCCAACTACTTCGGCAGCTATTACGAAGCCCACCTCGAGGATTCGACCCTTCCGATCGATGCATCGGCAGAGCTGACCTTCGATGCGGAACTTGGCTATGAAGTGATCGACGGCCTTGAACTGGCAGTCGGTGCGCAGAACATGTTCGACAACTATCCGACGCTGAACCCTTATTCGGGCATCGTCGGTGCGAAGTATGGCGAACGTTCGCCCTTCGGCTTCAATGGCGGCAGCTACTACCTGCGCGCCCGCTTCCAGTGGTAAGCCTGGGGTAGACACAGTCATTGAAAGGGGCGGCCTCGATGGTCGCCCCTTTTTGTTTGAGGACCTGATGATGCTCGAAATCAGAATTGCGACCGATCAGGACGAAGAGGATATCTGCCAACTCATGGACCTCGCGATCGAGCGATTGCAGGTCGGATATCTGACAGACGAGCAGATCGAGGCGTCGAAGGCTGGAATGGGCCTCGACCGCCTGCTGATCGAAGACGGGACCTATTTTTGCGTCGTCGAGGACGGCATTGTGGTCGGGTGCGGGGGATGGTCGCGCCGGGCTACGCTATATGGCGGCAATCATTCGGCGGGACGCGACCCGCGCCTTCTCGATCCCGCCACCGATCGGGCCCGGATCAGGGCGATGTATACCCATCCGGATCATACGAAGAAGGGTGTCGGGCGCCTCATCCTGACGACAGCCGAAGCCGCTGCTGCGAAGGAAGGTTTCGCCGAAATCGAGATGGCGGCCACCATGGCCGGAAAGCCGTTCTACGAGCGCTGCGGCTATGTGGTGGAAAGCGAGTGGGAGGACACCAACGGCGCCGTGCCCGTCCCCCTTGCAACCATGGCCAAACGGCTCGCGCGCTAGGCGCCCAGTTCCGCCTTCACGAAATCCGCACACCGTTCGCCGATCATGATGCTCGGCGCGTTGGTGTTGCCGCTGACGAGACGCGGCATGATCGATGCATCCGCGATCCACAGACCCTCGACACCGCGCGCCTTGAGCGTGGGATCGACGACATCGCTATCGTCCGGTCCCATCCGACAGGTTCCGACCGGGTGATAAACCGTATCGGCGCGGTTGCGGATCAGCTCGTCCAGCTGGTCGTCATCGTCGAGATCGATGGGATAGCGGTCCTGCGGATTGTACTTCGCAAGGCTCGGCGATTCCGCGATGCGATGCGAGAGGCGAACGCCCTTGCGCAGGACAGCGATGTCACGGTCGTCGTCGAGGAAGTTCGGGTCGATCACCGGCGCATCGCTCGCCTCGCGGCTGGCGAGGCGTACGGTCCCCCGGCTTTCCGGGCGCAGCACGCAAGCATGGAGCGAGAAGCCATGGCCCTTCACGTTCTCGCGGCCGTGATCCTCAAGCATGGCCGGGACGAAGTGCCACTGGATATCGGGGGCAGGGGCATCGTCCATGACCTTCCAGAAACCGCCCGCCTCGGCATAGGGCGTGGTCATGATCCCGGTCCGCTTGCGGCGATGTTCGATGATGGCTTTCGCCATACGGGCGGTGCCGGCAAGGCTGCTGCCGATGAATTCCTTGCTCCCGGTTTCCCAGCTGGAAACGTAGTCGATATGATCCTGGAGGTCCGACCCGACGGCCGGCTTGTCGATCACGACATCGATGCCATGCTCCTTCAAATGCTCCGCAGGACCGATCCCGGACAGCATGAGCACCTGGGGAGAATTGAAGGCGCCTGCACAAAGGACCACGCCTCCCTTTGCGGTAACCGTGCGGCGGCGCTTGCCGGCCGAATAGGTCACGCCGGTCACGCGGCCGTCCGCGATCTCCAGTTTCTGGACGGTGACCCCGATCCTGATGTCGAGGTTCTTCGAGCCTCGCTTGGGTTCGACATAGGCGCGGGCGGCGGACCAGCGTTCGCCGTCCTTCTGGGTGACTTGGTAGAGGCCGAAGCCTTCCTGCTTCGCGCCGTTGAAATCGGCATTGCGCGGCAGCTGTAATTGCGCAGCGGCTTCCACGAAGGCGAGGCTGCCCGGGTTCGGCCATTTCTGGTCGCTCACCCACAGAGGGCCGTCGTCGCCATGGAATTCGTCTTCGCCGCGCACATTGTGTTCGGCCTTTTTGAAGTAGGGCAGCACGTCGTCATAGGACCAGCCGGTGCAGCCGAGGCTTTCCCACTGGTCGTAATCGAAGGAATTGCCGCGGATGTAGACCATCGCGTTGATAGCCGATGATCCGCCAAGGCCCCGTCCGCGCGGCTGGTATCCGATACGTCCATTGAGCCCCTTTTGCGGGACCGTGTCATAGCGATAATTCGATGCGTTGCGCAGGAAGGGCATGAAGCCCGGGGTGCGCACCAGCATGCCATTGTTGCGCGGGCCTGCCTCGAGCAGGCAGACGCGCTTGCCCGCTTCCGCCAGACGCCCCGCGACTGCACTGCCCCCGCTGCCGCCACCGACAACGACTACATCGAATTCGTCCATGATTACTCCTCTCGATTCGAGAGGTTAGGCAGCCTCGGCGTCGCCTGCAATCGGGTTTTCACTTGAAACCTGTTTTGGGGCCGCCCCCTGCCGTTCGAGCCAGGCGGCGCGGATCTGGTCGCTCGTCTCGCGGCTACCGTCATGGGTCCAGCCGGGCTCGCGCAGCAGGTAGCCGAGCTTGCTGCCCCAAGGCGCGCGCCACATGTCCTGCGCTATGCCGATCCATTCATGGAAGACCGCCCACAGCAAATTGAAACTGCCGAGCTGCTTGACGATCCCGTAGCGGATTTTCTCGTCCTTCACCTCCGGCTCGAAGGTCCTGAACATCTTGTCCCAGACGATGAACACGCCGGCATAGTTGCGGTCGAGATAGCGCGGGTTGGTGGCATGGTGGACGCGGTGATGGCTGGGCGTATTCATCACTGCCTCGAACCAGCGGGGCATCTTGTCGATCGCCTCGGTGTGGATCCAGAACTGGTAGATGAGGTTGAACCCGCCTGCGAGCGCGATCATGCCAGGGTGGAAGCCGATCAGCACCAGCGGCAGCGCGAATGCAAAGCCGAGCGTCAGGAACCCGGTCCAGGTCTGGCGGAGCGCGGTGGACAGGTTGTAATGCTGGCTCGAATGGTGGTTCACATGGCTCGCCCAGAACCACCGCACCCGGTGGCCGAAGCGATGGACCCAGTAATATTTGAGGTCGTCGAGCACGAAGCACAGCGCAAACGCCCACCAGCTCCATTCGATGTCGAACAGGCGGAACTGCCAGACCCACAGGAACAGGGCGAAAAACAGGCCCCCGAACAGCAGTCCGGCGACCGTACTGCCAAGGCCGAATGCAAGGCTGGTGAGCGTATCCTTAGGCTCATAGCTTTCCGGTCGCTTGCGCCACGCCCAGATCATCTCGATCAGGACGAGGGCGACGAAGCCTGGAACGGCCAGTTCGGTGGGTGAAAAATCGGGCATGGCTATGCGCTACTGTATCGCCTCGATCGCCTGCATCCAAGCTGAAGGATCGGAGACCTCAAGGCGCGCCGCACCATAGCGTTTCTCTGCCGTGTCGATCAGCAGGGCATCGCCGTCGAGAGAGACTTCCGCAGCGCCTGTCAGCACGCGTCCTGCAAAATGGCTGCCGTGCTGCCGGAGCAGCAGGATGCGCCCTGCCGCATCGCGCATGAGTGCGCCGGCGCCGCCCCGATCGAGCGCGATGTCCACCGGATCGAAACCGCTGACCGCTTCGTCTGCGGCCGCGCGAGCCGCTTGCTCGTCCTCAAGGCGCGGCGCTGGCCCCAGCCGCAAGGCGAAGGCCAAGCCTGCCAGCGCAAGGATGGCAACCAGCGATCCGAGGAACTGCAGGAGAGCGGGTGGTATATTCATGGCGATACCGATTGGCACGCGCTTCGCTTTGCGGCAAGCTTGTCCAAACGGAGAGATGCACAATGAAAAAGCTCGCCCTGATACCTCTGGTCGCCGCCTGCCTTTCCACGCCCCTTGCTGCACAAACTGCGGACCCGGTAGCGGAGGTCGAAGCGCAGGGTGACCGCACGGCGCGCGTTTCGCAGCAAATCTGGGACTGGGCCGAGCTCGGCTATCTTGAGAACCGCTCGAGCGGGCTGCTGCAGGATGAGTTGCAAAGCGAGGGTTTCAAGGTTGAGGCCGGCATCGCAGATATTCCCACCGCCTTCCTCGCCGAATGGGGCGAAGGCGGCCCGATTATCGCGATCCTTGCAGAATACGATGCTTTGCCCGGTATCAGCCAGACCGCTGCGCCCACGCGCGAGCAGTCGGAACATGGCGCGGGACATGCCTGCGGTCACAACCTGTTTGCAGGCGGTTCGCTGACTGCGGCGATTGCAGTCAAACGCTGGCTGGAAAAGACCGGCACGCCCGGGCGCATCCGGCTTTATGGCACGCCGGCCGAAGAAGGCGGATCGGGCAAGGTTTACATGACCCGCGCAGGGCTGTTCGACGATGTCGATATTGCTCTTCACTGGCACGCGGCCGATGAAAACAGTGCAGCGGCCCGGACCAGCCTCGCCAACCGCTCCGCCAAATTCAGGTTCCGCGGCATCTCCGCCCACGCTGCCGGCGCTCCCGAACGCGGACGCAGCGCGCTCGACGGGGTCGAGGCCATGAACATGATGGTCAACATGATGCGCGAGCACACCAGTATGGACACGCGCATCCACTACGTCATCACCGAGGGTGGATCGGCCCCCAACGTCATTCCCGATTTTGCCGAGGTATTCTATTACGTGCGGCATTCGGATGCTGCCGAGGTGCAAGCGCTGTGGACCCGTCTGGAAGCGGCGGCAAAAGGCGCTGCAATGGGCACCGGCACGGAGGTCGAGTGGGAGGTGATCCATGGCAACAACCCGTTGCTCGTCAACGAAACGCTGGCCCGCGCGATGGATCGCAAGCTGCGTAGCCTTGGCGGGATCGAGTACACTGCGGAAGAACGTGCCTGGGCCGAGGAAATCTCGAAGAGCTTCGGTGAGAATGCCGAACCGCTTGAGGAGGCGGGCAAGGTGCAGCCCTATGCCAAGACGCTAGGCTATGGCTCTACCGACGTAGGCGACGTGTCCTGGGCGACCCCGACTGTCGGCGTGCGCACCGCGACCTGGGTGCCCGGCACGAGCGCACACAGCTGGCAGGCTGTGGCAGCAAGCGGTCATTCGATCGGACACAAGGGTGCCCAGCTGGCCGCCAAGGCGCTGACCCTGATGGCAGCGGAACTCTATACGAACGAGGAAATGCGCATTGCGGCCCGCGCGGAATTCGACGCTGCGCGGGGCGAAGACTACGAATATGTCTCGTTGCTAGGGGACCGCGATCCCCCGCTCGATTATCGCGAGTAATCAGCCGCGGGCGTTGGCGTACAGCGCATCCATGGCCGGCCGAATGGGCGAGACATCGTAGCCGCCGCTCAGCGCTGCTGCGGACACCGTGTCGGGTTCCGCACCATCGGCAGCTTGCGCAAGCGACCACAGGAAGGTCGACCGGGTGCCGGACCGGCAGAAGCCCAGGACCTTGCCCTCGGCTTGGCCCAGCGCGTCGCGCAAGGCTTCGACTTGCGGCTGGCTGAAACCCGCCGAGCTGACCGGGATCGCAACATAGTCGAGGCCGGCCTCGTGTGCGGCAGCTTCGATTGCTGCGCCTTCCGGCTGTCCGGCTTCCTCGCCGTCGGGCCGGTTGTTGACGATCAGCGTGACGCCTTGCGCCTTGGCTTCCCCTACCTGGGAGGGGTCGATCTGGGGGCTGGCGTAGAAGGTGTCGGTGATCTTGCGAAAATCGCTCATGCGACGTCTCCCTTGGCGAGCGCAGCGGCTTTTGCCCGGCGGCGGCGCTGTACGATATTGAGGATTTCCACGCCGACCGAGAAGCCCATGGCGGCGTAGATGTAGCCCTTCGGCACATGGAAGCCGAAGCCGTCCGCGATCAGCACGAGGCCGATCATCACGAGGAAGGCGAGGGCCAGCATGACCAGCGTCGGGTTCTTCTCGATGAATTTGGCCAGCGGGTCGGCTGCCACCATCATGATGCCGACAGTGATGACGACCGCCGTGACCATGATCGGGATGTCGTCCGTCATCCCGACGGCAGTCAGGATCGAATCGACGGAGAACACCAAGTCGATGGCGACGATCTGTGCGATGACCGCGCCAAAGGTTGCGGTGGCGGCTGCGCCGACGCCAGGGGTCTTGTCGAGGAGATCGCCCGAATCGTCTTCCGGCTCCATCGAATGGTGGATTTCCTTGGTGGCCTTCCACAGGAGGAAAAGGCCGCCTGCCAGGAGGATCAGGTCGCGACCGGAAAAGGCAGTCTCAAAGCTCGCTTTATTGGTGCCCTCGACCGGAGGGCCCACGATTCCCAGATCGAACAGCGGGGTCTGCAAGGTGACGAGCCAGCCGATCAGGAGCAGCATGCCGATCCGCATGATTAGCGCCAGCGCAAGGCCGATACGCCGCGCGCGCTGTTGCTGGTGTTCGGGCAGCTTGTTGGACAAGATCGCGATGAAGATGAGATTGTCGACGCCAAGGACGACTTCGAGAGCGATCAGGGTGAGCAGCGCAAGCCAGGCTGCCGGGTCGCTGAGAAGCTGCATGATTTCCATTCCATCCCGATGCCGAAGCGGAACCGCCCATGCAAGCGAAGAAACCTGCGTGATTTCATGCGAAAATGTCACAATCGCTCGCGACACTTGGTGTAAATGCTAAATCATTCGCTTGACGCGCGGTTTCGCGCTATGCGTAATGGTTTGAGGGGTAGGTCTCGTGCATTTCGCTCGTGTCTGCCCGCGTCCGGCGCGTTTCAGCTCCCGCGCCGTTTGCAGTGAGTTTCGAGCTGAACGACAAGGTATTTGCAGGGTTATGGGTTACGACAGAGGGCGCCGCCGCGGACGGGACAAGCGGGACGGTTTCGGGGAAGACAGCTACGATCCGTTCGGTGGTCCGGGCGGCGGTTTCGACCAGCAGGGCGGCGGCTTCGGCGGCGGCGGTGACCGCTTCGGTGGCGGTGGCGATCGCTTCGGTGGCGGCGGTGGCGGTGGTGACCGCTTCGGCGGCGGCAATCGCGGCGGTGGCGGCTTCGGCGGCGGTCCGCGCGGTGGTGGCGGTGGCGGCGGTGGCAACCGCATGCCTGCCCAGGTTGTCGGCACCGGCAAGGGCAAGGTAAAGTTCTTCAATTCGCAGAAGGGCTTCGGCTTCATCCAGCAGGATACCGGCGGCGAAGATATCTTCGTTCACATCAGCGCTGTCGAGCGCGCCGGCCTCGAAGGCCTGGCAGAAGGACAGGAACTCGAATTCAACCTCGTGGATCGCGGCGGCAAGGTGTCGGCGCAGGATCTGCAGGTTGTCGGCGACGTCATCGCGGTCGAATCGCGCAGCGAAGCTCCGCGCCGCGAACTGACCGGTGAGAAGGCGACCGGCACGGTCAAGTTCTTCAACTCGATGAAGGGTTTCGGCTTCCTGACGCGTGACGACGGCCAACCCGATGCTTTCGTGCACATTAGCGCGGTCGAGCGTTCGGGTCTGTCGGCCATCAACGAGGGCGAACGCTACGAGTTCGATCTCGAGGTCGACCGACGAGGCAAGTATTCGGCGGTCAATCTCGTACCTGCGGAATAATTTCCGCCGGTTTCCGTAGCGCCGGTTTGACCCGGCGATACAGAAGCAATAGATCGTCGATCACTACGCAGATGGCGGTTCCCGTTCGGGGCCGCCATTTGTCGTTTCGCTTTTCAAGAATACCGGAGGCCCGATGTCGATTACCCCGCTGATGCCCGTTTACCCGCGTTGCGGCGTTCGTCCTGTTGAGGGCGACCATTGCCACCTGATCGATGAAGATGGCACGCGCTATCTCGATTTCGCCAGCGGGATCGCCGTCAACCTGCTCGGCCACAGCCACAAGGGGCTGATCGGAGCGATCCAGCGGCAGGCCGAAAAGCTGATGCACGTCTCGAATCTCTACGGAAGTCCGCAGGGCGAGGAACTGGCGCAGCGGCTCGTTGACAAGACTTTCGCCGACACGGTGTTCTTCACCAATTCCGGCGCCGAAGCTGTCGAGACCGCTATCAAGACTGCGCGCGCCTATCACCAGCATGAAGATGGCGACTCGAACCGCACCGAGCTCATCACCTTCACCAACGCTTTCCACGGCCGCACGATGGCCACCATCAGCGCGTCCAACCAGGAAAAGATGCACAAGGGCTTCCACCCCTTGCTCGCCGGTTTCCAGTATGCCGAATTCGACAATCTGGAAAGCGCGAAGGCACTGGTCAGCGACAAGACGGCAGGCTTCCTCGTCGAACCCATCCAAGGCGAAGGCGGCATCCGTCCGGCATCGGACGAATTCATCCAGGGCCTCAAGGCCATGTGCGACGAGCACGATCTTATGCTCGTCTTCGACGAAGTGCAGTGCGGCGTCGCCCGTACGGGCAAGTTCTATGCCTATGAACATTATGGCGTCGAACCCGACGTGATGGCGAGTGCAAAGGGCATCGGTGGCGGCTTCCCGCTGGGCGCCTGCCTTGCGACGGAAAAAGCGGCGCGGGGAATGGGCTTCGGCACCCACGGATCGACCTATGGCGGCAATCCGCTGGCCATGGCTGCCGGTATGGCCGTGATGGACGCCGTCGCGAATGACGAATTCCTCGCCGAAGTGACGGAAAAGGGCGAACGCCTGCGCAGCCGCCTAGAGCAGTTCATCGGCAACTATCCCGACCTCTTCGATTTCGTGCGCGGCAAGGGCCTGATGCTCGGTATCCGGATGAAGGTCGAAAGCCGGCCGTTCTTCGTCCACCTGCGTGACAATCACCAGCTGCTGTGCGTTGCGGCCGGTGACCAGACCCTGCGCGTCCTGCCGCCGCTGGTGGCAGGCGATGCAGAATTCGACGAATTCCTCGACAAGCTTTCCGCAGGCGCGGCAAGCTTCGATCCGGAAAGCTGAGGAGAATGGCGGTGAAGCATTTCCTTGACCTGTCGGATGCGGGTGGGGATGCGATCGCCGCCATGCTCGCCGATGCTCAGGACCGCAAGGCGGCCCGCGCAGCCTGGCCCAAGGGCAAGCCCGACGCCGATGCTCCGCTCGCAGGCCATGTCCTCGGCATGATCTTCGAGAAGAATTCGACCCGTACGCGCGTGAGCTTCGATATCGCGATGCGCCAGCTGGGCGGCTCCAGCCTCATTCTCGATGCAGGGACGAGCCAGCTTGGCCGGGGCGAAAGCATCGCCGACACTGCGCGCGTACTCAGCCGGATGGTCGATGCGATCATGATCCGCACAGACGACCATGCCAAGGCGCAGGAGCTTGCCCATCACGCAAGCGTCCCGGTGATAAACGGCCTGACGGACCGCTCTCACCCCTGCCAAATCGTGGCCGACCTGTTGACCCTGGTCGAACACGGCAAGGCCCTGCCCGGTCTCGAGCTTGCGTGGCTCGGCGATGGCAATAACGTGCTGCACTCCATCCTGGAGGCTGCCGCGCTGTTCAAGTTCAACGTTCGCGTCGGTACGCCTGCCGGTTACGAGCCTGAATCCGAATTCGTCAAAGTGGCGCGGGTGGCCGGATCCAAGGTCACTCTTACCAACGATGCCCGTGAAGCAGCGCGCGGAGCGGACGTGATTGTCACCGACACTTGGGTGTCGATGGGTCAGGATCATGCGGAAGCCAAGCTTGCGGCGATGGCGCCGTTTCAAGTCGATGCCGACCTGATGACGCTGGCGAAGGAGGACGCAAAATTCCTGCATTGTCTGCCTGCCCATGTCGGGGAAGAAGTGAGCGAGGACGTGTTCGAAGGCTCCCAATCGGTCGTTTTCGACGAGTCGGAGAACCGCATCCACGCGCAAAAAGCAATCCTGCTCTGGTGTCACGGATTGCTGGGCTAGCCATCGGGGGTCTGTAAATCCGGGCGCGCCGCACCATATTGCGCCGCATGACCGATAATCAGCCCGACCAGGACGAAACTTTCGCCGGCAAGACCCTTTCATTCGCAATCCCGTCGCGGGATGCGCGCGGCCGCGTCGTGCGGCTGGATACGGCTCTCGACGAAATCCTCTCCGCCCACGATTACCCTGCGCCGATTACGCACTTGCTGGCAGAAGCGCTCGTGCTCACATCGCTCATGGGTGGGTTGCTCAAAGGCGAGGGGTCGCAGGTTACCATGCAGGCTCAGACCGAAGCCGGCGCCATCAACCTGCTCGTTTGCGATTACAGGGACGGCGCGCTTCGCGGCTACGTCGATTTCGATGCCGACAAGCTCGTCGAACTTGGCGCTAACCCGTCGCTCTTTGCGCTGTTCGGGAAGGGCTACCTCGCCATTACCTTCGATATGACCGGCGGACGCGGACGCTATCAGGGTATCGTCCCTCTCGAGGGAGACTCCCTCGCCGAGGCTTGCGAGGCTTATTTCTACCAGTCCGAGCAGGTCCCGACCCTGATCCGTACCGCTGTCAGATCGAACGCGGGCAGTTGCATGGCCGCGGGCATGCTGGTGCAGCATTTGCCTGATGGAGAAGAGGGGCGCGAGCGCCTTCACGCGAGGCTCGACCACCCGGAGTGGGAGCATGTCTCGGTCCTGGCAGGTTCGCTCCGCCATGAGGAATTGCTCGACCAGGAACTGTCACTCGAAGCGATTGTCTGGCGTCTTTTCCACGAAGAAGACGAGATCCGGATCAGCAGCGGCGATACAATCGAGAAGGGCTGCAGGTGTTCGGTGGAGCACTACGAAAGCGTACTCGCGAAGTTCGCGGAAGCGGATCGGGCCGAAATGCGTGACGAGAACGGAATTATCCAAGTCGATTGCGCGTTCTGTTCGCGCCAGTTCCCGATTGAGGCCTAGCCTGATACACTATGTGCCTGTCGATACTGGGAACCCGCTTGTTCTGCAGTGGTTCAGCGCAGAATGTTCATAATTTTGCACTAGATACAAAGTATCAGGCACATAAATCGAGGTAATTGGCAAAAGTGACCGGAAAACAGAAACTTGGTGTGATCGGAGGCGCATTTGCATTGCTGTGCGCCGGTGCCGTTGCGTCGCCAACTCTCGCCCAGTCATCGCTCGCCATGCTTGATTCGCTCGATAAAGGCGAGTGGCAGCTGCGCTTTCGCGACGGTTCTCCGGCCCGCAAGGTCTGTGTCCGTTCCGGCCGTGAACTGATCCAGTTGCGTCACTCGGCCAGCGGATGCAATCGCTTCGTGGTCGAAGATGGCCGCAACGAAGTGACTGTCCAGTACACGTGCCCGGGCGACGGCTATGGCCGCACCAACGTGCGCAAGGAAGGTCCTTCCCTGGTGCAGATTGATAGCCAGGGTATTGTGGGTGGGCGTCCATTCCAGTTTTCAGCCGAGGCGCGCCGCATCGGTACCTGCCAGTGAGCATTGCCCGCGCAGGGTGAAGGCTTTAGCTGGCGTTTTATGAATGAAGTGAACAATGCGGATTCGCCGCCAGCAGTCGTACTGCTGTCGGGCGGCTTGGACTCGATGGTCAGCGCAGCTCTCGCGCGGGAAGCGGGATATGCGGTTCACGCGCTAACCATCGACTACGGCCAGCGACACATTCGCGAACTCCAATCGGCGCGGAAGATTGCGAAACTTCTGGGCGTGTCGCGCCACGTCGAGCTCCCTCTTGATCTGCGCCGTTTCGGCGGATCGGCGCTGACCGACGATATCGACGTACCGAAGGAAGGCGTCGGAGACGACATTCCGGTCACATACGTTCCGGCCCGCAATCTTGTATTTCTCGCGCTCACGACTGCTTTTGCCGAAAGCGTGCGCTCCCGCGATATCTTTATCGGCGTTAATGCGCTCGACTACTCGGGCTATCCCGACTGCCGGCCGGAGTTCATTGCCAGTTTTGCCGAAACCGCGAGGCTCGGCACCAAGCAGGGTGTCGAAGGCGAGCCGTTCTCGATCCACGCGCCGCTCCAGCACATGAGCAAGGCCGACATTGCGCGCGAATGCTATCGCCTCGATCTCGACCCTTCCTGGAGCTGGTCTTGCTATGATCCAACCGAAGACGGAACGGCCTGTGGCGCGTGCGATTCCTGCCGACTTCGTCGAAAGGGCTTTGACGAAGCGGGGCTAATCGATACGACTGCCTATGCGCCGGAAGCGCCTGATTTGAGGGAGTAGGAATTTGAGCCAGAGCGACGTTACAAGCGAGAAGCCGATCGAAGCGTCGCCTCAACCGGATACCAAGGTCCCCGCCTACAGTTGGTATGCGCTGGGCGTTCTCGTCCTCGTATACGTTCTCAATTTCATCGACCGGCAGATCCTTTCGATCCTGGCCAATGACATCAAGGCCGACCTTGGTGTCGAGGACGATTATCTCGGATTTCTTTACGGGACTGCGTTCGCCGTCTTCTACGCGCTCTTCGGGATTCCCCTCGGCAAATTGGCCGACAGCTGGAAACGCGTTCGGCTGATGACGATCGGCTTGGCACTGTGGTCGACGATGACCGCACTATCGGGTTTCGCCAAGAATGCCGGGGCCTTAACAGCTGCGCGTGTAGGTGTGGGCGTGGGCGAGGCTACGGCCAGCCCTTCGGCATATTCTCTGATTTCCGATTGGTTTCCGGCGCGGCTGCGTGCAACTGCGCTCGCGATTTATTCGAGCGGCCTTTACATCGGCGGCGGTATTTCGCTGCTTATCGGCGGTCTTGTCGTCGAGAACTGGAACGAAGCTTATCCCGATGGTGGGCCATTGGGTCTCGTCGGTTGGCAGGCAGCGTTCCTGTCGGTGGGTATTCCCGGACTTCTGCTCGCGCTTTGGGTCCTGACCCTGCGAGAACCGGTGCGCGGAGAAATCGACGGCCTGCCCACACCGGAGAATCCGCACCCTTTCCGCGGGTTCTTCCAGGAACTCTTCCAGGTCATCCCGCCCTTCACACTGCTTGGAGCATTTCAGCGTGGCATCGGCGCCTTCGCCGTCAATGTCGCCGGGCTCGTCGCCTTCGCTGTCATTGCGGTCTTCCTGACATCAATCACCCCCGGGGCCTCGGCCTATTTGTCGGACGCGGTAGGACTGACCGCGGCCGGTGTGCCCGTAAGCGACCAGTGGCTCTTCCTTGGAGTTGGATATTACGCTGTCTTCAGCTGGGCGACCGCGCTGTACACACGTGATCTTCCGACCTTCCGCCTGACCTGGGGGTCGCCAGCCTTCCTCAGCGTCGTGCTGGGCTACGGTACGGTGGCATTCATGGCCTATGCAGCGTCCTATTGGGGCGCGCCCTACGCAGAGCGCGTCCTCGGGGCCGACAAGACCGACCTTGGCTGGTTTCTCGGCGCGCCGTCTGCGGTTGCAGGCTTTCTCGGAGTGATCTTGGGCGGACGCATGGCAGACTATTTGCTCGAGAAATTCCAGAACGGGCGAGTGATGGTCATTCTTTTTGGACTGCTCGCTTCGCTTCCGCCGATCATCGTCGCGTACACTACCGACAGTCTGACGGTTTTCTATGTGGCTAGCTTCTTTGCGCAGATGACAGGCGCTTCGGCGCTCGGCGCTGCGGCTGCCAGTAGCCAGGCGCTGGTCCTGCCCCGCATGCGCGGAATGGCGACAGCCATTTTCTTCCTGTCGACCACCTTGATCGGACTGGGCATCGGACCGTTTCTTGCAGGATATGTTTCTGCCGTGAGCCCCGGTGGGCTGAGCACCGGGATGCTGACCACGCTGGTGGCTGCACCCTTTGGCTTCGTGCTGTTGCTCGCCGCGCTTAAGCTTGTGCCGGCGGCGGGCGCCTCGGTGCTCGAGCGCGCCCGCGCGGCCGGCGAGTCAGTCTGAGAGGTATTCTAGCTGGCGGCTTTGATGACACCGCAGGCGATGCGCGAACCAGCATCGCCTGCCGGATCGCTGCGATAATCGTCAGGTCCTGCGTGGATCATGACTGCGGTGCCGTCTGCATCGAATATATCGCCAAGGACGTCGCTGGCCGAACCTGACAGGTCATATTGGGCGGTCGCTCGCCCTGCTTCGTTCGCTACCAGATTCGGTAGATCGCCAAGGTGCTTGCCGGCGGGATTGTCACTCCCGTGCTCGCGTCCCGCAGGGTTGAGATGGCCCCCTGCACTTTGGAAGCCGGGGCTTTCGCATTTGCCGGTGGTATGAAGGTGGAAGCCGTGCGGGCCCGGCTCGAGGCCGGTGACCGCTACTCCCATGGTAACTCCATCACTGTCAGAGAAAAGCTGGACTGTTCCGGCGGGCAGCCCGTTTGCGAAAGTGAGTGTAGCGCTGCCCACCCGTTCGGTCGGCAGGCTGCCGTAGCTCGAGCACGCGCCGAGCTGGAGCGCTGCGGATATTGCGACGAGGACTTTTGCGTACATCATTCCGGGATCCCTTGTTCATTGGAAGGACAAGAGACCAACGAAAAAGGGGCCGGATTGCTCCGGCCCCTAATCCTGTTTTCACTCGGTGAGTGAAATTACATGCCCGAACCCGGACCGTAGGTGACTTCCACACGACGGTTCTGGAGTTCGCGAACGCCGTCGGCGGTCGGAACGCGCAGCTGCGATTCGCCGAAGGCTTCGCTGCTGATGCGACCATCGGGAATGCCGCGTGCGGTCAGGTAGTCACGGACCGACGAGTTGCGACGCTCGGCGAGGCCCATGTTGTACTGAGCCGAACCCGACGTATCGGTGTGACCCGCCAGCATGACCGAAGCCATACCGCAGTTGGCGTATGCCGAGACTGCGTTGTCGAGGATCGTTGCCGCTTCCGGAGTGATGTCCGACTCGTCCCAGTTGAAGAAGACGATGTACGGGCCCTGCTGGCAGACCGGAGCCGGCGGCGGAGGCGGCGGCGGCGGAGGCGGCGGGGGCGGCGGAGGCGGCGGCGGCGGAGGCGGCGGGGGCGGCGGAGGAGTAGGCGCACCGAAGTTGTAGGTGAGCGTACCCATCAGCGAGTGCGTGCGCAGCTTGCCGTCGAGAGCGCGGCCGCCGAGATCGACAACCTGCACATCTTCAGCGGTGAACATGCGATAACGCAGGCCAACGTCGAGATTGTCGTTCAGCGGAGCGTTGATGCCAGCAAGAAGCTGCCAAGCGATGTCGCTGCTCGAATCGTCGATCGACGGGCTGCCGTTGTCGGTCAGGCGGGTTTCGACGCTCGTACGAGCAACACCGATACCACCACCAGCGTAGAGCTGGAGGCCATCATCGGGGCCGAAGTCGAACAGGCCGTTCAGCATGAAGCTGAGCGAGTTGACGCTGCCGAATGCTACATTTTCGCCGGTAGCTGCGAGCTGACCGCTGCCGTAAGCAAGGCCAGTGGCACCAACGTCGACGCTTTCAGCGTTCGCATCGCGATAGCTTACTTCAGCTTCGAGGCGGAACGCGCCGAAGTCGTAGCCGACGTAACCACCACCGTCATAGCCGGTGTCGGTGTCAACGATGAGCGTATCCACCGTTGCGCCGTCTTCATCAAGAAGGTTGAGATCGAGATCTTCAGCGATCATCGGACCGAATTCGGCACCGATGTACCACGAATTGTCTCGTGCGAGGGCAGGCGATGCAAGGGCCGTAGAGGCCATCGCCATTCCTAGGACGAAATTCCGCATTATTTATTTCCCCTTTTTGCGAATTGGAGCCACCGAGTGGTGGTTATCTAACTTTCCCGTTCACACGTGGCAAGCAGGCATTGGACGGGAACTGTTGCAAGAATGTCGCGATTCCCGTCGAAATACAAAGCTGTCCGAGCGATATCTCACCCTCGGACACCACTCAAACGACATCCTGCAAAGACGGTTCCGAACAATCAAGGGAATACGCCGTGCTGCCTCAGTATCGCGACCAGCTCCTCGATAGCGTCCCTTGCTTCTGTATCTATCGTACTGCCACCGGAAGGGAGCGAGGGTGCCTGATGGCGCACCCATCCATCTCGGTACACCAGCGATCCCGCGGTTTGCCGATCATAGACGATCAGTCCGTTGTTCGGGGCCACGAAGGTCCATTGACCATCGATCCATCCAGCTATCGAGCCTTCCTTCCCGGTCCAGTCATCGCTCGGCTGGGCGCCGACAATATAGCAAGCTCCTGGCTCCGGCGAGGCCGGAGGTGCAGAAATTATTGTTTCGATCGTCGGGTGCAGCATCATATCGAGCCGTGAAAGCGCTTCGTTGACGAAGAATTCCTTCTGCGCTTGCCCGGCGAAGAGATAGGGCAGTTCATTGCGGGGGGTGCAGTTTGTGAAGCCGGTTGCCTGGCTCATGGATCACTCCTTGGGTAAATCGTTACAGGTTATCGCTGAGCTTGAGGGCGTGCGATTTTGCGTGGCTGCCACATTGACGGACCCAGAGCTGCTGACCGGGGAACTGCTGCCGCAGCCCTGCTGCGTCGATCGCGGGAATTGCAAAATTCGGTTGCGTGCAATTCCAGATTGCGGCCGGCGCTTGCAGCGAACCCAACCCAATTTCGTAGGCTTCGACTTCCTCTACGAGGGGTTGATCGACCTCATCGAGCCAATTCCATCCGCCCCTCGCGCGCCTTGTCCAAGATAGGGCAATCGCACCTGAGGTGTCGGTCTCGCAGGTGCCGTGAACCGGACACGGTGGGCGCAGGCTTGCAGCGGGGTTCTCCAGCATCGCGGCCGCGGGTTCATCATCAGTGAGCCCGAGGGCGACGAACTCCGATCCTGCTTGTGTAAGCACATCGGATCCGATCTTGACCAGCTTGTCATCAAGCAGGGTAACGGCTTCATCGGCGGCATGACCTTGGGCGGCTTCGAGTTCAGTTCCCCCTCTGCCGCGTAAGAGACCAGAGAGCCTCCAGCTTCGGCCCCCCAAGGGCACTGCCGAAAGGAACTGGATGATTTCCCCGCCGACCAGCACCCTGTTTGCGCCCGAAGCGATGCCATCGATATCCGTATTCGATAGATGCTGCCCGATATCCTCGAATGTGATTTCACAATAGGAAGTCGGTTCGAAACGGAGCCCCGATGAGGGCGACAGGGCGCTTTTCAGCTTGCCGTTCCCTGCCCGACGGGACGTAGCCAAGCCCGTATCGAGGAGGCCGGAGCCAGTGTCTGCATACAGGCGGGCGCCTGCCCACCTTCCGGTTTCTGCGCCGATTGCGGCAAAGGCGACACGTTCAGATGAAGAACCGCTACCATCCCACGGTAATTCGAAGACACGCAAGGAAGTGTCGGCGCCGAGCCGATCCAGCGGCTTCCACGCGTCACCACTATCGGTCGGTTGCGGCTCAGCCAAATCGCTGCGGTGCCGCGCGAGATGGAATTCGAATCCCGCTTCCCGCCATTCCCAACTCAGTATGAGCCATAGTCCCGATCGGCCTGGGACACTCACGACCTTTCCAGGTAACATGCGCGGGTCGAGCTCTGCCGTGCGATAGGCCAGCGTCTCCATCATGAAGCCCTTGCGACGATTGGCGGCATCGGCAACGTGCCTGGCGTCAGCTGCAGCCATCACGCCCGGAAATTCGAAGACTACCCAATCGCTCTCCGTCGTCGAAACCTGCTGAAGCCCGGGCTGGAAGTCCCGATTGGCGTCATAGTATCGCAGTGCCGAGAAGGTACTGGGGGTTCGATCGCTACGCGACGAGCTGTGACCCGAGCGAGGAGCAAAGTCACCGTCGTCCCAGGCAGACGCTGGCGGAAGCCTGAGGACCGGCGCGACCGGTTCCTCGGCGCCATGGATTTCGAATACCCCATCTCCGATTACTGGGCGCACAGGCTTGAGCCGGTCGATCAGTGAAATGATCTCGCGAATGCTGCCGCCTTCGTGGGAAAAGCCCATCAATTCGGGAAAATCGGCTTGCCCGCCTGCACTGACGGTAGTGGTCTCGAGCAACCGATCCAGGAAGCGGTTGCCATGGCCTGCAAATACTTCGAAGCTGAGCGCGGGGATGCGATTGCCGAAATTGGTAAGATCGAGGTCCTCGAAGACCGCATAGGCCAGTCCACGGTGAGCCGGACAATTCAATCCCAATTCGGCCTCTAGCAGCGGGTCCTTATCCTGATCGCGCGCGCCCCGATGAATGCGAAGGCTACCGCCGGCTTTCAGGTCCCCCGCGCTGCCGCGCAAGAGATTGCCGTCGGCCCAGATCCGGCCAATGCCGTCGATCGGAAGACTTGAGAGCGCGACAGCAAAACTGACCGAATAATTGTAGCTGGTCGTTTCCGGCTTACCTTTGCCGCCCCCTTCCGACGAGGAATTCTCCTCCAGGTCGGTTGCCCAGAAAATGGTGCCCGGTGTGCGGACGGTCCCATAGTGCCCCGGTATCGGGGTGCCGTAGCTGGACGTTGAGACCGATAGTTCTTTCAATCGCGGGCCCTGTCTTGTCCCGGAATTGAAGATCTGCGCGTCGATTGAACGGCCGGCGACAGCACCGATAGCCGCGCCAATTGGTCCGAATACGCTGCCTGCGGCCGTCAGGACGAGAGTGGCCATAAATCCTCCGTATTCTCTGGAATCCGCCATCGTTTCCGGATGGGCCAAGGGGGGAATGAGGTCTGGCAAACGACGCGTCGCAATCCGGCATGGGCGTGCACGATGTGTCCTCCCGGACCTATCGCCAGGACATGAAATTGGGTCGGGCCGACCTCGGCGAGATAAATATCGCCGGCCATCGGCCCGTCATCGACGCGGTGGAATCCGAGCCGGTCCACGAAGGCCATGATCCCGGAGAGATCTTTGTTGCGCAGTCGGTATCGCGGGACTTCCAGGCTTAGACCGGCGCGCGACAGTGCGCACAAGACCAGCCCGACACAGTCCACGCCGGTGTTCCCATCCCTTCCGTGAAGCCGGAAAGGCGTTCCCACAAGCGCTTCCACTTCCCGAGCGAAGCGCTCGCGCAGCGTGGTCATCGTGCTTGCGGATATTGGGTAAGATGGTCGTTGCCCGGCAGGAACGGTTCGCCCTGAAAGTTGATAGCGTTGCCGAACCTGCCGGAGCATGTCGAAATGGTGCCGTTGCAACCTTCCCGTAGCAGCGCACGATCGCCGGGGCGCTGTCCTTCGGAAAGGGCGCGGTCCAGTATGAACGCCTGTCCCTGGCGGTCGATTATCCTGGCCTCCATCCCCGTGTACGGTCCGTCCAGCCAGCGCAGCCTGCCTGCAATGAAGCGGGCGGGATCTTCAACAGCGAATTGAACGGTGTCGGTCGCGTCGTCGACGGACAAGGCCGGAAGCCTAACCTCGAACCTTGCCGGTGACAGGTTGCATCCGGGCCCGCAAAAACTTGCGCGGCAGGTGGGGCTGGACCGAGGAACAGGATCCCTGTCGAGTTTGCGCTTGATGGAGCTAAGCTGGGCCTCGAAGTGCCCGTCTTCTCGTGCCAGCGCTTGTATCGATCCGATATAGAGACGCGTAGTGTCCAACGTTTCCCAATCGACCACTCCCGTCTCGATCCGGGCGCCATCGAAGCGGCCTTGCGCGATGTCCTCGCTGCGTATCGTGTCGTGATCCAGCGCCCCGTTCACTTCGGCCTCGTCGTCCGAAAGATCGATGCTGCGCCGAATGGCAGAGGGGAGCAGGCCTGGAGCGCTGCGATGCCGGATGCCTACGAAATAGAGATCGCGGTCGTGCGTGGTGAAGCCCAGCGTCACGCCGTCCTGACGAAAGATCCGCCAATACGCAGCAACTGTATCGAGCTCTCGATCGAAGAAAACGCGTGTCATGCGTCTTCCCTGATTTCGATCAGCGGCACCGAGGGTGCCTCGCCCGCGGCGAAGGTGGCGCCGGAGATGTCCAGGCGATCTTCCGCAAACCTCACCGGGACATCGAAGAGGAAGCCTGCCCTGATCACGCTGCCTGCGGGGGGAGGGGTGTCGAACCGGATCTCGCCCTTGCCGACATGGGCCCATCCGCTCGCCGGACTGGCATCGATGCTGACGACTATCGAGCCCTCAACCGGTCGTGAAATCAGTCGCGTCTGGTCGCCGTAGTTTCGCACCAGCTGGAACGAAGCCTGCACTCCATCACCTTGGCCGATCAGCTCGTCGGTCATGGTGGGGTCTCCGTCGCCATCGCGAGAACTGAAGTCGTAAGGATCGCGCAGGCGGAATCCCCGCGCAGGTCCATACCGTGCACGGAAGAAATTGATGAGCGTGACGAGTTCTTTTTGCGACCGGACGCCCGGACCGACATCATATTGCATGCGGGCATCGGACCACAGGGCATTACGCCGCTCGTGGCCCGAGGAGGTCACGGCTATCGTCGTCGAAAACTCGGGGCTGATCCGCGTCTCGCGTCCAAGCGAAAGCGGAAAGGCCACATCGTCGAAGGCTTGCATTTCACTATCCTCTAAAGGGGGAAGGCGGACGTATCCGTCCCGTGCGATCTGTGGCAGCGCCCACACGAAGCGCTGGTCCACGTCCCTGTCGCGCGCCTCGTCCAGAGCGGCATCGATAGAAGGCCAGAATGCTTTGGCATCTGCCGGATCGAGAACGAAACCGGAGAGATAATCCGTGTCGGCCGGAGGGTAGGCCAGTTTCTGGTCGACGAAAGCATAAGCCGACCTGCGCAGGGCATCGCGGCCACTTGTCAGCCAGTCGTAATCCTCAAGCTGCAGCCGGTCGAAGGCCGGAGCGGCCCAGCCGGCAGGCAAGCAGGCGCGGTGTAGTTCCGGCATTTCAGGGTCGAGGACCGTCGGCGTGAAGGCCAGCAGCAGGATTTCGGCCGAGGCAGGCGCGGCATCCCTTACCGCCTGGGCGAGGTCTGCGGTCGCCTGGGCAAGCAGCGCACCTGCCGCGTCGAGATAGCCAATCTGGCCGTTATCCATGGCAGCGCGCATATCGGTGATCGCGTCCGCGCCCGACGGAAGCGCTGTAATTGCAAGCGGGTCGTAGAGGCAGGGCGCCCTGTCCGAAGGCCTTACCCACCACCAGGGTTCACCGATCTGGAACAGCGCGGCGCCTCCGGCTGAAGTCAGCAGGTCGACGAAGCGCGTCGCGACGCCTTGCAGGAACTGCATGGCTTCGGGATTTGCCGGTGACAGGAGTGTCGATGGCGGTTCCCATCCGGTCAGGGCCTCGCCCCCGTCATGGGCACGCTGTTTCCATTCGGGAGGGCAATAGGCATCGAAGAGCTCGAAGCTGAGTGAGACGATCGGTGCGAAATCCATCGCCAGCGCTTCGGCGAAAAAGGATTCGTGCCAGCGCCTTGCAGGTATGGCGAGCTCGCCGGTTGGATCAGCCAAATGCGTGGTCCCGGAAGGGAGCAGCGACATGAAATGGCTCATGCCGACATAATGGACGATCCTGCCGCGATAGCCGAGGTTCTCCGCGGTGCGCAGGAGGCGCGCCGGGGTCTGGTTGTAGCTGTCGTCATAGGCAGTGGCGATCTGTTCTCCGTGGGGCGGGACCATGGCATCGCCGATTTCGATACTGGCACGGTCTCCTTCCGCCTCGATAGCGGTGAGCGAAACTGCTCCGACTGCCTTTTCTGCGAGTTGCTCGCTGCTGCCCTGGACATATCCGGACGGCGCGATTGAAATGAACATCCGATCGATGTCTTTCGGCCAGACTGTTTCGCCGGGAAGCGACCAGCCAGCCTCGAGGCTTGAAAACTTCAGTTCGACCTGCGCGTCCTGCGGGGATCCGGCGGCATAGTTCCACAAGCGGACATACCAGCTTCGCGCCTGTCCGGCGGCATCGCGACCTTCGATCGTCAGCGTCGGTCCGTTTACGGCATCGAGCGGCAGGACACCGCTGCTCTGCCAGCGGAAGCGCAGGATGCAATGCGAGTAATCGCGCTCGGTCTTGTAGGCGAAAAGCGGGTGATCGAGCGTATCTTCACTCTCCCAGATCAGCCCCGCAAGCTCGCCTTCATGCAGGAATTCGCAATCGACCCGCAGCGCATCGGGGCCAGTGGTGACCACACTGGCCATCATCGGGCGGGGGAAATTCACGGTCCAGAAACGAGGGTCGAACCGCTGGATCCAGTCCTTGTGCTGGTCGGTTCGCTCCTTGGCGAGCCAGAATGCCATGGTCCCCTCCTTCAGTTCTGCAGTGCGCGGCGCACGGCGCTGGCGACTTGCCGCGAGGATCGCTGCAGAGCTGCAGGCGCGCTCGATCCACGTGGCTGGGCCAGATTGATCGCGACGCTCACGCTGGTCTGTCCGCTGCCGAGGCGATGGGTGGGTTCGACCTGTCCGGCAGAGGTCGGCACGAACAATTCCGGCCCTCTCTCGCCGACGAGATAGGGCCGCGCCGGGGACACACTGCCGCCGGTTGCGCGACCCGGCAGGCCAAGACCGCCCAGAAGGCCCGAGAGAAGCCCTGCGCCACCGCCCTGACCGCTGCCTCCGCCGAGCCCGGCAAACAGGGCATCCATCCCGGCGCCCAGTGCCTTGCTCGCGATCTGGTCCATGATCTGCAAGGCCATCCGGCCCAGGTCTTCGAACCCGAGTTTGCCACTACGCAGCGCGCGCATCAGGCCCCGTTCAAGTACCTTGCCGGCGCTGTCGAACCCGTCGACGAGGGTGCTGTCGAAATCCCGCTTCATTTGCGCGACATCCTGCGAGAAAGCTGCAGTATCGGCGCGAACGGTCACCACCAGGTCTTCAAATTCGTCATCCATTGCAATCCCTTTCGATCAATTCCGCGATCTCGTCGCGGGTGGGCGGAGCATCGACGTGTTCGTGAGCACCTAGGCAGGCGGCGAGCTCTGCGGGGGTGGCATTCCAGAAGGTGTCCGGCGTCCAGCCGATCGCGCGGGCAGCGTGACCGGCCAGCACCAGCGCGCCTTCGGCAAAGCTGTCGGCCATGTCAGCGTCCGCGCAGCACCTGGCCGAGCAGGAGCTTGAGGGGGGCGGCGGCCGTGGAAAGGCCCATGGCTATCACCGCCTCGCCCACCTCTTCGCGTGTCGCCGCACTTGGGATGGCGAGGCAGAACCAGAAAAGAGCCGCGATCTCGGTCAGGGTAAGTCGCCCTTCGCTCGCCCGTTCGACCAGGGCGAACAAAGATCCGATTTCGGCTTCGGCCTTCACCAGCGCATCGAAGGATGGTCTCAGGACCAGTTCGCGCCCGTTCACATGGATGGAGGCTTCGCCGCGGGCGGGATTGCTCATGCGCTTGCGACCTCGCCCGAGCTTTCGAGCTGGAGCGTGTAAGTGCGCTCGCCGTTGAAGTCCCCGGCGTAGTCGAGCCTCTGGACGAGGAATCGTCCGCGCATCCTTTCGCCGTCCTCGAACGACAGTTCGTAATCGTCCAGTGTTCCATCGAGGGCATTGGCGCGCACAGTCGCCTCCGCACCGGAGCCGAGGAATATGCCCGAGGCGCTGACGGATACGGAACGCACGCCAGCGCCGGAAAGGATCTCGCGCCATCCGCCGCTGTCCTTGTGCGTCACGACGACGCTGTCGCCGTTGATGGTCATTTGCGTGGTCCGCAGACCGGCGACGGTTTCGTAGGCGACGGGATTTCCTCCATCGCCGATCTTGAGAAGGAAGGCGGAGCCTTTCTGGGCAGTCATTGGGATGTCTCCGGCAGGGGGTTTATTCCGCGATTACGCGGAAGGCATATTCGAGAAGGATGGCGCGGATTGCGCGCTCGCGGCGTTCGGTCCGGCTGCGCAGGAAGCGCGTCGTCACCAGCCGGAAGCCGTCCTGCTGGGGCGCAAGGGTTGCGATGCAGTGTTCGATCCGGCTCGCGATTTCTGCGGAAGGCGCCGGGTCGCTGCCGCGTGTCGTAAGTTCGATGGCGATGCGGATTTCGCGGCCTGTGGAGGTCTTGCTCGACCAGTCGGCAGCCGCACTGGCGACGAGCGCGAGCGCCGGGGGCGGCGCCGCGGACGGCGCTTCCTCGGCCACGGCATTGATCATCGGGGCGAGCTGCGCATCGCCGCGCAGGGCTTCCACCAGCGCAATCCTGAGGGCGCTTTCCATTATGGGTTACTCCGGGTGAAGTGGGGCCAGAGCGCAATTGCATCGTGCCAATTGGCGCCATGGGCGGTGCGCCTTCCTTTGCGGCGTCGTTGGGCGAGAGTGCGTGCGTAGCGCTCGAGCCTGGCGGCGAAGGCGTCGAAGCCGGTCACGACAGGCGCAGCGTGCGCCAGGGACGCCAGAGCGCGGCGACTGCTGCCGGTGGATAGCTTTCGCCTTCGCCACCCCCATCGCGTTCGCGATACTGGTGGGCGGCGTGCCGGACGATACCTTGGCGCAAGGCCTCTTCCGCCTCGTCCCAGCTGGTCGCACTCATGCCGGTGAACTGCCGGCAGACCTGCCATGCAGCCTCCAGCAAGCGGATGAGCAGCGCATCGTCTTCGTTTGTGCTGATCGCCAGCCACTGCTTGAGCTCGTCGAGCGGCTGACCTGACAGGTCGGTCTGCATTATTGGTTTCCTGGTGCAAGAAGCGAGGGGTGCCCGCGCCGCCAGGGGGAAGCGGCGCGGGCGGGAGTGACGGGGAAGGGGTGCCCCCGCGCTCCGATCAGAGCTCGATCTTGAGGAGCTTGATCGCGTTGGAATCCAGCACCTGACCGCCCACGCGCTTGGTCGCGTAGAAGTGGACGAAGGGCTTGTTGGTGAACGGATCGCGCAGGACCTGCGTCGCGCTGCGTTCTGCGATCAGGTAGCCGTGGCGGAAATTGCCGAAAGCGATCGGGAAGGTGCCGGCAGCAATGTCCGGCATGTCTTCCGCTTCGACCACCGGATAGCCGAGCAGGCGATCGGGCTGGCCTTCGACGAGGCCCGGCTGCCACAGGAATGCACCATCGGCGGTCTTGAGCTTGCGGACTTCTGCGAGCGTCGCCGAGTTCATGACGAAGCTCGCGCCCTGGCGATGGCCGGCCTTCATCGTGTGGACGAGGTCGATCAGCTTTGCATCGGGGTTGGTATCGAACCCGTCCGCATCGCCCGAACCGACGTATTGCAGAGTGCCGAATGCGCGCACGCCGTCTTCGGCCGTCGAAACCGGTGCCGAAAGGAAGCCTTCGGGCTGGTCCGAACCGGTGCCATTGACGAAAGCGGCGCCTTCCGCACGGGCGAATTCCATCGCGATTTCGCTGGCGAGCCAGCTTTCGATGTCGAAGCCCGCATCATCGAGCATGGCCTGCGATGCTGCCGGATTGGCATAGAGCTCGCCGGTCGGCGGAGCGATTTCGCTGAAGCTGGGCGTGTCGGTTTCCGGACGCGCGGTCGTTTCGCTGACCCAGCCGGACGCGGTGCCGCCGGTGGAAACGAGCTTGCGATAGCCGGCGCTGCCGGTCTGCACGACTTGGGCGATGGCGCGGATCGGGCTGATCTCCTGCAGTTCGCGGGCGATCATCGCATCGATCTGGCGCGGCACGGCATAGCCGCCGTCGCTGGCGATCGCACCGCTGATCGATTTCACCTCGGTGGTAGAGCCCCGGCGCAGATAACCATCGACGAAGCCTTTCACTTCCGGGGCGCTGTCGGTGCTTGCGCCGAGGGCGGGGCGGGCGGCGGCGCGGCCGATCTTGTCGACGCGGGCTTTCACCTCGTCGACATCGCTGCGCAGCGCGGCAACGTCGGCTTCGGTCTTGTCCTGGCGTGCGACGATGTCGAAGCTGGCTTCGGCTTGGTCGGTGGCGATGTCGGCGGGAGTGGTGGAAGTGTCCATTGAAATTTCTCTTTCTTCTCGGGGCACAAAAAAGCCGCCCGGAAGGCGGCGAGGGGAGTGATGAGTTTGACGGGGTCAGGCGGTGAGGTGGATGCGGGCTTCGGGCTGGAGCGGGTGGGTCACGACACTCACCTCGAACAGGTCGACCAGCGCCAGCTCGCGGCCTTTGTCCGTGCGGCGGTAGGCCCGCGCGCGATAGCCGAAGCTCAGGCCGCTCACCGCGCGCTCACGCAGCATCTTGGCGGCGCGGCTGTCGGGATTGTCGATCGTGGCGATGATGCGCAGGCCGTGTTCGTCCTCGCCCGCTTGCTCGACCCAGCCGATGCGCTGGTCGGGGCGGTGCTGCCAATAGAGCGGGAGCGGGTCGCGGCGCAGGCGCAGCGTGTCGCGAAAGGCGCCAGGCAGGATCGTGTCGCTGATCCCGTCGGGCTTGTCGAACAGGGCCGCGTAGCCGGCTATCCTGAGCGCGCTCACGAAAGCATCTCGCCAGCGCCAAGGCGCACTGCGATGCCGACCAGCAGCAGCGCGAGGATACCCCGCACCAGCCATTCAACTGCCGCCTTCCAAGCGCTCGCCTTGGCATCGCGCCAGGCGGAGAGCAGTTCGCGCAGCTCGTCGAGGTCGTCCTGCGCACCGGGATCCCCGAGGCCGAGGCGATCGAGCACGCGCTTGGCGCCCAGTTCGCTCGATTCCTCGACGATGGCGCGCAGGGTCACCAGTTCGCCGCCTTCGGTGCTGGCCTGCGCAATCAGCCGCGCAAGCATGTCTTCACGGGTCATTATTCGCCCTCCAAGGCTGGCAGGCCGAGCATCTCGCGCTTCTCGGCCCGGCTGAGGAAATCGGCTCCGCTGACCTGCGCCCACAGCTTCTCGCGGTCTTCGGAAAGGGTGGGCACGCGGTCGAGGTCGACGCGCGGAGCCTCGTCGAACCAGTCGGACAGACCGCTGTGCAATCCGGCGCAGATCATGCTCGCGAGCGGCAGCAGGGTGAGGCGCCAGAGCGCGCGATTGGCCTCGCGGTAGTTGGCATAGGTGTTGTCGCCCGGCAGGCCGAGCAGCATGGGCGGCACGCCGAACGCGAGCGCGATATCGCGCGCAGCCGCCGCCTTGAGCGTCGCGAAATCCATGTCGGCGGGCGACAGGCTCATCGCCTTCCAGTCGAGCCCGCCTTCGAGCAGTATGGGCCGCCCTGCATTCGCCTGTCCCTGGAACGCCGCCTGCAACTCTGCCTTGAGCCGCTCGAATTGCTCCGCCGTCAGGCCCGCGGCATCGCCGCCGTCATAGACCAGCGCACCCGATGGCCGCGCCGCATTGGCCAGCAGCGCGCGGTTCCACTCGCTCGCGGCATTGTGGATCGCCACGGCCGGCGCGGCTGCAGCGAGACATCCAGCGCCATAGTGATCGTCTGTCGGGTGGAAGCCCTTCAGGTGGATGACATTGGGCCAGCCGTTCTCGTCGTCGCGCGGCAGGGTGACCGTGCGATCGGCGAGGACATAGCGATAGGCGGTGGGCCACCCGTCTTCCCCCGCAACCACCTGCACCCGTTCGGGGCGCAGCGGGAAGAGCTCGACCGGCACGCCCACACCGTCCTTCAGGATCTGCACATAGGCATTGCCGTGAAGGGCGAGCTGGGCAGCCAGCACTTCGAACAAGGGCTGCGAGGCGCAGGAGCAGGCGAAGAGTTTCGCCAGCCGCTCGTCCTCGCACACGATCGGTGCATGGCCCACGCTTTCGGCCACGATCCGCACCGCGCGCTGGGCAACCGGATTGGCCAGATAGGCATCGGCCACCGCCTGCCGGTAATCGAACGCTGCAACGCCGCCGCCGTCGAACGCGGTTGCCCAGGGCGAAATGATGCTGCGCGCAATCGGCACGGTGCTTTGGCCCCCGCCCTTGAAGGCGGAAGCGAGACTGGTGAGGAAGGACATGGGTTTTCCTTGGGTCAGATGTTTCGGATTCTGGGACGCGCATTCTTGCCCAGCATCAATTCGCTGAGCGCCCAGACCAGCGCGTCGGCGCGGTCGGGGCTGTTGCCGGGGCCTTCGTATGTGCCGCCTGCCATGAGGCCGCACAGCTGGTCTTCGAGCAGCGCGAACATGTCCGCATGCACCACCCGCCCGCTTTCGTAGAGCGCGGCGACGGGTTCTGCGCGGGCCGCCTTGCCCCGGCTGGCATGGACGAGCTTCAGTGGCAGGGCGAGATCGGCGGCGCGCAATACGCTCGCCACCATGTCGCCGCCCTGGTTGGCTTCGGCCACGACCCGGTCCGCATTCCAGACCTGGGCGGCCTGCGCCACGGCCCGAGCCCAGCGTTCGGGCGTCGGCTTTTCGACCGAACAATCGGCCAGCACCTGTGCCACGCCGCCCGCGCCAAGCCCGCAGACCATGATCCCGCATTCATCGCCGCGCGAGGAGGCTGGCGGGTCGACGCCGATCACGATGCGCAGCGGCGGATCGCCCAAGGCATCGTTGCGGCAGCGTTCGATCAGCGCGCGGTTCCACAGCGCGCCTTCGATATCGTCGAGCAGCATTCCGTCGAGTTCCTGTAGGCCCAGGGCACTGTTGCCGAATTCGGCATCCATTGCCGCAAGGAACTTGGTCGGCAAATTGGCCGCATTGTCTCTCGTGGTGCCACTGGTCAGCACCAGGCCTTGGGTGCGCTTTTCATCGAGCAAGCGGCGCAGAAGCGGCACGGCGCGCGGCGTGGTCGTCGCCATGACGCGCTGGTCCCGCCCTAACCTCAGCCCAAGCAGGAGATTGTCCCAGCTGCGCGTCGCGCGCTCGTGACTGTTCGACCACTTGGCCACCTCGTCGCACCAGGCGTGACTATGCTGCGGACCGCGCAAGGCTTCGGGCTCCGCGGCCGAATAGAGGGTGGCCATGGCCCCGTTGGGCCAGCTGATCCGCCGCAGCGAGGGCTCGAAGGTCGGCCTTTTGTCGGGCGCGCAGCACGCGATGATCCCGCTTTCGCCCTCGACCATGACGGCGCGCGCTTCGCCGAGACTTGCAGCGACCAGCGCGATTCTCGCCTGCGGATCGTTATCGGCGATGCTGCGTACCCATTCCGATCCCGCGCGCGTCTTGCCGAAGCCGCGGCCAGCCATGACGAGCCAGATGTACCAGTCGCCCTCCGGCGGAAGCTGGCCGTCATGCGCGTGGTTCTGGAAGTCATAGGCAAACTCTCCAAGTTCTCCCTCGCTCATGCCGTCGACATGATCGGCCAGCTCCTCCTCCTTGAGCCTCGCCCAGACCTCGGGGCGCGACATTGGGCGGTTCATGGGTGCGGGCGCTCCGGCTGGATGTCGCGTCCCGCGACCTTCTTGCGAAGCTCGTCGACCTTGCGTTCGATGGAGGCGCGAACCTCGGCGGCACTGACATTGGCGCGGGTGGCGCGTTCCTGCGCGATCGTCTCCTTGTGCGCAGCGAGCAGGCGCAGCGCTGCGGTAACATCCATCTTGTGGGCAGGGGCCGGATCGCGAAGGTATCCGAGCACTTCCATTTCCAGATTGGCATACCCTTCGAAAAGCGCGGCGCGCCAGTCGCTGGCAAAGTCCTCGCAGCTGCGGCGGGTGCGATAGGCCACGCGCGGGGCGATACCCGCCTGTCTTGCCGAGCCTGCGACATTGGAGGTTTCCGCAAGCGCATCGAGGAAGACGCGTTTCCACTGGCGAGGGGCGGGGCGCTCCTCGCTGTTGCGGATGCGCTTGCTTTTCCCGCTGTTGTAGGCGGCCAGCGCCTGTTTCCATTCCGCATCGAAGGAGGCGCTGACCTTGCGCCGGTTATAGGGCGGCCCGGTGGTTATTCCGGCGGCATGCGCAGCTGCATTGACCTTGCCGTATTCGCGCAATGCCTTGAGGAATGCGGCTTCCCAGGCGTGGCGGGCAGAAGATCGTGATTTTCCCATGGCTCCCTCCCGATCCGGCGGACGCATGAAACGCAAAAGGGCGACCTGCCGGCCGCCCTTTCGAGTGAATCACACTATCGCGATGTTTCATTTCTCTAGCCAAATAGCGTCACGATGTCAAGGAAAAAGAACCAAATAGGTTATACGGTGACGCTTGCCTACGCAGTCCGGGTGCCTTAGGTCGCTGGCTTCGATTTCGAGGGTCAAACGAACATGCTGCGCAGCCTCTACAACTGGACGATGGACAAGGCCGCGCACCCGCATGCGGTCTGGTGGCTGGCATTCTTCTGCTTCGTGGAATCGTCTTTTTTCCCGATCCCGCCGCATCCTCTGCTCGGCCTCATGTGCCTTGCCGAACCGAAGAAGGCGGTGAAGTTCGCTCTCGTCGCGACGCTGGCATCGGTCGCGGGTGCCTTGCTCGGCTATGCGATCGGGTGGGGCCTCTACGATACGGTCGGCGTCTGGCTTATCGGCGCGCTTGGCCTGACCGAGGCATTCCCCGTCGCGGCGTGCCATCTGCGCGAATACGACTTCGAGGCGATCCTGATCGCCGGGGCGACGCCGGTGCCGTTCAAGCTGCTGACCATCACGGCGGGCTTCGTCGGCATGAACCTCGTCACCTTCGTTCTGTCGAGCCTGTTTGCCCGCGCCCTCATTTTCATGACGGTGGGCATTCTGTTCCGCGTCTTCGGCGCGCCGATCAAGCAGGTGATCGACAAGTACCTTGGCCTCGTCACCACGGCCTTCGTCGTCCTGGTGGTAGGCGGCGTGCTGGTCCTCACGCAGCTGGGCGGCAGCGAGGACGAGGAAGGCGGCGTGTGCAGCAACCCGCCCGCCATCGACGCCAGCTGATCTAGTCCAGCGCGAACTGCATCAACCGGTCGCGGTCGCGCACGATGATCGTGCCGTACCCGCGCTCGATCAGCTTGGCCTGCTGCAGGATCCGTAGCGCGGCGTTGGCCGTGACACGTGTTATGCCGAGCAGCTCGGCAAGTTCCTGCTGCGTGATTTCGACCCTTGCTTCGCGCCGGACCTCCCCTGCCAGGTTGACGAGAAGTTCGGCCATTCTCGCCGGATTGGTCCCGCGCCGCATCCCGGCCAGCAGCGACAGCGTGTCCTGCAACTGGTGGGAGAGGGCGCCCAAGAGCGCTCTCATCGAGGCGGGGTAATTGCCCAGCGCATCGAGGAAGCGGTGTGCCGATATGTGCCTCAGCGTGCTTTGCCCGCGCGACACGGCATCGACGATGCGGGGGCGGTGGGAGAATACGGCGAGCTCTCCATAGGAATCGCCCTTGCCGAGAAGGGCGACCGCGCGAAAATCTCCTTCGCGCAGGAACTGGCCGACCATGACCTCGCCGGCCTCGATCAGCCAGAAACCATCCGCCATCTCTCCGCGCTGCTGGATGATCTGGTCGTCCTCGTAGCGCCGCTCCGCCGAACCGCGCAGCAGGTGGGCCTGCAAGGCTGGATCGAGGCTGGAAAACAGCATGGGCGACACCAGCGAGCGCCGAGTCGGGTCAGAATGTAAAACATTTGACATTATTTCGCTTTGGTAAACGCTAGGCCCGGATTCGACAAGGGAGAGACCCATGCCTGCTTCGACCATTGCGATCATCTGCATCTACCTCGGCTTCGCCCTGCTGGAGCTGTGGCGGACCAACCTGTTCCGCAAATCGGAACAGACCCGCGACGATGGAATCGTGGAAGCGGTCAGCATGGTCATGCTGCTCGGCCTGACCCAGCCTACCGTGCTGTTCACCTCGGCCACACTGGCAGGCATCATCGCACCGCAATGGGAAGGAGCCTTGTCGGGCATCAATATCTTCCTGGCGATCGGGCTGTTCCTGATCCTCGACGACATGATGCAGTACTGGTGGCACCGCGCGAGCCACAGTTTCCACTGGCTCTACAACCTCCATCGCGCGCACCATAACGCGAGATACATGAGCGTGAGGCTCGTGTACCGGAACAACATATTCTACTACGCGATGATGCCGGGCATCTGGCTGTCGGGTGTGCTGATCTACCTCGGCCTTGGCTGGGTCTATGCCGGCTATATCGTGGTGAAGCTGCTGGTCATCACCGGCGCGCATTCCGACGTCGCCTGGGACAAGCCGCTCTACAAGATCAGCTGGCTCTCTCCCGTCATGTGGGTGGTCGAACGCACCATCTCGACTCCCGCCACGCACCATGCGCACCACGGCCGACACGCCGATGATCCGGCGGTGCAATACAAGGGCAATTACGGGAACCTGCTGTTCTTCTGGGACGTGCTGTTCGGCACTGCGAAGATTACGCGCAGCTTCCCCAAGAGCTATGGCGTCGAAAACCTCGCGCCCGCGACTTTGGGCCAGCAGCTCATGTGGCCGATCTTCCCCGAGAACCGGGAAATGGAACCTTCAGTTGGAGAGGAGGCGACCGCCAAGGTCGCCTGACGGGAAAGGCCGGCCGGTTCGCAACCCCCGGCCGGCCTTTCTCGCGAAGAACCGGGCTCAGCCTTCGAACTTGGTTTCGAGAGTAATGTCGCAGTTCAGCAGTCTCGAGATCGGACAGTTGGCCTTCGCATCGGCGGCCAGTTCTTCGAACTTGGCCTGGTCCATACCCTCGACCTTGCCCTTCGTGGACAATGCGGATCGGGTGACGGTGAAGCCGCCATCCTGCTTTTCCAGCGTGACCTCTGCACTGGTGACCACTCGGCCATCGGTGAAGCCTGCTTCCGCTAGCTTGAAGGACAGGGCCATGGTAAAGCAGCTTGCGTGCGCCGCGGCGACGAGCTCTTCGGGATTGGTCCCTGGCGCATCCTCGAAGCGGGTGTTGAAGCCATAGGGTTGCGCGGCCAGCGCACCAGATCCGGTCGAGACGTGTCCCTTGCCGCCCTTGCCAAGGCCTTCGTAGGTTGCGCTGCCGCTATTGGTCGTCTTCATCTGATCGTTCTCCTTCATGGAAGGAGACGAGCAGGCGGGGATGCGCGTTCCCGCCGGGTCAGATTATCCCGACGGCCTTGCCCGATTTCTCGAAGATTTCGAGGATTTCGCCCACTTCCTCTTCGCTGTGTTCGGCGCAGAGGGAGCAGCGTAGCAGGGTCATGTTGGCAGGCGTTGCCGGCGGCCGTGCGAGGTTCACGTAGAGCCCGTTCTTGATCAGCGCTTCCCACATGGCCGCGCCCTGCTGGAGGTCGGGCATTATGACCGCGATAATCGCGCTTTGCGGTTCGTCGGTGCCGAGCTGGAAGCCCAGATCCTTCAGCCCCTTGTGCAGGTTCTTGGAATTTTCCCAGAGATGCGCGCGCTTGTTGGATCCGTGCATGAGCTTGCGGATCGAGGTGCAGGCGGTCGCCACCACGCTCGGCGGGAGCGAGGCGGTGAAGACGTACGGGCGGCAGACGAGGCGCATGATGTCGAACTTCGGGTGGTTCGAAACGCAGAAACCGCCAACCGTGCCGACGCTCTTGGAGAAGGTGCCGATGATGAAATCGACATCGTCGATCACGCCGGCGCTTTCGACCACGCCGCGTCCGTTTTCGCCGATGAAGCCCATGGAGTGCGCTTCGTCGACCAACACCATCGCGCCGTATTTCTTGGCGACGGCGACCATTTCTTTGAGCGGTGCGATATCGCCCAGCATCGAGTAGACGCCTTCGAGGATGACCAGCTTCCCGGCATCCTCGGGGATGCGCCGGAGGCGCTTTTCCATCGCTTCGATATCGTTGTGCTTGAAGGGCACGACTTCGGCATTGCCCATCGCGCAGCCGTCCCAGATGCTGGCATGGCTATCGATGTCGAGGACGATGTAGTCGCCCTTTCCGGCTATGGTGCTGATGATCCCAAGATTGGCCTGGTAGCCGGTGGAAAAGACCATCGCATGGTCCATGTCGTAGAAGTCTTTCAGCGCTTCTTCGACGTCCTTGTGCCCCTGGTAGGTGCCGTTGAGAACGCGGCTGCCGGTCGTGCCCGATCCGAAATCGGCCAGCGCCTGCTTGCCCGCTTCGACCACGTCCGGGTCGAAGGTCATACCCATGTAGTTATAGGTGCCGAGCAGGATCGTCTCGCGCCCGTTGCAGATCGCGCGGGTCGGCGAGAGAACCTTTTCCATGACGAGGTTGAACGGGTCCTCGACGCCGCTGTCGAGCAGGCCCTGGCGCATCGCGATGATGTCGTCGAACTTGGAGAAGAGATCCTTGTCGCCCGCGTGTCCTTCGAGCGCCTGCGGCTGGTCCGGCTGGGAGATACCCTCGCTCATCAGTCGGCCTGCATCTTGGTCACGGCATCGACGAGCTGGCCGTATTTCTCGATCTCGGCCTGCTGGTTCATGCTGATGATGATGTCGAATTCGTCCTCGATCTCGGCGACGAAATCCATGACGGTCAGGCTGTCGAATTCCAGGTCGTTCTGGAAACTGGTGTCTTCGGTGATGGTGACGCCCTTCTTGTTGAAGGGTTCTGCGATTTCGCGGATTTTTGCGTCGACTTCGGCACGGTCCATGAAGGGTCCAGTCCTTGTTATGTTACAGCGGCAGGGGCGACCCGCGGCGCTTGCAGTAGATAATCAATGGGCGGCAAAGCGGTTTCCGGACCCGCTTGTCAAGCGTGGGCGCGCTATCTCATTCGCCGACAAGGCGCCGCACGGCGGCCATAAAAGGGCCGATCGATACCGGTTTGGCGAGGTAATCTTCCGCGCCCGCGCCACGGATGCGCTCCTCGTCGCCCTTGCCCGCATAGGCCGTCACGGCGAGCACCGGCACCTTGGCGAGATCGCCATTGTCCTTGAGCTCGGCGATCAAATCTACCCCGCTCACACCGGGCAGCTGGATGTCCATGATGACGAGTTCGGGCGCGAACTTGCGGGCGGTGGCGATGACATTGTTGCCATCGGCGACCGGCACGACCTCGTGGCCGTTGGCTTTCAGCACGTCACAGAACAATTTCCGGTTGAGGTCGTTATCCTCGACAACGAGTATTCTCTTTGCCACGTGCTTGCCGTCTCCTGCGATCTGGCACCAGGGCATAGTGACAAGCGAAAGGGCTGACAATTCTATCCAACGACAAATCCGGCGAAACCCGCGCACCCGAAGTCCTGGCGCTTGAGGCACTCGGCTGGGCGCTGGTCGACGACCGGCGTGCCGAGCGGTTGCTGTCCCTTACCGGCCTGACGCCCGAACGCCTGCGCCATGGTATTGGCGAGCGCGCAGTGCAGGCGGCCGTGCTTGAATTCCTCGCAAATCACGAACCCGACCTTATCTCGGCTGCCGATGCGCTGGGCACGACGCCCGAAGCGCTTGTCGCTGCCCACAGGAGCCTGTCTGCATGAGCCGCCCCCTGATCATCTCCGATTGCGATGAAGTCCTGCTCTACATGGTCTCGCCTTTCCGTGACTGGCTGGACGAGACGCAGGGCGTCGAGTTTCGCATGAACGGTAATGATTTCTCCCAAGCATTGAGGTGGCAGGAAACCGGCGAGATACTTGCGCCCGACGACATCTGGCGGATGCTGGGCAAGTTCTTCGATACCGAAATGCACCGCCAGTCGCCGATCCCGGGCGCCATCGAAGGCATCAACGAACTGGGCGAGCAGGCGGACGTGGTCATCCTCACGAACCTCGTCGACAAGCGCCAGCAGATGCGAACCCAGCAGCTTGCCGACCACGGCCTCAACGCCCGCGTCTTCACGAACCAGGGCCCCAAGGGTCCAGCGCTGCAGCGCATTCTCGACGAATACAATCCGACCAAGGCGATCTTCATCGATGACCTTGCCCAGCATCACCGTTCCGCGCGCGAAACGATCGGCCAGATTACGACGCTGCACCTGTGCGGCGAGCCGATGCTGGCACCGCATATCGACTGCGCGCATACCTCCGGCCATGCCGATGCGCGGATTGACACCTGGGAACACGCCCTTCCGTGGCTGAAGGACGAACTCGAAAAGGAAACCGCATGATCATCGAAGCAAGGCTGGAAGAATTGGGCATTACCTTGCCCGAAGCGGCCGCACCGGTAGCCAGCTACCAACCGCTCGTCGTGTCCGGGCAGACCGCCTACATTTCCGGCCAGCTTCCCTTCGTCGATGGCAAGCTTGTGACCGGCAAGTTGGGGGCGGATGTGTCGCTCGAACAGGGTCAGGCAGCGGCCCGCGCCTGCGGCCTGATGATCATGGCGCAGCTCAAGGCTGCAGGCTTGCTCGAGCGGGTCGAACAGGTCGTCAAGCTGGGCGGCTTCGTCGCGAGTACGCCGGACTTCACCGACCAGCCCAAGGTGGTGAATGGCACCAGCGACCTCATGTTCGAGGTTTTCGGAGACGCGGGCCGTCATGCGCGCAGCGCTGTCGGCGTGCCGGTCCTCCCGCTCGATGCAGCAGTAGAGGTCGACGCGATTGTCGCTCTTCGCCCCGCTTGACCGGCTGATCGTACCAGCCCCCGATCCTGCGCGGGTCGGGTGGCTGCGCGACTGGACTTATGCGCACAGAGGCCTTCACGGCCCGGGCCGGATCGAAAACGGGCCGAGCGCCTTTCGCGCCGCCGTGGAAGCGGGCCTCGGGCTCGAGTGCGATATTCAGCGCAGTGCCGACGACTGGCCGATGGTCTTCCATGACTGGGATTTCGCTAGGCTGGTCGGGCGCCCGGAGAAGACCGAGGCGCTGACCCGTGAGGAATGGCGCGAACTCGCCTATCTCGAAAGCGAGGACCGGCCGATGGACCTGCCCGAGTTGCTGGCGATGGTCGCAGGCCGCGTCCCGCTGCTGATCGAGATCAAGTCGCGGCGCGGCTACGATGTCGAACTCACCTGCCGCCGCGTGGCTGATGCGCTGGAAGGCTATGCCGGCCTCCATGCCGTGATGAGTTTCGATCCGCGCGTTTCGCGCTGGTTCGCAAGGCACAATCCGCAAACGGTGCACGGCCTCGTCATGCGCGAGGATGATCACGGCTACACGCAGTCGGCGGCCAGCCGCCATCTCGCTTTGTGGGCCGCGCGCCCCGAATTCATCGCCTACCACGTCGCAGCCCTGCCGAACCCGATGGTCGCGGAACTGAAGGCGCGCGGCATGCCGGTCCTCACTTGGACGGTGAACTCGCCCGAGAGCCGCGCGGTCGGAGAAAACCATGCCGATGCCCTCATCGCGGAAGGAGCGGGGCTGGCGTGAGCGAAGGCGAACTTGCCGCAAGGGTTGCAGGATCGGTCGGCGCGATCGAGAAAGATGCCTGGAATGCGCTTGCAGGCGACAATCCCTTCATGCGTCATGAATTCCTGACAGCACTTGAAGATTCGGGCAGTGTCGGCGCTGGGACCGGCTGGCAGAGCGCGCCGGTCATCATTTCGTCCGAGAATGGCCCGCCGCTTGCTGCCTTGCCCGCCTATCTCAAGGGCCACAGCCAAGGCGAATTCGTCTTCGATCACGCCTGGGCCGATGCATACGAGCGGGCAGGGGGCGAATATTACCCCAAGCTCCAGATCACCGCGCCTTTTACACCCGCCACGGGTCCGCGGCTGTTGCTGTCCGACGACAGCCTTGCAGCTCCGCTCCTGAAAGCTGCCGAGCAATTGTGCCTGCAGAACGGTTTTTCGGGTGCTCATGCGACCTTTATCGAGCCGGACCAGATCCGGTTTTTCGAAGCTGCCGGATGGCTGCTGCGCAAGGACATCCAGTTCCATTGGATGAACCGCGACTACGGGAGTTTCGACGATTTTCTCGCCTCGCTCACCTCGCGAAAGCGCAAGGATCTGCGCAAGGAGCGGGCAGCCGCGCAAGCCGGTCTAGAGATTGTCAGGCTGACGGGAGACGATATCCGGCCCGAGCATTGGGATGCATTCTGGGTATTCTACCAGGATACCGGCGCGCGGAAATGGGGGCGTCCCTATCTCACCCGCGATGCGTTTGACCTGTTCGGCGAGCAGATGGGCGAGCAATTGATACTGGTTCTGGCGCTGGAAGATGGCAATCCGATTGCCGGTGCGCTCAATTTCATCGGCGGCGAGGCCCTATACGGACGGTATTGGGGGTGCACGAAAGACGTGCGCTTCCTGCATTTCGAGCTGTGTTATTACCAGGCAATCGATGCCGCGATCGAACTCGGCCTGTCGCGCGTCGAGGCGGGTGCGCAGGGCGGTCACAAGCTGGCTCGCGGCTATGAGCCGGTGGAGACCACTTCCGCTCACTGGATCGCCGACCCCGGCTTTCGCGAAGCCATCGCGGATTTCCTCGAGCGCGAGCGCAAGGGCGTTGCCGCGGATCGCAATTACCTTGGTCGCCGCACTCCGTTCAAGCGCGGCTGACCGGCGTTCAGGCGACCTTGCGCTGTCCTTCGTTGAGCCACTGGCGGGCGCGGCGCTGGGCTTCGGAAATTTCTCGCGCCGTCATTTCGTCGGACACGTCCGCACGGCACCAGGCCGCTTCTTCGTGGCCCTTGGATGCAGCGATATTGAACCATTTGTGCGCTTCGATCATGTCGCACACGACACCGTGGCTTCCAGTCGAGAAAGCAACTCCCAGATCGTAAAGCGCGTCGATGCTACCCTTGGCATACTGCGCGAGGCATTCGGCGATCGTGGCTTCGCCTTCATTGGTCTGGTCGATACGGCCTGCGCCGCCTTCGATGCTCGTGAGTACGGTCATTTCGAACTTCCCCCATTGCCCCGGCCCCCCGCCGGGTGAGGACAGTCCTCGCCCTTTATGGTCAATAAAAGGTTAACGCGGATTCGTACATCTGCGCTTTCGATGCGTCGAATTTGCCACAGGGCTCTGGAAGTCTCCGGATTGCTCCTTGTGCGGCGCCAAGCTGCGACCTATAGGCCGCGCCATCTAGGAAGCGACACGGGACCGGAAAAATTCGGCCCGGCGGGTAGGAGCAGCTTCGAGTACCTTGGGTAGAAGGAATACGGGATCAATGGCCACTTCGGCTTCGAGTGTCTCCGAAAAACTTGCAAAGGCGAAAGCCGCCGTCGACGACAATTATGTCCCGTCCGATGACGAAGAGTACATGAGCGAACGGCAGCTCGACTTCTTTCGCGTGCTGCTGCTCGACTGGAAGAAGTCCATCCACGATGCGGCGGGACAGACGCTGCAGTCGCTCCAGGACGGGCCGATCCGCGAACCCGATCTCAACGACCGCGCATCGTCCGAAACCGATTGGGGCATCGAACTGCGCACCCGCGACCGCCAGCGCAAGCTGATCTCCAAGATCGATTCTGCGCTGCGCCGGATCGACGAGGGTGAGTACGGCTATTGCGAAAAGACGGGGGATCCCATCGGTTTGCGTCGCCTGATCGCGCGGCCGGTAGCTACCATGACCGTGGAAGCGCAGACCGCCCACGAGCGCCGCGAAAAGATCTCGCGCGACACCTGACCAGCCGCGCAAATCTTGCGGGCGAGGTAACCATTTCTTCACGGGCAATCGCTAGCTTGCGACGTTACGACGCATGGCACTTCGCCGTGCCTGGAACGAGCAGCCTTGGAGCGATTGGCCTTGTCTTCGATCGACACGCGACATCTCAATCGGGATAGCCTTTTCCTGACGGCGGAAATCCGCCTCGACAGCGCGAACGAACTGTCGCGCGTGAAGGTGCGCAACCTGTCGGACGGAGGCATGATGGCAGAAGGCCTCCTGATGCTGTCGCGCGGGGACCGTGTGGTCGTCGAACTGCGCAACATCCGGCCCGTGAGAGGCACTGTCGCGTGGGTGCAGGGCAACCGCATGGGCATTGCTTTCGAGGAGGATATCGATTCGAAAGCCGCGCGGGCGCAGCCTGTCCAGTCGGAGTCCGAAGCGCCCCGCTACGCTCGTCTGGTTGGCAAGTTCGCGCAATACGGCAACGGACTGCGTAAAATCTGACCGGCTTGCGCGAAACCGTGTCGCTGCTAACCCAGCGTCATGCGTTTCCCGGCAGCCCTTATCGCAATTCTGGCACTGGCCGCCTGCGACAATCGCGAGGATGACGGCGTCGTCGACGTCGCATTTATCGGTGCGCCGTCCGATGCTTTCGAGACCGGCCTGCGGATCGGACCGGCAGCCCAGCATATCCGTGCCGCTACGCATCAGGGCCTGGTCAGGCTGAACTCCGACGGGCAGGTGGTGCCCGCCATTGCCGAACGCTGGATCGTCACCGACGATGGCAAAAGCTATATCTTCAGGATCACCGAGTTCGATTTGCCGGATGGCTCGCGCCTCACCGCCAATAGCGTCAGGGATTCGCTGGTTCGCACGTTATCCCGGCTCGAGGGGACCAGCCTGGGGCTAGACCTTGCCAAGGTTGCCGATGTGCGTGCGATGACCGGGAGGGTGGTCGAAATTCGCCTCAAGAGTGCTATGCCCGGCCTCCTGCAACTGCTCGCGCAGCCCGAACTCGGGATTGCCGGAGAGTTCGCGCGCACGGGACCGCTGGTGGCCGCGAGATCGGACGATGCGGTCAATCTCGAAGTAATGCCGCCCGAGCAACGCGGCCTGCCGCCGCAGCAGGACTGGGAAGAAGGCCTGCGCTCTATCCGCTTCCAATCCGTAGGTGCCGAAGAGGCGGCACAGGGTTTCGCGCAAAACCGGTACGACCTCATGCTTGGCGGGCGGATGCAGGACCTGCCACTTGCATCCACCAGCACCTTTGCCCGCGCCAGCGTGAGGCTGGACTCTGCGGTCGGACTGCTTGGCTTTGACGTCGTCCGCCGCGAAGGTTTCCTCGCATCTAGCGAGAACCGCGAAGCACTCGCGCTCGCCATCGACCGCAGCTCGATTGCAAGGGCGCTGAGTATCGAGGGCTGGAATGCGTCGAACCGCATCGTGCCGGACGATTTGCCCGCGACTGTCGCCCGAGCCCCGGCGCGATGGGACGGGTTGTCGCTCGACCAGCGCCGCAGCAGGGCGGCTCAGCGCACCTCGGCGTGGACCAATGCCAACGGCCGCGCGCCGAGCATCTCGATCGCCCTGCCCGAGGGGCCCGGTTCGGATATTCTGTTCGAGCGTCTTAAAGCCGACCTCGGCCAGGTCGGCATCACTGCGCAGCGCGCCGAGAACCGCCGTTCGGCAGATCTCGTCCTGCGGGACCGCGTTGCGCGGTTCGCCGGTACCCGCTGGTTCCTCAACCAGTTCAATTGCAAGGTTTCGCCGCAGGTCTGCTCGGAAGATGTCGACTTCCTCGTTTCGCTATCGGTCGATGCCCAAAGCCCGGACGAGGAAGCGTCCTACCTCATCGAAGCGGAGCAAAGTCTGACCTCGCTAAACTACTATATTCCGCTCGGTGCGCCGATCCGCTGGGCGCAGGTGCGCTCTGATGTAGAAGGCTTTTCCGAGAACCCCTGGGCCTACCATCCCTTGTTCCCGCTCACCCGCGCGCCCATCTAGGGGTAATGGAAGACAATCGCCTCACTCCGATAGAGCCCTATCAGGGCGGCCAGGATCGCACCGAAAATCGCGCATATGCGCAGGGTTTCACCTTCGATTTGCCCACCGGCAGCGATCCGCAATCGATCCGGCGCAGGGTCGAAGCGCTCGAAATGATCCTTGAACGCAGCATGGTCCTGCCGGGCACGAATTACCGCATCGGTCTCGACACGATCGTGGGCCTTGTCCCGGTGGTGGGCGATATCATTACCGCTGCAATGGGCAGCTATATCGTGTGGGAGGCGCGCAATCTCGGCCTGCCGAAGTGGAAGCTGTGGCACATGCTCGGCCGGGTCGGTTTCGACACCGCAGTCGGTGCAGTGCCGCTGGTTGGTGACGCCTTCGACGTGCTCTACCGGTCCAATACCAAGAACCTGCGCACCATCCGCAAGCACCTCGACAAACACCACCCCGAAACGCGGATCATCGACCAGTAGTTTCGGTTGCGACCATTGCGCGTTGTGCGTCCCAGCCATAAGGCAGGGCGCATGACGCAGGACGTAACGTATTCCAGCTATCTCGACCTAGATCGGATACTCGCCGCCCAGCATCCATCCTCGGATGCGCATGACGAGATGCTGTTCATCATCGTCCACCAAGCCAGCGAACTGTGGCTCAAACTGTGCCTGCACGAACTGTTCGCGGCGCGCGATTGCATTGTCGAGGATCGCCTCAGGCCCTCGTTCAAGATGCTGGCGCGGGTGGCACGGGCGCAGGGCCAGCTGATCCAGAGCTGGGATGTGCTCAGCACGATGACGCCGCACGATTATTCGACCATCCGCCCCCATCTCGGCGGGTCGAGCGGGTTCCAGAGTGCGCAATACCGCATGATGGAATTCCTTCTCGGCGGGCGCAATCCGGACATGGTCACCATGCACGAAGCGACGCCCGAAGTGGCGGCGGATTTGCGCGCGGAAATGCAGCGCAAGAGCATTTATGCCGAGGTCGTTGCGCTGCTCGCCCGGCGCGGCTTCGCCGTTCCGGACGCAGTACTTGATCGCGATGTCGGAGCCGCATGGGAGCACTCCTCCGAAGTCGAGGCGGCATGGGCCGAAATCTACCGTTCGCCCAAGGAGCACTGGGACCTTTACGAACTGGCCGAGAAGCTGGTCGATCTCGAATACCATTTCCAGCGCTGGCGCTTCGGCCACCTCAAGACGGTTGAGCGGATCATCGGCTTCAAGCGTGGCACTGGCGGCACGCCGGGCGTTCCCTACCTCGCCGGCGTGCTGAAAGCGGCTTTCTTCCCCGAATTGCTGAGCGTGAGGACCGCGATATGAGTTCTTGGCGCAGCTCGCTCCGCATCTGGGATATCAGCCAGGTCCTGCGCCCCGGACTGCCGGTTTGGCCGGGCGATACCGAGTTCGGTTTCGAGCGGACGTGGCGGATGGAGGACGGCTCTCCCGTCAATGTCGGGAAGATGACGATGACCACCCACTCCGGCACCCATGCCGATGCGCCGCTGCACTACTCCGCCGACGGAATGGATGCCGCGAGCATGGAGCTCGACCCCTTCATCGGGGAATGTCTTGTTGTGGATGCCCGCCGCGTTTCCGGCGAAATCGACGTCGCCGACCTTCCGCACCTCGACAGCGTCGACCGCGTGCTCTTCCGCACCTGGGACAGCTTCCCGCATGACGAATGGCGAAGCGACTGGACGCCGATTTCGGCAGAGGCGGTCGAGTGGCTGGCGCTGCAGGGCGTAAAGCTGATTGCAACCGACGCGCCGAGCGTCGATCCGCAGGATTCCAAGACGATGGATGCCCACAAGGCGGTGGCGAAGAATGCGATGCGTATCCTCGAAGGCCTCGTGCTCGACGGGGTGGAGGAAGGGCGATACGAATTGATCGCCCTGCCGCTCAAGGTCGGAGGCGGCGATGCGGGCCTGACCCGCGCAATTCTGCGGGAAATCCCGGATGCTTGAGCGCGCACGCAGTCTCGATGCCGCCGATCCGCTGGCGCAATTTCGCGAGCGGTTCGATGTGCCCGAAGGTGTTGTCTATCTCGACGGCAATTCCCTCGGCTGCCTGCCACGCGCCACGCCGGCGCGGCTGGAGCAGGTGGTGCGCGAGGAATGGGGTCGCGACCTCATCCGCAGTTGGAACAGCGCCGACTGGATCCACCTCCCGCAGCGTGTCGGCGGCAAGATAGCACCGCTGATCGGCGCGCAGCCACACCAGGTCATCGCGTGCGACAGCGTCTCGGTGAACCTCTACAAGCTGATTTCTGCAGCCCTCGCGATGCGGCCCGGGCGCAAGGTCGTATTGAGCGAGCCGGGCAATTTCCCGACCGACGTCTATATGATCGAAGGGCTTGAAAAACAGGGGCTTGCGGAACGCCGGCTGGTCGAGCGCGAAAGTTTGCTCGAGGCGCTCGACGAGGACGTGGCCCTGCTGCTGCTCACCCATGCACATTACAAGACCGGCGAGCTATTCGATATGGAGGCGCTGACCCGCGCAGCGCATGACAAGGGCGCGCTGGTGCTGTGGGACCTTTCGCATTCCGGCGGGGCTCTTCCGGTGCATCTTGCTGATTGCAAAGCGGATTTCGCCGTCGGTTGCGGGTACAAATATCTGAACGGAGGGCCGGGCGCCCCCGCATATGCCTTCGTCGCAACTGCACACCATATAGCCGATAATGTAGAGGACTCGGCTCTTCGCCAGCCACTTTCGGGCTGGATGGGGCATGCAAGGCCCTTCGCGTTCAGCGACGACTATACGCCAGCAGCCGGGGTCGACAGCCTGCTGTGCGGCACACCCGGAATTCTCGGCCTCGCGGCGCTGGAGGTCGGCGTCGACCTCATCGCCGAAATCGGGATCGAGCGGCTCTATGCCAAGTCGCAAAAGCTGTCCGAATTCTTCCGCCAATGCCTCGCGGAAAACGGTGTGGAGATGGAACTCGTCAGCCCGCCCAACCCGGCGGAGCGGGGCAGCCAGCTCTCGTTCCGGCATCAAGAGGCCTACGCCATCTGCCAGGCCCTGATCGCGCGGGGCGTGATCGGCGACTTCCGCGATCCCGACATCCTGCGCTTCGGCTTCGCTCCGGCTTACCTACGCTTCGAAGACATTGCCGAGGCTGCCAGGCACCTGGCCGAAGTGCTGGACAGCGGCGAATGGCAACGGGCCGAATTCCAGGAGCGCGCGGCAGTTACCTGAAATCCGCAACAGGATGGTGAGCTGACCTCACTTTTGTAACTGCTTGAACACTTTCGGATCGACACTCGCCGCCGCAAGAACGCCGCCCCACAGCGCGCCGGGAATGCCCGGGCTCGCGACGTCCTGCCCTGATAGGAAGAGGCCCGGTATCGGGGTCTTTGCCCTCAATGCATCGGACACGACCCTCTGCGGCGTTACATCGAGACCATAGAAAGCGCCATCGCGATGGCCGGTGAAAGTGACAGTAGTGAGCGGGGTAGCCAATTCGCGATACACGACCAGCTTCGCAAGCTCGGGGAAACGGCGCTCGAATTGCCTGAACAGCGCTTCTTCTGCCCTCCGCTTGAAATCGGCATAATCGTCGCCCCTCTCACCAATAGGCATGCCCGACCATCGCTTGACGGGCTCCCAATCGGCCCAGGTCAATACTTGTCCGGTGTGTTGCTGGCGTGGTCCCGGATCGTGGGCCGGATCCTTCAGCGAGCCAAAGGCAATCGCGACAAAAGGAGGGTCCTCATCAGGCGCGCCTGTCCAGATCACATCGGTTTCGCCCGTTGGATAAAACCAGTGATTACTCTTGGTAGCCCCGGCAGCTTCGATATCGCCTTCAAAGCCCAGGAAGAGTGTGTAGTGCGCGATACTGGAAGGCAGTGCCCGGATTTCGGCAATCCAGTCCTCGTGTTGCGAACCGGCCGGTACGAATGCGTCGACGGTCTCGCGCGCTCCGATATCTGAAATGACCGACTTCGCCCGGATTTCTTCACCGCCAGCTGTCCGCACGCCGACTACCGCGCTCCCTTCGAATACGAGCTCTGTAACTCTCACTCCGGTTCGGACATCGCCTCCTGCCTTGGTAATGGTGGGCAGGATATGGTCTGCGAAGGCTGAGCCACCGCCTTTCGGATACCACGATCCGGCCTTCAGATAGGATGCAGCGATCAGGGCATGCATTGCGAAGCTGGCCTTGTTCGGGCGCCCGCCATGATCGCCCCATTGCGCGGTCAGCACTGCAGCCAGTTCGCGATCTTCGACCAGATCGTCGACAACTTCCTTGGTCGTTCGCTTGCACCATTTTTCGATTTCGTGGCTGTTCCACCAATCGAGGATGTCACCAGCCAACTCCGGCATTGCCCGGGTCGGGAAAATCTTGAGCATGGCTTCGCGGCCCTTACGCAGCGCCACGGTCCAGGCTTCAATCGCTTCCTTTTCGTGCGGGAAGCGATCCTTCAGGTCCCATTCCTGCGCCTCGTAAGGCCTGGACAAGGCCAGCGGCTCCGAAGAGCCGATGTGAATTACGTCGTAGACCGCCCCCAGCGACACCAGTTCGATCGGCGTGTCGCATAGCCAGTCGAGAATTGCGCGTTCGCGCTCTCCCGGCGCCATGTAGCTGAGGTAATGAAGCCCCACGTCCCAACTGAACCCGTCGCGTTCGAAGCTATGGGTAAGGCCGCCTGGGATCCGATGCTGTTCCAGGATCAGCACCTTCTGCCCGACCCGGGCGAGGGCCGCACCGGAAGCCATCCCGCCAATACCGGAACCGACAACGATAGCGTCCCAATCGGCTTGTTGAATATCGGACATGATTGCCTCCTCGATGATCCGAGAGATCCAGATCTATAACATCAGGGTCATCACGCGTGGCCGGCTCTCGCCTGACCAGTCAGGGTGCGGCGACATCATCGCAGCTTACACCGTCACAATCAGGCGACATTGATCGAGATCAATTGCTTGGAAGGCGGTCGCCCTTCTCCCTAACCCTCGACAAAGGCATGATTGCCTAACCCCGCAATTGGGTGAGTGGCGGTAAATCGGGGGACCGGAGCTGCCTGCGCCTGCCTTGGCCTCGCAGACGCCTTAGCGGGCGGTCATTTCTCCGAAGCGCCCGATATCGCGCATTGCCCGCGTAGCCACTCCAGCGCCGGTTCGAGGGCGTCGCCCTCGACCTCCTCGTCGGGGATTAGCGGGCCTTCGATGACCGTGCCGTCGCGATAGGCGACCTTGCTCGAGGTGACGCCTAGAACGGCGCCGTCGCTGAGTTCGAAGGGGCGGACCGCCGTGGTGTAATTGGCCGACCGCGCCCCGAAACTGCGGCTGTCGGTGCGCCCGGCGAGCGCAACGGCGACCATTTCTCCGGTGCTGGCAGTGCGCGGCCCGAAGATGACGGCAATCGGCGTGTCGGAATTGGCGATCGCGTATTTCGGTTCGCCCGTATCGACTTCGGCGCCGCTCTGGGACGAGATCGCCTCTTCGCCCCTGACCCAGGCTGCGCGGCCTTCGATGCCGACGAAATAGCCGAACGGCCCTTCGCCCAGCAGCGGGTCCAGCCCGTTGAGCATCGGCCACATATTCCCGCCCGAGTTGCGGGCGAGGTCGATCACCCAGCCGCAGCGGGCGGACGGATCGAGCCGCTGCACGGTCTCGACCAGCACATCGCGATATTGCGCGCCGACATCCTCGTTCCCGCCCACCGTCGTCAGGCGGGGGAGCATGAGATAGCCAATGTCGCCATCCAGCGCTTCGCCCTCTGGCATGGGCGGTGCGCCGGCGTCCTTGCCGGACCGCCCATTCGATTGCAGGCGCGGCTGCGGTACGTAGAGGTAGCCATGATTGTCCCCCATCGCGACCACCGCTGCGCGCAGGGCGGAATGCGTGTCGCGCGGGGTCTGTGCGTGTGCGGACAGCACCATGACGGCTTTGCGCATGGCATCCCAATCGACCTGCTCGCGGTTCATGTGGAACCGCTGGAGCAGGTCCAGCGCATGCTCGACATAGGCGGCGGGGGTTTCCGGCTCTGGCGGCGCCGCACCTTCCTGCGCCTCAACCGGCGCGGCGAGGGCAAGGGCGGCACAGGCCGCAGCCAGCGACCAGCGGTTTGGCAGTGTCGCCAGGCTCACGCCTCCAGCTCGATGTCCCAATAAAGCCAGTCCCGCCAGGTTTCGTGCAGGTAGTTGGGCGGGAACATCTTGCCGTGCTGCTGCAACTGCCAGTGCGTCGGGCGGATCGGCTCGTGATAGAGCGTCATCCCAGCCTGCTTCGGCGTGCGGCCGCCCTTCTTCATGTTGCAGGGCGCGCAGGCGGTCGCGATGTTCTCCCACGTCGTCTTCCCGCCCAGGCGGCGCGGCACGACATGGTCGAACGTCAAATTGTTCATGTCGCCGCAGAACTGGCAGGAAAAGCGGTCGCGCAGGAACAGGTTGAAGCGCGTGAAGGCCGGGAATTCGGACGGTTTCACATATTGCTTCAACGCGATCACGCTGGGGATCTTCATGTCGAGATTGGGCGAATGGACCTCGCGCTCATAGGTCTCGATCACGTCCACCCGGTCGAGGAAGATCGCTTTGATCGCGGTCTGCCAGGGCCACAGGCTCAGCGGATAATAGGATAGCGGCGTGTAATCCGCATTGAGCACGAGCGAGGGACACGATTCCAGATTTCGTGTCGGATCCTCGTCGGCGCTGCGGAAACGAGCCGCGCGTTCGAGTAACTCAGCCTTGAACATCAGTCGTAGACACGTGCGCGTCCCTCCCCGATGAGGTTGAGAATGCACTTGCAAACAAAAGGGTCAAGACTGTTACAGACAGGCTATCCACAAGCTTATCCAGCGAGTCCCGTCACTTGATCGTTTCCCGCTTCGCCCCAAGCCCCAATGGTTCGCTGCATCTCGGCCACGCCTATGCGGCGATCGTGGCGCACGATCTGGTGCGCGAGCGGGGCGGGCGTTTCCTGCTGCGGATCGAGGATATCGACGGCGAACGCTCGCGCCCCGAACTGGCCGACGAATTCCGCGCCGACCTCGAATGGCTGGGGCTGGAATGGGAAGAAGTGCCCGCCCAATCGACCCGGCTGGCTAGTTATGAAGCGACCGCGCGCGAGCTGCTGCATCGCGGGCTGCTCTATCCATGCACCTGCACGCGCGCGGATATCCAGGCGGCGGAACCGCGCTTCGGGCCGGAGGGCGCGATCTATCCCGGCACCTGCAAGGGCCGCCTGCTCGATCCCGAAAAGCCGGCCGCGCTGCGGCTGGACGTGGACCGCGCGATGGCCGAAGTGGGCGAGATTTTCTGGGAGGACGAGCTGGCCGGGCTCATCATGGCCGACCCGCGGCCCTTCGGCGATGTCGTACTGGTGAGGAAGGACGCACCCGCCAGCTACCACCTCGCCATGACGCTCGACGATGCGGCGGACGGGGTGACATTGGTCACACGCGGGCAGGACCTGTTTGCGCTCACCCATGTGCACCGGGTGCTGCAGGCGCTGCTCGACCTGCCGGTGCCCGACTGGCACCACCATCCGATCCTGGTCGACGACACCGGGCAGAAGCTGGCCAAGCGGCGCGGATCGCCGAGCCTAGCCGATCGCCGCCTTGCGGGCGAGGACGGTCGGGAACTTGCCGACGCGCTGCGCGCTGAAGAGTTTCCAACTGGAATTTCGCTCGTCAGTACCTAGGTAGGGCCCATGAACACTGTCTTCGTCATCCTCATCCTCGCGGCCATGATCATGGTCGTCGTGTCCCTCGTTCGCGGCGTGGTGGCCTTCCTCCAGTCGACCAAGATCGACCTGCAGAGCGGCGAGCAGGTGGATGCCACCGAAATGCAGCTGAAGCAGAACAAGGCGATGATGGCGCGCGTCAAATGGCAGGCGGTGGCCATCGTGATCATGGCGATCATGCTCGCCGTCGCCGCCTGATCCGGCCAGGCGGGCTCAGGGGTGGTCAAGCTCAACAAGATCTACACGCGCACCGGCGATGACGGCTCTACAGGGCTCGTCGACGGGTCGCGCGTTGCCAAGCACGCGCCGCGCATGGAAGCGATCGGGGTGGTGGACGAGGCGAACAGCGCGCTCGGCCACGCAGCCGTCGCCCTGGCGGATAGCGAGCATGCACAGGCGCTGTTCCGCATCCAGAACGATCTGTTCGATCTCGGCGCGGACCTTGCGACCCCTGCCGGAGAGGGCGACGACTTCGCGCCTTCGGAAATGGTGCTGCGAATGGTCGCCGCGCAGGTGACATGGCTGGAAGAGGCTATCGACGCGGCCAACGCGCATCTCGAACCCCTGACCAGTTTCGTGCTCCCCGGCGGTAACGAAGCCTCGGCGCGCCTTCACGTGGCGCGCGCGGCCGTCCGCCGGGCAGAGCGTGCCTGCGTTGCGCTTGCCGCCACCGAGGCGGTAAATCCGCAGGCGCTGGCCTATATCAACAGGCTCTCCGACTATCTCTTCGTGCTCGCCCGTGTGGCCAATTCCAATGGCGCGGACGATGTGAAGTGGGTTCCCGGCGCAAATCGCTGATGCCGCGCTAGCCAGCGGCGCTCCTTCTCGCTAGTGCAGCGCCTTTGCTGCATCTGCGAAGGGAAAATCACGTGAGCAAGACGATCGCCATCATCGGTGCGGGCCAGATGGGCTCCGGCATTGCGCAGACCATTGCGCAGCACGGTATGCAGTTGCTGCTCGCCGACGTGAGCCTGGAGGTGGCAGAGGCTGCCGTCGGCAAGATCGACAAGGGGCTCGGCAAGCTGGTCGGGCGCGGCAAAATCGAAATCGCGGATGCTGAAGCGACCATGGCCCGGATCACGCCCGTCGGCGACTATGCGCGCATGGACGAGGCCGAGATGATCATCGAGGCGGCGACCGAGAAAGAAGAGATCAAGAAGGCGATCTTCGAAAAGGCGGGTGAGAAACTGCGCGCCGATGCGATCATGGCGTCGAACACCAGCTCGATCCCGATCACCCGCATGGCGAACTATTCGCCCGACCCGGCGCGTTTCATCGGCCTGCACTTCTTCAATCCGGTCCCTGTCATGGGCCTGATCGAAGTCATTCCCGGCCTTGCCACCAGCGAGGAAACTACCGCGCGCACCCGCGGCTTCGCAGAAGCGCTGGGCAAGGAAGTGGTGCTGAGCCAGGACGAGCCGGGCTTCGTCGTCAACCGCATCCTCTTGCCGATGATCAACGAGGCGATCTTCGTCCTCGGCCAGTCGACTGCGGGTATCGAAGATATCGACAAAGGTTGCCGCCTCGGCCTCAACCACCCGATGGGTCCGCTGCAGCTGGCCGATTTCGTGGGTCTCGACACCTGTCTCGACATACTGATGGTGCTCTATCGCACCACGCGCGACAGCAAGTATCGTCCGGCTCCGCTGCTGGTGAAATATGTCGAGGCCGGCTGGCTCGGCCGCAAGACCGGTAGGGGCTTTTACGACTATGCGGGCGAGGCTCCGGTCCCCACGCGCTAGGAACCTCCCAGCCTCGCCGCCCGTTGGTTGTGCAAAGGAGATTTTGCATGACCGATACCAAGGCAGAGAGCCAGGAAATGCGCCAATCGGGCCTCGCGCCCGAAACGCATAATGACGAACAGGACGATCACCGCAGCCAGGCCCAGGAAGTGGCCGAACAGGCGCGGCAGGTGACGACGGAAACGACTTCGCCGACCGAAAGCGAAAAGAGCGACAACAAGTCGGGCCTGATGGGCGATTCCACGCAGGACACCATCGATCATATGCGCGACATGGAAAGTTCGGGCCGGATCGACATGGACGCCTATCGCGGCGAACCGAACCATGACGACAACGTCGATAAATACGGCGAGGAGCACAAGCCCGACGGCCTGCGCGGCGACGGCACCTAACCTCCCAGATCGCCGTCATTGAGGATCCACAGGCCCGCGATCAATATCGCGGAGCCTGTGGCGACGGCGTAGGCCATCAGTTTGAAATTCGGCGTGCTGATCGCCTCGAACTTGTGCGGATCGAGACGTGCTAGCGTTTTGCATGCGCGCCGCTCTGCGGTCACGGCAAGCCAGCCACCCCCGAAGATAAACATGGTCGCGATCGCTTTTGCGAGCCAGGGCGGCTGGAATTCTCCGAACACGGCGCGGAAACCCAACCCGATACCGATTGCCGCGAATGCCGTGCGCATCCAGCCCGCGAAGGTGCGCTCCATCGCCATGATGTTGCGGTCTTCGGCAAGGTCCGTGCGGAACTCTGCCCACTCGGTGCTTTTGTCGGTATCTTTGGGTGGATCGTCCTGTGCCATTCAGATTTAGCGAATGGCGAAGGCGCAGGTTCCCCGGTCGCTTAACCGACCGGTTCGGTGGAAACGAGCGGCTCGGTGTCGTTGATCAGCCAGCTGTTGTCCTGCGGCGAGGGTTCCATCGGCGCATTGAGCGTGCCTGCCTGCGCATACCAATCGTCCAGCGCGGGGTCCTGACGGACCTGCGGGCGCGGCGCAGACACTTGCTGCTGCACGGGTGCGCCGGGTTGTGCGACCGGCGGACCTTGCGTCTGTTCGCCCGTCTGCTCTGCAATCTGCTGGAGCATCCCCGGGTCTTCCTCGCGGCCGACCATGAAGACGACGGACAGCAGGAACAGCCCTATCATGATGAGCTTCTTGCGCTGTTTGGTAAAGACGCTGGTTTCCATGGGAAGCAACTATAGCGCCGTCCCGGTTAAACCTTTCTTTCCGCCGCCTGCGCCTTCAGCTCGTAGAGTTTTTCAAGGGCTTCGCGCGGGCTGAGCGCGTCGACGTCGATGGCATCGATCAGCGCGCCGAGGCCGTCGTCCTGCTCTTCGGCAGCTTCCACGCTGGCGGCGAAAAGGGGCAGGTCGCCGAGCCCTGCGGCAAGCCCGCCGGTCTCGGCGCGCCCTTTTTCCAGTTTGTCGAGCACGGCTTTCGCGCGCTTTATGACAGGGGCAGGGACACCCGCCAGCTTGGCCACCGAAAGGCCGTAGCTGCGGTCCGCCGCACCTTTTGCAAGCTCGTGAAGGAGGACAAGGTCGCCCTTCCATTCGCGCGCACGGACGTGGTGGAGGCTGAGCGCGTCGCAGGTGTCGGCAAGGCGCGACAGCTCGTGATAGTGCGTTGCGAAAAGGCACCGGCAGGCGAGTTGTTCGTGCACGGCCTCGACCACGGCCCAGGCCAGCGCCATGCCGTCATAGGTCGACGTGCCGCGCCCGACCTCGTCGAGGATGACGAAGCTGCGGTCCGTTGCCTGGCTCAGGATCGCCGCCGTCTCGACCATTTCGACCATGAAGGTGGAGCGACCGCGCGCCAGGTTGTCGCTCGCCCCGACCCGGCTGAACAGCCGGTCGGCAAGGCCGATCCTTGCCGAGGTCGCAGGGACGAAACTGCCCGCCTGTGCCAGCAGCATGATGAGCGCGTTCTGGCGCAGGAATGTCGATTTACCGCCCATGTTCGGGCCGCCGATCAGCCACAGCCGGTCGTCCGGTCCCAGCGCACAGTCATTGGCGACGAAGCGTTCGCCCGCCTTCGCGAGCGCCTGCTCCACCACCGGATGCCGTCCACCGGTCACTTCGAGGCAGGGCTCGTCGAGCATCTCGGGCCGCGACCAGTCGCCCTCTACCGCGCGTTCCGCCAGCGCAGCGGATACATCGACCCGGGCAAGCGCGGCAGCAGTCGCGGCGATTGCTTCGCGGTCGGCGCATACTTCGCCCACCAGCTGCTCGAAATGCGCGTCCTCGGCGGCGAGGGCATGGGCGCCCGCCTCGGCGATGCGGCTGGCTTCTTCGTGCAGGCCCACGGAGTTGAAGCGGACCGCGCCGGCCATCGTCTGGCGATGGGTGAAGCCGCTGTCGGATGCCATCAGCTTGTCGCCGTGCTTGGCGGGCACTTCGATGAAATAGCCGAGCACCTTGTTGTGCTTGATCTTCAGCGAGGCGGTATCGGTCTCCTCGCGATACTTCGCCTCCAGCGCGGCAATCGCGCGCCGCGCATCGCCGCTGGTTTCCCGCAACGCGTCGAGCGCGTGGTCGTAGCCTTCGGCGATGAAACCGCCCTGGCCGCGTTCCGTCGGCGGGGAGGGGACGAGTGCGCGCGACAGATGGTCGACCAGCGCGCCATGCCCGCCAAGCGCGCCGAGCATCCTTTCGAGCAGCGGGGGAAGGTCCGCGCTGTGCGAGAGCATATCGCGCACGCGGCGCGCCTCGGACAGTCCGTCGCGGATTTGCCCGAGATCGCGCGGGCTGCCGCGCCCTGCCACGATGCGGCCCAGGGCACGCCCGATATCCGGGGCCTGCCGCAGGATTGCGCGCAGGTCCGCGCGCAGGAGCGGGTCGGCGTGGAAGTGATGGACGGCGGCGAGCCGCTCCTCGACCGCGCCAAGGTCGGCCAGCGGTGCGGAAAGGTCTTCGGCCAGTTGCCGCGCACCGGCCCCCGTGGCGCAGCGATCGACGCAGGCAATGAGGCTCCCCTCGCGCCCGCCGTTCTGCGCGGCAAGGATTTCGAGGCTGGTGCGGGTTGCCGCATCCATAGCGAGATGCGCGCCCGATCCGCGCGCGACCGGCGGCAGGAGGAAGGGCAGCTGGCCGCGCCCCGCATGGTCGAGATAGGCGATCAGCCCGCCTGCGGCCGCCAGCATGGGGCGCGTAAAATCGCCGAGGCCGTCCAGCGTCGCGACGCCGTGAAGCTCCTTCAACCGCGCCTCGCCATCCTCGCTGCGGAAATCGGTGCGGGGGCGGACAATCACGTCCTCGGAGCTTGGCTCCCAATCCTCGGGGGCGACCACTTCGCTCGCGCCCAAGCGTGCCAGCGCCGCATCGAGCCGGTCGGGCGCGCATTCTTCCAGTTCCATACGACCGGTGGAGATGTCGCAGGACGCCAGCCCGATCGCATCGCGGACCGGGGCTATCGCGACCAGCAGGTTCGCGCGGCGCGGTTCCAGCAGGGCTTCTTCGGTCAGCGTCCCGGCCGTGACGAAGCGCACGATATCGCGCGCCACCAGCGCTTTCGACACCGGCTTGCCTTCGCGCTTGGCGCGCTCCTTCGCTTCGTCGGGCGTTTCCGTCTGCTCGGCAATCGCGACCCGGCACCCGCCCTTGATGAGCCGCGCGAGGTAACCTTCCGCCGAATGGACCGGCACGCCGCACATCGGCACCGGCTCCCCGCCGTGTTCGCCGCGGCTGGTCAGCGCGATGTCGAGCACGCCCGCCGCCACGCGCGCATCGTCGAAGAACAGTTCGAAGAAGTCGCCCATGCGATAGAACAGGAGCGCATCGCCTGCTTCGCGTTTGAGCGCGAGGTATTGCTCCATCATCGGGGTGGGTTTGCCGGACATGCCCATGCCGTAGCTGGGAGCCGCGCGATTCGGGAAGCGGCGCAAAGCGTCTTTCCCCCTATGACTTGTCGCCAAATGCCCTTAGGGCGAAGGCAATAGCCGACACAGGGACTTTCATGGCCGACGAAAAACCGACCGCATTCACCACGCGCGAGGCGCTGTTCTATCACGAGACGATCCGTCCCGGTAAGATCGAGATCATCGCGTCCAAGCCCATGGCGAGCCAGCGCGATCTCAGCCTCGCCTATTCGCCGGGCGTGGCGGCGCCGGTCGAAGCGATTGCGGCCAATCCGCAGGATGCGGCGAGATATACCGCGCGCTCGAACCTTGTGGCGGTGATTTCAAACGGCACGGCGATCCTCGGCCTTGGCAATCTCGGCGCGCTTGCGTCGAAGCCGGTGATGGAAGGCAAGGCGGTGCTGTTCAAGCGCTTCGCCGACGTGGATTCGATCGACCTCGAACTCGACACCGAAGACCCGGACAAGTTCATCGAAGCGGTTGCCCTGATGGAGCCGAGCTTCGGCGGCATCAATCTCGAAGACATTGCCGCGCCCGAATGCTTTATCATCGAGCAGGCGCTGCGCGAACGCATGAACATCCCGGTCATGCATGACGACCAGCACGGCACCGCGATCATTGCCGCTGCGGGCCTCATCAACGCCTGCCATCTGAGCGGGCGCGAGCTGAAGGACTGCAAGATGGTGGTGAACGGTGCGGGAGCCTCTGCGCTTGCCTGTACCGCGCTGATCAAGGCAATCGGCATCCCGCACGAGAACGTCATTGTGTGCGACCGGTCCGGCCCGATCACTCCGGGCCGCGAAGGCGTCGACCAGTGGAAGAGCGCGCATGCCGTCGCGACTTCGGCAACCAGCCTAGAAGAAGCGCTCGACGGGGCGGACATCTTCCTCGGCCTGTCGGCTGCCGGTGCGCTGAAGCCGGAATGGGTGGAGAAGATGGCCGACAAGCCGATCATTTTCGCCATGGCCAACCCCGTGCCCGAAATCATGCCCGAAGACGCTAAGGCGGTCCGCCCCGATGCGATCATCGCGACCGGGCGCAGCGACTATCCCAACCAGGTCAACAATGTGCTCGGCTTCCCCTTCATCTTCCGCGGCGCGCTCGATGTGCAGGCTACCGCGATCAACGAGGAAATGAAGGTCGCCGCCGCGCGCGCGATTGCGGAACTTGCCCGCGAACGCGTGCCCGAAGAAGTCGCTGCCGCTTATGGCGTGACGCACCAGTTCGGCGAGGAATATATCATTCCCGCCCCCTTCGATCCGCGCCTCATGGAAGTCGTCTCCAGCGCGGTGGCGCAGGCGGCGATGGATTCCGGTGTCGCCCAGGCCCCGATCGAGGACATGGACGAATACCGCCACAAGCTGAAGGCGCGGCTCAACCCGACCACGGCGGCGCTCACCAATATCTACGACCTCGCCAAGGCCAATCCCAAGCGGATGGTGTTTGCCGAAGCGGAAGAGGAAGTGGCCCTGCGCGCTGCGATCCAGTTCCGCGATTTCGGCTATGGCGAGCCGATCCTGGTCGGCCGGACCGACAAGGTTCGCGAAAAGCTGATCGAGCTGGCGGTGGAGGATCCGGACGACTGGATCATCGAGAATTCCAAGGTGTCGGACAAGGTCCCGGCCATGGTGGACTATCTCTACAAGCGCCTGCAACGCCGCGGCTATACCGAGCGCGACGTTACTCGCATGGTCAATCAGGAACGCAATGTCTTCGCCGCCCTGCTGGTGGCGCTGGGACATGGCGACGGGATGATTTCCGGCCTTACGCGAACCTTCGCCCAGACCGCGCGCGAAGTGGGCAGGGTGCTGGACGAAAAGCCCGGTGCGGTGCCCTTCGGCATCCACATGATGATCGGCAAGAACCACACCACCTTCCTTGCCGACACCACCATCAACGAGCGGCCCACGGCAGAGCAGCTGGCGCATATCGCGCGCGAGACCGCTGCGGTCGCACGCCGCATGGGCCACGAGCCGCGCGTCGGCTTCATGTCCTATTCCACCTTCGGCAATCCGTCGGGCCAGTGGCTCGGCAATATCCGCGACGCGGTGGCGATCCTCGATGCCGACGATACGGTGAACTTCGAATACGAAGGCGAAATGGCGCCCGATGCCGCGCTCAACCCCAAGGTGATGGAGCTTTATCCCTTCAACCGCCTGTCCGGTCCGGCAAACGTGCTCATCATGCCCGGCCTGCAATCGGCGAACCTGTCGGCAAAGCTGCTGCGCGAACTAGGCGGGGAAACGACCGTGGGCCCGATGATGATCGGCATGGAAAAGCCGGTCCAGATCGCGCCGATGACGGCGATCGCGCCGGATATCCTCACGCTGGCGGTGCTGGCGAGCGCGGGCGTGCTGGGCTGATCCGGTGATCGCTTCCCAGCGGCACCTGTTCTCGATTCCTGAGGACATCCACTACCTCAACTGCGCTTACATGGCGCCGCTGTCGCACGCGGTCAGCGCGGCGATGGTGGAGGGCGCGCGGCTGAAGGAGCAGCCGTGGAATTTCCACCCGCAGGACTTCTTCTCGCTGGTCGAAACCTTCCGCGAAAAAGCGGGGCGATTGGTGGGCACAGCGCCCGACAATCTCGCCGTGGTGCCTTCGGTCAGTTACGGCCTCGCCATTGCAGCCGCGAACCTGTCGGTCGGGCAGGGGCGGCGCGTCGTCACGCTGGGCGAGCAATTCCCGTCCAACGTCTATCCCTGGCAGGAACTGGCCCAGCGCAAGGGAGGGGCGGTGATCGCCGTCCGGCGTGAGGCCGATGCCTGCTGGACCCAAGCCGTACTGGACGCGATCGACGCGGACAGCGCCATCGTCGCCGTGCCGCATTGCCACTGGGCCGACGGGCGCGTGGTCGACCTCGTCGCGGTGGGCGAGAAATGCCGCAAGTACGGCGCAGCACTGGTCCTCGACCTCACGCAATCGCTGGGGGCGATGCCGATCGATTTCGCTGCCGTGAAGCCCGATTTCGCAGTGGCCGCCTGCTACAAATGGCTGATGGGGCCCTATGGCCTCGGCATTCTTTACGTCGATCCCAAGCACCACGGCGGACGGCCGATCGAGCAGAACTGGATCAACCGCGCCGGATCGCAGGATTTCACCCGGCTGGTCGATTATCGCGGCGATTACCAGCCGGGGGCGCGCCGTTTCGACATGGGCGAGAAGTCCAATGCGCCCTCGATGATGGGAGCAGGCGCCGCCCTCGATTTCCTGCTGGATCACAGCGTCGGGCAGGTCGCCGAGACCCTGGCGCACAAGACCACCCGCCTTGCCGGAAAGGCAGCGGAACTGGGTCTTACCTCCGCCCCTGTCGGCAAACGCGGCCCGCACTTCCTTTCGCTCGAATTTCCCGACGGCCTGCCGGACGGCCTCACCGAGAAGCTGGGCGAAGCGAAGGTCTTCGTTTCCGCGCGCGGCCAGTCGCTGCGCGTGACGCCGCACCTCTACAATACCGAGGCCGACGAAGACGCGGTGCTGGCGACCCTGCGCAAGGTCCTCGCCTAGCTGCGGGCACCGTTCGTCGAGCGTTCTGCAATCCTGACGCCGCGGTTCACGCGCGCGCAATCCGCGCGGCGACAGGGGGCGGTTCGACAGGGATCGCAGAACAAGGAAATTCCCATGAAGACAATATTCGCAATGGCTGCGCTTGGCGCAGGCATGATCGCCGTCCCGTCCGTTGCGCAGGCGCAGAACGCTGCTCCGGGCGGCCTGCATATCGGCGTCATCGGCGGTTATGAAGGCCTCGACGTGGACGCCGAAGACGGCAGCGCGACGGCCAGCGCCGACAATGCGGTCTACGGCATTACCGCCGGTTACGACCTTTCGCTCGGCAGCGCCTTCGTCGGCGTGGAAGGCGAACTTTCGACCAGCAATGGCACGACCAGCTTCCCCGACAGCTTCGGCGGTGCGCGCGAGGGCCTGGAAACGAACGGCCAGTATTACATCGGTGCGCGTGCCGGTTTCGCCGTGACGCCGGGCATCACCGCTTACGGCAAGGCGGGCTATACCGCGCTCGACACCACCGCCTTCACCGAGAGCGGATCGCTGTCCGATCTCGATGAAAACGCCGACGGTTTCCGCTTCGGCGGCGGCCTGCAGGTCCAGCTTCCCGGACCGTTCGAGGCGCGGCTCGAATATCGCCGCTCCAACTACAACAACCTGGCCGATATCGACCAGGGCGATGCCACGACCGACCAGGTCGTCGCCGGCCTCGGCGTGCGCTTCTAAGCCTTAATAAGGCAGGTCCTTGCCGGTGTAGTCGACATAGCGGAAGCCGCTCTTCCCCGCGGCGCCCTCGACCACATCGGCAAGGCCCTTCACGCTTTCATCGACGGTGATCTTGGCATTGGGACCGCCCATGTCGGTCTGGACCCAGCCTGGATGCAGCGCGAGCGTGGCGATGCCGCGCGGCCCCGCATCCTGCTCCGAAACGCCCTTGGCCAGCATGTTGAGCGCGGCCTTGCTGGTGCGGTAGAGTTCGAACCCGCCCGAGCTGTCCTCGATCGAACCCATGAGCGAGGTCATGAAGGCAAGCGTGCCGCCGTCCGCAATATGCGGCAGCACGGTCTTGGCGAGATGCACCGGGCCGAAGGCATTGGTCATCATCACTTCGGCCACCTCGTCCGCAGTCGCTTCGACCGCCGACTGGTGTTTGGCGCCGGTGATCCCGGCATTCACGATCACTGCATCGACCTTGGTGTCGAAGCCTTCGAAGGTTTCGGGCTTGGTCACATCCATGTTCTCGATGCGCACGTCGTCGAGTGCGTGGAGCTCGTCGCTCGTGGAGCGTTCGGTCGCAATGACGTCCCAGCCGCGGCTCTTGAATTCCTTGGCGAGGCCGAGGCCGATGCCGCGCGATGCGCCGACGATGAGGATTGTCTTGCTCATTTCGATTATCCTTTCGCCGGATAGACCAGCGTTTTCAGGTTCATGAATTCATGCAGGCCGTGGTGCGACAATTCGCGCCCGAAACCCGATTTCTTGATGCCGCCGAAGGGCGCTTCGATCTTGGAGCCATTGACGGCGTTGAAAGTCGTCATGCCCGCCTCGATCCGGTTGGCGAAAATCTCGCGCTCCTCGTCGTCATTGGTCCAGACGGCCGAGCCGAGGCCGAAGGGAATGGCGTTGGCGATCGTGATCGCCTCCTCGATGCCCTTCGCCCTGTAGATCTGGCCGACGGGGCCGAAGATTTCGTCGGTCCCGGTCTCGCTGGCGAGCGGGACGTCGGTCAGCAGCCCGGCGGTCATCCATGCGCCCTCACGGTTTAGCTTCTCGCCACCGAACAGGAGCGTGCAGCCTTCTTCCTTCGCCTTGGCGACCTGGTCGAGGACGGTATCGCGCTGACCCTCGCTCGACAGCGGGCCGAGCTCGGTCTCGTCATCCATCGGATCGCCAAGCTTCACGTCCTTCAGCGCCGCGATGAATTTCTCAGCGAAAGCATCGTGGATGTCGGCATGGACGATGGTCCGCTTGCCGCAGATGCAGGATTGGCCATTGTTCTGGATGCGCGCGAAAACCGCGTCCTCGACCGCCTGGTCGAGATCCGCGGAGGGCATGACGATAAAGGGATCGCTGCCGCCGAGTTCCAGCACGACCTTCTTCAAATGCTTGCCCGCCTGCTGGGCCACCGCGCTGCCGGCGCCTTCGCTGCCGGTCAGCGTAGCTGCGACGATACGCGTGTCGGCAATCACATCACCGATGGGATCGGAGGAAACGCACAGGTTCTGGAACAGGCCTTCCGGCCCGCCAGCCTCGAGCACCAGTTCTTCCATCCGGTGCGCCACGCCCTGCACGATGCTGGCGTGTTTCAGGACGCCGACATTGCCCGCAAGGATGGTCGGCGCAAGGAAGCGAACCACCTGCCAGAAGGGGAAGTTCCAGGGCATTACGGCGAGGACCGGGCCCTGCGGCAACCAGCGTCCTTCTGCGCGTCCGCCGTCCGACAGGTCCCAGAATTCCGATTCCAGCATCGGCGGGCCGGCTTCGGCGAAATAGTGGAACAGGCTGGCGCACTTCTCGACCTCGCCGCGCGCCTGCGTGATCGGCTTGCCCATCTCGGTGACAGCGAGGCGAGCCAGTTCTTCCTTGTTGCTTTCGTAGAGATCGCCGAGGGCGGAGAGCAATTCGACCCGCTGCTCGATCGGGCTGGTGCGCCATTCGCGGTAAGTGCGCGTGGCCGTTTCCAGCTTCGCGTCAATGCCGTTGTCGTCGAGCGTTTCGTAAGTGGCGATGGTTTCGCCGGTGGCGGGATTGGTCGTTGTAATCAAGCGGGCGCTCCTTTGGGCGTATACCCGTTCAATCGCCGCGCCCTGCCATGCGTTCCTAACGATCGAAAATCGCGTTCTCTTGGCGGTCCCGACGGATCAGCCATCCCCCGAGGGCCACGAAAAATAGCGCGAAAAGCGTACCGAAAATAAAGCCGTACCGGCCCCAGAAACTGTCGATCACTGCGAGATCGGGATCATCAGGACGGTAGAGGACGGCAACCTGCTCGCCGATTGCATACGCGTCTTTTCGCCCTCCCGGTTTCTGTCGGAAAACACGTCTCGATCCCTCGCCGTCGACGAAGCTGACAATTGGGAGATAGGACCGGCCGCTCTGATAGCCGCCGCTGACCTTTTCCATCCGCACGATTTCGCCCACGGCACTCTGGCCGGTCCACACAGTCTCAAGGCTGCGGTAGCTGAAGGTTGCAAATGCGCCTGCGCTGATCAGCCCAAGAATAAGAAACGGGAAGCCGACGAGCGCTTTCGGTCCGATCATTACCTTCGCCTCATTTCCGGCGGAAGCGGAAGTACCAGACCTCGTGGCCGTAGGTGTTGCGCGCCTTGTGTTCGTAGCGGGTCTCGCACCAGCCGGAGGGACGGTTCTCCCAACTCTCGCGTCCGTCGACAAGCCATTCGAATTCATCGGTAAAGCGGCGCATGACCATGAGCGCGTGGCGCAGGTAAACCGGGTGGTCGGTCCCGAACCGGAATTCGCCGCCGGGCTTGAGCTTGTCGGCGATCATGCGGACCGGCCCGTCGTTCATCATCCGGCGCTTTGCGTGCTTGTTCTTGGGCCAGGGATCGGGATGGAGGAGGTAGAGCATCGTCAGGCCGCCATCGGGAACGCGGGCCAGCGCCTCCAGCGCGTCGCCGTGCTGGATGCGGACATTGGCGAGGCCGCCATCGCGGATATGGGTCAGCGCCTGCGCCACGCCATTGAGGAAGGGCTCGGCCCCGATGAAACCGTGGTCCGGCAGCAGGTCGGCGCGATAGGCAAGATGCTCGCCCGCGCCGAAGCCGATCTCGAAATGCAGCGGGCGGTCGAAACCGAACAGGCGTTCGGACGTCACCGGTCCCTCGGCTGGGACCGCGATCTGGGGCAGCAGCTTGTCGACCAGTTCCTGCTGGGCGGCGCGCAGGGGCTTGCCCTGGCTGCGGCCATACAGCCGGTTGAGCGTGGTCGGATCGCCTTCCTTGAATGCTGACATGGGGCGCGGCGCTAAGCCGATTGCGCACGACTTGTCCAGAGGCAGGCGAGCGCTTGCCGCTTGTAGCGGGCGGGAAACGCAAGCTAGGCGTTTAGCCGAAATGGCCGTCACTGCATTCGATCAAGCACATGGTCCGCGCATCGCGGTGCTGATGACGTGCCACAACCGGCGCGAGACGACTCTCGATTGTCTTCGCGCGCTTGCTACCCAAGCCGAGTTTCGGGCCGAGGATCTTTTCCTCGTCGATGACGGATCGCGGGACGGGACGGGCAGGGCGGTGCTCGACCTGTTGCCGCAGGCCAATGTCATCGAAGGTGACGGGACGCTGTTCTGGAACGGCGGAATGCGGCTGGCGTGGGAGCGGGCGAGCGCGGCGGCCATGCACTACGACTGGTATTTCTGGTTGAACGACGATGTCGAACTCCTGCCGCACGCGCTGGAGGGCATGCTGGCCGATGCCGAACGATCGCGGGATGGGCGCGGTGCGGTGATCTGCGCAGGAGCGACGATCTCGCGCGGGCCGGAGGGGGAGGTCACTTACGGCGGACATTTCAGGCCCGATCCGCGTCGTCGCCCTTTGCGGATGAGACTGGCCACACCCGATGGCACGCCGAAGACGATCGACACGATCAGCGGCAATGCGGTGCTGGTGTCGGCGGCAGCGTTCGAGCGTCTCGGTTCGCTCGATCCGATGTTCGAGCATATTTACGGCGACCTCGACTATGGCCTGCGTGCCAGGGCTGCCGGTGTCCCTTGCGTGCTTGCGGGCAAGCCGGTCGGCTATTGCGATGCCAATCCGGTCGCGGGAAGTTCGCTCGACCCCGCCTTGTCCAGGCTCGCGAGACTGCGCGCGCGCTGGTGGGAGGCCGGTGCAATCCATGGGCGCGACTGGCGGCGCTTCGTGGCGCGATACAGCAGCTCGCCGATGACCCGCATGGGCCACCGCCTTTCACCCTATCTTCGCATCCTGCTGAACAGGCCGCACCAATAACGAAAAGGCCCGGCATCCCTTGCGGGGGCCGGGCCTTCACTCGCTGTCCAAGCGGTTGATTTTGTCAGGCGGCTTCTGCCTCCTCGTTCGGGTCGCGCAGGACGTAGCCGCGGCCCCAGACGGTTTCGATGTAGTTCTCTCCGCCGCAAGCATGGCTCAATTTCTTGCGCAGCTTGCAGATGAAGACGTCGATGATCTTGAGTTCGGGTTCGTCCATGCCGCCATAAAGGTGGTTGAGGAACATTTCCTTCGTCAGCGTGGTGCCCTTGCGGAGCGAAAGCAGCTCCAGCATGGCGTATTCCTTGCCCGTCAGGTGGACGCGGGCGCCGTCGACTTCGACGGTTTTCGCATCGAGGTTCACGGCCAGCTTGCCGGTGCGGATGATCGACTGGCTGTGGCCCTTCGAACGGCGCACCACGGCGTGGATGCGGGCGATCAGCTCTTCGCGATGGAACGGCTTGGTGACGTAATCGTCGGCGCCGAAACCGAAGCTGCGGATCTTGCTGTCCATTTCGGCAATGCCCGAAAGGATCAGGACCGGAGTCTGCACCTTGGCGACGCGCAGTTTCTTGAGCACGTCATAGCCGTGCATGTCCGGCAGGTTGAGGTCTAGCAGGATGATGTCGTAATCATACAGCTTGCCGAGATCCAAACCCTCTTCGCCCAGATCGGTCGAATAGACGTTGAAGCCTTCGGTAGTGAGCATGAGCTCGATAGCCTTGGCGGTTGTCGGCTCGTCTTCGATCAGCAGTACACGCATGGGTCTGGTCCCCCCTTGCCCCTGTTTGCGGTAACCCCCTGTAAAGAGGTGTTGCCCGTTGTTAACCACAGCAGGTCTGAACGGAAAAGGTTAACGTGGAGTAAAAAGGGTTAACATTTTTCAGTGTTGCAGATGGGACTCACAATGATTTCAGCTTCTTCTCGCGGCGGCGCTGCGCGGAAGAGCCGATGCCGATGGCCTCGCGGTACTTCGCCACGGTGCGCCGGGCGAGGTCGAAGCCCTCTTCATTGAGGAGGTCGGCCAGCTTCTGGTCGGACAGGACCTTCTTCGCATCCTCCCCGTCGCACAGCGCCTTGATGCGCGCCTTGATCGCTTCGCTGCTGGCGCCTTCGCCGTCGGCGGCTGCGACGCCGCTGGAGAAGAAGTACTTCATTTCGAACGTGCCGCGCGGGCAGTGGAGGTACTTGTTGCTCGTCACGCGGCTGACGGTGCTTTCGTGCATCTCGATTTCTTCCGCGACCTCGCGCAGGGTCAGCGGACGCATGGCGGATACGCCTTCGCGGAAGAAGCCCTCCTGCCGCTTAACGATCTCGCTGGCGGTCTTGAGGATGGTCTTCTGCCGCTGATCGAGGGCGCGGATCAGCCAGTCGGCCTCGCCCAGCTGTTCGTTAAGCCATTTGCGCGACGCCTTGTCCCGCGCCCCCGATTCCAGCTCGGTGTAATATTCGCGGTTCACCACCAGGCGCGGCAGGCTCGCCTCGTTGATGCGGATAGACCAGCCGGTCTTGCCTTTTGGTGTGACCAGAACGTCGGGTACGACCGCCGCCTCGCTCGCGCCGCCGTACTGGCAGCCCGGCTTGGGATCGTATCCTTTGAGTTCCGCCAGCATGTCGGCGAAATCTTCATCGTCGACGTCGCACAACCGCTTCAACCGGGCGATATCGCCATTGGCCAGGAGGTCGAGATTGTCGATCAGCCGCGCCATGCAGGGATCGTAGCGGTCGGCCTCCTTGGCTTGCAGGGCAAGGCATTCGCTGATTGACCGCGCGCCGACGCCGGTGGGATCGAGCGACTGGACCAGCTCCAGCGCGCGCTCGACTTCCGCAAGCGGCGCGCCCAGTTCGTCCGACATGTGGCGGAGTTCCGCCTGGAGGTATCCGGCGTCGTCCAGCTCGTGGATGATGCGGGTCGCGATAAGCGCCTCTCGCGCGTCGTGCGCCTGCGCGCCGACCTGCTCCATCAGGTGCTCGGCCAGCGTGACCCCGTCCGATGTGCGATTTTCGAAGTCGGGCATGTCTTCGCCCGAACCGCCACTGCTGGCCGCCTGCCCCCAATCGCCCATGTCGCCCGGCGCGGCCTCCGGATCGAGCGCGTGCTGGGCGATGTCAAGCGCGCCTTCGCCGTCGGGACCCGGCGCGCTGTCATGTTCATCGGGTGATGCCTCGGGCGTGTCTTCTCCGGCCTCGCGCCGCGTTTCCCCGATTTCGAGCAGCGGATTGCTGTCCAGCGCTTCGGCAACGAAGGTTTCGATCTCGAGATTGGACAGCGCCAGCAGCTTGATCGCCTGCTGCAATTGCGGCGTCATGACCAGCGATTGCGTCTGCCGTAGGTCTAGCCTCGGACCGAGCGCCATAAGTCAGCTCCGGGCGCGCGCCGCGATCACAGCGTGAAGTTTTCGCCGAGGTAGAGGCGTTTGACGTTTTCGTCCGCCACCAGTGCCTCAGGCGTTCCGGCAAAGAGCACCTGCCCGCCATAGATGATGCAGGCGCGGTCCACGATTTCCAGCGTCTCGCGCACGTTGTGATCGGTGATGAGCACGCCGATACCGCGGGTCTTCAGATCCTTCACCAGATCGCGGATGTCGCTGATCGAGAGCGGGTCGATACCTGCAAAAGGTTCGTCGAGCAGCATGATCGAAGGTTTCGCCGCCAGCGCTCGGGCGATTTCAGCGCGGCGGCGTTCACCGCCCGACAGCGCCATTGCAGGGCTTGAACGCAGGCGGGTGAGGCCGAATTCGTCCAGCAGACGCTCCAGTTCCTGCTCGCGCGTCCCGGCGTCCGGTTCCACCATCTCGAGCACGCAATTGATGTTCTGCTCGACCGTCATCCCGCGGAAGATGCTGGTTTCCTGCGGCAGGTAGCCAAGTCCCAGGATCGCCCGGCGATACATAGGCAGCTTGGTCACGTCTTCGCCGTCCATCAGGATGCGGCCCGCATCAGGGCGAACGAGGCCCATGATCGAATAGAAGCACGTCGTCTTGCCCGCGCCGTTGGGGCCCAGGAGGCCGAGCACTTCGCCCTTGCCGACCGACAGCGAAATATCGGTCAGTACCGCGCGCTTGTCGTAGCTTTTCGCAATAGAAATGACTTCGAGGCCGCCCTGCGGAATGGGCGGAGCGGCATCGTGCACCGCATCGTTCTCAGGGCTCATGGTGAGATCTGCCATGGGCTGGCCATAGCATGCGTGACGTCCCTGAAAACCCCGCGCAGCTTGGGAATCGACGAACTGGCAGGATTTATGCATGGACGTCATGGGGGCGACTTGGGGACGTCATGCGGACGCCATGAAACGCCCCGGACGAGACGGTCGGGTAATATATCGGAAGCCGCTTGCCAGAGTTTCGCAATTTTGAAACAATGCGAGTCGGAGAGAAAATACGGGGAGACGCCTGATGGGCAAGGCAATCGACGACGCAGCCGCAGCCGAGACGCACGACACGGTACACCACCGCGACCTGCGCCGGGCGATGAGCGACAATGTCGCCTACGCGCTGATCGTCTACACCGCCTTGCAGATTTTCATGACCGTCCACGCGATGAAGCAGGGCGTGTCCTCCATCCTTCCCTATCTCGCGCTCGTGGTGCTGGTGGCCGGTATCATTCCCGCCTGCCGCTGGTTCGAGAAGCGCTGGGTCAATCTGTCGGACGCCGAAGCGGCCGATCCCGAAATGAAGGGCGCGTTCCGCCGCGACCAGATCATGCTGTGGGCACTGGCGATCGGCCTGCCCGTCCTGCTGACCGGTGCGTTCAAGCTGGCCTTTGCCTGAGCTTGCAGGCGCAGCCTTCGCACTCTAGCCGGACCCCAACTGGGTTCAGCGGAGTTATTCCTAGATGATCGATACCGAAACCGCGCTGGCGCGCTGCGACGACCTCGTGGCGCTGGCCCGCTCCCTTGGAGCGGATGCGGCGGATGCCGTGGCGCGGGCGGATTCCTCGGAAAGCGTGACCGTCCGCCTCGGCGAACTGGAAGAGGTCGAGCGCACCGAGAGCGAGGAAATCGGCCTGCGCGTTTTCGTGGGCAAGCGCTCCGCCTCGATCCACACCAGCGATTTCGCACCCGAGGGGCTGAAGGCACTGGCCCAGCGCGCGGTCGAAATGGCGCGTCATGCGCCCGAGGACCCCTATGCGGGGTTGGCTGGAGAAAATGACCTCTTCACTGGCGAGATGCCGGATCTCGACCTGGTCGACGATACGCACATCGAACCCGCGGCCCTTCGCGAAGCAGCGCGCGCCACCGAAGAAGCGGCGCGCGCGGTCGAAGGCGTTACCAACAGCAATGGTGGTTCGGCCAGCTCCGGCCAGGCGGTGGTTGCACTCGTCACTTCGGAAGGCTTCGCGCGCGGCTACTCCGGGACCGGATTTTCGCTGTCCGCCAATGTCATCGCGGGTGAGGGGAGCGACATGCAGACCGACTATGCTTCGCGCAGTGCCCGTCATTACGCTGACCTGCTCACGCCGGAAGAAATCGGCACGAAAGCGGGCGAGCGGACGGTGGCCAAGGTCAAGCCGGGCTCGGTGCCAAGCGGCAAGATGCCGGTCGTGTTCGATCCGCGGATCGGGGGCGGCCTGCTCGGCCATTTGATCGGCGCGATGGGCGCGCCCGCAATCGCGCGCAAGGCCAGCTTCCTGCTCGGCCGCGAAGACGATGAATTGTTCGACAGCAACATCCGGATCATAGAAGATCCCTTGCGGGTGCGGGGCATGCGCTCGCGCCCGTTCGATGGCGAAGGCGTCGCCAGCACACCGCGCGCCTTGGTTGAGAACGGACGGATTTTCGGCTGGCTGAGCAATGTCGCCTCTGCCCGACAGCTCGGCCTCGGCCTGACGGGCCATGCGGCGCGTTCGGGCGGCGGCTCGCCTGGCGTCAGCGCCAGCAACGGCCATCTGGAGGCCGGCGATGTAACGCCCGAAGCACTGATGGCCGATATTGCCGATGGCCTCTATGTCACGGGCCTGTTCGGGCAGGGGGTCAATATGGTCACCGGCGATTACAGCCGCGGCGCAACCGGCTTTCGCATCCGCAATGGCGAGATCGCCGGACCGGTGGCAGAGATCACCATTGCTGGAAATCTGCTGGAGATGTTCCGCGCCATGACGCCTGCAAACGACCTCGAGATGCATAAATCGATCAACGTTCCGACAATCCGCGTCGACGGCATGACGGTGGCTGGCGACTGATGCGCTGGCTCGCCGCCTTTTTACTGGCATTCGCCACGCCTGCCTTTGCGATCCTCCCATCCGCTCCAGAACCGGCCGCCGAGGAGGCGCCGCCCGAAGCGCCGGCGCAGGAAATCGACGCCACCGTCGATGAAGGGTCGGATGAACGCATTGCGGAGCGTATCGAGGGAATCTTCGCCGAGCTTCCTGCCTTCCGACAAGTCGAAGTGGGCGTGAGCTCTGGCGTCGTGACCCTTGCCGGAGTCGTGCCCGACCAGGATGCCATCTCCCGCGCCGAGGCCATTGCCGGGCGCGTAAGCGGCGTCGTCACGGTCGAGAACGACCTTGAGCGTGACGTCTCGATCGCGGCGCAGGGCGAAGGCCTGAACGCGCTGGCAGATCGCTGGTCGCAATTTCTCGCCATGTTGCCGCTCATCGGCCTGGCGCTTGCCGTATGGGCGGGCATTGCCCTGGTCGGCTACCTGATCGCAGGCCTCGGGGCGCTGTGGCACAGGATCGCGCCGAACAGCTTCCTTGCCGAGCTTATCGCCAGCGCGATCCGGTTCGTCTTCGTCGTCGGCGGCCTGGTCGTGGCGCTGGACATGATCGGCGCGGCGGCCCTGCTCGGCGCGGTGCTCGGCGGGGCAGGGCTAATCGGTCTCGCTCTCGGTTTTGCGCTACGCGACACGATCGAGAATTACGTCGCCTCGCTCATGCTGAGTCTGCGGCAACCTTTTCGCGCCAACGACTGGGTCCTTATCGGCGATCTCGAAGGACGCGTCATCCGCCTCACCAGCCGCGCGACCATCCTCATGACGCTCGATGGCAACCACCTGCGCATTCCCAACAGCCAGGTGTTCAAGGCGGTCATCACCAATTTCACGCGCAACCCGCAGCGCCGCTTCCAGTTCGAATTGGGCGTTGATGCGGATGACGATGCGCGCGCCGCGCGCAAGCTTGGACGCGAAGTGCTGGAAGGGCTCGATTTCATTCTACCCGAACCCGCGCCCGAGGCACGTATCATCGAAGTCGGCGATTCGAACGTGGTGATCCGTTTCCTCGGCTGGATCGACCAGAACGAGACCGATTGGTGGAAGGCGCAGAGCCAAGCCATCCCGGCAGTGAAGGAAGCGCTAGAAGAAGCAGGCTTCGGACTGCCCGAGCCGATCTATCGCCTGCGCTTCGATCCGCGCTCCGCCACCCTGCCGTTCGAGAACCGTGCGGAAGGAACGCGCGAAAAAGAACAGGAAGCGGCAAGCCAGAAGGCGCCGCCGATTACCGTCACCGAAGCCGACGAGGACGTGCGGCCCGTCGACGAGATCGTGGAGATGGTCGAGGAAGAACGGCGCCAGACCGGCGGCGAGCAGGACAAGGACCTGCTCGACCACTCACGGCCTGTGGAATGACTTACTTGTCCGCTTCGTAGCGTTCGATCGCTTCTTTCACGATCTTGCGCGCTTCGGCAGCATCGCCCCAAGCGCCCACACGAACCCACTTTTCGGCTTCGAGATCCTTGTAGTGGGTGAAGAAGTGCTCGATCTGCTGGAAGATGATGCTCGGCAGATCCTTGGTTTCGCCCACGTCCGAATAATACGGGAAGGTGGTGTCGACCGGCACGCAGATCAGCTTTTCGTCGCCGCCATGCTCGTCTTCGAGGTTCAGCACGCCGATCGGACGCGCGCGCACGACGCAGCCTGCGATGAAGGGTGAGCGCGCGATGACCAGCGCATCGAGCGGGTCGCCATCGGGGCTGAGCGTGTGCGGCACGAAGCCGTAGTTAGCCGGATAGCGCATCGGCGTGTGGAGGATGCGGTCGACGAACAGCGCGCCGCTTTCCTTGTCGAATTCGTACTTCACCGGTTCGCCGCCGGTGGGCACTTCGATGATGACATTGAGGCTTTCGGGCGGATTGTCGCCAACGGGGATCATGTCGATGCGCATGGATACTCTTCTTCTAAAAGGTTGCGGCTCCGGCCCACTCCCCCACCCGGCCACCAACGGCATTATATTCGTTGGGTGGCCGGGTGGGGGAGCGGGCTGGCACCGTCCCGCCGCGCGGCGGAAAAGACACTTGCCCCTCTCCCCAGAAAGACTTCGCGGGGCCGATAGCGGCTTGCGAAGCATTGCGGAAGGGGGACGATAGTCCTAATCGCGCCTCCCATGGCAAAAACTCCCCAAGCTATCCGCGGAACGCAGGACGTTTTCGGCGCCGATGCCGAAGCCTTCGCCTTCGTGGTCGAGACTTTCGAACGCGTGCGCAGGCTTTATCGCTTCCGCCGCGTGGAAATGCCGGTCTTCGAGAAGACCGAGGTTTTCAGTCGCGCCATCGGCGAGACGACCGATGTGGTGTCGAAGGAAATGTATTCCTTCGAGGACCGCGGCGGCGATTCGCTGACACTGCGCCCGGAATTCACCGCTGGGATCGCGCGCGCCTATCTTTCCAACGGCTGGCAGCAGCACGCCCCGCTCAAGGTCGCGACGCACGGCCCCCTGTTTCGTTACGAGCGGCCGCAGAAGGGGCGCTATCGTCAGTTCCACCAGATCGATGCGGAGATCATCGGCGCGGCAGAACCGCAGGCGGACGTGGAACTGCTGGCCATGGCCGACCAGCTGCTGAAGGAACTCGGCATCGAGGGCGTGACGCTGCACCTCAACACGCTGGGCGATGGCGACAGCCGCGAAGCCTGGCGCGCCGCGCTGGTCGAATACTTCCGCGCCGTGAAGGACGAGTTGAGCGAAGATTCGCAGGAGCGGCTGGAAAAGAACCCGCTGCGCATCCTCGACAGCAAGGATCGCCGCGACCAGCGCTTCGTTGCCGATGCGCCCAGGATCGACGATTTCCTGACCGAGGAGGCCAAGGCCTTCTTCGAAGCCGTCACCAGCGGTCTCGATGCGGCGGGCGTGAAATGGCAGCGCGCCGAAAGCCTCGTGCGCGGTCTCGACTATTACCGCCACACGGCCTTCGAATTCATTCCCGACGAGGGCAGCGAGGCCGCCGGCAAGCTGGGTAGCCAGAGCACCATCCTCGGCGGCGGGCGCTATGACGGGCTGATGGAAAGCCTCGGCGGCGCTCCCACGCCTGCGGTCGGCTGGGCAGCGGGGATCGAGCGGCTGGCGATGCTGGTGGGCGACAAGGATGAGCCCAATGCCGACGTGGTCGTGGTGGTCGAGAACGACGAACTGATCCAGAGCGCCATTGCTGCGATTGGAAAGATCAGGGCGGCTGGTCACTCTGCCGACCTCATGGCCACTGGGAGCCCACGCAAGCGTTTCGACAAGGCTGTCAAAGCGGGAGCGGACAAAATCGTCGCATTCGACCTGCGCGACGGTGTCGAACACGTGCGTATCAAGGCCGATGACGGTGCCAGGGGCACAATCGAGAAGCTGCTCGACTGATCATGAAAGTCCCCGCCGAACGCCTTGACCAGATCGCCAATCGCTTCGCCGAGCTCGAGGCGCGCATGGCGTCGGGCCAGCTGGAGGGCGATGAGTTCGTCCAGGCGAGCCGTGATTATGCCGAGTTGGAGCCGGTCGCCAAGGTCGCGGCCGAAGTGAAGGCGGCGCGCGCAGAGATTGCCGAGCTGGAGGAAATGCTCGCCGATCCGGAAATGAAGGCCATGGCGGAGGAGGAGCTGGCCGCGCTGCGCGAACGCCTTCCGCAAGCCGAGCGCCAGCTCGCTATCGCCATGCTCCCGCGCGACAGTGCCGACAACAAGCCCGCCATGCTGGAAATCCGGGCCGGGACGGGAGGTGACGAGGCGGCGCTGTTCGCTGGCGATCTCTACCGGATGTACGAGCGCTTCGCGGCAGAGCAAGGCTGGAAGGTCGAACCTGTCAGCCTCAGCGCGTCCGAAGTCGGCGGCTTCAAGGAAGTCGTCGCCAATGTCACCGGCACCGGCGTCTTTGCGAAACTGAAATTCGAAAGCGGGGTCCACCGGGTGCAGCGCGTGCCCGAGACCGAAAGCGGCGGGCGCATCCATACCTCGGCTGCCACCGTGGCGGTCCTGCCCGAACCCGACGAGGTCGATGTGCAGATCGACCCGACCGAGCTCAAGATCGACACCTACCGCGCCAGCGGCGCAGGCGGCCAGCACGTCAACACGACCGATAGCGCTATCCGTATCACGCACTTGCCGACCGGAACGGTGGTTACCTGCCAGGACGGGCGCAGCCAGCACAAGAACAAGGAAAAGGCGCTGCAGGTCCTGCGCACGCGCCTCTACGACGCCCAGCGCGAGGCGACGCAGGGTGCCGAGGCGGAAGCGCGCAAGGCCATGGTCGGCAGCGGCGACCGGTCCGAACGCATCCGCACCTACAACTTCCCGCAAGGCCGCGTGACCGATCACCGCATCGGCCTGACCTTGCAGAAGCTGCCCCAGATCATCGCCGGGCCGGGCTTGGGCGAACTGATCGATGCGCTGATCGCGGAAGACGAAGCCAAGCGTCTCGCCGCCCTCAATGAATAAGCGCGCGCGATGACGGTCGCCGATGCGATCCGCCAGGCGGCGGAGCGACTGTCCGCAACCAGCGACACCGCGCGGCTCGATGCCGAATTGCTGATGGCGCATGCGCTGGGCGTCTCGCGCTCTCGCATGCTCGTCACGCTGATGCGCGAGGACGAACCTCCTTCGTTCGACGGTCTCGTCGTAAGGCGCATCGCACGTGAACCGGTGGCCTACATCACCGGATTGCAGGAGTTTCGCGGACTGGAATTTCGCGTCACGCCGGACACGCTGATTCCCCGCGGTGATAGCGAGACCATCGTCGAGGCGGCGCTGGAAGCCGCGCCGGACGCGCGGCGCGTGCTCGATATGGGGACGGGGACGGGCGCCCTGCTGCTCGCCGTGCTCGAAGAGCTGCCCGAGGCGAGCGGGGTCGGTATCGATGCCTCGGCGGCTGCGACGGCGATTGCGAAAGAGAACGGGGAGCGCCTCGGCCTTGCGGAACGCGCACAATTCCTGACACGCAGCTGGCTGGATGGCGGTTGGACGGAAGGATTGGGCCAATTCGACCTCATCCTCTGCAATCCGCCCTATGTCGAAGACGATGCCGCGCTCGACCCGGATGTCCGCGACTACGAACCCGCCAGCGCCCTGTTTTCGGGTGCAGAGGGGCTTGACGACTATCGCGTGATTATCCCGCAGCTTGGCAAGCTGATTATTGCTGGCGGTGCGGCAGTGCTCGAAATCGGTGCAAATCAGGCCGAACAGGTCTCCGCCATCGCGCACGACTCGGGCTTTGCAACCGAGCTTCGCAGGGACCTCGCTGACCGTCCGAGAGCACTTATCCTTAGATAAGGCTTGGCAAAGGCGATTCGAGGCTCTAAATCTGGCCATAGGCCAGTGGTGTGCGGGTAACTTCGCCCCACCGGTTCTAGCTCCGACATTGCAGTTCTGGTGCGAGGCATTCGGCCCCGTATACCATGCACGAAAAGGGGCACGCACGACGTCAGGAGGCGTCTTGTGCGCAAGGGGATTCGCGGCACTTGCGGGCTTTGCCTCGTGCCGCGCCATTGATGAGGACGAGTATCCTTGAACAATAATCGTAATAACCGTCGTCGCGGTCGCGGCAATCGCAACCAGGGCGGTGCCAATTCGGCGAACCGGATCGACAGTCGCGCGCGCGGCAACGCTCCGCAGCTGCTCGACAAGTACAAGAAGCTTGCCCAGGACGCCCAGCACAATGGCGACCGCGTGCAGGCTGAACACTACCTGCAGTTTGCCGATCACTATTTCCGCGTGATCGCGGACAACAAGGCACGACAGGAAGAAGCCAAGGCGAAGCGCAACGAAGAGCGCGGCGGCAATTCTTCCGATGACGAGGATGATGACGACGACGGCGATGATCGCCGCCAGAACCGTCGCCAGCGCTCGCGTCGCGATGATGGCCAGGACCAGTCGGGTGGCCGCCAGCGCAAGTCGCGCGACAATTCCGGTGATGACGACAACGGGTCGGACAACTCGTTCCGCAGCGACGATGGCGAAGACAAGCCGAAAAAGCGCCGCGCCCCCCGCAAGGCTCCGAAGAGTATCGAGGGAGAGCAGGGCGTAGAAGGCGAAATCGACGCAGCCGCCCTGCCGCCTGCGATCGGTTCGAACGACGATGACGGTGACGACAAGCCCGCACCGCGTCGCCGCCGCCGCAAGGCCGAAGACTCCGACGCGGAAAGCGCTGTCGGCTGAGGCTGGCCATTACGGCTGACGCTTTCGATTGCCATTGCCGCGCCCGTTGTTAACAGGCGTGGCAATGGATCGCATTTCCGACTTCCTTGACCGGCATCCGTACTGGAGCGCGCTTTCGCTCGGGCTGGTGTCGGCACTCGGCTATCCGCCGCTCGGCCTATGGCCGCTTGCGCTTGCAGGAATGGCCGGTTTCGTCTGGCTGCTCCACCGACTGACGAGCGCCAAGGGCGCTTTCTTCGCCGGATGGCTGTTCGGGGTCGCGCATTTCACCCTGACGAACAACTGGATTGCGACGGCGTTCACCTATCAGGCGGAAATGCCCGCCTGGCTCGGCTGGCTCGCCGTCCCGCTCCTCTCGCTCTACCTTGCGATCTGGCCTGCCCTGGCAAGCTGGGGCGCTTGGATGCTCTCCGCCAAGCATAAACTACCTGTCTTCTCACTGGCCTTCGGAGCGCTGTGGATCGCTGCGGAATGGTTCAAGAGCTGGGTCTTCACCGGCTATGCCTGGGGACCATTTTCGATGGCATTCCTGGGGGATTGGACGCGCCCCGGCCTGGCGCGCCTGCTGCCTATCACCGGCACCTACGCACTGTCGGGCTTGCTGGTCGCACTTGCCGGAGTGCTCGCCTGGCTGGTTGCCGCACGGCGCCGGAGGGCGCTTGGCATTGTCGGCGTTCTGCTCATCCTTGGCATGCTCTGGCCTGCGGGCACCGCTCGCGAAGGAACACTCGCTCTCACGCTCGTACAGCCCAATCTCAAGCAGGAAGAGATCGACGATCCGACCAAGTTCGAGGACCAGTTCCAGCAGATAGCATCGCTCAGTCAAAAGCGGCGTGAAGTGGACAGGAGGCTGATCCTGTGGCCCGAAAGCGGCGTGCCCGACTATTTGCGCGAGGGGTATCCGCAGCGCTATTACGACCGGATGACAGCGGGGGGCGATCCGGCCTTCGCCCGCTTCCGCATCGGCCAGGCGATTGGCGATGGCGGCCTACTTCTGACAGGTGCGGTCGATCTGGAAATCGGCGAGGTCGACGGATACCGCAGGGCGACCGGAGCCTACAATGCGATCACGCCAATCACGGCCGACGGGCTGATCGGACCGCGCTATGCCAAGGCGCACCTCGTCCCCTATGGCGAATACCTCCCGATGCGCGCCCTGCTGGAGCCGCTCGGCCTGACCAGGCTGGTGGCGGGCAGCATCGATTTCATTCCCGGGCCCGGGCCTCAGACGGTCGATCTGAAACAATACGGCAAGGCGGGCATGCAGATTTGCTACGAAATCGTCTTTTCCGGCGATGTCGTCGACCGGGAAGAGCGCCCGGACTATATCTTCAATCCCTCGAACGACGGCTGGTTCGGAAGCTGGGGCCCGCCGCAACACCTCGCACAAGCGCGGATGAGGGCGATAGAGGAAGGCCTGCCGGTGCTGCGCTCCACCACGACAGGGATCAGCGCCGTCATCGACGCGCGCGGCGTCGTGCGCAGCCATATCGGCAGGGGCGAGGCCGACCGGATCGACACCATGGTGCCTCCGCCTTCGGGAGCGACCTTGTTCTCGCTCTTCGGCCACTGGCTGACACTTATCTGGGCAATGGTTCTTTTCGCCTGTTCTTTGGTTGCCATGCGCGTGCGAGACCGTTACGTGTCGGATCACACATAAAGCTTTCTTTATATCTCTATTTCCGGGGTCTCAATGCGCACTGATTACCTGTTCACTTCCGAAAGCGTTTCGGAAGGCCATCCAGACAAGGTTTCCGACCAGATCTCCGACGCCATCGTCGACCTCATGCTGGCCAAGGACCCGGAAGCTCGCGTTGCGTGCGAGACCATGACCACCACCCAGCGGGTCATCCTGTCGGGCGAAATCCGCTGCGCACCGATGTATGATGCAGCCAACCCCGAATGGGCAGAGAACGGCGGCTGGGCGCCGGGCGCAAAGGAAGAGATCGAGAAGGCTGTCCGCCGTACCGTGCGCGAAATCGGTTACGAGCAGGAAGGCTTCCACTGGCAGACGCTGACCTTCGAAAACCATCTTCACGGCCAGTCCTCGGAAATTGCGCAGGGCGTCGATGCCAGCGGCAACAAGGACGAGGGCGCTGGCGACCAGGGCATCATGTTCGGCTTTGCCTGCAACGAAACGCCCGACCTGATGCCGGCTACTCTCGACTACAGTCACAAGATCCTTGAACGCCTCGCTGCAGATCGCAAGAGCGGGGCGGCGCCGTTCCTCGAACCGGACGCGAAGAGCCAGGTCACCCTGCGTTACGAAAACGGCGTTCCCAAGGAATGCACTGCTATCGTGGTCTCTTCCCAGCACGCGAAGGGCTATCACGAGGGCGAAAAGGAAGCCGAACTGAAGGCCTATGTCCGCGGCGTCGTTGCCGACATCCTGCCCGAAGGCTGGCTGTCCGACGACACGCAATGGCATATCAACCCCACCGGCGCTTTCGAAATTGGTGGTCCTGATGGCGACGCGGGTCTCACCGGCCGCAAGATCATCGTCGACACCTATGGTGGCGCAGCTCCGCATGGCGGCGGCGCCTTCAGTGGCAAGGACCCGACCAAGGTCGACCGTTCCGCCGCTTACATCGCGCGCTACCTTGCCAAGAATATCGTCGCGGCAGGCCTCGCGCGTCGCTGCACGATCCAGCTTGCCTATGCGATCGGCGTGTCGAAGCCGCTGTCGCTCTATGTCGATACGCACGGCACCTGTGCCGATGGCGTTACCGACGAAGCGCTGGAAAATGCGATCGCATCGATCAACAAGCTGGGCGGCCTGACCCCGCGCGGCATTCGCATGCATCTGGGCCTCAACAAGCCGATCTATCGCCAGAGCGCCGCTTACGGGCATTTCGGGCGGCAGGCTGACGGGGATACCTTCCCGTGGGAGCGGACCGACCTGATCGACGATCTGAAGGCCGCGCTGGCCTGAATTCGAAACGAGAAAGGGCGGCCCTCTACAGGCCGCCCTTTTTTCTTGCAGTCGAACCGCTTCAGCCGAGCCTGACGCCTTGGGGCTGCGGTTCGCGCTGGTTGCCATAGTCGTCTTCGCGCAGCCATTGCCCGACCTTGCGACCGAACTTGGCGACGGCGTTCATGTTGAAGAAGTGCATGAAGCCGAGGGCAACGACCACGAGGCCGATTTTCGTCGAGAGAAACTCGAGCACCTCTGCCGCGCCTTGGGGCTCGCTGCCGAAACGCAGCGTCAGCAAGATCCACCCCAGGTTGACGAGATAGAAGCCGACGACGAGCAGGTGGTTCGTCGAATGCGCGAGATTATCGTCGTGTCCGAAGCATTCCTTCAGAAAGACGATTCCGTTCTTCGACAGCGTGCGCGCGACCCAGATCGTGAGGCCGATGCTGATAACGAGATAGGCGACATATGCTGGAACGAGGTACATGAGGTTTCTCCTCTAATTTCTGAAATTTGAGAAATCGGTATTTACAGCACTTCGATGACGCTCCTTTTCGCTGGTTTAGGGATCAGGTCTTGGTCTTGCCGCCCGGCAGGAGACGCGCGACGCGGCTGCCGAGTTTCATCAAGGTCATGAGGGTCGATTTGGGCAGGCGCCGGACGTCGGCATACCAGCCTGCGAGATTGCCGATAAATTCGTGCATCCGGCCAACACGTTCGCGCAGGTGCTCGGGCACGTCGTCCCGCTTCGCCAGGCTTTCGGACAGCTCGCCCAGTAGCTGGATCGTCGGATCGATCTCGCGCCGCTTGCGCTCGGCCGTGATCTTCATGAGCATGTCCCACAAATCGCTTTCGGCAACGAAGTGGTCGCGCCGGTCGCCCTCGACGTGGACGCGGCGCACGATCTGGTAGGATTGCAGTTCCTTCAGCCCATTCGAGACATTCGAACGGGCGAGGCCCAGCTTGTCACAGATATCCTCCGCATGGCGCGGGCGATCCGACAGATAGAGCAGTGCGTGGATCTGCGCGACCGAGCGGTTGACGCCCCATTCGCTGCCCATCTCACCCCAATGCAGGATGAATGCGCGCGCTTCGGGGATTTCCATGATCTCGGCCACGACTCGGCTCCTTTTGTGATTTCTGTAATTACAGAAACAACAGGAGACGTCAATAGGGGTTTCAAGGTCTGCGGATTAGCCGGCGTTGTGCTCGCCCTTTGCCGGGGAGGGACGATCGAGCGTCATCTCGGCGTCCGAGAAGGAGAAGGGACTGCGGAGGCCGGGCACGCCTTGTGGCGAAATGCGCATTCCGCGCGCCCGGACCTGAGGATCTGCGAACACTTGGTCGAGCGTATTGATCGGGCCCGCAGGCACGCCCTTCTCGGCACAGGCGGCAAGCAGGTCTGCGCGTGACCACTTGGCCGTCTCGCCCGCGATGAGGCCATCGATTTCTGTGCGATTTGCGACCCGCCCTTCATTGGTCGCGAAACGCGTGTCTTCCAGCAGGTCGGGCCGGTCGAGTAGTGCCAGCAGCTTGCGGAAGAGCACATCGTTGGCGGGAGCCAGTACGACGGCTCCGTCCTTCGTCGGAAAGACCCCATAGGCACTGACCTGTGCATGCGCATTGCCCATGCGCGGCGGATTCTTGCCGGTCGCAAAATAGCTCATCGCCTGGTTTGCCAAGAGGCCGACCGAACAATCCAGCAGGCTCATGTCGATCCACTGGCCCTTGCCGGTGCGATGCCGCATCAACAGCGCAGACTGCACTGCATTGGCCGACCAGAGCCCGCAGGCCAGATCGCTGATCGAGACCCCGTGCTTCATCGGATCGCCATCCGGTTCGCCGGTGAGGGACATGAACCCGCTCATCGCCTGGATAACGAAATCATATCCCGGCTCATCGCGGCGCGGGCCATCCTGGCCGAAGCCCGTGATCGAACAATAGACCAGCGCCGGGTTTGCCTCGGCCAGCGAGGCATAGTCGAGGCCGAACTTGGCGAGCGCTCCGGGTTTGAAATTCTCGAGCACGACATCCGCCCCGGCAGCCAACGCCTTGATTGCGGCCAGGTCATCCGGGTCGCGGAAATTCGCCACGATCCCGCGCTTGCCGCGATTGCAGCCATGGTAATAGGCCGCTGTTTTCTCGCCGCCGTGCTCGATCCAGGGCGGCCCCCAGATGCGCGTATTGTCCCCTTCGGGACTCTCGACCTTGATGACGTCCGCACCCAGATCGGCAAAAATCTGACCCGCCCAGGGGCCCGCCAGCACACGCGCCAGCTCGAGCACCTTCAACCCCGCGAGCGGAGCGTTCTCGTTGCGTGGATCGTCGAGCCAGTCGGCCATGGCGGCGTCAGCCCAGGGCGACCTCGTAATGGGCGGTCGTCTTGGCGGCGATGTCTTCTTCGCTCACGCCCGGGGCCAGTTCGATCAGGCGGAACGGGCTCTCATGGTCGGACCGCTTGAACACGCCCAGGTTGGTAATGATCATGTCGACCACGTTCTGGCCGGTCAGCGGCAAGGTGCATTCCGGGATGAACTTGGGATCGCCCGCCTTGCTGTTGTGATCCATGACCACGATGATCTTCTTCACGCCAGCGACGAGATCCATCGCGCCGCCCATGCCCTTGATCATCTTGCCGGGGATCATCCAGTTGGCGATATCTCCGTTCTCGGCCACTTCCATCGCGCCAAGAACGGTCAGGTCGATATGGCCGCCGCGGATCATCGCAAAGCTGGCCGCGCTGTCGAAATAGGCGCTGTGCGGCAATTCGCTGATGGTCTGCTTGCCGGCGTTGATGAGGTCGGCGTCTTCCTCGCCAGCATAGGGGAAGGGCCCGATGCCGAGCATCCCGTTCTCGCTCTGCAGGGTGACATGCATGCCATCGGGAATGTGGTTCGCCACCAGAGTCGGAATGCCGATGCCGAGGTTCACGTAATAGCCGTCTTCCAGCTCCTGCGCTGCGCGGGCAGCCATCTGGTCGCGGTCCCAGCCGATCTTTTCTGCTGTCTCGCTCATATCAATTGCCTTCATTCATGATCGCAGGGGCGTCGGCGGGTGCGGTTTCGGGCGACCAGCGGGTGCCCTCGGGGAAGACCTGCTCCACCGTGCCTTTCAGCGAATATCCGTAGACGGGATTAGGCAGGACGAACCAGCCATTGCCCCACAGTTGCGCGAGGTCGCCACGGGCAGCCAGTTCGCGGCGCTCGAGCGGGGTACGCGCATCGTCGTTGAAGACGTCGGCGAAGTCGCCGAGATTGTCCCCGGCCAGTGCCACAACGCAATAGCGCTCCGCGATGAGGGCGCGGCGCCCATCCTTGTCACCGCTGTTCACGCCGTCGTCGCCGCGCAGGAACAGCGTATCGCGGTGGACTGCCTCGCCAAGACCTGCGGCCGCGATCGCGCGTGCGGCACCTTCGGGGCTGAATTCACGATTGGTGTTGAAGACCGGGGTGATGCCCGCTTCGCGAAGGCGGCGGATGCCGGTGACCGCGCCGGGGACGGGGCGGACGTAGCTGGCGCCCGTCTTCTCCCATTTTTCCCAGCTTTCCTTGGAAAAGGAATTGCCAGTGACGGTCGTCCAGTATTCGTATCCCTGGTTCAGGATGACGGTCTCGTCGACGTCGAAAACGACTGCCAGCGGCTTCCAGCTTTCGCCGAGCGCACAGCTTGCCGGTCCTGCGATCTCGCCGCCGATGCCCATGGTGACCGACTGCGGGATGCGGCGCTCACGCGAGCGGGCGATCGCGTAGTCGGCGATATTGCGCCACGCCTGGATTGAGGCACCAGCTGCTTCACCGGAGCCATAAAGCCATTGCATCGTATCGGGCGCATCGGCCGAGGCGACCGGCGCTTGCGGAGCGGGGGTGGTGGCGCAACCGGTCAGCGCAACCGCCGCAATCGAGGTCATGATTGTGCGCATCATGCTTCGGCCCTCTCACGCGTCGTCACGAATTCGATCTTCTTGTCGTAGGGGGCCCCCACGATCATCCGCTGGACGTAGACGCCCGGCAAGTGGATGCAGTCGGGATCGAGGCTGCCGGTCGGTACGATCTCTTCGACCTCGACCACGCAGGTCTTGCCGCAGGTCGCTGCGGGCAGGTTGAAATTGCGCGCGGTCTTGCGGAAAACGAGGTTGCCCGTTTCGTCCGCCTTCCATGCCTTGACGATGGCGAGATCGGCGAAGATCCCGCGTTCAAGGATGTAATCCTCGCCGTCGAAATTCTTTACTTCCTTGCCCTCGGCAACCTGCGTCCCGACGCCTGTCTTGGTGTAGAAACCCGGGATGCCAGCGCCGCCTGCGCGCATGCGCTCTGCCAGGGTTCCCTGGGGGCAGAACTCGACCTCCAGTTCGCCGGAAAGGAATTGACGCTCGAATTCCTTGTTCTCTCCCACGTAGGACGAGATCATTTTCTTCACCTGCTGCGTGCGCAGCAACATGCCGATGCCTTCATTGTCGATCCCGGCATTGTTGCTGGCGAAAGTCAGACCCTTCACGCCGCTTTCGCGGATCGCCTCGAGCAGGCGCTCGGGTATGCCGCATAGGCCGAAACCGCCGCTGGCAATCAACATGTCGTCCTTGAGAAGCCCGTCGAGGGCCGAGGCGGCGTCTGGGTAGAGTTTCTTCATGCATCGCCATCTAACCGCTTCATCCGACAGTGTCACGTCGTGGTATTCCGCTCTGCCGGATCGCCAACGCAATGCTGCAGTGCAATAAAGGGCCAGACCGGCGCGAAGTGTGCATACTGCTGAAAAGAAAGAATTTTAATGCGGGTTGCCGCCTGTCAGTTGCGTCTTGCGCAACAAACCTTGTTCTTTTCGCATTTGCACAAATCGTGGAACGAGAGCATATGCAGGTCTGCCTTTCAGGCATCCTCTCCCAAGACTTTCAGACCCGGTTGGTCATTCCTCGGAATACCAGCCGGGTTTTTTCTTGCCTGCAGTAGGTCCCTTTTCGGACCCCTCGGGCACTTCGCTCATTGCAGTTTCGTGTCCTGTGCCCATTTCTGGCATGACGAAATCGAATTGATGCAAGGGAGAGTATCCGGATGGCCGATGCCGATGCAGCGACTGCGGTGGATGAGAAGACGGTAAGACTTCAGGTCGCCGCAGCACGCCAGGAAGAAAGCGGCCAGGGTATCGCGCGCATGCCGCGCTCCGCTTTCCAGGCTCTCGGCATCACCGAAGGCGACACCGTGCAGATCACCGGCAAGCGCGACACCGTCGCGATTGCGATGGCTGCTTATGACGAGGACCAGTCGCTCGACGTGATCCGCCTCGATGGCCTCCAGCGCGGCAACGCGGAAGTCGGTTCGGGCGAGCATGTCAAAGTGGTCGCTGCGGAATCGCGGCCCGCGACACGGGTCATCTTCGCTCCGGCCAACCGCGAGATGCGCCTTCAGGGGCCGGCTCAGGCACTGAAGCGCAACTTTTTCCAGAAGCCCATCATGGCCGGTGACCTCGTCGCCACGACCGGACAGCAGCCGGTGCAGAACATGCCGCAGGAAGTGCGCCGCATGTTCAACGCGCCAGCCTATGCGCTGACCCAGATCAGGCTGTCGGTCGTCTCGACCATCCCCAAGGGCATCGTCCATATCGACGAGAATACCGAGGTGGAACTGCGCGCTGAATTCGAAGAACCGCGCGATGCCCGCGCGATCATCAATTACGATGATGTCGGCGGCATGGGCGAGACCATCCAGCAATTGCGCGAAATGGTCGAACTGCCCCTACGCTATCCCGAACTCTTTACCCGCCTCGGTGTCGATCCGCCCAAGGGCGTGCTGCTCCACGGCCCGCCCGGGACCGGCAAGACCCGCCTTGCGCAGGCCGTCGCCAATGAAAGCGATGCGAATTTCTTCACCATCAACGGGCCGGAAATCATGGGCTCGGGCTATGGCGAAAGCGAAAAGGCGCTCCGCCAGGTTTTCGAAGAGGCCACCAAGTCGGCGCCTGCCATCGTCTTCATCGACGAGATCGACTCCATCGCGCCGAAACGCGACCGCGTGCCGGGTGAGGCGGAGAAGCGCCTTGTTGCCCAGCTCCTCACGCTGATGGACGGACTGGAAGCGCGCTCGAACCTCGTGGTGATTGCCGCAACCAACCGGCCCGACGCGATCGACGAAGCGCTGCGGCGGCCGGGTCGCTTCGACCGCGAAATCGTGATCGGTGTCCCTGACGAGCAAGGGCGCCGCGAGATCCTCGGCATCCACACGCGCGGTATGCCGCTCGGCGATCGGGTCGATCTGCAGGAGCTGGCCAAGGCGACATACGGATTTGTCGGGGCGGACATCGCCGCGCTCGCACGCGAAGCGGCCATCGATGCCGTCCGCCGCATCATGCCCAAGATCGACCTCGACGAGCGGACTATCCCGCCGGAAGTCCTCGACGAGCTATGCGTGACGCGCGAGGACTTTCTCGAAGCCCTCAAACGCATCCAGCCCTCGGCAATGCGCGAAGTCATGGTCCAGATGCCCAATGTGGGGTGGAGCGATATCGGCGGCGTCGGCGACGCAATCGAGAAGCTGAAGGAAGGCATCGAATTGCCGATGAGAAATCCCGACGCTTTCCGTCGCCTCGGGATCAGGCCAGCCAAGGGCTTCCTGCTCTATGGTCCTCCCGGCACCGGCAAGACCCTCCTCGCCAAAGCCGTGGCGAAAGAGGCGAAAGCCAATTTCATCTCAATGAAGAGTTCGGACCTGCTGTCGAAATGGTATGGCGAGAGCGAGCAACAGATTGCCCGCATGTTCAAGCGCGCACGTGCGGTCGCACCCTGCGTGATTTTTATCGACGAGATCGACAGCCTCGTCCCCGCGCGCGGAAGTGGGCAGGGCGAACCGCAGGTCACGGGCCGCGTGGTGAACACCATTCTTGCCGAAATGGACGGGCTGGAAGAACTCCAGTCGGTCGTCGTCATCGGGGCCACCAACCGGCCGACGCTGGTTGACCCCGCCCTGCTGCGGCCCGGTCGTTTCGACGAATTGGTCTACGTCGGCACGCCCGACAAGCCGGGGCGCGAGCAGATCCTGGGCATCCATACGGCCAACATGCCGCTAGCGGAGGACGTCTCCCTGACCGATGTTGCTGGTAAGACGGAGCGCTTCACCGGAGCTGACCTCGAAGACGTGGTTCGCCGTGCCGGTCTCAACGCGCTCCAGCGGGCGGGCGGCGATGTGCAGGAAGTAACGGCCGCCGATTTTGCCGAAGCCCTGAAAGACAGCCGCGCCACCGTAACTTCCAAGATGGAAGCGGAATATCGCAAGATGCGGGGCGAACTGAAGAAGCGGGCGGCGGAGGTGCAGCCGATCGGCTTCATTCACGAAGGCATGGTCGAAAGTACACGCGACCAGAAGCACTGAGCCACGCGGTGGTGGGCGTCGTTCAGCCGCCCATCACCCGCTGGTTCGCCGCTTCTACTTCAAGGCGGTGCCGGATAAGCGCGCCCGGCTGGTTTTCGCGTAGCCATTCCACCATGTGTTCGCGAGTGGCGCAGCGCAGGTTGAACAGGTCCCCGATCGTCTCTGCGCTCATCGAGAGACGTAGTTCGATGCTTTCGGGATAGGCTTCCGTCATCAACAGGGCGACATTGCGTCCATCCCAAAGCGGATGAGCCTTCACGAAGCGTTCGAATTCTTCGCGGATCGGCTCGACCTTGGTCGCCGGATCGAGATGCAGCATCACGGGACCGGTCAGCTTCTCGCTCACGCGTGACCAGTTTTCGAATGCATTCTCGAGGAATACGGAGGTGGGCACCACCAGCACCCGTTCGTCCCATGTGCGCACGGTGACGAAACTCATGCGGATTTCCTCGACACGGCCCGCCTGGCCTTCGACCTTAACGAGGTCGCCGATACGCAGGGGCTGTGTCAGCGCCATCTGCAGGCCGGAGATAAGCGATTTCAACGCCGGCTGTGCCGCGGCACCGATCGCGAGCGCTGCAAGTCCGGCCGATGCGAGCAGGGTTGTGCCGACTTTTGCGACGCCGGGAATGCTCAGCATGACCAGCGATATGGTGATGATGACGATCGCGAAGGTCGCGGTGCGCGACAGGATCGAAATGCGGGTGCGCAGGGAACGCGTGGCGACCTCGTCGCCGGTCAGTTCGACCTGTCGTGAATACCCGGCTGCAAAACCCTTCACCAGCGAATAGGCCACCCAGCCAAGCACGAAAGGCGTCAGGAACGAGCTGAAGACGTCCCAACCATCGCCGACGAGATGATCGTTTTCCGCGGCAATGGAGATGGCAAAGCCGATTATCGCCCACCGCAGCGGCTTGCGCACGCGTTCGACGATAACGTCGTCGATCTGGCTGTCCGAAGTCTTGGTGAACCTGCGTAGCGCGGCGAAGACAAGATAGTGCAGGACCAGTGCCAGCACGACCGCCGCCGTCAGAACAATACCCGTGTGGAGGAGGCCCTCGTACGAAATGGGCCAGTTTCGCGGATCGTAACGTTCGAGCATGCGAGAGAGCAACTAGGGGGCCTCCGGATTGCTTGCAAGCGAAGTCGCGCCCTGTTCGACCGGCAAGTCGATGGTGACAATCAGGCCGTCCTTGGTGAAATCGCGCTCCACCGTGCCGCCGAATTGACGCGCGGCACTGTTCATCAGCAGGCTGCCGAAACCTTTGCGGTCCGGTTCACCGTCGAGGGGTACGCCAGTCTCACGCCAGACGAGTTTGATCCGGTCATTCTTGCGGGTCCAGCTGACGTCGATCGTTCCACCATGGGCCCAGGCGCCGTATTTGACCGCGTTCGTCGTCAGCTCATGGAAAACGAGGCCAAGCGGAGTGATCCGTTTGGCAGGCAGCAGGACCTCCGGCCCATCGATGTTCGCTTTCTGGGTCGATGACCTGTAGGGCGCCAGCGAAGTGTCGATCAGCTCTTCCAGGGACGCCAATTGGGTGTCCAGCGCACCCTGGCTTACCTCGTGCGCGGTCAGCAGCGCGCGGATACGCTCGGCAATACTGTCCGTCACGGGCTTTGCTTCCGGTTTGTCGCGTGCACTCATCTGCACGATGGCAAGCACCACCGCGAACAGGTTTTTCACGCGGTGATTGAGTTCGCGAGCGAGCAGGTCGGCGCGGTCGCGCGCCTCGCCCACTGCCGCCGCCTGCGCCGCCTCGGCCTCGGCGCGCGCTGCTCGGGAAACGAGCCTCGCGCCGAGCAGGATCGCCACGAGAATCAGGATGATGAGGCCGCCAAGCAGAGGTAGGATGCGCGCTTCGAGGCGGGCTGTGTCGGCGGCTTGTCGCGCCAGTATCTGCCGCTCGATCACGCGCATTTCGTCGACTGCCCTGCGCAGGCGCTCCATCGCTTCCTGGCCTTCGTCGGAGAGCACCGCACGCCGCGCGTCGAGGAGGCGTCCATCCTCGATCAGCATGACCGATTCTTCCATTTCGGAGAACTTCGCCCTTGCAAGAGAATCGATCTGGTCGAGCAGTTCTGCCTGGCGAACCGTGGTCTCATCGCCCAGCAGGTCGCGCAGGCGCCTCAGTGAAGGTTCGATCTGTTCGCTACCCTGCTGGTAGGACGAGAGGTAACGCCGATCCAATGTGATCAGATAGCCGCGCTGGCCGGTTTCGGCATTGAGTGCGGCATATTCCACTTCCTGTAATTCGGCCAGGACATCGGCCGTCAGGCGGGATTGCTCGCGTTCGCGGCGCTCACCTTCCAGCGTCTGGTAGACGAGGAAAATCAGGGCGAACATCGCGCCGAAAATGATCAGCGAAAGGACCGCATTGGGCCAGCGCTGTCCGCGGCGCACTAGGGCGGCGAAATCCTTCAATGTGCTGCGTCCCAGCTCTTGCCGGTGCCGATTTCGACACCGAGAGGAACGTCGAGCGTAACGGCTGGCCGCGCCGCGCCGGACATGACTTCTTCGATCACTTCTGACGCCTTGGCGACATCGCCTTCAGGCAATTCGAAGACGAGTTCGTCATGCACCTGGAGCAGCATTTTGACCTTCTCCAATCCCGCGTCGGCCAAGGCATCTTCCATGCGGATCATCGCGCGCTTGATGATATCCGCGCTGGTCCCCTGGATCGGAGCGTTGATGGCCGCGCGCTCGCTTCCTTGCCGTTCCGCCTGGTTCTTTGAGCCGATCCGGGGAAACCACGTCTTCCGCCCGAAAAGCGTTTCTGAATATCCACGCTCCCGTACCGTCTCGAGCGTTTCCATGATGTAACGCTGGATGCCCGGGAAACGCTGGAAATAGGTTTCGATCATGTCCTGCGCTTCGTCGGGTTCGACGCCGAGGCGGCCAGCCAGCCCCCAGCGCGAGATACCGTAAAGGATCGCAAAATTGATCGTCTTTGCCCGTGCGCGGGTGTCGCGCGTCACTTCGCCGAACATCTCGGTTGCGGTGCGGGCGTGGATGTCTTCGCCATTGGCGAAGGCATCCTTGAGCGGTCCGACATCGGCCATGTGTGCAGCGAGGCGAAGTTCGATCTGCGAATAGTCGGCGGCGAGGAGGACGTTGCCTTCCTCGGCAACGAAAGCTTCGCGGATCTGGCGGCCAATTGCGGTGCGGATGGGGATGTTCTGCAGGTTCGGATCGGTCGATGACAGGCGCCCCGTCTGCGCGCCGACCAGGCTATAGCTGGTATGGACGCGGCCGGTCTTCGGATTGATCGCTTCCTGAAGAGCATCGGTGTAGGTCGACTTGAGCTTGGTGAGCTGCCGCCATTCGAGGACCTTGTCCGCAATCTTGGCGCCTTCGCCCGACAGCCGCTCCAGCACGGACTGATCGGTCGAATACTGGCCGCTCTTGCCCTTCTTGCCCCCCTTGTATCCAAGCGCATCGAAGAGCACGTCGCCCAGTTGCTTGGGACTGCCGACGGTAAACTCCTTGCCCGCAAGCTCGTGGATTTCGCCTTCCAGTCGCCCTGTTTCGGTCGCAAATTCCTGCGACAGTCCGGCGAGCCGCGCGCGGTCTACCTTGATACCACGCTGTTCCATGCGTGCGACGACCGGTACCAGCGGGCGATCGACCCGCTCGTAAATCGCCGTGCCGCCCTCCTGTGGGAGGCGGCGCTTGAGGTGCTGGTAGAGGCGCCACGTTACATCGGCATCTTCGGCCGCATATTCGGTCGCCTTGTCGAGCGGGACCTCGCCGAAGGGGATCGCTTTCTTGCCCGTGCCGCAGATCTCCTTGAAGGTGAGGCAGGTGTGCGAAAGGTGGCGATCCGCCAATTCGTCCATGCCGTGACCACCGCCGATCCCGTCGAGCCCGCGACCGGCATCGAGATCGAAGCTGATGACCATGGTATCTTCGACCGGCGATACGGCAACGTCGTATCGCGAAAGGACGTTGAGGTCGTATTTGCCGTTGTGCAGGACCTTGATGACCGCATCCGAAGCGAGCAGGGGTCGCAGCGCGTCCAGCGCTTCGTCGAGACCGATCTGGTCGGGCTTCTCGGCAAACATATCGGATCCGCCATGGGCGAGCGGGATATAGCACGCCTCGTTCGGGCCGATCGCAAGGCTGATGCCGACGAGATCGGCGGCCATGCTGTCCAGCGCGCTGGTCTCGGTATCGACTGCCAGCAGGCGAGCTTTCTGGGCGCGGTCGATCCAGTCCTCGAGCCGGTCGAGCGTCTGCACGCACTCATAGGCCGACCGGTCGACAGCAGGCATTTCGGGCAGCGGCTGGACGGAACCTTCGGGCGCCGACGCGGCTCCGGCAGTTTCCTGCTTGGCGGGATTGAGATCATTCGACTTGCCCGGGCTCCCGCTGCCCGCTTCGAGGCGGCGCAAGAGGCTGGTGAAGCCGTGCTTTTCGAGGAAAGCGGCAAGCGGCTCGCTCGGCACGCCATCCAGCTTCATGTCGTCAAGCTCGACCGGAAGACCGCAGTCTTCCTTGAGCGTCACAAGCACGCGGCTGAGTTCGGCATCCTCGCGATGCTCGATCAGGCGTTCCTTGAGCTTGCTCTTCTTCATGTCTTCGGCAGCATCGAGCGCGGACGTCAGGTCGCCGTGTTCGGCGATCAACTTGCTTGCGGTCTTGGGGCCGACCCCGAAGATGCCAGGGATGTTGTCGACCGAGTCCCCCATCAATGCGAGGACATCGCCGACCTTCTCGGGGCGAACGCCGAACTTTTCCTCGACTTCCTCGATATAGATGCGGGCGTTCTTCATCGTATCGAGCATGTCGATCCGCGCGCCGTTCTCTTCGCCGACCAATTGCATGAGGTCCTTGTCCGACGAAACGATAGTGACGTCCCACCCTTGGGCCTGCGCGGCGCGGGCATAGGAAGCGATCATGTCGTCCGCCTCGACATCGGGTTCTTCGATGCAGGGCAACGAGAATGCGCGGGTCGCGTCGCGGATCAGCGGGAACTGGGGGACAAGGTCTTCCGGCGGATCGGGCCGGTTGGCCTTGTACTGGTCGTAAATTTCGTTGCGGAAGGAATGACTCGACTTGTCGAGCACCACTGCAAGGTGGGTGGGGCCGTCCGCCTTGTCGAGATCTTCGGCCAGCTTCCACAGCATGGTCGTGTAGCCGTAAACTGCACCTACCGGGGTGCCTTCTGGATCGGTCAGGGGAGGCAAGCGGTGGTACGCCCTGAATATGTAGGCGGATCCGTCGACAAGATAGAGGTGGTTTTTATCGGCCATCGCAAGTGTGACTAGCAGCGAGTCGGCACTTTGGGGAGCGCAAAGCACGCGAAAAAATGTGGCCGTGAAATGGCGGAATTCCGGCAAATGGATGGCAAATCGGGCATGAATGTGGCGAATTTGCTTGCAGTGCCACAATCCCGCCATTATTTAGACACTGTGAGGCCCGAATTCGGGCCTTGCGTCGGGGGACGGATTACTGGCTCCCCGGCCCATAAACTCGCTGTTTAAGGAATTATCTTTATGCGTAAGATCGCTCTTGTTGCTGCCGCTTCGGCTGCTGCTCTCTCGCTCGCTGCTTGCTCGGAAGCTACCGAAGACGCAGCTGCTGACACCGCTGAATCGGCTGCTGCAGACGCAGAAGCAAACATGGAAGCCGCTGGCGAATCCATGGAAGCAGCTGGTGAAGAAGTTGCTGCTGAAGCTGACGCAGCTGCTGCTGAAGTCGAAGCTGAAGTCGAAGGCGAAACCGAAGCTGAAGCTGCTGCTGACTAATCCAGCACGCTTCGCCGGTTAACCGACGAAACAAGAAGGGCGGTGCCGCAAGGCGCCGCCCTTTTTCGTGTCCGCCCGGTTTTCGATGCAAACGAGGGGCTCAACCGCCGTTGTGTTCCGCGTTGGTCCATACACGCTTGCGTTGGCCGTTCTGGGCAGAATACCCATCGTGCAAAGCACGGGCGATCTGGGCGATCTTGGCCTCGCGGTTGAGGCGCGAGCCCTGGCCCGTCACATAGATGGCGACCGCCACAGCCCGGCCATCGGGGGTTTCGAGAATACCGACGTCGCTCGAAGTGTTATTCAGCGAACCGGTCTTGTGGCTAACCTTCACGCTGGCGGGCATGAGGGCCGGAATACGGCGCTTGCCCGTGCGCGTACGGCTCATCGCACCCAGCAGCACGCGGCGGCTTTCCGCTGACAGGTACTTGCCCTGGTAGAGGCCGGTCAGGAGTTCGAGCATCGCCTTGGGGGTCGCTGCATCGCGCGGATCGATATGCTGGGCCGGATCGTATTCGCCGTCGTCGCGCACGAGGGTGGCGATGTCCCGATCGATGCTGAATTCATCGATACCCTGCCTGCGCATCCAGTCATTGACCGCCTCGGGTCCGCCGACGACACGCAGCAGCGCGTCGGTTGCCGGGTTGCTGGAGCGGGTGATCATAATTTCGATCAGGTCGATCGCCTTCATGTACTGGCCTTCGTAGACCGGTGCACGCGGGCTGGAGAATTTCGCGGAGCGGCGCGGGAGCAGCAGCGGAAATTCGCTGGTCAGGCTCCACTTGCCCTTCTCGACACCTTCGAGAAAAGTCGCTGCAACGGCGATCTTGCTGGTACTCGCCATCGGGAAAAGCTGGTCGCCCAGAACCGAAACCGTCTTGCCGGTCGACAAATCGACTGCGGCAACACCAATACGGCCCTTCGAACCGTCGGCCAGTTCCGCAATGGTCTGCTCGAGCGCGTTTTCGTAAATTGCCTCGAACGTCTGCGGCGCGCGCTCTTGCGTGCCGAGCATCTGGTCGAACTGTGCCTGGTAGCTGGTGGTTTGCGCATTCGCGCCGGTGGCCGCACCGACTGCGAGAGCCGCCGTAACAAGTATCTTGCCTAGTTTCCTCATCCGCATGTCCATCTGTGTAGCAAGTCCTTGGTTAGGCGTTGCTTAACGAAAGCCGGGACGGAAACGCAAGCGCCCGCGCGACAGAATGTGTCGCGCGGGCGCTCGATGCTGTCTGGTGCTTGGTGTCTGCGATCAGGAGGCAGCAATAACCTTCTCGATTTGCTCGGTGGTTTCGCCGGTTACGGTCTTGTTGATTTCACCCACGAGGCGTTTTTCGAGCTCGCTGTGATAATGGCGACGCATCTCGCCCAGCGTCTTGGGATCTGCAATCACCAGCACGTCGGTAATCTCTCCCGAGATCGCCTTGGCATTGAGCCATTCTGCTGCGGCTGCGCCATGGGCCAGTTCACTGAGATCGGTAGCGCCGGTGCGCTGGCCGATATCGTCCTGGTGGCGCACTCCTGCGCTGAAATTGCTTGGGCTCAGGTCCGGCTTCGAGGCGTCGCCGAGCTTGGGCTCGAACGGCTTGCCGGTATTCCTCATGATCGTGAAGCTTTCGCCGTCTACGATTGCGACATGCGCCTTGTGGGGCACTTTCATCGGTTTCTCCTCGGATGCTTTTTAGGTTCTCTCCCTACCAACGAGCCAGCGTCCGATTTGGTCCGCCAAGCGCCGATCATTGGCGCACTTCGCCGGACTGCCCATGATTATCGACCAGCGACTTGTGCCCGCGGCCTTTGCGCTTGACCCGCCCGACGCGGTCGGGACTATGCGCGCCAAGGGTTTGGGATTCGCAGAGGACTGACATGAAAACGACACTTTGCACCATGGCTGCGGGCATGCTGCTCACGACTTCGCACGCAGCACTGGCGCAGGAAGTGCCGATCGTTCTGCCCGGAGCGCCGGGCGAAGCTCCGCGCGTGATCGACCGTGAAGAAGCGATTGCGCTTGCAGATACCTCCTACTCGCCTGGCGATGTCGTGTTCATGCAGGGCATGATCACCCACCACCGTCAAGCGGTCCAGATGGCGGAACTTGCCCAGGACCGCACCAGCAATGACGCGGTGAGCAAGATCGCCGCCGGTATCCTCGCCACGCAGAAGGACGAAATCGCCTTCATGACCGAGTGGCTGGAAGCGCGCGGCGAAGCGGTTGCGATGGACCATTCCATGCACGCAGGTCACGCGGGTCATTCGATCATGAAAGGCATGGCGACGCCTGCCCAGATGGCCGAACTCGCGGCATCGAGCGGAACGGATTTCGACCGCCAGTTCCTGCGTCTGATGATCGAGCATCACAAGGGCGCGCTCACCATGGTCAAGACCCTGCACGAAGCGCCCGGCAGTGCCTACGAGCCGGTGATGTTCGAGTTCACCAATGACGTGGTCAGCGACCAGCAGGCCGAGATCGACCGTATGAACGCGCTGCTCGCCCAGCTGTCCAGCGATCCGAGAGCGACACTGACTGCCGGCCTGCGTGACGCGGGCGAGGCAATCTCCGGCCTGCGCCTTGTCGCGGCCCAGCCCAAGCCCGCGGGCTTCTTCGACCCCAAGAACCCGGCGCAATTGCAGCCGCTGATCGAAAAGGACGAAGAAGAGAGCGACGCAAAGAAGGATGACGAGGAAGAGGACGAGCCGCAGTTCGGCAAGCGCGGATCGCTGCTGGACTTCGCCAACACCGACATGGCATTTTCGGGCGATCTGTTGGTTGCAGGTAGCTATCACGGCTTCAACGCATACCGCCTCGGCAATGACGGCGTGCCCCAGCTGGTAAGCTCCACGGTCTGTCCGGGCGGACAGGGTGACGTCTCCATCGTCGGCGACCTTCTGGTCATGAGCGTGCAGGACAGCCGCGCCCGCGTCGATTGCGGCCTTCAGGGCGTGGATGGAAAGGTCAGCGAAGACCGTTTCCGTGGTATCCGCATCTTCGACATTTCGGACATCACGCGGCCCCGCCAGGTCGGGCTGGTCCAGACCTGTCGCGGCAGTCACACCCATTCGATCGTCTCTGCCGATGACGAGACGATCGTCCTCTACAATTCGGGCACATCCTATGTTCGCGATGACGAGGAACTGGCCGGATGCTTCGATACCGCAGGTGACGAGACCGCGCTGTTCAGCATCGACGTGATCGAGATCCCGGTCGCCAATCCTTCTGCGGCCCGCATCGTCGATAGTCCGCGCGTCTTCGCGACCGATGGGCAAATTGCCGGCCTGTGGCGCGGCGGCAATCACGGTGAAGGCACGCAGGAAACCAATGTGACCAACCAGTGTCACGACATCACGGTGTTCCCGGCCAAGAATCTCGCCGCCGGTGCCTGCTCGGGCAATGGCATCATCATGGACATTTCCAATCCGCGCAAACCGGTCCGGATCGCCGACGTCACCGACAAGGGCTTCGCTTATTGGCACTCCGCCACATTCAGCAATGACGGAACCACGGTTCTGTTTACCGATGAATGGGGCGGGGGCGGTCGTCCGCGCTGCCAGGCAGGCGATCCGATGGATTGGGGTGCCAACGCATTCTATGCGCTCGAGGACGGCAAGCTGGAATATCGCGGCACCTACAAGCTGCCCGCACCGCAGAGCGACAAGGAAAACTGCGTCGCGCACAATGGCTCGATCATTCCTGTCCCGGGCCGCGATATCTTCGTGCAGGCCTGGTACCAGGGCGGCATTTCGGTGATCGACTTCACCGACGCGGCAAACCCGTTCGAGATCGCTTATTTCGATCGCGGACCGATCGATGAAGACCAGTTGGTCACCGGCGGTTACTGGTCGGCCTATTGGTATAACGGACGTATCTACGCGACCGAAATTACCCGCGGGCTCGACATCTTCGCGCTTGAGCCGAGCGAGTTCCTCACTGCGGAGGAGATCGCGGCGGCGGAAGCGGCGCAGTTCGAGGGCGGATTGTTCAACCCGCAAACCCAGACGCAGGTCACCTGGCCCGACGAGGTGGTCAGAGCCGTAGAAGAAAGCCGCAAGGGGGGCTGATCGCCCCCCGAAGCGGAACAATCGCGTAGCGCCGAGGTATAGACCCCGAGCCATTTTTTGAGGCTGCGGGGGATTATCTTTGAAAAATCTGAGCCTTGCCGGGAAAGCGATCTTCGCATTTCTCGCGCTTTTCCTGATCCTTACGCTGGTGTCGCTTTACGATACCAATCGCGGCACTGTCCGCATGCTCGACTTCCTGCGCGAGCCGATGATGTTGCTCGCCGGAATATTCGGGATTGCGGCAATATTCCTTGCACGGCCCCGATGGATCACGGCCTTGGTGCTGGCTTTCGCGACCATCGGCATCAACCTGTGGCGGCTATGGCCTTACACGTTCCTCGCCTCGCCGCAGGTCGCTCTGCCGGACGAGGTAGACGGGATGAGCTGTGCCCGCGTGCTCGCTTTCAATGTGCTGCAGTCGAACGATCAGTATGACCGCACGGCGCAACTGATCGATAGCGTCGACCCCGACATTCTCCTGCTGATGGAAACGAACGAGAAGTGGGTCGAAGAACTTGCCCCGCAGCTGTCGCGCTATTCCTATCGCCTGGGTATGCCGCTGGAGAATAAATACGGGATGGCATTCGCCACGAGGTTGCGGACCGATCGGGCCGAAATGGTCGCGAACACCAGCTCCAACACGCCAACGCTCTATGCGACGCTTCGCATGGGCGACGGCGCGCGCTTCGAAGTGATCGGTCTGCATCCCAGGCCCCCGTTGCCGAGTGAATCGACCGCAACGCGCGATGCGAATATCGCCAGGGCGGGCGCCATGACACCGGACGAGCTTGAGAATGTCCTCGCCATTGGTGATTTCAACGACGTGCCGTGGTCGGATACGACATCGCGCTTCGCACGCGAGGGTCGCTATTTCGACCCTCGCGCCGGGCGTGGCAGCTACCCCACTTTCCCGGCCGACTATTCCTTCGTCGGTTGGCCGCTCGACCAGATCTTCGTGAAGAACGGCGTGAAGGTCGAGGAGCTGGAGATCGGCGAGGACGTGGGTTCCGATCACTTGCCACTCATCGCCAAGGTCTGCGTCGACCCGAATTCGCCGGACGCAGATATCGAGGGCGCAACTGCCGCTGAGGCTGCGGAGAGCTGATAGCCCTCAGGTCGCGGGGGCCAAGGCACAAGCAAAAGAAAAAGGCCCGGCAGGATCGCTCCTGCCGGGCCTCTTCTTAGCCTGTCGGCTGGTCGGTTGGGCTTAAAAGCCCATGCCGCCCATTCCGCCCATGCCGCCCATGTCGGGCATTGTGGGCGCGCCGCTCTTGTCTTCCGGCTGGTCGACGATGGCAGCTTCCGTGGTGATCAGCAGGCCGGCAACCGAAGCTGCGTCCTGCAGCGCGGTGCGCACGACCTTGGTCGGGTCGATCACGCCGGCAGCTACGAGATTTTCGTAGGTGTCGGTAGCAGCGTTGAAGCCGAGCGAGGTGTCGTTGGCGTCGGTCAGCTTGCCTGCGACAACCGCACCGTCATGACCGGCGTTGGTCGCGATCTGGCGAACCGGAGCCTGCAGCGCACGACGGATGATGTCGATACCGCGGGTCTGGTCGTCATTGGCGCCTTCGAGGCCGTCGAGAGCCTTCGTCGCGTAGAGCAGGGCGGTACCGCCGCCCGGGACGATGCCTTCTTCAACGGCTGCGCGGGTTGCGTGCAGCGCGTCATCGACGCGGTCCTTGCGTTCCTTCACTTCGACTTCGGTAGCACCGCCGACCTTGATGACGGCCACACCGCCAGCAAGCTTCGCGAGACGTTCCTGCAGCTTTTCACGGTCGTAATCCGACGAGGTGTTCTCGATCTGCGTGCGGATTTCCGAAACGCGGGCCTTGATGTCGTCTTCCGAGCCGGCACCGTCGACGATGGTCGTGTTGTCCTTGTCGATGGTGACGCGCTTGGCTTCACCGAGCATGCCGAGCGTGACGTTCTCGAGCTTAATGCCGAGGTCTTCGCTGATCATTTCGCCCTTGGTCAGGATCGAGATGTCCTGCAGCATCGCCTTGCGACGATCGCCGAAGCCCGGAGCCTTGACCGCTGCAACCTTGAGGCCGCCGCGCAGCTTGTTGACCACGAGGGTGGCCAGCGCTTCGCCTTCGATGTCTTCCGCGATGATCAGGAGCGGACGGCCCGACTGGACAGCCGCTTCCAGAACCGGAAGCATCGCCTGCAGGTTCGACAGCTTCTTTTCGTGGATCAGGATGTACGGGTTTTCGAGTTCGACCGTCATCTTTTCCGGGTTGGTGATGAAGTAGGGCGACAGGTAGCCGCGGTCGAACTGCATGCCTTCGACGGTTTCGAGCTCGAATTCGAGACCCTTGCTCTCGTCGACGGTGATCACGCCTTCCTTGCCGACCTTTTCCATGGCTTCGGCGATCTTTTCGCCGACTTCACGGTCGCCATTGGCCGAGATGATGCCGACCTGCGCGATTTCTTCGCTGCCCGAAACTTCCTTCGAACGACCGGCGAGATCTTCGACGACCTTGCTGACTGCGAGGTCGATGCCGCGCTTGAGGTCCATCGGGTTCATGCCCGCTGCGACCGACTTCATGCCTTCGGTCACGATCGACTGGGCAAGAACGGTTGCAGTGGTGGTGCCGTCACCGGCGGCGTCGTTCGCCTTCGATGCGACTTCCTTGATCATCTGCGCGCCCATGTTCTCGAACTTGTCCTTCAGTTCGATTTCCTTGGCGACGGAAACGCCGTCCTTGGTGATGCGGGGGGCGCCGAAGCTCTTGTCGATCACGACGTTGCGGCCCTTGGGGCCCAGCGTGACCTTCACGGCGTTGGCGAGGGTGTCGACGCCGCGCAGGATGCCTTCGCGCGCGTCACGGCCGAACTTTACGTCCTTGGCTGCCATTGGTGTTTCTCCTGGAATACTTGGGTATCGTTAGAAAGCGGTAGGGTCGGCGATCAGCCGATGATTCCCATGATGTCGCTTTCCTTCATGATCAGCAGGTCTTCGCCGTCGAGCTTGACCTCGGTGCCGGACCACTTGCCGAAGAGAACGCGGTCACCCGCCTTCACGTCGAGCGGGGTCACGGTGCCGTCTTCCGCCTTGGAACCGTTGCCGACGGCGACGACTTCGCCTTCGCTCGGCTTTTCCTTGGCGCTGTCGGGAATGATGATCCCGCCTGCGGTCTTTTCTTCTGCTTCGATGCGGCGCACGAGAACTCGGTCGTGCAACGGACGAAATGCCATGGTGATGACCTTTCTACTGAGAGTGAATACCTGATTTGGCACTCCCACGTCGAGAGTGCCAGCGGGGCGCAAATGGGGATGCGCCACGGCCGAGTCAACAGGTCGCGGAACGGAAATTTTCTAAATTTGGATCGCCCCTGGGGAGTGCCAACAGGGGCATGTCGCTTTCGCCGTTCAAGCGCGACGCCAGACCTCTCACCGGGCGAAGGTGGTGAGCCCCAATTCGTCCCTGCGATGCCAGCGCCAACCCAAAAGCACGGCCGCAAATACGAGGCCGGTCGCAAGGCCGATCCACACGCCTATGCCTTCGAGCGGCGTGTAGAATCCAAGGACGAGCGCAGTACCAATCCCGGGGACCCAATAGGAAAAGGCCGCTATCCACATCGGGACGCGGGTGTCTTGCAGGCCGCGCAAAGCCCCGGCCGCGACCGCCTGCATTCCATCGAATAGCTGGAATGCCGCGGCGATGACGATGTATTTGAGCGCAAAACCGACCAGGACTGCATTCTTCGGATCCCACGGATCGACGTAGATAGCGATCAGCGGCTTGGGGATCAGGATCATGGCGAGGGCCGTTATCACCATGAACCCCGTCCCGACCCAGATCGACATCCATCCTGCGCGCTTCATCCCTTCTCGATCCCGCGCCCCATAGAAATAGCCGACCCGGATCGTTGCAGCCTGGCCGATGCCGAACGGGACCTGGAAAGCGAGGGCCGCGATCTGCAGCGCTACCGTATGCGCGGCAAGCTGCGCCGCCCCGATATTGCCCATCAGGAATGCAGCTGCCCCGAAGATGCCCGCTTCCGCCGTGATCGTCAGGGCGATCGGTGCGCCGATCCGGACGATCAGCAGGAACCGCGCCCAGTCGGGCGACCACCACCTGCCGAATACGCGGTAGCGATGAAGGCGCGGATCGAGGCGGATCACCAGGACGTAGGCGGCAAGCGTCGTCAGCGTCGTGATGATGGTCGCCACTGCTGCGCCGCGAAGGCCAAGCTCGGGAGCGCCGAGATTGCCGAAAATGAAGGCATAGTTGGCGAGCGCGTTGACGAATATGCCACCCGCCGTGATGGCGGTGGCCAGGATCGGACGGTCGAGCGTCGAGACGAAACTGCGCAACACATTGTTGAACAGCATCGGGATGAGTGAGAGCACGAGTATCGCGTTATATTCGATCGCGAGTGCGATGATTTGCGGCTCTTGACCGGTGACGCGCATCAGCGGGCCGAGCGATAGGCACAATCCCATTCCCAGTGTCCCGGCGATTGCCGCCAGCCACAAGGCCATGCGCACGCTGCGTCGCACCGGCCGCAGAGCAGGTGCGCGCGCTCCCAATTCGGCGGCGGCCACCGGAGCCACAGCGCCGGTAAGCCCCGATAATGCCCACATCACCAGGCCGAACAGGGCGATGGCAAGCGCCGAAGCCGCCAATTGCCCTTCACCAAGCCGAGCGATGAAAATGACGTCTACCGCGTAGGTCAGCATCTGGAGCAGGTTTGCTGCTGCCAGGGGCCACCCCAACTTCAAGGTCGCGCGAAATTCGCCGCTCCAGCCTTCGACGTCCGATGACGTGGGTGCAATGGAACGCGCGTCCTGCATCGCTGTCTGGTAAGATAAGTGAAAGTGGGAACCAATGGCTGTAAGCGCCCGGCGATTACGCGGTGACAAACTGGCACCGCTTTGCCACACTACGGCTTTGGGTCGATCATGGGCTGTGTCCATGGATAATGCGGGAAGTTAGGGTGTCGGAAGAAGTCGAGACTGCGGAAAGTGTCGCGCAAGAAGGAGACCCGCGTCGGCGGGCGCGACGTCTTGTCCTGCGGCTTCGTACTGGTGTGGGCCAGTCGGGACGGGCATTCGACGCCGAAGTCCTCAACCTCTCCCCGAGCGGAATGCTGGTGAAGACAGCCGCGAGCCTTTCGCTCGACGATCCGCTCGAGGTCGTCCTTCCGAAAATCGGACCGGTGATCGCCAAGGTGGTCTGGTTCGACGACCAGCTCTACGGCTGCAGTTTCGCCAAACAGCTCTCCGACGAGGAAGTCGAAGCGGCGGATTTCGCATCCGGCCATTCCGACGAACTGCATGGCGTCGACAATGAAACGCTAGGCGAGCGCATCAAGCGCCTGCGCAAAAATCGAGGCTTATCCATGCGCGCGCTCGCTGGCTTGGCGGGAGTGAGCAAACCGACCTTGTGGAAATGGGAAAGCGACAGAGTACGTCCGCGCCATACCACGATGCAGAGGCTTGCTGTCGAACTCGGTATTTCGGAGCTTGAACTGGTCTATGGCGCACCGGCCGTGCGGGCATCCGATGACCTCGAAACCGGATCGCTGGCGGATATAGTGCGCGATGCCCGCCGCCGGATAGCGGAGGCGGCAGGTGTCGACGAAAGCCGCATCGATGTCCGGATCGACTGGGGCGAAGAAGATTGACCCTTCTTAAGGCCGGGCTTCGTCCGGTGCGTTGTTGAGTACGAGCCGGTCCCGGATTGCGTCATAGGCGAGATCCACGCCGGAACCCCGCACAGCCTCCAAAGTCAGGCGCTTTTGCTCGGGCAACGAAACGGCTTGCTGGTCGAGGCCAAGTTTAGTCAGGGCGTGGGCCAAGGCATCACGATCGATTTCGATGCGTGTCCCGCCCATCAGGAAAATCGGCAGGCTCGTCTCCCCCCTTCCTTCCCGGACGAGGTTCTTCTGCACCAGCATGCCGTCAGGCCCACCATCGAATGCCGGTTCGAGCTTGTACGAAAGCTTCATCAGGTCAGGGGATAGAGTATCGCTCGCCAAGTCTACTCTTGGCGCTTCAGGGGTGGGCAATTCGTCCGGGCCACGGATTTCAGCTGTTTGAGCCGGCTCGTCCTCAACTGTCTGCCCATTCTGTGAAAGAGGCTGGATTTCAGGCAGGCGCGTCTTGGTCTGGTTGGGCTGAAGGGCAACTCGGAATATCCCCGCCTTATCTTTGGACGCGGATTGCCATGATGGAGCAGCGAAAATGGCAAACCCGGCGAGTACCAGGACTATTGCGACACCGAGGAAGGTGGCTTTTTGCCTTGCCCCCCTCGGTCGCGCATTTGCCAGATCCGCCTCCATGCTCATCCAAGCGTGGTTAGAGCGGCGTATCCGACGGAACCCACTGCGATGGCGACACCGTAGGGCAGCTTCGCGAAGTCATCTTTGCGGCGCTTCATGCCTTTGATGAAACGCTTCAAGGTAAACCAGAAAAGGGCGAGGACGCCGCCCGCCAGGACGATACAGAGCGCCAGGGCCGGAGCATCCATGATCGGGAAGAACGCGGCCGAGCCGGCGTAGAATTTACCGTCTCCCGCGCCGAAGATGTTCCAGACGAACATGAAATAACCGATCACGAAGGCGACGGCGACATGAAGGGCATGCCAGCCCAGTGCGGCCCAGCCTCCTATCGCCAATGCAAACCCCAGCCCGGCCAACACCAGGACAAGCGAAAGGATATTCGGAAGTTTGCGAGTGACGATGTCGGTGATCGCACCGACAGAGGAAAGCGCGGCGAGAACGCCGAACGAGATAGTCGCGAGGGCCATCTTCCTTCGTTAGTCCTTACGCTCGTCGGTCTTGGGACCCCTGAGGCTTACACGCATGGGATACCCGTTTGCGACGGTCCGTTCATTTGGATGATCGGCCCCGATGCGGACGCGCATCGGATAGTTGCCCGACGACTGGATGCGTACTTCGGTCGGACGTGCGGAAGCGCGCGGGCGGACCGGCTCGCCGCTGACGCGAACACGAACCGACGGGCTCGATGCGGCGGGGGTTTCCCCTGCCTTGGCGGTGCGGACCCTTACACGGGCCTTGCCTGGCTCTGCGCCGTCGAGCGCGATGCGAGCGGTCGCCGTGCCGCGTTCGAGAGTGATCTTGCGCTGCTCGCCCCCACTCTGGACCAGGCGTTCCTCATTGATTGGCTGTGCTGCAATCGACGCTTCGGACTGCGCGAATTCTGCATAGGCCTTGCGGGCTTCTTCGCGTTGAGCGTGGAGCGTTCGCATATCCTGGGCAAGGTCGCTGGCATAGAAGCGCTCCAGATTGGCTGCAAATTTTGCATCCTGGGGTGCGAGCGTCACTGCTGCGCGGAAATATCGTTCCGCAAGGTCGCCTCGACCGATGCGCGCATAGGCCACGCCGAGCGCGTTGGCCGCATCAGGTGCGGTCTGGCGATTCAGGGCAGCACGCTGCAAGGCGGGGATAGCGTTGCCGTACTGTCCTTCGGCAAGAAGCCGACGACCTTCTTCAAGGTCCGCCTGACCGAACAGCGGCTGGGTGGAGCGGGTATGGTCGCCGAAGTTGAAGGCGTTGATGAAGCTCTGGCAGCCAGACAGCGGCATGACGACCGCAAGTGCGGCCAGTGTTGCAGGAACTTTCTTCATCTTATCCTCCTCCAGACATAGCGGGACCGATGTCGCGCACGAACATGATGACTGCCGGCAGGACCAGCACGCCGATCATCGTCGGCAACATGCAAGCGACAAGCGGAATGGAAATCAGAACAGGGATGCGGTGGGCCTTTTCCTCGGCGCGCATCCTGCGCGCTTCACGCATCTCGTTGGCATAGACGCGCAAGGTGTTGGCGATGCTCGTACCCAGCTTGTCTGACTGGATCAGCAGCGTCGCGAACGAGCGGATTTCATCGACACCCGAGGAATCCGCCAGTTGGCGCAAGGCGGTCTCGCGCGAAGCACCGGCACGGGTCATCAGGACGGTCTCGATCATCAGGTGGGCGATGAGAGGGTGAGACCTCGTCATTTCGCGGCCCACTCGATCGAGCGCGGATTCAAGGCCGAGCCCCGCTTCGACGCACACCAGCACGAGGTCCAGCGCGTCGGGAAATCCGTTGATGATTTCGGATTTCCGGCGGTCCGCCTTGGCGCGAATGAAGAGGTTGGGAATGTAGAGGCCGAGAGCAGCCAGGATCGAGCAATAGAGGTAGATGTTCAGCAGCCCGGGCGGTTCCGAGCTGAAAGAAATCAGCAGCAGGAAAAGACCCGGGAACAGGAACACCATTCCAATGCGAACCATCGTGTAGACTCGCGGTGCGCTGGGGCTGGAATAGCCCGCCATCTTGAGCTGCTTTTCAAGCTTGTGGTTCTTCGGATCGGTAAGGCTCAGGCCGGTGCGTTCGATGCTGTCGGCAATCTTTGCCCAGCGGCTGTCGGAATCCGAGCGGACGAGATTTGCTTTCTCGTTCGACGCGGCATGGGAATCCAGGCGCGCGATTTGCTGGCTGGCCCGGCGACGTGCTTCGACGCCATTCACGACGATCAGGATCACTCCCGTCACCAACGCGAAAATCAGCGCGAGGACGAGGAGGCGCACGACAAGGCTTGTGGCTGCGAGTTCGAGCATATCAGACCTTCAGATCGACGAGTTTGCGAATGGCGAAGACACCGACGAAATAGAGCAGGATCAGGAAGATCGAGCCAAAGATGAAAATCGGGTCTTCCGCGACATCGAGATAGAATTCGGGTGCCCCGAGGAAGGTCGTCACAAATGCAAAGATCGGCAGGATACTGAGCATCCAGCCGGTCATTCGCCCTTCCGAACTCAGGGCGCGGACCTTCATGTACATGGCTGCACGATCGCGAATCACGCCGGCCAGGTTCTCGAGAATTTCCGCAAGGTTGCCGCCCGTTTCGCTCTGGACCGAGAGCGAGACGACGAACATGCGCATGTCTTCCAGTTTCCAGCGGTCAGCCATTGAATCAAGGGCAGTGGTCAAATCTGCACCATAAGTGATCTCGTCGCTCACAAGGCCGAATTCCGAACCGATCGGGTCTTCCATCTCTTGGGTCAGCAGCTCGATTGCGGAGGCGACAGGGTGCCCTGAACGCAGGGCCCTCACGAAAATGTCGAGCGCAACCGGGAACTGCTTTTCCATGGTCTTGCGACGGCTATTCGCGACCTGCTTGAGGATGAAATACGGGATGCCTGCCCCTGCTGCGATCGCAAACAAAAGGCACAGCTGGATGGCCCCGAAGCCGATTTCCGCTCCGGCACCTACAGCAATCCCCAACGCGATGATGAAGAGAAGACCGATGGCAACTGCCATCGCGACCAAGACCTGCGAAATGCTCCAGCTGATGCCGGACGTGTAGATCATATGCTCGAAGCCGATCGCCATGCGTCGCAGCAGCGGAGGTAGCGCTTCGTGTTCGCGAGGCCGGTTCTTCAGCAATTCTCCGTACAGGTCCTCGCGTGCCGTGCCTTTCTGGATCAGGGACATGCGTCGATTGGTGGCGACAGTATGTGCCCTGCGGGCCGCGACGGCCCGGCCGACAGTCTGGAACAGGAGGAAGGCTGCGGCGAAAATCGCCAGCAGGAAGACGATGCGGATGATTTCGGTCGTCATCAGCCCAGCTTCATGTCCGGACGGAATAGTTCGGGCGAAAGATGCATGCCGTGAGCTTCTGCCTCGTCGAGGAACTTGGGCCGGATGCCGGTGGCCTCGAAATGGCCGAGGACCGAACCGTCATCTGCGCGTCCCGTCATGCGGAAGCGGAAGATTTCCTGCATGGTGATCGTTTCCCCTTCCATGCCGGTAATTTCGGACAAGCTCTTGATCTTGCGGCGGCCATCGGAAAGCCGTCCGACCTGGACGACGACGTTGATGGCCGAGGCGATCTGGGCGCGGGAGCTCTTCGACGTGATGTCGATGCCGCTCATGCCGATCATCTGCTCGACACGGCTCAGCGCGTCGCGGGGGGTGTTGGCGTGGACCGTGGTCATCGAGCCGTCGTGGCCGGTGTTCATGGCCTGCAACATGTCGAAGGCTTCGCCGGCGCGGACCTCGCCCACGATAATGCGGTCGGGACGCATACGAAGGGCGTTCTTGACGAGATCGCGCTGGGTTACCTCGCCTTTTCCTTCGATGTTCGCCGGACGTGTTTCGAGGCGGGCGACGTGCGCCTGCTGCAGCTGGAGTTCGGCGGAGTCCTCGATGGTGACGATGCGTTCCGCCTCGTCGATGTAGGACGACATGGCATTGAGCAGCGTCGTCTTACCCGAACCGGTACCGCCGGAGATAAGCACGTTGCGCCGCGATTTGACGATCGCTTCGAACACCGGAGCCATCTGCTCGGGAACGCTGCCCAGATCGATCATCTTGGCAATGCTGATCGGGCTCTTGGCGAATTTACGAATGGAAACCAGCGAACCGTCGAGCGCAAGCGGTGCGACGATGGCGTTTACACGCGAGCCGTCGGCGAGGCGGGCGTCCACGAAGGGCGAGCTTTCGTCGACCCGGCGACCGACCGCGCTGACGATCTTCTGGATCACGCGCATCAGGTGTTTTTCGTCCTGGAACCTTGTTGGCACCGGCTGGAGCATCCCGCGCTTTTCCACGAAGACCGTTTCAGGGCCATTGACCAGGATGTCGGTAATCGTTTCGTCGGCAAGAAGCGGCTCGAGCGGGCCGAGACCCATCAGTTCGTCGACCAGTTCCTGCACCAGCTTTTCACGCTCTTCGCGATTGAGCGGTTCGTCGAAGTCGGCCAGCAATTCGGGTAGGATGCTGGAAATCTGCGCCTTGATCTGCTCGGTCGGGGTCTGGTCGAGCATGGCCAAGTTCAGGCGATCGAGCAGGCTGTGATGGATCGACAGCTTCAGCCTGAGCATCTTTTCGGTATGCTCGTCCTTCTTGCCAAAAAGGATGCGTTCCTCATCCTCGGCAGAAATCAGGTCGGCGTCATTCTGCTGGGTGACCGGCGCCTCGTGCGACGTCTCGTCGAGTTTGGTCTTCCACATCTCAGTATTCCTTCCCGATCTTCGCACTGATCGAAGTGGCCAGGTCGGCAATCTGGCGAGATAGTCGCGCACGCTTCTGTAGCGTCGAGACACCCACGCCTTGCAGCTGCGCCTCTTCGACCAACTGCGTATCTTCCTCTAGCGTCTGCGCAACGTCATATCCGAGCAGGTCCTCCATTTGGGACACATCGGAACGTTTAAATAAACCGCCCGAAATCCGGTTGAGCACAATGGAGATGTTCTGTCGTTCGCGGCCGAGCATCTGGAGCAGCGACAGCTTGCGTTTCACGTGACGCAGCGCAGCGATGCGACCCACGCCGACCAGCACGACTTCATCCGCCGAAAGCAGGATCGGCATCGCCCAGTTCGGCAAGGTCGCGGGCATGTCGAGCACCACAGCGCTGTAACGCTTGCGCGTTTCGCGGATCATCCTTGCGATCGCATCGGCCGATGCACTTTCGATCGGGTCGATATCGTCGGGAGCGGCAAACAGATCGAGATCGTCACCGCAGTCCACGGCAACCGACCGCATGAGGTCGTCGTCGATCTTGTCGATAGCGTCGAACAGGTGACTGATCGTCATCCGCGGACGCTGGTCGAGATAAGCTCCGGCATCGCCGCTCTGCAATGACAGGTCGACGAGAGCAGTACGCGCGCCTTCGCCGAAACGCGAACTCAGCATCGTGGCCAGTTGGGTCGCGACGGTGGTCGCCCCGACACCGCCAGCTGCGCCGAGTACCGCGACAACCGGTGCCAGCTTGGTCGGAACCGCAGGCGCAGACGGCTTCGCATCGCGCGAAACGTCTACAATGGCAGCAATCAGTTCTTCGCTGGAGAAGGGCAATTCCAGCACATCGGAAACGCCCTTGCGCAGCAAGGAGCGGACCGTTCTTACCGGTGCGTCCTGCAACCCGGCGATGACGGGAAGGCTCGGACGTTTGGCCCGCAAGCGTTCGAGACGGGCAAGCGACGCCGGATCATCGGAATCGATCTCGACCACCGCGATCGCTGCTTGGGCGACGGCCTGCTCCGGAAAATCCTCGGCGGTGCCCAGGCGGTGCAAGGTCACCGAATCTTCGAGGATGGCGACATTGCCCAGCGCCTCTTTACGCGCGAACACATGCACGCCTTCTGGAAGGGTCATCCCGTTGTCCGTTTCGTAGGTGTCAGAAAAATCGGTCATGGCGCTCTCAATTCGAGACATTGCCCGAACTGTCTTCAGCCGTCAGCGAGTAAGCAAAATCGGGAAGATCGACAGTTCCGAGAAGGAAAGAAAGGAGTGGGCGATGCTGCATGGATTCAAGCCGGACGGTCACGATAGGCGCGACCTCCGGACCATTAGGATCGCCCGCGTATCCGAGCCCTGACCAATCGTAATCTATCTTTACGTTGGCGTTTGTTATTTCACTTTTGAACAAGCGCATGCGGTCTGCGATATTGTTGAAGGCCGTAGCGTCGAAACCCGGTGTGAAGGAACACGAGGCCTTGCACGTACATGCCGTCGACGTGCAGGCCACGCCGGGGAAGGCGGTTTGCGAAACCGCGGTGCCCTGCACAGTGCTTCCATCGAGGACGAAGCTGTAGGTCTCCAGGCCATTGGGGACCATTTCGGTGACCACCGCGTAACGCGCGCCCATCTGGGTCGCTTTTTCCGCGCGGTTTATCTGCCACGCGTAGAAGCCGACATCGAGAATACCGAGCAGGAAAACGAGCATGATCGGCACGATCAGCGCGAATTCCGCTGCCGCCCCGCCGCGATCGTCGCGGACATATTTGGCCAGAACGCTCATATGCCGTTCACCGGTGCCTGAGCGCTTGCATTCACCGTGGCAGAGCCATCGATGAAACCAAGCTGGTTGAACAACGAGGGATAGCTCGCAGTGGCGGTGACCCGCACAACCGGGCCACCCGAAGCTTGAGCACTATAAATCCCGCCGTTGAAGGCGGAGTTGCACTGGTATTCGACGGTGACGTCGGTCAGCGCCCAGTTCGCAATGCGGGGGTTTCCGCTCGTATCGGTCGAGCCGTAGACGGTGACTGCCCGCGTATTCGAAAGGGAGGGATTGCCAGCTGCAGTCCATGCGGTCGGTCCGCCGGCAGTCTGGCAGGAATAGCCTGCACCGGTGAAGCCGAGGCGACCGGCGTACCGCGCGCCTTCGCGCACTGCCTTAATGATCTTGTGTTCGGTATAGAAGTAGTGACCGGCCTCGAACCCGCCGAACATGATCGCCAGGAGCAGCGGCAGGACCAAGGCCATTTCCGAAGCTGCGGCACCGCTCTGGGAGGGCAAGAAGGCGCGGGAATAGGTCATTCGATCAGATACGGCACGTCTTTGCGGATGGCCTGGGGCGTAGGATTGCCCGCACCGCCACCGACGGCCGCTTCCCTGATGACTTCCATGTAGACGCCGTCACGAATGCGGCCATTTGCCACTTCCGTACTGTCGTCCACGATCGGTTCGACGAGGAACATATCGACCCACTCGTCGACCTCCACGGCGGTAGATCCGCCCCTGAGAGCGTCGCAATTCTTTACGACCGCGATCGTCAGCACGCGACGGTCGATGGTTGAGGTGCCGGGGAGGCATATCGGACGACCGTACTGCCTGCCGCTGCCCGCTGCGATGTCGTGCGGAATGACGTTATTGTCGATTTCCCAGCGATAAACCTGATACCTGGTCGCGTTCACACCGCCGGGAAGCGTTGCGGGAATGCCTGTCCCGTGGTTCTTCGCGAAATACTCCGCAATCGCCCACTGCTTGCTGCCGAAGCGATTGCTCAAGCCGCCATTCTGAGACGTGCACGTCACCCCATAGCTATTGTAATGGCAAAGGTCGCGCGAAAGGCCCATCGCGTCGATAATGCCGTCGGCATCGAAAGATGCCGTGCGCGGCTCTGTGCCGGTTCCAGTACCGGGCCGGAAACGCCGGCCTACAGGCGGCAATTCCCAGGCATTGTTGTTCAGGCGGCAGGAATTCGGGTTGGTGTTTGCGTTCTGCTTCACCACGTCCTTCACGACATTGCGAGCAGGCGGACAAGCCCCCGAATTGCAGACACTCAGCTGGCCGCCATTGCCATCACCGATATCGAAGCGGGTGTTGATCGCGCTGAACAAGACCTGTGCATTCCCGGTTTCCGGGTCCGTCCCACCGTCAATCGGCGCACATTTCAATGCACCGATATCAAGGGCGAGCGCGTCGACGAGATCCGAAAGCTGGCCTTGGCCGACTTCAAGGAAGCCGAAATCGCCAGGAGCCCAGCTGTTGCCGCCCTGGCCGGTCATTTGCACGCCCATGCCGCGCTTTGCTGCAGCATCGAACGGCCTGGTAGGATCGGGACTGCACATCATAAGCGGAGGGACACGGCAGATGGCCGATCCCAATCCTGCAAATGCAGTTGCATCGAGAGTGGCGCCGGAAAGCAGACCAGTGACCGGCAGAAGGGCATAGTCGACCGTTTTTGCATTGACGTCGACTTCCACATAGCGTGCGGTGGCATCGCTGTTTGCCGCCTGTGTCTTCGCCTTGTCGCGATAGAAGCGGACCTGCCCCGTTGCGTCACACGCCGTTTCGGTAGGCACTGTCACCGCACTGTTCCCGCTGCCGAGAAGTGAGAGGTTGGAGACCAGCGAAACCGCGGCATTAGCGGCGCGGCTACAAGCGCCTGTCTTGCCATCGAGCTGTGTCGCGGCGGCAAGGGCGGCCTGATCGGCGCCGTTCTGCAATTCGGAATCCATGCCCATAAGCCGGGCATAATCCATGCCGACGCCGGCCATGGCGATGAGTGGGATAATGGCTAGCGCATAGGTCGCGGCGACTGCGCCGCGCTCTTCCTTATGGAACCTGTTTAGAAGGTTTTTTGCACTAACCATTGTTTCATGTCCGGCTTATTCCGGCGACTCAGTCGTGGAGACCTCGTCGGGCTCCTTGACGGCATCGTCGTAGTAGCGATCGATTGCGGCGACCGCGTTCTGGGCAGTCGTCGGCGGGATCGCGGTTTCGTATACAGGATTGGGATCGATAACCTGGGCGGCCATCGTGCGACGATTTGCTTCGCCCCAGCTGGTGTCCGCCATGAAGTCGTTTCCGCTACCGGTCGCGCAGCCTGCCGTGGCGATAACGCCTGCGGTCAGGAGCACGGTGCGAAGAGCCTTAGTATTCGTAGCCATCGGCTGCCTCCTGCGCGTTGGTTTCTGTGCCCTGCTGCGTATTGGCCGGAGTATCGCCGGCGATCGGCGGCAGGTCGTTGGTGCGATGTGCGTTGCCGTTCAGAAGTACATCGGCCTGGATCGGGTCCTTGACGCGATCTGTCGGTAGCTGGACCTGTTCGGGCCGGATCGGCGCGACCAGGCGCGGCGTCACGATGATCAGCAATTCGGTCTCGCCCTTCTGGAAGCTGGTCGAGCGGAACAGCGATCCGATCAGCGGGATCGAACCAAGCAGCGGAACCTGGTTGACTGTCGTCTGGAAGTCGCGCTGCAGCAACCCGGCAATTGCGAAGCTTTCGCCGTCACGCAGTTCGAGCACCGTGCTGGCACGCCGGGTCTGGAGGCCAGGGATCCGGATGCCGTTCAGATTGATCGACGCGGTTTCGTCGATCGAGCTGACTTCCGGTTCGACGATCAGGTTGATGACCTTGTTCGACAGCACGGTTGGCGTGAAGCCCAAGCCGACACCGAAGGATTTGAATTCGACGGTGATGCCGTTCTGGCCGCCGCCGACGCCACCGCCACTTTGCACGACGGGGATCGGAAACTCACCGCCGGCGAGGAAGGATGCCTGCTGCCCAGAAAGCGCGACTAGGGTCGGCTCGGCCAGAGTTTTCGCAAGACCCTTCTCTTCCAGCGCGTCAAGCGCGACATCCACATCGAGACCGAGAATATCGGTAAAGCTGCGGGTGATGACGCCGAATGCGTTGGTGATTTCGGAGACCTGCAGGTCGCCATTGCCGAAATTGCTGTTTCCAACGCCGGGCGTAAGCTGCGAGCCAGAGCCCGTGACGCCCGAAACTCGGTTGCCATTGAAGAAGGTCCGGACGCCAAGATCCTTGCCGATGCTGCGCGACACTTCGGCAAAGCGGACTTCCAGCATCACCTGCTGGCTGCCACCGAGCGTCATGAGGTTCACGACCTTGTCTGCGCCTGCGTAGGCAGAGGCGAGCTGGACCGCGCGGTCGGCAACACCAGCATCGCTTACGGTACCGGAGAGAACGATAGCGTCACCGGTCATGCGCGCGTCGACAGTTTCGCCGGGCATGAGGTCGGCCATCTGTTCACGCAGGCTCAGTACGTCGGGGCCGACGGCGATATCCATCACCGCGATGACGCGGTTCGAGCGATCGTAAAGCGTGAGCGACGTCGTGCCGATTTCCTTGCCGAGCACGTAAACCGAACGGTCGGAAACCGGCAGGATGTCTGCGATCGAGTCGTTTCCGATCATCGCACGGTCGATCGGCACGTCAGCCGTAACGACCTGGCTCTTGTTGACCGGGATTTCTACCGTACCGGCATGCATGGATTCGCTAGCATAACCCGATTGGGCGATGGCTGCGTGGGGAACGGTAGCCGCCCCGAGCGCGGTTGCGAAGGCGAGAGCCGAAAGGGCTGAGTGCTTAATTGCCACGGAGCGTCTCCACGGAATAGGTTTCAGCATTGGTGCCACGCACCACGCTCATGGTCGGACCGCGCGGGCGAGCCGGTGCACGTGCCTGCCTGGGCGCAGAAGTAGCGCCGCGGGAAGGCGGAGAATAGGACGGAGCCGCCAGAACCGGTGCCGGAGCGCCGCTGCTGCGGTTGATGTAGCGCCCACCGCCGCCAAGGTCGTTTGCCACGACGGTTTCCGTCGCGCCGACTTCTTGGTTTTCGACGTTGCGCAGTGCCAGGCTGAGATTGCCGACTTCGCGGGCGAGCGTCAGCTTCTGCGCGCCGAACATGTCGACCTGCAGGGTTGCGGTGGCAGTGACGACCGGCTCGGTCGCATTTTCGTCTGCAACCTGGTCCATGCCGAGAACGAGCACGTTCTCGAGCACGACCGTGGTCATCTTGTCCTGCTGCTGCTGGTTCTGGCCGGGGATCATGCGGGTCAACATGACGTCGACCACATCGCCCGGGCGAACGAAGCCGCCGACACCGGCAACCGCGTTAACGGGGATGGAGACCGCCCGCATGTCTTCGGGCAGGTTGGATGCCAGGCTCGCGCGGCCATTGTCGCCGCTGACCTTGGTGGCAAGGATGGGTTCGCCGGGCACGATCGGACGAAGCGCGACGCGCCCGCCCATCATGGCCTGTTCGAGAGAAGTGAAGGCCCCTTCCGGAACCGATTCCGCGGGCCAGTTTGCAAGCCGGACCGTGGTGTCGGTCAACGGCTGGCCGAAACTCATGGGCTGGGTGGCAACCACGATGCGGGCGAGCTGCTGCTCTTCGGCAATCGCTTCCTGCCGTTCTTCCATTCCGGTAAAATAGGCATTCGCCAGGTACACGGCCAACAGGCCGAGGAATACGGCAATACCGGCAATGAGCAGATTCCTGCCACGCATGATCTTTACCCCCCCGAGTTGAAAACGAGAAAAGGTCCCGCCGACTGTGCCGGCGGGACCTTAATTTTTGCTTAGACGGTGGTCGACTTGTTAGCCTGATTCACGTTGTCCTTCGCATTGTTGATCGCGGTGACGATTTCGCCGCGAAGCGCGATGGTTGCCGTAGCGATCACGGCGCCAACGATGGCGAGGATCAGAGCGTATTCAGCTGCCGATGCACCGGCTTCTTCAGTGATGTAGTTCTTGAACATAGTATTACCCCAAGTCTTGAAGACATTCGCCAGGAGAGACGATCTGTCATTTCATACACAGGACCTCCGGCATCTATTTCCGGAATGGCCCGCCCGAGGGGGGTAACGTTGTGGAACCGGCGCGACCTGTTTTGGTTATGTAACCGGATGCACCGGTTCGTTTCACGCTGGCTCCCTCGGAGCACAATTAAGTTCACTCAAACGCTGCTTACGGTCAACTTCGGTGCAACGCTTTCACAATTTGTCTACTTTTTAGTAACTTAAATTGGGCAAAAGTAAAGATCGTAGGTTAACAAAAGCTAAGAGTGATGCATTTTTACCCGAATGTCGCGTGCGCCGCACGATTGTGATTCGGCTAGGAGATTGAAATGATTCGGAACTTCCTGGGGGTGGTGTCTCAGGAAGGGGTTCGATCCCCAGGGCCGATCGCTACCGCTGTCAGGGCCTATTCCGGAAAGCTCGCGCTCAGGAGCGTGGCAATAACCCGCTGGATCGAGGCGCATCTTAATCACCTGGCCGTTGCATGGGTAAGCGTCATGGCACTGCTTTCGGTTGCAAAGCTGGTCAAGGCGGGAAGGCTTGGGGCGGACATCGACTGGCTTGCCCTTGCTGCAATTCCCTATCTCGCAATCATCATCGCGCCGCTGCTCGGCTTCCTTCTGGCCCGCGCTGCCTTTCAGTCGATCGACAATGCACCGGGTGTCCGGCTCGCCCTCTTCGGGCGCTGGAGGAGCCTGCGCCTAAAGGAGGCGCATAGCCACCCGCTTTACGGGACGACCGGCTTCCTGACCTCGCTTCTCGTGGGACTGTTGTTCGGCATCGTGATGCGGACAGGTGAGTTCTTCATGATCCAGCCCGCGCTCCTCGCGCACGCGCCCGCGTGGAGTCATATCCTTTATCTCGCGATGGCGGCCGAGCTGGCGATGATGAATTTCTTCTACATGGTCTGCTTTGTCCTCGCGCTCCGCCGCGTGCCCCTCTTTCCAAAGATGCTCGCCTATGTCTGGATCCTCGACATTCTCGCGCAGGTTGCGATCGCGGGATCCCTTTCAGGCGTGGGTCTGCCGGTCGAAGTGGCCGAGCCCCTGGGCACCCTGCTCATGGCCAATATGAACACGGTCATGGTCAGCATTTTCATCTGGATGCCCTATTTACTCCTCTCGGACCGTGTGAACGTTACCTTCCGGCAGAGGGTCTCTGCGAGCGCCTGAGCCGCGCCGAATTCTTGTCTTCTCGTCCCAAAACCGGACAGTGACAATGTATCTTGAAAAATCAGTGTTTTACTGGCGATTTTCGCCTGAAATCCGCCCGATTCGGGTGATTTGCGGGCTGCGCCAAGTAGTTAACAACATTGAAAGATTGCCCTCAAACTGTTTCACATAATGCAACGACACGTCTCTCCGGCAACTCGATTCGCCGAGTGGAGATGAAAAGTCGGGCCGCGAAAATTGCTGGACGGGCCTGTGCCCGTATCTTGCTCGAGATGATCTTGGGGGGTGGTCTCCCGGTCTTTTCCGGCTCGCATCATGTTCGGCAATTCTCGCGCTACGGAGGGGATTTCGCTCCTCCATCCGGCTGAGAAGAGGACCGAGATGATGGACAGTTTCGAGCAGAATGGCGAATTCGCCGACGCACAGGACAGCCAGGACATGGACACCGGCAACAGCCAGTCCTCGGCCGCGGCCACTCGTGCCAATGCGGACATCGTCCTTGTTCCCAATGAAGACGGTGTCGTCTTCCTTCCCGACGGGGCTTCTCTCGAAAACCTGACTTCCTCAGGCCGCGACCTTGTAATCGTTCTCGACGACGGAACGCGCATCGTCATTCCCGAAGGCGCGATCATCGTGCCCCAGATCGTGGTCGACAGTGTCACCGTTCCTGCGGCCAACCTCGCAGCCCTGCTGACTGGCAACGAGCCGCAGCCCGCTGCCGGTGATCCGCAGAGCTCGGGCGGCAATTTCGAAGTCGATCCGGGCAACATCCAGGCCGCCTATGATATCGGCGACCTGCTTCCTTATACGCAGCTCCAGTTCCCCGAACCCGAAGAGCGCGAGATCATTCCGTACCTGGTCGACCAAGATCCGGATATCGTAGTCGAAACGCCGGACAATCCGGCAGGCGTCATCAACGCGATCGCGACGGTCGACGAATCGGGCTTGCCGGCCCGCACTGTCGACGGAACCGACGAGAGCGAAGGCACCCAGGACGAGACCAACCTCGAAACATCGGCCGGGACGATCGTGTTCAATTCGCCCGACGGCGTTGCGTCGGTGGCCATAAACGGCGTTGCGATCACCGAAGTCGGCCAGACCTTCGTCGGCGACAAGGGCATCCTTACGATCACGAGCATCGACATCGAAGGTGGCGAGATCGGATTTTCTTTCACGCTGACGGACAACCTCGTCGGCGAGACCGTCGACGGTTCGTTCTCGATGACGGTTACCGACACCGATGGCGACAGCGCCACCGCGACGCTCCAGATCAATGTCATCGACGACGCGCCGATTGCGCGCGATGACAGCAACGATGTGCCGGGCGGTTCGCACGACACGATCTTCGGCAATGTCACGGACAACGACGAATCCGGCGCCGACGGTTATGCCGAAGCCGGTGCGGTCACGAGCTTCGCCAATGGCGGCGGCTCGGCAGCCCCCGGCGACACCCTTGTCGGCACTTATGGCGAACTTACGCTCAATGCCGACGGCAGCTATTCCTACGATCGCTTCGTCAACACCCCCGGCGGTGTCAGCGAGGAATTCACCTATACGATCACCGATGCGGACGGCAGCACCAGCACCGCGACGCTGACCATCAACATCGGCGATGCGCCGAACGTGATCACCAACGTTCCCGAAGGCGATGACGCGACAGTGGTCGAAGAGGGGCAGCTCCCGCCGACGACCGATACCCGCGATGACGAGCCCGAAGGCTCGAACTTCGACGGCGACGATGAGACCGCGACCGGCACGATTACTTTCACTTCGCCCGACGGCGTCGACACGATCACCATCGGCGGCACCGTCATCGACCCCGACAACCTGCCGCAGGTCGTTGTGTCGGACGATACCGGCACGCTTACTGTTACCGGCTACACCTATGACCCGGAAACCGGCGTCGGCACGATCACCTATGATTACGAGTTGACCGACAATACCGGCGATACCGACGGCACGACCGTCACTTTCCCGATCGTCATTACCGATCTCGACGGCGACCAAGCCGAAGACGATCTGAACATCACAATCGTCGATGACGTTCCGGAGGCGGTCGACGACGCCGCCTCGCAGGCTGGCGAAAACGCTTCGATTTCGATCGATGTTCTCGCCAACGATACTGTCGGCGCAGACGGCGTGGACCTTGCGACCGGCGTTGAAGCCGTAGACGGCTCGCTCAGTGGTACGGGCAGCCTCGCCTACAATGACGACGGCAGCTTCACTTACACCCCGGGTGCAGGTGAGACCGGAACCGTCACGTTCCAGTATACCATTACCGATGGCGACGGTGACGTTTCTACCGCCACCGTAACGCTCACCCTTTCGCCCGATTCCACTCCAGAAATTGCGGTCGAAGGCGACAACGACGTCGACGAGGCCGCCTTGGGCGCTCGCGATGGTGAGCCTGCGGGTTCCAACTCGGCGAGCGACGGTGAAATCGCAACCGGTGTCATCTCGATCACGACCGGCGGCGACACAATTGCCTCGCTCGTCATTAACGGTGTCAATGTGACCGCTGGCGGACAGGTTGCGACCGACAGCGGCGTACTGACGATCACCGAAAGCAACGGTGCCTACAGCTACAGCTTCGAATTGCTCGACAATACGCTCTCCGACCCGGACAGCGAGAGCTTCTCTCTCACCGTTACCGACAGCGACGGCGACACGGCTTCGACCACGCTGGTCATCGCCATCATCGACGATGCGCCGAGTGCAGAGAACGACAGCAATGCGATTGCGGCGGGCGAATACGGCCCGGTTGACGGCAATGTTCTTGCCAACGACACCGTCGGCGCGGACGATGCGGTTGTCACGTCCTTCACCGGTTCGGGCGGTTCGGGCGCTGCGGGCGAAACCGTGCAAGGCGCATACGGCACGCTTACGATCGCGGCCGATGGAACCTACAGCTACACCCGCGATGCGGGCACGCCCGGCGATGTCGAAGACAGCTTCGATTACGTGATCACGGATGGTGACGGCGATACGGCCACGGCCACGCTGGTCATCTCCATCGCTGACAGCCCGGTCACGCTGGATCTTCCGGTTGAGGGGGAGGCAGGTACCGAAGTCGATGAAGCCGGTCTTCCGGCAGGTTCGGCTGCGGCGACCGATGGCGAGTTCACGAGCGGTACCTTCACCTACACCGCGCCCGACGGACCGGCGGTGATCACGATCGGCGGCACTGCTGTGACCGCCGTTGGCCAGACCTTCACGGGAAGCTTCGGTACTCTGACCGTGACCTCGATCGCCGAAGGCGAGATCGGTTACACTTACGAGCTGACCACCAATACCGACGGCGACGACACTTTCGACAGCTTCGAAGTGACCGTTACCGACCAGGATGGCGACACTGTCTCCGGCGATCTCGATATCGACATCGTCGACGATGTGCCCACCGCACGTCCGGATACGGACAGCGTGACCGAAGACGGTCCGCTCACTGCCAGCGGCAATGTCATCACCGATGCCGAAGCCAATGGCGACAATGGCGGAGATACGCAGGGTGCGGACGGCGCCGAAGTGTCGGCTTTCTCGTTCGGCACCGATGCGGGCACGGTGGGCGCTCCGCTTGCCGGTCTGTACGGCACGCTGACACTCAATGCGGATGGCAGCTACACCTACGAGCTCGATAATTCGAACCCGCTGGTCCAAGGCCTCGACTCGAATGAGACCCTGACGGAAGTCTTCGACTACACGCTGAGCGACGGTGACGGCGACGACCGCCCCACCACGCTGACGATCACGATCAACGGTGCGGACGACATCGTGACCATCAACGGTCTCGACCTCGAGACACCTGAAGAAGTTGTCGACGAAGACGACCTGCCGGAAGGCTCGTCGCCCGATACGAACGCGCTGGTGCAGGACGGCAGCTTCACGGTCGACAGCCCCGACGGGCTGAGCGTTCTGACGGTTGGCGGTACTGCGGTGTGGGGTAATGGCGAGACCTATCCGGTTTCGATCAGCGGCGAATTCGGCACCGCCCGGATCACCGATGTCACCGTGACCACCGATGCCAATGGCGATGTGGTCTCGGCAACCGTGTTCTACGAATACGAGCTGAGCGACAACACGCTCGAGCATGACGCTGCCGGCCAAGACGACGTCACCGACAGCTTCGAAGTGGTGGCAACCGATACCGACGGATCGCAGGACACTGCATCCCTCGACATCCAGGTCATCGACGATGTTCCCACGGCCGAGGACGACACGAACAGCGTCGTCGAAGGTCTGGACAACTTCACGACCGGCAACGTCTATGACGGCGCAGGCGTGGGCGACAATCCGGACGAGCTTGGCGCGGATACCGATGGCAAGTCGGGTCTCGAGGTTACCGGTGTGCGCACCGGCGAAGAAGGCGATGCGGGCGCGCTGACGGCAGTTGGCGGCGCAGTGACGGTCTCGAGCGCCTATGGCGACCTGACGATCAATCCGGACGGCAGCTATACCTATACGCTGACCACCGCCTCGATCCCCTCGGGTGTCACGAGCGATACCTTCACCTACCAGATCACCGACGCCGACGGCGATACGGACCTGGCAGAGCTGGTCATCACGCTGAACCAGGATCCCAACGCTCCCGA
>NZ_JAIUZK010000002.1:0-1069725 GCF_020171965.1 Qipengyuania aquimaris
GGCGAGGTGAACCCGCTGAGCGACACGATCACCATGAGCGTCACCGACGCCACCGGCGACAGCGACGCAACCCCGGGCCAGATCGTCATCTCCATCGTCGATGACATCCCGGTCGCCGAAGACGACACGAACAGCGTCGTCGAAGGTCTGGACAATTTCACGACCGGCAACGTCTATGACGGTGCTGGCGTGGGCGACAATCCGGACGAGCTTGGCGCGGATACCGATGGCAAGTCGGGTATCGAGGTTACCGGTGTACGCACCGGTGAAGAAGGCGATGCAGGCGCGCTGACGGCAGTTGGCGGCGCAGTGACGGTCTCGAGCGCCTATGGCGACCTGACGATCAATCCGGACGGCAGCTATACCTATACGCTGACGACCGCCTCGATCCCCTCGGGGGTCACGAGCGATACCTTCACCTACCAGATCACCGACGCCGACGGCGATACGGACCTGGCAGAGCTGGTCATCACGCTGAACCAGGATCCCAACGCTCCCGACATCACGGGCGATGCGCTGACGGTCTATGAAGACGGTCTTGCGGACGGCGTCCAGCATGGTGCGAACAGCGAGACTGCTGCAGGCAGCTTCGATGTCGATACCAATGGCGAAAACGTCACCTTCACGCTGGAAGCGGACAACGGCAACACGCTGACCGATCCGGCCATCGGCGACACGCTGACGACGACCAAGGGCGTGATCGAGATCACGAATATCGTCGACAACGGCGATGGCACTTTCACCTACCAGTACACCTACACGCTCTCTGCAGCGCTGACCCATACGGGCCAGGGCGAGGTGAACCCGCTGAGCGACACCATCACCATGAGCGTCACCGACGCCACAGGCGACAGCGACGCAACCCCGGGGCAGATCGTCATCTCCATAGTCGACGACATCCCTGTCGCGATCGATCCGGTCGATATTCTCACCGGCTTCACCAACACGCCGGGTGCCGCAACGCGTGACCTCGATGTCGATGGCGAAGTGGTGAACAATATCGGCGCGGACCAGCCGGGCGACATCGTCTTCAACCATTCCAATGAAGACGATTCCGGTCTCGACTACCAGGGTGCGGACGTGCTCCTCTACGTGTCTTCCGATGGCACCACGATCGAAGGCCGGGCCGGCGCAGCACCCGACGGAACGGGCGGTACGCTGGTGTTCACGGTCGAGCTCAATCAGGGTAGTGCGGAATACACCTTCACCCTGATCGAACCGGTCGACAACGGCTCCGGTACCAAGTTCAGCGACCTATCGGGTGGCCAGGCGGGCAACCCGCCGTTTAAGATCATCGACAGTGCCGAAACCGGCAGCATCGAATTGCTCTTCACCCCGATCAATGCAGGATCCGTCAACAGCGATACCGATGACGTCGGCGTGGATGGCCAGTTCATCGATATCCAGAATCCCGATGCCGGTCTCAACATCCACTTCGGACAATTCACCGGCGTCGACCTGAGCGGTGGCCCGGCTCCCGAGGCCTACACGATGGATTCACTGTCGAACGTGAACGGCTTCCGCTTCACGCTCGACCAGATCTCCGGCGGCACCACGGCGGATGTCCGACTCACGGCCTATGATGCCGATAACGACGGGGGGACGAACCAGACCGCGCCCACCTATAACGGGTCGGACTCGATCGACGAGATCACCCGCGTCGACGTGTACGACGCTTCGGGCAATCTCGTGGGCTCGTTCGATCGCGCCGACGGCAACGTGAGCAACTTCAATTTTACCGGTCTCGATATCGTTTGGGAGACCAACACGGCACTGATCCAGGATGTGAATGAGCAATTCAGCATCGTGGCCTTTACCGATGATGGTTTCAACAACATCCAGATCACCAACGCCGGTACCGGCGCGGACGGCAAGTTCTCGCTCACCGACCTGCGGATCACGGAAACCGAAGAAGGGAACCCCGTTTCGACGTCCTTCGACCTGAAGGTCATCGACGAGGATCTCGACGAAGTGATCGTAACGGATGCAATCGAGGTTGTTATCGATCCGGTCGGCTCGGCTTCTGCCACCACGACGGCCAGCAGCGCCCGCACCATGGAAACGACCATGATCGCCGCAGCTGCGTCCGCCTTCATGATGGGCGATACCGGCGGAACCGACTCGTACTCGTCCCATAGCCCGGGGGATGGTTCGACTTCGACCTACTCCTTCATGGAAATGGACGGGGCGCTGAAACTGTCCGGTGATGAAAGCGGGTTCACGCAGGACTTCGTCCAGGAAGCCGATTTCGATCTCGCCTCGGCCCAGATCGCTCCTTCCGAGGCCAATATCCTCGGCGGCGGTTCCGCGATTGGCGATACAACTCCGGTATTCGGCTTCGACGCTCCGGAGATGGGTATCGACTATTCGGCTTTCGACGCGCCCGAAGCCGGGACCTTCGCTGCGAACGACGCATTCGGCGGGCTCGACATGGCAACCGGCGATGCAAGCGCAACGATGGAAGCCCTGCTGCTCATCGAAGCGCCGGAAATCGCCAATGCAAATGGCGCGATGGATGCCAAGCTGGCAATCGGTGAAGCGATCGAAGACATCGCTGCTGAAGCCGGCGTTGACGCACTGGTTACGCATTTCGCGAGTGAAAGCGCCATAGAGGGCGACGGCTGGCAGTCGATCGTCCCGACCGAAGGGTTGCTCGACACGATGGTCCAGCCGGGCCTCGCTCAATCGCTGGCAAACGGCCTGACGGTCGACCAGCTCGATGATGCCGCCCTTGCCGGGACGGCAGCATGATAACTCAGGAAACTCTGCAACAGGGGAACTTGCAATGAAGAAAATAACAGCGGTATTCACGCTGGCAGGAGCTGCGGTCGGGCTGACGCCCTCCGCGGCTTTCGCGCAGGATGACCTGATGGCGCTCGGCATGGACGAGCTCCGCTCCGAAGTGCAGCGGCGCTACGACGCAGGTCTGGCGATGACGAATGACAATTCGGTCGTGGCCGCCAACGACCCGCGCTACATCTGGGCCAGCGAAACCAAGGCCCAGTGTGGCATTGCTCTCGGCTATCTCAAGTCCAGCACCCGCGACGAGGTAAGCCTGTCGCGATGCGCTCTGGCTTACGACATGATGCAGCGTGCCCCGCGCCCGCGCGTCGAGCCGGCACCGCTGCCGACGCCCGAACCGGCGCCGGAAGTGTGCAACCGCGAAGCACCGGGCCTGATCTTCTTCGAGTTCGATTCCGCCACCCCGCAGCAGGATGCCGTCGAGACCGTCCAGTACGTCGTCGAGAATGCACCCGCCTGCGACTGGAACAGCTTCACCGTGATCGGCCATACCGATCGCGCCGGTAGCAACGCCTATAACGAAGGTCTTTCGCAGCGCCGCGCCGAAGCGGTGGCGAACCTGATGGCAAGCCGCGGTATTCCGGCTTCCAGCATCACGACCCAGGCACAGGGCGAGGAATCGCCGCGTGTGCCGACTGCCGATGGCGTGCGCGAGTTGCAGAACCGCCGCGTCGAAATCCAGGTCAGCGAATAAGAGGGGGGACGAATAATGCGTACGACAACCCTAGCAATGACCGCAGCGCTCCTGCTTGCAGGCGCAGCTCCGGCAGCCATGGCGCAGGATGCTGCGACCGAAGCCGTCACCATGCAGGAAGCGATCACGATTGCGATGCAGTCGAACCCGCAGATCCTGCAGGCGCAATACAACAAGGAGGCAATCGAATTCGAACGTCGCCAGGCGCAGGGCCTGTTCCTGCCGCGTGTGAACATCGAAGCGAGTGCGGGCATCCGCCGGCTTGAGAACAACACACGTCGCACGCTCGGCATTTCCGACGAAGAGCTTTATCCGCTCGAGGCCGGGATCACCGGCGAATGGACCGTATTCGACTTCGGTCGCCGCCGCGGAGAGCTTCTGCGCCAGGCAGCCCGTGTCGACGGTGCTTCGCTGCGGGTGCTTGAACGCTCCGAGTTCATCGCCTTGCAGATCGCTCGCCAGTACCTCGACGTCCTGCTCCAGCAGCGCGTCGTTGCCGCTGCGCGGGACAACGCATCGTTCCACCAGTCGCTGGTGACCGACCTTTCTCGCGGTGTCGACGAAGGTTCGATCTCGATTGCCGACCAGCAACAGGCTGAAGAGCGTCTGCAGTCGGCCCTGGTCCGTAGCGAAGAGGCGAGCCTCGAGCTCGAAAATGCCTACATCTCGCTGCGCCGCCTGACCGGGCTCGACGTTTCGTCGGCAACCCTGCCGCCGAACCTTGCCAGCGCGATGCCGCCGGATCTGCCCAGCGCAATCGGCCTTGCACGGATCAACAACCCGCTGGTGCGTGAAGCCCAAGCCGATGTCGATGCTGCAAACGCCCTCGTCGATTCAGCAGAAGGCGACCTGTGGCCCACGATCGGCCTCGAAGCGCGTGGCCGTGTCGGTGAAGACATCGACGGCTTCCGCGGTGAAACGAACGATATCCAGGCACGCGTAGTGCTGCGCTGGGATGTCTTCGATGGCGGGATCAATCGTGCCAAGCTGCAGGAAAACATCCGCCAGGCGAGCCTTGCACGCTATGCGCTGCATGACCGCCAGCGTGAAGCGGAGGAAGACGTCCGCCTTGCGTGGCAGCAGCTTTACACGCAGCGCCGCGTGACCGAACAGCTCGCACGCCAGAGCCAGGTGAGCGATGACCTGCTGCTGTCCTATCGCAGCCAGTTCAACATCGGCCGCCGTTCGCTGCTCGATGTGCTGGATGCGCAGAATACTAGGTTTAACACCCAGGTACGTCTCGAAACGGCACGCTTCTCGCAATTGTTTGCGCAGTACCAGACGTTAGCTGCTACAAACCAGTTCCTAGACGCGTTGAGCATTGCACCGGGTGCCGGTGCGATGGAGCAGGAACGCCAGCGGTTCGACTACGGTCCGCCGGTAGAGGCCGAGCTGCAAAGGCGCGTCGACGGAGATTGACACGCTAGGGGCTCGTGGAGGCCATGGAACAAACGGTTTCAGAACAGATCGACGGGCGGGTCCTTGATCCGCTCGTCGAGTGCGTTGCGGAAGGAGCCCGTCGCTACGGGCTGCCGTTCGCACGCGACCTGTTGGCGCAACTGCCGCGCAACCGTGACGGATTGCTTCCGCTCCACCAGGCTGCGGCCGCGCTCGAGCTTGCCGGCCTGAATTACGATATCGAGAAGCGGCGCAAGCTGCCGTCGACGGCCAAGGATCTTCCCGCCATCGTCGCGCTGGGAGAGCGGCAGTATGTCCTCCTGCTCGACATGCAGGGCGACGAACTCCTCGTCTGGCGCCCTGAGTCCGGCAGCGAAATCTGGGAAGCGCGTGACGGTATCGCGGAAGCTTTTGCAGGAACGCTTATCCCGATCCATGGCGATCCGGACAAGATGCGCACCGACGAGGCGCCATGGCACGCCAAGGCGCGCCAGCACTGGTTCTGGGGCGAATTGCGCCGCGAACGCCGGTCGTTCATGCCGGTGTTATTGGCCTCGCTGCTGATCAACCTGCTAGCCGTCGCGCTGCCGATCTTCACGATGAACGTGTATGACCGCGTAATCCCGAACCAGGCGCAGGAAACGCTCTGGGTTCTCGGTACGGGCGTGGTCCTGGCCTTCGTTCTCGAATTCGCCTTGCGCCGCGCACGCACCTCCATCGTCGACGAAATTGCCCAGCGGCTCGACCTCAAGCTCAGCCAGAAAATCTTTTCGCGCCTGCTTGCCGTGCCCCTGTCGGAACGCAAGGGACATACCGGCTCACTCGCCGCACGGGTGGCGGAATACGCCGTGGTGCGCGATTTCTTCGCCTCGACCTCGGTCGTCCTGGTGGTCGATGTCGCGTTCCTCCTTGTTTTCGTAGGGGTCATCGCAATCATCGCCGGCTGGCTTGCACTTGTGCCGCTGACGATCATCGCCGCGATGATGATCGCCGGATATGTTCTCCAGAAGAAGGTTGTCGAGGCATCGCAGGACGCGCAGGCCGATTACGGTCTGCAGCAGACCCTGCTGGTCGAATCGTTGACGGGCGCCGAAACGCTCAAGGCAATGGGCGGCGAAGGCGGCATGCTGTCGCGCTGGCACCAGCTGGCCGAGATCGGCGGCCATTCCCAACTGCGCCTGCGGTCGATCAACTCGCTGGCAGTGGGCCTCGCCCAGGTTTTCCAGCAGGTTTCGACCGTGTCGCTGATCATCGGCGGATACTACCTTTTCGCTTCCGGCCAGATCACCATGGGCGCGATCATTGCCATCGTGATGCTGGCCTCGCGCTCGCTTGCGCCCGCCGGGCAAATCGCCTTCCTGCTGACGCGGGGGCGGCAGGCCCAGGAAACGCTCGGCAGTATCGAGCGCCTGTTCGAGGGCGAGGACGAGCGTCGTCTCGGCGCCAGCGTGGCCCCGGCAGCAATCCGCAATCCGCGCATCGAATTTCACAATGCCGAATTTGCCTATGACGAGAATGCGCAGCCAGCGCTCTCCGGCCTCAACCTGACGATCGAACCGGGCGAGCGCGTGGCGCTGGTCGGACGGGTCGCATCGGGCAAATCCACTTTGGGCCGTCTGCTGTGCGGCCTCTACCGGCCGACCGGTGGCGCCATGCTGGTGAACGGTATCGACGTGCACCAGTATCGTCCGCAGCAATTGCGCGACGCGCTCGGCTTCGTCGGGCAGGACGCAGCGCTGTTCTCCGGTTCCGTGCGTGACAACCTGACGCTGGGCCGGATGGGAATTTCCGAAGAGGATCTGCAGGCAGCGATGCGCGCAACAGGCGCGGACTTCTTCCTGTCGCGCGACAGCGGCGGCTTCGACCGTGCGGTCGGCGAAGACGGCAGGCAGCTTTCGGGCGGCCAGCGTAGCTTCCTTGCGCTTACCCGCGCCATGGTCGCTCCGCGCGAGCTGTTGTTCCTGGACGAGCCGACAGGGGCGATGGACAGCGATACGGAGAAGATGTTCGTCGATCGTCTGGGCAATTCGCTCGATGCAAAACAGACGCTCGTCATCGCGACCCACCGCCCGGCACTGTTTTCGATCTGCGACCGCCTGATCGTCCTGGATCGCGGCCGCGTGGCGGCAGATGGTCCGGTGGCCGAAGTCCTGGCCAAGGCTGGCGCAGCGAAGGGAGCAGCATCATGACCGCTGCAACCGTTACCCGCGCCCGCCGGTTCGGTGCACTTGCTTTTCTGGCGCTGGCCAGCCTGCTTGTCGGCACCTCGTCCCTGCTGGCGCCTGCAAATTCGGCCCAGGCGATGGCGAAGCTCGCCCCGTCGCTCCAGCGCGACATCTCGGAAATGACGACGGGCACGGTCGAGATCGATGAATTGGGCGCGGCCCAGATCGTCGATGCGCAGAGCCGCAATCTCGCCATTCCCAAGATGAAGGCGCGGCTGGAAACTGCGCGTGGTTTCGCCGGCATTCCGCTGGGCTCCGCATCCTACAAGACGGCCAACCAGTGCCTCGCACAGGCTGTCTATTACGAGGCTGCCCTCGAACCGGAAAAGGGTCAGCGTGCCGTTGCCCAGGTTGTGTTGAACCGCGTCCGGCATCCGGCCTATCCGAACACCGTCTGCGGTGTCGTCTACCAGGGCTACAACCGGCCCGTCTGCCAGTTCAGCTTCACTTGCGACGGTGCTTTGATGCGTACGCCGCAGGCAAATCTCTGGAAGCAGGCAAAGGCGGTGGCGAAAGACGCGCTGGCCGGACACGTCGTGGCTGATGTCGGCACTGCGACGCACTACCACGCTGATTACGTGGTGCCGAAATGGGCCTATACGCTGGGCAAGATCACCCAGATCGGCCGGCATATTTTTTACCGCTTCCCCGGCTCGCCGGGTCGGGCCGCGAGCTTCTATCGTGGCTGGGGCGGAAGCGAGTACCTCCCGCAGGTGGATTTCAACCGGTTCCGCCTTGCCGCACAGGCGGAAGAGGAAGCGGTGATCGAAGAGACCTTTACGCCCGGGCTAACCGTGGCGCCTGACGTGAAGGACCGCCATGCCGCAGCCGATGTCGGTGGACGTATCGACACGACGAAAACATGGCGGCTGTCCATCCCCGACCCGGTCGCCGCCAGCGCCGGCTATCGCTCGACTTTGAGCGAGCAGGGCGAGGCTGTTCACGAAGAGACCGGTTCCGAAGGAGCGACGCCATGAGGCTGGGTGCAAGCTGGCGTACGATGCCCGCCGCACAACGCCTGATCGTTATTGCAGCTGTAGGCATCGCGCTGCTGTTTGCCTGGGCCGCATTTGCGCAGGTCGATCAGATCACGCGCGGGACGGGGAAGGTCATCCCGTCGAGCAAGGCGCAGCTGGTCCAGCCGGCAGAGCCTGCGGTGGTGTCGGAAATCCTCGTGCGCAACGGGCAGAGCGTCAAGAAAGGCGACTTGCTGGTTCGCCTCGACGATACGCAGTCGTCTGCTGCCCTGGGCGAGCTCCAGACAGAGAACGAACGCCTTGCCGCCCGCGCACGGCGCCTGGATTCAGAGGCATCGGGAGGTCAGATCGGATGCGAGCCGGGAACGGCATGCGCAGAAGAAGCGCGGCTTGCACAGGCGCGGCGGGCAACCGCGCGTGCACGTGAGAGTTCCTTGGCTTCGGCGGTGGAACAGCGCCGCCGCGATTTGTCGGAAGCGCAAGCGACCGCTCAAAGCCTTGAAAGCAGCCTTCGCCTTGCGCGCGAGCAGGTCGAAATGCTGCGCCCGCTCGCAGCACAGAACATCGTTCCGCAGACCGACCTGCTAACGGCCCAGCGAGAGGTCGTCGACCTGCAGGGCCGGCTCGCGGCCGCTCGGCAAGCAGCGGGCAGGGCTTCGGCCGCCATCAGCCAGGCGCAAGCCGATCTCAGCCAGGCACGTGCCGATTTCCGGCAGCAGGCGCTGGCCGAGCGCAGCGAAGTCGCGACACGCATCGCAGTCAACGAAGAGAGCATTCGCGGTGCCTCTGCACGGCGCGACCGCAACGAACTGCGTGCCCCGTCGGACGGCATCGTCAACGATTTGCAGGTCACGACGCAGGGCGGTTTCGTGGGTGCGGGCGAACAGATCATGCAGATCGTGCCGGTGGGCGACAAGCTGCTCATCGAGGCGCGCATCTCGCCAAGCGACCGCGCATTCGTGAAGGTCGGCGACGATGCAAACGTGAAGGTGACCGCCTATGACTTCTCGATCTATGGGGGCATCAAGGGTCGCGTCGCGCAGGTCAGCGCGGACAGCATTTTCGACGAGGTCGAGCGTGAAGCCTATTATGCGGTCGTGATCGAAACGGATCGTGCCTTTATCGAGAAGGGCGGCGTTCGCCTGCCGATCGTGCCGGGCATGATCTGCGATGTCGAAATCCTGACGGCTCGCCGCAGCGTACTGTCCTATCTGTTCAAGCCGGTAAACCGCGCTTTCGACAGGGCGATGACCGAGCGCTGAGCGCGCTCTGCCACGAACTCAGTATCCGTGTAGCCAGCTCTGCTTGGCGCCAAGGCTCATGACCGGGCGATAACCGTGGTCGGCGCGGGCATCGAGCGGCGCGTCGCCGACATTATCGAGCATGAGATAGCCTGCATCGGTCTTGACCAGCAGCACGGCGTGATCGCGGCGGCGAATAAGGTCGCGCGCCAGCGTCAGGATCATGTCGTCGCGCGAAATGCCGGCAGCGGCGAGCAATTCCATCTTGAGGAGCGCGAAATCCTCGCAATCACCTTTGCCGAGGCGCAGCGTGGTTCCGGCATCGGCCCAATAGTCGGCGCGGCCGAACAGGTCGCGGTCTTCGGCATGAGTAATGCTGCGATTGACCCAGCGGTTGACCGAGGCGACCAGCGCGTTCTGGTCGACACGCGGCGCGCCGATAGCGGCGAGCGTCGGGCCAAGGTTGGTGCGCGTGCGGCTGACGCGGGCAAAGGCGCTGTCGAAGCTTGTCGAGCCGACCGGAACCAGCTTGCTGCCAAGTATGCGGTCTGCGCCGCCACCAACCACCGGGGCGGCTGCCATCGGCGGTTGGGCGGTGCGACGCGGAATGAAGGACAATGGCTGGACCGGATCGAATACGGCACGCGCGGCGAAGGGGCTCGACACGCCGCAGCCTGCCTGCCTCGCCGGTGCGGGGCCGGCAGCCGGTTCGAGCGGCTTGGCTGGAGAGCCCGCAAACAACGGATGGTCTTCCTGGCCTTCCTGCTGTGCGCGAATAGCGTCGAGAGCGCTCGCCTGGCCGAGGATGGCCGCCGTCTTGCTCTGCCGCGAAAGTGTCGCGCCCGATCGTGCCGCGGCGCCGGGCTGGACCGCGTCGCAATCGGCTGCACCGGCGACACCGGGAGCAGCTGCGAGGAGGACCTGCGGGCTGGCTGCCTGCGCGGGCATCGCCAGCACTGCCGCGAACCCTGCGCCAGCGAGGGCGAGGGTTATGCCGGATCGTGAACGGCGGGGCAGGGTGGGCGCATTGACCATGCCCTCCCAGCTAAAGCGTCGCCGTCAAGACGAGGTTTCGCAGTCTGGTTAATGCCGCGCAAACATTTCTGGCGCTTCAGCCAGCGGAAAGGCTTCACCTTCTAGCTTCGCGTCATTCCTGACCATTGAGGACTTGCGATGCGCCTTCGACTAACGGCCCTGCTGGCCGCGACCCTGGCTTTCGGCCTTCCGGCAACTGCCCATGCCGACGAGGTTTATGGCGGCGTCTATGCGCATGGCGTCGATACGCCGTTCACATTCGACACGGGCGAGGGCGGGGCGGACCTGCAGGTCGGATATCGCTTCGATCCGATCGCTGGTCTGGAGAGCGTCGGTGGCCCGCAGCCCTATGTATTTGGCTCGGTCAATTCAGGCGGCGACACGAATTTTGCCGGCGTTGGCGTGAGTTGGAAGGCGGAGATCGGCAAGCTCTACCTGCGTCCCGGCGTGGGCCTCGTGATCCATGACGCACCCGATCTGCGGGTCGACCCTGCAACCGGGATGCGGACCGATCTCGGTAGCCGCGTCCTGTTCGAACCGGAGCTCGCGATCGGTGTGGACCTCCACCCACGCTGGTCTCTCGAGGCTAGCTGGGTCCACATCAGCAATGCGCGCCTGTTCAATTCCGAACAGAACCCTGGCATCGACATGATGGGGCTGAGGCTGAATTACCGAATGTAGTATCCTCGGCGATCAGGTCCGGCGACGACGCTGTCGGGGTTGCGAGCCGTAGCTGAAATACATCGAGGATCGCGACCGCAGCTTGCGTCCGGATATGACTTCGAAGAGACGCCGTAGCCCACGCATGGCCGCGGCGGATAGACTTGCGGCGAATGCAAACGCGTCCACGATCAATAAGACGGGGAGCGCCAGCATCGCCGAGAGCCACTTGCGAATGATCCGCGCCGACACCGAGTCCGGCACAAACCTGACCAGAACCGCGGAGACGACAAAACACAGCGCGCCGTACAGCGCGAAAAAACCAATCAAATCTAACATGTATACGACCCCTGTGGGAGGGCGCCATTAAGAGGGCGGTGTCCGCGGTGCAAGACCAATCGCTATCTTTTTCGAACCCTATTTTCGAGGGGTGAGGCAAGCGCTCCCGCAAGAGGGATCCCCGGGGATCAAGAATGGTGGCGGGCGCAAAAAAGGGCGGCGCCTTGCGGCACCGCCCTTCTTCAAAATCAGCGAAAGCTGAACGAAGCTTACTTGAGCTCGACGGTACCGCCGGCTGCTTCGATCTTGCCCTTGATTTCTTCGGCTTCTGCCTTGGCAACGCCTTCCTTGAGCGGCTTCGGCGCGCCTTCGACGAGGGCCTTTGCTTCGGTCAGGCCAAGACCCGTGATGGCACGGACTTCCTTGATGACCTGGATCTTCTTGCCACCGTCGCCGGTGAGGACGACGTCGAATTCGTCCTTTTCTTCAGCAGCGGCACCCGCGTCACCGCCGCCGGCCGGGCCAGCAACAGCAACAGCAGCAGCGGCGCTCACGCCCCACTCCTCTTCAAGTGCCTTGGCAAGCTCAGCGGCTTCCATGACAGTCAGCTTCGACAGTTCTTCAACAAGCTTGGCGATATCAGCCATGATGTTTCACTCCAATAAATAGGCCGGGGTGCCCGTAGGCTTCTGCCCCGATGAATATGTGTTCGTGCGTCGAACCAGCTCTTACGCGGCTTCCTTGGCGGCATATGCGCCGAAGACACGTGCGAGCTTGGCTGCGGGTGCGTTGACGACCTGGGCAACCTTGGTTGCCGGTGCGTTGACGAGACCCACGATCTTGCCGCGAAGTTCGTCGAGGCTCGGCATCGAGGCGAGTGCCTTGACCCCTGCTTCGTCGAGCTTCTGCGCGCCCATCGAACCGCCGACGATTTCGAGCTTGTCGGTCGTCTTGGCGAATTCCACCACAGCCTTGGCTGCAGCAACCGGATCCTCGGAATAACCGAGGGCGGTCGGACCGGACAGGAATTCATCGATTCCTGCGTAGTCGGTGTCCTTCAGGGCGAGCTTGGCGAGACGGTTCTTCGCAACCTTGTAGGACGCACCGGCTTCACGCATCTTCGTACGCAGTTCGGTCGACTGGTCGACCGTAAGGCCCAGGTTGCGGGTCACGACGACCACGCCTGCCTGGTTGAAGACTTCAGTGAGCTGGGCGACCGAATCGGCTTTCTGCGAACGATCCATGCCATACTCCTTCACTATGACCCCGCCGGATGGCTCCGCCGGGATCGGCTACGTTTGTCCATGCTGTCGAAACAACACGGGCGAGTCCGTTGATGGGGGAAGGAGTGCGCCATCTGGCGCGAAACGGCGGGCATCAAGCCTGCCGGAAAATCTCTTTTCCCCGTCTAGGCTGGAAATTAAGACCGGCAAATCCCGGTCACCAACTGTCTCGGACGGATGAGGGCGAATACAAAGAGACCCGCCTTCGCGGCGGGCCTCTAAGGATTTCGTGGGCTGAGTCAAGCATTCTCGTAGGAAAGCAGGTCGCCCGGCTGGCAATCCAGTTCCCGGCAAATGGCCGCCAGCGTCGAGAAACGGATTGCCTTGGCCTTGCCGGTCTTCAGGATGGAGAGGTTGGCAAGGGTGAGGCCGACGCGTTCCGCCAATTCGGTCAGCGTCATGCGGCGGTCGTGCAGGAGGTCGTCGAGTTTGACCATGATGGTGGCTCCTTCGTCTTCGGCTGGCATCACACGGTCCCTTCGAGATCTTCGCGCATCGCGGCGCCGTGGCGGAATACGCGGGCAAGGATGAAGAGCACCAGCGCAATCAAGAGGCCGGTGATCGAAAGTTCGACGTCGACCGTGAAGGTGTCCTGCTTCACCTGCTGCGCGATGAAGACGGCGAGGGCGCTGGCAGGCAGCTTGAGCAGTTCGATCGACACGGCCAGCCAGCCCATCGTGCGCAGGCGATCGGCGTTTTCGAGAATGAAGGGATCGCCTTCCCCGACCGAGCCGATGATCCGGCGAAGGATGCGCAGGAAGAAGAAGCCGATCGCGACCATGATCGCGCCCATGAACAGGACCACGGCGATAGTGGCGGCCACGGTACCTGCTGCCACGGTGGCAGTCGGGAGCATCTCGTCGACGATATGCGCCTGGCTCATCAGGACGATCGGGATGGCAACCAGCAGGGCCAGGAATGCCACGCCGAGCAAGAACTGGGCGATCAGGGTGACGATGCGCGCTGCCTTGAGCAGGCCGTCATTGGGAAGGGTCTGGGTCATGGCTCTTTCCTAAATCGGGTTCAGGCGATGGCCGGGGCGACCATTACGGTCGTTTCGGCAAGCGGGACGGCAGTGACTGCCTGCAGCGACAGGACTGTGATCACGATGGCGGCGGACACTGCGGCGAGGTGGTTGGTGAAACGGGTCATTTATCGAACTCCTTGATCTTCAATATCGATAATCAATAAGCCGAGTCGCATTTATTGTCAATCGATAATATCGAAAAACGATATGTTGGGGGGCGGCAAGTCGCGCGGGTGACGAAGGCGACACACTGTCGCCTCGGCGGGATCCCCGAAAATGGCGCTTTTCCAATGTCTTGGGCCGATCCGGCCTGGTTGACAGATTGACCGATGGCTTTCGGCAGGGAGGGCTTCCGGGCTTCAAGAGGGGGTGGTCGACCATTGGTGCCGGGCTTGTCTGGCGCGCCGGAGCGGCAGTAGGAAAGCCCCATCGCCAAAGCGCCTTCGCCGCCTTCAAACAGGCGTTTGACTTTCCCCTGCGCGCTTCCTACATGCTCCCCCGACCGCACGCTTCGAGCGAGTCCGATTCATGCGCGGGGATCGGAACCAGGATGGAAGCGGCGTTTCCATATCGCGACGTTCTATAAGAGCTGCAGCCGCCGCCCGACCGGGTGTGCTTGTCCTGCGGCCTTTTTGCGTCTTGCGATACGGTTCTCACGCGCATGAGACATCTATTGGCGACCCTGTCCGCGCGGGGTTGCAGGCACACTGAAAGAGGCACGAGCTCCTTTATGGCTACCAAGGCGAAGGCACCCCGCAACACATCGTCGGGCACCGCGAAGCGGCGTATCCGCAAGATTTTCGGCGACATCCACGAAGTCGTCGACATGCCGAACCTGATCGAGGTTCAGCGCGAGAGCTACGAACAGTTCCTGCGTTCGAACAAGGAGATCGATTACGTCTCCGGCCTCGAAAAGACGCTGCGCTCGGTCTTCCCGATCCGCGACTTCGCCGGCACTGCCGAACTCGACTTCGTGCATTACGAGCTCGAACAGCCGAAATACGACATCGTCGAATGCCGCCAGCGCGGCATCACCTACGCCGCGCCGATGAAGGTCACGCTGCGCCTGATCGTCTTCGAAGTCGACCAGGAAACCGAAACCCGCTCCGTCCTCGATATCAAGGAGCAGGACGTCTACATGGGCGACATGCCCCTGATGACGGACAACGGTACCTTCATCATCAACGGCACCGAGCGCGTTATCGTCTCGCAGATGCACCGTTCGCCGGGTGTGCTGTTCGACCATGACCGCGGCAAGACCCACTCCTCGGGCAAGCTGCTGTTCGCCGCCCGTATCATTCCGTACCGCGGTTCGTGGCTCGATTTCGAATTCGACGCCAAGGACGTGGTCAACGTGCGTATCGACCGCAAGCGCAAGCTGCCGGTCACCGCACTGCTTTATGCCCTCGGCCTCGATAGCGAAGGCATCCTCGACCACTTCTACGACAAGGTCACCTGGAAGCGCGCCAAGGACGGCTGGGAACTGCCGTTCGTCGCGGAAAACTGGCGCGGCCAGAAGCCGGCTTTCCCGCTGGTCGATGCCAAGACCGGTGAAGAAGTCTTCCCCGCAGGCCAGAAGATCAGCCCGCGTGCCGCCAACAAGGCTGCCAAGGACGGTCTGGAAACCCTCCTGCTGCCGACCGAAGAAGTCTTCGGCCGTTACGCCAGCGAAGACCTGATCGATGAAAGCACCGGCCGCATCTACATCGAAGCGGGCGACGAGGTCTCGGCAGAGAACCTCGAAGTGCTCGATGCTGCCGGCGTCGACAGCCTCGACCTGCTCGACATCGACCACATCACCACCGGTCCCTGGATCCGCAACACGATGAAGGTCGACAAGGCCGAAAACCGTGATGAAGGCCTGGAAGCGATCTACAAGGTCATGCGTCCCGGCGAACCGCCGACCAAGGAAACCGCAGAAGCGCTGTTCGAAGGCCTGTTCTTCGACGCCGAGCGTTACGACCTGTCGGCTGTCGGCCGCGTCAAGCTCAACATGCGTCTCGACCTCGACGCCGAAGACACCGTGACCACGCTGCGCAAGGAAGACATCCTCGCCGTGGTCAAGGAACTGGTCGACCTGAAGGACGGCAAGGGCGAAGTCGACGACATCGACAATCTCGGCAACCGCCGTGTCCGCTCGGTCGGCGAACTGCTGGAAAACCAGTACCGCGTCGGCCTGCTGCGCATGGAACGCGCGGTCAAGGAGCGCATGAGCAGCGTCGACGTGTCGACCGTCATGCCGAACGACCTGATCAACGCGAAGCCCGCCGTGGCTGCCGTGCGCGAGTTCTTCGGCTCCAGCCAGCTCTCGCAGTTCATGGACCAGACCAACCCGCTGTCGGAAGTCACCCACAAGCGCCGCGTTTCGGCGCTTGGCCCGGGCGGTCTCACGCGTGAGCGCGCAGGCTTCGAAGTCCGCGACGTTCACCCGACGCACTATGGCCGTATCTGCCCGATCGAAACGCCGGAAGGCCCGAACATCGGTCTGATCAACTCGCTCTCGACCTTCGCCCGCGTCAACAAGTACGGTTTTATCGAAACGCCGTATCGCAAGGTGAAGGACAACAAGGTCACCGACGAGGTCGTGTACCTTTCGGCGATGGAAGAGCAGAAGCACACCGTCGCACAGGCTTCGGCCGATCTCGACGACAAGGGCGGCTTCGTGGAAGAGCTGGTCTCGGCCCGCCAGGCCGGCGACAACCTGATGGCTCCGCGTGAAACGATCACGCTGATGGACGTCAGCCCCAAGCAGCTCGTCTCGGTCGGTGCATCGCTCATTCCGTTCCTGGAGAACGATGACGCCAACCGCGCACTGATGGGCGCCAACATGCAGCGTCAGGCCGTGCCGCTGGTCAAGGCGGAAGCGCCCTGGGTCGGCACCGGCATGGAAGAAACCGTGGCGCGCGATTCCGGCGCGGCGATCACCGCCAAGCGCGGCGGCATCGTCGACCAGGTCGACGCGACGCGTATTGTGATCCGCGCCATCGGCGATGTCGAACCCGGCCAGTCGGGCGTCGACATCTACACGCTCCAGAAGTTCCAGCGTTCGAACCAGAACACCTGCATCAACCAGCGTCCGCTGGTGAAGGTGGGCGAGACGGTCGCACCGGGCGACGTTATTGCCGACGGTCCCTCGACCGACCTCGGCGAACTGGCGGTGGGCCGTAACAGCCTCGTCGCCTTCATGCCCTGGAACGGCTACAACTACGAGGATAGTATCCTCATCTCCGAGCGTATCGTGAAAGACGACGTCTTCACCTCGATCCACATCGAGGAATTCGAAGTCATGGCGCGCGACACCAAGCTCGGGCCGGAAGACATCACCCGCGACATCCCGAACGTCGGCGAGGAAGCCCTGCGCAACCTCGACGAGGCGGGCATCGTCTACATCGGCGCCGAAGTGCACCCGGGCGATATCCTGTGCGGCAAGATCACGCCGAAGGGCGAAAGCCCGATGACGCCGGAAGAAAAGCTCCTGCGCGCCATCTTCGGTGAAAAGGCCAGCGACGTGCGCGACACCTCGCTCCGCCTGCCGCCGGGCGTTGCCGGCACCGTCGTGGAAGTCCGCGTCTTCAACCGCCACGGTATCGAGATCGACGACCGTACGCGTGCGATCCAGAACGAGGAAATCGAACGCCTCCGCAAGGACGCCGCCGACGAACGCGCGATCCTCAATCGTGCGACCTACAACCGCCTGCGCGACATGCTCGAAGGCCAGACCGCTTCGGCAGCGCCGAAGGGCGTCAAGAAGGGCAGCGAGATCACTCTCGACGTCCTCGAAGGCATCGACAAGCACGAGTGGTTCAAGTTCGCCGTTGCGGACGACAACCGGCAGCAGCAGCTCGAAGCGGTGAAGACCCAGTACGACGAGAGCGTGAAGGTCATCGACGAAAAGTTCGAAGACCGTAAGGAAAAGCTCGAGCGCGGTGACGAACTCGCTCCGGGCGTGCTCAAGATGGTCAAGGTCTTCGTTGCCGTGAAGCGCAAGCTTCAGCCGGGCGACAAGATGGCCGGCCGTCACGGTAACAAGGGTGTCATCTCGCGCATCCTGCCGGTCGAGGACATGCCGTTCCTCGAAGACGGTACGCCGGTCGACATCGTGCTGAACCCGCTGGGCGTGCCTTCGCGCATGAACGTGGGACAGATCTTCGAAACGCACCTCGGCATGGCTGCCCGCAACCTGGGCATGGAAATCGGCCGTCAGCTCGAAGAGTGGAAGGCTGCCAACCCGAACGCCGCCGAAGACTATTCCAAGGTCAAGCCGCCGGAAGCCGTGATCGAGCGCCTGAAGGACACCTACGGCGAGCGTTACCACGATGCGATCGACAGCCGTTCGACCGAGGAAATCGTCGAACTCGCGAGCAACCTGCGTACGGGTGTGCCGATGGGTACGCCGGTCTTCGACGGTGCGCGCGAAGGCGATGTGACCGTGGAACTGGAAAAGGCCGGCCTCGACGCAGACGGCCAGTCGGTCCTCTATGACGGCCGCACCGGTGAAGCATTCGACCGCAAGGTCACCGTGGGCATCATCTACATGCTCAAGCTGCACCACCTGGTCGACGACAAGATCCACGCCCGTTCGATCGGCCCCTACAGCCTCGTCACCCAGCAGCCGCTGGGCGGTAAGGCGCAGTTCGGCGGCCAGCGCTTCGGTGAGATGGAGGTCTGGGCACTCCAGGCCTACGGTGCAGCCTACACGCTGCAGGAAATCCTCACCGTGAAGTCGGACGACGTGATCGGCCGTACCAAGGTCTACGAAGCCATCGTCAAGGGCGACGATACCTTCGAGGCCGGCATTCCGGAGAGCTTCAACGTGCTCGTCAAGGAAATGCGCAGCCTGGGTCTCAACGTCGAATTGAAGTCGCTCAGCGACGACGAAGACGACGACGGCCTCGCGATCGCGGCGGAATAGGGGGCCAACGCCCCCTCCGCTTTCCGCCCATTAGAAATACCCCTTGGGAAATTAAGTCATGAACGAACTGACCAAATTCACCAACCAGCTCGCGAAGCCCGAAACCTTCGACGAGATCCAGATCGGCATCGCCTCGCCCGAGCGCATTCGCTCGTGGTCCTTCGGCGAAATCAAGAAGCCGGAAACGATCAACTACCGTACGTTCAAGCCCGAGCGTGACGGCCTGTTCTGTGCGCGCATCTTCGGTCCGGTGAAGGACTACGAATGCCTGTGCGGCAAGTACAAGCGCATGAAGTACAAGGGCGTCGTCTGCGAAAAGTGCGGCGTCGAAGTCACCGTGACCAAGGTCCGCCGCGAGCGCATGGGCCACATCGAGCTCGCCGCTCCGGTCGCGCACATCTGGTTCCTCAAGTCGCTGCCGTCGCGCATCGGCCTGCTGCTCGACATGCAGCTCAAGCAGCTTGAGCGCGTCCTCTATTTCGAAAGCTACATCGTCGTCGAACCCGGCCTCACGCCGCTGGAGAAGTTCCAGCTGCTGACCGAAGACGAAATGCTCGAAGCGCAGGACGAATACGGCGAAGACGCCTTCTCCGCATCGATCGGCGCCGAAGCCGTGAAGATGATGCTCATGGATCTCGATCTGGAGCAGGAAAAGGAAGACCTGCTGGAAGAGCTCGCGACCACCAAGTCCAAGCTCAAGCCCGCCAAGATAATCAAGCGGCTCAAGGTCGTCGAAAGCTTCATCGAATCCGGCAACCGTCCGGAATGGATGATCCTGGAAGTCGTGCCGGTCATTCCGCCGGAACTGCGCCCGCTCGTCCCGCTGGACGGTGGCCGTTTCGCAACGTCCGACCTCAACGACCTCTATCGCCGCGTCATCAACCGCAACAACCGCCTGAAGCGCCTCATGGAGCTGCGTGCGCCCGACATCATCGTGCGTAACGAAAAGCGCATGCTGCAGGAATCGGTCGACGCGTTGTTCGACAACGGTCGCCGCGGCCGCGTCATCACGGGTGCCAACAAGCGTCCGCTGAAGTCGCTGTCCGACATGCTCAAGGGTAAGCAGGGCCGCTTCCGCCAGAACCTTCTGGGTAAGCGCGTCGACTATTCGGGCCGTTCGGTCATCGTGACCGGTCCGGAACTCAAGCTTCACCAGTGCGGCCTGCCCAAGAAGATGGCGCTCGAACTGTTCAAGCCGTTCATCTACGCCCGCCTCGATGCCAAGGGTCTTTCGATGACCCTCAAGCAGGCGAAGAAGTGGGTCGAGAAGGAACGCAAGGAAGTCTGGGACATCCTCGACGAAGTGATCCGCGAGCACCCGGTTCTGCTGAACCGCGCGCCTACGCTTCACCGTCTCGGCATCCAGGCTTTCGAACCGGTCCTGATCGAAGGTAAGGCGATCCAGCTTCACCCGCTGGTCTGCGCTGCCTTCAACGCCGACTTCGACGGCGACCAGATGGCCGTCCACGTCCCGCTGAGCCTCGAGGCGCAGCTGGAAGCGCGCGTCCTGATGATGTCGACCAACAACATCCTTTCGCCCGCCAACGGCAAGCCGATCATCGTGCCTTCGCAGGATATGGTCCTGGGCCTCTATTACCTGTCGATGGAACGCCAGGAAAAGACGCCCGAATTTATCGAGGGCGACGACGGCGAGAAGCACGAGCAGCTGCCGATGTTCAGCGACATGGCCGAAGTGCACCACGCCCTGGAAAACAAGGACGTGACCCTGCACTCCAAGATCATGGCTCGCGTCCCGCAGGCCGATGAGAAGGGCAAGGTCGAGATGAAGCGTTTCGTCACGACCCCGGGCCGCATGCTGATCGGCGAATGCCTGCCGAAGAACCACAAGGTTCCCTTCGACATCGTCAACCGCCTGCTGACGAAGAAGGACATCGCCGACGTGATCGACGAGGTCTATCGTCACACCGGCCAGAAGGACACGGTGCTGTTCGCCGATGCGATCATGTCGCTCGGCTTCCGCCACGCGTTCAAGGCCGGCATCTCGTTCGGCAAGGACGACATGATCATTCCGGAAAGCAAGGTGGGCATGGTCGAAGAGACCAAGGCGCTGGTTGCCGACTACGAGCAGCAGTACCAGGACGGCCTGATCACCCAGCAGGAAAAGTACAACAAGGTCATCGACGCGTGGAGCCAGTGCGGCGACCGCGTGGCCGACGCCATGATGGAAGAGATCAAGTCGCAGCCGATCGACAAGGATGGCAAGGAAGCGCAGATCAACTCGATCTACATGATGAGCCACTCCGGTGCGCGTGGTAGCCCCGCGCAGATGAAGCAGCTCGCCGGTATGCGCGGCCTGATGGCGAAACCTTCGGGCGAGATCATCGAGAACCCGATTATCTCGAACTTCAAGGAAGGCCTGAACGTCCTCGAGTACTTCAACTCGACCCACGGTGCCCGTAAGGGTCTGGCGGATACGGCGCTCAAGACGGCGAACTCGGGTTACCTGACCCGCCGTCTGGTCGACGTGTCGCAGGACTGCGTCATCGTCGAGGAAGACTGCAAGACCGACAACGCGCTCGAAATGCGCGCCATCGTCCAGGGCGGTAGCGTTATCGCCTCGATCGGTGAGCGTATCCTGGGCCGTACGGTTGCCGAAGACATCGTCAACGCCTCGACCGACGAAGTGATCGTCAAGGCCGGAACGCTGGTCGACGAGCCGATGGTCAAGGTCATCGAGGATGCCGAAGTCCAGGTCGCCAAGATCCGCAGCCCGCTGGTCTGCGAAGCCAAGCAGGGCGTTTGCGCGACCTGCTACGGCCGTGACCTTGCACGCGGTACTCCGGTCAACATCGGTGAAGCTGTCGGCGTCATCGCTGCACAGTCGATCGGTGAGCCGGGCACGCAGCTGACCATGCGTACCTTCCACATCGGCGGTGCCGCACAGCTCAACGAAACGAGCCACCTTGAATCGATCTCGGACGGTAAGGTCGTTTATCGCGACATGCCGACGATCGTCGACAAAAAGGGTCGTATCCTGTCGCTCGCCCGCAATGGCGAACTGGCAGTCATCGACGCCGAAGGCCGTGAGCGCGAAATCCACAAGGTGCCTTACGGTACCGTGCTGATGCACAAGGATGGCGGCAAGGTGAAGGAAGGCGATCGCCTGGCGGAATGGGATCCGTTCTCGCTGCCGATCATCACCGAAACCTCGGGCGTGGTGAAGTTCCAGGACCTCATCGACGGTACTTCGATGGAAGAACGCGTCGACGATGCCACCGGTATCGCCCAGCGCGTCGTCACCGAGATCCGCACCAGCGGCCGCAAGAAGAAGGAAGACCTGCGTCCGCGCCTGACTCTCTTCAACGATGCGGGCGACGAGAACGAAGCTGCACGCTACATGCTGGCACCGGGTACCGCACTGTCGGTCGAAGACGGCCAGCAGGTCGAAGCTGGTGACATCCTTGCCCGTGCTTCGCGTGAAGCCGCCAAGACCCGTGACATCACCGGTGGTCTGCCGCGTGTTGCCGAACTGTTCGAGGCCCGCGTGCCGAAGGACAATGCGATCATCGCCAAGATTTCGGGCAAGATCGAATTCGTCCGCGAATACAAGGCGAAGCGCAAGATTGCGATCGTTCCGGAAGAGGGTGATGCAGTCGAGTACCTGATCCCCAAGACCAAGGTGATCGACGTCCAGGAAGGCGACTTCGTCAAGAAGGGCGATACGCTGATCTCGGGCTCGCCGAACCCGCACGACATCCTCGATGTCCTCGGGATCGAAGCGCTGGCCGAGTATCTCGTGAACGAAATCCAGGAAGTCTACCGACTGCAGGGCGTGAAGATCAACGACAAGCACATCGAGGTGATCGTTCGCCAGATGCTGCAGAAGGTTGAAATCACCGACGGTGGCGACACCGTGCTGCTGCCGGGCGAACAGGTCGACCTGGAAGAGCTGAACGAGACCAATGCCAAGCTCGGCCGGAACAAGGAGCCTGCCAAGGGCACCCCGATCCTGCTCGGCATCACCAAGGCCTCGCTCCAGACGCGTTCGTTCATCTCGGCGGCGTCGTTCCAGGAAACCACTCGCGTGCTCACCCAGGCTTCGGTCGAGGGCAAGAAGGACACGCTGGTCGGTCTCAAGGAAAACGTCATCGTGGGCCGTCTCATCCCCGCCGGTACCGGTGCGGGCATGAACCGGATGCGCGTGACCGCCTCCAGCCGCGACGCTGCGCTGCGCGCCCAGTGGAAAAAGGCCCAGGAAGCGATCATCGCTGCCAACACCGCAGAAGAAGAGCACGAGGCGGAACTCGCCCAGGGCCCCGAAGCTGCAATCGGCGACGATCCGCTGGCGAGCATGGAAGGTGAAACCCACGGCACCGATGCCGATGCGGGCGATTACCTCAATGAAGAGGCCAAGGACGGCGAATAAGCCGGTCTTTCGGACCTGACCCGAATTGGCCCCGCCGGAGCGATCCGGCGGGGCTTTTTCGTGGGTCGGGGCAAGCCGCACCGCTTGCCGCTATACATTGGCCGGCAGTTTCGGTTACAATGCAGGGGGATACGCGCGGTGAGGCGCGAGAACCGGGGGCCGAATTGGGAAAACCGACCGCGATCAGCGACGAGGTACGCCGGCTGCTACTGGTGCGCAGGATGCGTGCGGTCATCGCCGGCAATACGCTTGCGACCGCCGCGGCCCTTGCATCTGCCGCAGTCCTGATCGTCGGGTTCGATGAAGCGAAATGGCGCGCCCCGCTGCTTTCCTGGGCGATCATCGCCGCCCTTGCATTCGCGCTGCGGGCCTATTTCTTCGCGACACTCGACCCCGACGAAAACGATGGCGAGGCGCTGACCCGCGATTATCGCAGGGTCACTGGCTGGATGATCGTGACAAGCGCGCTCTGGGCGGTCGGCTTCGTCCTTTTCGCCCTCATCGCGCAAGGCCTCGAAATCGCCTTGCTCGGCGTGGTCGGCACTGCGATGCTCGTCGGCGTCCTGCTCATCCATCGCGCCGTGCCGTTCGCGGGATATGTCCACATCGCGCTCCTCCTATCGGCGCTCATAGCGGCGGCGTGGTTGAGCGTGGGTGCCCAATCGCTGCCGATTGCCCTGGTCCTCGTGATTTACGCCATGGCACTCTGGACCGCGGTCGGCCGGATGGATGCCGCATTCCAGGCGGCCATCGCGGCCGATGTCGAGCGCGAAGAGGCCCGCGCAACCGTCGCAATGCTGCTCAATGACTACGAAGAGCAGTCGACGGACTGGCTGTGGATCATCGACCGGCACGGCAATCTTCGCGAGGTAAGCGAGCGGTTTGCCAAGGCCTGCGCCCGCGATCCCGAAACTCTCGAGGGAACATCCATCCTCGACCTGGTGGAGCCTGGAGAAGGCCGCGATCAGCTGGCGCAGCATATCCTCAACACCCATGCCTTCCGCGATGTCGCGGTACGCGTTTCCATCGATGGGGCGCCCCGCTTCTGGCAACTTTCGGCCCGCCCGCGCAGTGATGGCAGCATGAGCGGCGTCGCGCGCGATGTGACCGCAGATCGCCTGATCGAAGAACGCGTCACCCAGATGGCGCATTACGACAGCCTGACCAATCTGGCCAACCGCTACCTCTTCAACGAGCGGCTGCGCGAATTGCTCGGCGATAGCAGGTCGAGCGGCGCCAACGTGGCGCTGTTCTATCTCGATCTCGACGACTTCAAGGCCATAAACGACACGCGCGGACACCTCGTCGGGGATCGCTTGCTGCGCGAGGTCGCCGAACGCCTGGCCTGCGAAGTGCGGGACGAAGACACGGTCGCGCGTCTTGGCGGCGACGAGTTTGCCGTGCTTATCGAAACGCGCGCCGGGGATGGCATGCTGATCGAACGGGCCCACCGTTTCCTTTCGACCGTCAGGGCGCCCTATGAAATCGACGGTCACAGCTACAGGGTGTCCACCAGCGTGGGCGTGGCGCGATGCCATGACGGCGATTGCGATGCGGAAGAGCTGATGCGCCGCGCCGACCTTGCGCTTTACGCTGCCAAGAACAAGGGGCGCGACAACCTCGCGATTTTCGAGCACTCGCTCGATCAGCAGGCGCGCGAGCGCCGCTCGCTCGAAGCGGACCTCGGCGAAGCGCTCGCGCGGGACCAGCTCCGGCTGCATTTCCAGCCGATCATCGAATTGGAGACCGGGCAGGCGACGGGGTATGAGGCCCTGCTCAGGTGGTATCATCCGGAACGCGGCGTCCTGGGGCCGAGCGAGTTCCTTTCCATCGCCGAAGAGACCGGGCTTATCATGCCCATCGGCGATTGGGTTATCCGCACCGCCTTGGCCGAAACCGTCGATTGGGCGGGTGATTTCCGCGTCGCCATCAACCTGTCGACTACGCAGGTCGCCGATCCCAGGATCGTGGCGACCTTGTCGCAGGCGCTGCGCGAAACCGATTTTCCGGCACACCGGGTCGAACTCGAAATCACAGAGCACGTGCTGATGGATCAAAGCGATGCCAATCGCGACACGCTCCTGAAAATGCGCGAAATGGGTCTCAGGATCGCCCTCGATGATTTCGGGACGGGCTTTTCTTCGCTCGCCTACCTGCGGCGTTTCCCGTTCGATCGCATCAAGATCGACCGCACTTTCGTCCGCGACCTGACTTCCGATATCGGCAGCCAGGCGATCGTTTCCACGATCACGAGGCTCGCCGAAGCGATGGATATGGAAACGACCGCAGAAGGCGTCGAGGACCGACGCCAGCTCGACCTCTTGCGCAAGCTCGGCGTCAAGGAGGCGCAGGGCTTCCTAATCAGCAAGCCCCTGCTGGCCGAAAAGATTTCCGCGACGACCATTCAGGCCGAAGAAGTGGCCGAGGCGCCGGTGGAGAAGGCGGTGATCGATTACCGGCAGGCGCGCAAGGCGGCGCTGAAGCGTCGCGGCGGCCAGGCAGCCTGAGCCGGACGCCACACGCTAACGCAGGGGCAGGCACTACTCTACTCGCCATAGGCGACCGGCTGCGCTATCGGCGCCTGTCATGACCACTATCACGCGTTTCGCCCCGTCACCGACGGGGAACCTCCATGTCGGCAATATCCGCACCGCCTTGCACAACTGGATGCTGGCGAGGAAATCGGGCGGGCGCTTCATCCTGCGCATCGATGATACCGATGCGGCGCGCAGTCGCGAGGAATATGTCGAAGCGATCCGTGCCGACCTCGCATGGCTCGGGCTTGCGGCGGACGGTGAGGAGCGGCAGTCCGAGCGGCTCGCGCTCTACCAGTCGGCATTCGACGCGCTTCTCGACGCCGGACGTATCTATCCCGCGTACGAAACCGCCCAGGAGCTCGAGCTCAAGCGCAAGATCCAGTTGGGCCGGGGCTTGCCGCCGATCTATGATCGCGCCGCGCTGCAGCTGAGCGATGCCGATCGTGCCGCAAAGGAAGCCGAAGGCGTTGCGCCGCACTGGCGATTCAAGCTCGATCATGGCGAGCCGATCGAGTGGGACGATGGAGTGCGCGGCAAGCAGAAATTCGATCCTGCACAGCTATCGGACCCGGTCATCCGCAGGGCGGACGGAAGCTGGCTCTACATGCTTCCCAGCGCGGTCGACGATCTCGATATGGGGGTAACACAGGTGTTGCGCGGCGAGGACCATGTGAGCAATACGGCCGTTCAAATTCAGATGTTTACCGCACTTATTGCTGCACAATATCCTGCAGCAAAAATTCCCGCCTTTGCACATGAGGCCTTGCTCGTCGGCAAGGAAGGCAAGCTGTCCAAACGCCTTGGCTCGCTCGGCTGCGACAGCTTCCGCGAGCGCGATATCGAACCCGAAGCGATCGTCGCCCTGCTGGCGCGGCTCGGCACCTCGCAACCCGTTGAGCCGATCGTCGATCGGAAGGTCCTCGTCGACACGTTCGACCTGTCGACATTCGGCCGTGCGCCCGCGAAGTTCGACGATACCGAACTCGACCGTCTCAATGCGGCGATCGTGCACCAGATGGATTATGAGGCGGTCCGGCACCGCCTTCCCGAAGGCATGGACGAGGCCGGCTGGCATGCCGTCCGCCCGAACCTTTCGCATGTCGGCGAGGCAGGAAACTGGTGGAAGCTGGTGACCGGGCCGATCGAGCAACCGGAATTCTCCAGCGAAGATCGCGCTTTCCTGTCGCAGGCCGCCGACGTGCTGGAGTGGGGCGATGATCCCTGGCGCTCGCTAACCGCTGCGCTGAAGGAAGCGAGTGGTCGCAAGGGCAAGCCGCTGTTCCTGCCGCTGCGCCAGGCTCTCACCGGAATGGACCACGGGCCGGACATGGGAGAACTGCTCCCGCTGATCGGTGAAGAAGAGGCGAGGGCGCGGCTGTGCCGGGCCGCAGTCTGAAAGGCCTTCTTGCCTGTGCGATGTGTGCGGGCCTTGTCGCTTGCGGCGGGCCGCAGGGCGATCCGGCATGGTATCGCTCACCCGAACCGGAACTGCGCTATGCATCGACATTCGGCGCACGGCTGCGTGTGATCGAGGGATGTGTAGCGCTTGTTACCGGACCCGATGCGCTCGACCGCGAGGCGGACGTGGAGATCGGGGACGCAGCCATACCGCTGTTCATCGACACATTCGAAGTCGAAGCCTCCGGCGGCCAGCTCAAGATAACCACGCCCGATGGCGAAATCCTGACCGACGGCGATCTGGTGCTGGGCGAGGGCGGACCTTGGCCCAAGAGCGATCCGCGTTCCGCACCTGTCAGCGATCCGCCCGATCTGTCGCGCTGCCCGGGCGATCCCTACCACGTCGTTGGCCTCAGCAAGGGCTGGGGTCCTTACGATCCGGAAGGATTGCTGGATTAGCCCTCGTGCTTTTCCAGTTCGTCACCCGCAATCGACACCACGTGCATGAGGTTGGTCGATCCGGGTGTGCCGAAGGGCACGCCGGCGAGGGCGATCAGCTTGCTGCCCGCAGCTGCGAAGCGGTGGCGCAGCGCCATGCGCTTGCCCTTGGCGATCATCTCTTCGAAGCTGCCGATATCCTTGGTCGCAACGGCATGCGCGCCCCATAGCAAGGCGAGGCGGCGCGCCGTCTTCATGCTCGGCGTCAGCACCATCATCGGCACGCTCGGCCGCTCGCGCGCGACGCGCCGGGCCGTGCTGCCGGAGCCGGTGAAGACCGTGATCGCGGAAATGGCGACTGTGTCGGCCACGGTCATGCAGGCATGCGCCAGCGCATCGGCAGTGGTGCGATCGGGCGGCGTGTCGAGAAAGCGCACGCGCGGCAGGTACGCTTCATCGCTTTCGACCTGCCGGGCAATGCGGTGCATGATGGTGACGGCTTCTTCGGGCCATTCGCCCGCTGCCGTTTCCGCCGACAGCATGACCGCGTCCGCGCCGTCGTAGACGGCGTTTGCGACATCGGAGACTTCCGCGCGGGTCGGGGCGGGGCTTTCGATCATGCTTTCCAGCATCTGCGTTGCAACGATGACCGGCTTGCCGGCTGTGCGCGTCTTGTTGACGATCTGCTTCTGGAGCGGCGGGACTTCCTGCGGTTCGAGCTCCACGCCAAGATCGCCGCGCGCGACCATGATGCCATCGGACAGTTCGATAATCTCGTCGAGGCGCCGCACGGCCATCGGCTTTTCGATCTTGGCGCACAGCGCGCCATATCCGCCCATCAGCTTGCGCGCTTCGGCAAGGTCTTCGGGGCGCTGGACGAAGGAGAGGCCGATCCAGTCGACGCCCTGCTGGACAGCGAAGGCAAGGTCGCGACGGTCCTTCTCGGTAAGCGCCGGAATGGGCACTTCGGCATCGGGCACATTGACGCCCTTGCGATCCGAGATCACGCCGCCGACTTCGGCCGAACACAGGATCTCGTTTTCGTCCGCGCGGATCACTTTCAGGCGTATCTTGCCGTCGTTGATCAGCAGGCGCTGGCCTTTTTCCAGCAGGCCGAAGAGTTCGGGATGCGGCAATTCGACGCGGGTGTGATCGCCCGGCTCGGGATTACGGTCGAGCGTGAAATGGCCCGAGTGGCGAATGACCGCCTCGCCGTTCTTGAACTTGCCGACGCGCAGCTTTGGACCTTGCAAGTCGGCAAGGATGGCGATGGGGCGATGGAACTCCTTCTCCATCGCGCGGATCGCCTTGATCGTTTCGGCGTGGGTCTCGTGTTCACCATGGCTCATGTTGACGCGGAAGGCGTCGACCCCGGCGCGGAACAGGCGGGCCAGCATTTCCGGAGACCGGCTCGCCGGGCCTACGGTCGCAAGAATCTTGACCTTGCGGCCACGCGGATCGAGCTTGGGCGCGCCGTCGCGCTCTTTGAGGGGCTTTGCCATGAGGCATCGCTATGGCACGGCGGTGCGACAATTCAAGGACGATGACATGGTTACGAATGCACCCGACGCGCTCGACACACTTGCCGATGACGTAGCGGCAGCCGCTTTCCGGCGACTGGTCCGGCACCTGCGCCATCGCCACGATGCGCAGAATATCGACCTGATGGGCCTGTCCGGCTTCTGTCGCAATTGCCTGGCCGACTGGATCCGCGATGCTGGCTTCGAAGGCGACAAGGCAGCCGCGCGCGAGCTGATCCACGGCATGCCGATGGACCAATGGAAAGCCGCACACCAGACGCCCGCCACCGAGGAGCAGCTGGCGCGCATGGAGGCGAGCATTGCGAAAAATCGCGTGGAGTAGCGAGTCGGCACCTTCACCCCGGCGCGGGAGGTGGCTATCCGCAGCAGCCAACCGATTCTCAAAGACACTGGAGCTGATACCCAATGGCCGAAGCCACCGACGACCGCCTGCGCCTTCTCATCGAGCGCATCGAGCGCCTTGAAGAAGAGAAGAAGGGCATCGCCGACGACATTCGCGACGTTTACGCAGAAGCCAAGGCCGTGGGTTACGACACCAAGATCATGCGCCAGGTCATCCGCCTGCGTAAGATGAAGCCCGACGAGCGCAGCGAACAGGAAACCATCCTCGATACCTACAAGGCCGCGCTCGGCATGGGTTGATCGCGCGCGAAAGCGTCCTATCTTGGTAACACACTTATCGAGATAGGAGGATTTTGCAATGCCCGGACCCTGGAAAGACGCGCGCGGTGTTACCGTAACGACCACGCCGACGATCGAAGGCAAGCCGATCCAGGATTACCTCGGAATCGTGACCGGCGAGGTGATCGTCGGCGCGAACCTGTTCCGCGATCTGTTTGCCAATATCCGCGACATCGTCGGCGGCCGCTCCGGCAGCTACGAGCGCATCCTCGCGGACGCGCGCAACCAGGCGATCGAGGAATTGCAGGCCGAATGCGCCACGCGCGGCGGCAATGCGGTTGTGGGGGTCGATCTCGACTACGAGGTGATCGGCGATACGGGCTCGATGCTGATGGTGTCCGCCAGCGGCACTGCCGTGAAGATCTAGGTCAAAGCCAAGGGTCGAGCGACGTGAACAGCGCGTTGAACAGCGCGTGCTGCAAGATCGCCGCGCCCAGGCCCAGGCGCGTGCGTGTGAAGGCGAGGATGAGGCCGCCGATCGTCTGCGGCAGCACCAGGAACACCGTGATGAACTGCAGTTCCGCGTAATTCGTCAGGTGGATCATCCCGAACAGGAGTGAGCTTGCGTAGATGATCTTGCCGTAGTGGCGGGAGAACCACGCGGGAACCGCACTGTTCGCCTTGCGCGTGGCGAGCCATCTTAGCCAGGCGACAATCACCCCCAAGACGAACACGCCGCCGATGGCGACTTCTCCGACCGCATCGAGGTAGGAGAGCCCGGTTGTAGCCAGGATCAATGCGACGAAGGTTGCCGCGAATTGGAGATCGGCGCGCCTTCCGCGCAGCCATCCCCGGAATATGACCTCTTCCATGACCGGCGCCACGGCGATCGCGAAAATGGCCAAGGTCACCGGATCGAGATCGAAATCCTCGACTTGCGGAAAGGTGGCTCCGAACCCTTCGGCGATTGCCACAACCGCAACCATGAGCGCGGCCACGGCAATGTCTACGGCCAGCACAACCGAAAATACGCGGCGTCGCTCTCTGCCTCGCAGCATCGGTCCCCCGGGCGGGGTCGGTGCCTTTGCGAAGGCCAGCAGTTGCCGCAGTGTGTCGGCGGGACTGCTGCCTGATGGTGTAGCGGGGTGGGCGTCAGCCCCTGACAAGGCCCAGCGCCTTGTAAGTCGCATCCAGCGTCGGGACTGCGATCTGGCGCGCCTGGGCGGCACCGCGCGCGAGGATCGCGTCCAGCGCTTCGCGGTCTTCGAGAAGGCCGGTGAAGCGTTCCGAGATCGGGCGCAGGGTCTCGACCAGCACTTCGCCCAGGGCAGGCTTGAACTTGCCGAACCCTTCGCCCCCGAAATCGGCCAGCACGTCGACGACACTCTTGTCGGTGAGTGCGGCGTAGATCGTCACGAGGTTGAGCGCTTCGGGCCGGTCTTCCAAGCCCTTCTCCTCGCTCGGCAGAGGTTCGGGGTCGGTCTTGGCCTTCTTGATCTTCTTCATCACCGTGTCGGGATCGTCGGCCAGTTCGATGCGGCTCATCTCCGACGGGTCGGACTTGCTCATCTTCTTCGATCCGTCGCGCAGGCTCATGATGCGCGCCGCCTGGGGCGGGCTGATCGGTTCGGGCAGGGTGAAGACCGGCGCCTCTTCGGAGGCGAAGTCGTTATTGAACTTCTGCGCAATGTCGCGCGCCAGTTCGAGGTGCTGCTTCTGGTCCTCGCCCACGGGCACGTGGGTCGCCTGGTAGAGCAGCACGTCGGCGGCCTGCAGAACGGGATAGGTGAAGAGCGCAACGCTGGCACCTTCGCGGTTCTTGCCGCTCTTGTCCTTGAACTGCGTCATGCGGTTCAGCCAGCCCATGCGTGCGGTGCCGTTGAGCAGCCACTGCAATTCGGCGTGCGCGTGCACCTGCGCCTGGTTGAACAGCACCGAACGCGAAGGATCGATGCCGCAGGCCACCAGCGCCGCCGCCATTTCGAGCGTGGCGCGACGCAGTTCCGTCGGCTCATGCGGCATCGAAATCGCGTGGAGGTCCGCAAGGAAGAACAGGCACTGCGCGTTCTTTTCTGCGCTACCGTCTTCGGCTGCTTGAGCGCGTTCCACCATGTCATCCTGCATCCGCACCCAATTGCGGATCGCACCCAGGTAATTGCCGAGATGGAGATTGCCGGTAGGCTGGATGCCGGAAACAACACGCATGATGATTTACGGAGCTTTCTTCTTGGTCAGGGCAGCGATGCGCTGCCGGTCGATGGCGCCGACTGCGAAAGCGACGCCGAAATAGACGATGCCCGAGCACAGGACGAGCCCGAGAAGCGCGGCCAGCCGGGCAAGCAGGCCAGCGGAATACCAACCGGTTAGCAAATCACGGGCGAACCACAAGGCGGCACCCATGGCGGCCGCTGCGACGAGTTGGCGTGCGATGCGTCCGACCAGCGCCAGGGGCACCGAATAATACCCTCGCTTGAGGAGGACGACGTAGAGGAACGCTACGTTGATCCACGCCCCGATGACGCTGGCGAGCGCTACCCCCTCCACGCCGAACCGCTGGAGGAAGGCGATGTTGAAAGCCACGAAAACGCCGAGGGAAATGAAGGCTGCATAGACCGGGGTCTTCGTATCCGACCGGGCGTAGAAATTGGGCACCAGCACCTTCACCATGACGTAGGCGGGCAGGCCGAGCACCAGGATCGCCAGGACACCGCCCGCGATGGCGGCATCCTCGACACTGAAGCGTCCGCCCTGGAAAATCATCGTGATGAAGGGCGTGGCACAGATAGCCAGCGCAACGGCGGCGGGGATGGTCAGCAGCATCGACAGTTCGATGGCATCGGACTGGATGCGATCCGCGCCTTCCTTGTTCTCGCTGCCGACGAATTTCGACAGGGTCGGCAGGATCGCGGTCGACAGAGCAATGCCGATAATGCCGAGCGGCAACTGGTTGAGCCGGTCGGCGTAGTTCATGTAGCTGACCGAACCGCTTTCGAGCTGGTTGAGGAAGTAGAGCTGGACCAGCGTGTTGATCTGGTAAGCGCCGCCACCGATCGCCGCGGGCAGCGCGATGATCGACAGGCGTTTCACCTCCGGCGTGATGCGGGGCCAGAGCAGCTTGGGCCGGAATCCCTCGACCCTTGTCCAGTAATACAGCCATCCCAGCTGCATGACGCCGCCCGCAGTTACCGCCCATGCGACGCCATAAGCGACCTGCTCGATGCTCGCTCCGGTGGCATTCATGAAGTATTCGCCCGCCAGCAGCGCGGCGATGAGCACGAGGTTGAGGATGATCGGGAAGCTGGCCCCCGGCGCAAAGCGCGAGACCGAATTCAGCATGCCGGTGAACAAGGTCACTAGGCTGACCAGCAGGATGTAGGGGAACATGATCCGGGCGAAGTCGACCGCGAGGTCGAACTGGCCGGGTTCGACCGGCTTTTCCGCCAGGATCCAGATCACCCCCGGCATGGCGAGCTCGAAGACGATGCACAGGGCGATCAGCACCGGCAGGAACACGCTCAGCACGTCGGCGGAGAAACTGCGGGCATCTTCGATCCCGCCTTCGCCGTTCAACCGCTTGGAGAACATCGGCACGAAGGCGGCGGAAAACGCGCCTTCCGCGAACAGGCGGCGGAAGACGTTGGGTATGATGAAGGCCTGAAACCAGGCGTCGGTCACCGCATTGGCGCCCAGCACGCGGCTGAAGATCATTTCGCGTGCCATGCCGGCGATGCGGCTCACCATGGTGAGCGAGCCGATCGTGCCGACGTTCTTGAGCAGGCTCATCGCGGAGCCTCCGTCCCGGTCCCGGTGCCTCAGGCGTTCCCGGTCGGAGCCGGGGCGCCTTCGCCCTGCTGGGCTGCGCGGGCCTGGAGCTGCTGCTGGTAGAGACCGGCGAAATCCATCGGCTCGAGCATCATCGGCGCATAGCCGAGGTCACGGACGGCATCGGAGATGATGGCGCGCGCGAAGGGGAAGAGCAGGCGAGGCGCTTCTGCGAACATGAATGCGTGCGCGTGTTCTTCGGGAACGTTGCGAATGCCGACGAGGCCGCAATAGGCGAGCTCGACGATATACTGTGCACCCTGTTCGGTATCGGCGCGCACCGTGATCTTGAGCTCCACTTCGGAAATTTCGTCCGTCACCTTGTTCGATGCGATGTTGAGCTGCACATCGACGCGCGGCTGTTCCTGCCACTGGTATGCCGCCGGCGCGTTCGGGTTTTCGACCGAAAGATCCTTCACATACTGGTTCAGGATGCCGACCGTCGGGCGGTTGTCGGCACCGTTGGCGCCAGCCGCCGGATCGGCATTGAGATCGGTCAGAACGTCGTTTTCATCGGCCATCGGGCAAGCTTTCTTTCGTATTTCCGTTTGAATAGGCGGGGAAGGTCGCGATCATGCGTCCCACCGGTCAGGGCGCGCGCCTAGCACCCCCCAAGGCGCGGGGCAATGTGCGAGTGGAGCGGGCTGGTCGAAGGAAAAGCAGGCTGAAAGGACCCTCAAGCGCCCATTGTGCGTTTGTAATTGATCCCTATCTAGGGCACTAAGGGAACCGTACCGGAAGGCATGGTTCCTCCGCTAAGTGCCAGAATTGAAACGAACGGAATTCCGCCAGTGATCACCGAGATCGTCATCCTTGCAGCCATCGCCGCTTTTCTCGGCCTGCGCCTTTACTCGGTGCTGGGCCAGCGGTCCGAGCATGAAGAGGATCCGATCCGTCGCAGCTATGGACCGCGCGAACAGAAATCGCCGCCTGCGGTGACCGGCACGACGCCCGATGCGGCCGCTCCTGCACGGCCTGCGGTGACCCTGCGCAGCGTCGATAACGCGACGAATGCGAACGAAAGCGCCATCCGCTCGATTGCCAATGCCGATTCGCGGTTCGACCTCCTCTCCTTCCTCGAAGGTGCCAAAGCAGCTTATGCCATGATCCTCGAAGCTTTCTGGGCAGGGGACAAGGAAACGCTGCGCGACCTGACGGACGATGATGTCTACGCCAGCTTCGCAGGCGCCATCGACGCGCGCGACGCTTCGGGCGAAACGCTCGACAACCGCCTGATCCGGATTGAGGACGCAACCGTGCATTCCGCCGAAATGGATGGTCGCACGGCGCGTATCGCAGTGCGCTTCGTCGCCGATATCGCCGCGGTAACCCGCGACAAGGACGGCACCGTGGTGGCAGGCTCGCTAGACGATGCCGTCGAAAGCCGCGACATCTGGACGTTCAGCCGTTCGGTCGACTCGATGGATCCGAACTGGGTCCTCGACGAAACCGACCAGGACTAATCTTCATCCTTACAGGAGTAGGCTCCATGCGAAGCGCGCTCACACTCGCGGCGGCTTCGCTGCTTTCGGCCTGCGCCGTCGTGCCCGAAGCGCGTCCGCCGATGGACACGGGCGCTGTCGAACAGCCGCCCGCCGAAATTGCAGACAATGCCGCATCGGCAGGTGTCCGTCCCGGCCCACCTATCGAGAGCTTCCCGTTCCTGCAGGCGGATGCGGAAGGTGCGCTGGCGGCATTCCGGCGCTCCTGCGACAAAATCCTGTACCGCGACGATACGAGCGGCCTCACGACCCGGCTCGACTGGCAGGGCCCATGCCTCGCTGCGAGTAACTGGTCGAGCGATCCTGCGCTGTTTTTCACCAGCCAGTTCGAAACCGCGATCGTGGGCGAGGGCGATGCCTTTGCGACGGGCTATTTCGAACCCGAAATCCTCGGCAGCCGAACAAAGGCGCCCGGCTACGAAGTGCCGGTCTACGCCCTCCCGTCCGACCTGGAACGCGGCTGGCCTGCGGAAATAGCCGAGAGCGAGCGTACCGGTCGCCCGCCGCTTGGCCGCTACAACGAAGACGGCGAGTTCGTGCGCTATTACGAGCGGTCGGAGATCGTGGCGGGCGCGCTGGACGGCAAGGTCCCGACCATCGCCTGGGCTGCCGACCCGGTCGAGTTCTTCTTCCTCCAGATCCAGGGAAGCGGCCTGCTGCGCCAGCCCGACGGCAGCGTGATGCGCATCGGCTATGCCGGGCAGAACGGGCGCGAATATGTCGCCATCGGCCGGCCCATGCGCGAGCAGGGGTTGATCGGCGACGGGACGCAGTACCCGACCTCGATGCAGGGCTTGATGGGCTGGCTGCGCGACAATCCGGAGCGCGCGGACGAGATCATGAACCTCAACAAGAGCTGGATCTTCTTCCGCGAACTGGACACCGACGGTCCGCTCGGCTCGCTGGAAGTCCCGGTCTACGGGCGCGACAGCATCGCGGTCGATCCCAAGTTCGTGCCTTATGGCGCACCGGTCTGGCTCGACATGGAAAGCGATGTGGCGGACGGCCTCTGGGTCGCGCAGGACACGGGCGGGGCCATCAAGGGCGCCAACCGCTTCGACACCTTCTGGGGCAATGGCGCGCAAGCCCGCGAAATCGCCGGTGGCATGAGCAGCGGCGGCACGGCCTACATCTTCCTGCCCAAGGGCACGCTCGCCCGCCTGAAGCGATGAGCGCGCCGCGCGGCCTCAGCGCGCAAGAAGCGGAAGCCTGGGAAAAGGTCGCCGCGACGGTCGAACCGCTTCACCCCCGCGCGCCTGTGCGCAAGGTTGATGCCCCGACCGCACCGAAGGTGGCAGTCCCCAAACCAACGCCAAGAAAGCTAGCGCCCCCGCCAGCACCCCGGCCCGTTGCCGCTCCCACCAAATCAGCCAGTTCCCTCGATTCCCATTGGGACCGCAGGCTCAAATCGGGAGCGATCCAGCCGGACTTCACGCTCGACCTGCACGACCATGGCCTCGACGCGGCCTACAACCGCCTGATCAGCGGCGTGGCGCAGGCACGCTCGATGGGCGCGCGCACGATCCTGCTGATCACCGGCAAGCCGCGCCCGGTCGATCCGGCGGATCGCGGGCACAGGCGCGGGGCCATCCGGGCTAAGGTGCTGGACTGGCTGGCAGCCTCCAGCCACCATTCGGCCATCGCGGCGGTACGCCGTGCGCATCAGCGCCATGGCGGCGACGGCGCGCTCTATATCGTCCTCAGGCGCGAGCGCTGAGCAAGCGGCGCAGGCCGAGCAGGATCAGGCCGAAGATCATGAAGATCACGGCAAGGCCGAGAATATTGGCGAGGACCGGTCCGTATCCGAATTGCGCAACGTCGAGGAAGAAGTAGGCGTAGAACCCACTCGCCTCTCCGTAAACCAGTGCGAAAACGGTATAGATCACCGGCGCTATCATCACCGCTGGAACGTTCTTCCAAGTGTTGTCGGAAGGCTCCGTGAACGCGATCCACCATCCGATCACCGCCAAGGGCACGAGCATGTGATGCATCTGGTTCGTGTACCAGTCGAGACCGACCGGATGGTGATCCTGCGCCAGCAGAGCATGATAGACGATCGCCACGATGGCGAGCGCAGTCGCCAGCGCGAATGGCAGCGAGGAGTGCGCCGATCCCCTGAGCGCGATCCAGCCCATGAGCATGGCAGCGGCCAAATTGCTCCAGATCGTGAAGAAGCGCATCAGCTGCGCGAAAGCGACAAGCGGGCCGGTGTCCGGGCCTGCTCCGATGAAAGCCTGCGCGACGAGTGCCGCGAAAGCTGCGGCGGAAATGAGCCCTGCGGTCAGGCGGGCACGCTGCGTGAATTGCGTGGTCATGACGCTGGCGTAGCGCCCCCGACGCTTCAGTAAAGGCAAGAAAAAGCCCCCGACAATCCTGCCGGGGGCTCCTTCTGCGGCCCAGGGGCTCAGTTCTGTTTTTCTTACCCGTGGTACTTTGCGTAGGTGAGGTCGAAACGGTCCGCGTCCATGACCTTGGTCCAGGCCTTGACGAAGTCGTTCACGAACTTCTCCTCATTGCCGTTTTCGGCATAGACTTCCGCCACCGCGCGCAGGCGCGAGTTGGAGCCGAAGACGAGGTCCGTACGCGTTGCGCGCCACAGTTCCTTGCCGGTCTTGCGGCAGGTGCCGACGAATTCCTCGTCGCCGCTGTCGTCGACCTCTTCCCAGATCACGCCCATGCCCAGCAGGTTCACGAACCAGCTGTTGTCGAGCTTGCCGGGAGTTTCGGTAAGGACGCCGATGCTGTTCCCGTGCTTGGCGTGCTTGCTGACGGCGCCCATTGCGCGCAACCCGCCGACCAGCGCGGTCATTTCGGGGATCGAAAGGCCCAGGAGGTGGGCACGGTCGACCAGCATGTCCTCGGTCTTCACCGAAGCCTTGGTCTTGAGGTAGTTGCGGAAACCGTCGGCAAACGGCTCCAGCGGCTCCCAGCTTTCGGCGTCGAAGTCTTCGCGCTTCGCATCGCCGCGGCCGGTGGTGACCGGAACGGAGATATCGAAGCCCGCATCCTTCGCAGCCTTTTCGACCGCAGCCGAACCGGCGATGACGATGGCGTCGGCCATCGAGATCGAGCCGCGGATCTCGTCGAGCTTGGCAAGGACTTTGCCCAGTTCTTCGGGATCGTTGACCGCCCAGTTCTTGATTTCATCGAAGCGGATGTGCGCACCGTTGGCGCCGCCGCGATGGTCGGAATTGCGGTAGGTCGAGGCCGAGGCCCACGCCGCCTTCACCAGTTCCGAAACGGACAGGCCGCTGTCGAGCACCTTCGACTTGAAGTCCGACAAATCGCTGTCGGAAACCTTTGTTCCGGCGGGGACGGGGTCCTGCCAGATCAGGTCTTCGGCCGGGACTTCGGGGCCGAGGTAGCGGACCTTGGGTCCCATGTCGCGGTGGCACAGCTTGAACCATGCGCGGGCGAAGGCATCGTCCAATGCCGCCTGGTCGTCGCGGAAGCGTTCGGAGATCTTGCGATATTCCGGATCGCGCTTCAGCGCCATGTCGGCAGTGGTCATCATGGTCGGGACCTTCTTGTTCGGGTCCCTGGCGTCGGGTGCCATGTCTTCCGGATCGGGATTGATCGGCTGCCACTGGTTCGCGCCTGCCGGGCTCTGGACGAGCTCGTAGTCGTATTTGAACAGCAGGCGGAAATAGTCGCCGCCCCACTGCGTCGGATTCGGGGTCCACGCGCCTTCGATGCCCGAGGTCGTGATGTGACCCTTGCCGATTTCATCGGGGTCGGTCAGCCAGCCGAAGCCCATGCGGTGCAGGGTTTCGCCTTCCGGAGCGCTGCCGAAGGTGTCGGCAGGCTTCGCGCCGTGGGCCTTGCCGAAGGCGTGTCCGCCTGCGGTAAGGGCGACGGTTTCCTCGTCGTTCATCGCCATGCGGGCGAAGGTTTCACGCATGTCGCGGGCCATGCCCTCGGCATCGTGCGGATTGCCGCCCGGACCCTCGGGATTGACGTAGATGAGGCCCATCTGGATCGCTGCGAGCGGGTTTTCGAGCGCCATGCCCTCATCCGGCTGGATGCGCGTTTCGGCGCCGGTATCGACCCACTTTTCTTCCGTGCCCCAATAGACGGTTTCCGGATCGAACACGTCCTTGCGACCGCCGCCGAAGCCGAACACGGGACCGCCCATGCTTTCGATGGCGACGTTACCGGTGAGGATGAAGAGGTCGGCCCAGCTGATGTGCTTGCCGTATTTCTGCTTGATCGGCCACAGCAGGCGGCGCGCCTTGTCGAGGTTGCCGTTATCGGGCCAGCTGTTGAGCGGAGCGAAGCGCTGCTGGCCGCTGCCGCCGCCGCCGCGACCATCGCCCGTGCGATAGGTGCCGGCTGCGTGCCAAGCCATGCGGATGAAGAACGGGCCGTAGTGACCATAGTCGGCCGGCCACCATTCCTGGCTGTCGGTCATCAGGTCGGTGAGGTCCTGCTTCAGCGCCTTGTAGTCCAGCGCGTTGAAGGCTTCGCAATAATCGAAGTCCTCACCCATCGGGTCGGCCGCACGGCCGCCTTCGGTAAGGATTTCCAGATCGAGCTGATCGGGCCACCAGTCACGGTTGCGGCGGCCGAACAAATCCCTGGTTCCGGCATCGCCGTGGAAGGGACAACCGCTGATATCTCCGGTTTTGGCGTCCATGAATACTCTCTCCTGTTAAAAAGACTCGGTCTCCCGTCCGAGAACCGGATGACGATGAACCTCGTCCGGTTATTCGTCCAATCGATTAAACGGTTCAAATTGATTGTCGCAAGCGATTGAGCGGCGAAACGTGGCGTGCATACGGAAAACGCCGCCATCCGGTTGGAATGGCGGCGCTTTGTCGTTTTGATCGAGAGCAAAATCAGGCTGCTTGCGCGATCTCGTCCACTGCCTCGGTGCGGATTAGGTAATCGAAAGCCGAAAGGCCAGCCTTCGAGCCTTCGCCCATCGCAACCACGATCTGCTTGTAGGGAACGTCGGTCACGTCGCCCGCGCCGAAGATACCGGGCAGGTTGGTGCGGCCTTCCTCGTCGGTTTCGATCTCGCCGAACCTGGTCAACGCAAGGCCGCTGTCCTTCAGCCATTCCGTATTCGGGACCAAGCCGATCTGGACGAACACGCCTTCCAGTTCGATGCGGCGCTCGTCACCGCTCTTGCGGTCCTTGAGTACCAGGCCGTCGACCTTGCCGTCCTTGCCGGTGATTTCGGTCGTCTGACCGCTGGTGACGATCTCGACATTGTCCATGCTGCGAAGCTTGGCCTGCAGCACTTCATCGGCGCGCAGTTTCTCGTCATATTCGATCAGCGTGACATGGCCGACGATCTTGGCGAGGTCGATGGCCGCTTCGACGCCCGAATTGCCGCCACCGATCACGGCGATGCGCTTGCCCTTGAACAGGGGGCCGTCGCAATGCGGGCAGTAGGCCACACCCTTGTTGCGGTATTCCGCCTCGCCCGGAACGCCGAGGTTCCGCCAGCGAGCGCCCGTCGCCAGGATCAGGCTGCGCGCCTTGAGGCTCGCGCCATTGCCCAGTTCGACCGTGTGGAGACCGCCCTCCTGCTTGGCAGGGACGAGCTTCACCGCCTTGGCGAGGTTCATGAGGTCGATGTCGTATTCACCGACATGACGCTCCAGCTCTCCGGCAAGCTTGGGGCCTTCCGTATAGGCCGTACCGGGCAGATTCTCGATACCCAGCGTGTCGTGCAGCTGACCGCCGAAGCGTTCGGCCGCGATACCGGTGCGGAAGCCCTTGCGGGCAGTATAGATGGCAGTCGCCGCGCCAGCCGGTCCGCCGCCGATGACGAGGACTTCGAACGGGTCCTTTGCGTCGAGCTTCTCTGCGGCCTTGGTATCGGCGCCGGTGTCGATCCTGGCCAGGATCTCGGCCAGTTCCATCTTGCCGTTGTAAAAGGGCTCGCCATTCAGGAAGGTCGCGGGCACGGCCATGATGTCGCGTGCATCGACCTCGTCCTGGTAGGTCCCGCCCTCGATCAGCGTCGCGGTGATGCGCGGGTTTTCGAACGCCATCAGCGTCAGTGCCTGCACTACGTCGGGGCAGTTGTGGCAGCTAAGCGAGAAATACATCTCGAAATTGAAGTCGCCCTCGATGCCGCGAACCTGTTCGATAAGGTCGGCATCGACCTTGGGCGGGTGCCCGCCGGCCCACAGCAGGGCGAGGACGAGCGAGGTGAATTCATGCCCCATCGGAAGGCCTGCGAAACGCACCCACTTTTCCGCATCGCTGGCGCGGCGGATGATGAAGCTGGGCTTGCGATCGTCGGTGCCGTCGAAGCTGGCCGTAACCAGCTCGTGCAGCGCGGCAATTTCTTCCAGCAGTTCGCGGGTCTGCGTGCTCTTGGCATCGTTAGCCAGTGAGGCGACGAGTTCGATCGGGTCGCGCAGATTGGCGAGATAGGTCGAAAGCTGTTGCTTCATTGCGGTGTCGAGCATGCAAGGTCTCCGGATGGATAGGGGATGGAAAAGGTCCGGGGCGGGGGGGGGAGGCAAATGCCCCGGACCTTCCAGCGACCCGAGGCTCGCTCGGGCTCTTGGGCGGCGCGCCGGGGAAAGGTGCGCCGCCTGAAGTTTTGACTTAGATCTTGCCGACGAGGTCGAGCGAGGGAGCCAGCGTTTCGCTGCCTTCTTCCCAGGCGGCCGGGCAGACCTGGCCGGGGTTCGCACGAACGTACTGGGCAGCCTTGATCTTGCGGGCCAGTTCGTTGGCATTGCGGCCGACGCCTTCGCAGGTCTGTTCCATGATCTGGATCACGCCGTCGGGATCGACCACGAAGGTCGCGCGATCGGCGAGGCCGACGCCTTCACGCAGCACATCGAAGTTGCGTGCAAGGACGTGGTTCTGGTCGCCCAGGAACGGGAACTGCAGCTTGCCGATCTTGTCGGAAGTGTCGTGCCATGCCTTGTGGCTGAAGTGCGTGTCGGTCGACACGGCATAGACTTCGACGTCCATCTTCTGGAGCATGGCGTACTGTTCGCCGAGGTCTTCCAGTTCGGTCGGACAGACGAAGGTGAAGTCGGCCGGATAGAAGAAGAACACGGACCACTTGCCCTTCACGTCTTCGTCGGTGACTTCGAAAAAGTCCTTGCCGGCCTGGAAGCCGGTGGCGTTGAACGGTTTGATTTCGCTTCCGATGATACCCATGGTTTTCTCCGTTATTCGGGGTGAATCTCGTCGGCTCCAGATAGGGGGTGCTGCGATGCACAAAAGCGATATGTTGCGATTGCGAGCATCGGAATAATCGATCAACTCGATGGAACTTTCTTAAAGCGCAACATAAACGCAATTATCATGCGTTTTCTGCAATAGAGGCCGCTGTGCCCAGAAAAATTTGAGAAATCGCTTCGCTGGTTGCGCTTTTATGATAATGAGAATACTTCGCAATAAGAGGATACGAAATGCGTAAGTTTGCTATCGCCGCTGCCTTCACCGCCAGCACCCTTGCTCTTGCCGCCTGCTCGGGCGCCGAAGAAAGCGCACCTGCTGCCGACGAGACTGCAGCCACCGACACCGTCGAAGCGGAAGCCGAAACCGCTAGCGTCCTCGACGCCAGCACCGCGACTGCCGAGCAGCTTGCCGGAATCGATGGCGTGTCCGACGAACTCGCCGCCGCCATCGTCGCAGGCCAGCCCTATGCCGACGTGACGGCGTTCAACGCGAAGCTGCTCGAAACGCTGTCGGCCGAAGAAGCCGCCGCCGTGCTCGAAACCGTGTTCGTCCCGGTCAACCTCAACGAAGCCACCGAAGAGCAGATCCGCCTCATCCCCGGCATGACCGACAAGATGGTCCACGAATTCGAAGAATACCGTCCTTATGAGGACATGGGCGAATTCAACCGCGAAATCGGCAAGTATGTCGACGAGGCGGAAGTCGCCCGTTTCCGCAATTACGTCACTCTCTGACGCATTTGCAGCACGATCCTGATCCCCTCGATCGCGACCAATATGCCGACGTGGATCCACGCGGTGGTCGGGTCGAAGGCGGACAGGACCCAGTGCACGAAGACCAGGATTGCCGCCGGATAGACCAGGCGATGCAAGGTCTTCCATGACCGCTTGAGTGCCCTCGTCGCGATATCGTTCGATGTCGCGGCGAGCGGTACGAACAGGGCCAGCGCCGCCCATCCGGCCAAAATGTAGGGCTCGCCCGCTTCCGACAGAATGACGGCCGGATCGACCTTCTTGCCGAGGTAAATGCCCGTGTGGAACGCGGCATAGGCGAAGCTTGCGACACCTAGGTCGCGCCGCCTGCGCATCAGCCAGACCGCCCATTTCCGCTTGCGAAAGGCGAGCCGGATCGGCGTCACCGCCAAAGTCACCAGCAACAGCCAGGCCGCCCAGTCACCGCTATCGCCGATCGCATGGCCATAGCCATAGCTGTCGGGTGTCAGAACCCACCGCCCCACCATCCAGAGCCCCGGCAAGGCGAGGATGAGCCACAACAAGGGGCGCGAATTGGCGATTGTTTTCATGATGCTTCGGTGAGTTCCGCCGCGCGGCTCAGCCGCATTGCGCGCGGTGCAGCAGTTTGTGATCGGCCAGCACCAGCGCCATCATCGCCTCGACAACCGGCGTACCACGAATGCCGACACAGGGATCGTGCCGCCCCTTGGTGCGCACCTCGGTCGCCTCGCCCTGCCGGTCAATACTGGCAACGGGGGTGAGGATCGAACTGGTCGGCTTGAACGCCACGCGGCAGACGACCGGCTGGCCGGTCGAAATCCCGCCCGCGATCCCGCCTGCATGGTTGGCCGCGAACTCCGGCCCGTTTTCGCCTGGTGACATGGCATCGGCGTTCTGTTCGCCGGTGAGGCGCGCGGCATCGAAGCCGTCGCCGATCTCCACGCCCTTGACCGCATTGATGCTCATCATCCCTGCAGCCAGGTCGCTGTCGAGCTTGGCATAGACCGGCGCGCCCCATCCTGCGGGTACGCCCGTCGCCACGCATTCGACCACCGCGCCGAGCGAAGAGCCTGTCTTGCGCGCTTCGTTGACCAGCGCTTCCCAGCGCTTGGCGGCCTGTGTGTCGGGGCACCAGAAGGGGTTGCGGGCGATTTCTTCGCGATCGAAATTTGCGGGGTCGATCCGGTCGCCGCCGATCTCCGCGACATAGGCGAGTATTGCGACCTCGGGGATGGCCTTTCTCGCCACCGCGCCTGCTGCAACGCGCATAGCCGTCTCGCGAGCGCTCGACCGCCCCCCGCCGCGGTAGTCGCGAAAGCCGTATTTCGCGTCATAGGCATAGTCGGCGTGGCCGGGACGATAGGTGTTGGCGATTTCCGAATAGTCTTTCGACCGCTGGTCCTTGTTCTCGATCAGCAGCGAGAGCGATGTGCCCGTGGTCTTGCCCTCGAACACGCCCGACAGGATGCGGACCTCGTCCGGCTCCTTGCGCTGGGTGGTGAACTTGTTCTGGCCCGGCTTGCGGGCATCGAGGAAAGGCTGGATATCGCTCTCGCTCAGCTCGAGCCCCGGCGGGCACCCGTCGACCACTGCGCCGATGGCAGGCCCATGGCTTTCCCCCCAGGTGGTGAAGCGAAGCACGCGTCCGAAAGTGTTCCAGCTCATGTCCGCCTTCCTGTCTCAACTGTGGGGCCAAGTCCACTAGGGCTGGACCAAGCCATTCTTGTAGCGCAAGAACAAACCATGATTGCCAAGCTTAAAGGCCTGCTCGACGAAACCGGTTCCGACTGGGCGGTGATCGATGTCTCGGGCGTCGGGTATCTCGTCCATTGCTCGGCACGCACATTGAGCCAGCTCGGCGAGAAGGGCGAGGCGTGCACGGTCTACACCGATCTTCAGGTGTCGGAAAACGACATGCGCCTGCTCGGCTTTGCCGAAGCTGCGGAGCGTGACTGGTTCCGCCTGCTCACGCAGGTACAGGGCGTGGGCAGCAAGGTCGGCCTTGCGATCCTGTCGGCGTTGTCGACCGGCGAGGTGCAGCAGGCCTGCTCCAGCGGCGATGCCGCCACGATCGCCCGCGCGCAGGGCGTAGGGCCGAAACTGGCCGGGCGCATCGTCAATGAACTGAAGGACAAGGCGGGCGCGCTTCCGGGCGGCGGTGCTGGCGGCGTAGCGGCTGCCGCGGCCCCGGTCGGCGGGGCGAGCGCCGATGCGGTGAGCGCGCTGGAAAACCTCGGCTTCAAACCGGCGATTGCCGCGCGGGCCGTGGCTGCGGCGCAAGGCGAGTTGGGCGAAGGCGCGAGCGAGGGCGACCTCATCCGCGTCGCATTGAAGAGGGCGGCAGGATGACTTCCAGAACGGCGACATGCCAATGCGGGCAATTGTCAGCGACGTGCAAGGATGATCCGGAGAGGGTTTCCGTGTGCCACTGCCTGGATTGCCAGAAGCGCAGCGGCTCTTCCTTCGCTGCACAGGCTCGATTTCCTGCCGGTGAAGTGCGCTTTTCCGGCGATCATCGCACCTGGCAGCGCAAGGGTGACGATGGCGGAGAAATCACTACACATTTCTGCCCGCACTGTGGATCTACCGTGTGGTTCACGCATGACCAGCAGCCGAACATCGTCGCGGTGGCGGTGGGCGGCTTTGCCGATCCGGCGTTCCCGGCCCCGGCGTTCTCTGTCTATGAAGAGCGCAAGCATGGCTGGGTCGCGATCGTGGGCGAGGAAATCGAACATTATGACTGAGCTTGCCGCCCGCTCTTCCCGGGAGAATGGATTCATGAGGATATTCCTGCTTGTTCTTGCTGCGACCGCCGCAGCGCCCCTTTCCGCGCAGGACATGAGCGCGTTCAAAACCGGTCCGGTATTCGCGCAATTCGGACCGCACGCGCCGGTCGAGGGGATCGGCGAAGTCCCCGGCGACACCGAATTCTCGATCGCTTTCGATGTCGCCAAGCCGGCGGACGAGGGCGCGCGCAATCGCGGCTTCGAAAGCGCCGCGCGCTTCATCAACATGCACGTCGCGCACGGCGTGCCGGAGGACAACATCCGCATCGCCGTGGTCGTCCACGGCAAGGCGGTGAACGACTTGCTGGCGAAGCCCGACAATACCTCTGCCGACATGGTGCAGGTGATGCTTGGCGAGGGCGTGCGCTTCATAGTCTGCGGCCAGAGCGCGGCGGCCTATGGGGTGACGCAGGACGACCTCCTGCCGGGCGTCGAAATGGCGCTCTCCGCCATGACCGCCCACGCCCTGCTGCAACAGCGCGGCTACACGGTGAACCCGTTTTGATGGCTGTGCCGCCTCTCGAAGTCCAAACGGCAATTGAGCATGGTCAAAACGCTAGAGGATGGATCCTAAACGGATACGCCCAAGTTGAGTATCTACTCGGCGATATCATCGTCAAAGCGAATGAAATGGTAGAATATGCCGCAGTTCAAGGACGTTTGCCGCACCGTGTAGAAAAGCGTATCGCGAAAGTGCGAGAGTTGCTGGTTCTCGAAGGTTATTTTTCTCAGCATTCTGAAGAAATAGAATGGATCATAGGCGCGTTTGAACAGAGCCAAGAGACGAGGCATCTGTTGGCTCATGGATTTTGCTCCGCCTATCACACTCCTGATGGTGACTTCGGTTTAGAATTTAGAAAATGGCATCGCGATGGTGACGCCGACTCAGAAATGATAAAGATGTTTCGTTTGGTCGATCTCGATTATGAGCGTGATCAATTTACACACGTCGCTCAGCGTGCAGTGACATTGGTCAGCCTCATCCACCATGATCTAGGTTTAGTAGGTCAATGACCGAACCCGTCCCTCTCCATTCGCCGGACCGGCAGCCGGAAGACCCGGATGCGGCGCTGCGGCCGAAATCGCTGGCCGAATTCGTCGGGCAGAAGGCGGCGCGCGAGAATTTGCGCGTGTTTATCGAGGCGGCCAAGAACCGCGGCGAAGCGATGGACCATGTGCTGTTCTTCGGGCCTCCGGGGCTCGGCAAAACCACGCTGGCGCAGATCGTATCCAAGGAACTGGGCGTCGGTTTCCGTGCCACTTCCGGCCCGGTGATCGCCAAGGCGGGCGATCTCGCCGCGCTGCTAACCAATCTCGAGCCGAACGACGTCCTCTTCATCGACGAGATCCACCGTCTCAATCCCGTGGTCGAGGAAGTGCTCTATCCCGCGATGGAAGACCGCGCGCTCGACATCATCATCGGCGAGGGCCCCTCGGCGCGCAGCGTGCGGATCGACCTGCCGCCTTTCACGCTGGTCGGCGCGACGACGCGGCAGGGCCTGCTGACCACGCCCTTGCGCGACCGTTTCGGCATTCCTGTGCGGCTCAATTTCTATACTGAGGACGAACTGCTCAAGGTCGTCACGCGCGGGGCAGGCTTGCTGGACATGGGCATCGACGAAGGCGGTGCACGCGAGATTGCCCGTCGTTCGCGCGGCACGCCTCGTGTCGCAGGCCGGTTGATGCGCCGCGTGCGCGACTTCGCCAGCGTGCTCGGCGAGGCCGTGGTCACGACCAGGGTGGCCGACGAAGCGCTGACCCGGCTGGAGGTCGACAGCCTCGGCCTCGATGCGATGGACCGCCGCTACCTCACCATGATCGCGACCACCTACAAGGGTGGGCCGGTGGGGGTCGAAACGCTTGCCGCAGGCCTCAGCGAACCACGCGATACGGTGGAGGAGGTGATCGAACCCTACCTCATCCAGCTCGGCCTCATTGCCCGGACAGCGCGGGGCCGGATGCTCAACGATGGCGGCTGGGCGCACCTTGGAATGAGCCCGCCCGGACCTGCCGGCCAGTCTGATATGTTCGACAAATAGGCTGAATCCCCGGGTAAGGATGGCCGGATCCGCGGTCCCAAAGCGGGACATGGCGCTCGCAACCCTCGCAAGATTGCGGAAAATTTAGTTTTGTCAGGGTAACAGGAAGTGTAAATTCGCTGACCGGGGGATTCGCCATTTGCGTGTGTCCGGTCGATGCGGGGCCAACCCGCACAACAGGAAGTGCAAGATATGTCGGTTAAAGCAGCGCTTGCAAAATTGTCGGCCACGGCGGCTGGCGGCGCACTCGTGGCGGGTGGCGCAGTGCATGTTGCAGAGCGGCCAGTAACCGATTCCCCCAGTTACAAGAGCCAGTCGGTCAAGCAGATCAAGGCGCGCCCGATCAAGCGTGCGACACCGAAACCACCGGTAAGGGCGGCTCGCGTCATTCCCAAGCGGGTGATCGAATGCGTGCCTTACGATTCGCCGGAAGCAGCGGTTGCCGATCCCGAAAACGTCTGCCCGCCGATCAGGCGTGTCGTCATGGCCCCTGTGCCCGTCCCGCCTCTTCCGCAAGCCGCGCCAGTCGCGGGCGGTGGCGGATCGCGCTCGATCCCGAGCGGCGGATACGGCGGTGGATATGGCGGCGGCTTCGGCGGCGGCTTCTTCGGCGGTTTCTTCGGCGGCGGGTCCAGCGGCGGCAGCGTTGTCGTGAATTCCACTACGACCACCGGAGGCGAAATTCCGGATATCGACATCGACGTGTCGACCTCAACCAGCACCAGCAATGGCGGCAGTTCGTCCAGTTCGTCGACCGGCTCGGTAACCTCGACGACATCGACCGGTGAAGTCAGCAGTTCAACGGGCGAGGTTTCTACCTCCACCGGCCAGGTCAGCACCTCCACCTCGACATCGACCAGCACCGGAGAGGTATCCACCTCGACCGGACAGGTGAGCTCGACGTCTACCTCCTCTTCCTCGGGCGATGTCAGCAGCTCGACTTCGACATCGGGGGACGTGTCCAGCTCCACGTCGACTTCGACCTCGACGAGCGGTGATGTCTCCAGTTCAAGCTCGAGCTCCTCGTCGAGCTCAAGTTCGTCCTCGTCCTCCTCCAGTTCCAGTTCGAGCGGGGATGTCACGAGCACTTCCAGCTCGTCGAGCGGGGACGTGTCGTCGAGCACCAGCAGTTCGAGCAGCTCCTCGACGAGTTCGTCCACCAGCTCCAGCACGTCGAGCTCGACCTCCTCGAGCAGCTCGACCAGCTCCAGCACCTCCAGCAGCACCAGCAGCGGTACCGAAGTCCCGGCACCCCCCATGATGATCCTGTTCGGAATGGCCGCAGCGGCGATATTCGGTCGGCGCCGTTTCCGTGTACGTCGCGGCGCACAGGGCGCGCAGGCCTGAGCCAATCCGCAATCAGCGGTAGTTGCGGCTCCACTCTTCCTGTCGGTACCACTGGGTAATCACGTATTTCTCGCCCGCCTCGACCGGCAGGGCGGCATGCCGCGTATTGCGATTGGGGCGGCCCTTGCGGGTCATGTTGTCCCAGGCGATCAGCAGGCCCGGTTCCGGCGTCACCAATAGGTCCAGTTCGGGAAATTCAGTCTCCCCGCCCGCTTCGACGCTGTTGAGATAGACCATCGCGGTCCAGCTGCGCTGTCCGCCGCGGCGCCGTTCGTTCTGCCAGTGCGGCCGCTCTTCGCGGAAATAGTCGCGGTGATGCAGGTACTGCTCGCCCACGTGATAGCGCTGGCCCTGGATCGTCTCCGCATGGGCGCGATCGATGCCGAGCGCCTCGTCGATCTTGCGTCCGAGCGCGATCGTCTCCGGCGCTTCATTGGAAAAGAAATGGGTCGAGCTCGTCCGCGCGCCCATGGTCTTGCGATCGGAGAAGAGCTTCGATGGCTGGATGCGGCTCTCGATCGTCGCGATCAGCTGCGCGCATTCCTGCGGCGTCAGGAAGTCCGGGATCAGGTAGAGATCCGCCTTGTCGCCGCCTTTCGCGACCGCTCGCGGATGTTGCGAGAGGCGTGCGCGGACATTGTCGCCGATCGCTGCAAGGATCGCGGGATCGGCCTTGGGGTCTGGTTGCTTGGTCCGGAAAAGCCGGGAGAGGTGGGTCAGCAGGGGCACGGAGCGAGCAATCTCCTATCCGTGCCCCTGCGTAAACCGGCTTACGATGCGGCGAGCTTGCGCAGCACGTAGTGGAGGATGCCGCCGTTGCGGTAATACTCCATCTCGTTGGCCGTATCGATGCGGCAGAGCGCGGTGAAGGTGGCCTTCGAGCCGTCTTCATGCGTCACTTCGACTTCGACGTCCTGGCCCGGGGTTAGGTCGGCAAGACCCTTGATCGTGAAGGTGTCGTCCGCGCCGAGACCGAGGCTCTGGCGCGTGTCGCCGTCCTTGAACTGCAGCGGGAGCACGCCCATGCCGATCAGGTTCGAGCGGTGGATACGCTCGAAGCTTTCGACGATCACGGCACGAACGCCGAGCAGGATAGTGCCCTTCGCGGCCCAGTCACGGCTCGAACCCGTGCCGTATTCCTTGCCTGCAACGACGACCAGCGGCGTACCGTCGGCCTTGTGCTTCATGGCAGCGTCGTAGATCGGCATCTGCTCACCCTTGTAGGTGGTGATGCCGCCTTCGGTGCCGGGGACCATTTCGTTCTTGATGCGGATGTTGGCGAAAGTGCCGCGCATCATTACTTCGTGGTTGCCGCGGCGCGAGCCGTAGGAGTTGAAGTCCGACTTCGAAACCTGGTGGCTCTTGAGGTATTCGCCTGCAGGGCTGTCTTCCTTGATCGAGCCTGCGGGCGAGATGTGGTCGGTCGTGGTCGAATCGCCGAGGATCGCCAGCGGCTTCGCATCGGTGATGTCGGTGACCGGCGCCGGTTCCATCTGCATGTCTTCGAAGAAGGGCGGGCTCGCCACGTAGGTGCTGGTCGGGTTCCAGCGGTAGGTGTCCGACGCTTCGACGTTGATCGCCTGCCAGTGCTCGTCGCCCTTGTAGACATCGGCATAGCGGCTTTCGAACATTTCACGGTCGATGTTCGCGGCGCGGTGGGCGCGGATTTCCTCGTTGCTCGGCCATACGTCGGCCAGCATCACGTCGTTGCCGTCCTGGTCCTGGCCCAGCGGCGTTTCGGTGATGTCCTTCGTGACCGTACCGAGGATCGAATAAGCGACCACGAGCGGGGGCGATGCGAGGAAGTTGGCGCGTACGTCGGGCGACACGCGGCCTTCGAAATTGCGGTTACCCGACAGGACCGAGGCGGCGACGATGTCGTTGCCGTTGATGGCCTTGCTGATCGGCGGGGCGAGCGGGCCCGAGTTGCCGATGCAGGTGGTGCAGCCGTAGCCGACAAGGTCGAAGCCCATGGCGTCGAGATCGTCCTGAAGGCCGCTCTTCTCGAGGTAGTCGGTAACGACCTGCGATCCCGGTGCAAGCGAAGTCTTCACCCACGGCTTGGGCGCGAGGCCCTTCTCGCGCGCCTTCTTGGCCACGAGACCGGCAGCGATCAGCACGTCGGGGTTGGAGGTATTGGTGCAGCTGGTGATGGCCGCGATCACGACGTCGCCATCACCGACGTCATGGTCCTTGCCTTCCACGTCAACGCGCAGCGGCGCATCCTTGGAGTAGATCGACTTGAGGTCGGTGTTGAACAGCTCGTCCACCTGCGGCAGCGCGACGCGGTCCTGCGGGCGCTTGGGGCCGGCGAGGCTGGGGACGACCTTGGATACGTCGAGGTCGAGCGTCTTGGTGAAGACCGGCTCGTTCTCCGGCGTGAACCACATGCCCTGCTTCTTGGCATAGGCTTCGACCAGCGCGATCGTCTCTTCCGGGCGACCGGTGAGGCGCATGTATTCGAGCGTCTTGTCGTCGATGCCGAAAAAGCCGCAGGTCGCGCCGTATTCGGGGGCCATGTTGGCGATCGTCGCACGGTCGGCGAGGCTGAGGTGGGCAACGCCTTCGCCGTAGAATTCGACGAAGCGGCCGACCACGCCGACTTCGCGCAGCATCTGCACGCAGGTCAGCACGAGGTCGGTGGCAGTGACGCCTTCGGCCATCTTGCCGGTCAGCTTGAAGCCGACGACTTCGGGGATCAGCATGGAGATCGGCTGGCCGAGCATGGCGGCTTCGGCCTCGATCCCGCCAACGCCCCAGCCAAGCACGCCGAGGCCGTTGATCATCGTGGTGTGGCTGTCGGTGCCGACGCAGGTATCGGGATAGGCGACAGCCTTTCCGTCCTGGTCGTCGGACGCCCACACGCCCTTGCCGATGTATTCCAGGTTCACCTGGTGGCAGATGCCGGTGCCCGGAGGCACGGCGGAGAAGTTCTCGAAGCTCTTCGAGCCCCACTTGAGGAAGTCGTAACGCTCCGCATTGCGGGCGTATTCGAGTTCGACGTTCTTTTCGAATGCCTTGGGGTGGCCGAATTCGTCGACCATGACCGAGTGGTCGATCACGAGGTTCACGGGAACCTGCGGATTGATCTTCGCCGTGTCGCCGCCAAGCTTGCTGATCGCATCGCGCATGGCTGCAAGGTCGACCACACAGGGAACGCCGGTGAAGTCCTGCAGCAGGACGCGGGCCGGACGATACTGGATTTCCTTCCCGGTCTTGGGGTTCTTCTGCCAGTCGGCAATCGCCTGCACATCGTCGGTCGACACGGTGAAGCCGCCGTCTTCGAAACGCAGCATGTTTTCGAGCAGGACCTTCAGACTGAACGGCAGTTTCGACACGTCGCCGATTTTCTCTGCCGCCTTCTCGAAGGAGTAATAAGCGTAATCCTTGCCATCGACGGTGAGGGTGGAGCGGGTTCCGAGCGTGTCCTTGCCGACCTGGGTCATGCGGGCATTCTTCCTTGTGTTAGAAATGGGCCTTTCCCGACCAATGGACGGACGGGCACAATGTGCCGCGCACCTGCGCCGAACACCGCAAAAAATCAAGGCCCAGAGCCTCGTCAAAACGTCTGATCGGGAACAAAAACGGCGCTTCAGGGCTTATTAAGGCAAAATTAGGGCAAAGTCGCTGCTCGGCAGCAAGGCAGGAGCGCGCAGCCCGACATGGAGTTTGAAATGAAAACCCTCGATCAGGCGCCGAGTGCGTCCCGCCGCACAGTCAAGCTGGCCGTCATGGCCGCAGCTCTTGGCGTGGCCGGATGTTTCACTGCCGCCTTCACTTTCGCAGGCACCGAAGCCCAGGCCGGCGAACAGGCCGACGCCCCGATCGTCGCTACCCGCTAAAGCGCTGCCTGCGCCGGCTGCTTGGGCTTGCGCCGCGCAGCGATCAGGCAGGCACCCACGATAATGGCCGTGCCCAACAGGGTCGTCGCGGTCACCTTTTCCTGAAAGAAGAGCCAGCCGAAGAGCGAGGCCCACAGGAAGCCCGAATATTCCAGCGGGACGAGCGTTTGCGCCTCTTCGCGGGCGTAGGCCCAGGCCATGCCCATTGCGCCTGCCACGGTCAGGAACGCGGCCATACCGAGGTCGAACCATATATCTGCAGTGGGCAGATTGAAGGCGAAGGGCATCGCCAGTCCCAACAGAACGACCGACACTCCCGAGTGGAACACCGCTATTTCGGCGGGACCGGCCATTTGCGATTGCCGCCGGATCAGGATGAAATTGTAGGCGTAGAGCAGGGCGGATACGAGGATTGCTGCCAGCCCCAGCGCAGCATCGCTATCGAAACCGTTGCGGCCAACCTTGCCGCCGACGATCACCAGCGTACCGGCAAACCCGACAATCGAAGCGACGATTGCCGACTTGCGGATCACCTCGCCCAATAGCAGGCGGGCGAGGTAAAGCGCGATCAGCGGAGCGATGAAGCTGATGGCGATAGCCTCTGCGATCGGCAGCTTGGTCAGCGCGTAAAAGAACGTCAGCGCCATGAAAGTCGAGATGATGCCGCGCCGGATATGCAGGCGAAGAACCTCCGGCCGTGGCCGCTTGCCGCCCCTGCCAAGCCACAGCGGCAACGCAATGGCGGTTGCGAGGGTCGAGCGCAGCCATGCCGCCGTAAGCGCGCCCAGTGCCAGTGCCGCGCTCTTCATGAAGGCATCCATCAGGGACAGGCTGGCTACGGCAAGCATGGCCGCCAGGATGGGCAGGAAGGCATGGTGGCGTGTCATCGCGCCACGCATATGCGTCCGCGGCCTGCACGTCATCATGGTTCAGCATAAGGCAAGCAGATGGCGTGGATAAGGATGCAAACATTTGCTAGTAACACGGCGGATGCAGCGCGTGACTGCAATCGCCAAATGGTGGGCTGAATGACACTTCGTACTCTTCTTTTGACTGGCGCGAGCAGCGCGCTTCTTCTTGCCGGCACTGCACAGGCGCAGAACAGCGCTCCGGAAAGCCTGTTGCCCGCCGAACGCGCGCAGCCGGCAGCGCAGGACGCGCCCGCTGATGCGCAAAGCGTCGAGGAAGCATTCGGCGACATCCGCATGCAGAGCGGTGAAGTGGTGCAGGAAGTACCCTCGCTCGAAGGCGAATGGACGCTGGAGCAGGTCGAAACCCTGCTCGCCTATATTCCCAATGTCGCGGCCGAAGGTCTCAACCCTGCCGATTATCGCGCCGATGAACTGAGCGCGCTGCTCACGGCGAACGGTCCCGGTGCAGAAGTGAATGCGCTGGCCAGCGAAATCTTCGTCTGGCTGGTCGAGGACCTGCGGGACGGCCGCACACCGATGGAATCGCGCCGCCAGTGGTTCGTGGTCGATCCCGACGCCGACCGCATGCCCACGTGGAAGCTCTTGGAAGACGCGCTTGCGAGCGGCGACATCGCCGGCACTCTCGACGGCCTCAATCCTGTGCACCCCGACTACGCGCGCCTGCGCGAAGAACTGGCTTCGGAAACCGATGCCGCGCGCATCAAGCTGATCCGTGCGAACATGGATCGCTGGCGCTGGTTGCCGCAGGACCTCGGCAAGCAGTATCTCGTCACCAACGTGCCTGAATTCATGCTCCGCCTGACGGTCAACGGACGCATCATCAAGAGCTATCGCACCGTCGTCGGCAAGCCCGGCCGCACAGCGACGCCGCAATTGGCTGAAATGGTCGAGGCAGTGATCTACAACCCGACCTGGACCGTGCCGCAGTCGATCGTGAAGGGCGAAGGCCTTGGCGCGAAAGTCCTCAATAATCCCGGCTGGGCCCGCAGCGCAGGCTACAAGGCGACCAAGGGCGCGAATGGCTGGGTGACCGTGGTACAGCAGCCGGGGCCGCAGAACGCGCTCGGCCTGATGAAGCTCGACATGCCGAACGAGCATGCGATCTTCCTCCACGACACGCCGAGCCGCCACCTCTTCGCGAACGAGAACCGCGCGCTCAGCCACGGCTGCATCCGCGTGCAGGGCGCGCGCGAGCTGGCCATGACCATGTCGCTGCTTGGCAATGCGAGTTCGAAGGATGAATTTCCCGCGATCATCGAGGAAGTGTCGGAAATCACCGGCAGCGGGGAGTACACGCGCTACGCCATGAAGAAGCAGTGGCCGGTGTACATCACCTATTTCACGATGGCGACGGACGTCGACGGCAAGCTCAAGACCTTCAAGGACCTCTACGACCGCGACGCGCCCGTGCTGGCCGCGCTTGACGCTCCGCGCCAGTCGGATCGTGCGCGCGAGACGAGTGAAGAAGCCGTCGAGATTATCGACGACATGCAGATCAGCTAAACCGGATCAGAACAGGCCGGGGTTGGCGCGTTCGAAAGTGCCGCCGCCCGGCCTGCGGATCAGGTCGGTCTGCGCAATCGGCGGGGTACGGCGGCTGCCGTCGGCCTGGATGCCGAGACTTTCCGCATAGAGCAGGCGCCCGCCGCTCAGGCTCAGCAGGACCTTGGCGAACTGGTCCGGCCCGAGGGCGAAGCAGCCGTTGGAGCGGCCGAGCCTGCCCCAGCGTGCGATGTGTTCCGGGCGCGCATATTCGGCAGGATGCATGACGATGGCGCGCGGCAGGGCGTTGGAATTGGTCGGATCGAGCCCGTCGAGCCTGATCGAGGTGCCATAGCGCCCACGATACCAGCTACGCGTCATGTAGGCGCCGCGACTGGTCGCCTCGCTCCCCTCGATATTGGAATACCGCTTGAGCCAGCCGTCGTGTTCGCTGTCGGACCCGGTGCCATGCGTCACGAAAAAGCTTTCGACGCGTTCGTTGTCGAGATCGACGAAATGGAAGCGCTGGTTGGCCGAATGGAGGCCGAAATCGGCAATGCCGACGATGTCCTTCTTCCAGATGCCTGCGCCGACACGGTCCAATTGGTCGCGTGCAATGGCGATAAGCTGGCGATCCCTTGAGGCCGTCGCATTGACCTGGGCAAACACGCGTGCCGGCAGCGCCGCTGCGGCGCCTGCGGCAAGAGTGCTTTTGAGAAGATCGCGACGTTTCATCCTGCTCCATCCATATCACAGCCGAGGCTTACGGGGAATGAACGTTCGAAGCGGGCATTGGTGTCGGCGCAGGTGATCATCGAGCGGGCGTGGCGCTGCCCCACCTCGCGCGGATCCTTGCCGTACCCGCCACCCAGCGCACTGGCGATCGGCAGGCCGCGCCGCCGCGCCTCCCCGACCACGAAGCGGTCGCGCCGTTCGATGCCTGTGTCACTAAGCGCCAGCCGACCGAGCCGGTCGTCGTCATGCACATCCACGCCAGCCTGGTAGAGCACCATGTCGGGCGCGAAGCTTTCGAAGACGCGCGGCAAATGCCTGTCGAGTGCTTCGAGGAAACCATCGTCGTCGATCCCGTCGGCCAGCGGCACGTCGAGGCTGGAGCGGGCCTTGCGCACCGGGAAATTCTTCTCCGCATGGACCGAGAGGGTGAAGATATCGTCGCGCAGGGCGGTGAGGCTGGCGGTCCCGTCACCCTGGTGGACATCGAGGTCGATGACCAGCACACGCTGAGCATCGCCTTCCGCGATCAACCGGTTTGCGGCCACGGCAAGGTCGTTGAACACGCAATAGCCCGCCCCCGTGTCGTAGAGCGCATGGTGGCTCCCCGCAGCCGAGTTCGCCGCATATCCGTGCTTCTTCGCCAGTTGGGCGGCGAGCCATGTGCCGCCATTGGTATGCTGGACGCGCTGGGAAATATGCGGCGTGACGGGAAAGCCGATGCGGCGTTCCTTCACCTGCGGCACGCTGGCGGTGAAGACTTCCTCGACGTAATCGGGACAGTGGATCGCCTCCAGCCAGCGGCGCGGCATTGGCGGCGGCGCGTGTTCGACCAGCGGATAGCCGCTTTGGCGCAGCGCCTCCATCACCGCCATGTACTTGTCGAAGCGGAAGGTGCCGCGCGTGGGCGCGGGGGCCATGTAGTCTGCGTGGTGAACGACGTGGAGAATGGCGATCTACCCGCGCTTCGCCTCGGCCTGCGCCACGAGCTTTTGCAGATTGGGAACGGCGGCCATTGTCGCGGCAGGCATTTCGGCGGCGACTGCGAGGCGTTGAGGCGCATTTTCCTTCAGCCAGCGCACGGTCGGCGCGCCCGGATCGAGCCGCGATTGCGACAGGAAGGCGGAGACCTTGGGATTGCTCGCCCAGAGGAAGCGATTCATGCCGGTGCCGAGCAGGGTTCCGGCATAGCCGTCGATATCGTCGACGAAGCTGACCGGCTTGCACAGCGCGTTCTTCTCCTCGTCGGTTTCGAAATTGGCCTCGATGAAAGCCGAGACTGCGGCATTGAGCGTCACCAGCGGGACGTGAAGTAGCTGGAGCGTGATCTTGCCTTCCTCCCATTGCGGGTGGACCGGCTTGGGGCTGACGGCAGACGCCGTGCAGTCGATGAAGAGCGTATTCTCCGGAACCGTCTCCTCGCCCCCGGCGAGGACCATCTTGCCGGGTACGATCCGCTGGACCCGGCCTTTGCGCACCACGTTCCCGATCTTGCGCAGCCGCTCTACCTCGCCTTCGGAGATCGTGGCGTAATGGAACATCTCCGGCTCGACATCGGTATCGATGCGCAGCATGGCCCCGTCCCTTTCCAGCTGGTGGAAGAGCGCGGGCACATCCTCGGCTGTCGCAGCCGCTTTCATCAGCTTGATCTGGCCGCCCACGGTGCTTTCGAAGAACTGTTCGCCCGGTTGCGTGATCGTGCGGTTGATCAGCCAGCTTTCGCGCGGCTTCACCCAGGTAATCCGGTCGGGTGCGATGCCCGCTTCAAGCAGCCAGACGCCGGCATCCATCGCGGTTTTTCCCGCACCCAGGATGACGAAATGCTCAGGAATGCTTGCGGGGTCGCGCCATAGGTCCGGCAGCTTGCCGGGTACTTCGACCCGCACGCCATCGCTCACCTCGAACTTGCGCTTGTGCGTGGTGGGCACCGAGGTGGCGAAATAGGTGGTGTCGACCAGCCTGCGCTTGACCGTCACGCCGGTCTCTTCCCCCGAAAGCACATTCCGGAAGCGGTGATCGCCAATGTATTCGCAATTCGGAAAATAGCGGACGCGCCCCGTCGGCAGCAGGTGATCGCGCATGACCGACTGGAAATAGGCGACCACTTCGGGACCGCTCGCCTGTTCGAAAAAGCCCTTGTTGGGCCCGCTTTCGTCGATCCGGTCGGTGCCGAGCGGCACGCCTTCGACCCCGTAGAGCGCACTCGGCTGGTGCAGTGCGACGAAGGAATAGGCGTCGTTCCAGTGACCGCCGGGCGATGAATGCTTGTCGACCATGACGACATCGCAATCGGGGTCCTGCGCCAGCAGCGTGTCGACGAAGGACAGTGCGGTCGCACCCGCGCCAATGACCAGATAGTCGGTTTCAAGGGTCATCGGCATATTCCTTTGCAATTCGTCAGCTGGCGAGGCGGGCAAGCTCGTCGTAGATTTCGTCTTCGCTCCGGCTGGCGGCGTTGCGCCAGCTAGTTGCAGTCTCGGCATTTACGAGGGTCCCGGACCCGTCGATCACCAGCACATTGGGCGTGCCGGGCAATTCATCGAGGCCGAAGCGCTGCGCAATGTCGAGATTGTGGCCATCGCCCGTCTGCGGCATCCCGACATTGACGAAAACGAGTTCGTATTCCTTCGCGATCAGGTCCTGGAAGCGCGGCGTCTCCAGCCATCCGGCCAATGCGCGGCTGTCATGGCACCAGTTGGCGCCCATCACCAGGAGAACGTGTGTGTCGTTTGCTGCAGCGCTGGAAAGCGCTGCATCGACTTGCGCCGAAGGGTCCTGCATTACTGCGAAGGAACGCGCCTCGGGATGGTCCAGTGCCGTCTCCGCCTCAGCGGTCGCGCAAGCCGACAGGGCAAGCAGCGCCGTGACGGCAAGGCCGGTGCGGATCACTCGGCAGCGACCTTGTGCGGGTCGAATGCCTCGGCTTCGCCGGCCTCGATCTTCGCGGCTTTTTCCTCGACGAGGCGGACGATGTGGTCGAGCATGTCTTCGCTCTCGATATGGTGGTCCTTCACGCCCGAGAGGTAGACCATGTGCTTGCCCGAACCGCCGCCGGTCAGGCCGATATCGGTTTCGCGTGCTTCGCCGGGGCCGTTCACCACGCAGCCCAGCACCGAAAGGCTCATCGGCGTCTTGATGTGCTCAAGCCGCTTTTCGAGCGTTTCGACGGTGCGGATCACATCGAAACCCTGGCGCGAACAGCTGGGGCAGGAGACGACGCGAACGCCGCGAGTGCGCAGGCCCAATGCCTTGAGCATTTCGAAGCCGACTTTCACTTCCTGCTCCGGCTCTGCGGACAGCGAGACGCGGATGGTGTCGCCGATGCCGGCCCACAGCAGGCTGCCGATACCGATGGAACTCTTGACCGTGCCGCCGATCAGGCCGCCTGCCTCGGTAATGCCGAGATGGAGCGGGCAGTCCACGGCCTCTGCCAGCCCGTGATAGGCTGCGACCGCGAGGAACACGTCGCTGGCCTTCACCGCGACCTTGTATTCGTGAAAGTCGTGGTCCTGCAGCAGCTTGATATGGTCGAGCGCGCTTTCGATCAGTGCCTCGGGGCAAGGCTCGCCGTACTTCTCCAGCAGGTCCTTCTCGAGGCTGCCTGCGTTCACGCCGATGCGGATGGCGCAGCCATTGGCCTTTGCCGCACGCACGACTTCGGCGACGCGCTCGGAAGAGCCGATATTGCCTGGATTAATGCGCAGGCAGGCCGCGCCCTTGTCGGCCGCTTCGAGTGCGCGCTTGTAGTGGAAGTGGATGTCCGCGACGATCGGCACGTTTGCCGCGCGCGTGATCTTGTCGAAATTCGCGGTCGATTCCTCGGTCGGGCAGGACACGCGGATGATGTCCGCGCCCACGTCCTCGCAGCGGCGGATCTGGTCGATCGTCGCGGCCACATCCTCTGTCGGGGTGTTGGTCATGGTCTGGACCGTAATCGGGGCATCGCCGCCGACGGCGACGTTACCGACCATGATCTGGCGGGACTTGCGGCGCTCGATATCGCGCCAGGGGCGTACGGAAGACATGGAGAGCGATATAGAGACGCTTCGATGAAGGGGCAATGACAGGCAGCATGACTTGCGGCATGAGAGCCACATGAGCGAAGCGACAGACGACGTAATGACCGATAGCGCCCTACTGTTCGGGCGCGTGCTCGACGGGCAGGGCGGGGCGCGCCCGATCGAGTGGGAAGAGGCCATGGCCTGGCAACCGGCTGCGCCCGAAGAGGTGCTATGGCTGCATATCTGCCGCAACCGGCCGGGGGTGCAGCAATGGCTTCAGGACCAGCTGGGCGTGCCCGAACCCACGGCCGAACTGCTCACCAGCGACCAGACCCGCCCGCGCGCTTTCAGGGAGGGCGAGACGCTGGTCGGCACGCTGCGCGGGATCAACTTCAATCCCGGCGCGCAGCCGGAGGACATGATTTCCATGCAGCTATGGTGCGACGGCCGCCGCCTCATCACGCTGCGCCGCCATCCGCTGCAGACCCCGCGCGAGGTCATGGCGCAGCTCGATCGCGGGGTCGGCCCACCGGACGCGGGTGCGACCATCACCCTGCTGGCCGAGCTGATGATCGCCCGCATGAGCCAGTCGATTGTCGACATGAATTACGTCCTCGACGAGCTGGAGGATGACGATCCGGAAGAACATGCCGAAGTCATGCTCAGCCGCATCTCGACGATCCGCCGCAATTGCCTCGGCCTCAAACGCCACATGGCCCCGCAGCACGAAGCGCTGGAGCAGATCAGCCGCGAAGCGCCATATTGGTTCGAGGAACACGACCGGCGCGAAATCGCCGAATCCATCGCGCGCCTGCGCCGCTATCTCGACGATATCGACATCAGCAAGGAAAGCGCCCTGGTCCTGCAGGACGAATTGCGCGCCCGCAGCCTCGCCAGCAGCGAGCATGCGACCTACATGCTCACCATCGTGGCGGGCATCTTTCTGCCACTGGGCTTCCTCACCGGCCTGCTCGGCATCAATGTCGGCGGGATGCCCGGCATGGACGATCCCGACGCGTTCTGGGCCGTGGTCGCGCTGTGCCTGTTCCTGTTTATCGCGCTGATCGTCGTCTTCAGGCGCCTGCGCTGGCTTTAGACGGCTGCAAATGCAGGAGCGCCCCGCTTCCGGTGCTCACGTGCATTTTGCACGCTGCGCTCCGGGTCGTGGCGCTCCCACATTTTCGCTCGTCTATCGCCTGCGCAGAAACGCGGTTTAGAACCCTTTAGCCCCCGGCCATCTGCGAGGGGATGAATTCCTCGCGCACGGCCTTGGCGATCAGGTCGAGCGGGATGATGCCCTGGCTGAGCAGGAAGTCGTTGAAAGCGCGTTCGTTGAAGGCCGCGCCCAGCGCCAGCTCGGTTTCCACGCGCAGGTCGATCAGCTTGCGATAGCCGTAGTAATAGGACCCTGCCTGGCCGGGCATGCGGAACTGGTAGCGATCGAGTTCTTGCTTGGTCATGCCGGGCGAGAACAGCGCTTCTTCGCGCAAGATCCGCTCTGCCTCTGCGCGCGACATCAGGCCGAGGTTGAGCGCCGGATCGAGGAAGGCGCGGGCCGCGCGCAACAGGCGGAACTGCTGCGCGATGAACTGCCCCTCGATCGGTTCGTGCGGCATCATTTCCGCTTCGGCATAAAGCGCCCAGCCTTCGACGTTCACGCTGTTGAAGGCGTAGAGCATGCGCGCGAGGCTGACGCCCTGTGCGACGAGGGCCGCGAACTGCATTTCATGCCCCGGGCGCGCTTCGTGGGCGCTGAGCGTCCAGCTGGCGGCGGGGAAGTTGAAATCGTCATAGGCGTCTTCCGCGCTTGCAGTCGGATTGCCGACGGTGAGGACGAACGTGCCTTGTTCCCCGGTATTCCCGATCAGGCGCGGCGGGCGCATGTGCGGGGCCGGCTGCGCAGCGCTTTCCGCCTCGCTCGCAACACGCATGTTCATCTCGTAATCGGGAAGTGAGACGATGTCGTGCGCGCGGATCTGGGCTTCCAGCTTCGCGTTCACATCGCGGTAGAAATCCTCGATCTCGTCATTGGGAATGGTCATTGCCTTCAGGCCGGCCATGACCGAGGCCATGTCGGTCTTTTCCCAGCCGTATTTGGCGGCGATCTGCGGGGCGAGCGCTTCCATCTGGGCCCGTATTTCGTAGAACCCCCGGCGCGCGCGACTCATCGCTTCGCGCGGGTCCATCTCGATCCCGACCTCGCGCAGGCGCAGGGCATAGAGTCCTTCCGGCAGGCGCGGATCGGTGCGCGCGGCAGGGACCACGGTTGCAGCGGTCCACTCTCCGTAATCGGTGAGCTGGGCCTCCATCGCATCGAGCGCTTCTTCCGCACCTTCGATCTCGAATTTGGCGAACAGCTCGCGGATCCCGGCGACGAAGGTCGGGATCTTGCCGACCGATTCCTCTACCTCGACGCGGTAAGGGCCCATCTTGCCTTCGCCGCGGCTGGCTTCGAAGCGGGCCTTGGCCAGCTCGGTCATCGGCTGGGTATCGGGCCACAGCCCCGTGTAGCGCTGCAGCAGTTCGAGCGCCTTGGCGCGGCGGTGCTCTGCGGTCTGGTCGGACAGGAGCTGACCGATATTGCCGAACATGGCCTGCCCGACTTCTGCGAATTCGAGCATTTCGCGATTGCTCAGCTCGATGCGCTCATTGTCCATTTCGAGCGAGTCGATCAGGATCTGGAGGTCCTGCAGGACGTAGGGGTTGGTTTCGACCTGCTTGGCCGCTTCATATTCCGCGATCAGCGCACGCGAGGCGGCGACATAGCGCTCGTCCCGGTCCAGCGACATGTCGTTGACCAGCCCGTCATACTGCTCATAGCCCGCCGATGACGCGCCGGTCGGGAAGAAGCTGGCCTGCAAGGCGATCGCCTTCTGGGTGTAGGCATTGCTGGTTTCGACCCAATCAGGCGTAACGGGCGTTTCGGCGGCATCCTGGGCCAGCAGCGGGGCGGCGGGCAGGGCCGATGCGGCGGCAAGGGCGATGGCGGCGGCGAAAGTCTTCATGGGTATTCCCTCCTGTTGGCGGAGGGACTGCCGAGCCGCGCGCCGCTTGGCAAGCGCCGGCCCGACGAATGCGCCTTACCAGCGGACCAGCGGCGGTATCGCAAATCTGCCGGCCAGCGCCATCAGTGCGACGGGTGCAATGTGCCAGATGCCGAGGTGGTCGATCGTGTCGATCGGGCACGCGAGGCCATAGGCGAAGCTGCCGATCGCGCCCGCTGCAATGCCCGTATATGTTCCTGCAGCATTCAAAGAAACCGGCGCACCGCGGCGCAGCCACAGCACCAGCGCTGTCGCGGTCACAAGGCCAAACGCTGCTCCGGCAAGAAAGCAGTCGAGCCCGTAGGCGTCGTGCGACAAGGCCGAGAACAGGCCGGCTGCACCCAGCATGAGTAGCGCCGTCAGCGGTAGCAGGGCGAGCATTGCCGACGACCAGCGCGCGCCATCATGGGTGTTGCCGACGCGCGGGCTGGCCATGCGCAGGACGGCTAATGCCGCTGCTGCTCCAACCATGCCGAGCATTCCGTTGGCGATGAAGAAAACTCCTGACGCCTGGCCGGAAACGATGCCGCGCCACAGCCCGTCGAGCAATTCGACGAGGATCACCGTTGCCACTGCTGACAACGCCACCAGTGCGATGCCGTGCGTGAGCCGGATCGGCTCTACCGGCGCGAGATCCTCCGCCAGATCGTCAATAAGGGAGTTCGGAACCCGGTTCATTGTCATTCGGCCTTTTCTACGAGCGCGGACAGCTTTTTCAGTCCGCGATGGATATTCACTTTGACCAGGCTTTCGCTCTGGCCGGTCTTGGCGGAAGCTTCGGAAATGGTCAGCCCTTCGATCTTGACCAGCTCGATAACCTCGGCCTGCTTGTCGGGGAGGTGGACGAACAGCCGCTCAAGGCTCATGCGGGCCATGACGGCCTCTTCCTCGCTGTCCTCCGGCGCGTCGTGATCGCCAAGCTCGTCTTCGGCGCTGCGATAGACTTTGCGCAGATGGTCGATCCAGCGATAGCGTGCGATCGCGGCAAGCCAGGGATAGAAGGCTCGCGCCGGATCCCAGGTCGCGCGCTTGGTATGCACCGCCATCATGACTTCCTGCACCAGATCGTCGAGCTGGGCGGGAGCCACGCGTTTGCGGAAATAGCGTTCGAGCCACAGCTGGATTTCGGACAGCAGCGCCCGGTACATTTCGCGATCGCCGTTCTGCGAGGCGGCCATCATCTGTGCCATCGTGGCTTCATCGGCGATCATCGCGCGTCCTCCCCCGACCTTGCTATCACTTGGCCCGTCGCGAGGCGAGCGGCGCATCTAGCGAGATGGCTCCTGCCCCGCGCGACACCAGCACGGCTGCCATCGCGACCCACACGATGTGCGTGGTCCACCAGGCATCGGGATAGACGAAGAACTGGATCACCAGCGTCATCACCAGAAGGGACAGCGCCGCGAAGCGGGTGCACAGGCCGAGCACCAGCAGGACGGGAAACAGGTGCTCGGCATAGGTCGCCATCGGCGCCGCTATGTCGGCCGGTATGGGCAGGCCGGTATACTCGTATTCGAACAGGAAGAAGGCGTTGTCGCTGATCGACAGCGCAGTTCCTTCCTCCACCTTGGTCCGCCCCGATCTCCAGAAAATCCCGGCCAGCGCGATGCGGGTCAGCAGCAGCGCAAGGCCTTCCGGCAGGCGCGAGGCCAGCCAGTCGGTCAAGCGGTCGTAGGGGGTCAACAGTCTCTGCATGCGTCACCTGTCGGCTGGCCGGTAGGGGAGGAAAGTGGGAAGCAGCTCAGCGCTTGATCGCGGTTAGCGACCCCTTGCCCTTGGGGGTCTTGATGGTTTCGCAGGTGCCTTTCTTGACCAGCTTCCAGGCGTTGCCCTGGTAATCGCGGGTAGATGTGCCGGCGCAGCTGGTGCCCGGTCCGGCGGCGCAGTCGTTTTCGCCAGCCTTGGCGACGCCGTAACACTTCTCCATCGCGGGGCGCTTCTGGGCGGCTGCCGGGCTGGCGACCATGGTGGTGGCGACGCCGGCGGTAAGGGCGAGCCCGGCGATGCGGGCGATCGATTGGCTGTTCATGGCAAGTCTCTCTCGAATGATGCGTCCGGGCGATTGTCGCCGGAACTGGCCAGTCATTCGGAAGCGATCGCCGCACGGTTACCGGATCGGGAAAATTTTTCCGGCTGTAACCGCCGCCGCAGCCGGTGCGAACGATCCTGTGTGCACCGACGCACGATCAAGATCACAAGGAACCGGATGCCATGACACTCGCAACCCGCAAGACCGCTACTGCTGCTGCGGCGGCAGCTTTCGCCCTCAGCTCGATGAGCGCACTAGCCGCGCCTGCCCCCGCCGGCAGCAGCGGCGCAGCCATCAATTCGGACGATGTGGTCCATTGTTACGGCGTGCACAGCTGCAAGGGCCAGGCCGACTGCACGACCAGCGAAAACGCCTGCAAGGGCCAGAACGAATGCAAGGGTCACGGCTTCAAGGCAATGAAGGCCGGGGAATGCCTGACCAAGGGCGGCACCATCGGCGATATCGGCTGACGTCCCAACCAGTTTGGCGGCCCGGCCGCGGCGGAAACCGACCCCTTCTTCCGCCCACGTCCCTCGCCGGGCCGCCATCCCCTCACGGAAGCTTCCTGCATGAGCGTTATCGAGCCATTTCACGGATACGGCCTGGGCTTGCGCCGCACGCATTACGCCGACTTCCTCGAAACCGAGGTGCCGGTCGATTTCGTCGAGGTGATCTCGGAAAACTACATGGTGGAAGGCGGCAAGCCGCTGCGCATCCTCGAGGAAATTCGCGCCCGTCATCCGGTGATATTGCACGGCGTTTCGATGTCTGTCGGATCTGCGCAAGGTTTGGACGAGGACTATCTCGACCGGCTTGCCGCTCTGGCGCGAAGGATCGACCCGCTATGGGTCTCCGACCACTTGTGCTGGACCCGGACGAGCGCACACAATTCACACGATCTCCTGCCCCTGCCGCTTACGGGAGAGGCGTTGGACGTCGTGTGCGCAAACATAGATCGCGCGCAGGAAAAGCTTGGCCGGGCAATGCTGTTCGAAAACCCGTCGAGCTATCTCACCTTTCCCGAGGACGAGATGAGCGAATGGGCTTTCCTGTCGGAAATGGCGCGGCGAACCGGCTGCTATCTCCTGCTCGACGTCAACAATGTCTATGTCAGCGCACAGAACCACGGGTTCTCTGCGAGCGAGTATATCGCGGGCCTTCCACTGGACCGGGTGCGGCAAATCCACCTTGCAGGCCATACACCTGCGACGGAAGAACGATCGCTCGTGATAGATACGCACGACCGCGAAGTCTGTGACGAGGTCTGGGATCTCTTTCGTGAAGTGACAGCGCTGATGGGGCCGGTTGCCACCATGATCGAGCGTGACGATGCGATCCCGCCGCTTCCTGAACTGCTTCACGAGCTGGACCGGGCGCGAATGATTGTGGCGGCCGAAGATCGCCCGAGGTCTGCATGAACACGCTCGCCCGGAGGCAGGCCGAGATAATGGCAAGCCTGCTCGATGAAGAGCGACCGCTTCCAGCGGACCTTGGTCCGCGGCACGAAGCGGGCTTGGAAATCTACCGCAACAATTACCGGACTGCCCTGGTCGAGGCCCTGCGATCGACATTTGAAAGGACGCAGCGCCTGGTCGGCGAAGATAGCTTTGCGCGCGCCGCGGCGCACCACCTCATCACCTCTCCGCCCTCCAGCTGGACGCTGGACCTCGCGGGGCGCGGGTTTGCCGATACCTGCGCGGATCTTTTTCCGCGCGATCGCGAAGTTGCGGAACTCGCCTGGCTTGAATGGGCGATGCACCTCAGTTTCGTCGCGCGCGATGGTAGTCCGATGGGCCTTGCCGGATTTGGGCAGGCGACGGCAGGGTTTGACCCGGAAGAATGGGAGCGGCTGGCCTTGCGGTTCGTGCCCGGAATTGCCCTTCGCACCGTGCACCACGATTTGAAAACCCTGTGGTCCTCGCTTGCCGGGGGCGAGGGTGAGGCGGGCATCGTCCCGCTCGACACCCCCGCCACTGTGATCGTGTGGCGCGAGGCCGAAAGGCCCGTATTCATGGCTGTCACCCGGGGCGAAGGCGACGCGCTGGCGGCGATGATTGCCGGAGGTAGCTATGGCGAAGCCTGCGCCGCGATGGTCGAGGCGCTCGGGCACGAGCAGGCAGTCGAAACCGCCGGCGCGATGCTCGGCCGCTGGCTCGGCGAAGGGCTTGTCGAGAGACTTGCCTAGTAGGCGAAGCTTTCGCCGACCATTTTCTCGCTCATCGACCAGAGTCGGTCGGCCCTGTCGGGATCGATCGCATAGCTGCGCACGCCGCCACCGGTGCTTTCGTCGTCCTGGTCGGCGACATGGCAGTTTTCGCAATAGAGGCCGCCATTGCCCTCAAGCTCTTCCGCAGTCGCGGCCCAGCAGGTCGTCGCCGCGCCTTGCGGGATGGTCTTGAACGGCTCCGGCGTTTCGCCGCGCTCTTCCGCGTTCTTGCGGATCCGCTCCATGAGATCGGCCATGTCCTGATCGCTCATGTGGCGGCCGAGGTTGGTCATAATGCCGCCGGGATGCAGGGAATAGGCGTGGATGCCCTTGTCGGAGAGCCGCTTTTCAAGCCCCACGGCGAACAGGACGTTGGCCGTCTTTGACTGGCCGTAGCTCACCCACTTGTCGTAATCGCGGCTTTCGAAATTCGGATCGTCGAAGTCGACCGGCGCAATGTGGTGGCCGCGGCTCGACAGGTTGACGATGCGCGGACGCTCGCCCTTTTCCAGCAGGGGGACCAGCAGGTTGGTCAGCAGGAAATGGCCGACATGGTTGGTGCCGAACTGCATTTCGAAACCGTCGGCAGTCTTCGCCTGGTCGCAGGCCATGACGCCAGCATTGTTGATGAGGAGATCGATCTTCTCGAAGCGCTCGTTCGCTTCGGCGGCTGCCTTGCGGATGCTGTCGAGCGAGGCGAGGTCGCATTTGAGCGTGTCGACTTTCGCGCCGGTCTGTTCCGCGATCGCATCGGCCGCCGCGGACAGCTTGGTCGCATCGCGGCCGGACAGGATGATGTGCGCGCCCTTCGCGGCCATCGCACGCGCGGTTTCCTGCCCCAGCCCTGAATAGCCGCCGGTCACCAGTGCGGTGCGTCCCGACAGGTCCTTGCCTTCGAGAACGTCGTCCGCCGTGCTTTCGAAACCGAATTCGCTCATCGCTGTCTTCTCCCTTGTAGGGGCCAGCGTAGCAGAAACGAAAAGGGGCGCGAGAGCTTTCGCCTCGCGCCCCGATCCTGCGTCCCCTTGGGGTCTCTTTTTGGCTTTGCTTATGCGCCCGGAGGCAGCGGATCGTCGCTCTTGGGAGCAGCCGCCTTGCGCCGCTTGGGCTTGGGTGCCGCAGCGCTGCCGCCGGCCAGATCGTTATCCATCTGGTCGAGCTTGCGCGCCGCCCAGTCCCGGCCGCCTAGGCCGAAGGCAAGCGCGCCTGCAACCGCGATGCCTGCGATCAGGATCGTCAGCGCATTCGCCGGGATCATGCCGCCGATGCCGGTGAACTGCAGGCCCATGAAGACGAACAGGATGATCGTCGCCCAGCGAACGATGGTCGCTGCCGTCGAATTGCCTGCATCGCCCGCGATAAGCCGTGCGAGCATGTTGGCGATCAGGAAGCCGAAGGCGATGACCACCGCTCCGAAGATCACGCGCCCGCCGAGTTCGAGCAACTGATCGAGGATGCTCGTCAGTTCCGGGAAGCCGAGGATGCGTGTCGCGGCAATCGCGAAGAACAGGATGATCGCGACCTGGGCGATGCGGGCGATGATACCGCTCGCAGTGGTGCCTTCGGCAACCAGTCCGCTTTCACCGAGCGCCCTGTCGACGCCGAGACCGGGCAGGACTTCCTTCACGATCTGGACCACGAACTTGCTGATGAGATAGCCGATACCGAGCAGGATCGCCGCAGCGATGATGTTCGGGATCGCAGCAAAGATCATCCGCAGCATGTCCGAAGCCGGGTCGCTGATCGACTGGATTTCCAGCTGCTCGAGCGCGGCGATTGCGACCGGAATCGCTATCAGGACGTAGACGATCGTGCCGATGGTCTTGCTGATGGCGGTATTGCCGGTGACGTTGTCCACGCCGCCGCGATTGGCCCATTTGTCGAAGTCCACCGTCTGCAATGTGGTGACAACCAGATCGCGGACGATCCGCGCCACCATCATGCCGATGAAGAAGATCAGGCCGGCCCACAGCAGGTTCGGCACGAAATCGACCACGTTTTCCAGCAGGCTGTCGATCGGTCCCGCGACCCCGCCGAGTTCGAGGATATTGAGAATGATCAGCAGGCCGAACAGCCAGATCAGCAGTCCCACGATCTTGCCGAGGGATTCGCCGAGGCTGGCACCGTTGCCGGTCCCGCGATTGAAGAATGCGACATTGTCGACGAGCTTGGCGAAAGCCCATTTCGCCGCCCGCGCGGCCAACCATGTAATGACCAGGGCGATGACTGCGTAAAGCAGCTTCTCACCCAGCTCCATCGCGACCTGTTGGTCGAATTTGTATCTGTCGAAAATCACGAAACCTCTCCCCTTCTGGTTTCCGTAGCGTCGCCCTGTATCACGATGACGCATTCATACAAAAAGCGCGCGGGGGGTGGAGTGGATAACTTTGCCTGCTATCACTCTCGCATGAGAGGATTTTTCACCCGCTTCGCCCTCGTTTTCTCGGCTCTCGCGTTCGCCGGACAGGTCCCTGCGACGGCCCGGGACAGTGAACCTGCCGAAACGCGCTGGTCCTTCGCCATCCATGGCGGTGCAGGCACGATCTCGCGCGAGGACATGACTCCGCAAGAAGACGCCGCGCATCGCGCCGCCCTGCAGGCCGCGCTCGATGCTGGGGCGAAGGTGTTGGATGAAGGCGGCACGGCGATGGACGCGGTCGAGGCCGCCATCCTGCTCCTGGAGGACGAGCCGCGCTTCAATGCCGGACGCGGCGCGGTCTATACTTGGGAAGGCAGCCACGAACTCGACGCTTCGATCATGGACGGGGCGACCCGCGATGCAGGCGCGGTGGCAGGTGTCACCAACATCCGCAATCCGATCCTGCTGGCGCGTAAGGTCATGACCGATAGCCCGCATGTCATGCTGGCCGGCAAGGGCGCGGAGGACTTTGCCGTGGAGCAGGGCATCGAGATCGTCCCGCCGAGCTATTTCGACACCGAACGGCGGCGAGAGGCGCTTGAGCGGATGAAAGCGCGGCAATTGTCCTCGCTCGATGTGGACCTCAAGTTCGGGACGGTCGGTGCAGTGGCGCTCGACCGCAATGGCAATATGGCGGCAGGTACCTCCACCGGCGGGATGACCGGCAAGCGCTGGGGCCGCGTGGGCGATGCACCGATCATCGGTGCGGGCACCTATGCCGACAACCGGTCCTGCGCCGTCTCGGCGACCGGCTGGGGCGAATATTTCATCCGCGTCGGCGTGGCGCATGAAATTTGTGCTTTGCTTCGGGCCGATCGCCAGGCGGCACGCAGCGCCGCGGAGTGGGACGCTTCGCGGGCGGCTGGACCGGACGCGGTCGTATTTGTTTCCGGAGTTGAGATGCCAGTCCGAGCTGCTCAGAATGTCGCCGACGATGTCATGGACGACGTCAAAGAGCTCGGCGGCGATGGTGGGGTCATTTTGGTCACGCCCGAGGGCCACGCGCTCTTCAGTTTCAACACTGCGGGCATGTATCGCGGCCGGGCGACGAGCGACGGGCTCAACGAGGTGGCGATCTACGGCGACGACTAGCGCCGAGTCGCAGCGACGAAGGCAATGGAAGGGCAGCGCAAACCGGATTTTGAATCAGGTAATTAGCCTCCGCTTTTGACTCGGTTCGGGTTGAGGCGCACCTTGCCTCCAGCGTTGGGGGACATCCAAATCTGTAGGGCCGCATGGTCCTGACGCCACTCACGGGTCGCAGCACTCGACTGAGAAGGAGTCAGGTATGAAGCACCTTATCAAGACCGCAGTATTGGCATCCACGCTGGCTTTTACCGTCCCGCAGGCGGCGCAGGCGCAGGACGAGTATCCGTTGACGGGTGCAGAATGGATCGAGATCACCGGGATCGATATCCATGACGGCGCTGGCTACAAATATGCCACCCACCTTGCCGATGCATGGCGCAAGAACATGGATTACTCGGTCGAACAGGGCTGGATTGAAAGCTACGAGATCTGGAGCAACACCCATGCCCGCAAGGGCGAGCCGGACCTGTGGCTTATCACCCGTTTCGACCAGTTCGCGACCAATGCGGAATATGAAGAACGCGGCCGGAAAGTGCGCGCGATGATGCAGCGCACGATTACCCAGCTGAATTCGGAATCGGGCAACCGCGCCGAATATCGCACGATCCTCGGCGATGTCCTCGCCAAGCGGCTGGTCTGGCGCGACTGATAAATTAATCCCCCCAGGAGGGCGGGCTGCCTGCGAGCGGCTCGCCCTTTCTCGGGCTCAACCGCGCTTGCGCGCGCGCTGGTAGCTGCCGAGCAGGCGCACCGAATTGCACTGGAAGGACAGTTCCTCCAGCGCCGCATCGACGCGGGGATTTCCCGGTGCACCCTCGATGTCGCAATAGAACATCGTGGCGGCAAAGCTCGCGCCCTTCTGGTAGCTTTCCAGCTTGGTCATGTTGACGCCGTTAGTCGCGAAGCAGCCCAGCGCCTTGTAGAGCGCAGCGGGCACGTTTTTCACTTCGAAGATGAAAGTGGTCATCGCCTCTTCATCGGCCAGCTCTTCTGCCGAGCGCGCATCCTTGGCGAGAACCACGAAGCGCGTCGTGTTGTCCTGCGCATCCTCGACCGCGCTTTCCACGATCTTCAGGCCATACAATTCCGCCGCCATCGGCGGGGCGAGGGCGGCGATGGTCGGGTCCTGTTCTTCCGCCACGAATGCTGCCGCGCCCGCGGTGTCGGCATGGCTCATCGGGACGATGCCGCGTTCGCGCAGGTAGATGCGCGACTGGCCCAGCGCCTGGGGGTGGCTATAGGCCGCCTCGAAGGGCCCGTCGCCCGTCGCCATCAACGCATGGGTGATGGGCATGAAATGCTCTGCCACGATGGACAGCCCGCTTTCCGGGAGCAGGAAGTGGATATCCGCCACGCGGCCGTGCTGGCTGTTCTCGATCGGGATCATCGCGCAGCCTGCCGCGCCAGTCTTTACCGCATCGAGCGCATCCTGGAAGCCGAGGAAGGGCAGGGGCAGTGCGTCGGGCGCGAATTGCATCGCCGCCTGGTGCGAATTCGATCCCGGCGCTCCCCCGAACGCGATCGCGCGTTCCGGATCGGCGGCGGCGGCTTGGCGCATGGAATCGACCATGGCGAGTGCAGGCTTGGCGAAATTACGCATGGGGCCGTGCTGCTAAGCCGCGACTGTGCCTATCGCAAGCGCTATTGCGCAGCCTGCACTTGCGCGAGCGCGGAGAGGGCACTAGAGCGGCGCCCAACCACAGACCTTTCGGATTCTTGCAGGCTTTCAAGCAATGGACGATCGTTTCAATACCGCTTCCGGTTGGGTGCTCTTCGCCGGTATCGTCGCTCTCGGGGCGTCGATCGCATCGGGAATGTACTTCCACGCCGACGACAACAGCTATCCCGAAGGCGAAGACTTCGGCTACTTCGTCAAGGGCGAAGAAGCCGGCACGGAAGAAGCAGGGCCTGATCTCGGCACGCTTCTGGCCAGCGCGGATGCTGCAGCCGGCGAAAAGGTTTTCGCCAAGTGCACGGCTTGCCACACTATCGACCAAGGCGGCGCGAACGGCATCGGCCCGAACCTTTACGGTGTCATGGGCACGGCGATCGGTTCGCACGCTGCCGGCTTCGCCTACAGCTCGGCCCTCACCGACAAGGGCGGCCAGTGGACCTGGGAAAACATGAACGAGTGGCTCAAGAGCCCGCGCGGATTCGCTGCCGGCACCAAGATGAGCTTCGCCGGTCTTTCCAAGCCCGAAGATCGCGCCAACGTCATGGAATTCATGGCGACCTATGGCGGCGCCCCGGCGAAGCCCGAACCGGCTCCGGTCGAAGAAGCCGCTGCCGAGGGTGAAGACGCCCCCGGTGCAGGTCCCGGCCCCGTCGAAGGTGCCGAAGCAGGCGCAGCCGAAGCAGCAGGCGCGATGAGCGCGGACCAGCCGGTCCCCGCAGCCAATGCAGCGGGCGACAATGAAGGCGCGACCAAGATCGACTAAGCCTTCGCTCCCACGAATTTAAGGAAAGCCCCGCTCCGGCGGGGTTTTTCGTATCTGGCGCAGGCGCTGCGTCAGACGCCCTTGAAGCCCTGCGCGATGACGTACCATTCGCTCGAGCCCTTGCGGCTCGCAGGCGGTTTGGCGTGCTTCACGGTCTTGAAATGCTTCTTGAGCAGGTCGAGCAGGTCCTTGTCGGTGCCGCCCGCAAGAACCTTGGCGAGGAAGGTGCCGCCTTTTTCCAGGTTCTCGACCGCGAACCATGCCCCTGCCTCGACCAGCCCCATGGTGCGCAGGTGGTCGGTCTGCTTGTGGCCCACAGTGTTGGCGGCCATGTCGCTCATGACGAGGTCGGCCTTGCCGCCCAGCGCCTCTTCCAGCACGCGCGGCGCATCGTCGTCCATGAAATCCATCTGGAAGATGGTGACGCCTTCGATCGGCTCCACTTCGAGCAGGTCGATCCCGACGATATCGGCCTTGGGCACGACCTTGCGTGCGACCTGGCTCCACCCGCCCGGCGCGATGCCGAGATCGACGATCCGTTTCGCGCCCTTCAGGATGCCGAATTTCTCGTCCATCTCGATCAGCTTGTAGGCGGCGCGGCTGCGATAGCCGTCGGCCTTGGCCTGTTTCACATAGGGATCGTTGAGCTGGCGCTGGAGCCAGCGTGTCGAGGATTCACTGCGTTTCTTGGCGGTGCGCACCCGCGTGTCGCGATCCTTGCCCGAACGGCTCATACGTCCTGCTCCCTCATGCGTTGCAGGGCGACGCGGCTGCGCTCCCCGTCGGCATCGGCGGCCATCAGGCTGCGCAGGATGCCTTCGCGAATGCCGCGATCGGCCACGCCCAGCGTTTCGGACGGCCAGATGTCGAGGATCGATTCCAGGATCGCGCAGCCTGCAACGACCAGATTGGCGCGGTCGTCACCGATGCACGGCAATTGCTGGCGCTCCTGTCCGCTCATCCGCGAAAGACGGGTCGAGATATTGCGCATCGCCTGCGATTCCAGGATCAGCCCGTCCACCGCCCGGCGGTCGTACTGCGGCAGCTCGAGGTGCAGGCTTGCAAGGGTGGTCACGGTGCCGCTCGTGCCGAGCAGGCGAATGGGGTGTTCGCCCCCGATATGGCTTTCGATACGCTGCGCGAAGTCGGCGAAACTGTCGCGAACCGTCCGGCGCATCCGGTTGTAGCGGTCGAGCCGGGTTTCGAGGCTTTCGTCCGATCCGGTCACCGTATCGGTAAGGGATACGACGCCCCACGGCACGCTCATCCAGTCGAGGATGCGCGGGACCGCGCCGCTCGGTTCGACGAGGACCAGTTCGGTCGACCCGCCGCCGATATCGAAAATCACCGCAGGACCCGGCCCGTCTTCCAGCAGGATATGGCATCCAAGGACCGCCAGGCGTGCTTCTTCCTGCGCCGAGATGATGTCGAGCACGATGCCCGTTTCCTCGCGCACGCGCTCGATAAACGCCTCGCCGTTAGAGGCGCGGCGGCACGCTTCGGTTGCGACCGAGCGGGCGAGGTGGACGTGGCGGCGGCGCAGTTTTTCCGCGCAGACGTGCAGGGCGGCGAGCGTGCGCTCCATCGAAGCGTCGGACAGCTTGCCGCTCGCGGCCAAGCCTTCGCCGAGGCGCACGACGCGGCTGAACGCGTCGATGACGGTGAAATTCTCGCCCGAAGGCCGCGCGATCAGGAGGCGGCAGTTATTGGTGCCGAGATCGAGCGCGGCATAGGCCTGCCGCCGCTGGTGCGGACGGGCTTGCGATTGCTGTTGCTGCTTTGGTTTGTCGAAAGGATTGCGCGGCTTTTCCCCGGCACGCGGTTGCGCCGCGCGGGAGGCCGGTTTGCGGCCTTTCTTGCCATCGGGCCGGGAAGGGCGCTTGTAGCGGAAATCGGCTACCTTGCCGGACGTGCCGCCCCTCTTTTTCCCATGCCCCCTTTTACTGTCCGGCGGAGATTGATCCGCCATGGGGTATCTTCTTTCTATCCTCCCGCACGAACCATCGCGCACGGGGACTTGGCAATGATGCTAGCGACGAGTGGGCCTGGGGGCAAGCACAAGGGTTGACCTAGGGAAGGAGCGAAACTAAGTGCGCCTCCTCTCCCGGCATCGCTTGCGATTCTCGCGCATGCCGGTGATGATGATGCCCCGTCGTCTAATGGTAAGACTACGGACTCTGACTCCGTCAATTGAGGTTCGAATCCTCACGGGGCATCCAGTTCTTCCTTCCGGCACATCCAGGCAGCGGCTGCATATTGTCGCTTTCTTTCAAGCGCACTTGCACGCCAGGCGCGATCAAGGCTCGGGGAAGGAGCTCGCCTGATGGGTGCAATCGTCGACGATCCGAAGCTGGTCTATCGCAGGACCCTGTGGTTCTATGCCCTGACCACGATCCCGCTGACGGCGATGGGCACATTCGTCAGCAATTTTTATTTCATCTACGCCACCGATGTCCTGTTGCTCGCACCTGCGGTTGTCGGATCGCTGATCGCCTTTGCCCGCATCTACGACGGCGTCTCCGACATCGTGATTGCGACCTGGAGTGACCGCAGCGAGAGCAGGCACGGGAGGCGCCGGCCTTTTATCCTCGTCGGCGGGCTGATGTGCTCGATGTTCTGGATCCTGTTCCTCTTGCCCGAGGGGCTGAGCACCACGCAGAAAATCCTGTGGGTATTCATCGCCCATATCTGGATACAGACGGCCCTGACGCTGCGCAGCATCCCGATCCGTGCGCTGGGTATCGAATCCGGCAAGACTGCCCAGCAACGCACGATGTTCGGGATCCTCGTCCCGTTCCTGACCATCCCCGCGGTCGTTGCGGTCAATTTCGCAGGGCAGGGCGCGCTGCTGGCGGACGATCCCGCCGCAACGATCGCCCCCTGGGTCATTGCCGGGAGCCTTTTGCCCGCGATCCTTACGCTGGTTGCATTTCCGCTACTGAAGGAGCTGCCCACGCGGCATCGCAGCGTCGAACGCAATGTCTGGAAGATGTTCAAGGAAGTGCTGGGCGTGGGATACCATCGCCAGCTGATTGCCGTGCAATTTGCCGAAAGTTTCGCTTTCACCAGCCTGGCCTTCAGCGTGCCCTATATGCTGCGTTATGTCCTCGATCGCCCGGACATGATTGCCGTGATCTTCGTGACCTATCTCGTCATCCAGCGGATCGTCGGGTTCGCCTGGTACAAGATGATCCCGCGTTGGGGCATGCGTTCGATCTGGAGCAAGGGGCTATGGATGTGGATGCTGGTGTTCGCCTGCATCCCGCTGGTCCCCTGGGGCGGCTTCCCGCTCTACTTCGCGCTTGCCGCACTGGCAGGGATCGCCGGAGGGGCGGCGGCGGTAAATTACGCGATGCTCGGCGATATCGCCGACTATGACGCACGGGTTTCCGGGCGCGAACGCCAAGGTATCTACATGACGATCTATCGCCTGGTCGGGAACATCGGCGGCGCGGCGACCGGTTTTGCGCTTGGATGGCTGCTCCAGCTCAGCGGCTACGTGCCGAACGGCGAACAGGGCGAGACCACCATTGCCGCAATCATCGCCTCCTCCAGCATCCTTCCGATCATAGGTGTTGCGATCGGCCTCGCAATCCTGTCGCGCTACAGGCTTTACGAACGCGAAGGCATGAGCGACGGCAAGCGCCAGGATGACGGCGCTAAGGGCGCAGAATTCGGTAGCCGCGCACCGGCCTGAGGGCGCCCGCTATTTGACACGCGTACAGCGGCGCGCATGATGCGGGCCGATGCAGATCCCCATTCGCATGCCCGACGAGCGCCTTGCCGCCTACGTCGATGTGTACGGCCACTGGCCGGTGCCGATGGAGAACATCTCCACCTTTTCGCCGGGTCTCATCGCCTTCAACCTGTCCGGCGTGCACCTCGAAGTGAATGGCGAGGTGCGGACAGAGCCGGTCATCATGGGGATTTCGACCGAGCCGACCCATATTCGCTATACGATCGATGGCGGTGCTCTCGTTTCCCTGCGGGTCCGGTCCAGCGCTTACGACCTCTTGTTCGACATCGATCCCAGCGCCCAAAGCGGTATCGTGGCCATGGATCCGGAACGCCATCCCCGCCTGGCGCAGGTCCACGCGGCGCTGAAAGCAGCCCCGCCCACGGTCGAGGGCTGGTTTGAAGCGCTGGATAGGGCCCTGCTCGACCTCCTGCCGCTCGCCAAGCCATCGGGCCTGGTCGGCAGGATGATCGAGACGAGCATCGAGACAGATGGCACTCTTGGAGTGGCCGAGATGGCCGACCGGCTTGGTTGCACGGTCCGCACGCTCGAAAGGGCGTGCAAGCGGCGCTTCGGGCGTTCGCCGAAGCGTTTGCTGAGGGGGCATCGCCTCAGCCTCACCATGCAACGGGAGGCGTTGGCGGACGAGCGCGTCGAGCTGATGCCCGATTTCGCCTATGCCGATCTGCCGCATTATCTCAACGAGATGCGCAAGATGACAGGTTTGAACCGCAAGCAGATGAGCGATGCGAAGCTGCTCGGCAACGACTTTCCCTATGCCTATCTCTGGCCCGACGGGTCGGTGGCCGCAACGCCGGAGGACCAGGAGCGATGGCACGCGGAAATGCAGCGCCGCTATCGCACCAATCCGGGCTAGTCAGCCTCCTGATCGCGATCGACTTCCCAAGTGACGTGACTGTGCTGGACTCGGCCTCGCCGCGGTTCTAGAGAATTTGCATCCCCGGGGAGCCATGAGGCTGAGAGGGCGGTTGAAGTCCGCCGACCCGTCGAACCTGAACCGATTAGCATCGGCGGAGGGAGTGGAGCGGCGCCAGAATACCGCTCTTCCTCCGCCTTATGGAGAGAGCACGCATGGCCGACATCAATAGCAAATTCGACATCGGCGTCACCACCGGACCCATTCGCGGCAGCCGCAAGGTCCACGTCGGCGCCAAGTCGGGCAGCGGGGTGCGGGTTGCCATGCGCGAGATCGACCTCGAGGGCGGCGAGCCCAGCGTGCGCGTCTACGACACCTCCGGCCCCTACACCGATCCCGATGCCACCATCGACATCCGCCAAGGCCTCGAACAGAAGCGCCGGGAGTGGATCCTCGCCCGCCGCGATGTCGAGGAATATGACGCACGCGAAGTGAAGCCCGAAGACAACGGCCAGCTTGGTCCGGATCGCAGCGGCGGCGTCCCCGGCTTCCCCAATGTCGCGAAAAAGGTGCTGCGCGCCAAGCCCGGCATGAACGTCAGCCAGATGCACTACGCCCGCCGCGGCATCATCACGCCCGAGATGGAGTATGTGGCGGAACGCGAGAACCTCGGCCGCGAAATGCTGCGCGAGGAAGCCGCCCGCCTCACTGCGCGCAACGATGGCCAACCTTGGGGCGCCGAGCTCCCCGACTACGTCACCCCGGAATTCGTCCGCGAGGAGGTGGCACGCGGCCGCGCGATCATCCCCAGCAACATCAACCACCCCGAGACCGAGCCGATGGCAATCGGGCGCAACTTCCTCGTCAAGATCAACGCCAATATCGGCAACTCCGCCGTGGCCTCCGACGTGGCGAGCGAAGTCGACAAGATGGTCTGGTCGATCCGCTGGGGAGCCGACACGGTGATGGACCTCTCCACGGGGCGCAACATTCACGACACGCGCGAATGGATCATCCGCAACTCGCCCGTCCCCATCGGCACCGTGCCGATCTACCAGGCGCTCGAAAAGGTCGGCGGCATTGCCGAGGACCTGACCTGGGAAATCTTCCGCGACACGCTGATCGAACAGGCCGAACAGGGCGTCGACTATTTCACCATCCACGCCGGCGTCCGCCTGCCCTATGTCCCAATGACCGCCAAGCGCGTCACCGGCATCGTCTCGCGCGGCGGCTCGATCATGGCGAAATGGTGCCTCGCGCATCACAAGGAGAGCTTCCTCTACGAGCGCTTCGACGAGATCACCGAGATCATGAAGGCCTATGACATCGCCTATTCGCTGGGCGACGGCTTGCGCCCCGGCTCCATCGCCGACGCAAACGACGAAGCCCAGTTCGCCGAGCTCTACACGCTGGGCGAGCTGACCAAGCGCGCCTGGGAGCAGGACGTGCAGGTGATGATCGAAGGCCCCGGCCACGTGCCGATGCACAAGATCAAGGAGAACATGGACAAGCAGCTGGAAGCCTGCGGCGAAGCGCCCTTCTACACGCTTGGCCCCCTCGTCACCGATATCGCGCCGGGTTACGACCACATTACCAGCGGCATCGGCGCGGCGCAGATCGGCTGGTACGGCACCGCCATGCTCTGCTACGTCACGCCCAAGGAACACCTCGGCCTGCCCGACCGCGACGATGTGAAAGTGGGCGTGGTGACCTACAAGCTCGCCGCCCACGCCGCCGACCTTGCCAAGGGCCACCCCGCCGCCAAGGTCCGCGACGACGCGCTCTCCAAGGCCCGCTTCGAATTCCGCTGGCGCGACCAGTTCAACCTCAGCCTCGACCCCGACACGGCCGAGCAATACCACGACCAGACCCTCCCCGCAGAAGGCGCCAAGACCGCCCACTTCTGCTCCATGTGCGGCCCGAAATTCTGCTCGATGAAGATCACGCAGGAAGTGCGCGACTTCGCGGCGAAGCAGAACTCGGACAGCTACCTCGCGAGTGAGAACATCAAGCGCGAGACCTCAGCCGAAGAAGCCGCGGAAGCGGAGAAGGGCATGGAGGAGATGAGCGAGGTGTACCGCGAGAAGGGCGAGAAGTTGTATTTGCCGGAGCAATCGTGAGGAAACTCCGCTCTACCATCGCAGCCGCGCTCGCGCTGATCGCGGCTCCGGCTGCAGGCCAGGCGGGTGAGGCTGAGCCGCCGAGCTACACCGATCCTCTCCCGTCCGAGCCGAGGGACATCGTGGCCGCTTTCCTTCGCGATCACACCGCGTGGAACGCGTTCGCACGGGAGCATTACGACCGGACGGGCGATTACACTGTGCCCGAAACCGCCTACCGCCGCCTGATCGATCTCTACTGCGGCCCGCAAAAACCCCACCAGGGAATCGTGTTCAGCAGCAATGCCCGCTACGATGCGCAGCGGTCCGAAATCCTCGAAGAACGCGAGGAAGATGGCCGCCGCATCGTCACCATCCGGCACACGGGCGCCAACGACTTCGTGACGGTGCACCACTTCGCTTTCTTGAAGGGCGACGGGCGCTGGCGGCTCGAAGAGCTCTATTATTACGACGACTACGGAGAAGAATGGCTGCCCAGCCTGTGAAGGGGACGGGACGCGACTTCGCGGCGTAGCAGAACTCGGACAGCTATCTCGCGAGCGAGAGCATCAAGCGCGAGACCTCAGGGGAAGGGGCCGAGGAAGCGGAGAAGGGCATGGAGGGAGTCGGAACGCTCCCTCGGAGCGCGAGACGTGCAAAGCACAAATGAGCGAGAATTACCGCGAGTAAGGTGAGAAGTTGTATTTGCCGGAGGGGTGAGGCCTTTACTTTATCGTAGTATTAGTTAGCCCATCCTCTCGAATAGAGAGAGGGGTTTCTAAATGGCGGGGCGAATAAAAATACGGGGTCTGAGGAACGTTAGCTCGTTGGATTTCGACTTGCCTGAGCGAGGGGTGTGGTTGCTCACGGCAAGCAATGGTGGCGGTAAGACGTCGCTTCTGGCGTGCATTAGACGTATTGGTCACTCTAACGCATTTCAGCTTCACTTTCCCGCCTCACTTCAATCTGATCGACTAGATAACCATTTGCAGGGAAGCATTACGTATGAAGTGGACGGTGAAGAAGTAGAATACGCCTATCGCGGTGAGCGTTGGACGCCGCGCCCCAGGGCAAACTCTGTTGTGCTTGACGAGTTTGGATACCCCGAAGTGACCTATATTGGCGCGACAGCCGACCGGATCACCCCGCGACCGGACGATTTTGACCCCTCCCGAGTGAGAGCAGTGCCTCAGGAAATCATTCGGGCCGCCAACGAAATTTTTGAAACTGAGAAATTCAATAATCTTCGAAAAATCAATCTTACACGTGGGACAGGCAATGATGCGTTCGTGATGTCTCTTGGCGGAACTCCGCAGAAGTATCATTCAGAACGCCACTTTAGCCTTGGCGAATTGTGCATCTTGAAGCTTCTGAAATTACTGCGAGATGTTCGGAGTCGTTCTCTCATCTTGATTGATGAGTTGGAAATGGCCCTGCATCCGCGGGCACAGGTGCGTTTACTACGCTATCTCGAGCAGCAAGCGCGAAATAAACGTCTGTGTGTAATCTTCTCCACCCATTCGGTGACGCTTCTCAAATCAATTGATCGTCGTAGGATTATCTATCTTGAAAGCGACGGCGCTGGAAATATCGAACCAGTAGTCGGTTGTTTTCCCACTTACGCGATCGGAAACATCTCATCTGATGAGGAGGTGGTTCCAGATGCAATCTATTATGTAGAAGATGATTTCGGAAGGGATGTCGCAAGAGCATTTTTTGCTCGGTATGCGGATGAGCGGTTTGAGGATCCCAATGCTCGTCCTACGGTCCGTTTTTCTCCAATTGGCGGCTTTGTTCAAACAGTTAAATTCTTGGGTGAAAGTCGAGCTAGCTTGCCCGACCACTGTCGCCAGCATGCTTTACTGGACGCCGACGTTTCAGATGAAACTTTGCAGCAATGGCAGAGAAATGAAAATCATCGCATGCTAGCTGACTTTCAGGACCTTCAGGGCCACATCCACTTCCTGCCCTGGACGCCCGAGAATGGTATAGTCGAGCACGCTCTCGCAGATCTCGCTGGATTTGAACGTGCCTTGAGAAGAAAATTCAACGACAATCGCATTCGAATTCGGGACACCATTCAGCAATTCGACGATACCACGCAAGGTCCACAGAGGAGAGCTTCTGCAAAAAATGCTTGCTCTGCTCTGATTGATTATATTTCTGACCGTGTGAATCGGCCCCGTGAGCGGGTGCAGGAAGAAGTGGCGGAAACGTTTGCTTTGTCAGCTTGGGAGGAGAACAGAGCGGAATTCTTGGCCTTATTCGGCCGGACACTAAGTTAGGCTGGGCCCCTCCGGCACTGGCTTTTCCACTAGCGCCCTGACACCGCTCGGCGTGGTGTGGCCGGCGACTATCTCGTGATAGCCAATGCCCGCTTTGCGAACTTTTGTTGTCCTATCGCTGTGCTGCTTAAGGACGGACTTCCTTCTTCACGGTATCGCGCATGGGGGTAGGGCGGTAGTATGAATCCCGATCTCCTCAAGCGCCTAGAGCAGGCCCTGTTTGGCCAGAAGCTTGTGACGAATTCCATGCGCGGAGTCTTGGTCGAAGCAATGCTGGCTCAGGTTCTCGAGCCTGAATGGCGATGGTGCTCGGCCGATTGGGCTTCGCATGATTTCGAGAATGCCGATGGTGTGCGGCTGGAGGTCAAGCAGTCAGCCGCGCTGCAAAGTTGGCATCGCCCAGACGACAGTCCCAGCCGTGGCAGTTTCGATATCGCACCGCGTACGGGACGCTACGAAGGCGCACGCTGGCTCGATGAGCCGGGCCGGGTGGCGCAAATCTATGTCTTCGCTTGGCACCCGATTGCCGACCATGACCTCGCCGATCATCGCGAACCGTCGCAATGGCAGTTTTTCGCGGTGAGGGCGGACGACCTTCCAGACCAAAAGACCATCGCACGATCGAGGGTCGCCGCGCTCGCCAAGCCTTGCTCGATCGATCAGGTTGCCGCTGAAGTTAGCGCCCTGCTCGGATAACGCCCCGAACTTTCCTACTCCGCAAGAATCTGCCCTATTATTGCGGATGAGCACCCGGCAAAGCCTTAAGCTGTCTCTCCCCAGCACTCGTCACGGGGCTCGGCCGTCCGGCGCAGCAGACCTTTGCTCCCCCCATTGTGTCAACTTCGCGCCGCACCCCCAGAACCGCACAATCATGCGGGTTTGCGCCCGAAAGTGCCGGGTGACAGGGTGTCGCCTTTGTCGCCTTCGCTCCGCCCTCCTGCGGCGGCGGGCCGGCACGCCCTACTTGACGGGACGGGGCCGGAGGGGGAAACTCGCGTGATGACCCAGACCGAAACCAACCGCGCGCTCATCACCAAGGCCTACGACGGACTGGCGAAGGGCGATCCGACGCATTTCACCGCCCTGTTCGACGAAAATATCGAATGGCGTGTCATGGGCTCGTCCGCCTGGTCGAAACATCTGAAGGGCCTGGAGGCGGTGGAGCGCGACCTCGTCGGGCCGCTCTTCGCGCGGATCGACGGGCCCTATCTCACCACGGCAGAACTGATCCTCGCCGATGGCGACCGCGTGGCCGTGATCGCCAAGGGCAATGCGGCCACGGTCGACGGCGCGCGCTACGACAACGACTATTGCTTCGTCTTCCGCCTGGAGGACGGCAAGATCGTCGAAGTGCGCGAGTATATGGACACGATCCTGGCCGACGCGGCACTAGGGGCGGGCTAGGCACGGCTTTCGATTACAGGTGTAGACATAGCGGTGGGGTGACGCTACCCCGTGAGCAGTTTCGATTGCTTGCGAGGGGTTCCAGAAGTGCCGAAAACGATATTGGCCAGCGCGCTGCTGGCCCACGCAGCGCTCGCGGTCGCACTTCCCGCAACGGCATCGGCCCGGGCGGAGACCGACGGGGAAAACCGCTCGGTCGAAGCGGGCGGCGCCCATGACGAAAGGATCGCGGCGATAGAGCAGGGCCTGCGTCCCGCTCTCGGAGCGAAGGGCGAGCCGGGTCCGGTCTGGACGCTGGCGGAAAGGATGGCGCACCACCGCGTGCCCGCCATCAGCATAGCGGTGGCGATCGACGGCAAGCTGGCCTGGGCGAGGGCTTACGGGGTGGCGCAAGCGGGGGGCAGCGAGGCGGTCGACACCGACACGCTGTTCCAGGCCGCGTCCCTGTCGAAACCCGTCGCGGCGCTCGCGGCGCTGACGCTGGTCGACGAGGGAAGGGTCGATCTCGATGCGCCGGTGAACGACTATCTCTCCTCCTGGAAAATCCCGCAGAACGCCTTCACCGCGCAGCGCCCCGTCACCTTGCGCCACCTGCTGTCGCATCGCGCAGGGACGACCGTCCACGGGTTCCGGGGCTACGATATTGCGGAGGTCTATCCGTCGAGCGAACAGGTCCTGACGGGAGCGGCGCCCGCCAACACCCAGCCCATCGTGGTGAACAAGATGCCGGGTGAGAGCCGCCGCTATTCGGGTGGCGGGTACCAGATCGTCCAGCTCCTGATCGAGGATGTCGCGACAACCCCTTTCGCGGATTACGTGACAACCCATGTCCTCGAACCCGCCGGATTGTCGCTCAGCAATTACGATTACGTGCAGCGCAGCGACAATGTGGCGCGGGGGCACCGGGGCAAGGCGTCGCAGGCGATGGGTGGGCACGGCTATTACGCCTATCCCGAAATGGCGGCGGCCGGGCTGTGGACGACGCCGAGCGAGCTTGTGCTGCTCGGCGGCAAGGTGGCCGATGCGCGATGGAAATCCGCAGGGTTGGTCTCGAAAGAGTTGGCGAACCAGCTGGTCCCGGACAGCGCGGATGATCCGGGTCTCGGCTTCGGGCTAAACGCGCCCGGCGACGGGATCGTCTTCGTCCACAACGGGCATAATCCCGGATACAGTGCGCGCTGGTTCAACTATGCCGACGGCAGGGCGAGCGTGGCGATCCTCACCAATTCCGATACCGGAGGCGACCTGATCCGCGAGGTGGCGAGCGCGATCGGTCACGTCTACGGCTGGAGGCAGGACGCGTTCGAGGAGCGGGAAACGCTCGCCGTTCCCTCAGGCTGGCTAGACGCGGTTTCGGGCGGATATGCCTTCGATAGAGAAGCGGCCTCCCCGTTCGTCGAGATCGAGGTTGAAGACGGCAAGCTGTGGATCGAGGGCGAGCTCGCCGAGCGTTCACCCTTCTACGCCACCTCGCGAACTGAGTTCTTCATCCCGTCGGGCTTGAACTTCACTATCGAGCTTGGTCCCGACGGAGACGTGGAGGCGCTCGATATCGAAGGCGAGATACGCCTCGTGAAGCTGGACTGATCCTTACGGCTCGTTTGCCGGTTGCTCGGTCTTGCGCACCAGGCTCCAGTCGTAGCCCAATTCCTTCACCCGCTGCTCCAGCAGGGTGCGGGTCGCAGTGTCGGGTTGCGGCTCGCGGGTAAGCATCCACAGGTAGCGGCCACTCGATTCGCCCACGATGGACCAGGGGTAAAGGTCGTCGGCGCCTTGCTCCCCGCGGTCGAGAACCCAGTAGTCGCCATAGAATGGGCCGAAGAAGCTGACCTTCAGCTTGGCGCCCGCGCTGTCCTCCACGATCTTGGCCTTGCCGGTCGACTGGTCGAATTCACCGTCGAGGCTGTCCCTGTAACAGGAATTGACGACCTTGATCTTGCCGTCGTCACGCAGGGAATATTCCGCCGTCACGCCTTCGCACCCTTCCTGGAACGGCGCTTCGTAGCGGGCGTATTCGTACCACTTGCCGAGATAGGCTTGCGTCTCGATGGGTTTTGCCGGTTGCGGGACGCTGGCATTGCCGACAGGGCCGGGCCTGCCGACGCAGGCGGCGATGAGGGCAAGGGCCGGGGCGAGTAGCAGGGAGCGAATGGGTGTCATGGCCGATATAATCGTGCCATTTTCCTCCGGTTCCCGACAGCGCGGAGGTCAGGGCTTCAGTTCGCCCTGCTCGCGCCCTTCCCACCATGCGATGCGGCGGGGGCTGACCTCGATCAGGATTAGCCCGTCGGTATCGAGCCCGTTTTCGAACCATTTTTCGAGGTCCTTGACCCAGTGTTTCTCCAGCGCAGCGCGATCGCGATGGAGCTTGCCGGTGCCCTGGACCGAGCAGTAGAATTCACCGCTGGTGTAGGTGGCACCGCATTCGTCGGAACGCTTGAGGTCGTCGTCAATCCGTCCGTCATCGGTGGCGAAATGAAAAGTAGTGCCGTCGCTCTCGCTCACGTCCTTGTTGTTCGACATGGGCCGCGCGGCAATCGCGCCCTCTTCCCCCGTCTTGGTGACCAGCATGGCGACATCGATGGATTTGAGTTTTTCGGCGATCTGGGCAAGCGAACGGTCGGACATGGGGTTCTCCGGCTGGGGGGATAATGCCAAGTCAACGGGTGGATCTGCGATTGGTGCCCGGCCGCGCGGATGCATGCGATTGTGCTGGAAAGCGCTGTAAAAGCACCCATATCGATAAGTGAGGCGGGTTAGAGAGAGAACACAAAGGAGCTTACCCATGCAGGTCCAGTTCAATTCCGACAGTTCGGTAATGGGCACGGAAAACGTCGCAGAACGCATTGAAGCCAGCGTGCGTGACAAGCTCGCAAGGTTCGAGGACCGGCTCACACGGGTGGAGATCCATGTGCGTGACGAGAACGGGCCAAAGCACGGAGCCGACGACAAGGCCTGCATGATCGAGGCGAGGCCCCGGGGCGGTAAGCCCATCGGGGTCACCGAACACGCATCCAAGGTCGACGATGCGGCCAGCAAGGCTGCGCGCACGCTCGCCCAGCGGCTCGAAAGGCAGTTCGGCAAGGCTGAGCGGCACGGTCACGATGCGCGTCCCGACAAGGTTCTGTAATTAAATTAGGCGTTTCAGCGAGGGCATGATAGTGCGCCCTCGCTGACGTCGAAATTTGCGACGGACTTCGGATTTTGAGGACCGCCGCCTGCCTTTCTCCAAGGGCCCCGGCGTAAACCAGACGACGTTTTCCTTTCATCGGACGATTTGACGCACGACCCCCGCGGCACGTTGCTGCGCGGGTAAATACGTTCTTGAAAGGAACACCCAATGGCCAAGACCGGCACCGTAAAATTCTTCAACACCGACAAGGGCTACGGCTTCATCCAGCCCGACGACGGCTCACCCGACAGCTTCGTCCACATCACCGCTGTGCAGGCCGCCGGCATGCAGACGCTCGACAAGGACCAGCGGGTCAATTTCGAAGTCGAACAGGGTCGCAACGGCAAGGAAAGCGCCGTGAACCTCTCGGCCGCCGACTAACGCTCGACGACATTCTCGCGCGTCGCAAAGGATCAAACCTTTTTGCGACGCGCGGTACTTTTCAATTTGTCGTTGGAGCCAGACCAGATGAGCCAGACTTACGAATTCTACGCGGCGCGGGCACGCGAAGCAGCCGCCGAAGCAAAAGCCGCTACCCTGGACAATGTGCGCGACAGGGCACTCCGGTCCGAGGCCACGTGGCTCGGCCTTGCGCAGCAAGCTCGCGCTGTGGCGAGCAGACGTGAGAAGATAGAACGAGAGAAGGCTGCAGAACGAGAAGCAGCTGAGCTCAATTAGCGCGCCGGCCCACCGCGAAACTTGCGACCTGGCCACCAGTCGGGGTCGAACCATTGGCACTGCAGGTCCGGGCGCGCATCGGCCAAGGCCATGAACCCGTCGAAAGTGGAAACGGCTTTGGCACAATCGAGTAGCTTGAGCTGCCGACACGTGATCAGCGGCGACAGGTCCTTGTCCTTCACCGACGCGCTGACAAGCGACAGCTTCTTGAAAACGAAGCCATCGAGCGGGTCCAGGCTTTCGAGTTTCTGGGTAGTGTTTATGGATCCGTCGAGAGCGAGGCTTTCAAGCCTGTCTTTAAGCGGATGCATCCACCTGAGATTGTATAGATGTTTGGCATTCTCGATCGCCAGGTGCTTCAGGCCGAATAGCTTCGTAAGCGGTGTGAAGTCCGAGATGTTTCTCGGAGAGTCGACTTTAAGCTTCTCTAGCCTCCTCAGCTTGGTAAGCCCTTGAAGGGTCTCGGCCGTGACGGGCCAGGACAACTCAAGTTCTTCGAGTTTTTCCAATTGGCAAATCTCGTCAAGGTAATCCTGGTTGACCGCTCCTGCCACGAGGATTCGCAATTCGGTCCTGGTGGAAATTCCCCGGAAGGAATTGTTCTTTCGATGGTGCACCCCGACACGAGATGCCGGGCCTATCCCGAGCTGATCGCTGAATTCGTCGCGTTCCATTAGCCCTCCGCATTCCCCAAGGCTTAATTCGCATTCCCGGTTCCAGATACACGATGATCGCAATCGATCAGCCGATTCTGTTCAATTCGTCGATAGAAATGCTCATCTCGCCACATTCCCGACAAAATCGGAACAACCCTGTATTCCTCTTCGTTTGTTCTGCGAAGCGCCAGTCGGGTGGGCCGGCTGTTTTTGCGCTGTAAAAGCATACAAAGGGTACACACATGAAAAAGCTGACTATTGCTCTCGCTTCTGCCGCCTCGCTCGCGATCGCCGCGTGCGCCGAAGAACCGTCCGACAATGCGGGTTATGATGACAATGCCGCTGCCGACCAGATGACGAATGACGACATGGCCCCGGGCACGATCGTCGAAGTTGCACAGGGTGATGAAACCTTCTCGACGCTGGTTAGCGCCGTGACCGCGGCCAACCTCGGCGAAACGCTGTCGGGCGAAGGTCCCTACACCGTGTTTGCGCCGACGAATGATGCGTTTGCCAAGATTCCGGAAGCAACGCTGACCGAGCTGACGACCAACGATACCGAAACGCTCGGCAACATCCTGACGTATCACGTCGTGGAAGGTAACGTCGACGCCGCTACGCTGACGCAGGCGATCACCGATGCAGGTGAAGGCGGCTACACCATCAACACCGTGAACGGCGGTACGCTGACTGCCAATGTGGTGGACGGTAATGTGGTGCTGACCGACGCTGCCGGAGGCACGTCGACCGTGACTTCGACCGATGTCGCCGCATCGAATGGCGTGATCCACGTGATCGATACGGTCCTGATGCCTCAGTAAGCTGAGGCTTCCATTCCAAACTAAGAAGGCGGCCCTGCGATGGGCCGCCTTTTTCATGTACAGTGATAAGAAGAAGAGCCTTAGTACCGCCTGTCTTCCAGGGCGGCCGCGACATCGATCGACTTGGCGTTGCCGATCCGCACCTCGCCCGAGTTTGCCTGGATCGCAGCGGGCTCCGGCTGCGCAGGAGTAACGGCATGCGTCTGTTCGGGAGGCTGCTGCTGCGGAACATACCCCGCCGACATCTGCTGCGATCGATCTGCGTTCAGGTCGCTGTGAGCCAAACGCTCGACATCCGCGTCGGAATAATACTGCTCGACACTTGCAAGCGTAGCCTGCTCCTGGCGGTTGGCCCGGAGCATGGAACGTGCGTGAGCGGTGTCCCGATACCGGCCATGCAGTGCAAGTTCGGCAACCGGAATCGTTCCTTCGTCGGTCTGTAGCGGGTATTGGTTCGGTGGCCGCTCGGAGGCTTGGCGCGGTGTTTGAGGCACGAATGCAACCTGCGCTTCGGGCAAGCTATCCTGCGAAGAGCGCGCAATGATCGGGCTGTCGCCGATAGCACTACCGCCGACCGCGCCACCGACTGCCACGACTGCCGCGGCGACTAGGAGGTGGGGACTGATCTTCATGCAAAAACAACAAAACGCCCCCCCGATGGGTTCCCGCAGGCGAGGCTTGGCCTGCTGGAGTGTTTCCTCCACCTTCGCTAACGTCCGTCCTGGATATTGAGGGAGCGATTGATGGTCAGTTTGCGCGCGCGTGTTTTCGAATTTGTCCTGCCCTTGCTCGGGATCAAGCGCTTCTTTTCCCAGCCCGACAAGATGGACAAGAGGATTGCCAAGATGCGCCGGGCAAAATCGCCCCGCCCCTCAAAGAGTGCGCACAGCGACTTCGTGATTAGTGAGGACACAAGCAGAGGCTACCCGCTTGTCACGCTGGACCCCCGCGAGACCGGCGAAAAATCGGGTCTTCATCTCCTGTATTTTCACGGCGGCGGTTACGTCATGGATATCGCCGCGCTGCATTGGGACGCGATCGTTAAGCTCTGCAGTCTCGCCGGGGCATCGGCGAGCGTTCCGATCTATCCTTTAGCGCCGGAAGTCACCGTCCAGACCACGCTCCCGGCAATGCGGGCCTTGTACGACGAGCTGGCGCAGAAATATGGCGCCGGGAATATCGCAATTGCGGGCGATAGCGCCGGCGGCGGCATGGCGCTGGCGCTGGCACAGGATCTCGCCAAGGACGGCGAGACGCTGCCGAATTCCCTCACGCTGTTCTCGCCATGGGTGGATGCCAGCGCGTCTGGCGAAGGATTGGCCGCGATCGACCCTTATGATAAAATGCTCTCGCCCCAGGGGCTGGAAGCGTGCGGCAGGCGGTATGCGGGCGGGCTGGACCTCGAAGACACAAGGCTTAGCCCCCTGTTCGGAAATCTGGACGATTTGCCGCCCACCGCCATTTTCGTCGGCACGCGCGACATCCTGCTGGTCGATGCCCGCCGCCTGCGTGACAGGATGGAAGCCGCCGGAAACCCGCCTGCGCTTTATCGAGAAGCGGATCGCATGCAGCATGTCTGGATGATACTGCCGATACCCGAAGGCGCCGCAGCGCTTGAGGAAGCGGCGTCGTTCATGCGGAAAATGCACAAGGAAGCTGCGCAGTGAAAACCATACCCACCCTTCTATCGCTCGCATTCCTGGCCGGGTGCGGGGCTGGAAACAGCGAGATCGAAGACGCCGAGGCCTTCTCCGGGATTGCGGATGACGAGACCGTCAGCCTCGCGGGGACAGAACCTTTCTGGAGCGTCGAGGTCGAGGGCGATGAAGCTATTTTCAGCAGTCCCGAAAACCTTGAAGGTACCAGTTTCCCGGTCGAACGTTTCGCGGGTCTCAACGGGATCAGCTTCTCGGGCCGCCTGGAGGGCGAGAGCTTCGATGCGATGGTGACACCCGGGGATTGTTCCGACGGGATGAGCGATCGCACCTATCCCTATACGGTCACGATTTCATGGGGGGCGGATCAACTGGTCGGGTGCGGCTACACAGACAGGCAGCCGTTTTCCGGGCCCGAAATGCCTTGATCGCGCGGAATTGCGAAAGCTTTTCGGAACCGAACGCCGGATAGAAAGCTGACGAAGAATGCGTGAAATTCCAAGCTATCCGAAGTGGCTCGGCCTGGCAGGCCTATTGCCGCAAATGGCCTGCGTGGCAATCGTCCTGTTCGGTCCCGAGGCTTGGCACGATGCGGCTCGGGGGATCGCTGCTGTCTACGCCGCCCTCATCCTGAGCTTCCTTGGAGGCATGTGGTGGGGCATGGCGGCGGGTGCACCCGCTGCCGAAAGGCGCAGCGCTTTGGGCTGGATCTGGATCGCGGCCGTTACGCCCAGCCTCTTCGCCCTTGCTAGCCTTGCCCCGATGGTTGTCGGGTCGAGCACGCCGGAACCGACTCTGGTCATGCTGGGCGCTGCACTCCTGATCAGTCTCGGCGTGGACGAACGTCTCGGCCGACTGGCGCCGCCATGGTGGATGCAGCTGCGGGTGCCGTTATCCGTGCTGCTCGGATCGGCTACGATCGCAACTGCGCTGGCGTAACACCCGGATCAGTAGAGACCGGGGTTGGTCCTCTCGAATTCGCTGGGACGATCCTTGACCAGCAGCCGGCGCTTGGGAGTCCTCGACTGGGCACTCTGGACGCCGGTGATCGACGTGCAGGAGCGTCCGGCCATGAAATCGAGCGCGGCGCTGATCGAAGGTTCGGCAGGGTCGCCCAGCGGCTCGAAGATATTGTCTGGTGCCGCGCAGGTCTTCTGGACCACGCTAGCGAGTCCATCGAAGTACTCGCCCTGGTCGTTGGCATTCACCGTCTTGAACGTCACGGCCCGCAGGCGATCGTCGCAGGCCGACCGGTCGAAGGCAAACTGCCCCACTGGCTTGCCGAACGTATTGGAGCCGACCAGAGCGAGATTTTCGCCGAGGTAGGGGATGAAGGAGTTGGTCACCAGCTCGCTGGCAGACGCGGTGCTTCGCGTGCCGATCACGGCAAGTTTCGTGACGGCAATCTGCTCTGGAATGTTCTGGAATAGCTCGGTCGAATTCTCGGCGCTCTTCGACGGACGAAGGACGGTTTTCGAGAAGACTTGCCCTTCAAGCCCTTCGGCCATCAAGTCGCCCAGCGTGTTGGCGACATCTACCAGGCCGCCGCCGTTATAGCGTAGGTCCAGGATAATCTTGGTGATGCCCTGCGCCTTCAATTGCTGGAATGCGGCGCGCAATTGCGAGTCCGCGTCCTGGGAGAAGAAGGTGCGCAGGTTGATGTAGCCGACGTTGTCGGTGCCATCGTTGAGGATAACGACGCCGTAGCGATCCGAAATCGGGTCGAGCGTGTAATCGGCTTTGGTCACGCTGACATTGCGCGTCACTCCGTCAGTGCCGCGAATAGTAAAGTCGCGCCTCACTCCCGGGTCGCTCGGACCAAGGGCATTGAGCACTGCGTTGGTGCCGCCGCTCTGAAACAGGGCCTCTACGGATTGCCCGTTGATCGAGAGGATTTCGGTGCCGCGGTCGAAGCCTGCGTCGAAGGCGGGCCCTGTCTCGTATACTTCGGCTGCGAAGAGCCTGCTCACGCCGTCGGTGGTAAGGCGGATGCCGAGGCCTGCGCGCGAACCCTGGAGAGCCTCGTTCTCTTCCTGGATGGAAGTGAGATAGGTGAATCCCCGGTCCTTGTTCTGCGCCGCAGCCTGCGCGACCAGGGCATCGATGTAGCTTTGCACATCGGAATATTGAGCCTTGTTGACGTTGAGGTTCAGCAAGTCGGGGAAGAGATACCATTCGTTGAGGACGTCGCGCGCCCAATCCTGCCGGGCCGACAGGGAGCAGGTCGTATTCCCGCCGCCACCGCTGCTTCCGCCGCCAACAATAGGACCTGACGGACTGCTGTCGCCGCCCCCTCCGCAAGCGGCAAGAGACACGGCAAGCGTAGCAGTCAGAATGGTGCGACCCACAGGCATAGTATTTCCCTCCAGAACCCCGGCGATTACCGCCGCAAGGCTGCCTAGTGATTGCGCAATTAACCCCCTGTGAGCAAGAGCGCGGTGTCAGTTATCGCCTTTCGGTGGAAAACAGGGCGTTTTTCTCCTCAAAACGGTGCAAATTCGCTCTCCCGTGGTGGCGTTTCCTCCGGCGCTGTGCCTAGTCTTGGCGGCTAATCGGGGCATTGCGCCCGAAATTACGGAGTTCGAGTGGTGAGTACGGTGGTTCCAGACTGGATCCAGAAGGCTGTCGGAGAAGGCGAGGTCAAAGCCGAATTGACTGCAGCCCGTGTCGCGGAAGAGAAGGCGCTGGCCCGGTCGGGCTTCTCTTTGACCAGCCCTGCGTTCAAGCATGGCGGCGAACTCGATCCCAGCTTCACCGCTTGCGAAGACGACGCAGTCGCCCCGCCGCTGGAATGGACCGCGCCGCCCCCGGGTTCGCAGGAACTGGTCCTCGTCGTCGAGGATATCGAGCGCGGCGACGTCCACTGGCTCGTCTGGGGCCTCAAGGCCCAGAAAGGCGCCCTGTTCGAAGGCGAAGTGCCGCCGCGCACTGGCAAGAACGCGAAGGGCAACTCCGAATGGTTGCTTCCCGACCCGCCTTTGGGGGTCCAGCACCGCTACGCCTTCCAGCTGTTCGCGCTCGACCTGCCGCTGACGCTGATGCCGGGCGCGACACACGAAGACCTGATCAAGACCATGGCGAACCACGTCACCGCGGTCGCGATCCTCACGGCCTGTTTCGAAGGCCATGAGGTCGAAGAATGGGATGCCGAAGATGAATTCGACATCTGATAATACCAAGAAAAGCCAACTGAAAGGAACCTGAAATGGCTGGCAAGAACAACGCACTGCAAAAGCCGGTGAACCTCTCGCCCGAGCTTGAGAATGTGGTCGGTAAGGGTCCGATGACCCGCGCCCAGGTCACTTCCAAGGTGTGGGATCACATCAAGGCGAACAACCTGCAGGATTCGAAGGATCGCCGCATGATCAATCCCGACGACAAGCTCGGAGCCGTCATCGGCAAGGAACAGATCTCGATGTTCAAGATGACCGGTGCTGTTTCCAAGCACATGAGCTGATCATCAGGTTGGGCGGCGTCGCGGCCAGTCCGTGACGCCGCCGACCCACAAGGCCAGCCAGATCAGGATCGGCTGGGCCACCATGCGGGGCACATGATAGGCAAGCCCCAGGCCGTTATCTTCGCGCGCCATATCCATCATGAAATGATTGATGTTCGCCGGAAACACGCAAAGCGCATAGAGCGCCAATCCTATCCCGCCCCATCGCCTCAGATTGCGCGACCACGGTTGCACCAGCGCGATTGCGCCCGCGATTTCAGCGATGCCCGTCCAGAACACCACGGCTTCGGGGGCCGGGACGGCATCAGGCATGATCGTCAGGAACGGGGCGGGATCGGCGATATGCGCCCACCCCGCCAGCGCATAGAAGGCGGCCAAGATCCAGCGCAGCGCGACACGGATCACTCTTCGACTACCTCGACGCCGTTACCGAAAGCGATGTGATCCTTGATCTCGCCCGCCGCATCCTTGGGATTGGGATAATACCAAGCGGCATCGGTGTTGATGTCGCCCCCCGCATTGATCGAGTGATATTGCGCCACGCCCTTCCAAGAACACACGGTCGTCTTGTCGCTTGGCACCAGCGCGCTGCGGGCTACCGAGGACGGGGGGAAATAATGATTTCCTTCCACGACCAGTGTATCGTCGCTGCGCGCGATTTCCTCGCCGTTCCAACGTGCCGTTACAGTCATACCTAGGTCCTTTCATTCGCGCTTTGTATCGCTACAACAGCCGCCGGACACGCCCCGTTCCGAGGAGAGATATTACATGATCCGTATCGCCGCAGCATTCCTTGTGACGTCATGCCTTGCGACTAGCCCGGTCGACGCGCAGGACAGGGCCGATGCCGTCGCTGCCGCCGCGCTTGAGGCGGCGCCGGTATGGGACGGCCACAACGATGTTCCGATCCAGCTGCGAGCTCGGTTCGACAATCGGATCAACGATTTCGATTTCAACGATACGCTGGACACAGCCACGGATAGGCGCGCTGCCATGCATAGCGATCTCGTGCGTCTTCGCCGCGGCAAGGTCGGTGCGCAGTGGTGGTCGGTCTATGTCAGCGCTTCCTTGCCCGAACCCGAAGCGGTGCAGGCAACGATCGAGCAGATCGACGTGACCAAGCGCCTCATCGCGGCCAATTCGGATGCCATGGCGCTCGCGCTGACTGCCGACGATGTCGAGGCTGCCATGGCCGATGGCAAGATCGCGTCGCTGATGGGGATGGAAGGCGGGCATTCGATCGGCAACAGCCTGGCCGTGCTGCGCCAGATGTACGCGATGGGCGCGCGCTACATGACGCTGACGCACGGTCGCACGCTGGACTGGGCGGACAGTGCCACCGATGCCCCGCGTCATGGCGGGCTGAATGAATTCGGGATGGACGTGGTGCGCGAAATGAACCGGATCGGCATGCTCGTCGATCTCAGCCACGTAAGCGAAGAGGCCATGCATGACGCGCTGGACGTGGCAGGGGCTCCGGTCATCTTCAGTCATTCTGGTGCGCGCGCGGTGACCGGTCACCTGCGCAACGTTCCCGATAGCGTCCTCGCGCGCCTGCCGCAAAATGGCGGGATCGTCATGGTCGTCGCGCTGCCATGGTTCATCACCGAAGACCTGCGCCAGCATGCCGCGAACAAGGCGGCGGAAGTGGCGCGGCTCAAAGCGCTCTATCCCGGCTTGCCGGACACCGTGGCCGCAGAGCTTGCGCGGTGGGAGGCGAACAACCGGCAACCCGTGTCGACCATCTCGGACATGGCCGACCATATCGATCACGTGCGGGATGTCGCTGGGATCGACCATATCGGGATTGGCGGCGACTATGACGGCATGCCGACCGGCCCGGTCGGGATGGAAGACGTAACCGGATATCCCGCGCTCTTCGCCGAACTGGCGCGCCGCGGATATTCGCAGGCTGATCTCGAGAAGATATCGAACCGCAACATGATGCGGGTGATGCGCGAGGCGGAAGCCTATGCGGCAAGCCGCTCGGGCGCCGCGCCTATCGAGTATGCGGTTGGCGCCCCGCGCGCGGCGGAAGACTGATCCCTATTTACAGGGGTCGTGACCCCAGTTCTTGAGTGAATAACGCCAGTCGCTGTTCTCGATATCGCCGGATGGTTTCTGCGCAAGGTGACGGTGGATATAGCCGATCACCTTGTTCATGTGATCGTACTGATCGTCTGACAGCTCATCCTTGTTCGTGCGCTTAATCGCGACGATCCGGCGACCCGACTTGTGACCGGTGCTTTCACCGCCATCGCTGTCGCCGACCGATCTGGATTCCTCGGTGTCGAGCCATTCTTCGAGCTCCTTCGGCTGCATGTTCACGCAGTCGTAGAACTCATCGTAGACGTCGTCCTTCTTGTCTTGATCCATCAATCGTTGTCCGCAGTTTCCGGCAGGTCGGAACGGTCGGTGGAAGCCATTTCCTCCAGTTCGCTCTCGGACATGCTTTCGTACATTTCCACGGAAGCACCCTGGAGATCCGACTTGTCGGTTTCGCCGCGCTTGGCCGCAAGGGCGGCGCCCGCAGCTTGCTGCTGCGCCTTGGATTTGGCTTTTGGCATGGTGTCAGTCCTGCGCTTCGAGCTCTGAACCAAGCTTCAGGACTTCGTCGCCGTCTTCCTGCTTGATTAGGTAGGCGGGATTGTCCTCGCTGCCGTCACGGGTGACTTCGCTGCCCTGGAGGGTGCGAGTGACCTCACGTTCGAACCGGTCCTTGATCTGGCCCTTTGCAGTGCCATTGCCCCAATCCCACTTGACGTACTGATCGGTCTGGAAACTGTTCGAATTGCTCATGAGGTCACCTCGGTCACTTAGTTTTCAATAACTTCGATCCCGTCCTCTTGGGTAACTTCGCCGCCGTCGCCGGGTTCCCCGTCGATGCCGACAATGCTGTCGGTGCTGTCGCCACCTTCCATCGACGAAATCTCGCCGCTTACGGTTGCTTCTTCTTCGATATCGCCCTGCGTCATCGCCGGAATGATCCAGACGATCGACATCAGGAGGACGGCAAGGATCAATCCGCCGGCGAGGACCCAGCGCACGACGCCTTCCTTGGAGCCGCCGCTTGCTTCCTGCTCGTCGATATGAATTTCGTCACCTTCTTTGTGCACGCGAATACTCCCTGTTTTGCGCGATCCCGCGTTTCAGGGCTTTCTACGGTCAAAGCGGGCTTATGTTCCGCCCGGGTCAGTCGCGCAGGAGGTCGTTTATCCCGGTTTTCTCGCGCGTCTGGGCGTCCACGGTCTTTACGATGACCGCACAGGCGAGGCCGGGGCCGCCGTCTTTGCCCGGCAGCGAACCGGGCACGACGACCGAGTAGGGCGGGATGTGGCCGCGAATGACCTCGCCCGTGTCGCGGTAGACGATCTTGGTGGACTGGGTGATGAAAACGCCCATGGCGACGACGCTGCCTTCGCCCACGATCACGCCTTCCACGATTTCGCTACGCGCGCCGATGAAGCAGTTGTCGCCGATGATCGTCGGGTTTGCCTGCATGGGCTCGAGCACGCCGCCGATCCCTGCGCCTGCCGAGATGTGGCAGTTCTCGCCGATCTGCGCGCAGCTGCCGATGCTGGCCCAGGTGTCGACCATCGTGCCTTTGCCGACATAGGCGCCGATGTTGACGAAGCTCGGCATCAGGACGCAGCCCGGTGCAATGTAGGAGCCTTCGCGGGCGATGGCGCCCGGTACCACGCGGAAACCCGCCTCGCGGAAACGCGCATCGTCCCAGCCGGCGAACTTGCTCGGCACCTTGTCGAAGGCCGGATGACCGGCGCTGCCGCCTTCCATGACGACATTGTCGTTGAGGCGGAAGGACAGGAGGACGGCTTTCTTCAACCACTGTTTGACCGTCCAGCCACCTTTGCCGTCGGGTTCGGCCACGCGGCCTTCGCCGCTGTCCAGCAGAGCAAGACCGGCCTCCACCGCTTCGCGCACCTCGGTGCTCTGCGGGGTGACGTTGGCGCGGTCTTCCCACGCGGCTTCGATGCGGCTTTCGAGGTCGGCGCTCATGCTGGTCTCCGTATAGATTTCGGAGAGGTCGTTAGCAGCGTTCCCGCGCTAGTCCATCCCCGCGGCCACAGCGAAGTCATAGGCGCGGTCGACCAGCGGTCCGACCCTTTCGCTCATCGCCTTGGCGTGGGCACTGGATGCGGTGCCGTCGATGACCCGCTTCTTGATGCCCTGCATGATGCCGGCGAGCCGGAACAGGTTATAGGCGAAGTACCAGTCCATCGGCGGGACCGGATAGCCGGTGCGCGCGACATAGCGATCGACCGCTTCCTGCTGCGTGGGAATGCCGAGTTCCTCGAGGTCGAGGCCCAGTACACCCGCGCGCCCGTCTGCGGGGTTATGCCAGTTGAGCATCAGGTAGCTGAAGTCCGCGATGGGATCGCCCAGCGTCGACAACTCCCAGTCGAGCACGGCGAGGACCTTGTTCTCGTCTTTCTCGAAAATGAGGTTGTCGAGCCGGTAGTCGCCATGGACCACGCTACTCTCGTGCTGCGGGGGGATGGTCTGCGGCAGCCATTCGATCAGCCGCTCCATCTTGGGCATATGCTCTGTTTCGGAGAGCTTGTACTGCTTGGACCACCGCGCGATCTGGCGCGCGCAATAATCGGTCGGTTTGCCGTAATCGCCGAGGCCGATCTCGTCCGGCTTGCGCAGGTGCAGGTCCGCCATCGTGTCGATCATGGCGTTGTAGATTGCGCGCCGGTCGGCAGGATCGACGCCGGGCAGGGCACCGTTCCAAAGCGAGCGCCCGTCGGCAAGGCCCATGACGAAGAACTTCGATCCGATCACATCCGGGTCTTCGCAAAGGCCGTAAGTCTTCGGCACCGGAAAGCCGGTCGGACCGAGTGCATGCATGGCCTTGTATTCGCGGTCCACCGCATGCGCGCTCGGCAGCAATTTGCCGAAGGGCTGGCGGCGCAGGACGTAGGAGCGCCCCGGCGTATCGATCCGGTAGGTCGGGTTCGACTGGCCGCCCTTGAACTTCGAATATGAGATTGGCCCTTCGAAGCCTTCGACATTGGCTTCGAACCACGCGGTCAGCCTGTCCATGTCCAGCTGATCACGTTCCGGCACCTCGATGGTGCCGACCATTTCCTTGTCGAAATCGATTTCCGGCATGCCCGTATCGCTCATCAGTCGAATACCACCACGCTGCGCGCCGAATGGCCGGCCTTCATCTTCTCGAACCCGTCGTTGATCTTCTCGAGCGGAATACGCTCGGCGATGATCGTGTCGAGATCGAGCAGGCCGCGCATGTAGAAATCGACGAGACGCGGCAGGTCGACCGGGAAATGATTCATCCCCATGATTGCACCCTGCAGCTTCTTGCCGGAGAGGAGGTCCATTGCGCCGAGGCCGACCTTGCAGTCGAGCGGCATCATGCCGAGGATCGTCGCCGTACCGCCGCGGCGCAGCAGCTTCACGGTAAGGTCTGCCGAGGCCTGCCTGCCCACCGCCTCGATCGCATGATGCACGCCGCCTCCGGTCAGTTTCATGACCTGTTCGACGGCATCGTCCGCCATGGCATCGATTGCGTGAGTTGCGCCGAGGACCTTGGCCAGTTCGCGTTTTTCCGGAATGGGATCGAGCGCGATAACCTTGCCGGCGCCTGCGATTTTCGCGGCGTTGATCGTCGCGAGGCCGACACCGCCGCAGCCGACGACGGCGACAGCTTCACCGGGCACGACCGAGCAGGCATTGAAGATCGCGCCGGCACCCGTCGTCACCGCGCAGCCGATAATGGCAGCGCGGTCCAGCGGCATGTCCTTGTCGATCGCGACGCAGGCATTCTCGTGGATCAGCATCTGTTCGCAGAATGCGGACAGGTTGAGCATCTGCGCCACCGGTCCGCTGCCGTCCGCCCGCATGATGCGCGGGTCAGCCGTCTGGCTGCGACGCGTGTCTGCGCCCATGCACAGCGCCATGCGGCCCGTCACACAGAACTCGCAGTGACCGCAAAATGCCGACAGGCAAGACACAACGTGATCGCCGGGCTTGACGGTCTTCACTTCGCTGCCGACCGCGCGCACTACGCCCGCCGCCTCGTGGCCCGGAATGGCCGGGAGGGGGTGGGGGTAGGAGCCTTCGATGAAGTGCAGGTCCGAATGGCACAGGCCGCAGGCCTTGGTGTCGATCAGCACTTCATGCGGGGCCGGATCGGCGAGTTCGACCTCGCCGATCGTCAGGCCGCCGACCTGTTCGAGGATTGCCGCCTTTGCCATTAGCGCGTCGCTCCTACGTCGCCCGAGCTGAAGCCTGCAGCAGCGCTACCGGCACTTGCCGAATGCGCATTGCCGCCACGAAGTGCATTGGAAGTGGGGCCTTCCTTCGGCATGTGCTTGGCGAATTCCATGCGTGCGATCGAGCGGGCGTGAACCTCGTCCGGGCCGTCTGCCAGGCGCAGGGTACGCTGGTGGGCATAGGCATTGGCGAGGCCGTAATCGTCGGACACACCGCCGCCGCCATGGGCTTGGATCGCATCGTCGATGATCTTGAGCGCCATATTCGGTGCCTGCACCTTGATCATGGCGATTTCCTGCTTGGCCGATTTGTTGCCGACCTTGTCCATCATGTCGGCGGCCTTGAGGCAGAGCAGGCGGGTCATGTCGATGTCGATGCGGGCACGCGCAACGCGCTCTTCCCAGACCGAGTGCTTGTAGATCGGCTTGCCGAAAGCTTCGCGCTCCTGGAGGCGCTGGCACATCTTGGCCAAGGCTTCTTCGGCGACGCCGATGGTACGCATGCAGTGGTGGATGCGGCCCGGGCCGAGGCGCCCTTGAGCAATCTCGAAGCCGCGACCTTCGCCGAGCAGCATATTCGTGACCGGGACGCGTACGTCCGTGAGCTCGACTTCCATATGACCGTGCGGGGCATCGTCATAGCCGAAGACGGGGAGGTGGCGCAGGATCTTCACACCCGGTGCGTCCATCGGCATGAGAATCATCGATTGCTGCGCGTGGCGCTTTGCCTCGAAATCGGTCTTGCCCATCACGATGGCGACCTTGCAGCGCGGATCGCCCACGCCGGACGACCACCACTTGCGCCCGTTGATGACATATTCGTCGCCATCGCGCTCGATGCGGGTCTCGATGTTCGTCGCGTCGGAGCTGGCCGTGAACGGCTCCGTCATGAGGAAGGCGGAACGGATGCGGCCGTTCATCAGCGGCTCGAGCCACTCTTCCTTCTGTTCGCGCGTACCGTAACGGAAGAACACTTCCATGTTGCCGGTGTCCGGCGCCGAGCAGTTGAACACCTCCGAGGCGAAACCGATGCGGCCCATTTCCTCGGCGCACAGCGCATACTCGAGGTTGGTGAGGCCTGGGCCTTCGAAATCGAAGGTCTCGTCGACATGGTGGTGGCTGTCATTGCGCGGCGGCATGAACAGGTTCCAGATGCCCTGGTCCTTGGCCTTGGCCTTCAGGTCCTCGACCACCTGGATGACTTTCCAGCGATCGCCTTCGGCGTCCTGTTCCTTGTAGGTGGGAACGGCGGGGCGGACATGGTCTTCGATGAAGTTCCTAACCCGGTCGCGCCAGTAGACTTGCCTCTCAGTGGGTTCGAAATCCATCGTAATGTCCTCTCATCAAATAAGTTGCGTTGCGAAACTGGCAGAGCGAGCCAGCCGCGCCAAGGGGGTAATTCACGGAACCGAAGTGCCCGCGTCGATATCTCCGCGCGCCACTGCATCCAATGCGGCGATGCGCGCTTCATGCTGGGCACGGTCGATCGGGAAGCGGCCGAGCCAATAGGCTGCGACGAATGCCAGCACGACCATCGCACCGCCGTAAAGCAGTAGCATCTCGCTCAGCACTTCGAAGGAAACCGAACCGGGGCGTGCGTTCTCCGGCATTTGTGCGGCGCTGATGATCTGGCCGGTCAGCAGGATGCCGACGCCGGTTGCGCATTTCTGGACGAACCAGTTGCCTGCATAGAAGCTGCCTTCCGCGCGGCGACCCGTCCGTTCTTCGTAAGCCTCTACGATTTCGGCAATCATCGAGGATCCCGAGATCATCACGACGATGCCGAACAGGTTGGCGAACACGAGGAAGGCGAACACCAGCGTGGTCGACAATGCGGTGCCGGGTTCCGGCCAGAAACCGAGCAGGAACAGGGTGTAGGGTGTGAGCCCCAGGACCATCGAGGAGATCGAACCGATGACGGCGCTTTTCGGCTTGCCCCAGTCGCGGTGCATGGGGCCGACAACGAAGAACATCATCACGACGCTGACGAACAGCACAATCGGATAGATGATCAGCTCGACCCGGTCGAACTGCCAGACGAACAGGTTGACGTAGTTCGTGATCGAAAACGTCATGCCCTGGCTGACGTAGGCGGCCAGCCCGCCGGCTACGAAAATGAGGAAGGCGCGTTCGGAGAAAGCATCGCGTATTTCGTCGAAACTGCCCTTGATGCTGAATGGCTCGGGTCGCTTTTCCGGCAGCCTGGCGACGAGATAGTGCTGGCCGAGGGCAGAGCCGACAACCGAAACGAACATCAGCCCGGCCCCGAACAGGCCGAACATGCTGTATCCGCCTGCCTGCAACATCCCGTCCTGCCCCGGCATGAAGACCGTGTACGCGAGCAGCATCATGAGGATGCCGCCGATCCATCCCGACAGATAGCGATAGCGGAACAGCGTGGTGCGCTCGTCGTAATCGGCGGTAATCTCGGGCACGAGGCTGACCGAGGGGACTTCACAGGCGGAGAGCAGTACTCTCACGACAACAGCGATGCCCAGCAATTCCCAGAAACTGGGTGTGCCGTCGATGACGGGGTTCCACAGCACGGCCCATGCCAGTGCCAATGGAAGCGCGGCAGTATAGAGCCAGGGCAGTCTCCTGCCCCAGCGAGTATAGGTGCGATCGGACAGGTTGCCGAGGATCGGATCGATCACGGCGTCGAACAGCAGCGCGGCGCCCAGGGCCAGGCTGACCATTCCGGCGTCCATGCCCAGGACCTGGTTGTAGAATATCAGCAGGAAAAAGCTGAAGCCGCTGTCCTTTACGCCGAAGGCGACCGCGCCGAAGCCGTGAATGAACTTCAGCCGTTGGGGCAGGGGGCCGTCGACGAACGCCATCAGTTCGTCCTGCCCTCCTTCTCCATGGCCTCGAGCGCTTCGAACATACCGGGCGTTTCGGGGTCCCAGCTGTGCCGCGGACCCAGGGTGATACCGCCATCGACGACGATGGACGCACCGGTGATGAACTCTGCCGCCTCGCTGGCGAGAAACGCAACCGTGCCGGCAATATCGCGCGGCTGGCCGCCGCGTGCGACCGGCTGGGCATGGGAAGACATCTGCGCAATGACCTGCTTGGCCATGCGTTCTGCCTCACCGGTGAATTCGAGCGAGCTGGTGAAGATATTCGTATTGATGAAGCCCGGCTGCACCGCGTTCACCCGGATGCCGTATTGGGCAAGGTCGGTGGCGGCGCACTTGGTCAGGTGAAGCACGCCTGCCTTGGCGACAGCATAGGCGGTCGGCGAATAGCCCGGACCTACTGCGGCAACGCTCGACACATTGACGATGTTGGCGCCCTTGCGGCCCTTCATATGCGGGACTGCATAGCGGATGCCCATGGCAACCGATCGCATCAGAAGATCGAAGGTGCGGTCCCATTCGTCGGGCTCGATCTCGTCGATCGGCGCACGAGCGCCGCCGGCACCGGCATTGTTGAACACGACATCGATACCGCCGGTCTCCTTTGCGGCTTGGTCCATCAGCGCCTTGATGTCGGACGGATCGCACACATCGCAGCGCACGAAACGGATGTCGTCCGCGCTGCCCGCGACGAGTTCGGCCCCGCCGTCCTCGTCGATATCGGATGCGAAAACGATCGCACCTTCGCTTGCGAACAGGCGCGCGGCGTCGGCCCCGATGCCCGATGCGGCACCGGTAATGACTACGGTCTTGCCGGAGAATCGCCGGGACTCGGCCATGCTCTCTCTCCTCGTTTTCCTCGCCTTTCAGCTTAGGCGAGCCATGCCTGCCGTCAACGTAATCCGGCTGACGCTACGGCATGGCGCTTCACCGTGATCGCCCTTGCGGCGCGCCGCCGAATCACCCTAACGTAAACGTCAAGTCGCAAGACGAGAGAGAACCAGAGAGGAGCCCCGATATGTCGGATCACGAAGCGTTCCGCGCCGAAGTGCGCGAATGGCTCGAAGCCAATTGTCCGCCCGAAATGCGCCAGCCCGTAAAGGACGAAGACGACGTCTACTGGGGTGGCCGCAATGCCACTTTCAAGAATGACGCGCAGAAAGCGTGGTTCGAGGCCTGCCGCGACAAGGGCTACACCGTGGCCGAATGGCCGGAAGCCTATGGCGGTGCCGGTCTGACGCCGGCCGAAGGCAAGATCCTACGCCAGGAAATGTCGCGCATCGGTGCTCGTCCCCCGCTGTCGAGCTTCGGTATCTGGATGCTCGGCCCGGCGCTGCTCAAATTCGGCACCGAAGGGCAGAAACAGAAATTCCTCAACGAAATCGCTCGCGGCGAAATCCGGTGGTGTCAGGGTTATTCCGAACCGGGCAGCGGCTCCGACCTCGTGTCCATGCAGACCTTCGGCGAGGACAAGGGAGATCACTGGATCGTCAACGGCCAGAAAATCTGGACCTCCTATGCCGATGAAGCCGACTGGATTTTCTGCCTCGTCCGCACGGACAAGGAAAACAAGTATCAGGGCATCACCTTCATGCTGTTCGACATGACCAGCGACGGTGTCTCGACCAAGCCAATCAAGCTGATCAGCGGCAACAGCCCGTTCTGCGAAACCTTCATGGACGATGTGAAGGTGCCCAAATCCTATGGCGAAGACATCCCCGGCTACGTCGGCGAAATCAATCGCGGCTGGGATGTTGCGAAGTACCTGCTCGGCCACGAACGCGAGATGATCTCGGGCGCCGGCGGCGGCGATCGCACCGCGGCCATCGGTGCGGCGATGAAGCGCATGAGCGGTGAACTCGACGCAGTGCTGCGGGCAGAACTGGCCATGTTCGACGTCGACGCGCTGGCCTATTCGGCCATGGGCGAGAAATTCCTCGACGAGATGAAGGCCGGCAAGGGCCATCCCGCACAGCCCAACATGATGAAATATGTCGGGACGGAGCTGAACAAGACGCGCCACGAATTGATGATGGCAGCTGGCGGCAGCAGGGCCCTGGAATGGGAAAGCGAGGAAACGCGTGGCGGCAAGCCCGCGCGCAACTGGCTGCGTACCAAGGCCAATTCCATCGAGGGCGGCACGAGCGAAGTCATGCTCAACGTCATTTCCAAACGCATTCTCGACCTGCCGGGAGCCTGATCCATGCCGCTTTATCACGACGACGACCAGGCCATGCTGGCCGAAACCGCAAGCCAGTTCATGGCCGAAGAAGGTGGCATCGCAAAACAGCTGCGCCACTGGCGTGACCGAGACTGCAAGGACGGCTTCGGCCACGGCCTGTGGAAGCAGTTTGCCGAAATGGGCTTCACTGGCATGCTGGTGAGCGAAGACGATGGCGGGCTTGGAATGGGCAGCTATGAAGCGGGCATCGTGCTCGAGGAAATCGGCCGCAATCTCACGCCGTCGCCCTTCCTCGCCAGTTCGGTGCTGGCTGCAACCGCGCTCAAGCACGCTGATAACAATGCACGTGAACGGTGGCTTCCCGGCCTTGTTTCCGGCGACCATGTCTACACCGTCGCCATCGACGAAGGTGCCAAGCACCGCCCTGAAACCATCAAGACCAAGGCGGAAAAATCGGGCAACGGTTTCAAGCTGACCGGCCAGAAGGATTTCGTTCTCCATGGTGCAAGTTCCGACATGCTCGTCGTGGCTGCGCGCACCTCCGGTAGCGATGACGATGCAGACGGCATCACGCTTTTCGCCGTGCCCAAGGACGCGGCCAACATGAGCCACGATGCGGTGCGCCTCGTCGACAGCTCGATGGCCACCCACACGAAATTCGATGGAGTCGAGCTCGACGGCGATGCCGTGATCGGTGAAGTCGACGGCGGACGCGAGATCCTCAACGCCATGCTGACTGCAGGCCGCATCGGTGCCGCCGCAGAAGGCGTCGGTGTCGCCAGCGGGGCGATGGACATGACCGTCGATTACCTCAAGCAGCGCAAGCAGTTCGGCAAGCTTATCGGCGAATTCCAGGCGTTGCAGCACCGCGCAGCGCATCTCTATTCCGAAGTCGAGATCGCCCGTGCAGTCACGATGAAGGCGGCGCAGCTCCTCGACGGCGGAAGCGAGAAAGCCGATCTGATGGCTTCCGTTGCCAAGGCCAAGGTCGCCAAGGCTGCAGGCCTCGCAGTCAAGGAAGGCGTGCAGATGCACGGCGGCATCGGCATGACCGACGAATACGACATCGGCCTCTACATGAAGCGTGATCGCGCGCTGCAGGAATTCCTCGGCGACATGTACTACCACGCAGGCCGCGTGGCCGACATGAGCGGCTATTGAGCGGGAGAGAGACAATGACACTCGAAGATATGTTCAGCCTCAAGGGCCGCAACGCGCTGGTCACCGGCGGCAGCCGCGGCATCGGCCGCATGATCGTCGAAGGCTTCCTCGCTGCAGGATGCGAGCGGGTCTACATCACCGCGCGCAAGGGCGGTGAATTGCACGAAACCGCCGAGGAACTGGGCGAGCGGGTCGTTCCGATCCAGGGCGACATCTCGACGCTCGAAGGGATCGACGAACTGGTCGCGGAAATTTCCGGCCGCGAAACCAAGCTCGACATCCTCGTCAATAACGCCGGGGCCGCCTGGGGTGCCGATTATCTCGACTTTCCAGAAGAGGGCTGGGACAAGGTCATGGACCTCAATGTTAAGACACCGTTCTTCCTGACCCAACGCCTGCACAAATTGCTGACTGCCGAAGCAAGCCAGGACAAGCCGGGCAAGGTCATCAATATCGCCAGCATCGACGGCCTGCGGATCAATCCTTGGGAGACCTATTCCTACCAGGCATCGAAGGCTGCGCTGATCCACCTGACGCGCCGCATGGCCGCACGACTGGTCAAGGACCATGTCTACGTGACAGGTATCGCTCCGGGCGCATTCCCGTCGAACATGAACAAGGTCGCGCGCGACCATGCCGAAGCGAGCGCTGCGGGAATTCCGAACAAGCGCGTCGGAGACAAGTTCGATATGGGCGGCAGCTGCGTCTACCTCGCCAGCCGTGCGGGCGATTATACGGTCGGTGAAACGATTGCAGTCGATGGCGGCATCGTGAATGCGCACCTGCCGACGCACTTTGCCGATCCGGCGGGCGGCCGCTGACACCTTCTCTGTGAAACGTATGAAATCGGGGGCGGTCGAAGCGGTTCGACTGCCCCCGACTTTTTTCTACGCCTCGGTGGGCCTCACGCGAGCAGCCCCAGCGTGCGCATGCTGGTGATATCCGCCGCCCCGATAATAAGGTGATCTTCGAGCGTGATGCCCAGGCTACGGGCATACTCGTCCAGTCGCCTGGTGCTGGAAACATCGTTTTCGCTGGGGGATGCACAACCCGAAGGGTGGTTGTGAGCGATAATCATGCGCTTGGCGTCTCTCTTGAGAGCCTTGGTGAAAAGTTGACGCAAGGACAGGCGCAGTTGCCCCTTATCGCCTTCTGCCACCAGTTCTTGAGAGATTACCCGGCCCGCGGAATCGGCAAAGATTGCCACCATGCGTTCGGTTTCCAGACGGCTCATTGAATCGAACAGCTTCTGGCGCAGCTCGCTCCGCGTTTCGGTCAGCGGTTCGTTGGGGACAGGCTCTTCCTGCGTCAGGCCCAGTCGGACCAACCAGCGGGCCAGGACCATTCCGAGCGTCCAACGCTGAGGACATACCGGACCGACCGCTTCGCGATCATTGGCTTGCATACCGTGAAGCGAGACAACCGGGCTGAACTGGCTCAGTAGCTGTTCCGCCGCCTTCCCCGGATCGGGATGGCGACCTTCCAGCATATTCGTCAGCCGTTCGAGGCGGTTCTCACTCGGCTCGCGTGCAAGTATGTTCCCAAAGCCGTCAGGCCGATTGCCATCCAGTACGGCCAGCGCTCCATGACGGCGTACACCAAGGGATGAAGATCGGCGTCCAGCGCGCGCAACAGATGCGCGAGGACGGAGAGTAGCTGGACCCCACTTACCCATAGCGGCCACCAACGGTCGGCACGCAACGCGACTGTGAGGATGAGGCCGAAACCGATGCAGTCGAGTACGACCCGATACCAGGGAATCTGGTCATAGTCGGTCCACCATCCGACAAGAACGCCGTATAGAGTGTTCGCGGCCAGCATCCCTAGAAGGACCAGCGCGATATGCCGTTCCGGCCTGCCGCCCTTTCTCAAGGCGAAAAGGACGACGAGAAGGATCAGCGCGACTTGCAGGAGGAACCTGGCCATCCATGCGCGCTGACCTATCTCGTTCGAAAAAGCAATCAGCTGGCATTTGCGGCGACGCCCGTGGTGAAGAACTCACGGTCGGGACAGGTCGGTTCTTCAGGGCCATTCACCTCGCGGGCGATATCCGCGAGCTGACCATGGACACGCATCGCGGCGGATTGAGCCGAAAGAAGCCCGTCGACCAACTTGCCCATGCGCAAGAGCGCTGCCTGGCTATCGTGCACATCTGAATCGATATCGCGCTGTGCGATAGCTGCGGTGTGCATCAGGGAAAGAGATTGAATGAGTGCGTCGGAAACGGCGCTCTCTGTCGATTGCATCTGGCGTGTGAGCCGGGCGGTGGCGGAGTTACGGTCAAGCATTGCGATCCTCGTCTTGGCATTTGAATGCCGGGGATCGACGACCGTCAGCTGAGCAGGTCCCCCAGGACATTGCCTGCTGCCACCACCAGCACGAAGGCTGCCGCGGCAAGGAAAGCGGCCATCAGGACCAGCAGAAGTCGCCAGCCCACGCTCAGATCAGACGGTCTGATCCCCGACCGCAGCCGGCGAGCCTGGCTCTCTCTTGTTTCATGCGACCCGAGGACCAGAGCATCGCCAAAGACAAGCGTTTCGCCTGTCGACTGCGTGCTTTCTTCTGACCCCGAATCCGGATTGTTTTCGACGGTGAACTGCCCACCGGTGATTGAATGACACCTCTCTTCCCACTCGCGAAACTCACGCACTAGCCTCTGGCGGGGCATCGCATCGAGCTGCATACGTACGGCATCGATACGCTTGTCTACCGAGTGGGGAGAAATTTCGAGCTGGCGCGCGATTTCCTTCGAGGTGAAACCTTTCGCGGCAAGAACCAGCGCCTCGCGCTGCTTGTCCGTTAGGCGATCGAATACCTCGTATGATCTTTGTAGATCCATTCGCCTTAACCTTAGCTTCTTCCCTGCCCCGCGCCAATACTCGGGACGGGAAGAAGCGTCGGAATCGGCAGTATACCTTTTTTTGGGCGGTTCCTGTTCTGCTGCCGGCCAGCTTACTTGATGAAGTACCCGACCACGCCCCAGCTGCCTTCTTCCAGGCTCATGACGACGGTTTCCGTAGTCCCGCTCGCTTCTGCGAAATCCGTCCCGAACGTGACAATCATGTATTGCCCTTCGGGCGCTCCCGGCAAAGCGGAGTGGGCCGAAACGGTCTTGAGTTGGCGCGACACCAAAGCGCCTAACGGTTCCCGGACGGGCGCCGCCTGTGCCTTCCACATTTCGGCGGTCACTGCGGACTGGAACATCGGCCCGGCCTGCGCCCAGCTTTGTGCATAGTCGCCATTGTCGATCAGGCGCACCCAATTGCGCGCTGCGGTCTCGATTACCGCGTCCTGAGCACTCGTTTCGGTCGCGGTCTTTTCGGCCTCGGCCGATCCGGCCGACGAAAGGATAAGTGCGGCTGCGATGGCTGCTGCGAACATAGGAATACCTCCGATAATCCAGGGGAGGTATGACCTTTCCCCCGGCTGTTGCGATGGGGTCGGAGTATCCACATCCACAGCCGCCGGGGGCATCCCTATTTGTTCGGTCCCAAATCTGGAGGTGGGCTGCGCTTCCGTATCCCCCAAGATTCTCGCGGCCTCCCGGCTGGTCGAGACCCCAAGTTTCTTGCGGGCTTCGCGCAGGTAGTCATTGACGGTGTGAACCGAAAGATCGAGTTCGATGGCAATGCTCTTGGCCGTGTGGCCGCCGAGCAGCAAGCGGAGGACTTCGCGTTCGCGATCGGTCAGGCTCGCCACTCCGTCAGCCATGATCAACTCATCAATTCGCGCACGAAGGGGATGAGGCCGGTCTGGCGCTGTCGTTTCATGCGTTCGGCGTCCAGGATTTCGCGAACCTTTGCGAAACACGCATTCACGTCCTCGTTGATGACGACGTAATCATAGGCGTCCCAGTGACTGATTTCCGCCCTCGCACGCTCCATGCGCGCATCGATCACTGCCTTTTCGTCCTGCCCGCGCGCTTCGAGGCGGCGGCGCAATTCATCAATGCTGGGCGGCAGGATGAAGACCCGAACGACGTCCTGCTGGTCCTTCTGGTACAGCTGCTGCGTCCCCTGCCAGTCGATGTCGAAGAGAAAGTCCTGCCCGTCTTTCAGCGCGGCACGGATGCGGCCCTTCGGCGTGCCGTAGCGATGGCCGAAGACCGTCGCCCATTCGTAGAAATCGTCTTCCTCGACCATGCGGTCGAACTCGGCATCGTCCACGAAGTAATAGTGCACACCGTCCTTCTCGCCAGGGCGGGGAGGGCGGGTGGTGACACTGACCGACAGTTTGATCTCGTCATCCGCTTCCAGCAGCATGCGCGAGATGGTCGTCTTTCCCGCTCCGCTGGGTGAGGAAAGGATGAACATGAGCCCGCGTCGAGCGAGCGCTTCCTGTGCAGGTGTGGAATCGGCCATGCGCGCTGTTGGCGCATCTGACGGGCAATGATCAAGCCCGTGGACGAGAAATCACACGGCGCTGTCTTCTTTCGCCTGCTTGCGAAGCACCTTCTGGCCCGACCGGCGAGCCTTGCGCCGCGACTGGCTCCTGTCGAAGAGAACTTTCAAGGCCAGGGCCGAGGACACCGCAATCGCGCCGGGCACAGACTTGGTCGCGACCTTGGTCACGCCATAGGCTGCCAGCGTGTGGACGATGGACCGGTTCTCGACCGCGTCCTTGGCGAACTGGCTACCGTACTGTCGGCCAAGAACCATCTTTTCTACCGTCAGCCGCGAAAGGCGTCCGACGCTGCGAAGCAGGATGTCGTTGATGATGAGATTGGTCGACGGGTTTGAGCTGGGCCCCGGTACCGGATCATCCTGCGCCGGATTGCTATCGGTCGCCTTCTCCAGCGCATCTGCCGCGCGATCGGTGATGTGGTTCGGTTTCTTCTTGCTGGAAAAGCCCATGTCCTGCCCCTTGGTGGCGCGGGAAAGGCCGCGCGACTATTTCTTGCGGCCGAAGTCGACCGTGACGACATTCGAGCCGTCTTCTGCACCTTCAACGGGCGCGCCCTCGGCCTGTTCCTCGTCATTGCCGGCCGGGTCGGTCGGTGCGGGGGCCATGTCCGCCACGGTCGCCTGGAACTGGAGGCCGAAGTCGACCGCGGGATCGACGAATTGCGTGATCGCGGAATAGGGAATGTCGAGGGCAGCCGGGATCTGGTTGAAGGACAGGCCGACGCTGAAGCCGTCTTCGCGCACATTCAGGTCCCAGAACTTGTTCTGCAGGACGATGGTCATTTCGTCCGGGAATCTCTCGCGCAGGCTGTCGGGGATCGATACGCCCGCGGCGTGGGTCTTGAACGTTATGTAGAAATGGTGTGCGCCCGGCAGTTCGCTGCCGCCCGCTTCGATTTCGCCGAGTACACGGCCGACCACGGCGCGCAGGGCTTCCTGTACGATCGTGTCGTAGGGAATAAGGCTGTCGGGCGTCTCGTCGCTCATGCGCCCCTAGGTGATACTCCAAGGCCCTTGGGTCAAGCGGTTTAAGCCTGTGTTTGCCGCCCGCGTAGCTGCATTTTCTTGCGCGTAGCGGTGGCTCGCCTATAGCGCGGGCCATGCGAACAGGCCGTATCGAACGAAACACCGCCGAAACGAAAATCCTTGTCGAGGTCGATCTCGACGGGACCGGCTCCTACGATATCTCCACCGGTATCGGGTTCCTCGACCACATGGTCGAACAGTTTTCGAAGCACTCGCTTATCGACGTCACCATGAAGGTCGATGGCGACCTGCATGTCGACCAGCACCATACTACCGAAGACAGCGCCCTGGCGCTGGGGCAGGCGCTTGCCCAGGCGCTTGGGGACAAGGGCGGGATCGCGCGATACGGCAGCGCCTATTCGCCGATGGACGAAACGCTTGCGCGCGTCGCGCTCGATATTTCCGGGCGTCCCTATTTCGTATGGAAGGCCGGTTTCAGCCAGGAAAAGCTGGGTGAATGGGACACCGAGCTGATCGAGCACTGGTTCCACTCGGTCGCGCAAACCTGCGGCCTGACGCTGCATATCGAACTGCTTTACGGCACCAACAACCACCACATCTGCGAAAGCATCTACAAGGGCTTCGCCCGCGCAATGCGGATCGCCTGTGAAATCGACCCCCGAAAGGGTGGGGCAATTCCGAGCACGAAGGGGCAGTTGGGTGGCTGAGGTGATCGCCCTCGTCGATTACGGCGCGGGTAACTTGCATTCGGTCGAAAACGCGCTGCGCAAGGTCGGGGCACAGGTCACGGTGACCGCCGATCCCGACGTGCTGCGTGCGGCCGACCGGATCGTCTTGCCGGGCGTTGGAAGCTTTGGTGCCTGTGCAGCCGGTCTGCGCGCTGAAAACGGCGTGATCGAGGCGATGCACGAGCGGGTATTCGTCGGCGGGGCGCCCTTTCTCGGTATCTGTGTCGGAATGCAATTGCTGGCGACGCGCGGTCTAGAGCATGGCGAGACGCCCGGTCTCGACTGGATTGGCGGCGAGGTGCGCCTCATCCAGCCGCGCGATGAAAGCGTGAAGGTCCCGCATATGGGCTGGAACGACGTCGCGCTCACGCATCACGCCGAAGACCATGCGGTGGTCGAAGAAGGCGAGGCCTATTTCCTCCATTCCTATCACTTTCACGCCGATCGGGGCCGCGACGTACTCGCGATGACCGACCATGGAGGTGGCCTCGTTGCGGCGGTTGGCCGGGACAATCTACTCGGCGTGCAATTCCATCCCGAAAAGAGCCAGACCTTCGGGCTCGGCCTCCTCACCCGTTTTCTCGAGTGGAAACCATGATCGTATTCCCCGCCATCGACCTCAAATCGGGCCAGGTCGTGCGCCTTGCCGAAGGCGACATGGACCGTGCCACCGTTTACGGTGACGATCCTGCGGCGCAGGCGAAGATTTTCGCCGAAGCTGGCGCGGGCCATCTCCATGTGGTCGATCTTGACGGCTCTTTCGCCGGGTCGGCGCAGAACCGTGCAGCGGTCGAACGCATCGTCGAAGCTTTCCCCGGCCATGTCCAGCTGGGCGGCGGCATCAGGCGGCGCGAGGATGTCGAAGGCTGGTTCGATGCCGGGGTTTCACGCATCGTCATGGGGTCGGCGGCGCTCAAGGACCCGGAATTCGTCAAGGACATGGCCCGCGAATTCGAGAACGGCATCGTCGTCGCTGTCGACGCGAAAGACGGCATGGTTGCGACCGAAGGCTGGGCAGAAGTGTCCGATGTGCCCGTCGTGGACCTCGCGCGCCGGTTCGAGGATGCAGGCGTCGCCGCTCTCCTGTTCACCGACATAGGCCGGGACGGGCTGCTCAAGGGTGTGAACCTCGACGCGACAGTCGATCTCGCGCGCCGCGTGGACATTCCGGTCATCGCCAGCGGCGGCGTGAAAGGTATCGATGACATTCGTGTCCTGAAGCTGCACGCGCACGAGGGGATCGAGGGTGTCATCACGGGCCGTGCGCTTTACGACGGACGGCTGGATCTGGCCGCAGCTTTGGCGGTGGCGGGGCAGGAATGACCGTCCGCATCCGCGTCATACCCTGCCTCGACGTGCGCGACGGGCGCGTGGTCAAAGGGGTGAACTTCGTCGATCTCAAGGATGCCGGCGATCCGGTCGAGCAGGCGCAGGCCTATGACCGGGCGGGCGCGGACGAACTTTGCTTCCTCGACATTTCTGCCAGCCACGAGGGGCGGGGAACGCTGCTCGACATGGTGCGGCGCACGGCTGCGGTTTGTTTCATGCCACTGACCGTCGGTGGCGGCGTTCGCAGCGTTGAGGACGCTCGTGCCCTGTTGCTCGCGGGCGCAGACAAGGTTGCGGTCAATTCTGCGGCTGTCTCCCGTCCTGAACTCGTGCGCGAGATTGCGGAAAAGTTCGGGAGCCAGTGCGTGGTCGCGTCGGTCGATGCGCGCGCGAAGACCGAAGGCGAGGGCTTTCGCGGCTGGGAAATCTACACCCACGGCGGGCGCAAGCCGACCGGCATCGACGCGGTCGAACACGCGCAGAAGCTTGCCGAACTGGGGGCGGGCGAATTGCTCGTCACCTCAATGGATGGCGACGGAACGAAGCAGGGCTACGATCTCGAACTCACGCGCGCGATAGCGGACAGCGTCTCGGTGCCGGTAATCGCCAGCGGCGGTGTCGGCACGCTCCAGCACCTGGTCGACGGGGTGACCGAAGGCCATGCAAGTGCGGTTCTGGCGGCCTCGATCTTCCATTTCGGACAACACACCGTCGCCGAAGCGCACAGCGCCCTGCGTGCTGCGGGCTTGCCTGCGCGCGGCTGATCGGTGCAGGAGGACTTCATGGAAACCCTGACCCGTCTCGAAGCGACCATTGCAGAACGCCGCAAGGCCGATCCCAAGTCGAGCTACGTTGCGCAGCTCTCGCATCGCGGAACGCCCGTCATGGCGCGCAAGCTCGGCGAAGAAGCAGTGGAAGCCTGCGTGGCAGCGCTCTCCGGCAGCCGCGAGGAACTGGTCGGCGAAGCTGCCGATGTGATGTTCCACCTGATGGTGCTGCTAGCCGACAAGGGCGTCTCCCTTGAAGAGGTCATGGCCGAGCTCGACCGCCGCGAGGGCGTCTCCGGGCTCGACGAGAAAGCCAGCAGGAGTACGTGATGCCGATCGACCCGACCTTGCCCTATGACGACGACAATATCTTCGCGAAAATCCTGCGCGGCGAAATTCCGTCGACCAAGGTCTATGAAGACGAGTGGGCTTTCGCTTTCGAGGACATCAACCCCCAAGCCGAAGTGCACACGCTCGTCATCCCCAAGGGACGCTATGTCAGCTGGGACGATTTCAGCGCCCGGGCAAGCGATGAGGAAATTGGCGGTGTCGTCCGCGCTGTCGGCAAGGTCGCCCGCGACAAGGGATTGGTAGAGCCGGGCTACCGGATGATGGCCAATATCGGCGCGCATGGCGGGCAGGAAGTGCCCCATCTCCACGTGCATATCTTCGGCGGGCAGCCGCTGGGGCCGATGATCGCGCGATAGATTTCGTCGCGCGGGAATCTCGTTTCACCCCCGTTCATGTAAAACAGACGAAATGCCGCTTTGCCGCGAATCCTCGCTGCGCTAGAGCGCCGTCATAAATGTCACTGCCCAATTTCCCCGACGGTGTAATTCAAGGCGACCGGCATCTCTATGCCGTGCGCGCCTATTACGAGGACACGGACCTCTCGGGCATCGTATATCACGCGAATTACCTGCGCTGGTTTGAACGCGCGCGCTCCGATTTGCTGCGCCGCCTCGATATCGACCAGCGTGCCGCGATCGAGAGCGGCGAGGGCGCCTATGCCCTCTCGGAAGTAAATCTCAAATATCTCCGCCCGGCCAAGCTCGATGACGACGTCCTGATAGAAACACGCTGCACCGAGCTCAAAGCCGCCTCGTGCCGCATGCACCAGAAAGCTTTTCGCGGTGACGAACTTCTTGCCGAGGCACATTTGCGCGTCGGCTTCATTTCATTGGAAGGGCGGCCGAAACGCCAGCCCGACGAATGGCGCGCGGCCTTCGCGCGTTTTACAGAATCACCAGAGGACCGATGACCACACTCGAGACGCTTGCTGCGGCTGCTCCTACCCGGCTCGACCCTATCCAGCTTTTCCTCGATGCCGATATCGTGGTGCAGCTTGTAATGCTTGGCCTGATCCTCGCGAGTATCTGGGTCTGGACCATCATCGTCTCCTTCTCGCTGCGCATGAAGACGCTTCGCCGCCGCACCCGCAAGTATGAAGAAGACTTCTGGCAGGCGGAGAATTTCGATCGCTTCATGTCGGAGCGGGGCAACAAGGATGTCCCCTCCGCCCGCGTCGCGCAGGCGGCTGTCGGTGAATGGCGCAAATCCACCAAGGGCGAGATCCGCGACCGGGAAGGACTGCGCAGCCGCATTGCCACTGCCATGGAAAGCCAGGTCGCTCTTGAAGCCGACGACATTGCGGAGCGCCTGAACTTCCTTGCTACGGTTGGCGCTGTCGCGCCCTTCGTCGGCCTGTTCGGGACGGTGTGGGGCATCATGAACAGCTTCTTCCAGATCGGCGCGCAGGAAAGCTCCTCGCTCGCGGTCGTTGCGCCCGGCATTTCCGAAGCGCTGTTTGCTACGGCCATCGGTCTCTTTGCGGCAATTCCGGCGGTGATCGCCTACAACCGCTTCAGCCATTCGGTCGAACGGTTCGAGGCCGGTCTTCACCGGTTCTCGGACCGACTCTACGCGACCTTCAGCCGCCAGCTGGAGCAGCGCTGATATGGCGATGAGCCTCGCCTCCTCCAGGGGATCGCGGCGCGGGAGGGGGCGCTCGCGCCGTCCCATGTCGGAAATCAACGTGACGCCGTTCGTCGACGTCATGCTCGTCCTGTTGATCATTTTCATGGTCACTGCACCGCTGCTGACCGCAGGTGTACCGATCCAGCTGCCGGACAGCCGCGCCAACGCTCTCCCGCAGGAAGCGCAGCAGGTTTCGATCAGCATCGATTCCGAAGGCTACGTCTATATCGACGATACCCAGATCGCTGTCGGCGGTCTGCCTGCAGCGCTGGAAAATATTCCGCGCCAGGGAGAGGGACCCGACATCACGCTGCGAGCTGACAGGTCGCTCGATTACGGGCGGGTCATGGCCGTTATGGGCGAACTGAACCGCGCAGGCCTCAATCGCATCTCGCTGGTCACGAATGGCGGCCAGGCCAGTGCGCCGGTCAATTCCGGTTCATCCGGCGAGGAATAGCCAGCGCTTATGGAGAGGACAGGCATCAGGACTGAGGAGCGCACCGGGCTGCTGATCGCGGTCGGGCTGCACCTTGCCCTGTTTGCCGCGCTGCTCGTGCAGGCTTTGATGCCCGCCGCCGAAATCCCTCGCACGGAACGCATGACGGTTAGCCTTGCGGAAGATGTCGGCCTCGAAGCGACGGCACCCGAACCCGTGCCCGAAAGCCGTGCCGCTATCGCGCCGGAGCTTTCTGACAGCCCTGCTCCCGCGCCCGAAATGCTGGAGGCACCGGACACGCCGCAAGTCGACCGGCCAACACCGCAGGTTCAGCCCAATCCGGCCCCGGCTCGCGAAACGCGTCCGCAGCCACGGCGAGAACAGCCGCGCGAACAAGCCCAGCCTCGCCGTACCGAACGTTCCGGTGGATCGCGGGTGGGTGACAATTTCCTCGCAGGCGCGGGCGATAGCACCACGACCAACGAGACGCGCGTCCCGGCTTCGCAGATCGGCGCCAGCGCGAAGGCGTCGCTGGTCCAGCGCATCTCGCGCGAGATCAAACCGCACTGGCAGCCGCCGAGCGGTCCGGAAGTCGAACAGATCACGACCTTTCTGAGGTTCCAACTGAACCCCGACGGCAGCCTCGCCGGCAGGCCGACCGTCGTCCGCCAGACCGGGGTTAACGACACCAATCGTGCACAGGCAGGCCGCCATGGCGAGCAAGCCATTCGCGCCGTACAACTGGCCGCGCCGTTCGAATTGCCGGAAGAATACTATGAAGCTTGGAAGGTGGTTGGACCCTTCGGCTTCGACTGGAGACTTGCCCAATGAAATACCTAGCCCTCATCCCCCTCGCACTCTTCGCTGCTCCGCTCGCGGCGCAGAACCAGGATCTCGGCGAACCGATGCAGGAAGGCCAGGCGGTCGAAACAATCGAGGAAGAAGGCGGCCTTACAGGCTCGGTCAGCTTCGAGGGTAATCTCGATGATCTCGGGATCGCCATTCCCGCTTTCGCCACCGACCGGGATGTCGCGACACCGGCCAATGCAAACGGTACGGCGGCGCTCGGTGTGGAGCTTGCACGGGTCATCACCTCGAACCTGCGCAACAACGGATTGTTCAAGCCGACGGGCCCCGATTCCCTTCCGACTCCAGCCTTTGCGAACATCACCTCGCCGAACTGGGCGACCTGGTCGACCCGCGGCGCGGAAATGCTGGTCCATGGCTATGTCCGTGCGCGCAGCGACAATCGCCTGACCGTGGGCTGCTATCTCTACGACATGGCCTTGCAGGACCGGCTGGTGGCTGAAGGCTGGGTGGTCGCGCCTGCAGACTGGCGCCGTGCAGCGCACAAATGCGCCGATCTCGTCTATTCGCGCCTGACCGGCGAAAGCCCGTTCTTCGACAGCCGTATCGCCTATATCGCGGAGACGGGCCCCAAGGATAATCGCACCAAGCGCCTTGCCATCATGGACAGCGACGGGGCCAACCACCGCTTTATCACGACTGGCCGTTCGACAGCGCTGACGCCGCGCTATTCGCCGGATTATCGCCAGCTGGTCTACCTCAGCTATGTCGACGGCAATCCGCGTATCTACGTCTATGACATCGGCACCGGTAGGCAGACGCTCGTCACGCAGAGCGACAATCCGACCTTCGCCCCGCGATGGAGCCCGGATGGACGCTATATCCTCTATTCCATGGCGGTTGGCGGCAATACCGACATATATCGTGTGTCGGCCAATGGCGGCCGCAGTGAACGGCTGACCGATGCGCCCGGCATCGATATCGGCGGGTCGTTTTCGCCCGACGGCAGCAAGATCGTTTTCGAGAGCGATCGTTCGGGCAGCCAGCAGATCTACGTGATGGATGCTGACGGCTCCAACCAGCGCCGCCTGTCCTTCTTCGGAGGGCGTTCCGCAACGCCGGAGTGGAGCCCGCGCGGAGACCAGATCGCCTTCACCCACATTGCCGGTGACTTCAACGTGGCGGTCATGAACCCGAGCGGGCGTGGCTTCCGCAAGCTGACCCGCGGCTGGCAGGACGAAGCGCCGACCTGGGCACCCAATGGCCGCATCATCCAGTTCTTCCGGACGGAGCGCAACAGCGGGCGAACCTCGCTGTGGCAGGTGGACCTTACAGGAGAAAACGAGCGCAAGTTGCCCACTCCGGTGGATGCTTCCGATCCGGCTTGGGGACCGATCCTTCCTTAAGTGCATTTGAGTAAGCGTGGGGGCGCCATTCAATCGGGGGCAAACCGATTGCAACAAGCTGTTTTATAAAGGGGACAGCCAATGAATACACGTATTGCCACTGCCGCCGTGTTGAGTTCTGCACTGGCCCTCGCTGCCTGTCAGAAAAAAGCACCCGAAGAGCTGCCGCCGCCGCCGGAAGATGTGACGACGACCACGCCTACGACCACTACGCCCGCCGGCCCGGCTGTCGGCAGCATGGAGCATTTCCTCGCTGCGGTCGGACAGGTGAATACGGTCGTCTATTTCGACACCGATCGCTACAACATCGACGCGGAAGATTCTGCCAAGTTGCAGCGCCAGGCACAGTATTTCAGCCAGTATCCGAGCGTCACCTTCACCATCGAGGGGCACACCGACGAACGCGGTACGCGCGAATACAACCTCGCCCTGGGTGAGCGGCGCGCTAATGCGGCGAAGAACTATCTCGTCAGCGTCGGCATTCCTGCCAGCCGCATCCGTACGGTAAGCTACGGCAAGGAGCGTCCGGTTGCGCTCGGCTCGAATGAATCTGCATGGGCCCAGAACCGCCGTGCAGCGACTGTGACCATCAACTGATATCTGGGTAACGGCGGTCTGGAAGGGCATTCTTCCCGGCCCGCCGATGCCTTGCAGAGAAGACCGGTTTCAAGATGGATTTCCCGTGAGCCGTTGCGAAACCGGCCATCTCACCTAGATTGACCCACATGACTTTCCGCTCACCTTCATTTGCGCCCGTAGTCGATGCCTAAGGCACGGCGATCCAACGACTGGGGTTTCCCCAGGTGGCGCGGCTATGAGGCCAGCCGTGAAGCCGCGACCGTGCGCCTGTGCGATCGCCATGGCTGCGAAGAGGTAGGCGATTGCCCCGCACCAAAGGCACCGAACAGCCCAGAACGCTGGATGTTCTGCCAGGCTCACGCGGCCGAATACAACCGCAAGTGGGACTATTTCGAAGGTCTCGACAAGGCGGAGAAAGAAGCCCGCGCCAAGGCTGAGCAATCCGAGAATGCAGGCTACGCAGAAGCGCAGCACTATGGCTGGAGCGGGAGCGGGGACGGGTCGAGATCGGCCGATGAAATGCGTGCGCTCGAGATACTCGAGCTCGAGGCCGATGCAGACTTTGCAGCCGTGAAGAAAGCTTTCAGAGCCAAGGCCAAGGAAGTTCATCCCGACGTCAAGCCCGGCGACGAGGATGCTGCTGCGGAATTCCAGAAATACTCCCTTGCCTATGAGGTTCTGAAATCCGCTGAAGATAGGCGAGAGTGGAAAGGCTGATCGGCGGGTAAGCCCTTGTATTTGCGGCTTTCGATGGTGAAGCCCGCGTTTACCCTTTATTGCTTTTTGTTAAATATAAGGTCGTGGAACTAGCCATGACCATGCAACAACGCATCTTCGACCGGACGGCGAGCAACCTCGTCATCGACTGCATCGTGCAACGCCAGCGCGAGCGGGCGATCCTGTGCGATATCTCAGCCAGCGGATGCCGGATGGAATTGTTCGATGGCGTCGTTCAGATAGGTTCTACGATCATCTTCGAACTGGACGATCGCCTGGCCTTTGCCGGGGAGGTGGTCTGGACGCGTGGCGGGCAGGCGGGCGTGCAATTTACCAGGTCTCTCCCGGCAAGGGTTATGACAGCACTCGAAATGTAGGATTGGCTTCAAGCCAGGCGGGCACGGATAGCTGCCCCCATGCGCGGCCCGAGCTCTGGACCCTGCTCAGGATAGTAATAAGGCTCGATCATTTCCGCCTCCATTACCGCAAGATTGCCGTCAGGAAGGCGTGCCATGTCGATTCGGCAATAGAGCGGTTGAGCGAAGGGCAGGGCATCGACGACAGCGCTCGCTGTTGCCAGATCAGCAGGGGATGGAGTGTAATCGCACTCATACCCACCGTAGAGCGACTGGATCCGGTATTCTCCCTCAGCTGCGCGCTTGAGAACGCCGTGCGAGAAGTCGCCATCGATGAAGAAGAAAGTGTATTCTCCCTCTTCGACTACGCTCGGCAGGAACGGCTGCACCATGCAAGGCCGCCCCATGCTCCAGTCGGCGTTGGGAGAATCGCTACGCGAAAAGCTGAACTGCCCCAGTCCTCCGGCACCGACCTGGCGTTTCACAACGACCCGGTCGACGCCGAAAAGATCCATCGCGTCGCTCACTCCCGCCGCGTCGATCCTCTCCAGCCACAGGGTTGGCACGGTGGCCGCACCCTTGGCGGCCAGGTCTTTCAGATACCTCTTGTCGGCATTCCACCGCACGATCGCAGGGGGATTGTGGACCGCGACGCCGCCTGCATCCAGCTGGTCGAGCTTGGCAAGGAATTCGTCCGGATGATCCTGATAATCCCATGCCGTCCCGAGCAGGACGAGCGGGATGTTGGCGAAATCTTCCAGCGGTGCCCGCCAGTCGATTTCAACCAACTCCAGCCCGGCCCCTTCGAATGCCGGACGCAGCGCAGCCGTCACGAGATCGTGCTCGAATGCATCGCCGCGACGTTCGCCCGCGCCCGGAAGCGTATCCGCACAGGCCAGGAAGCCGATGCGTGTCGCCATTCTAGACCGCTTCCAGTGCCTGTTCGAAGTCGGCAATCAGGTCGTCCGCATCCTCGATACCGATGGAAATGCGCACAAGATTGTCCGAAATGCCCAGTTCGGCACGGCGGCCCTCGGCAACCGAAAGATGCGTCATCGAGGCCGGGTGGCTCGCCAGGGTCTCGGTTCCGCCGAGGCTAACCGCGAGCTTGGCGATCTTGAGCGCATCGAGGAAACGGAAACACTCGGCTTCGCCGCCCTTGAGCAGCAATGAGAAGGTGCTGCCTGCACCCATGCAGTGACGATCGTAGATGTCCTGCTGGCGTGCATCCTTGATCATGCCGAGATAGCCCAGCCCTTCGACCTTCGGGTGCTTGGCAAGGAAATCGCAGACCTTCTCTGCATTCTCGCCCGCACGCTGCATGCGCAATTCGACGGTTTCGAGGCTGCGGCATAGCATCCAGGCGGTGTTCGGATCGCAGATGCCGCCCATGGTGTTGCGCAGCATGCGGATGGCATCGATGAACCGCTTCTTACCTGAGACGCTGCCGGCGACCAGATCGGAGTGACCGCCGACATATTTTGTCAGCGAATAGACCACGAGGTCGGCACCGTGATCCAGCGGGCGCTGCCATAGTGGGCCGAGGAAGGTGTTATCGATTGCGATCGAGCACTTGTCCGGATCGAAATGCGCATCGCGCGCTTCCTTGACAGCTTCGATGTCGACCAGCGCATTGGTCGGGTTGCCCGGGCTTTCGAGGTAGATCATCGGCACTTCGCCGCCCTGTTCTTCGGCCATGGCTTTCGCGCGGACCATTACCTCGTCGAGCTGCTCGCGGCTCGCACCGGCGGGAAAGTCGATATAGGTCACGCCGTACTTCGCCAGCGTCTTGGCAATGAAACCTTCCGATGCGGCATACAGGGGGCCCGAGTGGACGATCACATCGCCCGCCTTGCACGCGGCCAGCAAAAGCACGGCGATTGCGGTCATCCCGCTGGAGAAGCTCAGCGCCTCTTCCGCTCCGTCCCACACAGCAAGGCGATCTTCGAGAATTTCCTGGTTGGGCGCGTTGAAGCGCGAATAGACAAGCCCGTCCGCACCACCCGGGCGCTTGCCGGTGATGCCTTCGAAATGTCGCTTGCCGTCCGCTGCGCTCGGGAACGCGAAAGTCGAAGTAAGGAAGATCGGAGCCTTGAGGCTACCTTCCGAAAGAGTGGGGTCAAAGCCATGACCCATCATCAGGGTGCTGGGCTTTAGGGGGCGTCCGCCCACTTCGGGGATCTTGCGCTTGGGCGCCATGCGGGGGCTGACGGGATCGATATCATTGTCGCTCATGGGGAGCATCCTTCCTGCAACGTCGCTCCCAGGAAGGCGGGAGCTGAATTTGGGGCCATGCGGCACCCGTTCCTAACCTCCGCAGGAACGCTTCTCCGCATGCCGTGGCAATGCGGCGTGGATTACGGAGCGTCAGGCGCCTTTTCAAGCGGCAAGCGAGGCCATTCCCCAAACGACGAAGACGATCAGGAAAATGCCCACGAGGTCGAGCAGGATTCCGGCCTTCACCATGCGCTCGATCCTTATCCGGCCGGTGGCCCAGGCGATTGCATTGGGCCCGGTCCCGGCAGGCAGCATGAAACCCCAACTTGCGGCGAGCGCGGCCGGCATCGCGAGCAGGACCGGGTCGGCGCCAAGGGCCACCACCAGGCTCGCCACGACGGGAATGATCCCGCTGGCCGTCGCAACGTTGCTCGCAAATTCGGTGATGAGGACAACCATCGCAACGATCGCCAGCGCTACCAGAACCATGGGCCAGCTTTCCAGCGGCAGAAGCGCATTGCCGAGCCAGTCGGCAAGTCCGCTGGCCGACATTCCTGCCGCGAGGGCGAGGCCACCCCCGAACATCATGATGACGCCCCACGGAGCCCTGTCGGCCTCCTCCCATTTCAGCATGGGGCGGCCCGTCCCGTCGGGAAGCAGGAACAGGAGCAGGCTCATGCCGATGGCGATGGTGCCGTCGGTCAACGATCCTGCCGGCAGGTACGGTGCAATCCAGCGCTGCCCCATCCAGAGCAGGAATGTCACGATGATCAGGGGGACAAGCCGCCGCTCCGCGCTGGACCATGCAGTGTGCGTGTCGATGGCCGCCCTGGCGGCTTTCGTATCGAAGGGATGTTCGGCTACACGCTGCACGCGGGCGATCAACCATGCGGCGATCGGGATACCGACTGCAACCACGGGCAAACCGTAGAACGCCCAGTCTGCAAAGGTGATACGGGTGCCGGTAAGCGTGTCGAGCAGCCCCACCGCAATCGCGTTCGTGGGCGATCCGACCAGCGTGCCAAGCCCGCCGATGCTGGCCGCGAATGCGATACCCATGGGGAGGGCACCGGCGAGCCCCTCCTGTTCGCTATCGGCGAGGCCTCCGCCCGCCAGCACCGCGACTGCCATCGGCATCATGATGAGCGCCGTCGAGGTGTTGGAGATCAGCATGGAAAGGATCGCTGCCGTGATCATGAAAGCAAGCAGCACGCCGGTCTGACTGCCGGATCCGACCGCTTTGAGCAAAGACAGTGCAAGGCGGCGATGAAGGCCGGTCCGTTCGATCGCAAGGGCGATGAAAGCTCCACCCAGGATCAGGAATAGGATTGGAGAGTAATAGGCACTAGCCGTTGCCTTCGCATCCATCACTCCGGCAAAAGGCAACACTAGGAAGGGCATCAGCGCCGTTGCCGTGAGCGGCATCGCCTCTGTCATCCACCATGCTGCCATCAGCACCACGAGGCCCGCGACGACACCGGCTTCGCGCGACATTCCGGCGGGCAGCGGCGCAAAAATACCGCAAAGAAGCGCAATTGCGCCCAACAATAGGCCAATCCGCCCTGCGGTCATTGAAATCCCCATCCCATCATATCGGGCGGGCTAACACCTACGGCAGGCTAGGCCAATCGGGATTTCGGCAACGGGTTATCTGGCGATCATTCGATTTCGCTGCCGATAGCAGTAGCGCTCGGGTCGTTCGGATCGATAAAGTAGACGCGTCCCCGCAGTTCGCCTTTCTTGCGCATGCGATTGAGCTTATCGACTTTTTCCTCCACCACCCTGGCAATGTGTATGGGCACACCAAGCGGCTTATAGCGTGGGAGTAGGCTATCCACGCCGAAACCGTAGGGGTCGAGTATCTGTCCGACTTCCTGATACTCCGGCACCCGGTCACCCTTGGCCAAATCGGAGATATCGTATTCGTAGATGGAGGGCCTGATCTCGCTGGTCCTGACGATTTCGGCGCGCACCTCCTCGCTCGCGAATTTTTCCAAATGCGTGCGCAGCGCGCCGTCCTCGGCGAAATAGAATGGCATCGCCTCTTCGAACAGTCGCGAGACGTGCAGGGTCTTGCCCCGTTTCTCGATACCGCGCATCGAGTTGACGAAATCGATTGCCGAGCTGTGGAGCAAGAGGTTCAAATTGTCGGCATTGAAAGCCGTCCGCTGGATCGTGGGTCCGCCTATTTCACCCCGGAAGAACCCATAGATGACGCGTGGATCCTTCCAGTTGGGATAGACGATCCGAGTACGGATATCTTTGAGGCTGAGAGCGGTGCCTCCAACGTTGAGGAACTTGGCTTCGTCGAGAAGCTCACCCTCTTCACCTACCTTGAGCTTCGAAGGCTGGCTTAGCGGATACGCCAGTGCGATCTGCTCGATTACCGCGACATTGTGCAGGTTGAGCCAGTAGGCGAGTTGTTCATTTCGAGGCAGGGCCGTGATGTCGAGCTGACCACCCAGGGCCTCGAGTTCCTGCCGGTAGGCCGTCAGCGCCTCCCGATGTTGGTCTTCCAGAAAGGAAAACGCGACGCGATTGCCTTCGAGCCGCAAGCCGGAGTTGTGACCCTTGATATCGCGAGTGCCGGTTTCGGGCTCCACCCGCGACATGAATCGACGTTCCGATGGTCCCATATGAAAGACGAAGTACCGCAATGCCTCGTCCCAGGCGGTATAGTCGATCCGAACATCTTCCGACGATGTAGAAGGGGCAAACCGAGTGGCAAGTGTATCGTCCGCTTGCACGGCAGAGCGGGATGAGGGGTCGGCCGCAGCGAAGGCCGGCATAGTCCATATCGAGAGCGGCAGGATACCACCTGCCATCGCGATAGCTACAAACCTCCGGTGCATTGCGCTTCTCCCCTTAGTTGTTCGGCCCTCTCCGAAACGTCATCTCATGCATCAGCCGGCGGAGGGGCTTTCGACCGTTTCGGTCACGGTTTCCTCGTCCTGCGTTTCCTCGCCCTCGGCACCGATCAGGTCGCTCCCGTCACCCGGCATGATGAAGACACGGCCGGTGCGGCCTTCCTTGCGGAGCTTCTCGTATTTCTGGGTGCGCTCGGCCAAGTAGCGGGCGACCGAGGAAGGAATGCGAAAACCGACGGCCTGCCCATCGCTGTATACCGTGTTGTATGTCGGTTCGCGCTGGCCGCCCGCGAGATCGGCGACGGTCTCTTCGTACTGGTTGACCTTCACTTCCGACTTGGAGGCGAGCAGTTCCTTCACCTCTTCTTCCGCGTAACGCGAGAGATGCTGTTTCAGGTCTGCGCCCATCTGAGGGAAGTAGAACGGCGCCGCCTCTTCGTAGATCGCAGAAACTAGCAGGTTCTTGCCATATCCTTCGACGCCGCGGAGCGAGTTCACGAATTCGTTCGCTCCTTCGAGAAGCAGACGGTCGATGTTTTCTGCGGTGTGCGCTTCGCGCTGGATTGACGGGCTGCCCACATCGCCGCGGAAGAAGCCGTAGATGACCTTGGGATCCTTCCAATTCGGATAAACGATCCGCGTGCGGATATCTTTGGGACTCATCGACACGCCGGCCACGGTGATGAACGGAGTGACATCCAGCGGTGTCTTGTTCTCACCGAGCAGCAGGCGCGACGGCGCCTTGACCGGGTAATTGAGCGCGATCTGTTCGATCATCGCGACATTGTGCAAATTGATCCAGTACGCGAGCTGTTCGTCGCGGGGCAGGCTGGCGATGTCCAGCTGCGTCCCGATCTGCTCCAGATCCTGGCGGTATTCGGTGAAAGTCGCGATCGCAGCTTCGTCCATCAGGGAGAAGGGAATGCGGTTGCCTTCCATCCTGACACGGGAATCATGACCCCAGACACGGCGGCTTCCAAGGGTCGGGTCCGGACGGGTCGCGCCATCACGGGTCGACAGGCCCATGCGCAGTACCATGTACTGCAGCGCGTCCTGCCAGATGGCGTAGTCGAGTGCGGTCTGTTTCGACGGGCGAGGGACGAACTTGTCGAAATCACCAGCGGTCGTTGCAGCATCGGACGCTACGTACGGCGTTTGCTCCTGAGCCAGTGCCGGGGCGGAAGTCGCGAAAGCTGCGAGCAGGGCTGCGGAACAAATAAAGCGGTTTTTCACGGTCAATCCCTGTCGAAATAGCAATGGCTGCAATTAATACGTGGTAATGCGTTCAACGTGCCAGTGACATTACAAGCTTCTTCAATAACAAAGCCATGTGGCTTGCCGATGAACCCATGCCTTTCGTCGATGTAAGATGAGCGTTCGTGGCAGACCGGCCCGCCTGAAGCAAAGAGGCGGAGCAATCACCAAGTGACGCCCCGCCTCTTAAAATCGTCAAGCAAACTTGCTTACTTCGGAGCCAGCACCATCAGCATCTGGCGTCCCTCGAGGCGCGGGAAGCTTTCCACCTTGGCGATCTCTTCCACGTCGTCGCGCACGCGGTTGAGCAGGTCCATACCCAGCTGCTGGTGCGCCATTTCACGGCCACGGAAGCGCAGAGTGCACTTCACCTTGTCCCCGTTTTCGATGAACTTCACGACATTGCGCATCTTCACGTCATAGTCGTGCGTGTCGATGTTCGGGCGCATCTTGACCTCTTTGATGTCCTGGGTCTTCTGCGTCTTGCGTGCGAGGTTCGCCTTTTTCTGCGCCTCGTAGCGATATTTGCCGACATCGAGGAACTTGCACACCGGCGGGTCCGCATTTGGGCTCACTTCGACGAGGTTGAGGCCCAGTTCGTTGGCCTGCTCGGTCGCTTCGCGGGTGTACATCACCCCCAGGTTCTCACCTTCGTGATCGATCACGCGGACCTTGGGGACATTGATCATGTTATCGTAGCGCGGGCCGCTTTTCACGGGCATTTGCATGCTGCGCCGGGGTGGACGGGCTATGGGGCATTCTCCTGATTCTGCCGTTTTGTGTGGTGGCTATGTAGTGAGAAACACCGCAAACCGCTAGTGGTGATAGCTATGCGGCCTTCCATAGCGGGAAACGGGCCAGTTTGCCCTTCGCCGGAACCACGGCGTCGATGCGTTCGGCAGGCTGCAGCGCCTTCAGGATTGCCGGGTCTGCCGCGTTCATGCCGCCGGTGTAAGCTCCGAATGCCGGGAGGATCATTCGCCCGCTGGGTTTTCCGTCGGCGCCTTCATTGGCGCTGACGACGGCGCAAGGGCGGCGGATCATGCGCTGGCGGATCTTGAGTTGGAGGCGGGGGTGGTAGTGACCCGACAGCTCCGGTCGGTTCTCCCCTTTCTTGGCACGGTGGCGCAGTATCGTGCCGCCGATCTCCAACTCTTCGGCCAGCGTGCCTCCGCAACGCGTCTCCATGTCGGGATCGTGGTTGCCCGTTATCCAGACCCAGTCGACGGCTTTGGTGAGAGCTTCCAGCATGCCGCAAGCGTGCGGTTCGAGCCGGGCGGACCCTTGCGAATCGTGAAAATTGTCGCCCAGCGTGATGACCCGCCGGGCGCCCGTCTCCTTGATCGCGAGCGCCACACGTTCCAGCGTCTCGCGGCTGTCGTAGGGCGGGATCATCTGGCCGTGCCCTGCAAAAAAGCTGCCCTTTTCGAGGTGAAGGTCGGCGACCAGCAGGGCACGCTCGCGCGGCCAATAGAGCGCACGACCCTCCGTGAGGAGCCATTCCTCGCCAGCGAACGAAAGGGGAACCATGGCTCGCTATTGCCGTAGCTGCCTGCGAATGGCAAGGCCTCTCGCATGACCGACTGGACCGAGAATACCCAAGCAGCACGCAGCTGGTTCGAGACCCTGCGCGACCGCATCTGCGCCGAGTTCGAAGCGATCGAGCGCGAAGCCGGATCGGATGCGCAGTTCCAGTACGATAGCTGGCAACGCGAAGAGGAAGGCAACACCGATCCCGGTGGCGGCACGCGGGGGTTGATGAAAGGCAAGGTCTTCGAGAAAGTCGGCGTGAACGTCTCCACCGTCCGGGGCAATTTCGCGCCCGAATTTGCCGGTTCGATCAACGGCGCGACGGCCGAAAATCCCGGTTTCTCCGCGACCGGCATCAGCCTCGTCGCACATATGGCCAATCCGCATGTGCCCGCGGTCCACATGAACACCCGCTTCCTGACGACCAGCAAAGCCTGGTTCGGCGGCGGTGCGGACCTTAATCCTCCGCTGCCCTATGAAGAGGATACCGAGGACTTCCACGCCCGCTTCCGCGCTGCATGTGCGGCCCATAACCCGACCTATTACGACCGATTCAAAAAATGGGCGGACGACTATTTCTACATTCCCCACCGCGGTGTGCATCGCGGGGTAGGGGGCATCTTCTACGATCACCTGGAATGCGAAGACAACGCCGCGTTCGAGCGCAATCTGGCTTTCACCAAGGATGTCGGTGAAGCTTTCCTCGACATTTTCCCGCAGCTGGTGCGCCGGCGCATGGGCAGCGAATTCGACGATGCGGACAGGCGCCAACAACTCGAATGGCGCGGCCGCTATGCCGAATTCAATCTTGTCTATGACCGGGGCACACTCTTCGGCCTCAAGACGGGCGGCAATATCGATGCCATCCTGATGAGCCTGCCGCCCGAGGCGACGTGGAGCTGACTACTCGGCCGGTGAGTAAACGCGCACCCAGTCGACGAGCATTTCAACTTCGCCGCGCTTCACGGCTTCTACCGTCTCGGCGGGAATGCCCGGATAAGGTTTCTCGATACGGTTCGTCTTGAACGGATAGGCCCCGCCCATCGCGAAATTCAGGATCAGGTACTTTTCGTTGTCGAAGCGCCAGTCGCCATAGTTTTCGACCATTGGCTTGGTGACGCGATAAAGGACGTGGTCGTCGATCAGGAAATCGATCTGCGTGTCGGTCCATTCGACAGCGTAGGTATGCCATTGGGTGACATCGACGCCTTCGGGAAAGAAGAACTTGTTCACGATGGGCGTTTCGCCCGAGTAGCCGGGGCCGTGAAGAGCGACGCCGATCCAGTCCTTCTCTCCGACGTACTCCATGATGTCGATCTCACCCGTGCCAGGCCACTTGTCGTTGCCCAGCAGCCAGAAAGCTGGCCAAACGCCGACATTGTCGGGCAGCTTGATGCGCGCTTCTGCCCGGCCATGCATGAAGTCGAACTTGCCCTGGCTTTCTATCCGGCCCGAAACGAAAGGCGCTTTGCGATCCTCTTTCGTGTCGGCGCCGGGCGTGAAAACCGGGCGCAGGATCAGCGCGCCACCTTCGGCACCTGCTGCATCATCCGTGAAGGCGATCACCGAAGGATCGTCGATGTAGGCCTGCTGTTCGTTGTTCACCCAGAAATCGGGGCCGATGACGATCCACTTGTCTCGGTCGAGCGCGCCGTCGTTGAATTCGTCTGCGAAGATCAGCTCGCGCTCCGGCGCAAGTGCCTGGGCCAACGCCTCGCCCGCATCTTGATTGTGCGCGTGTGCCGCCGGCGCGGTGCCGAGCGTGAGGGCGGATGCGAGTGCTAAGGTCCAATGGCGGGTCATAAATGCCTCTCCGAGAGTTCTGATAACGTTCACAATACGCGATCGAGTGCCTTTTGCGAGCCCCGTGGTTACGAATTCAATGCGCGGGGTGGAAAGCTGTGCCGGGATCGTGGATAGGGCGCAAGGATTTGAAATACGCGTCCAAACCGAAGGGGCGCATCCTGTTCGGAGAGTTCTATGTACCGCCTCGCATCCGGCATCGCCATCCTTCTTGCAACTGCGGCCTGCACCACGATGGAAGATCGTGACGGCATGCCTATCGTGACTGAACCGATGGTGGCACCCATCCTCACCACGCCGGAGGCGCAGGACAATCTCACCTATGCAGAGCCCGAAAAGGCTCGCGTCACGCATGTTGCGCTCGACCTCGCGCTCGATTTCGCGGCGAAGCGCGTCGGTGGGACCGCGGACCTTCGCATCCTCGCCGATCCCGGTGATGAAAGGCTCGTGCTCGACACCAACGGCCTCGAAATCTCGCGCGTTACGGATCACGTTGGCCGCGATCTGACATTCGAAATCGGTGAGCAGGTGGAAGAGGGAGGCAAGGGCGCTCCGCTGACCGTGATGCTCAATGGCGTACGCAACGTTCGCATCCATTACATGGCGCCTGCGGATGCCGAGGCGCTGCAATGGCTTTCGCCCGAACAAACCGCCGGTGGTGAATATCCTTTCCTCTTCAGCCAGGGCCAGGCGATCCTAAACCGCACTTGGATCCCCACGCAGGACAGCCCCGGCATCCGCCAGACCTGGGAAGCCCGGATCACCGCGCCCAAGCCGCTCGACGTGGTGATGAGCGGGGTGGCGCAGGGCGAACCGGAAGACCTCGGTGATGGCCGCCGTGCATTCCGCTTCGTGATGGACAAGCCTGTGCCGCCCTACCTGATCGCGATTGCAGCAGGAGACATCGATTTTCGCGCCATCGGTCCGCGCACGGGCGTCTGGGCAGAGCCTTCTGTCCTCCCGCGCGCTTATGCAGAAGTAGGTGATACCGAGGAAATGGTCGTCGCTGCGGAAGAGCTTTACGGCGAGTATCGCTGGGGCCGCTATGACATGATCGTCCTGCCGCCTGCATTCCCTTACGGGGGAATGGAAAACCCGGTCATGACATTCCTAACCCCCACCTTCATCGCCGGCGACCGCTCGAACAACGGCCTCGTCGCACACGAGTTGGCGCATAGCTGGTCGGGCAATCTCGTGACCAATGCGGTCTGGGGCGACAGCTGGCTCAACGAAGGCGTCACCACTTATTTCGAGAACCGCATCGTCGAGGCGGTTTATGGAAAAAAGCGGGCCGAGCAGGAGGCTGCGCTGATGTACGCCAATATCCTGGAAGTGCTGGCCGAGGTCGGCAGTGACGCTCCTGGCACGGCGCTCAGCACCGATGGCGGGTACGAGCTTGGCAGCGCGATCGCTTATGACAAGGGCGCATTTTTCCTGCGCACGGTCGAACGCATCGTCGGGCGCGAACGCTTCGACGCTTGGCTGCAGCAATGGTTCGACAACCACGCCTTCCAACCTGCCACCAGCGAGATGTTCTATGACGACATGATGCAGAACCTCGTCGCTTCCGAACAGGAGGCGAAGGCCCTGATGCTGCGCGACTGGATTTTCGCGCCGGGCTTGCCCTCCAACGTGGCCAAGCCCGATCCCGCAGCCTTCGCGGCGGTCGACGCGGCCGTAGAAGCCTATGCCGCAAGCCGGGTTATCCCTGCCGCCTACTCCGGTTGGACGGCTGCCGAGCAAATGCGTTTTCTCGACAATTTGCCCGCTACTCTCTCGGCACGGGAGCTCGCGCAACTGGATGCCAGCCTCGGCTTTTCCGGCACGGGCAATAACGAGATCCTGTTCCTCTGGCTCGAGATGGCGCTCGAAAATCGTTATGCGCCCGCCGTGCCCCTGGCCGAAGAGTTCCTTGCCCGTGTCGGACGCGCCAAGTTCGTTCGCCCGCTGTTCGGCGTTCTCTGGGACCAGGGCGACTGGGGGCGACCTATCGCGCAGCGCATCTATGCAAAGACCCGCGACAGCTATCACGCGGTGACACGTGCGGGAGTGGACCGGGTAATGGCAGCGGACTGATTGCGTTCGTTGCACGCGGCGGTGCAGCCAATGCCATTGAGCGGACCATGATCAACGATTAGGCAGGAGGGAACAGGGAGAAGCGCAATGACCTCAAGCCTTTCCGCCCGTCTTGCCCCGATCGCGATCCTTCTCGCTCCGCTGCTGGCCATTCTCGCTGCTCGCCTTGCGACCCATAGCGATCTCGCCGCGCGCCATCCGCGCACCGCAGCACTGTTGTTTCTCTGGATTGCCGCCGATGCGCTGACCCTGGCCGCGATTGCCAAGGCCCCCAAAAACCGTCCCGGACTGCGGGTCCTGTTGGGCACGATCGCAGCAGGCTGCATCGTCGCGACAGTGGCTGCCGCAGGTCCGGTGCGCGAGGCTTTGCTCGACATGCGGGCGGTCGTGGTCGCGATGGCGCTGACGGTGATCGCTTACCTCGGGTGGAGCGCTGCCGATGCGCTGCGTACCTATCGTAGAACCGGATCGGCCGAATTGGCGGCGTGCGAGGTGTTGCCAGCCAATCTCGTGCGCTTCGCGATGTTTGAAAGCAGCATGATGCGCCTGGCACTCTTCAAGTGGCGCGCGCGGCCGCATGTGCCCGAAGGCGCGCAAGGCTTTGCCTATCACCGCGTGATCAACCCGATGATCGCGGCTTTCCTCGTCCTGCAACTGATCGAGATCGTCGTCGTGGATCTTCTCGTCAGTCATTGGAGCCGTCTTGCGGCGCTCGTCCTGCTGGCGCTCGGCGTCTGGGGCGCCTTGTTCCTCATCGCGCTGATGAAAGGCTTCCGGCTCTATCCGGTCCTGATGGACGGGGATTACGTGCGTGTGCGCGCCGGATTGCTGATCGACCTGCGTGTCCCGATCGATATGATCGAAGAGTTGGAACCTTCGATTACCAAGGCCGAGGCAGATCGCGCGGATGTCCTCAACGCTGCGCTGTTCTCGCATCCTAACATTATCATGCGCCTGCGAACGCCCATTCGGCATACCGGCGTGTTCGGGAATTCGCGCGAGGTACGAAGGATCGCTTTCCGGCTCGATCAGCCGGCCCCCTTCATCGAGGCACTCGAATCCCGTCTGTAAGATTTTTGCGTTGCATTGCAGCACGCTTTGGCCACATCGTGTGAGCCGAGATGCTGCGACAGTACGAACTTGTTGAACGGGTCAAGGAATACGACCCCGACGCCGACGAGGCGATGCTCAACCGCGCCTATGTCTACACCGTACAAAAGCACGGCACGCAGACGCGGGCCAGCGGCGATCCCTACTTCAGCCATCCGGTCGAAGTCGCAGGGCTGATGACCGATTTGCAGCTCGACCAAGAAACGATCGCAACTGCTCTCCTGCACGATACCGTCGAGGACACGCTCGCCACGATCGACGATATCGAGGCGAATTTCGGCGGCGACGTTGCGCGGCTGGTCGATGGCGTGACCAAGCTTTCCAAGATCGAGCAGATGCCCGAAAATGAACGGGCTGCCGAAAACCTGCGCAAGTTCCTGCTCGCCATGAGCGAGGATATCCGCGTGCTGCTCGTCAAGCTGGGCGACCGGCTGCACAACATGCGCACGCTGCACTTCATCAAGAAGCCGGAAAAGCGCCAGCGCATCGCACGCGAAACGATGGATATCTACGCCCCGCTGGCAGAGCGCGTCGGCATGTACGAATACATGCGCGAAATGCAGATGCTGGCGTTCGAACAGCTCGAGCCGGAAGCCTACGAGACGATTACCCAGCGCCTCGACCAGATCAGGCAGGAGGATGGCGGACAGGTCGATGCCATCGCGCTCGACATGAAGCATGCATTGGCGGAAGCAGGCCTCACCGTAGAGGTTTCGGGCCGCGAGAAGCATCCCTATTCGATCTGGCGCAAGATGGCCGAACGCCACGTGTCCTTCGAACAGGTCACCGATATCATGGCTTTCCGCATCATCACGGACAACGTGGCCGACTGCTACCGGGCGATGGGGGTCCTGCACACGACGTGGCAGTTCCTGCCGGGCCGCTTCAAGGACTACATTTCTACGCCGAAGACCAACGGTTATCGCAGTCTCCACACCTCGCTGATCTACGGCAAGTCGATGCGCGTCGAAGTGCAGATCCGCACGCGAGAAATGCACCAGACGAACGAATTCGGCCTCGCTGCGCACTGGGCTTACAAACAGGGCGACAAGCCGGACGGCCAGGTCGGCTGGCTGCGCGACCTGATCGAGATCGTCGATGCCAGCCACGATCCCGAAGAGCTGCTCGAGCATACGCGCATGGCGATTTACCAGGATCGCATTTTCGCTTTCACCCCGAAAGGCGCTTTGTTTCAGCTGCCCAAGGGTTCGACAGCGGTCGATTTCGCCTTTGCAGTGCACACCGATCTGGGCGCGCAGACGGTGGGTGCGAAGATCAACGGGCGTCACATGCCGCTGCGCACACAGCTCAACAATGGCGACGTGGTCGAAATCCTGAAGGGCAAGAACGCAGAGCCGCAGATGAGCTGGCTCGGCTTCGTCGTGACGGGCAAGGCCCGTGCGGCGATCCGCCGCGCCGTACGATTGAAGGAACGGGCCGAAGTCGCCGAGATCGGACAGAAACTCTACGACGAGATCGCCTCACGGGTCCCGGCCAAGATCGGCAAGAAGGCCCTCCGCGCGGCGATCGCACGGCTTGAGATGGAAGATGAGGACGACCTCTACTATGCCATTGGATCGGCAAAGATCGCCGATCGCGAAGTCATGGAGGCGCTCGTCCCCGGCTGCACCGAAGGTCTGGCCGATGACGATGCCGAATGGCTGCGCAGCGGAAAGTCGCTGTCCATCCGGGGCCTGACTCCCGGAGTTGGATACAAGCTGGCGGAATGCTGTCACCCAGTCCCCGGCGATCGCATTGTCGGTATTCGCAAACCCAATGAAGGGGTGGAGGTTCATGCAATCGATTGCCATGAGCTTGCCAGCGGGATCGATACCGATTGGCTCGACCTGTCTTGGGGCAAGCGATCGCGGGGGGCAGTCGGTCGCCTGAGGGTTACATTGTACGACCGTCCGGGTACGTTGGCCGAGATGGCGGGTATTTTTGCCAAGAATGTCGTGAACGTGAAAAGTCTCGAGCAGGTACAGCTCGACCATCCTTTCACGACTTACGAAGTCGATCTGGAGGTGCAGGATCTCGCCCACCTCACCCGTATCCTGAGCGCACTGCGCGCCAGTGACTCCGTCGCACAGGCAGAGCGCGCATGAGCTTGCTAACCGGTATCGATCACGTCCAGCTCGCCATGCCCCATGGCGGCGAAGTCCACGCCCGCAAATTCTGGGGCGATCTGATGGGCCTAGAAGAAGTGGCGAAACCCGGCCACCTGGCCGTAAACGGCGGCTGCTGGTTCGAGGGCGAGGGCATCTCGATCCATTGCGGTGTGGAAGATGCATTCCTGCCAGCGCGGCGTGCGCATCCTGCATTGCTGGTCGAAAATCTCGGAGCCTTGGTGGCCAAGCTCCAGGCCGCAGGGATCAAGTTCAAGCCAGGCAAAGAACTGGAAGGATATCGCCGCGGGGACGTGGACGACCCCTTCGGCAACCGCATCGAATTGATGGAAAAGCTCTAGCGCGCGGGCGGACGGACCAGCACGGCGCGATGGCCGGGCAGGGTCAGGATCAGGCGATCGTTTTCGACCTGCATTTTCGGCGATCCAAAAGCAAAGCGCGCGAACAATACGTCGTTCGGTTTTTCCTCACACGCCTGCAAGGTGCAGATCATGCTCCGATCCAGGGCGCCGCGTGGTTGATCCAGATCTTCGAAGCCGCACGAATTGCACCCGTCGTGAAATCCGGAAATCTCGCCCCAGCGGACGCCCAAAGAATAACCGCCATCGCTCACGTCCACCCCGTCGATCTCGACGAATTTCCACCCTCCGTCCTCTTCCGGTGCGGCCACCATGTGCCACAGGGTCTCGCCCGGCGGCAGCGTAACGTCCACGATAACCGCTACCAGCGCGATGCCGAGCCCGCCCGCGGTGAGCCATGCCAGGCGTTTGTGATGCTGGCTCCGGCTCAAAGGAGCTCGAGTTCCAGAGTGAGCTCATCACCCACGATAAGGTCTTCCCGCTTCATCACCTTCTTCGACACAAGCAGCACCCATTCCGACTTCCGGTTCTGGGGAAACACCGAAGTCTTCCAATGGGTTCCGCCGATCCGGGCGATGACCTTTACCGAGCCGAAACCCCGGCGGCTGCCGAATTCAAGGCGAGAGAGGGTCTCGTGCATGGCGATGGCCTCGGCCTCTTCGCCGGTTAGCGTCACGAGATGATAGGTCCCGCGCTCTCCCCGCCATTGGCGCAAGGGGAGGGTGCAGGTGAGGGTTTCGCTCACTCGCCCGCGCGGCGGATGGGCACGGGGATATTGCAGATATCTGCGCCGCCTGCCGGCACGATGAAGAACGGATCGCGGCGATTGGCGCGCGCTGCGACGTACTTGGCGAAGGTCGCTCCCTCGGTCGACAGGTACTCGAAAGTCGGGCGCTCTGCAGCAGGCAGGTCGCTCGCCAGCCGCACGGTCACGATGGGCGTGCGCTTATCCGCTTCTTCCTCGGTATAGAAACCGAGCGCTCCCGATCCGCGCGGCAGCGATGAGAGATGCTCCATCCCTTCGATAATCCGTCCGACGAGCGCGATGTTGCGGTCGAGATGACGCGGAGCGTGACCTATCACGGTGTAGAGTTCTGCGCCCGATCCCGTGTCAGGCGAATAGTTGCGACCGACGCCAACCATGCCGTAGCAATGGACCGGCCAGATGCGGTCGGGACGTGAATTATTATAGGCATTTTCTCTGGCGTTACGCTTCTTCGCGGGCACGGCGGAGTTATTCCCCGCCACAGGCCAGCCCTGTGAAAAGCCGTCATAGCCTGCATAGCGGCCGAACAGGTTGACCATCTTGAGCGGCGGAGTGGAGCGGCTCTCGTGAACCTTCCCGCCGGGCTTGCCGTAGAAGCGGTAATGGCTGGCGGGTACGGTGTAGGCGCTCTCGTCCATTACCTTAAGGCCTTCCGGCAATAGCTTGGGCTCGCCATCGGCTTCGGGGTTGTCGTAATTGAGGTCGCCCCACTGGACGACGTAATTGTCCTGCACGCGGTTCACGGTGATGTCATCGTACCAGCCCGTGCGGGCGAGCGTGCGGATGTTCTCGACCCAGCCTTGGCTGAAGGGAGCGGGCATGAGTTGGATTACAACCTCTCGCTCCGTCCCGTCGGAGGACGGCGCCAAGGTCATCACCAGAAGGTCTTCAGCGGGTATGGAAACCCACTCTTCGGCCTCGGCGCCTTCGACGATCTCGTTCGGCGAAGGGGCTCCGGCAGGCTCCTCCTGCGCTGCGAGCGGAGAGGTCCAGGAAGCGGTAAGAGCGAACGCTGAGGCGAGCGAAATCAAGGGTTTGTTCATGGGCTCGAAGCCTGCCACGCAATCGGGCAAACAAAAAGCCCCTTTTCGCACGTTTTGAGGGGCGAAAAGGGGCTCTGAAGCGATGGTCGCAGGGAATGCAATTCCGCGCACCATCGCGACTTGGGGGGTGGTGTAGGTGCAACGAGCGCCCCGCACTCGGGTTCCAACGGTTCGTCGCAAATTTTCATGTTTGGGAAAAATGGCGGAGCAGGAGGGATTCGAACCCTCGATACGGGGTTACCGTATACACACTTTCCAGGCGTGCGCCTTCGACCACTCGGCCACTGCTCCGCGCTCTCGATCGGGCTTCCCTAAAGCGCGTATGGCAAGGGAGCGGCGTCAAGAAGGCGCGCCTCTAGCGGTCTTGGCAGCGTGGTGCAAGCAGGCAAACGCCATGCTTGACGCAGGCGCTCGTCAGTGGGTGAGTTTGCGACGCATGCGGTAACGCCCGTTTTCGAATTGCTCGAAATACTGGTGCACGTCCGGGTGAGAAACCGGACCGGTGAGTGCATCGTTCACCAGGTTCTGCTGGCTGACATATGCGACGTAATCGCTCTCGTCGCTCTCTGCCAGCAGGTGATAGAAGGGCTGATTGCGGTCCGGGCGAATTTCCTCGGGGATCGACGAATACCATTCCTCGCTATTGGCGAAGACGGGATCGATGTCGAAAATGACGCCGCGGAAATCGAAGGTCTTGTGTTTGACGACATCGCCGATGGCGAAGCGTGTCTTGATTCGGCGTGGCGCCTCGAGAGTGCGACCTGCCTGGGCGGAGAAAAACAAAGTTCTGTCCATGTCACGAGAGGATATGGGAAGTTCCCGCCGACGAACAAGCCTCGCCCCGCCTCCGTCCCCCGTTTTCTGGTCCGAAAGGACTTGGCAAGCCTGACACACACGGCTAATGGCCCCCTCGCTTCGACCGAGGCCCGAGGGCCCATCAGGCACACCCGACATGCGGAGAGGTGGCAGAGAGGTCGAATGCGCCGCACTCGAAATGCGGTATACGGGCAACCGTATCGTGGGTTCGAATCCCACCCTCTCCGCCAGTCGTTTCCCAAAGATTTTGCCTCCGCAACCTTCTGCGCTCGCAGGGGACGGGGGCTGCGTGTCAAAAACGCCGCGAGGTGCTAGGGTGGCTGGATGCCGCAATCCTCCTCCATCTACTCTTTGAAGGCTATTGCGCAGGCTCCGGACCATCTCGACCGGGAAGAACTCTACGCCCTTTGCAAACTTGACCCGGATGCGCAGCCCGACCTCGCCAAAATGGTAAGCGAAGAGGATTACATCGCCCTCTTGGCGCGGATCGCCGAGGCGGAAAACGGACTTCCCAGGGCGCACATCAAGCTGGGGACTTCCCTGCGCTGCGAGGATCTTGGCGCGGTGGGTCTCGCCTGGAAGAGTTCCCCGACCCTTGGCCACGGTTGGGACCGTGCGCTGCGCTATGTGAGCGTCGTCGCGGGAGTGCGAGCGCTGGAGATTTCGCGTGGAAAGGAAACGACCGAGATACGCTTCCTGCGACTTACCGACGAGAGCCCCAAGGGGGCCAGGCTTTCGAACGAGGCAACTTTCGCTTCGTTCACCGCCATCAGCCGGGAGGCGTCGGGCCGGCATTTCACCCCCGTACAGGCTATCTGCGGCCACGAATTCATCGGCGACAAGGCTTTCCTCGAAGAGTATCTCGGTTGCCCGGTTGAAGATCGTGCTGGTGTCAACGCGATGATCGTTTCGAACGCTGAAATGGCGCTACCCAATGCAGTCGGCGATGACGCGATATCGCGCTTCTTCGATCAGCGGGTCGAGGAAATGATGGCCGAGGCCCGGTCGGAACTGCCGCTGTCGCTCAAGGTGAAATCCGAAATCGGCAAGAAGCTTAGCGGAGGCGTTCCGAAGCTGTCGGACATCGCACTCGCTCTAGGCATGAGCGGTCGCACGCTCCAGCGCAAGCTGGGAGAACAGGATGCCGTATTCCAGGATCTGGTAGACCAGGCCCGGCGCGAGTTGTCCGAACGCCTGCTGCGCACGACCGATTACCCGCTCGTGGAAATCGCGTTCCTGACAGGCTTCGCGGAGCAGAGCGGCTTTACGCGTGCCTTCAAGCGCTGGGCCGGCGAGACCCCGCGGTCCTATCGGCTGGGAGCGGTGGAGGGGCGGTGACGCCATCTGCATAAAGGCTGTCGCGCTGAGGCAAGAAGCCGCTGCCCGGATTACCTAACCCATGCTCGTCTCCAACAAGAGGGAACGAGCATATGACCTATCAATCCAACGCTGAGCAATTGACGCTGGTGATCGGTGGAACCGGGAAGACCGGCGCCCGCGTTGCCGAGCGCCTAACCGCCATGGGACGCACGGTGAGGATCGGCTCACGGTCTTCGGCACCTGCATTTGACTGGGATCGCGAAGCCACCTGGGAAGCGGCGCTAGAAGGCGTTTCGAGCATCTACATCACCTACTCGCCGGACCTCGCGATGCCCGGGGCCACCGACGCTATCAAGGCGCTTGTATGGCGCGCAAGACTTGAAGGCGTGACCCGACTTGTCTTGTTGTCAGGGCGCGGCGAAGCGGAGGCGCAGGCCTGCGAGGAAGTGGTTCAGGAAAGTGGGCTCGAATGGACTATCGTGCGTGCCAGCTGGTTCAACCAGAACTTTTCCGAAGGGGCATTCATCGAAATGGTCCGCAACGGCACGATCACCCTGCCGGCGGGCGATACTCCCGAACCCTTCGTCGATACGGACGACATCGCGGATGTGGCGGTGGCGGCGCTGACCGAGGATCGCCATATCGGTGAGGTTTACGAGATGACGGGGCCCCGGCTTATGACCCTTGCCGACGTGGCGGCCGATCTTTCGGCGGCGACGGCTCGTAACATCGACTTCGTGGACGTACCCCACGAGGCCTTCGTCGACAGCCTGGCCAGTTCCGGTGCGCCGGACGATGTGGTGTGGATGCTCGACTACCTGTTCTCGACCGTCCTCGATGGCCGCAACGCTTACCTCACCGACGGGGTCGAACGTGCACTCGGCCGCAAACCCCGGGACTTTGCCGACTTCGCCCGCCAAGTAGCGGCGACTGGCGCATGGAGGAGGGCGGCATGACCTATGACTGGACTCTCTACGCTTGCCTGTTCCTAGCGCTTTGGAGCGCGATGGTCGCAGGTGTCTTTTCCGCATTTTCCGAATTCATCATGCCGGCGTTGAGCAAGGCTGAGCCGGCGAGCGGGATCGAAGCGATGCAGCATATAAACCGCGACGTGATCCAGACCAGCTTCGTCGCCGGTATCCTGGCGATACCATTTCTCTCAGTCGCTTTGGCGATCTACGCCGTCACGGCTTACGAGGGAACGGCAAGGGTGACCCTCGTCCTGGCAGCGGCAATATATGCGGTCTCGGTTTTCGGCACGACGATCTTGGGCAATGTTCCGATGAACAACCGGCTTGACGCCCTCGATCGCAAAAGGGCCGAGGCACGCGATTATTGGTCTGAATACGTCCGCGAATGGACACGCTTCAACCATGTCCGTGCGCTGGGCAGCGTGCTGACTGCCGGTCTCTACCTGGCCGCCGCGATCGCGCTCGTCTCGAGTGGGCAAGTGTAGCGGTAGCGAAGGTAGAATACTTTTCGTCCGGTGCGCGATCGAGAACCAAACTGTGGCGCCCGCGCGTACCGGCTCGTCGTTCTCAGCGGGGATCTTGCAGGCGCGGATCGAGCCAATGCAGCCATTCGTCGGTCCACGCTTCAGTACTGGAGCCGGCTTCGCCAAGGTCCAAGGAACTGGTTTGGAGTAACAGGGCAATGACTGCCGAGGAAGAGAAAGCGCCTTCATCGCCAAGGGCAAGATGGTCCGCCTTTCGGGATCTCCTGCTGGTGGTCGCAACGCTTGTAATCGTGAAGCAGTCGCTGCTGCCAATGACGCAGCTCTATGCCGGTCCCGCCTCGACCTTCAGCGCGATGATCGTTGCCACCGTCCTGCTGAGGCGCAGGGGAATGGGGTGGCGAGATTTGGGGCTGCGCTGGCCGGACGACTGGACGAAGACATTTAGCCTGACCGTGTTGACGGTGGTCTTCTTTCTCGTCTGCACGCAACTGATGGTGCCAGTAGCGGACCATTTCTTCGAGGACATCGGCACAAGCGACCGGTTCTCCCATGTCGAAGGCAATTGGGCCGCCTATCTGGTGATGCTCCTGCTCGTCTGGACCCATGCGTCCTTCTTCGAGGAACTCTTGTTCCGGGCCTTCATCATCCATCACACGAGCCGCGCGTTCGGAGGCGGGATGAAAGCCGATATCCTCGCCCTACTGCTTTCATCCATATTCTTCGGATATCGCCATGCCTATTATCAGGGCTGGCATGGGGCACTCGTCACAGGGGCGGGCGGTTTCGCTTTCGGCGTGTTCTACCTGTGGTTCGGAAGGCGAAATATTATGCCGCTGATCCTGGCGCATGGTGCTTTCAACACTTTGGGCCAGACCTTCCGCTTCCTCGGGATCAAGGACTAGGCTGCCGATCGCGGTCATCTGCAAGCTTAGCTTTGCCATGCCCGCGCGGATTTTTGCGCTGGGGGCTTTCGGCAAGGCGCTGCGCATGGCAGGTAGCCATGCCTGAAATGAGCCCGTGTGGAGACTGGTCCGATGAATCTTGAGTTCACCGCCGAAGAACTGGCGTTTCGTGATGAAGTGCGATCCTTCATCGAGGAAAACTATCCGAAGCATCTGGGCGATGCCGGGATGCGCGAGGACATGTCGCCCGAAGACATGGTCGCGTGGCACAAGATCCTGGGCGAAAAGGGCTGGTCGGTTCCGTCGTGGCCCGAACAATATGGCGGCACCGGCTGGACGCCGACGCAGCGTTATATCTGGCTCGAAGAAAACGCCCGCGTGAATGCTTTCATGCCGCTTCCCTTCGGTGTCTCCATGGTCGGTCCGGTGATCTACACTTTCGGCAGCGAGGAACAGAAGGAACGCCACCTGCCCGGCATTCGCAGCGGGGACGTGTGGTGGTGCCAGGGTTACAGCGAACCGGGCGCAGGTTCCGACCTCGCCTCGCTCAAGACCACGGCCGTGCGTGACGGCGATCACTACGTCATTAATGGACAGAAGACCTGGACCACACTGGCGCAATATGCGGACTGGGGCTTCTTCCTCTGCCGCACCGATCCCGACGCCGCAAAGCCGCAGGAAGGCATCAGCTTCATCCTGATCGACATGAAGACGCCCGGCGTCGAAGTCCGTCCGATCAAGCTCATCGACGGCGGATACGAGGTCAATGAAACCTGGCTTACGGATGTCCGCGTGCCGGTCGAAAACCTGGTCGGCGAAGAGAACAAGGGCTGGACCTATGCCAAGTTCCTGCTTGCCCACGAACGTAGCGGGATTGCAGGCGTTGCGCGCTCCAAGCGGGCGGTCGAAAAGCTTCGCGAAATCGCTGGAAAGGAACTGCTGGACGGCGAGCCGCTGATCGAAGACCTCGATTTCGCGCGCAAGGTCAGCCAGCTCGAAATCGACCTCGCCGCTCTCGAAATCACCGAACTGCGCACCCTTGCGGGCGAGCAGGCGGGCAAGGGGCCGGGACCGGAAAGCTCGATCCTCAAGATCAAGGGCACCGAAATCCAGCAGCGCCTGACCGAACTTACGCTGGAAGCGGTCGGCAATTACGGCGCCCCGATGTACGGCCAGATCGAGGATGCGGGCTCCAACCAGTATCCGATCGGTCCGGACTACGCGCAGCATTCTGCCGCGACCTATTTCAACATGCGCAAGACCTCGATCTATGGCGGATCGAACGAGATCCAGCGCAACATCATCACGAAAATGATCCTCGGCCTGTAAGGCTGGCGGCGTCACGCGGAGAGACACAGTGGACTTCAATTTCACCGAAGAACAGGAAATGGTGCGCGACGGGCTGTCGAGGCTGGTGCGCGAGCAATACGATTGGGAAACGCGGCGCAGCGCCGTCGAAAGCGATGCCGGCTGGCGTCCCGAAATCTGGGCTCAGCTGGCCGAGCTGGGCATTCTGGGAATGCCTTTTTCCGAAGAAGATGGTGGCTTCGGTGGCGGGGCCGTCGACGCGATGATCGTGATGGAAGAATTCGGCAAAGGCCTGGTGATCGAGCCGTTCCTGCCGACGGTCGTGTGCGCAGGCGGCTTCCTCAAGCATGCGGGCACGGATGCGCAGAAGGAAGAGCATATCGGCGGCATCGTCGACGGCAGCCGCGTCTACGCATTCGCCTATGCCGAACCGCGCGGCCGCTATGATCTCGCCGATCTGCAAACCACAGCGAAGAAAGACGGCGACAGCTATGTCCTGAACGGTCACAAGGCAGTCGTGGTCGGCGCCCCCTGGGCTTCGCACCTTGTGGTGACCGCCCGCACGTCCGGCGGACAGCGCGAGCGTGATGGTGTGTCGGTGTTCGTTGTCGCCAATGATGCAGAGGGCGTGGTCCGGCGCGATTATCCCACGGTCGATGGCCGCCGCGCATCGGAAGTCTATTTCGAAAACGTGTCGGTCCCTGCGGACGCGCTAATCGGGGAAGAGGGTGGTGCTCTACCGCTCGTGGAACAGGTCGCCGACGAAGCCGTCGCAGCCCTCTGCGCGGAAGCGTGCGGCGCGATGAAGGTCGCCCATGCAATGACGGTCGATTATTCGCGCCAGCGCAAGCAGTTCGGCGTTCCGATCGGCAAGTTCCAGGTGCTGCAGCACCGCATGGTCGACATGTTCACCGAGTACGAGCAGTCGGTCTCCATGACCTATCTGGCGACGCTAAAGCTCGACGCGCCGGAGAAGGAGCGTAAGCGCACGGCTTCCGCGGCGAAGGTTCGCATCGGCCAGGCGGCGCGCTTCGTCGGCCAGGAAGCGATCCAGATCCACGGCGGCATGGGCATGACCGACGAGCTGGCTATCGGCAGCTATTTCAAGCGGTTGACGATCCTCAGTTCCGAATTCGGCGACGTCGATCACCATATGAAACGGCACATCGCACTCGCCTGATAAAGACCTCAGCGAATTGGATGCGGCGGCGGCACTTAGCTGTGTCGCCGCCGCTTTTTGTTTGAGCCGCTTGCGCGCTGGGCCTTGCGCAAATTTGCATTGTTGCGCTGGCTTCCTATGCTGCCGCCGGAATTCAGACCGCCCCGGTCGGGACCTGCCAACAGCCAAATGCGCCCAGCGCCAGTCAAGCGAGCCACCTCCAGGATCATGGATCAACAAAGCGACGCACCCATCGCGCCCCCCATCGTCGAACTGCCAATCAGGACTGCCGAAAGGGGATTTTACGACGGTTTCAGCCGCGCCGTGACCATTCCTTCCAAGATCATTGTCTCACTGCTGATCATGTGGGCGATCTTCTTCCCAGTCAGTGCCAACGAGACCCTGACAGCGGCGAACTCTACGATCATCGCGTCCTTTGCAGGCTGGTACGTCTATCTGGTCGCTGCCCTGATCGCCGTGTGTTTCGTGGTGGCAGTGATACCGCAATCGGGACGCTTGCGTATCGGCGGGGCGGACGAAAAACCGGAGTTCGGCAGGTTCTCCTGGTTCGCCATGCTCTTCGGCGCGGGGATCGGGATCGGCATGCTGACCTATTCCACCGGCGAGCCGATGGCGCATTTCTCGACCAATCCGGAGATCATTCGCGGGGCCGTGGCAGGAGAGACTGCCGAAGCGGTACGTTCGGCCTATCTTTATACCTTCCTCCATTGGGGCTTCGCCGCATGGGGCTGCTACGCTCTGGTGGGTCTCGCGATCGCCTATGTTTCTTATCGCCGGGGCCTCCCCCTGACGATACGCTCTGCACTGGTACCGCTGTTCGGGCGCGTCCTGTCCGGGCCGGTGGGGCACTTGGTAGATATCGTGGCCGTGGTTGCGACCATCCTCGGCGTCGCCGTCACAATGGGACTGGGCGTGGAGCAATTCGTCGCCGGTCTGGCGCGGCTGGGGCTGGGCGACTGGCTGCTCGATGCGGATGGCTCCTCCTCCGCGTCAGCGGTCATCGTGGCTTTGCTGGTGCTCGTCGGCGCGTCGACGATCAGTGCCTTGTCAGGCGTCGGGCGGGGCATCAAGTGGCTGTCGAACCTCAACATGGCGCTCTCGTTCATGCTGCTGGCGCTCTTTGTCGTCGTGGGATCGGGCCTGTTCGGCCTGGAGCTGCTCGGCGTCGGGATTTACGATTACCTGCGCACGCTCATTCCTGCATCGCTGACACTCTATCCAGGTAGTGAAACCGAGATCGGGCAGGCATTGGTGCAGTGGCAACTCGACTGGTCGGTATTTTACTGGGCGTGGTGGATAGCGTTCGCGCCCTTCGTCGGCATGTTCATCGCCCGCATCTCGAGGGGGCGCACGGTTCGTGAATATGTGTTCGGCGTGGTGCTGGTGCCATCGCTCATGTGCTTCGTCTGGATGACCCTAGTCGGCGGCACGGCGATCGACCTCGAATTGAGCGGGGAAGCAGGCGGCCGCATTCTGGAGACCGGCATGTCCGACCAGCTGTACGCAACGCTGGCAGTGCTGCTCGACCCGGCTGTCGCTGCCATCGTCTCGGGCCTCGTGGTCATCCTCCTGATGACTTATCTCGTGACTTCCGCAGACAGCGCGATCCTTATCGTCAATACGATCAACGGCGCGGGCGAAACCGAGGGTGAGCGACGTCACCACATCGTTTTCTGGGGCGCGGCGCTGGCTTTCGTCGTTGGCAGCATGCTGATCCTTGGCGGAATTGATGCCATCCGGATAACCATGATTATCGGTGCGCTACCATTTTCATTCGTCGTGGCTCTGATGGCCATCGCCATTCTCAAGGCGATCCTCTTCGACCTGATCCGCAAACGTCACGGTGTGCCGACAACAAGCGAGGGCTGCGCCGCCCTTCCGCCAGCCGAATAAATCGAAGTAGTCGGCGGTTGATTTCGGACGGTCCTCCAGTCGAAAAATGAGTATATTTATCCGTTCTTGACGAACGGCAATACCGCACAAGTTTAGAACGCAAGTCTATTTGTCGAATGAATCTCTACTTGAGATCGATTTATTGAGTATTTGACGCCTTCTTGCGGGTGTGTGTTAATTGCAACACCCGCCTATTCAATCCGGAAAGACTCCCCGTTGCCGGTGGTCGCCCCAATTTTCGGTTGCTAACCGCAATCTGTTGCGCGGTTGATTTTTCGATCGCGCGAGAATTTCAGCGCGATCAGAATGTTCAATTGATCGTACTCCGGTTCGCATTGAAACTAAGGGGCAATTCCGACATGAAGAAACTTGCTAGCGGCGTATCTGCCGGTGCGATGGCGATTGCCATGGCCACGCCGGCGGCAGCGCAGGACGCGCAGCCGGCCGCCCAGGCACGTACGGGCGGCGTCGATGTCATCATCGTTACGGCCCAGAAGCGCAGTGAAGACCTGCAGGACGTGCCGGTCTCCGTTTCGGCCATCGGCGCGGAAGCGCTCGATGAACTGAACATCGACACGTTCGAAGACTATCTGGAACAGCTTCCGACGGTCACTGCAGGCGGCAGCGGCCCCGGCCAGAGCACGATCTATATCCGCGGTCTCGCGTCGACTACGCCGAACCTGACGACCGCCGGTGTCGCAGGTCTGGCTCCCAACGTGGCGCTCTACCTCGACGAACAACCACTGGCCCAGCCTGGTCGTAACCTCGATGTCTATGCCGCCGACCTCGAGCGCATCGAAGTGCTTTCCGGTCCGCAGGGTTCGCTGTTCGGTGCAAGTTCGCAGGCAGGCGTTGTTCGCCTGATCACGGCCAAGCCCGACCTCGCCGGTTTCTCTGCACGTGCGGCGGGCGGCATCTCCTTCACCAAGGGTGGCGAGATGAGCCACAAGGGCGAAGTGATGCTGAATGTGCCGCTGACCGATACCGTCGCGGTCCGCGGCGTGGCGTTCTATGACGACCAGGGCGGATACATCGACAATGTGATCGGCATCCGCGACCTCAGCGAGAGCGCTCGTTTCCGCGAGGCGGGCACGGTGCGGTCCAACGGCGTTCCGGTCAGCGATCTGCGCGAAGGCTTCCAGGCCGACGCCAATCTCGACGATGTTACCTTTCTCAAGGCCGATAACGCGGCGCTGATCGAGGAAAACTTCAACGACACCACTTACTCCGGTTTCCGCGCCACCGCGCTTTGGGAAGTGACGCCCGATTGGAAGTTGACTATCGCGCATTCGCGCCAGAGCCTCGAGAGCGACGGCGTGTTTTTTGCCGACCCCGAACTTGACGGTCTCGACGATCTCGAAATCCAGCGTTTCGAGGAAGATCGCCTCGAAGACGATTTCTCGAACACGAGCTGGACTATCGAAGGCCGTCTCGCGACGCTCGATCTCGTCTACACCGGTGCCTATACGGACCGCTCGACAGACCAGCGCGTAGACTACACCGACTACCTCTTCGTCGGTCAGTACCTGCCTTACTATATCTGCGATGGCGCGGTGACCTATCCGGGCGACAATGATCCGAGCGGTGTCTGCCAGCCGCCGAACCTCTACGTGAGCTCGGTCAGCAACACCAAGGTCTTCACCAACGAGTTCCGCTTCAGCACCGATCCCGACGTGCCTGTGCGCACTACCGGCGGCGTGTTCTTCTCGGATCTCGAGCTGGAAGAGCGGAATGACTTCGCCTATCCCGGCAACGTCGCTGCGGCACCGTTCGGAGAGTTCAAGCCGAACTTCCCGTTCCCCGGTTTCAGCACCGATCCCGGGCCGTTCCCTGCCGACACGATTTTCCGTAACGACATTCGTCGCACGGACAAGCAGTTCGGCATCTTCGGTGAAACGACGGTCGATATCGTCCCGGACCTCGTCTCGGTCACTGGCGGCATTCGCTACTACAATGTGCGGGTCGATTTCGAAGGCAGCGCCAACGCGTCGTTCTGCAACAGCTTCAGCGCCGAAGACCAGAACGCATTCGGTACGAACATCTCGGACCTGTACGATGGCGATGGCAGCTTCACGTTCATCGGCTCGTGCAACCCCGACCTGCGACAGACCTTCACGCTGAGCGACAGCCTGGCAGACATTCAGGCAGCCGGCCTGACAGCCGCGCAGGCCCAGCAGGTCTTCAACGCGGTTCGCGCGCCCGACGAGGCGAAAGCTGAAGGGGTCATCTACAAGGGCACCGTCAACGTCACGCCGACGGAAGACCTGCTCTTCTATGCGACCTACTCAGAAGGTTTCCGCCCCGGCCTGCTAAACCGGCCCGGCGGTGCAACGAATGGCGCGGGCTTTACCGTACCCTTCGAGCTTCAGACCGATGAAGTCGCCAACTACGAGCTTGGCTGGAAGATGGACCTGATGGACGGTGCACTGCGCTTCAACGGCAGTGCGTTCTACGTCGACATCAGCAACCTCCAGACGACGATCTTCGATCCTTCGATCACCAACCTGTTCTTCTCGGCTAATGCCGCCAATGCGGAGATCCGGGGTGTCGAAGCCGATTTCACCCTGGCGCCTTACAGCGTCCCGGGCCTGACCGTTGCCGGTGCCTTCTCGATCCTCGATACGGAGATCACGGAAGTCCTGATCCCGACGAATGACGTGGTCGTGGGATCGGATCTCGCGTTCGCGCCGTCCTTCCAAGGCAATATGCGCGTTCGCTACGAGTGGGATCTGAACGACAACCTCGAAGCTTATGTTCAGCCTCAGATCTCGCATTCGGCGAACAAGTTCACCGACGTCATCGAGATCAACAAGCTGGAACTCGACAGCTACACGATTGTCGACCTTGCGGCGGGTGTACGCACCCAGAGCGGCTGGAATTTCGAGGTTTTCGCAGACAATCTCAATGACGAGCGCGCCCAGATTTCGGGCAATTACGTCAATGACCGTCCGCGTATCTCGACCAACCGTCCGCGTACGATCGGACTACGAGTGTCCTTCGACTACTGATCCCGACAGGATCTGACGGAATTGACGGCGGGGGCGAGCTTGGGTTCGCCTCCGCCGTCTTACTTTGTTAGGGGACCGGCATGAGCTCTCGCGATGAAAATCTGGCCCAGGCCCAGAAGGCCATGCAGGCAGGAGATTTCACCAGCGGACTTGACCTTGCGGAGGCGTCGCTGGCGGTCAGGCCCGATGACGGCGACGCGCTCTATATGGCAGCAGTGGCATCGCGATACCTCGGACGTCCGGGCGATGCTGCCGATTATCTCGTGCGGCTGCATGAGGCGATGCCCGAATACGGGCGGGCGTGGCAGGAGGCGGGGCATCTGGCCCGCAAGAGCGGCAATTCGGACCAGGCGGTGTCAGCCTATCGCAAGGCGACGCGCTACAACCCTGCGCTCGAGGCTAGCTGGCGTGCGCTCGCCGATTTGCTGGCCGCAGAAGGGAATACCCAGGAAGCCCAGTCCGCCCTCATGCAGGCGCAGAGGATTTCGGATCTGCCCAGGGAATTGGTCGCCGTTAGCCACCACCTTCACGAAGGCCGGCTACTTCGTGCCGAAGAAATCTGCCGACATTACCTGAAGCGCAATCCGCGCGATGTCGAAGGGATGCGCCTGCTCGCCATGATCGGGATCAAGCTGGGAGTGCTGGATGATGCGGAATTCCTGCTGGAAAGCGCAGTGGCGTTCGATCCCGACAGCGTACAGCTTCGCCTGGATCACATCGATGCGCTCCGCCGTCGCCAGAAGTTCGACCGGGCCCGCGAAGAAGCCGAGGCGCTTTACAAGCGCGATCCGGAAAACCCGCTTTTCCAGTCACACCTCGCCATCGAGAGTATGCAGACCGGCGACTATGACCGCGCCTTCGAACTCTTCGAAGAAGTCTTGTCGAAACTGCCCCACGATGTCGCGACACTGACCAGTCGCGGGCATGCGCTCAAGACAACCGGCGCCCAGGATGAGGCGGTGGCAAGCTACCGGAAGGCAATCGCGGTGAAGCTCGACCACGGGGACGCATGGTACGCGCTCGCCAATTTGAAGACATATCGTTTCACCGATGACGAGATCGAAACGATGCGGTCGCTCGTGCAACAAGCCGATCTATCCTTCATGGACCGTGTGCATCTGTGCTTCTCGCTCGGAAAGGCGCTCGAGGACCGCAAGGAATACGAAGGCTCCTTTGCCTTTTACGAGCAAGGCAACGACCTCAAGCGCGCCCAGACCCGCTACAGTGCCGCGGCGATGAGCGAGGAACTCGCCAAGCAGCGCGAATTCTGCACCGCCGAATTGTTCGCCAAGCATGAGGGGGCCGGTTTTCCCGCTCCCGATCCGATCTTCATCCTCGGCCTGCCGCGCGCAGGATCGACCTTGCTCGAGCAAATCCTGGCATCCCATTCGCAGATCGATGGCACGCTGGAGTTGCCGAATGTCCTGTCTCTCGCCCATCGCCTGAGAGGGCGCAAAGCCGGCCAGTCGCTCTATCCGGCCATCCTGCATGACCTCAGCGCCGAACAATTGAGCGATTTCGGCGAAGCATTCATCGAGGATACGCGGGTTCATCGCCAGGGTGCGCCCTTCTTCATCGACAAGATGCCGAACAACTTCCGCCATATCGGGCTCATCCACCTGATGCTGCCGAATGCGAAGATCATCGATGCGCGCAGGGCACCCATGGATTGCTGTTTTTCCGGCTTCAAGCAGCTGTTCGCGGAAGGTCAGGAGTTCACCTACGGACTTAATGAGATTGGCCGCTACTACACCGACTACGTCGAATTGATGGACCATTGGGACAAGGTCCTGCCGGGCAAGGTTCTGAAAGTGCAGCACGAGGATGTCCTGGATGATCTGGAAGGCCAGGTTCGCCGGATGCTGGAGTATCTCGGCCTGCCATTTGAAGAGGCCTGCCTCACCTTCCACAAGACCGACAGGGCCGTCCGCACTGCAAGCAGCGAGCAGGTGCGCCGACCCATCAACCGCAGCGGCCAGAACGCCTGGAAACCATTCGAGCCGTGGCTTGGTGATCTCAAGAGCGCGCTCGGGCCACTCGCCGGATAGTCTTACGCCATGTCCTCGCTAGTCATCGAAGCGGACGATTATGCGGTCGCCATCAATCCCGAAATCGGAGGCAGCCTCTCGGCATTTCGGTGGCGTGGGCACGATATCATGCGGTCCGCCGTAGGCGACGGGGTCCTCGATAGCTCGTGCTTCCCGCTCGTGCCGTTCAGCAATCGTATCGCGGGTTCGCGCTTTGAATTCATGGGGCGGACAGTACAGCTGGACAGGAACCATCCGACAGCTCCACAAGAGCCGGTCTTGCATGGCTTTGGCTGGACCTCGCCTTGGGATGTGGTCGAGAAATCCGCCCGGCATGCGATCATAGGTCTGGAATATCGGGAAAGCCCTTGGCCTTGGAAGTTCAGAGCGCGCGCAGGATATGCCCTCGATGCATCCGGCCTGCACGCTTCAATGTCGATCAGAAACCTGGCGGGCAGTCCCATGCCGGCAGGTCTGGGCTTCCACCCTTATTTCCCGCGCACTTCGCAAACCATTTATCGCGGGTTTCATCATGGCGAATGGCAGGTCGATGAAGCGTGCCTTCCTCTCGGTTTGAAGCGCCATAGCCAACCGCGCGACTGGTGGGGTGGGCAGCCGGTCGACACACGGATCGTCGATACCGTGTATGCGGGCCGCGAAGGACACCTGGATATCATTTGGCCCGAGCGGAAACTGATCGCGCGAATTTCGCCCAGCGACGATCTCGATTGCACCGTTGTGTACGTGCCGCAGGGTGAAGATTACTTCTGCATAGAGCCGGTGAGCCACGCGACCGATGCGATCAACCGGATGCCGGACGAGGGTGGAATGCGCACGCTTGCCCCCGGAGAGGAATGGACAGTTTCAATGTCGATAGCGGTGCGCGGAACCTCCTAGAATACCGGCCTGACCGGACGATCCAGGTTTCGTTCCAGGTCCGGCAGCGCCGCGCGTTCCGCGATCACGACCACCGAGCCACCGAAGCCCGCGCCGGTGATCCTGGCTGCGCCACGCCCTTGAAGCACATTGTCGATGCGTTCGACGAGTTGGTCGACTGCCGGAATGCTTACTTCGAACAGATCACGCAGGGAGGCGTGCCCCTCTCGCAGGATCGACGCCATCGCCGAGAGGTCCGCTGCCATGATGGATTGCGTAGCTTTTTCGACGCGGTCGATCTCTTCGACGACATGGAGAGCTCGCTTGAATTCCAGCTCATTCAATTCCGCGCTTTCCAACATGGCACTGTCCGCATCCCGAAGGCTCGCAACTCCGATCTTGCGCGCAGCGGCTTCGCACTGTTGGCGCCGCAAGTTGTATTCCCCGTCGACAAGCCCGCGCGTCACTCCGCTATCGACAATCGCGACGGCCCAATCTGACGGCAGCTCAAACTGCTCGTAATCGAGGGTGCGACAGTCGAGGAGCAGCGCTTTGCCCGCTTCCCCTGCTGCTACTGCCATCTGGTCCATGATGCCGCAGGCAACGCCTGCCCAGTCGTGTTCGGTACTTTGGGCCGCTTTCGCAAGCGTGCGTGCGTCAAGGTCGAGACCCAAAGCAGCGCCAACCGCACGCCCAAGCGCGACACAGAACGATGCGGATGACGAAAGACCCGACCCACGGGGCAGGTCGCCGCGGACCAATAGGTCCAGGCCCGTGCCAGGCGGGAGATCGAGATGTGCGACCATCCCCCGCGCATAAGATCGCCAGTCGGTCTCGGTCGGCCGGGACGGTTCGAATGCAGCAAATCGGTCGCTCGCATCCAGATTGGCAGCGCGAACGGCAATTTCGCCATGGTCGGCAGGCGCCCATGCCACCGCGGTCCCTTCGCGGACGGGCATCGGCAGGACCAGGCCATCGTTGTAATCTACGTGTTCTCCGATGAGATTCACGCGCCCCGGCACAAAGGCTACGCCTTGTGCGGAACGTCCAAACGCCGCTGCGAAGTCATCTGCCGTATGCTCGATCAGGTTTGCGTTCATCGAAGTTCCGCCCTGATCCGCTCTGCCGCCGATTCTGGGGTAAGGTCGCGCTGGGCTTCTGCCAACAGTTCGAAGCCTACCATGTGCTTGCGAATGTCCGCCGACCGCAAGAGCGGCGGGTAGAAATGAGCATGGAGACGCCAGTGCCCGGTATCGTCCCCCAGTTGCTGCGGGGCTCCATGCCACCCCATCGAATAGGGAAAATCGGTATCGAACAGTCGGTCATAGGCGGGAAGCAGTTGGCCGAGAATGTCGACAAGCGCCTCTCGACCCTCTTCGTCTAGATCCTCGAGCCGGCGGTCATCGGCCCGCGCAATAAGCAGGGTCTCGAATGGCCAGGCGGCCCAATGGGGCACGATCGCGAGCCAGCGTTCATTCTGGGTAACGATGCGTTGCTGCGCTTCGGCCTCTCTTTTCGCAACATCGGCAAGCAGGTTCGTCCCGGATCTCTCGAAATATTCGCGTTGCCGGTCATCTTCGCTCCGGACTTCCGTAGGCACGAAATCACTGGCCCAGAGCTGCCCATGGGGGTGGGGCGATGAGGCGCCCATCATGGCGCCCTTGTTCTCAAACAACTGGACGTGGGCCCAGCGGGAACCGACGTCGGCTGACAAGGAGCACCAAGTGTCGACGACAAATCGCCTGTTCGTGGCGGACATGCGGGCGAGGGTCGCCGAATGGTCGGGAGAATAGCAAATGACCCGCGCTTCGCCGCACGCCGGTTCTTCGATGAAGAGGTCAGAATCCGCGCGCTTTTCGCTTTCCTCCAGAAGAGCGGGAAAATCGTTCGGGAAGACGTGGGTGCCTTCGTAGTCGGGGTTGACGATCCCGCCGCTTCGTTCGTTACCCGGACACAGATAGCAAGTGGGGTCATGCCTGGTCCGCTTTTCGTCCTGCGTTTTCTTTCGCTCTCCCTGCCAAGGCCTTGCAATGCGTTGGGGGGAAACGAGCACGTAGTCCCCCGTGAGGAGGTTCTTGCGGCGATGGGGCGCGGTTTCGCTCATGCTGCCTCCAGGTGGAATATGGCCACACCTTCTGCGTTCAACGCGGGAAGCGGAAGACCCGCACGCGCCAACCAGGACCCGCTGAAGGTGAGCGGTGTTTCCCTCATTGCGTCAATTGCCTTGCCGCTGCGCGCCGCCAGCACATGGTCACCTCCGACCAGGTCCAGCAGGCGCACCTGCCAGTCCTGCCCTGCCGCGAAGGGTAGCGGGAGCTGCGCATCGCGCCGTTGATGGGAGACGTCGGTGCGCATGATCCAGAGGATGTATTCACGTCCGTTACCTTGCGCCTGCCACGTCAGCCCATTGGGCCCTTCGCCAAGCAGGGTTTGCCCGCCATGCGCAAGACCGCGCCAGCGTTTGTAGAACGATACCCATTGATCCAGGTCATCACGTTCAGACGGATCGAGTTCAGCCGGATCGAGTTCGATGCCGAAATGACCCTGGCAGGCAACCGCCGCTCTAAAGCCGAGCGATTGTGATCGGCCAGTCGCGTGGCTTGGCGAAGCCCCGATATGGGCGCCCATCATTTCCGACGGGAAGAACGCCAGGAAACCGCGCTGCATCGGGATGCGGGCGATCGCGTCGATATTGTCGCTCGTCCAGAAGCGGTGGACATGGCGGACAATGCCCGCATCGATCCGGCCGCCGCCGGCTGCACAGCTTTCGATCTCGACATCGGGATGTGCCTCACGAATGCGTGCAAGCAGCGCGTAGGTGCCGCGAACCTGTGCCGATCCGCCCGAGGGGGCGTGCGCGCGGTTATGGTCCCACTTCAGGTAAGAGATCGGCGCCGAGGAAAGCAGGGTGTCGAGTTCTTCGAAGAGATAATCGCGAACGGCGGGTTGCCGCATGTCGAGGACCAGCTGGGAGCGTGCGGTCGGCCCGGGGGTGCCGCGGGTTGTGAGTGCCCAGTCCGGGTGAGCCCGGTAGAGATCGCTGTCCGGATTGACCATTTCCGGCTCTACCCAAAGGCCGAATTCCATGCCCAGGCTCCGGACGTGCTCGGCTATCGGTGCCAATCCCGCCGGGTATTTTCTTGGATCGGGTTTCCAGTCGCCCAGGCCAGCCCGGTCGTTATCGCGGCCCTTGAACCAGCCATCGTCCAGAACGAACCGCTCGACCCCGATTACGGCGGCAGCGCTCGCGAGCGCTTTTATGCGCGCCTCGTCATGCGCGAAATAGCACGCTTCCCAGCTATTGAGATGGACCGGACGCGGTCGCATCTCACCTGCCGGATACTCTGCGATCGCGCGAACCATGGAATGTTGCTGCGCAGCGACGCCATTGCGGCCCGCTCCGGAAATGGCGACCAGCAGCGTCGGAGAATGGTAGCTTTCTCCAGGCTCCAGCCGGACCTCTCCGTTGGAAATGCTTGCTTCGGCGGTCAGCAACCACATTCCCTCGTCATGCTTTTCTATTGCCAGGCGGCTGTCGCCTGACCACGCAAGCTGCGCAGAGAACGCAAGCCCAGAATGCCACCCGCATTCACCGGCCAAGATCTGGCAAGCAGGTGGTCCGCCGTGTCCCGTCAGCCCCCCGTGGGTCGTGCGATGCCAGCCATGCGCAGGCAGGTTCTCGACACATTCCTCAAATTCGGCGGCATGACGGCCACGCCAGGAAATGATCCGGTTAGCATTTGCGAAGACGGGAAGAAAGGCGCTGGCCAGACTGGAAACAACGACCTGATCGCGCCCCTCGTTGCGAATTGCCGTTTCGATCGTCAGCCCGGATGCCAATTTCGAGAACCGCAGCGAGCAGGACAGCTTTTCCCGGTCGTCGCCAAAGCGGAGTTCTATACAATCGCCGGATGACACGGCCTCGAAACTGGTGAATTCCGGATCGAGCGCACGCGCGTCTTTCGCGAGTAATGAGAGGATCGAGGGGCCGAACCAGCCGGAACCGTGGAGCGGGAAAACGGGGAGGGGTTGCGGCTCATCGATCGAGAAGGTCGTTGCACCAATCAGGTCTCTTGCGGCCGGCAGACTTCCCGGCTCGAGCCTTTCCCCGAGGTGACGCCAAGCAAATCCACCCTTGGGCAGGCGTTCGATGACGAGGCTCCACTCGTCGCCGTGCAGTTCCAGAAGTTCTGCCTCGCTCATGCCTGCGCGGAAACTTCGCCCTTGCCGCGGAACAGGGAAAGGCCAAGCCATTCCGCGCGCCGTCCCAGAACGAACCTGTTGAAACCGAGCGCGGCCAGAACCGACGTGAACAGGGTGACCACCATGAAGTCGATGTAGTGGATGCCGACCGCCTCGGAGAAGCCGGCATTGAACGTGAACAGGCCGTACAGCGAAATGCCCCAGACCACGCCTGCTATGGCCGAGCGGGCTGCAACGTTGCGGAACAGCAATCCGACGATGAAGGCCGACAGGATCGGCATCGAGGAAAGCCCGTTCAGCTGCTGGAGCAGGTTGATGATGCTCTCAGCGTTCTGGAACAGCGGGACCATGATCATGGCGAGGATGGTAGCGACCATGCTCATTGCCGCGCCCAGCTTCCAGTGGTTCTTCACTTCGCCGACGAAACGTTCGTGGAAATCGACCGAGTAGAGCGCGACGGTGGAATTGAGCACCGCGCTGAAGGTCGTGATCACTGCGGCAGCGACCATGGCCGCGAAAGCACCGGAGAGCCAGCTCGGCAGAACCTCGGCGACCAAGCGGCCGTAGGCGGCATCGCCCACGTCACCGAACAGCTTGAAGGCGACGACGCCCGGGATCACCACGATCGGCGGGACCACGAGGATACGCACGGCTGCGGCTGCGAAGACGCCCTTCTGCGCTTCCTTGACGGTGGGCGCGGCCATCGCCTTTTGCGTGATGTTCTGGTTGGTCGACCAGTAAAAGATCTGGATGAACGCCATGCCGGTGAAAAGCGTGTGGAACGGGATCGGACTGTCGGCACTGCCCACCATGCTCAGCCTTTCCGGCGGCACGCCCGTGACAATGTCGAAATCTACCGCCGCCAGCGCAAGGAACACGATGACGAGGGCGAGGAACAGAATCCCGATGCCGGAAAACGTGTCCATCACGGCCACGGCCCTCAACCCGCCGAAAATCGTATAGGCCGCGCCAATCAGGGCCAGGCCGAGAGAAAAGGCCAGCAATGGCACATTCGCGCCGAACAGCGATTGCAGGAACAATCCTCCCGAATAAAGCGCCGCGGGCAGGTAGATCAGCAAGTTTCCGAGTATGAAGATCGCCGAGATCAGCGTGCGGATCGAACGTCCATCATAGCGCCTCTCCAGCAATTCCGTGACCGTGGTGCAGTTATACCGATAGTAAAGCGGCACGAAGACGAAGGCGAGGGTCATCAGGCCGACGAAGCCCGCGATCTCCCACCATGCCAGCAGCAACATCTGGTTGCCGTTCATCCCGACCAGCTGGTCGGTCGACAGGTTGGTAAGCGTAATCGCGCCTGCCACGAAGACCCAGCTCAGGCCCTTGCCGGCAAGGAAGACGTCCTTTTCGGATCCATCGTGCTTTGCGCTTTTGACCTTCCACCAGGTCAGCAGCGCGACGAGCGCCGTCAACCCGACAAACACCGCGAGCTGCCCCGCATTTGCGAAATCCGCTGTATCGCCGAACACCATTCCCTCCCGAATAGGCTGGCATCCATCGCATATTCGGCGATAGACGCAAGCACATGGAGAGACACTGATGCACCTCGGCGTTTGCTATTATCCCGAACACTGGCCCGAGGAACGCTGGGCCGAGGATGCGCGCCAGATGCGCGAGATCGGGCTCACCCGCGTCCGGATCGGCGAATTCGCGTGGAGCCGCATCGAGCGCGAGCCCGGACAATACGATTGGGACTGGCTCGACCGGGCGGTCGAGACGCTGCACTCGGCGGGGCTGGGCATCATCATGGGGACGCCGACCGCAACGCCGCCGAAGTGGCTCGTCGACAGCATGCCGGACATGCTGGCGATCGACCGCGAGGGACAGCCGCGCGGGTTCGGATCGAGGCGGCACTACTGTTTCAGCCACGAAGGTTATGGCGAAGAAGCGCGCCGGATCACGCGCGTCGTGGCGCAGCGATACGGACAACATCCGGGCGTGGTCGGCTGGCAGACCGATAATGAGTACGGCTGTCATGACACGGTGCAGAGCTTCTCGCCTGCCGCACGCGATGCCTTCCGCCGCTGGCTTGCCGAACGATATGGCTCTGTCTCGACGCTCAATGAAGCGTGGGGCAATGTGTTCTGGTCGATGGAATACCGTTCCTTCGACGAAATCGAGCTACCCAACCAGACAGTGACGGAAGCCAATCCGGCACATTGGCTGGCTTTCCGTAGGTTTTCTTCGGACCAGGTTATCCGCTTCAACAGGGCGCAGGTCGAGATCCTGCGCGAGGCATCGCCCGGTCGCGACATCATGCACAACGCGATGGGTTTCTACACCGGTTACGACCATCACGACCTTGCGCAGGACCTCGATGTTCTGGGCTGGGACAACTACCCGCTGGGCTTCCTCGAGATGTTCCGCTTCACCGAGGAGGAAAAGCGTGACTTCGCGCGTCAGGGTCATCCCGACATCGCCGCGTTTCACCATGACCTTTATCGCGGGTGCGCGAAGGACAGGCGCTGGAACGTGCTCGAACAGCAGCCGGGGCCGGTGAATTGGGCGCGCTACAATCCCGCACCGCTACCCGGAATGGTCCGGTTGTGGACCATGGAAGCCTTCGCGCACGGGGCGGAAATGGTCAGCTATTTTCGCTGGCGGCAGTTTCCAAAGGCGCAGGAACAGATGCACGCAGGCCTGCTGAGGCCGGACGGGGAGCCTGCACCCGCTTATGCCGAGGCAGCGTCGGCCGGACGGGAAATCGCAGACCTCGGCGCGGTCGGCCAAGCGCCCAAACACGCCGCGCTCATCTTCTCCTATGACAGTGAATGGATCACCCAGATCCAGCCGCAGGGGGAAGGGCGCTCTGCCTTGTGGGCTGCATTCTCCGCCTACTCCTCGCTGCGGCGATTGGGCCTCAACGTCGATATCCTCCCTCCCGAACCCGAACTGGACGGGTATTCGCTCGTCGTGATCCCCTGCCTGCCGGTGATGACAGAGGGTCTCGCCGACGCCTTGAAGAGATTCGATGGCCAGATCGTCGTCGGCCCGAGGACAGCCACACGCGATAAGGATTTCGCAATTCCCGGCGGCTTGGTCGATCAGGATTTCGCTGATCTGATCGGCGGTAAGATCGTTAGGAGCGAGAGCCTGTCGGACCGGTTGCAGATGACTGGGGACGGATGGACTGCGAAGGGGTGGCTCGACCACTATGAAGGCGAGGCGGAGCCGGAATTCGTGGCGGGATCGGGAGAGGTTTGCAGCTATCGCCATCGCAACCTCCGGCTTTGCTGCACATGGCCCGAAGGGAGCATGTTCGAACGATTGGTCGAAAGGGCAGCAAGCGATGCGGGTTTGCCCCACGAAGCTTTACCGAAGGGGATAAGGTACCGCACTTGCGGAAGCACCCGATTCACCTTCGACTATCTGACCGCGCAGATATCCTTCGATTGAGTCGGATTGTCGGTTGGGCGTTCGACCTATAGGGTCTCGATAAGCAACCGATTCTTGCGTTTGAGGAGAGAGACGATGACCAAAGCCTATGCCAATCTGATCGACGGAGAGATGGTCACCACCTCCGACACCATCGAAGTCGTCAATCCCGCCAACGAACAGGTCATCGGGGTCGTGCCGTCGTGCACGAAGGACGAACTCGACCGTGCCGTCGATGCAGCCCGCCGGGCCTTCAAGACCTGGAAGAAAACGAGCGCGGAAGAGCGTCAGAAGGTGGTCCAGGGCATTGCGGCCGCGATCAAGGACAATGCGGAGGAACTGTACCGCCTCCTTACCAGCGAGCAGGGCAAGCCCCATGCGCAGGCGCAGCAGGAAATCTACGGCGCGGCAGGACTTGCCGCAGCGCAGTCGACCCTGACCCTCGATGATGTGATCAACCAGGACGACGACACGCGCCTGTCGCGCACGCGGCGTGTGCCGGTTGGCGTGGTCGGCGGCATCGTGCCGTGGAACTTCCCGATCATGATGGCGATCCAGAAGATCGTGCCTGCCCTGGTGGCAGGGTGCACGATCGTTCTCAAGCCGTCGCCGTTCACCCCGCTCACGACGCTGCGCATTGCGGAACTGATCAAGGACATCGTGCCTGCCGGTACGGTCAACATCATCACCGGCCCCGACGAACTCGGGCCGATGATTACCGAGCACCCCGGCATCGACAAGATCACCTTCACCGGCTCCACCGCCACCGGCAAGAAAATCATGGAGGGCGCATCACGCGACCTGAAGCGCATTACGCTGGAACTTGGCGGCAACGACGCCTCCATCGTCCTGCCCGATGCCGATGTCGAGAAGGTAGCCGAACAGCTTTTCTGGTCGAGCTTCTCCAACGCCGGCCAGGTCTGCATTGCGGCCAAGCGCATCTACATACACGAAGACATCTATGACGATCTCAGCAAGGCGATTGCCGAATATGCCAAGGGCGTCGTCGTCGGCGACGGTTCGCAGCAGGGCACCGGGGTCGGGCCGATCCAGAACAAGAAGCAGTTCGAGCGCGTTTGCGAGCTGATCCAGGACGCCAAGGACAATGGCTACCAGTTCCTGACTGGCGGAGATACCGATCCTTCGGGCACCGGATATTACGTGCCGATCACCATCCTCGACAATCCGCCGGAAGATGCGCGCATCGTGGCGGAAGAGCAGTTCGGGCCGGTCATGCCGCTGATGAAGTTCTCGACCGTCGAAGAAGCCATCGAGCGTGCGAACAATTCCGAATACGGTCTCGCCGGCGCGGTCTGGACGAAGGATACGGAAAAGGGCGTCGAGATTGCGGAGCAACTCGAAACCGGCACTGTCTGGGTCAATGAATTCATGCAGCTGTCGCCCTTCACGCCATTCGGCGGACACAAGCAATCGGGCATCGGTGCCGAATACGGTCTCGATGGTCTGAAGGAATTCACCAACCCGCAGGTCATCACGGTAAAGCGCGACGCTGCGGTTTGATCAGGTATCGAGCCGAGGTGTCGCGACCTGCGGCATCTCGGCTCACGCTCTCCGCTGGCCGATCCGGGGCGCGTATCCGGATCCGGCGAAAGGGTTGTTCATAGCTTTGGCGATGGCGTCCGGCAGCTCGATTTCACCGCCGAGCACGCGCTTGGACGAGAGGCCGATGCGCACGTCGTAGCGACCGCCCTCGGTGATATAACGCCCGTCCTCACGATGTTGGCCGATTTGGTCGCGACCGATCTCGAAGGTCACCGTCCTGCGCTCGCCAGGGGCCAGCTTCACCCGCTCGAACCCGCGCAGGTTCAGGCGACTGGGTAGGTGGTTTCCGCGATATCGGCGCAGGTAGAGCTGGACTGTCTCGATCCCGCCGACATCCGCCAGGTTCCGAACCTGGACGCTTGCCACCAATCGGTCGGCGGCCAGATCGAGGGTGAAATCGGTCAACGCGAAATCTGCATAGTGCAAGCCATGACCGAAGGGCAGGCCGCGGTTCCCGTTGCCCTCTTTGATGGCGACCGGAAGCTTGCCGGACGGGGACGCCTCCCCGGTTAGCACCTCTGCGATCGCATGGCCGCTCATGGTGCCGAGCTGTCCGGCGTGAAGGACGCAGGCAAGCGGTTCGTTTCCTATGATGGGATCGAGTGCCGCCGCGCCGAGGGTCACAAGGACGATGCGATCCGTTACCGTCCGCAGTGAGGCAAGAAGCTGTCGTTCGGCTTCGGCGAGAGCATTGCCTTCCCGGCCGCCGAGCACGACGATGACCGTGCGTGCCCGCTTGGCTGCTTCGCAAGCCATACCGATCGCCATGCTGTCCGCTTCGATCATCCGGCCGATGTTCCCCGCATCGTGACGAAGGGCGAGACCCGGCGCGAATTTATGCGGGATACCAAGCTGTTCGAGCCCGTCGATCAGGCTGGCGGCAAGCCCCTTGCGCCCGGCAAGGGGAGCACTGCGGTCTGTCGCGGCAGCGCCGATTACAAGGAGATCACCGGAATCGAAGCCCAGCGGCAGCAAGGCCGGCTCATTGCGCAGCAGGACGATCGAACGCCTCGCGAGATTGAGCGCCGTTTCCCGGTTCTGGATCGGCGTCGGCAAGCTGCCCCTGCTGCGTATCGCCTCTTTTCCCAGCGGAAGGGTGAAGAGCCCCAGCGCATATTTCGCGCGCAAAACCCTCGATACTGCGTCGTCGAGCCGTGCGAGCGGTAGCTTTCCTTTTTCGATCGCAGCAACGAGTGCATCGACCGGCATGGAATCGCCGCTTTCGATCGGTTCGCTGTCGCGCGCGGCGGCGGCAAGGGATTTCCATTCCGAAAGAATAATGCCGTCGAAAGCGCCGGCCTCTTTCAAAAAGGAAAACGCTTTTCGGGCGGCACGACGCCGTTGGACATTGCCTCCTCCGACGGAGATCGACCCGAGATAGCCCTGCCTCACTACGCTCGCAGCGACGCGCATGGCTTCCGCGATATTCTTCTCCTCGGCGACCCCGGAAGCAGCCCGCCCGACTATCGAGGCGAGGTCCAGGCAAGCGAGCACGCCTTCGCGCCCGGCCTCCCCGTTGGCCTGCAATCCCCGGACCCGCGCTGCGGCGATAGCGGCGACGAGATCGACCTGGTCATCGCGGGACGTGTCGGGCTGGCTCGAAAGCGGCAGATAACCGGCATCGGGTGACAAGGCCCAGTTGCAGCCCAGGGCATGGGCTTCTTCGGCAATGACGGCTTCGGCAGCAGCGATCGCTTCCATGTCCCAGCTTGCAGCTGCCGTCAGCGGGGTCGGGAAGATCGTTTCGATCCCCGTGCCGGTCTCCATCGGGAAGAGAAGTGGGATGCCAAGCCGGGATTCCTCTATCGCGATCTGCTGGAAGGCTTCCGCCTGGATCTTCGAGGAGATGCCCTCCACCGCCGTCACCCGGCCACTGCGCAGGGCTTGGGTGAAACGTTCGACCTCTGCACGGTCCTGGGGGTCCGGAGCAGACACCACGGCTAGCTGGCCTGCTTTCTCTTCAATCGTCATGTAAGCGAGAAGGTCAGCGACAACCCGCTCGCCATCAGGATCCGGAAACGCGTGAATCACGAGCCAGCGCCTTCCATCCAGCCCGCGTGGAGCTGGTGCACCGGCCGTAGCCAGGGCTGAAAACGCTTGGGCATCGATCCTCCCGAAAATGCGACCGCCGGCATCGGCGAAGCGCTGGAAATTCAGGGGTGGACTGTGCCAATCAGTGGTAAATTAACGGTTATCGCCCGACGCGGTTCGACCGTGCGAAACACTCGTCTCATCAAATTCCGGCGAGACGATTTACAGATATAAAAATATCTTTATATCTTCGGGAAATGCGGACCGAAGCGATCTTCCGTGCCCTTTCCGATCCGACCCGGATGCGTATCCTGCGCCTCCTGGGCTCGATGGAACTCGCGGTGGGCGAAATCGCACAGGTACTGGGCCAGAGCCAGCCACGGGTGTCGCGCCACATCGGCATCCTGTGCGATGCCGGACTGGCCGAACGGCGCCGGGAAGGTAGCTGGATATTCCTTCGCGCACGCAGCGATACGCCGATGTGCGGCGATGTCCTGGACCTTCTCTGCCAGGCGGAAGAGGTGGACGAGGAACTCGGGGCCCTGTGCGAGGGCGATCGACGCAAACTTTCCGAGATCCGTTCTGCAAGAGAGCATCAGGCCGAGCAGTATTTCGCAGATCATGCCCACGATTGGGACGAACTGCGCCGCCTCCATTCCTCGGACGATGAAGTGGAAAGCGCCTTGCGATCCGCCTTGGGCGAAGGAGGGCTCGGGCGACTGCTCGATATCGGCACGGGAACGGGCCGGATGGCGGAACTCTTCGCCGAGAAAGCGGATCACATCGTCGCGCTGGACAAGAGCCTTGCCATGTTGCGCGTGGCCCGTGCCAAGCTTCAGCACCTGCCTACCGACCGTGTGGAGCTGATGCAGGGGGACTTCGCTTCTCTCCCATTCCCGCAAGACAGCTTCGATACGGTCCTGTTTCACCAGGTGCTGCATTTCGCCACCGACCCACGCCCGGTTCTGGCGGAAGCGGCACGAGTTACGCGGGAAGGCGGCAGGATCGCCATCGTGGACTTCGCCGCACACCACCGCGAAGACCTGCGCGAGCGCCATGCCCACGCACGGCTGGGTTTTGCCGACGATCACATGGCGGGATTGCTGTTCGAGGCAGGATACGATCCGGCCGATCCGATATCGCTCGAGGATGGCGAGCTGGCGGTTAAAATATGGGTCGCGCGCCGCGATGCGACCCAAGCAAGGAAAGTAATGTGAGTCCGACACTCGACCAGATGCGTGAAGCGCAAAGAGCCCTGGAAACCCCGCTGTTTTCGGGCCTTCCTGGCGATATCGACGTCAGTTTCGAATTCTTCCCGCCCAAGAGCGACAAGATGGCGCAGACGCTCTGGGAAAGCGTCGAAACCCTGGCGCCCCTGTCGCCGCGCTTCGTTTCCGTGACTTACGGGGCAGGCGGTTCCACCCGGGAGCGAACCCACGCGGCGGTCCGCCGGATCGTGAACGAAACCTCGATGCCTGCCGCCGCTCACCTGACATGCGTCAACGCGACGCGCGAGGAAGTCGACGCAGTGGCCCGCGAATACTGGGAAGAGGGTGTGCGGCATATCGTCGCGCTGCGCGGCGATCCGCCGGAAGGCGGAACCGCCTACACGCCGCACCCTGGTGGCTATGCCAATGCGGTCGAATTGATTGCCGGCCTAAAGCGGATTGCCGATTTCGAAATCTCGGTCGCAGCCTACCCCGAAGTGCATCCGGATTCTCCCGATCGCCAGGCCGATCTCGACAATCTGAAGCGCAAGTTCGATGCCGGCGCGACCCGCGCGATTACCCAGTTCTTCTTCGAGCCGGAATGTTTCTTCGATTTCCGCGACAAGGCCGTCGCGGCCGGGATCGAGGGCGAGATCGTGCCCGGGATTATGCCGGTACTGAGCTTCGGCGCCGTCCAGCGCATGAGCGGCCTGTGCGGCACCGGCATTCCGGGATGGATGGAAGGGCTGTTTGCAGGGCTCGATGAGAAGCCCGATGCCCGCCAGTTGGTTTCGGCCACCATCGCCGCCGAAATGTGCCGCCGCCTGTATGCCGGCGGCGTTCGCCAGTTCCATTTCTACACTCTCAACCGCGCCGAGCTGAGCTACGCGATTTGCCATATGCTCGGCCTGCGACCGAAGGCCTGACAATGTCCAAGAGAGACGACTTTATCGCCGCTGCAGCGCAGCGCATCCTGATCAAGGACGGGCCCTATGGCACCGAGATCCAGCGCGCCAATCTCGCGCCCGAGGACTATGCGGCGGGCACAGACCTGACGCAGGACCAGAAGGGCAATAACGACCTGGTCAACCTCACCCAGCCGCAGGTGATCCGCAAAATTTGCGACAGTTATCTCGACGCGGGCGCACACATCCTCGCAACCAACACCTTCAACGCCAACCGGATCAGCCAGGCGGATTACGGCGCCGAGGGGCTTGTGCGCGAGATCAACGTTTCAGCCGCTCGCATCATCCGTGAGGCAATTGATGTACGCAACGACGGGGTCCAGCGCTTCGTCGCAGGGGCGGTGGGGCCGACCAACAAGACCCTGTCCCTTTCGCCGGATGTCGAAGACCCCGGTTACCGTGAAGTGAGCTTCGACGAGATCGTCGACGTCTACCGTGAACAATGCGCAGCGCTGATCGAGGGCGGGGCCGATTTCATCCTGGTGGAGACGGTTTTCGATACGCTCAATTGCAAGGCCGCGATCATGGCCGTGAAGCAGCTGGAGCGTGAGCTCGGGCAGGACATCCCGCTCATGATCTCGCTCACTCTGACCGACCTTTCGGGCCGCAACCTGTCAGGCCACACGGTGGAAGCATTCTGGCACACAGTGCGTCACGCCAAGCCTTTGACGATCGGCCTCAATTGCAGCTTCGGCGCTGAGCAATTGCGGCCCCACGTCCAGATCCTGTCAGACATCGCCGACACCTACCTCATGGCCTATCCCAATGCGGGCCTCCCGAACGATCTCGGTGAATATGACGAGGTGCCTGAGACGACCGCCGCGCTGACCCGCGTGTGGGCGGAAAACGGCCGTATCAATGCGCTGGGCGGATGCTGCGGCTCCACGCCCGATCATATCGCTGCGATGGCCCGCGCCGTCGAAGGGCTGACGCCGCGCTCGGTCCCGGACAGCGAAGCTGAGATGCGCCTCGCCGGACTTGAACCTTTCACGATTGCTGCCTGATGAGTGACCTTACCACTGCCCGCTTCGTCAATATCGGCGAACGCACCAATGTGACCGGCTCGGCCCGGTTCAAGAAACTGATCATGGCGGGCGATTACGACACCGCCGTCGAAGTCGCGCGCCAGCAGGTCGAGAACGGCGCGCAGATAATCGACGTCAACATGGACGAAGGCCTGCTCGACGCCGAGAAGGCGATGACGACCTTCCTCAAGCTGATCGCCGCCGAGCCGGACATCGCGCGCGTGCCGGTGATGATCGACAGTTCGAAATTCGAAGTGATCGAGGCGGGACTCAAATGCGTTTCGGGCAAGCCGATCGTCAATTCGATCAGCATGAAGGAAGGCGAAGAGGCTTTCCTCGAACACGCACGCATTTGCATGGATTACGGCGCGGCCGTGGTCGTGATGGCCTTCGACGAGACCGGTCAGGCCGACACGAAAGAGCGCAAGGTCGAGATCTGTGCGCGGGCATACGACCTGCTGACCGGGATCGGCTTTCCCGCCGAGGATATCATCTTCGATCCAAATATCTTCGCCGTGGCGACCGGGATCGAGGAGCACGACCGCTACGGGCTCGATTTCATCGAGGCGGTACGCGAGATCAAGCAGCGGTGCCCGCATGCCCAGACCAGTGGCGGGCTATCGAACCTCTCCTTCAGCTTTCGCGGCAACGAAACCGTGCGCCGCGCGATGCACTCGGTCTTCCTTTATCACGCGATCCCCGCCGGGCTCGATATGGCCATCGTCAATGCGGGCCAGCTCGACGTCTATGATCAGATCGACCCCGAACTGCGCGAGGCGTGCGAGGACGTCATCCTCATGCGCCGCGAAGACGCGACAGAGCGGCTGATCGACCTTGCCGAAAGCTACAAGGGCAAGTCTGCGGCCGACGAGAAAGCCGCAGAGGAATGGCGCGCTTGGGACGTGGCGCGCCGTCTCGAACATGCGCTCGTCAAGGGTATCGATGCGCATGTAGTCAACGATACCGAAGAGGCGCGCCAGCAGTTCGACCGCCCGATCGAGGTGATCGAAGGCCCGCTGATGGACGGCATGAACGTGGTCGGAGACCTGTTCGGCAGCGGCAAGATGTTCCTGCCCCAGGTGGTGAAATCCGCACGCGTCATGAAGAAGGCGGTCGCCCACCTCATTCCCTTTATCGAAGCCGAAAAGGAAGCGTCCGGCCTTGCCGACCAGTCCAAGGGCAAGATCGTGATGGCCACCGTAAAGGGCGACGTCCACGATATCGGCAAGAATATCGTCGGCGTGGTGCTGCAATGTAACGGCTACGAGGTCATCGATCTCGGCGTCATGGTGCCGTGGTCCACTATTCTCCAGACCGCCCGGGACGAGAAGGCCGACATGATCGGACTGTCGGGCCTCATCACGCCTTCTCTCGACGAGATGGTCACCGTGGCGGAGGAAATGCAGCGCGAGGGAATGACCATGCCGCTACTGATCGGCGGGGCGACCACCAGCAAGGTCCACACGGCTTTGCGCATCGATCCGGCCTATGACGGGCCCGTGATCCATGTGCTCGATGCGAGCCGTGCGGTGGGCGTTGCCAGCCGCCTGCTATCTGACACCCAGCGCGACGAGTTCGTCGAGACCACCGCAGCCGAGTACGGGAAGGTGCGCGACGCGCGGGCAGGCAAGGGTCAGAGTGTCCTTCTCCCGATCGAGGAAGCGCGCGCGAATTTCTACGACGCTTTCCTGTCCGACAAGGCGGCCCCGCCGCTCAGGCCGGGGATCCACGCCTTCGACGATTGGGACCTCGCGGACCTGCGCGAATACATCGACTGGACGCCCTTCTTCCGCGCCTGGGAATTGCACGGCACCTATCCGGCAATCCTGACAGACGAAGTGGTCGGCGAGACCGCGCAGCAGCTGTTCGACGACGCCAACGCAATGCTGGACCGCATCGTCGAGGAGAAGTGGCTGACCGCCAAGGGCGTGGCCGGATTCTGGCCCTGCGCACGCGACGGGGACGATGTCACCATCCACCGCGTCGATCGCGAAGAGCACGTGGTCCTGCCGTTCCTTCGCCAGCAGGTGAAGAAGTCGCGCGACCGGGCCAACATGTGCCTTGCCGATTTCATCGACCCGGCAGGTGACTGGATCGGCGGGTTCGCTGTCGGCATCCACGGGATCGAGCCGCATTCCAAGCGCTTCCTCGAGGACAAGGACGATTATTCCGACATCCTGCTGAAGGCACTGGCCGACCGTTTCGCGGAAGCCTTTGCCGAGCGACTGCACCAGTTCACGCGCACCGACCTGTGGGGCTATGCGCCGCAGGAACAGCTGACCAATTCGGCGCTGATCAAGGAAGAGTACCGCGGCATTCGTCCTGCGCCCGGCTATCCTGCGTGCCCCGACCACAGCCTCAAGCCTATCCTCTTCGACCTGCTCGATGCTGAAAAGCATGTCGGGCTGACGCTGACCGAAAGCTTCGCCATGTATCCCACGGCGGCGGTCAGCGGGTTCTACTTCGGACACCCGGAAAGCCAGTATTTCGGTGTCGCCCGGATCGGCCGCGACCAGTTGGAAGATTACGCCGCGCGCCGCGGTGTGGATATTGCGACGGCGGAGCGCTGGTTGAGGCCCAATCTGGATTGACCGCAGCGCCGTGATCGCGCAGGGCTGAACCGTCGGCTGCAGGGGCGATTCTGCGGCAGGCGCGCATGGGAGAGCCTGTGCGGGGGACACCCGCCCGGCGCCGAAGGAGCAACCGCCCCGGAAACTCTCAGGCCCAGGGACCGTGCGCTGCCATCGACACTCTGGAAAGCGTTTGTCGCAGCCGCGGCGGACCACCGAAGGGGTACGCGTGCTCATTTGCGCGCCAGTCTCTCAGGTTTCCCGACAGAGGGGGCATGGGTTGTTTCAGCGCCGTTCGCGGCGCTTCCATGCTTGCCACCAAGGGATGCGTCTTGAGCGATAATACCGACACACCGCAGGAAATCGAACAGCTGCCGCTGGATGCCTGGCATCGCCGCAAGGGCGCCCGCATGGTGCCGTTCGCAGGCTATGAAATGCCGATCCAGTATTCGGCGGAATCGGGCGGCGGGATCGTTGCCGAGCACGAATGGACGCGCAGCCAGGCGGGCCTGTTCGACGTCAGCCACATGGGCCAGCTAATGCTGACCGGCGAAAACGTCGCCGCGGAGCTCGAAAAGCTGCTCCCCGGCGCGATTACCACCCTGAAGCCCGGCAAGGTGCGCTATTCGCTGCTTATCGACGAAGATGGCGGCATCCTCGACGACCTCATGGTCACCAATGCCACGGCGTGGATCGAGGCCGACGAAGAAGCTGGCACCGAAGGGCATTGGGGCGATCCGGCCTACTATCTCGTCGTCAACGGCGCGATGAAGTGGGACGATATCGCCCACCTTCGCGAGCACCTTCCCGACGAAGTCACGCTGACCCACATGGACGAGCACGCGCTGGTCGCCCTGCAAGGCCCCAACGCTGCCACCGCGCTCAATCGCGTCATGCGCAACACCATCGAAGACATGATCTTCATGGAAAGCGTGGTCCACGACTTCGGCGAATGGCCGCTGCGCATCACACGCGCCGGCTATACCGGCGAAGACGGCTTCGAAATTTCGGTCCCCGCCGAATTCGCCGAGAGCCTGTGCGACCGCTTGTGTGCTGAAATCGAGGTTCGCCCTTGCGGCCTGGGCGCGCGCGACAGCCTGCGCCTCGAAGCCGGCCTGCCGCTCTACGGCCACGACATCACGACCGAAACCGATCCCGTCTCGGCCGATCTCGGTTTTGCGCTGACCAAGCGCCGCCGCGAGGAAGGCGGCTGGATGGGGCACGAAAAAGTGATGGACGTCGTCAACTCCGGCCCCGCACGCAAGCGCGTCGGACTGACCTTCGAAGGGCGCCTGCCCGCCCGCGAAGGGGCCAAGGTTTTCGACGGTGATACCGAAATCGGCCGCATCACCAGCGGCGGCTTTTCGCCTTCGCTCGGACACCCGATCGCGATGGGCTACCTTGAAAAAAGCCACATCGAACCGGGAACCGAGGTCGAGGTCGAGGTTCGTAACAAGAGACTGCCCGCGAAGGTCACGACCATGCCCTTCGTCCCCCACCGCTATCACAGAGGGAAGTGAGACAGATGGCCCGTTATTTCACCGAAGAACACGAATGGATCGACCTGGAAGGCGACACCGCCACTGTTGGCATCACCGATTACGCGCAGGGTCAGCTTGGCGACATCGTGTTCGTCGAATTGCCTGAAAGCGGCACCATGCTGGAAAAGGGCAAGGACGCTGCCGTGGTCGAAAGCGTCAAGGCCGCGAGCGACGTCTACGCGCCCATCAGCGGTGAAGTGACGGAAGCCAATTCCGCGCTCGAAGACGATCCGGCGCTGGTCAACACCTCGCCCGAGGAAGACGGTTGGTTCTTCCGCATGACCGTTTCCGACAAGTCCCAGCTCGAAGGGCTGATGGACGACAAGGCCTACAAGAGCTTCTGCGACGAGCTTTGATCTAAACGCCCGACCGGGCGCCAGGGGTTATTCAATGCGTTATCTGCCGCTTACCGAAGCCGATCGTTCGGCGATGCTTGAGACGATCGGTGCGCCCAATGTGGACGCGCTGTTTTCCGACGTGCCCGAAGAGGCGCGGCTGACCGGCCCGATCGAGGGCCTGCCCATGCACGCCAGCGAAATGGCGGTCGAAAAGCACATGCGGCGCCTGTCGAAGAAGAACCTTGCAGCGTCCGATGCAGCGTTTTTCCTCGGGGCAGGGGCTTACAAGCACCATGTCCCGGCCAGTGTCGATCACATCATCCAGCGCGGCGAATTCCTGACCGCCTACACGCCCTACCAGCCGGAAATCGCGCAGGGCACGCTGCAGATGCTGTTCGAGTTCCAGACGCAGGTCGCGCGGCTCTATGGCTGTCATGTGGCCAATGCCTCGATGTACGACGGCTCGACCGCCTGCTGGGAAGCGGTTGCCATGGCCAGCCGGATCGCGCGCGGCAAGAAGCGCAAGGTCGTGCTCTCGGGCGCATTGCACCCCCATTATGCCGAGGTCGTGAAGACCATGGCCAAGTTCACCGAAGACGAGATCGCGCATGCGAGCCCCGCCTTGCAGGCACAGCCCGACAATGACGGGCTGATCGCGCGGATCGACGACGACACCAGCTGCGTGGTCGTCCAGTACCCCGACATCCTCGGCCGCGTGACCGACCTGCAGCCGATCGCCGATGCGGCACATGAGAAGGGCGCGCTGCTGATCGTCGTCAACACGGAGCCGGTGGCGCTTGGTGCGATAAAATCGCCCGGCGAAATGGGCGCGGATATCGTTGTCGGCGAAGGGCAGTCGCTTGGCGTCGGCCTCCAGTTCGGCGGCCCGTATCTCGGCCTCTTCGCGGTCACCAGCCCGAAGCACGTGCGACAGATGCCGGGCCGCCTGTGCGGCGAGACCGTCGATGCAGAAGGCAAGCGCGGTTTCGTCCTGACCCTTTCGACGCGCGAACAGCACATCCGCCGCGAGAAAGCGACGTCGAATATCTGCACCAACTCGGGCCTCTGTGCGCTGGCATTCAGCGTGCATATGACGCTGCTGGGCGAGAAGGGCCTGCGCCGCCTGGCGATGGAGAACCACCGCCTCGCCTGCCACGCCGCCGACCGGCTGGCAAAGGTGCCGGGCGTGAGCGTCCTCAACGACAGCTTCTTCAACGAATTCACGATCCGGCTCGGCACCGATGCGCGCGCAGTCGTGCGCACTCTGGCAGAGCGGGATATTCTCGCTGGCGTATCGCTCGGCCGGCTGTTTCCGAACAATAGTGAGCTTGCCGATGGCCTGCTGGTCGCCGTCACCGAAACCACCACCGAGGAGGACATCGAGACCCTTGCCTCCGCTCTTGAGGAGGTGCTGTCATGAGCGCGCCGAACCAGTCCGGCTGGAAGCCCGGCACCCCGGTCGAAGATCACAATGCGATGAGCGGACCCGACACCGTCACCGGCAACCGCGCGCTGATGCTCGAGGAGCCGTTGCTGTTCGAAATCGGCCATGTCGAGGCGACTGGCGTAGATCTGCCCGAACCTTCGGGAGCGGCAACGCGTCTCGGCGGCATGGACCGCGCAGAGGCGATCGGCCTGCCGGGCCTGTCCGAGCCTGAGGCGGTGCGCCACTACACGCGACTGTCACGCCAGAACTATGGCATCGACCTCGGCTTCTTCCCGCTGGGAAGTTGCACGATGAAGCATAACCCGCGGCTCAACGAAAAGGTCGCGCGCATGCCCGGCTTTGCCGATGTCCATCCGCTGCAGCCGGTCCAGACCGTGCGCGGTGCGCTGGAAGTGATCAACGAGCTGGCTCACTGGCTGATCGCTCTCACCGGTATGCACGGCGTCGCGATGAGCCCGAAGGCAGGCGCGCATGGCGAATTGTGCGGCATCCTCTGCATCCGCGCCGCGCTGGAAGCGCGCGGCGATGCCCGCAAGGTCGTGCTGGTCCCCGAAAGCGCGCACGGCACGAACCCGGCGACCGCTGCCTTTGCCGGCTACGAAGTCGAGGATATTCCCGCCACGCCCGAAGGTCGTGTGGACCTCGAAGCGCTCAAGGCGCGCCTTGGCCCCGATGTGGCTGCGGTGATGATCACCAACCCCAATACATGCGGCCTGTTCGAGCGCGACATGAAGGCGATCTCGGACGCGGTGCACGCAGCGGGCGGCTTCGTCTATTGCGACGGTGCGAACTTCAATGCCATCGTCGGCAAGGTCCGCCCCGGCGACCTCGGCGTCGATGCAATGCACATCAATTTGCATAAGACGTTCTCCACCCCGCATGGCGGTGGTGGCCCGGGTTCCGGCCCGGTGGTCCTCTCCGAAGCGCTCAGCCCCTTTGGCCCGCTGCCCTACACTGCACGCACCAAGGACGGTGTCGTCCACCTGATCGAGGAAGAAGACGCGGACTCTTTCTCCGAAGAGCATTTCGACGGCATCATGCAGAGCTTCGGCCGCATGACCGCCTTCCACGGCCAGATGGGCATGTTTACCCGCGCGCTGACCTATATGCTCAGCCACGGTGCGGACGGGCTGAAGCAGGTCGCCGAGGACGCGGTGCTCAATGCCAATTACGTGCTGCGCAGTCTCGACGACGTGCTCGATGCGCCCTTCGGGCCGAGCGGGCCTTGCATGCATGAGGCGCTGTTCTCCGACGCCGGTTTTGCCGAGGACATCTCGACGCTCGATCTCGCCAAGGGGCTGATCGACGAAGGCTATCACCCGATGACCATGTACTTCCCGCTGGTGGTGCATGGAGCGATGCTGATCGAGCCGACCGAGACCGAGAGCAAGGCTGCGCTCGACCAGTTCATCGCCGCGCTGCGCAGCGTGGCGGAACGGGCGAAGGCCGGAGACGCCACGCTCAAGACTGCGCCGCATTATGCGCCGCGCCGCCGCCTCGACGAGACGCTCGCCGCGCGCAAGCCCGTGCTGGCGTATGAGGAGCCGGTGGCGCCTTCAGGCCAGCCGACGATGAGCGAGCAGGGCGGACGTTGATCGCCGGGCGGCGGTCATGAAGATCGTCTTCAGCCGCAAGGGCTTCGACAGCGCGGCAGGTGGCGGTGCATCGCCTATCGTGGATGGTGTGCCCGTGAGCCTGCCGATACCCGCCGGCGCGGCCTCGAACACGAGCTATGGCGCGCTCGGGCTGGGCGAACATGCGAAGGCAGCCAGCCGGGGCAAGCTCGGCGAGGCGGACCTGTGCCACCACGACCCGATGTTCACGGGCGATGGCACCTGCATCTTCGGGCAGGTCGGCGCGGCGCAGACGCATCTCGCCAACCAGGGTGTCGGCGTGGGCGATATCTTCCTGTTCTTCGGCCTCTTTCGCGAAGAGGCGAGCGGCGAGCCCCATCACCGCATCTTCGGCTGGATGGAGGTAGAGCGCATGGTCCACCTCGCCAGCTGCAGCGATGAGGAGCGCGATGAATTCCGCGCGCACCACCACCCCCACGCGCTGGCCATGCATGGCAGCAACGACTGCCTTTATGTCGGGCCGGGTGGCACGGCCAGTCGCGCCTCACCCGCATTGCGGCTCACGGTCGAGGAAGGGCCCCCATCGCTGTGGAACCGGCCCTCCTGGCTAAAGCGCGGCGGGCTGACCTATCACGACCGTGCGGATCGCTGGCTTCGCGGCGAGAGGCTGAAGAGCGTCGCGCGCGGCCAGGAGTTCGTCGCCGACATCGGTCGGCGCAAGGCCCCGCGCGAATGGCTCGCGGCGGTGCTCGAAGACCTCAGAGCGTCTTGATCACCGAGGAGAAATCGAGGCCGCCGTGTTCCTTGGCGAGTTCCTCGTAAATCTCCGCCGCTTTCGCACCGAGCACGGTGGTCGCATCCACATCCTTCGCCGCATCCATCGCCAGGCGCAAATCCTTCAGCATCAGCGCCGTGGCAAAGCCGCCCTTGTAATCATTGTCCGCCGGGCTTTCGGCGCCCACGCCGGGCATCGGCGTATATGCGTTGAGCGACCAGCAATAGCCTGAGGACTGCGAGCTGATCTCGTAGAACTTCTGCGGGTCGAGCCCGAGCTTTTCGGCCATCTTCATCGCTTCGGCGGTGCCGATCATCGAGATGGCGAGCAGCATGTTGTTGCAGATCTTGGCGGTCTGGCCAGCCCCAGCGTCACCTGCGTGAATGACCGCCTTACCCATCGCCTGAAGCACCTCTTCGGCGCGTCCGAATGCTTTTTCGGTCCCGCCGACCATGAAGGTGAGCGTGCCGCCATTGGCCGCCGCGATCCCGCCCGAAACAGGGGCATCGACCATGTCGTATCCGGCGGCTTCGGCCTTGGCGATGACCTCCTTCGCGGTGCCGACGTCGATGGTCGAGCAATCGAGCAGCACTGCGCCTGCCGGAGCCTTGCCGATCACGCTGCCTTCGTAGACCGCTTTCACGATCCCGCCATTGGGGAGCATGGTCACGACACCGTCGACACCCTGCACGGCTTCGGCCGCATCGGTGAAGGTCGCGCAGCCATTGTCCCTGGCCGTCGCCAGTGCCTCTTCCGACAGGTCGAAGGCATTCACCTCGTGCCCCGCCTTCACGAGGTTCGCGGCCATCCCGCCGCCCATATTGCCGAGGCCGATGAAGGCGATTTTCATGATCTCTCTCCGTCTACCCGGTCTATGCCGGGCTTCGATTGGGTGACAAAGGCGACAGTGTGTCGCCCTTGCGATTAGACTCCAGGCATCTGATTTTTAACAGGTATTTGCCGGAATCCGAAGTTTACACTGTGCGCCCGCTTTTCTGAGGCGGCGAACTTTTGTTGAAAGCGCAGCTAACGCCAGCGCGGCGTTGTAGGAAAGGGCGTTGCCTTAACGCCCCTTCCACTTGCCCTCGCGCTTTTCGACGAAGGCGGCCATGCCTTCCTTCTTGTCCTCGCTCGCGGTAAGGATCTGGAAGATGCGGCGCTCGATGATCAGGCCCTGGTCGAGGCTGGTCTCAAAGGCGGCATTGACCATTTCCTTGTTCGCGATTGCGGCCATCGGCGGCATCGAGGCAATCTGCGCGGCGGTCTTCATCGCATCGTCGAGCAATTCTTCATGCGGCACGACGCGCGCGACGAGGTTGCTGCGTTCGGCTTCCTCGGCACCCATCATGCGGCCCGTCAGGCACATTTCCATCGCCTTGGATTTGCCGATGGCCTTGGTCAGGCGCTGCGAGCCGCCCATGCCGGGGGCCACGCCCAGCTTGATTTCGGGCTGGCCGAACTTCGCGTTCTCGCTGGCGATGATGAAGTCCGCCATCATGGCCAGCTCGCACCCGCCGCCAAGCGCGAAGCCGTTCACCGCGGCAATCCACGGCTTGCGGGTCTTCTTCACGATTTCGCTGGTCCAGGGCGAGAAGAAATCTTCGAGGTAGAAGTCGGCAGCCGCCTTCTCGCTCATTTCCTTGATGTCGGCACCGGCGGCAAAGGCCTTGTCACCCGAGCCGGTCAGGACCGCGCACAGCTGGCTGCTGTCGGCCTGGTAAGCGGCAAAGGCTTCGGTCAGCTCTTCCAGCACTTGGCTGTTCAGCGCATTCAGCGCCTTGGGGCGGTTGAGCGTGATCAGCGTGACCGCATCGCGCTGTTCGACGGTGATGGTCTCGTAACTCATAGGGGTTTCCATTCCTCGTCTGCGGGTAGCGGGGCGAAGATGCTGTCGAGCAGTTCCTCGCTCACGCCCTCGGGCGTTGCCGGATCCCATTTGGGGTCGTTGGTCTTGTCCACGATCACCGCACGCACGCCCTCGGCAAAGTCGGGGCGGGTCAGCACGCGGCTGGCGATGCGGTATTCCATCGCCATATTGTCGGCGAAACTGTCGAGCTCGCGGCTGGTCGCCAGCTGGCGCAGCGCGACCTTGCAGGTCTGCGGGCTCTTGGTGCCGAGCGTGTCGCGTTCCTTGGCCGCCCATTCGTCACCGTCATCGGCGGCCTTTTCGAGGCTGGCGACAATGTCCTCGTAGCGATCGGAGGCGAAGTGCTTCGCGATCTTGTCGGCATTGCCCTCGATCCGTGCCTTTGGCGGGGTGCCGACGGGTTCGGACAGGATGCCGCGGATACGGTCGGGCTTGTCGATGATGCGCGCCTTGACCTCGGGTATCATTTCGCTCGGCACGTAATGCGTGGCGATACCGGCCCAGAGGCATTCCGCCCCGTCGAGTCGCGCGCCGGTCAGCGCAAGGAATTCGCCGAGCCGCCCGCCAAGGCGCGAGAGGTGCCAGCCGCCGCCGACGTCCGGGAACAGGCCGATGCCGGTTTCGGGCATGGCAAAGCGGGTGTTCTCGGTCGCGACGCGGTACGTGCAGGGCAGGGCGATACCAACGCCGCCGCCCATGGTGATGCCGTCCATGAAAGCCACGATGGGCTTTCCATAGGTCATCATCTGGTGGTTGAGCTGGTACTCGTCATGGAAGAACTTGCGGCCGCTCTTGCCGCCATCGTTGAGGGCGGAATGGCGCAGCAGGTTGATATCGCCGCCCGCGCAGAAACCGCGCCCTTCGGAATGATCGAGGATCACCGCTTCGATGGCGTCGTCATTCGCCCATTCGGTAAGCGCCGCGCTCATCGCGTGGCACATGTCGAGCGTCAGCGCATGCAGCGCCTTCGGGCGGTTGAGGCTGATATGGCCGACGCGGCCATGGGTATGGATCAGGATGTCGTCAGTCATGTCGGTGCTCACTGGCGCAGGAGGTCACGACCCACGATCATGCGCATGACCTGGTTCGTGCCTTCGAGGATCGAGTGGACGCGCAGGTCGCGCCAGAACCGCTCGATCGGGTATTCCTTCAAGTAGCCATAACCGCCGAACAGCTGCAGCGCGTCGTTGACGATCTTGCTGCCATTGTCGGTCGCAAGGCGCTTGGCCATGGCGGAAAAGCGCGACTTGTCGGGCGCGTTGTCGGTCACCTTGGCGGCCGCGAGATAGAGCAGCGCGCGCGAGGCTTCGAGATCGGTCGCCATGTCGGCCAGCATGAACTGCGTGTTCTGGAAATCCGCGATCGGCGTGTCGAACTGCTTGCGGTCCTTGGTATAGGCCACGGCCTCGTCGAGGCAGCGCTGCGCACCGCCCAGCGAGCACGCCCCGATGTTGAGGCGTCCGCCGTCGAGGCCCATCATCGCGAAACGGAAGCCTTCGCCCTCGTCGCCGACGCGGTTCGCGACCGGCACGCGCGCATCTTCGAAAATGACCTGCGCGGTGGGCGAGGCATTCCAGCCGAGCTTTTTTTCCGGCTTGCCGAAGGATACGCCGGGCGTGTCCTTGTCGATCACCAGGCAGGTGATGCCCTTGGTCTTGTGATCCGAGGTGCGGACCATGGTAACGTAGACGTCGTTGACGCCGCCGCCGGAGATGAACTGCTTGGTGCCGTTTAGCACGTAGTGGTCGCCATCCAGCACGGCGCTGGTCTTGAGGCCCGCAGCGTCGGAGCCGCTGCCGGGTTCGGTAAGGCAGTAGCTGGCGATCTTTTCCATGCTGACGAGGTCGGGAAGGTAGCGGTCCTTCACGTCCTGCGACCCGAACTGGTCGATCATCCAGCTCGCCATGTTGTGGATCGAGATGAAGGCGCTGGTCGTCGGGCAGCCATAGGCCATGGCTTCCATGATCAGCGCGGCTTCGAGGCGTCCGAGGCCGATGCCGCCACTCTCTTCGGAAACGTAGATCGCGCCGAAGCCGAGTTCGGCGGTGCTCTTGATCACATCGCGCGGGAAGTGGCTCTTTTCGTCCCATTCGCCGGCGAAGGGCGTGATGTTGTCGGCGGTGAATCGCTGCGCCATTTCCTGGATGGCGAGCTGCTCTTCGGAAAGCTGGAATTGTCCTGTCATGGGGGCGCTCTAAACCTCTCGCGGGGGCAAGGGAAGGGGTGGGCGGCCTCAGCCTTTAACGATTGCTTCCGCCTCGATTTCGACTTTCCATTCCTTGCGGCAAAGCCATGCGCAGCCGACCATCGTTGCGGCCGGTTTGGCCTCGCCGAAAAAGCGCGCGTGGACTTCGCCGACGGCGGCCTGGTCGTCGAAATCGGTGAGGAACATGCGGGTGCGCACGACGTCGGAGGCCGAGCCGCCGAGTTGCTCGATCGCGCGGACGATCAGTGTGCAGCAGCGCGCAGCCTGTGCGGCGGCATCGCCTGCGGTGCTCGACCCGTCATCCTCGATCGGGCCGGTGCCGGCGACGATGATGCGATCGCCGTCCCCCACTGCGCGGCAGAAGCCGAATTGCTCCTCGAACGGCGAACCCGAGGATGCCCGCTCCCGCTCGCTCATCCGCAGGTGACCGCGGTGATCTTCATGTCGCGATCATAGCGCACGTTCACCCGGTCCGTGCGATGGTCCATCGTCCATGCGGAGTCCGGCGGGCCCCAGCGCAGGGTCCGCGCGCCGCTTTCTGCGAGGATTGCCGCGCCCATGTCCGAAGTCGCCTCGTGCCCGACATGATACTGCACTGGTGCAGCATCGCAGGTGCCGGCGACCGCGGCGGGAACGTCGGCCCCCTCATAGGCGGTCGCGCAGGCTGCCAGCGGCAGGGCGGCACAAATCGCAAGAACAGCTTTCATCGTCACTCTCCTTCGGGTTCGCACTTCGTATAGCTCACAGGTTCGTCGAGCGCATCTTCGCCCGTTTCGGAACGCATGAGCTTCGCGCCGTCTTCCGACAGGCGCCACTCGATATCGCGGGTCCATTCCTGGCCTTCTCCGGTAAAGGCGAAGCGGGCGCGGATCATGCCGGTGTCCTGCTCCTCGATCTCGTCCACGACGGCGCGCGATTCGTAGAATTCGATGCGCTCTGCGTCGATGGTGATGAGGCCTTTGGCATCGCCCCGCGTCGAGGTGCAGTCGGCCGGCACGAGACCCCAGCGCCCATGCAGAGCCTGCGGTATTTCCGTGCCGAGAAGTTCGGGAAGCGGATTGGCCCCGTCACCGATGCCGCCATCGGGCTCGACCGGCATCATGGTCTCTTCCGGCTTTGGCGCCTCCTGGAGCGGGTCGCTACAGGCGCCGAGCAGGAGAGGGAGCGAAAGGAGGGCGAGGCGTCGGGGTGAAATCATTGTCATTCCTACCCAACGCCTCGCCCGCTGTCCTTATCCCATCGTCGGGATGACGAAGGCGTTGGAGCCGTCACCGCCGCCGTCGGGCCAGCGCTGGGTTACTTTCTTGGCCTTGGTCCAGAACTTGAGGCCTTCCATGCCGTACTGGTCGATGTCACCGAAGCCCGAACGCTTCCAGCCGCCGAAGCTGTGGTAGCTGACCGGCACCGGGATAGGCACGTTGATGCCGACCATGCCGACATTCACGCGGCTGGCGAATTCGCGCGCGGCGTGGCCGTTGCGGGTGAAGATGGCGACGCCGTTGCCGTACTGGTGCTCGCTCGGCAGGCGTACCGCGTCCTCGAAATCCTTGGCGCGCACGATCTGGAGGACCGGGCCGAAGATTTCTTCCTTGTAGCTTTCCATGTCGGGCGTGACGCGGTCGAGCAGCGTCGGGCCGACGAAAAAGCCGTCCTCGTGACCCTGCAGGCTGAAGCCGCGGCCGTCGATGACGACTTCGGCGCCTTCTTTTTCTGCCGTATCGATCCAGCCTTCGACGCGTGCCTTGTGCTCCGGCGTGACGACGGGGCCGTAATGCGCTTCAGGATCGTTGGAGACGCCGACGCGCAGGGCGTTGATCGCAGGGATCAGCTTTTCGCGCAGGCGATCCGCGGTGTCTTCGCCCACAGGGACGACGACGGGCAGCGCCATGCAGCGTTCGCCTGCCGAGCCGAAAGCCGCCCCGGCAAGGTCGTTCACCACCTGGTCGAGATCGGCATCGGGCATGACGATGCCGTGATTCTTCGCGCCGCCGAACGCCTGCACGCGCTTCGCGTTCGCCGTGCCGCGCGAGTAGATATACTGCGCGATATCGGAGGAGCCGACGAAGCTGATTGCCGGAATGTCGGGATGGTCGAGGATCGCGTCGACCATTTCCTTGTCGCCATGGACGACCTGCAGCAGGCCCTCGGGCGCGCCGGCTTCCACGAACAGTTCGGCGAGGCGCACCGGCACGGAGGGATCGCGCTCGGACGGCTTCAGGATGAAGGCGTTACCGGCGGCGATCGCCATGCCGAACATCCACATCGGGATCATGGCCGGGAAGTTGAACGGGGTGATGCCCGCACCTATGCCGAGCGGCTGGCGCATCGAATAGACATCGATGCCGGGGCCCGCGCCCTGCGTGTACTCGCCCTTCAGTGCCTGCGGGATGCCGCAAGCGAACTCGATGACTTCGAGGCCGCGCTGCACGTCGCCATGTGCGTCCTCGACGACTTTGCCGTGTTCGCTGGAAAGCAGTTCGGCGAGTTCCTGCTTGTTCGCTTCGACGAGGCGTTTGAACTCGAACATCACGCGCGCGCGGCGCTGCGGATTGGTCGCCGCCCATTCGGGCTGGACCTTCTTCGCTTCGTCCACGGCCTTCTGCAGCAGGGCTGCATCGCCAAGGGCCACTTCGGCCTGGACCTCGCCCGTGGACGGGTTCCAGATCTGGTGCTTGCGGGTGGCGGAACCGGTGGCTCCACCGGCGATGAAATGGTCAACCTGACGCATGGGGGAATCCTCTCTTTTCTTGCCAACGGCTGTGGCAAGCGGATGCTCCGAAATCAACCGGTTTCAGATGAAACCTTTGCCTTTCGGGACTATCCGACCGCCGCCATCATCTGTGCGCACAGGATCGCGCCATAGGTGCCGAGCGCATAGCCGAGCACTGCCAGAAGAACGCCGACCGGGGCCAGTGCCGGATGGAACGCGGCCGCCACGACGGGCGCCGAAGCTGCACCGCCGACATTCGCCTTGCTGCCGACGGCGACGAAGAAGAACGGGGCCTTGATCAGCTTTGCCACCAGCAGCAGCAGGATGACGTGGAAGAGCATCCAGATCAGGCCGACGGCCATGAAGCCGGGCGCATCGCCCAGCTGCGTGACGTCCATCTTGGTGCCGATGATCGCTACGAGCAGGAAGATGAAGAGCGTGCCGAACTTGCTCGCGCCGACACCTTCCAGGTTGCGCGCGCGGGTGAAGCTGGCGGCAAGGCCGAGCGTGGTCGCCACCACGACGACCCAGAAGAAACTGCTCGCCAGCGTTGCCTCTTCGCCCTGCAATTCGGCGAAGAACCCGCCCAGCATGGTGCCTGCAAGGTGGCACAGACCGACCACCGCGAGGGTGGCTCCGAACAGCAGGACGTAATCGTTCGCGGTCGCCACGCGCTCTACCGAGCTGGTGTAATCGGCCATCTTGTCGCGCAGCCGGTCGATCGCGCTGCTGTCCGCGCCGAGCCAGCGGTCGACCTTCTCGCTCGCGCCTGCACCGTAAAGGAGGAAGATCATCCAGATGTTTGCGACGATAATGTCGACCGCGATGAGCGCTGAGTATTTCTCGATGTTGTAACCATAGACTTCCAGCATCGCGGTCTGGTTCGCCCCGCCGCCGATCCAGCTGCCCGCCAGAGTGGCGAGACCGCGCCATGCCGCGTCTTGTCCCGTCCCGATGATCGAAGGGTCGAACTGCGCCACGATATAGAGCGCCAGCGGTCCGCCGATCACGATGCCTAACGTCGCAGTCAGGAACATGATGATCGCCTTGCTGCCAAGGCCGAGGATGCCCTTCAGATCGATGCTGAGCGTCATCAGGAACAGCGCTGCGGGCAGGAAGAAGTCCTTCGCGACGGTCCAGAGGTTGCTCTCGCTCACATCGATGAGCCCGAAAGTGACCATCAGCGAGGGTACGAGGTAGCAGACGAGGATGATCGGCACGAAAGTGTAGAACTTTTGCCATCCGGGCCGATCGCGCGTCACGAATACGAAGGCGAGCACCAGGCCCAGGAGGCCAAGGATGATGCGGTCGTCGGTAATCACGTGAAATTTCTCCCGGAAGGGGCTGTATCAGCCGGCAGCGAAAGTACCGGTTTCGAAGAAATGGGCGATTTTCTTGCGCTGGGGGAGGATGTCGAAGCCTTTGTCCGCCAGCCAATCTTCGTCGAAAATCGTGTCTGCATAGCGCGCGCCGTCATCGCACAGGATCGAGACGATCGAACCCTTGAGGCCGCGCTCCGCCATGTCGGCGGCGATCTTGGCGCAGGCCCAGACATTCGTACCGGTCGATCCCCCGCAGCGCCGCCCGAGCCGTTCGCTCACCTCGTGCGCGGCAGCGATTGAGCAGGCGTCGGGCACGGCTTCCATGGCATCTACCACGTCCGGCAGGAAGCTCGGCTCCACCCGCTGGCGTCCGATCCCTTCGATGCAGCCCGAGGGATGGTCGACCCGCTCGACCGACCGGTCGGCCCAGTGTCGGTGGAAGACCGAGCCTTCTGGATCGGCGACGCACACCTTGGTGTCGTGGCGATTGTAGCGGGCGAAGCGGCCGATGGTGGCGGACGTCCCGCCGGTCCCCGCTCCGCATACGATCCAGCGCGGCACCGGATGCGGCTCGCGCTGCATCTGGGCGAAGATCGATTCTGCTATGTTGTTGTTGCTGCGCCAGTCAGTCGCCCGTTCGGCGAAGGTGAACTGGTCGATGTAATGGCCCTTCAAATCATCGGCGAGGGCCTGCGCCGCGTCATACATCTCGCCGGGATTGTCGACGAAATGGCACTTGCCGCCGTAGAAGGCGATGGCATCGATCTTCGCCTGCGCCGTCGTCTTGGGCACGACGGCGATGAAGGGGAGGCCCAGCATTCGCGCGAAATAGGCTTCGGAAACAGCGGTCGACCCGCTCGATGCCTCGACGATGGCCGTGCCCTCGCAGATCCATCCATTGCACAGGCCGTAAAGGAACAGCGAGCGCGCAAGCCGGTGCTTCAGGCTGCCGGTCGGGTGGCTGGATTCGTCCTTGAGATAGATGGCAATGTCGGGAAGCGCGGGGACGGGCAGGGGGATGAGATGCGTGTCCGCAGACCGATTGAAATCGGCCTCGATCCGCCCGATCGCCCAGTTCACCCATTCGCGCCTCGTCGTCATCCGGCCCTTCTATAGTCTTGGCCGCGAAGGTGAAGCCGCCGCCCCGGGTTTTCCGCCGCTCACCGAATCGATTGACCGCAAGCCGCGGCCCATGGCAAGCGCCGCTCCACCAGGCGGGTGTAGCTCAATGGTAGAGCAGCAGCTTCCCAAGCTGCGAGATTGACGGAAAACCGCCATTTTTTGCGTTAGTTTTTTCCAATATGGACCGGTTTGGCAGCTCATGTTGGAAGGGTTTTTACTTAGCTTGCGAGCACAAATACATAGGCCTGGCACTGCTATAGTGCAGCCAAACGACTACCCTTCATGCCCAGGCCGAAACAGCCGCGATCGACCGTTTCTGAAGTGACCACCATCTGCGGCCAGAGGTAGAGAATTCGAGAGGCTTTACGCTCGAGCGGTATCTTCATAAGAGCGGCTTGCGGAAAGAAACCGATCAGTTTGGATCTTAGAAATAGTTCGCGCGAGGGACGCTTAGAGGCAATCCTGCGATCGCCGGATAGGACGCACCAATTACCCTCCTTGGCGAGGCGCTCTATCCAATCCTCATCAGCTAAGCTTCCAGTGCCGAACTTATCCTTTATGTGCTCAACGTGATGGGTGCCGGAGAAGAGCTCCGCTAACCCACGCCCGAGCCTAGGGGGCAAATTATTGTCGACTAGCAGCTTCACGCCACCTTCGGATTTGTGAGCCGCTCTTCATAAGCCACAGCGTCCCGGACTGCGGCGGGGTCGATTTCAAATAGCTTTGCGACTTCTGCAACCGATCCCTCGGCTTCGACTGCTTCCCTCAAGACTGAGGTCGATATGCCGTGGTCCGCAACTATCGGCTGCCCAAACGATCTTGTTGGATCTGCGACAAGCGTCCGCTTCCCCGGCAGCAGCCACCACCGTTCAGCACCTTCGTCACCAAAATCGAGATCTTTGAGGGTCGGCTCTACCACACGCTTGAAGACGCCTTGGCTGCGTCGCAAGTCGATAAAGATTGGTTCCTCTAGATCTCGGGTGATCTCAAGGAATATGGTGTTGCCGTCAGTTTTGAATTCGCGGGTCGAGAAGGGCCTCTCATCTCCGACAATATCTCGAGCTCTATCGATGCACGTTCTGATCGTTTGCAGGCCAATGCGTCGATCACGAAGTGCGTTGACTATGCGTGCCTCGATGAGGTCCCTGAAGCCTAGTAGTAACCCGTCATCATCGGCGTCGTATTGCGGATGCCAAAGATGTCGTTCGAACTTACCGTCGTGCTCGTAGCCGAGCAGCCACCGCCGCAGCGTTGCCGGCCTCATGCCAATCATTCGCGCCGCTTCGGGGGGCGTGTAGATACCAATTCCGAAGTCGACCGCAGACATGACGCGTCTATAACCACAATCAGTGAGCATAGGACAAACGAATTTTTCGAATGGTTGAACTATCTCGGAGACGCACCCATAGTCAGCGTAGACTTGTTTCAAGAAGTTGATATGCGGCAGAACGCTGTTGGAATTGTTGGAATGAAGATGTTGGAAAGTTGCGATTGAAACGAATTTTTCCTTAGTTATTTCAATGTTTTGCGGGTGTAGCTCAATGGTAGAGCAGCAGCTTCCCAAGCTGACGACGAGGGTTCGATTCCCTTCACCCGCTCCAACACATCAGCCCGTGCGACGGGCCTTTACCGCCCTGGTGGTGGCGGTTCGACCAGCACCATCCCCTTGCGATTCCCCGCGCCCTTGGAACTGGAATAGAGCAGGGTGAAAAATCCCAGCATCTTGGCCGCCAGGATCGGAGCTCCGTCGAAGGGGATCAGGCGCGCATCTACTCTCCTTGCGAGCAAGCCTTTCTGGAGGTGGGGTATGGCGGCGAGGTCGGCAGAGTCCGGTTGTGCGACGCTGTAGAATATGACGCAATCGAGATCCTTGGGGCGGGCCGCTTCGCGCGCGATGTGACTTCCCCCCACCATGATGAATTCCACGCGCAAACCGGCTTCGGCCATCCTGCGACAAGCCTGAGCCAGCACCAAAGTCCGCGCTTTCCTCACCTCATCGAAGGAAAACTCGCTCGCGAACGCTTCCCACGAGAATACGTAAGGCGCGCTGTTGAGGGGGTTGGACTGCTCGACACCCTGCGGAAATGCGGGAAATGACAGGGGGCGGGCGTAGTCGATCGCCTCGTCCATGATTGCCTGGACGGCCTGCGGGATTGCCGGGGCGTTCAGTTCAGCCATTGCCAGGCCTCGTCCTTGTCGAAGAGTGACACATGATTAGCATCGGGGACTATTTTCGCCTTTTTCCTGATGCAGGGCGCCTGGTTGTCAGGGGGCGTGCGCCGGTCGGCCTCCCCGATGACCACGACCACCTCGCCCAGGCTGCATGCACGCATCATGAGATCCTCCAGCCAATCGCCGAGGCGGACCCGATCTTGCCCTACGCCGAATGCCTTGGCTTCCGAGCGAAGCTGGAGACTGGCCGGGTGGGGCTTGCGCCCGTTCATAGCCCGGTCGGCATGCAGGATCGTGAGCGGCGCCAGGAGGGCGAGCCTGACCGGATCCTGCCCGCTTTCATTGAAGCGGATGGCGAGATCGGAGGCGGCCAGTGCGCCGTAACTCTCACCGACGACCACGATATCGTCGTAATCCTGGCGCGCGACCCAGGCCGCGACTTCGGCATTGAGCTTGCCAAGTGATTGTGCGGTTACATCGGGGCGGTCACCGATCGGCGCATTGGTCCGCGCACCGATGCCGTCCATTTGCAGCACATCGTAGCCGGCACCCACAAGCTTTCGGATGGTGCGCGAAGGATAGCCGTCCTCCACCGATGAAAACGGTCCGCCGTGGAACTGGACGGCCAGCTTGCGGCTGCCCGCGGCCTGCCGATGAAAGAGCGCGGCGCTTTGCATTCCGCCCATCGCGAAACCGGTGATGCTGCTCGAGATATTGCCGGTTCCACTGCCGCATAGGGCATATTGCACGGGTGGCTTGGACTCATGCTCGAACCGCACGAAATGGCCCCCGCTGGCAGACGCGATCAGGAACGCGGCTGATCCTCCGACCGCCACCCCGTCTTCCACCAGGCCACCGGTAAAATCAGACCGCCAGACGTCGTCCGGAGCGCGGCGCACGGCTCCCAGGTGCTGTTCTCCCACGATTTTTCCCGTCGCAAGATTGAACAGCGGCCTGACCGGCAGGCCCTCGCGCGCGGAAGGCATGCCGCCCTGCGCCACTGCCAACGGTGATGCGAGATCGAAAAGCGATGCGTTCGATCCGTCACCGACGGGCCGGCGCATGAGCTGCCCTGGAGTGAAGAGCTCGTCCCGTGCGGCGAGGACCAAGGCACCCGCAAATCGGGAATAGGGGCCTTCCAGCCGGGCGAGATCTTCGACAAGACCATCCTTGTCTATTCCTTCGCGCAGGGCATCGAACCGTGCGCTCTCGACATTGGTCGAAGCCCATGCAGGGTGCAGCGGCCAGGCACGCAGCTCGCTTTTGGCAGGCTCGAACAACCCGTAATTGCGCCCTTCCAAGAGCATTTCGACATATTTGCCACTGCTTCGCCAGTTCAGGGCCGATATCTCGCCGGGGAACCGGAAGAATTGCTTCGTGCCGTCAGCCTCGAGGTAGGCGATCGACGAATTAGCCGCATTTCCCGCGGGATAGACGGCGTTGGGTTTCCTGTCGTCCCAGGCAATCACAGCGCTGCCATCGGGCGAAAGGGAAATGCGGTTGAAGTCGCACTCCGCGGCGTCAAGCCCGACCGAGACCGGAACCTGCCTGCTGCCGTCATCCGCGCGCGCGGGCTTCGCGGATTCCGCGACCCAGGCTAGCGCCGGGATCGACAGGACCGCCATCGCCAGCGGCAGGATGGTGGAAACGCGCGGCATCGCTAGTCACGTAACTTGGGCTGCATGAAGATAACCGACAGGATATAGACCAGCACGGCGAGGCCGAGCAGGAGAAGCGCCATTTCAGTCGTTGTTTCGGTGTAGGATTTGAGCCGGAAGAAAGCGAAAAGCGCGAGCAGCGGAATCCAGAAATTGCGCTGGATCATCAGTTTCGCACCGCACTTGCGGCACTCGAATTCCTTGCCAAGACCCATCTGCGTTTTCTTGAAGGGAACAGGCGTGCCGCATCGCGGGCATCGCTGGCGAAGTGTGTTCATTGGTTCGCTCCGTGTAGGGCGGTGTTTTTGCTGGCAGCTTCATCGCGAGGCCAGTCGGCCGTGATCGAGATAAGCAGGCAGTTATGAATGACGAATGGTGACCAGTCGCCTTTGATCTCCGCCTCTCGCAAAGCAAGGTCGAAAGAGCGGCGCGCTGCGAAAAGCAAAGGATAAAGTGGGAAAAAATCGCGGCTGCCGGCCCTGTGCAGCAAGTGGTCGTAGAGCGCCCGCGACACGCGCCCGTTGCCATCGGAAAACGGGTGGCAATTGAGCAGCATGCCGAGCGCGCCGATCGCGGCCAGGAGCGGGTCTTCGCCCTGAGCGATAAAACGGGCGATGGCCTCGACCTGGGGCGAGACAGTGCCGGCGGGCGGAAAATAGACCTGGATGCCCGTTGCATTGGGGGTCAGGCCGGTTTCTGCTGTGCGGATTTTTCCAGAGCAGCCCGGCAGGGAGGCATTCGCCTCGCACAGGGCCGTCACCAGATTTTCCGGCGTGATCGGTCCGGCAAGCGCGCGGGAGAAATGCGCGCGCAATTCGCGGCCTTGCGCGATGCGGCTCCAGTCCGGGCCTTCGCCCTTGCCGAGATGGGCGCACAAGGGATGGATCAGTTCGGGGAAGGAGCCGTTCGCAATCGCCTTGAGGAGCGCAGGCTCCGGAGGCGCGAGCAAGGCGAGCTTGGCCGTGGCCGCTTCCAGGGCTGCAAGAGCGTCCTGTGAGAGATCCGCTCTTTCGGGCGGGCTCAGGAGAGTGCGACGTGTCTTGATGGTTTTGGTGTCCTGTCGGAAATAGGCCGGAGCGCAAATGCGCCCCGGCCCGGTTCATTAAGGAATCTGGTAGTGCGGGTTGTCGTTGAAACCGCCACCACCATAATACGGATCGCCGTACGGATCGCCCGAGTGATCGTGCGGCTGACCCAACAGATGAAGAATGAAGTGGTATTCCGAGATGGAATCCGGCCAGCTCGGATCCGACGGTACCGAGCCGAGACTGTCGACCGCGATATCGAATGCAGCTTCGAAGCCGGCGTTCAGCAGTTCCACTGCGCTGTTGACGGCGCCGGGGATGAGAAGGCCTGCTGCCGAAGTTGCGATGAAGATTGCCAGCGGTCCGGCTCCGGCTGTTGCCATGCCGGCGCCAAGGGCGAGTGCGCCAAGGAAGCCGACCACCTGGCCTACGCTCGCGTCGCCATTCAGGATGTCGTTGGTAATCTGGCCGGCTTCGTAGAGATCGAAGATGCCGCCCAGCTTGCCAAGACCATCCAGCAGTGCGCTGGCCTTGATGGTGAAGTCGCCGACCTTGATGTCGAAGTCGCCGACCTTGTCGATCATGTCCTTCAGGTTCTGCTCGAGCTTGGCGAGTTCACCTTCCAAGGCAGTTTTGAGCGCTTCGTCCATCGCTTCCGGCTCAGGATCAGGCTCTGCGTCGCCGCCACCGCCGCCGCCGCCGCTGTAGACGTCTTCGTAATTGGGGTCGGAATAATAGTCGTTGTAATCCCAGTAATCCCATTCCCAGCGATCGCCGGTGACCACGATGGTCCCGGTACCGCCGGCGACCATGGCCAGCTCATCCTTGGTGAGCTCGCGCAGTTGCTTGTTCAGTTCCGCCCCTCCGACGGAAATTTTCTTAATTGCATTCATTTTTTCCTCCTATGAAAATGCAATTGACGAAAGGCACAGTCCTTCGCTCTCGCAATCCAGGTGGACGCAAGTCGAAGAAGTGACAGGGCAGCGCGGCCGCCCCGCCTTTAATCACCCGTAATCAGACTGGCCGGAGCCACAGGGCCCCGGCCAGGAAATCACGGCAGGTGATAGTTGGGATTGGGATTCGGATCTTCGTTGCCAGGCAGCGGATCAGGCTCCGGCGGGTTGGTCGGCGTATCCGCATCCGGATCGGCAGGCTCTTCCGGCTCAGGCTCAGGCTCAGGCTCGGGATCGCTAGTGGAACCGCCGCCACCGCCGCCACCGCCGGTGTAGACGTCTTCATAATTGGGATCGTCGTAATAGTCCCAAAAATCCCAATCGGGTTCGTACGGTAGAGGATATTCGCAGACGATGCCGGTACTATAGCCACCAGCAACGATCAGTAATTCTTCCTTAGTCAGATCCCTGATACTTGTATTGAATTTTTCAGTATTGGATTCCATTTTAACTTGCATTGTGCAACCCCTCCAATTGATTCGAGAACTACTCACGAATCTGAATTTAGACTAGACTCGCATATACATATGTCGAGTTTATACGTAAGCATTTCGTCGCATCGACAGGGCGTTTCATCGCTCACAGCGCGCCCTCTTGCAGCGCAGGCTCCAGCGGCTTTGTGCTGGAGCCCTCGGGCCTTGCTCCGGGCTCCGCCTCGTCCCGGTTTTCCGCACTCTTCGCCGCGGGATCGGGCGTCTTCTCAGCCCTGCGAACCCTGCCCATGGCGACGTGGAACAGCTCGTCGGCAGCGGCGATCGACTGGCCGCGGTGCGCCACCATCAGGACTGTCACACCGGTTTCCTTCAGGGATTTGAGCACCTCGCCTTCGAGGTGGTGATCGAGATGCGCGGTCGCCTCGTCGAGGAACAGCACCTGCGGCCTGTGGTAGAGCGCGCGGGCCAGCAGGATGCGCTGCTTCTGGCCGCCCGACAGGGTAGAACCCATATCGCCGACGCGCGTCTCGTAGCCCATTGCGAACTTTTCGATCTCGTCATGGATATGCGCGATTTTCGCGACCTCTCGCACCCTCTCCATGTCGAGCATGGGATCGAAGAAGCCGATGTTTTCGCCGAGGCTCCCGGCGAACAGCTTGTCCTCCTGCGCCACGAAGCCGATCGACTTGCGCCAGGAGGAATGGGCGATCGACTTCAAGGGCGTGCGATCGACCAGCACCTGCCCTCCGCTCGGTTCGAGCAGGCCCGCCATGACCTTGAGCAATGTGGTCTTGCCGCCGCCCGAAGGCCCGACCATGGCGACGACCGCCCCCTTGGGCAGGTAGAGATTGGCGCCTGCAAGGACTTCGTCTTCGGTCGGGCTGAACCTGAATCGGATGCCGCGCGCGAGCACGCCTTTCTCCAGTTCGTCCAGCCGCTCGATCGTTTCCTGGCCGCGCTGCTCTTCCGGTTCGGACAAGGCGATATCCGAAATACGCCCGAGGTGGACCTGGAGAATCCGGAAATTGACCGCCTGCTCGATCAGCCTGATGCCCGCGTCGAGGAATTGCGACTTATACGCCTGGTAGGCGAAGATCATGCCCACGGTGAGCTGTGCATCGAGCACAAGCAGCACGGCGACGTAGAGGAACAGCACCCGTTCTGCGGTAGGGATGAAGCTGGCGAGCGCATCGAATACGGAGGTCAGCCGGGCTAGCTTGATCTCGGCATTGACTGCGTCGGCCTTGGAGCGTTGCCACATGCGCATCCGATTGCTTTCCTGCGCGAAAGCCTTGATCGCGGATGCCCCCCGCACCGTTTCCATGAACACGGAGTTTTCTTTTGCCGCCGTCGTGATGACGTCGACATTGCGTAGCTTGATGGCACGCAGGAACGCCCAGCGTATGAGGCCATAGAGGATCAGTGCCCCGGCCCCGATCGCGGAGAGCAAGGGCGAGTAGACGATCATGAGGATGAACGTCAGCACTGCCAGAATGCCGTCGACAAAGGCGGCAACCATGCCTTGGCTGAGCAACTGGCTGATCGGCTTGGTCGACCCGAAGCGGGAAACGATGTCGCCCACATGTCGCTTTTCGAACCAGGTTAGCGGCAGACTGGTCAGGTGGCGGAAAAGATTGACGATTATCTGGTATGACAGCGCGGCATTGAGGCTGGCGATGATAAGGCCTCTCAACCAGTTCGCGGCAAGGCCGATCAGGGCCAGCATGCCGAACCCGATGGCAAGCACTCCCAGCAGATCGTAATCGTATGAAGGTATGATCGTGTCGATCGCGATTTGCGTGAAGAACGGGATCGACAGCGCGACCAGCTGCATCACAAGCGATACGATGAGGATGTTGCGCAGGTTGCTCCAGAGCCCGCTGATCGAGCCCCAGAGATTGCTGATCTTCAGCTTGCGCTGCTGGTTTTCCTGTCGGAAATTTTCGGCCTTGCGGATTTCAACGGCGACGCCGGTGAAACTGTCCGACATCTCCGCCGCGGTCAGCTTGCGCTCTGCAGTGCCGGGATCGAGGATAGTAAACTTGGGGCCGCCGATGCCTTGCTGTACCTTGGTCAGCACGACGAAGTGGGACAAGTCCCAATGGAGTATTGCGGGCAGGGCGAGGTGTGCCAGGTCCTCCACCTCGCAGCGAACCGGACGCGCATTGAGCTTCAGCTGTTCGCAAACTTCGAGCATCTGCTTGAGCGTCGCCCCGCGCAGCGAAATGCCGAACTGCCTCCGCAGCGTCTGGATGTCGGTCTTGAGGCCATGATAGCCTGCCACCATCGCGATGCAGGCCAAGGCACATTCGCTGCCTTCGTCCTGGGCAATGAACGGGGTGGTCGGCCGACCGGTAAGATTGATCAGGTCCATGCTCATTGATTGCGCTTCGTCACTGCGGTGAGGGGGGAGAGCAACCATTCGAGGAATGTCCGGCGCTCCAGCACGATACTTGCCTGCAAGGTCATGCCGGGCTGGAGGATAATCCCGCGCTCTGCGAGATCGGCGCCCTCTTCATTGAGCAGGACGCGGATGCGGAATACCGGCTCTTCCACCTTGAACGGCGCATCGATCTGGCGCGGATCGATCATCGTGGCCGACACCATTTCGACCTTGCCGTCGATGTTGCCATACCTCTGGTAAGGGAAGGCATCGACCAGCAGGTTCACTTCCTGGCCTTTGTCGACCAGGCCGATGGCTCGCGAGGGTGCGAAGACCTGCGCTTCCACCTGCTTGCCCAGCGGTACGATGGTCATCGCGGAGATGCCGGGCGTCGCCGTCTGGCCTTGCGCCAGCTGCATCGCTGTCACCTTGCCGGAAATGGGCGAGGCGACGACGAACTCCTTGGAGCCCGCCATCTGGTCCCTTTCCCGTTCGAGGCGGGAGACGGAGGTTTCCAGCAGGTTCAGCTCGCGGGACATGTCGGCCTGGAGCGAGCTTTTCTGCAACAGCGCGCGCTGAAGCGAACTCTTGGTCGTCACCAGCTGCTGCTCCAGATTGGCCAGTTGCTGTTCGCTCTGGATTACCTGCTGGCGCCTGCGTTCGATTTCGACCCCGCTGACGAAACCGCGTTCGGCAACCCGCTCTGCCTTGGCGAGGAGTTCGCGGTTCGAATCGACCACGCCGCGCTGCATGGTGACCTGGTTCTCATAGGTCCGCACTTGCGAATCGAGATCCGCCACCTGCGCATCCAGCTGGTAACCGGCGCTGCGATAGGAATTGCGGATATCGATCGACTGTTTCCGCTGGAGGTCCGTCTCCAGTTCGATCGCTGCCACGCCGCCGGCCGCGATCCGCGCACCTTCCCCGGTCTGGATGTCGGTATCGATCCTCAAGAGGGGATCGCCCTTGCGGACGATGTCGCCATCTCGAACGAAAATCTCGCTTACAACGCCCTGCCTGGCCACGCTGATCTTGGCCGAAGGCGGATCGGTGATCAGGATGCCACGCGCAGTCTCTGTGCGGGAGTATTCGCCCAGGAAGGCAAACGCCAGAAAGCCGACCATGAGCACCCCCAGCGCCACGACAATCATCGTCGTGGCACGCGGCTGGCTCAAGACCACAGACCCGTGCATGCTGTCCGCACGCTTGCGAACAACCTCGTCCCTAAACAACATTGGATTAACGACCCTAATCCGAATTTGAGGGTCTATTGATACCGATCAGATCACTTTCGTCTACCGCCTGCGGATAATTTTTTCCCGGTATATTCCAGAGTGCTGAAAATCTTGCCGAAAAACCGAAATTATTCTCCAAAATATTCGCAAAAGTAGCAATTTGATACTTATTCTCGGCATTGCGTATGAACCTTCGGGATTCGCCTTCTGATAATCGGGAGCCATCCGGAAGGTGCCGTTCAAGTCTGCCCCGTCCTTGAGTTACAGGTCCATGACGTTATTAGTGATGCCGTTGGGATATTGGGGGCAGATGAATGTCGATCGGGAAGTTGTTTGCGCGCTTTTTCGTGGTGTCTCTGGCGATCGTCGGTGTTGCGATCTGGCCAATAAGTGCCGGTGCCCGGGATTACGCCCATTTCATCCTCGACAACCGGATTGCGCAGACCGACGACTACAGCGTCTACCTTGCGAATCTGGAACAGACCTACCCGATCTCTTCCCACAGCAAGCCCACTCACCGGGGCGGCTGCCTGATGCGGCGCAATGGCGCGACTTTCGATGCGCTGGTCGTTATCAACGCGCGGTACGAGGCGATCGGGACTTGGGAACAGATCGAACAGCAGGCGACGCCGGTCGGCAAAGCGATCGCCAAGCTCCCGGGAATGACCTTTGCCCAATGTGCGTCCCGTTTCCGCAGGGGAGACACCAAGGCGCGGAGCATCCGCTTTCTGGTCGTCAGCGACGAACTGCCGCGCGATGGAGACGGCGGACGCTGGCTGGTTGCGGAAGGCTGGGTTGCCTTCAAGGAAAAGCAGGCCTTGATGCAGACCAGAAGCGGCAACAAGGAACCTGTCTGGACAACCGATTTCAAATACGAAATCGAGCCTGGCAGCAGCCACCTCACCGTGCGCACAGATTCCTTGCAGACGTATACTGGCGGCGATCTCTCCAAGGCGCTTGCAGGCTTCGCGGCAAATCCGGAGAAACCGTCCGACCTCTATTTCCGAAGCGTGTCGCAAGCCCGGCAGGCCGCAAGAACTGCCGAGGGCGATTTCTGCTCGAGCAGCCTGAGAGCGCCGGCTGTGATCGATTTCAAAGGCAAACAGTTCCGGGGTCTCGCCCCGAAGGACGTATGCAAATTGCACGCTTCGGTTGCCGGTTATGTCGAAAAGACCAACACATGCGTGAACTACGGCGAATGCAAGAATCCCTCCCCCCAGACCATGGCATTTGCCGATGAGGTCATTCGCCCCGCGCTTGCGACACTGGCGGCCAATTTCTCCTATTATCTCAACCAGTCGCCTCGCGACATCGATGCTGCGGACGTTCACTACCGCGATCTGTTCAAGACTTTCTTCGGGTCGACCGACGCGTTCTCGATCAAGCATGGCATCGTGTTCTACCCGGTCAACGAGCTGGCAGAACCCATCTCACCGCTGCGCCGCTTCCTGACCGATGCCAGCGCTGCCTACGTAACCGCAATTGCCGATCAGTATGTTGAGAAAAAGGTGCCGTTCACGCGCAAGCTTATGAAGAGTTCGCTTTTCAAGGCTTCGCAGGCCCGGATGGCGTCCGGGGACCGAATGCAAAACGCGGGTGCGCGGCTGTTCAACTACGACAACATCCAGGCCTATCTCCAGGATGAAGCGAGGGGGCGCGGCGGAAACATGGCTTATCGCCTGAATTTCTACCTTCTCACGTCACCCGAATACGACCGCAGGGCCACCGAAGCCAACCGGAAGTACGCCTCGTACTACCGGGAAATGGCGCGCCAGAAGAAGCTGGAACCGGCGATCTACTTGCTGGGCGCGCTCATGCTCGGACGTGGCCTCGGGCCTTACCGCCCGGGTGCAGCCTCCAACGTCCCACTTGGCCAGCGCAAGATCCACACTTTCGGATATTCGGCCGACGATTTCCTGCTGGGCAATCCCATCCCGACCGGCAAGTAAGTGGGCTAACGCTCCTCGGCGGCGCTATTTCGGCGGCATGCGGATCGCGCCATCCAGGCGGAACTGGTGGCCGTTGATGTAGCTGTTGCGAGCGATCTCGACGATCAGCGAGGCGAATTCCTCCGGATGGCCGAGCCGTTTGGGGAAGGGCACGCTGGCGTTGAGCTGGTCCCACATCTGCGGGTTGCGATCCTTCATCCCCAGCATCAGCGGGGTCGCGAAAATGCCCGGCATGACCGAGTTGACGCGAATGCCGAGGTCCATGAGGTCGCGGGCCATCGGCAGCACCAGCCCGTTCACACCCGCCTTGCAGCTGCCGTAAATCACCTGCCCTATCTGCCCGTCCTGCGCGGCGACGCTTGCGGTGAGGGTGATGGCGCCGCGCTCGCCGTCTTCGTTGAGCGGCTCGCTATTGGCCATGCCGAGAGCGGAATGGCTGGCGATGCGGTAGGATGAGACGAGAATGCCCTCCGCGCCGAATGCGTAGTCTTCGGTGGAAAGGCGCTTGTAACCGCCACTTTCCTTGTCCCAGCCCAGCGTCTTGCCCCGGCGGCTGGTCATGGCGCAATGGACCGTGACGCGCTCCTGTCCGTGGGCCGCGCGGGCGGACGCGAAACCGTCGACCACCGACTGTTCATCGGTGATGTCGACCCGCGCGAAATGTCCGCCGATTTCGCTCGCGTGCGCTTCGCCCGCTTCCTCGTTCACGTCGAAGATCGTCACTTTTAGCCCGGCCTCGGCCAGCGCGCTCGCGCTCGCCTTGCCCAGACCCGAGGCGCCGCCCGTGACGACGGCTGCCATTCCCGCTTTCAGTTCCATGCCCTTCTCCCTGCTGTCATTTGGCTTTCACGCTGCTATCGCATGGCGAGGCCTCCGGGCCAATGGAGAGAAGTATGACCACCCAGATGCAGCGCCGCCAATTCCTGTCCACGACCGCAACCGCCTTCGGCGCTTTGACGCTGAGCGGGTGCATGACGCGCGGGGCGGATTTGACGGATGCGGGATACGGCCCGCTGGTCCGCGATCCGAATGGCTTGCTCGACCTGCCCGAAGGCTTCTCCTACCGCCTGCTGTCCAGCCTTGGCGAAGCAATGAGCGATGGCGGGACGGTGCCGGACAAGGCCGACGGGATGGGTTGCCTGCCGCTGCCCGGCGGAGAGATCGCCCTGGTGCGCAATCATGAACTCACGCCCTTCGACGAGGGCGGCGGGGCGATCGCCGACGGATACGACAGGCTCGCGGGCAGAGCAGTGCTTCCGGGCGGCACCACGACGCTTGTGCTCGATGCGGCGACGCTGGAGAAAAAGCGCGAATATCGCTCGCTGGCCGGGACCATCCGCAATTGCTCGGGCGGGGTGACGCCTTGGGGTAGCTGGCTGACCTGCGAGGAATATGTCACCGAGCCCGAAAATATCGCGCCCGACAAGCTGGGCCGCGACCATGGCTGGATCTTCGAAATCCCGGCCGATGCCGAAGGGCAGGTCGACCCCGTGCCGCTCAAGGCAATGGGCCGGTTCAACCACGAGGCTGCCTGCGTCGATCCGGAAACCGGCATCGTCTACCTGACCGAAGATCGCGGCGATTCCGTGCTCTACCGCTTCATCCCCAAGGTCCGCGGCAAACTGGCCGAAGGCGGCAGGCTGGAGGCGATGGTGATCGACTCCGTGCCCGACACCCGCAACCATGATGCGCCCCTGATGCCGGTCGGGAACAGCTATCCGGTGCGCTGGATCGCACTGGACGATGTCGAGGCGCCGGAGGACGATTTGCGTGAACGCGCGGCGGCGCAGGGCGCATCCATCATCGCGCGCGGCGAGGGTATCCACATGGGCACCAACGAGCTTTACGTGTGCTCGACCAGCGGAGGGGCGGCAAAATATGGCCAGGTGTTCAGGCTGGTGCCCGGACGCGGTGCCGGTCCCGACCGTTTCGAGCTTTTCTTCGAAAGCGAAAACGCAGCGCAGTTCAATTACGGCGACAATCTCACGGTCGGCCCGAACGGTCACCTGATCGTGTGCGAAGACCAGTACACGCCGATCGTGGACAACCGGCTCATCGGGATCACGCCCGCTGGCGAGCCCTATGCTTTCGGCCGCCTGCGCATGCAGACCGAGCTGGCAGGCGGGTGCTTCTCGCCCGACGGGAAATGGTTCTTCGTGAATGCCTATGCGCCGACGCGCACGATCGCGATTACCGGGCCATGGAAGGCGTGACGCCGCTTTAGATGAGCGCGCTGCTGTTCGCCCTTGTCGCGGCCTTCGCGCTCTCGGTCGGCGCGCGCGACCAGCTGCTGATCGCGGATCTGCGCGCCCGACTGGGGCGATCGCCCGGCCTTATTGCGACAGGAGTGGCTGTGGCGGCCGCGACGGGGGCACTGGCCGGGTGGGCCGGCGGCAGGTTCGCCGCCTTGCTGTCGGTCAATACGGCGCAGATGTTCGTCGCGATGGCCCTGCTGTTGGCGGCGGTCGAACTCGCGTGGCCCATTCGCGGCAAGCCGCCTGCGGAACCGACCCGTTCGCTCTTCGCCATCGGGCTCGCTCTGGCATTGCGCCAGCTTACCGATGCGGCGCGCTTCGTGGTCTTCGCGATTGGTGCGGCGCTCGCCTTCCCGCAAATGGCAGCGCTCGGCGGCGCATTGGGTGGAGTGGCGGCGATTGCGACCGGCTATGCGCTTGGCGAGAGGCTCCGCCTGCTACCCCATCGCGCGGTTCGACTGGGTTTGGCGGGCATCATCTTCATCGCTGCGATAATAATCGGATTTTCCGTTCGCTTCGTCTGACAAGGATCGTTTATTCCGATCTCTGCAACAGCCAAAGACCATGAAACCCTTCGTCCTTCCTCCCGTTGGTTGGGTGTACACTTCACAACTCACGAAGGGGATTTTCCATGGCCGAACTCGGCAACAATTCGAAAGCCGGTCTCGTTACCGCGCTCAACGGCGCACTGGCCGACACGCTGGCGCTCTACATGAAAACAAAGAACTTCCACTGGCATGTCGCAGGCCCGCGCTTTCGCGACCTGCACGTCCTGTTCGACGAGCAGGCCGCCCAGCTGATCGCCACTGTCGACGATCTGGGTGAGCGCGTGCGCAAGAACGACGAATACACGCTGACCTCGATCGGCTCGGTCGCCAGCGAGACCAAGATCGCCGACCAGGACGACGTCACGCTCACTGCGGACGCGATGGTCAAGGAATTGCGCGACGACAACCGCAAGCTTCACGACCGTCTCGGCAAGGTGAAAGAAGAAGCCGAAACCGCCGGCGACAACGCGACCAGCGGCATCGTCGATGACTGGATCGACCAGTGCGAAGAGCGCATCTGGTTCCTCAACCAGACCAGCAAGTAAGCTTCGCAAGAAAATACCAATTCACAACCCGTTCGCACCTTGGGTGCGGGCGGGTTTGTTGTATGTGTGAGCGATGGCAGACGTAACGATCATTGAACGGGCTAGCGACGAAGCAATCGCCGACTGGCTCGCCGCACGGTTTTCCGAGGCACTGGATGGAGGGGATGGGCCGGTCACGATCACCGTCCCCGGCGGTTCGACCCCTTTCCCGATTATAGAGAAGCTGCTCGAACACGACCTCGATTTCTCGCGGCTGGTCGTATGGCCGAATGACGATCGCATCGTTCCCGAAGATCACGACGCGTCGAACACGGGGAAGCTGAGCGCCCTGTTCGAACCGGCCGGCGCGGAAGTGGTGACGCTGACGATCATGGAAGCAGTCCCGCACTTCGATCTTGCCTGGCTCGGCATGGGCGCGGACGGTCACATCGCTTCGCTCTTTCCCAACACCGATCCGCAGCTCGATGAAGAGCGGCGGATCATCCGGCTGACGCCCGATCCCCTGCCGCCGGAAGCTCCGTTCGACCGGATCAGCCTGACGCTGCCGTCGTTGCTCGATTCCGCCCAGATCGCCTTCGTGATCCGCGGTTCGGACAAGCGCACGGTTTTCGACGATGCCGTGTCCGGCCAGAGCGACCTGCCTGTCGCACGGCTCCTCAAGGGTGCGAGCCAGCCCGTCACATGCTTCACCTGATCCCGGCGCCGCTGCACCGGCTCGCCCTTCGCATCGCTTACCGCTTGCGCGCGCGCCTGCGCAAATCCACCGGCACGACCCGCGACGGGGTGAGCGTGATCGTGCGTGACCTCGACGGGCAATTGCTCCTCGTGCGCCACAGCTATGGTCCCAAAGGCTGGTTTTTCATCGGTGGCGGCATCGATCGCGGTGAAACGGCGGAACAGGCTGCGCGGCGCGAGATGCGCGAAGAGGTCGGCTGTGAAGCGACCGCGATCAGGCTTATCGGTACGATCAAAGAAGAACTGTCGGGCGCCGCGCATACAGCGCATATCTTTGCTGCCGTCATCGACGACCTGCCCAGACCCGATGGCCGCGAGATCGTGGAAGCGCGGTTCTTTCCCACTCATTCGCTGCCCGAACCGCTGAGCTCGCGCACGCGCGAGCGGCTGGCCCTGTGGCGCTCCAACGCCGCCTAGAGCAGGCTCAGCTGCGCGTCGGGGCGCCGTGGTTCTTCCTCTTCGTCCTTTTCGAGCTTTGACAGTGTCAGCCCCATCAGCCTGATCGGCATGGGCAGCGGAAGAACCTCTTCGAGCAGGATGCGGGACACGCTCGCGAACTCCTCCTTGCCGGTGATCGGGCGGGGCACGGACTTGGCCCGGCTGAAGATTTGGAAGTCGGTGTATTTCAGTTTCAGGGTGACCGTGCGCCCGCTTGCTTCGGCGCGCTCGATCCGCTCCCAGACGATGTCGATGATGTTCTCCAGCGTCTCGCGCAGTTCGCCGCCGGAGGAGATGTCGCGGCTGAAAGTGCGTTCTCCACCCACAGATTTGCGGGTCCGGCTGGCGCGCACCGGGCGCAGGTCGATGCCGCGCGCGGCGCGGTAGAGATAGTCTGCGAAACTGCCGAAATGGGCGCGCAGCCACTCGATATCCTTGGCGGCGAGGTCCGCACCCGTCGCTATGCCGAGGCGGGTCATCTTCTCCTCCGCCTTCGGACCGACGCCGTGAAACCGCCTGACGGGCAGGGACTGGACGAAATCGGCGCCCTGGCCCGGGCGAATAACGCATAACCCGTCGGGCTTGTTCTGATCGCTGGCGAGCTTGGCGAGGAACTTGTTGTAACTGACCCCGGCGCTGGCGGTCAGCTTCGTCTTGGCGCGGATTTCCTGCCGGATCAGTTCGGCGATGCGGGTCGCGCTGCCAATGCCCAGCCGGTCTTCGGTCACATCGAGATAGGCTTCGTCGAGGCTAAGCGGTTCGACCAGTTCGGTGTGGTGGCGGAAAATCGCCCTGATCTGCTGTGAGACCTCGCGGTAGACGTCGAAGCGGCTCTTGCAGAAGATTAGGTCGGGGCACAGCCGCTTGGCCGTGACCGAGGGCATGGCGCTGCGCACGCCGAACTTGCGCGCTTCGTAGCTGGCCGCGGCCACCACGCCGCGCCCGCTCGCCCCGCCGACTGCCACGGGCTTGCCGCGCAAGTCCGGATTGTCGCGCTGTTCGACGCTGGCGAAGAAAGCATCCATGTCGACATGGATGATCTTGCGCAGGCCATCGGCCTCCTCGTCATCATCCCTGTCCTGCGCTTCGCTCATGCCCAAACAGATAGCGATACGGGTTGCAAAGCGGAACCTTGTGCGGCACCCGCCATTTTGTGCAAATGCGAAACGATCAACTTGCGACGGGCGAACGCCCCCTTGCCGGGGCCGCCAGCCGCGCGCCCATTGGCGAGCGCGAGCTGATCTGGATGATGGCGCTGCTGATGGCGCTCAACGCTTTCGGTATCGACGCCATCCTCCCCGCGCTCGACGCACTGGCGACCGACCTGGGTGCGCAGGGCAACAACCGGCAATTCGTGGTCGGTGCCTATTTGCTCGCAGCAGGGATCGGTACGCTGGTGCCGGGTGCCTTCGCCGACCGCTATGGGCGCAGGCCCGTGCTGTTCGTGGCGCTGTTCCTCTACATCACGCTTTCGATCGCCTGCGCGCTGGCCAGCACATTCGACATGCTGGTGGTGTTGCGCGCGGCGCAGGGCTTTTTTGCAGCCGGAATCATCGCCCTGCCGCCCGCGATCATTCGCGACCGGGTGGGCGGCGACAAGATGGCGCGCATGATGAGCCTGATTTTCGTGATCTTCCTACTCGTCCCGGCAGTTGCGCCCAGCATCGGGCAGGGTGTGCTCGTCCTGATGGGCGACTGGCGCTGGATCTTCGCCAGCATGGCGCTGGCGGGCGTAGTGATGAGCGCGTGGGTCTATTTCCGCCTGCCGGAGACGCTGCACGAGGAAGACCGGCAGGAAATCCGCATCGGCCCGATTGCGCGCAACATGAAGAGCGCGGTCACCTTGCGCGAAACCATCGGCTACACGCTTGGCAGCGCGCTGGTCTTCGGTGGTCTGTTCGGCTTCATCAATTCCTCGCAGCAGCTGATCGGCGAGGCTTTCGGGGCGGGCGACCGCTTCCCGCTGATCTTCGCCATCTGCGCAGGCTGCATGGCGCTGGCCAATTGGTCCAACAGCCGGATCGTCGAACGTTTCGGCGCGCGCAAGGTCAGCCACGCAGCGTTGTTCGCCTTTATCGCGGTGGCGGCGGCGCAGCTCTATTTCGCCAACCAGCCCGACGAAACGCTGTGGACTTTCGTCCCGCTGATGGCGGCGAACATGAGCCTGCTCGGCTTCATCGGGGCGAATTTCGGCAGCATCGCCTTGCAGCCCTTCCGCCACATCGCCGGCGCGGCGTCTTCGGCGCAGGGATTCCTGCGCATGACCAGCGGCGCCTTGCTGGGGGCCTTCGTCGGCTATGCCTATGACGGCACGGCCCGCCCGCTGGCCGCAGCGCTGCTGGTCACCGCGGTATTGAGCCTTGCTTTCGTGCTGTTCTCCGAACGCGGGGAACTGTTCGGCGAAAAGATGCCCGAAGACGCCTAGGCTTCGGCGTGCAAGCGTCGCCAGGCGAGATCGGCGAATTCACATAACAAGGGCCGCGTATCGCGCGGGTCGATGATGTCCTCGACATTGAAGCGCTCGGCGCTGCGGAAAGGCGATGTGACCTTGTCCAGCCGTTCGCGGATGGTGGCGAGTTCGGCTTCCGGGTCCTCCGCCGTTTCCAGTTCCGATTTGTAGGCCACCTCCAGACCGCCAGCGATGGGTAGCGAACCCCAATCGCCCGACGGCCAGCAAAAGCGGTACTGGTACGTCTCCGCATTGCTCATCGCGCTACCCGCAATGCCATAGGCGCGGCGCAGCACGACCGAGGCGAGCGGGACGCTGGCCTTGTAGATCGCATTCATTGCCTGCACGCCGTAACGGATGGTGCCCGCCATTTCCGCCTCGCGCCCGATCATGAAACCGGGGTTGTCTACGAGATGGACGATCGGCAGGCGGAACTGGTCGGCCAGCTTCACGAAGCGTTCGACCTTTTCGGATGTTTTTGCCTCCCACGATCCGCCGAGATAGGAGGGATCGCTGGCAAGCACCGCGACCGGCCAGCCGTCGAGCCGGGCGAGGGCGGTGATGCAGGCGCGGCCCCACATGCGGCCGATTTCGAATACGGTGCCCTGGTCGAACACCATCTCCATGCAGCGGCGCATGGAATAGACCTGCTTGTCCTCGCGCGGGACGAGGGAGAGCAGCGCTTCCTCGCGGCGGTGGGCCGGATCGGTGCAATTGGATCGGCGCGCGAACTGGCCGACGTGTTCGGGCATGAAGGAAAGGAAATGGCGCGCACGGGCGAAGGCTTCGGCCTCGCTTACCACCTCGTCGTCGATCACGCCGTTGCGGGTATGGATGCCGCTGCCGCCGAGGTCTTCCTTGGCCTGGTTGTGATCGGTCGATCCCTTGTAACTGTCGCCGAGACCGTCGACCACGGCGGGGCCGGCGGCGAAGATCTGGCTGAGGCCCTTAACCATGACCGAATAATGGCTCGCCACCGCACGCGCCGCGCCAAGCCCGGCCGTCGGGCCGAGCGCGAGGGCGACGACAGGCACGGTATCGAGGTTCTTCACCACGTCCGACCATCCCGGCACGGCGGGGATATAGGTCGCGCCGATCTGTTCGAGCGTCTTGACGCTGCCGCCACCGCCCGTGCCGTCGATCATGCGGATGATGGGCAGCTTGAGCTCGTGCGCCATCTTTTCGGCCTGCACCATCTTGCGGGAAATCCCTGCATCCGCCGCGCCGCCGCGAATGGTGAAATCGTCTGCCGTGGCGACGACCGGACGCCCTTCGACCAGCGCCTTGCCGAAGAGGAAGGGGGCGGGGAGGATACCGGCAAGGTCGCCGTTTTCGTCATAGCTCGCCTTGCCCGCGATCTTGCCGATTTCGCGGAAACTGCCGTCGTCGACCAGCGCGGCGAGCCGGGCGCGGGCATCCATCTTGCCGCGCGCGTGCTGGCGCGAGACCTTTTCCTCGCCGCCCATCTGTTCGGCGAGCGCCTCGCGTCGGCGCAATTCGTCGAGTTCGTCCTGCCAGCTCATGCGTGCCCTCTCTCCTCATTGGACACGCTTGCAAGGGTCGGAGCGAAAGGGAAGCCTTATTCTTCTTTCGGCTCGACAACCGCCAGCACGGCCTCGACCTGGACCTGGCCGCCTGTCGCAGCGGATAGCTCGATCACGGTCCCGTCGAAGGGCGCTGTGAGGGCGTGTTCCATCTTCATCGCCTCGAGCACCATCAGCCGCTGGCCTGCGCTGACAGTGTCGCCCTCGGCCACATCGACCGCGATGACCTTGCCCGGCATGGGAGCGAGGATGGCGCCGTCGCCGGCCGCAGCGGCGCCAGAGCCGCGAGACTGGCGTTCGAAGACGAAACTCTGCCCGTCGGCGAAGACGACTGCGCGCTCGGGGTCGACGAATCCTGTTGCCAGGCTGTCGACATGCGACGCAGCCGCGCTGACTGTACGCGTCTCGCTCTTGTGCGTGAGCGTTGCATTGAGCCTGCCCGGCGCATTGAGGCGCAGGCCGATCGGCAGGTCTTCGTGTTCTTCCGTTTCGGCAAGCGCGATAAAGTCGGCAGCGGTCTGCCAGATATCGCCATCAGCCTCGTCTGCCGACACCAGCGTGTTGAGCTTCGCTTCGATGAACCCGGTGTCGAGGTTCGCGTCTTCGAAATCCTCGTCGCGCAGGCAATTCGCTATGAATGCCGCATTGGTTTTCACCGGCCAGATTTCGACGCTTTCGGCGATGTCGGCGAGCTGGTCGATGGCCTCGGGGCGCGTCTCACCCCAAACGACGAGTTTGGCGACCATCGGATCGTAGTACGGCGAGATCATATCGCCTTCTTCGACGCCCGTTTCGATCCGCCCTTCGACACCGAGATCGAAATGGTCGAGCCTGCCGGTCGAGGGCAGGAAGCCACCTCCCGGGTCTTCGGCATAGAGGCGCGCCTCGATAGAATGGCCGTCGATGAAGAGATCGTCCTGCTTCAACGGGATCGGCTCGCCGCTTGCCACGCGTAGCTGCCACTCCACCAGGTCCACACCGGTGATCTCTTCGGTCACCGGGTGTTCGACCTGCAGGCGCGTGTTCATCTCCATGAAGAAGATGCGGTCGGCGCGCAGGCCTTCGCTGGCGTCGGCGATGAATTCGATCGTGCCTGCGCCTTCGTAATCGACCGCCTTGGCGGCGCGCACGGCCGCGGCGCAAATTTCCTCGCGGGTGGCCTCGTCCATGCCGGGGGCGGGGGCTTCCTCGATCACTTTCTGGTGGCGACGCTGGAGCGAGCAATCGCGCTCGAACAGGTGGACGACGTTCCCGTGGCTGTCGCCGAAGACCTGCACCTCGATATGACGGGGCGAGGTGATCCACTTTTCCAGCAGCACCTCGTCGTTGGAGAAGCTGGCCTTGGCCTCGCGCCGGCAACTTTCGAGCGATGCTTCGAAATCGGCTGCGGCATCGACCTTGCGCATGCCCTTGCCGCCGCCTCCTGCGACCGCCTTGATCAGCACGGGATAGCCGATGGCGTCGGCCTCTTGCTTCAGGCGCTCTACCGACTGGTCCTCGCCCTCGTAGCCCGGTGTGACCGGCACGCCTGCCTCGCGCATAAGCTTTTTCGCGGCATCCTTCAGGCCCATGGCATCGATGCTGGACGGTTTGGGGCCGACCCAGATCAGGCCTGCGTCAATGACCGCCTGCGCGAACCCTGCGTTCTCCGACAGGAAGCCGTAACCGGGATGGATTGCCTCGGCACCGGTCTGCTTTGCCGCAGCGATGATCTTCTCGCCAACCAGATAGCTTTCCGCTGCTGGCGAGGGGCCGATATGCACCGCCTCGTCCGCTTGCCGCACGTGCAGCGCCTTTGCATCGGCGTCGGAATAGACCGCCACGGTGGCGATGCCCATTTCACGCGCGGTGCGAATGATCCGGCAGGCGATTTCGCCGCGATTGGCGATGAGGAGTTTCGAAATCATACGAATGCGCGCTAGCCGTAGCGGCCAGATCCATCAAGCGCCTGGCGTCACGCTACCAACCGGCGACGGGCCTGAAATCGTGGCGCGACCAGATGATCGGTTCATGTGGCCCTCTCGGACGGTTCCATAGCGCTTCGAAAAAAGCGGTGGTCACGTGCCAGCTTTTCTCCAGGCCGCCGACGCGTACGCGCTTGTTCCAGGCCAGCTGGCCGCGACCAAGCACCTTGCGCCCGATCGCGCCGTAGATATTGGCCGCCGCAAGCACGGCCCAGCGTTGGCGGAAGCGCAGCTTCTTCGCGCCGAGCTTCGATGCCGCCTCGTGCTTTTCCATCAGCGCGATGAGGCGCGGCATCAGGCTGGCGAGCTTGAAGCGGTTTTCGGGAAGGGCATGTTCACCCGCTTCCCAGTCCAGTTCGGCCAGCCACGTCGCTGGCAGGTAGCAGCGTCCGGCTTCTGCATCCTCGGTAATGTCGCGCGCGATATTGGCGATCTGGAAGGCAAGGCCGAGGTCGCAGGCGCGGTCGAGCGTTTCGCCGTCGTCCTTGGGCACGCCCATGATCACCGCCATCATGATGCCGACCGATCCGGCCACATGATAGCAATAGCGCATCATGTCGGCCTCGGTACGTGGCTGCCAGCGGGTGGCGTCGAGCGCGAAGCCGCCGATCATGTCGTTCGCCATGTCCCAGTCGAGCCCGCACTCGTCGGCCACCAGGCCGAAGGCATCGAAAGCGAAGTCTGCCGTGGGCTGTTCGTCCAGCGCGCGCCTGGTCAGCACGCGGATCGCCTGGACGCGGTCTTCGGCGCTTTTGAGATCGCCCTGGTCGCCCAGCGGACCGCCCTTGTCCTGGTTGTCGGCGATATCGTCGCACCGGCGGCACCAGGCGTACAGAAGCCATGAGCGTTCGCGCGTCGTGCGGTCGAACAGCTTCGAGGCCGCGGCAAAGCTGTGCGAGCCTTCCGCAATCGCCTCATACGACTTGGCGACCAAAGCGGCACGCTCGCGCCCGCCACCGGCACGCGCCGGAGTGACGCGCAAATTGCTCGTGGTAAGGGGGCGCTGCGCGCTCAGAGGTCTTCCGCCTTCATCTTGAAGATCGGGGTATGCGGCGAATAGCTTTCCATCTGCTGAAGCAGGCCGCTTAACGAGGTGTCGTGCACGAGGATGCCCTGGTGCGCAGGCCGCACGAAGCCGACGTCCGCCATCTTGCGGTTGAAGGCGATGAGTTCATCGTAAAAGCCGAATGCGTTGAGCAGGCCGACCGGATTGGAATGATAGCCCAGTTGCGCCCAGCTCATCGCTTCCCACAGCTCGTCCATGGTGCCGACGCCGCCGGGAATGGTGATGAACCCGTCGCTGAGATCGGTGAAGCGCTGCTTGCGTTCATGCATGCCGCCGACGGTGTGCAGTTCGGTGCAATCGTGGTTCGCGACTTCCGAATTGGCCAGCGCTTCGGGGATGATGCCGATCACTTCGCCGCCCGCTTCGAGCGCGCCGCGCGCAGTCGCGCCCATCAGGCCGAGCCTGCCGCCACCATAGACGACGCCGATCCCGCGCTCCGCCAGGCCGGCGCCTACATCATAGGCAAGCTGGATGTAACGCGGATCTTCAGGCGAAGCGGAACCGCAATAAACCGCTAGTCTCTTCATTTTTCGAGCAAATCCTCAATCATGAGCCCCGCGGTCGCCTTGGCGCTGCCGACCACGCCGGGGATGCCGGCGCCCGGGTGCGTGCCTGCGCCCACGAGGTAGAAATTATCGATCACGTCGTCGCGATTGTGCCCGCGGAACCATGCGCTCTGCGTCAGCACCGGTTCGAGGCTGAAGGCGCTGCCCATATGGGCGTTGAGGTCCATCGCGAAATCGCGCGGCGCGTAGTGGAACTTGGTCTTGATCCGGCCATGGAGGTCCGGGATCAGGCGGCGCTCGACCTCGTCGAGGATGCGCTTTTCCAGGATCGGGCCCATCTCTTCCCAGTCGACCGACAGCTTGCCCATGTGGGCGACGGGGACGAGCGCGTAGAAGGTGCTCATGCCTTCGGGCGCCATACCGGGATCGGTCACGCTGGGGTGGTGGAGGTAGATCGAGAAATCCTGCGGCAGGACGCCGTGATCGTAGATGTCTTCCAAGAGGCCCTTATAGCGCGGGCCGAACAGGATCATGTGATGCGGGATGCCCGGCCAGGTGCCCTCGATGCCGAAATGGACGACGAAGAGACCCGGCGAAAAGCTCTTGCGCGACAGCGACTTGGCGTAGCTCTTGCCGCGTTTCGTTTCGCCCAGCAGGTCCTTGTAGCTGTGCATGATGTCGGCATTGCTGGCGACTGCGTCGAAGCGCTCCTTCCAGCCCGAATGGGTTTCCACCTCGCTCGCCCGGTTGCCCAGCGTGTGCACCTGGACGACGGGATCGTGGAGGCGAACAGTGCCGCCGATCCGCTCGAAATGTTTCACCATGGCGGCGATCAGCCGGTTGGTGCCGCCCTTGGCCCACCAGACGCCGCCGTCCTTTTCCAGCTTGTGGATGAGGGCGTAGATGCTGCTGGTCTTCATCGGGTTGCCGCCGACGAGAAGGGTGTGGAAGCTCAGTGCCTCGCGCAGCTTCTCGTTTTCGACATAGCTCGACACCATGGAATAGACGCTGCGCCACGCCTGCTTCTTGGCCAGCGCGGGAGCAGCCTTGAGCATCGACTTGAAGTCGAGGAAGGGCTTGTGGCCCAGCTTGACGTAGCCTTCCTCGTAGACGCCTGCCGAATATTCGAGGAAGCGCTGGTATCCGGCGACGTCCGCAGGATTGAGCTGCGCGATTTCGCCGAACAATTGCTCTTCGTCGTTGGAATAGTCGAAGTTCGTCCCATCGGGCCAGTTGAGCCGGTAGAAGGGCATGACCGGCATGATCTCGATGTCGTCGGCCATGTCGTGACCGCTCAAGGCCCACAATTCGCGAAGGCAGTCGGGATCGGTGATGACGGTGGGGCCGGCGTCGAAGGTGAAGCCGTCCTTCTCCCAGTAGTATGCGCGGCCACCCGGTTTGTCGCGTGCCTCGATTACCGTGGTTGCGATGCCTGCCGACTGGAGACGGATGGCGAGCGCAAGACCGCCGAAACCCGAACCGATCACGCAGGCGGTGCGGCCCGTGTGCGGTATCTCGGTAGCGTCGGAAGGGGCGGGGGGTGTCGTCTCGGCGTTCATCGATGGTTCTCATGGACGAGCGGCGCGCCCTTGCCAAGCAAGGCCGTTACCGCGCGGGAAATTGGAACGGGCGGTTTGCCCGAGAGGATGCGCAGCTTGTCGAAGCGGGTCGAGCGCGCGGCATAGAACCGCTCGATCAAAGGCTCCGGCAGTCGATAGAAGCGCTCGAACACACGGTATCGTTCCTCCGGAATGGCCGCATCGAACAGCATTTTTCCCAGGAGCCGGTAAAAGCGTGTTCCACGCCAGTGGTCATGTGCGCGTTTCCCGACGAAATCGGCGAGTTCTGGGCCGGGCAAATGCGCTGCCCCGGCAATGGCCAGCGCGTTCGCAGCGGCGACCGGCATGGTGTAGCTGGTGAGCGGATGGACGAACCCGCCGCGAGCGCCCGACAGCGCCACGCCGGGCTGCTGGAGTGAAGCGCGATAAGCGCCAAAATCGCCGCCGGTGATGACGGGCAGGACGCCGTTTTCCTCGTGGATCACCTCGGCGCTCCAACCCTTGGCCTTGGCGTAATCCTCGATCCGCCGCGCCAGCATTTCCCGGTCGAGAACCGGACTGTCGGCGTAATACGTATCCTCGACGAAGATTTCGTTCTCGCCGAGCGGCAGCAGGTAGATGAAGCGATAGGCGCCGGGCTGATCGACCGTCGCGTCCATGATGACGGGACGCTCGATCCCGTGCGGTGCCCGGGTGCGAAGGTGCTGGCCGAGGAAAACCTGCCAGCCGCCGGCAAGATGCTCGCTCGGCACGGCATCGCGGCAATCGATTACGGCGCGCGCCTTGATCGCCGAGCCATCGCCGAATTTTACCCTGTTCGCGTCAAGGTGGGTGGCGCGCTTTCTCGTGAGGATCGCGTCCTGCGGCAATTGGCGGCGCAGGTGCGCATCGAAATCACGGCTGTCGAGGGAGCGGTAATTGGCGGCCAGCTGGCGCGTGTGGGCCGGAAACCGCACTTCATTGCCACCGGTCCAGCTTGTCGCCGTGAAGCCGGAGAGCAGGTCCGTCGCCTCCGGTCGGAGGTCATGCTCGAACCAACTCCAGCGATGATTGCCGCCGAAACTCTCGCCCGCTTCCACCAGTGCGATGCGCATAGTCGGGTGCGCACGATGGATGGCGAGCGCGGTCAGGCCCCCGGCCAGTCCGCCCCCGACAATGGCAATATCGTATTCGCGCCCCATGAGGACCACCGCTTACGTCCCGTGGCCCTGCGCGGCAATCGGTTTTGCCCGACACGGCATTGTTCGTGGAACGCCTGCGGGACACGGTCGTTTGGCGGACAAGGGCAATTCGAGGGAAATTCCAATGAAATACGTCGCAATCCTTGGCGCAGCCGGCTTGGGCCTGTGTGCCGCCGCTCCTTTGGCAGCACAGGACTATGCCGAGGTCGAAGGTGCGCCCGGCGGGCCGCCATCCACCGTTTTCGACGGCGATTTCCTGAGCGTGGGCGTGGGTGTCGGCTACAATGCGAGCTATTCCGGCAGCGACGATTACAATCTAAATGTCCTGCCGATCGTGCAGGGTTCTGTCTGGGGCATCGACATCAATCCGCGCCCGGCGGGCCTTGCGCTCGACCTCATGCCCGATGCCGACGATGCGAAGGTGAACTTCTCCGCCGGACCCATGTTCCGACTGCGCAGCGACCGCGTCGATGCGGAGGATATCAACGACGATATCGTCGCTTTGTATGGCGAACTTGATCGCGCAGTCGAAATCGGCGGCAGCTTCGGCGTGTCATTTCCCCAGGTGCTCAACCCCTTCGACAGCCTGAGCGTCAATGTGGACGCGACATGGGACGTCGCGGGCGCTCACAATGGCATGACGATAAGTCCCTCGGTCACCTATTTTACCCCGCTCAGCCGCGCGACGGCCGCCTCGTTGACGCTGAGCACCAGCTTCATCGACGACGATTTTGCGGACTATTATTATTCGGTTCCGCCGGTGAACGCGCTAGTTGCCGAAGAGGCTTTGCTGCCCGGCTTCCAGGCCGAAGGCGGGATGCAAAGCTATGGGATCAACCTGTTTCTCGCACACGATCTCAGCGGTGATGTGACCGATGGCGGTTTATCGGTGATCGGGATCGGCGGCTGGTCGAAGCTGGTCAATGATGCTGCCGATACGCCGTTTACGAGCATTCGCGGCGATAACGACCAGTATTTTGTGGCCCTGGGCGTGGGCTACACCTTCTAGGATTTACGTTCGCCAGCCAAGCGGTTGTGCTTTTCGGCCAGCGCCTGCGCCCGCTCTATCCGCTCGCGGAACTTGCCTTCGAAGGGATCGCCTGCGGAGATCGGTTTCGTACGCACGCCCGCCAGGTCTAGGCCATAGAGCTTGTCGTTGGAGCCCATATAGGCCTTGGCCGGCACGCCTTCGCCACCCAAGTCGTCCAGCAGGTGCTCGATGCCGGAAGTGCTGACGCTCACCAGCCACTCGCCATAGCTGGTCGCGAATATGAGGTAGACGCTGCCATCGTCTCCGGTCGGAGTATAGAACAGGCGAGCCGTACCCTTACGCTCCCGTCCGCCTGCATAGGCGCGCCTTCGCTGGATACCCAGCCAGATGTTGTAGATGCCGGCCCAGACCAGGATCGCCCCGAAGAGGACGAAGATTACGCCGAGAACGGTCGGGATCTCCTCAAGGTCGGGAAACATCCCGAGACCGGCCGCGATCATGGCCAGTCCGATGACGATGCTCAGTAATCCGATCATGGCCTGCCAACTCCGCAACTTGGAATTGGCAGGCCATTAGCACGATCGGGTTAAGGCTTTCGCCTTTTTTCGGTCAGTCGCCCTTCGACGCGGTGCCGACAGTGCCGTCGGCAAGCTCGGGACGGCTGTCGGGCATGGCCGCGTCGCGGTCGCCCGTCTTCAGGTAGGTATCAAACCAGCGCATCATGCGCAGGTTGTAGTCGTAGCGTGCCGCTGCCTTGCGGTTGCCGTGGCCCTCACCCGGATAGAGCACCAGGCGTACGGGCACGTCGGGCTTGCGCACCTTCATCGAGCGATAGAGCTCGTAGCTCTGGCTGGGCGCGACGCGCGTGTCTTCCGCGCCGTGCATGATCAGGAGCGGCGTATTGGCCTTGTCGACGTGATAGATCGGCGAGACTTCGAGCATCTTCTGCCAGTCGTCCCACGGCCAGGCGCGGCTGTGAACATTGTACATTTCGTACGGGATGTCGGTCGTGCCGAATTTCGAGATCTGGTTCGAAATGCCGACGAACATCACGCCCGCCACGAACTCGTCGCTGAAATAGGTCGAAGTCCATGCGGTCGCATAACCGCCATAGGAACCGCCGGTCACACCGACGCGGTCGGCATCGGCCACGCCCGCTTCGACAAGCGCGCGCTTCGCGTCCACCAGATCGGTGAACTCGGGGTCGGTATAGCGGCCCTGGTGCTGCTTGGAGAAAGCCGTGCCGTAGCCGGTCGATCCGCGATAGTTCGGCAGGAAGACCGCATAGCCCTGGCCTGCTGCGACCTGGCCCGGCTTGGAGTAGGCGGTCTGCCAGCCATTGCTGTCATGCGCTTCGGGGCCGCCATGAACGTTCAGGATCAGCGGAGCGCCACCGCGAGGTGCGCCGCCGACCGGCTCGATCAGGACGCCTTCTACCTGCTGGCCGTCACGCGCGGTGAAGGTGAATGCCCGCTGTTCGCCAAAATCGATTTCCGACAGCCAGCTGTTATGCTGTGTCCAGCGCTGGAATGCGCCGTTGTTCCACACGAACAGTTCGGTCGGGTGCTTCGGGCTGCTCGCCTCGACGGCGATGACATTGCCGCCGGCTTCGACGCTGCTGAGGACCAGCGCGCCGCCATCATGTTCCTCGGCGACGGAGCCATCGGCGTTGTAGACGCGCAGCGAAGACTGAACACCCGTATGAATGACTGCGGCAAGGCGGCCGTCGGGAAGCCATTCGGCATCGACGGCTGCTTCTGCGGCACCGGCGTTGAGCGCGCGGTAGTTACCCGTTGCCACGTCGACGAGGTGCAGCGTCGTGTCGGCGGGGTCATTCATGTCGACGCCGGCGATCATGGACAGCTGCGTGCCGTCGGGCGAAATCTCGATATCGCCGAGCTTGCCCGGCGTTTCGACCACGTTGAGCACCTTGCCGCTGGTAAGGTCGATGATGTGCGCGCGCTTCGAGGTGTATTCGTCGTCGATCTGCGGCGTGGGCGCGCTTTCGACGACGCCGGTCGTGCCGTTCGGCGCGACGTGGAAGCCGCTGACATAACCCGGAATGGTCAGTTCGGTCGGCTCGGCATCGACTTCGCCGCCGACCTTGGCTGCGAACAGGCGGTTGAGGCGTGCTTCTTCTTCATAAACGATCGCATTGAAGCCGGCCTTGGACTGCTTTTCGCGGTCCTTGTCGTCTTCGGCCGAAGCCAGCATCCAGATCGCCGAGCCGTCCGGAGCCCAGGCATAGGACCGCACGCTGGCATCCTTTACCGCGGCGAGCTTGCGGTGCGCACCGCCGTCTACCGGGATGCCCCAGACCGCGCGGTCCTCGTCTCCGTCTGCCCAGACGAAGCTGATCATACGGCCGTCGGGCGAAAAGGCGATGCCCGACACGCTCATGTCTTCGGGCAGGAATTCGCGCGCATTGGCAGGGCCATAGGCGACATTCAGCTGCTGCGTGGTGGAACCGTTTTCCTCGCCTTCGGTGACGTCGGGCAGGCTTGCGGTGGTGTAGGCGATGCGGCTGCCATCGGGCGAAACGGCGACCGTGCCGACGCTTTCGAGCGCGGCGACGTCTTCGGGCGTCATGGGGCGCGCCTGTGCCTGTGCGGAAATGGAAGCTGTGGCAAGCAGGCCGGTGGCAACTGCAAGGCGACGAAGGGTAATCAAGATGTTCTCTCCTGCAAGAATCTTCTGCCCGGCTACATAGCGATAGCGCGGCGAAGGGCAAACCGGGGCTTGTCGGCGGCGGGTCGTGCAGGCATCACGGGCCAGCAAGAGGAGAGGAATTCATGCGAAAACTGATCACGGGCCTTGCCGCAAGCGTGCTGGCGGCGGCAACGCCGCTCGCTGCCCAGACCACCGTCATCCATGCCGACGGAGTAGTGACCGATGCCGACAGCGCTCCGCTGGGGCGGTCGACAGTGACCGTGACCGACGGCCGGATCGTCAGCATCGTGGATGGCTGGCAGGCCGTGCCCGAAGGCGCCGAGATGGTCCATCTGGAAGGCAAGACGCTGGTGCCGGGCCTGATCGACCTGCACACGCACCTGTCCGGCGATCCGAGCGGCGAGTTCTGGCGCGCGGCGGTCCAGCCGCCCGAATGGTATTCGCTGGTGGCAGCCAAGAATGCGCGCGTTACCGCCAAGGCCGGTTTCACGACCGTTCGCGATCTTGGCGCGCGGAGCGACCAGGTCATGCAATCGCTGCGCCGCGCGACGGCCGAGGGAATGCTTCCCGGGCCGCGCATCGTCACGTCAGCGCGCACCATCGCGATCGTCGGGGGGCATGGCGACATCAACGGCTTCCGCCGCGAAGTGAACGACGCACTCGGCACCTCCTTTGCCTGCACCGGCGCGACCGAGTGCGCGGAGAAGGTGCGGCTGGCATCGAAATACGGTGCCGATCTCATCAAGATCACCGCGACCGGCGGCGTGCTGAGCCAGCAGGGCCGCGGGCTCGAAGCGCATTTCACTTTCGACGAGATGAAGACCATCGTCGATACGGCGCACTCGCTTGGCCTCAAGACCGCAGCGCACGCGCACGGTGCGCGCGGCATCGAACTGGCGGCGCGTGCCGGAGTCCAGACGATCGAGCACGGCACCTATATCGATGAACAGGCGGCCAAGGTGATGCGCGAGAACGGCACCATCCTCGTGCCGACCCTCATGGCATTCCAGGGCATCAAGGAGAACCTTGGCAAGGGCTTCTACACGCCGGTTGTCGAAGACAAGATCCGCGCCGTCAGCGCCTATGCCGAGACAATCGTCGAACGTGCGCGCAAATGGGGCGTGACCATGGCATTCGGTACCGATGCCGGCGTGTTCCCGCACGGCGACAATGCCGGCGAACTCGCGCTGATGCGCAAGGGCGGCATGAGCGATGCGCAGGTGCTCGCCAGCGCCACCACGGGCGCGGCAAAGGTGCTCGGTATGGAGAACGAAATCGGCCGCATCGCGCCGGGTTTTTCCGCCGACATGGTTGCGGTTGACGGAAACCCGCTCGACGATGTCAGCGTGCTCGAGGACACCGGCTGGGTCATGGTTCGCGGCCGCGTCATCGAGTGAGGGGCCGCCCTCGGCGCTCGTCCCTGATCGACCATCTTCGGTCGCCGGTCCGTTTGTCGCTTGTCGCGGCGGTCCGGCAGGCATAGGCCGCTGCCAGAATCGAGACAGGGACTTTACGCAATGAATTTGCTTCGCACCGCGCTGATCGGCGCATCCGCACTCACGCTTTCCGCTTGTGCGAGTGTCCCGCCCCTTGGGGAGGCACCGACGGTCTCTGCAAGCGACGAGGCCAGCGAGCATGACCGCCTGTTCGGCCTGTTCGAAGACGCGGACGAGCGGGACCTGGCCCTCAACCCCCTGTCGGCGCTGTTTCGCGGCGATACGCGCTATGCGGACAGGATCGGGGACTACTACACCGACGCCTACAACGATGCCTCGCGTGCAGATGCGCAGCTCAACCTTGCAAAGCTGGCCGAAATCGATCGTAGCAAACTGTCCGAAACCGACCGGATCGCTTACGATGTCTTCGCCTACAACCAGCGAGAGGCGCTGGCCGGGTTGACGCCTCAGATACTTGCCGTGACCGAGGTGCGACCGGTCAACCATTTCACCGGGTTTCACACCTTCTATCCCAGCTTCGCGAGCGGGCAGAGCGCGGCACCGTTCGCGACCCTCGAAGACTACGAAAACAATCTGAAGCGGCACGCCGACTATGCCGAGTTGACCGACCGCATGATTGCGCGTTTTCGCGAAGGGATGGACAGCGGCGTACTGGAAACGCAGCTGACCATCGGCAACGTGATCAGCCAGCTCGACACGCAATTGGCCCTCGACATCGAGGAGTCGCCATTCTGGATGCCGGTGACGAACTTCCCGGAGGAATTCTCGCAAGCCGACAGGACCCGGCTGGAGGCCGAGTATCGCACCGGCATCGAGCAGGTTTACGCCGCGCATGAACGCCTGCGCGATTTCCTGCGCGACGAGTATTACGCTGCCGCCCGCGAAAGCGTGGGCCTGTCGCAGATGAAGGGCGGCGAAGCTCTTTACCGCCAGCTCGTCGAAGAAACGACCACTCTGCCGCTGGAGCCCGACTACCTCCACGATCTCGGATTGTCGGAAGTTGCCCGGATCAAGACCGAGCTGGAAAAGGTGAAGGCCGAGGTCGGCTTTACAGGCACGCTCAATGAATTCTTCGACTATGTGCGCACCGATCCCAAGTTCCAGCCGGAAAGCCGCGAAGCGCTGACGCAGACCTATTACGATATCGGCGCGCAGGTGGATGCGAAGATCCCGGAGTATTTTTCGCTCACGCCCAAGACCCCGCTCGAGATCAAGCCTTACGAGGAATATCGCGAGAAGTTCGAGGCAGGTGGATCCTACCAGAGCGGTGCAGCGGACGGATCGCGCCCGGGCACGTTCTATTTCAACGCCTATGACCTCCCCAGCCGACTGACGACCGGCAATATGACGCTGTACCTGCACGAAGGCGCGCCGGGGCATCACTTCCAGATCAGCCTGGCGCAGGAAAACGAGGCACTGCCGGCGTTCATGCGCTTCGGCGGAACGACGGCCTATATCGAAGGCTGGGCGCTCTATGCCGAGACCCTCGGGTACGAGATGGGCTTCTTCGACGATCCGTGGAACCGGTACGGCACGCTTCAGGACGAACAGCTTCGCGCCATGCGGCTGGTGGTGGACACGGGCCTTCACGCCAAGGGCTGGAGCCGGGAAAAGGCCATCGACTTCATGCTGGAAAATTCCGGCATGACGCGCACGGAAGTGGTGGCCGAGGTGGAACGCTACATCGCCATTCCCAGCCAGGCGCTTGCCTACAAGGTCGGTGCGCTGAAAATCCAGGAATTGCGGGCCAAGGCAGAAAGCGCGCTGGGCGATGCTTTCGACATACGCACATTCCATGCCCAGGTGCTCGATAGCGGCGGTCTGCCGCTGCCGGTGCTGGAAGCAAAGATCGACCGCTGGATCGCGGCTGGCGGCAAGTAAGAACGAATACAGGAGAGGCACTATGAAAATGACCGCAACGCGCACTGCGCTGGCCCTGGTGATGGTATCGGGCCTTGGCGCCTGCACTGCCGCAACGAACGGCATCGAAAGCGCCGCGCAGGCCGTGGGCGAAAGCGCATCGCAAGCTGTCGCTGCCGCGGCGCTGGACGAACTGCTGGTCCGCAGCGAGGCCGCCTATCTCGATCGCAACCCGGTCGCAGCGTTTTTTCGTAGCGATTTCTCCGATGCCGACCGGCTGGGCGACTTCTCGCCAGCCTATTACGCCAAGGAGCGCGCTGCCGCCGAGGCAGATCTTGCCGCCCTGCGCCTCATCGACCGCGCCGCGCTGAGCCAGACCGACCGGATCGTATACGATACGTTCGAATACACGATGGAACGCCGGATCGCGGAAACCGCGCCGGATGTTTTGCCGACCGTCCTCGCAACGCCCCTCGATCACTTTCGCGGGCTTCACGTGTTCTACCCGCGCTTCTCCGCCCCCGGCGCCCTGATGCCGTTCGATACGGTCAAGGATTACGAGAATAACCTCTCGCGTCACCGCGATGCCGCCAAGATCATCGACCAGATGATCGCGCGCATGCGGACAGGTGCCGCGCGCGGCATTACCGTGCCGAGCCTGACGGTCGAGATCATGATCAAGCAGTTCGATACGCAGCTCAATGCGCCGGACGACAAGAACCCCTATTACGCGCCTCTGGCGGCATTCCCGAGCACCTTCGCAGACGAGGAGAAGCGGGGCCTCACCGCGGCCTATCGCGAGACAGTTCAGGGAACTCTCTTCCCCGCGATGAAGCGCATGCGCGATTTCCTCGCGGAGGAATACCTGCCCGTCGCGCGCGAGACGATTGCGGCGACCGCCAATCCGGGCGGCGATGCCTATTACAGCTACCGCATTCACGAAATGACGACGCTGCCGCTGACGGCCGAGGAGATCCACCAGACCGGCCTTTCCGAAGTTGCGCGCATCAACGCAGCCATTGCCGCAGCGAAAGCCGAAGCAGGGGATCGCACGGCGCCGACCTACACCACCAAGGCCGAATTGCAGGAGGCGTGGTACGAAGTCGCCAGGGAAGTCGATCCCCTGATGGATCGCCTGTTCCTGAACCAGCCCAGGACGCCGCTGCGCATCGAGCCTTACGAGGAATATCGCGAGGCCTTCAATCTTGCCGCATCCTACATGGCAGGCAAACCCGACGGGACGCGGCCGGGGACCTTCTATTTCAGCGGCTACAACGTGGCGGAGCGCAATCTCGGCACGTCGATCAACCTCTACATGCACGAAGGCAATCCGGGCCACCACTTCCAGACGATGCTCGCCTTCGAGAATGAGGAACTGCCCGATTTCATGCGCTATGGCGGGTTCACCGCCTTCAGCGAGGGCTGGGGCCTCTACGCCGAGAGCCTTGGCTACGAACTGGGCCTTTACGACGATCCGCTTGACCGTCTTGAAGCGTTGCAGGGGGGCGAGTTGCTGCGCGCGGTGCGGCTCGTCGTCGATACCGGGATGCACGCCAAGGGCTGGAGCCGCGAGCGGGCGATCGAATACATGGTCGACAACGGCCAGGCGCGCGACTTCGCCGAAAGCGAAACGGCCCGCTACATCGTGATGCCCGCCCAGGCGCTGGCCTACAAAACGGGCGAATTGAAGATCAAGCAGCTGCGCGCCAAGGCAGAAGCGGAATTGGGCGACGATTTCGACGTGCGCCGTTTCCATGACCAAGTGCTGGCGACGGGCGATGTTCCGCTCGAAGTGCTCGAGGCGAAGATCGACGACTGGATCGCAAGCGGCGGAAAGTAGGCGGCGAGGCGAGTCCCGCAACGGGACAAGCCCCTGCCTGCGCAGCAGAATGTCGGGAACCGGATTGGCGACTAGGGGGTTTTACGCGGCAGGACGGTGGGAAAGTATTTCATGGAGGTAACCCATGTCGAGCTTGTCCTTCCATAGTAGCCGCCCCGATCGGTGGGTTAAGCCCAAGGCCTATAGCGACGCGTCCCTGCGCTATAAGCACCACGGCAAGATCCTCCCGATGGAGCAGCCGGGTTTCTTCGCCCGCCTGTTCGGGGCTCGCTAAGCGGTTCAGTCTCAAGGACACCCGTAAAAGGGAAGGGGCCGGAGGTCGAAAGACCCCCGGCCCCTGATTTTTGTGCCTGCGAAAGGCCGGAAGAGGTCAGTACTCTTCCGGTTCCTCCGGCGTGTCGGCCGTGTGCGTGGGGCCGGCATCCTTCTCGCCCCGGGCCAGCTTGAACACCACGCCGCTGAGCAGTGCGAGGGCGAGCAGGTTGGGCAGCGCCATTGCGGCATTGGAAATGTCGCCGAGGCGCCAGACCAGTTCGGAAGGCTGCGCCGCGCCAAGGAAGATCACCACGCACCACAACACGCGCCACGCCATGTGCAGCTTCTTCTCGCCCGAGCGGGTCGAACCCTTCATCCGGTCGTAGAGGAAGGTGATCGCCCGTTCGCCGTAATAGGACCACGTCAGCAGCGTGGTGAAGACGAACAGGATCAGCGCGATTGAGGCCACCAGCGTGCCGATGGGGACGCCTGCCAATGTGAACGGGAAGGCGGCGGCAAAGGCGCCGCTCGTCATCTCGAACCCGACGCGGTCGGATTGCCATGCGTGCAGCACTGCCTCGCCGCCCGCGGTAAAGTCGCCGCGCACGGTCAGGATGACCAGTGCGGTCATGGTGCAGATCACGATCGTGTCGATGAACGTGCCGAGCATGGCCATGCGGCCCTGCGTTTCGGGATCGTTCGTCTGTGCCACGGCGTGGGCGATGGCGGTCGAACCCTGGCCCGCCTCGTTGGAGAACAGGCCGCGTGCGACACCGGCGCGGATGGCGATGATGATCGCCGCACCGACGAAGCCGCCGCTGGCCGCCTGCGGATTGAACGCGCCGTTGAAGATCAGCGAGAAGGTTTCACCCAGGTCGCCGAAGTTCAGGATCAGCGCGATCACGGCCATGACGATGTAGGCCGCCGCCATGAAGGGCACGACCTTTTCGGCAACGTTGCCGATCGACTTGATGCCGCCGATGATGACGATGAACACCAGGATCGCGACGATCAGGCCGCCGAGCCACTCCTCGATGCCGAACAGCTCGTTGAGGCCGTCGGCCACGGCGTTCGCCTGGATGGAGTTGCCGGTGACCAGCGCGGAAAACAGCGTGCCGAGGCAGAACACCACGGCCAGCCAGGTCCACTTCTTGCCCAGGCCCATCATGATGTAGGTCATCGGACCGCCGCGCAGCACGCCGTCGCTGGTGCGTTCGCGATAGCGGATCGCCAGCGAACCTTCGGCGAAAGCCAGCGCCATGCCGAACAGGGCGGTGATCCACATCCAGAAGATCGCCCCGGGCCCGCCCAGCGCGATGGCAGTCGCCACGCCCGCAAGGTTACCCGTGCCGACCTGTCCGGAAAGCGCGGTTGAAAGCGCGGCGAAGGGCGAGATTTCGCCTTCGCCCTGGCTCTTGCGTCCTGCAAACAGGCCCTTGAAGGCGCTGCCGAGCTTGATGATCGGGTAGAATCGCAGACCGATCATGATCCACAGGCCGATGCCCAGCAGGATGATGGTCATCGGCGGGAAGGGGAGCACTTCCACCCCGTTCCACGTACCTACCCAGATGAAATCGGATACATTGGTGACCGGCTCTACCAGCCGATCGCCAAGACTTGGTGCCTGGCTTGTTGCCATGGTGAGAAAACCCCTCTCGCGTCCCTTGAAATCAAGTCGCGCACGCTAGAGATGCTTGGCCGCCTTGGAAAGACGCAAAAGCGCGCCTCTCCCCCGCTTGCGTTTTGCGCGGGTGGAGCCTACATGGCTTGTCGTCTTCCGACATCGATGATGGATACAGCCCCTCCCGGACTTGAACCGGGGCGGCGAAACCCCCATCCCGGAAGGCACGAGCAGTTCAAGTGCGAGAGTGACAGGCCATGGCCGACAAAGGAAACAAGACTTCCCCCGCCGAATTCATCCGGCAGGTGCAGACCGAAGGCCGCAAGGTCGTTTGGCCGACGCGCGAAGAGACGATCCGCATCTCGATCTTCGTTTTCATCATGATGGTGATCCTCTCGCTCTTCTTCCTCGGCGTGGATTCGGTGTTCAGCGCGGTCGTGCGCTGGCTCATGACCCTCGCCTGACAGGCATAACGGCCCGACAAGACCCTCCGACAGGATAAAAGATTAGATCATGGCACGCTGGTACATCATCCACGCCTACTCCGGCTTCGAGAACAAGGTTCGCGATTCGATCATCGCCGAAGCAGAGCGTCTGGGCCTTTCCGAAGGCGTCGAAGAAGTCGAGGTTCCGACCGAAACCATCACCGAAGTGAAGCGCGGCAAGAAGGTCCAGGTCGAGCGCAAGTTCATGCCCGGCTACGTGTTGGCCAAGCTGAACATGACCGACGACGTGTACCACCTCGTGAAGAACACGCCGAAGGTGACCGGCTTCCTCGGCAACAACAACAAGCCGCAGGCGATCTCCGAAAAGGAAGCCGCGCGCTATTTCGGCGGTGTCGAAGAAGCAAAGTCCGCGCCCAAGAAGCAGGTCAATGTCGATTACGAGATCGGCGACCAGGTCAAGGTGCTCGACGGCCCCTTCGCCAGCTTCAACGGCCTTGTCGAGGAACTCGATTTCGACAAGCAGAAGGTCAAGGTTTCCGTTTCGATCTTCGGCCGCGCCACGCCGGTGGAACTCGAATTCGAACAGGTCGAGCTGGTCAAGTAACCGCAAGACATCAGCGATCCGAAAAAGGGGCGCTCCTCGCAACAGAGGGGCGCCCCTTTTCGTATCTGCGGTTGCGCCCTCAGCTGGTGCCGAGCATGCCCAGGCTGTTGGCGTAGGCGAGGCTCATCATGATCGTGTCGACCGCGGCGTGGGCAAGGATGCAGGCCCACAGATTGCCGCCGCACTTTACGCGCAAATAGCCGAGGCCTGCGCCGACGACGCCGGTGATGAGGACGCCGCCCAGTCCCTGGTAGAGGTGGGGGAAGCTGAACAGCACCGCTTGGATCAGGATTACCAGCCATATCTTGTCGCCGATGCCGCGCAGGCGCTGCAGCCGGTCCATCAGGAAGCCGCGATAGAGCAATTCTTCCCCGAAGCCGGCCGCGAACCAGGCGACAAAGACGATCCACATGACGAAGCTCGTCGGGCTTTCGGTCACGAAATCCATCACCGCCACGACATTGGGCGTATCGATACCCAGCTGGCTGACTAGCCACGATCCCGCCTGGAACCACGCGATGATAAGCACGGTCGCGAGAGAGGCGAGGGCGAAGGTATTGCCCCAGCTCTTGGGCGCGCGCAGGTTCCACGCAGCAGCCAAGTGGCCATCGCGGCTTAGCCAGAACCAGCACAGCAGGAGCGCGGCGGCCATGCTGCCCGCGACCGATCCGATCAGTCCTTCGGACGTCATGCCCAGCATGAGCACCGCTGGCACGGATGCCAGGAAAAAGACCACCGTTACCGTCACGAACTGGAGGATGAAGCGCCCCCAGCCGAGCGTGCCGGGCACAGCCGCAGCTTGCGAAACGGGCGAATTCTCGACCCCGGTCAGGCTGTTCTCATTGGTCGCGGTGCCCGTCATTCCTACCCATCCCCTGCTGGTGTCCCGGATGCATCCCGCACCGGGCGCGCTGCATCAAGTCGGGGCGGGGGTAAATCCCCAGCCTAGCACCGGTTCGGGCCGCGCCGGGATTGTCAGGCGGATGTGCCGGAACCGGCGCGCAGCGCGGCCAGCTCGTCTTCGACCGCGTTTTCGCGGCGCATATCTTCCAGTTCGCGGTCGACGGCGGCCTTGCGGGCGGCAGCGTGCGATCCGTCGAGAGCATAGCCGGTGCGCTTTTCCAGCGCCTCGATATGGCCGAGCCGGCGATCTACGGAGCTTTCGGCGGCAGCGGTCCGGCTGGCGACGGGCGCAAGGCGGTCTGCCGCCAGCTGGTCGGCCAGGCGCGTGCGCACGTCGTCACGCTTGGCTTCGAGTTGCAGTTCGAGTTCCTGCATCTCGATAAGGCCTGCCTCGATGGCGGCGATCTCTTCCTCGATCTTGCTGACGGAAAGCCGGGTATCCTCGCGGGCGATCAGCGCTTGCCGGGCAAGATCCTCGCGGCCCTTGTTCATCGCCGACTTCGCCTTGTCCTGCCATTCGTCGATCTGGGCGCGGGTATCTTCGAGGCGGGCGTCCAGCCGGGTCTTGTAACGGCGGGCCTTGCTCATATCGCCGGTCAGGCCGACCAGCGCTTCCTCGATCTCGCGCTGCAGGCGCAGCAATAGCTTGGCCGGATCGGACGCCTTGTCCAGCGCGCTCGACACATTGCTCGAGATGAGATCCCTCACTTCGATTGCAATACGAAACATTTCCACCACCCCTCAGTAAAAGTCCCGTCGTATTCTATATTCGAGTCCTTAACAGAACCTCTTGTTCGGGAAAGGGAAGAATTTACCGTATCTGTAGATGACGGTTTCCTACAATTGGAAGCGGCGGGTAAATCGTCTGGTATGCAAAAGCCCCTCAATTCCGCTGTAGATGCTCTCCCAAGTCCCTGTCATCGCCTCGGCAGATTTATGCTCCTGAACCCTGTTCCACATGTTCCACTCTGTAGGGCAGTGCGCGGGCAAGTCCAAATGGCGTCCAACACGGCGCTTCAGGCTTGCAATCGGGCGCAGAATCGCTATGTGCGCGCCTTCCCAAGCCCATGGCTAGGATACCCACGCGGGAGGTCTGCTTCGCGGACCGCTCGACCGCTTAACATGAGGCCGCCCTCGCAAGAGTGCTGCCGACAGTGTGAAAGGAGGCCGTAATGGCCAAGAAGATCGAAGGCTATATCAAGCTGCAGGTGCCCGCGGGCACTGCAAACCCGTCACCCCCGATCGGCCCGGCACTGGGTCAGCGCGGCGTGAACATCATGGAATTCTGCAAGGCGTTCAACGCAGCCACGCAGGACCTCGAAAAGAACGCTCCTATCCCGACGGTCATCACCGTCTATGCCGACCGTTCGTTCAGCTTCACCACCAAGACGCCGCCGGCTTCCTTCTACCTGAAGAAGGCCGCGAAGCTTAAGTCGGGTTCGAAGGAGCCGGGCAAGGTTTCCGCCGGAACCATCAAGCAGAGCGCGGTGAAGGAAATCGCAGAAGCCAAGATGGCTGACCTCAATGCGAACGACATCGACCAGGCAATGAAGATCATCGAAGGCTCCGCGCGTTCGATGGGCCTCGAAGTGGTGGAGGGCTAAGACCATGGCAAAGCAGACCAAGAACCAGCAGGTTCGTGCCAAGCTCGACAGCGAAAAGCTGTACACCGTCGACGAAGCTCTCGCCACGCTGCGCGAGCACAAGGCGAAGTTCGACGAAACCGTCGAAGTCGCGATGAACCTGGGTGTCGACCCGCGTCACGCCGACCAGATGGTCCGCGGCATGGTTTCGCTCCCGAGCGGCACCGGCAAGGACGTCAAGGTCGCCGTCTTCGCTCGCGGTGACAATGCCGAGAAGGCAACTGCCGCCGGCGCCGACAAGGTCGGTGCGGAAGACCTCATGGAAGACATGCAGAACGGCAACCTCGACTATGACCGCGTGATCGCCACGCCGGACATGATGGGCGTCGTCGGTCGCCTCGGTAAGGTGCTGGGTCCCAAGGGCCTGATGCCGAACCCGAAGCTGGGCACCGTGACCCCGAACGTGGAACAGGCCGTGAAGGACGCCAAGGGCGGCCAGGTCGAATTCCGCGTCGAGAAGCAGGGCATCATCCACTCGGGCATCGGCAAGCTGTCGTTCAAGGACGACGCGCTGAAGGAAAACTTCAAGGCCCTGACCGATGCGATCGTCAAGGCGAAGCCGACGGGTGCCAAGGGCAAGTACGTCAAGAAGGTCACGCTGACCTCCTCGATGGGTCCGGGCCTGAAGGTCGACCTCGGCGAGGTGGAGGGAGCGTAAGGCTCTTTCCTACCCGCTCACTGATAGCGCATCGCCGCGCTCATGCAGCGAAGCGGTAGCGCAAAAGAAACGGGCCGGGGGGAAACCTCCGGCCCTTTCTCTTTGGGGCGTGCGCGTCAGTCTTGCGGGGCGGCACGCAATTGGCGTTTGTAGAACCAGCCGATCCCGATCAGGCTGGCACCCAGTGCGAGGAAGCTCGCCACCTGCAGCAGGCCTTCGAGACCTGCGGCATCGAAGCCGAAGACCTTGATGACGGTGCCGGTCATCAGGACCAGCGAACCGATCCTCCAGCTGCGTTCGCCGCGGCGGCTGCCGATCATGAGGAATGCGATGCCGAGCAGGATACCGAGAAGCGAGCGCAGGAGGTCCTCGGTCTGCGTCATCGGGGTCTCGACCAGGTAGCTGCCCGCGAATACCTGCCGCAGCAGGGCGATCGCGCCGACGCTCACGACCAGCACGATCGCTGCGTCGATGGCACTGCGGAAACGCGGCACCCACAGGCGGAGAGACAGCAGGATTGCGGCGGCGACCACTGTCATGGCGAGGGCGAGATTGGCGATCGGCACTGGGCCTACCGCCTGCATGGCGAACAGCGGATTGTGCCAGAAGCCGGTAAAGAGCGTGAAGTGAGCCAGCGCGGTGACGGCCAGCAGGCTCGCGACAAGCGGGCTGGAACGCAGGCTGGCAATGCCCTTGGCTGCCAGCCACGCAGCGCCGAGCAACAGCGTTTCGAGGAGGATGCGCTCTGCCAGACCCGTACGCTCGAATGCGGGCAGCGTCTCGATCGCAAAGACCTGCTTGAACAGGACATGCGCCGTGATGAACGCAGGAACCAGCGCCGCCCAGAACAGCGGGACCGGCTGCTCGAGAATGCGGCCCTCGGTAATCCGCGCCATGGCGAGGGCGATGGCGAAGGGTAGGATAAAGCCGAGGGTTTGCCGGATACTTGGCAAATCCGTCAGCATGAAGGGATCGCCGAACAATGCGCCGCCTGCACCTTCGAGCCAGATGGTGAGCGGTTCGGCGGCCCAGGCAATCGTGGCGAGGACAAGCCCCAGCACTGCCCATTCGCGCTGCTGCTGTTTCCAGCGCAGGAGGATGGCCATGGCAGCGGCCAGCCAGACGGCGGCGATAGGCGGAAGGACCTGCAGCGCTGCGCAGAACACGACCAGGGCGGCAAGGAATTCCGCAACGCTGCGCGGCAGCTTGTCCTTTGCGAAATAGCCGAGCGCCAGCAGCGGCAAGGCGGCCCCAAGCCACCGCAGCAGGCCGAGCCAGTAGGGAGACTGCGTGCTTCCCGTCAGCGCGTCCATCTCGGCCATTCCGGCAGTGGTGCCCGGCAGGCTCAGGATGGAAGCGAAGGCGAATGCGGACGCGGTAGCCAGGAAAGCGGGATGTTCCGCCAACCGATTACGCAATGTCCAGACGATCGCAGCGCCGATGGCGCCAAGCGCGATAGGCAGGGTCCATTCGGGGAGCAGGCTGTCGGCGGCAAGTCCCGCCAGCAAACCGGCGGACGCAAGATTGAGCGCGACGGAAACACTGTCGGCGCGGCTCCAGAGGGCCTTCGCCCCGGCGACGGGCAGGGCGGCGAGCGCAAGACAAGAGATGCCCGCCAGCAAACTCGAAGAACCATCCAGCGTCAGCGCGCCGGTGAGACCAAGTCCTGCAGAAACCGCGGCGACCATGACGCGGTCGACCAGCTGGTCCTTGTCCTTCAGCACATGGAACAGCGGAACGCCCGCAAACATGGCTGCAAGCGCAATCAGGACTGCGATGAAAGAGCCGGTTGCAGGATCGCTCCAGAAGGCGAGCAACAAGATGCCGATGGCTGCGGCCACGGCATTGGCAGGGCGCATCGGCGGCTTCTGCCAACCGAAAAAGGCCAGCGATGCCCCCAGCAGGAGATACAGGCCCCATGCCAAGGGCGAATAGCCGCCCTCGTCGACGAGCACGGCCAGCTGGAGACTGGCGATAGCCGCTGCGGCCAGCCGGAGGGGCTGCTCGAACTTCTCGCTGGCGAGGAAAGAGGGAAGGATCGCGCCGAGCAGCACGAAGAACAGGCCGAGCGCGACGATATCGGTCGCGGAAAAGCCCGTGCCGGTGAGCAGCAATCCGCCCCACCCAAGGCCGCCGATGAGGGCCGCCATGCCGAGCCACGGGCGACGCTGGCGATTGCCGGTCTGGGTGAGACCACCCGTCACCAAGGCGAGGTACAGGGCGAGGAGCGGGAGGTTCGCCTCTTCGCTGCCTACCAGCGCAGGCGCGGCGAAGCCGCCTACAAGGCCCAAGACTGCGCTTGGCAGGCCGAACCGGTAGGACAGGGCAATCGCGAGGGCCGTGACGGCCGCAAGGCCAAGGAAGGCGAAGGTCTGTCCGATGAGCCCGTACTGCGTGCCGGCAAGATAGAAGCCGGCGTAAAGGGTGGCGAGGCCGGCCCCTGCGAGGGCCTGGCATACGCGTTCGTCGCCCACGCGGTCGGCATTGCGATAAGCCGCCTCCGCCCCGCCGAGGAGGCCGATGCCGAACAGGAAGGACAGTGCGACCCGAACGCTGGAAGTCAGCAGGCCCGCTTCGATCGAATACCGGACCAGCAATACGCCCGCGACTGCAAGCGTGACGCCGCCCATCCAGACGAAGAGGTTGCGTCCGAAGATCTCCTCGAAATCGAAGGAGAACCGCTCAAAAAAGCCCGGCTTGTCGGGGACGGTGGGATCGGGAGTCTCATCTGGCTGGTCCGACGCCTCGCTATGCGCTTGGGCCGGGACATCCTCTGGAGCACCGACGAGCTTGACCGATTTGGGAACGGAAACAGAGCGCGCAGCAGCGGGTTCAGGCGCGTCGCGGACCTCATCTGCAACAGGCTCTGCTGCAGCGGGCGCCTCCTCACGCTCGGGCGCCGTGGCCTGAGCGCCTTCTCTAAGGAGCGCGTGCACATGATCTAGCGACCCCTCGAGCCCTTCGAGGCGCTGCTGGAGGGCGCGCAGATGCGTGCGCTGGTAGAATGCGACCCCGAAGAGGACCAGGATAAGAAACCAGTCCATCAAACCCCCTTGTCTGCAATCAGGCTAGCGCGAGTGCAGCCCAAGGCAAGCGGAGATCAGATTCCGCCGGGGGTAAATTCGAACCCTTCTTCGGTCAGGCGCTCGCACAATTCCGCCATGCAGGCATCGAGTGCGGCGCGATCGGTCGACCGGATGACGAAGTTCGACCCCACCTTTCCTTCGCGGAAGAAGGGATAGCTGCCGATCTGGCATTCGGAATGCGCCTTCTCCACGTCGCGCAGCTGGGTGGAAATCTCGCTTTCGGGAATGAAGCCGCCCACCGTCTCGCTGAGCAAAGGCTCCCCGCCTTCGAGCGTTCCGGTGAGCGCGTCGAGCATGCCTGCGGTGATATGCGGGACACCCGCCATGAGGTGCAGATTGCCGACCTTGATGCCGGGAGCGCCGGACATCCTGTTCGGGATCAGCTCCCCGCCTTCGGGCACTCGCGCCATGCGCAGGCGGCCCTCGTTTAGTCCGCCTTTGTCTTCGTAATAGCGTTCGAGGATCGCGCGCGCTTCGGGGTGGATGACGACATCGACACCCAGCGCCTTGGCTACGGCATCGACAGTGATGTCGTCATGCGTTGGACCGATGCCGCCGGTCGTGAACAGGTAATCGTAGCTTTCGCGCAGGGCATTCACTGCCCCGACGATGGTGTCGATTACATCGGGGACCACGCGCACCTCGGCGAGCCTGATATTCTGGACCTGCAGCCAGCTCGCCACCTGGGCGATGTTCTTGTCGTGCGTGCGTCCGGAAAGGATCTCGTCCCCGATAACGACGAGCCCGGCGGTGTAGATGCGTTTGGTCATGCGGACAGACGTAGTGTCGCTTGCTGCGGAAAGCTACTCCGCAGCTTCGAGAGTTTCATCGGGCGATTTGGAATTTGCACCCTTGCGCCTGAAAGCGAGGATCCCGTCGTCGATCGGCTCTTCGCGCATCCGCTTGCGATCCAGGACGTATTCCTGGTTGAGGCGCCAGGGATAGCCGACCGCGTTCTTCGGCATGATGGCCTTGCCGCGCTGGATGTAACCCGAGGAGAAATCGAAGATATCGTCCTCCTCCAGACCGTGGTTCTCCGGGAGTACCGGCACGGCCACGTCGACGCCGACCGCATCCATCTCGTTCAGGACGCGGCAGATGTAGTCGGAGTTGATATCCGCACGCAGGGTCCAGCTGGCATTGAGGTATCCGAACACGACCGCAAGGTTCGGCACGTTCGAGAACATGCAGCCCTTGTAGTAGAAATGGTCTGCCAGATCGACCTTCTCGCCTTCGAGCGACAAGTCGATCTTGCCTGCCACAGCCAGCTTGAGACCGGTCGCGGTGACCACGATATCGGCGGGCAGGAAGGTGTCGTCCTGCAACCGCACGCCGCCTTTCTCGAAGGCCTTGATATGACCGGTGACCACGTCCGCCTTGCCGCTCTTCAGCGCTTGGAACAGATCGTCGTCGGGGACGAGGCAGAGGCGCTGGTCCCAGGGATCGTAGGGCGGGGTGAACGGGGTCAGGTCGTAATCCTTGCCCATCGACTTGCGGATACGCTTGTGGAGACCGTCTTTCACCTTCTGCGGCTTGTTACGCGCCATCTTGAAGCTGAAATCCTGCATCTTGATATTCTTCCAGCGCGTGATGCGATAAGCCGTCTCTTCGGGCAGGACCTTGCGCAGGAAATTCGCGAGCGCGTCTTTCGCAGGGCGCGAGAACATCCAGGTCGGCGTGCGCTGGAGCATGGTGACCTTGGCCGCCTTGTCGGCCATTGACGGGACGATCGTGACGGCAGTCGCCCCGGATCCGATCACGACGACCTGCTTGCCGGTATAGTCGAGATCTTCGGGCCAGAATTGCGGGTGGATCACCTGGCCTTCGAATTCGCCGAAGTCGAAACCCGGGTCGTAAGGCTCGTCATAATCGTAATAGCCCGAGCCGAGGTACAGCCAGTTTGCCGTCAGGTGCTTGCGCTCCCCGTCCTCGCCCTCGACGGTAACGTGCCAACGCGCGTCCGCACCGCGCCAGTCGGCCGCGATGACCTTGTGCCCGAAGCGGATGTGTTTGCGGATGCCGCGCTCGTCGGCGATCTTCTCGAGATAGTCGAGAATGGCCGGACCGTCGGCGATCGACTTTTCGTGCTTCCACGGCTCGAAATCGAAGCCCAGCGTGTGCATATCGCTGTCGGAGCGGATGCCGGGATAGCGGAACAGGTCCCAGGTGCCGCCGAGATTTTCGCGCCGTTCGAGAATCGCATAGCTGCGATTCGGCGATTTTGCCGTCATGTGCGCTGCCATGCCGATGCCGGAAATACCGGCACCTACGATCAAAACATCGAAATCAGTGGCGCGGTCGCTCATTGGTCTGTCTCCCATGACAGGCAAGCTAACCCATCATCAAAGGAAGCGCCAGTCTCAGTTGCTTAAAGCAACTGGATTGTCGTGCGCTACGGCTTCGGCGTCTGTTTGCCATGGCGGGATTGTGCGGCGAGCATCCTCCGCCTCTCCCCGGGCGATTGCGCGAGAAATTCGGCCACGGGTGCCTGGCTGTCCGCAGTCCGGTCCAGCGCCGGCGATGTGAAGACCCTCTTCAAGGCCAGGACCAGCACGAACGGACCGATGTAGAACGGCATCTGGCGGGCCAGCGTGACCAGCGTCCCGTCGCGAAATACGTGGATCGCCGTCGCGGCAATCAGGGCGTAGAGTATCTGGCGAGCGGGCGTAGCCCTGGGGCCAAGGAGCAGCAGGAATGCGGTGGAGTAGAGCAGGGCGAAAACCAGCGCCTGGATCGCCACACCCGGATAGCCGAGCGCCATCCAGCCCTGGCCAGGCAGCGATCCGGTCATCCCGATCGGAGTGCCGTAATCCCACAGGCTGAAGAACTGGACGGGGGACCCGACCGGCTTGTCCTTCCAGATGACGCGCGGAACGGGTTCCGTGAAAATCTGCAGGTTGCTGGCGAAATAGTCGTAAGTGCCCGTACGCTGCGGAACAGCATAAACAATGTACTCGAAATACTCGAGATTTGCGAAATCCATGCCTTCGAAAGGCCTGAGCTCGATGTTGTTTGCGTAATCCGCCTCTCCGGCCTGCCCGGCAAGGCCGCGCAAGGAGGCGCCCCGGTCCAGAACGATCTGGTTGAAAGCCAGGATTGCCAGCAATGCGAGCGCTGCCGCGCGCCAGTCGACCCAGCGCCTGCGATACTCCAGCAATGCCAGGATCCCGATTGCAATCGCCGTATAGATGATCGGTCCGCGCGTGCCCCCACCGCCTTGAAGGATCACGAAGACAGCAAAAAATGCCCAGCTCCACCAGCGATACCGGGCGAGCCAGACGAGGAGCACGGTTATCGGCGCAAGGATGAGCGCCGCATCGGTGAACCAGCCGACCGCATCGGTGTTGATCGCCGCGCCGGTGGACAGGTCGCGCACCATCGAGCCGTAATTGTCGGCTTGGCGCTGCCAATTGCCGAGCTGTGACCAGATGGCCAGCGGCGCAAGAATGGCGAAGACCATCAGGATAGGGCGCTTCATTGCAGCGCGCGCGCTTTCGAAGCGATCCTGCTCCAGGGCGACCGGCAATCTCGGGGCGACATATAGCGAGGTGGCCACGAATACGATCATCGCGAGGTTGGTCGCCAGGATCACGGTAATCTTGTCGCTCATCGAAGGCTGGAAATCGTAGACCCGGTAAACGAAGCTGAAGTCGTAGATGCGGGCGACGATCGGCCTGAACACGAAGACAAGGCCGTGAAAGGTCAGATAAAAGGTCGCCGGGTGCATGATGCAGGCCGATGGATGGCGCAGGTAGACGACGCTCGTCACCAGGAACGTCAGAAACGATGCGAGGAGCAGCAAGTCGTACACGGCGGGGGCAGGGTAGGCCCCGAGCGCGCTGCCCGGCAAGGCGCTCAGCGACTTCTCCGCAATTCCCTCAAGGCCCAGGCGACATCGCCAATCCTGTCGCGCGAGAACAGACTTGCGATAAATTCGCCCACGCCAAGGTTGGACATCCGCAACGCCCCCCTGAACGCAGGGACGAGGTGAAACAGTTCGGCCAATACGATCGGCGCCAGGACCAGTGGCAGGGAAAAGCCCCGGTCGGCGAGGCTCGCAGCCAGGATCAGGCCTGCCAGCGAGGCGATGAAGTACCACGCAACCGTCGTGCTGTGACGATTGGCTGCTGCTATCATTGCAAAGGGAGCTGCGGCCAGTGCGCGCAGCCCGGCGGCAAGGAGGAGGACCGAGGCAACCTCCGGGTCGAATGGCGCCTGCGCGCGGGTGAAGATGCGCTGCGCCAGATCGCCGAAGACAAGCAGGGCGGCAGAGAAAGCAACCGCAATACACGCCGCCAGAACGGTCATGACCGCCAGCAGGCGTCTCCTCGTTTCCAGGTCTTCCGGATCGAGGTGCGTGCTTTCATAAAACTGCATGGAAAAGCTGAAGCTGGTGAACAGATCGAGCAGCCGGGTCAGTGTGCGGGTGGCGACAAAACCGGCCAGGAGGATCGCGCCGGACGATATGCCGATCACCATCACATAGCCCTGCAGGTTGAGGCCGTGCACGAGGGGCAGCAGCATCAGGGCAAGTGAAGGGAGCATCAGCGATCTCGTCGAACTCCCAAGCGTGCTCGACGGACCATGGAACATTGCGGGCGCCGTCCTGCGCGCCTGTGCCGCGATCCAGATGGCAGCGGTAATACGCGTTGCTGCCAGTGCCGTCGCTAGGGTTGCGATGTCGTCGGACAGGCTGACCGATAGTGCGATGACCACGATCTCGGCCAGGATACTGGCGGAATTCAGTGCGATGTGGTCGGCATAGCGACCGACCGCGCGAAAGGGTATTTCGAGCGCAGCGACCTGGCTGGTGGCCACGATATAGATCGCAAGAGCGAACAGTGTTTGCTTCAGCGTGTCCGGCGGCACTGACCGTAGAGCGGCGACGGCCTCTTCCGCTTGCGCTACCGCAAGGGGGAAGAGCGCTGCCAAAAGGAGGGTGGCCGCCGAGGCCATGATCCATGATGACCGGAAGTGGGCCCTGGCCAGTGCCGCGTCCCCTTTCTCATGCGCTGCCACTGCCGCCGTGCCGCCCGCACCGGAAAAGCCTGCCGAGACGAAACCGAAATAGGCGGGCAGTGCAAACAGCAGCAGCCAGGCGCCCACGCGCTCTGCCTCCCAGCTCGCAAAAAGGATCGGCAGCGTGAGGAACTGTGCTGCGATCCGTGTGGCGAGCGAGCCGAAGTTCGCGGCGGCCCCTCGCAAGATGCGTTGCCGCGCCTTCACGATAGATCGCCAGTCATGATGCGGCCTCTGCGCGCGGCTAGGTCGCGCTGCAAAACCGCAGGGGGAAGGTGTTGCTCAGTCCTCGTCCTGGGACATGAAAGCGACGATATGGCCGAGCACGGCCTCATGAAGCGGCTGGTCGAACTCGGCGCCCACGAGGCTGCCCTCGCGCCACCGGATATGGGCGTGCAGGGGGCCGATATTGCCAAGTTTGAGCGATACCTCCGTGCCAACCTTGAGCACTGAAAACTTGTCGAAGAACCGGCAGCCGGTCTCCGAGACATCCTTGATCCAGACATCGCGAGAGCCCCCCTGACGCTCCCGATAGGCACCGGCAACGCGTACAAAATGTCGATCCTCGCGCCTTTTTTCCATTCGGCTCCTTCCGGATACCGGACTATTCATCCCACGAGGCAGGAAATGGTGCAAGGGCAGGGCGGCTTTACTCGACGCGTCTTTCCACTAGCTATAGAGGGGCGCCGAGGGAGCGAACGAGAGGTATGACGACAAACAAGCCGCACCGTGTGACGTCGATCGATGTCGCGGAGAAAGCCGGTGTAAGCCAGTCGACGGTCAGCCGGGCCCTGTCGGGTTCGGAAACGATTACCGAAGCGACGCGCCGCAGGGTGGAACAGGCAGCCGCGGAACTGGGCTATCACGTCAACATGCGTGCTGCCGGCCTACGCAAGGGCGAAACCGGCAGCATCGCCATCGTGGTGATCGGTCGCGAGGGTCAGGGTCCCGCGGCGATCAATCCGTTTTATTACAGCCTGCTGGGAAGCACCTGTGCTGCGGCTGCCGAGCGCGGGTACGAGGCGCTGGTGTCGTTTCAGGCGCAGCAAGACGAGTTCTTCGGTCACTATGTCGCCCGGCGCCAGGCCGATGGCGTGGTCGTGATCGGCACGGCCACCAACGGTCCGGCATGGGACTATTTCCGCAGCGTGGCGGACGAAAGCTCTTCCATCGCGTTCTGGGGCTCTCCCTTCGATGATGCAGTGTGGGTCCGGTCGGACAATATGGCCGGCGGGTGCCTCGCCGTCGAACGGCTGGTCAAGGGAGGTGCGAAGGACATAGTCTTCGTCGGCGATCCTAATTCTTCGCAAAAGCAATTCCGCGAACGCTTCGAAGGATACCAGGCCGGTATGAAAGCGGCGGGGCTCGAGGCGCGACCGGCATTCGTCTCGGTCGGGTCGGACCGCGTTTCCCAAGGACGCAATGCGATTATCCGCCTGACCGAGAGCGGTACGAATTTCGACGGCCTGTTTTTCGCGTGTGACGCCATGGCACTTGGCGCGCTGGAGGAGCTGGCCTTGCGCGATCTCAACGTGCCCGTCGATGTCGGTGTGGTCGGCTTCGACGGTCTCGGATCCGGTGAATTCAGCAATCCGCCACTGACCACGGTCGAGCCGGATTTTGCAGAGGCGGGCAGATTGCTCGTCGAAACCGCGCTGGCAGGCGAGGGAGAGCAAGGCGTTAGGCGCGTGCCGGTCAAGCTCGTCGAACGATCGAGCGTTTCCTGATTTCAGGTCGTTCGTCGAACGTCCGTTTGCAAAGCGCCTCGCCCCCGGTCTAAGCCGCTCCCGTATTTCCGGGAGAGAGACCGTCATGAAATCGAGTATTGCCTCCACCCTCGCGCTGGTCCTTTGTGCGACTGCCGCCCATGCGCAGGACCCCGAGCCGAGCCCCAATCCGGTCGAGGAGCAGGAGGTTGATGCCTCGCAGGACGCATTGCCGCCGGACGGTAGCGGAGAGGTTGTGGATGCAGCGCCGGCGACGGTGCCGATTGCGGGTCAGGAAGCCAGCACCGAAAAGTGGGATGTCATGGCGCCTGCAGGCACCGTGCTGAAGGAAGTGCCCATTCGCACCGACGAGGGTACGTGGATCGATGTCGACGTTTCGCCCGATGGGCGGACACTCGCATTCGCGCTGCTTGGCGATATCTATACGATGCCGATCACCGGCGGTACTCCGACCCGCATCGCGGAAGGCCTCGCATGGGAAGTCCAACCTCGCTTCTCTCCCGACGGCGCCCGCATTGCCTTCACGTCCGACCGCGGAGGCGGCGACAACATCTGGATCATGAACCGCGACGGTTCGGACAAACGGCAGGTCACGAAAGAAGACTTCCGCCTGATCAACCAGCCAAGCTGGTCACCCGACGGGCGTTACATCGTGGCGAAGAAGCATTTCACCACGCAGCGCAGCTTGGGCACAGGCGAAATCTGGCTCTACCACGTCTCGGGCGGTGGCGGCGTCCAGCTGGTGAAGCGGGCCAGCGAGGCGCTTCAAAAAGAGCTGGGCGAACCGATCTACGCGCCTGACGGTAATGCGATCTACTACACCCGCAATGTCACGCGCGGACCGATCTTCGAATACGCACAGGACAGCACGCAGGGCATCTTCAATGTCGAACGGTACGACATCGATACGGGCGAAGTGACGACCGCAGTCGGCGGGTTCGGCGGATCGGTGCGTCCGACGCCTTCACCCGATGGCAAGAGCATCGCTTTCGTGCGCCGCGACAAGGACCAGTCCCAGCTGTGGGTCAAGGACATCGCCAGCGGCCGCGAGCGGATGGTGTACGGCAAGCTCGATCTCGACATGCAGGAAACCTGGGCGGTCTACGGCGTCTATCCGATGATGGACTGGACGCCCGACAGCGCGTCCATCGTGACCTGGGCGGGCGGCAAGCTTTGGCGCGTCGCTGCCGACGGTTCGGGGGCGAGCGATATTCCGTTCCGCATCGACGATACGCGCGCCGTGGCCGACGCGCCGCACCCCGTCATCGAGGTTGCACCCGACACCTTCACCGCCAAGATCCCGCGTTTCGCCACCGTCTCGCCCGACGGGCGGACGATCGTCTTCGAAAGCCTTGGCAAGCTCTACACCAAACCGGTGGGTGGCAACGCCGCCCCGCAGCGCCTGACGTCCGGCAATGAAGATACGCTGGAACTATGGCCGACGTGGTCGCGCGACGGTTCGCGCATCGCTTTCGTGCGCTGGAGCGATGAAGGCCTTGGCCAGATCGTCACCGTGGATTCCCGTGGTCGCGGCGAGCGCACCGTGACCCGCCAGCGCGGACATTACGCGGTGCCGCAATTCTCTCCGGACGGACGAACGATCGCCTTCGAGAAACGCGGCGGCGGGTATCTTACCTCGCCCGACTTCTCCGAGAACGAGGGGGTCTATGTGGTCGCTGCCACTGGCGGCGATGCGCGACTGGTTACCCGCAATGGTTCGACGCCGCAGTTCGGTGACGACGACGACCGTCTCTTCATGCTCGCCAGCGCGGACGGCAAATTGCAGCTGATCTCCAGCGATATCGATGGCGAAGCCCGGCGCGTTCACGCGCAGGGCGAGCTGGCCAATGATTTCCGCGTAAGTCCGCGCGGCGATTACGTGGCTTTCAGGCAGAACTATGAAGTCTTCGCCATGCCGCTACTTCCCGGCGGGCAGGCTGTGACAGTTGGCGAAAAGGCCAGTTCGCTTCCCGTCACCAAGGTTAGCACGGGCGGGGCGGATTACATCGGCTGGACCGAGAACGGCTCGACCCTGCACTGGTCGATGGGGCCGACGCTCTATAGGGCCAGCACATCGGCGCTGACACCGGGCGCGCCGCAAGCCGAAGACGCGCCCAAGTTCTCGCCGCCGGACACCGGTACGTCGATGGCGCGCACAATCGCGGCCGACAAGTCGAGCGGCCTGGTGGCCATCACCGGAGCGCGCGTGCACACCATGGCCGGCGATGGAGCCGGAACTATCGAGAACGCGACAATCCTCATCGACGGCGACCGTATTGCCGCGATTGGTCCTGCATCGCAGGTCAGCGTGCCGAATGGAGCCGTGCGTGTAGACGCTAGCGGCAAGACCATCATTCCCGGGCTTGTCGATGCCCATGCGCACGGGCCGCAGGGGACGGGCGATCTCATTCCCCAGCAGAACTGGTCGCTCGTCCAGAACCTGGCCCTGGGGACGACTACGATCCACGATCCCTCGTCGTCGGCCAGCATGATCTTTGCTGCGGCAGAACGCCAGCAGGCCGGAACGCTGCTTGCCCCGCGCATCTTTTCGACCGGCGAGATCATCTACGGAGCCAAGGCGCCCAGCGTTTATGCGCGCGTCGACAGCTATGAGGATGCACTGGCCCATGTCCGCCGGATCAAGGCGCAGGGCGGGATGTCGGTAAAGAACTACAACCAGCCCCGCCGCGAACAGCGCCAGCAGGTTGCCGCCGCTGCACGCGCGGAGAACATGCTGGTCGTGGCTGAAGGCGGTTCGCTGTTCGGCATGGACATGAACCTGATCGCAGACGGCAACTCCACGCTGGAGCATAATATCCCGCTCGACGTGATGTACGAGGACGTGTTGCAGATGTTCGCGCAGTCGGACACGAACTACACGCCCACGCTCACGGTCACTTACGGCGGTCTCGCCGGGGATCCCTATTGGCGCCAGGCTACCGACGTCTACGACAATCCCCTTCTGGTCCACACGCCGCCCAAGCTGCTGCTTGCCAGCACCGCGCGGCGGACGAAGGCTCCGGAATGGGCTTTCGTCGATGACAATTCGGCGCGCGAAGCCCGGAAGCTGGCGCAGCGGGGCGTGAAGGTCAGCATCGGTGCCCATGGCCAGCAGCCAGGCATTGCCGCGCACTGGGAATTGTGGAGCTTCGCACGCGGCGGCATGAGCCCCGTGGAGGCCCTGCGTGCCGGCACGATCGAGCCCGCTCGGTCCCTCGGCATGGAGCGCGACGTCGGCAGCCTCGAGGTCGGCAAGCTCGCCGATCTGGTGGTCCTGACCGACGATCCCGCCACCGACATCCGCAATTCGGACAATATCGACCAGGTCATGCTGGGCGGCCGCCTCTTCGACGCGCGCACCATGAACGAGGTCGAAACCGGCAGCGCCAAGCGCATGCCTTATTGGTGGGAGTGATGACAGTCGCGGGAGTAGCCCCGCGACATATCCTCAGCCCGCGCGTACGTTGACGAGGAAACTGTCGACGCGGCTGCGCAGGGTCGAGGCCTGACCTTCCAGATCGTTGGCCGAGGCGAGCACCTGGCTTGCCGAAGCACCGGTCGCCAGATTCGTGTCGCGCATCGTGCCGATGTGGGTCGCGACATCGTCCGTACCGCGAGCGGCGAGGTCGATGCTGCGCGCAAGGTCCTGACCGGCCACCGATTGCTGGTCGACCGCACTCGCGATCGAGATGGCTGTCGTCTCCAGCTGCTTGATCTGGTCGCCGATCGAACGCAGCGCATTCACGCTGGCTCCGGTGGAATTCTGCATGGTGCGGATCTGCTCGGCGACTTCTTCGGTCGCGCGGCTGGTCTGGGTGGCCAGTTCCTTGACCTCGCTTGCAACCACGGCGAAGCCGCGGCCCGCTTCACCGCCACGCGCGGCCTCGATCGAAGCATTGAGCGCGAGCAGGTTTGTGCGTTTGGCGATGGACTGGATCAGTTCCACGATCTGGCCGACCTGTTCGGCCGACGAGGCGAGGGCGGAGATCGTCTGGTCGGCGTCGCCTGCATCATCGGCAGCCTTGCGCGCCAATTCGGCAGAATGCGCCGCCTGGCGGCTGATTTCACCGATCGACATGGCAAATTCGTCCGAAGCGGCAGCGGCAGCAGTGACACCGCTGGATGCCTGCTCCATGGCGCCGCTGACTTCCGACGCCTTGATCGCGGCCAGTTCGGCGGTAGCGGCCATTTCTTCGGCGGTACGATGAAGCTGGCTGGACGCAGCCGCAACTCCCGAGACGACTTCGCCGATTTCGTGCTCGAACGATCCCGCCAGCTTCGCGATGTCGCGCTTGCGGCGTTCGGCGGCCTCCTTGCGGCCTGCAAACAGTTCGTCGAGCTTGTGACCCGACTTCAGGAAGATTTCGAGGGCACGGGCAAGATCGCCGATTTCGTCCTGGCGTATTGTGCCGGTGATGGAGATATCGCGATCGCCCTTGGCGAGGGCCTTCATTCCGGTGGCGACTGCCTTCAGAGGACGGATCGTGTCGAGGATCATGCGACGGGTCGCAAGATAACCCAGCACGAGGCAGATAACCGCGGCGAGGATGATCAAACCGCTCATGAAGGGCTGTGCGGCATCGCTGCTAAAGCCGACATAGGCGAACACCGAGATCAGGAAAGTGCCGATCATGGGTGCAAGCACGGCGAGTTTCATCTTGTTGGCGAGAGTTTGGGAATTGAACCACCGCGCCAGCCAGTAGCGGTATTCTTCCACTTCCGGCGCCTCGTTCGAAAGGCTGACACTCGCGATCTCGTCGGACAGATCTTTGTCGAAATTGCTGATGGCGTTCATGGTTACCCCTCTGCGGAACATCTCGTGGTAACCAGACAGGCTTTAGATATGGTAAACGCGGATTTGGTCCCGCCGGTCTTTCTTTAACAACCGCGCGTTAAGCCTGGTCAGGCTGCGTTGGCCTTGCCGCCCTCGATTGCGGGAGCGGGCGCGATCGCAATCGGCCGATCGAGGTGCTGCTCGATTTCTTCGGCAGGCATGGCCTTAAAATAGAGCCAGCCCTGAATCTGGTCGCAACCTGCAGCGCGCACCATGTCGGCCTGTTCTTGGGTCTCCACGCCTTCGGCAGTGACGCCCATCTGCATGGCGCGGGCGACCGTGATGCTCGACAACATCATGGCCCGGCTGGCATCATCTTCGCCTGCCTGGACGACAAGGCTGCGATCCAGCTTGAGCTTTTCGAAGCGGAACTGGCGCAGGAAACCGATCGAGGCATAGCCGGTGCCGAAATCGTCGAGCGCGACGCGCACGCCGAAGCCGCGGATGACGGCCAGGCTGCGTTCCGCCACGATCGGGTCGAGCACGAGGCAAGTCTCGGTAATCTCGAGCTCCAGGCGCTCCGGATCGAAGCCGGTTTCTTCAAGGATATGGCCGAGCTGGATCGGGAATTCGGGGTTGCGCAGCTGCGCAGCCGAAATGTTGACCGACAGGGTGATGTCGTCCCAGGCCAGGGCATCCTGGCAAGCCTTGCGAAGCACCCACAGGCCGATCGGATTGATGAGGCCCGATTCTTCGGCGACCGGAATGAAGATGTTCGGACCGACACGTTTGCCGTCCGGACGCTCCCAGCGCATCAGGCATTCTACCGCAACGACCTTGCGCGTCTGGCTGTCCACCAGCGGCTGGTAGTTGAGCCGGAATTCTTCGTTGGCGAGTGCGAAACGCAGCTCGTCGTCCAGTTCCTTGAGCTGTTCGCGGCTCTGGTCGAATGCTTCGGAGAACCAGGTGCAGCGCATTCTACCGCCGCGTTTGGACGCATACATGGCAACGTCGGCGCGGCGCAGCAGTTCGCTGGAAGTGAGGCTGTCGCGCGGGATGCGGCGGACAAGGCCGATGCTGGCGCCAAGCGTCAGGCGCCGCTCTTCGACAGCTACCGGCTTGGCGAGGCGCTCGATGATACGGCGGCAGATGCCTTCGAGCAGCGTGCCCGCGAGATTGCCCGACATCATGATCGCATACTCATCGCCGCCGAGACGATGAACCTGCGCATTGCCGTCGCAAATCTCTTCGAGGATGCGTCCCACTTCCTTGATCGCGGCATCGCCGACGAAGTGGCCGTAATGATCGTTGAGCAGCTTGAATCCGTCGAGATCGATCATCGCCAGGGCGACTTCCTGCTCGTTACGGATCTCGCGCTGGATGCCGAGGTGCAAGGCGCGTCGATTGGGCAGGAGCGTCAGGCTGTCCGTATTGCTGAGCGTCTCGAGGTTTTTCATGTGGCGCGCGCCCATAAGCCCGAAGACTGCCGTTGCGACCGTATAGGCGGCGGTACCGGCGAGGAAGACCAGGGGGATGACTTCAAGCGAATTGTACATCGCCATCGTCGCTCCGACGGCGGTTGCGCACACGATCCCAGCGAGCACCACCATCGGTGCGAACAGCAAGAATTGCGTGCGGTGACTGGTCTTGTCACTCAGCTTTGCCACGCGGTTCGCCCCCTGAATAAGCGTCATCTTCAAATCAAGTCCACGAGACTTAGAGCGCAATGCCTAAGGAACGGTAAAACAGGTGTTTACCCTGCTAGGCCACCTGATTGCCCGGGCGGGTTTTCAGCCCGTGGCAGCGGCAGGGCGCAAGATGCTTTCGATCGACCTGCGCGTCGTCGCCTGCCCCATTTTCGGCGTGTAAAGGGCAGAGCCATGGCCCGAAGGTTCGAACCGATCCGTTTGGCCGACTACGGTCTCTCCCGCGCCCAACATCAGGAACCCGTCCGAGGTCAGCCCGCTGGCCAGCTTGTCAAAGGCCGACCTGCGCGTTTCCGGAGCGAAATACAGCAGGACGTTGCGACACAGAACCAAGTCGAATTTCCCCGGCTTGGGCGGGAAATCGAGAATGTTCTGGCGCTCGAAGCGGGTCATCGCCTTGATCTTGTCGCAGACCTTCCAGCCGCCCTGCGCTTCGCTGAAAAAGTTGAGCATCTGGGCGACGGAAATGCCGCGCTGGATTTCGAACTGCGAGTAGACGCCGCTTTGCGCCTGCTCGATGGCTTTGCCCGAAATGTCCGTGCCGACGATTTCGATCGTCCAGTCCTGCCACCGGCCTGCCTGCTCGGCGAAGAGCATGGCGAGGCTCAGGACTTCCTGGCCGGTCGAACAGCCTGCCGACCAGATCGTCAGCTTGCGGCTCGAAGCGCGCTTTTCCGCCAGTTCAGGCAGTACCGTGTTCGCCAGGGTGTTGAAGTAGACGTGATCGCGAAAGAAGTAGGTTTCGTTGTTCAACAGCGCTTCGACGACCCGCGTCGCGAGCCGGTACTCTCCCGGTCGCTCGAGCATGCAGGCGAGCTGGTCGACATTCTCGATTCCGATCTCGCGGAACAGGCCGGAAAGGGCAGTGGATACGCGCCAGCGGCGGTTCTCGGTCAGTTGCTGCCCGGTCCGGGAGGCAAGAAGGTCGGCGATGATGCGATGGGAGGCATCGTCTATCGCCATGCTTGCGCTCCTGCCCTGTCGAGGATCGATTGTGCGAGTTCCTCGGGCGGGAGGCAGGCAGTAGCGAGGCCCATTTCCGTGACGGCGCGCGGCATGCCCCATACGGCACAGCTCTGCGCATCCTGCGCATAGATCGAGCCGCCAGCTTTCACGATGATCTCCGCCCCTTCGGTTCCGTCGCGGCCCATGCCGGACAGCAGCACACCCGTCACTTCGCCGTCGTATGCTTCGGCAAGACTTTCGAACATCGGATCGACCGACGGGGTGCAACCGCTCTTGACCGGATGATAGGCGAGGCCGGTTTCATACCGTGTGCCCTTGCGGCGCACGACCATGTGTCCGTGGCCAGGCGCGATGATCAGCTTGTTCCGTTCGATCTGCACACCTTCGTCGGCAAGGATCGCTTCGCGTCCGGATGCGACCTCCATTTGCCGGGCGAATACCGGGATGAAGCTGCTCGGCAGGTGCTGCGTGATCAGCACCGGCAATGCGAAATCCTTGGGAAGCTTGCGCAGGAACAGGTTGAGGGCGTGGATCCCTCCGGTCGAAGCGCCGATGGCGATGACCTGCGGCTGCTTGCCTGCGCGGCGGGATACCGGCTTCTGGCGTGCGCGTTTCGCAGCGTCCGGGGACAAGCCCTTGAGGGCCCGGATCTTGTCCATCAACTGGTCGCGGTAATCGTCGTCAAAGCCGCCGGGGCGCGGTTTCAGCATGGTATCCGCAGCGCCCATGCGAAGCGCCTCGACCGTGTGTTCGGCACCCTCGGCCGTGAGGGAGGAGATTACCAGCACCTTGGTGGAAGGCGAAATCTCGAGCATCTTGGGCAACGCTTCGAGGCCGCCCATACCCGGCATCTCCAGGTCGAGCATGACGACGTCGACCGCTTGGGAGCGGAGTTCGTCCAGCCCCCGCTCGGCAGTGCTCGCGGTAGCGACGACGTTGAAGTCCGCTTCCTTGGCAAGCATGCGCGAGAATACGGTTCGCACGGTCAGCGAATCGTCGACGAGCATGATTTTCACGCGCTTGTCATCGACCTCGACGGCAGGTTTTTCGACGGTACTCTGGCGCAAAGCGGCGACCATTGGTGCTGCTCCCGATCAGGCCATGCCGACAAGCTGAAGCTTGATCTGCAGTGTTTCGTGATCGAACGGCTTCATGACGTATTCGTCGGCGCCGGCGCTGATCGCTTCGCGAATGTGAGCGACATCGTTTTCCGTGGTGCAGAAGACGACTTTCGGCTTGTCACCACCCTCGCGCTGACGCAGCTGGGTGATGAATTCGATGCCGGTCATCACGGGCATGTTCCAGTCGAGCAGGATGACATCGGGCATGCTTTCGGCACATTTGTCGAGGCCTTCCTTGCCGTTCTCGGCTTCTTCCACGGAGAATTCCAGCGACTCCAGAATATGGCGCGAAACCTTCCGGATCACCCGTGAATCGTCGACGATAAGGCAGCTTTTCATGTTTACGTCCCTTGAGTTTCGAGCTGCATCATAAACACAGTCGGTAACCAATCGCTTAAGCGGCGAGCGCGGGAGGTCCCGCGATGATCTTTTCGATATCGACCAGCACGACCGGACCGTTCTCGGTCTCCACCATGCCGAGGCCGGCACGCTGCCAGCCGTCGCCGAGCCCACCCGGAATTGCGACCAGATCGCTTTCGGCCTGGGATACGTCTTGCGCGGAATCGACCAGCAGCGCGTAAAGATGCCCGTCGATCTCGACCACGGCAGCGCGGCGGTCGGGAGAGGAGCATGGCTCGTCGAAACCCAGCGCCAGCGCGCAGTCGACCACTGTCAGTGCCTGGCTGCGCAAGGGGGTCAGCCCGCAAATGAAATCGGGCGTGCCGGGGATCGGGGTGATGGAATCTATTTCCAGCACGGTCTGCACGCGCAATGCCGGGATCGCCGCGTTGCGCCCCGCGATGGTGCACATCAATAACAGGTCGTTCATGCTGCCCTCCCGGTGCGCACACGCTTGAGTTCCGCCAGCAGGCCTTCGCGGTCGTAGCGATAGATCGACCCGTCGCCTGCATCTTCGGGATCGGGGCGCAGGCGGATGGTTTCGCGTGCCTGCCCGGCGTCGACGCTATCCCCGGCCATGTGGATGGCGAGGTCCGCTTCATCATCGCCCTCGGCGGCAATCCGGTATCCCGCCGCTTCGACCAGGGGTTCGAGAATGGTGCGAGCCCAGTCGTTGTCACGCGGGATCCGGCAGGTGAGCGGATGGGTCATGGGCCTGGGTGTCGCGTGATGGAAAAACAGCGTGTGACCATCGATGAGCGGGACAGGCTTGCCCTCGATCAAGGTGACGCCCTCGATCGTCGGATCGTCGCCCGAGACGACCAGGTCTCCGGTCATCTCCGCCGCATCGAGCACTTCTGAGACGGCATAGACGACTTCGCTTTCGCCATCGCTCAGGCGAAGCAGGCGGCAGCGCCCTTCGGGCAGCGATCCATGCTCAAGACCGGCGAGCGGCAGGATCCGTCCATTGATGACCGCTTGTGCGCGGGTGCCGTCGATGTCGAAGGCCTCGCTCGATACGGTATCGATCCGGCGTACCAGCTCGAGCCTGACCGCGCGGCGGCGGCCATCGAGTCCGGCAAACAGCATGAGTGGAACGGCCGTCTTGACTTGCTTGTCGGAGGTTTCTTCCACCAAGGCAGGCTTGGAGCGCATTTCGCCGACCAGTCCGCGCATTTGCGCAATGCTAGGCAAGTCGATCAGCATCATGGGTGTGCCGTCGTCGAGAAGCGTCGTGCCGGCATAGAGCTTGGTCTGCATGATCGCCGGAGCGATCGGCTTTACCACCACGTCCTCGTGGTCGTGTACGCGGTCGACGGCGAGAGCGAAGACGTCGTCGCTGGCAAGGCGAACGAGCACGAGGGTCTTGGTCTCCCATTCGCAGCGCTCATTGTCTTCCGTGCCGAGCACATCGGCGAGCGAGAGGCAGGGCACGCGGCGGCCGCGGAAGGTAATCAGCCGGCGGGCACCGGCCTGCGCGAATTCAACGCTGTTTGCGCTGCCGAAAACGATCTCTTCGATGTAGTTGCGCGGGATCGCGTAATTCTGACCGCCGCTGGAAACCGTCAGCGTCGCGATGATCGAAAGTGTCAGGGGCAGGTGGAGGTGGAAGCTCGTGCCTTCGCCAGGCTTGCTCGAAACCGTGATGGACCCACCCACGCGCTCCAGGTTCGCGCGGACGACATCCATGCCGACGCCGCGTCCCGATACGGCGCTGACCTCATCGGCAGTGGAAAGGCCCGGCTCGAAGATGAGCTGGTGCTTCTGTGCCTCCGACATGCTGTCGATCTCGGCCTGGGAAAATATCCCTGCTGCCACGGCTTTCTGGCTCAGGCGCCCGGTGTCGATCCCGCCGCCATCATCGGTGATGATCAGGCTTATCTGGTTGCCCGATTGGCAAGCTGCGAAACGAAGCAGGCCGATTTCGCGCTTGCCCTTTTTCAGTCGCTCCACCGGTGTTTCCACGCCGTGGTCGATAGCGTTACGGATGATGTGGGTGAGCGGATCGCGGATCATCTCGATCATCTCGCGGTCGAGCTCGACCTCGCCGCCCTCGAAATCCACCATGACTTGCTTGCCGAGCTCGCTGGACAGGTCGCGGACGAGGCGGGGGAGGGAGGTAAACAGGTGTTCGAGGCGCTGCATGCGCATCCGGGTAATCGACGTGCGCACATCGGCGAGGATGGCGGAGAGGCGCTCGAAAGGGCCATCGATCGTCGGCTGTTCACCGGCTTCGCGCAGGCGGCGGGCAAGGTCGTTGCGCGCCAGCACCATGTCGGAAACGCCCTTCATGACTTCGTCCAGCAAATCTACCGGCAGGCGGATCGAACGCTGTACCGCATTGCGCTTGGCAGCGACTGGGGCCGCGCCGTCATCTTCATCCGGAACCTGCGCCACGGGGGCGACATCGCTCTGCACCTCGATAGCGGCGTCCGCCTCGAGAGCCGCAATAAGCGCCGCATCGTTCTGGTCCTCGATCAGCTCTTCGCCAGCCTCGATCAAGTCTGCAAGGTTGCCGATCCGGTCGATGATGGCGAGCACGGCGGTGACCAGCGCCGGGTCGGCTTCACGGCGGCCGGCCCTGCATTCGGCAAGGGCATCCTCGGCGGCGTGACTCAGTTTTTCCAGCAGGGGAAAATCGAAAAAGCCGCAATTACCCTTAACGGTATGCACGAAACGGAAGATCGTATCGATGCGCGCCCTGTCGGACGGATCGGCTTCCCACGCGACGAGTTCCGTCCCGCTCTGCTCGAGCATTTCGCGTGTTTCAGCGATGAATTCGGCCAGCAACTCATCCATGACGTCAACGGATCCCCTGATATTCCGCAGACGCTATGGACGATGATGGTTAACGTTTGGTTGGGATTGCCCTCAAGTCTCGGGGCCGTTCCTCAGGACACGCCAGACGATCAGCGATGCGAGGATGCCTCCAGCGATGTTGGCGACCAGTTCCGCGCCGTAGATGGCTTCGGCGCCAAGCGCGGAACGCAGCAGCCAGCCGAAGGGCAGCATGACGAGGAAGACGCGTGCTGCGCTCTGCGTCAGGGCGAGCCCGGCACGGTCCACTGCATTGAGCGCGCCGTTGGCGACGATCAGCAGGCCGAAGCCGGCATAGCCCCAGACCGCGATTTCCAGATAGCTTTCAAACTCGGCGACCACGGCAGGATCGTCGGTAAAGAATTGCGCAAACCAGCCGCCCGTGAAGTAGAGCAGGATCGCCGTCGCCAATCCGTACACTACACAGAAACCTGCGGAATAGAGCATAGCGGCGCGGGAGCGGTCCGGTTGCCGCGCACCCCAGTTCTGCCCGACGATCGCGCCGATCGATCCCGAAAGGGCGAGCAGGGGTACGGTGGCAAAGCTCTGTAGCCTGCCTGCGGCACCGAAGCCTGCAACCGCGGCCTCGCCCTGGCTGGCGAGCAGGGCTGTTAAGACCGAAAGGCCGATCGGGTTGATGGCATTGGAAAAGGCAGCGGGGCCAGCCACGCTGATGATCGCGCGGCTGCTCTCCCCGACATTGCAGCGCCGGATCGAAGCCGGATTGATATGCAGTTGCGCGCTTTTGATCAGGTAGAGCGCAACCAGGATCGCGATCGCGAACCCGGCGATCGAGGCGTAGGCGGCCCCCGCTATGCCGAAGCCTGCAAATCCGAAGGCGCCGGTGATCAGGATCGGGTCGAGGATCCAGTTCGCGACCGAATAGGTGATCGAAACGTAACTCGTCTTGCGCGCTTCACCCTGTCCGCGCAGCACCCCGTTGAGGCCCATCTGGAGCAGCAACACCGGCAGCCCCAGCGAATAGGGCTGCATGTAGGCGCGGATCAGCGGCAGGAGCGCATCGCTCGCCTGCATCAGCCGGAAAAGCGGGTCCAGCAGCAGGAACAGCGCCAACCCCATCACCACGCCCACGACAAGCGCGAAGACCGCGCCGAAATTGGCGCGCCGTTCCGCACGTTCGACATCGCCTTCGCCCAGCGCGCGGGCGATCACGGAATTGATCCCGACCATCACCCCTACGCCGAGGCTGGAGAGCGCAATGGTGATCGGGAAGATAAAGCTGACCGCGGCGAGTTCCTGCGATCCCAGCTTGCCGATGAAATAGGCATCGATCAGGCCGACCGACATGATCGCGGCCACCCCGATGATCATCGGCGCCGTCTGCCCGACGAGGTGGCCCGCAATGCTTCCGCGCGTCAGTTTGGCCGTCTCGCTCATTACCGGGCAGCGCTAGCGGGGCGGGGCGCGCAAGGGAAGCGCTCAATTGCGCAGCATAGCTTGCTCCCGAGGTGCCCTCCATGCGATAGAGGTTGCAATAAGAGACCCAAGGAGAGCACGCCATGGCAACGCAGATGAAGCCCAAGTTCGAATGCAGCGAAGCGGAATGGAAAGTCCGGCAGGATCTGGCGGCCTGCTATCGCATCTTCGACCACCTCGGTTGGGGCGAGAGCATCTACAACCACATCTCCGTCGCCGTGCCGGGCGAGAAGGACACGTTCCTCATCAATCCCTTCGGCCTGCTTTACGATGAAGTGACCGCCTCGAACCTCGTCAAGATCGATGTCGAGGGCAACAATGTCGGCCAGTCGCAATACATGGTGAACAAGGCGGGCTTCACCCAGCACGCCCACTTTCACAAACACCTCGGCGAGAAAGCCACGGCGATCTGCCATGTCCATACGACTGCCACCATGGCGGTGTGCAGCCACAAGGACGGGCTGGTTCCGACCAATTTCTATGCCTGCAATTTCCAGGGCCAGATCGGCTATCACGACTTCGAGGGCGTGACCGTGCGCGCTGAAGAGGGTGACCGCCTGGTCGAGAACCTCGGCAACCACTCGATCCTGATGCTGCGCAACCACGGCCCGGTGGTGATGGACAAGACCATCCCCGGGATGTTCGTGAAGATGTGGGCGCTCCAGCGTGCCTGCGAAATCCAGGTCGCGACCCTTTCGCAGGGTGAGGCCAACGTGATCTCGCAGGAAGTCGTCGACGTTCACCAGCGCGACCTTGCCGTCATGGCCAGCCAGGGCGGTGCGGGCGTCCTCGATTTCGAGGCATGGAAGCGCCGCGTGTCCAAGATCGACGACAGCTGGCAGAGCTGATGGCGGCAGGAAGAACCTGCCCGAAGTGCGACGGGCGGATGGAAGAGGGGTTCACGGTCGATCGCGGCCATGGTGAAAACCACGTGCCCGGTTGGCACAAGGGCGCCCCTGAGAAGAGATGGTGGGGCCTCAAGGTCGACAAGAAGAGCCTGCTCGCTATTGAGAGCTGGCGCTGCAATCGTTGCGGCTATCTCGAACAATACGCCCGATAGGTCCCGCCACCCATGTCACGCATGACTGTGAACGACCGTCCGGTCGAATTCCTGATGGACGACGATACGCCCCTCCTGTGGGCCTTGCGTGATGCCGCCAACCTCACCGGCACCAAATACGGATGCGGCACGGGCGATTGCGGATCGTGCATGGTCCATATCGACGGCGAGCCGCTGCGGTCCTGCCTCGTCACCATCGGCGAAGCGGAGGGACGCTTCGTTACCACGATCGAGGGGCTGAGCGGCGACCGCTCGCACCCCGTGCAACAGGCACTGGTGGCGCAACAGGCAATCCAGTGCGGGTTCTGCACGCCGGGCATCGTCATGGCGGCGGCTGCCCTCATCAACCGTAATCCCGGCGCGTCGGAAGCCGACATCAAGGCTGCCGTGCCCAACCTTTGCCGCTGCGGCGTCTATCCCCGACTGGTGAGTGCCATCCAGCGAGCGGGGCGCGTCGCGCGCAGGCAGGAACGGATCAGCGCGGCACCTGCGCCGGGCATCAGCAGCGAGGACGCTGCGCGCGAAGTGCCTGCGCTGGCCGCACCACCGGAAGAAAGCGGGCGGGCCGAGCCTGAAAACAGGTGACAAAGGCGACACCGTGTCGCCTTTGGGCCGCTAGTCTTAAAATATTGAAATAGAACGAAAAATCCTGCGTATCCCCGTCCCGGGACAGGGTGACACCTCGTTCCGCTAACGCTTGATCGACCAGGAGAAAGAGCGACCTTCCCTCTGCGCGATAGTGCGCGTGTAGGAAAGTCGCTCTCTCTGCGGGCAGTGCCCTAGATCTCGAAGCGGACGCCGATGCGTGCGCTGAAGGGATCAGCCGGCTGGATGTTGTTGTTGCCGTGCGCGCTCGGATAATAATCCTCGTCGAACAGGTTCTCGATGTTGAGCTGCACGCTCAGCCTGTCGCTGACGGTATAGTAAGCAGCGGCATCGACGCGCCAGTAGCTGGGCAGGACCACCGTGTTGGAGAAGCTCGCAAACTGGTCCGACTGGTGGATTACGCCGAAGCCGAAGCCAAGCTGTTCGGTCACGTCGAAGCGGTTCCAAGCGCTGATCGAATGCTTGGGCAATTGCTGCAGGCGCTGGCCGGCATCGCCGAAAGCGTTGTCGTTCAGCAATTCGCCGTCGAGATAGGTGTAGCCGAGATTGGCCTTCCAGAAATCGGCAATCTCGCCGACTGCGCTGAATTCGAAACCTTCGATACGGCTCTCGCCGGCAAGGACGGTGAGCGTCGGATCGGTGGGCGAGGGCGCCTGGATATTGGTCCGCTCGAGACGGAAGATCGCCGCGCTCAGCAGGACCTTGTCGAGCGGCGCCCACTTTGCGCCAAGCTCGTAATTGGTGAACTTCTCCGGCTCGAACTGCGCATCTCCCTGGGACAGGATAAAGAACTGGTCGCCGGCCTGGGGCAGGAAGCTTTCCGAATAGGAGGCATAGAGCGACAGGTCCGGCGTCGGCTTCACGATCAGGCCGAGGCGCGGGCTGAACTTCTCGTCGGCACGGTCGCCCGGCTGCCCATTGAGCACGTTCACGGTTTCAAGGTCGAAGCGGTCCCAGCGAACACCGGCCACCAGTTCGAGATACTGGCCGATCTCGAGCTGTTCCTGGATGTAGAAGGAAAGCGTTTCGAGATTACTGTCGCGCGAGCGGGACACCGGGTTCAGCTGGAACGGCGGAATGAACAGCACTTCGGTCAGCGGCGTCTCGTTCGGCTGCAGCGCGTCGGGATCGCTCGCATCCACCGCACGGGTGAAGGAAACCGTCTGGCGCTGGTTGGCCGAATCCTGGCGGCCCGCTTCCATGCCGAAGAGCAGGGTGGAGGACAGGTTGTCGCCGAAGTCCGCTTCCCAGACGAGGTTCGCCTGGCCGATCCAGTTGGTGCGCTGCTGCGCATCCAGATAGCCGCCGAGCGTTACGGTCTCGCCGTCGGTGCCCGAGGGGACGATATTGGAATAGACCTTGTCGTAATCGGCGAATTGGACCGTGGCATTGGCGGTCAGGCCGCTGTTGAAATCGTGTTCGAGGCGGACGCGGCCGATATGCACGTCCACTTCCGAGCGGTTGAACCCGGCATCGCCGAAGAAGGTGCTGTCGAAACCGGTCAACGGACGATTGTCGAGCGAAGGCACGCCGCGGTCGGTGACGCGCTCGTCATTGTCGTAGGTGTAGCTGGCGATCAGCGTCGTGTCCGCGCCGAGGGCTGCGGTGACCGTCGGCGATACGCCGATAAAGCGACCGTTGTAGAAGTCGCGATCGTTGTCGAATTCCTCGTAAGTAGCGTTGATGCGGAGCGCGACGTCGTTCGACACGGCCTGGTTCACGTCGGCCAGCAGGGCGAACGCACCGAAGGTATCGACGGAGGCTTCGCCGCTGGTGAAGGCCTCGCCCAGTTCCGCGCGCTTGGCCACGCGGTTGATCGCACCGCCGCCCGCGCCGCGCCCGAAGATCAGCGCGTTGGCGCCCTTAAGCACCTCGACGCGGTCGATATTGTAGAGCGAGCGGTAATATTGCGCGTCGTCGCGCAGCCCGTCGATGTAGAAGTCCGCAGTGGTTTCCTGGCCGCGGATGAACACTTCGTCGCGGTGGCCTTCGCCGGTTTCCATGCTGATGCCCGGGACATAGCGCAGCGCATCGTTGAGCTGGCGGATCGACTGGTCTTCCAGCTGGTCTTCGGTGATGAAGGAAACCGCCTGCGGGACGTCGATCAGCGGCGTGGGCGTCTTGGTTGCCGTTGAGCCGTCGTCATTGTCATAGCCATCATCGCGATCGCCCGTGACGACGATGTCGGTGGGCAGGTAATCGCGTTCGGGCTGCGCCTCTTCCGCTGCAAATGCCGGGGTGGCGAGTGCTGAGGTCGCGGCAAGCAGGGCCAGGGTGGTCGGTTTCATGCAAAGCTTTCTGTTCTTGCGAGTGATTCTCAATTTCTGGAGGCACTGCTATTGCGACCTATTCGCATTAGCAACCGCTAATCGCGGAATTGGTGATGAAAAAATCGCAAGCGTGCCTTTCACTGATCGCAACAGACGATTAGATGCACCGCCAACAGATCAGGAGACCCCCCATGAAAGCGACCATCTGGCACAACCCGAAATGCGGAACTTCGCGCAAGACGCTGGCGATCCTGGAGAACCTGTCCGGGGTCGATGTGGAGGTGATCGAATATCTCAAGACACCGCCGAGCGCCGACAAGCTTGCACAGCTCTACAAGGACGCCGGCATCTCGCCTGCCGAAGGCCTGCGCAAGCGCGGCACCGATGCCGAAGAGCGCGGCCTGCCGGACGCTTCTGACGAGGCGGTGCTGGAAGCGATGGCGGCGGAGCCGATCCTGATCGAACGGCCGCTGGTGGAAACGGACAAGGGCGTTCGCCTTTGCCGCCCGCAGGACAAGGTCCTCGAAATTCTCTAGATGCGCTCGCGCGTCAGCTTGCTGTCGCGCTGCAGGCTGAACCAGCCGTAGATAAAGACGATCGCGCACAGCGCGACGATCAGGCCGAAGCCGAGCCAGTCGGAATGGCCGTAGAGCCAAACGCCGAGCGCGGGCGCGTAGATGTAGCTGGCACCGGCGACCGATGCGGTCACGCCGCCCGCCTGGCCCTGCTCCGCGCGGGTGACGGCGAGCGATGTGCCCGAGGTCGATCCCGGCCGGAACAGCCCGAAGCCGAGCGAGGCGATCGCAAAGCTGAGCGCGATCGAGTGGATGTCGTCGGCAACGCCCAGCATGGCCACGCCGAACCCTGCGACCGCAATGCCCGACAGCGTTGCGCCGCGCGGGCCGAGGTTGAGGCGCGGGATGAGGCCCCATTGCGCCAGCAGGGTGGCGATAGCGCCGGCCATCAGGACAAGGCCGACCGGCCCGGTGCCTTCCGCCGGCGTATCCCTGAGGCCCAGCCGGTCGAGCACCAGGAAACCCGCAATGCCGAGCACCATCGCTTGGGCGTGTCCGCCAAGCAGGCCCACGGTCACCCACGGGCGCAGGCGCGGTTCGAACCAACGCAATTTGTGCGGCTCGACCTCTTCTTCGTCCTCGTCCTCCTCGAGATCCGCCGAATGCGAAGCGCCTGCATAGGGGGCGTCATAGGCGCTGCCCCTCGCCGGGAACTGGGGCTCGTCGTTGGGCAGCCTCAGCCTGAGGGCCATGAGGGTGATCACACCGATCAGCGCGAAGATGATGAAAGGCCCGGTCAGGCCCACGAAGGGCAAGACCATCAGCGGGGCCAGGGCAGGGCCGATGACCGTACCTAGCCCGAAGCTCGACGCAATCAGCGAGAGCGCCTGTGTCCGCTCTGCGCGGGGCGTGCGGCTGGCAACGTAAGCCTGCACAGCCGGAGGCGCGGCGCTGCCGAACCCGCCGTAGAGGCTGCGAGCGGCGGCAAAGGCCATGAGGGCTGCGGTCCCGCTCAACAGGCCGATCAGGCCGAACCACAGGGCAAGCCCGCAAAGCGCCATCGACACGATGAACCCGATCATGCCCAGCGCCATCATGGCCTTGCGACCCCGGCGGTCCGATCGATCCGCCCAGAACGGCGCGCACACGACCCAGAGGAGGGCCGACCAGCTATAGGCAAGGCTGATCCACACGTCGTCGATCTCGAGCGCCGTGCCGATCGAGGGCATGACCGACTGCATTGCAGTGTTGCCCGCAGCCGTCGTCAGCATGACGGCAAACAGAAGCGCCATCCGCTCGCGCGAGATGGGCTTTCTTGCCTTGCCGGCAGGTGACGTCACGGCGTCGGAAAGATCGGCATCAGCCATAAGCCATGCGGGCTACGCCGAGCCGCTCTCCCTTGCAATGGCCAAGCGCGCCTGCCACAGCAAGTGCTTGTCTTTTCGATGTGAGGAGGGGCCGGACTTGACCGGACCAAACAGTGTCGGAGCGCTCGAAAGGCGTTCGTTCAAACAGAAAGCTTCGCGGTTTTTCGGCCAGTGGGGCGTCTTCTTCAGGGGGTTCGTGGAGCATCCGAAGATGGTCGGCTCGATCATCCCGTCCTCGCGTTTCACCATCGATAAGATGCTTGGCCCGGTGAAATGGGACGAGTGCAAGCTCTTCGTCGAATACGGTCCGGGCGTGGGGACGTTCTGCCAGGCCGTGCTCGACCGGTTGCCGCGCGACGGGTCGCTGATCGTGATCGACACCAACCCGCTCTATATCGACTATTTGCGCAAGCACTTCGTCGACAGCCGCTTCACCGCAGTCCACGGATCTGCCGCCGATGTCGAAGTGATCGTCAAGGCGCACGGACACGATCACGCCGACTACGTGCTGTCGGGGTTGCCGTTTTCGACCCTGCCTGCGGGTGTAGGCCCCGCGATTGCAGAGGCGACCTACCGCGTCGTCCGTCCCGGTGGCGCATTTCTGGTCTACCAGTTCTCCGCCAAGGCGCGCGATTACATGGCGCCCCATTTCGAGCGCATCGAGCGCGGGTTCGAGGCGCTCAACGTGCTGCCCTGCCAGCTGTTCTGGGGCTGGAAAGAACCGAAGAACTAAGCTTCGAGGCTGTCGTCCGCTACCGAAAGACGCGACAGCTGGGCGTGGATGGCGGAAAAGATGCTGACCATGAATACCGACGATAGCGCATCGACGACGCCCGCGAAGAGAGCCGTGCCGAAGCTGACCGTTTCCGGCCCACCGAACGAGAAGACCAGGCCGACGACCCAGCCTGCGATCAGGAACAGGATGAAGGCTGCAACCGCCAGCAGCAGGTAGAAGCCCAGCAGGCGAAACGAATTGCCCTTCGTCAGTTTCCATGACCGGCGCAGGGCAGCGACGGGATTGCGCTCCCCTTCGAGGCCGATCACCGCCGTCGTGAGCGAGAACTTGATCATCAGGTAGATAACCAGCGGGATGATCACGAGCGCTCCGACCACGGCGATCGGAGCGAGGCCGGCAAATGCCGGCAATGCCACGAGCAATACGTAGGGCCCTGTCAATGCCAGGATCTGCAGGATATAGGCGCCGACAAAACTTGGCAGCAGACCGGCCGCCGTGCCGAGAGCTTCCCCGACCGTTGGCGACGCGCGGCGGCGCATGAAGGCGAACATCGCCAATTGGGCAAGGCTGGTGAGCAGGAAGACGATGAGGAACAGCCACCAGTATTCGGCGATCAGTGTCTGCATGGCCGCTTGTAACTGGTCCATGTCGGGCTGCGCCGAATTGCCGCCGGCGATCTGCAGGCTCGCATCGGGGAACAGGATCGCGGCGAATGCGGACGGCAGGAAGATCAGGACACCCGCGATTGTCGCCAGCAGCCCGAAATTGCTGCGGATCATGGCAAGTGCCTCGCTCCAGCCCTTGTCGAAGTCGAATTTCATCGCGTTACCCTCTCTTTCCCACTTGATAAGCGCAGCGGGCATTGCCACGCAATCACGATGGACGATTTGCTCACCGATAGCGTCGAATGGCGTGCCGAAAAGGCGCGGGTTCCCTATCGCGAAGCGCTCGAGCAGATGGAAAGCCGCAACCGGGCGATTGCCGAGGGTGAAGCGCCAGAGCTGGTCTGGATGCTCGAGCACCCGCCGGTCTACACCGCCGGTACCAGTGCCGACGGTGCGGAATTGCTCGACCCGAGGTTCGAAGTGGTCGAGGCGGGACGCGGCGGACGCTATACCTACCACGGCCCCGGCCAGCGGATCGGTTACATCATGCTCGACCTGAAGGAACGCGGACGCGACGTGCGCTGCTTCGTCCATACGGTGGAAGGCTGGGTCATCGCGACGTTGGGCGATCTGGGTGTCGAATGCTGGCGCTCCGAAGGGCGGATCGGCATCTGGACCCGCGACGTGGACGGTCGTGAAGCCAAGATCGGCGCCATCGGCGTGCGGGTCAGGCGGTGGGTCACGATGCACGGCTTTTCGGTCAATCTCGATCCCGACCTTTCGCATTTCACGGGCATCGTGCCGTGCGGGATCGACGAATTCGGCGTGACAAGCATGGGACGGCTGGGCCATGCCACTACGCCAGAGGCGTTCGACGAAGCGCTCAGGCAGCGGGCCGGCGATTTCCTCGCCGCGCTGTCGGGAAAGGAATGTGCGTTGCCATGAAGCGGATCGGGATCATTGTTGCTGGCGCGGTGCTGCTCGCGGCCTGTCAGGACGAGGCGAGCGAGGTTGCAACTTCAGACGAAGGCCAGACCGCGGAAGGCGAAGTTCTGGGCGGCACCATCAGCGACGATATGCTTCCGCTTGCCACGCGCACCTCGCAGCCTCCGGCATTGCAGCAACAATCATCCAACGAGAGTGCGACGCCTTCTTCCGGTTCCGCACCGGCTCAGCCCGAAGAGCAAAGCGATGAGGAAGCGCCCGCTGCAGAACCGGCAGAGCCTGCAGGGGAGGCACCCGCCGCCGAGGCGGACGACGAGGCCTAAGCTTCTCCGAGCAGGGCCTTGGCACGGGCGAGTTCGGCCTGCCCGACATAGCGTCCGCGAAACGGCATGACCTCCGCTCCGGGATTGAGGGAGAAAAGCCCGATTAGTTCGCGCGCTTCTGCGGTTTCATCGGCCGAGGGTGCGAAATTCCTGTTGATCGCGTCGACCTGTGAAGGGTGCACCGCAACCATTCCCGTGAAACCGTCCGCGCGGGCTGCCTTGATCGCACGCTCCGCACCCTCTGCATCGCGATGGTCGCGGAAACCGGCCTCGATCGCCTGCAGGCCTCGCGCGTGTGCGGCGAGCAGGACTTGTGCGCGCACATGGGCGAGCGGATCGATCCACAACCCGCCGGGGCCGCGCATCCTGCGCGCTCCGATTGATCGTGCGAGAGACGCAGCGTCCCAGCCATAGCCCACGATGCGGGCATGGAGCTCGTTCGCGAATGCAGCGAGGTTCAGGGCTGCGAGCGGCGTCCCGCCGAGTTCGGGCACGATGCGGATCGAATTGCTGCGTAGGCCCGCCTTGGCTTCGCCTTCGTAGAGCATGGCAGCGAATTGCTGGATATCCTCGCTGCCGGAACACCCGGCGAGAACGATGCCATCAGGTGCACCCTCCAGCGCTGCATCGAGGTCGTCGCGCCACTGCGGGCTCGAAACAGGACCTACGCGCGCCCAGCGTTCGAAGCGGCGGGCGGCAACCAGTTGCTCGCGGTGCGAGACGAGCCAGTCGCGCGCTGCGAGGCGGCTGTGCTGCTTCGCGTCGGCATTTCCGGCGCGGGCCAGGTCCACGACGACGACGTCTGCGCCGCTGCTTGCAACCTGGCCCAAGGCCTTCTCCTTGTCCGCCGGGACCTGGATCCACGAGCGCATATGCAACCCTCCTTAGCGTGCGACACGCGCCGGGACGGTGCGAATCACTTGGCCGCAGTGTGCTCCTGTTTGGTTAGCATGGGGTAATCAATGTATCCCTCAGGTCCCGGAAGGTACCAGCTTTGCGGAACGTTTACATTGGGTTGCAGGTCTGCGCCCAGGCGGAAACGCTCCGGCAGGTCGGGGTTGGAGATGAAGTCGCGGCCCCAGCTCACGGCATCGCAACGACCCGCTTCGATGTCGGCCACGGCATCTTCGGGCGAATAATCGCTGTTGAGCACCAGCGGTCCCGAATAGATCTGGCGGATCAGCGGGCTTTGCTTGGGCACGTCGGTGCTTCCGAAAGTACCTTCCGGTCCCGGCTCGCGCAGTTCGAGAAAGGCGAGGCCGAGTTCTTCGACCACCTTCGCGGCGGCACCGAAAGTTGCGGGCGGATTGCTGTCGTCACACCCTTGCGTCTCGCCGTTGGGCGACAAGCGCACGCCGACGCGGTCGGCGCCCCACACGTCGATGAGGGCAGTCAGCACTTCGCGCAGGAAACGCGTGCGGTTCTCCGGGCTGCCGCCGTACTCGTCATCGCGCTGGTTGGTGCTGTCGCGCAGGAATTGGTCGACCAGATAGCCGTTTGCACCGTGCAGCTGGACGCCGTCGAACCCGGCCTTTTTCGCATTCTCGGCGGCGTGGCGATAATCTTCTACAACTCGGGCGATCTCGTCCGTGCCGAGCGCGCGGGCAGGCTGGTAATCCTTGCGGCCCTCGAAGGTATGGGCATGGCCGGGAGCGCAGGTGGCGCTGGCCGAGACGGGCGGTTCGCCGCCGAGGAAATCGGGATGGACGAGGCGGCCCATATGCCACAGCTGGAGGACGATCTTTCCGCCTTCCTCGTGCACGGCCTGTGTCACGGGCTTCCAGCCTTCGACCTGTTCATCGCTCCAGATGCAGGGAGCGGCGGGCCACCCCAGTCCTTCCACGCTGATGCCGGTGGCTTCGGAAATGATCAGGCCTGCCCCTGCGCGCTGGCGGTAATAGGTCGCCATCATCTCGTTCGGGATCGAGCCGGGCTGCGTCGAACGGCCGCGGGTGAGCGGGGCCATGTAGACGCGGTTCTTCGTTTCGATCGCGCCGAGAGCGAGCGGTTCGAACAGCTTTGCATGCATGTGGGACAAGTCCTTTTTTGCTGACTTCCTTGTGACAGGAGAGCTAGGGGGCCGGGATGAGCGAAACAAGCGCCCCGGCCGACAAGAATGGCTTTCAGCCCGGCGCGTGGCACTTCGTCGCCTTACTCGCGGGCAACTTCGCTCTGGCACTCGGTCCATGGCTGGTGAGGCTGGCAGATACGGGACCCGTTTCGTCCGCCTTCTGGCGATTGCTGCTGCCGATCCCGCTGCTTGCGCTGCTCGCCTGGCGAACCCGGTCACCCGAACCGCTCGACAAGCGGCTTGCGCTGCTTGCCGTTGCGGCCGGTGTGTTCTTCGCCCTCGACCTTGCCAGCTGGCACGTCGGGATCGAGCGCACGCGGCTTGGCAATGCGGTCCTGTTCGGCAATTCGGGCAGTGTGATCCTGATGATCTGGGGACTGATTGCCCTTCGCCGCGCGCCTTCCGGGCGCGAGTTTTCGGGGGTGGCCATGGCTTTGCTGGGCGCGGCCATCCTCTTGGGGCGCAGCCTGGAAATCTCGCAAGAGAGCTTCGTCGGCGACCTGTTCTGCCTGGCTGCGGGCCTTTTCTACGCCTTCTACCTCTTGCCCGCACAGCGCGCGAGAACGGCGCTCGGGCAATGGAGCGTACTCTTGCTGGTGTCGCTGGCCGCATCGCCGATCCTGCTCTCCATCGCTTTGGCCAGCGGAGAGCCGATCTGGCCGGGCGAGGCAGGCTGGCAGCCTGTCGTCCTGCTGGCGCTGTCGAGCCAGGTCATCGGGCAGGGCCTCCTCGTCTTCTCGCTTCGCCATTTCCCGCCGCTGATCATCGGCATGGCGCTGCTGCTGCAGCCGGCCATCGGTGCGACGATCGGCTGGGCGGTCTTCGGAGAAATGCTCACCCTGCTGGATATCGCAGGCATGGCGCTGGTCGGGACCGCGCTGGTCATCGCCCGCAGTGCGGCGGGCAAGGTCAAGGTCCCCCGGACGCGCTGAGCGTCACCAGAAGGTGCGGTTGAATTCGCTGTGGTGCTGTTGAAAGCGCTCCAGGTCCGGGCCGGCAAGGCTCAGCTTCACCTGTTCCGCCAGCTTGTCCGCCTCGGCCTTGAGGCTGGCCTGGCGCTCTTCATGCTTGAGCGGAGTGGCCGCATTGGCGAGCGTGTCCAGCATGACCTCGGCTGCAATCGGCGAGGTCGCCACGGCACTGCGGATCGCGCCGAACCCGCGCTTTACGTAGTGATCGAACCCGTCGGGGGCAGGGATCACGGGGCAGTCCTCGGCTTTTTCGCCGCACACGTCCTTGCGCAGGTCCCGGCGTCCTACTTCCGCCGTCGCCGCGCCAAGCCAGTGTAGCGCCGTAATCGCGGTAAAAGGATCGTTGATCCCGGGCGAGAGCGCGCGCAGGCCGATCTCCACCAGCTCGTCGATGAGGAATTGGGGGTCCTGTTCGGGCGTGCGTGTGGCGCCGAGAGTGAAACACTCGCGAACGCGCTCTTCGATCTTTTCCGGCTTGCATCCCATGATGCACATGAGTTCCATTTCGCGGTGGACGAAGTCGCCCGTCCGCACGACCAGCGAGAAAGTGCAGCCGCACTCCCGCGCGATTTTTTCGAGATCCTCGAAATCGATGAGCTGAAGATAGCCGGTGTCCCAGGCGGTAATCGGATCGCCTCCTTCGGGTTCGCGCGCATCGGCGAACTCATCCTCGACCGGATAAGTTTCGCGGATGGCGTCGAGCAGGCGGCTGCCGATCCCTTCGAGCACCTTGTTGATGCGAATGCTGGACGGGATGTGGTTGAGGAAGAAAACCAGCACCGCAACGCACAGGCCGAGCAGGACATAGGCGACGAGCAGAGATAATTGCGGCGTGAAACCGGGCAGCGCGGTGGTCGTCGCATCGCTGATCGTGGCGGGCGTCTCGTCTTCGGCGCGAACGGCGCGAAGGACCAGGAGGGAATAGACGAAGCTGCCGATAAAGGTCGCAAGGCTCAGCTGGTTGCCGCGATCTTCCATGAAGTTCGTCAGCAGCCGCGGACCGTAATTGCCGCTGGCATAGGCGACCGCCGCGATCGTGATCGAGAAAACCGTCGAGGCGACACCGATCATGCTGCCAGCCATGACCGTCAGCATGTCCGCCGCGCCCTTGGGCCGGGCGGGGACGAGCCAGTTCACGTCATTGAGGAACTCGGCGAAACCGGAGCGATCCAGCCACACCATCGCGAAGGCCAGAAGCGCGGCCAGGATCGAGAAAAGCGCCGGATAGAACCAGTAGTTGGCGTTGAGGCGCGCCCAGAAAAAGCGGATTTCAGCGGTCATGCAGGGCTAAACGCGCATGACCGCTCTCGGTGCCTCAGACTTTGCCCAGATCGCCCTTGCCGATAGTGCCGCTGGCCATTTCGAGCATCTTGTCGAGGCTTTGCCTGGCCTTGAGGCGCAGCCCTTCCTCGATTTCGATCCGCGGTTCGAGATCGCGCAGGCAGGCGTACATCTTCTCCATGGTGTTGAGCGCCATGTAGGGGCAGATGTTGCAGCTGCAGTTGCCGTCCGCACCTGGTGCGCCGATGAAATTCTTCTCGGGCAGGGCCTTTTCCATCTGGTGGATGATGTGCGGTTCGGTCGCGACGATCAGCGTGTCGCCTTCGAACGTCTTGGCGAATTGCAGGATGCCGCTGGTCGAGCCGACGTAATCGGCATGATCGATGATCGTCGGCGGGCATTCGGGGTGCGCAGCGACAGGCGCATCGGGGTGCTGGGCCTTCAATTTGAGCAGTTCGGTCTCGCTGAAAGCCTCGTGCACGATGCACACGCCCGGCCACAGCAGCATTTCGCGGTTGAACTTGCGGCTCATGTAACCGCCAAGGTGACGGTCAGGGCCGAAGATGATCTTCTGGTCTTCGGGGATCTGGCTGATGATCGTTTCCGCGCTGGAGCTGGTGACGATCACGTCCGACAGGGCCTTCACCTCGGTCGAGCAGTTGATGTAGGTCAGCGCGATATGGTCCGGGTGGGCTTCGCGGAAAGCCTTGAACTTTTCGGGCGGGCAGCTGTCCTCGAGGCTGCACCCGGCGTCCATGTCGGGGAGGACCACGATCTTTTCCGGGCTGAGGATCTTGGCCGTGTCGGCCATGAACTTCACGCCGCAGAACACGATCACATCGGCATCGGTTTCCGCTGCCTTGCGCGACAGTTCCAGGCTGTCGCCCACGAAATCGGCGATGTCCTGGATATCCGCGGTCTGGTAATAATGTGCCAGGATGATCGCGTTCTTCTCCTTACGGAGGCGATCGATTTCGCTGAGCAGGTCTTCCCCGGTCGGCAGGCTGGTTTCGGCAGTCATAATCTGTCCCGTCTGATGCGTTTGATGCGCTTATAGACAGAATGGCTGGCGAGGCGAGGGGGTTCCGCGAACCGCTACATTGTGAAGCCGGGCGGGAGGAACGCTTCCATCGGGCGTTCGGCCCCGGGCGTTCCGGCGATGACCCAATCCGTAATCGCATATCCGACAGGCGAATAGGCGATCAGCATCGAAACCACGAAAACGCCGGCGTAAATGCCCAGGCCCCACCAATAGGCCGGGTGGACATGCCCGAGTTTGCGCTTGTCGGCGATCATGCCGATCACGGGAAAGATCATCGTGACGATGGTGGTGATGGTCCACGCATTGGGGATCATCAACGGCAGGGGGAGCAGGCGTCCGACGCCGGGCCCCAGCAGGATGGCCATGGAACACAGCATCAACCGCCGGTGCCAGCCGGTGTAGCGCTGGCGTCGCAAGGCCCAGAAGGCGAGGAAGCCAAAGCACCAGACCAGCGCGAAATTGCTGATGAGGAATTCGTTCACGTCGAAGAAGAACGGGCCGCCGGTCCGCTGCGCAACGACGATCATGATCAGGGATCCGGTCGCGACCATGAGCGGGACGAGGAAGTAGGCGAGTTTGCCCAGCTTGCGGTGCAGCGCCCAATTGCCCGAAGAGGCGGTGAAATGCTGAGCGAGGTAGAGCCCGATCCACGACATGAAGATGATGCCGTGGACGTGATAGGCCCAGGGCACGTTGAAGCTGGACCGGCCCATCGCGAGGTTGAGCGAAAAGCCTGCGACGATGATCGTCGACATGACGACAGCCATGATGGTGAAAAAGCGGGTATTGCCCCGGTCCGCAGTCGTATTCGGTTGAGCGGCAGTGGATGCCATCGTCGTTCCCTCCCCCAAGTTCACGCGACCAGTCTTGTTTTTCGTTATGGCCTGGAAAGCTATCGGGGGAGCGAAGAACCGTCAATCAGTCCGGCGGCGTTTCCCCATCGAAACGGACATTGACTGTTATGCCCTCATAGCCCGCGACTTGCAGCGGGATGGCGAGGTTCTGACGCACCGCTTCTTTGGCAGCGCTGCGGGCCATGGCGATGACCTGGGGGTTCTTGGCAAACTCCGCCGCCTTGCGTTCGGCCTGGCGCGAATTGTTGCGGGCAAGATCGCTGCTCGCGTCGCGGCTGACGTATGTGCCCTCGGTGAAGGTGGTCTGCGATCCTTCGTCGAGATTGGGACGCGAAATCTTGAGCGCGGGCAGGATCACGTCGAGCGTATCGCTGGCCTCGTCCCATTCGAAGCGATCGCGATCCATGCGCGAAAGGTCGAGGCGATATTCGACCGTTGCCGGGATCACGGCGGCCTGCCTGCTTTCGAGGAGGTCGACGCCCAGGACACCGCGCTTGTCGACGCTTTCCGCCACGACCTCGAAGCGCGACGAGAACACGGTCAGCGAATTCTGCTTCTCGAATGCGAGCATGGCGCTGGCGACCGGGTCGCCTTCTTCCTGGTGGAAGAACGCGCGCCAGCCGAGCCACGCGCAGGCGGCAATGAGGAGGATGACGATGAGCCACGGAACCGCCTGCACCCGCGCGAGCGATTGCTCCTTGTGCGGCGTCGCTACGGTGCCGGTTCCTAGGGTGTCTGCGTGCTTGGTGTCGTTTGCCATACCTCTCCAGAACGCTGGACCAGTCCACGGCGTTCCAGATCGATGAGGTGGGCGGTCACCGACATCTTCGCCGCACCATGCAGGCGTGCATCGAGTCCCTTGTACATCCTGGGCACGAAGTCTTTCGCTTCCAGCGGACCTTTCTGCAAATGGCGCAGGATCTGGTTCTCGCGCTGGCGGCGGTGGCCGATCATCCCGCGGACCATCTGGCGCGGCTTTTCGATCGCCTCGCCATGGGCGGGATAATAGACCCGATCCTCGCGGGCGTAGAGTTTCTCGAGGCTGGCCATGTAATCGGCCATGTCCCCGTCGGGCGGAACGACGACGCTGGTGGACCAGCCCATCACATGGTCGCCGGTGAACAGCGCGCCGCTTTCCTCCAGCGCGAAGCACAGGTGGTTCGACACGTGGCCAGGCGTCGCCACTGCGCGCAAGGTCCAGCCGGGGCCGGTCATCGCCTCTCCATCGGCCAGCACGCGGTCGGGCTCGTAAGTCCGGTCGAACGACGCGTCGGCACGCGGACCGCTGTCGTCGAGCACGAGCGGTGCGCATCCGACAATGGGTGCGCCCGTACGCGCGGCAAGGGGGCGGGCGGCAGGCGAATGGTCGCGGTGGGTATGCGTACACATGATGGCGCAGACGTGCTCGTCACCGATAGCCGCATCGAGCGCAAGGAGGTGTTCGGGATCGTCCGGACCCGGGTCGATGACCGCACAGCCGCCGCCGATGCCCACGACATAGGACTGCGTGCCCGTATAGGTATAGGGCGAGGGGTTGGGGGCCAGCACGCGCCGCACAAGCGGTTCGAGTTGCTGCGCTTCGCCCGTGGGCCATGGTTTGGGAGGAGGACCTGCCATGGGGTTGCATATGGGGGAGGTGGCGGTTCATGTCACCACCTGCCGGTGAAGAGGGAGAAATCATGGCCGAGTGTATTCTTGTTCTCGACGCGGGAACGACGTCCACCAGGGCGATGGTCTTCGACAGGCAGGGCGGGCTGGAGGCGGTATGCCAGGCCGAACTGACGCAGCACTATCCGCGTCCCGGCTGGGTCGAACACGATGCGGCGGAAATCTGGGAAAAGACGCTTGGCTGCATGCGCGAAGCGGTGGGCGAGGATGCGGGCCGGATTGCTGCCATCGGCATCACCAACCAGCGCGAAACGGTTGTCGCCTGGGACCGGAACAGCGGCGAACCCCTGGCGCGCGCCATCGTGTGGCAGGATCGCCGGACCTCCGGGTTCTGCGCGAAGCTCAAGGATGAAGGGCACGAACCGTCCGTCCAGCAGCGCACCGGCCTGCTGCTCGACCCCTATTTTTCGGGCACGAAGATGCGCTGGATGCTCGACAATGACGAGGCGGTGAAAGCCGCGCATGACAACGGCACGCTCGCCTTCGGCACGGTGGAAAGCTGGCTCGTCTTCAAGCTTTCGGGCGGGACGCATATTTCCGATGCCAGCAACGCCAGCCGGACGCTGCTGCTCGCACTCGATGGCGAGCAGTTCGACGAGGATTTGTGCAAGCTGTTCGGCGTTCCGCGCGAAAGCCTGCCGCAGGTCGTCGACACGCATGGCGAACTGGCCGTCGCGACTGACGAGTGGCTGGGGCAAGCGATCCCAATCACCGGTCTCGTGGGCGACCAGCAATCGGCTACCATCGGGCAGGGCTGTCTCTCGTTCGGCGAAACCAAGGCGACTTACGGGACGGGAGCCTTCGTCCTCACCAACAAGGGCAGCGACATTCCCCGCTCGGACCACCGCCTTCTCGGCACAGTCCTGCACCAGTTGGGCGGCCAGCGGACCTATGCGATCGAGGGCGCCTGTTTCGTGGCGGGTAGCCTGATCAAATATCTGCGCGACGAACTGGGGCTCATCGAAAGCGCCGCGCAGACGGAAGAACTGGCTCTGTCCATCGAGGACAGCGGCGAAGTGGTGATCGTGCCTGCGCTCGCCGGACTTGGCGCGCCGCACTGGATGCCCGAGGCGCGCGGCGTCATTTCGGGTCTCAGTTTCGCCAGCGGCAAGGCGCAGATCGCGCGCGCTGCGCTGGAGGCCATGGCGCACCAGACGCATGACCTTGCGCAGGCATTCGCCGCCGATGGCGCGCCTTGGGCAAGCCTCAGGATCGACGGGGGGATGAGCGCCAATGACTGGATGGCGCAGGATCTCGCCGACATTCTCGATATCGAGGTCGAGCGGCCCGAGTTTGTGGAGACAACCGCGCTCGGGGCTGCGGTCTGTGCGGCCGTCGGGGCAGGGCTTTATTCCTCGCTCGACGCGGCCGCGGCGCAGATGCGCGGCAAGGCCGATACCTTCAAGCCGTCGATGGATGCGGATGTGCGCGAAGCCCGGCTCGCACGCTACGCCAAGGCGCTGTCGGCTGCCTGATCAGGCGGCGCCGAACGCGTCGGCAATACGGCCCTGGAGACTGCCGACCGGATCGTCATTCGCCGCGTCGCGCGAACGTTGTTCACGGTCGAGCCGTGCCACACGGTCATGCAGGCGCTCGGTGTCTCGGATCAGGGAACGCACCTTGAGCGGAAGCCGCGCCATGTTGCGCGGATCGGAGGGGCGCTCTTCGCCAAGCGTGCCGTGCTTCTTCAATTGCTCGCGGCTCAGTTCACCGGAAAAATAGGCGCGCTGGTTGAGCAGCCATGCCAGGGAATTCATCACCCGCGTCGTCGTGCGCAGGCCTTCGATCGACATCGCGATCCGGACTTCATTGGCTTCCATGGCCGGGTCCTGCGCATCGCTCAGGTCGAAGGCGGTGCGTGCCTCGTCCGCCAGAAGCAGCGCTTCGGCGTAGAGTTCTTCCACGATTTGCTGGGTTATGGCTGTGGATGCGATCATGTGTCCGGCCCGATAAAGCAATACGCGCCGATTTGCCAACGCGGTGGCGGGCTTGTCCCGCTAAGAGACGCGCACTTTCAGGCGATGATATCGGGAATGAGATTGTCCTCGATCACCGATATCCGGTCTTTCAGGATCAGCTTGCGCTTCTTCAGGCGCGCGATCTGGAGCTGGTCGGTAAAGCCGCCCTGGTCGCCCGCTTCGGTCAGCGCGGCGATTGCGACATCGAGGTCACGATGCTCGCTACGCAGCATTTCCAGGCGTTTGCGCAGCTCTTGTTCGTTCACGGTCGTCTTCCCAAAATCTCGGCCTGTCGCATGACCCTAAGGCGGGGCTTTGTAAATTCACAATAGTATGATTTGATAATCGGTCTGCGGCTCGTTCCGCAATGGCACGAGTCGCTTCTAATGGGTCGCAAGCTCACGAAGGAGACAACCCGATGCACTCATCCCATGTCGACGCACTGAAGGCCAAGCACGCCGGGCTCGAAGCTCGCCTGCACGATGAACAGACCCGCCCGGCGCCCGACATTGCGATGATCCAGAAGATCAAGAAGCAGAAGCTTCGGATCAAGGAAGAACTGGCCGCCAATTAAGGGGCCCGCATCGAAGGCGGGGCATGGCCTTGTGCCAGCGTCCCGCTTTCGCAACCCACCAATTTTGCTATAGCTGCGAGCCATGTCAGCAGTTGCATCCGCTCGCCAGATTCTCACGCGCCTTCACGAAGTTATGGCCGGGCGCACGCACGCCCAGCACAAGCTGGATCGCGTGGTCGAAATCATCGCCGATGCACTGTCGAGCGAAGTGTGCTCGATCTACCTCCTGCGCGAAGGGGCGCTTGAACTCTACGCCACCCGCGGCCTCAACCCCGAAGCGGTTCACGTCACCCGCATGGGCATCGGCGAAGGGCTGACGGGCACGATCGCCCAGAACATCGAAACGCTGAACCTTGCGGAGGCCAAGGCGCACCCGGACTTCCTCTATCGCCCTGAAACGGGGGAGGAAAAGTTCCATTCCTTCGCCGGCGTGCCCATCGTCTACCGCGAACGTGCGGTCGGCGTGCTGTGCGTCCAGCACATGGATCCGCGCAAGTACGAGGACGTCGAGATCGAGGCGCTGCAGACCACCGCCATGGTCCTGTCGGAGCTTATCGCCCACAAGGAACTGGTCGATGACGAGGCCGACCTGGACTTTGGCGAACCGTCGACCGAAATGGAGATTTTCGACGGCCTCACCCTGGTGAAAGGCCTCGCGGCCGGCGTCGCGGTCTTCCACCAGCCCCGCATCGAGATCGACCAGGTGATGGCGGAGGACGTCGAGGCGGAACGCCAGCGGGTCTACCGCGCCTTCGACAAGATGCGCGACCAGATCGATGCGATGGGCAAGGAACCCGAATTCGGCAAGGGCGGCGAGCATGTGGAGGTTCTCGAGACCTACAAGATGTTCGCCTATGACGAGGGGTGGAGCCGCCGGATCAACGAAGCGATCGACAGCGGACTGACCGCGGAAGCCGCGATCGAACGCGTCCAACAACGTACCCGGATGCGCATGCGCGAGATCGACGATCCGCTGCTGGCGGACCGGATGCACGATCTGGAAGACCTGTCGAACCGTTTGCTGCGCATCGTGTCCGGCCAGCTCGGGACAGCTGCATCCCAAGGCCTCAGGCGCGATACCATCCTGATCGCGCGCAATCTCGGTCCTGCCGAACTGCTCGAATACGATCGGCGCCGGCTGAAAGGCGTGGTGCTGGAGGAAGGCTCGCTCACCGCCCATGTCGTGATCGTCGCGCGGGCAATGGGTATCCCGGTCATCGGGCGCGTGCCCGGATTCCGCTCGCGCGTGAGCGAAGGCGACGAAATCCTGGTCGATGCGGACAAGGGCACGGTTACCCTGCGCCCTTCGCAGACCATGCTCGATGCGTTCGAAGCGCGCTTTGCGCGCAACCGCGAAAAGCAGGCGACCTATGCCGAATTGCGCGATGTCGAACCCTTCACGCGCGACGGCACCCGCGTGACGGTGATGATCAATGCAGGCTTGCGCGATGATGTGAGCGCGCTGCAACTGACCGGGGCCGACGGCATCGGCCTGTTCCGGACCGAGTTCCAGTTCCTCGTGTCGTCGACGCTTCCCCAGCGCGAGCGGCAAATGCGGCTCTATCGCGACGTCCTCGATGCGGCGGACGGCAAGAAGGTCATCTTCCGCACCGTCGATATCGGCGGCGACAAGGCGGTGCCCTATCTCGACAACAATACTGCCGAGCGGGACGAGAACCCGGCCATGGGCTGGCGCGCCCTGCGCCTGTCGCTGGAACGCGAAGGGCTGCTTAAAGCGCAGGCCCGCGCCCTGCTGGAAGCGGCTGCGGGACGGCAGCTTTCGGTCATGTTCCCGATGGTCAGCGAACCGTGGGAATTCGATGCGGCGAAGGCGATCTTCGAAGAGCAGGCCGATTTCCTTCGCCAGCGCCGCCGCCACATGCCCGAAAGCATCGAATATGGCTGCATGCTCGAAGTGCCCTCGCTGGCCGAAGTGCTCGACCTGCTCCTGCCGAAGGTTTCGTTCATTTCTGTCGGCACCAACGACCTCACCCAGTTCCTGTTTGCAGCGGACCGGGCCAACCCCAAGCTGGCCGAACGTTATGACTGGCTCAGCCCTGCGATCCTGCGTTTCATGGACCGGATTGCGAAGAACATGGTCGGCTCCAAGGTACGCCTTGCCGTGTGCGGGGAAATGGGCGGCAGGCGGTTGGAGGCATTGGCCCTGATGGGTCTGGGCTTTACGCGTTTCTCGATCACGCCCGCAGCGGTCGGCCCGATCAAGGAACTGGTGCGCAAGGTCTATCTGCCCGACCTGTCGGCGCAAATGCAGCGTTGGCTGCTCAACCCTCCGGCGGATCTGCGGGCCGAGCTTACCCAGTGGGCGGCGGACAACGACATCGACCTCGACTGATTTCGTCGCGCAGCGCGCGCGGCTCGTCCCCAAGGCGTGATCGCGGCCCGATCAATGCTTGACAGGAAGGCCTCCGATCCCATTCTGGCGTCAACGGGAGCGGGAACACCCGCCGGGCACTAATCATTCGGGAATCGCATGGAAGAAGACGGCATCGTCGAAGAGGAGAGCGCGCGCATGGACCGTGTGGGTGACAGACTGCGCGCTGCGCGCGAGGCAAAAGGCCTCGAGCTTGAGCAGGTCGCGGCGGAAACCCGCATTCCTCAACGCCACCTTGAATCGATCGAGGCTGGCGACTTCGCATCCCTGCCATCGCGCACCTATGCCATCGGTTTCAGCCGCACCTACGCGCGCACGCTGGATCTCGACGAACGCGAAGTGCTGGACCAGGTGCGTGCCGAGCTTGCCGAGCACCGGGGCAATGTCGATGCCACCCCTGCGAAATTCGAACCGGGCGATCCGGCACGCGTCCCGGGACGCGGGCTTGCCTGGTTCGCCGTCTTTGCGGCAATCCTCCTCATGGGCGGCATCTACGCTTTCTATCGCAGTTATTTCGCGCCCGGTCTCGGGCCCGCTCCGCTGCAGGACCCCGAAGAGCAGTTTGCCGCTGCCGACAATCCGCAGGCGAGCGAGCCTGCTCCGGCTGCGCAGCCAACCGGTGGTCCGGTCGTCTTCACCAGCGAAATGGACGAGACATGGGTCAAGTTCTACGACGCCAGCGGTGAACGACTCTACGAAGCGCAGATGAATACTGGCGACACCTATACCGTTCCTGCCGATGCCGAGGGTCCGCAGATATGGACCGGTCGCCCCTACGCGCTGGCGATCACTATCGGCGGACGTGCGGTGCCGAAATTGTCCGAAGAGGACGAGGTGGTGCGCGATGTCCCGGTCACAGCCGAGGCATTGCTGGCCCGCCCGGTGCCCGAAGAAGCTGCCGATGCCGCTCCCGAACCGCCTGCCGCAGCGGCAACGCCTGCAACCTGATCGCGGCGGAAAACCCGCTTCATCCCCTCGACAGTTTCGCGGGGGTAGGGCTAGATTCACACGAATTTCGAATTGAGGAGAACGGGCGTGACATCGACCCGCATTGCACGTGGTTTCGGACTTGGCGCTATTGCCGTTGCACTGGTGGCGACTTCCATGCCGGCTGCGGCACAGGACGATTCCCAAGCGCGCATTCGCAAGCTCGAAGCCGAAGTCCGGGCCTTGCAGCGCAAGGTCTTCCCGGGCGGCGACGGACGCTATTTCGAGCCAGAGATTTCCGGACAGCCTGCGGCCCGCCCGAGCGTGAGCACGACGACTTCGACGACTGCCGTTACCGATATCCTCGCCCGCCTCGATGCACTCGAAACCCAGCTCCAGCGCCTGACTGCCCAGTACGAGGTCGGCGGCAATGCCATGCGCCTGCTTGAAGAGCGTATCGAAGCGCTTGAGGCGGCCAACGCTCCGGCCCCTTCGCCTGCGGCTACGACCTCCACACCGGCTGGCACCGCATCGACCGCGACTACGCGGCCTGCGGCAACGTCGACGCCGACGCCCACTCCGACACCTGCTGCCGCGCAGCCGAGCGCCGAGCGTGTCGCGGCAGTCCAAGCGATCGCCAAGCCGCAGACCGACGATGCGGCGGACGACGAATATTCCTACGGTTTCCGCCTGTGGGACGCGGGTTTCTTCCCCGAAGCGCAGCAGCAGCTGACCCTGTTCGTGGAACGCTATCCCAGCCACTGGCGCGCGACCTATGGCCGCAACCTGCTGGGCCGCGCCTATCTCGACGATGGCAAGCCGAACGACGCGGCTCCCTGGTTCCTGCGGAACTATCAGGCTGACAAGAACGCGCCGCGTGCAGGTGACAGCCTGCTCTATCTCGCCGAGGCGATGATTGCCCTCGACGATACGAAGCGCGCCTGCATCGCGCTGGCCGAATTTGGCGAGACATATCCTGCGCTGGCCGCAGGACGTCTGCAGAGCCAGTACGAGCGCAATCTCGGCCGAGTGACCTGCAGCTGACGTGCCGATCGCCGATGAATTGATCGATCGATTCCTCGGCGACCTCAATCGGTTGCGTCTCGACCATGGCGTCCTTGGCCTCGCCGTGTCTGGCGGGGCCGACAGCATGGCGATGCTGCAGCTTGCAGCCGAGGCTCTGGATACCGAAAAACTGGCCGTCGCCACGGTCGACCATGGCCTGCGGCCCGAGGCGGCGCAGGAATGTGCCCTGGTGGCCGACGCGTGCCGGAAGCTCGGCATCGGCTGCGATATCCTCAGGGCGACAATCGCGGAAGGCAACACGCAGGAACAGGCGCGGATTGCGCGTTATTCCGTACTGGGCGAGTGGGCACGCGAACGCGGCATAGGGGCCATTGCGACCGCGCATCATGCCGACGACCAAGCGGAAACGCTTCTCATGCGGCTCAATCGCGGCAGCGGGCTGGGCGGGCTTGCAGGCATTCGCTCGCGCACACGGATCGAAGGGTGCGATGCCGATATTGTGCGGCCGCTGCTGGGTTTTCGCCGAGATGAACTGCGCGCCATCGTCGAAGCGAGCGATTTCGATTTCGTCGACGATCCGAGCAATCTCGACGATCGCTATGACAGGGTCAGGATGCGCAACGCGCTGGCGCAAGCGGACTGGCTGGACGCCGCCGCACTGGCGCGCTCGGCGGCGCATCTGGAGGAGGCGGAGCGTACGCTCCAGTCACTGGCGGACAAGAGCTGGGAGGGCTCGGCGGAAGTGAGCGGCAGTCGGATCCGCGTTCCCTATACGAACCTGCTGGACACCAATGCACGCATTGTGCGCAGGGCAATGACGACGCTGGGTGCGACGATCACTCTAGGCGAGGTTATCGACTTCCTGAAAACCGGCCGCGAACGCGCGAATATTGCGGGCATTCTCGTCGAACGCCGCGACGAAAGCTACTACTGCAGCAAGGAGCCGCCCCGCCGCAGCGATTAGATAATGGGGTCGCCCACACCGATGCGTTTGCCGTCGGTGATGATGACCTTGTCACCCTTCTTCGCGATGTCGAACAGCCGCGCGGCGAGCGGATCGGGAATGGCGACACAGCCGTGGCTGGCATAGCCGTTTTCCACCTCGGAGCCGCCGTGGATGGCGATCCCGTCCCACGTCAGGCGCAGCGTCCAGGGCATGGGCGCATTGCCGTATTTTTCGGAGACATTGTGCCGTTCCTTGGTGAGGATCGGGAATGTGCCGGTGGGCGTGGGGTGTTCGTCCGTGCCCAGCATGACGGCAGCGGCACCGATTTCATACCCGTCGCGGAAGATGGAGATGGTGCGCGCCTGAAGGTCGACCGTGATGAGCAGCGGGCCTTCCGGCACGCCCTCGTCGTCCCAGTGCCATTCTCCGTATTTGATTGGCCCTTCGATCGGCAGGACACGGCGGATGGTGAAGGGACGCCTGGCATCCGCTTCGAGCTTGGCGAGGATTGCCGCTTCGGGCTGGAGTCTTACGGGCGTTGCTGCCTCGCGCGCTTCCTCGACTTCGGGCTGCGCGCTGCTGGTCACGCCGAACGCCAGCGCGGCGAGGCCGAGAGCCACCACCAGCGTCGTTCCACCAATCCATCTCAGAATCGCGTTCATGGGCTTGTATATAGGGGATTCACCTGCGCTTTTCCATGAACGGGGCGAGCGCAGTCCCGTTGCGGAACGGTCGTGCAAGCGGGGGTTATCGCCGCAGTTCGCAGGCCTTGCGCGCCATGTCCTCGACTGCTGCCTCGTCAACCGGCCCGCGCGGCGCGACCCAGCTTCCCCCGACGCAGAGCACCGGGTCGAAGGCCAGCCATTCGCTTGCATTGGCTTCCGAGATACCGCCGGTCGGGCAGAAGCGGCATTGGCCGAAGGGCGCAGCGAGCGCCTTGAGCGCAGGCAGACCGCCCGCCGCCATCGCAGGGAAGAATTTGAAATGCGTGAGGCCGAGGTCCAGCCCGCGCATGATGTCGCCGGCATTGGCGATGCCGGGCAGGAAGGGAATGCCTTCGCGAATAGCCGCCTTGCCCAGGGTTTCGGTCAGACCGGGCGAGACGATGAATTCGCTGCCCGCCTGGATCGCGTTGGCGAGATCCTGCTGGTTCGTCACCGTACCTGCCCCGACAACGGCGCCATCAACCTGCTTCATGGCGGCGATAGCATCGAGCGCGGCAGGTGTGCGCAGGGTCACCTCCAGAACGCGCAGTCCGCCTGCGACCAGCGCACGGGCGAGGGGGACGGCATGCTCCACCTCGTCGACGACGATCACCGGAATGACCGGCGCGGTTTTCATGATGTCGGCAATGTTCATGCGTGTTCTCTCGCGAAAGCGGCTGCCGCCCCGAACAGGCCGGGTTGCGGATGGGTGATCAGTTTGACCGGGATCGAGGCCATCAATTCCTGGAAGCGTCCCTTGGCCTTGAAACGCTCGGCGAAGCCCGACTTCAGCAGGGTTTCGCGGATACGGTAACCGAGGCCGCCGGCAATCACGACGCCGCCGAAGCCGCCCTGGGCCAAGGCGATGTCACCGGCGACGCTGCCCAGCGACATGCAGAAACGGTCGACTGCTGCGGCAGCGAGGCTGTCGCTGCCGTCCTGGCCGCGCGTCCAGATGGCGATGTCGTCTTCTTCGGCGACGGGCCGTCCCTCCATCGCCGCAAGCGTCTGGTAGATATCGGAGATGGCGGGGCCAGCGACCACGCGTTCGACCGAGACGCGCGTGTGGCGCTTGCGCAGGCGGGCGAGGATGGCATCGTCGATCTGGTCGAGCGGGGCGAAATCGATATGGCCGCCTTCCGTCGCCGACACGCGATACGTCCCGTCGGGCTCGCGATAGAGATGCGCCACGCCAAGTCCCGTCCCCGGACCAAGCACGCTCAGGCGGCCAGTCGGCGCAAGTGGCTTGTCCGGACCGGTCAGGTGGATGAACTGATCTTCGCCTACGCGTGCCACGGCGTGGGCCACGGCCTCGAAGTCATTGACGATGCAGTAGTTTTCGACGCCCAGCTTCTCTTTCACGAGCGCTGGGCGGATGATCCACGGATTATTCGTGAAACGGATAACGTCTCCGCCAACCGGCCCCGCAATTGCCATGGATACGCGCGGTGGCAGGCTGCCACCCATGCGGCCGCGAAAATCCTCCCACGCGGTCTGGAAACTGGCGTGGTCTTCGGTGTGGAGCGTTTCCGGTTCGCTCAGCGCAATCGAACCATCGTCATGAATGGTGGCGATGGCGAAGCGGGCGTGCGTGCCGCCGATATCTACGCTGACGAGTTCCATACCTTACAATCCTGCCATTGCGAGCATCGATGAAGCGCCCTGTTCCGCACCATCGGCATTGGCGCGGAACATGGCATAGAATTCGCGGCCCATGCCCATATCGGGCGCGGGTTCTTGCGCGGCCTCCCGGCTGTCGAGATCGGCGGTGGTCGAGAGCGTGCCGGTTTCGGCGCAGACCTTTACCATGTCGCCATCACGCAGCTTGGCGAGGGGGCCACCGCCCAGTGCCTCGGGCGTGCAATGGATCGCCGCGGGCACCTTCCCGCTGGCGCCGCTCATCCGGCCATCGGTGACGAGGGCCACGCGGTATCCGCGATCCTGCAGGACGCCGAGCGCCGGAGTAAGCTTATGCAATTCGGGCATGCCGTTTGCGCGTGGCCCCTGGAAGCGGACCACGACCACCACGTCCTTGTCGAGTTCCCCCTTCTTGAAGGCCTCGTTGACCGAATGCTGGTCTTCGAAAACGCGGCAGGGTGCCTCGATTGTCCAGCGTTCGCGTTCTACGGCGGAAGACTTGAAGCATGCGCGGCCGAGATTGCCCTCGACGAGACGCATGCCGCCGTCGGACTGGAAAGGATCGGATGCGGGGCGCAGCATTTCCGTGTCGCCGCTCGGGCCCGGATTGCGCCATGTCAGCGCGTCGCCATCCATTCCCGGTTCGCGCGAATAAGCTTCGAACCCGTCGTCCCACACGGTCAGGATATCTGCGTGGGCGAGGCCTTCGTCGAGCAGCGTGCCGATCACATAGCCCATGCCGCCTGCGTCGTGGAAATGGTTCACATCGCCCGAACCGTTGGGATAGACGCGAGCGACCAGCGGAACCGCGCTCGACAGTTCGGCAAGGTCGCTCCAGTCGAAGCGGATGCCCGCTGCGCGCGCCATGGCAGGGATGTGGATCGCATGGTTGGTCGAGCCGCCTGTCGCCAGCAGGCCGATGGCAGCGTTGATGATCGCCTTTTCGTCGACCACGCGTGACAGCGGACGGAAGTCGTCCCCTTCCTTGCGGATCGCGGCGAGCCGGTGTGTTGCAGAGCGCGTCAGCTCCTGGCGCAGCTTCGCGCCTGGCGGAACGAAGGCCGCCCCCGGAACGTGCAGGCCCATCATCTCCATCATCATCTGATTGGAGTTGGCCGTACCGTAGAATGTACATGTGCCAGGCGAATGGTAACTGCCCATCTCGCTCGCCAGAAGCTCGTCGCGCCCGACCTTCCCTTCCGCGTAGAGTTGGCGGGTGCGCTGCTTTTCCTTGTTGGAAATGCCGGTGCCCATGGGGCCTGACGGGACGAAGATCGTAGGCAGGTGGCCGAAGCGCAGCGCGCCCATCAACAGACCGGGGACGATCTTGTCGCAGATACCGAGTAGCGCGACGCCGTCATACATTGCGTGGCTGAGCGCGACGATGGTGCTGAGTGCAATGGTGTCGCGGCTGAAGAGCGACAACTCCATCCCGTCCTGCCCTTGCGTCACGCCGTCGCACATTGCCGGGGTGCCGCCTGCGACCTGCACTGTCGCGCCGACCTCGCGCGCCCAGATCTTCATGCGTTCGGGATAGCGGTGATAGGGCTGGTGGGCCGACAGCATGTCGTTATAGGCGGTGACGATGCCGAGGTTCGGGCCTTGCGCCGCCTTGATCGCATTCTGGTCGTCCTCCGCGCCCGCAAAGGCGTGGGCTAGGTTCGAGCAGGACAGCGAATGGCGATCGACCTGGCGGTCACCTTCGCGGTCCATCAGGTCTAGATAGGCGGCGCGGCTGTCGCGCGAATTGGCGATCACGCGCTCGGTCACCCGGGCAATCGTATCGTTGAGCGGCTTAGTCATCGTGCCAGGTTACCCCGTCGCGTTCGGCAAGCGCGATGGCCGCGCTGGGCCCCCATGAACCTGATGAATAGGTCTTGGGTTTCATATCGTTCTCTGCCCACAGCGCGCGGATCTGGTCGATCCACTCCCATTGGGCCTCCACCTCGTCGCGGCGCACGAACAGCGTCTGGTCGCCTTCGATCAGGTCGAGCAGCAGGCGTTCGTAAGCGATGCGCCGCACGGTGTCGGAAAAGGCATCCGGCATCGCGATGTCCAGCGGTACAGGGCGCAGGCGCAGGCCTTCGCGGCCCAGGCCCGGGACCTTCGCCATCATCGACAGCTGGATGTTTTCCTTCGGCTGGATTTCGATGACCAGCCGGTTCGGCTGCGTCACGGCGCCGCGTCCCTCGAAGATGGAGTGAGGGATACAGCGGAACTGGATGACGATTTCGGTTACGCGTTCGGGCAGGCGTTTGCCGTGCCTCAGGTAGAAGGGAACGCCGCGCCAGCGCCAGTTGTCGACATGCGCCTTGACCGCAACGAAGGTTTCCGTGTCGCTTTCCTTGCCCAGTTCCTCGTCGTAACCGGGCACGCTCTTCCCGTCGACGGCCCCGGCGCGGTACTGGCCGGTGACCACTTCTGACTGAGACACTTCGCGTAGCGCCCGCAGGACCTTGACCTTCTCATCGCGCACGGCAGTGGCATCGAAGCTCGTCGGCGGCTCCATCGCGACCAGCGCAAGCAGTTGCAACATATGGTTCTGGACCATGTCGCGAAGCGCGCCGCTGTCGTCATAATAGGCGACGCGCGATTCCAGACCCACCGTCTCCGCGACGGTGATCTGGACATGCTCAATATAGTTGGAATTCCAGACCGGCTCGAACAGGATGTTGGCAAAGCGCAGCGCCAGAAGGTTCTGCACGGTCTCCTTGCCGAGATAATGGTCGATGCGGAAAATGCGGTCTTCGGGAAAGGCCTTGGCGACCGCGTCGTTGATCTCGCAGCTACTGTCGAAATCGGTGCCGAGCGGCTTTTCCAGTGCGATGCGCGCATTGCCGCGGGTCAGGCCGACACGTTCGAGCCCGCCGATGGTCGGTTCGAACAGGCTGGGCGCGGTCGACAGGAAGATCGCCAACCCGTTATATTCGCCCACTTCCTCTGCGAGCTTGTCATAGCCTTCGGGCGTGGTCGCATCGACAGGAACGTACCTCAGCCGGTTGAGGAAATCGGCCATGCCGCCGCGGCGGTGCTTGGGGAGGTATTTTTCCAGCGCTTCCCGCGCGAAGTTGCGGAATTCATGGGTGCTCATCTCCGACCGGGCGGTGCAGACGATGCACAGGTCCTGGTCGAGCAGGCCGTCGGAATTGAGCGCGCAAAGCGAAGGTAGCAGCATCCGCTGCGACAGGTCGCCGGTGGCTCCGAACAGGAGCAGGCGATCGGCGGTGAAGGCTAGCTCTGGCATGTACCGTCCATTGGCGGCTGTTCTCCCCTTTGTCATTCAGTCGCCTATCAGGGCGCGCGATTGGGCGCCAGACAGGTGCATTCCTATTCTTGGTCGACGCGCGTCACGCTGACCGAACTGCGCTTGAAGTCGCTCATGCCGAAGGTGGTAAGAAAGCTGACATCTGCCGCATCGCGCCCGATACCGATCTTCACCGTTTCGGCTGGGTCGGCCATCCCGGTTGGGTCCACCAGTTGCCAGCTGCCTCCACCGTCAAGTTCGGGATCTTCCAGAAATACTTCGGCGACGGCATGGAAATCCTGCGGATCGACACCGGGCGCATAGCAAGCGACGTAACGCGCCGGGATGGTACTCGCCCGTGCCATCACGATCATCGTATGGGCATAGTCGCGGCAAATCCCGCGCCTCTCGACGAAGCTGTCGAGCGCAGTGGTATGGGAGCCTGACGCTCCGGGCGAATAGGTGAAATTCGACGCGATCCAGTCGCGAATTGCAGCGATCCGGGCACCTCCGGCGGTGTCGCCGAACTCGTCTTCGACGAAGGTCTGGAACCGGTCGCTCGGGCAATAGCGGCTGTCGAAGAGGTATTCGACCGCTTCACCAGGAAGCTGGTGCGGGGGGAGGGCGGTGCGGTTCTCTACCTCGGAGACTTGCCGCATGATCTCCACATCGGCGTGGTACGCGACCTCGAACAAGCCGTCCGCGCGTATCCAAATGCGCTCACCGATGTCGTCCTGCGCAGCGACATGGGCCTCGTGGATGGCCGGGCTCAGCTTGGTGCGGTGGGAGAGGATCCGCTGCTCCGGTATCGCGGCGGCTTCGAACTGCAGCAAGACATCGGTCTCGCATTCCAGGGAAAAGGCGAAGCTGCTTTCGATCCTGATGGGCATGAGGTGGCAACGCAGCGGGGCCGACAATGTTTCAGGCCTAGCACGTGATCGGATACCCCAAAAAAGAAAGGGCCCCGTGAGGGGCCCTCTCAATTTCTTTACTGGCTTGTGACGGTTTCCCGTTACTTCCTACGGCCGCCCATAAGCCAGCCCCAAAAATCCCACATGGTTTGCCTCCTGTTGTGGTTTCAACAGGAAGTAATCCATTAACTATGTCTGTTTGTAAAGCGTTAACTACGTTCCGGTCTGCGACCTCTCATAGGAATCCTTGAATTCCAATAGGTTAGTCAGTGACAGCGGCCGGGCCAATGCATAGCCCTGGACGTAGCGACAGCCAATTTCGTTAAGGATTTGAAGGGTTTTGTCGTCCTCGGCCCCTTCTGCCACGACAGTGATTCGCGCAGCCCTGCCCATCTCGATAATACTGGAAGCAATGGCCTTGGCCTTTTCACTACGTGAAATAGAATCGACGAAAAGGCGGTCGATTTTCAATTCATCGAAGGGAAGTCCGTAAAACGTTTCGAAGTTGGCGGCGCCTACACCAAAATCATCCATCGAAACCTTCAATCCGAGGGATTTCAATTCGTCGAGAATAGTTGCTGCCTTGGCAAGATCCCCGATACGCGCGGTCTCGGTGATTTCCAGGATCAGGGACCGCGGATCGAAGCCCGTGGCCTGGAGCGTGTTACGCACGATGCCGACGATCCGCATATCGTTGAGCAGCGTCGCCGAGATGTTCACGGACATGGAAACGCCGGAACCCCGGAAATGCATCAGGCGACCGGCATTGCATGCGGTTTGCAGGACATACCGCGTGAGGTGTTCCATGCGCCCGGCCTTTTCGCACTGCGCGATGAACTTGATCGGAGAAATAAATCCGCGTTCTGGATCATGCCAGCGCACCAGCGCTTCGACGCCGGTAAGCGAGCCTGAGATCATGTCGATCTTCGGCTGGTAGACGCAGTAGATCTCGCCGGCTTCCATGGCTGCGTCGATGCGCGCGCGGAGCGAAATGTCCCACAATTCGTCATGGTGCGAGGCGATCTGGGCGATCTTGATCGGTTCATGCGCTTCGGATGTCTCTTCCGCTGCTGCTGCCGCCGCGGCGACCGAATTGCGACCCGCCTCACCGATCGATGCGACGCCGAAAGTGATGCCGACATCGACGCTTTCCGAGCCGACCTTGATAGGCGCCGCGAAGATTGCACGCAGGCCTTCGAGGTGTTCGATCAGGCGGCTGGTATCGCGCTCGGTCGAATGCCAGGCCAAGAAGTGCCCATCGATATAGACGGCGAGTTCCTGGTCGGCAGCCCGAAGGCGGTCGACGAGGCGCAAGATGTAGCTCGACCGCTCTGCCGAGCCCAGGGTCTTGAGCACTTGCTCAAGGCCCTGCAGGCGGGCAACGACGATATGGCCGCTGCGGAGAAAGTTTTGCGAAACGGCACGTTCGATGACACGCAGTTTCTCAAGGCCGGTGTCGTTATCGATATTCGCCACGCGCAGGCGCCAACGCGCTCTGGACCGCTGGACAGCATAAACGAACAGGAGGATTCCGGCGTAGGCTAACTCGGTGCGAAAGCCTAGATATGCGCCACCGAACAAGGCTCCGGGAAGAGCCAGTGCGATGGCGGCGTAGGCGAAGCGGCGGACTTTCTTGCGACGGGGAAGGAGTATCGCCGCAGCGAGCGCCGCAGCGAACGCAAGTGTCAGGGGGAATGCCCCCACGAAACCGTCCCGGCCCGATTTGAACGTTTCGGCTGCGTAGATCGCCGGATAGCTTGGCGGTGGGTTGTACTTGCCGGGAATAGAGAGGTCGGTCCCACTGGCGGAGCTTGCCGGACCGACGACAATCGCCTTCCCTTCAAGGCTCGAACTCGCGATGTCGTCGCCGATCAATTGCGCCAGCCGGAAGGCAGGGATGAGATCGGGGTCGAAGCCGTAATCGATCAGGACTTCGTCTCGCGAGAACTTTTCCTGACCGGCCAGAGAAGCTGCAAATAGCGGTGTCTCCTCGTAAATTTCGTGGGTGGCGTCCATCTTCCACGTATAGCCGAGCCAGTTCGTCCAACGGTCAGTGCTGACCCTCCCGCCACCGCTGTCGAACAGAGCGTCGGACCGGAGGACCTCTTCGTCTCCACCCAGTGACGGTTTGACCTGGTCGACCAGTATCAGATCGCTTCCGTAAGCCTTGATCGCCTCTGCGAGACGCGCGTCGGCAAGCGAGTCATCGCCCTTGTGAAGGATGAAATCGAGGTAGACCTTCGAAGCACCCGCTTCGCGCAATCGGTCCAGACCTTCGGCCAGCTGCCTTCGTTCCGCTGCCCTCGATGGTCCTTCGACATCAACAGCAGAGCCGACGAAAACGATATCTCCCGAAGGCTGTTGGTTGGCGGCCCTCGACTGGATCATCCAAAGGAACTGATCAAGCGGCCCCAGCATCATCGTCGCAAGCATGACGAACGCCACCGCGCCCGACCAGAGCAGGTGTTGCAGGCGCTTCAGTTTACCTTCGGATCGCTTGCCCGAAGGCTTTCGATCACGCGGTTCCGGCGCCGGGGCGAGGGCGGTTTTCTCGTCCATCGCCTGCCCCTATGAGGGGATTAATCTTAAAAATGTTTCAACGTCGCAGCGGATTTCTGCGGGTGACGCAGGGAAACTGCCCGTTTCGATGGTTAAGACCGCTTAAGAGGCTAGCGTTAACGACTTGTCCTCCTGGCGGGCGTGGCATTCAACGTGCGGTTTGCAAAAGTTACGCAATGCCCGTGGTTTACGGTGGAAAATGTCGGCCAGGTAATATCTTAAAATCCGGGGTCCGGGCGCGGCGAAGAATTTACGAAATGACGCCGAAAAGGTCGTGCTCGTCCGCATCTTCGATTTTCGCGGATACGATTGCGCCTGGCGCAAGGTCCTGCGGGACATTGCGCAGATAGACCGCGCCATCGATTTCCGGCGCATCGGCCTGGCTGCGACCGGTAGCTCCGACATCGCCGTCTTCATCGGGCAAGCCCACCTCGTCGATGATGACCGGAAGCGTGCGTCCGACCTTGGCCCTGAGCTTGTCCGCGCTGATGCGGGCGGTCACTTCCATGATGCGCGCATAACGCTCTTCCTTAACTTCCTCGGGCACGGGGTCGGGGAGGGCATTCGCCTGCGCACCTTCCACCGGCTCGAAACGAAACGCCCCGACGCGGTCGAGCTGCGCTTCTTCCAGCCAGTCGAGCAGGTACTGGAAATCTTCTTCCATCTCGCCGGGGAAGCCGACCACGAAACTCGAGCGGACTGCGATGTCGGGGCAGATGGAACGCCAGTTCTTGAGGCGGTCGAGCACCTTCGCCTCGTTCGCCGGCCGCTTCATGGCGCGTAGCACCTTCGGGCTCGCATGCTGGAAGGGAATGTCGAGATAGGGTGTCAAAAGCCCCTCGGCCATCAGCGGGATGACCGCGTCGACATGCGGATAGGGGTAGACGTAGTGCAAGCGGACCCACGGAGGCATCCCGCCGCCGATATCGAGCTTGCCGAGTTCGCGCGCCAGGTCGGTCATGTGCGCACGGACGAGATTGCCCTTCCACTGGCGCTCTTCATGGCGAGTGTCGACCCCATAGGCAGAGGTGTCCTGGCTTATGACGAGCAGTTCCTTCGTGCCCGCTGCAACCAGCTTTTCGGCTTCGCGCAACACGGCATCGATCCGGCGGCTGGCAAGTTTACCGCGCAGATCCGGGATGATGCAGAAGGCGCAGGAGTGGTTGCAGCCCTCGGAAATCTTGAGATAGCTGTAATGACGCGGCGTGAGCTTCACGTATTCTTCTGCGCTACCGCTCCGCTGCTTGAGCGCGGCAGGCTGCGGGATCAGGTCGACGAAGGGGCCCTGGCTCGGCGGTGCGTGCTCGTGTACGGCCTCGACGACCTGCTCGTACTGGTGCGCGCCCGTTACGGCCAGGACGCTGGGATGTGCAGCGCGGATGACATCGGCCTCTTCGCCCATGCATCCGGTCACGATCACGCGGCCATTCTCGGAAATCGCCTCGCCGATGGCCTGCAGGCTCTCTTCCTTGGCGCTGTCGAGGAAGCCGCAGGTGTTCACCAGCACCACGTCGGCGCCGGCGTAATCGGGGCTCATCGCATAGCCATCGGCGCGCAGGCGCGTGAGGATGCGCTCGCTGTCTACGAGGGCCTTGGGACATCCGAGAGAAACCATGCCGACCTTTTTCTGGTCGGGGATCGAAGAGGTTGTGCTGGTCATGATTGGGCGCGCCTCTACACCCGATTGGGATATTGCGCTAGCTTGCTGTGGGACAAGGTCCCGACGGGAGGGAAAGATGAATATCTTCGACGTGAACTGGCTGGCCGTGGTGCTGGCGGCGCTGGCGGGATTTGTCGTCGGCGGAATCTGGTACGGGCCGATCATGGGCAAGACCTGGATGGGCGCGCTCGGCAAGACCGAAGAAGACCTGAAGAACGTCAATCCGGCCAAGCTTTACGGGGCGACTTTCCTGCTCGCATTGCTGGCCAGCTGGACGCTGGCGCACACCTTCGCGACCTATGCGACCGAGCTCTCGTTCCTGGTGAAGGTGCTTACCGCGTTCGGGGTCGCGCTCGGATTTATCCTTCCGGCGCTATGGACAAACTACCTGTTCCAGGACGCGAAAAAGCCGCTTTACTGGATCGACGGCGGCTACTGGCTGCTGTTCTATACCGCCATGGGGGTGGTGCACGCAGCCTTGGGCTGATCAGGCTTCGGCGCGCTTGCGATCGTCGGCGACGTGGCCGTCGCCCTTTTTCTCGCCATTGGGCGTGGCGATGATCTCGACGATGATGTCGCCCTTCTGAAGGTTCTGGCATTCGTCTTCCCAGAAGCCGATTGCGCGTCCGTTGCGATAGACACGCAGGCCGCGCCCGCCGGTCGTCAGGTCGCCAATCGCGCAGCCGCATTCCTCTTCGGTCACTTCGCGTTCGACCAGCTGGACGCGCCCCGAAACGGAAGCGAGGTCGGCGAGATATTCCGCGATGTGTTCGCCCTTGGCGGAGCCTGCCAGCAAGAGGCCGGTAAAGCGCACCGGGTTGATGACGTTGTTGGCACCTGCCTGCCGCGCGAGCGATTCGTTATCGTCGGCGCGCACGACAACGCTGATGGGGACGTTCGGCGCGAGCGCGCGGACGGTAAGCACGATCAGGATCGAAGTATCGTCGCGCCCGGCCGAAACGAGGACGTTCTGTGCTTCCGATATGCGCACCGCCTTAAGCGTGGTGTCGCGCGTGGCATCGGCAGCCATCACGTTGCAGCCCAGCGCTTCTGCGTCGGCCAGCCTTTCCTCGCTCGGGTCGATGACGACGATGCAGGATGGGTCGGTGCCGCGCTCGATCAGTTCCGCGACCGATTCGGAACCGGAGATGCCATAGCCCAGGACCACGATATGGTCCGAAAGCTGTTCCTGGATGCGGGCCATGCGCCATTTCTCCCAGCTGCGCTTGATGATAAAATTGTAGGCTGTGCCCACGAAAATGAAGAATACTGCGAAACGGATCGGGGTCACGATAACGGCCTCCACCAGGCGCGCCCGGTCCGAAATGGGGGCGATATCGCCGAAGCCCGTGGTCGTGATCGAGATCATCGTGAAGTAGATCACGTCGAGGAAGCTGACTTCCCCGTCGAGATTGTCGACCAACCCTTCGCGGTCCCACCAGTGGACCATGACCACGATCGCGATCAGGAAAAGCGCCAGCCCCAGCCTGATGCCAAGGTCGCCCCATACAGGGATCTTCACCGCGCGGCGCAGCGGTTTGAAGCGAGGGCCGCGGTAAGCCCGCGGGCTCTTGTCCGGCATGATCCGGTCGATCTGCTTTTGCCTGCTCATTCAGACAAGTAGGTGGGCGAGCGGGGCGGGACGGTCAAGACCGCTTAGTCCTCGTAACGTTCACCCAGCGCGCCGAGCGAGGCGTGGTGGGTGAGGTCGAGATGCAGCGGCGTGACAGAAACGAAGCCTTCCTCGATGGCTTCAAGGTCGGTGCCGTGGTCCAGCGTATGCTCGATCGGATCGAGGCCGAACCAGAAATATTCGAAGCCGCGCGGGTCGCGTCCTTCGACCACGGTGCCGCGCGAATAGTCGTGAAACCCCTGCCGTGTCGCGCGGATGCCGCGCACTTCGCTGCCCGGGCGTGGCGGGAAGTTGATATTGACCAGCGTGCGCTTGGGCAGGGGCGTGTCGAGCAGCGGAGCAAGGACACGTTCGCCCCATTCCACGGCCGCACCGAACTGGACGCCATTGCCAAGCCCTTCCTTGGCGTAGACCTGGCTGAGCGCAATGGAGCGGATGCCGGCCAGCGCGCCTTCGATGGCCGCGGATACCGTGCCCGAATAGGTAATGTCATCGCCAAGGTTCGCCCCGCGATTGACGCCGGACAGGATGAGGTCGGGCGGTCCGTCCATGACCTTGCGCAGGCCCATCGTGACGGAATCGGTCGGCGTGCCGGTGACAGAAAAGCGCCGGTCGTCATGCTTGCGCAGGCGCACGGGCCGCGTCAGCGTGAGCGCGTGGCCCATGCCCGACTGCTCCTCGTCGGGTGCACAGATCCAGATGTCGTCAGAAAACTTGCGCGCGATGCCCTCAAGCACTTCGAGGCCCGGTGCGCGGATGCCGTCGTCATTGGTAAGGAGGATCCTCATGCTGCAGGCTCCAGCTTGGTGACGCCGCCCATGTAGGGGGCGAGGGCTTCGGGCAGGGTCACGCTGCCGTCCTCGTTCTGGTAATTCTCCATCACCGCAACCAGCGTGCGGCCGACTGCAAGGCCCGAACCGTTGAGGGTGTGGAGGAAGCGCGTCTTCTTTTCGCCTTCGGGCTTGTAGCGCGCATTCATGCGGCGCGCTTGGAACTCGCCGGTGTTCGAGCAGGAGGAAATCTCGCGATAGGCACCCTGACCGGGCAGCCAGACTTCGAGATCGAAGGTCTTGCGCGCACCGAATCCCATGTCGCCGACACACAGCAGCATCTTGCGATAGGGAAGTTCCAGTGCCTCGAGAATCCCCTCTGCGCATGTGGTCATCCGCTCGTGCTCCGCCTCGCTGTCTTCAGGGCGGCAGATGCTGACCATTTCGACCTTTTCGAACTGGTGCTGGCGGATGAAGCCGCGCGTGTCCTTGCCGGCAGAGCCCGCTTCGCTGCGGAAACACAGCGTGTGGGCGGTAAGGCGGATGGGTTCGACCGGTTCGGGAATGATCTGGTCCGCGACCGAGGCGGTCAGCGGGACTTCGGAGGTCGGGACGAGCCAGCGACCGTCGGTGGTCTGGAAACTGTCTTCCGCAAACTTGGGCAGCTTGTCGGTGCCATACATGGCATCGTCATTCACCAGCACCGGCGGATTGCATTCGGTATAGCCGTTTTCGCGCGTCTGCTTGTCCAGCATGAACTGGGCAAGCGCGCGGTGGAGGCGGGCCATGTCGCCGCGCAGGAAAGTGAAGCGCGCACCCGACAGCTTTGCGCCGGTTTCGAAGTCCATGCCGAGCGCAGGGCCGATATCGGCGTGTTCCTTCGGCTCGAAAGCGAAGTCGCGCTTGTCGCCCCAGCGCGAGACTTCGACGTTGTCGTTCTCGTCCTGCCCTTCCGGCACATCGTCGGCGGGAAGGTTGGGGAGGCGTGCCAGGAGGTTGTCGAGTTCCGCCCCGGCCTCGCGTTCGGCCTCTTCCCATTCGGGCATGGAGGCCTTGATCTCGGCCACTTCGGCCTTCAGCGCCTCGGCCTTGTCCTTGTCGCCTTGGCCCATCGCTTGGCCGATTGCCTTGGAGGCCTCGTTGCGGCGGCTCTGCGCTTCCTGGACGCGGGTCTGGGCCTCGCGCTTGCGGGCGTCGAGGGCGAGGATACGGTCGGAGACGGCTTCTCCGCCGCGCCTCTGCATGGCGGCATCGAAGTCGGACGGATTGGCTCTGATAAAGGCGATGTCGTGCATGGTGCGCGCTATGCCGCCTGCGCGCCGCCTTGGCCAGTGGGGAAAAGAGCGGGCACCCATCCTGATCTCGTTCATTGAAGCATCTATGGCCGCTCCCGATGCGCCCACGCCGAAAGAGAGGCCGAGACACTTGCAAAACCAGCCGCTTACGCCGCCCCGTCGCACACGTTTCATCGATATTGCCGACGCGGCGATAAGGGCTGGGCGCAAGGTCGGCTTGGTCGATCCCGCGCGGCTGGAGCCGGATTTCCTGATCGAACAGGTGAGCGAAGCCTATGGTTCTGACGATTTCGGCGACCGCTGGTTCGAAGGCGCGCTTGAGGTGCTGCTCGATTCGACGAAAGCCGAGGCAAGGCTGAACGCGGCCGGCGACTTTTCGACCATGAAGACGATCCACCACCTGCTGCGCGACCGTCTCTATGCGCAGCAATGGTTCGACCGGCACCCGGAAATACTGGCGCGGCCGATCAGGAACCCGGTCGTGATCGTCGGCCCCATGCGGTCGGGCACCACGCGGATGCACCGCCTGCTGGCAAGCGACCAGAGGTTCGCGCACTTGCGCAGTTTCGAGACGATCAGTCCGGTGCCGCGCCCGGGCTTCGAGGAGGTCATGGCAGGAGAGGCGGAGGATTTCCGACCCAGGCTTGCCGCGCGCATCATGAAGGTCGCCCGGCTCGCCAATCCGCGCACGCTGTCGATCCATCCCACCGGCCCCTTCGAGCCGGAAGAGGAACTCGGTCTGATCGCCGCGAGCATGTACGGCATGAAGTTCGAAGCGCAGTGGCGCATCCCGACTTTTGCGAAGTGGAGCGAGGCGGAATCGGCGGTCCCGGCCTACCGGCACATGGCGAACCTGTTGCGCCTCATCGGTTGGTCGCAGCAGGAAAGTTCGCTCCGGCCGTGGATCCTCAAGACCCCGCAGCACATGCTGGACTTGCCCGCCTTACTGAAGGTCTTCCCCGACGCGAGGCTGATCTTCACGCACCGCGACCCGCAATCGATCGTCGGCAGCGCCGCCTCGCTCGCGTGGAACCAGACGATTATCTATTCGGACGCTGTTTCGCCGAACGAGATCGGGCGCGAATGGCTGCGCAAGACCGAACTGATGATTTCCCGCATGCGCGACGCGCGCGACGCCATCCCGCGCGAACGCATGATCGACGTCCACTTCGATGCGATGGACCGTGACTGGCGCGGCACGATGGAACGGGTCTACGATTTCCTCGATCTCGACATGACGCCCGCGGTGCCGGGCATGGAAGCCTTCCTCGCCCGTTCCGCTGCGCAAAAGAGAATGCCGCACCAGTATTCGCTTGCAGAATTCGGCCTGGATGCAGGTGAAGTATACGAACGGCTTGGCGATTATGTGCGCACTTACGGCATCGCGGTCGACAACCCTCTCGGGGCAACCGGTTCCGCTATCGCCGCAGGATAAAGAAAGGCGGCGAACCGGTGTCCCGGTCGCCGCCTTCCTTGGAGAGCTGTTTACTCAGGCTCAGTATTCGAACGTGAGCGTTGCGAAGACCTGCCGCGGATTGCCGTAGAAGGCCGTCAGGGTTCCGTCGGGGCCGAGCGTCGGGATCGGGAAACCGTTGGTCCCGTTCTGGATTTCGCCGGTCACCGGATCGGTCAGCACGAAGGTGTAACCGCTCGTCTTGTATTCCTTGTCGAGCAGGTTCTTGCCGTAGAGCCCGATGCTCCAGCTGCCGCCCGGCGCGGTCCATTTCACGCTCGCATCGACGAGGGCGTAGCCGTCCTGGTCGAGGTAGGGGTTCGGAATTTCGAACTGGCTCACCTTGCTGCGGTAGGAGACCGTTGCGCCCATATAGAGATCGCCGCTGCCGAGATCCGCATCGTAGCTGGCGGTGAGGCTGCCGGTAAACTCGGGCGTGTTCTGGACGACGCGGAAGTCTGCGACATCGGTGGGAGTTCCGCCGATATCGGTGATATATTCGTCGTATTCCGCGTCGATATAGCCGAGCGAGCCCGACAGGCCGAAGCCGCCGCCGAAGCGCGCATTGGCTTCCAGTTCCAGACCCTTGAAGGTGGCCTTACCCGCGTTCGAGACGACGCCGCAGAAGCTAGGCAGTCCGCCCACTTCGCAGGCGACCGAACCCGGGATCTGCACATCGGTGTAGTCCGCGTAGAATGCGGCGGCCGCGATGTTCAGGATGCCGAGGCTACCCTTGTAGCCCACTTCGTAGCTGTCGACCTCTTCGGGGGCGAAGCTGAGGAAGTCGGCGACTTCGGCATCGGTCGGTGCACCGGTAATGGCCGCCGGAGCATTCGCCCCGACGCCGCGGGGATCGAAGCCGCCACCCTTGAAGCCCTTGGAGTAGCTGGCGTAAATATTGTGGTCGGGCGTCGGCATGAAGCTGATCGAGGCGCGCGGGGTGAACTTCTTGAACTCCCTGCTGCCGTCGAAATCGGTCGAGGGACCGCCGAACGGCACGCCTGCGCCGCCGAAGATTGGCGAGCCGCCGCCAAGGTAGTTCTGGCGCAGGATGCTGGCACTACGCTCGTCCCAGGTATAGCGCCCACCGAGCGACAGGCTGAGCTGATCGGTGAAGTCGAAAGTGAAGTCGCCGAAGATCGCATAGGTCTCGGTGTCGACTTCCGCCTGCGTGTAAGCGGTCAGGCCCGGGAAGGTGGTGAAGATGCGCACGTCGAACAGCGTGTCGGCTTTCGCGTCCAGGTAATAGAAGCCGAGCAGGCCGGACAGCGCGCCGCCATCGTCCCACAGAAGCTGGAATTCCTGGCTCAGCTGTTCGTTGAGATAGGCGCCGGGCACGTCGAGATCGACCACCGGAAGCGCGTCGAAATCGATCGGCGTATAGCTGTCGTCCTTGCGCCATGCAGAGATCGAACGAAGCGTCAGCGCATCGGACAGTTCCATCTCCGCGTGGAGCGAGATGCCGTAGCTTTCGACGTCCTGTTCCGGATCGTTCAGGGCGCCGCGCGTGTCGAATACATCGTCGAGGATCGGCGCGCCCGAAGCGAGACCGGGAATGAGGCGCGTACCACCGCGGGGGAGGGACTTGTCCTTGGTGTAGTCGCCCTGAAGGCGAATGAAGCCGGGCTCGTCATAGCCGCCCACTTCCAGGCTGAGCCGTCCTGCCCAGATGTCCTTGTTGTAGTTCTCTAGCCCTGTGGTGAGGTTATCACCGAACCCGCCGCGCGACAGGCGTGCGAGCGAGCCGCCGACACGGACCATGTCGCCCATCGGTACAGACGCGGTCACGACACCTTCGGCCTGGTCATACGTGCCATAAGTGGCGCGCGCCTTGAACGAAGGTTCGAGCGGCAGACGCTTGGTCACGTATTTGACCGCGCCGCCGATGGTGTTGCGTCCGTAAAGTGTTCCCTGCGGTCCGCGCAGGACCTCGATCCGCTCTACGTCGTAGATATCGAGCACTGCAGCCTGCGGACGGTTCAGATAGACATCGTCGAGGTAGATGCCGACGCCCTGTTCGAAGCCGGAGACGGGGTCCTGCTGCCCGATGCCGCGAATGAATGCGGACAGGGTGGAGTTGGTCGCACGGCTGGCTTCCAGCGTTACGTTGGGTACTGCCTGCGCGATGTCGGTGATGTCCAGTGCGCCGCGCTCTTCAAGCGCTTCGCCGGAAAAGGCCGACACTGCGACGGGCACGTCGATCAGGCGTTCTTCGCGGCGACGAGCGGTGACGACGATCACGTCTTCGCTTTCGTCGATCTCGGCCACGGCGTCGGTTTCCGACTGGGCCGAAGCGGGTGTGGCCAGTGCCGCGCAAGCGACGCCAGTCATCAATGCAGCCGTCAGGCGCACGGGTTGAAAATGCATAATGAAACCTCCCTCAACATCTCTCGGATGTCGGGATATTGAAAACTGAACCACCTTTCAAGTTTTATCTTGCACTACTCGCATTCAAGGGGGTAGCGGTGTCGGCGGGAGGAAGTCTGGATGGACAGCGACACAATCGAGAGCCCGAAGGTTCCGCGCACCGAAAGGGGGCGGAAAACCCAGCGTAAGCTGCTGGATGCGGCGGCCATCGAATTCGGCGAACGGGGCTTCCACGAGGCGTCGATCAGCTCGATCACGCGCCGGGCGGGCGTCGCACTCGGATCCTTCTACACCTACTTCGACAGCAAGGATGCGATCTTCCGCGCACTCGTGCTCGACATGAGCGATGCGGTGAAAACGGCCGCTCGCGATGCCATTGCCGACGAGACCGACCCGCTCGCGATCGAACGCGCGGCGCTCGGCGGGTTCCTGCGCTTTGCCAGCGAGCATAAGGAAATCTACCGCATCATCGACGAGGCGGAATTCGTCGATCCGGACAGTTACCGCGCCCATTATGAGACGATCGGAGAGCGTATCGCCCAGCGTCTCAGGGACGGTGCGAAGGCGGGCGTCATGCGGCCGGATCTGGGCGAGGTCGAGGCCTGGGCCCTGATGGGCATGAACGTCTTCCTCGGCCTGCGTTACGCCATCTGGAACAGGGCCGGCGACCCCACTCCCGAAGATGTTGCCAAGGCAGCCAACACCTTGCTTGCAAAGGGAATAGAGGCGTAATCTCCCGGAACGCGCGTGGCTCCTGTCCGTTGTAAGGGCAAAGGAGACACGAATATGATTGGCAAGGTTATCGGCGCCTACATGGGCGACAGGCTCGCAAAGAAGACTTCTACCGGAATCGGCGGTGCAGGCGGTGCGGCGCTCGGCGTGATCGCAGCGGCCGCGCTGCGCAGGATGAGCCTTCCGGCAATGATCGCTCTAGGCGCAGGCGGTTATCTCGCAAAGAAGCTGTCGGAAAAGAACACCGGGACCGGCGATGCCGAGACGCAGACTACCAAGCCTGCGAAGGTGAAGAAGCCTGCCAAGGCTGCCTGAACGACCTGAAATTGAAATGCATAAACGCCGTCCCGATTGGGGCGGCGTTCTTGTTTGGGTTAGCCCGGCAAGGTGATGGGCCGCGTTTCGTATTGCTGCTGCCACTGGTGGACATCCGACAGCATAATGTCGCTTAGCCTCCTGATCCTGTCGACTAGGCGCGTGTAGCCAAGATCGTCCCGCTGGAAGGACGCTTCGAGCTTGCGCAGGCGGCGGGCGAGGGCGGTGGATCGTTCTGCCGTCGCGGCGAAATCGCCCTGCATGCGGATGCCGTAGAGGGCTGCGGCGAGAGCCGGGAAGAAGGCGGTCGCGAAAGTCGTGACCGCTGCCAGGCTGACACCGGAGATATAGCCCATCTTGTCCGAGAAGATCGGGGTCGACAGGTAAAGGGCGCAGAACATGATCGTGCCGACGAACAACCAGTCGCCTGCCTGGTGCAAGCGGTGGTTGGTATGTTCCATCAAATGGGCATTGCCATCATGATAGGCGATCTGGTCGCGGATCAAGCGGATGGCCGTCTCCCGCACCCGCGCCAGGTAGTCGCGGTCCAACTGCCCGGGCGGCATATCCAGTTCGCGGGCCGTGGCACGGGCATACCAGGTGACCCAGCCCGGGTGCGTGGTCCCGTCCTCCACGTCGCGCAATTCCAGCCTGCCTAGCGTCGAGGACATTGCCAGCAACCTGAGGCGCTCTGCCAAATGGCGCCTGTCGATCCACATCGTATGGAAATCCGACCTGCGCGCACTTCGCGTGTTCAGGATGATGAGGGCAATGACCAGCAGTTCGGCGGCGATCAGGAAAGACTTGCCCGCGGGCCAGAACAGGCCCGACAGGGCGAGCAGGACGGCGAGGGCAGCTAGCGTGAAATTGGTCACGAAACTGCTTCTGAACCGTAGCGCGAAATAGCTCGCCGCCATGTCTGCTCTTGCGAAGCGGTCGGCAACTTCGTCGTTCAGCCGGCGCCCGAGGGCACCGAGCCCTGCGAAAGGTTCGACCATCGGCATGAAATATGTGCGGGCTTCGGCGACGGTGGGCATCTTGAAGCGCGTCTTGGAAAGGCTTTTCGTGCCGCAAGCCAGCAGCAGGAGGGGCCAGGCCATGCTGAACTGCTTGCGCTTCGGAGCAGGCGCGTAAAAGGTTTGCAGGCACTGCGCATCCTCGCCTTCGGGCGGCGCGCAAAGTGCTTCGAGCAGTTGCGGCAGGGCTTTCGACAGCTCGACACGTTCGACCCCGTCGATGGACGGGCGGTCCGGTATCTCATCGTGCAGACCGCTCCACAGCAATTGCGGTGGGTGGATCTCGTCGGGCCAGACGTGGATGACGGGCATATGGCTTGCCACGGCCTGGGCGACGACTTCCGTGGTGCCGCCGCGGCCACGGGCTGCATCGCCGTCCCATACTGCGATCAATATGTCCGACTGGGCCAGAACCAGGCGACCGACGGCCTCGTAGGCCCCCGGATCGCCCGGCCGGTGATCGACGAGTTCGACCGTGCTTTCCGCGGCCTCGATCAGGGCCTGCGTCTGTGCCCATTCGGAAGGCTCGAAATCGCGCGCATAGTCTTCCTTTCGGAAGGGCAGGCAGGCAGATAGCGGCAGACCTTGGGCCAGCGCCGCCTCGGCCGCGACGGTATCGGCCCCGGTTGCCATGGCGGAGACCAGGCGCACTACGGGCGCTTCGTCGGAGAATACGTCACGATTGCGCTCGTAGATGTCCTCCAGAGCGTGTTTCGCGCGCGCGAAGATATCCTCGCAGCTATGCCGCACGGCCTCGTTGCGTTCGCGCGGCAGCCTCGGCGGTCGGTGGCCGGTAATACCGATCCGCAGGGTCAGGCGCGGTTTCAGGTCGAGCTTTTCCGACATTCAGCCTGCTGCCTCTTCCCAATGTTCCTGCGCCCAGTCGCACATCTGACCGCAATGCTCCAATTTCCCGAACCAGCGCTGCAGTCTCAATCGGAGCAGCTCGAGCGTCACCTGCGGATCATGCTCCCGCATCTTCGCGAGGTTCCCCGCCGCTTCCCGGTGATTGCCCTCGTGCTTGTCGACGAGAAAGAGGCCGAGATAAGCCGCTGCACTGGTGTGGTTCAGCCGCAGGGCACGGTCGTATTGCCGCCGGGCCTCGGCAAGCTTCCCGTCGCGCAGATGCACGCTCCCTTTCCAGACATAGGTGGCGAACTGGGTATGCGCGCCGGGTGCCTGGACAATTTCGAGATCGAACTGCTCCAGAGCTTCGTCCGCATTGTGCAGCAGCGCGTGGGCGATCCCTGCGTTGTAATGCGCGAGACCGAAATTCGGGCTCTTTTCGAGTGCGCGCTGTGCATAGATCAGCGCGTCTTCGGGCTGGCCGATGTAATTGTAAGCCTCGGCGACGTGAGCGAGGACCATCGGATTGTCCGGATCGAGCGACAGGGCGCGGCCGATCTCCGCATTGATTTTCTCGATGGCGTCCGGATCGTCGGGCGAGGCGTGCATGTAAATCGTCGCATTGGCATCGGCGAGCATGGCGTGCGCCAAACCATAGGACGGCGCGATTTCGACCGCCTTCTGCGCATCCTGCAATGCGAGGAGGAGCGTCTCTCCGGTTATCTGGCGATAATTGGCAACTGCCCGTGTAACCAGTTCCCACGCGGTCAGGTTTTCCGGCTTCTTGAGTGCGCGCTCCATTTCGAGCCGGTTGACCTGCGAATTGAGATGGGCGGCGACTTCGAGGACCAGTTCCTCTTCCAGCTCGGCGAGTTCGTCGAGCGGGCGTTCGAACTTTTGCGTCCAGAGGATCGTGCCTGTCCGCGCGTCGAGCAATTGGGCAGTGACACGCAGCGATTTCATCCTGCGCCGCACATTGCCTTCGAGGATGTATCGCACCCCCAGGCTGCGCGCCATTGCCTCGATATCGGCGATTTCGCCATCGCGGTACCGGGCGACGGCGCTGCTGGAAATGACCCGTAATTCCGCCGCCTGCGACAAGGCGTCGATGACATCCTCGACCAGGCCGATCGCGAAGACGTCGTCATCCTCTAGGCCAGAGCGGTTCTTGAACGGGAGGACTGCCAACGAGGGCAATTCGCCTTCAACGCCTTCGCGTGGCGGAAGCGGGGGAGGGGCATGCGCCGTGGCCTGTGGCCTGATGACCTCGGTATCCGCCGCATCCTTGGACTTGCGCCGTTCGACCACTTCCCGGATGTCGGAAACGAGCGCCTGCCAGCGTGGATCGGACTGGTCGCCGTTCCAACCGGTGAGGTCGGCCGTCTGGGTCAGTTCGAACATGATCGGCCGCTCGCATGGCGCGATCATCGCGGGGACCAAAGCGCCGTGCCGGTCGCCGATCGTGGCTTCGGAACGGACCCAACGCGACTGAACCGAGGTTGCCGACCAGAGAACAACGACCGCAGGCGCCTGTCTCAGGGCCTTTTCGATAACCTCGTCGTAGGTATCGCCCGACCGCAGCGTTTCATCCCACCATACCGCAAAACCTTCGGCCTGCAGGGTCGAGGCGAAAAGGCGGGCGATATCTTCGTCCGCGCGGCCATAGGATATGAACAGGTCGTGCAACGCTTCCCCCGTTCGACTGCCGCAAAATTGCGGTAGTGAGCGTTCCCATTAATCCGATTTGTGCCGGTTGGCCATGGCGGGCCTGTTCAGGCCTGCCAGAGCACCTTGCCCGGTAGAATTGTCATGTCGTATTCCAGTCGCACACCGTGCAACCGCTGCTGCGGCGCTATGCCGAAATCCTTGGCGACCGGAGAGCTGTCGAGATGCTCGAGCGTCATGTCGAAAGTGGTCAATCTGGGGAAGGCATCGAACCGGGTGACCTCTCCGATTGCTTCCGTGATTGCCTGGTAGCAGGCCCTATCTCCGTCATGCACGTCGCGGAATTGCTTGAGGAAGAGCTGCGGCACGCGCCGGTGCAGCGCATCGCCCAATATCTCGAAGTCCAGCTTCAGGCTGTTATGCCAGCCATCCCCGCTCTTGCCGATGTGGTGGTAGAGAGACCTTACCGCATCACCAAAGCCGGAGATGCCGGATAGGGCAGCGCTCTCCTTCTCGCCCTGGTGGCCAAGCGTCAGGAGACGATGCCGCGCCTGTTCGGAGGTTTTGCCGAAAGACTTCGTAGCGAAGAGATCCACGTTGAGGTCGCGCGCCGAATTCCCCTCGTCGTCCGGCAGGGTGATCCAGCCCTTCTGCTTGGCATAGCCGAAAATCTCCCGGCCCGAGGCGATCGCAACGGGGTTGTCGAGCACGAGGTAGGGCATGACCATGTCGAAATGGGTGGCAACCTCCTTGCCGCCGCGTGCTTCGACCCGAACTGCGGGAATCCAGAAGGTTAGCTCACGTTCGGGCGACCAGCCCATTTCCGGTTCGTCGACGAAGCGGCCGGTGCCGATGTCGACGATGGTCATCATCATTTTCGACGACATCGGGCGCACGCGGACTTCGCCCCCGCTGGGTTCGTCGAACATCCTGCGGCAATATCCGGCCATGAGATCGTAGTCTGCATCGAGCAGGAACGCCCACATGGTCGTGTCGTCGAGGGTGATCCGGCCCGGGAAGGTGGCCATGCCGGGATGCTTCACGAAGGCGCCGCGCGCCTGCGAAGGCTTTGCCGGATATTCCGCCTGTGTCAGCGCTTCGGCATCGACGCCGCGAATGTCGGTCGGGAATTTCGAGATCGCGTGGCTGGCCAGCATCCCGGAGATCGTGCTCGCTTCGAACGAGCCGAGGTTCTGCCCGTTCTGGATCCAGTCGCCCGTGAGGTAGAGATTGGAATAGGTCGACCCGCTCGCGGTCATGCGATGCCGCGTCGAATTGCGGACGGTGAGCGTGTAGCGTTCGCTCGGATCGATGTTCGCGCGAACATAGGTGCTGCGGATGACACCGCCTTGCGGCGCGCCCGGCCCGAAACCCTTGCTCCAGAACCGCTCGCCCTGATCGGCAATGAACCGTTCCGCCAGCTCCTCAACCTGCTTCAACTGGCGCTTCGGATATTCGTGATCGGTAGAGGGCGGGATGCTGTCCTTGCAAGGCAGCGGCCCGCACATGATCTGTTCGGTGCAGATGCCCGCGTCCTTCGGCCATTCCTCGGTCGCGAGCACTTCCGAGATATCGCACCAGGTGTTGAGGTTCACCTTGTCGAATGCCCCGACCAGCGTGGGGAGGGTCCAGCCCAATTCCGTTTCGTCTTTATCCATCCAGGTCTGCAGGTTTTGCGTCGCAGTGCTGCGGATGGTCTGGGTGAAGCGCGCCCATTCCTGTTTCTGCGCAATCAAGTCGCGGCAGATGACTGGGTGGGCGGCTGGCGGAATGGCCAGCACGAGTGCATCGTAATCGTCCCCGGCCGTCAGGGTGAGCGGGGGCAGGGCATCTTCCCATTCGGTCCAGTGAGATTCGAGATCGGCCCCGGACGCCTTCAACTTGTCGCCATCCTTGATCTGCTCGAAGCGTGGACGGTCCGGCCAGACATATTGCCCGCTCTTGAGTTGGCGGAGCGGGTCGTAGTCGCCGCCGAGAAGTTCGACCTGCCGGCCAAGTTCGACGCTCTCGATCTGCTTCCCGTCTGCGGATGGCACCAGCCGATCGACGCGATGGAAGAATTCGACCTTCACGCCGCGCTGTTTCAGGACCTCGTAGATCGGCTGGACGATCGCATCGCCGGTGGCGCTGTTGAATTTCCAGATGATAGCGCCCTGATAGGTCGCCGTGTTCATCAAAGAGACCACCATGGTCCCCGCCTCGACTTCGCCCGGCTTCGTCCAGTCGCCTTGCGGATAGGCGAAGATCAGGTCGTAGAGACTGCGGATGAGCGACGAATCCAGCGTGATCTCGTCGGCACCGTGCGACCTCAGCCAGTCGCGATAGTCGAGGTGATTGACGCGCTCGAGATTGGCTTCGGGATCGAAGAGGAGGCCATCTCGAAGCGAGCCGATGAGGCTGGACAGACCGAGGTCGACGAAAATCCAGAAGTGCCGCAGGTCCGCATCTTTCTCTAGGAGAGGACGCGCGCGGCGCTGGATCCAGCTGCGCAATCCTGCGGCGGCATCGGCGAGCAGATTGTGGTGATGCGCGCCGTGCTTTGCCGGGTCCTCGACGAGCGTCTGCACAAGACCAAGAGCATCGCGGATGAGCACGCTCGCGGCCTCGGCGACGAGATGCTCGATGCCGAGGAGTAACCGCACGATCATGCGGCGCCACCACGGCAGGGACGACAGGTCGGGATGGCCGGAGAAGGTCATCCCATGCGTCCCGAGCATCTCGCTTTCGATCCACTCGAGGACTTCGGCGATCCGGCCCCATATGTCGGGCGCCTTGGTGATCCCCGGGGTCCCGGGCATTACGGGCACGCCGAAAGGCCAGGGTTCGTATTCGCCATTGCGGCGATCCATCAGCGTCAGCGTCGTCTGCTGGGTGAAGGCCTTGTCCCATGTTTCGAACGGCAGGTTCTGCGCTTCACCATAAGCCTCCTGCACCATGTGGAAGGCGTTCTGGTAGGCGCCCATGAATACGTGAAGACCGTGCTCCTGCACCCGCTCGCCGTGATCGGGATTGCGCCCGGTGGCGCACTTGCCGCCCAGCCGCCAGCCCAGCTGGTAGATCGTGATGTCGTACTTCCTGCGCTGCTCGGGCGCGCTGAGGTAGAAGGCCGTTACGATGCCCGACAGGCCTCCGCCGAGGATGGCGATGCGAGTCTTGGTCATGGCTTTACCTCCGCACGGTCCTGGAGCGTTGAGGCTACGACCTCGCCCTGCTGCGGGTAGAGCGGCAGGTCCGTACGGTTCGCGAACAGGTGGAAAGCGGCAAAGAAGGCCGGAATACCCATCACGAATGGCGAAATCAGGTGGACGTCCTCGATTTCCGGATAGCCGAGCCACGTGTCGATGAGAGCCATGCCGGCATAAAGGCCGACGGGAATGGCGATCATGAAGCGCGAATTCATGCCGGGTGCCGGGTCGAGCGGCAGGCGCCGTTCCACCAGGCGATAGAGGAAGAAGACGGTAAAGCTCGCGAGAAGCCAGCCGCGAAAGTTCTCAAGCGGCACGCCGAAATGCGGACCCGGATCCACCCAAACCCAGGCCGGGTGGCCCACCTCTCCGGGCTGCAGTTTCTTGGTCAGGCAATCCAGGCTGTGGTCGGGGCAGGGGTGATAGCTCATGACCGGGTCCATGGTCAGGTCCCATGCGGTCATCACCATGGCGCTCAGCAGGCTCAGCCAGATGATCGGGACGATCGCAGTACGGCGCGAGACCGGCCCTCCCTCTGCAATCAGGTTGGTGATGATGTAGCTGGGGTAGAACATCATGTACCAGGCAAGCGGGATCAGCAGCGGTATGCGGTCGAACAGCTTCCAGCCCAGGACGTGGGTGTAGAAATAGGGGCCGAAAATCATTCCCGTGCTCTCGCCGACGAACTCGAAGCCGAACGATATGAAGACGGCCATGAGGAACAGGGTGAGCGCGCGCTTCCAGCCGAGCAGCATGAAGGAATGGCCGAGGCAGATCGCGGCGGCGGCCGGGACAAGAATGCCCCACGGAATGCGTTCCAGCGACATGTTGAACCCGCCGGTCCTGATGCCGACGTAGAACAGCACGATCGTCAGAAGTGTCAGGATCAACCAAACGGCGGCCGGAATCCGGCCCAGCCTGCTGGTAATCGCCCCCATATTATTCCCTCCGCACAAGTGGGCGTTACCGCCTCTGTCTCATGCGACCACGGACGGCATCGTAGGATGACGCTACGGAAATGCAAGCTGCTCGCCTCAGGGGAGAGGTGAGACGGTAAGGCCGCAGGATGGGGAAATGGTGGGCGCGGCAAGGATTGAACTTGCGACCCCACCCGTGTGAAGGGTGTGCTCTACCACTGAGCTACGCGCCCGTCGCAGGCGGTCGCGGCGCGTGCCGGACGCTGGACAGGGACGCGCCTTTACGCAGCGAATCGGGCCAATGCAAGGGCGCCGGACGCTACTTTGCGAAGAGAGCCGCCAGCCCTTCGAGGAAGCCTTTGGCGTCGCCTTCCGCTTGCTGACTACGGGCGGAAGCAGGGCAGGCGAGGCAATAGGCCTGCGCTCCGCGCGTGCCCAAGAGGCGTCCGGCATCCGAGATCACGCGGTTCAGGGCTTCTGTTTCCCTGCGCGCGAACAATGCGAAGACATCGCGTCCTTGCGCGTCCTCTTCGCCGACCAGCCATTGCCGCAGCAGGGTATCGGTCGTGCTGGGCGGGGTGCCAAGGTAGGCCGCATGCCATTCCCCGTCTGCCAGTTCGGCCTGTCCGGCGACCCAGGCGAGCGCTTCTTCCAGACCGCCATATTCATCGACCAGCTGGAGCTGGCGTGCGGTACCGCCGTCCCACACGCGGCCCTGACCGACCTCGTCCGCCTGGTCCAGCGTCATGTTGCGGGCTTCCGAAACACGTGTCAGGAAGTCGCGATAGCCGTCCTCGATCGACGCCTGGAGGATACGGTCCACTTCCGGGGTAAGTCCCCCGACGAGGTCCGGCTGGCCCGACAGCGGGCCGGTGCGCACACCGTCGCTCGTCACGCCGATGTTCGCGGCCGCCTGTTCGAACGTGGGCAGGACAGCAAAGATACCGATCGATCCGGTGATGGTATCGGGCTCTGCAAAAATCCGGTCTGCCGGAGTGGAAACCCAATAACCGCCACTTGCAGCGACGTTTGCCATCGAAACGGCGACCGGTACGCCGCGCGCCTTGTGCCGCAGGATGGCATCGCGGATAGCCTCGCTGGCGAGAACCGAGCCGCCCGGGGAATCGACACGTACGACAAGGCCGGCGAAGTCGCGATCGAGCGCCGCGTCGAGGAGATCAGCGATGCGCGTGCCGCCCGCAGTACCGGGCCCCGCCTCGCCATCGACGATTTCGCCGGCGATGGTCACGATGCCGATCGGCTTGCCGTCACTCGGCAGCGGATTGTCCTTCAGCCAGGCGTCGTATTCGGTTGCGGGGAAGGCGTTGGGCAGATCGCTCCATTTGTCCGTTCCGACCAGTTCGACCACGCGCGCGTTGAAGGCATCGCGATTGCCGAGCTTGTCGACCAGGCCCGCGTCGAGCGAAGCCTGTGCCAGATCGCCTTGGGCGGCCTCGACCCATTCGGCGGGCGATTGCGTAATCAGATCGAGGTCGACAGCCGGCCGCGCCTTTTTCACGTTCGCTTGCCATTCCTCCCACAGCGCTCCGTAAAGCGCCCGGGCGTTCTCACGCGCAGGCTCGGACATGCCGGTTTGCGTGTAAGGTTCGACCGCGCTCTTGTATGTGCCGACGCGGTAGACGCGCGCATTGACGTTGAGGCGGTCGATCAGGCCCTTGTAATAGAGCCGGTGCCCGCCCGGGCCGGCCACCACTGCGCCGCCCAGCGGGTTCATCCAGACCTCGCTTGCGTGCGCGGCCAGAAAGACGCCGTCGTCTGCATAGGCGGTGGCATAGGTCAGCACGGGTTTGTCAGCTGCCCGAACGCGATCCATGGCCTCGCCAATGTCCTGGAGATGCACCTGGCCGGCACCGAGAAACCTTTCGAGGTCGAGCACGACCGCATCTATACGCTCGTCACCTGCTGCCGCATCAAGGGCGCGTACGATATCGCGCGCCTGGTATTCGCCGACCGGTGCCTGCGATGACAGCAGGGCCTGCAGCGGGTCGATCCGGCTGCGCTCTTCCACCACGACCCCGTCGATTTCCAGCAGCAGCGCACCTTCGCGCACCTGGGCGGGGCTGGGCCGGGTGGTGAGGATTACGAACAGCATGCCGAAGAACAGCAGCATAAACAGCAGGACAAGGCCGTCCTTCACGCCAACCAGAAGCCGCCAAACTTTGCCCGCAAATCGCATTGTAACTTACCCCGGAATTCTCTTCGGCACCCGATCTAGGGAAGCTTGACCGCCCATGCCAGCCGAATGTGCTTGAGGGTGCGATGGCTCTCGACTAAGGGCGTGGCTTTAATGACAGCTTCGCAAACACAGCCCCATGCATCCCGCTATCCAGCGGGAGCGCAGGCTTTCCCGCATCGCGACCTGCTTGGCATCGGCCAGCTGGAGCGCCACGAAATCCTGTTCCTGCTCGACGAGGCGGAACAGTGGGTCGATCTCAACCGGCAGCGGCAGAAGCACAGCGACAGCCTGTCCGGACTGACGATCATCAACGCTTTCTTCGAGAACTCGACGCGGACGCTTTTGAGTTTCGAGATCGCCGGCAAGCGGCTCGGTGCCGACGTCGTCAACATGCACGCCGCGCAGTCCAGCGTGAAGAAGGGCGAGACGCTGATCGATACCGCGATCACCCTCAACGCCATGCGCGCCGATGCGATCGTCATCCGGCACGGATCGAGCGGGGCGACGGGCCTAATCGCGGACAAGGTCGACTGCCCGGTTCTCAATGCAGGTGATGGCCAGCACGAACACCCGACACAGGCGTTGCTGGACGCGCTGGCCCTGCGCCATGCGCTGCGGGAGAGAGCGCAATCCGGCGATGATTTCACCGGCCTCACCATCACCATCTGCGGCGATATCCTGCACAGCCGGGTCGCGCGATCGAACCTCCTGTGCCTGCAGGCACTGGGCGCCACGGTACGTCTGTGCGCGCCGCCCGCGCTGATGCCATCCGGTATCGAGGCGATGGGCGCGCAGGTCTTCCACGATTTCGACGCGGCGCTCGACGGGTCCGACGTGGTCATGATGCTGCGCCTCCAGACAGAGCGCATGAGCGGACAGTTCATTCCCTCCGCGCGGGAGTACCACCACCTCTACGGCCTGACCGCCGCCCGCCTTGCCAAGGCCGGAAAAGATGCGCTGGTCATGCATCCCGGGCCGATGAACCGGGGCGTCGAAATCGACAGCGACGTAGCCGACATGATCGACCGTTCGATCATAACCCGGCAGGTCGAGATGGGCGTAGCCATCCGCATGGCTTGCCTCGACGTCCTGACGCGCCGTGCGCGCGGGGTCGAAGGATGGGGAGAGGTCGCATGAAGCAGACGCGCGCCCTGACACTTACCGGCGGCAAGCTGGTCGCTCCCGGTGGAATTCGGGATGGCAACTTGCGCATTGCGGAAGGCCGTATCGCTGCATGCGGCGATGCCCAGCCTCAGGACGGGGACGAGATCGTCGACGCTGGCGGCAAGCTGGTCGCGCCGGGGCTGGTCGACCTTGGCGTCTTCGCCGTGGACAAGCCCGCGTTCCATTTTGGCGGTATCACGCGTGCAGCGCTGATGCCCGACCAGTCTCCGGCGCTCGATCTGCCGAGCCGTGTTTCCTATATCGCGAAGAGCGGGAAGCCCGACCTTTGGGTTCACCCGCTGGCGGCCGCGACACGCGGTCTTGCGGGAAGTGAAATTGCCGAAATCGCCCTGATGCGCGAGGCAGGAGCACTCGGCGTTGCGACCGGACGCGGCTGGATCGCCGATTCCGGTGTGATGCTCCGTCTGCTCCAATATGCAGCCATGCTCGACATGCCGGTCATCGCTCATGCAGAAGATGCTTCCCTCGTCGGCGATGCGGTTGCAACGGCTGGCGAATATGCAACGCGGCTTGGACTCCCCAGCGCACCGGCGGAAGCCGAAGCCATCGCCATTGCGCGCGACCTGGCCCTCGCGGAAATGGCCGGTGCGCGTATTCATTTCAGGCAAGTGACGACACGGGTCGGACTTGAACTGGTACGCCGGGCGAAGGCAGGCGGACAGCGGGTCACGGCAGGCGTGACGCCCGCACATTTCATGCTGTCCGATCTGGCGACGGTCGATTTCCGCACGTTTGCGCGCCTGTCTCCTCCCTTGCGCAGCGAAGACGACCGCCAGGCGGTCCGCGAAGCGATTGCGGACGGGACGATCGACGTGATTTCCAGCGGCCACGATCCCCGCGGTCCTGAAGACAAACGCCAGCCCTTCGCCGATGCCGAACCCGGAATGGCCGGAGCGGAAACCCTGCTCGCGATGGCGCTCTCGCTCGCGACCGATGGAATTGTCGATGTGGCGCGGGTCTTCGACCTGGTGGCGGGCAATTCGGCGTCGGTCCTCGGTGTAGCGGCAGGATCGCTGGAAGTCGGCCTGGAAGGGGACGTGGCGTTGATCGATGCAGACAAGCCCTGGATCGTCCAGAGCGCGCGCATGGCGGCGACCGCGGGCAATACGCCGTTCGACGGGCAGCCTACGCAGGGCCGCGTGCTTCGCCTGTGGAAGGGCGGCGTGGAAATCGAGCTCTAACAGAAAGAAACCCCCGCCGGATCGCTCCGGCGGGGGTCAGGTCTTGGCGTTTGGCTGTGCGTCTTAGCGCGCTGCGACCCTTATTGCCGCATCGCCCAGGTGACCCGGGAGCGGATTTGCGGAGGCATAGGCGATGCAACCGCCGCCTTTGCCCTTGACGGCGGAGCACATGCTCTGTGCCGAATTCTTGGCGAAGCCTGCTGCCGCGACGCGGTAGTAGATCTTGCCGTTCACGCGGGCCTTGGTGATGACTTTCTTCGCATCGGCAAGCTCGGGATACTTTTCCTGGAACTTGCGCCAGCCGTCCTGAGCATCCGACATCGAAAAATACGAGCCGAGCTGGATATTGTGGTCGCCCTTGGCAAGCGCGATGCTCGGGGCGGCCTTGGGTGCAGGTTTTGCAGCCGGGCGGGATGCCGGGGCGGCAGCCTGTGCCTCGGCTTTCGGAGCCGCAGCTACCGCAACCGGAAGGGGCTGAACCACTTCTTCGGCGACAAACTGCTTGCGCGGAGCGGCTTCAAGGCCGGCATCGGCAAGCTGCGCATCACCGAAATCCTGTGCCTGCGGTGCTGCGTCGAATGCAGGCAGTTCGCCGGCAAAGGCGAAGCTGGGTGCGGGTTCTTCGACCACGACCTCTTCTTCGACCGTTTCGGCAGCCAGCATCGGAACGCTGGGATTGTTCGAAAGCGCCAGCATGGCGGGCTGGCCGGAATCGGCACTGAGGTCGACACCCATCAGGCGCGCCACACGAACGCGGGTCATTTGCGGGCTGGCCAGGGCTCCCCATTCGGCCATGCGATCGCCAACCTCATTGGCCGGCACGTCTTCCATGGCCATCAGCCGCGCTGCGCGCCACTGGCCCGAAAGAGCATAGGCATAGGCCAGGTTCTGGCGGGTCTTGGTGGTGTTCTGGCCGCCGCGGATGGCGTTGCTCAGCACATGGACACCGCGTTCAGGCTGGCCTGCAAGCGCGATTGCAAGACCGAAATCGGCCGGGTCGAGCGAGGCTTCCCAGCGCTCGAGCGTTTCGATCGCACCGAGTTGGTCGCCTGCGCCGATCTGCGCGAGGGCAAGGCTCACGACGGTGCGCGGACCCGTTTCGCCGAGGGCGACGGCATCGGAGAAGGTCTGCGATGCAGACTGGAACCGTCCTGCTTCGAGATAGGCATTGGCCAGCAATGTCCGGCTGTGCGCATCGCGCGGCGATGCCAGTACGGCAGCTTCTGCGTGCTTCACGGCCTTGTCGGCCTTGCCCTTCTGCAGCGCGACTTCGGCCTTGGCGGCAGAGTGCGAAGCGGTGGGCGCGACCTTGCCGGAGCAGCCGGCGAGGCCCGTGGTTGCCAGGGCCGTAGTGACGGCCAGACGGACGAAGAGTTGGTTCTTGGTCTGCATTAGTGCTTACCCCCTAAAGGCGATCCCACGTCCTTGGTTTGCTTACTTGCCGTCATGCTGAACCTGGGCAGCAAGAGCGGCGATTTCCGGCATTTCGGCCAAGAGGCCGTCGAGTGCGTCCGTCACCAGCTGCTGTGCGCTGGACCCGCGGACGGTGCAGGCGAGGCGCAGCATGAGGTGGCGTTCCTGGTCGAGGCGCAGCGTAAAGGCTGCACGTTTGCCCTGGCGCAGCGCAGACTTGCGCTGGACGGGCTGTTTTTCTTCCGGCTTCTTCTCGAGCTGCGAAGCAATGCGGTCGAGCGAAGCGCGTACCTGGTTGGGCTCGCCACCTTCGTTGGCGGCTTTCGGCGCAATCGAGACCACGTCGGCAGGCATTTTCACCAGCCCGGCCTCGGGTGCGGCGCTTTGCGCTTCGTCACCCATGTCGTTCCAGCCCAGGTCTTCCAGGTTTGCTGCTGCTGCTGCGCCGTCGACCGGGCCGATGGCCGTCGACTGCGGGCGCATGGCAGGCTTGGCGCCGCCCTTGCGTGCGAGCAGGGTGGAAGAGAGCGATGCGAAATTGGCGTCAGACATCCGGCTAGCCCCGCCTTTCCTTGTTTGCTCTTACTGGGCGACCCGACGGCCGAAGCCACCGGCGGGACGATAGACACCGGGCTGTGCCGCCTGAGTATTGGGCGCGGCGAAGACGGTGCGGCGGAAATTTTTCTCGAGTCGATCCGCAATGTATTTCCACAGGGCGGTAACCTCGGCAGCCGAACGGCTTTCGGGATCGACTTCCATCACGGTGCGGCCATCGATCATCGAGGCGGCGAAATCCGTGCGGTGGTGAAGCGTGATCGGAGCAACGGTGCCGTGCTGCGAGAGCGCGACGGCGGCTTCCGAAGTGATCTTGGCTTTCGGCGTTGCGGCGTTGACCACGAAGATCAGCGGCTTTCCGGCGCGTTCGCAAAGATCGACCGTGGCGCCGACAGCGCGCAGGTCGTGCGGGCTGGGGCGGGTCGGAACGACGATCAGTTCGGCCACCGAAATCACCGACTGGATAGCCATGGTGATCGCCGGGGGCGTATCGAGAACTGCAAGCTTGAAACCCTGCTGGCGAAGAACCGCCAGGTCGTTGGCGAGCCGTGCGACGGTGGTCTGGGCGAAAGCGGGAAGTTCCGCCTCGCGCTCGTTCCACCAGTCGGCAAGCGAGCCTTGCGGGTCGATGTCGATCAGGACGACCGGGCCTGCGCCCGCTCGCTGCGCCTGAACGGCCAAATGTCCGGAGAGCGTGGTCTTGCCCGATCCGCCCTTCTGCGATGCCAATGCCAATACACGCAAGGCTGGTCCCCCTGATTGCGCTTCTAACCAGTCGAGCCACAAGGTTGTGACCCTCTCGATCGAAGGAAATCGCAGACTACCCCTAATTTAGGGTTAATTTTGCAGCACATTCATTTGCGAGGGCCGGGCCGGGCGAGGATTGGAGTTTGTTAAGTTTGGCTTTCGTATAGGATCGCGCAAACCGGGATACGCAGCGCACAGGTCGAGGGGCAGCCATGAGATTACGGGAACGCACAGCGGCAGTCGCCCTGCTTTGCACGATCATCGCCGCTCCGGCGCAGGCCGATGTAAAAGCCGGTGTCGACGCATGGTCTGCCGGGGATTTCGCCGCTGCGGTGAAGGAATGGACCGGACCTGCCGCACAGGGTGATCCGGACGCGCAGTTCAATCTCGCGCAGGCCTATCGTCTTGGCCGGGGTGTCGAGGCCGATCTCGGTCGGGCGGAGGCCTTGTATGCGCAGGCAGCGGCAAGCGGGCATATCCGCGCTGCCGACCAGTACGGGCTATTGCTGTTCCAGACCGGTCAGCGCGATAAAGCCATGCCCTATATAGAAGCAGCGGCAGGGCGGGGTGAGCCGCGGGCCCAATACCTCCTGGGTATCGCGCATTTCAACGGCGACCTTGCCGCAAAGGATTGGCCGCGAGCCTACGCCTTGCTGACGCTGGCGAATGCTGCAGGCATGCCGCAGGCTGCGGGCGCACTCGCCCAGATGGATGAACACATTCCGCTCGAGCAGCGCCAGCAGGCACAGCCGCTTGCCGCATCGCTCAAGGCAAAGGCCGACGCCACCCGTGCACGTGAGCTGGCCGCGGTCGATCTAGCTCTCGGCACGCCTGCGCCGGTCGCTGCGCAGCCATCTGTCGAGAATCCGAAGCCGGTAGTGGTCGCGAAAGCGGAAACGGCTGCCGCTCCCGTACCTGTCGTCCGAGCAGCGTCGCCGGCGCCAGCCGCGCCGTCCAAGGTGGAGACCGCGACAAATGGCCCGTGGAAGGTCCAGCTTGGCGCATTCGGCGTGCCGGGCAATTCCGAGCGCCTGTGGTCGAGGATTTCCTCGCGCGGCGAAATCGCCGGGCGCGAACGGATCGAGCGCAAGGCCGGCAATCTGACGATCCTCCTCGCCGGTGGCTATGCCAGCAAGAAAGAAGCCTCCGCGGCCTGCGCTTCGTTGAAGCGGTCGGGGCAGGAGTGCCTCGTCACCCGCTAAGCGGGACCGATTGATCGAAGGGCTTCCAGACCGCGCCTATCGCCCTATGAGGGGGCGAGGGGGAATCATGGACCAAGACATCGCCACGCCCGACCGGCCGCAGCCGGTAGCCGTTTCAGGAAACCGCATAACCAGTCTCGACTTTATTCGCGGCATTGCCGTGATGGGCATCCTCGCGGCTAATATCTTCGCCATGGGGCAGCCGTTCACGGCCTATATGTACCCAACGGCATTCACCGTGCCGCACTCGGCGGCAGAAGGCTGGATGTGGGTGGCGCAATTCGTGCTCATCGACGGAAAGATGCGCGGTCTTTTCAGCCTGCTTTTCGGGGCGGGCCTTTACCTCTTCATGGAAAAGACCTGGGCGAAGGGCGGGACCGTGTGGCTCCAGATCAAGCGCCTCCTGTGGCTTGGCCTGTTCGGTGCGATCCACTTCTTCTTCATCTGGCGTGGGGACATCCTGTTCCTTTACGCCCTTTGCGGCCTCATTGCCGTCGCCATCTTCATCGGGATGAGCGTGCGTAAGCAGCTCGCCTTCGGTATCCTCGCCTATATTGTCGGGACACTCCTCTACGGCAGCCTAATCGCAATGCAGTTCGTCGCCGACACGGAGGTGGACAGCGCGGTCTACGGGCAAATGCAGGAAGAGCTGCAACAAGGCGCCGAAGAGGACTTGCAGGACGGCAGGCTGGAAACGCAAATCCGCCAGGATGGCACTTACGGCGACTATGTGGCGCACAATTTCTCGGCCCACACCGGGGACCTTGCCTTCGTGATGTTCTTCGCGTTCGAGACCCTGCCGCTGATGCTCTTCGGGATGGTTCTCTATCGCAAGGGCCTCTTCGACGGACGCTGGAGGCCGCGATCCCTCGGCGTCTGGGCATGGCTAAGCCTGCTGGTCGGCGGCGCGCTGACTCTATGGATCGGGCTCGCGACCAAGGTGGGCGGCATTACATATTACGGCTCGCTCGCCGCTTTCGTCGGCTGGACGCACATCCCGCGCCTGTTCATGGTGCTCGGTCTCGTGATCCTGCTGGCCATCCATGCGCCAGCAGCGGGCGGCTGGCTTTCCGACCGGATTACCGCCGCCGGTCGGGCCGCTTTCACGAATTACCTCGGCACCTCGATCGTGATGCTGTTCGTCTTCGGAAATTGGGGCCTTGGTCTTTTCGGGCGCTTCGGCAGGACGGAGCTTTACCTGGTGGTCCTGGCCAGCTGGTTCGTGATGTTGCTTTGGTCGAAACCGTGGCTCGACCGATTCCGCTTCGGTCCGTTCGAATGGGCCTGGCGCTGCCTTACATACGGCAGGATGTTTCCGATCCGCCGCTGAGGACTTGCTATTGCGAGTAAGTCGCAATATATCTGCTCTTGCGAATCAATCGCAAGGAGTTCCGCGGTGTACACCTGCATCTGCAATGCCATCAGGGAAACGGACCTTCGCGCCACCGCGCGCCGCGTGTCCGGTGACGCCGAAGCTTGCTATGCAGCGCTGGGCAAACGGCCCAATTGCGGTGCCTGCCTCGACGAGGCCGATGCGATCATCTTCGAAGAACGCGAGATGGCATTCGAGCCGGCCGGACGTTCCTGACCGCTACTGAAAATCGCTTGCAACTGTAGGTTTTCTGCCGTTTTTTGCACTCGGCGGGCTTGTCGCCCGCCAGCTCCTCGCGCATAATCCTCTCGCTCAACAAGACGAGGACCAGTGCCATGAAGGGCGATGCCAAGACGATCGAATTTCTCAACAAGGCGCTGACCAACGAGCTGACGGCGATCAACCAGTACTGGCTGCACTACCGCGTCCTTGCGGATTGGGGCGTGTCCAAGCTGGCCGAGTACGAGCGGCACGAATCCATCGACGAGATGAAGCACGCCGACATCCTCGCCGAGCGCATCCTGTTCCTGAACGGGCTTCCAAACTTCCAGGCTATCCACAAGCTCAAAGTCGGCGAGACGGTCGAGGAAATCCTCAAGGCCGATCTCGCGATGGAAAACGAGGCCATTCCGCTGCTGCGTGATGCGATCGAGCATTGCGAAAGTGTTCGCGATTTCGTCAGCCGCGAGATCTTCGCCCGTATCCTCGAAAGCGAGGAAGAGCATGTCGACTTCCTCGAAACGCAGTTCGACATGATCGAACGGATGGGGCTGCAGAATTACGTGCAGCTCAATTCCGAACCTGCGGGCGACACCCAGGTTAACGCCGGCTGATCAGCCGCGCCTTTTGCGCTGCATCATGCGTTCGTGATTGCGCCGCGCAGCTGTGCGGGTTTCGAGTAGAAAAGACGCGAGGCCAGCCATCAGCAGCGCCATCGTGACGAGCCATGACACGGCCACCAGCGTGCCGAGCGGCGTGCGCACGAAGGCGCTGATGAAGAGCAGCATGATGACGACGCTAATCGTGAATGCCGAGGCGGTGCTCAGCATGACGGCGCGCTGGGCGTAGACACGTCGTTGTTCGAGTGCGGGCAATTCCTCGACGAGGTCGCCTGCGGTATCATTCTCGTCTGCGGCAAGGATGCGCTCGATCTTGTTCGCCACCCAGATAAGGCGATTGGTCATCACATTCATGACCGCCCCGATACCTGCAAGAAGGAAGGCGGGTGCCAAGCTCAGCTGCACCACATTCTGAACGCGAAGGCTCGAACTGGTCCGTTCGATCAGGTCGATACCGGGCAGGCTGACCAAGAGGTCGAACAGCATCAGCGCCCTCCGCTGTAATTGCCGCCGCCGCCCTTGTTGGCGTTGTAAGGGTTCTTCGGGCTTTTGAGGACCACGCGCACCGGCACGGCGTCGAAGCCGAGCTTGGCGCGGATGCCATTGACGAGGTAGCGCTCGTAACTCTTGGGCAGATCGTCGAGGCGCGTACCGAACACCACGAAGCGTGGCGGGCGGGTGCTGGCCTGCGTGATGTAGCGCAGCTTGATCCGGCGGCCTCCGGGTGCGGGTGGCGGATTGGCTTCCAGCGCGTCGTCGAACCAGCGGTTGAGTGCGGCTGTGGGCACGCGGCGGCTCCATGCCTCGCGGATTTCGAAGGCTGCCGACAGCATTGTGTCGAGGCCCTTGCCGGTCTTGGCCGACACGGCGAAGAGCGGCACGCCGCGGACTTGCGAGAGGCCCTCGTTCAGTGCCTCGCGAATGCCGTTGAACAGCGAGCTGGCGTTTTCCGCAATGTCCCACTTGTTGATCGCGACCATCAGCGCGCGGCCTTCTTCCAGCGCCTGGCTGGCGATCTTGAGATCCTGGTGCTCTAGCCCCTGCGTCGCATCGAGCAGGAGCACGACGACTTCGGCAAAGTCGATGGCGCGCTTGGCATCGGCGACCGACATTTTCTCGATCTTGTCCGTCACGCGGGCACGCTTGCGCATCCCGGCGGTGTCGATGAGCCTGATCTCGCGGGTCTCGTTCGCCTTGGGGTCGAACCATTCCCAATCCACCGCGATCGAATCGCGGGTGATCCCGGCTTCCGGGCCCGTCAGCAGCCGATCTTCGCCGAGCAGCCGGTTGATGAGGGTCGATTTCCCCGCATTCGGCCTGCCGACGATGGCGAGCTTGAGAGGGCCGGCGGGGGCATCCTCATCGTCGTCTTCGAAGGATGCAGCTTCTACCGCCGCTTCAGCCTCTTCGGACTTGGCGCCGATCAACGGCCAGAGACCGCCGAACAGGTCGGCGATACCTTCGCCGTGCTCTGCCGAAACGCCCAGCGGCTCGCCCAGCCCGAGCGAATAGCTTTCGAATATGCCTGCTTCGGCTGCCTTGCCTTCCGCCTTGTTGGCCACCAGCACCACAGGCACTTCCTGCTCGCGCAGCCAGCGGGCGATTTCCTCGTCGAGAGGCGTGATCCCGGCGCGCGCGTCGATGACGAACAACGCCGCGTCTGCGCCTTCGAGGCTGACTTCGGTCTGCTTGCGCATCCGGCCGGGGAGGGTGGCGTCGTCCTCGTCTTCCCAACCGGCGGTATCGACGACCGTGAACTGCAGGCCGGCAATTTCGGCATCGCCCATGCGGCGATCGCGCGTCACACCGGGCTGGTCGTCGACCAGCGCGAGTTTCTTGCCGATCAGCCGGTTGAACAGCGTCGACTTGCCGACATTGGGACGGCCGATGATGATTACGGTGGGTTTGGTGGCGTTCATTCTGCGCGGCAAGTGGCGTTTCGCGGCCAGAATGGCAAGGAAAAGGCGCTTAGTAAGGTATTAACCACGACGCGCTATCCCTTACGGCATGGGTACGAAAAGGATCGCCGCAACGCTCTTTGTCGCCTGCCTCGCTCACGAGGCACCGGTGCTTGCGAACAGCGAAACCGACGAGTTGAGCGCCTATATCCAGTGCGCTCCTTACGCCCGCGAAATCTCAGGCATTGAGATTTATGGCGATGCGCGGACGTGGTGGACCCAGGCGCGGGCCCGCTACGAAACGGGAAACGTACCGCGCGAAGGCGCGGTCATGGCATTCCGCCCGCACCGCTCGATGCAGCTTGGGCATGTCGCCACGGTAAGCAAGGTGCTCGATTCGCGAAGGGTCCTGCTCGACCACGCCAACTGGTCGCCGATCGACGGCAAGCGGGGTCAGGTCGAGAAAGACGTTCTCGCCATCGACGTATCGCCCAACAATGACTGGAGCGAAGTGCGTGTCTGGTACGCACCCATCGCCGATCTCGGTAAAACGCCTTGGCCAATCGAAGGCTTCATCTACGCAGACAAGCGGGAGGTCCGCGAAACTGCACCGCGCCCGCGAATAGCCACAGCGCGTCCCGATCCTTCGAAAACTTTCCTGTCGGCTTTTGCCGACTACGCGGACTGATCAGTCTGCTTTGCGAACCGGCGCGTCGTCGCCGAGATCTTCGTACCAGGCCTCAACCGGACCATTGAGCTTGAGCGTCAAGGGATTGCCCTTGCGGTCCAGCGTCTTTCCGGCCTGCACACGGACCCATCCGCCCGAGATCGAATATTCCTCGATATCGGTGCGCTGACGCCCCTTGAAGCGGATGCCGACGCCGCGCTTGAGCACTTCGACGTCGAACTTGTCGCTTTTCGGATTGACCGAAAGCTGGTCGGGCGGGAGGTCGGTTTTGGTGTCTTCGCTCATGGAGCGCGCCCCTAATCCGGCTTTGGTCGTGCTGCAAGTTCAATCGGCTCGAAGCTCAGTCGGGCGGCATTACAGCCGCGTCCATGGCGATCTCGCCTGCGCCGTCCTTCCCGCCTTCCATCGCTGCGCCCATGCGCTTCTCTGCCTTCTTGTCCTGTTCATCCGGAGCGCCGCGATCCTGGAGGACATCGCCTTCGCGTTCCCCCTCTGCCGCCATTTCGCGAGCGGTCTTGGGATCGGCGTCGGGGTCGATCGCGGGCGGGGTTGCGGGGGGAATGGCCGGTTTGTCGTAATCACTCATGCGAATTTCCTTTCCCCTCACGAACGAAGGCGGTGCACAGGCTGTTCCTGCGTCCATCGCCGCGCTTGCCCTTTTCGCCCGACACGACTAGAGGCACGCGCCTATACGCGTAGCGTGCGGCGCTAACGCGCAGCTTCGTTCGGGTTAGCGGGCGTGGCGGAATTGGTAGACGCGCTGGTTTTAGGTACCAGTATCGCAAGATGTGGGGGTTCGAGTCCCTTCGCCCGCACCAATCCGTCGCGGACACGTTCAGCCTTCGCGCCTTATTAGACACTTGGAAAGTCACGAGTTCTCAAACCCATGCAGATCAAAGAAACCGCCAACGACGGCCTGAAGCGCGCCTATACGATCACCCTGACCGCCAAGGATATCGACGGCCGCGTCGATGCGGAGGTCGCCAAGATCGCCCCGCAGGTGAAAATGCCCGGCTTCCGCCCCGGCAAGGTTCCCGCGAATCTCGTGCGCAAGATGCACGGCGAACAGCTCCATGCGCAGTCGCTCAACGACATGATCCGCGAATCGGTCGACAAGGTGATGGCCGACAACGAACTGCGTCCCGCCATGCAGCCCAAGGTCGAACTGAACGAAGGCTATGAAGAAGGTAAGGACGCCGAGATTTCGGTCGAACTCGAAATCCTGCCCGAAGTCGAAGCGCCGTCGACCGACGGTCTCGAAATCGAACGCCTGACCGTTCCGGTTTCCGACGAGCAGGTGATGGAATCCATCAAGACGCTCGCCGACAACAACAAGAGCTATAAGGACGCTGCCAAGTCCAAGAAGGCCGCCGACGGCGACCAGCTGATCATCGATTTCGTCGGCCGCGTCGACGGCGAGGAATTCGAAGGTGGCAAGGCGGAGAACACCCCGCTCGTCCTGGGTTCGGGCATGTTCATCCCGGGCTTCGAAGAACAGCTCACCGGCACCAAGACTGGCGACAAGAAGACCATCGAAGTCACCTTCCCCGAAGATTACCAGGCGCAGCACCTTGCCGGTAAGAAGGCCGAATTCGACGTCACCGTCCAGCAGGTGAAGGTCGAAGGCGAAACCAAGATCGACGACGAGTTCGCGAAGAACTTCGGTCTCGACGGCCTCGACAAGCTCAAGGAACTGATGCGCGGCCAGCTCGAGCAGGAAACTGCCGGCCTGACCCGCACCCAGATGAAGCGTTCGCTGCTCGACCAACTTGCTTCGGGCCATGACTTCGCCGTGCCGCAGGGCATGGTCGATGCCGAGTTCGAGCAGATCTGGACCCAGCTCCAGCAGGAAGCCGCCCGTTCGGAAGATCCGGAAGCGATGCTGAAGGAAATCGAAGCCGAGAAGGACGACTACCGCTCGATCGCCGAACGCCGCGTGCGCCTCGGCCTGCTGCTGTCGGAAATCGGCCAGCAGAACAACGTTCAGGTCACGCCGAACGAAATGAGCATGCTCATCCAGCAGGCTGCCCAGCAGTACCGTGCCGAAGATCGCGAGCGGTTCATCCAGTACGTTCAGTCCGAACCGATGGCTGCCGCCCAGCTGCGCGCACCGCTTTATGAAGACAAGGTCGTCGACTTCCTCTTCGACAAGGCCGAGATCACCGAACGCGAAGTGACGCGCGAAGAACTCGAAGCCGCGATCGAAGCGGACGAGAGCGAAGAAGCGGCGAAGCCGAAGAAGAAGGCTGCGGCGAAGAAGAAGGCTCCGGCGAAGAAGGCTCCGGCGAAGAAGGCTGCCGCAAAGAAGGACGACAAGAAGGCTGACGAAAAGCCTGCGGCGAAGAAGGCTCCGGCAAAGAAGCCTGCAGCCAAGAAGGCACCTGCCAAGAAGGCTGCTGCAAAGAAGGACGAGGGTGAAAAGAAGGCCCCCGCCAAGAAAGCCGCTGCAAAGAAGCCGGCCTCCAAGAAGGCTCCGGCCAAGAAGGCTGCAGCGAAAAAATAAGCTCGCTAGTTTGAGCTGATCGAAGGGGCGGCGGGAGCGATCCTGCCGCCCCTTCTGTTTGCACCCTGTCAGAGAGGCTTCTTGGCCTTCTCTACCGAAAGCGGCGTCTCGTCGGGGCTGAGACAATCGATGCTGTCGTCCTGCCCTTCATGAATGTGGGCCCGCTTGCTCTCAACGTGCCGGATCAGTGGACCCGCTAGGATCCCGTGCACGACGACCGAGACAAGGATGATAAAGCTGGCTGTCGCCCATAATAGGTCGAGACCCTCGAAATTGGCGTGGTTCTGGCCGTAGGCGAGGTAATAGATCGATCCCATTCCGCGCACGCCGAGGAACGCGACAGCGAACTTCCCCATCAGCGGCAAGTCACAATTCGCCTCTGCCAGAAGGCCCGCAAGCGGGCGGATCACGAAGATCAGTGCCAGGCCGACCAGCGCTGCCGGCCATGTCAGCGCATCCAACACGCCGCTGGCCAGCATAGCTCCGAAGCTGAACAGAACGGCGACGAGGACGATCTGCTCGATCTGGTCGATGAAGTGGTGACTGAGCTTGTGATACCGGCTGCGATTTTCGCGTTGGCGGGCGGTCACCGCTCCCACGAAGACCGCGATGAAACCGTATCCTTCTACCATTTCGGCAAGACCATAGCCCAACAGGAGCGTGCCGAGCACGATCAGCCCTTCACTGGTCGAATATTTTGGATGCTTGGCTAGGTCCCCGTCTTCTTCCACGTCTTCCATTTTGGCGTCGGCTTCGCGTTCGAACACGTACCAGGCACCTGCGCGTCCCACGATCCAGCCCATCGCGACACCCGCCACGATCCGCCAGACCAGGTCCAGCGCAACCCATTCGAGCGTCCATGCGCCCAGCGACGTCATCCCAACGGCCGCAATCGCAAGGTAAGTGAAGGGGAAGGCAAGCCCGTCATTGAGGCCTGCCTCCACCGTCAGAGAAAAGCGCACATCGTGCCGCTCGTTCTCGCCGGGAGGTCCCACCTGCACGCTGCGTGCGAGCACGGGGTCGGTGGGGGCCATCGCCGCGCCGAGTAGCAGTGCCGATGCGGGGGCTAGGCCCAGGGCCCACCAGCCGAGCAGCGATACGGCGAGGATGGTCAGCGGCATGGCGATCAGGAGGAGCGGCCAGATTTGTCGCCAGTTCTTCCAGTTGGCGGGCCTGTCGATCGCAATGCCTGCTGCCATCAGAGACGCGATAACAATGAATTCGGTCACATACTCCAACGCGACCGCGTCAAAGCCGTCGACGGTCGGATTGATGTGCGGCAAGCCCAGGGGCAGCGAGAACAGGAGATATCCCGCTGCGACATAAACGATGGGCAGCGAGAGCCAGAACCGCGCCAGCCATTTCTCGAGCGATACCGCCAGGATGAGGCCGAGCCCGAAGATGACGAACATGAAGATGCGCGGATCGAATTCCATGCGGTATTACTGTTCGGCGCCGCTGTCGGGTTCCCACCTCTGGAAGGATGGCTCCGGAATTGTGGCGCTTCGGACAGCTTCGTACGCTGCACCGACCTGCAACACTTCGAAATCCTGCCACTTTGCGCCGAAGAAGCTGATGCCGACCGGAAGGCGTTCGATCGCTCCCATGGGCACGGTCAAATGAGGGTACCCGGCGATCGCAGCGGGTGACCCGAAGCCGATGCTGCCGTTGTAATTGTCGCCGTTGACGAGATCGCTCGTCCACGAAGGACCGCGCGTGGGCGAGACGAGGAATTCGACATCGTACTGCGCCAGCAGCGCGTCCAGCGTCTCTTCTCCCGCGATCCTTACGGCGTTCTTGCGCGCTTCCTCGTAAGCGGCACGGTCGGTCGTCGTCTCCGCCAACTCGAAGAGTCCCTGGCCGAACCAGCGCATCTCCTCGCCCGCGTTGAACTTGTTGAAGGCGATCACTTCAGCGAGCGTGCGCGGCAAATCTTCGCCCGGCAGGCTGGCGAGGTAGTTGCCCATCTCTTCGCGCAATTCGAACATCAGCACGGTGAAGCTGTCTTCGTACATCTGCCCGTTGACGTCGAATTCGATGTCGACCAGCACTGCACCGGCTTTCTCGAGATCGGACAGGGCCTGTTCGAAGACTTCGGCCACGTCGGCGCGATTTCCGATCTGCTTGCGCATCACACCGATCCGCTTCCCGGCAAGCGAGAAATCCGCCAGCCCGTTGAAATAGTCGGCCCTGCGCGGAACGGCGAGAGTGGCTGCGTCGGCGGCGTCTTCGCCCGCGATAGCGGACAGCAAGAGCGCGGCATCGGCAACCGTTCGGGTCATCGGCCCGGCAGTGTCCTGCGTGCTGGAAATCGGCACGACATGCGTGCGACTGACGAGGCCGACGCTCGGCTTGAAGCCGACGATACCGTTGATGCTGGCCGGGCACGTGATGGAGCCGTTCGTCTCCGTCCCGATCGCCGCCCAGGCAAGCCCGGCCGCCACCGCCGCTCCGCTTCCGGAGGATGATCCGCAGCTGTTACGGTCGATGGCGTGCGGGTTGCGGGTCAGGCCGCCGACCGCGCTCCACCCGCTGGTCGAGGAATCGTCCCGGATATTGGCCCATTCGGACAAGTTCGTCTTGCCGAGCACCAGCCCGCCTGCGCGCCGCAAGTTCGCGATAAGCGGTGCGTCGCGCCCGGTCATGTTGTCGATCAGGGCAAGACTGCCCGCAGTGGTGGGCCATTCGCGGGTTTCGATATTGTCTTTCACCAGCACGGTTCGCGCAGCGAGCAGGCTGGCCGCATTGATGGCCTGTGCTTCGTCGCCCGGATCGGGGTCATAGGCGATCACGGCGTTGAGCGTCGGCCCGGCATCGTCGAGCGCGGCAATCCTTTGCGCATAAAGCCGCGCGGTCTCTGCCGCGTCGGGAGCACGCTCCGACACATCCATCTGCTCATTGGCAGGAGGCGTCGCGACCCCCTGTGCTGCGAGCGGGGTGGCAAATGCGAACAGCGCGGCGGCGCTAAGGAGGCGAGGCGTCATGACGCCTTCCTGCCACAGCCACCAGGCTTTGCAAATCTGGCTAGAAGTCCCCGCTGACTGAGAAACGGAAGATCGGGCCGATCCGGCGGTCGACTTCCTCGCTGAAGAGCACGTCGCCATCGGGCCGCGGACCATCAAATACGGTGCGCGAGAAGTAGTTTCGCGCGCCGAACGCGTTGCCGTAATTTGCCCGGACGGTGAGGCCGAACACGTCCTTGTTCTCGATGAAGAAGTTGGCAAAGGTGGGTCCTTCCCATCCGCGTCCGATCTCGAACCTGCGCGAATAGCCCGCAGGATTGTTCGAGAACAAACTCACCCCATAAGCCCAGTCAGTGCGGGGCAAGTCGTGTCGGAAATCGACGTCGATCATGTCGATAAGGTCGTAGGAAAAGGGGCGATCTTCACCCGTGAAGGGGTCCGTCACGCTCATCCAGCGCTTCACCGCGTCGAAATCGATGCGGGCACCGGGTATGCCGAGCGGGTCGAGGTTGAGGGTCCCCGACAATTCGAGGTGCAGGCGGTCAGCGCTGCCGATGTTTCCGCGCGCCTCTCCGCCATCCTCAAGCGGGAACCAGTCGATGAAATCCTCGAACCAGCCTTGGCGCGCTTCGAATTTGACCGAGCCCCATTTCCCGAGACCCTTGTTGACCTCAAGCTCGAGATCCCAGCTCTGGTAGGGCACCAGCTCGTTATTGCCGCCGTTCTCGTTCTCGTCGTTGAGCGAGACGCTGGCGAGAAAATCGCCGAACGACAGCTGGCTGACACGGCGTGCCGCGGTTAGCGATATGTCGAGATCGTCCTCGGGTTTCCATGTCAGGGCAAGCGAACCCTTGGGGCGCTTGAAGTTGCGTGAGTTCGCAGCTGCGCCGGTCTGCTCGATAGTCGAGAATTCGGCCGATGCGATCGCTTGCAGGGAAAGCGTCGGGGACAAGCTCTTGGAATAGCTTAGCGACCCCTCGTAGCGATCCTCGCTTACACCGCCATTGCCACCGGGGAAGGGGATGGGTTCGAATTCGCCGCCGGGGCCAAGTGTGAACAGCGCCGAGACCCGGTCGAGGCGGTTGAATGCCGCTTCGCCGGATAGTTGCCAGTCCGCATCCCACATCGACCAGCCATATTCGAAGCGACCGATCCGTTCGCCTTCACCATTCGTCTGGTGATAGCGCGACCCGTTCGAAGGCGTGTCGTCGTCGAAAGTATCGATTAGGTCGTTGGTGAAGTTGTCGCGCTCGAAGCGTTCCAGCGCGATGAGCTTCAGACGGCCGGGGCCAAGCGGGAACTCGATGTCTCCGCCGATCTCATATTCCGGGCCATCCTCTTTGACGCGCACGTCGCGAAACCGCATCGGTCCGATAACCGGCGTGCCGGTTTCCGGCACATTGCGGAACAGGAAATCCTCGCCGTAGCTGAGATTGAGGTTGGCAGTGACATCCTCGCTGAAATTGTAGGTGAAATTCGTCGACAGCTTGGGGTTGTCGTAGCCGCCAGAGAACTTCGATACCTGCTCCTCGATCAGGGACCCGTCCGCGCCAAACACGAGGGTGGGGCCGTCCGCGCCGAAGCGATTGTTGTCGTTGGAAAGGGAGACGGTGTAATCCAGTCGACCGCTGCTTCCCGACAGCGAGACTTCGCCTCCGAACAGTTGTGCCTCGGTATTGTAGGCGCGAAAGCCCGTGTTCCAGCGAAACTGGCCCGACGGTCCCGTGCTTTCGTAAATCACGTTGGCAACCAGGCCGGTAAGGCCTGGAATGTCGGCTGTGTTGCCGTCCACCAATTCGATCCGGATCACGTCGTCGGCAGGGATACGGGCCAGCTGGTCGCGCAGACTGTCCGACTTGCTGGAAAAACGCTCTCCGTTCACGATGACGTTCTGGTTGGCCTGGCCCAGGCCGCGTTGCCCGTTGTCATTACCGCCGGATATGCTGAAGCCGGGAATGCGACTGACCATGTCGAGCGCGTTGCGCGGGGCGAACTGTGTGAAAAAACCGGGTTCGAAAACGCGCGACCCGCTGGTTTGCGGGGCGGGTTCGCTCGGCGGCGCGGCAACATCGTCATCCGCCTCCTGGGCGATGGCAGGCGAGCCCAGCATGGCGATTGCCGCGCAACTGCACAGCGCTAAATATCTGTTCGACAAGGGTTTTGTTTTCCTCTCCATGCCTTTCGTTTACAAACGTAGGCGATGGGCGGAATGCGGCATCGACAAAGGACTCGCTACACCCGACGAACGGCGTTTTCGTCCGACGAACGGCTTGCCGTGTGCGGTAGTGGTGCGGGCCGTGGTTAAAACCCTTGAACATCGCGGCAGCTATCGCGACATAGACGCGAACCAATCGATACGAGGAATTTCATGATCAACCTGTTCGGCGACGATGCACACGGCACCCAAGGCCAGTTTACCCGCGATCCCGTGACGGGGGCGCTGGTGCCGACCGTGGTCGAACAATCGAGCCGCGGCGAGCGCGCTTTCGACATTTTCAGCCGCCTGCTGCGCGAACGCATCGTGTTCGTGACTGGCCAGGTCGAAGATACGATGGCTTCGCTCATCGTGGCGCAGCTGCTGTTCCTCGAAAGCGAAAACCCTTCCAAGCCGATCAGCATGTACATCAACTCGCCGGGCGGCGTGGTGACCGCCGGCATGGCGATCCATGACACCATGCAGTATATCAAGCCGCGCGTGTCGACGGTCTGCATCGGGCAGGCCGCTTCCATGGGCAGCTTCCTGCTGGCCGCGGGCGAGCCGGGCATGCGTATTGCGCTCCCCAATGCCCGCGTCATGGTGCACCAGCCTTCGGGCGGCGCACGCGGCATGGCATCGGACATCGAAATCCAGGCACGCGAGATCCTGCGCATCCGCAAGCGGATGAACGATCTCTATGTAAAATACACCGGCCAGAGCCTGACCGACATCGAAAAGGCGATGGATCGCGACACCTTCCTCGAAGCCGACGAAGCCATGAAATTCGGCATTGTCGACAAGGTCTTCGAGGCGCGTCCGGAAAACGAAGGCGACGACGAGCCCACCAAGGACGAAGACAAGGGTTCGGGCGGCGCGCCTGAATAAACAGTGCTAATCGGCGCGGGATTTTCCGTCCCGCCGCCGGACTGTTGCGAAATTGTCGTAGGAATTGAGCAACCTTGCCGCTTCAGCTTGTGGCAAGGGGATGGAATTACCTAGGATATTGACCCAATCCCGCACCGGCCTAGAGTCGGCGAATCCCAGTCTGTGGGCGGATCAGCGGGGCAGAGCAGGAAATGACCAAGTTGAGCGGAACCGATAGCAAATCCACGCTGTACTGCAGCTTCTGCGGAAAATCGCAGCACGAAGTTCGCAAGCTGATCGCGGGCCCGACCGTTTTCATCTGCGATGAATGCGTGGAATTGTGCAACGACATCATCCGCGAAGAAACCAAGGCCGGCATTTCGGGCAAGAAGGACGGCGACGTCCCGACCCCGTCGGAAATCTTCGCCACGTTGAACGATTACGTGATCGGCCAGGACCGCGCGAAGCGCGTCCTCTCGGTTGCCGTGCACAATCACTACAAGCGCCTGAAGCATGCCGGTAAGGCCGGTGATGTCGAACTGGCAAAGTCGAACATCCTGCTCGTCGGTCCCACCGGCTCGGGCAAGACGCTGCTGGCGCAGACGCTGGCGCGCACCTTCGATGTGCCCTTCACGATGGCCGATGCGACCACGCTGACCGAAGCAGGGTACGTGGGCGAGGATGTCGAGAACATCATTCTCAAGCTGCTGCAGTCTTCCGACTACAATGTCGAAAAGGCACAGCACGGCATCGTCTACATCGACGAAATCGACAAGATCACGCGCAAGGCGGAAAACCCCTCCATCACCCGCGACGTTTCGGGTGAGGGCGTGCAGCAGGCGCTGCTCAAGCTGATGGAAGGCACGACCGCCAGCGTTCCGCCGCAGGGCGGCCGCAAGCATCCGCAGCAGGAATTCCTGCAGGTCGACACCACGAACATCCTGTTCATCTGTGGCGGTGCTTTCGCAGGCCTGGAGAAGATCATCGCCGACCGCCTGCAGAAGCGTTCGATCGGCTTCGGCGCGCATGTCGCCGATCCGGACAAGCGCCGCGTGGGCGAGCTGCTCGAAAAGGGTGAGCCGGAAGATCTCCTGAAGTTCGGCCTCATCCCAGAATTTGTCGGCCGTCTCCCGGTGATCGCTACGCTGCGTGACCTCGATGTCGATGCTCTGGTGACCATCCTGACCGAGCCGAAGAACGCGCTGGTCAAGCAGTACCAGAAGCTGTTCGAGCTCGAAGATGTCGAACTGACATTCCAGGAAGACGCGCTGAAGACCGTTGCCGAGAAGGCGATCAAGCGCAAGACGGGAGCCCGCGGCCTTCGTTCGATCGTGGAAGGCATCCTCCTCGACACGATGTTCGACCTGCCCGATATGGACGGTGTCACCGAGATCGTGATCGATGCCGATGTCGTCGAAGGCAAGAAGGACCCGATCCAGGTCCACGGCGGGAAAAAGAAAAAGGAAGAGGCAGCCTAAGCCTCTCTCCCATATCGAGAAACATGACGGCGCCCGCTTCCGGACCGAAGGGGGCGCCGTTTTGTTACAGCCTGCGAAAACCGGTCATATGGCAGTCACATCCCGTCGCCATCACTCCTGAAATATTGGGGCTTAAGGACTTCGCGGGTGAGCGTAACCACTATCTTGATGACCGGCGAAGACGGGGACGTCTTCGGCGATTTCGACCATGGCGATGTGCAATATGTTTTCGGGCGCCTGACGCCTGCCGGGCCCGGACGCCTGATCGAGGGGCCGATCTGCGCCTTCATCGACTGGGTTCTCACGGACATGTCCGGTCTCGAAATGTGCCGCCGCCTGCGGGCCGATCCTCGTACATCTTCGGCCCATATCACGATGATCCTCGAAAGCTGCGATGCAGAAGACAAGCGGCGCGCGCTGGCTGCCGGGGCGGATGACTATATCGTTGGCCCGGTTGACCGCACCACGGTGCTCGATCGGGTACTGGCCTTGGGAACAGGGCGCTCGGGAACGGCAGCGCTCAAGACTTTTACCCTCGGCGAGCTGGAGATCGACATGGATGCGCTTCAGTCCCGCTGGGCGGACAAGCCCATATCGCTACGCCCGAACGAATTCCGCCTGCTGCGCTACTTCGCGGAAAATGCGGACCGCGTCCTTTCGCGCGACGACCTCATCGAGGGGCTCGGAAAGCAGGAACCGCCGATCGACGAAAGAACGGTGGACGTGTGGATCGGCCGCTTGCGCCGCGCCCTGCGCGCAGCAGGTGCGGGCGAACCCATCCGCACAGTCAGGTCGCTGGGTTACGTCTATGACAGCCACTGATCGGCGACCGGATAAGAGAAAAGGGCCGCCTCTCATATCGAGAAGCGGCCCTTTTCCGTTGGGAGCTGGCGTTCCTAGAATTTGAGCGAGGCACCGAGGCTGATGCTGCGGCCGACCTGATAGCTGTTCACGTCGATGCGTGTCTCGCCATTGGTCTGGAATTCCTCGTGATCGGTACCCGTCAGGTTGCGCGCTTCGAACTTGAGTTCAAGCTCGCTGCCGAGGAATTCGACGCCCTGGCGGGCCACAAAATCGAGCTGCAGTCCGGGCTCCTCGATGATGTCGGGCAGGGGGCCTGCACCACGGCTCGTCACACGTTCGCTGGCGTATTTCACCAGCACGGTGAACTGGCTGAGACGGTCGAGGTCTTCGAGGCCCAGTTGCAGGTTGACGATGTGATCCGACTGTCCGGTCAGCGGCACGCCGTCGTCGAAGAAATTCGTCGCCGGCTGGTCTGCGAACGGGAAGACGGAAGCGATGTCATCATCGGCAACGGAGATTTCCGATTGCGTGTAGGTGTAGTTGGCAATCGCGACGAAGCGCTTGCTGTCGAACCATTCGCCCAGATCGTAGAGATCGTAATTCCACTGGAACTCGACCTCACCGCCGTAAAGCTGCGCCTTGGGGGCGTTGGCGAAGCCTGAAATAATGTCGTTGTCCGAGAAGCTGGTGAAGACCTCGATCGGGTTCTCGATATCCTTGTAGAAGCCCGCCGCGCTGATGCGGCTGCCTGCGCCGAAGTAATATTCGAGGCGCGCCTCGGCATTGATCAGTTCGCTGTCGACCAGGCGAGGGTTGCCGTTGAACTGGCGGTTCGTTTCCGGATCGAAATAGGTCTGGAAGATCAGTTCGCGGAACTGGGGCCGTGCGATCGTCTTCGATGCGCTGGCGCGGAACTGCAGGTCATCGCTGATTTCCCAGGTTAGCGTACCGCCAGGCAGCCAGTAATCGTTCGAAAGCGAGGTGCCGCTGGTGGAGCCGAGAGGTTCCGCGAACACTTCGACAGCCTGCACGGATTGGTCCGCATCTTCGTAGCGAACGCCGATATCCAGCGCGACGACATCGAAGGGCGTGATCGCCAGCTTCGCATAGGCGGCGTGGATTTCCAGGTCGGCCGCAAAGGCCGGATCGGTCTGGGTTGTCTCGAAGATGTTGTATTCGAACGGGCCGATGCCTGCCGCTTCCTGTGCTTCGCGATCAAAGCCGAGAGCGATCAGTGCATCGCCCAGGAGATTGTCCGGGCGGAATGCGCCGAATGCGTCGGGATAGGCACTTGAGGCGCGGATATCGAACTCGCGCCGCGTCGAGAAACGGCTGGTGTCGGTGTAGGCGTAGCCCACGGTCGCGCTCAGCCAGTCGGCGAAGAAATAGCTGACATCGGCGCCGCCGTAATAGAGGTCTTCCTTGAGGTCGGAAAAGGCCACGATTGCGCCGCCGCGCTGCGGGTCGAGCGTGTTGAGGAAGACACCGCCGAGCGGGTCGTTCGCATTGTTGGTGCGGACATAGGTGAATTCGTACTCGAACGGAGCCTCGCGCTTGGTCTGGGCAAAGCCGCCGCGAAGGTCGATCGAGAGATCGCCGAACTCGAGTTCTGCAACACCCTGCGTATTGAACAGCTGGCGTTCGAACCACGAGGTGTCCTGGACGATTTCTTCGTCATCATCCTGGAAGTCGATGCCGCGGGCGAGCGAGGCGCGCTTCAGCGTATCGTGGATGAACAAATTGGTGAGGCGGAACTTGTGCTGTCCCACTTCCAGCCCGAAGCCGAGCATAGCGTTTGCGAGCATGCGGTTGTCGGTCACGAACTGGTCGAAATCGGTGTCGAGATCGAGCGCCTCGTTGACCGCCGTCTGGCGCGTGATGAAGCGGTTGCGCCATTTGTTGCTGAGCGATGCTGTGGCGATCACGCCGAACTGTCCGTCCTCGAACACATCGAACGCCGTGCCGGCCGTAATGCCGCCGGAGAAATTGACCGGCAGGTCGCCCTTCTGGAGAAGGATAAGGTTGGGATCGTTGAAATCGCCAAGGATACCCTGCAGGTCGACATCGTCGTCGCCGATACGCGCACCGCTGTCGAAGAAGCCCTGCAGCGCGTCGTAATTGGAAACCTTGCGGCGGCCGTTATCGAAACCGGTCCAGTCGTAGTCGCCGCCGTAGTAGGTGTAGCCCGGGCCGAAGGTCGTCTCGCTATCGCCGCTGATCGAAGCGGACACGGTGACGAAGCTTTCGGTCGGGATGGCGCGAGTGGTCAGATTGATCACGCCGCCGCCGAATTCGCCCGGGAAGTTCGCGGAATAAGTCTTCTGGACCAGGCTGGATGCGACAACGCTGGTTGGGAAGATGTCGAGCGGCACCACGCGGCTGAGCGGCTGCGGGGAGGGCAGGGGGAGGCCGTTGAGCAAGGCAAGCGAATAGCGATCGCCAAGGCCGCGGACGTAGACGAGACCGTTGCCCTGGGTCGACAGGCCGGTCACGCGGCCGAGCGCACCCGCGATATCGCCTTCGCCGGTACGGGCGATGCTTTCTGTATCGAGGACGGTGATGACCTGGCTGGAAGAGCGGGTCACGTCGCGCTGGCGCCGACCGGTGACGATGATCGAACCGCCGGGGACCGAAATGTCTGGCTGGGCCTGTTCTTCGACGTCGGAAATGTCGCCGGGAACGGTATTGTTCGCGTCGTCGATATCGTCGGTCAGCGCCTCATCCGGCACCTCTGCTTCTGTCGGTGGCGGGCCTTCGGCGCCGGTACTCTGCGCCAGAGCGGCTGCCGGGAAGGTGAGGGCGGTTGAAAGCAGGAGCAGCCCTGCCAGCTGCTTGCCAGTGGACATTTGATGACCCCCTTGAAGACTAGGTCGAAACAGGTGGAGGCGTTGGCCTCGAAAGAAGTGAGGGCGGGGACAGCGCGTGAATGCGCCGACCCCGCCCAGTTTGTGCGATCAGTTGTAGACCGGCAGGCTGTCGCAGCCCGACACGGCGTTATCGAACGTCACCGTCGCCGAGTTGCAGGTCCAGCCGTTCACCCAAGTATCGTTGCCCGGGAAGGCCGCGCCGATGTTGCTCGGCAGCTCGAAGAAGCTCGACCATACGGTCACATCGAAGACCGGCACGGCGTTTTCGTTCGAACCGTTCACGAACAGCATGGAAAGCGTGTTGATGAAGGCCGAGTTGTTGTTGGTGCCAGCGTCGAACACGGCGGCGATTTCGGCGTCGGTCGCGCCCGAGCTGTCACGGAACGGGTCCGAGCAGTCGAGGACCAGCGAGTCGAAAGCGACCGGACCGGCTTCGTCAGGGCCGGTGGTGCGGGTCAGCTCTTCCTGGCCATCGATGCGCAGGCAAGGCGTGTCGTTTGCCGAAACCACGACCGAGTTGGCAATGCGGTAGTCCGCAAAGCCGCGGATGCGGATGACCTGATCGTCGGCCTTCTGGTGAACGAAGGTCGCGTTCGAAATGCGCGTGTCCTGACGCGGTGTCGAATCGTTGAAGGCATTGTCGGAGTCGGCTTCGATGATCGTATCGCCGGCGCCCGGGCGCTGGATCGCGATCACATATTGCAGGTTTGCCTTCACACCGGTGTCGGTATCGATGCTGTCGTCTTCTGCGCCGACCACGATCATGTTCTTCACATTCACGCGTCCGCCGAAGAATTCGACGCCGTCATCCGAGCTGTTGTAGCTCATGATGTTTTCCAGCGTCGTGCCCGAACCGATGCCGCCAGTGGTCAGCGACTGAAGTTCGTTGTCGCCCGAAAGGACGAAGCCCGAATAGCGGATCTGGACGAACTTCATGCTGCCAGAGCTGTCGCCCGGGGTCGCACCGCCGAAGATGGCCGGATCGGCTGCACCTTCGACCTGGCGTTCGCAGTTGACGCTGCCCGGCGTAGCGCCCGAAGCGATGCAATCGGTGACCGGAGCGCGGCCCGAAAGGACGACGCCGCCCCACTGGCCCGACGAGTTCGCACCATTGATACCGATGACATTGTCGCGGCTGGTGAAGATGATCGGGCGGGTGGCCGTGCCGTTCGCCTGGATGGTGTTGCCGCGGTTGACGTTGAGGAAGCTCGAGCCCGAGGCATAGATGATCACGCCCGGCTCGATGGTCAGTTCAACGTCGGTATCCGAAAGACCGTCGCTCGCGTCGGGAGCGGGGCCACCGTCGGTGCCCACGTCGACGCGGCCGTTCATGCGATAGAGCAGGCCTTCGATATAAGGCAGGGTGATGCTGGCGTTGATGCGCGAGGGCAGCGTGCAGACGCGGTATTCGCCGGTCGGGCCCGTGATCGTGCCTTCATCGGTCAGACCCTGCGGGTCGCTGATCGTCGGGCAGCCGTTTGCCGGCGTCACGGTCGACGGCGGCGGCGTCGGGGTCGGGGTGGGAGCAGGCGTCGCCGGCGGATTGTTGATCGTGATGTTGCCGCCGGTGCCGGGCGAAACGATTTCGTCGGCGCCGCATGCGGACAGGGCGATGGCAGAGCAGCCCAGGACGAGCGAGCGATGGATATTGGTCACGGGTACGGTCCCCTCAAAAACCGGATGAGTCGGATGAATTTCGAATTGCGAATTCGTGATCGCGACTCGCCAGCTAGGAGCGGCGTGTGACAGTTTGTGACGCTTCGTGACCGTTATGTTGCACTTTCAACAGCTTTCACCGCCGACCGGTGCAGTCGCGGCGGATTTCGCCAGGCATTGCAGATTTGTGACAATGTTACGGTTTTGTTGCAGTCGCTGAAATCTTCGCTCAAAAAGCCACTCAAGAAAGAGTGGGAGAGAAAAGATGTCCTTCGCCGTCGCAGCAGCGCTTCTGGTCATGGGTAGCGGCCCGATCGAAGTCGTTTCCAACGCCGAGCCGAGCTATAATATCGGTTATGAAGAGCTGGTGGCCGGGGATCCCGCCGGTGCTCTCGAAGTGCTCGAAGCGCAGTCGGGCGCCGATGCGCAGGATCCGGCGCGGCTCATCAATCACGGGGTCGCTCTGGCGCGGCTCGGGCAGCATGAGGGCGCCCGTGAACGCTTCCAGCAGGCCGCCCGGCTGGATGATCGTTATCGCTTGGAGACCGCTGATGGATCATGGGTCGACTCGCGTGTGCTCGCGCGTCGCGGCCTGGCGATGATCGAGGAAGGACGCACCAGCGGCTTCGCATCGCTGGCCAGCCGCTAGGCCGACGGAACACCACCGAGACGCCCGCTTTCCTCTACGGAGAGCGGGCTTTTTCTTTGGGGAAAGAGTTTTCCCCAGGCATTCAGCTTCTTGTCACCCTCGTGTCATGTAAGGTCTTCAGAGGGGCCGCACGGAGGGTGTTCGACGATGATTCGTACACGATGGGTGCTCCACGCGATTTGCGTAGGCGGAGCATTCGCCGCTTTCCCGGTGAAGGCGGATGTCATGGAGATCGATGCTGACGGAGCGCGCTGGATAGCCGGCGAACGCGCCGCCACAGAAGCTGCGCCCGACCAGTTCATCATCCCGGCCGATGGCAATGAGCCGGTTCCCGAAGGGCTTGCCATCCCCGACCATGCCATCGCCGACCCCGCTGCGCATTCGGCGGGCGTGCCGGAAATCTACCGCGCCAAGATAGCCGAGCTTTCGCAGCGCTTCGACCTGTCGCAATCGCTCCTCGAGGCGATGGTCTGGCAGGAAAGCCGCTGGCGGCACGACGCCGTTTCGCCTGCCGGTGCCCAGGGCCTCGCACAGCTGATGCCCGCGACGGCCCGCGAACTGGGCGTGGATCCGCGCGATCCTTTCGCCAATCTCGAAGGCGGGGCGCGTTACCTGAGAGCGCAGCTGGATCGCTTCGACGGCGATTTGGAAAAAGCGCTCGCTGCCTACAACGCCGGTCCAGGACGCGTGGAGCGCGCAGGCGGCGTACCGCGCATTCGCGAAACACAACTTTACGTGGCCTCGATCATGGGCCGCCTTGCAGATCATTCACGGGAGTAATCCGACTTGAAATCGCTTGTTACCCGCTCGGCCGCACTGGCCATGTTGCTCTCGCCGAGCGCCGCTTTCGCGCAGGGCGCAGACCCTGCAGGCTCGGGCCCGATCGTCAATGCGCTGTCGTGGCTGCAGGGCACCTTGCTCGGCAATGTCGCGACCGCCGTCGCCGTCATGGCTGTCGCTGCCGTCGGCTTCATGATGCTGACCGGTCGCCTGAACTGGCGCTTTGGCGCAACCGTGATCATCGGCGTGTTCATCCTGTTCGGCGCGGCCTCGATCGTTGCCGGTATCCAGGGCGTGGCGGCAGGCTGACATGACCGCGCTCGTCCGCCACCCCGTCCATAAGGCGCTCACCCGGCCGCAGATGTTTGCCGGCGTGACGTTCAATTACTTCATCATCAACGGGGTGGTGACGACCGAGATATTCCTCATCACGGGCAGCTTCTGGGCGCTGTTCGCCGCGCTCGTTATGCATGGCGTGGGCTATTTCGCCTGCCTGCGCGAACCGCGGATTTTCGACCTCTGGATGACCAAGGTCAGCAAGTGCCCGCGCGTGAAGAATTACAAGCGCTGGGGGTGCAACAGCTATGCCGCGTGACCGTAAGTGGATCGGCCCCGCCTCGTGGAGCGCGCGGGAAGCGAAGGCGGGCGACCGCCTGCCGTATTCGCGCATGGTGGACGAAAATACCGTCCTGCTGCGCGATGGCAGCGTGATGACCGCAATCCAGGTCCCCGGACTGCTGTTCGAGACCGAGGATAGCGAGGCACTGAACGCCCATGCCGCGACGAGAGAGGTGGTGCTGCGTTCCACGCTCGACGCGCGCTTCGTGCTTTATCATCACGTCATCCGGCGCCGCGTTTCGATCGACCTCGAAGCGGAATTTCCCGATCCCATCAGCCGCCATATCGATGCGCGCTGGAAAGAGCGGCTTGGCTCGGGCCAGCTGTTCGTCAACGACCAGTTTATCACGCTGATCCGCCGTCCAGCACGCGGGAAGGCTGGTTGGGCCGAAAAGGTGTCCAAGCGCCTTAAAGGTCGCAAGGACCGGCTGGAAGCCGATCCCAAGGACCTGCGCAGCCTGCGTGCTGCAGCACAAGGGCTCATCGCTTCGCTGCAGGCCTACGGCGCAGTGCCGCTAGCCGATTATGTCGGCGCACAGGGCAATACCAATTCCGAAATGCTGGAGCTGCTTTCCGCGCTCTACAACGGCGAGATGCGCCCGGTGCGCAAGCCTGCGGACGACGTCGATATCGGACACATGCTCCCCTATCGCCGCGTCAGCTTCGGTCTCGACGCGATGGAACTGCGCGGATCCGGATCGCCCGATTTCGCAGCCATCCTGGGCCTCAAGGATTATCCGGAAGCGACCAGCCCGGGCCTGCTCGACGGCCTGCTGCGCCTGCCGTTCGAAATGGTCGTGTGCGAAAGCTATGCCCCGGCCGAGCGCCAGACCGCGCGCGAACGGATGGACTTGTCTATTCGGCGCCTGAAATCGGCCGACGAAGAGGCCATGGCCGAACGGGCCGACATGATGGCGGCACGTGATGCGCTGGGCAACGGGGCTGTGGGCTTCGGCGACCACCACCTCACCGTGATGGTGAAAGAGCGCGATCTCGCCCGCCTCGACGATGCGACAGCGGCATGCAGCGCAGCGCTTGCCGATACCGGGGCGATTGCGGTCCGCGAGGATACCAACCTCGAACCAGCTTTCTGGGGCCAGTTTCCGGGCAACGAGAGCTATCTCGTGCGCCGCGCCCTGATCTCCAGCGCGAATATGGCGAGCTTCGGTTCTCTGCATGGCTTTGCGCTCGGACAGGCGCAGGGCAATCACTGGGGCGATGCCGTCACCCTGCTGGAAACCACCAGCGCCACGCCGTTCTTTTTCAATTTCCATCACGGCGACCTTGGGAATTTTTCGGTCATCGGGCCGAGCGGCTCGGGCAAGACCGTGGTCATGAATTTCCTCGCCGCGCAGGCTCAGAAGTTCAAACCGCGCACCGTCCTTTTCGACAAGGACCGCGGCGCAGAACTGTTCGTGCGCGGCATCGGCGGACGCTACGACAGTATCCGCGCTGGCGAGCCGACCGGGTTCAATCCGCTGGGCCTGCCGGATACGCCGACCAACAAGGCGTTCCTGCGCGACTGGCTGGGTGTTTTGCTCGGCGCGAACGGTCCGGAAGAGGAAGCGACGATCGCCCACGCCGTCGATGCGGCCTATGCGAACGACCCTTCGCTTCGCCGCCTGCGGCATTTCAAGGAGCTGCTCTCCGGCAGCAAGCGGCCCCAGCCGGGCGATCTGGCAGACCGCCTGTCGGCCTGGATCGGCGAAGGCGAGAAGGCCTGGCTGTTTGACAATGCGGAAGACCGGCTGGACCTGTCCGCCCGGGTACTCGGTTTCGACATGACGGCGCTGCTGGAAAATCCTGCGCTGCGCACTCCGACGATGATGTACCTATTCCACCGGATCGAAGAGCGGCTGGACGGCAGCCCCACGATGATCCTGATCGACGAGGGCTGGAAGGCGCTGGACGACGAGGTCTTCGCTGCGCGCATCCGCGACTGGCTCAAGACGCTGCGCAAACGCAATGCGCTGGTCGGGTTCGCGACGCAATCCGCGCGCGATGCGCTGGAAAGCCGCATTTCGACGGCACTTGTCGAACAGACGGCCACCATGGTCTTCATGCCCAACAGCCGTGCGCGGGCCGAAGATTATTGCGACGGCTTCGGCCTCACCAGCCACGAATTGGCCCTGATCCGCAGCCTACCTGCCCACAGCCGCTGCTTCCTCGTGCGCCAGCCCGACGCAAGCGTGGTGGTCCGCCTCGACCTGTCCGGCGCCCCTGAAGTTCTCACGCTGTTGTCGGGCCGCGAAAGTTCGGTTCGCCGCCTCGACCTGCTTCGCGAAGCAATAGGCGATGCGCCCGCCGACTGGTTCCCCGCTTTGACGGGATCGGCATGGCCGGGCGGTGCGCAGGACAGCGCCCATAATGACGACATCCAGCTGGGACTTGCGGCAGAATGACAAGTGCAGCCTGCCAGCAAGCGACGGACCAGGTCGGCAACGGCGTCGCCGCCGCCCTGCGCGGTGTCGACTGCATGGCAGGCGAAGCGTCGGCCATGGCGTTCGGCCGCCTGTTTGCGCCGGGTGGGGCCCTTGGCACCACGCTGACGATCCTGCTGACGCTGTACATTGCGATTTTCGGCTTCCTCCTCCTGACGGGCAGGGCCAATATCGGCGTGCGCTCGCTTGTGCCGCGCATGATGACGCTAGGCCTGGTGTTGACCTTTGCCACAAGTTGGGTCGCCTACCAGAGCGTCGTCTGGAACCTGGCGGTGGGAACGCCCGACTACCTCGCAGGCGTCCTCACCGGCACGCAAGGATCGGCCACCGATACCTTCGCCCAGAAAATCGACGTGGTCTTCATCGCCATCCAGGAAGCGAGCGGCAGCAACACCGATTTCTCCGCATTCTCGCCGCAAGGGTTGATGTGGCTCGGCGCGATGCTTTTCATGCTCGGCACGGTCGGCCTCCTGGTTACGACCAAGATCGCACTTGGCATCCTTGTCGCAATCGGTCCGGTATTCGTGGTGCTGGCGCTATTCCACGGCACGCGCGGGCTATTCGTCGGCTGGCTCAAGGGCCTGGTGATGTGCGCTCTGGCGCCGCTGTTCGCGGTGCTGGGCGGGTCCATCATGCTCGAACTGTCGGTCCCGATCCTCTCGTCGATCACCGCAACGCCCGGCACCGTTCCGGCGCAGGCGGGCATGGCCTTCTTCATGATCGGCGCGGTACACGTCGCACTGATGGGGCTGGTCCTGAAGGTCGCAGGAGCCATGGTATCAGGCTGGACTGTTTTCGGCCTTGCGTCGGGCAAGTCCGAACGCGACGAGCAACCTGCAACCGCTCCCGCTCCTGCCGGGCAGCCGCACCTCGTTGCTGCGCAGGCCGCCACGCAGGCGAGCGAACAGGCGCGCCGGATCGATATTTCGGCAACAGCGACCGCTCCTGCCGCCAACGACGCTTCGGCCGCAGCCGGCAGCGTGCGCAACACCAAGGTCTATGCGACCGCTTCAGCAAATACTCAGGCAGGGTCAGCCACGACGGGACCCAGCCGGACCATGGGAATAGGCAGCCGGTTCAAGCCTGCGCCGACCCGCGGTCCAGCACCCTCAACGGAGAAATCGTCATGAAACGCGCAGCTCTGACCGCGCTTGTCCTTGCCCTGACCGCAACCCCGGCGCTGGCCGATGCGCGGCTGAAGCAGGTCATGTACGACGAATACTCCGTCGTCACCGTGCCCGGACGCGTCAACGTCCAGGCGAGTATCGTCTTCGGTGACGACGAGACTATCGAGAATGTCGCGATCGGCAATTCGGCGACCTGGCAGGTCACGCCCAACAAGCGTGCTAACATCCTCTTCGTCAAACCGCTGGAGCCGCGCGCCGCGACCAATCTGACCGTCGTCACCAGCAAGCGGACCTACCTGTTCGACCTCGTGGCATCTCCGACGGCCAAGCCTCTCTATGTTCTGCGCTTCGACTATCCGGTCGAGCCGGAAGATGACGTTGCCGACACGCAGCTGGCCGAAGCCGATGCGGCTACGACTGAGGGTGAAGTTGTTACCCAGACATTCGATCCGGCCGACATCAATCTCGCCTGGAGCGGCGAGGGCGAAGCCTCGCTCTTGCCCGACAGCGCTTTCGACGATGGACAAACCACCTATCTGAAGTGGCCTGCCGGGCGCGACGTGCCTGCTATCCTCGTTACCAACAGCAAGGGTGAGGAGGGGCCGGTGAATTACACCGTCAGTGGCAACACAATCGCCATCGATGGTGTACCGCGTGCGATCATCCTGCGCACCGGCGAACGCACGGCGACCCTGGTGAATACCGGTCCCGAACGTGCCTCTACGACCCAGCAGCGCGGCGATGCCGTGCTCGCCCAAAGGGAGACGAAGTGATGCGTCTTGCCATGCGCCTACCTGAGAAGAAACCCGGCGACAGCAGCGCGGCAAACGATTTCGATCCGCGCGATGAAACCGATGCGGAAGTTATCGACCTCGCCCAGCGCAATGCCTTCCCCGCCGTCGCCCGACCGGGCGGAAAGTCCGACGCGCTCGGCATGGTAGCAGGGATCGCGATCGTGGCAGGCCTGGGCGCCGTCACATTGTGGAGCATGAGCGCAGCCCGGATGCCCGAACCTCAGGGCATCGGCGGGCAGCAGGCACCGCAGCCCGCCGCAGCTCCCGCGAAAGCTGCACCGGCACCTGCGGTCGTTGTGGCACCTCCGACCGCCAACCAGCAGGCCGCGATGGCTGACCCTGCACCCGCGCCCGTGCTTGCCGCAGCGCCGCAGCCCATGGCCGGGCCCAATCCCTACAGCAATCCGACAATCGTCTTCGATGCTGGCAGTCCTGCCGTCACCGGACCGGCTGCCGCAATCGCCGCAGAGGCGGCCAGCGGTGGCGCAACGGCCAGCGGCAATTCAGCGACCGATTTTGCCAGCCGCGTGGGCGGCGTGGGCGGTGCGCCTGCGCAAGCCAAGGCGATGACCAATCCCTCGACGACCGTCACGCAAGGCACGCTGATTCCCGCGATCCTCGAAACCGCGATCGACACAAATGTCCCCGGTTTCGTGCGCGCTGTGGTCAGCCAGGACGTGCGCAGCTTCGATGGCAGCAAGGTGCTGGTTCCGCGCTCCAGCCGCCTGATCGGGCAATACCAGTCCGGAATGCAGAACGGCCAGAAACGCGCCTATGTCATCTGGACGCGCCTCATCCGGCCCGACGGGGCATCGGTGAACCTCGCCTCGCCAGCGATCGGTTTCGACGGCACGACCGGGCTCGAAGGCAAGGTCTCGGGCGCCGGTTTTTTCCAGCGCTTCGGGTCTGCCATGCTGCTTTCGGTGGTCGGCGGCCTCGGCACGCTTGCGACTGGCGGAGCCGGCGGCATCGTGCTTGGCGGGGCGAGCCAGTCGGCAGCTTCCACCGCTGCACAGCAGGACGGCCAGCGCGGCCCCACGGTGCGCGTAAAGATGGGAGAGCCTATCCGCATCTTTACCGCCCGCGATCTCGACTTCTCGAAGGTCAGCTGAGGGCCCCGATCGATCATGGCCGCGGATATCCACCCCATCCTTGCCGATCCCGATACGGACGAAGCACCGGTGATTGATGCCGCAAGCGAGCGGAGCGTCTACCTCGACGCCTATCTCAAGCCCTTCGCAGAGTGGCTTGAGCGCGACACGGTCACCGAGATTCTGGTCAATCGCCCGGGTGAGGTGTGGGTCGAAGATGCCGCTGCAGGCGGGATGCACAAGGTAGAGCGTCCCGACATCGACGACCGCCTGATCCAGCGCTTGGCGGAACAGGTGGCGCGGGTCAGCCACCAGGGCATCAACCGCGAGCACCCTTTGCTTGGCGCAACACTGCCTGATGGCGCGCGTATCCAGTTCTGCGGTCCGCCCGCTGCGCGCAAGCACTGGGCCATGGCCATTCGCCGTCATCGTCGGCTCGATCTCCCGCTCGATGCGTATGATGCAGGGCCGCTTGCACCGCGGGAAGAAGGACAGCTCCCCGATGCGCAGGCGGAGCCGATCGCTTTCCTGCGCGAAGCCGTGCGCCAGCGCCGCACAATCCTCGTTTCGGGTGGTACCAGCACGGGTAAGACCACCTTCCTCAATGCCATGCTTGGCGAAATTCCAAAGCAGGAGCGCGTCGTCCTCGTCGAGGATACGCCAGAGCTCAAGCTGCCGGGCGCGAACGGTGTCGGCCTGGTCGCAGTCAAAGGTGAGCTGGGCGAGGCCAAGGTTACCGCCAACGAGCTATTGCAGGCCGCCTTGCGGCTAAGGCCCGACCGGATCGTGCTGGGCGAGTTGCGCGGTGCGGAGAGCGTCAGCTTCCTGCGAGCCATCAACACGGGCCACCCGGGAAGCTTTTCGACCATCCATGCAAACAGCCTGCGCGGCGCTCTCGAGCAATTGGCGCTGATGGTCATGCAGACGGGAATCGGCCTCACGCGGCAAGACACGATTGCCTACGCCGCAAGCGTCATCGACGTGGTCGTGCAGCTCGAACGGAGCCCGGATGGGCGGCGAGGCATTGCGCAAATCGCCAGAAGCGAGGATTTGCTCGAAGCGTGACATTTTAGCGCTGAGGTGCCGTAAGGTCGCCATGCCGTAACGTCACCAAGTGAATTGCGAGTTTTCGCAGTCGCAACATATCCATCGCAAAATGCTGTTGCAGCGCAACAATCGTGCGCCGAACCTTGCTTGCATAGGATTTCATGATAGCTTTTCTCTTCTAGGCCGCCTCCAGAGCGGCCAGGGATGAGGAGAGGGATTATGAAGATCAGAGCAGGCCTTCTGGCCGGTATCTGTGCGGGTGCGCTCGCCGTTCCAGCCTATGCACAGGATGTCACTGGGGACGACAGCGAATCCGGCATCGCGGAAAATATCGACCCTTCGCGCGTCATTATCGTGACCGCGCAGCGCCAGGCACAGAGCCTGCAGGAAGTCCCGATCGCGGTCAGCGCCTTCGATGCCGAAGCGCTCGAAGCGCAGCAGATCGAGAACGCCAGCGATCTCCAGCTCACCTTGCCCAACGTTTCGTTCACCAAGTCCAACTTCACCAGCGCCAGCTTCACCATTCGCGGGATCGGCGACCTTTGCGTCGGCGTCACCTGCGATGCGGCGACCGCGATCCATGTCAACGGTTCTCCGCTGTTCGGTACCCGCCTGTTCGAAGCGGAATACTTCGATCTCGAACGTGTCGAGGTCCTGCGTGGCCCGCAAGGCACTCTGTTCGGCCGCAACGCAACCTCGGGCGTGGTCAACGTCGTCACCGCCAAGCCCGACCTATCGGGCTTCGGCGCTGCAGCAGAGTTCGAGTACGGCAATTTCGACAGCATTCGCGCCAAGGGCATGGTCAATGTGCCCATCGGCGACAGCATCGGCGTTCGCGTTGCCGGTTATTACCTCAATCGCGACGGCTATACCGAGAACCTCTACGACGGATCGAACATCGACGGGCGCGACATGTACGCCATTCGCGGTTCGCTCCGCTTCGAGCCCACCGCTTCCACCACCATCGACCTCATGGGCTTCTATTTCCACGAGGAAGATGATCGCCTGCGTATCCAGAAGCAGACCTGTCAGCGCGACCCGACCGGCGTGCTCGGCTGTCTCAACTCGCGGCGCGACTTTGACAGTGCCAATGCGAACGCAACCCTCGCATCGGTCCTGACCTCGGCGGAACTCTTCAGGATCCAGGGCCTTCCTGACTCGCTCGCCCTGGGCAGCGTCTATGGCCCCGATGGCTTCGCCAACTTCGACGAGCCCGACGATGTGCGCGTCGTGAATACGCCGTTCACGCCGGACTACTTTGCCGACGAACTGCAATTGCAGGCACATCTCGACCAGGACATCGGATCGATGAACCTGTCGCTGACGGGTATCTACCAGGAAACCACTGTCGACAGCCGCCAGGACTACAACCTCGGCGTTCTGGACCGCAGCGGATATGCAACCGGTCTCAACACGCTGCAGTTCTTCGCGGACAATGGCGTGCCGATCACAGATCCGGGAACGGGCGCAATCCTCGGCTTCATCCCGGGATCGAGCGCTTATTTCTCGCCGATTGCGGACGCCCTCATTCCCAACGGCCCGAATGGCCAGCTGTGTACGTCCGACAATGATGATGAAAATTTCGGGGTCTATGAAGGCAACTCGATCTGTTCGGACGCGCCGCTCAGCTTCGACAGGTCCGTCCAGTACCAGACCTCGTGGTCGGCAGAGGCGATCCTGTCGAGCGATCTCGACGGGCCGTTCAACTTCCTCATCGGCGGTATCTACGCCAAGTCGGAAGTGAGCGAGAACAGCTACTATGTGAACGCTTTCGGACTGGACTACGCCACAGGTATTCTCGGCACATTCGCCGCGTTTGCAAATACCGATCCAGTGACCGATGCGCCCGCACCGTTGCCGCCGTCCTATCTCGCGACGTCGATGTACCGGAACAATACGACGGACTTCTCGCTCGAGAGCTTCGGCATTTTCGGCGAAGTCTATTTCGACATCACGGACCGGCTGAAATTCACCGGCGGCCTGCGTTACAATGACGACAAGAAAACCGTCGAAGCGCGCACGACCCTGGCGAGTTTCCTGAACCCGTTTGCCAATACGGCAGATCCGTTCACATCGCCCTTCGTGGCCGGTTTCGATGCGGATCCGGGAACCGATGGCAACCAGTTGCTGCAGACCCGCGAAGTCTCCTTCAACGAGATTACCGGCCGCGCCGTGCTGGATTACGAGATCAGTCCGGACAACACTCTCTATTTCTCCTATTCGCGCGGTTACAAGTCGGGTGGTATCAACCCGCCGCTATCGCCGATCTTCGCGGTCGAGGAGAGTTTCGGGCCCGAGCAGATCGACGCTTTCGAAATCGGTTCGAAGAACACCTTCCTCGATGGCGCAGCGCAGGTGAACCTCACCGGCTTCTATTACGACTACAAGGGCCTCCAGCTCAGCCGCATCGTCGCGCGTACTTCGGTGAACGATACGATCGATGCAAAGATCTGGGGTCTTGAACTCGAAACGATCATTTCGCCGAGTTACAACTGGCTGATCAACATGAACCTCAGTTGGCTTAATGCCGAGGTTGCTGGCGACCAGTTCTTCTCCAATCCGCGTGACCCGGGTGGCGGCGATCCCGACGCCGTGATCATCAAGGATCTCGGCAATGGATCGCTCTGCGCGATCACCGGTTCGGGGGCAGATGCCTTCGTCAACTTCCTGAACCCGTTCTTCGGGCTTCAGGGGACGAGCGAATTCCCGGCTGACGGCGGTATCGCCTCCTCGGGCGCGTTCGGTATCTGCAGCATCTACGAAGCGGCAGCTGCAGGCGCTATCGGGCTGGTCAATCCCGACCTCGCGCCGCTGCAACCGGCGATCAACAGCTTCGGACCGCTGTCGGTCCTGAGCCCTGGTGTCGAGGTGAACCTGAAGGGTAACAAGCTGCCCCAGGCACCCGAATACAAGGCCTCGATCGGCGTCCAGTACACCGCCGAATTCGGCAGCGGTATGACGCTGGTGCCCCGCCTCGACATCGCGATGACGGGCGAGCAATACGGCAATGTGTTCAACGGGTCGGTCAATCGCATCGCTCCGTTCGTGCAGGCCAATGCGCAGGTACAGCTGAACTCTGCCGACGAGCGTTGGTATGTCCGGGCATTCGTCCAGAACATCTTCGACTCCAACTCGGTCACGGGTCTCTACCTAACCGACGCGTCGTCGGGTAACTTCACCAATATCTTCACTCTCGACCCGCGCCGTTATGGCGTTGCCGTCGGAGCGAAGTTCTAAGGCACCCTTTCAAAAGGGGGAGAGGGAGGGGCGGTCCATCGGGCCGCCCCTTTCGTATCAGGCGTCCTTGCCGGTGGTCGCGAAAGGCGAAAAGTCCGTATCCGTGTCGAACACCTCGACGCCTTCCGCCGCCTTCAGCTTTCCCACGACCAGGTAGGTAAAGGGAGTAAGCACGGCTTCCCAGACGACTTTCAGCAGCCAGTTCGTGACCATCACGATCAGCACGTCGCGCGTGTCCCAGACGCCAAGGAAGGCCACCGGATAGAAAATCGCGCTGTCCACCGCCTGCCCGAACACGGTCGAGCCGATAGTCCGGCTCCACAGCGCCTTGCCCTTGGTCCAGATTTTCATTCGCGCAAGGACGTAAGAGTTCACGAACTCCCCCGCCCAGAAGGCCATGATCGATGCCAGCACGATGCGCGGAACTTGCCCAAACACGCTCTCATAAGCCGCTTGCCCGTCCCAGCTCGCTGCCGGCGGCATGGCGACGACGGCCCAGCTCATGAAAGCCATGAAGATCAAGGCAGCGAAGCCGACCCAGATGACCCTGCGCGCCTTGGCATAGCCGTATACTTCGGTCAGCACGTCCCCGATTACATAGCTGATCGGGAAGAACAGGATGCCTGCACCAAAGGTGAAACCGGCGACCGTCGAAAGCTTCGCCGCGCCGATGACGTTCGACAGCAATAGCACTGCGACGAAGCTCGCCATGACGATGTCGAAATAGCGAAAGCGGCGGGGCGGGCTGGGGGCGGGTGTATCGGGCTTATCCATAGAGCGCTGCCTATCCCCGATTGGCGCACGCGCAAAGGCACGTTATGGGCTGAACCGCGCGCGCCCGTAGCTCATCTGGATAGAGCGCGAGACTTCTAATCTTGAGGCAGCAGGTTCGAGTCCTGCCGGGCGCGCCAATCCTTCAGCTTCGATTTGCGCTTGTCAGCTCTTCGCGGGTGACCGGGTATCCCAGATCGTCCGGGATGGTGAGGTAGGATCCGTCGGCCTCCTCGACCACTTCGGGTGTGATCACGCGAACCGGGGTTTGCCGGGCGTGGTCGCGGGCCTCGTCGAAGGTCGCGAATTGCGCCAGGCGCTCCAGGTTACGGCGCGTGGGGAAGATGAGCGAGATGTCGCCGCGCTCCGCCATGCGCAACGCTTCCGCTGCGCTCACCCAGAACAGGTGCGTGTTCTCGGTCGCATCGACTTCGATATCGACCGCACCCGTGCCGAGATCCGCCAAGTAGAACATGGTGTCGAAGATCCGGTTGTGCGCAAGTCCGAGCGGGAGCCAGCGGGCGAACGGGGTCAGCGCATCGAGGTCGAGCGCAAGGTCGAACGCTTCCAGAACAGGGCCCAGCGCACGCTTCTGGAGCAAGAGCTCCCGGGCAGACGCTGCGCGCTGCGCGTCCATTGCCCCCTTCAAGCCAAGGGCGAGACCGGTTTCTTCGAGCGTTTCGCGAATGGCCGCGATGCGGTGCGCGGTTTCCTCCGGATCGCCCGCAGGACCCGAGATTTCGGCGGCGAGCTCATAGTCTTCCGGATCGACCCTGCCCCCCGGAAATACGGCCATGCCCCCTGCAAAAGACATGGTGCGCGAACGGATCGTCATCAGGATCTCGGGTTCCGGCGCCGCACGTCCCTTGCGGAAAACCACCAATGTGGCCGCGGGGATTGGATCGGGTGTGTCGGCCTCGGCGTTCATTGGCTCAGGTTGTGCAGCGAGTACCACCGCTTGCCAAGCTATAACGGGCGGTGTGTCGGACTTTTTTACATAGTTGATAGACCGTGACGTGACGTTAACCATCGGAGTTCGCCGAAATCCTAGCAAGCGCGGTTTTGGCACGGGGCCTGCATATATGTGCGCATACTGTTTGGTCTTCGAGGGGCGGATCTTCCCTGGTTTCCGATCCGCCTCACACCAAATAAAAAAGGCCCGCCTGGACGTCCCCCAGGCGGGCCTTACCCGTTTCAGAGCTGGTGAGTTTTCAGCTTTCGGCCTTGGCGACCTGCTTTTCGTCCATCATCTGCTGAAGCTCTCCGGCTTCGAACATTTCCATCATGATATCGCTGCCGCCGACGAATTCGCCTTTCACGTAAAGCTGCGGAATGGTCGGCCAGTCGGAGAAGGACTTTATGCCCTGGCGGATTTCCATGTCCTGCAGGACGTCGACGCTTTCATAGGCGACGCCGCAATGGTCGAGGATAGCGACCGCGCGATTGGAGAAGCCGCACTGCGGGAACAGCGGCGTGCCCTTCATGAAAAGGACGACGTCGTTACCGCCGACGAGATCGGAGATGCGTGAATTTACATCGGACATATGTGCCCTGCCTTTGTCTTTGACGTGAATCTGGTGAGGATTCAGGTGGGGGCTTGGGTGGTGAGTTGCAAGGCGTGGAGTTCGCCGCCCATCCGGCCACCAAGTGCGTCGTAAACCAGCTTGTGCTGTGCGACGCGCGTTCTGCCCGCAAATTGCGGGGCCGTGACCTTCGCCGCCCAATGGTCGTTATCGCCTGCAAGATCGCGCATTTCGACGACCGCGCCCGGAAGCGCCTCCTCGATCAGCGCGACAATGTCGTCTGCCTTCATCGGCATCGGATTACTTCTGGTCGCTCATGAACTGGCGGCGCGCCTCGACCGAGCATTCTTCCAGCTTGGCACGGATGTCGGATTCGCTGACATCGCAATCGGCAGCCGTCAGGTCGCCCAGCAGCTTGCGGATGACGTCTTCATCGCCGGCTTCCTCGAAATCCGCCTGGACGACGGCCTTCTTGTAGGCATCGGTCTCTTCTTCGGTCAGGCCCATCAGGCCGGCTGCCCATTCGCCCAGCAAGCGATTGCGGCGCGCGGCAATCTTGAATTCGGTTTCCTGGTCGAAGGCGAACTTGGATTCTTCGCCGCGTTCGCGATCCTTGAAGTCGGTCATGTCTATCCCCTTGGAAGAAGTTGCCTCCCGAATAGGTATCGGGAGGCAAAGGGGCAAGGGCGAGAACGCCCGATCAGTCCATTGTCACGACGAGTTTGCCGATCGCGCCGCGATTTTCCAGCTTGGCGATGGCTTCGTGCGCGCGCTCGATCGGATAGGTCTCGCTGACCAGCGGGTTGATCTTGCCTGCCTTCCAGAGGTCGAACAGTTCCGCGATGTTAGCGTTGTTGCGTTCCGGCTCGCGGGCCGTGAAAGCGCCCCAGAAAACGCCGCGGATGTCGCAGCTTTTCAGGAGCGTCAGGTTGAGCGGCATTTTCGCGATGCCTGCCGGGAAACCGATCACGAGGAAGCGGCCCTCCCAGGCGATCGAGCGCAAGGCCGGTTCGGAGTAATCGCCGCCGACAATGTCGTAGACGATGTCCGCGCCATTGGGGCCGACAGCGTCCTTGAACGCTTGTGCAAGTGCCTTGGACTGGTCCTTGTCGAATGGCGCGCGCGGATAGATCACCACTTCGTCGGCACCAGCTTTCTTGGCGACTTCGCCCTTTTCTTCGGTCGAGACGGCGGCGACGACGCGGCAGCCATAGGCCTTCGCCAGTTCGACCGCCGACAGACCGACACCGCCTGCCGCGCCGAGGACGAGGACGGTTTCGCCCTTCTTGATGTCGCCGCGATCCTTCAGGCCGTGGATGGTCGTGCCGTAGGTCATCAAGAGCGCGCTTGCCTGCACCAGATCGATGCCGTCGGGCACCTTGAAGAGGCGCGCAGCCGCAACGGCGACCTTTTCCTGCAGGCCTCCGTTACCGACCCCGCAGATGACCTTGTCGCCTACGGCAAACCCTTCGACGCCTTCGCCCAGCGCTTCGATGGTGCCGGAGATTTCGCCGCCCGGCGCGAAGGGGCGCGGCGGCTTGAACTGGTACATGTCGCGGATGATCAGGGTATCGGGAAAGTTGATCGCGCAGGCGGCAACGTCGATGAGGACCTCTCCCTTGCCGGGCGCGGGCGCTTCGATATCCTCCACCACAAGGGTTTCGGGACCGCCCGTTTCCTTCGACAATACTGCTTTCATGCTGCGTCTCTCCGATATGATTGTGGCGCATCGAGCCAGGGGAGGCTGCCAGCGCGCGATTGTTCGTGTGTCTCGATAGCCTCGTCGCGCTTCAGCGTGAGGCCGATTTCGTCCAGCCCTTCCAGCATGCAATGCTTGCGGAACGGGTCGATCTCGAACGAGAAACGATCCTGGTAGGGCGTTGTCACAACCTGGTTTTCGAGGTCCAGCGTGATGGGATCGGTCTTTGCCACTTCCAGCAGGCGGTCGACCTGTTCCTGCGGCAATTCGACGGCGAGGATGCCGTTCTTGAATGCGTTTCCGGCAAAAATGTCCGAGAAACTCGGCGCAATCACGGCGCGAAGTCCCATGTCGAGCATTGCCCACGCTGCGTGTTCGCGGCTGGAGCCGCAACCGAAATTGTCTCCCGCAATAAGGATCGGAGCACCCGCGAAATCTTCGACATCGAAAGGGTTGCCGGGAGCCTGTCTGATCGTCTCGAACGCGCCCTTGCCAAGCCCTTCGCGGCTGACGGTCTTGAGCCAGTGGGCAGGGATGATCACGTCGGTATCGACGTTCTTGAGGCCGAGCGGAATGGCACGGCCGTTAATGACAGTCACCTTGTCCATTACTTTGCCGACCCGGGAAATGCGGGGAGACGGCTTACGTGACGCGGATCGTGCTGGATCACTACGGTCGCGTCGAGGTTTTCGGCCATCTGGTCGAAGCGGTGGAAAGAGGCGAGCGTATCCGCGCGGTTGGTGTTGAACGCGGGCACGCCGCGGTTCGTTACCTGCTCCTCGAAGTGATAGAGATCGCCGGTCAGCATGACGTTCCCGGTCTCGGGAAGGCGGACCAGCAGGACCGAATGGCCGGGCGTGTGGCCGGGCATGCCCTTGATGACAACCGAACCGTCACCGAACACATCGTGGTCCGATGCGACGTGTATTGTTTCTCCCTCGGCACCTTCAGCAAGCCAGGGCGCGAGCTGCGCCCGGGTCGCTTCCATCGCGCCCGAGGTAACTGCTTCTGCATCGCCGCGGCCGATCAGCAGGGTTGCGCCCGCAAACTCGGCAGCCTGCCCGATATGGTCATCGTGGTAATGGCTGACGCCCACAAAATCGACGTCGTCAGGGGCGAGGCCGATTTCGGCCAGTTGTTCGGCGATGGTCTTTCCGACGCTGAGCGTGAAGACCATTTGCGTCACGCTGGTGCCCTTCAACGCAGAAGGCAGGCCGGCATCCCACAGCAGGTAATTCTCGCCATTACGGACGAGGTAGCAGCTGTCGGTGAGCGTGCGCGGTTCGCCGTCGTAAAGGTGGGTATCGGAGAAGGGGCCCGCATCGCTCAGTTCGATGGTGCCGCAATCCAGACGCCACAGTTCCACGTCGGCTGCGTCCTGCGCGCTTGCCGGGGCGGCGATGCCCAGGGCGAGCGCTGCGGCCGCCAGGGCGGTTCTGGTCTTTGTCATGCGGGCTCCTTGCGCTTGGGCGATCAGTCCGTTTCGGGGTTTTCCCCCGAAGGGATCGGGCCGGGCTGGTTCGGCTGGTTTTTCTTTTCGCGGCGCTTGTTCGCATAGAGCAGCGCGGCGGCGATAGCGGCCGATCCGATCGCACCTGCGATAGCGGCCTTGCCTTTGGGGAGTTTGGTCATGGCAGTCTCATGGATGGGAGAGCGGGGAAGGGCAAGACCCTACCCGCCCGATAGCTTCCTCACGTCGACGAGGTGACCGGCAACCGCTGCGGCTGCTGCCATCGCAGGGCTCATCAAATGGGTGCGTGCGCCCGGACCCTGGCGGCCCACGAAATTGCGGTTGCTGGTCGACGCGCAGCGTTCGCCCGGCGGTACCTTGTCGGGGTTCATGGCAAGGCAGGCGGAACAGCCCGGCTCACGCCATTCGAAACCGGCATCGGTGAAAATGCGGTCCAGTCCTTCGTCTTCGGCCTGTTGCTTCACGAGGCCGGATCCGGGCACGGCGATGGCCCAGCGCACATTTGCGGCCTTGGTACGGCCCTTTAGGACCGCTGCGGCAGCACGCAAATCCTCGATCCGGCTGTTGGTGCATGAGCCGATGAAAACATTCTCGATCGCGACATCTTCCAGCGGTGTGCCGGGTTCGAGGCCCATGTAATCGAGGCTCTTGCGCGCAGCGTCCTGCTTGGAAGGATCCGCGAAGGAATCGGGCGAGGGGACCGTATCGCCAATCGCCACCACATCTTCCGGACTGGTGCCCCAACTGACCGTGGGCTCGATATCGGCAGCGTCGATGACAACGCTCTTGTCGAAGACCGCGCCTTCGTCGGTGGCGAGCGAGCGCCACCATTCCACCGCGCGATCCCAATCCTCGCCTTTGGGGGCATAGGGTCGACCTTCGAGATAGCGAAAGACCGTGTCGTCGGGCGCGATGATCCCGGCACGGGCGCCACCCTCGATGCTCATGTTGCAGACGGTGAGGCGTCCCTCGACGCTCATCTCTTCGAAGACTTTGCCGCGATATTCGATGACATGGCCGGTCCCGCCCGCGGTCCCGATCACGCCGATGATATGCAGGATAAGGTCCTTGGGGGTAACGCCGGGGGAGAGAGCGCCTTCGACGCGCACTTCCATGCTTTTCGACTGACGCAGCAGGAGCGTCTGGGTGGCCAGCACGTGTTCGACCTCGCTTGTGCCGATGCCGAAGGCCAGCGCGCCGATCCCTCCGTGGGCCGCCGTATGACTGTCGCCGCACACGATCGTCGCGCCGGGCAGGGAGAAGCCCTGTTCTGGGCCGACGACGTGGACGATGCCCTGTTCGCGCGCGACGGCATCGATGTAGCGGATACCGAATTCGGGCGCGTTCTTCTCCAGCGCCGCCAATTGCGCCGCGCTTTGCGGATCGGCAATCGGGAGGCGCGATCCATCGGCTGCCAGGCGCGCCGTGGTGGGCACGTTGTGGTCGGGGACCGCGAGGGTCAGGTCGGGACGGCGAACCTTTCGCCCGGCAACCCGCAGTGCCTCGAACGCCTGTGGGCTGGTGACTTCGTGCACCAGATGCCGGTCGATATAGACAAGGCAGGTGCCGTCGTCCTGGCGTTCGACGACGTGGGCGTCCCAGATCTTTTCGTAGAGTGTGCGCGGTTTGCTGGCCATTTCGCGCACAGGTTTGCGGCAGGAATGTCACGGGCGCAAAATGGCAAATCCAGAGTCTTCCAAAGTTAACCTTTCCGTGCTTTACTGACACTCATGTCAGCAAAACCATTCGCCTTTCCGATCCGCGTGATTCCCGCCGATATCGATTTCATGGGTCACGTGAACAATGCGCGCTATCTCAATTGGGTACAGGACGCGGTCCTTGCCCATTGGAACAAGATCGCGCCTGCGGAAGAAGTGGCGAGCAAGGCGTGGGTGGCGCTCAAGCACGAGATTACCTATCGCAAACCGGCATTCCTCGATGACGAGGTTATCGCCAGCACCGTGCTCGAAAAGGTGCAGGGTGCGCGGGCCTTCTACTCCACCGTGATCCAGCGCGGGGAAGAGGTGCTCGCCGAAGTGAAAAGCGCTTGGTGCTGCATCGATTCCGAAACGCTGCGTCCCGCACGCTTGCGCGAGGAAGTGACCAAGTTCTTCTTCAAGGACTGAGCCTAGCCTGCGCGAACCGCTTGTCCTGAGCGGTCGGTACAGGGTACAACCGCTGCATGGGCGCATCCCCGAACATGACAACCGGCAACGGGCGGCAGGCCGCGATCGGCCTTGCGCTGGCTTTCGCCATTTTCGCAGGCTGGCTGTCGCTTCACCTCTTCGCCATGTTCGTGTTCGAGCTCACCTGGCAGACGCTCCCACTCGCTCTGGCGATGGCGGTCGTGCAGTGCTGGCTGTCGGTCGGCCTTTTCATCGTCAGCCATGATGCGATGCACGGATCGCTCGCGCCGGGCGGCGGGCGGCTCAACGGGTTGATCGGCGGAGCGCTGCTGTTTCTCTATGCAGGGTTCGGCTGGCGCAAGATGCGCGATGCTCACTTCGCGCACCACAAGGCTCCGGGCACTGTGGACGATCCCGATTTTAGCGCCGACCACCCGACGCGGTTCTGGCCGTGGTACGGCACCTTCCTGAAACGCTATTTCGGCTGGCAGTCGGTGCTGTTCGTCAGCAGCGTGGTGACGATATACTGGGCCGTATTCTCCATATCGGCCCTCAAGATCGTGCTGCTCTACGGGGCACCCGCAATCGCTTCCTCGTTGCAGCTGTTCTACTTCGGCACCTATCGCCCACATCGACACGACGACGTCGGCTTTGCCGACCGGCACAATGCACGCAGCGATGGCTTCTCAAGCCTTGCATCGCTCGCCAGCTGTTTCCATTTCGGCTATCATCACGAACACCACCTCGCGCCGCATGTCCCATGGTGGGGCCTGCCCCGCGCCAGAAAGACCATGTCGCTGCCAGAGATTTCCAAGTGAGCATTCCCGCCATCCTCCTTACTGTTTTCCTGTCGATCGCCGGGATGGAGCTGTTTGCCTGGTGGGCGCACAAATACATCATGCACGGATGGGGCTGGGGCTGGCACCGCGACCATCACGAACCGCATGACAATGTCCTGGAAAAGAACGATCTCTACGCGGTGACGTTCGGCACCATCGTCTTCGCGATGTTCGCCGTCGGTTATGTCTGGTCGGACCTCTTGTGGTGGATTGCCTTCGGGATCACCTGCTATGGCCTCATCTACACCTTCGTTCACGACGGGCTGGTGCATCAGCGCTATTTTCGCTGGGTGCCCAAGAAAGGCTACGCCAAGCGGCTGGTCCAGGCGCACAAGCTGCACCATGCGACCATCGGCAAGGAAGGCGGGGTGAGCTTCGGTTTCGTCCTTGCGCGCGATCCGGCCAAGCTGAAGGCTGAACTCAAGCGCCAGAAGGAAGCGGGTATCGCCACCGTACGCGAAAGCGCCGGAGCCTGAGGCCCCGGCGCTTCGTTTTCTAGTCGGTCTGTGCCGCTTAGCGGGCGTAGTTCACATACAGGCCGTGGATCAGTCCCGGGATAAAGCCCAGCAGGGTCAGCACGACATTGAGCAACGTGGTGCCGCCGAGCCCATGCTTGGCAGCGACGCCGAGCGGGGGAAGCAGGATCGTGGCGATGAGAATGAGAATTGCCATTTGAGAGTGTTCCTTTCGGTCGACCCTCCCATCCGTATGTTACCCTAACGGACTGAATTGCATCGCGTTCCTGAAAGCGCCTATTCGTTTCGAGTGGCGATCCAGGTCCCGGCGATCACGAGAATGGCGATGGAAATGTAGTACCAGGGTGCTCCCAACGTATACCAGGTGACGACAGCGCCCGTCGCCATGGCACCGATCGCCATTGTCTTTGCCCTGCGGCTGATTGCGCGGCGCTCACGCCAGTCGCGCACCTGGGGCCCCCACGTCGGGTGATCAAGGATTTTCTGTTCGAGCTCCGGGCTGGAGCGGGCGAAGAAATAGACCGCCAGCAACAGGAATGGCACTGTCGGCATGATCGGGAGAAACGCCCCGATGGCCCCCAGTCCGACGAACAGGAAACCACATGCGCGATAGATGTGGCGCCGCATTCTAGGAGGCCGCGATCCGGGCGGCATGCTCCTGCACGAGCGCGATCATGTTGGGCACACCTTGCGTGCGGTTGCTGGAGAGCTGGTTCTTGAGATCGAAGGGATCGAGAGCGGCAGCGATGTCCATCTGCGCCACCTCGCGGGCCGGCTTGTCCTGGACGGCCGAGATCACGAGAGCCACGATACCCTTGGTGATTGCGGCATTGCTGTCGGCCAGGAAATGCAGCTGGTCGGCATTGCCCGTCGGATAGACCCAGACCGCCGCCGAACATCCGCGCACAAGCGTGGCGTCGGTCTTGAGGGGATCGGGCATGGGTTCGAGATCCCGCCCGAGTTCGATCAGCAGGCGATACCGCTCGTCGCCTTCGAGGAAGTCGTATTCTTCGGCAATGTCATCGAGTGAACGCATGGCGGCGGCATCTAGCCAGCTATTCGGGCGGCGTCCATTGCGCTCAGCCGACCAGCCCTCCCGGGCGGGTGAATGCGTAGTAAATCACATAGAACCAGCCGAAAAATCCCTGGAGGATCGCCCACAGGATGGATTCGTGCTGGCTCCAGCTGATGGCGACGGCGATCGCGCTGCCCAGGCCGATACCGGCCTGCGCTGCATTGTTGGTCGCGCTCACAGGTCGACCCCGCTGGCAATCGCCTCGAGCTTCTTGATCCGCTCGCGCAGGTCCGCAAGTTCGATGCGCGCTGCCCCCATGGCGCTTCCCGTGTCCTCGCGGGCAGGTGCATCATGATCGAGCTGGCTACGCTTGAACTCGATCCAGTCGTGCCATGCCCTCAGCAGGGCGCCGGCAACGATGACCAGGCCGATCAACGCGGCGCCTGCAATAATGAGTGTCGGTTCGAACATTTCCCCATGTCCTCCTTGAACCCGGATGGTCCTCAGTTGTCCTTTTCGACCTGCTTGTCGCGCAGGGCTTCGATCTCGGCGGAAATCCGCCGCGTTTCTTTCGCGTCGAGCGAATTGCCGTCGGTGGCGATGCGCTCCAGCACCTTAATGCGTTCGCGCAGGTCTTCGAGTTCACGCTGGGCCGCAGGATCGTCCTTCGACTCGGCGAATTTTTCGTTCCCCATGTAATCGCGCGTGATGCCTTTCTCCGACCGGTACTTGGCCTTGAACACCTCTGCGATCGCAATCACGAGGACGATCAAAAAAATGGCGGTCCAGAAGCTCATCGCGCTGCCTCGTTCGCCGGGGTGCGGTCCTCGATTGCGTGGAGGTCGCGAAGCTCGTCGATCTGCGAAGCCAAGGCGTGATTGCTGTCGGTCGCGATGCGTTCGAGAACGCGGAGGCGTTCTTCGATCTTGCTGTAATCGCCGTTGGAGTAGCGTGCCTCCTGGGCCTTCGCCTCGGCTTCTCGCACCTTGAGCTCTGCACGGCGTTCTTCATGCTCGACCTGGCGCCGATGGATGAGAATACCGGTGGTCATGGCCAGCAGCGCCGCAATCAGGACGAAGCCGAAAATCAGAAACAGGTTCGGATCCATCAGTTCGCCTCCGACTTGTCGCGAAGACGGTCGATCTCGTTGGTCAGGTGATAGCCGCTGTCGGTTACAATGCGCTCGACATTGCCGAGGCGGTCTTTCAGCGAACCCAGTTCGGCGCGCAGTTCGGCGTTTTCCTGGGTGAGCAGCTTGACCCGCTCCACCGCCTGGTCATTCTTGGGATAGACCGACTTGCCCCAGCTGTTCTCCAGCGGATAGCCGTTCTTAATTCGCAACCAGGTTGTTGCCACCCAGCCGCCCGTCATGATGGCCACACCGGCGATGATTGCGGTTTCGGTGAAGAATTCCATCATGCTTTCTCCCTGTTCAGCGTCCCCAATGGAACGCCGGTGCCTTCGTCATCGACGCGGCGCTGGTCGCGCAGGGCTTCGATCTGGGTGGCGACATCGTATCCCTTGTCGGTCACGATCCGCTCGAGCACCTGAACGCGGTCTTCGAGTTGCTGCACCTTGCTGGCGTATTGCGCCGCCTGTTCGGCAGTAGCCTGCGCGGTAGTCTGGACATTCATCTCGGCGAGCTTTTGCTGGTGCTTGGTCCAGATCGCGACGATCGGGATGCTCAGCGCCAGGATCGGTATCAAAAGCGCGGGATCCATATTTCCTCTCCCCTCGGCCCGGCTTTAGCGCAGGCGCTCGATTTCGGCCGTGAGGCGCGGATTGTTGCTGACGTAGAAGGTTTCGACGTCGGCGAGGCGGCGGTCGATATCCTTCATCTTGCCGCGGATTTCGCGGGCCGTACGCTTCGGGTTCTGCCGTACGCCCTGCCAGTACTTCTGTTCGGCAGGCTCGGAGTAGAGATGCGCGGGCTTCTTGTTTAGCAGGATGCCGGCAACGAAGTACGCGAGGATCGGCCAGCCCATCGAGACGGCCAGGATCAGGAAGCCCAAGCGGATCCACAGGGCGTTGACGCCGGTGTAATCCGCGATGCCGGAGAGAACCCCCATGAACTTCGCATTCTGCTTGTCACGATAGAGAGTGGTGCGGGGGGAGTTCACTTTGCTGCTCCTTTTTTCTCGGCAATCAGCTGTTCGAGTTCGCGCAGCTGTTCATTGTCCTGCTCGCTGTCATGGACGAGGCGGGCGGGGCGGAATTCGGGGTTGTCGGAAGCGACGAGCCGCTCGACAGTGTCCATCCGGTCATCGAGGCGCTTGGCGAGATTGTAGAGCTCTTCCAGCAGCGCTTCATCATCGGTGGTGATGGTGGCGGACGTCTTCCACTTCGTGATGTAGTGCAGGACGATCCACGGGAGGGCGATGAAGATCGCCACGATTGCAAAAATCTCGTCCATGGATCAGTCCTCCTTCTTCGCGTCGGACTTGCCGAGCGCTTTCTTCATCTGTTCAAGTTCATCGTCGATCGCATCGGCGCCTTCGAGCGCGGCAATCTCGTCGGAAAGGCTCGGCTGCTTGCTGCCATCGGAGATGGACAGCGCTTCGGCGCGGCCTTCGGCATAGTCGACGCGGCGTTCGAGCTGGTCGAAGCGGCTGAGCGCATCGTCGACGCGGTCTTCGGTCATCAGGCTGCGCAGCTTGACCCGGTTCTCCGCGCTTTCCAGGCGGGCGGCGATCGCAGTCTGGCGGCTGCGGGCTTCGCGCAGGCGGTTCTGCAGCTTCTGGATGTCCTGCTCGTAAGCGCGCAGCGCGTCGTCGAGCACGGAGATCTCCTGCTTGAGCTGGTCGCTCATGTCGGCAGCCTTCTTCTTCTCGACGAGGGCTGCGCGGGCGAGATCTTCGCGATCCTTCGATAGCGCGAGGGCCGCCTTTTCGCCCCAGTCGGCCTGGAGCTTGTCCAGCTTGACCGTGTGACGGTGCATTTCCTTCTGGTCCGCGATCGTGCGTGCCGCGCTCGCGCGGACTTCCACCAGAGTTTCCTCCATCTCGAGGATGATCATGCGGATCATCTTCTGCGGATCATCCGCCTTGTCGAGCATGTCGTTGAAATTGGCGGCGACGATATCGCGGGTTCTGCTGAAAATGCCCATCAAGGGTGCTCCGGTTGAGAAAAATTCGTTGATCTTCGTATTCACTGTTTCGGGATTGGTCCAATCTCTTGCGCGCTGCGCTTCGCGATCGATCCGTGCAAGGCGCTTGCCGTGCGGTTTGGGGGGACGGGCCGAAGCGTCGGGACTAGTGCGCTCCGGCCCGAGGGGGGTATTGTCGGTCACGCGATTTCTACCTGTTCGTAGGATGCGACGACCGCGACCGGGCTGGTCAGGGAAATCTGCGAGCTCAGCACGACGAAGGCCGTCATGGCCGCGATGCTGGCAAGGGCAGCTTGTCCGAGCTGGGTCTGGAAGAATTTGCGGTCGTACATGATTGTCCTCCCTGGACTGGAATTCGTTGTTGTCCTGTGTTCAGCAAAGGGCGTGCCAAAATGCACAAACTATTGAAAATACGTGGCTTTGCATTTTTCGACAAACAGCATCGTGGCGGGTATTGCCAACCCTTGGGAAAATTCCCTATCTATTGGCCATGGAGCGGGAAAATCAGTTTATCGGGCAGTCCGGCGCTTTCCTCGACGCGGTCGAGCGCACCAGCCGTGCTGCGCCTATGCGACGCCCCGTGCTGGTCATCGGGGAGCGCGGGACCGGCAAGGAACTGATCGCCGAGCGCCTGCATCGCCTGTCCACTCGTTGGGACGAGCCGCTCGTCACCATGAACTGCGCCGCCTTGCCCGAAACGCTCATCGAAGCTGAGCTGTTCGGTCACGAGGCCGGAGCCTTTACCGGTGCTACCAAACAACGGGCCGGAAGGTTCGAGGAAGCCGACAAGGGTACTCTGTTCCTCGACGAACTGGGCACTTTGTCGATGGGCGCACAAGAGCGGCTGCTGAGGGCGGTCGAATATGGCGAAGTCACGCGGATCGGTTCGTCGCGACCCATGCGTGTGGATGTAAGGATCGTGGCAGCGACCAACGAAGACCTCCCGGCCAAGGCAGAGCGCGGGGAGTTTCGTGCCGACCTACTCGACCGGCTCAGTTTCGAGGTCATCACGCTTCCTCCCCTGCGTGTGCGCGAAGGGGATATCGGTGTGCTGGCGGACTATTTCGGCCGCCGCATGGGCGCAGAGCTCGGCTGGGAAGCCTGGCCGGGCTTTGCCGAGCATGTCGCGAAGGAGCTGGAAGAGCATCCCTGGCCCGGCAATGTGCGCGAACTGCGCAATGTGGTCGAGCGCGCGGTCTATCGCTGGGATGATTGGGACACGCCTATCGGCCATGTCCAGTTCGACCCATTCGACAGCCCCTGGAAGCCGATCTCGCCGACGACACCGACGAAGGAGCCGGCCCAGCAGTCCGCGCAGCCCGCCGCCCAGGTCGCGCCTGATCTCGACCAGGTCGAAGACCTAAAGGCTGCGGTGGACCAGCACGAACGCACGATCCTCGAGCACGCGCTCGGCAAGCATCGCTGGAACCAGCGGCAGACGGCCAAGGCCCTGAGTCTCAGCTACGATCAGTTGCGCCATGCGATCAAGAAGCATGGATTGATGGAAGAGTAATCCGTCCGGCTGGTCCCGCTCATCCTGTCGCAAACCGGCCACAGGCGGGGGAATATTCCGAAAACCCTATTGCCGCGCGGGCAATGTTCGATATGCCTGCACCCAGGGACTGGGAATTTTTCGAATAATGATGGCGGTTCACGCCCGGGTCGCAGGGCACCGTATACCTTTTGCCATTCTGGCGTTGCTTGCAGCGATTGCAGCCGTGTGGCCGCTCGCCACCGCTTCGGCACAGGTCGTGCCCTCCGTTCTGGAAGAAGTGCGGCTGGTTTCGGAAGATGAGGGCGCGGCAACCTTCATGCTGCGCTTTTCGCCCGCCGAACCGCGCGTAGCGACCATCGACAAGAACCCCACCAGACCAGAACTTGTCATGGCAACGACGCTCAAGGTCGGTCGGGTGCCCGACCGGCAAAGCTATCGCGGCCTCGTGCGCTCCCTGCAATTCGTGACCGAAGGCAGCAGCCTCGTCCTCAGGTTCGACACGGCGCGCCCTTCGCGCATCCGGGCCGAGCAGATGGGCAACAACGCGGTTCAAGTGCGCGTCGAGATGGTGAGCGACGAGGAAACGATCGGCACACGCCCGATCGGCTCGGATGGCGAAGAGGTGGTGCCGCAGCAGGAATTGCAGCGCGGGCCGGTCGACAGTTACCAGCCCGGCGATTCCTACGAGCTGGTGTTCCTAAAATATGCCGACGTGTCGGAGATCGTCGGCCTGCTCGCCGAAGGGGCGGAGATCGCGCCCAACGATGTCTTCATCCGCCGTGAGCCCGGTTTCGGGTCTCCCGGCGCGAACCAGTCGACCAGCTACATAGGCGCGCCACAGCAGGCCGAGCGCGACGACCAGCCGCTGGGACAGAATGTCGGCAACGGCCTCGCGGTGGACCGCCGCCTCAACGCGATCTGGATTACCGGCACGCCCGAGCGGATCGAGCGGGTTAAGCGCCAGATCGAACTGATCGACGTCCCGGTGGACAGCGTGATCCTGGAAACGCAGTTCGTGGAGCTGACCGAGAACGGCGCGCGCAATCTCGGAATCGATTTCACCAATTCCAATGGGCAGATCGCCGTCGGCAATCTGGCGACCGGCGGCTTCTTGCCGTTCGGGGTCGATCCCAATGACGTCCTGCCTTCCGGTCAATTGCAGGCCGCAATCTATGCGCAGATACAAAAGGGCGAGGGGCGCATCGTCTCGCGCCCGAGGATCGCTGCGCAAAGCGGTTCTACGGCCAAGATAATCACGGGCGATGCCCTGCCGATCCTCACCTCGATCCAGCTGTCGGGCGTGAACGGCGTGTCCCAGCAGGTCCAGTATGTGAACGTCGGCGTCACGCTGCAGATTGCCCCGCGCGTGAGCACGGACGGGTACATCACCTCGAAGATCTATGGCGTCGTGTCGAGTGTGACGGGCTTCAGCCAGGGCTATCCCACTATCAGCCAGCGGGAGGCGGAGACCAGCGCTTCGGTGCGTGACGGAGAAACCTTCGTTATCGGCGGCCTGACGCAGGAAAACGTCCTGACGACCAAGTCGAAGATCCCGCTTCTCGGTGACATACCGCTGATCGGTGCAGCTTTCCGCAACGAGCGGTCCACAAGCACCACTACCGAATTGTACATCGTCATCACGCCAAGGATCGTGCGCCATCGCCGGTTCGAACAACGCGATGCAAATAACGAATTAGAAACACAAGCTTCGGGGGAGATCGAAGAGTAGGGTCGCACGCCTCGCAGAAGGCGCTCGTCAAGTAAAAAGTACTCTGGATTTGGCTCGTTGGAAATGCTTCCGACGATAATACTTTTCGGCCTAAATCAAAGTGGAGATCAATTCGTCTCCTAAATGCAACAATTTGTCGATAAAGCCGAAATTTACTATTTTTCTTAGTTCTGACCCTCTCGACAGGTCTTTTCATCCGGTTACACCTCCAACCCATCAGTCCAGCACGGGTCGCGTGCTGCTGAGACTTTTGGAGGGATTATTCATGAAAGCTAAGACTCTGGCCGTGCTCGCGGCTCTTCCTATGCTGGCTGTCGCCGCACCGGCCCAAGCGAAGGCGGGCGAAAAGATCGCCAACAGCTACATTTGCGTATTCGACAAGTCGGTTTCGCGCGGCAATGCCAAGGCAGAAGCCAATCGCGCCGCCCAGGCCAGTGCTGCCCAGGTAAAGCACGTCTACTCGGTCGCCCTGCGCGGTTTTGCGGTCAATGCCGCTCCGCAGGCAATCGAGAACATGAAGCGCAACAATCCCAACATCGCCTATTGCGAGCAGGACCAGGTCGTCACCGCTATCCAGGTTCGCGCAATGGCTCCGGGTGCGAAGAAGGGTAAGCCGGGCGGTAACGGCGGCGGTGCGCAGCCTCCGCAGGAAACGCCCTGGGGTATCGCCCGCGTCGGCGGCGGTGCGCCCGGCAACTTCGCTACCGCATGGGTCATCGATAGCGGGATCGAACTCGACCATCCCGATCTCAATGTCGACGTAGCGCGTTCGCGCAGCTTCGTGCGCGGCGATGCAGGCGACCAGAACGGCCACGGTACTCACGTCGCCGGCACGATCGCGGCAGTCGACAACAACATCGGCGTGATCGGCGTCGCACCGGGCGCTCCGGTTGTTGCAGTGCGCGTTCTCGACCGTCGCGGTTCGGGTTCGAACTCGGGCGTGATTGCGGGCATCGACTATGTCGCGCAGTACGGCCAGCCGGGCGATGTTGCCAACATGAGCCTCGGCGGCGGTGTCAGCACCGCGCTCGACCAGGCAGTCATCAATGCTGCGGCTGGCGGCGTTCGCTTCGCGATTGCTGCGGGTAACGAGCGCGACCACGCGAACAACCACTCGCCGGCGCGTGCAAACGGCCCGAACGTCTACACGATTTCCTCGTTCGCGATCGGCGACAACTGGTCGAGCTTCTCGAACTACGGCAACCCGCCGGTCGATTACGCAGAGCCGGGTTCGTCGATCAAGTCGACCTGGACCGGTGGCGGCTACAACACCATTAGCGGCACATCGATGGCGACCCCGCACTTCGCCGGCATCCTGCTTCAGGGCAATGTCGGCAATGGCGGCCGCGTCAATGGCGATCCGGACGGCAATCCGGACGTGATCGGCGTAGTCAACTAAGTCGACCCACGCAGTCAAAAAGGGGAGGGGTCCGGTGTCGTGCCGGGCCCCTTTTCTTATTTCTTGCTTTTTGAGGGACTCGCACCTATCTCCCCTCGCATCCCGACATTGTCGCAACTTTGAAGGGCTGGCGCCGAAAGGGGCCGGCACCGAACCCCGTTGTCGCAATGCAAGTCCGAACCGGAGTATGAATGGCCGATATCGACCGCTTGACCGAAGTCATCGAACCCGAAGCGAATGCGCTGGGTTTCGATCTCGTGCGCGTCAAGATGATGCCGTCCGAAGCCGGTGATGGCGGGATGGCATTGCAGATCATGGCCGAAGACCCGGCGACGGGCCAGCTGGTGATCGAACAATGCGCCGCGCTCTCGCGCCGCGTCTCCGACCGGATCGACGAGCTGGAAGAGCAGGGCGACGTGCTGGTCGAAGGTGCCTATCACCTCGAAGTCAGCTCGCCCGGTATCGACCGTCCGCTGACCCGTCCCAAGGATTTTGCCAACTGGGCCGGACACGAAGCCAAGATCTCCATGGACAATGGCTTCGACGGCCAGCGCACCTACAAGGGCGAATTGAAGGGCATTGAAGGCGATGAGGTTCTCATCGTGGATGCCAAGGCGGGCGAGGTACGTCTCGACCGCCACCAGATCCATTCGGCAAAGCTCGTCTTGACCGACGCGCTCATTGCCGCCACCCAGCCGCTCGATACGAGCGGTGCCGACGACATCGAAGAAGAAAAGGCAGACGACTGATGGCCAGTGCCATTTCCGCCAACAAGGCTGAACTCCTCGCGATTGCAAATGCCGTCGCATCGGAAAAGATGATCGACAAATCCATCGTGATCGAAGCGATGGAAGAGGCGATCCAGAAGTCTGCCCGCAACCGCTACGGTGCAGAAAACGATATCCGTGCAAAGCTCGACCCGCAGACCGGCGACCTTCGCCTGTGGCGTGTCGTCGAGGTCGTCGAAGAAGTGGAAGACTACTTCAAGCAGGTCGATCTCAAGGCTGCGCAGAAGCTGGAGAAGGACGCCAAGATCGGCGACTTCATCGTCGATCCCCTGCCCCCGGTCGATCTCGGCCGCATCGACGCGCAGTCGGCCAAGCAGGTGATCTTCCAGAAGGTCCGCGATGCCGAGCGTGAGCGTCAGTACGAAGAATTCAAGGATCGCGCAGGCGAAGTCATCACCGGCGTCATCAAGTCGGTCGAATTCGGCCACGTGATCGTCAATCTCGGCCGCGCCGAAGGCGTCATCCGCCGCGACCAGCAGATCCCGCGTGAAGCCGCCCGTGTCGGCGAGCGTGTCCGTGCGCTCATCACCAAGGTGGAGCGTAACAACCGCGGCCCGCAGATCTTCCTCAGCCGTGCGCACCCCGATTTCATGCGCAAGCTGTTCGCGCAGGAAGTGCCCGAAATCTACGACGGCATCATCGAGATCAAGGCCGCTGCCCGCGATCCGGGCAGCCGCGCCAAGATCGGCGTCATCAGCCATGACAGCAGCATCGACCCCGTCGGCGCCTGCGTCGGCATGAAGGGTAGCCGCGTCCAGGCCGTCGTGCAGGAACTGCAGGGCGAGAAGATCGACATTATCCCGTGGAGCGATGACGGCGCGACCTTCATCGTGAACGCGCTCCAGCCGGCCACCGTCAGCCGCGTCGTGCTCGACGAGGAAGACGGTCGCATCGAAGTCGTCGTGCCCGACGACCAGCTTTCGCTGGCCATTGGCCGCCGCGGCCAGAACGTGCGTCTCGCCAGCCAGCTGACCGGCAACCAGATCGACATCATGACCGAGGAAGAAGCCTCGGAGAAGCGCCAGAAGGAATTCGCCGAGCGCTCGAACATGTTCGAAGCCGAACTGGACGTCGACGAAACGCTTTCGCAGCTGCTGGTTGCCGAAGGTTTCGCGGACCTGGAAGAAGTCGCTTACGTCGAGCTGGAAGAGCTCGCGAGCATCGAAGGCTTCGACGAGGAGCTGGCGGAAGAACTCCAGAACCGCGCCAAGGAAGCACTCGATCGCCAGGAAGCTGCGCACCGCGAGGCACGCCGCGAATTGGGTGTCGAAGACGACCTTGCCGAACTGCCGCACATGACCGAAGCGATGCTCGTCACGCTCGGCAAGGCAGGTCTCAAGACGCTCGACGATGTCGCCGATCTTGCGACCGACGAACTGATCGCCAAGCGGCGTGAGGCACCGCGTCGCCGGAACAACAATCCGGACGGCCCGCCGATGCGCCGTGATCGCCCCCAGCGCGAAGCCGACAAGGGCGGCGTGCTCGGCGAATACGGCCTGACCGAAGAGCAGGGCAACGAGATCATCATGGCTGCCCGCGCGCACTGGTTCGAAGACGAAGAGGAAGCTCCGGCTGCTGCCGAGACGACCGACACGCAGGAGGCCGCCGATGCGGACTCCACCCAATGAGCGCCTGAGCCCCGACATCGCTGAAGTCTCGCGGCCCCGTAAACCGGAGCCCGAGCGGCGCTGCGTGCTGACCGGCGAAACCGGTTCGCGCGATGCGCTGGTGCGCCTCGCCGTCTCGCCTTCGGGTCTTGTCCTGCCTGACGCGCAGGAGAAAGCGCCGGGGCGCGGGGCCTGGGTATGCAGCGACCGTGCCGCGATCGAAGAGGCGTTTGCGAATGGCAAGCTGAAGGGCGGGCTGTCGCGCGCATTCAAGACGGGCGATCTCGAGATACCGGAAAATCTGCCCGCGAAGATAGAAGATGCCCTGACCCGTGTATTTCTCGACCGGCTGGGTCTCGAAATGCGCGTCGGAGCGCTTATCTTGGGTACGCAACGCATTGCCGAGACCGCCCGTAACGGAGGTGTGGCGCTGTTGCTGCATGCCAGCGATGCGAGCGAGGACGGGCGCAAGAAGCTGGACCAGGCCTGGCGCGTCGGCAGCGATGCCGAAGGGTCGGGAATGCGAGGGTGGACACTCCCACTGGACCGTGACGCACTGTCTGTGGCATTGGGCCGCGACAATGTCGTCCATTTCGCTTTGGCCGACGATGCATCGGCCGCAAGGATACGCAAACCCTTGATGCGCCTCATGCATTACCAGGGGCTCACTATCCCGGCCGACGATGGGCGTGCCTCTACGCGCGCCGAAGACGATACGAACGATACGCAGAAGAGAAACGAGCAAGAATGAGCGACGAAGAGAAAAAACCTGCCCGCAAGCCGCTGACCCTGAAGGGTGCTCAGCCGGGCGAGGTCAAGCAGACCTTCAGCCACGGTCGCACCAACAAGGTTGCGGTCGAGGTGAAGCGCCGCCGCAAGCTCGTCAAACCCGGCGAGGCGGCTCCTGCCCCCGCGCCTGCACCGGCTCCCGAACCGGAAGCGGCCCCTGCGCCCGCTCCCGCGCCCGCAGCCAAGAAGCCTGCGGCCAAGAAGCCCGCTGCCGATGCCGAAACGCCGCAGGAACGCGTCGCTCGCCTCCAGCGCGAGGCCGAGGAAGAGCGCCTGAAGCTGGCGGAAGAAGCGCGCAAGCGCGAAGAGCAGCAGGCGAAGAAGGCTGCCGAAGACGAGAAAAAGCGCGCCGAAGACAACCGCAAGGCCGAGGAAGAAGCGGCCAAGCAGGCGAAGAAGGCTGCCAAGGAAGCTCCGGCCGAGACCGCAGCGGAAGAAGCTGCGCCTTCCGAAGAAGCAGCGGAAGCTACCCCGACCCCGGCTGCGCGCAAGTTCACGCCCGTGAAGCGTCCGGAAATCAAGAAGCCGGAACGCAAAAAGAAGGACGAAAAGCCCGCGCGCACCGCAGAAAAGCCGGACAAGCGGCGTTCGGGCAAGCTTTCCGTCAACAAGGCGCTCAACGAGGACGAAGGCCGCCGTGCACGCAGCCTCGCCGCGCTCAAGCGTGCGCGTGAAAAGGAACGTCGCCTGCAGGGTGGCGGTTCGAACAAGCCGCGTGAAAAGCAGGTCCGCGACGTCGTGGTCCCGGAAGCGATCACCGTCGGCGAGCTGGCCAAGCGCATGGGCGAGAAGGGTGCCGACCTCGTGAAGGAGCTCTTCAATCTCGACATGATGGTCACCGTCAACCAGACGATCGACCAGGATACGGCGGAACTGCTCGTCGAACAGTTCGGCCACAATATCCAGAAGGTGTCGGAAGCCGATGTCGACATCGCAGCCGAAGAGGATGTCGATCCGGAAGACACGCTGAAGCCGCGTCCTCCAGTCGTCACCATCATGGGACATGTCGACCACGGCAAGACCAGCCTGCTCGACGCGCTTCGCGGCGCAAACGTGGTGAAGGGTGAAGCCGGCGGCATTACGCAGCACATCGGCAGCTACCAGGTGAAGACCAAGGGCGGTGATGAAATCACCTTCCTCGACACGCCGGGCCACGCCGCTTTCACCGAAATGCGTCAGCGCGGTGCCAATGTGACCGATATCGTGGTCCTGGTGGTCGCTGCCGATGACGGCATCATGCCGCAGACGATCGAGGCCATCAATCACACCAAGGCTGCGGGCGTCCCGATGATCGTGGCGATCAACAAGATGGACAAGCCGGAAGCCAATCCGGACAACATCCGCAATCGCCTGCTCGAACATGAAGTCATCGTCGAGAAGCTGTCCGGCGATGTGCAGGACGTGGAAATCTCCGCCAAGGAGAAGACCGGTCTCGACGAACTGCTCGAGAAGATTGCGTTGCAGGCCGAACTGCTCGAACTGAAGGCGAACCCCGATCGCATGGCGGAAGCCACCGTGATCGAGGCCCAGCTCGACAAGGGACGCGGCCCGGTTGCGACCGTGCTCATCACGCGCGGTACGCTGGAGCGTGGCAACACCTTCGTCGTCGGCACCGAAAGTGGCCGTGTGCGTGCGATCGTCAACGATCAGGGCAAGCAGATCAAGAAGGCCGGTCCTTCTATGCCTGTCGAAGTCCTGGGTCTCGGCGGCGTGCCGAGCGCAGGCGACGTGCTGACCGTGGTCGAGAACGAACAGCGTGCCCGGGAAGTGGCCGAATATCGTCAGGAAAAGGCGACCGAGAAGCGCACCGCGCTTGCTCCGACCAGCTTCGACACGATGTTCAACAACCTCACTGCGAATGTCATCGAATTCCCCGTACTGGTGAAGGCCGATGTGCAGGGTTCGGTCGAGGCGATCACGACTGCGCTGCACAACCTTTCCAACGACGAGATCAAGGTCCGCGTCCTGCATGCAGGCGTTGGCGCGATCACAGAAAGCGACGTGTCGCTGGCAGCTGCCTCAAATGCGCCGATTATCGGCTTCAACGTGCGTCCGAATGCGAAGGCACGTGAGCTGGTGAAGCGCGATGGCGTGGAGATGAAGTATTACGACGTCATCTACCACCTGACCGAGGAGATCGCGAAGGAGATGGCAGGCGAGCTTGGTCCGGAGCGGATCGAGAACGTCGTCGGCCGTGCCGCAGTCAAGGAAGTGTTCCGCTCGGGCAAGAAGGACAAGGCCGCCGGCCTGCTGGTCGAGGAAGGCGTCATTCGCAAGGGGCTGCACGCCCGTCTCACGCGCGACGACGTCATCGTCTCAGCCACGACCATCGCTTCGCTGCGCCGTTTCAAGGACGACGTGGACGAAGTCCGCGCCGGTCTCGAATGCGGTGTGGTCCTTGCCGACACCAACGACATCCAGCCGGGCGACCAGCTCGAGGTGTTCGAGGTCGAGGAGCGTGAACGCACGCTGTGAAGGAGCGCGAGTGAATGGCTAGGATTTACGAAGGCCAGCGCTCGCCCTCTGCCGAGCTGATGGGATCCGAGTTCGTCTCTTTCGATGAGGAAAGGGGCGAACTTACCACGCGCTTTACCCCGCCGCCGAGCTTCGCGTCCCCGCGGGGCGCGGTGCAGGGCGGACTGATCGCAGGTTTTCTGGACGAGGTCATGGGGGGCGCACTGCTCGCCGTGACTCAGGCGAAGTTCGGCGAAGAAGGCATTCGCCTGCCGCTCAATCTCGATATGAATTTGACCTTCCTGCGCATGGTCCCCCTCGAACCCATTACGGCCAAGGGGCGGGTGGTAAAGGCAGGCAAACGCGTCGCCTATCTTGAGGGCGAACTGCTCGATAGCGAGGGACAAGTCCTGGCGCGGGCCACATCCACTGCGCTTCCGACACCCCTGCCGGGCCGCGAGACGTGAACGAAAGACAGCATAATCGGGACGCGGCCCATGCGGACCTGATGGGCGTCGAGTTTGACAGCTTTGACGCGGAGCGTGAGGAGATCACGCTCCGCTTCACTGCACCCGACAGCTTCATCACGCCGCGTGGCACCGTGCAGGGCGGACTGGTCGCGGGCTTCCTCGACGAAGCCATGGGCTGGGCGCATGTCTGGGCCACCGACCACGTGGAAGCACCGCTCAACCTCGACATTACCATGACGCTGATCCGGCCCGTGATGGCTGGGCCGCTGATCGGCAAGGGCCGCGTAATCAAGCGCGGTCGCCGTGTAATCTATCTCGAGGGTGAGTTGTTCGACGACGCGGGCAACCTGCTAGCGCGTTCGACCAGCACCGCCATTCCGACACCGCGCCCCGGCAGCGAGGCATGAGCACTCGCATTGCACTGCTCGGCAGCATCAATATCGGCGGCAACCGCATCAAGATGGCGGACTTGCGCGATCGCATGAGCGCCCGTGGCTTCGGTGAAGTCGAAACTGTGGCAGCCAGCGGGAACGTCATCCTGAGCAGCGAGGAAGAAGAAGAGGTGCTTCGCGGCCGGATCGCCCGGCTGATCGAGGAAGAATTCGGCATCACCGGCTTCGTCGTCGTGCGGACAGTCGAAGAGGTTCGCTCTGCCATCGATGACAATCCGTTTCACGGCGAAGGTTCGGACAAGATGGTGCACACCATCTTCCTGCCGCAGCAACCCGTGGCGGGTGGTTTCGAGGCATTGCTCGAAGCGCACCGAGATCGCGGGGCGGAACGACTCGCGCTGGGGGACCGCGTGCTCTATCTCGACTATGTGGACGGGGTCGGTGTTTCCGATCTCACCGGCCGTTTTATCGAGAAGCGGCTCGGCTGCCGAGGCACGGCACGGAACATGACCTCGCTCAAACGCATTCTGGCAAAAATGGAAGAGTTCGCCTGATGGCCAAGCACCAGCAATCGACACCCGAACAGCAATCCGTTCGCGTCCTCAAGGTCGGCGAGCGGGTGCGGCATATCTTGTCCGAACTTCTTGCACGCGGCGAAGCGCATGACGACGTGCTGCGCGCATCGAACATCGCCGTGACCGAGGTGCGGATGACGCCGGACCTCAGGAATGCGAAGGCTTACGTGAAACCCTTGCTCGGCCAGGATGAGGCGGCCGTGTTGAAGGCATTGCGCACGAACACCGCATTCTTCCAGAAGGAAGTGGCCAAGCGCCTCGGTCTAAAATTCGCGCCCAAGCTTTCTTTCCAGCCCGACGAAAGCTTCGACGAGGCGGACCGGATCGAACAGCTCCTGTCCGACCCCAAGGTCGCGCGCGACCTCGGGGAAGAAGAGTAGGGCTTACTGCATGATTGCCGGGGCCGCCGCCGAGGGCAGGGTGTAGCCGACCGGTGCATCGGGCCCGAGCGGGATGCCGAGATAGAACCAGCCCACGATCAGCACGACGCCCGAGATCAGCAGCCATACCGAATAGGGCAGCATCATCGCGGTCAGGCTGCCGAGGCCGAAGTCTTTCACCCAGCGCTGGGCGAAAACCAGGATCAGCGGGAAGTAGACCATCAGCGGCGTGATGATGTTCGTCGCACTATCGCCCACGCGGTAGGCCGCGGTCGCGCCTTCGGGGCTGATGCCAAGCAGCATGAGCATCGGCACGAGGATCGGGGCGAGCAGCGCCCATTTCGCACTGGCCGAACCGACGAAGAGGTTCAGCAGGCCCGCGAAGATCACCATGAGGCCGAGGACTAGTGGCAGGGGCAGGCCCGTGCTCTCGATCCCCGCAGCGCCGTGGACGGCGGTAATAAGGCCGAGGTTGGACCAGCCGAACATTGCGACGAAATGCGCGGCAGCGAAGGCGAGGACGAGGTAATAGCCCATGTCCTTCATGCTTTCCGCCATCATGTTCACCAGGTCGCGGTGGTCCTTGATCGTGCCCGCAGCGCGGCCATAGGCCCAGCCGGTCAGCAGGAAGAGCAGGAAGAAGCCTGCTACGAGCGACTGGTAAAGCGGACGCAGTTCCGTGTGGATCGAACAATCGGCTGCCGGAATTCCTTCGCAAGCGGCCTCGTCGACCAGCGGGGTGCCGGGGGCAAAGACCATCAGCACCCACAGGCCAACCACGAACAGCGCTGCAAGACCTGCTGCGCGCAGGCCCTTGCTGGCCTTTTCCTCGTCGACTTCGACGGGCGCATCTTCATCCGCACCCGCAACCGCGCCCTTGGTCCAGGCACCCAGGCGCGGTTCGATGACCTTGTCGGTCACGTACCAGATGATCGGCAGGTAAAGCACGGTCATCGCCACGATGAAGTACCAGTTACCGGCGATGTTGGCTGTCCATGTCGGGTCGAGTGCGCTGGCGCCGACGGCTTCCTCCGTAATACCGAACAGCAGCGCATCGAGCTGACCGGGCGAGACATTGGCGGAGAAACCGCCCGAAACACCGGCGAATGCGGCCGCAATACCGGCAAGAGGATGGCGTCCGGCAGCCGCAAACAGGATACCGGCGAGCGGGATAAGGACCACATAGCCTGCGTCGGCAGCGTGATTGCCGATCATTGCGACCAGAGCCACAACCGGGGTCAGCAGGGCCTTGGGAGCGCTTTTCACCGCCTTGGACATGCCGGCGGCAAAGAAGCCGGAGCGTTCGGCAACGCCTGCGCCGAGCATGACGACAAGGACATAACCAAGCGGGTGGAAGTGCGTGAATGTCTTGGGCATTTCGACCCAGAGCCGCTGGATATTGTCCGGCGACAACAGGCTGACCGCCTCGATGACCAGCGCGCCGCCCGTATTCTCGTCCAGCGCGGTCGGGTGCTGGGCCGAAACGCCGCTAACGGCGGCGATCACCGATATGACGACCAGCGCGATGATGAGGTAGAAGAAGATGAAAACCGGATCAGGCAGTTTGTTGCCCGTTCGCTCTACCCATCCCAGGATGCCTGTCTGCCTATTGGATGCGGTGCTCGCCTCTGCCATCGAAATCCCCGTCGCTTATCTTGTGCGTGTTGTCGGGGCGTCATCCCCAATCCTGTCTGACGGTCTCCTTAACAGCTATGGCTGTGCGCGCTAGGGCTGGCCCATGGCCAAGCTGTATTTCTATTTTGCCAGCATGAACGCAGGGAAGAGCTCGACCTTGCTCCAGACCGCGTTCAATTATGGCGAACGCGGAATGCGGGTATCTTTGTGGACCGCCGCACTCGACGACCGGCCGGGCTTCGGCGCGATTTCCAGCCGGATCGGCCTGGCGAGCGATGCCAACCGCTTCGAGCAGCAGACCGACATCGCGGCGCACGTCCTGGCCGAACATGCCGAAACGCCGCTTGCCTGTGTGCTGGTGGACGAGGCGCAATTCCTCACCCCCGACCAGGTCTGGCAATTGGCGAAACTGGCCGACGAGGCGGGCATTCCCGTTCTTTGCTACGGCCTGCGCACGGATTTCCAGGGAGAATTGTTTCCCGGCTCCGCTACCCTGCTCGGCATTGCGGACAAGCTCGTCGAGATGAAGGCGGTTTGCGATTGCGGGCGCAAGGCGACGATGAACCTGCGGGTAGATGAAAACGGCAAGGCGGTGAGCGAGGGCGCGCAGACCGAAATCGGTGGCAACGACCGCTACGTTGCCATGTGCCGCAAGCATTTTTCGCAGGCGCTGGGGCAATAGGGGTGCGCAGGCGCGCTCTGCACCCTATCTTGGTTCGATGACGGAAACACTCATTCTCGCGGCGATCCTGATCCCGTGCCTGATAATCGCCATCGTGTTTCATGAGGTCGCCCATGGCTGGGCGGCGCTGGCACTGGGCGATCCCACGGCCAAGGAGAAGCGCAGGCTATCCTTCAACCCGGTTCGCCATGTCGATCCGGTCGGCACATTGCTCGTTCCCGGTGCGCTGGCGCTGTTCGGCGGGCCCGTTTTCGGTTGGGCCAAGCCTGTACCGGTGAACCCCCGCCGCCTCGACAATCCGCGCTACGGCATGATGGCTGTGGCAGCAGCCGGGCCCGGGATGAACATTGCCCTCGCTTTCCTAGCCGCGATCGTCGTCGGGATTGCTGCGGCTTTCGCGACCAATTGGGGATCGTCATTGCCGGAATGGGCGCTGACCGCCTTCACCTATTTCATTCTCATCAACACCTTCCTTGCCCTGTTCAACCTCCTACCCATTCCGCCTTTCGACGGCTCGCACATCCTTGGCGGCCTTTTGCCGCGTAACTGGGCGAGGCACTGGCAGAAGCTCCAGGCGCTGGGGATGACCCTGATCTTCGTGATCATCGCAGCTGCCTGGATATTCCCTGATGCGCGGTGGATCGAGAGGACAATCTGGCCACCGGTCATGTGGATCATGGAATTCTTCGTGGGCATCGCACAGTCGGTCGAACTGGCGCTGTCCTGATGAGCGCTGCAAAACCCGCACCGAACGGCTGGATCGTGCTCGACAAGCCGCGCGGGCTTGGTTCGACGCAGGCCGTGGGCATGGTCAAGCGCGTGCTGCGTCAGGGCGGCCATGCCAAGCCGAAGGTCGGCCACGGCGGCACGCTCGATCCGCTGGCTGAAGGCGTGCTGCCGATCGCGCTCGGCGAGGCGACCAAGCTGGCTGGACGAATGCTCGATGCCAGCAAGATCTACGATTTCACCATCCAGTTCGGCGAGGAGACCGACACGCTCGACACCGAAGGCGAGGTGATCCAGCGCAGCGACCGCCGACCGCCCATGGCCGCAATCGCTGCGGTGCTTGAGCACTTCACCGGAGAGATCGAACAGATTCCGCCGAAATATTCCGCCCTCAAGATCGACGGCAAGCGCGCCTACGACCTCGCCCGAGCCGGGGAGGAAGTGGACATGAAGACGCGCCGCGTCACGATTCACAGCCTGACGATGGCCGGAGAGCGCGAGGATCCGGAACTGAAGTCCGCTTTCCAGACCAGCGCAGGGCGTCCCGACCCATACGATGTGGCGGCCCCGCTCGAACTGGCTGATGCCGTGACGCTGACAGCGCATGTGTCCAAAGGGACATATATCCGCTCTCTTGCACGGGACATCGCGCGTGCGCTTGGAACTGTCGGTCACGTTACCTATCTCAGGCGCGTCAAGGCCGGTCCCTTCCATGAAAATCAGGCGATTTCGCTGGACAAGCTGGAGGAAATCGCTAAGGGCGCGCCTCTTGAACACCTACTCCTGCCGCTAGAGGCGGGGCTGGACGACATCCCGGCTCTATCCCTCGATCCCGACAGCGCGCAGGCGGTCCGCCAGGGCCGGGTATTGTCGGACCTGCCCCACACCGACGGGCTCTATTTCGCGAAGCTGGAGGATACTCCCGTTGCGCTGGTGGAACTTATCGGAGGGACGGCCAAGGTCGTCCGGGGCTTCAACCTACCGGATGTCGCGGAGTAGAATGAATATGACGATTACCGCCGAGAAGAAGCAAGAGATCATCAAGGACAACGCGCAGGCAGACGGCGACACCGGCTCGCCCGAAGTACAGGTCGCGATCCTGACCGAACGTATCCGCAACCTGACGGATCACTTCAAGGCCAACCACAAGGACAACCACTCGCGTCGCGGCCTTCTGATGATGGTCAACAAGCGCCGTAACCTCCTCGCCTACCTCAAGAAGAAGGATGTGGAGCGTTACAACGCCCTGATCGCGAAGCTGGGTCTTCGTAAGTAAGAGTTTCGAGGAGGGCGGCTCGGCAAGGGTCGCCCTTCTTCGCATTTGGCCTCCTGCGCAATCCGGCACAGGAGCTTCAATGAGGCAGTATATGACGCCTCGCACCGGACCGGGACGGTATACCCGGCACAAGTAGGCCCCGCTCCGCAATATGGCGGCCCGCGGGTTCATAAGGAAAATACATGTTCGACAAGAAAACCGTATCGATTGAATGGGGCGGAAAAACCCTCACTCTCGAAACCGGTCAGATCGCCCGTCAGGCTGACGGCGCCGTTCTGGCCACCTATGGCGAAACCGTGGTGCTGTGCGCCGTGACCGCCGCCAAGAGTGTACGCGAAGGGCAGGACTTCTTCCCGCTGACCGTCCACTACCAGGAAAAATTCTCCGCCGCGGGCCGTATCCCGGGTGGCTTCTTCAAGCGCGAAGGCCGCGCCACGGAGAAGGAAACGCTGACTTCCCGCCTGATCGACCGCCCCGTGCGTCCGCTCTTCCCGGAAGGCTTCTACAACGAAATCAACGTCATCGCCCAGGTCCTGTCCTATGACGGCGAGACCGAACCCGATATCGTTGCGATGATCGCCGCTTCGGCTGCACTGACCATCTCGGGCGTACCCTTCATGGGCCCGATCGGCGCTGCACGCGTCGGTTTCTCGAACGATGGCGAATACATCCTCAACCCGAGCCTGGGCGATGCGCTTGGCGAAGACGGTCGTCTCGACCTCGTCGTCGCTGCGACGCAGGACGCGGTGATGATGGTCGAATCCGAAGCCAAGGAACTGACCGAAGAGGAAATGCTCGGCGCCGTCATGTTCGCGCATGAGGAAAGCCGCAAGGTCATCGGTGCGATCATCGATCTGGCCGAACAGGCCGCCAAGGATCCGTGGGAAATCGACACCTCGGACGATACCTCGGCGATCAAGGAAAAGCTGCGCGGCATCGTCGGCGACGACATCGCTGCTGCGTACAAGCTGACCAACAAGTCGGAGCGTTCGGATGCGCTCAACGCCGCCCGCGAAAAGGCCAAAGAAGCCTTCGCCGACGAAGAACCGCAGACGCAGATGGTCGCCAACAAGGCGGTCAAGAAGCTGGAATCGGAAATCGTTCGCGGCGCCATCCTCAAGGACGGCCAGCGCATCGACGGCCGCAAGCTGAACGAAGTTCGCCCGATCGAGGCGATGGTCGGCCTGCTGCCCCGTACCCACGGTTCGGCCCTGTTCACGCGCGGTGAAACGCAGGCGATCTGCACCACCACGCTTGGCACCAAGGATGCCGAGCAGATGATCGACGGCCTCGAAGGCCTGTCGTACAACCACTTCATGCTGCACTATAACTTCCCGCCCTATTCGGTCGGTGAAGTGGGTCGCTTCGGCTTCACCAGCCGCCGCGAAACCGGTCACGGCAAGCTCGCGTGGCGCGCGCTGCACCCGGTCCTGCCCGATCATGAAGACTTCCCGTACACCATCCGCATCCTGTCGGACATCACCGAATCCAACGGCTCGTCCTCGATGGCGACCGTGTGCGGCGGCTGTCTGTCGATGATGGACGCCGGTGTGCCGATCGAACGCCCGGTTTCGGGTATCGCGATGGGCCTCATCCTCGAAGGCGACGACTTCGCCGTCCTGTCGGACATCCTGGGTGACGAAGATCACCTCGGCGACATGGACTTCAAGGTTGCCGGTTCGGAGAAGGGCATCACCTCGCTCCAGATGGACATCAAGGTCGCCGGCATCACGCAGGAGATCATGAAGACCGCACTGGCGCAGGCCAGCGAAGGTCGCGCGCACATCCTGGGCGAAATGCAGAAGGCCCTGGGTTCGGCTCGTGGTGAAGTGTCCAAGCACGCTCCGCGTATCGAAACGATGCAGATCGACAAGTCGAAGATCCGCGACGTTATCGGCACGGGCGGCAAGGTCATTCGCGAAATCGTCGCAGAGACCGGTGCCAAGGTCGACATCGACGATGAAGGCGTGATCAAGATCAGCTCCTCCAACGCCGACGAGATCGAAGCCGCGAAGAAGTGGATCGAAGGCATCGTCGAAGAGGCGGAAGTCGGCAAGATCTACACCGGCAAGGTCGTTAACATCGTCGACTTCGGCGCATTCGTGAACTTCATGGGCGGCAAGGACGGTCTCGTCCACGTCAGCGAAATGAAGAACGAGCGCGTTGAAAAGCCGACCGACGTCGTGTCGGAAGGCCAGGAGGTCAAGGTCAAGGTCCTCGAGATCGACAACCGCGGCAAGGTTCGCCTGTCGATGCGGGTCGTCGACCAGGAAACCGGTGAAGAGCTGGAAGACACCCGCCCGCCGCGCGAACCGCGCGGTGACCGTGGCCCGCGTGGCGGCGGTGGTGGTCGTGGCGGCGATCGTCGTGGCGGCCGTGGTGGCCCCCGTCGCGATCGCGGCGACCGGGACGGCGGAAACAAGGACGGTGGCGGCGAAGCCCACGTCCCTGACTTCCTCAAGGACTGATCCGGCACCAGCCGATTGAAGAGGGGCCGCGGGGAAACCTGCGGCCCTTTTTTCGTGTGCTGGCGGGATTTGCTATCGTCAGGTCAGGATGGCGCCGCAGCACAACGCGCGAGTCGCCCCTCTTAAAACCACAGGTCGCATCGAAGTCACCGGCTAGCTATCGCAGGCGAGGCTTAGCCGCTATCGGGGCGGTCAACACCTGCTGGAGATCCCGATGCTGCCGCGCGAAACCGTCGCCACTGCCGAAGTGCCCAATGGAGAAACGCTGACCCTGATAAGTCATGGTCGCGACTTCATCATCATGGTCGGGCGCGACGAACTGATGGGCACGCGCATGCAGTTCAGCGAAGAACAGCTGGCAGAGCTGACCCTTGCCGAGCTTGATCGTGCCAATCCACGCGTGCTGATCGGTGGCTATGGCATGGGCTTCACCTTCCGCAAGGCGCTGGAGAAGGCGAGCGAGGGTGCCGAGATCGTCGTGGCGGAAGTCGTCCCGGAAATCCTCGAATGGGCGCAGGGTCCGCTCGCGGAATTGACGGGAGACACGCTGTCCGACCCGCGCGGGGACGTGGTCCTGTGCGATGTCGCCGCGCTGATAGACGATGCGAATGACGGGACCTGCGACAAGTGGGATGCGATCCTGCTGGATGTCGATAACGGGCCCGACGGCATCGTGCGCGATGGCAACCAACGGCTTTATTCTACGACGGGGCTTGGCAAGGCTCGAGACGCCTTGCGGTCCGGGGGCATTCTCGCGGTCTGGTCGGCGGCGCCCGATTACAAGTTCACCCGCAGGCTCAAGGAGGCGGGCTTCGAAGTGGAGGAGCGCCGTGTGAGGGCTCGCCCGAATAACAAGGGCCCGCATCACACGATCTGGTTCGCCCGCAAGCGCTAGGCGGGGTCAACGCATCAAGCGACCTGCGAAAGAGGGGCGCTTTCCGGCTGGAATTCTGCGATCGAAACGCTCCGGTCGCGGCCTGCTTCCTTGGCGGCGTAAAGGGCCTTGTCGGCGCGGTTCATGGCCACCGAAAGCGCATCGGTCCGCGAAAGGGCGGTAAGACCGGCACTGGCGGTGACCGGCAGTTTCATGTCCGGAACGGCCGCCCTGACGGCCTGCGTAATGCGCTGGCGCGCTTTCTCGGCCGTGTTTTCCCAATCGTCGGAATAGATGAGGATGATGAATTCCTCACCGCCAAGGCGCGCCGCGAAGACATCGTCGGACCGTATCGCCTGTGCTGCTGCCACAAGTACGCGATCGCCGACCTCGTGACCGAAGGTGTCATTGACGCGCTTGAAGTGATCGCAATCGATGATCGCCAGCCCCGCGGGGTGGCGCGCGGTATCGAAAGCGAAATGCTGTTCGAGACCACGGCGATTGGCGATATTCGTCAGGGGATCGATCAGCATCATCTGTTCGGCTGCCTCGATGTTGGCCAGCGCACGGTCGCGTTCGAGCTTCACCCGGCCGAAGCCGTTCATGATCCCCAGGAAGGTGATGATCAGGTCGAAGGACAGCGCGCCCAGCACCAGGCGCGGCCATTGCGGGATGGTTGCGCGGGCAAAGAATTCATAAGCAAAGGCGCACACACCCAGCAGGACGAGCGGTCCCCATACGATCGCCTGGATTTTTGCAACGCGGCTGTTCCGGCGGATAGCCGCAAACAGGCTATTGCCGAGCAGGAAGGTCGCGGCAAGTAGGGCGAAATCGTGCAACTGGTGGAAAATGGGCCAGCTTCCGCCCAGCAGGGTCGCTCCTGCGGCGAAGATGCCGAGTGGCAGGATGTACCAAAGATGCCGGCGATGGTGCGCCAGATCGATATGCTGTTCCACGTAGGTGGCAAAGAACGGTCCGGTGCATGCGACGCCTAGCGCAAGCGCGACTTCGCCAAGCGCCAGGTTATCCAGTCCCGCAAACAGGCTCTCGCCGGGGCCGAAAGACAGCAGCGCAATGGTCATCGCTGCGAAACAGGCGATGCGGAGCGAACACCACAAGAGATAGCTGCGGCGGACAAAGGGATAGAGGGCCAGCGAGGTTACGCTGACCACTATCGCTATTCCCATAAAGGCGCCGAATGACGCGCTTGCCCAATCCATGACGATCCTTGTCCTCGAACGTGTCCGTTAACATAGGACACACTCCCCTTTTCGCAGGAAGAGGTGACAGGGTGGTCAATCGATATGGTTTAAGCCGAGGAAAGATTTCGCGAAAAATGGCGGATATCTACCATTCTTCGCGAAATTCAGCTCTTTAGACTTTGGCCAACCCGCTTAGCGGACGCGCGGGCCCCCAAAGGGAAGGGGCGGAGGGGGACGGCGTGCACCACGGGGCAGCTGTGCCTGGTAGGCCCGTCCGCAATGCTCGACGCAATAGGGGAAGCCGGGGTTCACCGCTTCGCCGCAGAAGTGGAAATCGGGTTCGCCCGGGTGGCCCATGGGCCAGCGGCAGACCTTGTCGGACAGGTCCAGCAGGCTGGTCTTGTCCGCGATCGACGGATCGGGTTTTGCCGGAACCAGTCGGCGCGGTGGCGCGGGCGGGATCGGCGGCTGCTGGTCGCCGGGGCCCTGGCGCAGGAAGCCGCCCGGTCCGACCGACACGATCTTGGGCAGGTCGGGCGTCTTGTTGGGCAGCGGCTGCGAAGGCGTTGTGTCCGAACGTGCGGCAGTTGCAGCAGGCTTGGGCGCCGGTGCAGGCGCTGCAGGCTTGGCCGGTTTTGCAGCCGCCCGTGGTGCAGCCTTCTTCGGCGCAGGCTTGGGAGCCGGCTTGGCAGCTTTTTTCTTCTCGCCGCTTTTCACGGGCGAGGGCCGGGATTTGAGGCCGAGGCGGTGCGCCTTGCCGATTACCGCGTTGCGGCTGACGCCGCCGAGTTCCTCTGCGATCTGGCTGGCGGTGGAGCCGCCTTCCCACATCTTCTTCAGCGTCGCGATCCGTTCGTCGGTCCAGCTCATACCTAATCCGTATTCCTTACATGGCCCGACGTAGCTTGCCAGCCGGGATGCTTGGCCCTAGGCGCACGCCCATGGCCGATCAAGTCCAACCCGCCACTCCCGCCGTGCCGCAAGGCGATGCTTCGTTCACCGAGAATAATGCCGGGAGGAAGGGTCGTTTTCCCGCTCGCGGAGAACCGGTGATTACCGGGATCAACCGCATCGGGTTATGGAGTCTCTATATTAAGGAGGTTCGGCGTTTTCTCAAGGTCCAGACGCAGACGATCTGGGCTCCGGGCGTATCGACCTTCCTCTTTCTGGTCATTTTCACCGTCGCGATGGGCCGCGAGGGGCGTGAAGTGCTGGGCGTGAACTTCGCCACCTTCGTTGCGCCGGGTCTCATCGTCATGGGCATGATGCAGAATGCCTTCGCCAATTCCAGCTTTTCGCTCCTGTCGGGCAAGATCCAGGGCACGATCATCGACCTCCTCATGCCGCCCCTGTCGGAAGGCGAACTGATGGGCGGTATCGTCGCTGCAGCGGTAACCCGAGCGATCTTCGTCGGCGGTGCGGTCGCGCTGGCCATGGCATTCTATCCCGGTGTCGATTTGTCGCTTGCGCATCCTTGGGCGGTGGTCTGGTTCGGCCTCATGGGCGCCGTCATGCTGGCGCTGCTCGGACTGCTCGCATCGATCTGGGCGGAAAAGTTCGACCACAACGCTGCCGTCAGCAATTTCGTGATCGCACCGCTCAGCCTGCTGTCGGGCACCTTCTACCTGATCGACAACCTCGCGCCCGTGTTCCAGACGATCAGCCGTCTCAACCCGTTCTTCTACGTGATCAGCGGTTTTCGCTTCGGCTTCCTAGGCAAGAGCGACATCGGCGATACCAACGAAGCCGTCGTGAACGGCGCGATCGGCCTTGGCATATTCAACCTGCTGCTCGCCTTTGCGGTCTATCTGGTACTCAAGTCGGGCTGGAAAATCCGCAACTGAACGATGCCGCAGTTCCGCTGGCGGGCGATTGGCGGTAGACCGCCGGAATGAGCGGCAAGACCCTTTTGCTGATTGGCGCCGGACACGCGCACCTCGGCGTCATCGACGATATCCGCAAGAACGGTTTGCCCTGTGAGAGGGTTGTCATCGTCGAGCCGCGCAAGGCGATGCACTATTCCGGCATGATTCCCGGCTGGCTGGCGGGGGAGTACCGCGCAAGCGAAGCGATGATTCCTCTGCACCCGCTGGTCGAAGAGGCCGGGATCGATTGGATCCGGGCCTCGGCCAGGGGGATCGACGCTTCCGGGCGGACGGTCCTGCTGGACGATGGCACACAGATCGCCTTCGACATCTGTTCAATCGCTGTGGGTGGAGCTGGCCGTGCGAGGCGCGTCCTTGGAGATGATCCGCGCCTCCTCGATATTCGTCCCATCGATCGGTTCGTCGACCGATGGCGCGACCTGCGTGATGGCGCTGCAACGCCGCGCCGTATTGCTGTCGTGGGAGGCGGGGCAGGCGGGCTGGAGCTTGCTTTCGGCTTCGCCAATGCGCCCATGCCGAAGAAGACGCACGTTACCCTGATTTCCGGAAAGGGCGGACTGTTACCCGATCACGCGCCCTCAGTACGGCGCAGGGCGCGGGCAGAACTGGCCGCGCAGGCCATCAGGCTGATCGAGGCCGACGCCTCCTTCGAGGACGAAGGCCTGTGTGTTGCCGGGCATGAGTTGAAACCGCCGGAACTTGTCGTCGCCGCGATCGGCAGCGGAGCGCCGGACTGGCCGCGAGAAAGCGGGCTGGCTGTCGACGAGGACGGCTTCATCGAGGTCGACCGTTACCAGCGCTCCTGCAGCCACCCTACTATCTTCGCGGCCGGAGACGTCGCGCGCCGCACCGACCGGGGACTGCCGCATTCAGGCGTCCATGCAGTTTACGCGGGACCGGTGCTTGCGGACAATCTGCGCCGCGCCTTGAATGGGCAGGCACCGACGAACACCTATCGCGGCAGGGGAATGGATTTCTACCTGTTCAATACGGGTCGCGGAGAGGCCATCGTAAGCTACGGACGAATTGCGCTGAAGGGTCGCTGGTTGCGCAAGCTCAAGGACTGGCTGGACCGGCGCTGGATCGACCGGTTCACTCACTGAGGCGGTTTTCGATCGCTTCCGACAATTCGCGCAGGCGCGCCGCGTTGTAGCCAAGGTCCGACAGGCCGACGCGGCTGACCGAGCGCAGGTCGATCTCGCCATCGCGCACGCGGGCGACCACATCGTCCTTGAACCCGAACAGGAAGGTTTCCGCCACGCCTTCGACCCGTCCGCCGTCGACATCGCTGGTCACATCGGAAAGCCCGATATCTTCCATGGCGAGCGAGACTGCGACCATCGCATCGCTTGCATCGCCCGAATAGGGAATCGTGGCGAGGTCGGGGTAGCTTTCGGCGATGATCTGTGCGTGCGATTGGGAGGCAAGCGGGCTGTCCATATCGCTCCAGGCGTCCAATTCGCCGAGCGGTGTGGCATAATCGTTGAGCGGATTGGCCGATACCTGGGCCCGTTTTTCGCGGGTCCATTCGGTGAACTGTGGCGGATCGCTGACGTCGGTGGCGACGTCGTGGATCGGCGGAACGCTTTCGGCGGTGGTTGCGACCGAAGCGAGGCCACCCATCAAGGCGGCGGGAATGGCAAGCGCGAGGGCAGCCTTCCACCATTGGCCGCGCGGGCCTTTCCAGAGAATCGCAACAAGTGCGATGACGGCCACCAGCGCCGTGATGCCGATCAGGATCGGTCCCCACTCCCGCACCATCGTGCCCAATGCAAAGCGCCAGTCGATCAGCCCAAACTTCGGTCCGAAGACGGCAGCGGCAAACCACAGGACCAGCCCTACGGCCAGCCAGAGGGCGGTTTTCGGCAGCTTCGCAATCATCGCAATTTCTCCCTATCCGCGGCCACGATAGGACGAGACGCCCTGATCTGGAAGCCAAAGGTCGGCAGGCGGGGCACCGCTCTGCCAGAAGACGTCGATCGGGATGCCGCCGCGCGGATACCAATATCCGCCGATGCGAAGCCAACGCGGCTTCATTTCATCGAACAGTCGCTGGCCGATGCCGACCGTCACATCCTCGTGAAAGCCGTTGTGATTGCGGAAGGAACCGAGGAAAAGCTTCAGGCTCTTCGATTCCACGATCGTTTCGCCCGGCGCATAGTCGATCACGAGATGCGCGAAGTCGGGCTGGCCGGTTACCGGGCACAGCGAGGTGAATTCCGGCGCTGCGAACCGGACCAGGTAAAGCTGGCCCGCACGCGGGTTGGGCACGTAATCGAGTTCTGCCTCTTCGGGAGAAGTGGGCAGGGGGCTGTTCTCGCCAAGGAACTTGGGTGTCGGTGTGTCGCTCATGCCGCGCATCTGCCGCGAATGTCGTCCCGGCGCAAGGAGGGGGCTTGGATGCGCATCCTTCACCGCCTATTCAGCGCGCCTCCCCGACCAGACCGGCCGTTACCATGAATATGCGTTCTACCCCTCTTCTTGCTGCCCTCCTGCTTGCCCTGCCTGCTTCTGCAGCGGCGCAGCGCGTACAGGATTTCCAGCTCCCGCCGTCGAACCCGACCCCGACGCCCACGCCGCAGGTGCAGGGCCCGGTGGATGACGAAGCGCCTGTCACGACCCGTCCGCGGGTGATCGAAACCGCGCGGCCCACGCCCGCGCCGACCCAGCAACCAACCCCGGCGCCTCAGGGCGCGTCGACGCCCACTCCGACGATTGCTGCAGAGCCCGTCCTGGAAACCGCGCCGCGCCGCGTTCCTCAGCAGACCCCGGCTGTGGGACCGGCGCGCCCGGCAAGTCCGGCAGCAGATGCCCCGCAGGATACTGTTCCGGAACCGGCTTCGCCTGCAACGGACACCGCGATCGATCCTCCCGGCTCGATATCTCCGCCCGCACTCGAACCGATCGCGCCAGACGAGCCGGTCGAGGATGTGGCCGCGCAGGACACGGAGAGGTTTCCCTGGCCGATCATCCTTGCAGCGCTGGCGGGACTGATTGCCATGGGCCTCGCGTTCTTTGCCTGGCAGCGCAAGCGCGCGAGCGCGCCGCCCCCAAGGATCGAGCGACCCGTCGTGGCGCCCAAGCAGGCGCCCGCTGCCGCACCGGTCGCCAAGCCCGTGCAGCTCAAGGTCGAAGCGATAAAGCTGACGCTTTCCTTTGCGAATGCAACGCTCGACTACCGGGTCAGCGTGCTGAACCGTGCGACCTCGGCCATGTCCGGCGTGTCGGTCTTGGGCGACCTCGTCTCCGCGCATGGAAACCTGCCGGTTGAACAGCAGGTTGCATCGCCCGGACAGGAACTGCCCCAGCAGCACGTCTTCGACCGGATCGCGCCCGGCCAAAGCGTGCGGTACGAAGGCAAGATCCAGCTCCCGCTCGCGAATGTCCATGCGGTGCGGCAGGGGCAGATGGCGCTGCTGATCCCGCTCCTGCGGCTGAAAGTAAGCAATGCGAAGGGCGAGCCCACGGTCCGGACCTTTGTCATCGGGCAGGGCGAGGCGAATGGCGGGCGTGTCGCCCCGTTCCGGCTCGACGAAGGGCCGCGCAGCTGGAGCCCGATTGCGGCCCGCGCCCTCGACTGACGTCGACAGCCTTGCGCCTGCGCGCTAGCACGGGGTGATGGACAAGCTTGTTTCGACAGAATGGCTCGCCGCGCGCATCGGTGCCGATGACGTAATAATCCTCGATGCGACCATGCACCTGCCGGATAGCTGCCGGGATGCACTGGCGGAGTTCGGGCAGCGGCATATTCCCGGTGCGCGGTATCTCGACCTCGCCACGCTTACCGATCCCGCTTCCAGTGTCCCGAAGGCCGTGCCCACCGCAGAGCAGTTCGCCGACCGGATGCGCGAGCTTGGTGTCGCACACGGTGCGCGCATCGTCCTTTATGACGACAGCGATATCCGCAGCGCGGCCCGGGCCTGGTTCCTCTTCGACCACGCGGGCGAGCCCAATGTGGCCGTGCTCGACGGCGGGCTGGCCAAGTGGATCGCCGAGGGTCGAGAGGTAGAAGAGGGCAATCCCGCCCATGCCCCGCGCGATTATCCGGAGCAGCATATGCGGCGCGATGTGCGCGGCAAGCAGGATATTCTCGACGCTATCGAGAATGGCGAGGCCCAGCTTGTCGATGCCCGCGATGCGGCGCGATTTGCGGGTGAAGAGGGCAGCGGTTCGGAGGGACATATTCCGGGTGCGGTCAATGTCCATTTTTCGCGGCTGCTGAACGAGGACGGCACTTACCGCAGCGCCGATGAGATAGGCGGCATCTTCGAAAGCGCAGGCGTCGACCTCGACAAGCCGGTCATCACGAGCTGCAATAGCGGCATGACTGCTTGCGTCCTGCTGTTCGCACTGGAAGTTGCGGGCAAGGACAATGTCGCGCTGTACGATGGCAGCTGGATGGAGTGGGGCGCCGATCCCGATACGCCCAAGGCCAAGGGCTCGGCTGGCTGACCATGGCGGGCTCCAAGGGAAAGCAGGGCAAGGGCACACGCCTGGTGACGACGGGGCGGACGGGCGATTTCGCCCAGCATGTGGTCAATCCGCCGGTCTGGCGGGCCAGCACGCATCTCTACCCCGATTGCGCCGCGCTGCGCGAAGGGCCGAAGGCGAATGAGGACGGGCGCTTCTTCTACGGCAGGCGCGGCGCGCCGACGCAATGGGCACTGTCGGACGCGCTGACCGAGCTTGAGCCGGGCGCCCATGGCACGGTCCTCTACCCCAGCGGCGTTGCGGCCATCGTCGGGGCGCTGATGGCGGTGCTGAAGGCAGGCGATGTCCTGCTCGTTACCGACAACGCCTATGACCCGACCCGCAATACCGCCATGGGCCTGCTCAAGCGTTTCGGTGTCGAGCACCGGTTCTTCGACCCGCTCGATCTTGATGGTTTTACAGAAAAGTTCTGCGACCGGACCAAGGCGGTCATGCTGGAAAACCCCGGCAGCCTGACAATGGAGCTATGCGATATTCCCGCGCTCGCCGCGATTGCGAGGGATCAGGGTGCGGTCAGCCTGATGGACAACACCTGGGCGACATCGCTCGGTTTCCCGGCGCTGGAGAGCGGCTGCGACATAGCGATCATGGCGCTGACAAAGCACGTCGGCGGCCATTCAGATTTGATGATGGGTTCGGCCAGCGCGGGCGAGCGCTGGTATCGCCGCCTGCGCATGACGGCCCAGCAGCTCGGCCACGTCGTATCGCCCGACGATGCCGCCCTCGCACTGAGGGGGCTGAGGACAATGGGTGTGCGGCTGGAACGCGAAACCGCGACTGCCCTCAAGATTGCAAAATGGCTCGAAGCGCGCGGCGACGTGGCGCAGGTGCTGTGCCCCGTCCTGCCCGGATCGCCGGGTCATGACCTATACGAACGCGATTTCACCGGCGGCTGCGGCCTGTTCAGCTTCGTCCTCAAGGACCGCGACGATGCGGCAAGGGTCCGCCTGATCGATGCGCTGGAGCTGTTCGGCATCGGCTACAGTTGGGGCGGCTTCGAAAGTCTTGCCCTGCCGTTCGACGTGCCGAGCGTGCGCAGCGTGATGGATTGGCCCAAGGAAGATTGGGGGATTGGCGATAGCTGCGGAATTCGCCTATCGATCGGTCTCGAAGATGCAGACGACCTGATCGCCGATCTCGATCAGGCCTTCGTGGCAATGGATAAAGGATAGTCGTGCAGGGCGATACACCACCCGCAAGCAGCGAAACCCCGCAAGCCGACACGGTAGAGCAGGCGTGGTCCCTGGCCGAACCCGCGCCGGAAGAGACCGCCGTGGCCGCATCGGAAGGTATCAAGGAGGCGGTCAGCGAGAAGAGCGCCACGGTCGGGTCGATCGTCGACACGCTCGATTCCCTGGCGCTGAGTTTCGGCGACATGCGCATTTCGCTGTTCGACGTGCTGATCGTCGCCACGATCCTCGTCGGGGTGATCGCCTTCGCGTGGTTCATCAGCAAATTGTCCCGGCGGCTGGTGCGCCGCATCCACCGGCTGGACGACACGCAGCAATTGCTGGTCGAAAAGATCGTTACCATCGCCATCTGGGCGGCGGCGTTTTTCCTAGGCATCGACCTGCTCGGCATCGACCTGACCGCGCTGGCGGTGTTCTCCGGTGCCTTCGGCCTCGCCATCGGTTTCGGTCTCCAGAAGACCTTCGGTAATTTGATCGCGGGAATCATCCTGTTGATGGACAAGTCGATCAAGCCGGGCGACGTGATTGCCGTCACCGACATGGCTGGCAATGAAAGTTTCGGCCAGATCCGCAAGATCGGCGTGCGCGCGGTTTCCGTGACGACCCGCGACCAGCGCGAATACCTCATCCCGAACGAAAACCTGATGATCAACCAGGTCGAAAACTGGTCCTACTCTTCAAAGAACGTGCGGATGCAGGTGCCGGTGGGCGTCAGCTACGAGGCCGATATGAAGCTGGCCGAAGAGCTCATGCTCGAAGCCGCCAGGGCAAGCGACCGGGTCCTCAAAGCGCCGCCGCCGACGGTGTGGATGTCCGAGTATGGCGACAATTCGGTGAATTTCGTGATCCACTGCTGGATCAGGGATCCCGAAGACGGGGTCGGCAATGTGCGCAGTGCCGTGCTCAAGAAGCTGTGGTGGCTGTTCAAGGAAAACGGCATCGAAATCCCGTTCCCGCAGCGCGACCTGCACATCCGCTCGAGCGACCAGCTCGACCGTTGGTTCGAGATGATGATGGCCCGCAGCGGCGGCGACCAGGTTACAAAAGAATAGTTTTGCGCTCGCACAGCGCTGATTTCAAAATCTGCGCTACCTGCCCACGCACTCATTCTGATTGGCGCTCAAAAGCCATGCAGCGCATCTTTGTCTCATGGCAAATACCGGAACCATCTATCTCGTCGGCGCGGGGCCGGGCGATCCCGACCTCCTGACGCTGAGGGCTGCGCGCCTGCTCGATCGCGCGCGGATCATCGTCCACGACGGTCTCGTCGACCCTGCAATCCTGGCGCTCGCCCATCCCGAGGCCGAGCTGATCTCGGTCGCGAAACAGCGTTCGAAGCATACCATGGCGCAGGAAGACATCTGCGACCTGCTGGTGCGCATTGCCCGCTCCGGTGAGGACGTCGTGCGCCTGAAGGGCGGCGATCCCTTCATTTTCGGGCGCGGCGGTGAAGAAGCGGAAGCGGCCCGCGCGGCGAATGTGTCGGTCGAGGTCGTCCCGGGCATCAGTGCCGCCAACGGCGCGGCGGCCGCGTCACAGATTGCGCTCACCCACCGCGATGCATCCTCGATCGTCAGCTTCGTCGCCGGCCAGTGCAAGGGGCTGAAGGACCAGGATTGGGCCGGACTTGCCGGCAAGGGTCGCACGCTCGTCATTTACATGGGTGTGAAAACCGCGCCGCAGATTGCCGAAAAGCTGATGGAAGACGGCCTCGCGCCCGATATGCCGGTGGCCGTGATCGAGAACGGTGCGCGCCCCGAAATGCGCGTGCTGCGCGGCCCGCTGGCTGCTCTTCCCGACCTTGTCGAAGCTGAACAGGTGGTCAGCCCCGCGCTGATCGTCATCGGCGAGGTGACGGCACGCGATAATCTCTCGCTCGCGGCTCTTGCACAGGAGGCTGCGCGATGAGGATATTGACCGGCAACGACCTCAAGACGGGGGCAGTCACCTGGTGGACCGGCAGCGACTGGTCGCTTCATGTCGAAGACGCCGTCGATGTGACCGGCAGCGAGGATGAAATCGCCCGCCGCGAGGAATCCGCCCGCCGCGTCAATGCGCCCTATGCGATCGATGCCACGATGGACGAGGGCAGCCCGCGTCCTTCGCACATCAAGGACCGCGTCCGCGCGATCGGCCCGACGGTGCGCCCCGATCTCACTCTCAAACCCGCCGATCCCGACATCGGCAACTGGGTGATCTGATGTATAAGTACGATTCATACGACCAGCAGATGGTCGATGCCCGGGTCGAGGAATTCCGCGACCAGGCACGCCGCCGTCTGGAAGGGAAGCTGACCGAAGACCAGTTCAAGCCGCTGCGGCTGATGAACGGTCTCTACCTGCAATTGCACGCCTATATGCTGCGCGTCGCCATTCCCTATGGCACGCTCGACAGCCGGCAGATGCACGCGCTGGCCGATATCGCGGACAAATACGACCGCGGATACGGGCATTTCACCACGCGCCAGAACATCCAGTACAACTGGATCAAGCTGGAAGATGCGGCCGACATCCTGGCCGACCTCGCCAAGGTGGAAATGCACGCGATCCAGACCAGCGGGAACTGCATCCGCAACATCTCGTCCGACCATTTCGCGGGCGCTGCTGCGGACGAGGTGGTCGACCCGAGGCCATATGCCGAACTGCTGCGTCAGTGGTCGAGTTTCCACCCGGAATTCAGTTACCTGCCGCGCAAGTTCAAGATTGCGGTGATCGCCAGCGATACCGATCGTGCAGCCATGCGGTTGCATGACATCGGCATCCAGATCGTGGAGCAGGACGGCGAGTTGGGCGCTGCCTTCTACGTCGGCGGGGGCATGGGCCGCACGCCGATGATTGCGCCGTGCATCAACCCCTTCGTCCCGCTCGACCAGCTGGTCACCTATGCCGAGGCATGCCTGCGGGTCTACAACCGGCACGGTCGCCGCGACAACAAGTACAAGGCGCGGATCAAGATACTCGTCCACGAAATGGGCGCGGAAGAATACACGCGCCAGGTCGAGGCGGAATTCGCGCACTTGCTGGAACAGGGTGTCGAGCCACCCTTCGCCGAACTCGAGCGCATCCGCACATTCTTCGAGGACCCGCTGTTCGAAGCGGACCTGCCTGCTGAGATCGACCGCTCCGATCCCGATTTCGCCCTCTGGGTCGACCGCAATACGGTTGCACACAAGGCCGACGGATACGTGTCCGCCGTCATCAGCCTGAAGCCGGTAGGCGGCATTCCCGGCGATGCGACGGCAGAGCAGATGCACCTCATGGCGGACCTCGCGCGCGATTACAGTTTCGACGAACTGCGCGTGATGCACACGCAGAACATCGTCCTGCCGCACGTTCGCAAGGCCGATCTCCACGCGCTGTGGACCGCTCTCGATGAAGCAGGACTGGGCAGCCCGAACCTCGACACCGTCGAAGACATCATCGCCTGCCCGGGCCTCGACTATTGCAGCCTCGCCAATGCGCGCTCGATCCCGGTCGCGCAGCAGATTTCGGAGCGTTTTGCTGCTAATGGCAAGACCGAGGCGCTCGGCCAGCTCAAGCTGAAGATCTCCGGCTGCATCAACGCCTGCGGGCACCATCACGCCGGCCACATCGGCATCTTGGGCGTCGATAAGAAGGGCGTCGAGAACTACCAGCTCCTGCTCGGCGGAAGCGAGGCGGAGGACGTGAGCCTCGCCAAGATCACCGGCCCCGGCTTCGATGAAGCAGGTATCGTCGACGCGGTTGAAACCGCTGCCGACGTCTACCTGCGCGAGCGCCAGGACGGCGAACGCTTCCTCGACACATACCGCCGTATCGGCATGACCCCCTTCAAGGAGGCCCTTTATGGCTGACTTCGTTTCCGACACCGACACGCTCATCCGCTATCGCGAAGACGAGCCCGTCGATCATGCGGCGGTAACGGTCGATTCCTTTCTCGACCAATCGAATGCCAGCGCCGTTCGCGTTGAACCGGGTGACGACGCGCGCGAACTGATCCCGCATCTGGATCGCCTTGCGCTGGTGGAAGTGAACTTCCCCGCCTTCGGTGACGGGCGCGGATATTCTTCCGCCCGCCTGCTGCGCGAGGCCGGCTACGAGGGCGAACTGCGCGCCGTGGGCGATGTGCTGGTGGACCAGGTCGCTTATATGCGCCGCTGCGGCTTCGACGCGTTCGAGCCTGACGCAGCCCTTAACGAAGAAGACCTCGAAACCGCGCTCTCGCGCTGGCCGGAAGTGTACCAGCCCGCCGCCGATAGCCGCACGCCGATCTGGGCCAAGCGGCACGCATGAACGAGACACGCGCCATCGACCGCCTCGATACGGGGCCACGCTTCACGGATCACGATGCGATCCGCCTGAACCGCATGTTTCGCGGTAGCGAGACCGAAGACTGGCTGCGCGCGGTGGTCGAAGGCAATCTGGTGGGCGAGATCGCCCTGGTTTCCAGCTTTGGTGCGGAAAGTGCGGCGCTGCTGCACCTCGTCTCGCGGATCGACGACAGCATTCCGATCCTGTTCCTCGACACGGGCAAGCATTTTCCCGAAACGCTCGCCTATCGCGACGAATTGACGGATTTGCTCGGCCTCAACCGGGTCGATCTCTATCCCGAGCTTTCCGATCTCGAAAAGCGCGATGAAACCGGCCTTCGCTGGTCATACGACCCGGACGGATGCTGCGAATTGCGCAAGGTGCGCCCGCTGGAGAAGGCGTTGGAGCGCTATGATGCGAGCCTCACGGGTCGCAAGGCGTTCCAGTCCACCACCCGCGCCAATCTGCCGCGTTTCGAGGTGGACACTTCTGATGCGCAGGGGCGGATGAAGATCAACCCGCTGATCGACTGGGACGCGGACCGCATCGCTGCCTATTTCGAAGAGCACGAGCTACCGCGTCATCCGCTAGTGGAACGCGGTTTCCCCTCGATCGGCTGCTCGCCCTGTACCCGCGAGGTAAAGCCCGGCGAAGATCCGCGCGCGGGCCGATGGAGTGGCTGGGACAAGGTGGAGTGCGGCATCCACAAGCCGGGCGAGGAACCGTTCCTCTAAGAAAAAAGGGCGCGAAGCACAGGTCCCCCGCGCCCCGATTGGTTCAATTCAGCTTTCTACGCGTTCGACCACGGCCGTCTCGCCGGCGGGATTGGTCGATGTCCAGACGCCGTCTTCGCCGATCTGTTCGGTATTGCACTGCTCCCCGGCGGGAGTGTCTTCGTCGACATAGGCTTCATCGACCGTGTAGCAGTACTGGCTCGGCGACTTCTGGTCCCACCTGCCGGTCTCGACGACTTCGCCATTGAGCGACTGGGTGTAGGTGCCATCGGCGCGAACATCCTCGTCGTATACGTTGCCGTCCGAAGACGTGACGCGGTACATTCCCGGGGTTGCCTGACCGTCCGCCGCGATGCCGGATTCGTCCACCATGGCGGGCTCTTCCACCGGTTCGTCTACGACTTCTTCTTCGGCAGCCTGCGAACAGCCTGCCAGGATCGCCGCGCTTGCGACGAGTATCAGTTTTCTCATGAAGACCTCCACAGCGACCCGTGAATGAAGGCGGATATTTCCGCTCACGACTCGCAACCCTGACGCGAGACTAGGGGTGGGGGTGGAGGGTGGCAACGTTCCCCGGATTTGGGCGCGTCACCCAGCTCGTGTTGACTTGCTTTTGTGTGCGGATAGGCTCCTTCCGATGTCGATCGCCCTCCTATCCGTTCTCGCACTGGCGCAAGCCGCCGGTACGCCCTCTCCGCCCGACTGCACCTATGATCGCGAGAAAATGCTCGCTCTGTCCCAGCAGGAGTTCGATCAGGACCTCGAAGGGGGATGGCGGGTATTGGCGAAACGCGGCTGCAGCGAAGAGGCCGCCGAACTTATCCGCGACTGGCGCCACGAAAAGCGGGCCCATGCCAGCATTCTATACTGGCACGAGGGGCAGCTCCGCGCGGAAATCGGCCAGACGGAGCAGGCGATCGCGCTGTTCAAGCTGACCTATAAATCGCCCGAATGGGACCGCGATTTCGGCTGGAATCACTATGTCGACGGGAGCATCGCCTTCCTGTCACGCGATCGCGAGATGCTGGCGCGCGCGATCGATCGGCTGAAAGAGGTGCCTGCACCCGACAATCTGACGTTCAAGCGCCCGGACGGATCGAGTTTCATGATGGCCTGGCCGCCGAACCTCAACGTGCTCGAGGCATTCGACAGGTGCTGGGACCTGCCCTACGCGGAAGCCTATGCGATGAAAGAGTGCGTGACGCCGGAGCAAGCAGGCTAGAGCCAGCCTTCCTCGCGATACCATTGCGCGGTCATCTTCAGGCCGTCGCGGCTTTCGATATAGGGCTCCCAAACGGCGGCGGGCACTTTCATTGCGGAGCGCGAAACCCAGTTCGGATGGGTCATGTAGCCGACCCGGTCGGCAGTCAGGCGCGCCTTGTCGCCGCGAAGTAACTTGTCGGCCTTCGCGCCCAGTTCCAGCACGTTCCTGGGGAGGTGGGGGGCGAAGACCCTGCGTCCCACGGCCTGCCCGATGGCTTTCGCCAGTTCGTCATGGCCCCAGCCGCCTTCGCGCCCGTCGTCGGGTTCGAAGGTCTTGCGCCTCACCAGGGCGGGTGAGGCATCGACCAGGTCGAGCAGGAGGCGCGCAAGGTCGTGGACGTGGATGAGCGAGCTGGCGCCGCGCGGGGGCAGGGGGAGGAAGCCGAACTTCGCGCTGCGGAACATCTCGAAATAATCGACATCGCGCGGGCCATATACGCCGGGCGGACGCACGGTCGTCCAGTCGAGGCCGCTCGCCTCGACCAGCTTTTCTGCTTCTGCCTTCGACGCGCCGTAGGCCGACAGGCCCGGCTCGCGTGCGGCGAGGGAGGAGACGAAAACGAAGCGCTTCACCTTCTTGGCCTTGGCGGCCTCGATCAGGCGGACGGTTCCATCGACATTCGCCTCGCGGAAAGCAGCGGGGTCGGGGGTGTTGGTGAGGCCTGCCACGTGAATGACGGCGTCGGCGCCTTCACAGAGTGTTTCCAGAGATGTGGTGTCGGACAGGCTGCCCTCGATCCAGTCCACCCCTGCCATTTCGTCCTGTGAACGGCGGGTCAGCGCCCGAACCGTGATTTCCCGGTCGCCCGCGCCGTCGAGCACTGCGCGGCCGACGAAGCCGGTGGCCCCTGTCAGCGCGACAATCATGCCCGGACCATGTGGTCGCGATGGACGACGGCGGCGCGGGGCGCATAGCCGAGTTTGTCGGCCTGCTCTTCTTCGCGCAGGCCCACGATCTGGCGGCATTCGGCGGCGCTGTATTCGACCAGGCCCTGACCCAGCCGTTCGCCCTTCGCGCCGTGGATCGCCACGAGGTCGCCGCGCTGGAAATCGCCCTCCACCGCCGTGAGACCTGCCGCAAGCAGGCTGGCGCCATTGGCGAGTGCAGCGGTACAGCCGGGGTCGACGGTCAGCACGCCTGCCGGGGCAAGCCTGCCGGACAGCCATGCCTTGCGTGCGCTCTCCTCGCCCTGTGCGGTGAAGAGCGTGCCGGTCCCGCTGTCCAGAGCCCTGCCGATCGGCGCGTCGTGCGTGCCGTTGATGATCGCGAGGCAGATACCGGCGCGCTCGGCAATGCGCGCGGCTTGCAGCTTTGCCACCATGCCGCCCGAGCCCATGCCCGAACCCGATTCCGTGCTCGCCATGGCGATGACTTCGGGTGAAACGCCCTCGACCTTTTCGATCAGCTGCGCGCCATCTTCGCTCGGGTGGCGATCGTAGAGCCCGTCGACGTCGGAGAGCAGCAGGACCGCATCCCCGCCTGCAGCCTGCGCCACGCGGGCGGCCAGTCGGTCGTTGTCGCCGAACCGGATTTCTTCGGTCGCCACGCTGTCGTTTTCGTTCACCACCGGCACCGCGCCGGTTTCGACGAGCCGCTGCAGCGTTGCGGAGGCGTTGAGATAGCGCCTGCGATCCTCGAGATCCCCCAGCGTCACCAGCATCTGCGCGGCGAGCATTCCACGTTCCGCCAGCGCCTCTCCCCAGACCCGCGCCAATTCGACCTGCCCGACCGATGCCGCCGCCTGTGCATCGGCAAGGCTTGCGCGGCCACCCTTCGGCAGGCCCAGACGTGCGGCACCCAGCGCAATCGCGCCCGAGGATACGACGATGATCTCGGTGCCTGCCTCCCTCAGTTCAGCCAGTTCGCCCGCCAGTGTCGCCAGCCAGTCGCGCCGCGCTTCGCCGTTTTCGATCAGCAGGGCCGAGCCGACCTTGACGATCAGCCGCTTGGCGGAACGGATATCGGCGAGGGAGGCTATGGCCATCGCGCGGTCAGAGAGGCGACCAGTCGGAGGCTTCGTCCGCCTCGTTATCGTCGACAGGCGCGGCCTTGGTTTCGGTCGCCGTGCGATCCGGCAAATAGCTCAGGACCGCGTCCATCAGTTCCTCGATCCCTTCGCCCGTCGCGCCGGAGATGGAGAAGACCTTTTCCGCCCCTGCAGCCAGCAATTCGTCGGCAAAGGCCGCGCCCAGTTCCTTGTCCGCAAGGTCGAGCTTGTTGAGCACCACCAGCTGCGGCTTGTCGAGCAGGCCCGCGCCATAGGCTTCGAGCTCGGCGTTGACCGTCTGGTAGGCGTCTGCAGGATCCTCGCCCGCGATGTCGATCAGGTGGATCAGCACGCGGCAGCGCTCGATATGGCCGAGGAAGCGATCGCCGATGCCGGCCCCGTCCGCTGCGCCCTCGATCAGGCCGGGAATGTCGGCGAGCACGAATTCGCGCCCCTTGTGGCGCACAACGCCCAGTTTCGGGACCAGCGTAGTGAAGGCATAGGCCCCCACCTTGGCCTTGGTATTGGTGACCTGGTTGATGAAAGTCGACTTGCCCGCGTTCGGCAGGCCGAGGAGGCCCACATCGGCGAGCAGCTTCAGCCGCAGCCAGACCCACATTTCCTCGCCCGGTTCGCCCGGCTGGTGCTGGCGCGGCGCGCGGTTGGTCGAGCTCTTGTAGCTCGCGTTGCCGCGGCCACCCATGCCGCCTTCGAGGAAGACGACCTGCTGGCCGACCTCGGTGAAATCGGCGAGAACTTCTTCCTTGTCCTCGGACAGGACCTGCGTGCCGACGGGGACCTGGATCACCAGGTCGGGCGCGCCTGCGCCGGTGCGATCGCGGCCCATGCCGTGGCCGCCGCGCTTTGCCTTGAAGTGCTGCGAATAGCGAAAGTCGATCAGCGTGTTGAGGCCTTCGACCGCTTCGAAAACGATGTCGCCGCCCTTGCCGCCATTGCCGCCGTCCGGGCCGCCATACTGGATGTATTTCTCGCGCCGAAAGCTGACGGCGCCGGGGCCTCCGGAACCGCTTTTCAGGTAGATCTTGGCTTGGTCGAGAAAGTGCATTGCGCGCCTCTAATCGTTTTTCCCGCCGATGGCGAGTATTGGTGGCCGTCAAGCTGGGCGCCCTGCCGAATTGTCTTTACGCCGCGCCGCTTTCGCACCTACTCCGGCGCTCATGCAGTTCGACGATCTCATGCGCCGCTACTTCGCCACCCCGGACCTGGCCGAAGTAACTCCGGCAGGTTTGGAAGCAGGCATAGAACGCTGCCGCGTGGACCTTGGCCTCGAAACGGACCCGGGCAAACGCTTTGCCCTGTGGACGCTGCTCTTCATGCTCGGCGCGGCGCCCGATCTCGACGTGGCATTCGAAAACGAAGACGAGCGCGAAGCCGCACGCAACTTCATGGACCTGATGGCCGCAAGCGAGGCTGAAAGCGAGGGTTGAGGGGGCGGGTGGTGCCGGCTGCAGGAGTCGAACCCGCGACCTGATGATTACAAATCAACTGCTCTACCAACTGAGCTAAGCCGGCCTGTTCACCCAACGACGCGCGCCTTTGGGCTAAAATGCGCCGAAGGTCCAGCCCTCTGTGCGTGCAATTTCATCGGTAAGCCCTGGCGGCGCCCAGCGTTTCCGTTCTCCGGCCACTTTGCGCAGCCATGCGGCCGTTAGCAGCGCGTCGGACGCGTGGTCGTCGATTGCCCCGCTGCCGGGGACCGAAGGCGACCCGAGGACGGTGAGCGCTGTATTCAACTCCTCGACCGTGCGCATCTTTGCTCGCCCTGCGCTGCGGCCTGCCTCCAGCGCGGCGAGGCTGGTGTAGATCTCGACCAGAGCCGAACCGGAGGGGGGTAGCGGGTCGACCGGCCACACGGGCAGGCGACCGCGCAGCTGGTGCAGCATCCGCATGCCGGTGAGGCTGGACTTGCCGACCTGCGCCGCGCCGACGAGGTTGAAGTTGGAATAGGGTTTGCAGCCCATGCTGGCCTGGACCTGCTCGGTCACGCGAAAGCGCCCGCGCCGGTGGTCGGCATTGTCGCAGAAAAAGTGTGCGCCGGTATCGGTGCCATCGCGGAAATAGGGGCGGTAGGACGGGTGATCGACAAAGGCCTGTGCGCCGAGGTTCGCTTCATGCGAGCAGATGTCGTCGATAAGTGCCCAAAGGGCAGGCGCGTGCGGGAGGAGCACGTCGTTCGCAGGGAAGAACGCGCCGCAATCGGAATGGGGGAGCGAGATGCCCAGATCCACCCCGACCAGCGTGTCGTCCGGCAGATCGTCGCGCAGGATGGCGAGCACGTCTTCGCGGCCCCAGCCTTTTCCGCGCTCGACCAGAACCGGCGGGCCGCCTCCTACATCGGCGATGGCGACGGCAATGCCTTTCTGCTTCGCCCCTTTCGCCCCCGACCAGTCGATCGCCACGAAATGGTCGAAGCGGTCAGTCACGTTCGCGCCTTAGCTTATCCCAATAGTCGAGGCGCTTCTTTACCTCGCGCTCGAACCCGCGTTCTACCGGCTGGTAATAGCTTTGCGGCTCCATTTCCTCGGGCCAGTAATTGTCGCCCGAAAAGCCGTCTTCGGCGTCGTGGTCGTAGCTGTAGCCCGAGCCATAGCCGATATCCTTCATCAGCTTGGTTGGCGCGTTGAGGATGTTCTGGGGCGGCATCAGGCTGCCGGTTTCCTTCGCGCTCTTGAACGAGGATTTCTGCGCCTTGTAGACCGCGTTCGATTTGGGCGCGGTGGCGAGATAGGTGCAGGCCTGCACCAGTGCCAGTTCGCCTTCCGGGCTGCCAAGAAACTCGTATGCGTCCTTCGCGGCCATGCATTGGACCAGCGCTTGCGGGTCGGCCATGCCGATGTCTTCCACCGCCATGCGCACGAGCCTGCGTGCAAGGAAGCGCGGCTCCTCGCCAGCAGTCAGCATGCGCGCGAGGTAATAGAGGCTGGCCTGCACATCGCTGCCGCGCACCGCCTTGTGGAGCGCGGAAATGAGGTTGTAATGGCCCTCGCGATCCTTGTCGTAGACCGCGACGCGTCGCTGGAGGAACTTGCCGAGCGCCGCGGGATCGAGCGGTTCGTCGATCTTCGCATTGTAGAGCGTTTCGGCCTGGTTGAGCAGGAAGCGCCCGTCGCCATCGGCGCTCGCCACCAATGCATCGCGCGCTTCTTTCGTCAGGGGGAGGGGGCCTTCCAGCTCCTCTGCCCGGTCGAGCAACTGGCCGAGCGCCTCGCGGTCCAGGCGCTGGAGGATCAATACCTGCGCGCGGCTGAGCAATGCCGCGTTGAGCGCAAAGCTGGGGTTTTCCGTCGTGGCGCCGACCAGCGTCACCGTGCCGCGTTCGACGAAGGGGAGGAAGCCGTCCTGCTGGGCGCGGTTGAAGCGGTGGATCTCGTCCACGAACAGCAGCGTGCGCTGGCCAGCCTCGGCAGCCTTGTCTGCGGCGGCGAAGGCTTTCTTGAGGTCGGCCACGCCGGAGAACACTGCACTGACGCTTTCGAAGCGCATGCCCACGCTGTCGGCCAGCAGGCGCGCGATAGTCGTCTTGCCGGTGCCGGGCGGCCCCCACAGGATCATGCTGGAGAGACGCCCGGCCGCGACCATGCGGCCGATTGCGCCTTCGGGTCCGGTCAGATGGTCCTGCCCGATAACCTCGGCCAAGGATTTGGGACGCAGCCGGTCGGCGAGCGGCGCATCTTCGCGCATGCTGTCGGTCGCGGGGCTCTGGGGGAGATCTTCGGGAAACAGGTCGGCCATTGATCGGATCACATAGTGCGTTCGCCGACAAATTGCAGGGGGCGCTTGCGAATAGGGCAATAAGATATATCTTAGTAATATCTAAAAGGAGATTCGATATGACTTGCAGCGGTGATCGTGACGAGCCGATGGAAGGCGACATTCCCGAACGGCCCGAAGGCGAAGATTTCGATGTCGAGGTGGAGATCGACGTGGATGTCGATCCCGATGCCGACGGCAGCTTCACACGGACCTATGGCGCTTCGGGAGTATTCGGACCCGACGGCATTTTCGGCCGTCGCGGCCCATTCGGCCCTGACGGACCTTTTGGCCCGAACGGTCCGTTCGGCCCGCGCGGCCCCTTTGGCGAGGGCGGAGGAAAATCGGGCCGCAAGCACAGGTCGCGGCGTCGCCGGATGTTCGCGAGCGGCGAGCTGCGCCTTTTGCTTTTGCATCTGATCGCGGAAGAGCCGCGTCACGGCTACGAGCTGATCAAGGCCGTCGAAGAAATGACCGGCGGCACCTATTCGCCAAGCCCCGGGACGGTCTATCCGACCCTATCCCTGCTGCAGGATGAAGGCCTGATCCGCGAAGTCGATGGCGACGAAGCGCGAAGGGCCTATGGCGCGACCGAAAAGGGCCGCGGCGAACTGGCTGACCGCAAGGACGAGATCGAAACGCTCATCGGCCGGATCGAAGGGCAGCGCAGGCACCGCGCGAAGTCGGGCAAGGCCTTTGCTACGCCCGAAATGTTCCGTGCGGTCGGCAATCTCGCCACAGTGCTGAAGAACCGCGCCAAGAGCGGCCAGCTGGACGAGGATACGATGCGCGAAATCGTCGACCTGGTGGACGAGCTGGCGAAGAAGATCGAACGGCTCTGATCTGCCTCAATCTTGCGTCTTTCGGCCCCGACGCTAGTCTGGTGGCCGAGGGACGCGAGAGGGAGGATCATCAAATGGATAGTGCGACAAAGGCACCCTGGCACCTATGGGTGGTCGGGATCGTGACGCTGTTGTGGAACGGCTTCGGCGCGAACGATTACACACAGACGCAGCTGCGCAACATGGATTACCTCAATTCCATGGGGTACCCGCAAGCGGGGATCGATTATCTCGACCAGTTCCCCGCCTGGGCGGAAGCCGGATGGGCACTGGGCGTATGGGGCGCCGTGATGGGATCGGTCCTGCTCCTGCTGCGCAGCCGCTTCGCCGTCTGGTCCTTCGTCATCTCGCTCATCGGGATTGCGCTGACGACGGTCTATGAAGCAGGGGCGGACATGCCTGCCGAACTGGCTGAAATGCAGCCCGGCTGGTTCCCGATCCTGTTGTGGTGCCTAGCCATATTCCAGCTCTGGTATGCCTGGTCGATGAAGAAGAAGGGTGTCCTGCGCTAGGACCAGCACCTGCTATGCGGCTGTGCGCGAGGCGTGCAGCCGCAGATAGGTATCGACCACGGCCTGGTTGATCGCGTCCCACGAATAGGCGCGCGCGGCTTTTTCGCCATTCGCGCCGTGGGCGAGCCGCAGGGCGTCGTCGGTGCAATAGGGCGCCAGCGCCTCGGCGCAGCCTTTCGAGAACGCATCTGTCTTGCTGGGCGGGACGAGTTGCCCGGTCTCGCCCGGCGTGACGAGGCTGGCGGCGCCCGTTGCGCCGGCGGCGACCACGGGCAGTCCGCAGGCCATCGCTTCCAGCGTCACATTGCCGAAGGTCTCGGTGATCGAGGGATTGAAGAAGATGTCCCCGCTGGCGAGCGCACGGCCAAGATCCTTGCCGGTCTGGAAGCCTACGAATGTGCCGCCGGGCAGGGCTTTTTCGAACCAGCCGCGCGCCGGACCGTCACCGATGACCAGCACCTTGTGCGGAACCTGCATACGCCGCAATTCGACGATGGTGTCGGCAAAGACGTCGAGACCCTTTTCCATGACCAGCCGGCCCAGGAAGACGATTGCCACATCGTCGTCCGCAAGGCCGTTGGCGCGGCGCCATTCCATGTCGCGGCTGGAGGGATCGAAAATCTCGCGGTCGACCCCGCGCGACCAGATGGAGATGTCTTCGTGCATCTCCTGCGCTTTGAGTTCGGCGATCTGGCTCTCCGACGGCGCGACCAGCGCGTCGCAGCGATTGTAGAATCGCCGCAGGCCCGCCTCGACGACAGGTTCCAGGAAGCCGAGGCCGTAATAGCGCGGATAGGTTTCGAACCGCGTGTGCACGCTGGCGAGCACCGGGATGTCCTGCGCCCGGGCCCATTTAAGCGCCTTGTGCGCCGACGGATCCGGTGAGGACAAGTGCATCACATTGGGCGCGAAACGTTCGAGATCGGCCTCGACCTTGCTGCCAAGCCTCAGGGGCAGGCGATATTCGCCGCGGCCCTTCACCGGCATGCGCACATTGGGCACGTTGACGAGATCGCCGGTCGCCTCGAAGTCGGGATTGTCGACCACCGGCGAATAGACACGCAGCTTTGCGCCCTGCCTGAGCAGGTAGTCGGCCAGCCGGTTGAGCGCCTGGTTCGCCCCGTCGCGGGTGTAGTTGTAGTTCCCGCTGAACAGCGCGATGCGTAGATCCGTAACGTCCATCAAGGCGGGCTTTAGGCAAGTGGAACGATTTTGGCGAGAGGGCGCTTCATTCAACACAGCCGCCCTTTTCCGACGCATACCTATTTCGCATTGACTCGCCGCACCGCAACATTATTGCCGCCGATGGGCCACGCGGTCCCAACGCCGCGCGAGCTCTCTGCAAGGAGAGAATACATGACTGCCGAACCGACGCTCAAACCCGAGCGCCCTTTCTTTTCGTCCGGACCGACTGCCAAGCACAAGGGCTGGTCCGCTTCCAACCTCAAAACCGAATCGCTCGGACGCTCGCATCGCAGCGCCCTTGGCAAGTCGCGGCTCAAATATGCCATCGACCTGTCGAAGGAGATGCTCGGCGTGCCAGAGGATTACCTCGTCGGCATCATGCCGGCATCGGACACCGGCGCGCTTGAATGCGCGATGTGGACGATGCTGCGCCCCGATCGCCCGGCCACGGTCGCGGCGTGGGAAAGTTTCGGCAACGTCTGGATCCAGGACGCGGTCAAGCAGCTCAAGCTGCCCAAGCTGACCACGCTCGACGCCGATTACGGTGAAATCCCCGATCTCGCCTCGATCCCGCAGGAAAACGACGTCGTCTTCACCTGGAACGGCACGACTTCGGGCGCGAAGATCCCGAACACCGACTGGCTGGCCGAAGGCCGCGAAGGCGTGACCATCAACGATGCCACCAGCGCCGTTTTCGCGATGGAGATGGACTGGGCCAAGCTCGATGCCACGACCTATAGCTGGCAGAAGGTGATGGGCAGCGAAGCCCAGCACGGCATGCTGATCCTCAGCCCCAAAGCCATCGCCCGAATCGAGGAATACGATCCCCAGTGGCCGCTGCCCAAGCTCTTCCGCCTCAAGAAAGGCGACAAGATCAACCGCGGCATTTTCGAAGGCGCGACGATCAACACGCCGTCCATGCTGGCGACCGAAGATTACATCGATGCGCTCGAATGGGCGCAGGCGATGGGCGGGCGCAAGGCGATGTTCGAACGCGCCGATGCCAATGCCAAGATCGTGCTCGACTGGATCGAGGCGACGCCGTGGCTGCGCAACATGGTCTCCGACCCTGCAAAGCGGACCAACACCGGCGTATGCTTCGTCTTCCAGGGCGACTGGTACGATAGCCTGTCCGACGAGGACAAAGCCGGCGTGCCCAAGAAGATCGTCAAGCTGCTCGAAGAGCGCGACGTGGGCTATGACTTCAACGGCTATCGCGATGCCCCGCCGTCGCTGCGCATCTGGTGCGGCGGCACGGTCGAGCAGGAAGACCTGAAGCGTCTCCTGCCGTGGATCGAATGGGCCTACGAGCAAGTCAAGAACGGCTGATCCGGCTGGCGGCCCCACGAGAACGGGCCGCCGCCTTCCCCCCTAATTACTGCCCGGTGCAAAGCCGGGAAAACGACAGGAATATTCCGTCATGAGCAAACCTAAAGTCCTCATCAGCGACAAGATGGACCCGAATGCTGCGCGCATCTTCGAAGAGCGCGGCTGCGACGTCGACGTCATCACCGGTGAAACGCCCGAAGAACTCAAAGCCCGTATCGGTGAATACGATGGCCTCGCCATCCGGTCTTCGACCAAGGTGACCAAGGAAATCCTCGACGCGGCGACCAACCTCAAGGTCATCGGCCGCGCCGGTATCGGCGTCGACAATGTCGATATCCCTTATGCCAGCGGCAAGGGCGTGGTCGTGATGAACACCCCGTTCGGCAACTCGATCACCACCGCCGAACACGCCATCGCGATGATCATGGCGCTGGCCCGCCAGATCCCCGCCGCCGACCGCCGCACGCAGGCGGGCGAATGGCCGAAGAACGATTTCATGGGCGTGGAAGTCACCGGCAAGACGCTGGGCCTGATCGGCGCTGGCAATATCGGTTCGATCGTCGCTGCCCGCGCCCAAGGCCTCAAGATGAAGGTCATCGCTTTCGATCCCTTCCTGACCGAAGAACGCGCCGTGGAAATCGGAGTCGAGAAGGTCGATCTCGACACGCTGCTGGCCCGTGCCGATTTCATCACGCTGCACACGCCGCTGACCGATGAAACCCGCAATATCCTCAGCCGCGAAAACCTCGCCAAGACCAAGAAGGGTGTGCGCATCGTCAACTGTGCGCGCGGCGGCCTTATCGACGAAGCGGCGCTGGCCGATGCACTCGACAGCGGACAGGTGGCAGGCGCGGCGCTGGACGTGTTCCAGACCGAACCGGCCAAGGAAAGCCCGCTCTTCGGCAAGCCCAATTTCATCTGCACGCCGCACCTTGGCGCCAGCACGAATGAAGCGCAGGTCAATGTCGCCTTGCAGGTGGCCGAACAGCTCGCCGATTACCTCGTCAACGGCGGCGTCACCAATGCGCTCAATATGCCGTCGCTCAGCGCCGAGGAAGCGCCCAAGCTGCGCCCCTACATGGGCCTTGCCGAAAACCTCGGGAGCCTCGTTGGCCAGCTTGCCCATGGCAATCTCACCAAGATCAGCATCGAGCGCGAAGGCGCCGCAGCCCAGCTTTCGGGCAAGCCGATCGAGGGTGCGGTGCTCGCGGGCCTGATGCGCCAGTATTCGGACACGGTGAACATGGTCAACGCGCCCTTCCTTGCGAAGGAACGCGGCCTCGATATCCGTTCGATCCGCCACGAGAAAGAAGGCGCCTACAATACGCTTCTGCGCGTGACCGTGGGCACCGACAGCGGCGACCGGTCGGTTGCCGGTACGCTGTTCGGCGCCGATGCGCCGCGCCTGACCGAAATCTTCGGCGTGCGTATCGAAGCCGAGCTCGACGGGCACATGCTCTACATCGTCAACGAAGACGCACCGGGCTTCATCGGCCGGATCGGTTCGCTGCTGGGCGAAAACGGCATCAACATCGGCACCTTCAACCTCGGCCGCCGCGAAGCGGGCGGGGAAGCAGTGCTGCTCTTAAGCGTCGACCAGCCGATCCCGCAGTATGTCGTCGACAAGGCCTGCGCGCTGGAAGGCGTGAAGACCGTAATGCCACTGGCATTCTGATGCGCGATGGGGCAGGGGCGCTGGCCGTATGACACAGCCTGACGATCTCCTGCCCATCGGGCTCGAAGACGCGCTGCCTGCGCGTGCCGCCGCCATCACCAGCGCCATGCGCCAGGTGCTGCAATCGATGGACGCGCATGGTTACGACCGCGTGCGCCCGCCGCTGGTGGAATTCGAACAATCGCTTGCCGGACGCATGGAAGGCGTGGCGACGCGCCGCATGGTGCGCTTCACCGATCCGGAAAGCCTGCGCACGCTGGCCCTGCGCAGCGACATGACCGTGCAGGTCGGCCGCATTGCCGCGACGTCGCTGCGCGACGCGCCGCGCCCGCTGCGCCTGTGCTATGCGGGCGAGGTCGCGACGATCAAGGCGGACCAGCTCGATCCTGCCCGCCAGCGCCTGCAACTGGGTGCCGAACTCGTCGGGAGCGACAGTGTGGCCGCTGCCGCAGAAGCCGTCTCGGTCGCGCTCGACGCGCTGGAGGCAGCCGGTGTCGATGGTCTGTCGGTCGATTTCACCATGCCCGACCTTGTCGATACGCTGGCCGAAGAAGCGCTGCCGCTCGATATGGAGCAGCGTGAAGCGGTGCGCCGCGAACTCGACATGAAGGATGCAGGCGGCCTAAAGGCTGTCGGCGGGGAAGCCTATCTACCGCTGCTTTATGCCGCAGGGCCGATGGAGCAGGCTCTGGAGAAGCTGTCGGCGCTGGATGCCGGCGGCGTGCTCGCCAGCCGCACCGCGGCGCTGCGCGAAGTGGCCGCGATCCTTGGCGACCGCGTGCGCTTGACGCTCGACCCGTCCGAACGGCACGGTTTCGGATACCAGAGCTGGTTCGGCTTCACGCTGCACAGCGACAAGGCACGCGGCGCGCTCGGGCGCGGCGGAACCTATGCGATCAAGGGCAGCGACGAGGCGGCAACCGGCTTCTCGCTCTATATGGAGCCGATCCTCGAAGCGCTCGGCAAGGGCGAGGCGGAGCAGCGCGACACCGTGTTCCTGCCGCTCGGCCATGACCGTTCGGTAGCCGCGTCATTGCGTGCGGACGGCTGGCGTACCCGCGCAGCTGTCAATGCGGAGGACGATGCCGCAACGCTCGGCTGCACGCACCGCCTCGAAAACGGCGAAGCGAAACCGCTTTAAGCCGCTTCCGGCTCCCACTTCGGATATTTGGTCATGATGGCCGCAAAGAGGTCGGACGTCACATGACGTTCGAGCCAGGCGGCGACGTTGGCGATGCCGGCGCCTTCGAACCACTCGCGGTCGTGATTGGCGCATTGCCGCACGAAGGGAAAAATCGCGATATCGGCGAAGCCGCGCTGTTCGCCGCATAGATTGGGCTGGCCCTCCAGCCGCTCATCGAGGCGTTTCAAGTGATCAAGGCACTGCGCGCGGTGTTCCAGCGGGTCGGCATCTTCATACCGCGTATAGTATTTGTAGCGGTCGAGATGGTGCTTGAACGGACCGTCGGTCGCTTCCAGCAGCTCTGTATCCTGACGCTCCAGCCAGCCTTCGGGATCGTTCTGGCCAAGAGCCCAGCGCATGATGTCGAGGCTTTCCTCCAGCACCGTGCCGTCATCGGTGACGAGAACGGGGACGGTCCCCTTGGGGGAGGCTTCCAGCATCGCGTTAGGCTTGTCGCGCAGCACGACCTCGCGGTGTTCCTTCTCCAGCCCGCTGATGTGCAGCGCCATGCGCGCCCGCATCGCGTAGGGACAGCGGCGGAAGCTGTAGAGGATCGGCTCAGCCATTGTCGCCGTCGCGGTCCAGCACTTTGCCGACGTGGGCTTCACCCCGCTCGCGGGCGAGTTTCGACTGGCGCTGGCGTTCGGCATAGCGGGCGCGCTGCTCGTCGGTGCGTTCGGCATAGCAATGGCGGCAGGCGACGCCTTCCTCGTAGGTCTCGTGCGCAAGATCCGCAGGCGACAGGGGCATGCGGCAGGCGCGGCACAACGTATGTTCCCCGATTTCGAGGCCGTGCTTCACGCTCACCCGCTCGTCGAAGACGAAGCATTCGCCTTTCCAGAGGCTTTCTTCTTCGGGCACTTCCTCGAGGTATTTCAGGATGCCGCCCTTGAGGTGGTAGACCTCGTCCAACCCTTCGGATTTGACGAAAGCGGTCGATTTTTCGCAGCGGATGCCGCCGGTGCAAAACATGGCGATCTTCGGCGTCTTGCCCTCGGCCTCGAATTCGGCGCGGCGGGCGCGAAACCATTCGGGAAATTCGCGGAAGCTTTTCGTTTCCGGGTCGATCGCGCCTTCGAACGAACCGATCTGCACCTCATAATCGTTGCGGGTGTCGATCACGATGGTGTCGGGATCGGAAATCAGCGCGTTCCAATCCTCCGGCGCGACATAGGTGCCGACGCCCTCGACCGGATCGAGGTCGGGCTGGCCCATGGTGACGATCTCCGCCTTCACCCGCACCTTGCTGCGATAGAAGGGCATGGTGTCCGCGCGCGATTCCTTCACTTCCAGATCCGCGCAGCCCGGCAGCGCGCGGATATGGTCGAGCACCGCCTGAATGCCCGCATCGCTTCCGGCGATCGTGCCGTTGATGCCCTCATGCGCCAAGAGCAGCGTGCCCTTCACGCCGTGTTTGTCGCACAGTGCGGCAAGGGCAGGGCGCAGGGCTGCCGGATCGTCGAACCGCGTGAAGTGATAGAGCGCGGCAATACGGATGGGGTGCTCGGTCATGATGGCGCGCCTTTAGCAGCGTGCACGCGGCCTCGCACCCCTCCTGTTCAGCAGAATTCGCTGGGATCGGGGCCCATGCGCCCGTCTTCGCTGTCGAGTGCGTCGATGCGCGCCATCTGGTCGTCCGACAATTCGAACGACAAGGCCTTGAAATTGGCTTCGATATGCTTGCGGCTGCTGGCCTTGGGAATGGTCGAGAAGCCGTGCTGGATATGCCAGCGGATGATGACCGCGCTGGCTGGCTGGCCGGTTTCTTCCGCAATGGCTTCGATGGTCTCGTTCGAAAGACCTTCGCCCTGGCCGAGCGGCGACCAGCTCTGGGTGACGATGCCCATTTCCTCGTGCACCTTCCGCAGGGCGCGCTGCTGGAAGCTGGGGTGCAGTTCGATCTGGTTGAGCGCCGGGGTCACGCCCGTCTCTTCGACCAGCTTGCGCAGGTCCTGTTCGCGGAAGTTGGAAACGCCGATGGACTTGGCCTTGCCCTCGTCGCGCAGTTCGATGAACGCCTTCCACGTGTCCACGAATTCGCCCTTGTCGGGGCAGGGCCAGTGGATCAGCAGCATGTCGACATGGTCGCGGCCCAGCCGCTCAAGGCATTTCTCCGCTGCGCGCTTGGCCCGCTCGTAACCCTGGCTCTCGTTCCAGACCTTGGTCTGGAGGAAGATGTCGGACCATTCGCCCACGCCTTTGCCGACGCCCTTTTCGTTCTGGTAGATCGCCGCCGTGTCGATCAGCCAGTAGCCCACGTCGATCGCGGTGGAGACGGCTTCGGGCGCCTTGTCCTCGTCGATCTTGTAGGTGCCGAAGCCGAGCTGCGGGATCTGGCGGCCGTCGTTCAGGTTGAGAGTGGGATAGTCGGTCATAAATTCTCCTTTGCCTGAACAATGGAGAAGTGGCGTCGAAGTTTCCCCGATCTGCCTTGCTCCCTTGGCCGCAAACGCCTAACGCGACGCGCGTTTGTGCATCCCTAGATCGCGAGTAGATTTTCAATGGCCAACGTCACCGTAATCGGCGCCCAGTGGGGCGATGAGGGCAAGGGCAAGATCGTCGACTGGCTGGCCAGCCGCGCCGATGCCGTCGTCCGGTTCCAGGGCGGCCACAATGCCGGCCACACGCTGGTCATCGACGGCAACGTCTACAAGCTTTCGCTGCTGCCTTCGGGCATCGTGTCCGGCACGCTGTCGATCATCGGCAACGGCGTGGTGCTGGACCCTTGGGCGCTGAAGGCGGAGGTCGAAAAGCTCGAAGGCCAGGGCGTTACCATCACCGCCGACAATCTTGCGATTGCCGACAATTGCCCGCTGATCCTGCCGATCCACCGCGATCTCGACGGCCTGCGCGAAGCGGCTGCCGGCTCGGGCAAGATCGGCACTACCGGACGCGGCATCGGCCCTGCCTATGAAGACAAGGTCGGCCGCCGCGCGATCCGCGTGTGCGACCTCGCGCATCTCGACCATCTCGAACCGCAGCTCGACCGCTTGTGCGCCCATCATGACGCATTGCGCGCCGGTTTCGACCAGCCGCCCGTCGACCGCGAAGCATTGCTCGAGGAATTGCGCGGCATTGCCGATTTCGTGCTGCAATATGCACAGCCGGTGTGGAAGCGCCTCAAGAAGGTGCGCAAGGCCGGCGCGAAAATCCTGTTCGAAGGCGCACAGGGCGTGTTGCTCGACATCGACCACGGCACCTATCCCTTCGTCACCAGCTCTAACACCGTCAGCGGCACCGCGGCGGCAGGCAGCGGCCTCGGCCCGAATTCGACCGGCTATGTGTTGGGCATCGTGAAAGCCTACACCACGCGCGTCGGCAGCGGGCCTTTCCCGACCGAACTCGAAGACGAAGTCGGCAAGGGCATTGGCGAACGCGGCCACGAATTCGGCACTGTCACCGGCCGCCAGCGCCGCGTCGGCTGGTTCGATGCGGTAATCGTGCGCCAGAGCTGTTCGATCAGCGGCGTCACCGGCATCGCGCTCACCAAGATCGACGTGCTCGACGGGCTGGACGAGGTGAAGATCTGCACCGGCTATCGCCTGCGCGGAAATGTCTACGATTACTTCCCCAGCCACGCCGCCGACCAGGCGGAGGTGGAGCCGATCTACGAGACGATGGACGGCTGGAAGGAATCGACCGCCGGGGCGCGCAGCTTCGCGGACCTGCCCGCCAATGCGGTGAAATACATCCAGCGCGTGCAGGAACTGATCGAAACGCCCGTGGCGCTGGTGTCCACCAGCCCCGAACGCGACGATACGATCCTTATGCGCGATCCATTTCTCGACTGAGGAACCGCTGATCGAGGAGGCTGGCCAATTGCCGGCTTCCACCCGCGTCTTCGGTAAAAGGAATGGCGATCTCGCCCGAACGGATGCGGTCGACGCCCAGCCAGCGGAACTCGATGCTGTCCACGTCGTCGAACGCCAGATAGGTTCGTTCGCCTCCTTGCGACGGGACGTAGCTCAGGCCGAAACTGTCGTAGCGGATGCGGTGTCTGCGGACGGCGACGATCTTCGCAATCGACGATAGTCCGAAAGCGAAACCGCCCGCCCACAGGAGCATCGCGACAGCGACAATCGGCGAGCGATATTCGGGCAGCCCGTAGAGGACCACCGCGCCAAGAGCGAGGAGCGCGAGCGATCCGATCGGCATCAGCACGGCCGATAGCCACATGCCCACCGTCGGCACGATCTCGACCGCGCCATCCACCGCCTTGCCATAATGGCCGGGCAGGCGGCGGCTGATGAGGTTCCAGCCGATCAGAAGCGCTGCGACGCCGATTGCGGTTGCGACATGGCGAAATTCGAAGAAGTCCATGGCATATTATCCGCTCTTTCGTTGGCGGCGGAAAGAAAAATCGATAGCCTGAGCGCGATGCGGTTCCTTTTTCTCTTTGCCTGCCTATTGGCGACGGCCTGCTCGCAAGCTGTGCCGCAAGCGCGTGCGCAACAGGCGCAGGACGGGGAGCGGGCGGATTTCGTGCTGGTCGACAAGTCGGACAGAACGCTTTGGGTCTACCAGGCGGGCAAGATCATCCGCACCTATGACGGCTTGCAATATGGCGACCAGCCGGTCGGCCACAAACGCTTCGAAGGGGACGAGCGCACGCCCGAAGGCCGCTACACCATCACCTACGGTAACGAGCAGTCGAGCTATTACCTCAGCCTCTATATCGACTATCCCAACGCCGCCGACAAAGCCTATGCCAAGGCGCGGGGGCGCTCGCCCGGTGGGCTCATTTTCCTGCACGGCCAGCCCAATGGAATGCCCTTCGATGCGCGCGTTCCGGGCGACTGGACCGATGGCTGCATTGCCCTTTCCAACCGCGAGATCGCAGAGCTGTGGTCGCTAATCCCGGACGGGACGCCGATCGAAATACGCCCCTGAATTCTTGACACGATCTCTGTTTGTTCTCACAAAGTTCTCCTACAGAGACTCGTGAGAGGTGATTCCATGCAGGCCGATTTCAGTTACGAGCCGGTGTATGACGGGGCCGGATGCCAGCTTGGCGTGACCATATTGGCGGACCGCGATGCCGTGCGCGCGCAGATGCGCGACGATGCCGTTGCGGCGGGCTTTCGCGTGCTGGAATGCTGCCGGCTGGATGAATTTGCCAGCGGCTCGATCGCGGTGCTGGGGGACCTCGTGCTGGTCGACTGCCTTGTGGCCGATGCCGAAACCATGGCGCTGCTCGCCCGGCTCGACATGCGGGCAGGCAAGTCGGGCGCGCAGATGGTGATCTCAACCGGTATGGACGCGCTCGATGCGGTGTTCGGCTGTTTCTCCATGTCGGGCGCGCAGATCCTCGTCGAACCGGGACGTGCGGAGCGGATCATCGCGGTGGGCCGTGTGCTGGCCGATGTGCCGAACTTGAGATTGCGTGAACTGGCGGAAGAAGACCGGCTGATGCTGCTTCGGCTGACCGAACAGGTCGGCAAGATGGCGGAACGGATCGAACGCCTGTCTCCCGGACAGCGGGAAGGCGGGGGCGCTTTCCGGCTGGAAGCGGCGGCACAGGCTTGGCGGGGCCAGGATACCGCAGGCGGGGCGGGCAACGGGGCGAGCCTGCCCGAGGCGGCTGCTATCCGTGCCGTCATTCGCCGCCGCCAGATGCGCGCCAAGTTCTTCGATGCGGACCTGTTTGCCGATCCGGCGTGGGACATATTGCTCGACCTCGCCGCCGCGCGTGCGGGGCGTGAACGTGTCAGCGTCACTTCGCTGTGCATCGCAGCGGGCGTTCCCGCTACCACGGCGCTGCGCTGGATCACGCAAATGGTCGAGAGCGGCCTGCTGCTGCGCATTCCTGATCCGGCCGACCGCCGCCGCGCGCATATCGCGCTGGCCGACAGCACGGCCGATGCGATGGCACGCTATTTCCGCGAAGCCGGTATCGGCTCAAGCCAGCAGATCGCGGCGGTGGCCTAGCCCTTCCTGATCACGACCCGTCGGCCGCTGGTCGGCGGATCGTCGCACGGCAGGAGATGACGCGCCGCATCGGCCCGCGCGCGGATCAGGATTGCTTCCGGAACGCTGCTGTCGTGAAGCACGTGGTCGGCCTCTCCCAGCGCACGCGCCTGCCGGATAGTCAGGTCTTCCGGATCATCGCTCGCCAGCACGATCTCGAGGACCGCGTCTGCTACAGGATCGCCGCCATCCTCTATCCAGCGCTCGACATCCTCTACACTTTTTGCGGCCATTACATCGAGCGCGCCGCCCTGCGAAAGCGCACCATCCAGCGCACGGCGGCGGTCGTCGCCGGAGGGAAATTTCGCCCGGATTTTGTCGCGCGCGTTGGATAATGCCTGGGCCAATCCGCCAAGATTTTGCGGCAGCATTGCTTCCAGCCGCAGGCGCAGGTGCTTTGCCAGCCCGGCCGATGCTCCGCCCGTGCTCACCGCAACCAGCACGGGATCGCGCTCCAGCAGGCTGGGCAGGGTAAAGTCGCACAGGTCCGGCCTATCCGCGACATTGACCAGCAGGCCGAGCCGTTTCAGCCGCAGCGCCGCCGCCTCTGCCGCGCGCTCGTTTTCGAGCGCAACGAAAGCCAGCTTCGCATGATGTGCCTCGGTCTCTGCGCAGGGGATGCCCCCGGCGCGTCCGACAAGCCGTGCCTTCGCCTCCGCCATCTCGCCGCTGCCCACCACCACGACCCGCTGGCTGGAAATGCGATGGAATAGCGGGAGCGAATGCAACATCAGTCGAGCCACTCCGGCACGCGTTCCGCGTCCATGATCGCGCCTGCCGCAATCCGGTCGGCGACAGTCGCGAAACGGTCCCCGTCGACCAGCACTTCGGCCACGAAGCCGCGCGAATTGTAGCTCGAGGCCATGGTCGCGCCATAGGCCCCTGCAGTGCGGAAAACCGCCAGTTCCCCGGCGATCAGCGCATCGCATTCGCGGTCCATCGCGAAGGTATCACCGGTCTCGCAGATCGGGCCGACGATGTGCGCGGTCATGCGCTCTCCGGTAGGCTCCACCGCCTCGAAATCATGCCAGGCGCCGTACATGGCGGGCCGGGCAAGGTCGTTCATGGCCGCGTCGACGACGACGAACGGCCGCTCTATCCCGCGCTTCACTCGCACCACCCGGGTAAGGAGGACACCGGCATTCCCGGCAATCACACGGCCGGGTTCGAACATCAGGCGCACGTCCCAGCCCTTGGACACCCGCGCGACCATCTCACCATAGGCTGCAGGTGAGGGATATTCCTCGCCGATCTTGTACGGCACGCCGAGCCCGCCGCCGAGGTCGGCATGCGTGACCTTGCACCCTTGCGCGCGCAGGTCGGCAATCAGCTGACCGACCTTGCCGAAGGCGGTTTCCAGTGGCTCAAGGTCGGCGAGCTGGCTGCCAATGTGAACGGCCACGCCGCGCATATCGAGGCCGTCTTCGCCTGCCAGCGAAGCGTAGATTTCGACCGCCCGGTCGATCGGGACGCCGAACTTGTTCTCGCGCTTGCCGGTCGAGATCTTCTCGTGGGTTCGCGCATCGACGTCGGGATTGACGCGCAAGGCGCAGGCTGCGGTCTTGCCGAAGCGGCGGGCGATCGCCGCCAGTTCGTAGCCTTCTTCCTCGCTCTCGATGTTGAACTGGCCAATCCCGCATTCGAGGCCCTGCTGTAGTTCGTGATGGGTCTTTCCGACGCCGGAGAACACGATGTCTTCGGGCTTCATCCCGGCGGCCAAGGCGCGGGTCAGCTCTCCACCCGAAACGACGTCGGCGCCGTAGCCCATGTTGGCGAGCACGCGCAGCACGGCGAGGTTGGGGTTGGATTTGACCGCAAAGGCGATGTGCGGATTGTCGAGCGCGGACAGCCCTTCGCGATAGACGCGGGCGTGGCGTTCCAGCGTGGCGCGCGAATAGACGTAGACGGGGGTGCCGACCGCGTCTGCGATCTGGGTAAGCGGCACGTCCTCTGCATGAAGGACGCCGTCGCGGATCTGGAAATGGTCCATGGCCAGCGCGTTTGCCGAATGGCCGTGGCCAAGTCTAGCAAGCCTTGCTTGTCGCGCTGCAACCTACTCGGGCGGAAGGTCGAAGGGATCGTCCTCGCGCTCTTCCGAGCGGGTGCGCAACTCGGTGCTGCGCTCGGGCGCGGCCTGGGGCGCGACCTGGAGCAGGTCGTCGGCATCGGGCTGCACTTCGGCACCGAAGGGGGCAGGCGGCAACGTCTCGCCTGCCAGAGGCTTGAGCTGCGCCTTCTGGCCGCAGGCGGACAGCAGGGTGAGGGCAATAATCAGGGCGCCAAGGCGCATCAGAACTTCTCCAGCCGCTTGCGGGCGTCTTCCACCTGCTGCCTTACCCGCTCCGGCGCGGTCCCGCCATAGGAAGCGCGCGCGGCGACCGAAGCATCGACCGAAAGCGCGTCGAACACGCGCTCGTCGATCCGGCTGTCGATGGCTTTGAGATCGTCGATGGCAAGGCCGTCGAGAGCGACTCCCTTCTCGTCGGCCAGCTTTACGGCGGCGCCGGTGATGTGATGCGCTTCGCGGAAAGGAATGTCAGCCTGTCGCACGAGCCAGTCGGCAAGGTCGGTCGCCGTGGCGTGACCTGCCTCTGCGGCCTTGCGCATCCGGGCTGTGTCGAAGCCGCTGTCGGCCACCATTCCGGCCATCGCGGCGAGCGAAAGGTCCATCAGGCCCGCCGCCTCAAACACAGGCGGCTTGTCGTCTTGCATATCCTTGGAATAGGCCAGCGGCAGCCCCTTCATCGTCACCATCAGCGCCGTGGTGCACCCGATAACGCGCCCCGCATGGCCGCGCACCAGCTCGGCGGCGTCGGGATTGCGCTTTTGCGGCATAATCGAGCTGCCGGTCGACAGCGTGTCGGGCAGTTTCACGAAGCCGAAGGGCTGGCTGGCCCAGATGATAAACTCCTCGGCCAGGCGAGAGAGGTGCAGGGCGCACTGGCTTGCGGCCATGAGGTAATCGAGTGCGAAATCGCGATCCGACACCGCATCGAGGCTGTTGCGGGTTGGCCGCGCAAAGCCCAGCGCCTGTGCAGTCATCTCGCGGTCGAGATCGAAGCCGGTCCCGGCAAGCGCCGCCGAACCGAGCGGGCATTCGTCCATCCGCTCCAGCGCGTCTGCAAACCGCGAGCGGTCGCGCACCAGCATCTCGAAATAGGCGAGCAGGTGATGGCCGAGCGTCACGGGCTGCGCGGTCTGCAAGTGGGTGAAGCCCGGCATGATCGTGTCGGCATGCTCGTCGGCGCGGGCGACCAGCGCGTGCAGCACCGCGTCTATCCCCGCAATCGCGCGTCGATTGGCGCTGCGGACCCACATGCGGAAATCGGTCGCCACCTGGTCGTTGCGACTGCGAGCGGTATGGAGGCGCCCCGCGACCGGGCCGACGATTTCGGTCAGCCGCGCCTCGACGGTCATGTGGATGTCTTCGAGGTCCCAGTCTTCGGGTACGCCGTCCGCTTCGTATTCCCCGGCGATCTGCGCGAGGCCCTTGTCGATCGCGGCGGCGTCCGCCTCGCTGACGATGCCCTGCCTGGCCAGCATGGCGACGTGTGCGCGGCTGCCCGCGATGTCTTCGCGCCACAGCGCCTTGTCGAAGGGGATCGAGGCGTTGATTTCGCGCATGATCGCGCTAGGCCCTTCGGCGAACCTGCCGCCCCACATTGCATTGGAGCCTTGATTGTCCCGCTTATCGCTCACGCTGATCGTCACCTTGGGTCTTGCTGTGTCCGCCTGCGATAGGAGCGCACCCGATGAGGCGCAAGAAAGCGGTGCTTCACAGATCACAACCGGCGAGATCGACCGCACCTATGCCGACAGCCTGATGCCCGCCATCAATGTAAGCGATCCGGACGGGCGACAGATCAACCTGGGCGCATTGCAGGGCACGCCGGTTCTGCTGAACCTGTGGGCGACATGGTGCGCGCCATGCAAGAAGGAGATGCCGCTGCTCGATGCGCTTGCCGCCGACTTGGACGAGCAATTGCATGTCATCACCGTCAGCCAGGATGCGGGCGGCGCGGAAAAGGTCGCTCCCTATTTTGCAGCGAATGAATTCGCCTATCTCGAGCCGTGGATGGACCCGCAGAACGAGCTGGGCCTGCATTTCGACAACACGCCGCTGCCCACCACGATCCTCTACGATGCGCAGGGGCTGGAGGTCTGGCGCGTCGTCGGCGACTACGACTGGGCGAGCGAGGAAGCGCGCGCGGCCGTGAGAGAGGTTGTGGGGGAATAATGGTGGGCGCTGACGGGCTCGAACCGCCGACCCTCTCGGTGTAAACGAGATGCTCTACCAACTGAGCTAAGCGCCCCCTTGTGGGGTGAAGCGCGCATGTAGCGCGGTTTCGCGCCGGGTCAAGCGCGAGATTAGTCCCAGCCCTGATCCAGCTTCAACGCGCCGTCGCCATACAGATAGTCTGCGTTGAAGCGCGCATATCGCTTCAACCGGTCCCAGTCGTCCGTGTAAAGATCGCCGCGGCGGATTTCGGCAACGCCCAGATCGCGCAGCTTGCCGACCGCGCGATTGGCGTGGATGGCGCTGACGCCGCACATGTCGGCAAGGTCCAGCTGGGTGAACGGCGTGCGCAGGGCGCGCGGCACATTGCGACCGATGAGTTCCAGCCGCTTGTGCAGTTCGGCGTAAAGATGCGCGATCCGCTTGGGCGCATCCAGCTGTTCAAGGATCTGGATCCACTTGCGATGGATCGACGCATCCAGCAGCGTGGCAAACCACATGGCGCGCGCGATGTTGGGGCGTTCCTGCATGACGGTGCGCAGGCTCTCGTGGCTGACGCTGCCGATCTTGACCGGGCCTGCCGCCACGATGCTGTGGTCGAGGCGCTTCAATGCGAACCCGTGCAGGTCGATAAAATCGCCCGGCACCTGCACGCCGACAATGTAGCGGCGATCGCCGCTTTCGATCGTGCGGAACACATAGCCTTCGATGAGCATCGTGCTCTTATTGGTCACGTCCCCTCTTTCGAGGAGGCGCGTGCCATCAGCGTGGTCTTCCACGGTCTCGACGAGTCCCTCGATGTAATCCAGGTCGTTCTCGTCCAGATGCTCCCGCAAACGTCCAGCGAGAAACTCGCCGGTCAGAGGGTATCGGACAGACCTTATGTCACCACGAATTGCGTCCATCGCGAGCGGTAAAGCAAGCTGCTCGCACAAGGTCCATTAACGCATGTTAGCTTTATGTTCGTTTCTGCAGATACGACGCATTTTTGATACGGCGAGTTTGTCATATGTTATAAATTCCCGCCGTGACCGGGTGAATTTTTCCCGCTATCCCGCCGCCAATGACGACACGACTGGAAGTCCTCGCCACCGGCGGCACGATTGCGGGAATCGCAGGCTCTGCGATCGCGAGCGATTATCGCTCGGGCGAAATCGGGATCGAGGATTATCTCGAAAAGGTGGGCGGCCTGGGGCTGGAGGCTGAATTGTCGGGCCGCCAGATCGCCAATATCGACTCAGGCGATATCGGCCCAAAGGTGTGGAACGAACTCCATGCGGCGATCTGCGAAAGCCTGGCCGACGATGCGTGCGACGGGGTGGTCGTTACCCATGGCACCGACACGCTCGAAGAAACGGCGTTCCTGCTCGACCTGACCTTGCCGGCGACGAAGCCTGTTGTGGTCGTGGGCGCCATGCGCCCGGCCGATGCGGTAGGCTATGACGGGCTGCGCAATTTCGCCAATGCCGTGCGTGTCGCGAGCGATCCGGATGCTGCGGGTCGCGGCGTGCTGGTCGTGATGGGCGACCGAGTCTTCGGGGCGCGCGACGTGCGCAAGGTCCGAACGCGGGGCACCGATGCCTTCAGGGGCTTTCCGCGCGAATCCGTCGGGCTCGTCACGCCCGCTTCGCTCGAGTGGTTCGGCGCTCCCTGGCGCGAGGACGAGGCGGCTGCATTTGCTTGGTGCGACGACCTGCCGCAGGTCGTGATCGCCTACGCCCATGCGGGCTTGTGTGCCGAGGAAGTTCTTCGCCTCGTCGGCGAGGAAACGCGCGGTATCGTCGTTGCAGGTGTGGGCGAGGGCAATATGCCCGAACGCGTGCGGCAGGAACTGGCGCTGCTGGCTCAGGGCGGCATCGCCGTCGTTCGCGCGAGCCGGACCGACGAAGGGCTGGTCGACCGCGAGGCCGAGGACACGCCGAACGGCTTCGTCGCCGCCCGCGCGCTCAACCCGCAGAAGGCGCGCATCCTGCTGCAACTGCTGCTGGCAAGCGGGACCAGAGATCCCGCCGCCATCCAGCGCGCCTTCGACGGTCGTTAAGCCTTAGCCGTTGGGCAGGACGAGGTATTTCTCGCCCGTCTTCATCTGCCGATAGTCGAGGATCGCTTCCTTGGTCAGCATGCCTTCGAGGTCGACCTTGGTCTTGTAGCTGCTGGCGAAAGTGGTGGTGAGGTTGTCGAGCACGCGCTTCCTCATCCGCATCACCGTTTCCATGCCCGCGGTCTGGAGGAAGGGCGTCAGCAGCCAGCCCGAAAGGGTCCAGCCGAAGCCGTAGGACGGTGTCAGCGTGGTCGGCCCGAAGTCGAGACGGCCGTAGATGAACATCCGCTTCTGCTGGTTCGAACCATAGCGCGAATATTCGGTCATCTTGGCTACGGCGACCTGCTCCATCGCCTTGAAGCAGGTGTCGACCATCTGGCCGCCGCCGATAGGATCGAAGCCGTAGAAAGCGTCGGTTTCGTCGATGGCCGCCTTGAGGTTGGCCATGAAATCATCGTCGGATGAATTGACGACATGGCTGGCACCGAGCCCCTTGAGCAGGTCCACCTGCTCCTGCTTGCGCACGATGTTGACGAGGCCGAGCCCGTCTTCCTGGCAGATCTTGACCAGCATCTGGCCGAGGTTCGATGCGCCGACCGTGTGCAGGATTGCCTTCTGGCCGTCCATCTTCGCGTTTTCGGCGAAGCCGAGCGCGGTCATCGGATTGACGAAGCTGGATGCGCCCGCTTCCGCGCTGTGATCGCCGAGCGGCAGGCACATGGCGGCGTCCGCGATGGCGTACTCGCTGTAGGCATTGCCCGGAACGCAGGCGACGCGCTGGCCCATCAGCGCCTTGGCCATGTCGCTGTCGCCGGTGGCGACGACGGTGCCGGCACCTTCGTTACCTGCGGGAAGGCGCTGGCCGTGGCGAGCCTTCTGGCCCGAATTGAACGGCTCGGGCATTTTCGCGACGACCTTGCCGGGCGAATATTCCGCATTCTCGAAATCGGCAGCACCGGTGAGGATGGCGAGGTCCGATGGATTGATCGGGGCCGCTTCCATCTTGATCAGGACCTGATTGCCGGTCGGTTCGGGGAAGGTGCTTTCGGCGATCTCGACGGTCAGCGTGCCGTCGGATTCCAGAGTGGTGAAAAGCTGTTTGCCGGTGGTCATCCAATTCCCTTTCGTTGCGTTACGAAACCTGTTTGCGGCCTCGCTACGCCTCGAAATCGGGCTTGGCTAGGGTGCCGTTACGTCAGGCGTCGTCCGGATAGGTCGCCGCAACGAAATAGAGGCCGTGCGGCGGCGCATTGAGGCCCAGTTCCTGCCGGTCGCGTGCTTCGAGCGCCTTCTTCACATCGCCGATGGCCCAGCGGCCCATGCCGACGAGCGCAAGGCAGCCGACCATGGAGCGCACCTGGTGATGCAGGAAACTGCGCGCCGCCGCGTGGATCAGGACGTGATCCCCGTCTCGTTCCACATCGAGGCGGTCGAGCGTCTTTTGCGGACTTGCCGACTGGCAATGGGCGGACCGGAAGGTGGTGAAATCGTGATTACCGACCAGCGCCTGCGCGGCTTCGTGCATGGCCCCCTCGTCGAGCGGCTGGGGCACCTGCCAGGCGCGATTTTTCTCCAGCGTCAGCGGCGCGCGGCGATTGGCGATCCGGTAGACATAGCTGCGCCCGGTGCAGGTGAAGCGCGCGTGCCAATCGTCCGGCACCACCTCGCAATGCGTCACTGCCACCGGATCGGGGCGGAGCTTTGCGTTGAGCGCCTCCATCAGGCGGAAGGGCTCGATATCCTTCTCGATGTCGAGATGGCTGCGCATCGCCAGCGCGTGCACGCCCGTATCCGTGCGCCCGGCGCTGGCCAGCCGCACATCCTCGCCGGTCACCGCGAAGGCCGCTTCTTCGACGGACTGCTGCACGCTCGGGCCGTGGGGCTGGCGCTGCAGGCCGAAAAACGGCGTTCCGTCGAATTCCAGGGTCAGCGCGAAACGGGTCACGAAAGGCGGGTGCCTTTCGCAATCGGGTTGCCCCGCAGGAAAGTCTCGAGGTCCATGCGCGGCTTGCCGGCCCGCTGCAGTTCGAGCGGACGGATCGCGCCTTCGCCGCACGCGATGGCGAGGCGGTCGTCCAGCACCTGTCCCGCCTCTCCCGACCCCTCGCATGTCTCTGCGCGAAGCAGTTTCACCCGCTGGCCGTCATGTTCGAACCATGCGCCGGGGAAGGGCGAGAGGCCATGCACATGACGCACGGCCTCATCTGCCGGGCGGGCCCAGTCCAGCCGCGCCTCCGCCTTGTCGATCTTGGCGGCATAGGTCGCTTCGGCATCGTCCTGTTCGACCGCGTGCAGCGCGTCGAGATCGATCAGTGTGCCGACCATCAGCTGCGCACCCAGTTCGGCCAGTTCCTCGGTCAATTCGCCCGTGGTCTTGTCCTCGATCGGGGTGCGCACGGTGGCGAGCATGGGGCCAGTATCGAGGCCTGCTTCCATCTGCATGATCGTGACCCCCGTCACCTCGTCACCCGCCATGATCGAGCGGTGGATCGGCGCCGCACCGCGCCAGTGCGGCAGGATGGAGGCATGAACGTTGAGGCAGCCGTGCTCCGGCGCATCGAGGATCGCCTGCGGCAGGATCAGGCCATAGGCCGCTACCACCGCGATATCGGCATCGAGTGCGGCAAACGCCTCCTGCTCTTCGGCGGATTTCAGCGATTTGGGATGGCGCACCTCGATCCCCAGCCGGTCTGCCCGTTCGTGCACCGCGGTCTTCGTCAGTTCCTTGCCGCGGCGGCCGCCGGGCCGGGGCGGCTGGGTGTAGACGCACACGACCTCATGCGCCGCATCGACCAGCGCCTGCAGCGTAGGCACGGCGAAATCCGGGCTTCCCATGAAGATTATGCGCATGACGTGTTCTATGGCCTTTCTTGGTCGCGCCTGCGCCCCTATCTGTGCATCTATGGCATCGCAAGAGATCGAGACGCTGGCTTCCGCGCTGGCGCGCCTTCCCGGCCTCGGCCCGCGCAGCGCGCGGCGTGCGGTGCTGTGGCTGGTCAAGCGCCGCGAAAGCGCTCTGCCCGCGCTGCTCGAAGCGCTCGCCACCGTGGGCGAGGCGCTGGTCGAATGCGACACATGCGGCAATGTCGACACCACCAATCCCTGCGGCATCTGTGCCGACCCGCGCCGGGACGGGAAGGGGCTGTGCGTGGTGGAGGATGTGGCGGATCTCTGGGCGCTCGACCGGGCGAAGCTGTTCACCGGCAAGTACCACGTGCTCGGCGGCAAGCTGTCGGCGCTCGACGGGATTCGGCCGGAAGACCTCAATATCGCCAGCCTCCTCTCGCGCGTCGAGGCGGGCGGGGTGGACGAGGTGGTCCTCGCCATGAACGCAACGCTCGAAGGCCAGACCACGGCGCACTACATCGCCGAACGGCTGGAGGACTTCCCGATCCGCATCACCCAGCTGGCGCATGGCCTGCCGGTGGGCGGCGAACTGGACTATCTCGACGAGGGCACGCTGGCCCAGGCCCTGCGTGCGCGGCGGCCTTTGGGTTGATCATGGGTAAGATACAAAGATTCTTCCAAGCAATACTGCCCGAGCGCATCGCGGCAGAGATGCAGCGCGAATCCGAATCCTATCGCGGAACCTGCAAGAGCTGCGGAGGCGAGTTTTCGATCTGGGATGCTGGCGGCATTCGTTACAAGGCGTCGAACGCCAAAAAACATAGCTCGGCACGCTGTCCCCTTTGCAAAACTGTGCAGATGGTTCGCTTCGAGCGTGTTGCACCCCGATCAGACTGATCGGCTTGCTAAGCTTGCGGTTGCCGCCAAGCGACACTAAATCGGCACCCATGGCTATCCGTGAAATCCTCGAAGTGCCGGATCCCCGGCTCAAGACCGTGTCCGAACCCGTAACCGAGTTCGACGACGAGCTGAAAACGCTGGTCGAGGACATGTTCGAAACCATGTATGCCGCGCCCGGCATCGGCCTCGCCGCGATCCAGGTCGGCGTGCCCAAGCGCCTGCTTGTCATCGATCTCCAGCCCGAAGACACCGATGCCGAGCCGGAAGAGTGCGATCACGGCGGCCATCACCACCACCATTATCCGACGAAGAAGGAACCGCGGGTCTTCGTGAACCCCGAAATCCTCGATCCGGCGGACGAGCTGGCAAGCTACCAGGAAGGCTGCCTTTCGGTCCCCGACATCTTCGCCGATGTCGACCGTCCGGCCACTTGCCGCGTGCGTTACCAGGACCTCGACGGCAATGTGCACGAAGAAGAGATGGAAGGCCTGATGGCCACTTGCATCCAGCACGAGATGGATCACCTCGAAGGCATTCTCTTCATCGACCACCTTTCGCGCCTCAAGCGCAACATGGCCCTTAAGAAGCTGAAGAAGCTGCGTGAGGCAGCCTGACCGGATCAGCTGGTCGCAGGCGGCAGTCGCCGGACTGCTGTTCGCCCTGATCAGCTGCACCTGGCGCTATCTCAGCGACGGTGCGGGTTTCGACGAGCTCGCAATCCGCTTCGCCGCCTATTTCCTCGCCTTCACGGTGGGGTTCTATTTCCTCTACAACCTCGTGGTGAAACGCCAGCGGTAGATAGCTTTCCGCGCCCTCTGGCGTTCTCTCTCCGTTCCGCCTAATGTCGCGGGATGGACCCGATGATTTTCATACTAATCGCATTGTTCGCCGGCCTCCTTGTCGGAGGGCTTGCCGGCTGGTTTTTCGGTTCGCGCCCGGTGGCGGATTGGAAGGCCCGCCATGCGGAGCGCGATGGCGAGGCGAAGGACCTGTCCGAAAAGCTCTCTCGCATGGCGCCCGAACTGGCGACCATGTCGGATCGCGCCGCTCGGGCGGATGAACTCGCGCGCAAGCTGGACGAAGAGCGCGAGGCGCATGGCGCGCTGAAAGCGCGGGCCGCCGGTTTCGAGGAGCAGAAGCGCCTGCTGGAGGAATCGCGCGCCAACCTGCTCAAGGAATTCGAGAATACCGGTGCGAAAGTCCTCGGCGCGGCGCAGGAGAAATTCCTCGAACGGGCGAGCGAGCGGCTGGGCCATTCGGAAAAAACCTCGGAAGAGAAGATCAAGGCCTTGCTGCAACCGGTCGGGGAACGGCTGGCCAAGTACGAACGCCAGGTCGCCGATCTGGAAGAAAAGCGCACCGATGCCTTCGGGCGGCTCTACCAGCAGATCACCGAAATGCAGCGCGGGCAGGAAGAGGTCCGGCGCGAGGCGCAGCGGCTCGGCAACAGCCTCACCAATGCCCCCAAGGCGCGCGGGCGCTGGGGGGAACGGGCCTTGCAGAACGTGCTGGAACAGTGCGGCCTTTCCGAGCACACCGATTTCATCCTCGAACAGTCGGTCGATACCGAAAGCGGACGCCTGCGGCCCGATGCCATCGTCAACGTGCCGGGCCAGAAGAAGCTGGTGATCGACGCGAAGGTCTCGCTGAACGCCTACCAGGCCGCGTTCGAGGCCGAGGACGACGCAGAGCGCGCCCGGCACATGGACCAGCACGCCAAATCGATGCGCGGCCATGTCCAGACCCTCGGCTCCAAGGGCTACCAGAGCCAGTTCGACGATGCGCCCGATTACGTGGTCATGTTCGTCCCCGGAGAACATTTCGTGGCTGCCGCGCTCGAACATGATCCGGAACTGTGGGATTTTGCATTTCACAACAAGGTTTTGCTTGCGACGCCGACCAATCTCGTCGCGATCGCGCGGACCGTCGCGCAGGTCTGGCGGCAGGACACGATCGCGCAGGAAGCGGTCGCCATCGGCAAGGCCGGGGCAGAGCTTTACGACCGTCTGGCGGTCGCTGCGGAACACATGAAGCGCGTCGGCGGCGGGCTGGAAACCGCAGTCAACAATTACAACAAGTTCGTCGGCAGTTTCGAGCGTAACGTCCTGTCCGCCGGTCGCCGCTTGTCGGAACAGGGCATCGAAATCGGCAAGCGCGAGATCGAGGAAGTGCCCAAGGTCGAGGCGACCCCGCGCTACAATGCGGAAGACGCCGCGCAGATCGAGGATGGCCGCGAAGCCGCGGAATAGGCGCTATCGCTCGTAGACGATCCGGCCATCGACGATGGTCATCACGATCTCTCCGTCCAGCAGCCCCGCAGGATCGCTCCGGGCGAGGGTGAAGGGGTCGATGTCCATGACTGTCAGATCGGCCCAGCGGCCCGGCGCGATCATGCCCGTCTCGTCCTCGCGGAAGCCCGCATAGGCCGACCACGAGGTATAGGCGCGGATCGCTTCCTCGATGGTCACTGCCTCTCCGGGATACCACCCGCCGTTGGGCTGCAGGTCTTTGTCGCGCCGCGTCACGGCAGCGTGGAGACCGTAGAAGATGCTGTGATCGCTGCCCGGATTGTCGGCGTTGAAGGTCATGCGTGCGCCATTTCGTAGCAAGGTGCGCCAGGCATAGGCACCGCGAATACGCTCTGCCCCGAGCCTGTCTTCGGCCCAGGTCTTGTCCTCCACCGCGTGGGGCGGTTCCATCGATGCGATTACATCCAGATCGGCAAAGCGGCCCATGTCCTCAGGTGCGATCACCTGTGCGTGTTCGATCCGGTGGCGGTTGTCGCGCGCGGCCGGGGCCTCTGCAAATACGCGCTCGAGAATGTCCAGCGCCTCGCGATTGCCCGCGTCACCGATGGCGTGGATGCCGGTCTGGAAGCCCGCCTTCATCGCCGCTTCGTTCAACTCGCGATCGAAGCCGTACCCGCTCCCGCTAACGCCGCGATGGCCGGGACGATCGGCGTAGTCCTCCAGCAGGCGCGCCCCGCGCGAGCCCAGCGCCCCGTCGTAATAGGCCTTCACGGACCGTGTCACGAGCATTGAGTCCGTGTCGCTGTCCGGTCCCCTCGCGATCCAGCGGCGCATCAGCGGCTCGTCGCGCAGCGAGAGCATGGCGTAGACGCGGATCGGCAGATTGTCGTACGCCTCCAGCGCAGCGAAGGTCTCCATCGCATGGGTATCCGCGCCCGCTTCATGGACCGTGACGTAGCCGTCGCGCGCCATCTGCATCAGGCCCTTGCGCGTCTGCCGCATGCGGGTTTCGAGTGACGCCGTGGGGATCGCCTCGTCCAGCATGGTCGTGGCGCGGTTGAGGAAGAGGCCGCTTGGCGCGCCATCGTCGCCGAGCCGCATTTCGCCGCCTTCCGGCACCGCGCTCTGCGCCGTAATCCCTCCCGCATCGAGTGCCGCCTGATTGGCCCACAGACCGAAGCCATGGAGGCTGCGCATCACGACGGGATGATCGGGCACCGCTGCGCTGAGCAAAGCCTTGTCGGGATAGGCATTGGCCCAGGCGCCTTCGTCCCAGCCTGCGCCGATAATCCATTCTCCGGCAGGCAGCGTCTTGGCGCGTTCGGCAACCAGCGCAACCGCTTCGGCCTCGGTCGCGACATCGGTGAGATCGACGGCGTCGAGCTTCGCGCCGAATTCGACCACATGGGTGTGGGTGTCGACAAGGCCCGGCAGGACTGTCGCGCCCTGAAGGTCGACTATGCGCGTTGCGGCACCCTGCCACGCAAGCACCTCCTGCGCACTTCCGGCAAACACGATTGCGCCATCGTCGATCGCGAGCGCTTCGGCGTCAGGTCTCCAGTTCGATCCGTCGAACGGCGCGTCGGCTGCCGGATTGCCCTCCCCGTCGGGATCACCCCAGGCGAGCGTATAGACCCGCGCGTTGGTAAGGATCAGGTCAGCCGGATCGGTCTCTGCCAATTCGACAGGGGCAGTGACGCAGGCTAACAGGAGCAAACCTCCTGCTACTCCGGCCATACTCAAGATTTTCATCACTGCGTCCTCTCCCTTGCCGCGTTTTGGCAGCAATTCGGAGGCGGGATCAAGCGCTTCCGCTGTCGAGTGCTGCCAGCACCTCGTAGCCAAGCACTGCGGCTGCGACTGCGGCATTGAGGCTGTCGGCACGGCCTTTCATCGGCATGGTCACGCGAAGGTCGCACGCCATCTCGTATTCTTCGGGCAGGCCCCGGCTCTCGTTGCCGACCATCACGAAGCAGGGCGCGGCATAGGGGGCGGAGCGATAGGGCTGTGCATCGCGCAGCGAGGCGGCGACCAGCTGGCCTTCGCCGCCACGCAGCCATTGTTCGAAATCTGCCCACTCGGCTCGCGCGACGCGGCGCGTGAAGATCGCGCCCATGCTGGCGCGCACCGTCTCGACGCTGAAGGGGTCTGCACAATCGTCGATCAGGATTACGCCGCCTGCGCCAATAGCATCCGCGGTGCGGAGCATGGTGCCCAGATTGCCGGGATCGCGCAGCGCCTGCGCCACTAGCCAGATATCGGCGGAGGTGCGGTCGAGCGCGGCAAGCGATGTGTCGAATTCCGCAAAGACGCCAGCGACCGCCTGCGGGTTGTCCTTGCCGGTGATCTTGGCGAGGATGTCGGGCGAGGTCTCGATGATTTCGCCGCCCGATGCCTCGACCGCGCGTTCCAGTTCGGACAGCAACGGGTGCGGGTCGCGCTTGTCGGAGAGGACGAGGGTTTCGGGGATGTGACCGCTCTCGCGCGCATCGGTGAGCAGGCGGAGACCCTCTGCGAGGAACTTGCCCGCCGCCTTGCGGTGCTTCTTTTCGCGCAGGGCGCGCAGCGCCTTGACCGTGGGATTGGAAAAGCCGGTGATGATCCGGCGCGCGTCGCTGCGCTCGCCCATCATGTCAGGGTTCCCCGAAACCGTCCTCGATCATGGCGGAAAGGTCGGCCATGACGGTTTCAGCCTCGCTTCCGGCAACGATCAGTTCGATCGTGTCGCCCTTGGCCGCGCCGAGCATCATGAGGCCGAGGATGCTGCCGCCTGCCGCTTCATTGCCGCCCTTGGCGACGCGCACCGAACAGCCTTCGGGCACTTCCGCCACCGCGCCGACGAACTTGGCGCTGGCGCGTGCATGCAGGCCGCGCTGGTTGACGACGGTGAGGGTCTTGCGAAGCTCGCTCAACTTGCCTTCCGTTCGCTGTCGATTTCCTGCCCGAGGAATTCGCTGGCTACGGTGATGTAGTTGCGGCCCGCCGTCTGAGCGGCGTTCACGGCATCGACAACGTTCATCGACTTGCGCGCTCCGGCAAGGCGGATCAGCATTGGCAGGTTGATCCCGGCGATAACCTCGATCCGACCGGTATCGAGCAGCGAGATCGCGAGATTGGACGGTGTGCCGCCGAACAGGTCGGTCAGGATGATCGCGCCATCGCCGTCATCGACCTTTTCGATGGCGTCGGCGATGTCCTTGCGCCTGAGTTCCATATCGTCGTTCGGGCCGATGCAGATGGTGGCGACACCTTCCTGGCGGCCAACGACATGCTCCATCGCATCGATAAAATGCTCGGCCAGTTTGCCGTGGGTAACGAGAATCATTCCGATCATGGGAAGTGAGCCGTGCTGTGCTTTCCGAAGGTGTTAGCTTTGTCTGTCGACCATTATGCGGCGAGGGAATCAGCGGCGCTCGAGCGGATCGGCGGGGCGGCTTCCCAGATTTCGGTGAATGACCGTGGGCGAAAATCCTGCCTCGCGCAAGACCTCGGCTGCGCGTTCGGCGCTGTAGACCGACCGGTGGCGCCCGCCAGTGCACCCGAAAGCGATATTGAGGTAGCTCCGCCCCTGCGCGGCATAGTGTGGCAGCAACTCGCGCAAAGTGTCTGAAATACGCGCAAAAGACGGTCCGAAGGCCGGGTCGGACGAGATATGCGCCGCGACATCCTCGTCGAGGCCGGTCTGTTCGCGCAGGCCGTCGATCCAGTGTGGATTATCGAGGAAACGCATGTCGAAAACGAGGTCGGCGAGCGGGGGCATGCCGCGCGCGAAGCCGAAGCTGGACACGGTGATGGTCATGTCGCGCGTTTCGCTATCGGCGAAGCGTTCGCGGACGACCTGTTGCAACTGGTTGGTTGAAAAACCGGTCGTGTCGATCACGCTGTCGGCCCAGCGCCGGAGCGGTTCGAGGAGCTCGCGTTCGGCGGCAATCCCGCCAGCGACCGGGCGGCCGCGTGCCATGGGGTGGGGCCGGCGGGTCTCGTTGTAGCGGCGTTCCAGTTCGGCGGTTGAGCAGTCGATGAACAGGGTCATCAGCTCGATATCGTCGCGTTGCGAAAGCGCCCGGCACTGTTCGATGGTTTCGGACGGCACGAAGCCGCGGGTCCGCGAGTCGAAGCCGATGGCGATCGGGGAGGGATGGTCGCTTTCTGTCCCGACCAAGCCAGAGAGGAGACGGATCGGGAAATTGTCGATCGCTTCCCACCCCAGGTCTTCCAGGACCTGCAAGGCGGTACTCTTGCCCGCACCGGAAAGGCCGGTGACCAACAGTACGCGTTGCTTTTGCGAGTCGTCGCTCATGGCGCCTTCTTAGCACCGCCATCGGAACGGGATGGAACCCTCAGCCCGTGTTTATCCAACGCGTATTGCGCGCGCAGGGCTTGGATGGCGTCTCCCGGCCGGAATTGGATGAGCGGAATCGTGATGCCGACGATCTCGCGAGATCTCTCTTCGAGGGGGTAGCGGGGGGCGTTCTCGGTCAAATCCAGCACCAGCGCGAGCGGGGCGCTGGTCGCGGGCAGATCGACGATACCGACATTGCGGACCTCGATCTTGCCGGCGGTTTCCGGAGGTGGGCTGGCAATTACCAGGCCGTCTTTTTCGTGAAGCGAAACGCCGTCGTCGCCGACAAGCTCCGCTCCGCGGTCGATGAGAGCCAAGGCAAGCGACGTCTTCCCGCTTCCGGGCGGCCCGCTGATCAGGATCGCCCGGCCGCCCAGGCTCACGCAGCTGACGTTGAAGAGCGGCTCGCTCACCGCACGGCGGGCAGGCTGAGCACGAGGCAGGCGCCTTCGACGCCGCCCGGGCGCATCTCGGCATGGAGCGTGCCGTCATGCGCCTCTGCGATGGTGCGCGCGATCGCGAGGCCGAGGCCGGAGTGATTGCCGAAATCCTCGCCATCGGGACGGTCGGAATGGAAGCGGTGGAACACTTTCTCGCGCTTTTCTTCCGGAATGCCGGGCCCGCAGTCCTCGACCGCGAGGTCGACGATACCGTCGCGGCGGGAAAGGTGGACCGTGATCGGCGCATCTTCCGGCGAGAAGGACACGGCATTGTCGAGCAGGTTGTCGATCACCCTTTCGAGGCGCATTGCGACACCCATGACGGCGTAGGATCCGCCGCCTGCATGGATTTCGATCTTGCGGCCCTCGTTCTCTCCGCGCTCTTCGCGGCTGGTGACGATATTGCGCACGAGCATGTCGAGATCGACGCGCTCAAACTCGGCGCGCGAGAGTTCCGCGTCGATCCGGCTGGCGTCGGAAATCTCGGTCACCAGCCTATCGATCCGGCGGACATCATGCGTCGCGATATCGAGCAGCTGGGCGCGCAATTCGGGGTCGTCCACCTTGGCGAGGCTCTCGGTCGCGCTGCGCAGGCTGGCGAGCGGGTTCTTGATTTCGTGCGCCACGTCGGCCGCGAAACTTTCCACCGCGTCGATCCGGTGCCTGAGGGCGGCGGTCATATCCGAGATGGAGCGGGCGAGCATGCCGATCTCGTCGCGGCGTTCAGGCAGGCGGGGCACCTCAACCGCGCGATCGCGGCCCTGGCGGACACGCACCGCCGCCTGAACGAGTTCGCGCAAGGGACGCACGATCGTCTGTGCGAGGAAGAACGACAGCAGGGTCGAAACCAGCAGGAACAGCAGCACGATCACTGCAACCGTACTGCGAGCGGCGCGTACGCTTTCGGTGATGTCGACGGGATTGCGGGTCAGCAGCAAGGTATCGCCATCCAGCCCGACTGGGGCGGCGGCATTGATGACGTGAGTGCCGTCCGGTGCGTCACGCAGGACGATTTGCGTCAGGCTTTCCTCGCGCGCGCGAACCAGCTCGGGCCAGGCCGACGCTTCGTCGCTTTCCGGGTCGACATAGTCGGGCAGGGCGGGCGCGCCGACGATCCGGTCGAACCATCGGTCCATCCGGTAGGCGATATCCCTTTGATCGACCTCGGCCGGTTCGGGCAGGTCGAAGCTGGGTGGTGCCAGCTTGAAGCTGTCCGATTCCAGCTCTCCCCCCGGGCCATAGACCCTGAGGCGCAGGCGCTGTTCCTTGCCGATCTGGATCAGCAGCGCTTCCTGGCGCTGGACCGTGGCACCGGCGAGAGCTTCTGCGGTGATCTGCGCTTCGACCAGCGCCAGCTTGAAACGCTCGTCCAGCAATTGCTTGCGATAGCTGTCGAGATAGAGGACGCCGCCGCCAAGGAGCACCAGCGGCAGGACGTTCACGAACAGGATGCGGCTGGTGAGCGAAAGGCGGCGCGACCAGCGCAGTTTCTCAAGTCGCGGATCGCCCTTGAGGACGCTGCCCTTCTCAGCCATCGCTGAAGCTGTAGCCAGCGCCATAAAGCGTTTCGATTGAGGAGAAATCATTGTCCACGCTGCGGAACTTGCGCCGCATGCGCTTGATATGGCTGTCCACGGTACGATCATCGACATAGGTGTCGTCGGGATAGGCGGCATCCATCAGCTGGTTGCGGCTCTTGATGACGCCCGGATGCAGCGCGAGTGCTTCCAGCAGCAGGAACTCCGTCACGGTCAGCGACACCGGCTTGCCGTCCCATGTGACATGATGGCGGGCGGGATCCATGCGCAGGCGACCACGCTCGATGATCTCGGCGGCTTTTTCCCCGACTTCGAGCGGCAGGGGGCGCCGTGCGTCCGAGCGGCGCAGGATCGCGCGGATACGCGCCAGCAGCAGGCGGAGCGAGAAGGGTTTGGCGATATAGTCGTCCGCACCCATCTGGAAGCCGGCTTCCTCGTCCTGCTCGTCGTCCTTGCTGGTCAGGAAAATGACGGGGAGGGCGGAATTTTCGCGCAGGCGGCGCAGCAGTTCCATCCCGTCCATCTTGGGCATCTTGATGTCGAAAATCGCGAGGTCCGGCGGATTGTCGAGCAGCGCCGCCAGCGCGGCTTCCCCGTCGGAATAGACGCGCGTGGCAAAACCTTCTGCCTGCAGCGCGATAGAAACTGTTGTCAGGATGTTGCGATCGTCATCGACCAGCGCAATGGTCGTGCGGTCGTCCGCCTGCGGTGTGGCGCCCTGCGGGGCGGTGGCCTGTTCGCCTTGGTTTTCCATGGTTTGTGTCGGGTAACGCTTTTCCTTACGCAAGACAACGCACGCCGCACACGTTCTGGGCATTCCTGGCCGATGGTCGTTTGACGTTGCGGCGGGGCCGGACTAAAGGATCGGTAAGGGCGGCGCATTCGTATGCGCCAGCGATTCCCGGACACATTCCGCTCACCAGCGCTGGAGATTTCAGTGACCTTTCCGCTTTCCACCTCGCTTGCCTCGCAGGGCTTCGAGATCGATGCGACGATCCATCCCAATCTCACTTCCGAAGAACTGACCGCAGCCGCGCTCGAGCGGGGCGAAGGCCGCCGCGCGAAGCATGGCCCGCTGGTCGTCCAGACCGGCAAGCACACCGGCCGCAGCGCGAAGGACAAGTTCATCGTCCGCAACGCCGAAACCGAAGACACGGTCTGGTGGGACAACAACGCCTCGATGAAGCCGGAACATTTCGCGGCCCTGAAACAGGACTTCATGGCGGCGCTGGCCGACAAGGAAGAGCTGTTCGTGGCCGACCTGTTCGGCGGTTCGCAGCCGGAATACCGCGTCAACGTGCGCGTCATCAACGAGCTCGCTTGGCACAACCAGTTCATCCGCACCCTGCTCGTGCGCCCGACAGAAGCCGAACTCGAAGGTTTCGTGCCGGAATACACGATCGTCGACCTGCCGAGCTTCAAGGCCGATCCGGACCGCCACGGAACCCGCAGCGAGACCGTGATCGCGGTGAACCTCGAAGAAAAGCTGATCCTGATCGGCGGCACCAAATATGCCGGCGAAATGAAGAAGAGCGTCTTCGGCATCCTCAACTACCTGCTGCCGCCCAAGGGCGTGATGCCGATGCACTGCTCCGCCAATATCGGCCCCGACGGCAAGAGCGCGGTGTTCTTCGGCCTGTCGGGCACCGGCAAAACGACGCTGTCGGCCGACGCCAGCCGCACGCTCATCGGCGATGACGAGCATGGCTGGTCGGACACGGCGGTCTTCAATTTCGAAGGCGGCTGCTATGCCAAGATGATCCGCCTCAATCCCGAAGCGGAACCCGAAATCTACGCCACCACGCGCATGGAGGGCACCGTCCTCGAAAACGTGGTGATGGACGATGACGGCGAGATCGACCTCGACGACAACAGCCTCGCGGAAAACACCCGCGGCGCCTATCCGCTGTCGTCGATCCCGAACACGTCGGACGACAACATGGGCCCGCCGCCCAGCAATGTGATCATGCTGACGGCCGATGCCTTCGGCGTCCTGCCTCCGATCGCGCGTCTCACGCCCGACCAAGCGATGTATCACTTCCTGTCGGGCTACACCGCGAAGGTCGCCGGCACCGAAATCGGCGTGACTGAACCCGAAGCGACGTTCTCGACCTGCTTCGGTGCGCCCTTCATGCCCCGCCATCCGAGCGTTTACGGGAACCTGCTCAAGAAGCGCATCGCCGAAGGCGGCGCGCAGTGCTGGCTGGTCAACACCGGCTGGACCGGCGGCAAGTACGGCACAGGCAACCGCATGCCCATCAAGGCGACCCGCGCGCTGCTCAATGCCGCGCTCGACGGCAGCCTCAACGAAGCGGAATTCCGCAAGGACCCGAACTTCGGCTTCGAAGTGCCGATCGCGGTCCCGGGCGTCGACAGCCAGATCCTCGACCCGCGTTCCACCTGGGACGACAAGGACGAATACGACCGCACCGCCACCAAGCTGGTGCAGCTGTTCGTGGACAATTTCGAACCCTTCGCAGCCCATGTCGACCAGGGCGTGCGCGACGCGGCACCTGCTGCCGCCTGACGGTTCTAACAGTTGGAGAGGAGAGCCCCCGGGCCGCGATCAAACGCGGCCCGGGGGTTTTCGTATGGTGCGCAGAAAATGGCACCGCATGCCGCGCGATTTGAGATCGCCCCTATGCAAATGCCTCGCCGTCTAGCAGGATGCCGTATTGGACATACAAGGAGAACAGCTATGAGCCTCGCCAGGATGCTTCAGGACAGCGGCGCGATTGCCAGCATGGCACGCGAGCTGAATATCGACGAACAGACCGCACGCACGGGTGCGGGCGCCCTGCTGCCGGCCATCGTAGCCGGAATGGGCCGGACCACGGCCGGATCGTCGGGCCTTGGCGGGCTCGGCAGTATTATCGGCGGCCTTGGCGGTGGCGGCCTGCTCGAATCCGTCCTCGGCGGCGGTCCGACCGATACGGGCAAGGGCAACGACATTCTCGGCACGATCTTCGGCGGCAAGGAAACCAGCCGCGGTGTCGCCAGCGAAGTCTCGGCCATCACCGGGCTCGATGAAAACCTGCTCAAGAAGATGCTGCCGATCCTCGCGATGGCGGTCGCCGGTTACATGGCGAAGCAGGCGGGTGGCGGCAGCGCCCAGCAGGGCGGCGGCCTTGGCGGTATCCTGGGATCGATCGTCGGCGGACTTGCCGCGCGGTAATCCCTATCCGGCCGGCTGTTTCCTCGACAGGGCGTCGATATAGTTCCAGATCCGGCTGACCACGACCGAACCTTCGCCGACGGCGCTGGCGACCCGTTTGACGGACCCTGCGCGCACATCGCCGACGGCGAAGATACCGTCCGCGCTGGTTTCGTAAGGAGAGCTGCGTCCGGCATCGCTGCCTGTCACGACGAACCCGCGCTCATCGGTCTGCGCCAGGTCGGACAGCCACTGCGTATTGGGCGCGGCGCCGATCATGATAAACAGCGCCCTGGTGTCGATTTGCTCGTCGCCATCGGGTCCGGATAGAGTAACGCCTTCGAGGTGATCGTCGCCGTGCAGCGCGCTTGCTTCGGTGCGGTAATGGATCGTGATCGCAGGGTCGGCCACCAGCCTGTCGGTCAGGTATTTCGACATGCTTTCGGCGAGGCTGTCGCCGCGCACGACGATATGGACGTGGTGGGCATTGCGGCTGAGGAACATGGCCGCCTGCCCGGCCGAATTGCCGCCGCCGATGACGACCGCTTCGGTATTCTTGCAAAAGCGGGCTTCCATCTCGGTCGCGGCATAGAAAATGCCCCTGCTTTCGAATTCGGCCAGCCGGTCGAGGGGAAGGCGGCGATACTGTACGCCGGTCGCAACCAGCACCGTTTTCGCGCACACCTGGTCGCCATCGTCGAGATCGGCGCAAAAAGTGCCGTCCTCTCGCCGGACAAGCCCGCAGACCTGGCGCGGCATGGCAAACCGGGTTCCGAATTTCATCGCCTGGATCTGTCCGCGATAGACCAGGTCGGCGCCGCTGATGCCGGTCGGGAAACCCATGTAGTTCTCGATCCGGCTGCTGGTGCCTGCCTGCCCGCCAATGGCGGTGTCTTCGACCACGAGCGCCTTCAGGCCCTCGCTCCCGGCATAGACAGCCGCAGCAACTCCGGCCGGCCCTGCGCCAACGATCAGCAGGTCGTAAACCGTCTCGCGGCAGACATCGAGATCGAGGCCGAGATACTGCGCCATCTTGCGCGGGCTGGGATCGTCGATCACGCGGTCCTGGCCAAGGATGACCGCCGGGCGATGTTCCACCAACCGGCACGCCTCGAGCGCCTCGTCGTCATCCCCGTCGAGATCGAGGCTCTGGAAAGGAACCCGATTGCGGCTGAGAAAACGTTCGACCGATTGCACGGCTGCATCCTGGTCGGCGCCGATTAGCTTGATCGCGCTGTTGTTGCCTTCGAACTGCTTGCGCCTGCGGGCGGCGAACACGCTCAGCACGTGGTCCGACAATTCCGGGATGCGCGACATGAGATCCAGCATGTCTTCGCGCGGGACCTCGAGTGTGCGGGTATCCTTCGCGGCCCGCATCGGCAGCGTGTGTGACCCCGCATTGAGGAAGGCGATCTCCCCCATGAATTGCGTGGGCCCGAGCGAGCTATCCATCAACCGCTCTCCGGAAAACGGATCGACGACCTCGATTTCCCCGTCGAGGACGTAGACGAAACGGTCCATGGTCTCGCCCGCCTCGGCCACCATCGCACCCTTTTCGTAGGTCCGCTCGGTGCCGAGTTCGCGCAGGCAGGCGACGTGTTCGTCGGCCAGTGGAACGCGCGGCATCGTCTCCAGGTTTTCGCCGAACTGTTCCATCAGGCCTTCCGTTCAACTCCGCCCTAGGCGGAGGCGGACGCGATATAGCGCTCCACATTCCGCTCCAGCACATCCATCGGCACATTGCCGCCCAGGACCACTGCATCGTTGAACGCCTTGAAATCATATCGGCTCCCGAGTTCACGCTCTGCGCGCGAACGCTGGTCGACGATGCGGCTGTGGCCGAGCTTGTATCCGGTCGCCTGCCCCGGCCAGCTGCAATAGCGGTCGACTTCGCTCTCCACTTCGCCGCGCTTGCTACCGTTGCGTTCGACGAAGAACTGGACGGCGCGCTCGCGGCTCCAGCCCTTGGCGTGGAGGCCGGTGTCCACCACCATGCGGCACGCACGGAAGGCGAGGCTTTGGAGGTAGCCAAGTCGGCCCACGGTAAATTCGTCGTATGCGCCCAGTTCATCGGCCATCTGCTCGCCGTACAGCGCCCAGCCTTCGCTGAACGGATTGAAGGCCAGGATGGAGCGGATGAGCGGCAGGCGATTGGAATATTCACCCTCCCACACGTGGCCGGGGATCGTCTCGTGATAGGTGAGGTCGGCGAGGTCGTATTTGCGGTGCAGATCGGTGTCTCGCAGATTGATCCAGAAGCGGCCCGGGATGGAGCCGTCCTTGCTGCCCGCACCGCCATATGCCCCCGGCGCGCCGACTTCTTCTGCGGGCGGGATGCGCTTCACTTCCATGTTGGGGTCGACCAGCGTGTTGAAGGCGCGCGGCATCTGGCCCTTGATCCAGTTCACCCGGTCCCAGATGAATTCCATGATCTCTTCGCGGCCCGGATCGCCTTCTGCGAACTTGTAGCGCGGATCGTTGCCCAGCTCCTGCATCCGTTCGCCCACCGAACCGCTGGTGTAGCCGATATCGCGCAGGATCGGGTCCATGCGCGCGTGCAGTGCGTCGAGTTCTTCGAGGCCCTGGTTATGGACCTCGTCGGGGGTGAGGCGCGTGGTCGTGCTCGAACGCAGGGCCCAAGCGTAGAATTCCTCGCCCTGAGGGCGCGCGGAAATGCCCGGCGCATCGCTGGCGACGGCGCGTTCGGCACGTAGTTCGGCCAGCTGGCGTTGGAGCGCCTCGGCGATCGGGCCGGTTTCCAGTGTCAGTGCGAGGTTGGCGTGGCTTTCGGGCATGCCCTTGGCATTGAGCTTGGCGCGCAGATCGTCTGCGAAAAGCTCGCCCTTGCCGGCGCTGGCGATGGTCTGTTCCATCTGGCTGATCGCCTTGTCGAGCAGGAAGCCGGGCGGCACGACGCCCATGCCGCGTGCCGCACGAATGCGGGCAAGTTCGCCGTCGAAGACCGAGGGCATCTGCTCCATGCGCTCGATATAGGCGTCGGCATCGTCGCCGTTTTCGACATTGTGGCTCGACTGGATAAAGCGCGGCAGGGCGAGATATTCGCCCACGTTCTGGATGACGACATAGGGCGCGGTGCGCCAGTTGCCGACGGGGGTATCGCCATAGGGCAGGGCAAAGCCGTCGAGCGCGAGTTCGTAGGCGCTTTCGACGACTTCGAGATTGGTCAGGTTTTCGCTGTCCAGGCCTTCGCGCGGGAAGGCGCGGACGCGCTCGAGGTCCTGCTTCAGTGTCGATGCATAAGCCTGCTGGCCCGCAGGCGACTGGTCTTCAAGCTTTCCCCGAAGATGTGCGTACTGGCCGGTATCGACGCCAAGTCCGGTGGCGCGCTCCGGCTCGTGGCCGAGGAGGTTGTAGCCGACGACTTCAAGCAATCGTTCGGCGCCGATGGCCTGGGCCGTCGCAATGCCTTCGGGGCGGGGGATGGCGGCGCATCCGCCGAGGGTGAGAGCGCTGGTCGCGCCAAGTCCTGCGATGAACTGGCGGCGGGTGGTTTCAAAGGTTTGGGTGGTCATGCGCGGCGGTTTGGGGCCGCCGCGCTTACCTTGTCAAATCAATCGAGGAATTCGGGCGGGACGCGGCCACCATTGGCCGCAAGTTCCTGCATGGTGCGGCGGTGCAACCAGATGTTGTCTTCTGCCGTGCCGCTATAGTCTTCGCGGCCAAGCTCCTGCGCCAGTTCCTTGCGGTTCGCATAGCTGGAATCGACATTGATCAGTTTCATCAGGTCGACGATGCTGGTGCGCCAGTTGAGGCGATCCGCGCCGGGCATGGAATCGAGGCTGTTCTCGACATTGACCATGGGCACGGTCTCGTCGCGGGGAGCGGTGGCGGGGGCATTGACGGGCGTGGATGCGGGCGGGGCTTCCTGGGCCTTGGCCTCCTTGCCGAAAATCGCGCTCTTGATCTTGCTGAAAATACCCATCGTATTATCCCCTTTGTGAAAGACGCTGCAGTCAGACCGACTACACATTTGTTAAACGATAAAGACGTCCTGGCGTTCCGCGGCTAAACGCCGGATGAACCAATCAATTTCGGGGAAATGATGCTCGACACTGTTCTATCGCTGACCGTCCTTGCTGCGGCCCTGCTGGTCTTCGGCGCGTGGATGCTGTGGAAGCGGACCGGCAATCTGAAGAATGCTGGCCTGATGGTGCTGCTGGCGATTATCGCCGTCGTCAACGTGATGATCTGGACGGTACCCACCGCAGACGGAGAAGCCCCGCTCGACAAGGTCGAACGGGGCTCTCGCTGACGCTGCCTGATCGGGAGGCTCAGTCGGGCAGCTGCCAGAGGACGGAGCCGGTATAGCTTCCCGCCACCGGCTCGCCCGAGCTACCGCGGGCGGGCTCGAACTTCGCGCGTTTCTGGACGAGCACGCAGGTTGCGGCATCTAGCTCGGAGTGGCCGGTGGAGCGGGTCACCTGGCAGCCCGTTACATTGCCCGTCGCCGAGATATCGAGCTTGAACGTCGCGGTACCGGTCAGATCGCGGCGCGCCCAGCTCGACTTGTAGTCGCGATCGCTCAGCCAGCGGCCCGGGTCGTTGCGCGGCTTGGCCCCCACCGGATCGAAACCGCTCGGCGTGGGCGAGGGCACCGGATCGAGCTTGGTCGGGCCGGGCTTCGGCATGGGCTGCGGCGGCAGGATCAGCTCGGTCGTGGGGATGACCGGCTTGATGTCCGACAGCGACAGGTCGGGCTGCGGCACCGTGATCGGCGGCGTGGTGGCGACTTCCGGCACGGCATCCGTGGCCGGTTCGGGCGGAGGCGGGGCCGGGGGCGGCGGCTCGTCCTTGATGTCCCAGGTGTCGAGTATCTCGGGCTTTTCGACGATGCCTGCCGTGACGGTCAGGCCGGTGATGACGGCGAAACCGATGGCAGCCTGCACGCCGATGGCGGCAACCATGCCGGCCGGCGATGCCCTCCTGGTATCTGCATAGGCCATAGTCTTTCCTCTCCTTGCGACTCTAGACTGCAATGTTACAACATTACACTCAGAATGCAAGGCGCACGGGATCGGAGCCCGGCGCTAGGGGCTTCGCGCAGTTGGAAAGGATGTCGATTTTCAGGCGGTTGAGGGCGCCAAATCAGTGGCGCCCGTCACCGGATCACTTGATTGGGCAGCTCGGATCGAGGCGGAAGTCGAGGTAGTTGTCGACCGACTTCATCAGCTCTTCCTGCTCGTTCTCGAAGAAGTGGTTCGCACGCGGGATTTCTTCGTGGTGCACGGTGATGTGCTTTTGCGTGCGCAGCTTTTCGACGAGCTTGGTGACCGCGCCCGGCTGGACGACCGTGTCCTGCGCGCCGTGGATGAAGATGCCGCTGGCGGGGCAGGGTGCCAGGAACGAGAAATCATACATGCTGGCAGGCGCACCGATGCTGATCCAGCCGCGGATCTCCGGGCGGCGCATCAGCAGCTGCATGCCGATCAGCGAGCCGAAGCTGACGCCCGCAACCCAGGTGACGGATGCATCGGGATGGACCTGCTGCACCCAGTCGAGCGCGCTCGCCGCATCGGACAATTCGCCGATGCCGTTGTCGAAGCTGCCCTGGCTGCGGCCGACGCCGCGGAAATTGAAGCGCAGCGTGGCAAAGCCGCGATTGACGAAGGTCTTGTAGAGCCGCTGCGTGATCTGCTCGTTCATGGTGCCGCCGCCTTGCGGGTGCGGGTGGAGGATCATCGCCACGGGCGCGCGCGGACGCGGTGCGGGGGAGAAACGGCCTTCGAGGCGGCCTTCGGGGCCGGGAAAGATCACGGTCGGCATGGGGAGGTGTACCCTGTCGGAAATTTTCGATGGCGCAGGCCGGATATGGCTTGCGCGAGGTTGCGCGCTATATAGGGTTTCGCTGCGAAATCGCAATTATATTGAGCACGTCCCGTCAAGACACGAATTTATCTCGATCATGCCGCCACTACGCCGCTGCGCCCCGAAGCGCGCGCCGCGATGGAGGAAGGCTTCGACCTCTGGGCCAATCCCAGCAGCCCGCACGCCGAGGGCCGCAAGGCCCGCGCCGCGCTGGAAGATGCCCGCGAGCGCGTGAAACGGGCGCTCGGCTGGGAGGGTGAAGTGATCTTCACCTCCGGGGCGAGCGAGGCGGCGGCACTGGCCCTCGGCCATGCCAAGGCAGGCGCGCGGCTGCTCTCGGCTGTCGAGCACGATGCCATCCTGAAAGCGGCTCCCGATGCGGAGCGCCTGCCGGTCCGGCCCGACGGCGCGCTCGATCTCGAAATCCTGACGGAAGCAGTCCAGCGTGAGCGCCCACTCGTCGCGGTCCAGCATATCAATTCCGAAACGGGTAATCGTCAGGATCTCGCCGCGATTTCCGGCATCGTGCAGCAGGCGGGCGGGCTCCTGCTTGCCGATTGCGCCCAGAGCGCGGGCAAGCTCGCGCTTCCCCCGTGCGACATGGCAATCGTTTCCGCGCACAAGTTCGGTGGCCCGATCGGGATCGGTGCATTGCTGGTGAAGGATTTCGCCATGCTCGAACCGGCAGGCGGGCAGGAGCGTGGATATCGGCGCGGGACCGAGAACCTGCCCGGCGCGGCGGGCATGGCGGCAGCGCTGGAAGCTGCGCATTCTCCCTATCTCGACCCCTTCGTGCTCGATCCGCTCGATGCAATCGTTGCTCACTGCCGCGAAAGCGGTGGCAAGTTCCTGTCCGACCGCCTTTCGGACGCCACGCCCTATATCCGCGCCATCGCCATGCCCAAGATGAGCGGCAGCGCGCAGGTCATGCGCTTCGACATGGCGGGCATCTCGGTCTCGCAAGGCAGCGCCTGTTCAAGCGGGACGATGAAGACCAGCCACGTGCTGCAAGCCATGCAGGTCGCACCCGAGGTGGCCGACCGCACTATCCGCGCCAGTTTCGGCTGGAACACCACCCGCGAAGAAGTGGAACGCTTCTGCGAGGTATGGCTTGAATTGGCGAAGGCATGACGTTCATCGCGACTGCCTGCGCCGCCAATCCCTTTCCTACTCCGGAACGACGGGCCACGATCCGATCCATGACGAATTCAGTTCTCCTGCGCACAAGGCAGCAAGGTGTCACCCCGGTGGCTCGTGCGAAAAATCCCGCAATTCCGGGCGCCTCGAGGCATTCCGGGCGGGTGACAGGGTGTAAACTTCGTCGCCTTTGCCCGGCACGGGTAGCGGCATGATCTACCTCGATTACCAGGCCACGACCCCGCTCGCGCCTGAAGCGCGCGATGCCATGATGCGCTGGCTCGACGGGCCGGGCGGAACCGGCTTCGGCAATCCGCACAGCCCGCACAAGATCGGCCGCGAGGCCAAGGCCGCGATCGAATTCGCGCGCGACCAGGTGGCCGCGCTGTTCCCTGCAGGCGGCAAGGTGATCTTCACCTCCGGCGCGACCGAGGCGCTCAACCTCGCCATTCGCGGCACGCGGGCAAGGGACGGGGGCGGCGGGACCGTCAGCGTGTCCGCCATCGAACATTCCGCCGTCCTCGACACGGCAAAGGACGCGGGCAAGTGCCATGTGCTGAATGTCGCCAAGGACGGGCAGTGCAATACCAAGCAGGACCTGCCGCAGGACACCCGCCTGGTCTGCCTGATGCAGGTCAATAACGAGATCGGCGTGATCCAGCCCACGGTCGAATGGCACCGCAAGGCGAAGGAGAACAACGCTCTCTACCTGTGCGATGCGGTGCAGGCCTATGGCAAGATAGAGGTTACCGGCGCGGACATGATTGCGATCAGCGCGCACAAGTTCCACGGGCCCAAGGGCGTGGGCGCCTTGTGGGTGCGCGACGGGGTCGATCTGCACGAAGTCCAGACCGGCGGCGGGCAGGAATTCGGCCTTCGCTCCGGCACGCTCTCGCCCGCGCTGATTGCGGGAATGGGCGCTGCCGCTGCCGAGGCCAAGGACCGCATGGAGCAGGATGCCGAGCACGTGCAAAAGCTCTGGAAGCGGGCGACCGAGATCTTCGACAAGTGGGAACTCAACGGCAGTGCCGAAGCGCGCTATCACGGCAATCTCAATATCCGCCCGCGCGGCCCCAATGGCGGCGGCCTCGATGTAGGCCGGTTGATGAGCGAGTGCCGCAACGTGATGTTCTCGGCAGGGTCCGCCTGCGCCAGCGGGTCGGGGCGTACCAGTCACGTCCTCGAAGCGATCGGCCTGCCGAAAAAGCTCGCCAAGGCGTCCATCCGCCTCGGCTTCGGGCGCTACACCACGCTCGAGGAAATCGAGGAAGCAGGGCGCATCATCAACGAGGCAGCACAGGCGCAGGGATCGCTATGAAGGTCGTTTTTCACACTACCGAAGGCAATCGGGTGGAAGCCGAAGGCAATGCGGGGGACAGCCTGCTACGCGTGGCGCAGGCGGCGGGCATGCCGCTGGAGGGCACGTGCGAAGGGCAGATGGCCTGTTCGACCTGCCATGTCGTCGTCGATGCGGAATGGTTCGACCGGCTCCCCGAAGCGAGCGAGGAAGAGGAAGACATGCTCGACCTTGCTGCAGGCGTGCGCCGCACCAGTCGGCTTTCGTGCCAGATCGTGCTTGAGGACGGCCTCGACGGGCTGAGCGTGGCGATCCCTGCGGAAAGCCACGATATGAGCGGATAACGAAAAACCCCGCCGCATCGCTGCGGCGGGGTCGTTCTCTCTCCTCGAGAGCGATTTATCGGTTAGGCGCTTTCGAGTTCGCGCTTCTCCACCGTTTCACCAAGCATTTCGATGAGGGCCTTGCTGAATGCCGGAATGTCGTCGGGATTACGGCTGGTGATTAGGTTGCCATCGACGACCGCTTCCTTGTCGACCACATTTGCGCCTGCATTCTTCAGGTCGGTCCGGATCGAGGGCCATGCAGTGACCGTCTTGCCCTTGATGAGGTCGGCTTCGGCGAGCAGCCACGGTGCGTGGCAAATCGCTGCGATCGGCTTGCCGGCCATGTCGAATTCACGAACGATGGCAATCGCACGCTCGTTCATGCGCAGGATGTCGGGATTCATCTGGCCACCGGGAAGGAGCAGCGCGTCGTAGCCCGAACAGTCGGAAATCTCATCGACCGTCTTCTCTACCGCAACGCTGTCGCCCCAGTCCTTCTGGTCCCAACCCTTGATTTCGCCCTTTTCGAGACTCACCACGGTGGTTTCGAAACCGGCGTCTTCCAGATTGGCCTTCGGCTTCATCAGTTCCGACTGTTCGAAGCCGTTAGTGGCGAGGATCATGATCCGCTTTGTCATAGGTAACTCCTTGATTTCGTGTTACCCATGCAACGTGTGGGGACAGCTCTGCGTTCCGTGCTGACAGGCGAGCCGTGGCTCTGGTAGGGCAAGCCGTATGGCCACTACCGATCTCGATGATTCCGGCGTCGATCCGTTCGATGCAATCGTGGATGCACCTTTCGATTCCGCCCTGTCGGAACGCTATCTCGTCTATGCGCTGAGCACGATTACCGCGCGTTCGCTGCCCGACCTTCGCGACGGGTTGAAGCCGGTCCACCGCCGCCTGCTGTGGACCATGCGCCAGCTGAAGCTCGATCCCGCCAGCGGGTTCAAGAAATCGGCCCGCGTGGTCGGCGAGGTTATCGGTAAGTACCACCCGCATGGCGACACCGCCGCTTATGACGCGATGGTCCGTCTCGCCCAGGATTTCGCGCTGCGCTATCCGCTGGTGGAAGGGCAGGGCAATTTCGGCAATATCGATGGCGATAACGCCGCGGCCTACCGCTACACCGAAGCGCGCCTGACCAAGACCGCGATGCGCCTGATGGAGGGACTGGACGCGGGCACGGTCGACTTCATCCCGACCTACAATAACGAGGAAGAAGAACCGGAAATCATGCCGGGCCTCTTCCCTAACCTGCTCGCCAACGGCGCGAGCGGGATTGCGGTGGGCATGGCGACCAATATCCCCTCGCATAACGTCGCCGAGATCGTCGATGCGACGCTGGAGGTGATCGACAATCCGCATGTCGAACACGCGCGGCTGATGGAGCTGTTCAAGGGGCCGGACTTCGCAACCGGCGGGGTCGTGCCCGAAAGTGCGGACACGATCAGCCACGCCTATGAGACGGGACGCGGTTCTTTCCGTGTGCGTGGCCGCTTCCACGCCGCAGAAGCCGAAAAACCGGAAGATCGCGAGGCGGGGATCGAGCGGCTGGGCGGCGGCCAATGGCAGCTGGTCATTTCCGAAATCCCCTACCAGGTCGCCAAGGGCAAGCTGATCGAACAGATCGCACAGGCGATTGCCGACAAGAAGCTGCCGATCCTGGAAGACGTGCGTGACGAAAGCGACGAGGCGATCCGCATCGTCCTCGTGCCGCGCAGCCGCAATGTCGATCCCGAGCTGCTGAAGGAGAGCATTTACAAGCTCACCGACATGGAGACGCGCTTCGGCCTCAACCTCAACGTGCTGGACGCAAGCCGCACGCCGATGGTCATGGGGCTGAAGGAACTGCTGGAAAACTGGATCGCCAGCCAGATCGACATCCTCCAGCGCCGCAGCCGCCACCGGCTCGACCAGATCGCCAAGCGGCTGGAACTTGTCGAAGGCTATATCATCGCATTCCTCAACCTCGACCGCGTGATCGAGATCATCCGGACCGAGGACGAGCCGAAGCCGGTGATGATGGAAGAGTTCAAGCTTACAGACCGGCAGGCGGAAGCGATCCTCAACATGCGCCTGCGCTCCTTGCGCAAGCTCGAAGAAATGCAGCTGCGCAACGAGAAGGACGAGCTGCTGAAAGAACAGGATGAGCTCGAGAAACTGCTCGGCTCCCCGGCCCGCCAGCGCACGCGCCTGAAGCGCGACCTCAATACCTTGCGCAAGGAATACGGGCCCGAAACCGATCTCGGCCGCCGCCGCACGACCATCGAAGAGGCTGCCCCGGCAGTCGAATTCAGCATGGACGCGATGATCGAGAAGGAGCCTGTTACAGTCATCCTCTCGCAAAAGGGCTGGGTACGCGGGGCCAAGGGGCACCTGCCGCTGGACCAGGAATTCAAGTACAAGGAAGGCGATGGCCCGGCCTTCGTCCTCCATGCGCAGACGACCGACAAGCTGTTGCTGGTCGGGGCCGACGGACGGGTCTTCACTCTCGGCGCGGACAAGCTGCCCGGCGCGCGCGGGTTCGGTGAACCGGTCCGCAACACGCTCGACATAGAGGCAAGTACGCAGATCGCTGCGGTCATCGTCCATCGCGAAGGGCAGGAAGTGCTTCTGGCCGCTGATACCGGCAAAGGTTTTGCCGCCACCACCGACGCGATGCTGGCCGAAACCCGCAAGGGTCGCCAGGTCGTCAATCTCAAGGGCGATGCGAAGCTGGTCGTAGCGCGGGCTATCGAGCAGGGGCACGACCACGTTGCGGTGGTCGGCGACAACCGCAAGCTGGTGGTGTTCAACCTCGAAGAACTGCCTCGGCTTGCCAAGGGGCAGGGCGTGAAGCTGCAAAGCTATCGCGATGGCGGCCTGTCCGATGCGACCACGTTCAAGCTGGAAGAAGGGCTTAGCTGGACAATGGGCGGCAAGGGCGACCGGACCCGTACCGAAGGCGATATGTGGCAGTGGAAGGTCGCGCGTGGCGGTGCCGGACGCCTGCCGCCGCAAGGCTTCCCGCGCGACAACCGGTTCGGATAGCAAAAAAGGCCGGAAGCGCTTGCGCACTCCCGGCCCCTTGCGACCCTGAAACTGGGCTCAGGGAATTGGTAAAAGGCTTATTCGCCCGTGCTTCCGGCAGCCGGAGCCGCCTGCGCCATGGCAGCATCGATCTGCGCGTTCGTCAGGCGAGCCATCAGGCCATGGTCCGTCGCGTCGAAATGAGTACGCAGCAGGGTGACCTTGTTCGTTTCGTCACCGCCACGGGCGAGGACGATGTTGTCGCCGTTGATTTCGAGCACGGTACCAAGCGGTGCGTGCGAAGCGTCCATGGCTTCTGCGCCGACCACAAGGGCTGCATCGCGCTTGGCAGCCGCTTCTGCGAGCTGTGCGTCGATCATGCCGTCGAGCTGAGCCTTGGTCACGGTGATGGTCGGGCCTGTTTCGCCCTGGCCGTACATTTCGACGCCCAGCGGAACCTTGTGCTTGCCGGTGTCGAGCACGGCCTGACCGTTTTCGACCGAGACGATGGTGCCGACGGCATTGCCTTCGGGACCGGTCACGGTTGCGCCTGCAGCGACCTGCTCGTTGGCGAGGGCGGGGGTGGCGGCAAGAGCGACGGCAGCGATGGCCAGCTTTGCGATTTTCATGAATGAACTCCTAGACTTGTTCAGATTATGCGTTCCCCATGCGCATCTGCGCGCGCTAAGGGTCCTGCGAAAAATTTGAGCGGCTGCGGAGAACAGAGCCTCACGCCGGTGCCGCATGCCCCCTCCGGGAAGCGGGCGCTCTATGACAAAACGACCGCCGGGAGGCAACCGTGTGAGCCCGTTATGTTGCATTGCAGCTTAAGCGAAGCTGAAGGCTAGGGCGAGCCGAGCCTCATGGGCGATGAAGTGTGCTGATTGCGTGCTGCAGCGCAGCAATCAGGTGTTCGAGCTGGCGGAAAGTTCTTCGTCTAGCAGTTCGGCGACACGGTCGGCGCCGGGGAATTCCTCTTCGACCCAGCGTGCTTCGACCGCTCGCAGGATGCGGGCGACTTCGGGTCCGGCGCCGACCCCGCGCGCGACGATCTCGCCGCCCTTCAACGGCACTTGGGGAACCTCCCACCCGGCCAGCGCGGCGATGTTCGAGCCTGCGATCAGCAAGCGATCGCGCGCGCACTCGATACCTTCGCGATAGGCGAGGGCACGCGGGGCAGCGGCGTCGTCCTCCTTGCGCTCCGCGATGCAGGAGAGGCGCGCTCTCTGCGCCCGGGACAGGCGCAATCGCGCAGCAACGGCTTGGGCGATCGAGGCAATGGGTGGAAGCAACGCCGCCAGGCGGCGGACGGGATCGCCCTCGACACCAAGCCGGGCTTCGTGCGCGATCAGGCTGCCAAAGACCCTCTGCTCGCGCTCGCGTGCCTCCGGCAGGATCACCTCGAGGATGCCGTGCTCCGCCATCAACGCAATCGAACCGCGTGGGTCGGGCAGGGAAAGGATGCCGAGCAATTCCATCGCAACCCGTTCGCGGCTGAGGCCCTTGAGCGTATGTGCCAGCTGCGAGCAGGCCGCGATCGCTTCGTCTTCGGGAGCATCGCCGAAGCGCGCCTGGAAACGGAAATAGCGCAGGATGCGCAGGTGATCTTCCCGGATGCGTTCGCGTGCATCACCGATGAAGCGGACCCGGCGGTCCTCCATATCCTCCAAGCCGCCGAAGTAATCGTCGATCTCGAGCGTTTGGGGGTGCGCATAGAGCGCATTGATAGTGAAATCGCGCCGTGCCGCATCTTCGCGCCATTCCTCGGCAAAGGCGACCGTGGCTCGGCGGCCATCGGTCGAAATGTCGCGGCGCAGGGTCGTTATCTCCACCGGACCGTCCGGCAGGACTGCCGTAACCGTTCCATGGTCGATGCCGGTCGGAACCGTACGGATGCCCGCCTCCTTGCAGCGGTCGATAACGGCATGGGGAACCAGCGTCGTGGCAAGGTCGATATCGTGGATTGCCTTGCCCAGCAGAGTGTCGCGCACCGCACCGCCGACATAACGCGTGTTTTCCGCGCCCAGCGCAGCCACGAGGGAGGCAAGGTCGGCGCGTTTGGTCCAGTCGGTGTCGGGCAGGCGGGTCATGGCAGCGCCTTTAGAACGCTCAGCCCGTCCACGCCAGTCGCCGCGAGAGGTTGATGCAGATCGCGGCGGTCACGCCCCAGATGCGATAGCCCTCATGGTCCATTTCATAATAGCGGCGCATCGCGCCTTTCCAGAACACCTCGTTTTCCTGCCAGTTCTCGGGACGCATGAGGAGCGATAGCGGCGCTTCGAACCAGCTTTCCACCTCGCGCGGGTCGGGACGGATCGGTAGGTCGTGGGGGACCGTGGCCAGAACGGGCGTGATGTCGAAACCGGTGCCGGTCTGATAGCGGTCCGTTGTGCCGATCACGCGCACGTGCTCACGCTCGATGCCCAGTTCCTCCCATGCTTCGCGCAGCGCGGCGTCGACCGCGTGCTCTCCGTCATCCAGCTTCCCGCCCGGAAAGGCGACCTGGCCCGGATGGTCGCGCATGGTGCGTGGTCGCTGGGTCAAGAGGACGGTCGGGTCATCTCGATCCGTCACCGCGATGAGGACGGCGGCATCGGCCGTGCGGTCAAGATCGGCGAAACGTTCGTCGCTCAGCAGGTTGGGCGAGGGCGCGGCGTGGCCCTGCTCGAACAAGTGGGTGAGGCGATCGAACAGTTCGCTCATGCAGGCAGTAGCGAGAACCGCTCTCCGCCGCTGGTCACACTCCAGTCCTCGCCGTTCTCCAGCGCAATCTTGGCGAGCTGTTCGTAGGTCGAGCGATTGAGGCGTGCCTCGCAGCCGCGCCTGACATGGACATAGAGGCGGGGTTTCTCGGCATCGCCAGCCGCGCGGATACGATTGTCCGGTCCCGCGACAACCAACTCATCGGTGTTAATGCGAAAGGCGAGGTTGCCTTCCGTCTCGCTGACGTCGGTGGCGATGAAGCAGGCGTCCTCGACCTCGATGGATAGCTTTTGGAACGGGGTGACGAGCCAGTACCCGCCATCGTCTTCGCGCCTCAATAATCCGGCGAACGCCCGGACCATGGCGGGGCGGGAGATGGGGCTACCTTCATGCAGCCACGTTCCATCCTCCAGGATTTGCATATGGCTTTCACCGGTCTGTTCGGGCGTCCATTGCTCTACGGGAGGCAGCTTGCGTGCCTCGACCTGTTCGGCAATCTGGGCGAGCGACAGTCCGGCAAGTTCCGGGGGAGGGGTATATACCATGCCCGCTATTTGGGGCGGCTCGCGGCTCAGCGCAACTCTATGCGGGCCACGGTCCGAGCATGCCTTCGTTCGGGAGCACGCCGGGATTGCTGGTACGCACTAGCAGCCGCTCCTTTTCGAAGGGGCCGGGGCAGTGCCAACCGCCCGTATGCTGCGCGGTGAAGTCCCAGCGCGCGTAATATTCCGGGTCGCCGATCATGACCTGCGGCAGGGGCATGGCGCCCGTTTCGAACCCGCTTTCGATGGCACCCAGACTTGCCGCCATCAGGGCCTTGCCGAAGCCTTCACCCTGCCGTCCGGGCATGACAGCAACCGGACCGACCATGATCATCGGGTGAGGCCTGCCCCCGGGATCGACGAGGGCGACGGGCCACAGCTGGATGGTTCCGGCGAGGTAATCGTCTTCGTCGAGAGCGGCGAAACTCAGCGCATCCAGCGCATCGGCCCCTTCGCGGATCCGATAGGCGGTGCGCGCGTGCCGCTGCTGCCCGAATGCCGCGTCGAGCAATTGCTCGACCAGCGCAGGGTCGATTGCGGAAAGGGGAACGATTGTCGCCATAGCGGCGCGGCGATTAGGGCCGCGCCGCCATCAAGTCGACCAAGTTTCGCTTATTCGGGGCGAAGTTCCAGCAGGCGGCCCGTTTCCCCGTCTTCGAGGACCCAAAGCGCGCCATCCGGACCTTCGATGACCGAACGGATGCGGTTGCCCATGTCATAACGCGCCACTTCGCGCGCGTTCTCGCCATCCACTTCGACCCGGATCAAGGCCTTGGTCTTGAGGCCGGAAATCATCGCGTCGCCCTTGAGGCCGGGGAACAGGTCCCCGCGATAGAAGATCATGTTTCCGGGCGCGATGACCGGTGTCCAGTTGATCGCGAATTTCTCGAACCCGTCGTCTGCGGTATGATCGGGAATATTGTCACCGTCGTAGTGATCGCCGTTCGAGCGCAGCGGCCATCCGTAATTGGCGCCGCGCTTGACCAGGTTCAGCTCGTCGCCGCCTGCCGGGCCGTGCTCGATCTCCCACAAGCGACCGCTTGCATCGAAATCGATGCCTAGGAGGTTGCGATGGCCCCACGACCAGATCTGGTCGCTGGGGCTGCCCTGTCCGGCCAGCGGATTACCGGCCGCAGGCGTGCCGTCGAGATTGAGGCGCACCACGGTGCCGAGTGCGTTCGAAGTGTCCTGTGCCGGCTCCATTTTCTGGCGGTCGCCGCTCGTGATGAAGAGATATTGCTCGTCCGGGCTGAAGGCGATGCGGTGCGAATAGTGGCCGCGTCCCGTCACCTTGGGTGCCTGGCGCCAGATCACGTTCAAACCTTCGATGCTGCATTCATCGGCCTGCTGGCATACCAGCGTGCCACGACCAACCACGGCACCGCGCGTGTCGCCCTCACCGGCTTCCGCCCAGCTCAGATAGATCGTGCGGCGGTCGGTGCCTTGGCCTGCCTCGCTGGGTAGGAAAGCAATCTCGCCCAAGCCGCCCTGGCCGCCATAATCGACTTCGGGCACGCCGGTGACAGTGCCAAGCCTTCCGCTCGCAAGGTCCTTGAACTTGATGCTGCCTGCCTGTTCGGTGATGAAGATCATCCGGGTGCCGGGAAGGAAGGCCGAAGCCCATGGGTCGGCGAAAGATCCGTGTTCGGTAATCGCGAATTCGCCTGAAAATTCGCCTGCCACCGGGGTTGGCGTCGATGTCGCCGAGCTGCCTCCATCGGTGGAGTACCCGCCTCCGCAGCTTGCGGCCATCAGCAGCGGGGATAGGGTGGCGGCAATAACGGATAGGCGTTTCATGATCTCTTCATCTCCCGAACAAGGTCTGGGCCAGGCCCCGCTCATTATCGGCGTGGACGAGGCCGGTCGCGGACCGCTTGCCGGTCCGGTTGTCGCTGCCGCCGTGGTGTTGTGCAACCCGTGCCCCGAAGGCCTCGACGATTCCAAAAAGCTCAGCGCCGCCCGCCGTTCCGCGCTCGAGCCGCAAATTATCGAGAATTGTGCCTGGGGCCTCGGAATTGTCGACGTGGAAGAGATCGACCGCATCAATATCTTCCAGGCGACGATGCTGGCGATGACGCTCGCCGTTTCCCGTCTGGTGGATGCTTTGGGAGACGAGCCCGAAGCGGTGCTGATCGACGGGAACCAGACGCCGCATGGCCGCTGCGACACGTGGCGCTGGCCTGCGCGTGCAATTGTGGGCGGAGATGGGAAGGAAAAGGCGATCGGTGCCGCTTCGATCCTGGCCAAGGAATATCGCGACCGCGTCATGCGCGATGCGGCAACGCGCTTCCCGCATTATGGATGGGAACGCAACGCCGGTTATGGAACGCCCCAGCATCTCGAAGCATTGCGAACACACGGACCGAGCCCGCTGCACCGCCGCAGCTTTGCGCCGGTATCGCAGATGGAGATGTTCGCGTGACCTTTGCCTATTCCGATATTCCCGACCAGAGCGGCAAGACCGCGATCGTCACCGGCTCCAATACCGGCATCGGGCTGGAAATTGCCCGAGGCCTTTCGCGCAAGGGCGCGCGGGTGATCCTCGCCTGTCGCGATGGGGACAAGGCCAAGGCGGCGATGGACGATATCGCGAGCGGACCGGAGCAGGCCGATCTCGATTACCTTCATCTCGACCTCGGCAATCTCGCCTCGATCCGCGATGCCGCCGAAGAGGCAAAGAGCGAAAAAAAGATCGACATCTTGGTGAACAATGCTGGGATCATGGTGCCGCCGCTATCGCACTCGATCGGCGGCGCGGAATCGCAGTTTGCAGTAAACCATCTCGGACATTTCGCATTCACCGGCCTGTTGCTCGACAAGCTGGCGCAGGACGGCGGTGCGCGGGTCGTGTCGCAGTCATCCATCGCGCATAAGGGCGCCAAGATCGACTTCGACAATCTCGATGCGAGGCACGGCTATTCGCGCACGAAGTTCTATGGCCAGAGCAAGCTCGCCAACCTTCTCTTCGCGCTCGAACTGGACCGGAGGCTGCGCGCCGCAAATTCGCCGGTAGTCTCAATCGCCTGCCACCCGGGCGTCGCGCAGACGGAACTGACACGCCACCTGGGCCTGCTCGGCAGCGTTTTCGGCCCCGTCATCGGGCTCGCCCTCAACTCTGCCGAAGACGGTGCCATCCCGGCCTTGCAGGCGGCCACCGATCCGCAAGCGGAGGGCGGCGACTATTTCGGCAGCTGGGGCTTCCGCGAAATGAGCGGCAAGGCATCGGGCAAGGCCTATGCGACACGCACGGCCCGCGACCCGCTGCTGGCTGCCCGCCTATGGGAGAAATCGATCGACCTGACCGGCGTCGATCCGGGTCTTCCGCCCGCCGATGGCTAATCCGGCCGAAAACACCGGAAAAAAGAGTCTTCCGGGCCACACCGCATCATCTTGAGTCCGCCGAATCCGTGCGGACTCAACATCTTGTGGGGGACTCCTTTCGTTCTCCCTCAGGAGTTATGTGTCGATGCGATATGCAACCCAGAAGCTGCTTGACGTGGACTCGGTTTGGACTCACCCTGTGGATAACTAAGCCAAAGGGGACGGTCACATGGGGGTCATCGAGACCACGAAATCGCGCGTTCAGCGCACCGAGAAGGCGGTCGAACTCCCGCTCGAACTGCCCGTGGGCAAGATCCTCGATGGCGATTGCGTGGAGGCCATGCGCTCCATCCCGACGGCCAGCGTAGACCTGGTCTTCGCCGATCCTCCGTACAATCTCCAGCTTGGCGGCGATCTCAATCGTCCCGACGGCAGCCATGTCGATGCGGTGACCGACGACTGGGACAAGTTCGATACCTTCAAGGCCTATGACGATTTCACCCGCGCCTGGCTGACCGAGGCGAAGCGCATCCTGAAGCCCGACGGCGCGCTGTGGGTCATCGGCAGCTATCACAACATCTACCGCGTCGGCGCGATCCTGCAGGACCTGGGCTTCTGGATCCTGAACGATATCGTCTGGCGCAAGTCGAACCCTATGCCCAATTTTCGCGGCACCCGTTTCACCAATGCGCACGAGACGCTGCTTTGGTGTTCGCAGGGCGAAAAGGCGAAGTACCATTTCAACTACCGCGCGATGAAGACGCTCAACGATGAGCTGCAAATGCGCAGCGACTGGGTTCTTCCCATCTGCAACGGGGCAGAGCGGCTGAAGGAGGGCGGCCATAAGGTCCACCCGACGCAGAAGCCCGAAAGCCTGCTTTACCGCGTACTGCTGTCGACCACCGAAAAGGGCGACGTCGTGCTCGATCCCTTCTTCGGCACCGGTACGACCGGCGCGGTGGCCAAGCGCATCGGCCGCCAGTGGATCGGCTGCGAGCGTGAAGGCGTCTATCGCAATGCCGCGCTGAAGCGGATCGAAAAGGAACTGCCGCTCGACGAAAGCGCACTCACCACGATGCAGGCCGGCCGCAGCGCGCCCAAGGTCGCTTTCGGCGCTCTGGTCGAAAGCGGCTATCTCAAGCCCGGCACCGAATTGTTCGACAAGAAGCGGCGCTGGAAAGCGACCGTGCGCGCCGACGGTTCGCTTGCTTGCGGGAAGCAGACCGGCAGCATCCACGGTCTCGGCAAGGAGCTACAAGGTGCGCCCAGCTGCAACGGCTGGACCTTCTGGCACTACGAAGTCGATGGTGCGGACGGCAAGGACGTGAAACCCATCGACGCCGCGCGCCAACTCTACCTGCTGGCGGTAGAGGACTGAGCGAGCGGCGCTTCGGTCCGGCTTGGAGGCCTACTCTTCTTCGCGAACCAAACGGTCCTCGCTTACACCCCTGACCTTGAGCGCTTCCGACACGTCGTCTTCCATAGGAGGCGGCCCGCAAAGGTAGAATGTGCTGCCGAAATCGAGACCTGCATTGTCGAGGAAATCGCCATCGATCTGGCCATGGTGGATCCCGTCGACGTCTTCGTCGCTCAGCACGAGGTCCAATTGGAGCTCCGGCATATTCTCGAGCTCCTCGCGAAGGATGATGTCCTTCTCCTTGCTGTTGGAGAAGATCAGCCGGTAGCCGTCCAGCGACCCGTGGCTTTTCTGCCGGGCGCGAAGGATGGCGATAAACGGGGTGAGGCCAGCACCACCGGCGATGATCACACCGGGCCCCTTGTCCTCGATCGCGCCCCACGGGTCTTCGATAATGACGCCATCACCCGCCTTCATCATGCCGATCTGTTCGGTGACGCCGTCGTGCGAAGGATAGGACTTGATCGTGAACTGAAGATGGTTCGCGCCTGGCAGCGAAGTGAAGGTGAAGGGGCGCTTTTCGTCCCGCCAGCCGTCACGGTCCAGCGCCAGATCGGTTGCCTGACCGGGGCGGAAGTCGAAGCCGTCGGGCTTCTCAAAGGTCAGTTCATGGACATCGTGAGTGACAGGTCGAATGCTCTGAAGCGTCATTTGATGGGACATTGAAATCTCGTGTTGCTTCCGGAACGTACCCGGGCAGTCTGCAACCCGAGCAATGGGTGAGCGCCCGTCGCAGTTCCCCGAAGTAACCCGGCCACCGAATTTGCCAGACCTCCGTACATAGCCAGATGGACCAATCGTAAGCTCTCTTGCTTCAACGATAGGTCGAGGAGAGCCAGCGTCTGTCCTACTGCTGAAATTGCCTTTATGCCGGGGTCTTCACGTGAGGTAGGGGCGGCTATTTCGTCTCGGTGAAATTTCTTCCCCCAAGACCATGTTCCATGTGTTCCATCCTGTCGGCAATCGGCTAGGACAGTCCTACTATGAGCGATCATGTCTACATCCGCCCCGTCGGCTTCGCGCCGGGTCCCCAATCCGAACATGGAAATGCCATCCGGCTTGCGGGGACCATGGTCTATGCCAGCCGTTTCGCCGTGATCCTGCGGCGCGGCGGGGAGGTTGTCGAACGGCTTCTCGCCTCGGTCGATACGATCGACGAGGTGCTGGGCGCCTTGCCCGACGAGGTCGGAGCGGAGGCAGAGGCGCAATGGGCCAACCTCACCCTGGCGCATCCGCCCATGCAGCTCGGCAGCCGCGCGGTCGCGCTGGACCAGCCGCAGGTCATGGGAATCCTCAATGTAACGCCCGACAGCTTCAGCGATGGTGGCGAGTTCATGGATAAGCCCGACGTCCAGCGCGAGGTTGCTGCCGCCATGCTCGAAGCCGGGGCGGCGATCATCGATATCGGCGGCGAAAGCACGCGGCCGGGTGCGCAGCCGTTGTGGGAAGGCGACGAGATCGAGCGCGTCGTACCGGCGATCGAAGCCTGTTCCGCCATGGGGGCAGCGATCAGCATCGATACACGCAAGGCCGCGGTCATGGAGGCCGGACTGGAAGCGGGCGCTCATCTGGTGAACGACGTCTCTGGTCTCAAGCACGATCCGCGCAGCGCAGAAGTGGTCGCCGCCGCCGGTTGCCCAGTCGTGCTGATGCACGCACCGGGGGCGGGGGGCGAGGATCTCCACGCGAACGGGGACTATGATGCGGTCGTATTCGACGTCTTCGATGCCCTGCGCGCACGCCGCGATGCCGCGCTTGAGGCGGGGATCGAAGCGAAGAACATCATGCTCGATGTCGGGATCGGCTTCGGCAAATCGCTGGCCGACAATCTCGCCCTGATCAACGCCCTGCCGCTGTTCCATGCGCTGGGCCACCCGCTCCTGTTCGGGGCAAGCCGCAAGCGCATGATCGGTGCGCTGAGCAAGGAGGCGCCGGTGGAAGAGCGGCTCGGCGGCAGCGTCGCCCTTGCGCTCGAGGCAATGCGCGGCGGGGCGCAGGTGCTGCGGGTCCACGACGTCCCCGAAACCGTGCAGGCGCGCAACGTCTGGCGCGGCCTCAGGGACGCAGCACTGACCGACTTCAGCGATTTGCCGGGTTAGCTACCCGGAGAAGCTGCCGAGCCTGCCAGCAACCCGCCGTCGAGCGTGAGCTCGCTGCCTGTCATGTAGCCGCTCTCCTCGCTGGCGAGGTAAACGCAGAGCGCGGCAACCTCCTCGACAGTGCCGAAGCGCTTCAGGGGCGTATCGGCAACCAGCGCTGCCATGCGCGCATCGCGATCGGGACCGTCGCCAAGCATCGGCTCCCAGATATCGGTCAGGATGGCGGCAGGATGGATCGAATTGCAGCGGATCGCCCAGCCGTTCTGCGCAGCATAAAGCGCCACGGACTTCGAATGATTGCGCATTGCCGCCTTGCTTGCGGCATAGGCAGCAGCACCCGGAATGCCGACAAGGCCGGAGCGCGAGGACATGTTGATGATCGATCCTGCACCCTTGGTCTTCATCGCGCGAAGGGCATAGCGACAACCCAGGAAGCAGCCGTCGGTGTTGACCGCATGGACGCGGCGCCATTCGGCAAGACTCGCGTTTTCCGGATCGTGCGCGGCGGGGCCGTCCTCGAAGCCGGTGATCCCGGCGTTATTGACCAGAACGTCGATAGACGGAAACGCTTGTGCAAAAGCGTCCCAGTCCGCCTCGCTCGCCACGTCCAGCCTGGCGAATTCGCAGCCAAGCTCCTGGGCTGTTTTCCTACCTTCGGCCTCGTCGATATCGGTCAGCACGACGCGCGCGCCTTCGGCCTTGAAAGCTGCACAAACGGCCTTGCCGATACCGCGCGCGCCGCCGGTGACAACGCACAGTTTCTCAGTCAGTTTTTGCATGGTGTTACCTCGGAAAAATTCAGATGCAATTCGGGCCGCAATTGCAGCCACGTGGACAGTCGTTCCGCCTCAGCGGTGTCCCTTGTTCACCTGAATTACTCCCATTCGGTTCGACCCGCTTCTAGCAGATCACGCAGCGTTGTCGATGCCGAGGTCGGAAAGCTTGCGATAGAGGGTCGAGCGGCCGATTCCGAGACGGCGCGCGACTTCGGTCATGCGGCCGCGGTAGTGACCGATGGCCAGGCGGATGATGTCGGCCTCTATTTCTTCCAGCGGACGCAAATTGCCGTCGTCCTGGTAGAGCAGCACGCCAAGCCCGCGGGCGCGGCTTTCGCCGCGATGTCCGTCGCCGAGCAATTCGGCCAGTTGCGGGAAGCTTTCGGCAGTCAGCGCCTCGCCATCGCAGAACACGGACGCGCGGAAGAGCACGGCCTGGAGCTGGCGAACGTTGCCGGGCCAGTCGTAGGCTTCCAGCAGTGAAAGGCCGCTATCTGCGATCGAGTGGTGCTTGAGACCCGGCTGTTCGGCGATGCGGGAAAGGAAATAGCGGGTGAGGGCGGGGATGTCGCCCAACCGGTCACGCAGCGGCGGGAGATAGATGCTGGTTGCCGACAATTTGTCGCGCAAAGCCTCGGAAAACTCGCCGTTCTCGATGAGGATGTCGAGCGGGACGTCGCTCGCGCCGAATACGCGGACATCGACCCGGAACCCGTGCGATGCGCCGGTCGGCCTGACGATACCGCTCTCGAGCATTTCTGCGAGACGTTCCTGGATCGACAGATCGATACGGTCGATCTCGTCCAGCATCAGTGTCCCGCCGTCACAGAGTTCTATCAGGCCCACCTGCTTGTCGAATGCCCCCGGAAAGGCGCCCTTTTCGTGGCCGAAGAGGAGGGATTCAAGGGAGTTGCCCGGCATGCCTGCGCAATTCACCAGGCGTACCGGCGCCTTGGAGCGCGTCGATGCCTGGTGCATGGCACGCAGCAGCATCTCCTTGCCGGTGCCTGTTTCGCCTTCGACGAGGACGTGGCCGTGACCGCGTGCGGCGGTGGCTGCCTTGGCGAGAGCGGTGCGGAACGGCGCAGCCGTGCCCACCATGGCGTCGAAGTCCAGCACTTCGGAGAGTTTCTCCGTCATGGGCTGCAATTCGTCCTTCGGCGCTTCGCGGCGCGTCGCGCTGCGAAGGGCGGACAGGAAGCGTTCGGGAGCGATGGGCTTGATCAGGTAATCGGTTGCACCCGCCCGCATGGCTTCGACCGCCAGCAAGGGCGAAGTGCTCGCCGTCAGCATCATGACCGGAACCTTGGGGTGATCAGACTTCAGGGTGCGAATGAAGTCGCAAGCATTGTCGCCCGGCACCCACTGGTCGAGCAGGACCGCGCCGATCTGCGCGCCTTCCTTGGAGGCCAAGGTTTTCTGCGCTTCTTCGCAGCTCTCGACGACCAGCGTGCGCCATCCTTCGCGCGCGGCGAGGGCTGTGACGAGGCGGCTTTGCGCCGGCTCGTCGTCGATCAGCATGAGAAGACGGCCTTCCTGACTCGCCATGGTCCCGCATACTCCCTTCGGCTTGCCTGCATGATCGCGGGCCCGCTGACCAAGGGTCTATCGCAAATGGGTAAAGGGGCGATTAAGCCTGAATTTCGGCGGTGGATCGGGGAATTCAGGCACTTGTCGAAGATTAATCAGCGTTCTAGGGGTTCGGGGAATGAGTTAACATTTGAGGGACTGAGTATGGAACCGGGCAACGACATGAAAGCGCATAGCAAGACCTATGGCTCTTTCATCGGAATGCTTAAGTGGGCAATTCCCGTAATTGCGATCATCACTGCGATCGTCGTCATCCTGATCTCCGGTTGAGCGCGCACTAGATGCGGATCGCTGTTCTGGCTGAGAGGGGCGCTGGCGAAAGCCGCGTCGCATTGACGCCGGAAACGGCAAAAAAATTCATCGCACTGGGCGCTGATGTCGCGATCGAAGAAGGCGCAGGGGTAAGCGCCTCCATCACCGACGAAGCCTATCGTGACGCCGGGGTCGAAGTGGCCGCGGCGGCGAAGGTCGTGGATGCCGCCGACATCGTTCTGGGGGTGCAGGCTCCCGACGTGGCGCTGCTTTCCGGTGCGAAGCCGGGTGCGTGGGTCGCCGCGACCTTCGATCCTTTCCGCGAGAAAGCGCGCGTCGAAGCCTATGCCAAGGCAGGGCTGGAAGCGCTGTCGATGGAATTCATGCCCCGCATCACACGTGCGCAAAGCATGGACGTCCTTTCCAGCCAGTCGAACCTGGCGGGCTACAAGGCGGTTCTGACTGCGGCCACTGTTTACGGCCGCGCTTTCCCGATGATGATGACCGCTGCAGGGACGGTGCAGGCGGCCAAGGTCTTCGTGATGGGCGTCGGTGTCGCCGGGCTTCAGGCGATTGCCACCGCCAAGCGTCTGGGCGCGCAGGTGAGCGCGACCGACGTGCGTTCGGCCACGAAAGAACAGATCCAGTCGCTTGGCGCGAAGCCGGTCTTCGTCGAGGACGTCGCTGGCATCGAAGGCGAAGGCTCGGGCGGCTATGCCACCGAGATGAGCGAGGAATACCAGCAGGCGCAGGCCAAGCTGGTGTCCGAACACATCGCCAAGCAGGACATCGTCATCACTACCGCGCTGATACCGGGCCGCAATGCACCGCGCCTGATTTCGGACGCCCAGATCGCCAGCATGAAGCCGGGCAGCGTCATTTTCGACCTTGCCGTGGCGCAAGGCGGAAATGTGGAAGGTTCGCAGCCCGACCAGACGGTCGAGAAGCACGGCGTGAAGATCATCGGCTATTCGAATACGGCCGGACATCTCGCCGCCGACGCCTCGGCGCTATTCGCGCGTAACCTCTATAATTTCCTGTCTGCCTTCTGGGACAAGGAGGCCGGGAAGCCGGTCCTCGACGAGGAAATCGGCGACGCCGTTCGCCTGACGCAGGGCGGCAAGGTCGTGAACGAGAGGCTGGCGGGTTGAAAGCGCTATCCGCAACCGTCTTGCTAACGCTAATTTTTGCACACCCTGCGTCGGCAACCGGCGGAGAATCGACCCCGACAGACGCCCAGGTCCTCGCAAGCGATTGGCGCGGAGATATGGACTTCTACGCGGCCTTCGTCGCCTATGGACGCGCAGAGTGGATGTATCGGGTTTTCCGAAATCGGCACTGTGCGTTTGAGGGCGGAAGGAGAATGTCGCTTTCGCATGTGCTTGATACGACCCGCGAGCGTTTGGATCTTGCAAGGGGTCGCATCGAAGCACTCTGGCCAGGCGGGTTCGCGAATGTGAAAGATATTTTCCGCGACAATGAACCAGAGAAGCGGGAGCTGTGCGACAACGTCGAGGCCGCGGAACTGGCTTTTTCTGCGGCATTGGGAGCTCGCGACGCGCTCGACGTGATCCTTGGGCTTATCGAGCGCGAGCGCGGAATCGAGTAAGGAACAATAGATGGACTTCATTTCGATCCTGTCGATTTTCGTGCTGGCGTGTTTCGTCGGCTATTATGTGGTCTGGTCGGTCACGCCCGCGCTGCATACGCCGCTGATGGCGGTGACCAATGCGATTTCCTCGGTGATTATCGTCGGCGCGTTGATCGCGGCGGCGGCGGCGGATGTGCCGGGGGCAAAGTGGCTGGGGCTGCTTGGTATCGTGCTGGCCAGTGTGAATATCTTCGGCGGTTTCGCGGTGACGGCGAGAATGCTCGCTATGTATAAGAAGAAGGAGAAGAAGTGATGCGTCGCCTTCTCCTCGCCGCGCCGTTCGCGCTGCTGGCCACGCCTGCCCATGCCGCAACCGGTGAAGCGGTGAACCCTTGGGTGGCGCTCGCCTATCTCGTGTCGGGCGTGTTCTTCATCCTCGCGCTGCGCGGCCTGTCCTCGCCCGCGACGAGCCGGACGGGCAACCGCTTCGGCATGATCGGCATGCTGATCGCCGTGGTGACGACGCTGATGACGCATTTCCCCGGCGACGTCATACCGAACGACCTGATCGGCACTGAGCCAAGTAGCTTTTTCCGGCCCGATTGGGCCTCTATGGCTGAAATTCTAATCGCCATCGCCATCGGTGCCATCATCGGTATCACCATTGCCCGCCGCATTGCGATGACCGCAATGCCGGAACTGGTTGCAGCCTTCCACTCGCTGGTCGGGCTCGCCGCAGTGTTGGTAGGCTGGGCGGCGTATCTCAATCCGGGTGCGTTCGGCTTGCTTGTCGATGGAGGCATCGGAGCGGTTTCCAAGGTCGAGATGGGCCTCGGCATCGCCATCGGGGCAATCACCTTCTCTGGTTCGGTCATCGCTTTTGCCAAGCTTTCGGGTCGGATGAGCGGTTCGCCGATCCTGCTGCCTGCGCGCCATGTCATCAATCTCGGCACGCTGGCGGCGATCATCGTGCTGACCGCGCTGTTCGCGATGGCCGGACCTTCGGAGACCATGCCGCTGATCATTGCGCTGACGGTGCTTGCCTTCCTTATCGGCTTCCTGCTGATCATCCCCATCGGCGGGGCGGACATGCCGGTCGTGGTCTCGATGCTGAACTCCTATTCGGGCTGGGCTGCTGCCGCGATGGGCTTCACGCTCGGCAACACGGCGATGATCATCACCGGCGCGCTGGTCGGCTCCTCAGGTGCGATCCTCAGCTACATCATGTGCCGCGCGATGAATCGCAGCTTCATCTCCGTGATTGCGGGCGGCTTTGGCGCCGAGGATGGCGCCGGCGGGGGCGAAGCGCGCGAAGCACGACCCTACAAGCAGGGCAGCGCAGACGATGCCGCTTTCATGCTCGAACAGGCCGAGAAGGTCATCATCATCCCGGGTTACGGCATGGCGGTGGCACAGGCACAGCACGCGCTGCGCGAGATGACCGACATACTCGAAGAGAAGGGCGTGGACGTGAAGTTTGCGATCCACCCCGTCGCAGGTCGCATGCCCGGGCACATGAACGTGCTCCTCGCCGAAGCCAGCGTCGATTACGACAAGGTCTTCGAGTTGGAGGACATCAACTCCGAATTCGCCCAGGCCGATGTCGCCTTCATCATCGGCGCAAACGACGTCGTGAATCCGGCGGCCAAGACCGACAAGTCTTCGCCCATCTACGGCATGCCAGTGTTCGACGTGGACAAGGCCAAGCAGGTCTTCTTCATCAAGCGTTCGATGGGCGGCGTGGGCTATGCCGGCGTCGATAACGATGTCTTCTACATGGACCAGACCATGATGCTGCTTTCCGATGCGAAGAAGATGGTCGAGGAAATCGTGAAGGCGCTCGACTAACCCATGCGCAAGGCAATCATCGGCATCGCCCTGGTGGCAATCTTGGGCTTTTTCGCTTGGGGCTATTTCGGCGGGATCGAACGCGTCACGGCGGGTCGCATCGAAAGCGTGCTGGTCGACAAGGGTATCTCGCAGCCCGTCGCGGCCTGCATGGGTAGCCGCATGGCGGAGCGTCTGTCGCTCAACCAATTGCGCAAGCTGGAAAACCTCCAGGCGCGCGAGGGCGAGAGCGCGGTGCCGCTCACCATGGCCGAATTCCTCGAGCGCCTGCGCCGTGTGGATGATCCCGAAGCGATCGAGGTCGTTGGCACGTCGGCGGCAATCTGCTCGTTCACGACGCGTTAGAGACGCTTGCAATAGCTCCCGATAGCGGCACTATGTGGCGCGAGAGGGAGACACATATGATCCGCACCGCATTCGCCGCGACGCTGCTCGCAAGCACCACTCCGCTGCTGGCCGAAACCCACACGATTTCGCCGGGAGAAGGCGCGCAGGAGCGCTTGCAGGAGGCGTTGATCCTTGCCCAGCCCGGCGACGAGATCGTCCTTGAAGCAGGGCGATATGCGATGAGCGACGGCCTTAGCCTCGACGTAGACGGCGTGACCTTGCGCGGTGCGGGGATGGACGGGACGGTGCTGGATTTCACCGGGCAACAGGGCGCGGGCGAGGGACTTCTCGTCACCTCCGACAATGTCACCATGCGTGACTTTGCCCTGGAGAACCCAAAGGGCGACGGCGTGAAGTCGAAGGGCGCCGACAATATCGTCTATCACCGTGTCCGCGTTACCTGGACCCGCGGTCCCCATGCCGAGAACGGAGCCTATGGCATCTATCCGGTCGAGAGTACCGGCGTGCTGGTCGATGGCGTCAAGGTCACCGGGGCAAGCGATGCCGGCATATACGTCGGCCAGTCCAATCGGATCACCGTGCGCAACTCGATCGCCGAAGCGAATGTGGCGGGGATCGAGATCGAGAACAGCCGCAACGCTCTGGTCGAACACAATATTGCTACCCGGAATACGGGTGGCATCCTCGTCTTCGACCTTCCCAACCTGCCGGTGATGGGCGGCGGCAATGTAATCGTTGCAAACAACCTCGTGGTGGCGAACGACACGCCGAATTTCGCGCCTCCCGGCAATATCGTGGCAGGTGTTCGGCGAGGGACCGGCATCATGGTGATGGCGAACGAGAACGTTCTGATCGAGGACAATATCCTGTCGGGCAACCCGACCGCACCTGTCATGGTGATCGCCTACACGCAGCCTTACGACGACGATCACTACAATCCCCTGCCGCGCGAAGTGGTGGTCGGGCCGAACCAATTCGATGGCGGCGGTTACGATCCGCAACTCGACGGTGCCGAGATGCTGCTTGCGGCATTCGGCGGCGAATTGCCGCCCGTGCTGTGGGACGGCCTTGGCTCGCTCTCTGCCGCAGAGGGAACCATGGGCTGGAGCCTCAACTTGCCCGAAGCGGGTAAGGGGCTGGGCGGTGCGCAGCCTGGCTTGATGGCGGTCGATGCGCCTGCAGATAGCTTCGATCGCAGCGGCATCGGTGCACCTGCGGAACTGGACGCCCGCCTGTAATCATGAAGCACCTCGGCGTCTTTTTCTGCGCATTGCTCGCCTTCGCCTCTGCCGCGGCAGTCGAAGCGCGCAGGATGGCGCCTGAAGTCTCCGATGCGGCAATCCAGGGCAAGGCATTGCCGCGAACCTTGGAGGAATTCGGCTTCTTCATACATGCGGATGCGCAGATACCGACGCTCGGCGTGATCCCCTATCGCCTGAATACACCGCTCTATTCGGACGGAGCGGAAAAGCTTCGCTTCGTCTACGTGCCGCAGGGCACCAAGATGCAGGCGGACGGGGAAGGGCTGATCGACTTCCCGGTCGGCACCGCCCTGATCAAGACCTTCGCATTCGGCGAAGGTGAGAAGCGCCGACTGATCGAAACCCGCGTCCTGCTGCACCGCGCCGATGGCTGGCTCGCGCTTCCTTATGTCTGGAACGAGGAACAGACGCAGGCCCGCCTGGCTATTGCCGGTGCGCGCGTCCCGGTCGCGACGCCCGAAGGCGAAAAAATCAGTTACCGCGTGCCCAACAAGAACCAGTGCAAGGAGTGCCACGGGCTTGACGATGCGGTCGTCCCGATCGGCCCCAAGGCGCGCAATCTTTCGCGCGAATGGCTTGAGGCCAACATCGGAGCCGTTCCGCAGGACGCGGACACGCTTCCTGTGTGGGAAGACCGTTCGCAGGCCGGCACGAATGCCGTGGCGCGCGCATTCCTCGATGTGAATTGCGCCCATTGCCACCGTCCGGGTGCGACTGCGTCGAACAGTGGGCTGGACCTTCGCTGGGAGCAGGACGATCCCCATGCGATCGGCGTCATGAAACGACCGGTTGCCGCGGGGCGAGGAGCCGGGGGTCTGCTCTTCGACGTCGTGCCGGGCAAGCCGCAGGAATCCATCCTGCTCCACCGCATGCTGAGCAACGAGCCGGGGGTGGCCATGCCGGAGCTTGGCAAGGCGACCATTGACCGTGAGGGCGCCGATGCCGTGCGCCGCTGGATCGAGGAGATGCCGCAGTGAAGTGGGTGTTCCGTATTTTCGCCGCTATTCTCGTAATCGGGCTGGTAGCTTTCCTGTTTCTGCGCACGCCGGACACCGATCGTGACGAGATGTGGGCCAAATATGGCGCGGCACCATCGCAGGCTGTGACGCTTGCCGACGGACGCGAGATCCATCTGCGCGACGAGGGGCCGCGCGATGCGCCCGTGATCATGCTCCTGCATGGCTCGAACGCCGATCTGCATACGTGGCAGCCCTGGGCCGAAATTCTCCGGGAAGACTACCGTGTGGTGCGGTACGACCAGCGCGGCCACGGACTGACAGGCGCCGCCCCCGATGCGGAATACACCCGCGAGGCATTCGTTTCGGACGTCGATGCGGTTGCTGACGCGCTGTCTCTCGACACTTTCACCTTGGCGGGGAACTCGATGGGCGGCTGGATCGCGATGGCCTATGCGCTCGAAAACCCGGAACGGCTCGACGGACTCGTGCTGGTCGATGCGTCGGGCGCACCGATCGAACGTGAAGGCTCGGGCAATTTCGCCTTCAAGCTCGCTTCGATGCCCGTGGTCGGAAACGGGCTCAGCCAGATGCTCCCGCGCTCCCTCGTTGCGAAAAGTCTTTCGCAAAGTGTCTCGAACCAGGCCGTCGTCACCGATGCGGCGATCGACCGCTATTGGGAAATGGCGCGCTATCCCGGCAATCGGGCTGCCACGCGCAAACGCTTCGGCACCCCGCGCGAGGGCTTCACCGCTCAGCAGGCCGCAGCAATGACGGTCCCGACGCTGGTCATGTGGGGGAAGGAAGATGCGCTGGTGCCCTTCGAGGGCGGCGAATGGTATGCGCGCCATATCCCGAACGCCACGCTCGTCGCCTATGACGGTATCGGCCATATCCCCATGGAAGAGACCGCGGAGCGCAGCGCTGCCGATCTGACCGGCTGGCTGGCGGAAATTCGCTCGGCCCAGGAAATGGAAACTGAGGAACTGCTATAGCCGACGCCCGTTCTAGGGCGTTGAAACACAAGTCGCATCATGCGGTGCTAACAGGGTAACGGGAAGGAGCGCGTTCTTGCGCAAATTGGGTCTCATCGGGGGCATGAGCTGGGTTTCGACCCGCGCCTATTACGAACGTATCAACAAGGAAATCCAGCGCCGCTCCAATTTCATGTCGAGCGCGCCGCTCTTGATCGAAAGCCTGGATTATTCGCTGATCGCCAAGGCCAAGCAGGACGATGACTGGGATGCAGTCGCTTCCTTGCTGGTGGAAAGTGGCCGCCGCCTCGAGAGTGCGGGGGCTGAGGGGATCATCATCGCGGCCAATACGATGCACAAGGTCTATGACCGCGTGGCAGAGGGCCTCTCCATCCCCGTCCTGCATATCGCCGACAGCGTGGGCGAAGCGATGAAGAAGGCGAAATGCGACAACGCCGCGCTGCTCGGCACGCGTTTTGTCATGACCGAAAGCTTCTACCGCCAGCGCCTCGTCGCGCATGGCGTCGACCTGCTGCCGCCCGATCCGGGCGATGTCGAGCTGGTCGACGGCATCATCTACAAGGAACTGATGCTCGGCCGCGTGACGCGCTCTGCCGAGCGGGCACTGAAAACGATCATCACCAACAAGGACAAGGAAGGTGCAAAAGCCATCGTGCTTGCCTGCACCGAGCTGGAACTGGTGGTCGACACGGATGCAAACGTGCTCCCGGTCTTCGATTCCACCGACATTCACTGCCGCGCCGCAGCGGAATGGATGCTCGCCGACGATTGACCGGCGCCGCCGGTTTTTTGGCACGCAGCGTCGCTTTTCGCCGATAAGCGGTCAGGTTCCCATTTCGTTCACGTTGTCCCGTTGAATCCGCTGACCTAAGCCTTGGCGCTCCATGAACAGAGCTCCTTACGCTGCCGATCCTGCTGCTTCGCGCGGACGCGAATTTTCCGAAGACCGCGACGGGACCCGCGGTCCGCGCAGCGAGTTCCAGCGCGATCGCGACCGGATCGTCCATTCGATCGCCTTTCGCCGACTGCGTTCCAAGACGCAGGTCTTCGTGGCGCCCGACGGGGACCATTATCGAACCCGCCTCACACACAGTATCGAAGTCGCCCAGATCGGCCGCGTCATCGCTCGCGAGCTTGGCCTGGACGAGGATCTGACCGAAGCGCTCTGCTTGGGACACGACATCGGTCATCCGCCCTTCGGACACGCTGGCGAGACGGCGCTTGAAGAGGCGATGGTTCACGCAGGCGGCTATGACCACAATGCCCAGGGCATCCGGACGCTGGCACGGCTGGAAAGCAATTACCCCGATCACCCGGGGATGAACCTGACCTGGGAAACGCTGGAAGGTCTCGCCAAGCACAACGGCCCCGTTTCGGCAGCGAATTGGGCCTTGAGAGAGATCGATGCCGCCTATCCGCTCGAGCTCGGCCAATGGCCTTCGCTGGAGGCGCAGGTGGCTGCTGTCGCGGACGACATCGCCTATGACAATCACGACATCGACGACGGGCTGCGCGCGGGTTTCCTCTCGCTCGACGACCTGATGGAAATCGACTTGCTCGCCGACCAGTTCCGGGCGGTCGAGAAGCGTTTCCCACATATCTCGCGCGACAAGCAGCTTCGCGAACTGGTGCGTAGCCAGATCGGCCTGATGGTGAATGACGTGCTCGACCATACTCGCGAGAACATCGCCGGGCTCGACAGCGTGAGTCAGGTGCGCGAAGCGGGCAAGCAGCTCGCGGGGTTTTCGCCCGGCATGGCGGATCAGGAGCGCGCCTTGAAGAAATTCATGTACCAGCGCCTCTACTACCATCCCGAGCAGTTGCAGACCGCAGAAAGGGCGCGCGACGTCATTGCCCGGCTCTTCGTTGCTTATCAGCAGGATCCGACCACCATGCCCGACGACTGGCTGGAACGCCTGCCTGATTCCGAGCCTGAAAAGAGCCGTCACATCGCCGATTTCATTGCTGGAATGACCGATCGTTTCGCAATCGAGCAGTGCGCAAAAATCTACGGGCGCGTTCCGCAGGGGCTCTCCAATGTCTGACGATGCACTGCGCCTTTGCGTGATCGGCGCAACCGGCCTCATCGGCGGCAAGGTGATGGAAGAGTGTATCGGCCGCGAGGACGTGCGGCTTTCCGCGATTGCCCGACGCGAGGCGAAGCTGCCGCGGGGTATTCGCATGGAGCTGTTTGTTGCCGAACCGGCCAAGTGGGGCGAGGTTCTGGAGGCGCTTCGCCCCAAGGCGGTGATTTGCGCACTCGGCACGACCTGGAAGAAAGCAGGAGAAGACGAGGAGGCCTTTCGTGCGGTGGACCAGCACCTTGTGTTGGATACCGCGCGCGCAGCCAAGGAGCAGGGCGTAGACCGCTTTGTCGCAGTCAGCTCGATCGGCGCGGATACGGCCTCGAAAAACTTCTACCTTCGGGTGAAGGGTGAAACCGAGCGCGAACTGACGAAGCTGCGTTTCAATCGCCTGGATATCCTTCGACCCGGCCTGCTGCGCGGAAAGCGAGAGAATGACCGCAGGATTGGTGAGCGCATTGGTATTGCTGCCGCGCCTGTCGCCAACCTCCTCCTTCACGGCAAGTACCGCCAGTATCGTGCGATCGAGGCCAAGACCGTGGCGCAGGCTGCCATAGCTCTGGCGAAAAGTGCGGCGAGGGGGCGCTTCGTGCACGACAACGACGGGATCGTGCGGGCGGCCAAACGCCTGCCGCAATTGATTACCGACTAGGAGAGCGAAGATGTGGGACACCGTTTTCTCGATAGCCAACGCATTGGCCTTGCTGATGTGGGTGGCGCTGGTGTTCCTGCCGCGCTGGCCAGCTCTGCTTGCGGCTATCCTCTATCTGGGCGTGGGGCTGTTGAGCGCAGCCTACGCAGTCTTCCTGATCGCCGTAGTGGCTGGCATCGTGCCGGGTGGCGAGGGTGGTAATTTCTCGTCGATCGAGGGCGTGCGCCAGATTTTCTCAAGCGACGCCGGTGTCACCATCGGCTGGATCCACTATCTTGCGTTCGATCTCTTCGTGGGGCTCTGGATCGCCCGCGATGCCGACGCGAAGGACTTTTCACGGCTGGTCCAAGCCCCGATCCTTTTCGCCACATTGATGGCGGGTCCGCTCGGCCTCGTCCTGTGGCTCTTGATCAGGGAAAGGCGTGCCCGTGCCGGAGGCCGCTGGCAATAGGACCCTTGCTCCCCGCACCATGCATGGCATGATGGCTGGCGAGGGAGACAATGGCGATGACCGGAACCGGCGAACAGAAGCTTACTTTCGACGAATTCATTACGCACTGGGCCAGTGAACGACCTGACACGGTTGTGCTGGAAGAGGGCGATGACGCTATCACCTACTCCGAATTCGAGCGGCGCAGTCGCAAGATCGTGGGGATGCTGAAACACCACGGGGTGAAGAAGGGCGATCGGATCGCCTGGCTCGGCAAGAATGCGCGCCATTACTTCGAACTGTTCTATTCCGCTGCGCGAATGGGTGCTGTGATGGTGCCGATCGGCTGGCGCCTTGCCGCTCCGGAGGTCGCCTACATCCTTCAGGACACAGGAGCGAAAATCCTTTTCTTGGGCGAGCGGTTCGAGGACATGGCCGCCAAGGCGGTATCCGAACTGACCGAAAAGCCTGAAGTTATCGGTCAAACGGATGCGATCGCCGCCATCGACCAGACGGAAGAAGCCCAATTCGATCCGGCGGGACCGGACGATGCCGTGCTGCAGCTTTACACCTCGGGCACGACCGGTAACCCAAAGGGCGCGGTGCTCACCAATCGCAACCTGTTCTCGCTTCGCATTCCCAGCCAGGAAGAAGGCCAGCCGTGGTCCCTGTTCGATGAGGACGAAGCCATCCTGGTCTGCATGCCTTGCGCTCATATCGGCGGCACGGGACTCGGCGTCATGGCGATGGGGGCGGGTATCCGCTCTATCGTGCAGGCCGAATTCACGCCCGATGGCGTTCTCGACGGGTTCGAACAGGGCATCACCCGCCTCTTCATCGTTCCGGCTGCCTTGCAGATGGTCGTCCAGCATCCGCGCGCCAAGACGACCGACATGTCGGCTGTCAAATATGTGCTTTACGGTGCGGCCCCGATCCCGCTCGACCTTCTGCGCGAGGCAGTCCGCACCATCCCCGAGGCCGGTTTCCTCCAATGCTATGGCATGACGGAGACCACCGGCACCATCGCCGCGCTGCCGCCGGAGGATCACTCCCTAGAAGGCAACGAGCGCATGAAATCATGCGGCAAGGCGGTGGCGGGCGTCGAACTCAAGGTCATCGGCGAAGACGGCGAAGAACTGCCGCGCGGGGAGGTCGGAGAACTCATCTGCAAGAGCCCGTCCAACATGGCTTGTTACTGGAACCTGCCGGACGCGACGGAAAGCTCGCTCAAGGACGGCTGGATGCACACGGGCGACGCCGCCTATATGGACGAGGACGGCTATGTGTTCATCCAGGACCGCATCAAGGACATGATCATTTCGGGCGGCGAGAACGTCTATCCGGCGCAGGTGGAAAGCGCCATTTACGGCCACCCCAGCGTTGGCGAAGTGGCTGTGATCGGTGTCCCCGACGATACCTGGGGCGAGGCCGTGAAAGCCTGCGTGGTACCGAAGCCGGGGACGCAGGTCGACGAGGCAGACATCATAGCCTGGACGAGCGAGCGGCTGGCCAAGTTCAAGGTGCCAAAGAGCATCGATGTCATCGAGGTCATGCCGCGAAACGCGAGTGGCAAGATCCTGCGCAAGGATCTGCGCGCACCGTATTGGGAAGGCCGGGACAGACAGGTCAATTGAGGCGCGCTGTATGAAGCGTCACGCCCCGGCCACCGCGCGCAATTCAGGGGCGCTCGCCCAAGTTCTGGGTCAGGAGCTTCCGGATACGGGGCGGGTCCTGGAGATTGCCAGCGGGTCAGGGGAACATGCCCTGTTCATGGCCCGCCGCTTTACGACCCTGGTTTGGCAGCCGAGTGATATCGATCCCGAAGCTCTGGCCTCTATCGATGCTTGGTCCAGTGAAGCAGGGCTCCAGAATCTTGAAAGAGCGATCGCGCTGGACGCGGCCGATCCCGTGTGGTGCATGGATAGTGTGGACGCGATCCTGTGCGTCAACATGATCCATATCAGCCCCATTGCGGCAACGGTGGGTCTTTTCGCAGGCGCTGCAAAGACCTTGGCAAGCGGCGCCCCGTTAATCCTTTATGGGCCGTTCTTCGAGGAGGATACCGTCACCGCTCCTTCGAACATTGCATTCGACGAGAGCCTGCGCGAGCGCAATTCTGAATGGGGACTGCGGCAGGTCGGCTGGCTGGACACGCTAGCCGGGAAGAATGGGCTATCCCGCTCGGCGAGGCACGAGATGCCCGCCAACAATCTCGTGCTTGTTTATCGCAAGGCCTGATAAGAAAACGCCCGCCGTATTTGCGGCGGGCGATTGGTTCGATATGGCAGCAGAGGAAGGATCAATCGATCGCTTCTTCACCGGCCTTTCCAACCGAAGAGATGTCTTCACCAAGGCCCTGCACGGTGTTGCAGGCAGTGGCGGAGAGGCTCAGCGTGGTGAGCCCGAGTGCGAGAATAAGTTTCTTGATCATGGCTTCCTCTTTCGCCTGAAAGCATGCTTGTGGCAATTTTCAGTTGAAAAATCCATGAACCAAATGAGCCGGCTTTTCGCCCGACCCTTGGAGCGGGGCAGTTCGTCGCCCATATGCGCGCCATGAAAGCATTCCTGACATTCGCGAGCGAAGCGGAGATCGTCGCCTTGTGGGGCTTAGCGTGCCTCTGCGCGGCGATATTCGCGCTTGTCATGGAACGGCGGCGTAGCAAGCGGACCAGTATCGACAACGTCGGCTGGGTGCCCTGGACAGGCCTGTTCCTGACCTTCGCCGTATTGGGCGGAGCGCTTCTCGTCGTATCGATCCCCGGCGTGATCCGGGGCTGAAGCAAGATTATAGGCAGGCTTCCAGGTAGGCTTGGTCGAAGCCGAATTGGCGAGCTTTCTCCAGCGTATAGGGGCGCAGGCCGCTGGAGCGGAATTCGCCCATGATCTTGCCATCTTCGCTTTCGTCGAGATACTCGAACTTGAACAGTTCCTGCGTCACGATCACGTCGCCTTCCATCCCGATCACCTCGGTAATGTTGGTGGTGCGGCGCGAACCGTCGCGAAGACGCTTCACCTGCACGATCAGGTCGACCGATTCCGCGATCTGGCGGGAGATGGCTTCCTTCGGGATCTTGATGTCGCCCATCAGGATCATGTTTTCCATACGTCCGAGGCATTCGCGCGGGCTGTTGGCGTGAAGCGTACACATCGAACCGTCGTGGCCCGTGTTCATGGCGGCGAGAAGGTCGAAACACTCGGCGCCACGAATTTCGCCCAGGATGATGCGGTCAGGACGCATACGCAGGGCGTTCTTCACGAGGTCGCCAATGGTGATGGCGCCCTGGCCTTCAAGGTTCGGCGGACGCGTTTCCAGCGGCAGCCAGTGGGGCTGCTGCAGGCGAAGTTCGGCGGCGTCCTCGATGGTGAGCACGCGCTCGCCCGGGTCGATCATCTTCGACAGGGCGTTGAGCATGGTCGTCTTACCCGAACCCGTACCGCCCGAGATGACAATGTTCATGCGGCAGGCGCCAGCAATTTTGAGCGCCGTACACATCTTCTCGCTCATCGATCCGAAGCCCTGGAGCATGTCGAGCGTGATCGGCTTTTCCGAGAACTTACGAATGGAAATCGCGGTGCCGCGCAGCGAAAGCGGCGGCACGATGACGTTCACACGAGAGCCGTCCTTCAAGCGGGCGTCGGCCAGCGGCGTGGTCTGGTCAACTCGGCGGCCGACCTGGTTCACGATGCGCTGGGCGATCTGGAACAGGTGGCCCTCGTCACGGAAACGGATCGGCGCCAGCACCAGCTTGCCGCCTTTTTCGATGTAGGTCTGGTCGGGCCCGTTGACCATGATGTCGGACACGTCGGGATCGTTCAGCAACTCCTCGAGCGGACCGAAGCCGAGCAGTTCGTCGACCAGCACCTTCTCGAGCGCGAATTGTTCGCGGCGGTTGAGCGTGACCTTCAGTTCGGCCAGCACTTCCATGATGATCGGGCGGAATTCTTCGGACAGCTCGTCCTTGGTAAGCGTAGCAGCCGCTTCGGGGTCGACGCGTTCGAGCAGGCGCGGAAGGACCTGTTCCTTGATCTTGTGGACGCTGGCTTCGAAGCCGCCGACTTCACTGTCGCTCGAATGGGTTGCATTCATGCGCTCGGAGAGGCGGGCCATGGCATCGCTGTTGCGATCATTGCCTGCGCCCTCGGTGGCAGGTGCGCCTTCTTCGGGGAGGGGCGGAAACTGTTCGCCGCCTTCGTCAGCATCGTCGGCAGCAGGCTTGGCGCCTCCAGCGCCACCGCGCATCGGTTTCGCCACGCCAAACTGCGGACGAGCGCCGGAACCCATTCCTCCAGCACCGTTCTTGCGTCCGAATGCACTCATGCCAAACCCCCGAGGCTCACTATCCATATGACGCGCTGTCTTTGCCGAAAGGATGGCAAATCACGCCTTTGCGGTTGTGGTGAATAATTCGGAAACCTTGATTTTTTCCTAATTTGGACAGCCGGGAAAACGGCGGAAAGATCAAGCTTGAGACTTGCTCGAGCTCGCGACTTATCGATAGTCCGAGAGGATGACCACAGGAGCGAACCGCGCGGGACATTGGCGGAATAGGCCAAACGGCGCGCTGATCACGGCCTCGCTCCTGTTGGGCTTTTTCACGCTGCTCTTGAGTGTGATCGATACCGACACTCTGCCTCGGTATTATTTTGTTCATCAGGACCGGTGGATCTCTGCCTATTTCGCTGTCGTCCTGGGACTGCTGGCTTTCTTTCGTGGAGCGCCGTTATCCGGCCTATCCCCTCCTCGCCCCCGCGAGATTGCCTTGGCGGCTTTCTTCGTCGTGCTCGTAAGTTACCTTGGACACCATCTCGTTCTGTCCGGCTATCCTCTCACGCGGGATGAACTGATGGCCGAGTTCGATGCGGAGATTTTCGCATCGGGCGAATTGTCGGCCGGTCTGGCGCCTCAATGGCGTGACTATGTGGTCGCCATGGCGCCCCACTTTCGACTTCCTATCCAAGATAATGCCGCGTGGGTCTCCGCCTACCTGCCTATGAACGCTATGCTAAGGGCGGGTTTCGGGAGCATCTTCGATCCAGCCCTTCTCAACCCCCTTCTCGCCGGAATTGGGCTGGTCGCGATTTGTGATGCGGCCAAGAGACTTTTTCCGGAGAATGCAGCAGCTCAATGGGTTGTCTTGGGCGGCTATTGCCTCTCTGCGCAGGTACTTCAGACAGGAATGACCAGCTATGCGATGACCGGGCATCTTGCGACGAGTTCGGTTTGGCTGAGTTTGTTTCTGCGAGACACCCGATGGTCGCACGTAGGAGCGATGGCAGTCGGCGTTTTGGCGATCGGATTGCACCAGATTGCATTCCATCCGCTGTTCGCGGGGCCTATTATTTTGACGCTTCTCCTACATCGGCGATGGTACCTGTTTGCTGCTTATGCCCTCACATACGGAGCGGCCATCCTCGGATTCACTTCATACCACTCATGGATTGTTGGCGGATATGCAATCCAAGGCTCTACCTCTTCAAGCGGAGGCGGCGCCGCCTTCTTCGACTTCCTCCGCAATCAAGTTTTGCCGCTCTTGCGGATGCCTTCCATTTCTTCCTTCTTATTCACCGAGTGGAATCTCTTACGTTTCTTCTCATTCATGCCGGCTTTCGTTCTGCCGCTCCTGTTGCTGAGCGGTAGAGCCGTGAAATCCAATCGCGGTATTTCGCTGCCTCTCTTGGCTGGCCTCCTCATCACCATGGGCCTGCTGTTTTTCGTAATGCCTTACCAAGGTCATGGCTGGGGATTCCGCTATCTTCATGGTCTTCTGCCAAATGTCCTGCTCTTGTGTGCCTACGGCTACGCATCGCTGAAGGACGACGACAGCGAAGCAAATGCACTGCCGCTAAGAGGCATGGCGTTGGCGACGTTGCCCGCTATCGTATTTCTGATGGTATCATCCCAGAATTTCGTAACTCCCTATGCTGAGGCTTCCGATGTGATCAGTCGGCAGGATAGCGACTTCGTCCTGGTGGATACGACAGGCGGGGATTTCGCAGTAGATCTGGTCAGGAACGACCCATACTTACGAAATCGACCGCTCGTATTCGATCCGAGATATCTCACGCGGCCGAACATCGAAGAACTTTGCGCTCGGGGAACGATCACCACGCTCAGAAAGCAGGATCTGTCGCTTCCAGCAATCAATCCAGAGAGCAGCGACAAGTCCGACTTTGCTGCTCTTTACGAGTGGCTGTCGACTGAAGAATGCTATCGCAATCCGGCGGTGTGATAGCGAGATTGGCCTGGCCCAGCGTTATGAGGGGCTGACGAGACCCTCTTTTTCAAAGGTACGAAGAAGGGCCGCTTCGCGAGTATATTGCGGCAGGAAGCCGACCTCCTCTCGGAGGCGCTTGGTTGACGCAAATAGAGTCTGCGGCTCTCCCGCCTGTAGAGCCTTTTTGCCGAACTCAAGAGATAGAGGCACCTTCACCAGGGTGGCGGCCTGTTCCACGAACTCCCGCACAGACACGGGGGTACCTGATCCGATGTTCACCGGTCCGACAGCGCCGGATGTCGCTAAGGCCCAAAGGGCAGAAGCGACATCCTCAACGAACATGAAGTCACGCTCCTGTGTACCGGATGAGAAGACTGCGGGTCTGTTCTCGCGCGCTGCCGTCATCAAGGTGCCAAGCAGTCTTTCAGGTCGATCACCGGGTCCGAAAGGGAAGAATATACGGCCCCAAGCCAGTTCGAAGCCGAGGATCGGCGATGCTGCGCTGAGAATCTGGAAGAGGGATGCCTTGGACTGGCCGTACAAGGTGCTTGGATTCAGGTTGGTATCGCGTTCATCCAGGCATGGCTCAGTCCAATCGTATTCTGCACAACTACCTGAAACCAGAACTCTTTTTCCGCCGGCCTTCACAAAGGCTCTGACGAGTTCGATCGAGCTCGACACGCAATCCAGGTTTTCAGGCGCCGTCCAGAATTTTCCAGGCTCGGCGTACCACGCGAGATGAATTAGCAAATCCGCTTCGAGATCAGCCAGCGCCGCACGCATGGTGTTGTGATCATGGAGGTCGCACTCTTGGAATCGAACATTCGGCAGATCAATCTTGGTCCTGCCGATGGCGACAACCTCGTTGCCGGATCCGGAGGCTATTTGGGTAACGTGACTACCGATGAACCCGCCGGCCCCGGTGATCGCGATGCGCATCACAGAACCCGCATTTCAGGGACCGCGACAATGAACTTTACCTCCCAGTCGCAGAACTCTTTCAATTGTTCGACAACTTCATCCTTGATGTTCCATGGAAGGATCAGGATGAAGTCGGGCCGGTCAATTTTCAGTTGCGATTTCTCCAGGATCGGAATGCGGCTGCCTGGCATATATTTTCCGATCTTGGAGTGACTTAGGTCGACTACGTATCGCACTTGATCGGGCCGCACACCGGAAAAGTTCAGCAATGTATTGCCCTTGGCTGCCGCGCCGTAACCTACGACTTTCTTTCCGTTGGCCCTGGCTTCAATCAGGAAACTCAGAAGGTCGTCTCTTATCTGCTCGGCCTGCCCTTGTAGCTTCGAGTAAAAGCGCTCCTCATGAACGCCCGCGTCTCTCTCCAGCGAGCGCAGGGTCTCTACATTGCTGGTTTCTTCACGCTCCCTTTCTCCCGCCTGGCAGGCATAGATGCGCAAGCTTCCTCCATGGGTGGGGATCTGATCGACATCGAAAACCTTCAGTCCATTTGCGGCGAAAATCCGTTCGACTGCCAGCAAGGAGAGATAGGAGAAATGCTCATGATAGATGGTATCGAACTGCCGTCCCTGGATCAGTTGGAGCAGGTGCGGAAACTCGAAACAGGCAACGCCGCCCGGTTTCAGCAGGATTGAGAAACCCGCGACGAAGTCGTTGATATCGGGCACATGGGCCAAGACGTTGTTGGCCACCATCAAGTCTGCTGAACGACCTTCGTCCGCCAGAGCCTTGGCGCAATCCACGCCGAAAAATCTTTCGAGCGTTTCAATTCCTTTCGCGCGCGCGGCACTGGCCGTGCTGCTGGTTGGCTCGATACCGAGATTTGGGATCCCGGCCTCTTTGAAGAATTGGAGCAGATAGCCGTCGTTCGACGCGACTTCGACCACATGCGAGTTTGCATCCAGTCCCAATCGCTCGATCATCATTCCGGCGAATTTCTCGCTATGCTTCAGCCAGCCGGACGAGAACGAACTGAAATATGCGTAGTCGGGAGTGAAAAGCGCATCGTGAGCTGCGAAATCTTCTGTCTGTACGAGCTTGCACGCATCGCAAACCAGCACCCTCAGTGGAAACCAAGCCTCTGGCTTATGTAATGCGTTTTCATCGAGATATGCGTTCGACGGCGGGGCGCTACCGAGATCGATAAGCGAGGTAGTGAGAGGCGCGTCGCAATGCCGACATTTCATCAGTCTATACCTTCGAAGTCGTCTTCAATTGGCTTGTGTGTCAGATCCCGCTCCGACATCTGACTAATCGGGATTGGCCAATCGATGCCCAATCGCGGATCAGTCGGCAGAAGGCCGCCTTCGTGGGTGGGCGCATAGTCACGATCATGAAGATACAGCAGCTCTACATTTTCGATAAGCGCTTGAAATCCATGGGCAAATCCGCGGGGGATCAGTAAACTCTTCCGATTGTTGGCGCTGAGGTGTGTGCCGAAAACAGAAAGAAACGTGGGTGAGCCACGACGGAGATCGACGGCGACGTCATAAACCTCGCCCGCCAGACAGGTCACGAGCTTGGTTTCATCATGAGGCGGCAACTGGAAATGCATGCCTCTTACAGCGCCGCGCTGAGCGGTGCAGCTATGATTAATCTGTCGCACTGGGCCGTCCCATCCCCACTCTTCAAAAACGGACGGTTCGAATAACCGACAGAAACTGCCCCGTGAATCCTCGATGGGAGCCCGCTCAATGACCCACAGGCCCTCGACGTCGGTTGGCGATGCTGAAATGCCAGTCACGAGATTTCGTAGTCGCTGATTTGCTTTATGCAGCACTTCTGCATGTCGGCTTGGTCTCGATATTCAGCATACCATTCTAGGGTACGATCAAGGGCTTGTTCGACGGACCAACGTGGATGCCAACCCAGTTCGTCGATTGCCAAGGAACTATCGATTTCCAGTAATTGAGCTTCGTGAGGACCGGAGTCAGTCCCCGCCCGCCAGGAAAAATCGTTATGACGAGAAGCGATATAATCTGCGACCCAGGAGACTGTTCGTTCATCGCCAAGGGCGGGTCCGAAATTCCAGGCTCTGGAGTAACTAGTAGGCTCTCTTACCATTGCCTCGACCAAAGATACATAGCCACCCAGCGGTTCCAGGACATGCTGCCATGGCCGGGTGGATGACGGGGACCGAATGATGAGCGGTTCAGAGCAATCCAATGCGCGCATGGCATCGGGGATCAGCCGGTCGACAGCCCAATCGCCGCCCCCTATTACATTGCCCGCTCGGGCCGATGCAAATTCGATGCCGCTTTGCGAGAAGAAGCTGTTTCGCCAGCTAGTGGTGACCAATTCCGCGCAAGCCTTGCTTGCAGAATAGGGGTCCTTACCCCCCAGAGCGTCCTTTTCAATAAAGCGCCGGCCGGTCTCGTCGTTTGCATAAACCTTGTCGGTAGTCACATTGAGTACGGCCTGAAGTTCCGGTGCCGTCCTCAGGCAATCGAGGAGATTGACCAGGCCAACCACGTTCGTAGCGAAAGTCCCGACCGGGTCATCGTAGGATGTCCTGACCAGAGGTTGGGCCGCAAGATGAAAGACGATCTGGGGCGAGGCTTTTTCAACTGCCTTTGACAGCGAGCTTAGGTCCCGAATGTCGCAGATCAGATGATTTTCCAGGACACTTGCCACTCGAGCCACTTCGAATAACGAGGGTGAGGTGGGCGGGTCCAGCGCGATACCGCTTACTCGTGCTCCGGCATTGGCGAGCATCAAGGACAGCCAACTCCCTTTGAAGCCGGTATGACCAGTTACGAGGACGCGGCGATCCTGCCAAAACCGGTGGTCCATCAAGCTGGCTTCCAAGGTGCGGAACCACTATCCCACATGCGTTGTAGCTGCATCTTGTCGCGCAAAGTATCCATCGGTTGCCAGAAACCGTGATGCTTCCACGTCATCAATTCTCCGTCGGACGCCAAGCCAGTCAAAGGCTCTTCTTCCCAAACCGTGGAATCTCCGGAAATCCTGTCGATCACGGTCGGCTCCAGCACGAAGAATCCTCCGTTTATCCAGCCGCCGTCCCCTTGGGGTTTTTCCTCGAAGTTTCGTACTGCGTCGCCTTCCAGCACCAGAGCTCCATACCGTCCCGGCGGTTGGACGGCCGTGATGGTAGCCAGTCTGCCATGCGAAGTGTGGAAATCCACGGCTGCGCGGATATCGACATCGGACACGCCGTCGCCGTAAGTCATGCAGAATGAACTGTTGTCGAGATACTCGCGAACTCGCTTGAGGCGCCCGCCGGTCATTGTGGCTTCGCCGGTGTCGACCAGAGTTACCTTCCAGGGCTCGGCGTTTCTTCGATGGATGGTACTGGTGTTGCGTGCAAGATCGAACGTCACGTCGGATACGTGCATGAAGTAGTTCGCGAAATACTCCTTGATCATGTAGCCCTTGTAGCCACAGCACACGATGAAATCTGTGATGCCGTGCGCAGCGTAACTATGCATGATGTGCCAAAGGATCGGTCGCCCGCCAATCTCGACCATAGGCTTTGGGCGGACGACGGTTTCTTCGCTTAACCTGGTCCCCAACCCGCCGGCAAGGATGACTGCTTTCACTTTCTGATCCCTCGTTGCCGCACTTTCAGGTCCCTGCTAACCTCCACGCGTTGGATGGGGCAAGTGTGGTTAATATATTGTTGAGTGGTGGGGGTTATTGCGCACAGTATGCAAACTGCGGATAAACCTTGGTTGTCGGTGATCCTCCCGGTCCATCACGGCGAAGAATGGGTCGGTCAAGCACTGGCGTCTATCGCTTCTCAAGCCGATCCCGGAATTGAGATCCTTGTTATCGACACGAGCTCCGACGACGCAACGCGCAATATTGTCGAGAATTACGCCGACAGGCTGAATTTACGTTTCATCGATGCCGGAGATGCAAGCGGTTGTACCGCCAAAACAAACTTGGGTGTACGTCACGCCCAGGCACGGCACGTCTCGTGGCTTTGTCAGGACGACTTATGGCTTGATGGCCGGACCGAGGCCGTGCGGTCATGGATCACCCAGGATCCAGATGCAGTACTTCACCTCGCGCCCAGTGCGATCGTTGATCGTTCCGGAAAAACGTTAGGCGTCTGGAATTGTCCGTTTGACGAGGACGGACTGGCGATCGCCAAGGATGGATTGCTGGAGAAACTTCTTGTCCAGAACTTCGTCGCGGTGGTCAGTCCTATTGTCAGGCGAGACGCATGGCTCGAAGTTGGCGGAATTGACCGGGACCTTTGGTATACCGGGGACTGGGATCTTTGGGTCAAGTTGGCTTGTCACGGAGGCGTTCGATACCATGAACAGGTGACGGGCGGCTTTCGCATTCACGATCAATCCGCGACGAGCATCGGAAGCGTGGACGACAAAGAATTCGAGAGTCAGCATCTGGCCGTGATCGACCGATACTTACATGAGCTACCCGCAGAAAGCGCAGCGCGGGTGAGGTCCATGGCGGAAGCTTCGATCCACGTTAATGTCGCACTCGCTTCTGCTGCGCACGGCGATATCAGCAAGCTGCCAAATGCTGTGTGGGCTGCGATGAAACTGGGTCCGAGTAAGCTGGTCGACTACGTCCACTACTCGCGAATTCTCGAACGATCTCTGCCGCGTGTCAGGGCAAAAATGAGTGGGAGCCTGTAACAATGGCGATTGGACCAACTGTCCGCCGCTTGTTCGGCAAATATGAACCCCAGATCGCGGCATTGTACCGGTCGATCTACATCGACCTCGACGACTACATTGGCCAGATCGAGCGTTGGGTGAAAAACCCGCAACGGATCCTGGAGATCGGAGCCGGGGAGGGGGCGGTGACAGAACGGCTCGCGCAAGCATTCCCGAACGCGTCGATCACCGGTATTGATATCACCGATAATGTCGGTCGCTTATATGCTGGTCCGACTGGAAAGGTTACCTTCGAGCAGAAGACCGTTCAGGAGGTCGCAGCATCGCAGCCCGGTTCGTATGACTTTGTCATTTTGTCCGATGTTCTTCACCACGTCCCCACTAATCTCCGACCCGAAATACTATCCTCTGCCCGACAGTGCCTGTCGAAGGACGGGCTTATGATATTCAAGGATTGGGGCAGGGCACGCACCCCCATCCATTTGATGTGTCTGGCAAGCGATCGATACCTGACGGGTGACGACGTCTCGTTCCTCACAGCTACCGAGGCGGAGAAGCTGCTTGCTCACCATTTCGGAGCTTCTGCGATAGCAGATCGAACTACTATCGCTCCATGGAGCAACAACTACGCTTTCCTCATCAATGGCTGACATCGAGTCTTTGACCAGACATCCACGGCGCTATCTCGTTGTCGGTGTCGTATGCGCTGCGGTTCACAACGGCATTATGTTCGGGATGGATCGGCTCGGCGCCCATTATGTCGCCTCGCTCGTCCTCAGTTTCGCCGTGCTCGCGCCCTTGGGGTACTTCCTGCACAGCATTTACACTTTCGCACGCGAAGTTCAGCCCATCAGATTTGTGCGGTTTGCGACAGGTCTGCTCGCAGGGTTCCCGATCAATCTCGTCCTTATGGTGCTTTTCGTATCGGTCTTGGGGTTAGGTGTGCCCCTGGCTACTCTTGTGTGTACGGCATTGCTTTTCGTCTGGAATTTCGCTTCCGCGAGATGGGCGATCTTCCTGCATCGTTGAAACCAACTCCCCGATAGGATCCGACGAAATTTATGGGGTGGGTTATTGCGCGATATTCAATCCACCGAAGCAAACTGCGATTCATTGCCGGCGATAATCGATAGTAGAAAGCCGCCGATGATGGTTTGGACGCCTATGCCTCCGAGCGTTGCAAAGATGACGAGTGGCAAAGGATTTTCCAGTGCACCAAAGCTTGCATCGATCCATTGGTAGGCGACTGCGGCCAATCCGATTGCGCTGCCGGCGAGCATAACCAGGCCGGAGAGCAGCATCCGCTCCAAGGTGAACCACCGCGAATGGTTTCGGATAACCGGCCGCAGGATGCGGTAGCCGTTCCTGACACCGTGGAAGTGCGCAGCAAGCGCCATGATCAATCCCAAGTGCCCGCAAGTTGCCATGAAACCTGCAACGATGTTCCAGCTGACACCGAATACATTGGGCCCGGATAGCGCTCCGACATACGTCATTGTGGAATAGAAGAAGATCGCAAGAGCTGCGACCAGCGCCGCTGCACCTGGCAGTCCAAACACCCAGGTCGGGCTGAGCATGAAGAGGTAACGCAGGTGGCGCCAGCCGTCGCGCCAGGGCCGCAGGTGGGGTTCGCGGTCGCGCAGGTCGGGGCTGAGCGTTGCCGGAACTTCGACCATGTCCAGCTTTAGCAGGGAGGCCTTGATGACCATCTCGCTTGCGAATTCCATCCCGCTGCCCGTCAGCCTGAGCCGATTGAAAGCGTCTTTCGTCAGTGCCCTAAGCCCGCAATGCGCATCGCCCATGCCCGTGCGGAAAAACAGGTTCAGGATGCCGGTGAGTGCGGGATTGCCGATATGACGGTTCTTCCAGGGCATGGCGCCAGCTGAAATTCCGCCCCGGAACCGATTGCCCATGCATACGTCGTGGCCGTCCTGAAGCTTGGCGACCATCGCCACGCCTTCGGTGAAATTATAACTTCCATCGCAATCGCCCATGACGATGTAGCGGCCCCATGCGCCGCGACAGCCGCCGATAAGGGCTGCGCCGTACCCTTTCTCCTCAACCGGAACGACCCGAGCACCGAGCTCGGTCGCGAGCGCCTGGCTGCCGTCAGTCGAACCATTGTCGGCGATAACGATCTCGCCCGATAGGCCGAGCTCCGAACTCATTCGAGCCAACGCCTCGAGTGCATTGCCGATACAATGAGGGAGGGAATCCAACTCGTTAAGGCATGGCATGACAATCGTGACGTCCGGACGTTCCTGATCCGGACCGACCGAGAATTCTTGCGATTGTATGGCTTCTGACATCTCCGCCCCCCCAAGCACCCTATAAACGCATTCCCGCTTTCCTTGAAGAAGTTTGGTAAACGCTTGGTAAAGATGCCGCTGTCTGGCAATGGCGAGCTTCGCGGTTTAGCGATCCTCTTCCGAGCGAACTTCCCAAGGCAATTCCTCCCATGCACCATTCCGAACGTAGCGGCATCCTGCTCGCCCTGTGCGGTTTCGCGCTGCTCAGCGTCGGGGATGCGGTGATCAAGACGATGGCCGGGCAATGGTCGCCGCTGGCGGTGGCGAGTGTGCGGTTCGCGATCGGGGCGACGGGGCTTTCTGCCTTGCTGGCCATGACCGAGGGGCCGAAGGCATTCAGGCCGGCCAATCCGAAGCTCCAGTTCGCCCGGGGCGTGTGCCTCGCGGCAGCCTCGCTGATGTTCTTCTCGGCGATTTTCGTGATGCCGCTGGCGACAGCCATGGCGCTGGCATTCGTATCGCCCGTGATTGTCGCGGTACTATCCGGGCCCTTGCTGGGCGAAAAGGTCCGCCCCGCAGTCTGGATGGCTTCGGCCGTTGCGCTTATAGGGGTGGCGCTTGTCCTGCGGCCTAATCTGACGGCGCTCGGCCTTGTTGCCCTGCTGCCTCTGGCGTCCGCTTTCTTCTTCGCGCTCATGGTCATCGCCAATCGCGCCAGTGCCGGGCAGGGGAGCGCCCTGTCGATGCAGGTGTTCATGCAGGTCGGCGCTATGCCCGTTCTGCTTCTGGCGGCCTTTGGGGGACACTTTTCCGGTGTCGAAGCACTCGAGGTCACAATGCCTGACTGGACGGTCATTGCCCGCTGCGCGGTCGTTGCCGTGACTGCCAGCAGCGCGCATTGGCTGGCTTATATGGGCACTCAGCGCGCTGGTGCTTCGACCATTGCGCCGACAACCTACGTTCAGATGCTGGTCGCTACAAGCCTCGGCTGGTGGTGGTTCGGCGATGTGCCCGACCTGATGACGTTGGTGGGCGCGGCGGTCATCATCGGCGCGGGATTGATCCTGTGGTGGAGCACGCCGCGCGGCCCCTCCGCCAACAGCCGTTGATCATGCGTCAAAAACGACTAAGTCACCACCGCATCTTTCTCTTGGAGCTTCTTTATGTGCGGAATTATCGGGATCGTCGGCAAGGAACCGGTTGCGGAGCGACTGGTCGACGGCCTGAAGCGCATGGAATACCGCGGTTACGACAGCGCCGGCGTCTGCACCATCCATGATGGAGCGCTCATCCGTCGCCGCGCAGAGGGCAAATTGTCCAACCTCGTCAGCGTCTTGGCAGAGAATCCTGCGGCAGGCGAAGTAGGCATCGCCCATACGCGCTGGGCCACGCACGGCGCACCCACCGCCAAGAACGCCCATCCGCATGCGACCGATCACGTGGCACTGGTGCACAATGGCATCATCGAGAATTTCAAGGAATTGAAGGCCGAACTGATCGCGGACGGTCGCACGCTTGAGAGCGATACCGACAGCGAGGTGGTTGCTCACCTCGTTTCGCGCCGGGTCGAAACCGGCGAAACCCCGAGCGAAGCGGTAGCAAATGTCCTCCCGCGCCTGCGCGGTGCGTTCGCGCTTGCCATCGCATTCCGCGATCATCCCGACATGCTGATCGGCGCGCGTCGCGGTTCGCCGCTGGTGGTGGGCTATGGTGACGGAGAAACCTATATCGGGTCGGATGCTCTCGCTCTGGCGCCGTTGACGCAGCAGATTACCTATCTTGAAGAAGGCGATTGGGTCGTCGTGACGCGCGACGGTTCCGAGATCCACGACGAGGACGGCAACAAGGTTGAGCGGGAGGTGAAAACCTCTGGTGCGTCCGCTGCTTCGGTCGAGAAGGGCAATTACCGCCACTTCATGCAAAAAGAAATCTTCGAACAGCCGACCGTGGTCGCGCAGACGCTCAGCTCGTACCTGCGCCAGTCCGACAACTCGGTGGCGCTTCCCCAGTTCGATTTCGATATTTCATCGATCCGCCGCGTCACGATCGTTGCGTGCGGGACGTCCTATTACGCCGGCATGGTCGCAAAATACTGGTTCGAGCAATTTGCGCGCGTGCCGGTCGATATCGATGTCGCGAGCGAATTTCGATACCGCGAGCCCGTTCTTGAAGACAACGGCCTGTCGTTGTTCATTTCCCAGAGCGGCGAGACAGCCGACACGCTGGCCGCCTTGCGCCATTGCAAGGAGCAGGGCCAGACCATCGCCGCCGTCGTGAATGTGCCGACCAGTTCCATGGCGCGGGAAGCCGATCTCTTGCTGCCCACCCATGCGGGGCCGGAAATCGGCGTTGCGTCGACAAAGGCGTTCACGTGCCAATTGGCAGTTCTGGCCGCGCTTGCCGCGCATATGGCTGTGACCAAAGGCTTCATGAACCGCCAAGAAGAGCAGGAGGTTGTGGAGCATCTGCTCGAGGCGCCGGCGTGCCTCAACGCTGCGCTCGACCACGACGACGATATTGCGTCGATGGCCCATTTGATCGCCCCGGCGCGCGATGTCCTCTATCTCGGACGCGGACCAGATTTCCCGATGGCGCTCGAAGGCGCCCTGAAACTCAAGGAAATCAGCTACATCCACGCAGAAGGCTACGCCAGCGGAGAGATGAAGCACGGTCCGATCGCGCTGATCGACGACGAAGTTCCGGTCATCGTCCTGGCCCCGTCAGGACCGCTGTTCGAGAAAACCGTTTCGAACATGGAAGAGGTCCGCGCCCGCGGCGGCCAGATCGTGCTCATCTCCGATGCCGAAGGGCTGGAAGAGGCGGGTGAAGGCTGCATGGCTACGATCGAAATGCCGAAGGTGCATCCGCTGATCGCGCCCCTCGTATACGCCGTTCCGGTTCAATTGCTTGCCTACCACGTAGCTTGCGTCAAAGGCACGGACGTCGACCAGCCCCGCAACCTCGCCAAGTCCGTGACGGTCGAATAGAACCTCGAAACGAGAAAATTCTTTTCCGGCTTAGGTTTACGCGCGGCTAACCTTTCAAGGTTAATCGTGCGGGTGTGAGCCAGACGACAGAGAATCAAACGATCAACGCAGAGGACCTGACCGCGCGTCAGGTGCTTGGCATGTCGAGCGTGGAAGGCTCTGACTGGTCCCGCATTCACGGCCACCAATATTCGCTCGTAGCGCGCCGTGCTTTCGTGCGCGCGCTGTTCCACGCGATCGCATTCGCTCTGGTTGCCTACGCCGTATTCTCGGCGGTTCCTGCGGTCATCCTTATCGCCTGGGGGTGCGCGCTTGCTCTTAGCATCGCTCACTCTTTCATTCTCGATCGCAAGCTCAGGGTCGCAGAGGCTGGTCGCTTCGACCCGGAGAACGTGCGCGCACATGCCATGTCCTCGGCGAACAAGGGCGCAGTCTGGTCCTTGGGGATCGTGGCCTTGGGCGCATTGGGGGCGGCTGGCGAGCTGATCACGATCTGGATCATCCTGTGCTTCCTCGTCGTGTCGACCGTGACGAGCCGCTACAGCGTGCCGCTCAGCACGATAACGTTCCTCCTCGCAGCATCGGTCGGACCGCTTTTGGTAGCCCTGATGAACGGCGACGGACTGCTCGCGGCGATGATCGGGCTGACCATGTTGATCGGCACGCTCGGCACCTTCGAGATGGCCCGGATGCGGGTGGGCGCGCGCCTGTCCGAACTGGTCATGCAGGAAAAGAGCGAAGTGGTCTCCATGCTCCTGCGCGAATTCGAGGAAGGCGAAGCCGACTGGCTCTGGCACATCGATACCGCCCGCAAACTGCGCAATGTCAGCCCCAGGCTCGCATTTGCGCTCGGCAGCACGCCAGCGGCAGTCGAGGGCCAGTATTTCCTCAAGCTGATTTCGGGCGACAATTGGGAAGCGGGGAATTTCCCCGCAAGCCTGCGCGACTTCTCCGAGAAGATCAAACAGCGCGAAAGCTTCTCCAACCTGACCGTCAGCGTCGTCATCAATGGCGAGCGGCGATACTGGGAAATCTCCGGTACTCCGGTCCTGGACGAAAAGGGTGTCTGGCGCGGTTTCCGCGGGGTCGGGTCCGACGTCACGGTCAAGCACGAGAGCAGCGAGAAGATCGCGTATCTGGCGCGTTACGACACGCTGACGCAGCTTCCGAACCGCTTGATGCTCAACGAGACCCTGCGGGACGCCTTGTCGTATGCGGAAAAGTGGCGTTCGCGCTGCGCATTCCTGATGATCGACCTGGACCGCTTCAAGGCAGTGAACGATTCGCTCGGCCACCTGATCGGCGACAAGATGCTGGCCGAGGTGGCGGGCAGGCTCGCGCCGCTCATGGATGAAGGCGAAACCTGCGGCCGTCTTGGCGGGGACGAATTCGCAATCGTCGTCCGCGATGCGTCCGACAGGCGCCGCATCGATACGCTCGCCAAGACAGTGATCGCGGCGCTCTCTGCACCCTACCACGTCGAGAACCATGTGCTCTACGTCGGCGCCAGCGTCGGTTCGGCGCTTGGGCCGCGCGACGGGAAGACGGTCGAGGAATTGCTCCGCAATGCCGACCTCGCCCTCTACCGGGCCAAGGATGAGGGTGGCGGTATCCACTGCGAATACCAGCCCGAACTCCACGCCATTGCCGAAGAGAAGCGGCAGCTCGAGTTTCCGCTGCGCAGCGCGCTCGAAAACGAGGAGATGGAGGTCCACTACCAGCCCGTCGTCGATGCGACGAGCGAGGATGTGGTCAGCTTCGAAGCGTTGCTGCGCTGGAACAGCAAGGTGCACGGGTTTGTAAGCCCCGCCAAATTCATTCCGTTGGCCGAGGACACCCGGCTGATCGTCCCGATCGGCACCTGGGTACTCAACGAGGCCTGCCGCGAGGCTGCAAACCACTGGCCATCGCATGTGAAGGTGAACGTGAACGTTTCGCCCGAACAATTGCTCGAGCCCGATTTCGTCGGAACGGTCGTAAGGGCGCTGTCACACAGCGGACTGTCTGCAGAACGGCTCGAGCTGGAAGTGACCGAAAGCATCTTCCTGCGTGACGCGGGGGTCGTGAGAAAGGCGCTCGAACAGTGCCTGGCGCTGGGCTGCTCGGTCGCGCTGGATGACTTCGGGACAGGCTATTCCTCGCTCGGTTACATCCGCAAGATGCAGTTCACGACCATCAAGGTCGATCGCATGTTCGTGCAGGGAGCGGCGCAGAACAGCCCCGAGAGCCTCGCCATCATTCGCGCTGTCGTAGCCATGGCCGACAGTCTCGAAATGACCACCACCGCAGAAGGCGTGGAGAACGAAGAGGAAGCGGAACTGATCCGTCGCCTGGGATGCACCAAGATCCAGGGATACCACTTCGGCCGACCGATGCCGGTTGCCGAGGTGCGCAAGATTTTCGCCCGGGACGAAGCCCGGTCCGCGTGATCAGGCGTTCGCGAGCGAGCGGATAGCCGATTCGAACAAGGCCAGCCCGTCGGTCCCGCCGTGGGCGGCATCTACCGCGCGTTCGGGGTGGGGCATCATGCCGAGCACATTGCCCGCAGCATTCAGCACGCCAGCGATATCGCGCTGCGACCCGTTGCAATTTTCCATGTAGCGAAACGCCACGCGGCCATCGCCTTCGATCCGGTCGAGGGTTTCGTTGTCGGCGAAGAAATTTCCGTCGTGATGGGCGACGGGGATGTTGATTTCCTGTCCTGCCTCATAGCCGGACGTGAAGATCGACTGCGTGTTTTCGACCTTCAGGCCGACATTGCGGCAGATGAAGGTCTGGCCTGCATTGCGCATGAGCGCTCCGGGCAGGAGCCGCGCTTCGGTGAGGACCTGAAACCCGTTGCAAACGCCAAGCACGGGCACACCGCGTTCGGCAGCACGCACGATTTCGCGCATGATGGGACTGTTTGCCGCCATTGCGCCGGAACGCAGGTAGTCGCCGTAGGAAAAGCCGCCCGGCAGGGCGATGAAGTCCAGCCCCTCGGGAAGCTGCGCATCGCCGTGCCACACACGGACCGGTGCGGAGCCGGACACCTGTTCGATGGCAACCGCCAAGTCGCGGTCGCAATTTGATCCGGGAAACGTGACGACAGCTGCGCGGAAGGCCATCAGTCGAGCTTCTCGATGCGGTAGTTTTCGATCACCGTGTTGGCGAGAAGCTTTTCGCACATTTCGGTGAGCGCCTCGTCGCTTGTGTCATCGGCTACGTCGAGGTCGATGGTACGACCGATCCGGGCGCTTTCGACGCCGGAGAAGCCGAGCCCCTCGAGCGCGTGGTGAACCGCACGGCCTTGCGGGTCGAGAACACCGGGCTTGAGGCTGACAAGGACGCGGACTTTCATGGGCAGTGCCTTTGATCGCAAGGATTGGAGATCTTGCGCGCGCCTATGCCGTGCCCCGGCCAGCGAAGCAAGTCGCCGACCGGGGTTTCGGGCAGATTATCGGGCCGGGAATTGGCCGCCGCCTGTCGTCATTCGGCCGGCTTGGGGACGATGGCGATCTCAAGCGCTTGGTCTGCATCGAGATAGCGCTGCGCAAAGGCGCGGATATCTGCCGGTGTGACCGAACGAAGGATCGATTCGTATGTGCGCACCCGGTCCAGGCGATCGCTTTCCAGTTGCGCCGCTTCGAGCGAGCCGAGCCAATAGCCATTCTCGCGCTTGTCTTTCGCCAGCTTCTCGAGTTGCGGATTGCGAGCCCGGGCGAGAAGATCGTCATCGACAGGAGTAGCGCGCATTTCTCCCGCAATCTGGGAGATCGTTTCGAAGACGAGGTCTTGGTTTTCCGGGGCGACAATTGCTGCGGCGATCAGATATCCGAAGTCGTCGAAGGTATCCGACATCTCCAGCCCGGCAATGGGCGTGTAGGTCGCCCCGAGTTCTTCGCGCAGCGTCTCGAGCAGGCGAAGGCGGAGCGCTTCGGCAGCCAGCGTGCCGACCACTTCTTCCCGGAAATCTCCGTCATCGGTGGTGGGCCAGTAGACCTGTACCATGCCCTGATCGGCCGCGCCTGAGTGATAAAGCGTGCGCTTGCTGCGATCCTGCGCAAAATCCACCAACCGCGCGCTGGCGAAGTTGTTCAGCTCCATCGGACGTTCGGGCAGGGCACCGAAAGTCTGCGCCACGGCATCGATAATCGCTTGTTCGTCGATGTCACCGACTACGGTGATCTCGATCGGCGAGTTTGTGAGGTTAGGCGAAACGGCAGCACGCAGGTCCTCGAGAGTGGTGCCGAGCAGGACGTTTTCGCTTTTCGCACCGAACCGCATGTCGCCATTGGCGACGATACGCGGCACTGCAGAGCCTGCTACCGCCTGCGGGTTAGCATCGAGACGAGCGATATAGGGCGGGATCAGCGCTTTCCATTGCGCCTCGGCTTCCGGGCGATAACCCGGAGCAGTGAGGAACGCCGCAGCGGTCTGCATCTGCATCAGGAAATCCTCTGCCTTTGTCGAACCGGGAACATGGAAATGGTCGTTGGTGACAAACATGCCCGTCCGCACATTTCGTCCGGCAAAGATGCGCTGCAATTCATCCAGGTCATGCGCTTCAAGCGCCGCGGTCGAGGAAATCGCGTTCAGCATCGTGGAGGCTGCAGGCTCTGCTTCGCCGAATGCAAGCTCACCCGACCCGATCCGGACGTGGAAGAGGATTTCCTTGTCCTTGAAATCGGTCTTCTTGAGGTTGAGCATCACGTTGTTGTCGAACCGCAGCTCCCGATAACCGAGGTCTTCCACCATCCGGTCGGCAACTACCGATCCAGGCGCGCCGAAATCGTCATAGGCAAAAGCAGCCGTGACTGTCTCTTCGGGAGCCGCGACGGCAACCTGTGAGGAGGCATTGTAGGCCGCGAGGATCGCATCCTCGCCACCCTCGATGTCCTGCTTGCTGGCAATGTGGATCAGCGGAGCAGAGCCGGTAAAGGTTTCACGGAAGGCTTCGTGGACTTTCTCCGGAGTGAGGTCGGCGCGCACGCTTTCGAACACGGCGAGCCGCGTTTCAGGCAAGGCGAAAATGCGCTCGTCCCTGACCGTCGCGAGGATACCGTCTGCCAGAGCTTGGCTGGGGCGCGTGCCCTGGCGCTCGGCGCCGTTGCGAAGACTGGTCTCGAGATTGTTCAGTGCCTCGTCGAGTTCGCTCTGCGTGAAGCCATGCAAGGTCGCGCGGCGGATTTCCTGTTCGGCAGTCGCAAGTGCCTCGCGCCACTGGCCATCCTTGGCGACCAGCTGGATGTTCGATTGCGTGGCTCTGTCGAAGTAGTCGGAGGTCGCCAGACGGCCTCCCAGGATGGATCCTTCAGGGTCACGCGCCAGGGTCTGAAGGCGACGATTGACCACCATGGCTGCCAGTTGCAGCTGCAGAGCCTTGCGGCCTTGCGCCACGGTGCTGAGCTTGCGCTCGTACGGCGCGAAACGGTCGATCTGGACGATGTAATTCACTGCCGGGTCGACGAAGTAACCGGCCTGGGCGGGACGATCGAAATCGATCGCGCCGCGCTCGGTCTCGGTCAGCGGGGCGGCTGGCTTCTCCCAATCTGAGAAGCGTTCGCGCACCATGGCCTCGATGCTGTCAGGTTCGACATCGCCGACCACGATAAGCGTCGCATTGTCGGGCCTGTAGAAACGCTCGTAGATGCCGCGAAGTTCTTCGGCGGTGATCGACGCGGTGACTGCGCTTTCGCTCGGATGGCTGATGTTGGTCGCGAATGGCGTGCCCGGTGCGATGAACTTCTGATAGTCCATCGCGAGCCGCCGGTTGAAGGTGTTGCGGGTCTGGATCTCCGATTGCAGGATACCGCGCTCGCGATTGACCGCTTCGGGGTCGAAGGTCAGTTCCGAGCCGACTTCGCGCATCAGCATCAAACCGGTGCCGATCAGTTCGGCGTCGTTGCGCGGCAGGCTCAGCTTGTAGGTGGTGTCCTCGAAAAAGGTGCTCGCGTTGGTGTCGGCGCCGAATTTCAGCCCTTCACGCTCGAGGAGCTTGACCATTTCGCCTTCGGGAATGTTCGTCGAACCGTTGAACGCCATGTGCTCGATGAAGTGCGCAGCGTTGAATTGGCCTTCCTTCTCGTCGATCCACCCAATATCGAAATTCATGCGCAGCACGACTTCGTCCTGCGGCGTTTCATTGCGCAGGATCGCGTATTTCATTCCATTGTCGAGAATGCCGTACCGCACGGCCGGATCGGCCGGCACATCATACACCGGGAAGTTCCAGCCCGTCAGCCCGGTCCGCGCGGGAAGGCCCAATTCCACGCTGGATGCGGTTGCCGTGGTCGAAGCGACAGGAGCCGTGGTGTCGGAGTACGTGGTGCATCCAGCCAGTGTCAGCGCGATCAGCGGCGTGGCGACCAGAATCTTGCGAATGGAAGAATTTCTCATAGTGCGTCCCTGTTTTTCCGCCGCACCAAGCGGCAGTCCCGACGCCAACTGTAACCGGTCGTCTTCAAATCAGAAGTCCCCGTTCCAGCGAATTCTATTGAATTTCGTGGAAACGCGACAAACGGCCGAAAAACATCTACGAACTGCTGGACTACAATAGTAATTGTCCGACGAGATGCTGTATTGTCCTGGTATGGCACCGCGTCGCAAGAGGCTTTCTCGCCTGCGAACCGTCTGTCACCGCATTGCAACATGGCGCTGAAACCCGCAGGCATCTGCGCTTTTGCGACTCCCATTCGCTCCCGCATGGGCTAATGGCGCGCGGTCAATTCCCTTTTTCCATCCCACCAACCCGCGCCGGCAAGCGCTGGGCCAAAAGGATCATCCCCATGATTGACCGCTCCCTTACTCTCCGCCTTCTTTCTGCCAGCACGCTGGCCCTCGCATTCGCGCAGCCCGCTCTGGCGCAGGACGTCGACAGCTCGGACACCGAAGCAACCGGTGCCGAGGAGGCCGATAACGGCCAGCTCGACATGATCGTCGTGACCGCCAATCGCCGCGAGGAAAACCTGCAGCAGGTGCCTGTGTCCGCCGCCACCTTGTCGGCCGACGCGACCCGCAGCATCTTCGACGCCGGTGCCGATATCACCGCGCTGTCGGCCCATGTCCCGGGCCTGTTCGTTGAAAGCTCCAACGGTCGTGCGGCGCCGCGTTTCTACATCCGCGGCCTCGGCAACACCGATTTCGACCTTGCAGCTTCGCAGCCGGTCTCGGTCGTCATGGACGATGTCGTCCATGAAAACGTAACGCTCAAGAGCTTCCCGATCTTCGACGTCGAGCGCGTCGAAGTGCTCCGCGGCCCGCAGGGCACGCTGTTCGGCCGCAATACGCCCGCCGGTATCGTCAAGATCGACACCGTGAAGCCGGGCGACGATTTCGCCGTGACCGGCTCGGCCAGCTACGGCAGCTTCGGCTCGGTCGCCATTGATGGCGGCGTGACCATTCCGGTCGCCCCGGGTCTCGCTTCGGTCCGCCTGTCGGGCATGTGGCAGCAGCGCGACAACTGGGTCGATAATGGCTTCACCGGTGAAGAAGACGCATACGGCGCCTACACCGACATCGCAGGCCGCGCGCAGATCCTGCTTACGCCGAGCGATCGCCTGTCGATCCTGGGCAGTTACTCGATCCGCGATCTCGACGGCACTTCGACCCTGTTCCGCGCCAACATCCTCGGCCCCGGCGACAACGATCTCAACGAGAATTACGACCGCGACACCGTGTTCTACGATGCCGGTGCCGGTAACCAGGCGCAGTACAAAGCCGAAATCATCACCGGTAAGGTCGATTACGAAGCCGACTTCGCAACCTTCACCTCGATCACCAGCTGGGCCGACAGCGAAGGCTCCAGCCGCGGGGACATCGACGGCGGTTTCGGCGCGAGCTTCCTGCCCGTCATGGGCCCGGGCTTCATCCCGTTCCCGTCCGATACGCAGGACTCCATTGAACTCGACCAGTTTACGCAGGAAGTCCGTCTCGCCAGCAATGGCGGCGGCGCTTTCGACTGGCAGGTCGGCGGTTTCTACTTCGACAGCGACTTCGACGTGACCACGGTCGGGTTTGACTTCCCGCCTTCTGTTACGGTCAACCACAGCAACGAAAGCTGGGCGGTGTTCGGCCAGGTTACCTCGCAGCTGACGGACACGATCAAGCTGACGGGCGGCCTGCGCTACACCGAAGACGACAAGGCGTTCTTCGTGCGTGATGCGGCGGATCCGCAGGCCCGCGAAGTGTCCGACGAGCGACTGAGCTGGGACCTGGCGGCGTTCGTGGACCTCACCGCCGATGCGAGCGTCTATGCCCGCGTCGCCAGCGGTTTCCGTGCTCCGACGATCCAGGGCCGCGACGTGGCATTCTTCGCTCCGCCGTCGATCGCCACGAGCGAGAAGATCATGAGCTATGAAGTCGGCTTCAAGTCGGAACTGGCCGATCGCCGGGTCCGCCTGAACGGCGCTGCGTACTTCTACAACATCGAAGACCTGCAGTTCTCTGCGGTCGGCGGTGCCGGAAACCTGGTGCAGCTGGTCAATGCAGCCGACGGCCGGGGCTGGGGCTTCGAGCTGGACAGCGCGTTCCAGATCACCCCGAACTTCCTCGTGACGGCCGGTGCCAGCTACAACAACACCGAAATCCGCGACGAGAACCTGGCGGTCGGCATCTGTGCGCAGTGCACCGTGCTCGACCCGATCGTGAACCTGTCGGGCACCGACCGTGCGCTGGTGGACGGCAACCCGTTCCCCAACGCGCCCGAATGGATTGCCGACCTGACTGCACGCTATGCGATCCCGCTGGGCAATGTGGGCGAACTCTTCGCCTACACCGACTGGACGTATCAGGGAGAAACTAGCTTCTTCCTCTATGACAGCGCGGAATATGTCGTCGACAACCAGATCGAAGGCGGTCTGCGCGTCGGTTACGCCAAGCAGGACGGCACCTTCGAAGTCGCTCTCTTCGCCCGCAACATCACCGATGCGGACAATGTGAAGGGCGGTATCGACTTCAACAACAACACCGCGTTCGTGAACGATCCGCGCGTGATCGGCCTGTCGGTTCGTTTCGACTACTGAGCGACGCGATAAGCGATGGAATTGGGGCCGGGAGGGATGACCTTCCGGCCCTTTTTCGTGGCGCAGCATCGCGCAGATGCCTAAATGCGATCCGATGGCTGCGCTCGATCTTGTCTATAACCCCGTTTCGGGCAGTTTCAGCCAGTCGCATCTCGACTCCCTCGTGAGCGCGCTGGAAGGGCAGGGCTTCGCCGTGACGCCGATGCCGACCACGGCTGAAGGTGCGCAGTTGTCGGGTTCGGCCGATCTGGTGTGCGTACACGGCGGTGACGGCACTCTGCGCGATACAGTTCAGGCGCTGGGGGAAAAGGCAGGGAAGACGCCGCTGTGCGTCGCGCCCTCCGGCACGATCAATCTTGTCGCGCGGGAACTGGGCTATGCGCGCAAGCCTGCGGCCTTCGCTGCCGACTTGCGTGCTGCATGGGAGCGGGGCCGGGATACTTGGGTGCATTCGCCCCTGTACCGTTTGGGCGAGATGCCAATCGTCTCGTGCCTGTCCATCGGCCCCGACAGCCATGCCGTGGCACGCGTCGACGGCAAGCTGAAGAAGCGGATAGGGCGTTATGCCTACGTCGTTGCGCTGGCGCAGCAGATGCGGGACTGGCCGCGCGATACGATGACCATTCGCGGAGCGTTGGCGAGTGGAGAGCCGTTCGAGTACGAAGCGGAAGCCGCCATCGTAAGCCACGCGGCGCTTTATGCCGGTCCGTTTCAGGTCAGCCCGGAAGCGGCGCTGGCAGCAGATTCGGTCGAGCTGATTACGCTCAAGCGCTCCACCCGCATGGGCACGATTGCGCTCAGCCTTGCGGTGATGCTGCGCCTGCCGGTGGCAAAGCTGGGCATTGCCGAGATCCGTTCGTGCCGCAGGATCGAATTCGACCGCTGCGTAACGCCGGTACAGGTCGACGGCGACCACATGCCCGACTGCGCCTACGCAATCGGGCCGAGCGGCATGACTCTGAGCTACGTGGTCTGAGCGCTTACTTCTTGGTCGGCTTGGCAGGCGTGCGAAGACGCCCGCGATGGGCGTTCATGTCGAGCACTTCGCCCGGACCATTGTCTTCGTTCTGCAGCAGGCCGAGACGACGCGCGACTTCCTGATAGGCTTCGCTTTCACCGCCGAGATCGCGGCGGAACCGGTCCTTGTCGAGCTTTTCGCCGGTGTTGATATCCCACAGGCGGCACCCGTCGGGGCTGATTTCATCGGCCAGGATCACGCGACTGAAATCGCCGTCCCAGATCCGGCCGAATTCCAGTTTGAAGTCGACGAGGCGGATGTCGATGGCGCTGAACATGCCGCTCAGGAAATCGTTGATGCGAATGGCCATGCTCGACATGTCCTGCATCTCTTCGTGGCTGCACCAGTTGAAGCAGGCGATTTCCTCTTCGGAAACCTTGGGGTCGCCAAGGCCGTCATCCTTGTAGCAATATTCGATCAGCGTGTGCGGCAGCACCTCGCCTTCCTCGATGCCGAGGCGCTTGGACAGCGAACCGGCAGCGACATTGCGCACGACGACCTCTAGAGGGATGATCTCGACCTGGCGGACCAGCTGTTCGCGCATGTTGAGGCGGCGAATGAAGTGCGTCGGAATGCCGATGTGCGACAGGCGCGTGAAGACATATTCGCTGATGCGATTGTTGATCACACCCTTGCCGTTGATCGTGCCCTTCTTCTCCGCGTTGAAGGCGGTCGCGTCATCCTTGAAGTACTGGATGATCGTGCCGGGTTCGGGACCTTCGTAAAGGATCTTGGCCTTGCCTTCGTAAATCTGGCGGCGACGTGACATGGGCGGATTTTCCTTCGCGCTCAAAAAACTGCCGCCCCGGCAGTGCGATCGGCGTTGGTCCGATTGCCCCGGGGCGTCGAGCCTGCGCCTTTACCGCGAATGTAAGGGGGACGCAATCATACCCCGCGCTGGATGCCCGAAGGCTTGCGGCTTCGTCCTGTGAGGGGCAGCAAGGCAACCCATGGCGACGCACCGACACTATTTCCACTCCGGACTCGCGGTTGCGTCCGACCTGGCGCTGCCCGAATGGGAGGATTTTGCAGGGGGCGAGGGTGGCGACGTGAGGATCATCCTCTCCGACGCCGCCATGCCCGGGTGCCGCGAGGCGGACGGAACAATCATCGATGGCGACACGATCCGATTCGCTATCGACGGCACCGGGGTCTGGGAAATCACGGGCGGACACACGATCCGCATTTATCCTGACGCCCATGCCCAAGAGTTCGAATTGCGCCTCTTCACCCTTGGCAGCGCTTGGGGCGCGCTGGGGTACCAGCGCGAGTTAGCCATGTGGCATGGGAGCGTGGTCGAAAAGGACGGCCAAGCCATACTGTTCTGCGGCGAGGCAGGCTTGGGGAAGAGCACGACAGCGGCAGCAATGCTTGCCCGGGGCTGGGCGCTGGTATCGGATGACCTGAGCCGGATTGATGCGCAATCCGAAGGCGCACGCGTCCATCCTGCGAGTGCGCGAATCAAGCTGTGGCGCAATGGGATCGAGGCTTTCGACTGGGAAGAGCGCATCATCCAGCGCGACTACTTCCGCGACGACAAGTTCCATCTGAGCGCGCCGGATCATCATGGCGGGGCGGACCCCCTGCCGCTTGCCGCGATACTCGTCCTGGCCGAGGGCGATCGGATCAACATCGAGAGGCTGGACGGCCACCGGGCCATGCAAGCCGTGCTGGCCGGAACGGTCTATCGCCCGGAGATGCTCGAAGCGCTTAATGGCTGGGTCAAGCAAGCGCATGTAGCAGCGCAGATCGTTGCCCGCACACCGGTCTACACACTGCGAAGGCCGCGCGATCTCTCTGCATTGGGCAAGCTTGCCCAAACGTTGGAGGATCATCTGTCTGAGTGAGAAGGTGGTGCCCAGGGGCGGAGTCGAACCACCGACACGACGATTTTCAGTCGTCTGCTCTACCACTGAGCTACCCGGGCACACTGCTTCGGCAAAAGAGGCTTAAACCAGCCCCGTGAGCAATGAGAGCGCGCCTATGGCGAAGCTGGCGCGCCTTGGCAAGGGGGGAATTTCACTCTTCCTTGCCGCCGACCACTTCTGCGGCGATTTCTTCGGGCAAGGCGGGCCGTCCGGGCACGGCATAGCCATCGCCGAACCATTTCGACAGGTCGCGGTCTCGGCAGCGCGAGGAACAGAAAGGCGCGTGTTCCTGCGTGCGCGGCTTCTTGCAGATCGGGCAGGGACGGTTCTTGCTAGTCATGGGCAACGATTTGGGCAGCGGCGCTCTCGATGGCAAGGCCCGGGTCGGTCTCTATCCTCACCGGGCGACCTGTCCGGCGCTCCAGCTCTGCAATCCATTCCGGCCTGAGCTTCGCCTTGAGGGCGGGATGGATGGTCAGAAGCGTTGTTCCAGCCCCTTCGACGCGCTCGGCCCGGCGGATTGCCATGCGGGCAGCCATGCCGGTGCGGGAGGTGGCAAAGCGGTGCAGTAACGAAGGCCCCTCCAACCGCGCGACCAGCTGGACGAAGCCGAAGCCGTTCATGGCGGTCCTTTCATGAGGCCAATCGTCGAGCGCATCGTCCAGGGCGGCGTCGACGGCCTTGCGGTCAGACTTGGCTTCCAGGGTCGGGAAGTCGATCCCGATGGAGCCGCCGAGATCGAATTGGCGCAAAGCGGCGGCGATCGCCGGAACCGCTCTCAGGGCGAGTTCGCGAGCAGGCAGATCGCCATCGATGTCGACGAGCGTCATCGCCGGAGTGACACAGAGCAATATAGAGCCGCCATCGAACTCGACCTGGCCGCTCGATGCCGCTTCCCAGATTTCTTCCCAGCTTCCAGCGGGGAAGCGGTGAACAACCTTGGCACTGGAGAATACGTCGGGTGCTGGGTTTTGCATCACCTCGACCGGACGCGCTCCGGGCAGCTTGTAACGTCCGCGTTCGGTCATCGCGGCGCGGGTGATGACGCAGGCTATCGTCGATCCCTCGCTTGCATCGCGCGGCACCTTGTCGAGAAGGATTTCGCGCCCGTCCTCGAGCAGTCCGGTGCCGCGTGTCCCGCGTTTGGTGGCAAGCTTGGCAGAGACGTTCTGGCCTGCATGAAGTTCGCCATGCCAGCGGCATTTCGCTGCAATTACCGTATCGCCGTCGAGCAGGATCGCACGCGTCTCGCCGATCCCTTCCTCGACCAGCCAATCAGGCAATTGCGAAGCCCGCCGCTTTCAGCAGCGCCCGTGTCTCGTAGAGTGGCAGTCCGACTACGCCCGAATGGCTGCCCTGGATGCGCGAGATGAGCCCTTCCGCAAAGCCCTGGATGGCATAGCCCCCGGCCTTGCCGTCCCATTCGCCGCTGGCGATATACGCGTCGATCTCTTCCGCAGAGAGGCGCTTGAACATCACGATCGTTTCGCTGAGCCGTTCACGCAGCGAGCCGTCGGGTGCGCGCAAGGCGATGGCCGACAGGACGCGGTGGCGGCGGCCCGACAACAGCGCCAGGCATTCCCGCGCCGTTGCCTCGTCCTCCGCCTTGGGAAGGATCCGGCGACCGGCTGCAACCACAGTGTCCCCGGCCAGCACGAAGCCCTCGTCCGAAGCGGCAGCTTCGGCCTTCTCGCGGGCCATGCGCTTGGCATAGTCGCGCGGGAGCTCGCCCTTTGCGGGCGTTTCGTCGATATCGGCAGGGGCGATGGCATCGGGCGTCAGGCCGAGCCGCGCGATCAGTTCGCGGCGGCGCGGGCTGGCGGATGCTAGTATGAGAGTGGGCTTGCCCACGACGGCTTATTGCGGGCCGGGGCCGCCGCGTCCGGGCATGAAGCGGTAGGTGATGCGCGCCTTGGTTAGATCGTAAGGCGTCAGTTCACACAGCACCTCGTCGCCCACCAGCACGCGAATGCGGTTCTTGCGCATCTTGCCTGCCGTGTGGCCGAGCACCTCATGGCCGTTCTCGAGCTCGACGCGGAACATAGCATTGGGCAGCAGCTCCACAACGCGCCCGCGCATTTCGAGAAGTTCTTCCTTGGCCATTCGTATCCTTAGTCAAAAATGCAGTTCATCGGTTTGTGTCGCGCGCCCATAGCGGCAGGCGGGATAAAAGGGAAGCTTTAGGCATTAAGCGTTCAAGACGTAGTCACGCGACAAACCGATACACAGTGGCTGTTTGATCGACCTTGCGAGCGCTCTATGCCCGGGAAGGGATTTGGGCGGAATGACCAGACAGGATTAGTCTTTGATAAATTTACGTTCCCGCCAATCCGCGAGTGTGCTTGCGCTTGTCCTGGCCGGCTTGCCTGTCATCGCTGCAGCAGACGAGCAGGAGCCGCAATCTCTGCCCGATCCCGACGAGATCGAAGCAAGCGTGCCTCCGGCCGCGAACGATACCATCGTCGTGGAGGGCACCCGCATCCGGGGCCAGCTCTTCGTCGAGGAGAAACCGATCGCAGAGTTCGACGAGGCGGACATCGCCTCTTTCGGCGCGAGTTCGATCGCCGACGTAATCGCCGCCATCGAACCTGCTACCGGTAGCGGCGCTCGCGGGGGACGTGGAGGCGGCCGTCCCGTCTTCCTCATCAACGGCATCCGCGTGTCGAGCTGGCGCGAATTCCGCAGCTATCCGCCCGAAGCGATCCGCAAGGTCGAGGTTTTCCCGGAGGAGACTGCCCAACGGTTCGGCTATTCACCGGACCAGCGGGTCGTGAACATCCTTCTCAAACCCGACTTCCGCAGCGTGACCGCCGAAGTCGAATACGAGGGGCCCGAAAGCGGCGGCTTCACGCGCAACGAGCAGGAGCTCACCTTTTTGCGGATCGGCGAGAAGGGGCGCTTCAACATCAATGTCGACATCGAGGATTCCAGCCTGCTCACCGAGGCAGAGCGGGGTCTGACTGTCGCAAACGGTGCGCCCGGCGAAGCCGCATTTCGCAGCCTGCGGCCCGACACGATGAGCGCCGAGGGCACGATCAACTATGCGCGGGCTTTTCAGGAATCCGGCCTGTCGCTCAGCTTGAACGGAACGGTGAACCATTCGGAAAGCCGCAGCCTCTCTGGCCTGTCGAGCGACGGCATCGTGCCACTCGAACGACGCAGCGATATCGATACGGTTTCGGTCGGCGGCACAGTGTCGCGGCCGCTTGGCGACTGGAACGCGGTCCTTACGAATAATTCGGTCTTCACCGACTCCCGCACCGAAATCGACAGTTTCGACGGCAGCGGTTTTGACGTTGCGAACAACCGTACTTGGCGGCTGGACAACGCTCTGACCCTGACCGGCTATCCGATCAGCCTGCCCGCAGGCGATGTCAGCGTGACGGTCGATTACGGGTTGGACTGGGTTCGTCTCGCGAGCGACGACACGAGGACCGATCTCGAAACCGAGCTTACGCGGCGCAGGTTCAACGGCGGGACGAATCTCTCCATCCCGATTTCGGAGCGGGGTGGCCACTGGGGTGCCATTGGCGGCGTGAGCCTCAATTTCAGCTCCGGGTTCGAGGATCTTTCGGATTTCGGGACCCTCGCAAACTGGAGTGCAGGCATCAATTGGAGGCCGACGGACACGCTCGGATTCAGTGCCACGCGCATATGGAGAGAAGTCGCACCCGGTCTCGCAAGTCTCGGCGACCCGCGCATCGATGAATTCAATGTCCCCGTGTTCGACTATGCGAGCGGCAAAACCGTGCTTGCGACGCTGATAACCGGCGGCAATCCCGACCTTGCCGAAGAAACGCAGGCCGACTGGAAATTCACCGGTAACTGGGAATTGCCGTTCTGGGAAAACGCCCGGTTCCAGGTCGATTACGGCATCAACCGTTCGCGCGATGTCACGGCTACGCCGGGCTTCAGCGCTGCTTTCGAAGAGGCGTTTCCCGATCGCGTCACGCGCGATTTCACGGGTGACTTGCTGGCGATCGATCGTCGGCCTTTGACGCTTTACGAGACGCGCAGCAGGATCGTGTCTTTCGGCCTCAACGCGCGTGGCCAGATCGGCAAGCCACCCGAACGGCCCGAACGCGGCGAGCGCGGTCGAGGTGGTCCCCCCGCCGCTGCCGGACGTAGCGGACGAAGCGGTGGCGGTTTCGATCCGGCAAGGATGGAGGCCATGCGCGAGACCTTCTGCAAGACGCCCGAAGGCGAGATGCCTGACCTGTCCGGCGTCCCGGAGATGTTCCGTTCACGGCTGCTCGACGAAAACGGCAATCCCGATCCCGAAAAGGTCGCGGCTGCCCGCGCGCGGTTCTGCGGCGAGGATGCCGAACGGCGTAGCGAAGAGTTCGCTGCCATGCGCACGGCGATCTGTGCCGACCCGCCGCAGCTCGATGGCCTACCGGAACAGGTGCTCGCCCGCCTGCGCGGAGAGAACGGCGAGATCGATCCCGAGAAGGTGAAGACGATGCGCGCGCGCATGTGTTCGGCCTCGGCCGACGGTGAAGGCCAGCAATCCGGAGAGCGCCGCGGAGGAGGTGGCTTCGGCCGAATGTTCGGTGGCAATTCGAACGATACCCGCCCGCGTTACTTCCTCAGCCTCAATCACAATATCGCGCTCGAAAACGAGGTATTACTGGCCGAGGGCGGTCCCCTGTTCGACCAGCTTGCGGGCGATGTCCTGCAGGGCGGCGCGATTTCCGAGCATACTTCGCGCCTGGAGGCAGGCCTGTTCTGGCAGGGCTACGGCCTTCGCCTGTCCGGCCGCTATACGGGCGAGGCGACACTTCTGGGCGGAGATACCCCGGGATCGAGCGACCTCTTCTTCGGCGATCTGGCCACGTTCGACATGCGTTTGTTCGCCAACCTCGGCGAAATCTTCAAGAAGGACGAGGGCTGGATGAAGGGCCTGCGGCTCGCTTTCGTGGTCGACAACGTGTTCGACGCCCAGCGCGAGGTGCTGGACGAAAACGGCGAAGTGCCGGATGCGTTCGCGCCCGAACGGATCGATCCGGTCGGGCGCTATTTCGGCATCGATATCCGCAAAGCCTTCTAGGCCGCTACCGGCCTCAATGCAGCGAGCGCTGGGGGAAGACGATCCGTGCCCATAGGGGGGCGTTGAACGGCTTCCACCCGCCTTCCTTCTGGGCGAGGCGGTCGGCGATCGCGTAGACGGCGGCCGGATTGACCCCGAGGCCGCAATGGCTGGCCAGAACTTCGATGTTCTCGCAATCCTCGCGGTCGCCTTCCTGCACCGAACCGCGCCAGTGTACGACACCGTCAGTGCGCGTAAGGATCGACGTAGTTGGAACGGGCGGCGCTTCGGCAAGCTTCTGGAAATTTTCGCCTTTCATGACCTCCGGCTCCTTGCCGTTGAGGTATTCGAACAGGCGGCGGGCATTGGTGTGGTTGCGATCGTCGGAGATCGGGCTGCCGAGGCTGATGACCTGGCGGACCTTCTCCGGTGCAAGCTTGGCCAGTTCGCGCGCGAACACGCCGCCAAGGCTCCACCCGACGATGCTGATCGGGCGGCCGGTCCGCTCGTAGACTTCGTCGACACAGCCGAGCATCGCTTCGATGCGGGCCTGGTCCACCTTGATATTGCGCCCGAGGTTCCAGCCGGCACAGTCATATCCCAGATCGCACAACAAGCGGCGCAGCGGTCCGGTGGAATAGTCCGACGCCATGAAGCCGGGCAGCACCAATACGCCATGCCCGTCCCCGCGCGGTAGCAGGCTCATGAAGGGGCGCAGGGCATAAAAGCTGGCCAGCTCTCCCATGGCGCGGCCAGGTTCGGCCAGCGCCAGGATGCGACTGGGAGGACGCGCGTCGACCCGTGCGGCGGTTGTTTGTGTCACGATTTGGTTGTTCCTTTCCCTTTCGGGGCAGCCTTTGAACGGCTGACGACCCTTTTGGTGCCCTTCTTGGCGGGGGCCTTTTTCGTTGTCGTTGCGGCCTTCTTGGCCGGTGCCCGCTTCTTGGCGGCGGGCTTCTTTGGTGCAGGTTTCTTCGCCGAGGGCTTCTTCGCTGGAGCAGCCTTTGCACCGCCCTTGGCGGCATCGCGCAGCTCTTCGTAGGAAGCGCGGATGCACTCCACGTAGAATTCCGGATCGGGCATCATTTCGCGGTCGGCAGTGAAAGCGATTGTCGCTTCATCGGTATAGGACTGCACGACATGGCCGAGGCCGAGGCCATCGGTAAGGCAAAGCAGCCCCATCATGCTCTGCATTTTCGCACCGGCGGAATAGATCGGGATGGGCGGTCCGGGCACATTGGTCACGACCGTCGTGAAGATCGGCCCGACCCCGCGATTGGCAAGGCTGAGGCGGCTGTAAAGCTGCGCGCCGAGGGCCATGAACAAGGCCGGGCTCGCCTTGCTCATCTCCGTCATGTTCCGCGCGCCCAGCGCATCGGTCATGGCCTTGGAATTCTTCGTGCGGTCGTGGACCCACTCGAGGCGCTCGATCGGGTCTGCGATATGGGTGCCGAGCGGCGCGATCATGGCCGCTACCTGGTTGCCCATCGTGTCCTTTTCGCTGCTCGAACGGACCGAGATCGGCGCCATCGCGGTGAGCGTTTTCTTCGGCAGTTCGCCCTTTTCTTCGAGGTAACGCCGCATCGCCCCGCCGATGATGGCGAGGAAGACGTCGTTGACCTTGGCGCCTTGGGCCGCGGTACGGATCGCCTTGATCTCCGCCAGCGGGACGCTGACCCCTTCGACGACGCGGTGGGGGGAGATCTTCTTGTTGAACCGCGTCTTGGGGGCGATCATCTCGCTCGAGACATCGAAATCCTTTGCGGCCAGTCCCTTCAGCGCCTTGGCGAGACCGGGCGCAGCCTTGGCGGCAACTTCCAATTGCTTGAGCGGATTGGTGATGGCGTTGAAATAGCTCTTGCCCAGCAATTCGACCGGGTTGGGCACCTTCTCGGGCTTCCAATTGTCCGGCGTTTCTGGCGGTGGCTGGTCGGGGCGCAGCGTGTGCGTCGCCTCCATCAGGTCGATCCCGCTCATCCCGTCGATTGCGGCGTGGTGGACTTTGGTGATGTAGGCGTAGCTGCCCTTCTTCACGCCCTCGACGCCATCGAGCCCTTCGACGACCGTAATCTCCCAGGGCGGGCGGCTGAGGTCGAGCGGGCGGGCGAAGACGCGGGCCGCTTGGATGCACAGCTGGCGCCAGTCGCCCGGAGCAGGGAGGGCGACGTGCCGGACATGGTATTCGAGATCGAAATCGGGATCCTCTATCCAGTAGGGATAGTCGAGATCGAAGGGCACGCGAACGAGGCGCTGCCGCATGGTCGTGGAGAGTTGCAGCCGGCTTTCGATGAAGCCGAGAATGTCCTTGAAGCGTACGAAACCGCCGGGCGCGGTACTGGGATCGTAGATGAGGATGGAGCCGATATGCATCGGCGAATTGCGCGTCTCGAGCGCGACGAAACTCGCGTCCATGCCCTGCAGTTGCTGCATATGTTCCTTTCCGGCCACCGCAGCACATGAAAGCGCTCGGCAACTCTCCCCTGCACGGCCGGCTTTTGCCGGTCCGAAAGAAGGAAGCTAGCAGCATTGTGCAGCGCGTCAAATCGCGCGTTACAGCGCTTCCCCGGCGGCAACGCCGCTCGCCCAGGCCCACTGGAAATTATACCCGCCGAGCCAACCGGTTACGTCGACCGCTTCACCGATTGCGTAAAGTCCGGGGACGTTCTTCGCCGCCATCGTTTTCGACGACAATTCATTGGTCGATATACCCCCGACGGTCACTTCGGCCTTGGCGAAACCTTCCGTGCCATTGGGGCGGAATTCCCAGCGCTTGAGCCGTTCATTCGCAGTGCGCAGCGCCTTGTCGGATGCATTGCCGAGATCGCTTTGCACCCCCAGCTTTTCCGAGAGAATGTCCGCCAGCCGATCCGGCAGTTCATCGCGCAGGACGCTGCGGACCGTGGCCTGTGGCGTTTCGCGCTTGCGTTCGAGCAGCCAGTCGGCGTCGCGCCCGGGCAGGAAGTCGATCAGAACCGGATCGCCGGGTTTCCAATAAGATGAAGCTTGCAGGATCGCGGGGCCTGACAGGCCGCGATGCGTGAAGAGAGCAGCTTCCGGAAAACTCGCGTTGCCGGCGCGTGCCACGACCGGGGCGGAGACGCCCGAGATTTCTCGGAAAAGCACCTCTTCGCCGCCTAGCGTCAGCGGGACGAGGGCAGGGCGGGGCTCGACGATCTTCAGGCCGAACTTGCGGGCGAGGTCATAGGCAAAGCCGCTCGCGCCCATCTTGGGTATCGATGGTCCGCCGGTCGCGAGGACCAGCGAGGCGCCATGATAAGCCCCGCTGTTCGTGACGACCCTGAAGCCATTCTCCTGATCGACCGTCTGCACGTCCTCATGGCAGCGAACTGTCACTTCGCCGCCGAATTCAGAGGCTTTTTCGCACTCTGCCAGCAGCATGGCGACGATCTGCTTTGCCGAGCCGTCGCAGAACAGCTGGCCAAGCGTCTTTTCGTGCCATGCGATGTCGTGGCGTTCGACCAGTTCGAGGAAATCGCGCGCCGTGTAACGGGCCAGCGCGCTCTTGGCGAAATGCGGATTGGCGGAGAGGTAATTTGCCGGACCAGCGCCGATATTGGTGAAGTTACAACGGCCCCCGCCGGAGATCAGGATTTTCTTGCCCGGCCTGTCCGCCTTTTCGAGCACCAGCACGCGCTTGCCCCGCTGGCCTGCGCGCGCGGCGCACATGAGACCTGCGGCCCCCGCACCGAGGATGATGGCATCGTAGCTGTCCGGCATGTTGGCCTCAGGCTTGCTCTGTCGGCTTCTGGCGCGCCGCCACGAAATAGAGGACCGTGCCGACGACGACGAGTACGCCAAACATCGTCCACGCCTGCTGGTCCGCATGGCTGGCTATCCAGACCGAAGCGGCGAAAGCGAGCACGGCAACCACTAAATGAAGCGGGTTTATCCGGCCCTCGCGATGCTCGATCATCGGCAAGGCTGCTGCCGTAATCACATAGGTCAGCAGGCGGGATAGCGTGCTGGCCGCTGCGAGCGCGAGGAAGCCGCCCCACACGGCGAACAGGGCCGACGCGACACCGTAGAACAGGATCGAGTTCGCAGGCGTCAGGAAACGCGGGCTGACACGCTCGAACCACTGGGGCAACATTCCTTGTTCAGCCATGCCGTATGCCATGCGCGGCACGACGATCAGTCCGCCGAGGCTGTTTGCGGCGATCGAGAAACCTGCGCCCACGACGATGACGAGCGCTCCCCATTGGCCCAGCGCCACTTCCGCCGCCGCTGCGAGCGCGTTTTCATTGGCGCCTTCTTCGGGACCGATGGTGAGATAGGCCCAGATGACCAGAGCATAGAGGATGGTGACACCGGCCAGGACCGTGACCAGTACGCGCGGGATATCCTTCTTAGGGTCGCGCACCTCCCCTGCCGGGACGGTCACGCCCTCAAACCCGATGAAGGCGTAGAACAGCAGCAGGACGACGGATTCGACCTGGCTAAACTCGGGCAGGACCACAGTTTTGTGCGTGAAGGCGCCGAAGATCGCCACGCCGATGATAAGGACCAGCGGCGTCAGCTTCAGCGCCGTCAGCAATCCCAGCGTATTGACCGAACTGCGCATGCTCAGCAGTGTCACGCCCGTCAGCGCGAGGATCGTAATTACCACTGTGGCCGTCGCTGCAGTGCTATTCTCCAGCCACGGGAATACAGCCGCGAAATAGGCGATCATGACATGGGTATTCGCGGCCATCGCAACCGCGCCCGATGCATAGCGACCCCACCCGGCCTGGAAGCCTGCAAAGCTGCCGAATGCGGCCTTCCCGTAGAGCACCGGCCCACCGCTCCCGTCGAAGCGTGCGGCAAGCCATGCGAAGGTCAGTGCCAGCGGCAGGAACATGATCCCGCCGATCACCATCAACCACGGTGCGAAGCTGCCGACGGCCGCTACCAGTACGGCGGGCAGGGCGAATATTCCCGACCCGATCATTCCGTTGATCTGGAACAGCGAAGTGCCCCAGAAGCCGACTGTGCGCGGCGGCGCTATCTTGTTCCCGTCCATGCCGACAATCCGTGCCCTCTATGGCCTTTGTGCGCAAGCGATTGAGTATGGCGCGTCCACCGCCTATCTCCCTCCTCATGTCGCGTAGCAAGGCCGGTTCCCCCAACGATCCCAGAGGCAAGGAGCGTTTCCACGAGGAACGTGCCACCAAGACCGTGGCCAGTGCACAGCCGGACCTGGAAGCGGGGATCACCGCCATTCGCGAGACGGTGAAGACACTGAAGCCCCGGCCGGGCGTCTACCGGATGCTCGATACGCGCGGCGACGTGCTCTACGTCGGCAAGGCCCGTAGCCTGAAGGCGCGCGTTGCCAACTACACCCAGATCAACGGCCTTTCGAACCGCATAGTGCGCATGATCAGCCAGTGCCGCGCGATGGAGATCGTGGTCACCAATTCGGAAGCAGAGGCGCTGCTGCTCGAAGCGCAATTGATCAAGCGCTACCGCCCGCCGTTCAACGTGCTGCTGCGCGACGACAAGAGCTTTCCGTTCATCCTCCTGCGGGCCGATCATGCCTTCCCGCGCATCCAGAAACATCGCGGGGCGCGGCGGGCAAAGGGCAATTACTACGGGCCCTTCGCCAGCGCAGGTTCGGTCAACAAGACGCTGAATGCGCTGCAGAAACTGTTCCTGTTGAGGAGCTGCACCGACAGCTTCTTCAACAATCGCGACCGGCCCTGCCTGCTCTACCAGATCAAGCGATGCAGCGCGCCATGCGTCGGCCGCATCGACGAGCAAGGCTATGCCAGCCTCGTGGACGAGGCGAAGGATTTCCTGTCCGGCAAATCCTCCGCCGTGCAGGCGAATATCGAAAAGCAGATGGCCAAGGCCGCCGAAGATCTCGACTTCGAGACCGCGGCGATCCTGCGCGACCGGCTGCGCGCGGCGACTTTCATCCAGGGCTCGCAGGCGATCAATGCCAGCGGGGTGGGCGATGCCGATGTCTTCGCGCTGGCGAAGAAGGGCGGGCAGATCGGCGTGCAGGCCTTCTTCATTCGCGGAGGGCAAAACTGGGGCCATCGCGCGTTCTTCCCGCGCAATACGGGCGATCTGGAGGAGGCACAGGTTCTGGCCGACGTGCTGCTCCAGTTCTACGAGGAAGTCCCGCCGCCCAAGACCATCCTGACCGATCGCGAACTGGCCGAGCAGGAGCTTATCGCCGAAGCTCTGGCGGAGAAGGCCGGCCATGCCGTCGCCATCTCGATCCCGCAACGCGGCGACCGGCGCAAGCTCATGCAGCAGGCCCAGCGCAACGCTACCGAGGCGCTCGAACGGCGGCTGGCGGAAAGCGGCACCAAGGCCCGGATCCTGCGCGAACTGGCGGAATTTCTCGAACTGGAAGAAGTGCCGCAGCGTATAGAGATCTACGACAACAGCCATATCCAGGGCGACAAGGCGCTGGGTGCGATGGTCGTCGCCGGGCCGGAAGGCTTCGAAAAGGGCCAGTATCGCAAGTTCAACATCAAGACCGCCAAGTCCAATGACGATTTCGGCATGATGCGCGAAGTCATGCAGCGCCGCTTCCGTAAGCTGGCCGAGACGGAGCGTGACGACGAGGCTTCGCAGACGGGCAAGGGGCACGAGGCGATCTGGCCCGACCTGCTGCTGATCGATGGTGGCAAGGGCCAGGTGTCGAGCGTGATGGCCGTCCTGGAAGACCTGGGCATTGCCGACGACGTGCCGGTGATCGGTATCGCCAAGGGGCCGCATCATGGCCGCGAAGGGCGCGAGGTGTTCCACTTCCCCGACGGGCGCGAGAAGACGCTGCCGGTCAATTCACAGGTGCTGTTCCATCTCCAGAACCTGCGCGACGAAGTGCACCGCTATGCCATCGGCGCCCACCGCGCCAAGCGCAGTCGCGCGATCACCGCATCGCCGCTGGACGAGATTCCGGGCATCGGCCCTGCGCGGAAACGCGCGCTCTTGCTCCATTTCGGCACCGCCGGGAAAGTAAGGGCCGCTGCGCTGGAGGACCTCATGCGCGCTCCTGGCATCAGCGAAGGCGTCGCGCAGCAGATCTACGACTTCTACCACGCAGGCGGTTGAGGCGTCCGATTGGACGGCAGCCACGCTGTCCTGCATCTTTTGGGGCGACGGCTCAAATTTGAGCCAGATCAATGAACGGCATCGCCAGAGCGCTATCCTGACTGCATCGAATCCGGAAGAATAGCCTCGGCTGCCGGACCAACGCCAAGTGGGAGATCCGCCATGAAATCCATCCTGTTCAACGCATTCGCCGACAAGGGCCATCCGCAGCGCCTCGACCTGGCGCTAGACCTCGCGCGGGCTTTCGATGGCCACCTCTCGGTGCTGAACGCCGTTCCTTACGAAGCCGCAGGCACGATCGATCCCTATGGCGCGGCGTTCGCGGCCATGGTGCCGATCTGGCGCGAGGAGGCGGCGAAGCTGAAGGCCGACACGGAGAAGGACCTCGCCAACGAAGGGGTGGCTTGGGACTGGATCGATTGCGCGGGGCCGGTGTCGCTCTCGCTCATCCGCCACTCGACGCTGGCCGACCTCATCGTGATCGGGGAAAAGGAACCGCGCAGCGGCGGCAAGTCGCCATCATTCACGGCCGGTGAAGTGGCGCTGGGCGCGGACTGCCCGGTGCTGGTCCTGCCTGACGAGTGCAAGCGGCTCGATTTCGACAAGACCGCCGTCGTAGCCTGGGATGGATCGTCGGAATCCTCCCACGCCTTGCGCGCAGCGGTGCCCCTGCTGGCGAAGATGAAGGCGGTCTATCTTGTCACGGTCGGTGAAGGGAAGAAAGCCGACAAGGACTTCGACCTGCCCGCCATTCGCGGGGCCGATTACCTATCCCGCCACGGGATCGGCTGCGAAATCGTGCAGGTCGCGGCAGACGACAAGGGGGTCGCCCACGCGATCCAGTCTGCGGCCGACACCCGTGATGCGGGCCTGATCGTGATGGGCTGCTATGGCCGCCTGCGCTTGGCCGAACGGCTGTTCGGGGGCGTGACCCGCGCCATGCTCACGGATGTAAAGGTGCCTCTCCTCCTCAAACACTGAGGCGGAGTGGACCACGCACGCCGGGTCAGCCCTGCGAGGGCTTGCCCGGCTTGCGCTTGCCCGCGAACTTCTTGCCGGCCCCCGGACCCTTCTTGAAGGGTTTGCCCGGCTTCTTTCCTCCGGGGCCCTTGCCGAAAGGCTTCGGACGCACGCGTGGACCACCGGGGCCACCGGGACCGCCACGATCGCGACGGTTCTGGCGGGCTTCAATGCGAGGACCGTCGGGCGCTTCTTCGATCAGGATTGCGTCCTGCTCGTCTTCCGAACCCGCCGTGCGAGCGACCGCATCGGCGAACTTTCCGGCCACGTTGCTGGGGATCTGGAACCACGTTTCGAACTGGCCGACGCGGATGGCACCGATCTCGTTGCGCGTGATGTGACCACGGCGGCAGAGCAGCGGCAGGATCCAGCGCGGCTCGGCGTTCTGGCGACGCCCAACGCCGATCCTGAACCAGACCACGTCCTCGAAACCGGGACGATGACGGTCGGCCTTGGCCTTCTCGCGTGCTTCGGGCGTGTTGGCGACCAGTTCCTCGGGTTCGGGAAGGCGCGCGCGGTGGGTGTTCACCAGGGCTGCGGCGATGTCTTCGGGCGGCATGCGCGAAAGCAGGTCGGCCGCCATTTCGCGATCCTCGTCGCTGAACTCGCGCGGCTCGGTTAGGCGCTCCATCAGGCGCGTGCGATCCTTCTTGCGGATCTGTTCGGGCGAGGGTGCGTCCATCCATTCCGCAGCGATCTGTGCGCCGCGCAGCATTCCTTCGACACGGCGACGACGGTTGTAGGGCACGATTATGGCCGCCGTACCCTTCTTGCCCGCACGGCCGGTGCGGCCCGAACGGTGCTGCAGGGTTTCCGCATCGCGCGGGATTTCGACGTGGATGACGAGGCTCAGCGTCGGCAAATCGATGCCGCGCGCAGCAACGTCCGTGGCAACGCAGACACGCACGCGCTTGTCGCGCAGTGCCTGGAGGGCCTGGTTGCGTTCCGACTGGGAATGCTCGCCCGAAAGCGCAACGGCGGCGAAGCCGCGTTCCTGCAGTGTCGCGTGGAAGCGGCGGACATTGTCGCGCGTGGCGCAGAACAGGATCGCCGTTTCCGCTTCGTGGAAACGCAGCAGGTTGACGACTGCGTTTTCAATTTCGGCGGGCGAGACGGTGATCGCCTGGTAGCTGATGTCGCCATGTCCGCGGTCTTCGCCGCGCAGCGAGAGACGCAGGGCGTCCTGCTGGTACCGCTCCGCCAGTCGCACGATCGGGCGCGGCATGGTGGCCGAGAACAACAGGGTCCGGCGCGTTTCGGGCGATGCGTCGAGGATTTCCTCCAGATCGTCGCGGAAACCCATGTCGAGCATCTCGTCCGCTTCGTCGAGCACCACGCCGATCAGGCCCGAAAGGTCGAGCGCGCCGCGTTCGAGGTGGTCACGCAGGCGTCCGGGGGTGCCGACGACGATGGCGGGGCCTGCACGCAGGGCGCGGCGTTCCTTGCTGGCGTCCATGCCGCCGACGCAGGTCGCGATGCGCAGTCCGGCCTTCGCATAGAGCCAGCCAAGCTCGCGGCTCACCTGCAGGGCGAGTTCGCGGGTCGGCGCGACCACGAGGGCAAGCGGCTTTTCCACCAGCGGCAGGTTGGCGGTTTCTTCGAGCAGGGCGTCGGCCAGCGCCAGACCGAAAGCGACCGTCTTGCCGGAGCCGGTCTGGGCTGACACGATCAGGTCGCGTCCCTTGGCGTCGTCTGCGATCGTTGCGGACTGGACTGGGGTGAGGTCGGTATAGCCGCGCTCGGTCAGCGCTTCGCCGATCATCGGCGGGAGGGTTTCGAAAGACATAGGGCTCACGGGCATTGGCGCGTCGTCACTTGCGACGCGCGGGGAAACAGGAATCCGGCTGCTCGCGGTCCGTAAAGGCACGTGCGCGAGAGGGAGAGCGCGGCGGAAATCGAAAAGCCGTCGGCGCGTTCAGGCGGCCCTATAGCGGGATTCGACCCGTTTGGCTTGCTTTATTTTGCACCTGCGAAATGAGAGGCGAAATCAAGCCTTGTCCTTGCCCTTCGCACGCCTGATGACGCCTTCCTGCGCGACGCTGGCCACGAGCTCTCCGTCGCGATTGAATATCCGCCCACGGTTAAATCCACGACCGCCGCCGGACCACGGGCTGTCGGTTGCATAGAGCAGCCATTCGTCGGCGCGGGCCGGACGATGGAACCAGATCGCATGGTCGAGGCTGGCGCCTTTCAATTCGCCGCGCGCCCAGGACAGGCCATGGGGCAGGGCGCTGGTGCCGAGCAGCGTGAAGTCGCTGGCATAGGCGATCACGGCGCGGTGAAGGGCCGGGTTGTCCTCGATCGCGGGCAAGGGGGCCACGGTGCGGAACCAGCTGTGCGCGGCAGGTGGCTTGGGTTCCGCATTCATCCAGTGCAGCTTGTCGGACGTGCGCATCTCGATCGGGCGCGGGCGCAGCATGAGCGCACGCTGCACGTCGGAGACGTTTTCCATCGCATCGAGGAAGCGCTTCCTCAATTCGCTGTCGGGCAGCAGGTCTTCCGGCGGGGCGACGTCGGGCATGACGCTGTTGGCGTGCTCCAGCCCCTCTTCAGGCCGCTGGAAACTCGCCGTGAGGTTCAAGATCGCGCTCGGCTCATCGTCGCCGACCTGCTGGCGCGCGACGACGCGGCGATTGGCAAAGGACCGGCCGTCGAAATCGGCTGCGACCGAATAATCGATGTCGATGCCTTCCCGGCCGCCGCGCAGGAAATAGGCGTGGAGCGAGTGGGCTTCCATTCCTTCCGGCGCGCTGGCCTGTGCCGCCTGAAGGGCCTGCGCCACGACCTGTCCGCCGAAAACCCGCCCGATGCCGCCGGGCTGCTGGCGTCCGGCGAAATGCCCATCGCCCTTGTCGGTAACGGTCAACAGCCGGATCAGTCCGGCAACGAGGTCTTCTGGGGTCTTGGTATCGGTCACGCAGCGGCTTTGCTTGGGAGTGTGCGCAGCGTCAAGCGCCCCCGGCTCCCAGTTGCCGCATTACCCGCCATGCAAAGGATTTACCGCGATTGCTGTGGGGCCACCTGCCGGGCGCTTTCGGAGCGAAGCCGCGCTGGCGCAGCGATCCGTTGAAACAGCGCGCGGCAGCTTCGGCATAGCTCCATTCGCTACGCCAGGTAATGGAGAGCGATATCGAGCTGGCAGGGCCGTTGCGCACGAAATGCGGTGCCATCACGGGGACATAGACCGCTTCCTGCGGGCCTAGTTCGAACGGGGTGCCGCCCTTCGCTAGCGTATCGTCCCACGGCAATTCGCGTGGGCCGCCGAGGTGATAGCTCTCATGCACAGTATCCGGAGCGAACGCAGGATCGCCTGCGGGAAACTGGGTCATGACCTTGGTACCGGTCAGCTGCAGCAGGATGTTGTGCTCGGGATCGAAGTGATAGGGGGTTACCGCATTCGGGCTGGATATGAAGACATAGCCTTGCGGGGTCAGCATCGGGCCCGTCCTGCTCTCGATGACGGGGCGAAGTTCCTCAAGCAGATCGACCAGAAGGTCGTGATAGGCAGGGACCTGCTCGATATTCTTGAGCACCGCCCAGCTGTCACTCTCCGCGATACGCCGGATCGTGTCTTCGATAGTCAGCCCGTTCGGCGCCGGCTTGCCGTCGACGCCGATCGGAAGGTCGCCGCGGTTGTATTCCACGCTCTCGACCGGAAGCTGCGAAGCGAGCCCTGCCAGCGCATCCAGCGTCAGGCGCGGCTCGTCTGCGAGGTAGTGGCCGAGCTTGTGCGGCACCTCTGGATAGGAACGCGCAAACAGGTCCCTGCTTTCCTGTCCGAAAACGGTCATTGCCTGGCCTCCTGCCGCTTTTCCTCGATCCACGCCATTACAGCGCCGAGCGCCCTTCGCCACCCGTGGCCTACGGGGATAGTATAATAAGCGATCTTCCTGCGCTCGGACCAGATACGTTCGATCATGGAATGACCCGGCACCGCGCAACTGTCGCACCAGCGGATGTTCTCGTCTTCAAGCAGGGTGAGATTCTCGACCTGGAGCTGGAGGCCGGGCGAATAGCGCGCAAAATCTTCATCGAAGGTCGTCTTGAATGCGTAGGATCCCGGCGGGGTAAGGAAAGTCGCCAGCATGGCGATCGGCGCGCCGTCGCAGGTGAGCGTCAGGCGCTCAAGCCGCCCGAGAGCGGCTGCACTGGCCAGCGCTTTCCCGAAGACTTCTCTCGTGCGCGGGTCGGCGGCGATGGCGGATCCGGCTTCGCCCTTCCAGCCGCGCTCTTCCAGGGAGAGGAATGCGTCGACCCAGTCGTCGATTCCTTCGGCGGAACGGTGCCTTTCGACTTGGAGCGAACCGCTCTCCGACAAACGGTTTCGTTGCCTGCGCAATTCCTTGCGCGCCTTGGTCGTCATCGAATGTGCCAGGTAGCGTTCAGGCGACTGGCTGCTCTCCAGCAGCGCACGCTCGGCGGCGTAGGCTGTGCGCATGGGCCTTTTCGCGCGATCGCACACCTGTCGAAGGCTTCGTATGACAGGATCGTCCGGCGAGACCTGGCACAGGTGGAAGAAGAGCGAGCCTCCCGCCTCCGTGTCGAAATGGTCGAGACATGCTGTCCAGAACCTGGCCTCGTAGCCGGCAATGACCAGCGGCACTCCGCAGAACATGTTGGGGTGCATCCATGCGGCGAGATGCGGGATCCGGCGCCCGTGGTAAGCGCTCGATCGCTGCACAGGCATCAGGCCGCAAAGCTGCCCGTCATCTATGAGCAGGGCCAGCGCAATGTCCCCGTCCGGATCGAACGCTTCGAGCGACGGCAGGAGAAACCATCGTTCGAAGAATGGATTGGGCGAGGCTGCGGAAACCGCCAATGAATGCCAGGCGTCCTCTGGCAGGGCGGCATTCGCTTCTTGCCACGGGACGCAATGAAAGCCGTCTGCAAGCAAGCACGGGCGCGGGGCCGCGACCGCGATGTCCGGTTCCTTGCGTAGTTCCTGCATTTTCCCCGGTCCCGTCGCCGCGCGAAGTTCCGACCCTGCGGACAAACCTAGCGCCGTCGCAGGGCGATTAAAACCACCCTGTTCGGCAAAGGAAAGGGGCGGCGACACCCGAAGATGCCGCCGCCCCGAAGTGCGTCGATGAGACCGAAGATCAGCCAGCCGCAAGCGCTGCGAGAAGCAGCAGTGCGACGATGTTGGTGATTTTGATCATCGGGTTCACGGCCGGGCCCGCGGTGTCCTTGTAGGGATCGCCCACGGTGTCGCCGGTCACGGCTGCCTTGTGGGCTTCCGAACCCTTGCCGCCGTGGTTGCCGTCTTCGATGTACTTCTTGGCGTTGTCCCATGCGCCGCCGCCGGCGGTCATGGAAAGCGCCACGAAGATACCGCCAATGATCACACCAAGGAGCAGGGCGCCGACGGCGGCAAAGGCGTTCTCCTGGCCTGCAAGGAACAGGATCGCGAAGTAGACCACGATCGGTGCCAGCAGCGGGAGCATCGAAGGCAGGATCATTTCCTTGATCGCAGCCTTGGTCACGAGGTCCACCGTGCGGGCATAGTTGGGCTTGCTGGTGCCCGCCATAATGCCCTTGTCGTTGGCGAACTGCTCGCGAACGTCGACGACCACGTCACCGGCAGCGCGGCCCACGGCGGTCATGCCCATCGCACCGAAGAGGTACGGGAGCAGTGCGCCGAGCAGCAGGCCGACGATGACATAGGGGTTCTCGAGGCTGAAATCGACGTCAGCATCCGGGAACAGCTTCGCCAGGTCGGTCGTGTAGGCGGCGAACAGCACCAGCGCGCCGAGGCCCGCCGAACCGATCGCATAGCCCTTGGTCACGGCCTTGGTCGTGTTGCCCACGGCATCGAGCATGTCGGTCTTTTCACGAACGCTGTCATCCAGACCTGCCATTTCGGCGATGCCGCCCGCATTGTCCGTCACCGGACCGTATGCGTCGAGCGCCACGACCATACCCGCCAGCGCCAGCATTGCGGTGGCTGCATAGGCGATACCCATGAGGCCTGCGAGCTGGAAGGTGGCGATGATGCCCGCAACGATGACGATCGTCGGAAGCGCGGTCGATTCAAGGCTGATTGCAAGACCCTGGATCACGTTGGTGCCGTGGCCCGTTTCCGAGCTCTTGGCGATCGAGCGGACCGGACGATAGTTCGTGCCGGTATAATACTCGGTGATCCAGATGATGAGGCCGGTGATGGCAAGGCCGATGAGCGAGCACCAGAACAGGTCCATCGCGGTAAAGCCGACTACCTGCTGCGCAGTGCCTTCTTCGGCCAGCGGAGCACCCGGGTCGATGCCAGCGACAGCACCGCCGATTTCCGTTCCCATGCCGCCCAGCGCATAGCTGATGACGACATAGATCAGCGGAATGGCGAGCACAGCCGAGACGATGAAGCCCTTGTACATCGCGCCCATCACGTTCGTGCCGCCCTTGGACAGCTTCACGAAATAGGTGCCGATGATGCTGGTGACGATACACGCGCCGCCGATCAGCAGCGGGAGCGCCATCATGGGCATCAGGAGATCGCCCAGCACTTCGCTGAAGAGCAGGGCGGTAAGGACCATGGTGACACCCACGGTGACAACATAAGTTTCGAACAGGTCGGCAGCCATGCCGGCGCAGTCGCCCACATTGTCGCCCACGTTGTCGGCGATCACGGCCGGGTTGCGCGGGTCGTCTTCGGGGATGCCCGCCTCAACCTTGCCGACGAGGTCGGCGCCGACGTCTGCGGCCTTGGTGAAGATACCGCCGCCCAGACGCGCGAAGATCGAGATCAGCGATGCACCGAAGGCAAGGCCGACGAGGCCATAGACCACTTCGTCGCTATCGGCAGCAAAGCCGCCGGGACCGACGAGGTACCAGAAGAACACCGCGATCGAGAGCAGGGCGAGGCCTGCCACGAGCATGCCGGTGATGGCGCCTGCGCGGAATGCAAGGGTCAGGCCCTGCTGCAGCCCGCTCTGCGCGGCAGCGGCCGTACGCACGTTCGAGCGCACCGAGATGTTCATCCCGATGAAACCCGCAACGCCCGACAGGACGGCGCCGATCACGAAGCCGACTGCCGGCCAGAGGCCGAGGAACACGGCGACCAGCACGGCGACGACGACGCCGACCATGCCGATGGTGGTATACTGGCGCTTCAGGTAGGCTTGTGCACCTTCCTGGATGGCCCCTGCGATTTCCTGCATTTTTTCATTGCCGGCGCCCGAATTGAGCACCTGGCGGCTGGTGACGAAGCCGTACACGACGGCCAGCAGTCCCAGCACAATTGCTAAGAGAACTAAGTCCACGAAAATTTCCCCTCCCGTTTTTTGTTTATGCTTCTCGACCTTGGGAGATGTCGGAGCACGTGGGCGAGAGGTATAAGGGCCATGTCTTGCGTGACAAGGCCCGAAATGGCGGCAAACAGCGGGTTGTGCCCCGCTATCCCGCAATATCAGTGCGTGTAGCCGAGATCGCCCTGTGGCGGCTGGTTATCGAGCACGACTGCGTGATCCCCTTGCGGTCTCACTTCGCCGATACGTGTGACCTCGAACTGGTCGTCTAGACCGGCCGGTCCGGTGCACAGGAGAACGTAATCGTCGCCCCAGCGGATGGCATCGTCGAGGCGGCCTTGCGGCGCGAGGTTCGAGAGCGGGCCACTGTCGAGGGAGAGTGTCACTCCGCTGGCGCGCGCAATGCGCGAAGCATCGAGGAGGAGGCCGTCCGATACGTCCATCATCGCCGACGCGTGAGGCGCGAGTACCTGACCGAGCGCAAGCTGCGGCACGGGGCGGCGATAGGCGCTATCGTCCTGGTCGGTGTCGTCGCGCAAGGCTTCGAGGCCAAGCATGGCATAGCCGATCCGGCCGGACAGGTAGACCGCATCCCCGGGCCTTGCGCCGCTGCGTGAAGGGACGGGGCGATGCGTTGCCCGCCCGATTGCGGTGCACCCCCAGACGCGCTCGCCGTCTCCGCGGACGGTATCTCCGCCGAGGAGCTGCACGTCGTATGTTTCGAGAACATCGCGCAAGCCGGTCACGAAGCGGTGGTCGTCATCGCCCAGCATATGCGAGATCAGGACGCCGACCGGTTTGGCGCCCTTGGCGGCAAGGTCCGACAGGTTCACGGCGACCAGCTTCCACGCGATGTCGGCAGGGTCCTGCCCCGCCAGCGTGTGGACGCCCTCGATCATGGTGTCGTGCGTGAGGACGAGCGTTTCGTCCCCGAGTTCGATGACGGCTGCGTCGTCTTCAAGTCCGCGCGCGGCGGGCGATGTCGCCAGCGCCCTTAGCGCGTCGATGAAGCCCGCTTCGTTCAGCGTCCGGTCTCTTTCGCGACGGCGTCGAGGATGCCGTTGACGAACTTTGCCTCGCGATCGTCGAAGAAGGCCTTGGCGACATCGACATATTCGCTGATCGAGGCGGCCTTGGGCACGTCGACACGGGCCAGCAGTTCGTATGTCCCGGCGCGAAGTATCTGGAGCATGGTCTTGTCGAGACGCGCGAGCGTCCAGCCCGAGGCAAGTCGCGCGGTCAGGAGGTCGTCGATCTCTTCGCGGCGGGCATCGACGCCTTTCACGACATCGTCGAAGAACGCGACATCGGCGTCGGCATATTCCTCGTCCTCGATCACCTTGCCGAGGCGGTGCTGGTGGAATTCATCGAGCAGGCGGACGGTGGAAGTGCCCTCCATCTGCTGCTGGTAGAGCGCCTGCACGGCGCCGAGACGGGCGGCGCTGCGGGCCTGGGAGCGGGGGGCTGTGTTCACGTGAGCCTCTTGGAAATGGAGAGAGCGTGGGCGGGAAGCCCTTCGGCCTCGGCCAGGCGAACGGCGGCAGGGCCGATCGCGGCGAGGGCATCGGGGCTGGCGCCAATGAAGCTGGTGCGCTTCATGAAGTCGAGCACCGACAGGCCGCTGGCAAAACGGGCGCGGCGGCCGGTCGGAAGGACGTGGTTGGGACCGGCGATGTAGTCGCCGACCGCCTCGGGCGTGTTGCGGCCAAGGAATACGCTGCCGGCATGACGGAGCTTCGCGAACAGCGGTTCGGGATCGTCGACGGCGATTTCCACGTGCTCGGCAGCCAGCCGGTCCGCAAGCGGGATCGCGTCGTCGAGCGTGTTCACGACAACGATGAGGCCGTGATCGTCCCAACTCTGCTTGGCGGTCTTTGCCGTCGGCAGTTTCATGAGGGCAATATCGACCGCATCTTCGACCTGGGCGGCAAAGCGCGCATCGTCGGTAATGAGGATCGACTGGCTGGTCGGATCGTGTTCCGCCTGGCTCAACAGGTCTGCGGCGATCCAGTCCGGGTCGTTCTTGCCGTCGGCTATGACGAGGATTTCGCTGGGTCCGGCAACCATGTCGATGCCGACCACGCCGTAAAGCTGGCGCTTGGCCTCGGCGACCCAGGCATTGCCGGGGCCGGTGATGACATCGACCCGCTCGATCCGCTGGGTGCCATAGGCAAGTGCGGCGACCGCCTGCGCCCCGCCGACGCGCCAGATTTCGTCGACGCCTGCCACGTGAGCTGCGGCGAGGACGAGTTCGTTGACTTCGCCCTTCGGCGTGGGCGTGGTCACGACCAGCCGGTCTACACCTGCAACCTTGGCGGGGATCGCATTCATCAGCAGCGAGGAGGGATAGGCTGCGCGTCCGCCGGGGACGTACAGACCCGCCGCCTCGACGGCCGTCCAGCGCGCACCAAGGCGCATGCCGATGCTATCGGTATAGTCGCGGTCTTCGGGAAGCTGGCCTTCGTGATAGGCGCGAATGCGGGCCGCTGCCGTTTCGAGGGCCTCCCGCAATTCGGCGTCAATAGAGTGATAGGCCTCTTCGCAGGCTTCCTTCGAAATCGACCAGCTGTCGTCGCCCGAAAGATTATGCCCGTCGAAACGCGTGGTGTATTCCACCAGCGCCTTGTCGCCCCGCTCGCGCACTTCGTTGAGGATACCCGCGACGTCGCGGCCGACCTGCGCATCGCTTTCGCGCCGGTCGCGCACGACGCGGGTGAACTTCGCCTCGAAATCGGCATCGGTGGTGCGCAGCAACAGCATCAGGCCGCGTTCCTCTGCTCGCTGTCGGCGCGGAAGGCCTCGACCAGTTCGGCGACGCGCGGATCGGTCTTGAGCGCGGCGCGGTTCACGATCAATCGCGCGGAGATGTCCATGATGTGGCTCGATTCCACGAGGCCGTTTTCACGCAAGGTCGTGCCTGTCGAAACGAGGTCGACGATCCGTCCGGCAAGGCCGAGCTCGGGCGCGATTTCCATCGCACCGTTCAGCTTCACGCATTCGGCCTGGATACCCATCCGCTCGAAATGGCGGCGGGTAATATTGGGATATTTGGTCGCAACGCGCAGGTGGCTGGCGCCGTTCGTCGCACTCGCACCCCTGGGTTCTGCAACGGCGAGGTGGCAGTGGCCAATATCGAGATCGACGGGCGCATAGAGTTCTGCATAATCGAACTCTTCTATTACATCAGAGCCTACAATGCCCATCTGGGCAGCGCCGTGGGCTACAAAAGTAGCCACATCGAATGCGCGCACGCGGATCAGCCGCATGTCCTCGCGTGTGGTGGCGAAGGTAAGCGAGCGGTTGCTCTTGTCGTGAAAGCCATCCTCGGGCACCACGCCGGCGCGCGCCATCACGGGCAGCGCCTCGTCGAGGATGCGCCCCTTGGGCACGGCGAAGGTCAGTCCACTAGTCATTGCGTGGCGCAAATAGGGGCGCAGGCAGGAAAGGGCAACGCATATGACCGCTGGCGGCGTAATGGATATCGTTTCGGTCCACGAAGCTATCGAGTGGCAGGCAACCCATGCCGAACAGGCGGGCGCCCCCGGGACGGCGCAGGTCGTCCGCGCGCTCCTGGCGCTGGAGGATAGCGAGGCGGCGACCGCGCGCAGGATCTTCGCATGGCAGGGATTGAGCCTGCGCGATGCGATGCCGCTGAGGATTGCCGGAGGCATTCACAACCTCCTCCTCACCGGCGACGAGCCGCGGCTGGAGGCGCTTTACGCCGGGCGCATGCCTTCGCAGGCAGATGCCGACGCCCTCATTCGCGAACTGGTAGAGACCCACGACACGCGGCTTCTTCCATGGCTCGACGGGCCGCCGCAAACCAATGAAGCGGGCCGCTCTGCAAGCTTCGCCGCGGCTTTGCTCTGGTTAGCGGACGGGAAGACTTCGCCGCAGTTCGAATGGCTTGAGATCGGCGCGAGCGCGGGCATCAACACGATGATGGGCCGCTACCGCTATGAATTGGGCGACGTGCATGCAGGTCCCCAAGGCAGCCCCATGATCATCAGTCCGGAGTGGCGCGGCAATTCCCCGCCGAATACCGGCTTCACCCTCGTGTCGGCGCGCGGAAACGACATAGCACCGGTCGACCTGACGGATAGAGCGGAGGCCTTGCGGCTCAAAAGCTTCGTCTGGCCCGAGGCGACGGGACGAATGGCGCGTATCGATGCGGCAATCATGCTCGCCGAAGACGAGCCGCCGCACATAGACAGGATGGACGCCGGCCAGTGGGTGAAGTCGGAATTGACGAAGCCTCAGGAACAAGGCGTTACTCGCGTTCTCGCCCATTCGATCATGTGGCAGTACCTGCCCGATGCGACCCAGGACCTGATCGAAGAGGCCATGCAGGACGCGGGCGAGCGGGCGAGCGCAGACAAGCCTTTCGCCCACATCTCGCTCGAAACCAACCGAGAGACCTTCGCCCATGAGTTGCGCGTCCGCTACTGGCCCGGTGGAGGCGAGGCGGTGCACTTGGCGAATGCTCATCCCCACGGTGCATGGGTGGAATGGCTGGGCGATTGAGCCCTATTTGTAGACGTGGATGACCTCGCGGCACTTGTCCTTCTTGATGCCCGACCCGACCAGATTGCAGATTGCCTGTGTATGGGCGCTCGCTGCACGATACCGCACATAGAGTTGCGTGCCCTTGACCTGCGGGTTGAGGATGTAAGGGCGACTTTCCGCGGTTGCTTCCATCAACATGGGCATCGCTGCGTTCTCGATCTGGGAGAACTGGCGATTGTCGAGCACCATCGTGAGGACCGTGCCGGCCTGGAAATCGGCACAGGCGAATGCGACGCCGCGCAGAGTGACATAGACCTGCACTCCCTTGCAGGTCATCTGCTCCTGCCCGGCCGGAATCGGACCTTGCTGCAGATCGAGCGCCGGATTGGGTGCGGGCGTGCTGCGCTGCCTCAATTGGGCTTGCTGAGCGCTGGCGCTCGATACGGCGGCAAGTGCCAGGGTTGCCGCGCCAAGCGCGCAGGCCGTCAGTTTCCTCATCATACTACCCCTCAGTCATTGCGCGACCCAAAGCGCGTCACCGAGATGGCGAGCTTGTACAGACTACCCTAGATCGCCTGCCCGTCAAAAAAGGCGTCCATGGCAGCATTTACCGCCTCGGGCGCTTCCCACGGTACGAAGTGACCGCAATCGGGCACCTCGACGAGGGTCAGCTTCTCGACATACTTGCCGAGTTCTGCCGTGTTTTCCGGCGGAAGGGCGAGGTCGTCCTGCGCCCAGATTACCAGTGTCGGTATCGTAAGCTTGGGTAGCTCGGGGGGCGACCATCCTTCGGGCGGTTCGTAAGGCGCGTCGAGCGGCGGGATGTCGATCGGACTGGCACGATACCAGTTGAGCATCGCAAACGCCGTATCGCGGTCCTGCCAGTCTTTCAGCAGGATAGCGCGCTCTTCAGGCTCCATCTTGTCGGGTGCGTCCCAGTTGATCTGGTCTGCAAGGATGCCGAACAGGCCGTGCTCTTTAACCAGCTCGTCCTTGGACGGATCGCGGAAGCCGCGCATGTACTGGCTTGCCTCTCGCTGGACGCGCGAAGTGTAGAGCAGTTTCTGGAAGACCGCATGATGCGGGGCATTGGCGATGACCGCGCGCGGGACGCGGCCCATCTGTTCGCCCGCCATGGCGACGCCCCACGCAATGGCTCCGCCCCAGTCGTGACCGACAATGGTAAACTCGCCGATCCCGAGTGCGTCGGCGAGCAGGAACACATCGCCGACCAGCTTGTCGGGCGTATAGTCCTCTACGTTTTCGGGAGTGCTAGATCCGCGATAGCCGCGCTGGTCGGGCGCCACGCAGCGGAAGCGATCCTCGAAATGCGCGATCTGGTTGCGCCAGGTGCGGTGGTTTTCCGGGAAGCCGTGCAGGAAGATGAGGGCCGGGGCATCGGCTGGTCCGGTATCGACGACGTCGAGTTCGATGCCATTCGCCAGCGCAATGCGCTTCTGCGGCCAATCCATCATTCTTCGGCCTGCATTTTTTCCATGTAGCCGGACGCGACCATCGCTGCGACCTGGTCGAACAGCGCGTCGGGCGTGCGGCGCATTTCGCCCATGGCTTCTTCCATCCCTTCGGCCACGATGATCTCGCGCTGTCCCTCCGCCACAGCATCGACGATCCGCCGGGCGGCTTCTTCGGGCCGGATACCATTGTCGATCACTTTGTCGCTGCGCCCGCGCTTGCTGCCATCGGAGGTCAGGGCGTTGCGGCTGACATCGGTCGCGACAGACCCGGGACAAACGACATGGACGCCGATATCGCTGCGGGACAATTCGCCGCGCAGAGCATCCGCATATCCGATCAACCCATGTTTCGCCGCGCAATAGGCAGTGCGCATGGGCACGCCGACCTTGCCCGCGATCGAGGAGATGAAAAGGAGGTGACCGTCGCCGCGCTCTGCGAAGTGCGGAAGCAGAGCCTGCGAGGCGGCAATTTGCGCGGTAAGATCGATTTCGATGATATCGCGATAGACCTGCATCGCTGTTTCGACCGCCGGGCTGCGCTGCGAAATGCCAGCATTGGCCACAAAAATATCGACGTTGCCCTTCCAGCCGATCGCTTTTTCAGTCGCCGACTGCATCGCCGCTTCGTCGCGAACGTCAAAGGGCAGGATCAGCGTATCTGTGCTAAGGCCAGTGGCCACTTCGGCAAGGCGAGCCTCGTCGCGGCCAGACAGGATCACATGGGCGCCGCGTGCCGCCCAGTCGCGTGCGAGCGCTGCGCCGATGCCGCTACTGGCGCCGGTGATCCAGGCGGTCTTTCCCTCGAAACTCATGGTTCTCCCTCCTCAAGGATACGTGACGGTCTTGGGTGCACCGTCGGGCAATTCGATCCGTTCTTCGCTGTCTCCGGGCACCACGGGGAAACGGCCTTCGCGCCAGTCTTCCTTGGCCTGCTGGATCCTATCGCGGCTGGAACTGACGAAATTCCACCAGGCATGGCGATTGCTGCTGAAGGCTTCACCGCCCATCAGCATCACCCGCGCACCGGACTTGCTTTCGAGCGTCATGTCGCGCCCCGGCTGGAGGACGTTGAGCGTGTATTTTTCCAGCGGGTGTCCATCCACGCTAGCCTCGCCGCCCACCAGCATGAGGGCCCGTTCGTCGGCGTCTTCTTCGATCGGTATCGCACCACCAGCTTCGAGCACGATCTCGGCATAGATGGTTTCCGCATAGGTCGTCGTCGGTGCGCGTTCGCCCCACAATTCGCCCATGATTACGATGGCCTTGGCGCGGCCGTCTTCGACGATCGGCAGGTCCTTGCGTTCTTCGAATGCGGGATCGATCTCCTCGCGGCCATCGGGCAGCGCAAGCCAGGTCTGCATCCCGTAGAGCTTGGGCCCGGCCTTCCTCTCTTCTTCCGGAGAGCGCTCGGAGTGGACGATGCCCTTGCCTGCCGTCATCAGGTTTACCTGCCCTGGCCGGATGGTCGAAAAGCTACCCAAGCTGTCGCGATGGTCGATTGCGCCTTCGAAGAGCCACGTGACTGTCGCAAGGTTTATGTGCGGGTGAGGGCGCACGTCCATGCCGCTGCCGAGGTCGAGCTGCGCAGGCCCGAACTGGTCGACGAAGATAAAGGGGCCGACCATGCTGCGTTTCTTGGCGGGGAGAACCCGTCGGACCTCGAACTGGCCGAGATCGTGGGTCGTCGGCTGAAGCGTAAGGTCGATCTGGCTCATTGCGGCTCCCCTTAACTGGTCGGTGCAGATGCCTGGATGGATAGGGCGTGGACGCGCTCGCCCGGAATGTCGCCCAGCGCCTTGTTCACCATGCGCTGGCGTTCGACGCGGCTCTTGTCGGAAAAGGCGGGCGCCTCGATCACGACAGTGAAGTGGGATTCTCCGCTACCATCGTCGCCTGCGTGGCCGTGGTGCTTGGCACTGTCGTTGATCACTTCGAGGCGTGTCGGAGCGAAAGCATCGGTCAAAAGCCGTTCCATCTCCTGTTGAACCGGGCCTGCCATCGGATCGTTTCTCCTTTTCGCCTCTTTCCATACAGGGATTCGCTCCCCATCCTAGAACGAATGCGCCAGACAAAGTTTCACGGAAGATACGAAGACACCGGAAGAGTGTGCGAACACCCGACTTGCAGTGAGGCAGGGGAGTTTCGCGCGCCGGGCGGGGCGGGGCATGGCTTTGACGGACCCGGCAAGTGGCGCTGGATGTGCCTGGAGCACGTGCGTGAATTCAACGCCGGATACGACTGGTTCGAAGGCATGACGGCGGAGGAAATCCTCGACGCGCAGGGCCCGGCCAGCGGTTGGCGAACCGAAAGTCCCAGCTTCAGGCCGACTGCGGGCGTGGACGGAATGCCGCGCTGGGCGGACTATGACGATCCGCTCGAAGCGATCTCCGCGCGGGCGAATGGCATCAAGAGCAAGGCACGGCGCCAGGCGGAAATGGCAATGGACGGCCGGTTCAGTCGCGAGGAGGCCGAGGCGCTCGACACCATGGGTCTTGGCCTCGACGTGGATCGAAAGGTCCTGCGGCGGCGGTATTCGGAACTCGTCCGGCGCTACCACCCCGACCGGAACGGCGGTGATCGCGGATACGAGACGCGGCTCAACAAGGTCGTCGAAGCATATCAGACACTGCGCAAGAGCAGGGCGATCGCCTAACCCTGCTGCTGCGAAACCAGTTGCATGTCGATTGCCTTGGCTTCCTTGTACGCTGACCGTTCGCGCAATCGCTGCGCATAGGCCTCGAATACGGGCCGCTTCGGAATCGTGCCGAATTGCAGCCCCCAGTCGACCTGGCTGCCGACATAGACATCGGCCATGGTGAAGCGATCTCCGCAGACATAGTCGCGGTCCGCCATGAGCGTCTCGAACGTATCCATCGCCCGCTCGTAGCTGCCGAAGCCGAGCATGCCCTGCTTTTGCGGATCGTCGACGCCCCAGCCCATGCTGTTGGCCATTATCGCCTGTTCGACCGGCCCGGATGCAAAGAACAACCGGCGGAAATAGGCGGCTTTCTCGTGCTGCTCGGGAAGGAGCCCGGCCTCGGGATGCATTTCGGCAAGGTAATGACAGATCGCTGCCGCTTCGGTGACCGTGTCGATGTGGTCGCCATGATGGTGGACGAGCGTCGGGACCTTGCCAAGCGGGTTGGCCTTGAGAAAAGCTTCAGACTTCGCGGCCCATTCGACCAGTTCCGTCTCGTAATCCGCGCCGACCTCGTGCAGCGCCCATCTCGCGATCTGGCCCCTGCTCATCGGGTTGGTGAAGAAGGTATACTCGGCCATCAATTCCTCCCGCTCGTGAGGATCGGTGTGAAGCCGCCCCACATCATTCGCATGCCGTCGAAGGCCATTTCACTCATTTCCTCCTGCCAGAAGGAGTCGTCCTCCATCTTGGCGTGCGCGGCATCGGCGGTGGCCTTGTCGGGCCAGATCATCCAGCTGAAGACGATTTTCTCACCCTTTTCGGCTTTCGTCGCCTTGCGAAAATCGGTCACCTTGCCGTCGCTGATATCCTCTTCCCAGGCTTCGACTATCTCGGTGACACCGTATTCGTGGAACTTTGCAGCGGCCTTTTCGGCTTGTTCGCGATAGGCGTTCTTATTGCCTTCGGGCACGGCAATCAGGAATCCCTGGATATACATTGCGGCTCTCCTCTCAGCACCGAGAGTAGCACCGCGACTTGGCGATTGCGCGTCAATTCTGGCGGAAGGCCCAACGCAGCGTCTTGCCTACGCCCCAGGTCGCCGCTCTAGCCGGAAATGCGCCTAAACCGGGCCGCTCTAGCCCGAGCATGGAGCGTGCGAAGGGCGGCAGAAGCGCCACCGCTTCCGCACCGAGCACGGACTGGACGGCCGGCGGGGCCCCTTGCGGACGCTGCGTGAGGACCAAGTCGGCAATCTCGCGCGCCTTGGGCGATGTTGCGAGATCACTGCGCAATTCGCGGAATATCTGTTCCGCCTCCCGCCTGTCGAGCGGGACCGGGTCCGCACCGAGCGCGCGAGCGATAACGGCAAACTGCCGATAATATTCGTCCTGCTCGCTGCCCGGCATATCCGGCCTCACGTGGCGCAGGTATGCTGCCAGGAAGCTCGTTGCCTCGGCGACGTGCACCCATGCGAGGGTGCGCGGATCGCTCGCAGAATAGGGTGAACCGTCGGGGAGGGTGCCGCCAACCGCTGCGTGGATGCGATTGACCCGCTCGATCGCGGCCTGTGCATCGTCGCGATGGCCGAAGGTTGTCACCGCAATAAACCGCGCGGTGCGCCGCAACCGCCCGTGCATGTCGGAGCGGAAATTGGAATGGTCGAGCACCCCCTGAAGCGCGTGCGGATGGAGCATCTGCAGCAGCAGGCCGCGAATGCCGCCGACCATCATGCCCACGATGTCAGCGTGGACCATGCGAATGGGCGTATCTTTCTCGAACAGGGCGTCGTCCGAAACGGGGACCGGCTGTTCCCCGCCCTCGACATCGTTGAACACGCCGCGCACCCGCTCGACGAGCTTCATGCGAATGCGTTCTGAAAGCGGGTCTTGGGGCATTGCTGGCCAATATAGGCTTGGCGCAGCGGAGATAAATGCCTACGTCGCCCAAGCGATGAACGAGATGACCGACAAGACCTTCGACGCGGCTGCCAAAACCGTCCTTCCCGCTCCCGATATCGAGGTGGATGTCCGCGAGACATTCGGGATCGATATCGACTGGAAAGTCCCGGCCTTTTCCAAGCCCGATGAACGCACGCCCGATCTCGACGAAAGCTATGTGTTCGATCCGGACACCACGCTCGCCATCCTGGCCGGCTTTGCCCACGACCGCCGCGTCATGGTCCAGGGCTATCACGGCACGGGTAAGTCGACCCACATCGAACAGGTCGCAGCGCGCCTTAACTGGCCGTGCATCCGCATCAACCTCGATGCGCATATCAGCCGTATTGACCTCGTCGGCCGCGATGCCATCGTGCTGCGCGACGGCTTGCAGGTGACCGAATTCCGCGAAGGCCTGCTGCCCTGGGCGCTCCAGCACCCGGTCGCGCTGGTGTTCGACGAATATGACGCGGGCCGCCCGGACGTGATGTTCGTGATCCAGCGCGTCCTCGAACAGCAGGGCAAGCTGACCCTGCTCGACCAGAACCGCGTGATCCGCCCCGACAAGCATTTCCGCCTTTTCGCTACCGCCAACACGGTCGGCCTCGGCGATACCAGCGGGCTTTATCACGGCACGCAGGCGATCAACCAGGGCCAGATGGACCGCTGGAACATCGTGGTTGGTCTCAACTACCTGCCCGCCGAGACCGAGCAGAAGATCGTCGAGGCGAAGAACCCCGACATCGATCCCAAGATCCTGGCCGACATGATCAAGGTCGCCGACCTGTCGCGGCAAGGTTTCATCAACGGCGATATCTCGACCGTGATGAGCCCGCGTACGGTCATCACTTGGGCGCAGAACTACGCCATCTTCAAGGACGTGGGCTTTGCCTTCCGCCTCTCCTTCCTCAACAAGTGCGACGAGGAAGAGCGCATGCTGGTGGCCGAATACTACCAGCGCGTCTTCGGCGAAGACCTGCCCGAAAGCGTGGTCGGCAAGAGTTAAGGTTGAGCCCCCTATGAATGACTGTGTTATTTGTGTAGCACAGTAGGTCATGGGCGTACTCGATTCCATCTTTCGCAGACGGCGCGGCGAACCGGCGATGTCTTCCCATCGCGGCTTCTATTCGCTGCACGACGGTTTCGACGACGATGCCTGGGATGCACGTTGGGATGACCTCGACGATGCACTCGCCCGGCAGGAGCAGAAACGCCTGCGGCCGTGGCAACGCAATTACTGGCGCGGCCGCCGCAAACGCTGGTGGTTCGTCCGGGCCATTGCCGGCGTGCTGGCGCTGTTCATCGTCCTTGTCGGCTGGCTGGCGATCACAGCGCCGCTGGGCAAGTCTCTGGAACCGATCGCGCCGCCGCAGATCACCCTGCTGGCGGCGGACGGGACCCCGATCGCCCGCAACGGGGCGATTACGGACGAGCCCGTCGATGTCGACCGACTTCCGCCCCATGTGATCCAGGCCTTCCTCGCGATCGAGGACCGGCGTTTTTACAGCCATTGGGGCGTCGACCCGCGCGGGATCGCCCGTGCCGCGGTGACTGGCACCGGTGGCGGCAGCACGATTACGCAGCAGCTCGCCAAATTCACCTTCCTGACTCCCGAGCGAACGCTGACCCGCAAGGCTCGCGAGGCATTGATCGCATTCTGGCTGGAAAGCTGGTTGACCAAGGACGAGATACTCGAGCGCTACCTGTCGAACGCCTATTTCGGCGACAATGTGTACGGGCTGAGAGCGGCGAGCCTCCATTATTTCTATCGCCAGCCGGAAAACCTGCGCCCCAACCAGGCAGCCATGCTGGCAGGGCTATTGCAGGCTCCCAGCGCCTATGCGCCCACCCGCCACTACGACCGTGCAGAGAAGCGCATGCGGCTGGTCATCCAGTCGATGGTTGCAGCGGGTTACATCACCGATGCGCAGGCGCGCGCGATGAAGTCTCCCGCACTCGATGTGCGCATGAAGAGCGACCTTCCCACCGGCACCTATTTCGCTGACTGGGCCTTGCCAGAAGCGCGCGAGCTGACCGAGACGGGATATTCGCGGCAGACTCTGACAACGACGCTGGATAGCCGGCTCCAGAATATCGCCCGCAACGTGACGAGCCGTGCGCCTCTGGGGAATGCGCAGGTTGCACTTGTCGCCATGCGCACCAATGGCGAGGTCGTGGCGATGATCGGCGGCAAGGATTATGCGAAATCGCCCTTCAACCGCGCCACGCAGGCAGAGCGGCAGTCGGGCTCCACGATCAAGACCTTCGTCTACCTCGCCGCGCTTCGCGACGGGTGGAGCCCCGACGACACCATCGACAATACCGAGATTACAGAGGGCAGCTATCGCCCGCGCAATGCCAACGGCCGCTATTCGCCCACCATCACCCTGCGCGATGCCCTGGCGCAGTCCAGCAATGTCGCGACGCTGCGCCTATTCAACGAAGTCGGCTCGGAAAAGGTCATCGAGACTGTCCGCGACTTCGGCATCACGGGAGATTTTACACGCGGTGATCCGAGTATTGCGCTTGGTTCGACCAGCATGAACCTGCTCGAACTGACTGCGGCCTATGCCGGAATTGCCGCAAACTCTTTCCCGATAACGCCCCACGCTTTCGCCAAGGAAGAGAAGGGCTGGTTCCAGCGCCTGTGGGACGGGAATGATAGCTTGAGCGGTTCGACACATTCCGAAATCGAGGACATGCTGCGTGCCGTGATCAACGAAGGCACCGGGCGGCGCGCTATGTTGTCCGGACCGAATTTCGGCAAGACCGGCACCAGTCAGGAGAACCGCGATGCCCTGTTTGTGGGCTATGCAGGAGATCTCGTGGTCGGTGTCTGGATCGGGAACGACGACAATACTCCGCTCGACGGTATTTCGGGTGGCGGGCTTCCGGCACAGATCTGGCGCAATTTCATGACGCAGGCGCTTGGCGCTAGCGCGGCCCCCGATCGCCCCGGTCCGCGTTCGAACGAGGATCCCGGCGGTCCGGTCGAACCGCTCGATGTGCCCGATCTGGAGGACATCCCCATCGGCGACGGTAACTCGCGCCTGCGCATCCGCGACGGCGAAGCGGTCTTCTCGACGGAAATCGATGGCATCCCGGTCGATATCCGCATTGGCGACGAAGGCGTTTCGGTATCCGAAGAAGCGATAGAGGAAGCGCGGCGCAGGGCCGAAGAACAGCGTTATGAGGCTGTCCGCGAAGAATTGGAGCGTCGTGGCGCGCTCGAGGCGAACTAGTCCTTCGCAGGCTCGGCCATCAGCACGTTCATGACCGCGGTCGCGATGGGGCGATCAGGGTTATCCTGCCACGCCTCGACCGTGATGTTTGCGCTGCGGCGACCAAGCTTCGTGACGCGCCCGCTTGCGAAAGTCTCGCGGCTCTTGCCCGCAGACAGATATTGCACGGTGATATTGATTGGCTTGAGCACCGCCTCGCGATCCTTTTGCGCCAATAAAGCTCGTAGAGCCGCGTAGCCTGCGGTCTCCAGCAAGCCGCCGGTTGCGCCCCCGTGGTAATGCTCGGGCCGCCCTTCGACGGCTTCGACGAAATCGACGCGCATGACCGGCGTATCGCCGTCCCATTCCGCCAGCTTGATGCCGAGCGAACGGGCGTAGGGAGTGAGGACGCTGATGTCGGGATGCTCAGCCATTTGGCACCTCCCGCGTGTCGGCTCCGCCGATCTTCATGAAAACGCCCTGGATGTGGGCGACGGGGTCATCGACGTCGCCATCATGGGCCAGACCCCTGACAAAGGCAGCGCTGCGGGTGAGGCGATAACACTGCGAGCGGCCGAAGACCGATGCACCTTCGCGCGCCGGGCGCACGTAATCGACCCTCAGATCGAGCGTCGCGATCGGTTCGAACCGGTCCATCGTTTTCCAGATTGCGAGCCCGCTTGCCATGTCCATGAGGCTCATGATCGGGCCCGAGGCAAGCACCCGCTGGCCATCTTCACCGAGCAGGTCCGTGCGCCAGGGGAGGGTGAGTTCAACCCAATCTTCACCGTGGTCGGAATAGGTCAGGCCCAGCCATCCCGAATGCCCCCTGCTGGTGAGGACGGGTGTGGCGGCGCGCGGATCGAATTTGGCGGTCTCGGTCATGGTTCCACGCGGCGATAGCGCCGGGTTCCCGCAAGTTACAGCCTTTTAATTCGATCCCGGCGCGCCGAAGCGCCAGCCAGTGCCTGCGCGGCGAAAGCAGGACATTGGCGTCCGGCTGCGCGCAACAGGGAGCACACAATGGATCTTCCCAAGATCGATATTTCCAGCCTGCCGGGTCTCGACACGGTGACCGGTCTCTTCGGAAGCCTTTCCGCAAGTGGCGGTCCGACCGTGGACGATCGCGTGGTCGTGATCATGGTCTACGTTTACGAGACCGTAGATCCCGAAGCCTTTCTCTGAAGCCGGGTTCTACGCAATGAGGATCGATCCGAAATTGCGCGCGCTGCGAGGTGATTCCGCCTCGCAGCGCAACGCGCAGCTGGCGCTCGAAAAAGTTCGCGACGACTGGCGCAGCGGTCAGGCATCTCAAACGCTTGGCGAACTTGAAGCCTACGGGGAAGGCGCGCTGCTGGACCAGTGCCCGACCTTGGAGGCGCTCTTCGGCGATGGCCCACATGCGCAGAACCTGGTGTCGGCACTGATGCAACCTATGCTGGCCTGCCTTGCCGAAAACCCGACGGGCCAGGTGCCGATCCGTCACCAGCATTCCGATGGTCTCAGCGTGCTCCAGCTCGCCCAGTCCGGTCGTGCGGCCCTGACGCTGCTGATGTATACCGAGCTGGACGGCGCCGAAGCGAAGTCCGCCTGTTTTGCAGGCGGTGAGCGTTTCGAGACCGTGTTGGCGGGAAGCGCCGATATCCGCTTTCTCGAATTGCTCGAAGAGCAGCGGGAAAGGGCGGCGATCGATTGCGACACCCGGCTGATCACCGCAGGCGAAGTGATGCGTTTCGCCGGGCGGGAAAACACCAAATCGATCCTGAGGGTTCATGGCAGGATGGTGGTCCTGCGTCTGTCGAGGACCGATGAGATGCCGTGCGACGCCTGCGAATATGCGCTGGACGATGGTCGCCTGCTGCACCGGGCGAGCGGCTCGCGCCACGAGAGCGGTCTGGAAATGAAGGCCGCCTTGCTCGGGCGCATGGGGCGGCGCGATGCGGCCCCGGTCCTCGCCCGGCTCACCAGCGAGGGCAGCGATCACGCCCGCTGGCAGTCTCTGCGCGAATGCCTCGCTCTAGACAGCGGAATTGGGTTCGCCGCGCTCAGCCGGATGGCCAGCGACCCCGTCGATCCCCTCGCTGCAACGGCGGGGGCGCTGCGCGCGCAGCTGCTCGAAACCTATCCCCAGCTAGCCTCACAGGAGCTTGCGGAATGCCCCGCGTAATAGATGTGGCCGACACTCACTCGCACGCTCTTGGCGAGTGTATCGAAATGCTATCGGGGGGCTTCGATCCCGAAGACGAGTGGAACCTTTCGAATGGCGCGCTTGCTTTGCGGCGGCTCGCCAACGACCGTAATTTTCTCGGCGACTTGCTGATCGAACAGCTCAAGCAGAACCACCGCGAAGGCGGCCACGAAAGCGGCTACGGGCCACAGGCGATCGTCCTGTCGCCCAACATGGGCAGCTTCTTCCTGCGCGCGAATATCTGGCCCAGTGAAGACGAGGCCTGCTTCAAGGCCAGCGGCGCCAAGACTTTCGTCTACGGTATTCCGCACGACCACAATTTCAGCTTCCTGACGGCGGGCTATTTCGGACCCGGCTACCTGAGCGATTACTACGAATACGACTACGAAAGCGTGGCGGGATATAAAAGCGAAAAGGCAGGGCTGCGCTTTGTCGAGCGGTCCGCCCTGACCGAAGGCAAGCTGATGCTCTACCGCGCCCACCGCGACGTGCACGCGCAACTGCCGCCGGAAAGCCTTTCCGTCTCGCTCAACATCATGCACGTCGACCCTGCCAAGGGCTGGTATGACCAGTACGGCTTCGACCTCGAGAACGATACCGTTACGGGCATTCTCAATCCCACTTCGACCGAGTGCTTCCTGCGCTGCGCCATCGGAATCGGGACCGAAGAAGCGCTGGATTTCGCGGAGTGGGTCGGCAATTCGCACCCCAGCGAGCGCATGCGCCTCGCCAGCTACGAGGCGAGAAGCGGGCTGCTGGACAAGGCTAGCCGGGATGCGCTGTGGCGGCAGGCAGAAGTGAGCGGCAGCATCATGCTCGCGGCCGAAGCCGCTTCGCGAAGAGCTGCGCTCTAGTGGCTTTCTACCAAAGGGTCCGGATTGTCAGGACGAAGAGCAGGGCGATCACGGCAAAGGCAAGGAGGCGCAGGATCCTGCCACGTCGGCTCGCCCTGATTTTCGTATTACCTTCGTAGACGTCGAACACGTCGAACAATCCCAGCATTTGCGACCCTCTCCCTAAAAACCCCCTCCCGCCAGCGCGTCTATGGCGCCTTGCAGGATGACCGCTGCCGCGTGGGCATCGATACGTTCGGCGCGCTTTGCCCGGCTCATATCCTGTCCGATCATCGCGGCCTCCGCACTCGCGGTCGACCAGCGTTCGTCCCACAGCAGCACGGGTAAGTCCAGCGCGGTCGCAATGTTCCGTGCATAAGCCCGGCTGGCCTGGGCGCGCGGGCCCTCCTTGCCGTCCATGTTCCGCGGCAGGCCGATGACCACGCCTTGCACCGCGCGCTCCTTCACGATTTCGCGAAGCTTGCCGCAATCCTGGGTGAACTTGCCGCGGGGCAAGGTCTTGCCCGCAGTGGCAAAGCGCCACCCGGCATCGCACGTCGCAACGCCGATGGTCTTGGTGCCGAGGTCGAGCGCGAGCAAAACCCCGCCGTCAGGCAGCAGGTCGCCGAATTCGAGCCGGTTGTCGGTTACGATTGGCGCGTCGTCCATGTCCGCACCCTGTTTAGGACGTCTTCCTGCAAGTTCTTCCAGAACAGCGGGATGTCGTAGACGTGGTAATTGCCGCCCGGCAGCACGCCGGGGCCGAGATCGGGCGCATCACCGATTCGCAGGATGCCCGCTTCGTCGCAGCGCGCAGGCACGGCTCCAGGGACCAGTTCGGCGGAACTCATGTCCGCGCTTGGCTTGAGCGTGCCGAGGTTTTCGGACGCAGGAGCAGATCCGCCGGTCATTCCGGTCAGCGGGTTGACGCACAAAACGGTGTCGTCCTGGCCACGCGGACTGCCATCCAGCCCGGGCAGGGCACTGTAACGCTGCAGCAATTGCCCCGGGTCGCCATCGTCGGTGAAGCTGATAAACGAGACGATGCAGCTCGACTGTTCACCCGTGGCGCAGGCCGGATAGGGCAGGGACGGCAGGTCGTGTTCGACCGATATCGGCCAACCCGGCGCATAGACCGCGGCGATGCGGTCTCGCAGCGGCGTGTCGGCGACCTTCTCGCGCAGAAGGCGCAGGATATGGACGGAGCCCTGGCTATGGCCTGCAAGGACGATCGGCTTGTCGGCATCCACGCTTTCAACGAAATAGTCGAACGCCTGCGCAATGTCGGCATAGGCGGCATCGATCGCGCGCGTCGCCTCGTCCTGCTCGGTCAGGAAGGCGCCCACGGCGGCCTGCCTGTATTTGGGCGCCCAGATCTCGTCGGCGCGGTTGAAGGGACTTGCGAGGCCCCTCAGGAATACACGAGCGAGCCGGTCGGTCTCGGCATCGTCCAGCGGTGCGTTCCATTCGCCCAGCGCGCCCTTGGTGTAGCTGGTGGGCGGTACGAAGAAGACTGCGAAGGACGGCGTCTCGCTGGCATCGGCAGCTTCGCCGCGCTCCGAGCCCACGGTGGCGAAAGGCGCGGGTCCATCTATGCTCTGTTCGGCGGCGGGAGCGTCGGGAGATGGCGTGCGTGTGGCAGGATCGGGTGCCAGCTGCGCGACAGCCGGTTGGTAGCGCGCCGGATCGTCGGTCCCGATGCCGGGCCGCGAATACCACATGGCGGGATCTTCATAGGCGTTGGCGGCGAGCGCTTCCTGCTCGACGAATTCACCGCGCGGGACGAAAGCGATCTCCGTCGCCTCGCGCCCATAGATCGCAAGCGCAATCGCGCCCACGATGATGATCGCGATGATGATCGCTACGAAATAGAGGAATTTGCGTGCCATTTCAGGCGTCTGCCTCCGTCATCTCTGCATCCGCGTCAAGCTTGCCCAATCGCTCCGAACGACGTTCGAGCGCGACCTTGATCATCGCCAGCATCGGGTCGGCGAGCGCGAGGCCGAGGATGCCGAAGAGGACCCCGAAGATCAGCTGGGCCGAAAGGACGAGACCGGGCGCAAGGTCGACCGTCTTCTTGGCGATCATGGGCACGAGGATATAGCCGTCGAAATTCTGGACGAGGAAATATACGAAGATCGTATAGAGACCCATGTCGACGCCGCCGGAAAAGCCGACGAGCACCATCAGCACGCCGGAGATGATCGCGCCGATATTCGGAATAAAGGCCAGGAGGCCCGTCAGCAGTCCCAGCAGGGCCGCCATCGGCACGCCGTAGAGGGCGAGCAAGGCCCAAGTGAAGATACCTTCCGCGACCATGCCGACCAACCGTCCGGCGAGAAGCCTGCGCATCGTATAGGCTTGGTAGCTGAGGGTGTCGTAGAACGCCTCGCGCTTGTTAGCGGGGACCATCCAGGCGACGCCGCGCTCGTAGATGCGCGGATCGATCGCGAAATAGACGCCGATGATGATAATCAGGACCAGCGTCGTCACGCCACCGAAAAGGCCGCCGATTGCGCGGGTCACGGTGCCGACGCCGCTCATAAGATTGCCCAACATCGATTGGATATCTTCGGTCCGCACGGCGAAGCCCTTGCCGCGCAGGTATTCCAGGAAACGCTCCAGCTGCATTTCGATGATCGAGGGGAATTCGGCCGCCTGTTGCGAAATCTGCGAGCCTGCGAAGTAGACGAGCCAGACCAGGAAGGCCGTCGCCAGAAGCAGGACGATGGCCACGCGCCAGTTGCGGCCGATGGGCAAGGCGCGACCCAACAGGCGAGAGCCGCCATCGATCAGGGCTGCAAAGACCATCGCACCGAAAATGACGAGCAGCGATTGCGACAAATGGACCGCAAGCGCGATCAGGCCAATGACGAGGCCCCAGGTCAATGCGCGGGCCGCCTCGAACCGGATGCGCGGGTCGCCTATGCGTGTAGGGCTGGCACCCGGATTGTCGTCTTCTGCCGCTAGGCCGGGACGCGCGGCTTTGTTTTCAGGCATTTATCCTTCGGGCTCCTGCGCTATGGCAGGGCGCAGAGTGGTCCAGGAACGGTTTTCGCGCAAGCTGGTAAACCAGGTCACGGGGTTGAGCGAGGTCGTGCCGTCGAGCGAGAAGGTGATGAATTCCGCACGCCCGCCAATGTTTTCCAGCGGCACGGGGCCGAGGAGCCCGCGCGAGGAATTGAGTTCGCGGCTGTCGGAAGAATGGTCGCGATTGTCGCCCATCACGAAGACTTCGCCTTCTGGAATGGTCATCGGGCCGAAATTGTCGAGCTGCGTGCGCGTGTGGTCGATGACGAGGTAGTTCGCCCCGTTCGGCAGCGTTTCGCGCAGGACCGGCACGCGGCAGACCGGCTTGCCATCATCATCGGTCACCAGGAAGCTCGGATCGCCGAAGCCCCAGCAAGTGGAGTTCGCATCGACCGGCAGATCGCGCGCGGGCTCGACTTCCTGCGGGACGGTCTGGCCGTTCAATTCGATGCGCCCGTTGACGACCGCGATCGTATCGCCGGGCAGCGCGACGACGCGCTTGATGTAATCCTCGTCGCGCTCCGGGTGGACCGGAATGACGATATCCCCGTATTCGGGCGTCGATCCGGCAACCCGCCAGTCGCCGCGCGGCGCAAGGTGGAAACTGACCGAGGACCAGTTCCAGCCATAGGGATACTTGCTCACGACCAGCCGGTCGCCGACCAGCAGGTTAGGCAGCATCGATTCTGACGGGATGTAGAACGGCTTCGCAATGAAACTGTGGAACGCGAAGACGGCGAGCAGCATCAGCCCGAGGCCGCGGATTTCCGCGAACCAGTTTACCTTCTCGTCTTGCTTGTCGGATTTTGTCACGGCCGGTGTGTCGATACTCAAGCGGGATGGGCCTCGATGATGACGAAGGCCTGTGCCCATGGATGGTCGTCGGTGAGGGTGAGATGAATGCGCGGCTCATGGCCGTGCGGGACCATTTCGGCAAGCCTTTGTGCAGCGCCGCCCTCCAGCGCCAGCGTAGGTGCGCCCGAAGGGGCGTTCACCACGCCGATATGTTTCATGAATACCCCGCGACGAAAGCCGGTCCCGACTGCTTTGGAGAAAGCTTCCTTTGCGGCAAAGCGCTTGGCGTAGGTGCCGGCGATGGTGAAGGGACGCTTGCGGGCCTTGGCTCGTTCTATCTCGGTGAAGACGCGCAGTTCGAACCGTTCGCCATAGCGGTCGAGCGAATTCTGGATACGCTCGATATTGCACAGGTCGGAGCCCATTCCGATGATCATGCTGCCCTCGAAATCATTACGGTGAGGATGATCAGCATCATCCAGTGAATGAAGACCTGGCTCTTGACCAGGGGGTGGTCGATTTCGCCCTTTGAGCGTTTGAACGCGCCAGCATAGCCGATCACCTGGATGATCGGCCAGCCGATCGCAAAGGCGAGCGCAGTCTGCTGCGAGAACGCGAAGGCCAGCAGTCCGATGCTCAAGAGAAACGGGATGACGCCTGCGAGCGCCCAAAGCTGTTCCTTGCCGGACAGCGCGGTCTTGCTCACCGAGCTTCGTCCATCAGTTCGCGCATGTGGCGTACCGCGCTTTCTAGCCCGACGAAAACGGCTTCGCCCACGAGATAGTGTCCGATGTTGAGTTCGGCGATCTGGGGAATGGCGGCGATAGGCTGGACGTTCTCGTAAGTGAGGCCGTGGCCTGCGTGCGGCTCGATGCCGTTCTTGGCAGCAAGGGCGGACATGTCGGAAATCCGCTTCAGTTCGCGGGCCATTTTCTCGCTGTCGCCGTCGAGATGGGCGTGGGCATATTCGCCGGTGTGGAATTCCACGACCGGAACGCCGAGCTTGAGCGCGGCGTCGAGCTGGCGCTCGTCCGCCTCGATGAACAGCGATACGCGGATGCCGTTGTCTTTCAGTTTCCACACGATCGGCGCGAGCGTGTTGTGCTGCCCTGCTGCATCGAGGCCGCCTTCGGTGGTGCGCTCCTCGCGCTTTTCCGGAACGATGCAGGCGGCATGCGGCTTGTGGGCCAGCGCGATCTCGAGCATTTCCTCGGTCGCTGCCATTTCCAGGTTTAGCGGGAGGTCGGTTGCCTCTTGGATTCGCCTGAGGTCGGCATCGCGGATGTGGCGCCGGTCTTCGCGCAGATGCGCCGTGATCCCGTCTCCGCCGACGCGCGCCACGATCTCCGCCGCGCGCACCGGATCGGGATGGTCGCCGCCGCGTGCATTGCGAATGGTGGCAACGTGATCGATGTTCACGCCGAGGCGGAGCGGGCGGGTCATGCCGCGCGGCTACCCGGTTTCGTTACTTCGATGGCGGCGAGCTCTTCGGGCAAATCTTCCTCGTCATAGGTCGGGAAGTTGATATCGATCAGCGGGAAGAACGGCACGCCCAGATCGGCAGAGCCGTTGCTGCGATCGACCAGCGATACTTCGGCGATCACTTCGCCGCCCTCGCGGCCCACGGCGGCAATAGCCTCCCGGCTGGAGAGGCCTGTCGTTACGACATCTTCCACCATCAGCACCTTGGCGCCCGGCTCGATCCGGAAGCCGCGGCGCAGGTGGAATTCGCCTTCGGGCCGCTCGAGGAACATTGCGTCTTTGCCCAGCGCACGTCCCATTTCCTGCCCGATAATGATGCCGCCCATCGCGGGGCTGACCACCACGTCGATTTCGTTGCGGATTTCGCGCGGGATTTTCTGGGCCAGGGCGAGTGCCAGCCTGCCTGCGCGATCCGGGTTCATGAGTACACGTGCGCATTGCAGGTAATGGCCGCTGTGCTTGCCGCTGGAGAGCTTGAAATGGCCTTCGAGCAGGGCTTCGCTGGCGCGGAATTCGGAGAGGATTTCATCTTCTGTCATGTCACCGTGGCTCAAAGCGCGTCCGGCCCGATTGCGCAAGAGGCAATGCAGGATGCACATTTTTCTGCCCCCAACGCTTGAGGCGTGCGCCATGTCTATCTATAGGGCGGCCCAACCGGGCCCTTGTTGCAGGGTCGCTTGCCCCTGCGCCGTTAGTTGAGTTTCGGCATATGCAGCGTGGGATTTGCCCGGACGATGACATGACACGAAAGAGTGCCAAGACGATGAAATTCCTCGGTTTCCACCGGATTGTCGCCAGCCTGGTAATGGCGTTCGCCCTGGTCTTCGGATCGCAGGCGGCGATTGCACAGGATGCTGCAGAAGCTACCGCCACCGAACAGCTCGAATCTGTCGATCCGGCAGAGGCAGCGGACGTTGCCGATCCGGGTGCCGTTACGGAAGGTAGCGGAGCCTACACGCCGATGAAGCCGACCGAAGGTATCGGCATGCCGGTGGACGCAGGCCTCGATATCCAGCAGCAGTTCTCGGAAACCGGCGAATTCGCCTATGGCCTGCACATCGGCCTGATCTGGGTGATGGTCGCGATCAGCCTCTTCGTGCTCGTGCTGATGCTCTACACGATTTTCCGTTTCCGCCGCTCGGCGAACCCGACGCCTTCGAAGACCAGCCATAACACGCTGATCGAAGTCATCTGGACGGTTGTTCCGGCCCTTATCCTGCTTGCCATCGCGATCCCCTCGATCACGCTAATCGCCAAGCAGTACGAGCCGATCCCCAAGGACGCCATCACCATCAAGGCGACCGGCTACCAGTGGTATTGGGGTTACACCTACCCCGACAATGGCGAGTTCGAGATTATCTCGAACATGCTCGACGACGCCGAAGCAGAGGCGCGCGGCGAACCCAAGCAGCTTGCCGTCGACAACCGCATGGTCGTTCCGGTCGGCGTTCCGATCCGCATGCAGATCACTGCTGCCGACGTGATTCACTCGTTCGCCGTACCGAGCCTGTGGTTCAAGCTCGACGCCGTTCCGGGCCGTCTCAACGAGAAGATCCTGATGGTCGAGAAGCCGGGCGTTTATTACGGCCAGTGCTCCGAACTGTGCGGGGCCCGTCACGCCTACATGCCCATCACGGTTGAGGCGCTTCCGCTGGAAGAGTACAACCAGTGGGTCCTCGCACAGGGCGGCACGATCGCCGGCGCAGAGGAAACCGGCGATCTCGACGCGGAGCTCGCTCCGGGACAGGAACCGGAAAGCACTGTCGAAGGTGCTGCCGGTGCCGGCGAATTCCCGGTCGAGAACCCGACTACCTGATTACGCTTCTAGATTTCAGTCCGCTGACGATAACGCATTCGAGAGTATAGCAAGATGGCCACTACCGCCGACAGCTTCCAGGCCCACGACGACCACCACGCGCATGATGCCGACCACAAGCCCGGCTTCTTCGCGCGCTGGTTCATGTCCACGAACCACAAGGACATCGGTACGCTCTACCTGATCTTCGCGATTATCGCGGGCATCGTCGGTGGCGCGATCTCGGGCATCATGCGCGCAGAACTCGCCGAACCCGGCATTCAGTACCTCCAGTACTGGGCGCAGCTGATGGGCGGCGCAGCCGACATCGACAGCGCGCTGCACATGTGGAACGTGTTCATCACGGCGCACGGCCTGATCATGGTCTTCTTCATGGTCATGCCTGCAATGATCGGCGGCTTCGGCAACTGGTTCGTGCCGCTCATGATCGGCGCGCCCGACATGGCCTTCCCGCGCATGAACAACATCTCGTTCTGGCTGACCGTGGCAGGCTTCCTGTCGCTGCTCTTCTCGCTCTTCGTTCCCGGCGGTATCGGCCCGGGCGCGGGCGTGGGCTGGACCGTTTACGCACCGCTTTCGACCTCCGGCTCCACCGGTCCCGCAGTCGACTTCGCGATCTTCTCGCTGCACCTTGCAGGCGCAGGCTCGATCCTGGGTGCCACCAACTTCATCACCACCATCTTCAACATGCGTGCGCCGGGCATGACCCTGCACAAGATGCCGCTGTTCGTATGGTCGGTGCTGGTCACTGCCTTCCTGCTGCTGCTGGCCTTGCCGGTTCTCGCGGCGGCTATCACCATGCTGATTACCGACCGTAACTTCGGCACGACCTTCTTCGACCCCGCAGGCGGCGGCGACCCGATCCTTTACCAGCACCTGTTCTGGTTCTTCGGTCACCCCGAAGTGTACATCATGATCCTGCCGGGCTTCGGCATGATCTCGCAGATCGTTGCGACCTTCAGCCGCAAGCCGGTCTTCGGCTACCTCGGCATGGCCTACGCCATGGTCGCGATCGGTGTTGTCGGTTTCGTCGTGTGGGCCCACCACATGTACACCGTCGGCCTCGACGTGAACACGAAGATGTACTTCACCGCGGCTACCATGGTCATCGCGGTCCCGACCGGCGTGAAGATCTTCAGCTGGATCGCTACGATGTGGGGCGGCTCGATCGAGTTCAAGTCGCCGATGGTCTGGGCGCTGGGCTTCATCTTCCTGTTCACCGTGGGCGGCGTGACCGGCGTCTATCTCGCCAATGGCGGCGTGGACGACGTGGTGCACGACACCTACTTCGTGGTTGCCCACTTCCACTACGTGCTGTCGATGGGCGCCGTGTTCTCGATGTTCGCCGGTTTCTACTACTGGTTCCCGAAGATGAGCGGCCGGATGCACTCCGAACTGCTTTCGCACCTGCACTTCTGGGGCTTCTTCATCGGCGTGAACGTGATCTTCTTCCCGCAGCACTTCCTGGGCTGGCAGGGCATGCCGCGCCGCTATCCGGACTATGCGGATGCCTACACGTATTGGAACGAGATCAGCACCTTCGGCTACATGATCATGGCAGCATCGATGGTCCTGTTCTTCGTGAACATCGTCTATGCCTTCGTGGCCGGCAAGAAGGCCGAAGCGAACTACTGGGGCGAAGGCGCGACCACGCTCGAATGGAGCCTGTCGAGCCCGCCGCCGTTCCACCAGTTCAGCGAACTTCCGGTGATCGAAGAGCATCACGACCACCACGACCACATTGGCGACGCCAAGCCCGCAACGGCCTGAGCGCAGCTATAGCTGGACATGACGAAGCGGCCGGTCCCATGAGGGATCGGCCGTTTTGTTTTGCGCGAAGGAAATGCCCGAATGTCTGAAATGCGGATGATCGATGTCGGAGAGCTGAGTCTGCGTTGTGCGCTCGAGGGCGAAGGTCCGCTCGTCATCATGGTCCATGGTTTTCCGGAAAGCTGGTACAGCTGGCGGCATCAGATCGGACCGATCGCCGAGGCAGGCTTTACCGCCTGTGCGATCGATGTGCGCGGCTATGGGGGATCGGACAAGCCGCACCCGGTCGAAGCCTACGCGCTCGAACGCATCGTCGGGGATTTGGTCGGCCTGAAGATGGCCTTGCAGCCGGACCAGCCCGCGATCCTGATCGGGCACGATTGGGGCGCGCCCATCGTGTGGAACACCGCGCTCACCCATCCGGAACACTTCCGCGCCGTGGCGGGGCTGTCGGTACCGTTTGCAGGCGTACCCCAGCGCCCCTTTACCGAAGTGTTTCACGAGCACTTCACCTCGCAGGGAAAGTACTTCTACCAAGAGTATTTCCAGGCCGAGGGCGTGGCCGAAGCGGAAGCCGAGAAGGACCCGCGCGACTGGGTGCACCGGATGATGTATTCGATCAGCGGTGACGTTCCCCCGGGCAGCTATTGGGACAAGCCCTATGGCGCCATGTTCCTCGAGGGGCTTCCCGATCCGGAACCCGTCCCCTGGCTTACCGACGAAGACCTCGATTTCTACGAGGCCGAGTTCAAGTCCTCAGGCTTTCGCGGTCCGCTCAACCGATATCGCAATCACGTGGCTGACTACGAATGGTTGCAGGGCTGGAAGGGCAAGCGCATCGAACAGCCTGCGCTCTTCATCGGCGGTACGCGCGACCCGGCGACCTTCCTGTTCGGCGCCGTGACAGATCCCGTCGGCATGATGAAATTCTTCGCCCCTAAGATCGAAGGCCACATCCTCGACAATGTTGGCCACTGGACGCAGCAGGAACGGCCGGAGGAGGTCAATCGCATCCTGCTCGAGTGGCTCGCAAGGCTATGAGTGCGCAGGAGGCGATCCGCCCTCCCGAGACGGCTTGGACAGCGCCCCCTAACAAGGTATAGGCGGCGTCAGCGAATCCCATGACCGAAGCAGCCCCCACAACCCAGCTCCCGGCGGACTGGCGCGACTTTTACGCGCTGACCAAGCCGCGCGTGATGAGCCTCGTGATTTTTACTGGCCTGTGCGGCCTGCTGGCTGCACCCGGGACGATCAATCCGGTGATCGGTTTCACCGCTATCCTGTGTATCGCGCTCGGCGCGGGCGGGGCGGCCGCTCTCAACCAGTGGTGGGAAGCGGATATCGACGCGGAAATGAAGCGCACTTCGCAGCGTCCGCTGCCGACCGGCAAGATGCAGCGCACCGACGCCCGCGACTTCGGCATCCTGATATCCGCCGCCTCGGTGGTCATCATGGGCCTGGCGGTAAACTGGCTGTCGGCAGCCATCCTGGCGCTATCGATCGTTTATTATGCGGTGATCTACACCATCTGGCTTAAGCCGCGCACGCCGCAGAATATCGTGATCGGAGGTGGGGCAGGGGCCTTCCCGCCGTTGATCGGATGGGTGGCCGTCACCGGCGACATCACCCTGATGCCGGTACTGCTCTTCGCTATTATCTTCACCTGGACGCCGCCGCATTTCTGGGCGCTCGCGCTGTTCGTGCAGAGCGATTACGCAAAGGTCGGCATTCCGATGATGCCGGTAGTGAAGGGCGCGAAATCGACGCGTCGCCAGATCCTGGCCTATTCCGTCATCCTGCTGCCCATCGCCATCGCCCCGTGGCTGATCGGCGGAACCGGCGCGATCTACGGGATTTCGGCCTCCGTCCTCTCGCTGATATTCCTCGCGCTGTCGTTCCCGGTCGCCTTTCGCGAGCCGGTAGAAGGCGACAAGATGCTCCCGGAAAAGCGCCTTTTCGGCTATAGCGTCCTCTACCTCTTCGCCCTTTTCGCGGTGCTGGTCGTGGATCGCATCGCCGCCCAATACGGAGCCGCCCTATGACCCCCGAAGAAGAAGCCGAATTCAAGCGCCGCCAGAAGAGCCGCAATCTCGTCCTTGGCGGGATCCTTCTGTTTCTTGCCGTGCTTTTCTACATGATCACGATCGTGAGGATGTGAGGATACAGTGACTGCCGCTACGCTCGAAACTCGCAAGACCCGCACCGCGTTGCTGGCCCTGCTGGGCGCTGCTGCGATGCTCGGCCTCGGTTACGCTGCGGTGCCGCTTTACGAACTGTTCTGCCAGGTCACAGGCTTCGGCGGAACGACACAGCGCGCCACCGAAAGCGAGGCGAATCTCGCCGAACGCATGGGCCAGGCCGCCGGCGGGAAGCAGATTTCGATACGTTTCGACGGTTCGGTCGCACCCGGCCTCGGATGGAGCTTCAGGCCGGAACAACCGACCGACACCGTGACCATCGGCCAGCGCGACATGGCCATCTACGTCGCGAAGAACAATTCCGACCAGCCGATCACCGGCACGGCGACGTTCAACGTCATGCCGGTCCAGGCGGGCGCATATTTCAACAAGATCCAGTGCTTCTGCTTTACCGAGCAGACGCTGCAGCCCGGTGAGGAAGTCCGCATGCCGGTGCTGTATTTCGTCGATCCCAAGGCTCTGGACGATCCCAACATGGAAGGTGTCGAGCAGATCACGCTTTCCTATACTTTCCACCGCGCGATAGATTCTGCAGAGTAGACCCTAGACCCGCGCGCCATGGCGCTTTAAGGGCAGCGCGATAACGCGAATACAGGACGCGAGTATAATGGCTGGCAACGTCAATCACGAATATCATATCCTCGAACCCGACATCTGGCCGCTGATCGGCTCTTTGTCGGCGCTTACCTTCACCAGCGGCATGGTGCTCTACATGCACGAAATGGCCAGCGCGCACCTCGTGCTCGGTCTCGGCATCGCTGGCCTGATCGCCACGTTCTTCGCGTGGTTCAGCAATATCGTGAAGGAAGCAGAGCGCGGCGATCACACGCCGGTCGTCCAGCTGCACATGCGTTACGGCATGATCCTGTTCATCGCTTCGGAAGTGATGTTCTTCGTCGGCTGGTTCTGGAGCTGGTTCGACTTCGCCCTGTTCCCCTCGGAAATCTCGGAAGTGGTGGGCGGCGTCTGGCCCCCGGCGGCGATCGAAGAGGTCATCAATCCCTTCAGCCTTCCGCTGCTCAACACCATGATCCTGCTCTGCTCGGGCACCACGGTTACCTGGGCGCACCACTCGCTGATCCACGGTGACCGCGATGGCCTGAAGAAGGGCCTGTGGCTCACGATCATCCTGGGCGCCGTCTTCACCATGATCCAGGCTTACGAGTACGGCGTCGCTCCGTTCGCGTTTGGCGGCAACACCTATAGCTCGGCCTTCTACATGGCGACCGGCTTCCACGGCTTCCACGTCCTCGTCGGCACGATCTTCCTGATCGTCTGCCTCGTGCGTACCTACAAGGGTCACTTCACGCCCCGCCAGCACTTCGGTTTCGAAGCGGCTGCGTGGTACTGGCACTTCGTCGACGTCGTGTGGCTGTTCCTCTTCGCCGTCGTCTACGTCTGGGGCGGCTGGGGAGCCGAATTCCACTAATGCCTTCCGGCTTGCCGGATATTGAAAGGGGCAGCCCGGCATTGCCGCGGCTGCCCCTTTCGCTTTCGATCGAGACAGTAACATCATGACCACCCGCATTCCCGTCATCCCCACGATCATCGTGGCCGCAGCCATTGCCGTGATGATCGCACTCGGCTTCTGGCAGTTGGGCCGGATGGACGAGAAGGAAGCGCTTATTGCGCAAGCAGAGCAATCGCTGCGCATGTCGTCTGAAGTCGGCTACCCGGACGATGCGGCAGGCATCGAGGATGTGCTCTACCGCAGGACTACAATTGCCTGCGAGGATGTGACGAACACCACGACTGTGGCTGGCACCAATAGCCGGGGTGCGAAAGGCATGGCGCACAGGGCGAGCTGCGTCCTGGCAGATGGCCGGACCATTATTGTCGATCTCGGTTTTTCGCGCAGCCCGCGACCGGTCGAATGGGAAGGCGGCGAAGTGCGCGGCACGATCGCGCCAGGCGGACGTGTGGTGTCCGCAGATGGCCTGGCAGGTCTCGAACCTCTCGCCAGCCCCGATCCGCGCAACCTCCCGAACAATCACCTCGCTTACGCCGGCCAGTGGTTCTTTTTCGCGCTCACGGCCCTGGTGATCTACATCCTCGCACTGCGTCGGCGTGGCACGCGGGCTAAAGTCGATTAAAGAGCCGCTTGCTTGCCCGGTCGGCAGCACCTCGCTAACCGCCTTCTCACGATGAAATACGTCTCCACCCGCGGCAGCGCACCAACGCTCGATTTTGCAGGCGTCACACTGGCCGGCCTCGCCAGCGACGGCGGCCTCTACGTGCCTGAAGAATGGCCGCAGTTCACCCAGGACCAGATCGCGGACATGCGCGGGCTTCCTTATGCAGAGGTCGCTGCACGGGTGATGGAGCCTTTTGTCGGCGACTGCCTGACGCCCGAGCGTCTGCGCGAGCTAACGGCCAAGGCCTACGGTCGCTTCGCTCACAAGGCCGTGACACCGCTGGTGCAGCTGGACGAGCAGCATTGGGTGCTCGAGCTTTTCCATGGCCCCACGCTCGCATTCAAGGATGTGGCGCTGCAGATGCTGGGCCTGCTGTTCGAGGAGTTCCTCGCCCGCGAAGAGGGCAGCCTGACGATCGTCGGCGCGACCAGCGGCGATACCGGCAGTGCGGCGATCGATGCCGTTGCGGGTCTCGATAATGTCGAGATTTTCATGCTGCACCCCAAGGGCCGGGTCAGCGACGTCCAGCGCCGCCAGATGACCACGGTGCGTGCACCAAACGTCCACAATATCGCCATCGATGGCAGCTTCGATGATGCGCAGGCGATGGTGAAGCGCATCTTCGCCGATGCCGATGTCACGGCGAAGCACCGGATCGGTGCGGTCAACTCGATCAACTGGGCCAGGCTGATGGCGCAAGTGGTCTATTACTTCACCTCCGCGCTGCAATTGGGCGGGCCCGAGCGCAAGGTTGCTTTCAGCGTGCCCACCGGCAATTTCGGCGACGTTTTTGCAGGTCATGTGGCGGCGCAGATGGGGCTTCCCATCGAAAAGCTGCTCGTCGCCACCAATGTAAACGACATCCTGCATCGCGCACTGGCCGACGGCGACTATTCGACCGGTACCGTAACCGCGACCGCAGCGCCGAGCATGGACATCCAGGTCAGTTCCAACTTCGAGCGCCTCCTGTTCGACGTCGGTGGGCGCGATGGTCTTGCCATGGCCGAGCAGATGGCCGGTTTCGATGCGGAAAAGGCCATGCGCCTGACCAACGCCCAGCGCGAGGGCGCAGCCGCATTGTTTGCCAGCGCACGGGCGGATGCCGACGATATGGCGCAGGCCATGCGCTGGGCGTTCGAGCAGTGCGACGAGATGCTCGATCCGCATACTGCCATCGGCCTCCACGCCGCCCGCACCGCCGGGATCGATCCTACTGTGCCAGTCGTGACACTCGCGACGGCTCATCCGGCCAAGTTCCCCGACGCCGTCGAACGGGCGACCGGGTTACGTCCTCAACTTCCTTCGCGCGTCGGCGATCTCTTCGCGCGCGAGGAAAGCTATGTCGAACTGCCCGGCACATATGAGGCCGTGCGCGCCCACATCATGGAGCACGCGGCCTGATGGCCGAACTCGTGCGGGATCCGATGCTGATGGTCGGCGAGGGCTGGGACGCCTATCGCCTGCTCGACAGCGGGCATGGGCGCAAGCTTGAGAGCTTCGGGGATTACAGTTTCATCCGTCCTGAACCGCAGGCCATGTGGTCGCCGCGCAGCGACGACTGGCAGGCCGATGGGGAGTTCATTCCCGGCGCCGACGAGGACGGCGGCGGCCGCTGGCACCTCGACGGCAGCCTGCCGGAAGCGGGCTGGACCCTGGGCTATGACGAGGTCCGCTTTACCGCGCAGCCGACGCCGTTCCGGCACTTGCAGTTCTTCCCCGACATGGCGCCGGTGTGGGACTGGATGCGGGAGCAGCTCGACGGGCGCACCGATTCCGAAACCATGAACTTGTTCGGATATACCGGCGTCGGGTCGCTTGCTCTGAGCCGCCACGGACGGGTGACGCATGTCGATGCCAGCAAGAAGTCGGTCGCGCAGGCGCGGGAGAACGCTGCGCTTTCCGGCATGGAGGACCGGCCGATCCGCTGGCTGGTCGACGATGCGATGAAGTTCGCCGCGCGCGAGGTGCGGCGAGGCAATCGCTACGACGGCATCATCCTCGATCCGCCGAAATTCGGCCGCGGTCCGAAGAACGAGACCTGGCGTCTGGAAGAGGGCCTGCCCGACCTTGTGTCCGATTGCCGCAAGCTCCTCGATGAAAACAGCCGTTTCCTATTCCTGACCGTCTATGCGGTGCGGATGAGCAGCCTCGCGCTTGGCGGGCTGCTCGAAGAAGTGTTTGCCGATCTCCCGGGCAAGATCGAGCATGGCGATCTGGCGGTGCGCGAAGCCGGCGAGAACGGACGTCACCTGCCCACTGCGATTTTCGCACGCTGGTCCAATCCGGGTTAGGGGGACCCATGAACGATTCGCTGATTCTTGAAGTCGCTGACTTCGAACATGACGTCCTCACCGGTATCTATTCGGAAGAAACCGGCAAACCGCAGCCTTTGCGCTTCACGATTCAGGTGCGGATGAAACCGCTGCCGCATTACGATGCGGATACCTCGCTCGACGATTCCAAGAACTACATGGATCTCAAGTTCGCCGCTTCGGAAGCTTTGCCCGAGGGCGTTCACTTCAAGCTGATCGAAGCCGTCGCCGACCATGTTTGCGAAACGCTGTTCTTGCAGGACAATCGCGTCGAGGCCGTGACGGTAAAGATCGTCAAGCTGGCGATTGCCGAAGCGGGCGAGAAGATCGGGATCACGCTGCACCGCGAGCGCCGCTGATGAAGCGGATCGAGGTCGAGGGCCTGCCGGAAGAACCGCTGGCCGCGGCGGGGCTGTTTCACCAGAACTGGCTCGATCCGATCGAAAGGGCGCTGTCTGGCGGGCAAGACGTTGTCGTGACCATGCCGTCAGCCGACCATACCCACAAGGAATGGCGCCGCGCCGCCGCAGCCATGCTGGCGCGCAAGTATTCGCCGCTCCGCGTCAATGTCGCGGCAGGCGAGGGCGCTGCGCTCGACGGGATCATAGAGTACCTTGCCAAAGCACCGGGCGTGACCGGGCATTATCTCGAGGCTGCAAAGTGAGCGTCCGGATCCTTTTTCTCGGACCTTTGCGGGATTTGGCAGGGCAGGACGACATGCAGGTCGAGGGCACGCTCGATTGGGATCGCCTGCTGGAGACCGTGAGCCCCCAAGTCGCCGCGCAACTCCGCGAAGAACGCGTCAACATCGCCTGCAAGGGCCGCGTCCTGGCCGACAAGACTGCACTAATGGCAGAGGACGGAGACGAGGTAGCACTCCTGCCCCCGGTGAGCGGTGGCTAGGCTTTCCCTGTCGACACCGCGTGACGTGCGCCTGCTTGATCGCGGGATGTCAATCGGCGAAGCGCTGGCAGCCTTCAACGCATCCTATCCCGACGCGGGCGGCACTGCGTCTTTTGTTGGCAAGGTCCGCAGCGACAACGACGTAAAGGCGCTGGAGCTCACTCACTACGAGCCGCTCACACTTCCGGGGATGGAAGAGCTTGCGCAAGCCGCGTCTGAAAAGTTCGCTCTTGCTGGAGTATTGGCCTGGCACCGCGTGGGCGTGATGACGCCCGGCCAACCTATCGTGCTGGTGGCCGCAGCAGCCGCCCACCGCCGCGAGGCCTTCGATGCGGTGGATTTCCTCATGGACCACCTCAAATCCGCATCCTGGTTCTGGAAGCGCGAGCGCCGCGGCGATGGCTGGCACTGGATCGAACCACGCGACCAAGACCGGCGCGACCTCGCGCGCTGGAAATAATCTCGCCGAATTGATCTCGATCAAGGAATCGGTGGGCCATGAGCGGCATCAAGTCTCCAACACAGGAGACGCACAATGGTTAAGCACTTCAGCCGCGAACTCGTTGCCGAACAGGCCCGCATCGTCGAAGCCCCCGTTAAGCATCACGAGGTCGACCGGACCTTCGAACTGCCGAAAGGCCTCTATGTCGCGACCGTCGGTCTCTATCTCGGTTTCCTGGCCGTTATGGCGACGGGCCTTCCGACGGCTGGCCTCGCCATCCCGATGGCCATTTTCGCATTCTTCATCGTAGCCGGTTTCGGTGTCCCGATGATCTGGACGCGTCTCGCGCCGGAAACGAAGTCGAAGCAGATGAACTGGAGCCGGTTTCGTTCGCAGGGCATCGCCACGCACACCGGACGCCTCCCGATGCGCGATGCGGCAGTCCAGGTCCTGATCCTGCCGGCAATCGTCTTCAGCTGGGGCATTATCGCAGTCACCATCGCATCGATCGTGCGATAGGAGAGGGGAGCGCGGGAGGCGCTGGCCTAGTTGGCCTCCCGCGTTTTCAACCTGCCGTTCTAGTCCGCACGTTCGCGTAGCTGCGCGAGCGTGCGGTCTTCTTCGCTGATCAGCTCCACGATACGGCCGCGAGCGCTCTCGATCGCGGTCACGTCCTCGGCAGCCACACTGCGCGCAGTGTAAAGCGTATCGATATCGCCAAGCGGCACCGCCGCCACGCTGCGGGCCGATTCGAGCTCGGCGAGCGCTACCTGTGCGCTGGCCCACGCAGGAGAACCTGTCGCAGTAGCCGCTGCCGCAGCGACCGTACGCTGGGCCGTGGGCGCAAGCCGCATGAACTCTGCGTGTGCCTCTTCTGCAGCGGCGACGAGTGCCGGCAGCACAACGTCGAGATCCCCTTCAAGATCGGTTTCCACTTCGGGAACCTCGATCGACTTGCGCTCGGGCGAGGCGAAACTGCCTTCGACCCGCTCCACATCCCTGATGGCCAGCGAGGGATAATCCCCGCTCGAGGCGGCACAGCCGCCGAGGGTGAGGATGAGAGCGGTAGAGAAACTTGCAATTCGCAGCATCGCGCTCACATAGCATGCGGCAGGACGCGCGCCAGCGTGAAAGGCAAAAAATGCCGGATGCCAGCGTTGACTTGATGGCGGGATTCGCCTAACGGCACGCTTCTTTCCGGGCCCGCCCTAGGTGGGTCGACGGGTGCGCCGTAGATTCGCAAGGATGCGGCACAGCAATTTGAACGAGAGATAACGACCATGTTCGCAGTAGTGCGCACGGGCGGCAAGCAATACCGGGTTGCCGCCGGAGACAAGATCGCGGTTGAGAAGCTGGCTGGCGAAGCCGGTGATACCATCACGCTGGGTGACGTCCTGCTTGCAGGCGAAGGCGACACGCTTTCGGATGCCGGCAAGGTAACCGTTTCGGCTGAAATCATCGCCCAGGCGAAGAGCGAGAAGGTCGTCGTTTTCAAGAAGCGTCGCCGCCACAACTATCGTCGCAAGAACGGCCACCGCCAGATGATGACGCTGCTGCGCATCACCGACGTGGGCACCGGCGGCGCCAAGAAGGCCGCTCCGAAGAAGGCCGAAGAAAAGAAGGCTGCTCCGAAGAAGGATTCTTCCGAAGAGAAGGCTGCGCCCAAGGCCAAGAAGGCAGCGCCCAAGAAGGCTGCTGCTACCAAGGCGGCTCCCGCCAAGAAGGCTCCTGCCAAGAAGGCAGCAGCCAAGAAGACCGAATCCAAGAAGTAAGGAACCCGGACCATGGCACATAAAAAAGCAGGCGGTTCATCGCGTAACGGTCGCGACTCAGCCGGTCGTCGTCTTGGTGTGAAGAAGTTCGGCAGCGAAAACGTCGTCGCCGGCAACATTATCGTGCGTCAGCGCGGCACGAAGTTCTACCCGGCCGTCAACGTCGGCATGGGCAAGGACCACACGCTGTTCGCGCTTACCGACGGCGTCGTCCGATTCCACTCGGGCAAGCTCGGCCGCAAATACGTATCGGTCGACCAAATGGCAGAAGCCGCAGAATAACCGGACAATCCGATAACGGGATCGTCCACACGGGACGGTCCCAGCCGGGCTAACGATCCGGCAGACGAAGAGGGAGATGGGGCCGACCCGTCTCCCTCTTGTCGTTTCTCCCTCTTCAAAACCGCATGGGCGAAAATTGCCTTTCGCCATCACGCAATTGTCACGCGTCCGGCCTAGGAGCCCGGAGCGTGGACCTGACGGGGAGTAAACGCATGTTCCATATCACCGAGAGGCTGCTGCTGCGGCCTGCATGGCCCGAAGATGCCGAGGCACTGTTTGGCGGGATCGCCGACCAGGGTGTCGTCCGCAATCTTGCCCGCGCGCCGTGGCCGTATCTCCCCCAACATGCCCGCGAATTCGTCATGCGAAAGCAGGACCCGCACTATCCGGTCTTCCTGATTACGAGGCCCGGTGACAATGGCTCCGACCTCATCGGCTGCATCGGCATCGATGCAAGCGGTGACGAGGTCGAACTTGGCTACTGGATCGCCCGCCCCTTCTGGGGCCGGGGATACGCCACCGAGGCAGCGCGCGGTGCGCTGGAAGTCGCGAAACTGCTCGGCCACGATCGGATCACAGCTGGCCACTTCGTCGACAATCCCGCTTCGGGCAAGGTGCTGAGAAAGCTCGGGTTCCGTCCGACCGGGCAGACTGCGCCGCGCCACAGCTGCGGTAGGGGCGAGGACGTCGATTGCGTCATGTACCGGCTCGAACTCGCAGCTGACAAAGGCGACACGCTCCAAGCGGCCTGACACCAAAAAGGCCCCGCGATCGCTCGCGGGGCCTTTCTTGCGACCCGATGGCTCGGGTTATTCGGCCGGGAGAAGGGCGTCTTCGAATTCGCCCTCGTACAGTCCGATCAATTCGCGATCGTCGTGATCCCACGGGTGGAAGCCGGGCTTGAAGTAGCTCAGCCACGCCGGGAAAATCCGGCGCACGACACCGGGGGATACGGTGAGGTATTTGAACAGGCCCCACTTGGCCTTCCAGCCGGTGATCCCGTCCTGCTCCAGCAGGTTGAGCGAGTCGATCCAGCGGTTCTTGAAGAAGCGTGCCGTGACGGTGATCATCACCAGGCTGCGAACCTTCCACCGGCGCCACTTCGACCAATCGCGCGTGGCGTGGTTCCAGGTGTCGTAGGCGACGCCCTTGTGCTCGATTTCCTCAGCCGAATGCCAGCGCCACATATCGCGCACTTCTGGATCGGCGTCCTTGAAATGTGCGGGATTGGCGAGGAATTCCGCTGCCATCATCGCCGTGTAATGCTCCAGCGCCATGGTGACGGCGAGGTTGGCGATAGCCGGGCGACCCTTGGTGAGTTCGAGCATTTCGGCGACACGCTTGTCGATCGCCTTGATGTCGTATCCGGCGTTTTCGGCCAGCTTGTTGAATGCGATGTGTTCGCGGGTGTGGTTGATTTCCTGGCGAACGAAGGCGCGGATTTCGGCCTCGAGCTTGGGGTTTGCACCCTCGCGATGCGCCTTGACCGCCTCGATGAAGAAGGCCTCTCCGCGCGGGAAAGTTGCGGATAGCGCATTGTGCCATGCCGTGCCGAAGGGCTCTCCGGCCCACCAGCGCCGCGGGTTGGTCCCGCGATTGAAACGCTCGTCACGCACGGTGATTGTCAGATCGGCCGGCGTCGGCGCGGTTTTGGCAGTCGCGGTATCGATAGGGAGGGGGGCGTTCATGTCCTGCTCCGTGGTTAACTTACATCAGTGTAAGTAGTGCCTACTGACACAAGTGTCAATAAGCTTCGCGGGCGGCTTCCCCTGTCCGCCGCAATGGTTTACCGGTTTGCCCCGATGGCCACCCGCAAACGACTTTCGCCCGAAGAATCGCGCCTCGCTGCCCTCGAGGCGGCGCGCGCCTTGCTGATCGAAACCGGACCGCAATCGGTGACGCTCAAGGCTGTTGCCGCGCGGATCGGGCGCACGCATGCCAACCTGCTGCACCATTTCGGCTCTGCAGCCGGTCTGCAAAAGGCGCTTGCCGCACATCTGGCCGAGACCGTCTGTTCAACGATCGCCGATGCTGTCCGCGCAAGCAGGGCGGGTCTTGGCAGCCCGCGCGAAGTCGTGGACCTGGCCTTCGATGCCTTCGACAAGGAGGGCGCAGGCGCGCTCGCCAGCTGGATGATCCTGACCGGCAACGAGGACGCGCTGACCCCGATCGTCGAGACGATCCACAATCTGGTAGACGAGATTGCCCCTTACGAGGCCGATCATGGCGATGCGACGCACGTCCACGAAGAAACACTGGCGCTCGTGCTGATGGCGATGGGCGATGCCCTGATCGGCACCGCCCTTTCCCGCTCTCTGGGATTGCCTTCGACTGCGGCGCGGGACCGTGCCGAACGGATGCTGGTCCGCAGCCTGGAAACTGCAAGCGACGCTGGCTAGTCGCGCCGGCGCGGGTCTTTCCATTGCGGAAGGACCAACTCCCCATTCGCCAGTTGCTCGGCAATCCGGTCTAGGACCTGACGCCGATCTCCCTCAGCTTCGGCACGCAAAGCCTCGGTCGCAGCGCTGAATGCCGTGTTCAGGGCCTCTTCGGCAGGGACGCTGACTTCGGGCTTCACACCGACATGCTCCCAATTCGTGCCGGTTATCGGATTGATCGCACGGCCGGTGGGAATGAAAGCGGTAAATCCATGCGCCAACGCCACAGGCCCGCCGGGATTGGCCCCGCCGCCGGTGGTTTCGCCGAACAGCGTCCCGCGCTTCTGCGTCTGGATATCGTAGGCCAGTTCCTCTCCGCCCGAAAACGTGCTGCTCGAAGTCAGGACATAGACCGGCCCCGTGAAGCGCGTTTCGACACTCTGGTCGGTCCAGAATTCGCGGGTCCGGTCCTCGGTCCGGTCGTAAATGCTGTTGAGGTGCCGAACATCGCCTTCGGCAAAGAGGTGGCTGGCGAATTGCGCCACCGCAGCCGGATCTCCGCCGCCATTGGAGCGCAGGTCGATAATCAACGCCTGGCTACCGGATACGAGTTCAATGGCCGATTCGTAGGCCCCGGCGACCGCTTCGGGAGGGCCGAAGAAACGCAGGTCGATATAACCGATATTGCCCGGCAGCATGGCGGTCCGGGCGACGCCGAAACCATGAAGAGCCATCTGACGATAGGTTTCGGCGACTTCCTCGGCACTCGGGGGTCCGTCGGTATGGTCGCCCTGCGGCACGAATTCCGGATCGTAACGCAGCTGCAGATGGCGGTCGTCGCCTGCTTCGCGCAGGTCGCTGCGCAGCGCTTCTGCAAAAGCGTTGGCGGTTTCGAAGGGGTCATACTTGCCGCTGTCTAGAAGCCTTTCCAGAGTTTGGCCGGTTTCAGTCCCCTTGTCCGGGAAGACGTAGTTCTTCTCTAATGCGTCACCCAAGGCTCTAACGACGTCTGCACGCATACCGGCGTCAATCGGCACATCGGCCATTTCCTGGGCGTTCGCCGTCAGGGGGGTTAGAGCCATCGCCGCGAGGCAAGCCAAAGATCTAATCATCGAACTCTCCCGGTCCATCGCAATTCGGAACGGGGCGAGGCTAACGAGCGACTACAACTGTAACCATCAATCTTCGACGAAGGCATCCTCAAGCCAGACGGGGGCAGTCGCGGGGTCGACGTCGGCGACGCGCAGATGGTCGACCGCCAGCTCGAGCTCGGCATACGCTGCCTTGCGCCGCTTTTCGTCGGATGTGGCGAGCGGGACCACCATCAGGCGGCGGTTGACCTTGCTGCGCCAATTCATCCGGGCGGTGTTTTCCTGGCCGATGTAGCATCCCTTGTCGAAAGCCACGCCGTGCAGCTCCACGGCATTGGTCTCCAGCCACAGGATGTCGCCCATCTCGGCGTATCCTTCGGGCACACCCAGACCGAGCCGGTGCGCGAGATACGCGTCGTCGGCGGGCTCGTCTTCGTCGGATACGGGCGCCAGCCAGCGTTGCCCCAATGACGCCAAGCGTGGGTCGGCTGCGCCGCCGTCTCCCGGCTCTTTCTGCCAATGGACGCCAAGGCTTTCATCGACACCGATGTCGATCTTGCGGCGCAGGCGATAGAGGGAAAGACGCTTGGCGAGGCTTTCCGCCTGGTCCTTCTCGCAATCGAGCAGGATCTCGCCGTCGGCGGCTGGCCAGACGAACATGTCGAACAGCATCTTGCCCTGAGGCGTCAGGAGCGCGGCGTATACCGGCAAGGCGCCCGACACGTCATTGGTCAGCAAGCCCTGGAGGAATGCCGCGACGTCCTCCTCTCCGTCGGTCGGGGCAAGGCGGATCACGGCGCGGTCGAAAAGGCGGCTTGCTGTCATGCGTGACAGATAGGCCGATGCTGGCCATAGGCAATGTCGTGGACTTCGAATTCGAACAATTGGTCTTTTCCGGAGGCGGTATTCGCTGCTTCTGGCATGGCGGTTTCCTGGCCGGAGCGGGCGATGCGCTGGCGCTTGATCCCGCGCGGGTAAGCGGCGTCTCGGGTGGAGCCTTGAGTGCAGCGACCTGGATCAGCGGCCGGGAACGCGACCTCCTGATGCTCATGACCGAGGCGTTCCGGATCAATGAGGCCAACTATGCCCGCAAGCGATCGAACTTCACTCCGCATGAAGAAATTTACCGCGCCGTGGTCGAAACCACGCTCGATGCCGAAGCGATCGAGCGGATTGCGGAAGGTCCGCAGTTCCAGGTCTATCTTTCCTGTCCGCCAGCAGGCCTTCCGCCCATGGCAGCGGCGGTCGTTTACGGCATCCTCTACAAGCTGGATCAGGCGGTGCGCTCTACGCCGCACCTGGAATGGCCGCGCCGTGCAGGCCTCACGTCCCTATGCGTCGATGCGCGCCAGGCGGCCCGCGACGGTGCTCTTGTCGATCTTATCTGCGCGGCGGCTACGATCCCCCCAGTTTTCGATGTCCCGCAGTGGGAAGGGGACCGCGTGCTCGATGGCGGGATGCTGGACAAGGCGCCGCCGCCCCAGCCGGACGAAGGCCGCACGCTCACGCTGCTTTCGAGCCGCTATGCCCGCTTCCCTGATGAGGGACGCAAAACATACGTACAGCCGAGCCGTGAAGTCGCCGCCGACAAGATCGACTTCGCCAATGCCGACAAGGTCACCCGGACATGGGAGCAAGGTGAAGAGGATGCGCGCGCATGGCTGGCAGATCAGCAAAAGCAGGGCTAAGGGAAGCGCGAACATGACCCAGACTCTCACCATCCGCCGCCCCGACGACTGGCACCTTCATTTCCGCGACGGTGCAACGATGGAAGCGGTCGTGCCGCATACCGCGCGCCAGTTCGCACGCGCGATCGTCATGCCCAACCTCTCGCCGCCGGTTACCACCAGCGCGCTGGCGAGAGAATACCGCGCCCGGATCAGTGCAGCGGTACCCGCAGGAGTCGACTTCACACCGCTTATGACCGCCTATCTCACGGACGAAACCAACCCGGCGGATTTCGCCACCGGTTACGTCGAAGGCGTGCTGACCGCTGCCAAGCTTTACCCGGCAGGTGCCACAACCAATTCCGCCCACGGCGTGACCGACGTGGCCAATATCGAGCGCGTCCTCGAGAAAATGGCGGAAATCGGGATGCCGCTTTGCGTGCATGGCGAAGTCACTCACGCCGATATCGACATCTTCGACCGCGAAGCCGTGTTCATCGACCGCGTACTTGCCCCGCTGGTCGAGCGCCTTCCCGAATTGAAGGTCATCTTCGAACACATCACGACGCGGCAGGCGGTCGAGTTCGTGGATGCGTCTGGCCCGAACATCGCGGCGACGATCACGCCGCAGCACCTCCACATCAATCGCAACGCCATTCTGGTCGGCGGTATCAGGCCGCATATGTTCTGCCTGCCGGTGGCCAAGCGGGAAGAGCATCGGCTTGCCTTGCGCAAGGCGGCGACCGGCGGTTCGGCCAAGTATTTCCTCGGGACCGACAGCGCACCGCACCATCGCCATGCCAAGGAATCGGATTGCGGCTGCGCGGGGATCTTCAACGCGCCTTTCGCGCTAGAAAGCTATGTCACGGTTTTCGACGAGGAGGACGCGCTCGACCGGTTCGAAGCCTTTGCCAGCCTGAATGGTCCGGCTTTCTATTCCCTGCCCGTCAATGAAGAGACGGTCACGCTGGAAAAGGTCTCTGTCGAAGTGCCGGACGAGGTCGATGGCGGAGAGGCGCGTATCGTCCCCTTCCATGCCGGCGAAACGCTCAACTGGCGATTGGCGTCCTAGAGCGGCTCCAAAGGTCCCAGACGAAGATCGCCGCTGCTGTCCAGATGCAGGCGAAGCAAGCGGCCTGCGCCCATTTCAGCTCTTCGCCGAATACCGTGAGGCCCAGTACGAAGACGATGCTGGGTGCAAGGAACTGGATGAAGCCCAGCGTCGAATAGGGCAGTTTGCGCGCAGCGATGGCGAACAGCAGGAGCGGGAATGCGGTCAGCGCGCCGCCCAACATGATCGCCGCGCCGAGCCCGAAGGATTGCGTGAAAGAGGACCCCGCGGGCAATCCGGCATAGTAGATCGCGACACCTGCCGCGGGCAGGCTCAGCAAGAGGGATTCGATGGTGAGACCGGGCAGGGCGCCCACGTCCACTTGCTTGCGAATTAGGCCGTAGGTGCCAAAACTCAGCGCCAGGGTAAGGCTTATCCATAGCGTGGTCAGCGCTCCGGCCAGCAGCATGGAAACACCGATCCCCGCCAGAGCGACCGCCGCCCACTGCGCGCGGCTCAATCGCTCTCCCAAGAGCAGAGTACCGAGCAGCACATTGACGAGCGGATTGATGTAATAGCCGAGGCTGGCCGCGTAGACATTGCCCTGCTGGATAGCCCAGACATAGACGACCCAGTTGATCGCGATCAGCGTGGCGCTGGTCAGCAAGAGCATCATGACTTTCGGCGTCGCAAGGGCAGCCCTCAATTGTGGCAGCTGCTTCCTCACGGCCACGATCACGAGGCACAGCGGGAGCGTCCACAATATCCGCCAGCCGACGAATTCGAAGGCCGGAACCTCTCTGACGAGCAGCAGGTACAGCGGCAGGAATCCCCATATCACATAGGCACCCAGCGCGGAGGTAAGGCCCGAACGGCGCTGGTCGGATTCTGTCGTGTCCATGAACCGCTGCCGCCTAGGCGCGCTTCAATCCGGCTGCAAGCATCAATTCGTCGCTTGTTAAGCCTCAACTCGTCGAAACTGAACAAACCTGACTGCGATGTTGCAAATCATTCAGGAAGCGAGGCGTAATCCTGAACGCCATCGACGCACCCCGAGTCGAATACGACCAAGGATTTGAACTATGGCTACCCTTCTCAAGACTGCTTCGCTGGCCCTCGCGGCCACCGGCCTCACTCTCGCTGCTCCGGCATCTGCCGCAGTTCCGGCCCATGCCGCACCGCAGGCGCATAGCGTCGCGGCATCGATCGCCGGCGACATGACCTACGAGCATGGCAAGAAGCGCAAGCACAAGAACTGGAAGCGCGGCCATCGCGGACATCACGATGATTATCGCGGTTATCGCGCACCGCGCCCCTATTACATGGGCTACGACCGCGATTACGGACAGCCGGTCTATCGCGACACTCGCATCTGGCGCGGCCGCGACGGACGTTACTATTGCGAGCGCGAGAACGGCACGACCGGCCTCCTGATCGGTGCAGGCGTAGGCGCACTGATCGGCCATGAAGTGGCCGGTCGCGGCGGTGACCGCACCCTCGGTGCGATCATCGGCGGTGCCGCAGGCGCGCTGCTCGGTCGCTCGATCGACCGGTCGAACACCCGCTGCGGCTAATCAGACAAGAGCTTGAGGCCGTGCCCACCCGCGGCTGATAGCGCGACCTTCGGGTCGTGTCGGGCGTCGTCCGCACCCTCACCAGAGGGGCGGGCGGCGCCCTTTATGCGTGGGCGAGACAGTGTCCCGCATTGAGCCATCTGCGTGCAGCGTATGGTCAATTCGGCGCGGGAAAGGCATATCGCACTGGAAATGTGCCGGAGATGCCAGAAATGAAGCTGCGCCTGATTGCCCTTGCTGCCCCCATCGCGATGCTCGCCGCCTGTTCGGGCGGCAACGGAGATGCCGAGGACGGCGATGACATGAATGCCGCCAGCGAGGGTGCGCTCAACGAAAATCTCGCGACCGATCCCGACCTTGCGAACAGCAGCGAAGAAGGCGCCGCATTGTCCGGTACGGGCAACCAGAACATCCCCAGGATCGACACCTCCGAGAGGGCGATCGAGGACGCGCGCAGCCGCGCGGTCCAGATGGTCGGCGGTAGCGCCAACATGGATGCTCTCCCGACCGCAAAGCGACTGGGGGAGGGCGCAGCGGACACGCCCGCCATGGTCCAGGCCGCACGCGCGCTGCAGGGGCCGGGCAATACCAATTGCTTCGAAAAGGTCAGCTACTCGGCCTCTTGGTCGGCCAAGCTACCAGCGGAATTCCCGATCTATCCGCGCGGCAACACCATCGAAGCTGCTGGCAGTGACGAGGGTAATTGCGCCGTTCGTGCCGTCACCTTCCGCACAGGCGTTCCGAAGAGCGATGTGCTGGCGTTCTACGCGACCCGCGCAGCCGATGCCGGCTACACGGTCGAACACGCGCTCAAGGGCGGCGAAAACGTGCTGTCCGCCATCGACGGGCAAAGCGCGATGGTCATCTATGCCCGCGACTTGCCGGGCAAAGTCACCGAAATCGACCTGGTCACCAGCAAACGCTGAGCCCGGCGGGGATCAGCCTTCCTTGAGGCCGATCCCGATGCTGGCACGCGGCTGGTCCATTTCCGTGCTGGCGACCGGATAGGCGCAGTAATCCGCTGCATAGAATGCGGCCGGGCGATGGTTGCCCGAAAGGCCCACACCGCCGAACGGGGCGGCAGACGACGCACCGTTGGTCGGGCGGTTCCAATTGAGGATGCCCGCGCGCGCTTCGAACCAGAACCGTTCGAAATCTTCGGGCTTGCCGCCCATCAGCGAGGCGGAGAGGCCGTAGCGGGTATTATTCGCCTCTGCGATTGCCGCGTCGAAATCCTGGACGCGGATGACCTGCAGCAACGGTCCGAAGAGCTCGATATCAGGGCGATCGCTCATTTCGGTGGCGTCGATGATCGACGGCGAGAGGAAGGGTAGCTGTTCGTCGGGACGCTTCATATGCATCACCGGCTTGCCGCCACGGCTGATCAGCGCAACAAAGCTTTCGGACAGCAGATCCGCCGTCTGGTTGTCGATGACACTGCCCATGAAGGGCTGCGGGTCGGCAAAGGGTTCGCCGACGATCAGCTTTTCCGCCAGTTGTTTCACCGCAGGCACGATCTTGTCGTAGACACTGTCGACCACGATCAGGCGACGCGCCGCCGTGCAACGCTGGCCGGCCGTGGTGAAGGCCGACTGGATGATTGTCGCCGCGGCATCGTCGATCTTGGGCGTATCGAGCATGACGATGGGGTTGTTGCCGCCCATCTCCAGCGCGACGATCTTGGCCGGGTTGCTGGCCAGCTTGCGGTTGATCGCAATGCCTGCACGCGCCGATCCCGTGAACAGAACACCGTCGACCATGGCGTGTTCGACCAGAGCCTTGCCTTCCTCGGCACCGCCGTGGAGGCATTGGACAACGCCTTCCGGAATGCCCGAGGCGTTGAAGCATTTCACCAGGAATTCGCCAACAGCCGGGGTCTTCTCGCTCGGCTTGAAGATCACGACGTTACCCGCGATGAGAGCGGGCACGATGTGGCCGTTCGGAAGGTGGGCAGGAAAATTGTAGGGACCCAGGACAGCCATCACGCCATGCGGCTTGTGACGCAAGGCCGCCGTACCCTGCAGCGCGCTGTCCAGCTTCTTCTGGCCAGTGCGTTCGGCATAGGCCGTGACCGAGATTTCGACCTTGCCGACAACGGCCTGCACTTCGGTCTTGGCTTCCCATAGGGGCTTGCCGGTTTCGCGTGCGATAAGCTCGGCGAAGGGATCGGCCTGCTTGCGCACTTCGTTGGCGAAGCGGCGGACCAGTTCGATACGCTGGCCGACGGGTTGGCGAGCCCATTCGGTCTTGGCCTTGAGCGCTACATCGATAGCCTGCTCGACATTCCCGGCTTCGCCCTTCCAGAGCAGTTTGCCGGTGGCCGGTTCGGTAGAAATCATTTCGGCTTGCGACACGTATCGTCCCTTCCTCTCGCTCGTGCGAGCTTCTCGCGCCGCCTATGTGACAGGCGCGCCTGCGCGTCAAATCAAGTGTGCTGCCCTAGCGCTCGTCGGGCAGGGCGGGTGCCGGACCATGGGCACAGCCCATGCGGCGAAGTGCGTCGATCTTCGCATGGAGCGGTGACCAGTCGTCGCTCCGGTCGATCGCGGCCCAGATGGCTTCGACCTCCTCGATCAGCATCGACTGCGGCGCTTCGTCGGACCAGTATTCAAGCGTATCCGCGACGGGTTCGTAACCCGCAAGCGCGATGGCAAGATCGCCTTCTGCATTTCGTCCGCCACGATGCCGGAAGAAGAATTCGTCCGGCTGTGCCTCGCTTTCCGCCATCAGTGCCTCGCACGTGCCGACCAGCCGTGCGTCGTCGTTACCGCCCTTGGGCACGACGCCAAGACGCCAGCACCAGCGCCGCGCGACCGCATCCATGTAAAGCGGACCGAAACGCTCCATCGCCGCGATCAGGGGCGGGGCGTCGCAGATCAGCCTCAGCGCAATTGCGAACTGGCCGCAATTCCAGTGCAATGCCTCGGGCTGGCGACCGAAGGCATAGAGGCCCGAGTGGTCGAAATAGGCAGCGGTGAAGCCGGGTTTCCATTGCGGCAGGAAGCGCCAGGGGCCGTAGTCGAAACTCTCGCCCGTGATGTTCATGTTGTCGGTGTTGAGTACGCCGTGGACGAAGCCTGCGACCATCCAGGCGGCGGCCAGATCGGCCAACCGCTCGACCACCTGGTGCATCAGGCGCACAGCTGGTTCGTCGCGTCCGGGCGCGTCCTCTGGCGGGGGAGGGCCGGAAAACTGCGTCAGGCAGTACTCGACCAGCGCTTCCATGTGCTCTTTCTCTTCCAGGGCAAGCAAGCGCTGGAACGTTCCGATGCGGATATGCCCGTGGCTGAGCCGCGTCATGACCGCCGAACGGGTGGGCGAGGGTTCGTCATTGCGCTGGAGTTGCTCACCGGTCTCGACCACGCTGAAGGTCTTCGACGTATTCACGCCCAGCGCTTCGAGCATTTCGGTGGCTAGGATTTCGCGCACCGCGCCTTTCAAAGTCAGGCGACCGTCGCCAGCGCGGCTCCACGGAGTCTGGCCCGATCCCTTGGTGCCGAGATCGAGCAGGCGGTCCTCCCCGTCGCGCAGCTGGGCGAACAGGAAGCCGCGCCCGTCGCCAAGTTCGGGATTGTACACACGGAACTGGTGCCCGTGATAGCGCAGGGCCAGCGGCTGGGGCAGGTTGTCCGGCAAGGGGGCGAAGCGCCCGAAATGACGTGCCCACTCCTCGTCGTCCAGGTCCGCTAGGCCAACTGCTGCCGCCCAGCGATCGTTGCGAAACCGCAATTTCGTTTCCGGAAAATCGGCCGCTTCGACCGGATCGCCAAGCCAGTCGGTAAGGGCCAGGATAGGCGTGTCGGGACGGTAGGCGGCAGGTTGTGGGGCGTCTGGCATCGCCTTGGAGATGTGGTCCCGAGACACTGCACGCAAGTCATGGCTCGAAATTTGCCGCGCTAGGCGCTACCGCGCTTTCTATGAGCACTGAATACAGCGAGCGTAGCTGGCAAAGCGCCGAGGGCCTGACCCTCTATTTCCGCGATTATGGAGAGGCGAACGATCGCCCTCCGGTGCTGTGCCTTCACGGCCTGACCCGCAACAGCAAGGATTTCGAAGGCGTCGCGGCGCATATCGCCGGGCAGGGCTGGCGGGTGATTGTGCCCGATATGCGCGGGCGCGGAAAAAGCGACTACGCAGAAGATAGCGCGACCTATGCCGTGCCGAACTATATCGGCGATGTCCTGGCGCTGCTCGAACAGGAAGGCATCGAGAAGTTCGTTTCGATCGGCACTTCGATGGGCGGGCTCATGACCATGCTGATTGCGCAGGCCATGCCGCACCGCATCGCCGCCGCGCTGCTCAACGATATCGGCCCGGTGGTCGATCCGGCGGGCATCGACAAGATTCGCACATATCTGGGTCAGGGCCGCAGCTTCCCGACCTGGATGCACGCAGCGCGCGCGCTGGAGGAAGTGCACGGGGAATCGCATCCGTCGTTCGATACGGAGGACTGGATCGCGATGGCCAAGCGCGGGATGACCGTGTGCAGCAATGGCCGCATCGCTTTCGATTACGACATGAAGATCGCGGACCCGTTTAACGACGCCGATGAAAATGCGGTCCCGCCCGACCTGTGGCCCGGCTTCGAGGCGCTGGCGAGCAATCCGCTGCTGCTGGTGCGCGGCGGACTGTCCGCGCTGCTGAGCGCCGATGCTTTCGCCGAAATGCAGAAGCGCGCGCCTAATGCCGATGTCGTCGTCGTGGAAGATGCCGGACATGCACCCACTCTGGATGAACCCGAAGTGCGCACGGCGATCGATTCCCTGCTTGCCAGCGTCAAATGAGCGCGAAATCTGGCGGTGGCGTGCCGCGTGTCCTGCACCTGCAATCGACCTTCGCTGCGGGCGGCAAGGAGCGCCGGACGGTTGAGCTGATCAACGCTTTCGGGGGCAGGCTGGCCCACACGATCGTGTCGGCGGAACCGGACCGGCTGGGTGCGGCGGATGGCATCGCCAAGGGCATTCGCATCACGCTGCAGCCGGATTTCCCGAGCCTAAAGGGCACGCCGCTGCCCGGGCGCCTGATGAAGATCGCCAAGGCCATGAAACCATACGACCTCGTGCTCACCTATAATTGGGGCGCGATGGACGCGGTGATGGCGCACACGATGTTTTCCGAAGCGCTCGACCTGCCGCCGCTGATCCATCACGAAGACGGCTTCGATGAAAGCGAACTGAAAAAGCGAAAGCGCAGCCGCACCTGGTATCGCCGGGTCGCGCTCGGCAAATCGTCGGGCCTCGTTGTGCCGTCGGAGACGCTGGAGGAGATCGCACTCGTCGAATGGCAGCAACCGCTCGGCCGTGTGAAGCGGATACCGAACGGCATCGACACCAAGGCTTTCGCCATGCGGCCCAAGCCTGACACCCTGCGCCTGATTAAGCACAAGGGAGAGCATTGGGTCGGCACCTTGGCGGGCCTTCGTACAGTGAAGAACCTGCCCCGGCTGGTCCGGGCATTCGCTTCGATGGAGGATGACTGGCACCTCGTCATCATCGGCGAAGGAAGCGAACGCGACGCAATCCAGGCCGAGATCGACCGGCTGGAATTGCATGACCGTGTCCACCTGACCGGCGCGGTCAAGGACCCGGCGCGGGTCATCGGGCTGTTCGATATTTTCGCCCTGTCGAGCGATTCAGAACAGTTTCCCCTGTCCGTTGTCGAAGCGATGGCGGCTGGCCTTCCTGTCGTCGCGCCCGATGTCGGCGATATCAAGGACATCGTGGCAGAGGAAAACCGCGAGTTCATTACACCGGCGGGCGACGAGGGCGCGCTATCGGCCTATTTGCGCGACATGGCCCGCGATCCCGTCCGCGCGGAGCGGATCGGTGCTGCCAACCAGGCCAAGGCGCGTGCCGAGTTCGATCGTGACAAAATGGTTGCGACCTATCGCCGCCTCTATTCCAGCGCCATGCGCCGGGAGTTCTAGCGCGCCAAGCGTTTCATCGCGCGTTCACCCGTCGGGGGACAGGCTTGCTCCCCGGATGGACAGGCATTGCCCTCTTATCGCGCTATGCCTAAAGACCCGGCCACAGATTTGCCTTTAACGGAGACCGAGCCGCAGTGGCCCGCAAACCCAAGACCGAACTCACCCGCGAAGAAAAGAAATCCCGCGCCGAGGCTGCCGAACAGGAAGCCCTGCTGCGCGAGGTCGACGATGCCGTCCGCCAAGGCGACATGGAAAGCTTCATGGGGACCTATGGCAAGCCGTTGCTCGGCGTCCTGATCGTCGGACTTGCGGTATTCGGCGGTTACCTGTGGTGGGACAATCGCAACGAAACGGCCACCGAAAGCCAATCGGAAGCGCTCGTGGTCGCACTCGACCAGCTTGAGGCCGGAAATACGGCGGCCGCGCTCGAGCGGCTCGACGGCGTGGAAGGCGAAGGCACTCCGGCAATCAGCGCCAAGATGCTGCGCGCAGGACTGGCCGCCGAAGATGGCAATGCCGAAGAAGCGGCCAAGCTGTTCGGGGAAGTCGCTGCCAACGAAGGTGCGCCGCAGACGCTGCGGGACATCGCGCTGATCCGACAGGTCACCGTGCAATTCGACTCCATGGCCCCGGCCGAGGTCGTTGCAAAGCTCCAGCCGCTGGCGACGCCGGGCGAGCCGTTCTTTGCGACTGCTGGCGAGCTCGTGGCCCATGCCTACCTCAAGCAGGGCAAGCGCGCGGAAGCCGGTGCGTTGTTCGGGCAGATTGCCCGCGACGATGCGACGCCGGAAGGCACCCGTGCACGCGTGCTCAACATGGCTGGCGTGCTCGGCGTCGATGCCGTGGACGATGTCGAGGAACTGCTCGACAGCCAGCGTGTCGACAATCAATCCGACGCAACCAGCGAATAATTGATCATAGACGGACCCAAGATGAGCCAGACCAAAGTCAAATCGATCACGCGCGGCATGATTGCCGCAACCATGGCCCTGGGCCTGGGTGCCTGCAGCGGCGGCCTGTTCGGGGGATCCGACGACAAGAAGACTACCCCGACCCTAGGCGACCGTGAGCCAATCCTCTCGCGTATCGAAACCGGCGCTAAGGTCGACCCTTCGCTGGCCGGCGTTTCGGTGGTCCTGCCCCCGGCGCAAGCCAATGCAGAATGGGGCCAGGCAGGCGGGACCGCCAGCAAGAGTTACGGTCACCTCGCCCTTTCGCAGACGCCGACCCGCGCATTTGGCGTGGATGTGGCCGGGGCCGACAATCGCCAGCGCCTTGGTGCTGCGCCCGTCATCGGCGGCGGCAAGCTCTTCGCAATGGGCACCGATGGCCGCGTGTCTGCTTTTGACGCGCGAAGCGGCGCGCGCCAGTGGACTTACCAGTCGCAATTGAGCGACGATACGCGCCCCTCGGCCTTCGGCGGCGGCGTCAGCTACAGCGCTGGCAAGGTCTTTGGCACGGATGGTGCGGGCAATGTCTTCGCACTCGACGCGCAGACCGGTGCCGAACAGTGGAAGGTAAAGCCGGGCGGTCCGCTGCGCGGTTCGCCGACGCTCGCCTTCGATAACGTCTTCGTGATGACGCAGGACAATCTGCTTTATGCGCTGAACGCGGCGGACGGCAGCCTGCAGTGGGACGAATCGGGTTCGACGACCATGGCCGGCGTGTTTGGCGTGGCTGCCCCGGCCGCAGGGCAGGGCACGGTGGTGGCCGGATATACGTCGGGCGAACTGATCGCCTATCGCTACGAAAACGGCCGCAGCCTGTGGGCGGACGCGCTGGCGCGTACCTCGATCTCCACGCAGGTCGGTGCGCTGTCGGACATCGACGCCGACCCCATCATCGACAATGGCCGCGTCTACGCGCTTGGCCAGGGTGGCCGCATGGCCGCCTACGAGCTCGTCACGGGCCAGCGCCTGTGGGAACTCAACGTCGCCGGCATTTCGACCCCGGCGATCGCCGGCGAGTGGATCTTCGCCCTGACCGACGATGCGCGCCTGATCTCGATCCAGCGCAGCAGCGGCAAGGTCCGCTGGCTGACGCAGATGCCGCGTTACGAGAACGAGGAAAAGAAGAAGAACCCGATCTTTTGGCAGGGTCCGGTTCTTGCCGGCGGCCAGCTGTGGGCGGTGAATTCCAATGGCGAAATCTGGCGCATCAGCACCGGTGAAGGTTCTGCCACCATGTTCACTGAACTGGACGAGGCGATCAGCCTTCCCCCCGTGGTCGCGAACGAAACGCTCTACGTCCTCGACGACAGCGGTACGATCACCGCGTTCCGCTAAGCACGCGATAGTTTTCGTGCCGTTTACCATTGCCGCGCTATAGGGTGCGGCAATGGCCACGAACGCACCTGTCCCGGACACGCGTCCAGCAAGCGATGTCTCGCCAGCCGTCGGGCTGGTGGGGCTTGCCGCATTGCTCTTGTGGGTGTGGATCGCGCGCGATTGGGCTGGAATTGCCGAATTCTGGGACCTGCCGGGCCCACGTGAGCCGATGGTTGGGCCCAATGCGGCGATTGCGGGCCTCGTTTTCATCACCATGCCCATGGTTGCGTGGTCGATCTTCGTCGACAAGGTGCACCTGCGCCCCTCGACCGGGATAGACTGGTCGCTCGCGAAGAGCCGCAAGCCCGATCTCGAGACCTCGCTGACCAAGATTGCGGGGCTGTGGGCGACGTGGGCCATCCTTGTCGCGCTTTATTGCCTGTGTCGCTGGTACTGGGCCGGGAACTACATCTACGCGCTAAAGGTGTTGGCGGTGATGGGCGCTGCGATGGTGGTGCTGTCGGTGCCCTATGTCCTGTGGCTCGACCGGGTGATGAAGAACCCGCGGGACCATGCCTGGCATTTCGGCGCCATGCTGTTCATGCGCGACGACTGGGACCGGGCGGAGGTACTGAAGCACTGGCGCGCATGGATCATCAAGGCGTTTTTCGGCGCCTTCATGATCTCGATCGTCCCGGTCAATTTCGCCAATGTCGTGAACGCGGACCTGTACGAGTTTCTCTCCAACCCCGTGGTCTTCGCCGTAGTGCTGATCAACCTTCTGTTTCTGATCGATGTGATGGTGGGCGCGGTCGGGTATATCGTGACCCTGCGTCCGCTGGATGCGCATATCCGCTCCGGCAATCCCTTCCTCGGCGGCTGGCTGGCGGCGCTGATCTGCTATCCACCCTTCGTGTGGGGTATCCTCGGCAACGGGCAGGTGATGAGCTACGAACACAATGTCGAGCAGTGGCATTACTGGCTGGCCGGAAACGAGGTAATCCTGTGGCTGTGGGCCGGATTGCTGGTCTTCCTGACCGCGATCTATGCGTGGGCGACCTTCGCCTTCGGTATCCGGTTTTCCAACCTCACTTATCGCGGTGTGCTGACCAATGGCCCGTACCGCTTCACGCGGCACCCGGCCTACCTGTCCAAGAACCTGTTCTGGTGGTGCAGCGTGATGCCGTTCCTGGTCGTCAACCAGAGCCCGGTGGATGCGATCCGCAACACCTTCTTCCTGCTGTGCGTCAACGGCATCTACTATTGGCGTGCGCGCACGGAAGAAGCGCACCTGCTGGCAGAGGACCAGAAGTACCGCGACTATTATGCGTGGATGGGGCGCAACGGCCTGATCACTGCGCCGCTGACGAGGCTCTTCGCGAAACTTGCGCCGCGCCCTGCGGCATCCGCACAGCCTGCCGAGTAGATCAGCCGAGCGGCTGGCCGTCGTCGGTTTCGTAGATCCGCAGGTCGCGCGAAACGGGCGGATTGTTCGCCATGACTTCCTGGAACGCCGCCATGTGCGCCGATTTGCCATGCGCATCGAGCGCCGCTTTGTCGCGCCACCGCTCGAACAGGACCAGCGTGTTGGGATCGGCGAGGTCGCGCGCGAAAGTGTAATCGAGGCAGCCGTCCTCGGCCCGGCTTGCGCGGACCATGGTAATGATCGCGTCCAGCGTGCTGCTGTCGATACCTTCGGCCAGTCGGATCGTGCCGTTAATCTGGATCATCGCCGTATCCTCTCAGAAGCTGTATTTGTAGACCCGCTTGATGTCGCCGCCCCATTCGCCGTGATAGCGATCGAGCAGGACCTGCGCCGGCACCTTGCCGCTGGCGACGATCTCGTCGAGCGTTTCGAGGAAGCCGGTCTCGTTATCGCCCGAAGTATTCAGCCTTCCGCGTGCCGCAAGGCCCGATCGCGCCAGCGCCAGCACGTCCTTCGCCATGTCGCGCAGCTTTCCGCCGCCGGGGATCGGCGCGTCGAGCGCAAGCTTCGGCACCGCGTTGCGCAGGTTTTCGCGCTCTTCCATCGTCCAGTCCTTGACGAGGTCCCACGCCGCATCGAGCGCGCCCTGGTCATAGAGCAGGCCGACCCAGAATGCGGGCAGGGCACAAATGCGGCTCCACGGACCGCCGTCCGCTCCGCGCATTTCGAGGAAGCTTTTCAGGCGCACTTCGGGGAATGCGGTGGAAAGGTGATCCCACCAGTCGCTTTGCGTCGGCTTTTCGCCGGGAAGAATCGACAGATTGCCTTCGAGGAAATCGCGGAAGCTCAGGCCAGCCGCATCGAGGTACTTGCCGTCGCGGAAGACAAAATACATCGGCACGTCGAGCATGTAGTCGACCCAGCGTTCGTAACCGAAGCCGTCCTCGAACACGAAGGGCAGCATGCCGGTGCGATGCGGATCGGTGTCGGACCAGATATGGCTGCGATAGGACAGGTAACCGTTCGGTTTCCCTTCCGTGAAGGGCGAATTGGCGAACAGGGCCGTTGCCAGCGGCTGGAGCGCAAGGCCGGTGCGGAATTTCTGCACCATGTCCGCTTCCGACGAATAGTCGAGGTTCACCTGGATCGTGCAGGTCCGCAGCATCATGTCGAGGCCGAGGCTGCCGACGCGCGGCATGTGGCGCATCATGATCTCGTAGCGGCCTTTGGGCATGATCGGCAGTTCTTCGCGGGTCTTGTCCGGCCACATTCCGAGGCCGAGGAAGCCCACGCCGCAATCTTCGCCGACACGCTTCACCTGGTCGAGGTGCCGTCCGGTTTCGGCGCAGGTCTGGTGCAGGTTTTCCAGCGGCGCGCCGGATAGCTCCAACTGTCCTGCGGGTTCGAGGCTGACCGTGCCGTCTTCGCCGCGCATGGCGATAACCTTGCCGCCTTCTTCCACCGGCTCCCAGCCGAACTGGCGCAGCGACATCAGGATATCGCGAATGCCGCCGGGTTCGTCATAGGAGGGCGCGCGGAAATCGTCGCGGCGGAAGACCAGCTTTTCGTGCTCGGTCCCGATGCGCCAGTCGGCCTTCGGCTTTTCGCCAGACTGCATCGGGGCGACCAGTTGGTCGCGCGATTCGATGATCGGGTCTTCCTTGGCGGAGGTGTCGCGCGTGCTCATTGGGTGGCGTTAGAAAACCCAATCCCGCTGCGCAAAGGATTTATTCCTCGTCGATCCAGTCGCCTGCTTCCGCCATCCAGACCGCTATTCCCGCAATCGCCGCGGTTTCACCGCGCAGGATACGGGGGCCGAGGCTGATAGGGCGGGCATTGGGATGGGCGCGGATCGCCTCGCGTTCGGCATCGTCGAACCCTCCTTCGGGTCCGGTGAGCAGGGCTGCAGGGCCGTCTGCATAGCAGAAGGCGTCGGCGGCCGGTTCGCCGCCTTCCTCGTCGGCGAAAAACAGCAGGCGGTCGTCGGGCCATTCGCGCAGGAGCGCATCGAGCTTCACCGGCTCTGCCACTTGGGGCAGGGCAGTGCGGGCACATTGCTCCGCCGCTTCGGTGACGATGGCAGACGCACGGTCGAGGTTGAGCTTGTCTGCGACACAGCGCCGCGTTACGACCGGCGCGATCCGGTCCACGCCGAGCTCGGTCGCCTTTTCCAGCACCATGTCGAAGCGGTCTTTCTTGAGCAGTGCGGGGCAAAGCCAAAAATCCGGCACCGGTTCGCGCGGGCGCTGGTGGTGGGTCGGCTGCAGGGTGACGTGGCGTTTACCAGCCTCGACGACCTCTGCTGCCCATTCTCCCGTCACGTCGTCGCACAGGATCACCGCATCGCCTGGCGAAACCCGCATGACCTTGGTCAGATAATGCGCCTGGTTGCCTTCTATCTGGACAGTCGTATCGCTGGAAAGCTCGGTGTCGACGAACAGGCGGGGAGCGCTCTTGGGCGGCCAGGCGGGTGTTGCAGGCATGGCTAGCCTGTTGGCGTCTCGCGCAGTAGGAAGCAAGCGATGAACGACACCTCCGCACCCCCGCAGATCGTCCCCGACAGCGAACATCGCGGCCTGGTCGAGCGCCTGCCGCAATTGCCGCGCGATCTTGCGATGCTGGCGCGGTTCGACCGGCCAATCGGCTGGTGGCTGCTGTTCTGGCCCTGCGCATGGGGCGTGTGGCTGGCAGGCGCAGGCTGGCAGTTCGCGCTGCTCGGTTGGCTATTGCTCGGCAGCATCGCCATGCGCGGCGCGGGCTGCGTCTACAACGACATCGTCGATGCCAAGCTCGACCGGCAGGTGGCGCGCACCGCCAGCCGCCCGGTGGCGAGCGGGCGCGTGTCGAAGAAACTTGCATGGGGCTGGCTGGTCACGCTGAGCCTGGTCGGGCTCGTCGTCCTGCTGCAACTGGAGCCGTTGGCGCAGATGGTCGCACTGGCCAGCCTTGCGCTGGTTGCGGCCTATCCCTTCATGAAACGGATTACCTGGTGGCCGCAGGCGTGGCTCGGCATGGTCTTCACATGGGGGCTGCTGGTCGGCTTCACCCATTTCCGTGCGGACAACCTCGACGCGCTCGCCGCCATGTATGCAGGCGCCGCGCTGTGGGTGATCGGATATGACACGATCTACGCCATGCAGGACCGGGAGGACGACGCGCTGGTCGGCATCCGTTCGTCCGCGCTGCGCCTGGGCGGCAGGGTGCGCGGGGGAGTAACGCTATTCTACGCCGGGGCCGTGGCCTTGTGGGCGCTCGCCTTCTGGCTTTACCGGGCCGACTGGATTGCTCTGCTGGCCCTGCTGCCCGCTGCGGCGCACCTCGCGTGGCAGGTCGCCACCCTCGATGGCGACGATCCGGAAAACCCGCTCGAGCGTTTCCGCGCCAACCGCTGGACCGGCGCGCTGGTTGCCGCTGCCTGTTTCGTGGTGGGCAACGCGTGAGCCGCGGCGGCCAAGCCTTGACTCACAGCCCGCAATCGCCTTGCAGCGGGTAACACCTTTTCTCGCCTTTTTGCGGAGCGCACACCCATGAAATTCTTCGTCGACACTGCCGATATCGCCGACATCAAGGAAATGGCCGACACCGGCCTGCTCGACGGGGTGACGACCAATCCCTCGCTGATCGCCAAGTCGGGTCGCGATTTCATGGAAGTGACCAAGGAAATCTGCGGTCTTACCGATGGCCCGGTCAGCGCCGAAGTCGTCGCGCTCGACCATGAAACCATGATGAAGGAAGCGGAAACCCTGCGCCGGATCGCTGACAATGTCTGCATCAAGGTTCCGCTGACGATCGACGGCCTCAAGACCTGCAAGAAGCTGACCAGCGACGGCACGATGGTCAATGTGACGCTATGCTTCTCCGCCAACCAGGCGCTGCTCGCGGCGAAGGCGGGCGCGACCTTCGTTTCGCCCTTCGTCGGCCGTCACGACGACAACGGCTTCGACGGCATGGAACTGATCGCCGATATCGCGCAGATCTATTCCAACTACGGCTTCGACACCGAAATCCTCGTCGCCTCGATCCGCAACCCCGTCCACGTGCTGCAGAGCGCTCGCATCGGTGCCGATGTTGCCACCATGCCGCCTGCCGTGATCAAGGGCCTGTTCAAGCACGTCCTGACCGACAAGGGGCTGGAAGGCTTCATCAAGGACTGGGAAAAGACTGGCCAAAGCATCCCGACGTCCTAACTAGGCTTACGTGACCGACCAGACACCCCTCGACCGCTTCAAGCAGGCATTGACCGGCACCGCCCGCGCCCTGGCGCAGGAGCCGGAGATTGAGGTTGCGTGGAGCGCGGACAGCCCGAGCCAGTCGGGCAAGAACTTCCGCGTTCCGCTGCCCGGTCGGACTCTACCCAAGGACCAGGCCACTGAGGCACGCGGTTTTGCCGACAGCTTCGCGCTGCGCCTGCGCCATCATAACGAAGCGCTGCACAACCGCGGCGCGCCGCCCGAACCGATAGCCCGCGCCTGCTACGATGCGATCGAACAGGTCCGTTACGAAGCGATCGGCAGCACGCGCTATTCCGGCATTCGCGACAATCTGGACGCGGCGGTCGAACTGCGCACGGCAAGCGATCCGATCGCGCGCGCCGATGCGGCAAACGAAGTGCCGCTGCCGACCGCGCTTTCGCTGATGCTGCGCGAGGCATTGACGGGCGAGGCGATCCCGGAACGCGCCAAGGCTGGCGTCGACATGGTGCGCGAGGATATCCTGTCGAAGATCGGCAGCGATATGGACGATCTTGCAGGCGCACTCGACGACCAGCGCGCCTTCCAGGACCTGACCATCGAAATGCTCCGGCATCTCGAACTCACTCTGCCCGACATGCCCGAAGACGAGGGTCGCGAGGACGGAGACGAAGACGAGGGCGATACACCCGAAGAAAACCAGGATACCGACGAGGAAGACGAGGGCGAGGCCCAGCCGCAGGAAACCGATGCGCGCGGCGAGGTTACCGACGGCGAGGCCGATGGCGATGCCGACCAGGATGTCGAGGGCGAACAGGAAATGTCCGACGGAGACCCCTCGGACGAAGAGGGCGAGGGCATGCAGCCCGTCCGCCCGAACCGGCCGTGGACCGACCTGCCGGAAGATTTCGACTACCGCGCCTATACCGACAAGTTCGACGAGGTGATCGAAGCGCCCGAGCTGTGCGATCACGAGGAACTGGATCGCCTCCGCGCCTATCTCGACAGCCAGCTTGCCGGATTGCAGGGCATCGTTACCCGCCTCGCGAACCGTCTCCAGCGCCGCCTCATGGCGCAGCAGAACCGTAGCTGGGATTTCGACCAGGAAGAGGGGCTGCTCGATGCCGCGCGCCTGACCCGCGTGGTCGTCAGCCCGGGGCATGCGCTGTCTTACAAGATGGAGCGCGATACCGAGTTCAAGGACACGGTCGTCACGCTGCTGATCGACAATTCCGGCTCCATGCGCGGGCGGCCGATTTCCATCGCCGCAATCAGCGCCGACATCATGGCGCGCACGCTCGAACGCTGCGGCGTGAAGACCGAAATCTTGGGCTTCACCACCCGCGCGTGGAAGGGCGGGCAGTCACGCGAGGCATGGCTCGCCGATGGCCGTCCCGTCGATCCGGGCCGCCTCAACGATTTGCGCCACATTATTTACAAGAAGGCCGACGAGCCATGGCGCCGCGCGCGCCGCAATCTCGGCCTGATGATGCGCGAGGGGCTGCTGAAGGAAAACATCGACGGCGAGGCGCTGCTTTGGGCGCACAATCGCCTGCTCGCCCGGCCCGAAGACCGCCGCATCCTCATGGTCATCAGTGATGGCGCGCCGGTCGACGACAGCACGCTGTCGGTGAACCAGGCGGGCTATCTCGAAGGGCACCTGCGCAAGGTCATCGAGTGGATCGAGAAGCAGTCTCCCGTCCAGCTCGCCGCCATCGGCATCGGCCATGACGTGACCCGCTACTACAAGCGCTCGGTGACGATCATGGACGTGGAACAGCTCGGCGGCACGATAATCGAGCAGCTTGCGGGACTTTTCGAGGTGGAGAAATAGATGGATTGGAGCCTGTTTTTCCTCGGAATTCTGCTGATTTTCGGCTCCCTTTCGGGCTTCCGCCGACCGGAAAAGGATGTCCATAGCGTCGAGGGTTGGCAGGGGCGGCTTCGCGAATTGGAATAAGGCGCTGACGAAGCCTATTTTGAGGAGCGCCGGCAATTGGAGGCATATCCTCCACCCGCTCACGCAACCGCCAGGAAGGTAAGGGTCCTCAGCATGATCGGAATAACCAGCGGCGTTGTTCTCATGATCGCGGCATTTTTCTCATGACCCCCACCGAAGCCGTCCAGTCCCGCCGCTCTGTCCGCGCCTTTACCGACCAGCCGGTCGACCGCGAAACCCTCACCCGCGTACTCGAAAAGGCACAGCGCTCGCCTTCGGGCGGCAATGTCCAGCCGTGGAATGCCGTCATTCTGACCGGCGAGCCGATGCAGGCGCTGTTCGACCGGGTGGCGCAGGAGTTTCCCAAGGGCCGCGCAGCGCTGAAGCCCGAATACGATATCTATCCCAAGGACCTCGACGGCGCTTACGAGGAGCGTCGTTTCGGCGTGGGCGAGGACATGTATGCCTCGCTCGGCATCACGCGCGAGGACAAGGCCAAGCGCCTCATGTGGTTCGCCAACAACTTCCGCGCCTTCGGTGCGCCGGTGCTGATGCTGGTCCACACGCCCAAATACATGGGCCCGCCGCAATGGAGCGATATCGGCATGTGGCTTCAGACCATCATGCTGCTGCTGCGCGAGGAAGGGCTCGACAGCTGCGCGCAGGAAGCCTGGGCCGCTTACAGCCCGCAAGTGCGCGAGATGGTCGACATTCCCGATGACCACATCTTCTTCTGCGGCATGGCCATCGGCTACCGCGATCCGGATGTGCCGGTGAACAACTTCGATGTGAAACGTGCCCCGCTGGAGGAATCCGTGCGCTGGGAGGGTTGGCAGTAAGCGCGCCGCGACCTAATGCGCACGCCATGACCGAAACGCCGCTCAAGCTGTTCAACTCGCTCACCCGCGAGATCGAGACCTTCACCCCCGTCCACCCGGGCGAAGCGCGCGTCTATTCCTGCGGCCCGACGGTCTACAATTACCAGCACATCGGCAATATGCGCGCCTACGTCTTCTCCGACACGCTGGGCCGCGTGCTGCGCTGGAAGGGCTATGACCTCACCCATGTGATCAACATCACCGATGTCGGCCACCTCACCTCCGATGCGGACGAGGGCGAGGATAAGATGGAGAAGATGGCGGCCAAGGCAGGCAAGTCCGCCTGGGATATTGCCAAATTCTACCAGGAAGATTTCGAGCGCGACCTTGCCCGGCTGAACATCACCGGCAAGCAGCACCCGCGCGCCACCGAATATGTCGAGCCGATGATCGAGTGGGGCAAGCGCATCGCCGACAAGCACTGCTACGAACTCGACAGCGGCCTCTATTTCGATGTCTCGACCGTCGACGATTACGGCCGCCTCGCCCGTGCGGTCACGGGGGAAGGCGAAGGCCGGATCAACGCCGTCGAGGGCAAGCGAAATGCCGCCGATTTCGCCATCTGGCGCAAGACGCCCAAAGGCGAGACGCGGCAGATGGAATGGGACAGCCCATGGGGCAAGGGCGCGCCCGGCTGGCATCTGGAATGCTCGGTCATGGGTGAGGCACTGCTTGGCTTCCCCTTCGACATCCACACCGGCGGCATCGACCACCGCGAGATCCATCACCCGAACGAGATCGCGCAGAACCAGGCCTATTGCTGTACCAACGGCCTCGATAATGCCGAGAACAGCGGCGCGCGCATCTGGATGCACAACAACTTCCTCGTCGAGCGCAGCGGCAAGATGTCGAAGAGCTCGGGCGAATTCCTGCGCCTGCAACTGCTGGTCGACAAAGGCTATCACCCGCTCGCCTACCGCATGATGTGTTTGCAGGCGCATTACCGCAGCGAGTTGGAGTTCAGCTGGGAAGGGCTGGGCGCGGCGCTCACCCGCCTCAAGCGGATCGTGATGGCTGTCGAGCGGTTGAAGGACGAAGCGGCAGGCGACCCCTCGCACCAGAAGTTCGCACCGATGCGTAAGAAATTTGCGAGTGCGATCTCCGACGACCTCAACACCTCCGTCGCACTGGTCGCGCTGGAAGAGGCACTGGCGGTCAAGAAGGTCGACGGCGGGGTGAAGCGTGCCGTCATCGAGGACATGGACCGTGTGCTCGGCCTCGACCTGTTCGATCTCTCTCGCGCAGACCTTCGCATCCATCCCGCCTCGGCCGAGATAACCGAGGCCGAAATCGAAGCGGAACTCATCCGCCGCAAGGAAGCCAAGGTCGCGAAGGATTATGCGACTTCCGATGCCATCCGCGCCAGCCTCGCCGCCAAGGGTGTCGAGGTGATGGACGGCGATCCGCTCGGCTGGGAGTGGAAGCTGGGCTAAGTTGCGGTTAGGGACCTATCCGCAAGAGGAGAGTTCCCCGATGACAAAAGCCGTGATGTCCGCCCTGATTCGCCCGCTGGTGGAGCCGCGCCTGCCCGAATGGGTCGAGCCGCTGTGGTTCATGACCAAGGAACAGGCGCTGGAAATGGCGCCCGAGGCCGAGATCGGCTGGTTCGACCTCAACGACAAGGAGCCGATGATCGAGATCGCGAAGGCCGCGACCAATCTCAAATGGCTGAACTCGATCTACGCTGGCCTCGACTTCATGCCGCTGGACCTCCTGCAGGAGCGCGGCGTCACGGTCACCAACGGCGTCGGCATCAACGCCATTACCATCGCCGAATATGTTGTCATGCTGATGCTCGCCCATGCCAAGGGTTACCGCGAGGTGGTGCGTGCGCAGGAGCGGCACGACTGGCTGCTCGACAGCCCCGGCAAGCGCGAGCTTTCGGGGGAGCGCGTGCTCCTGCTCGGCCTCGGCGCGATCGGCGGGCTTATCAAGACCCGGCTCGAGGCGTTCGACATGACGGTGGTGCCCGTTCGCCGCTCAGGCGGGGAAGGGAACCTGCGCCCCGGCGAATGGCGCGGGAAGCTTGGCGAGTTCGATTGGGTAATCCTGGCAGTGCCGTCCACCGACGAAACCAAGGGCATGATCGGCGCATCGGAACTCGCGGCCATGCGCCCTAACGCGGTGCTGGTGAATATTGCGCGAGGTGATGTGGTGGAACAGGATGCGCTCGTCGAGGCATTGCAGGCAAAGAAGATCGAAGCCGCCTTGCTCGACGTGACCGATCCCGAGCCGTTGCCCGAAGATCATCCGCTGTGGGATCTCGAAAATGCGCAGGTCACGATGCACCTGTCGGGCCGCGCGCAGACCAAGATGTTCCAGCGCAGCGCCGACAGGTTCGTCGAGAATCTCGAACGGTGGCACAAGGGCGAACCGGTCAGCCCGCAGATGGACCTTGCCGCCGGTTACTGATCAGGCGTCTTCGAGCAGGAGTAGCTCGCACTGAACCACCAGTCGCGGGTCGGGCATGATCCGGTGATCGACCTCGCTCACCCCGGCATCGGCAACCAGCTGTCCGGCGAGCATGAATTCATGATCGGGCAGGGCGGCGATGAAGCGCTCGCCCGCTTCCACCGCATCCTCGCCAGCAAAGAGGATGGAGAGGCTGTGCCGCGTGCCTGCGAAGGTAATGCTCGCCCACGCTTTCTCCGTGTGCGTCAGGACTTGCCCCTGGTGCTCGCCAAGCGCGATCAGGGCGTCTCGCAGGCGGTCGCCCGAACTGCGGCGCGGACGCACGGGCTTCGTGCTGGGAGGTTTGCATTCAACCGACATGCGTTGCCTCCTGCGAAAGAGCTTCGCCGCGCCCGGCCTCGAAACCCATCATGAAACCGCGAATACGCGCCTCGGTGCCACTGCGCGGCTCGCGCCCCATCCTGAGGTCGAGAACGAAGCGGGGATCGTGTGCCGCGAGCCGGCCGAACTTCGTCGGCGGCATCTCGTGGGTGCGAAGGAACTTCTCGATGGATCGAATCAGCATGTGCGGTGCTCCCCTTTGGCTGTTCGGATTGACGAATCGTTCGCCGTGTTCCCTATTCGTTCCAGCCGAAATCCTACTTGTCTAGGAAAAATCCTATGCTATAGGAATTTTCTCTGGTGAGTTCTTCGGGAAGCGCGGATGTGTGCCAATCACGAGAGTTGGCAAGGAGTTAAGAATGGCGGAAAAACTCAGCGCGGACCGGGCGCGACTGGTCGAACTGGCGGAATCGAACCGGACAAGCCTGTCGGCCCTTTCGTCGATGTTGGGCCGTAATCCCAGTTACTTGCAGCAATTCGTGCGCAAGGGCAGCCCGCGCAGGCTGGAGGAACAGGACCGACGCAAGCTGGCGGAATTCTTCGGTGTGGGCGAAGTGGAGTTGGGGGCGGATCCGGACCTTGCCCGGCCGCGCGACTCGGACGATTTTCTGGCCGTGCCCCGCCTTGCTCTCGACGCGTCTGCGGGACCTGGCGCGGTTTCGGCAGAGGAAATATCCTTCGACAGCTTCCGCTTCTCGCGCCGCTGGCTGCGCGAAATGGGTCTGGAGGGCGCCGACCTGTCTGCGATCCGCGTGGAAGGCGACAGCATGGAGCCGACTCTTCGCAGCGGGGACGAGATCTTCGTCGACCGCAACAAGCGCGCGGGCGAGGGCATCCATGTCGTGCGCATCGGCGACGTGCTGCACGTCAAACAGGTGCAGGCAAGCGCGCCTGGGCGCATCACCCTGATCAGCGCGAACGACGCCTATGCACCCATTGAACTCGCCCGCGACGAGGTCGAGGTAATCGGGCGCGTGGTTTGGAAGGGAGGCAGGGTCTAGGTCTTAGGCTTGATATAAACCGAAAGATTTTGTCGGCGAACCTCGAAAGCGCCTGATCGCTCGATAAGGCTGACAAGCTTGGGGCAGCCGTAGCTACGAGGGTCGAAGTCAGGATATAGTTTGGAAATACTCAAGCCCAATGCGCTGAGCGGATACCATCCATCACTGTCTTCAAGCGTTTCTATAGCCTTCGCGATGATAGGCATGGCATCAACTGCGGTCGTATTATCCAGCCTTGTTTTTGTGCAATCTGCACCAGCATCCTGCATCAGGTTTTCGGTAAAAATAAAACGCTTGCAGGCCTTGCGAAAGCTCTCGGGTGTCTTCTTTTCCCCGAATCCATAAACGTCCACGCCTTGCTCGCGGATCCTGGCTGCGAGCCTGGTAAAGTCGCTATCCGACGATACGAGACAGAAGGCTTCGAAGCGATCGGAGGCCAATAGGTCCATCGCATCGATGACCAGGGCAATATCCGACGCGTTCTTGCCTGAAGTAAGGGCGAAGTTTTGTTGGGGGATGATGGCAAATTGCGACAGCACATCCGCCCAGGCCTTGAGCTTCGTACCCGAAAAGTCGCCGTAGATACGGCGAACACTCGCTTCCCCGATTTTTGCAACTTCCGTGAATAGTCCGGAAACTATCTGCGAGGACGCATTGTCCGCGTCGATGAGGACTGCAAGACGCGGGGATTGATCTTGGATAGAGGCCATAAGCTGGACTAACTTCAGATGCTTAAGAAACCTTTCGCGATTTTGCTATCGTGGGGACCCTTGTCAAATCGCGTGGTCGCTTGCATCTGATGCCGTCATGACCGACGCGCCCAACCAGCCCCCGATGAAAGCCGGCATCGTCCCGGTAACGCCGCTCCAGCAGAACTGCTCGCTGATCTGGTGCACCAAGACGAACAAGGGTGCCCTGATCGATCCGGGCGGGGATCTCGACAAGCTCAAGGCCGCGGTCGCCAAGACCGGGGTGGAATTGGAAAAGATCCTCATCACGCATGGCCACATGGACCATTGCGGTGAAGCGGGCGTGCTGGCCAAGGAACTCGGCCTGCCGATCGAAGGGCCGCAGGAGGCCGACCGGTTCTGGATCAGCCGGCTGGAGGAAGACGGTGCGCGCTACGGCATGAACAGCCAGGTTTTCGAACCGGACCGCTGGTTGGAGGATGGTGACACCGTCACCGTCGGCGAACTGGAACTCGAAGTCATTCACTGTCCCGGTCACACGCCCGGCCACGTGGTCTTCTTCAACCGGCTGAGCAAGTTCGCCATCGTGGGCGACGTCCTGTTCCAGGGCAGCATCGGACGCACCGATTTCCCGATGGGCAACCATCAGGACCTGATCGACGCGATCACGAAGAAACTCTGGCCGCTGGGCGACGACGTGACGTTCATCCCGGGCCACGGGCCGACCAGCACTTTCGGTCAGGAGCGCAAAACCAACGCCTTCGTCAGCGACGCGGCGCTTGCGTAAAGAGCGGACCGGACGCACGCCCGGCCCGCCAAGTTCCTAGATAACGCGCATCGCAATCAGCGTGGCCATCACTGCGAGTCCGAGCAGGGTCAGCATCGTGATGAGCGTGCCGATCATGCGCGGCTTGGTGCCGGTTTCGGCGTCCATGCCCATGCCGTGCGCGACGCGGCCCAGCATGTAGATGCCGGCAACCCATGCGAGCCATGGTGCGCCCTTGCCGGTGATCTCGATCGCAGCGATGAGTACCAGCACGAACGGCGTGTTCTCCACGAAGTTCAGCTGCGCGCGCATCCGGCGGGTCAGCGGGCCACCCCCATCGTCGCCGTGAATTGTCTTGGTCGCGCCGCGCATCTGGCCGACGCGCACCGCCAGCCACAGGTTGATTAGCGCTGCGGCAGCCGCCGCCGTCAGAGTGACGGGTAGAAACAGGCCCATACGATCCCTCCCTTGTGATTTCTCTCGCGAACCCCATCTCGGGCTAAAGGCAAGGGCCGGACCATGCAATGTGCAGGCATGACTAACGCACAGCGCTTGCACTGAGGCGAAAAATCGCTATAGCGCGCGCCTTCACCGTCATGGTCGGGAAGTTTCGGATTTAAGCACACTTGTGCGTTGCCGGACCTTCCACTAGGGCGGCCACCGAAATTGATTGTAATTGTTTGAGGAACAGGTGCCGCCATGGCCGTCCCCAAGAGGAAAGTATCGCCCCACCGCCGCGGCAACCGTCGTGCGCACGATTCGCTCAAGGTCGAAGCTCATCACGAGTGCTCGAACTGCGGTGAACTCAAGCGTCCGCACAACCTTTGCCCGCACTGCGGTTTCTACAACGGGCGCGAAGTCATCGCCGTCGGTCTCTAAGACCGTAACCGTAAGCCGGAGATCGTCATGAGTTTGCCGCGTATCGCTATTGACGCGATGGGCGGCGACGAAGGCGTGCGCACCATGATCGACGGTGCCGCGATGGCGCGGCGCCGCCACGATCGATTCAAGTTCCTGCTGGTCGGCGATGAAGAGCGCATCAAGAAAGCGCTCGCCGATCATCCGGGCATGTCTGGCGCTTCCGAAATCCTGCATTGCGACGATTTTATCGAGGGCGACGAAAAGCCCTCCAGGGCCCTGCGCCGTGCAAAGACCACCAGCATGGGCCTGGCCGTAGACGCGGTTAAGCGCGGCGAGGCCGGTGCTGCCGTCTCTGCGGGCAATACGGGCGCGTTGATGGCAATTAGCAAGCTTGCCCTGCGCACCATGCCCGGCCTCGACCGGCCCGCCCTCGCAGCGCTGTTGCCGACGCTGGGCGACAACGACGTCATCATGCTCGACCTTGGCGCGAACCGCGAATGCGATGCGCGCAATCTCGTCCAGTTCGCCATCATGGGCGCGGCCTATTCGCGCATCGTTACCGGCCGCGAACGCCCGCGTACCCGCCTGCTGAATATCGGCACCGAAGAGACGAAGGGCACCGAGGACATTCAGAACGCAGCCGAAATCCTGCGCGGGGCCACCGGTCTCGACATGGAGTTCGAAGGCTATGTCGAAGCGGATAAGATCAATCGCGGCGATTGCGACGTGGTCGTGTGCGACGGGTTCTCCGGCAATATCGCGCTGAAGGCGATCGAAGGCACGGCGCGTTTCGTGACCGACCTGCTGCGCCGCGCTTTCACCAGCTCGATCCGCTCCAAGGTGGGCTTCCTCGTGTCGCGTCCTGCGACCGAGCTGCTCAAGCACCATCTCGACCCGAACAACCACAACGGCGCCGTATTCCTCGGTCTCAACGGCGTGGTCGTGAAAAGCCATGGCAGCGCGGACGCCACCGGCGTTGCCAATGCCGTGGAAGTCGCCGCACGCCTGCTCGAGGACGACATCCTCAACCGCATCCGCAAGGACCTTGGCGAGGTAGGCAGCGAAGGATTCGCCGCGAAATGATCCGTTCGGTCATCACCGGCAGCGGCAGCGCGCTTCCCGCCAACTGTGTGACCAATGCCGAAATGGCCGAGCGCGTCGACACCAGCGACGAATGGATCGTGGAACGCACCGGCATTCGCCAGCGCTATATCGCGGGCGAGGGCGAGACGACGTCTACCCTGGCGACCCAAGCCGCTCGCAACGCTCTTGAAAACGCAGGCGTCGATGCGAGCGAGATCGGCCTGATCGTTCTGGCGACCGCGACACCCGATCATACCTTCCCGGCAACCGCCACACAGGTCCAGCATGCACTGGGCTGCGGCGGCGGCGTGGCCTTCGACGTGCAGGCCGTATGTTCGGGCTTCCTCTACGCTCTGGCCACCGCCGACTCGATGCTGCGCACCGGCATGGCGACAAAGGCGCTGGTGATCGGCGCAGAGACTTTTAGCCGCATTCTCGACTGGGAAGACCGCACCACCTGCGTCCTTTTCGGCGATGGTGCCGGGGCCGTGGTCCTCGAAACACAGGATGTCGCCGAGGACGGCCCGGGCATCCTTTCGACCAAGCTGCATGCCGACGGTGCGCATTGCGAACTGCTCTATGTCGACGGTGGCCCCTCGACCACGGGCGAAGTCGGCAAGCTACGGATGAAGGGTCGCGAAGTCTTCCGTCATGCTGTGGTCAACCTTGCGGACGTCCTGCGCGAAGTGATTGGAAACACGGGCATTTCTGCAGAGGATATTGACTGGGTCGTGCCGCACCAGGCCAATGCCCGCATCCTCGATGCGACGGCGCGCAAGCTGAATCTCCCGGCCGAAAAGGTCATCGTCACGGTCGACAAGCACGCCAATACATCGGCTGCTTCGGTTCCCCTGGCATTCGATGTCGCACGCCGTGACGGGCGTATCAAGCAGGGCGATCTGGTCATGTTCGAGGCCATGGGCGGCGGCTTCACCTGGGGCGCTTCGCTCGCCCGGATGTGAGCATATAAACAAAGGACACATTCGGTTGTAAAACACTACCGAATACAGTATGTTGCCATTTCTAAATCGGACCCAGGGTCGCGTCTGGGGAGAGAGAAATGGACATGATGCGCTCGGTAGGAACCCTCACCCGCGCCGATCTGGCAGAAACTATCAATCGGAAGATGGGCCTCAGCAGGGCTGAGTCGCTAGATCTGGTGGAACAGGTGCTCGACAAGATGTCGCAGGCTCTGATCCAGGGTGAAAACGTCAAGATTTCCGGTTTCGGCAGCTTCGTCCTGCGCGACAAGAAAGAGCGTATTGGCCGCAACCCAAAAACCGGCGTAGAAGTTCCGATCACGCCGCGCCGCGTCATGACTTTCCGGGCAAGCCAGCTGCTGAAGGATCGCGTCGCCAACGGCTAATTGCTAAGGGGATCGCATGGCCGAGTTCGACGATCACAAGGAAAAAGGTGCGCTGCGCACCATCGGTGAAGTAGCGCGCGCGACGGGCATCAAGACCCACGTCCTGCGCTATTGGGAGCAGCAGTTCCCCAGCCTCAAGCCCCTGAAACGCAGTGGCGGACGCCGTTATTACCGGGCCGAAGACGTTGCGCTGGTCGAACGGATCAACCGGCTTGTGAACGAGGAAGGCTATACGCTGAAGGGCGCAAAAGCAGCGCTGCGCGGCGTACCGGACCAGCAGACTGCGGCGCAGGAAGCCGGGGCATCCGATAGCGGCGCAGGAGCATCCTCTTTCCTCCCGCGCCTGAAGGCGGTTCGTGACGAATTGCGGGCCGCTCTGGAAGCGGCAGCCTAACGTCACTCAGACCTTCCGATAACCAGCCGCAGAGGGCCGTCGAAGAAAGCCTGCTGCCGCAAGTGTCCGTATTTCCGGTCCCATCCACCGCTTTCCAGATCGCGGGAAAGGGCTGTGACGAACCGGTCGACCGCCTCTTCGCTCACCAGGCTCCAGCTTGAGCAGGCGAGCCGCGCGGCCGGATTGAGAAAGCGCTCGGGCCGCCCGTAATAGGCTTCGTTGAAACCGTCGCTGCACTCAAGAGGGACGGGGACCGGTTCCACTTCGACCTTGCCTCCCAAGGCGTCCACAATCCGCGAAATCTTCGGGAAGCGCGCTGCTTCGACAGCGCGCACTTCGGGAATGTAATCGCTCAGCCAGTAGTCGTGCATCAGCTCCGGATCGCACACCAAAAGGACGACCGGGCCGATCGTAACCCGGCGCATTTCCGCCAAGCCTTTCTCGAGATCGCTCCACTGGTGGACGGTAACGCTCGCCATCGAGGCATCGAAGGACTTGTCGGGAAAGGGCAGGTCTTCCGCCGTGGCATCGATCGCCTCGACCAGATGCGCAGGACGCTGTGCCCGCATGGAACGCGACGGTTCGACTGCTGTGACATCTCGATCGGTCGGCTCGTAGGACCCCGTTCCTGCGCCGACATTCAAGACGGTCTTTGCATCGCCAAGCGCGCGGTGGATTTGCGCTTCGATTATCGGGTCCGGCTGGCGGAATCGGGCGTAGGTTCCTCCGATGTCGCCGTAATCGACATCGCCCGCACTGCCATCACCTGTCCGTTGCGTCATCATTGATCCCCCGCCGCACCACGCGGCGGAAATATCCGACACGCTATTCTGCGGCCAGAAGTTCTTCCGCGCCGCCAAGGTCGACGCTGACGAGGCGGCTGATGCCTTTCTCGATCATGGTGACACCGAAAAGGCGGTGCATCCGGCTCATCGTCACGGCGTTGTGCGTAACGATCAGGTAACGCGTGTTGGTTTCGCGCACCATGGCGTCGAGCAGGTCGCAGAAGCGGTCGATATTGGCATCGTCCAGCGGCGCGTCGACTTCGTCGAGCACGCAGATCGGGGCGGGGTTCGTCAGGAACAGCGCGAAGATCAGCGCGGTGGCGGTCAGCGCCTGTTCCCCGCCGGACAGCAGAGTGAGCGACTGGAGCCGCTTGCCCGGCGGCTGGGCGAAAATTTCAAGGCCTGCTTCGAGCGGATCGTCGCTGTCGATGAGCGCTAGATGCGCTTCCCCGCCTTCGAACAGGCGCGTGAAAAGACGCTTGAAGTGGTCGTTCACCTGCTCGAATGCCTCGCGCAGGCGCTCGCGGCCTTCGCGATTGAGGCTGCCGATGGAACCGCGCAGGCGATTGACGGCTTCGCGCAGTTCTTCCTGCTCGGCCGCGTTCGAACCGTGCTCGCTCTCGATCTTCTCGAGCTCTTCGGCCGCGACGAGGTTCACGGGCCCGATACGCTCGCGGCTGGCGGTGAGGCGATCCATCTCCTCGCCTTCCTGGTCCGCCGACTTGACCTCGGTTTCCTCGAACTCGAATTTTGCAGGCAGGAGCGGCGGGGGCGACTGGAAGCGTTCGCCGGAAATCCGCGCCATCTCGATCCTGCGGCCGTCCTGGTTCTCTGCCCGTTCGGACAGGCCGGCACGATTTTCGCGGGCAGCGGCCAGCGCCTCGTTGGCGGAGGCAAAGGCGCGGTCGGCATCTGCTGCGTGCTGGTTCGCCTCGGCGACGGCCGCTTCCGCTTTGGCCAGTTCGGTGCCGAGGCGTTCGCGGACCTGGTCGCCCTGTTCAATCTCACGCATCAGCCCTTCGGGCTTGGCGGCGAAGACCGCGCGCTCTTCCTCGATTTCTTCGAACCTGCGGGCCATGTCCGAGAGGCGGCGCGTCGCCTCGCCCGAGCGGGCCTGCCAATTGGCCATGTCGCTGCGCTGCGCGGCCGTGCGTTCGCGCGCGACGGCCAGCGACTGGTCATGCGCGGCAAGCTCGGCGGCGCGTGCCTGCAGGGTGGAGCGGGCGGCCTCGTTCTTCGCCCGGGCAGCATCGAGCGAGGCGCGACCGGCTTCGGGATCCGGTAGCGCGGATTGCTTGGCCTGCGCTGCCTCCAGCTCCGACTGTGCAGCGAAGAGCAATTCGCTGTGTTCGCTTTCGGCGCGTTCCAGCTCTTCCAGCCGAGCGGCAATGCGTTCGCGTGCGGCCTCGGCCTGGTCGAGAGCGCGAAGGGCTTGGCGCTCCGCATCGGCAGCCGCGGCCAGTTCGCGATCGGCAGCGATCAGGTCCCGTTGCAGGGTACCCAATTCCTCGCTCGCGCGGGCTTCATCATCCTGCGCGGTCGAAACCGCCGATTGTAGCGCGGGGAGCTGCTGCGCCAGCTCGGTGAAGCGATTGTCCGCTTCCAGCCGGGCTGCCTCTGCTGCGCCTTCGCCTCGTACGACAAGGCCGTCCCACCGGCGAAGATGGCCATCGCGCGTGACGAGGCTTTCGCCGGGGGCGAGCGTGCGCCCGTCGTCGCCATCCGCGACATGGACGAGCGCGAGCCGCGCGCGCAATTCGTCGGGGCACTGGTCGAGGTGGTCAGCGAGACTGTCAGCCACCGGCTGCGGGGCGTCCGCACCGGTCCAATAGCGTCCTTCCGCCCCTTCTTCCGGCAGACCAAGCAGCGCCTTGCCATCGCGGCCAAGAGCGGCTGCTGCCGCCCGTTCGTAGCCCTTGGCCGCGCGTATGCCATCGATGGCCTGTTTGCGGCCCGATCGCTTGGCGGCTGCGCGCTCGCGTGCTTCGCGGTCGCGGAGGAGCGCATCGTGTTCGCGCTGGATGCCGGACAGTTCGGCCTTGGCGGAAGAGAGCGCGCTCGATGCTTCGTCGCGCGCCGCTTGTAGCTCGCTCTTGCGGGCCTGCATGGCTTCGATCGCCGCACGCTTGTCTGCCAGGGACCTGGTCGCCTTCTCGGCGGCGGTCTTGGCGCTTTCAAGCGCGCCATCGACATCTTCTCCGGCGAGCGCCTGGCGCTGTTCGGTTATGCGGCGGCCTTCCGCCTCGACCCGTTCGAGACGCATGCGGGCCTGCGAGATTTCGGCCTCGACGACGCGCCATTCGGCCTCGACACCGGCATTGTCGGCGGTGGCCTTGGCCAGCGCGAGTTCCGCCGTCCGGCTGGCGCGTTCGGCATCTTCGCTTTGTGCGACGAGCGAGGGGCGGCGTTCCTCGTTGGCGGCGAGGTCTTTCTCGCTGTTTGCGAGTTCTTTCTCCAGTCGCGCGAGCGCTTCTGCCGCGTCCTTGGTCATGCGGTCGGCATCGCCGCGATCTTCTTCCAACCGCTGTTTCTGGCGGTCGAGGTCGGCAAGGCGCTGTTCGGCAGCCTCGAGCTGGCTGGTGAGGGCGGCCATGCGGTGGCCGTGCGCACTCGCATCGTCGCGGCGGTCGGCCTGTTCCTCGCGCGCTTCGGCCAGTGCCTCGGCAGCCGCGCGCTGGGCCTTTTGCGCTTCATCGGCAGCCTTCTGCGCTTCCGTCACGCGCGCGTCGGCTGCGGCAGCGGCCTTCTTGGCCTCCTCCGCAGCAGCGGCAGCATCGCGCCAGCGGGCGAACACCAGCCGCGCCTCTGCGGTTTTGATCTGGTCGGACAGTTTCTTGTAGCGTTCGGCCTGCTTTGCCTGCCGCCGTAGCGAGGCGATCTGGCTGTCGAGCCCGGCCATCAGGTCTTCGAGCCGCGCGAGGTTGGTTTCGGTGGAGCGCAGCTTGCTCTCCGCATCCTTGCGGCGGACATGGAGGCCTGCAATCCCGGCCGCCTCTTCGAGCATCTGGCGGCGTTCGACGGGCTTTGCCGCAATGACCTGTGCGATCTTGCCCTGGCTGACGAGAGCAGGGGAGTGCGCACCGGTGGCGGCGTCGGCGAAAGTGAGGGCGACGTCCTTGGCGCGCACGTCCTTGCCGTTGACGCGGTACGCGCTGCCGGCCCCGCGTTCGATGCGGCGGATGACCTCCAGTTCGTCGCCATCGTCGCTTTCGGCGGAGAGCTGGACTTCGGCGAAGTCGCGCGGCGGGCGCGTGGCGGTGCCGGCGAAGATGACGTCTTCCATCCCGCCCGAGCGCATCGACTTGGGCGAGTTTTCGCCCATCACCCAGCGGATCGCTTCGAGGAGGTTGGATTTACCGCACCCGTTCGGGCCGACCACGCCGGTCAGCCCGGGTTCGATGCGCAGGGTGGACGGCTCGACGAAGCTCTTGAAACCGCTCAGTCTGAGCTGTTTTATGAGCATCGTCGCCGTTTCCCCCCTCTAGCCCCGGCCTTACCTGGCGCCGGCGCGTTGGAGGATTGGTTCGACCTGCGCCCACTGGTTCCCGTCGAGCCGCTGGCCGTTGAGGAAGAAGGTGGGCGTGCCGGTTACATTGAGTTCCTCCGCTGCCGTGCGCGATGCGGTCGCGATGGCCTCGATTCCCTCGGCGTTGGTCAGGCAGGTGCGGGCTTGGTCGGCGGAGAGACCGCGAGCGGCAAAGAAGTCGACAAGTCCTGCGGCCTGAGCGAGCAGGAGGAAGCGCTGTTCGGGCGCTGCCTGCATTGCCGCTTCGTAGGCAGACGGATTGGCTTCCAGGTTCTCGTAGAAGGAAGCGAGCGAGGCCCATGCCTGGTCCGACAGTGCGTGGAAGCTTTCCGGGGCGCCGCATTGCGCCAGGGTCGAGATCGTCACGTCAATCGGATCGCGCAGCAGCGGGCGGATTTCGTAGCTCACCCTGCCGGTGTCGACATAATCCTGCTGCAGGGGTGCCGAGCCGTTTTCCGCGAAGTAGGCGCAGGCGCCGCAGGTGTGGCTGGCAAATTCCACCAGCTTCAGCGGCGCATCGGGATTGCCGATCACGAACCCGCCATTGTCGGTCTTGCTGGCTACTTCGAGCCAGCTCGTGCCGTCGGGTGCGGGGATTGCGGCAATCGCGTCACCTTCGAGCGAACCGGTGCCGGCCTCCTCCGTTGTATCGCCGCACGCTGCAAGCGTAAGGGCGAATGGTGCGAGAACGGCAAGGCGCAAACTGGTTTTCATCGGAATCCTCTCTGGTGGGCAGGTAGGCTAAGCCAGGGTTTGTGCCGGGTGAAGCGCCGTAGAGCCGGTGTCCACAGGGCTATCCCCGACAAATGCAACTGCAAAGTTGCGGAATTACTTGTCGTACAGCGCGTCGAGATAGGGCTGGAGGCGGGGCCAGTCATGCGCATCGAGCGTCTCGCCGCCCATGATGAAGGTCGGAGTACCGCGTAGTCCATACTTTGCGGCATCTGCCTGGCTCTGAGCTGCAATGGCCCGTGCCCTGGTTTCGTCCTTCAGGCAGTCGTCCAGCTGGATGCGCGAATATCCGCGGGTTTCCATGATCTCGTAGAAGTCGAGATCGCTGGCAATCGCTTGAGAGCGTGCTGCGAAGCTGCCGAAATTCCACCGCGCCATTTGCGCCTGCGTCATGCTTCGGGCCTTCGCCATCCAGTCGGGATACTTCATCAGCAATGCAGTGTGGTTGGCGAAGAACTTGTCGGGTGCGCCGCATTGCGCCGCAAGGGCAGCCGTCAGATCGACCGGATCGCGGATCAGGTGCCGCACTTCGTAGGACACCTTGCCGCTCGGCACGTAGAGCAGCTTGATCGCGCTTTCGCCGGTCTTCGTGAATTCGGCGCAATGCGAGCAGGTGTAGCTCATGAACTCCACCAGCCGCGCTTCGGCGTCCGGATTGCCGAGGACGTGGCCGCCGTCGACCTCGTTGATAACCGTATTCCAGTTTCCGCGCGGCTTGTTGGTCGGAAGATCCTGTCCGGTTGCGGGGAGGGAGATAAACGAGGCCGCGGCGACAAGGGCGCTCACGGCGAATTTTGCAATGGGTTTCACGTCACTGTGTTCCGTCTTCATCCTGCGATCCGAGCCCGCGCGCGAGCGATTCCAGCACGGCGCGCAATTCCGGATCCCCGATATCGCGCAAACTGTCGCCGAGTTCCATCGGTATCGGCTTGAGCGAAGGCGGGGCTTTCGCCTTCTGCTTCGCCTCCGGAGGCTTAACCGCACCTTGCCGAAGCTTGATTCGTGCCACCGCCTTGTACCCGAAGAACCGGTTCACCCGCTCGATGATCTCGGGCAGCACCTGCTGGATCAGCGGGGCATGGGCGGGTTTGACAACCAGTTCGAGAATGCCTTCGGATTTCTCGCCCGGCGGAAAACGGATCATCTCAGGCGTGCAGACCTGCGAATGCGTATCGCCCACGATCTCAGGCCAACGGCTCACGATCGACGATTGGACGAAGCCGAAGCGCCGGAAAGCGGGCCGCCCGATCTGCGGCATGAGGTCGGAGATAGCCTTGGCCTGGCCGCCCCGCGGCCGTTCGTACGGCTTTCCCGCCTTGCCCTTGCCGGACGGTTTCTTCGGCTGGACCGGCTTGTTCGGGGATTTGGGCTTGTCGCTTTCCATTAGGCCCGCGCTCATGCCATAGGCTGCGCGTGGCCGCCAGCATCTCCGACACACTTCTCGCATGGTATGACACGCACGCCCGTGACCTGCCGTGGCGAGCGCGGCCCGGTGCGCCGCCGACCGACCCCTATCGGGTCTGGCTTTCCGAAGTGATGTTGCAACAGACGACGGTTGCTGCGGTGAAGCCCTATTTCGAAGCTTTCACCGAGCGCTGGCCGACGGTTCAGGATTTGGCGGCGGCACCGGAAGAAGACGTCATGGCGGCGTGGGCGGGGCTTGGCTATTATTCCCGCGCGAGAAACCTCGTGAAGGCATCTCGCGCCGTCGCCGCGATGAGCGGCTTCCCGAGTTCCGAGAAAGAGTTGCGCGACCTGCCCGGCCTTGGTGCCTACACGGCTGCCGCCGTCGCCGCGATCGCATTCGGGAAACGCGCGGTGGTCGTGGATGCCAATGTGGAGAGAGTGGTGTCACGGCTCTTCGCGATCGAGGAGCCGTTGCCGTCTTCCCGCAAGCTCATTCGGGAGCGCACCGACGAGATTACCCCCGAAAACCGGGCGGGGGATTTTGCCCAGGCGATGATGGATCTCGGTGCGACGATCTGCACATCGCGCGATCCGAAATGCCTGCTGTGTCCGTTATCTGCGTCGTGTGAGGGTAGGACGCACGGCGATCCGGCGCGCTATCCGGTCAAGGCACCCAAGAAGGCCAAGCCGGTGCGGCAAGGGCAGGCTTACTGGATCACGAGAGAGGATCACGTCTGGCTTGTGCGCCGTGAAGGAACGGGAATGCTGGGCGGAATGCGCGCGCTTCCCGATGACGGATGGTCGGCGAAGGGGGACGGGCACAAGAATGCTCCGACCAGCGGCCCGTGGCGCAATCTGGGGCTTGTCCGGCACACTTTCACGCATTTCGCGCTGGAATTGGCGGTGTGCGAAACGCAAGCGCCCTCCGACCCCCTGGATGAAGGGGAATGGTGGCCGCTCGACAGGCTCGACGAAGCGGGATTGCCGACGCTGTTTGCAAAGGCAGCGCGGCTGGCGCTTGCCTAGATGATGCCGCCACCCAGCGTCAGGCGCAGGGCCGCGATCAGCAGCACGATGATGTTGAAGTTGCGGCCCGAATTGCTCGACGACAGCTGGCCGACGATGATGCCGATTACGATCAGCGGCAGTGCCAGCCAGTTGGCCCAACCCAGCAAGGGGATGGTGGCCGGGATGACGATGACGAGCGAGACGATTCCGAACAGGAATGAGAGAAGGTTCAGCATGTGTCCTATATGGGTAGGACACTGACGCAATTCAAGAGTTTCAATTCGCAATTGACCGTTCAGCATCGCTTCCGCACAAAAGGCGCGAAAAGAACTTCGAGAGGATTCCCATGGCTTACCGCAATTTCGACGATGCCCAGCTTTCGCGCCGTTCGCTGCTGAGGGGCGGGGCGTGGCTGACCGCCGGTGCAGCCATTTCGGGCTTGTCGGGCGGCAGCATGGCACTGGCGCACAGCAAGTCGGCGGACTGGCCGATGGTCTCCAAGCTGGTCGACAAATACGTGTCAGAAGGCAAGGTCGCCAACATGGCGGCCGCGCTGGGCTGGGGTGACCGCGATCCCCTGCTTATTGCGCAAGGCACGCTGGCGATCGGCGGCGCAACGCCTGCCGGCATGGACAGCCTCTATCGCATCTATTCGATGACCAAGCCGGTCACCGGCATGGCGACCATGATGCTGATCGACGAGGGCAAGCTCGGCCTCGACCAGCCGCTCGCCGAAACGCTGCCCGCATTCTCCAAGATGATGGTGCAGAAGACCTATGACGGCTCGGTCACCGATCTCGTCCCGGCAGAGCGCCCGATCACGATCCGCCACCTGCTGACGCACACGGCGGGCCTTGGCTATTCGATCATCCAGAAGGGCCCGATCCGCGAACAATATGTGAAATACGGCGTGGTGCCCGGTCAGGTGACGCGACTGCCGATCCCGGGCCTCGGCCGCGAGGAAGCGATTCGCGGCCTCGACAAGTTCGCCAACAATCTCGCCCAGCTCCCGCTGGTCCTGCAGCCGGGCAGCAAGTGGAGCTATTCTGTCAGCCTCGACCTCCTGGGCCGCGTGATCGAAGTCGCCAGCGGCATGAGCTTCGACGAATATTTGCGCACCCAGATTTTCGAGCCTGCCGGCATGAACAGCACGTTCTTCCGCGTGCCGAAGAGCGAGGTTCCGCGCCTAACCACCAATTACGGCATCATGGGCGGCACGCCGCTGCCGCTCGATCCGGCAGGCGCGTCGATCTATCTCGACGATCCGGCATTCCCCTTCGGCGGGGCGGGGCTCGTCTCCAGCCCGCGCGATTACGACCGCTTCCTCAAGATGCTGCTCGGCTATGGCGAAATCGACGGCAAGCGCGTGATGAGCGAGGCTGCGGTCAAGCTCGGAACCTCGAACCTGCTGCCGGAAACCGCCGTCACGAAGGGCACCTGGATCGAAGGCCAGGGCTTCGGCGCGGGCGGCCGCGTCACCGACGGCTCGTTCGGCTGGGGCGGCGCTGCCGGAACGGTGGCTTTCGTCAATTACCCGGCGAAGCTGCGGGCAAGCCTTTACACCCAGTACATGCCGTCCGAGGCCTATCCGATCCACGAAGGTTTCCCCAACGCCGTACAGGCCGACCTTGCAGCCATGATGGGCGCGTAAGCGGGGTGCTTTCCTTTACCGGCTCGCGCCTGGATCGCGCCGACCATGTCCGCGCCGATCCGGAGCGGCTGGCCGGCTACATGAACTGGAAGGCCCGGCTGCTCGCGCTCGACGGGTTGATGCCGTCGATGGATGATGCCGGGCGCCTTTCGTGGGGCACGCTGGCGGATGCACCGGAGGATGCGGAGCTGGTGTTCCTCGGTCTCGACGAAGGCAAGGCCTGCTTTGCCGCCGTCCCGCCGCGCGGCGATGCAAGTCCGCGCATGGCGAACCCGCAGCTATGGTCGCTGATGGCCAATCTTCAGCCCGACGATCTCGCGCTCTACGGCGGCGCACGCAGCATCGTCGATTGGCATGCACGCCATAGGTTCTGCGCCCAGTGCGGCGGCGATACCAAGCTGGCCAAGGGCGGCTGGCAGCGCGATTGCACGGCCTGCGGGGCAAGCCATTTCCCGCGCACGGACCCGGTCACGATCATGCTGGTCGAATATGACGGCAAGCTCATGCTCGGCCGCGGACTGGGCTGGCCCGAGGGCAGCTTTTCCGCGCTCGCAGGCTTTGTCGAACCGGGCGAAAGCATCGAGGAAGGCGTCGCGCGCGAAGTCTTCGAGGAAAGCGGCGTGCGCGTGCGCGACGTAACCTATGTCGCCAGCCAGCCGTGGCCGTTTCCCAGCCAGCTGATGATCGGCTGCCACAGCCATGCCGATGACGACGCCCTGACCATCGACGAAACCGAGATGGCGGAAATAAACTGGTACTCGCGCGACGAGGTGAAAGCCTCGCTGGCAGGCGACGGTCCGTTCCGCGCGCCGCCACCGCATGCCATCGCCCATCACCTCATGCATTGGTGGATCCACAGATGACCCAGCCCCGCAAGATGACGATCGATATCTGGTCCGACGTGATGTGCCCCTGGTGCCTCGTCGGCTGGGGCAATCTGTCGCAGGCGCTCGAACAGCTGGAAGGCGAGATCGAGGCGGACGTGCGCTGGCACGCATTCGAACTCAATCCCGACATGCCGGAAGAAGGCGAGGAACGGACCGCCCACATCGCACGCAAATACGGGCGCACGATCGAGCAGTCGAAGGAAGTGCAGGGCCAGATGCGGCAGGCTGCCGATGCGGCTGGCGTATCGCTCGATTACGAGGGTCCGGACCCTGCGCCAGATGCGATGATGTGGAACACGTTCGAGGCACACAAGCTGCTGACCTGGACGGGCGAGGAGCACGGCGCGGCAAAGCAGACCGAACTCAAGCTCGCCCTGTTCAAGGCGCATTTCAATGCCCGCCAGCGGATCGGCGAGCGCGAAGTGCTGCTGGATGTGGCTGAGAGCATTGGCCTCGACCGCGACGCAGCGTCAGCCGCGCTCGACGACGAGCAAATCGCCCACAAGACCCGCGCCGAAGAACGCGCAGCATGGGACATGAACATCAGCGGCGTGCCCGCGATGATCCTGGAGGGCCGCTTCATGGTGCCTGGAGCACAGCCGCCGGAATCTTACGTCAACGCGCTGAGAAGGGTGGCGGAAAAGACGGCAGCGGCTGTCTAAAGGAGAGCTGGACTAGCGACCTGCCCGAAGACGTATTCTAATTGTCCCTCGAAAGTTAGTACCATCGAGACTCGCAATTCTCGTTTGGCCTTTAGCGGCCATTAGAAACCGTTAAGATGGATCGAGGCACTTCCCTTACTACAGTCTATTTTCGGTAGAAATGAGGGTTCTTGAACAATTTGGTGCCCGTCACCTTCAGGACCATCGTTCGTAGTGCGTTATCAGCTGCCATCACTAAGTCTTTGAGTCTCTCACCCGGTCGTCCCCTGAAGGAGGTGGCGTGAAAAAATTCCTTCCCGTCAACCGGGACGGTCGAAAAATAGTAATTCGAAACACAGCAACGGGTTTTTTCGGCTGTTACCTCCGAAACCCCGTGCCATGATGAGTCATTGGTCAACATCACCACCAAACGGTTGAACTGACTCACAATCGTCCGTGGCTTCTTCTTAGGACCCTCATCCCATAATTCAAAATTCCCGCCGAATTCTTTCTGCCAATTAGGTGTGACGTAAAAGAGCAGGTTCAAAGCGCGATAACGTTGCTGCTCAGCGTCATGAGAATTGTCGAGATGCGGCTTCAGATACGCGCCTTTAGGCATTGCGCTCACACCTCCCGCATACAGAAATTCATCCGGCTCCAACGTCGCAAATCCAGTAATTTCCTTGATCGCCTGAACAACTTCGGGCGCTTGAAAAGCATAAACCGCTTCCTCGAGGAGGGGGTTATACTCATTCATCTGTACTGCAATATATTTGCGCTCCTTAATCGAATTCCGGAAACGCATCCGACCTGATGGTGGAAACGCTTCAAAGACTTTTCGCGCCACCGCCTCGGGCAATAGATCGTCCACAACGAAGGAAGCAACGCCGGGTTCTGTGGCGAATTCGGCAGCTGCCCGTTCCTGAACCTCTCTCAGTCGCGAAGCAATTAGTCTTGCCAAAAACGTCCGGTCAATGTCGTCCATTTTCATTCGTTGCCCCACTGTGTTTCAACGGTACTCACAGTTAGATCGCTTAAATGAAGTAATTCTATTCTGCATGCCAATCAGAATGACTGTGCCAAAGTGAAGCAATCTCCTCAAAAATGCAAATTCTCTAAAGAAGGTCTAATCTGACGATCGAAAGATTCTTCAGTATCAAGTAAGTGAAGATATGAGATTTACGCTATCCGCATAATATCATCGATCCCCGAGGGTAATCGCGTCACCGCATAAAAAACGCCCCGCCGGTGAGGGCGGGGCGTCTCTCGCTGTAAACTGTGTAGGCAGGTTTAGCTGGAACGGCTGTCCTGCATCGCCTGCAAGGTCTTCTCGCCCTTTTGCGCGTCCTGTGCCGGATTGTCCGAGCCGACTTCCGGCTCGCGGTTGTCGGGGTCGTAGGCGCGGTTCAGTTCGCCGCGGGTGCCGACCTGGCGGTTCACTTCGCCGCCGGAACGGCTCTGCTGCGACGGCGTGTCGTACTTCGTGATCTCGTCGATGAGGTCATTGTCGGGGTGCATGGATTGGCGTTCGGGCATGTGAATGTCTCCTTTGCCAAACCAACGGGTAAGCCCTTGGCGATGTTCCGCATTTCACCGCACCTCGCGCCCGTTTTCCCGAGGGCGCGGGCAGGCAGAAGCAATCGGCAAAGAAAAAGGCGCCGCCCGTTTGGGGCAGCGCCTCTTTCGTAAGCCGATCGGCTTGGTGCGGCTTAGCAGTTGCCTTCTACGCCGTCGGCACAATCGGTTACGGATTCAACGTCTTCGCCGATGCCGTCGATCGTGTTGCAGGCCGACAGCAGGATGGCCGAGCTGCCGAACGCGAGCATTGTCAGGAACTTCTTCATAGTCACTCTCCGATAGCGCAGACCGACGGCGCGCCATGTTTTATCAGTCGGTGACGTCACAACGGCGCGGATTGCAGCCGGTTCCGGAAAGGCTTGTCTAAGTCTTTGGGAAACCGGACTAGATCAGGCCGAGGCGCTCTAGCTTGCCGGCGAGCTTGCCGGGCAAGGCATCGCCGATGTCCTCGCCTTCTTCCAAGTCGCGCGGCGGGTCGCCCTTGAGATAGCGCCAGCCCTGGTGGGCGCGCTTGGGGCGGGGCATGACGCGCACCAGCTCGGGCTTGAGGTCGATGGACCAGCGCCCGTCCTTCGTTTCGCTGAAGCCGAGGATTTCGCTGCGCGCCACGATAGAGTGCTGGTGGATCCAGAAGAGCGATCCGCCGATGCACTGTTCCCACTTCGTCGGGCGATAGCGGGTGGTCAGGTTCGGGCTGCGCCGCTGCGCATACCAGCTTTCGATGTCGCCATAGCTTTGCGCACCGAAAGCGATCTTGGTCAGGTTTAGCGGCATGGGACCGATGTAGTCTGCACGGGCCGATGCGCAATGCCGGGAAGGGGCTTTCCTACAATCGGGCGGCTGGTGCAGGCATGCCTCATGGACAGCGCTCTTCGCCCCTCATTCACGCAATCGCGCCACTTCGGGGGTGGCTTGGGCCCCGAGGATTTTTTCTCCCTGGACCGTGTTCCACCCGTTCCACTCTGTAGGAGATCAGACGACCTGCAACGCCACGGCAAGGCCGAGAAAAGCGAAGAAGCCCATCGAATCCGTGATCATGGTCACGAAGACGCTGGACGCCACTGCAGGGTCTTGGTCGAGCCGGTCGAACGCGACCGGGACCAGCACGCCGGCAAGCCCTGCGGTCACCACGTTGATGATCATGGCGAGCGCTATGACCGCGCCCAGCAGGGGTGTGAAAATGACCGCCGTCGCCGCGCCGATAAGTACCGCGATGGTAACCCCGTTGAGCAGCGCGACGCGCAGTTCGCGTGTCAGGATGCGCCGCGTGTTGCTGCGCGTCAGCTGGTTCATGGCGATCGCGCGCACGGTCACAGCCATGGTCTGCGTGCCCGCATTGCCGCCGATGCTGGCGACGATGGGCATCAGTACGGCGAGCGCGACCAGCTTCTCGATAGCGGCGCCGAACGCTGCGATAATGAGCGATGCGATGAGAGCAGTGCCGAGGTTGGCGACCAGCCAGCGCACGCGGCTGGAGTATGCCTCGCGGATCGGCTCGTTGATGTCGCCTTCGCCCGCGCCGGACATCAGCAGGGCGTCCTCGCCCGCTTCCTCGGCGATGATGTGGACGATGTCGTCGACCGTCATCTGGCCGACCAGGCGTCCGTCCTCGTCCACCACGGCGGCAGAGATGAGGCCGTACTTCTGGAACATCAGCGCGACCTCTTCCTGGTCGAGCATGGCCGGGATCAGCGTCTGGTCGCGCTTCATCACGTCGCCCAGCGCGATGTTGCGCGGCGTGCGCAGGACCCACGAGAGGTTGCAGGTGCCGACCGGGTGGTGGCGCTGGTCGACGATGAAGACCTCGAAGAAGTCCTCGGGCAATTCGCGCCCGTCGCGCAGGTAATCGATCAGGTCGCCGACGGTGATGTGTTCCGGAACCGCCACGAACTCGCGGTTCATCAGGCGGCCCGCGGTCTCTTCGGGATAGGACAGGGCCGACTGGATGGCGATCCGGTCTTCCGGTTCCAGCTCGGCGAGGATGGCCTTCTGGTCGTCCTCGTCCAGATCCTCGATCAGCTGGACGGCATCGTCGGTTTCCAGCTGTTCCGCGATCTGCGCCACCGCATCGGCGGGCAGCGCTTCCATCATCTCTTCGCGGACGTAGTCGTTGAGCTCGGCAACGACTTCGCTGGTCATCAGGTCGGTGATGGCCGCGGCAAGTGTGGCGCGGTCGTCCTTGTCGAACAATTCGAGAAGGTCGGCGACGTCGGCGGGGTGAAGCGGTTCGACGAGGTCGTAAACCGCACCGGTCTCGCCCGCCTCCAGCGCGTCCTCGACCGAGGAAACGAACTCGCGCTTCAGCGTGTTCTCCTCGTCCATGCGCTCGTCGTCGATGCGGTCGTCCGGACGTGCGCCTTCCTCCTGCTCCTCGCCGGCCAGGATCACGTCGTCATCGTCAAGGGGGCGCTCGTGCTCCGCCATGGGGCGCAACCTCTAGGCAGTGGGCCCCATAAAGCAAGCAGAGGGTGACATGAGGCTGTGAACGCCTATGTAGGCGCCAACCGATTTACAGGAGATAATACCAATGGCCGACAAGCTGACCTTCACCCTCGACACCGGCGACGGCGAAAGCAAGGACGTGGTGATCAAGCTGCGCCCCGACCTCGCACCCGGACACGTAGAGCGCATCACGACGCTGGCGGGCGAAGGCTTCTACGATGGCGTGGTCTTCCACCGCGTGATCCCCGGCTTCATGGCGCAGGGCGGCGATCCGACCGGCACCGGCATGGGCGGCAGTGACAAGCCCGACCTCAAGGCCGAATTCAACAGCGAACCGCACACCCGCGGCACCTGCTCGATGGCCCGCACCCAGGTGCCAGACAGCGCCAACAGCCAGTTCTTCATCTGCTTCGACGACGCCGAATTCCTCGACGGCCAGTACACCGTCTGGGGCCAGGTCGAGAGCGGCATGGAACACGTCGACGCCCTCCCCAAGGGCGAGCCGCCGGCAAACCCGGGCAAGATCGTGAAAGCGACTGTTGGGTGATGAAAGGCAAAGTTCAAAAGCTCTATCTGCGTCGTGCAGTGTCACCGCTTCTGGTGGTTATCGTTGCCTTGGTCGTGACGCTGCTTTTGACAGGTAGAGAAATTGGATGGCTGGTGGCAGCAATCACCACGGCTCTGCCGGCGTGGAGCCTGTGGGTACTATTGGTCTACGCTCATTATTACGCGGTAGGTCGCAAGAAACTGCTGCATGAGAGCGATTGATGAAGCTGCATGAGAGCGATTGATGAAAGAGCTGTTTTAACACTCAGGCCTATGAAACCGACCAATTCCCCCAAGACCTACAGGGTCAAGAGCTTCGGCTGCCAAATGAACGTCTATGACGGCGAGCGTATGGCCGAAATGCTGGGCGAGCAGGGCATCGTGCCCGCGCCCGAAGGCGAGGACGCCGACCTCGTTGTCCTGAACACCTGCCACATTCGCGAGAAGGCGGCGGAGAAGGTCTATTCGGACATCGGCCGTCTGACCAAGGGCAAGACGCAGACCAAGGCCCCGATGATCGCGGTGGCGGGTTGTGTTGCTCAGGCCGAGGGCGAAGAGATCATGAAGCGCTCTCCGGCGGTGAGCATGGTCGTCGGCCCGCAGGCCTATCACCGCCTGCCGGAAATGCTGGAAAAGGCAGTGAAGGGCGAGCGGGCGACCGACACCGACATGCCGGCCATCGCCAAGTTCGCCGCGCTACCCGAGCGTCGCCGCACCAATCCGGCGAGCTTCCTTACCGTGCAGGAAGGCTGCGACAAGTTCTGCACCTATTGCGTCGTGCCCTATACGCGCGGCGCGGAAATCAGCCGCCCCTATGCAGACCTCGTGACCGAAGCCAGGAAGCTGGTCGATGCGGGCGCCAAGGAGATCACGCTACTGGGCCAGAACGTATCGGCATGGTCGGGCGAGGACGGTAAGGGTCACCAGGTCGGCCTAGCAGGCCTGATCCGCGACCTTGCGAAGGTCGATGGCCTTGCGCGCATCCGCTACACAACCAGCCACCCCGCCGACATGGACGACGATTTGATCGCCGCGCACGGCGAGATCGACAAGCTCATGCCTTTCCTCCACCTGCCGGTGCAGGCGGGCAGCGACCGTGTCCTCAAAGCCATGAACCGCAGCCACACGGCGGAAAGCTATCTCAAGCTGCTCGACCGCTTCCGCGCCGCGCGGCCCGACCTTGCGCTATCGGGCGACTTCATCGTCGGCTTCCCGGGTGAAACCGATGCAGAGTTCGAGGAAACGCTCGCACTGGTGGACGAGGTCAAATACGCGCAGGCCTTCAGCTTCAAGTATTCGCCGCGCCCCGGCACGCCCGCCGCCACTATGGACGGGCAGGTCGCCAAAGACGTCATGGATGAGCGTCTGCGCCGCTTGCAGGACGCACTCAACCGCGACCAGCTTGCTTTCAACGAGGCGAGCGTAGGGAGGACGTGTGAAGTCCTCGTGGAGCGCAAGGGCAAGCATCCCGGCCAGTGGCTGGGCAAATCGCCCTGGCTGCAGAGCGTGTGGTTCGAAGGCGACGCGCAGATCGGCGATCTGGTCGAGGTGGAACTCGTGGAAGCCGGACCGAACTCTCTCGCCGGTACGCTTCGTGAAACGGCTTTGTCAGCCGCCTGAGGCTTCGACCGGCTCGAGGTCGGTGAACTCGGGTTCTTCCGCGATCACGACCGTACCGGTGGTCTCCGTCATTTCGGCCGGGGCGACCGTGGGGTTGGACGGGTAAGCCTCTCCGTCGAACTTCAAGAGTGCATTGCCGGACGCACCGCCGCCGCCGGAAACCGCGACGGTGATGTCCTTCCAGCCATTCGTGCTGCTATCCAGCACAGTCACGGGCGTGCGCGAGACGCTGATGTCGCCGACCTTTCGCCACATCGGCCCCGCAGGGGTCAGGACGAGCGTCGGACATCCGCCCGAACCGCAGAAATAGGGGGCAGCCAGGTAGACGATCGCCTCGTCCGCTCCGTCGGCATCGAGATCGCTCCATGCCAGCGCATACCGCATGGCTCCTGCATCGGGATATTCCTGGAGCAGGAAGTGACGGATGTCGTCTTCCGGGTCGGGCGCTTCCGCTTGGGTCGTCATGTCATCCGCCGCTTCGGTCTCTGCCGGATCGACCGGTGCGTCCGCTGGCGAGCATGCTGCAAGGGTCCAAATCGAGATGGCGGCGATGGTCTGGCGAAGCATTTGGTTACTCCCGATGCTGCGAGTCGGAGCGGGAGTCTGATCGCGGTCTGCTTTTGTGACAAGCCGCTTACTTTCCACGGTCATGAGACCGGGCCACTTGCACCTCGCGGAGGGAAGCCTAGATTCCGACTCGGAAACGAAAGGAGCGCATGGCTCGTAAACCCGCACCGAAGGCCCATCAGGCTTTCACACCGCCGCCCAGTCCGCAGCGTGAAGTTCGCCGCGCACAGATCGACATCAGCTTCGATAACCAGAGCCTGTTGGGCGCACTGTTCGGGCAATTCGACGCAAATCTGGTCCAGGTCGAAAACCGCCTCGGCGTCTTCATCGCGGCACGCGGCAACGATCTGCATATCGAAGGTCCCGAAGACAGCGTGGCCCGCGCCCGTGACGTTCTGAACGAGATGTACGATCGCCTGTCGCAGGGACAGGAACTCGACGCCGGCGCGATCGAATCCCTAATCTCCATGTCGAACGAACCGACGCTGGACGGCATCATGGATGCAGAGCCTAAGGGCCCGCCGATCATGATCCGCACGCGGCGCAAGACCATCGTCCCGCGCAGCGCAATGCAGGCGACCTACATGCGCTCGCTGACGCGCGACGATATCATTTTCGCGCTCGGCCCGGCGGGTACCGGCAAGACCTATCTGGCTGTGGCGCAGGCTGTGGCGCAGCTCATCAATGGCAGCGTGCAGCGCCTGATCCTGTCGCGCCCTGCGGTGGAGGCGGGCGAGAAGCTCGGCTTCCTGCCCGGTGACATGAAGGACAAGGTTGATCCCTATCTGCGCCCGCTCTACGACGCGCTTTACGACTGCATGCCGCCGGAACAGGTGGAGCGGCGGCTGGCGTCGGGAGAGATCGAGATCGCGCCCATCGCCTTCATGCGCGGCCGCACGCTGGCCGACGCTTTCGTCATTCTCGACGAAGCGCAGAACACCACGCGCGAGCAGATGAAGATGTTCCTCACCCGTTTCGGCCAGAACAGCCGCATGGTTATTTGCGGTGACCCGCGGCAGGTCGACATTCCCGGCGGCGACGGGATGAGCGGCCTAGCCGATGCGGTGGGCAAGCTGGAAGGCGTGGAGGGTTTCGGCACCATCCGCTTCACCGCCGCCGACGTCGTCCGCCATCCGATCGTGGGGCGGATCGTGGAGGCTTACGAAGGCCCGGCGGCATGATGAGACTAGCTGCGGCCTGCCTCGTGTTCACCTGCGCGACGCCGGCACATGCGGACTGGCAGGGCTTCAAATGGGGAATGAAGGAAAAGCAGGTCGAATCGGCCGGTTCGGATATCGAGGTCTATCGCCTGGAAGAACCTCGAAGCTGGCGAATGAGGCCCATTGTCTCCACTCTTGGTGGGAAGTGGGGTCTCGATGGCCATGAATACGAGCTCTTCTTCTTCTTCAATGAGAAGGGAAGGCTCGAACTGATTGAATTGGAACCGGTAGAGCTCGAATGTCGGGATACCCTTGCTGCGTTTTCCGAGCGGTTCGGAAATAGCGAGGCCGAGGTCTCGTCGATTGGCCCGGCCAAGCGGACCGTGGCCCGTTGGCAGCTTGGCAATGATGCTGTGCTCACGACGCTCGTCCTTCATTTCCCGAACAGCGAAGAGTGGACGTGCAAATCCACCATTCGAGAACCGTTCCCCAAGTGACAATGCTCGATATCGAGATTGACGGCTGGCCGAATGACGAATGGGAAATCCTGGCCGAGCGCGCGCAGAAAGCGACCAGCGAGGTGGAGCATGCGCTGGCAAATCCGCGCCTCATCGCTTCGCTACTTTTTACGAGCGACGACGAAGTTCACGACCTCAATCGCGAATGGCGCGGCAAGGACAAGCCGACTAACGTGCTGTCTTTCCCCATGCTGGAGCGTGAGGAACTGCTTGGCCTTACGCCCGACGGCCCTCCCGAAATGCTCGGCGACCTGGCTCTCGCCTACGGTACCTGCGAGCGCGAAGCAGCGGAAAAGGGCATCGCTCTGGCCGATCACGCGGCCCACCTAATCGTCCACGGACTGCTGCACCTTGCCGGTCATGACCACGTCGATTCCGACGAGCAGGCAGAAGCAATGGAAAAACTCGAGATCGAGGCGCTTGCAAAATTGGGTATAGCGGACCCATATGGGGACCGCGACAAATAGGAGTACGCACCCGGCCCATGGCCAATTCTTCCACCCCCGCCGGAGACGCGGAGAGTAGCAGCGGGCTTTGGCCCGCGATCCGTAAACTGTTCGACCCCGATAGCGGCGAGCGCTCCCTGCGCGCGCAGCTCGAAGAGGCTATCGACGAACACGAAGGCGAGAACGGCGATTCTTCGGCCGAAGACGATGCCAAGGGCGACCTGTCCGGCGTCGAACGCCAGATGCTGCGCAACCTGCTGCATTTCAGCGAGCACGATGCCGACGACGTCGCGGTGCCGCGCGGCGAAATCGTGGCCATGTCCGCCGATGCGGGCTGGGACGAGCTGGTCGAGACTTTCTCGGAGCACGGCCATTCGCGCATGCCGGTCTACCGCGGCCAGCTCGATGATGTGATCGGCATGATCCACATCAAGGACGTATTCCCCTTCCTGGCGGAGAAGAAGGAGCCGCCGGCCGACTGGACCGTGCTGATGCGGCAACCGCTCTATGTCCCGCAGACGCGCAACGCGCTCGACGTGCTGGCGGATATGCGTGCGCAGCGCATGCACCTGGCAGTCGTCATCGACGAATTTTCCGGCACGGACGGGCTCATCACCATCGAAGACCTCGTCGAGGAGATCGTCGGGGAAATCGAAGACGAGCACGACGAACTGCCGGAAGAATGGATCGTGTCGATCGGCGAAGGGATGTGGGACTGCGACGCCCGTGCCGAACTCGACGATGTCGCGCAGAAAGTGGATCCCCGTCTCGCCGAAGTCGAAGAGGCGGTCGATACGCTCGGCGGCCTGGCTTTCGTGCTGGCAGAACAGGTCCCGCCGGTCGGAAAGATTCTGGAACACGAAAGCGGCTGGCGGATTGAAATCCTCGATGGTGACGAAACGCACGTCAAACGCATGCGCCTGCATGAGCCGCCCTCAGATGCCGCCAAGGATGAGTGATCGCATTGTTGCATTAAGTTGCACATTGGTCCTCGACAGCGTCGCTGCGGCGCAATAGGCCGCACCCAGTATGGCTGTCCGCAGACTTCCTCCCTTGCGTGCCCTCGAGGCATTCGTTCGCACTGTGCGGCTGGGATCTGCCCGCGCCGCAGCGGATGAATTGGGTTTAAGCCCTTCGGCGCTGTCACGGCGGATCGGGAATCTCGAGGATTTCGTCGGCAAGAAGCTGTTCACACGGGCGCGGCAGGCGATGCAGCTGACCGACGACGGCCATGCTTTCTACGAAGCGGTCAATCCCCAGCTGGAAGCCCTGGCGAGGGCGGTGGAGAGCCAGTCCGACAATCTTTCCGTCCTGCGGCTGCACTTGGGCGTGTTGCCCCTGTTCGGAAGCCAGAGGCTCTTCCCTCGCCTGGCGGAACTGCGCGCGCGTCATCCGCTGCTTCATATCGATATCGACACTGGCCCCCATCTCGAAGACCGGGTGGGTGACACGCTGGATGCGGCAATTATTCTGTCGCGCGGGCCTGCCAGCGGCCTCCACGCCGTGCGGCTCGACTTCAACATGGTGCACGCGATCGCGAGCAAGGAACTGGCAGCGAAGCTGGGTGACAAGCCGGATCCGGAATTGCTCGGCCGCCAGACCTTCCTGATCCACAACGGATTGCCCGAAAGCTTCGTCGCCTGGAAAGACGAACTGGGCCTCAGGGATATCGAGCCGGCGGCGATCGATCACTTCGATTCGGGACAGCTCATGCTCGAGGCTGCTGCACAGGGCCTGGGTATTGCGATCATGCATGACGATCACTTACGCCGCGCAGCGGACGATCGCCTGACCGATCTCTACGGGGTCGAGGTCGAAAGCCCCTATAGCTACTGGTTCGTCTGCAAGCCCACAGCTCTGGAAGAACGGCCAGTGCGGCTGTTCCATGACTGGTTGGTCAAGGCTGAGCTTTAGCTTTCCGCTTCGGCCTGCGGCGGCTTGTATCGCACGGCATCCACAACGTGCTGGTAGTCGCGCAGCGGTCCTCCGAGGTTCGCGACAAGACGCTCCTCGATCTCCTCACGCGCCTTGGCCGCAATAGCCTTGCGACCGTGGTAATCTTCCGGACTGAAAGGTTCGAGATAGTGGAGGCGTAGCTTGAATGTCCCGCGCCGTGCCATGATGCGCATGGCGTTGTGCAAGCCGCTTTCTTCCCCGATCCAGCCGATCTCTTCCGAGTTTTCGCCATAATCGACGACGACAGGCTGGACCAGCACGCCCGGAGGAGGCGGTTCGAGAACGGAAATCATGCTCGACTTGAAGGGCAATAGCGAATGCCCGTCGGTAACCGTCCCTTCCGGGAAAACGGTGACGGACCAGTTGTCCGCCAGGGCTTCTTTCAGCGCATTGATCTGTTCAGCCACACCCATGCGGTGTTCGCGTTTGACGAAAACCGTCCGGTTGAGGCTGCACAGCCAGCCGATGACGGGAACCTGGCTCAACTCATACTTTGCGACGAAAGCGGTGCCACTGGCTCCTGCCATGGCGAGGATGTCGATCCACGATACGTGGTTTGCGATAAAGAAAACATCGCGCCGAAGGGGGGTGCCGACCACTTCGACCCGCGCTCCGACGACCCGCGCCGTGTAGCGCAGGAACAGCATGGGGAAGGGCGAGCCGTAAGCAAAAATGCGGAAGGCATAATGTAACGGCACGAAGAACAGCAGGAGCAAGACGATGCCGATTAGACGGAGGATGAAGCGGACCCATCCGATCAGTGTCAAGGGGACCTTCTCGCCGCGCGCTGCCGCTAGCCGCTTCTTGGAGTAACGCTCCAGGCGGCGCTCAGCTTTCGCGGTCGAGGCGGACGCCATAAAGCTCCATGCGATGGTCGACGAGACGATAGCCCAGTTTTTCGGCGATCTGCTTCTGCAAGGCTTCGAGTTCCGGATCGACGAACTCGACGACTTTCCCGCTTTCGACGTCGATCAGGTGATCGTGGTGCGCTTCGGGCGCCGCTTCGTAGCGAGCGCGGCCGTCACCGAAATCGTGCCGGTCGAGAATCCCGGCTTCTTCGAACAGGCGAACGGTACGATAGACCGTGGCAATGGAGATGCCCGGATCGATCTTGTTGGCGCGTTCATGCAGCATTTCCACGTCGGGATGATCGTCGCTCTCCGACAGCACTTTCGCGATAACGCGACGCTGCTCGGTAATGCGCAGTCCCTTGTCAGCACAAAGCTGCTCTAGATCGATCTTCTGGTGCAATGGGGCTCCCCGATTGAAAACGCCCCGCACCCTTATCGGGCCGGGGCGTTGTTCTCAAGAAGGCAGTGCGGATTACGCCGCTTTACGACGACCGCGCTTCTGTCCGGGCTTGCGGCCCAGACCGATTTTCTTGGCCAAGTCGCGACGGGTATCGGCGTAATCGGGCGCAACCATCGGATAATCGGCAGAAAGGTCCCACCGCTGGCGATATTCGTCCGGCGTCATGCCGTGCTCAGTCGAAAGGTGCCGCTTGAGCATCTTCATCTTCTTGCCGCAGTCGAGGCAGACGATGTGGTCTTTCTTGATCGAAGCGCGAATGGAAACGGCCGGATCCGGGCGAACTTCTTCAGCGGTAGTGCCGCCATCAAGGCCGGAAAGCGCAGCATAGACATTCGAAATCAGCGTCGGCACGTCGTCTACGGCAACACTGTTATTGCTTACGTGGGCAGCAACGATGTCCGACGTCAACGTAATGAGCGTTTCGGACATATCGGTTTCGAATTGATCCATAGTGCAAAATCTCCCTTTTCTTGTGGCTATAACCAAGACAAAGGGGTGTCTACTCAAAATTGTATAAAACCGCCACTTTTGTCGCGTGTATACAAGATTCCGGTCGTGAGCAGCGGTTCAGAGCGTCTTGCCGAAGGTGACAGCGTCGATTTTCGTGCCATCTGTGGTGCGGTAATAGTCCTTGCGCCTGCCTATCGGCTCAAATCCGGCGGATCGGTAGACCTTCTCGGCCGGGTTGTTTGCACGCACCTCAAGAAAGACGTTGGCGGCTCCCATTCGTGCCGATTTTTCCAAGAACTCGCTAATTAGTTTGCTGCCAAGGCCACGTCCCCTGTATTCCGGCCGGACCCCGATGAGCAGCAATTCTACTTCGTCGAGCACTTTGCGGGCCAAAACAAATCCCGCAGCGGGGTTAGCCTCAGAGGGATACTGCCCCGCGTCATCCACCAAGATCATGAAGCCGGAGGAAAGGGCCAGGGAATCCTCTACCTGGCGACGGGTCCACGCCTCTCGCCAATAGGGATCGAACGCGGCATCCATGACCGCCATCGCCTTGTCCAGATCGTTCATCGCGTCGGTAGTTTGGCGTCCGGCCCGCGTCCATACAAGGGTGAGAGCTGGTCGGTGAGCAAGGCTTCAGGAAGCGCACCGAAGCAAGAGGCGTCGGGGAGGGTGGTCACAACCCTGTCCTCCGGGTGACCGATCATCGCAGCCAGATCTCCTGCGCGTGAACCTGCAATCGTTGCGCGGGGCGCCCGCTGCGCCGCGTATTCCGGAGTCAAGGACGATAGCTCACACAACGGCAATCCATCGGATCCGAATTCCTGGACGAACCATTCGCCATGGCCGCCATTCATGCAGACGGTGACGTCGCTTGCACCTTGGTTGCGCGCTATTGCGGCTACGAGGGCGAGCGTCGGATAGCCGCGAACCGGCACATTCCACGCGATTCCCAAGGCGCGCGCAGTGGCGAGGCCGATCCGCACTCCGGTAAAGCTGCCGGGGCCGAGCGAAACGCAAATCATGTCGGCTCGCCCGCGGTTCTCGAAACGTGCGATCATCGGGACCAGCTTTTCGGCATGTCCACGACCGATGGTTTCGTGAAATCCCCCTATCGGGCGCCCTTCATCGAAGAGCGCGACCGAGCAGGCTTCCGTGGCTGTCTCTATTGCAAGCAATCGCATCGAAGCGCAGTGCCCCAGCCTCGCGCCAGCTTCAAGTCAGGCGATCGTATTGAACTTGTCGAAGTCCGGTCGCGGGCTGCGGTCGAAAATCGTGGTCGGATCGCCGTAACCGATCGAGCAGATGAAGTTGGTCTTGTGCTTCGGATTGTCCCCGAAGAAGGCCTTGTCGACCGCGTCGGCGTCGAAGCCCGACATCGGCCCGCAATCGAGGCCGATCGCGCGTGCTGCGATCATGAGATAAGCACCCTGCAGGGAGGAATTGCGGAACGCGCCCTCCTTGCGACCTTCTTCGTCGCCTTCGAACCAGCTCTTCGCGTCGGTATGCGGGAAGAGCCACGGAAGTTCTTCGTGGAAGTCGATATCGTATCCGATGATCGCCGTGACCGGAGCGGTCAGGATCTTGTCGGTGTTTCCTTCAGAAGCACAGTCGGCGAGCTTCTTCTTTGCATCTTCCGATTTCACCCAGATAATGCGCGAAGGCTGCATATTCGCCGATGTCGGCGCCATCTTCAGCAGTTCGTAGATCGCGTGGATCTGGTCGTCCGACACTTTTTTGTCGAGCCAGCCATTATAGCTGCGCGCCTCGCGGAATACCTGGTCGAGGGCGTCGGCGGAAAGGGTGGTGTCGTGAAACTGCTTGGTCATCGGATACTCGCGTGTCGAAATTGGAGTTCAGGCTGCGCGAACCTCAACGACCTCCGGGACATAATGTTTCAGAAGACCTTCGATCCCATGCTTGAGCGTAGCGGTGGATGAAGGGCAACCGGCGCAAGCGCCCTGAAGCTGGAGGTATACCACCCCGTCCCGGAACCCGCGATACTGGATGTCGCCGCCATCACCCGCAACTGCCGGTCGCACCCGGGTTTCCAGCAATTCGTTGATCTGGGCAACGATATCGGCGTCAGCCTCGTTTTCCTCGACGAACAGGTCTTCGTCCTCGGCCGGCACTGAAATGCCGCCTGCCGTCCCTGCGGCAAAGAGCGGGGCCTCGGACACGAAGTGATCGAGAAGGATCGAGAGGACCTGCGGCTTGAGGTCGGTCCAGCTCGCGCCCGGAGCGGCCGTGACGGTGACGAATTCGCCGCCGAAGAACACGTTCACCACCTCTCCCGTATCGAAAATCGCCTGTGCCAGAGGGCTGGCTTCAGCTGCCTCGGGCGAAGCAAATTCGCGGGTTCCCTGGCCCATGACCGGGCGGCCCGGCAAGAACTTCAGGCTGGAAGGATTCGGCGTGGTTTCGGTTTCGATGAACATGCCGGCCATGTAGTGATGCTGGCCCACAGCGGCAAGCGAAGCTATCATTTGTTCGTGTTCACTGGTCCTTCACCAGCGGCGTACCTATACATGGGTCATGACTGATTTTCCGCGCGCCTTCCGGCGTATCGCGCTTTGCTTCCCACTCTCCTTGCTCGCGGTTCAGCCGCTGGCGGCGCAAGACATGCCCGTACCGTCCTCGCTCCAGGCGGAAGGAGAAGTTCCCTGGATCTACGAAGGCAGCGACGTCCCGCGCGACGAGGAATGGCTGTTCGGGGAGCTTGAAAACGGACTGCGCTATGGCGTGCGCGAGAACGGCGTGCCGCCGGGCCAGGTGTCGATCCGGGTCAGGATCGATGCGGGTTCCCTTTACGAAGAAGATAACGAGCTCGGCTATGCTCACTTGCTGGAACACCTGCTGTTCCGCGAGAGCAAATATCTGGGCATCTCAGAGGCCATTCCGACCTGGCAGCGACTTGGCGCGACTTTCGGCAGCGATACCAATGCCGAAACCAGCCCCACGCATACGGTCTACAAATTGGACCTCCCGAGTGTAGACCCGGCGAAGCTGGAAGAGAGCATGAAGCTACTGTCCGGCATGGTTCGCGCGCCTGTCCTGTCGGATTCCAATGTCGCTACCGAAGTGCCGATCGTTCTGGCAGAGAAGCGCGAGCGTGGCGGCGTGAACGAGCGCGTTTCCGAAGCGTCCTTGCAGACGCTCTTTGCCGGTCAGCGGCTGGCCGAGCGCATTACTATCGGCACCGACGAAAGCCTCCGCGGCGCCACCGGCGCTTCGGTGCAGGCTTTCTACGACCGCTGGTATCGGCCCGAGAATACAGTGATTTCCGTCGTTGGCGATCTGGATCCGGTTCTGTTTGCCAGCCTTATCGAGAGGTATTTTTCCGATTGGGCGGTCGCGGGCGATCCTGCCCCGGCTCCGGATTTCGGCGATCCGCTACCCCCGGCAGGTGCGAGCGGTGCCAATCCCGTAGGCGATGTAGCGGTAATCGTGGAACCTTCGCTGCCGCGTGCCTTCACTTATGGATATTTCAAGCCCTGGCGACAGGTCCTGGACACTATCGTCTACAATGAAGGCCGCCTGCGCGAACAGCTTGCCGTCCAGCTGATCAATCGCCGCCTGGAAGCGCGTGCGCGGTCCGGCGGAAGCTTCCTTTACGCCCAAGCGAACGAGGCCAAGATCAGCCGCTCGACACACGCGACGCTGGTCCAATTCGCGCCGCTGACGGAAGATTGGGAGCAGGCGCTTGCCGATGTTCGCTCGGTTATCGCCGACGCTCTGGCGAATCCGCCGACGCGCGAAGAAATGGAGCGCGAACTCCAGGAAATGGAAGTCGGCTATGCGAACCTGGTAGAGCAGCGCTCGGTCCTTGCTGGATCCGGCTATGCCGACGACCTGGTCAATGCGGTCGATATCCGGGAAGCTATCGCAGCTCCCGAAACCTTCCTGATGGTTTTCAACTCGATGCGCGAAAAGGCAACGCCGGAAAACGTGCTGGAGGAAACCCGCAAGCTTTTCAGCGGCAATGTCGTTCGTGCGACGTACATCACCCCTGCTGCCGATGAGGCCACAGAGGAAAGCCTCTCGGCTGCTTTGTCGGCAAAGGTCGATGCCAGCGGAGACGCCCGTCTTGCTGCGCAGAGTATCTCTTTCGATGAGCTCCCTCCTGTCGGAGAACCCGGCACGGTTGTCGCTAGGGTTCCTCATTCCATCGGCGATGTAGAGCGGGTCGAGTTTGCCAATGGCGTCAAGGCGCTGTTGCTGGCCAACAATCACGAACCCGGCCGTGTCGCGGTGAAAGTCCGCTTCGGCGGCGGCTTGCGCGCGTTCGACGAAGACGAGGCCGCGATCATCCAGCTGGGCGAGGGAGCCCTGATCCAGTCGGGCCTCGGCGAACTGGGCCAGGAAGAGCTCGACCGCCTCGCAACGGGTCGCAAGATGGGCTTCGACTTCGCGATCGGCGAAGGCGCGTTCTCCTTCAATGCGCAGACCCGGAGGCAGGACCTTGCCGACCAGCTCTACCTGTTCGCTGCAAAGCTGGGCATGCCCCGCTGGGACACCGCCCCGCTGGAACGCGCGAAAGCCGCGGCCCGGCTCGCTTACCAGAGCTATGGAGCAAGCCCTGCCGGTATCATCAATCGTGATCTCGAATATTACCTCTACGGGCAGGACCGGCGCTTCCTTACGCCGACACCTGAAATGCTCGACGCGGTTTCCTTGGCGGAATTCAGGGATACCTGGACACCTGCCCTCCAGCAGGGTCCCATCGAAGTCCTGATCTTCGGCGATTACGATAAGGAAGCCGCCATCGAGACCCTGCGGCGCACGTTCGGTGCCCTGCCGACGCGCGCGCCGCTGCCTGCGGAGGTCGCTTCGGGCCAGTTCGGCTTCGCAACACCCGGCGAAACCCTCGTGCGCAATCATTCGGGCGAAGCCGACCAGGCTGCCGCCGTAATCGCCTGGCCGGTGGGTGCAGGCCCGGAGGAAATCCGCAAGTCACGCCAGCTCGCGATCCTGACGGAGGTGTTTAACAACCGACTTCGCGATGCAATGCGCGAACGTGCAGGGGCCAGCTATGCGCCCGTGGTTCGCCTTGATTGGCCGACAGACGTGGAAACCGGCGGCACCGTCACGGCGTTGGCACAGCTGCGCCCGACCGACGTCCCGACCTTCTTCCGCGAGGCGGATCGCATTGCCAACGAGTTGACCGTCACGCCACCGAGCGAAGACGAGCTTGCCCGTGCGACCGAGCCGCTCCGCAATTATTACGAGCGGATTTCGAGCGGTAACTACTTCTTCCTGCTCGAGCTGGAGAATTCGACTATCGATCCGCGTCGCATGATGGCCTTGCGCGGTTTGCTGAACGACTACTCCAGCACCACCCCCGAAGCTATGCTGGCCCTGGCCCAGGAATACTTTGCCGGGACGCCGGGCTGGCGCATGGCAGTGATTCCCGAAGGACAGGAACTGGCTACCGCAACTACCGCATCGGGAGCCGCTGCGACGGGTCGCTAAGACCCGATCACGGCAATCGCGCTTTTGCGCTGGCCAAGTTTATGCTGCTTGCGCGAAAAGCGCGGATGCGGTTGCGTGGACGACCGTATTTGATGGAAGAATGGAATTGTAATGGCACGCGAATGGGCACCCGATAGCTGGCAGGACTTCGAAGCACGGCACTTGCCGCGCTATGAAGACGCCGCTGCGCTGGAGGAAGCGACTACCGCGCTGTCGAGCCATCCGCCTCTCGTCTTTGCCGGTGAAGCGCGCGCGTTGAAGGCCGATCTCGCCGAGGTGGCAGAGGGCAAGGCCTTCCTGCTGCAGGGCGGCGACTGTGCCGAAAGCTTTGCAGAATTCCATCCCAACAACATCCGCGATACCTTCCGCGTACTGCTGCAGATGGCCGTCGTCATGACCTTCGCCAGCAAGAAGCCAGTCGTAAAGGTCGGGCGCATGGCGGGTCAGTTCGCCAAGCCGCGCAGCTCGGACACCGAAACGCAGGGTGACATGACTCTGCCGAGCTACTTCGGCGACAATATCAACGGGATCGACTTCAATCCCGAAAGCCGGACCAACGATCCGCAGCGCATGGTGCGCGCCTACTACCAGGCGTCGTCCACGCTGAACCTGCTGCGCGCCTTCGCAGGCGGCGGCTATGCGAACCTGCGTCAGGTCCACCAGTGGACGCTCGATTTCATGGGCCGCAGCCCGTGGGCCGACAAGTTCGGCAATCTTGCCGACCGCATTGGCGAAGCGCTCGACTTCATGGAAGCGTGCGGTGTCGATCCGGCAACCGTGCCGCAATTACAGGGCACGAGTTTCTACACCAGCCACGAAGCGCTGCTCCTGCCTTACGAGCAGGCACTGACGCGCCAAGACAGCCTGACGGGCGACTGGTACGACACCAGCGCCCATATGGTCTGGATCGGAGACCGCACCCGCTTCGAAGGCAGCGCGCACATCGAATTCGCGCGCGGTATCGGCAATCCGCTGGGCATGAAGTGCGGACCAAGCCTCGAAACGGATGCTCTGCTGAAGCTGCTCGACACGCTTAATCCTGCGCGCGAGCCCGGCCGCATCACGCTGATCAGCCGCTTCGGTCACGACAAGGTCGAAGACGGCCTTCCGCGCCTTGTTCGCGCGGTGAAGGCCGAAGGGCATCCGGTGGTCTGGAGCTGTGACCCGATGCACGGCAATGTCGTGAAATCGGACAGTGGCTACAAGACGCGGCCCTTCGACCGTATCCTGACCGAAGTGAAGGGCTTCTTCGCAGTGCACCGTGAAGAAGGCACTCATCCCGGAGGCATTCACGTCGAGATGACCGGCCAGGACGTGACAGAGTGCGTCGGCGGCGCTGTGGCCATCACCGACGAAGCGTTGAAGGATCGGTACCACACGCATTGCGACCCGCGCCTCAACGCCGCGCAGTCGCTGGAACTGGCTTTCCTGATCGCCGAAACGCTCAATGCCGAGCACGAGCAGGTTAGAGCAGACGCGGCCTAGCGCCCTTTGTCTAGGTAACTTCCCTTAGTCGCTTCCTGACCGGGACTTCGTATCCACATGTCATTCCTGCCGCAGCGGCAGGAGGCATTGCTTGGATACAGGCGCTCATATCGGCAGGACTGATTTACCCTTGGCAATCGCGGCGGCGGTCGCGTTTTGCGCTGCCGTCGCGGCGGCGCTTGTCTCTTCGGTGATTGCGCTTGCGTCGGCAGGGCTGGGGCTCGGTTTGCTACTGTTCCGCAATTCACGCCGGTCCAGGCGGCTTGCATCGCGCAATCGCCAGCTGGCCCGGAATGTGGCCCATCTGGAAGTGGCGGAAGGCCTTGCTGGCATAGGCCGCTGGTGCGTGGAGCTGCCCGAAGAACGCCATATCTGGTCGGAAGAAATGTGCCATATCGCCGGCTTGCCCAAGGAAACGGCTCCGACGCACCAATTGCTTGCCCGTCTCATGCCGGACGGTCTGTCCCAATTGCGAACCACATTGGGTGCTCACGCCATCGATCCCATGCCTTATGTCGTGGAGTTCGATGTAGTCCTGCGCACGGGAGAAGAGCGGGTATTGAGAGCCCGCGCGCGCAATGATTTTGGTCCGGACGGTGAACGCGAACGGGTATTCATGGTCGTGAGAGATGTCACGGAGGACTACGCCGTCGTCCGCCAAGTCGAGGAGGAAAAGAAGCGTGCTCTCGAACTCGCGGCCGAAGCGCAGAAGGAAGCGAATACGGACGCCCTGACCGGACTTGCCAGCAGGCGCGCGATCATGGCATCGCTGGATCGCTCCATCATCGAAGCCCAGCGATCGCAAAGCGATTATTCGATCGTCATCTTCGACATCGATCATTTCAAGCAGATCAACGATCGCCACGGACACACCGTGGGAGATCGCGTCCTCAGCCATCTTTCCGAAATCGTCGTGCGCCAGGCGCGCGGGGCCGACCATGTGGGCAGGGTCGGCGGCGAGGAGTTTTTGTGGCTACTGCCAGATTGCGACGCTAAAGCTGCCTTCGATGCTGCGGAACGTTTGCGCTGGGCGATCGAGGCGGGCACGCATTCCGCACCCATCCCTGAAATCACGATCAGTGCAGGGTACGCGACGCTTGTTCCGGGCGAGGGAGCATTGACCTTGTTCGCGCGGGCGGATGCGGCTCTATATGAGGCTAAGCGCAAAGGGCGAAACCGCGTGGCCGATGCAGCGTGACGGGGCCTAAATAATCAAAGGTTAGCCTCTTGAAAAATCATGGTTTGCCCCCCTTTCGTGCCGGATGATTTTTCGTCATGATGGCGGCGAATGCCGGAACCGGCATTGAATTGAGCTATTGGGAACACTGAACCATTTGGGGGAGCGCGCCGATTACTTCTCGCGCGGCACGACAAAACAGCAGCCCCGCAGGGCTGGCTGACAATTTCGCAGCGACCCGTTCGCTCAGCGAAGCGCTGGTCGAACCGCTTTCCGAAGCGGACGCGACCCTCCAGTCGATGGAAGATGCTTCGCCCGCAAAGTGGCACCTCGCGCATACGACGTGGTTCTGGGAAACGTTTCTCCTGCGCGACCATCTCGACGGATACAGCCTGTACGACGATAATTGGCCGTTCGTTTTCAATTCCTACTACGAGGCCGAGGGAGAGCGCATTCACCGCTTCTCGCGCGGGATGCTCTCTCGTCCCACCATGGCCGAAATCATCGACTGGCGCGCGAAGGTCGATGAGGCGATGCAGACCCTCTTCGAACGGGAAGAGCTGCGCCCACTGATCGAACTGGGAATCGCGCATGAACAGCAGCACCAGGAATTGCTGCTGACCGATATCAAGCACGCGCTTTTCCAGAACCCGCTCGGCGTGGCGATGTGGCGAGATGAGCAGAAAGCTATTTCCAAAACGCCTTCGCATGAGTGGCATTCGCATCCCGGAGGGATCGCGCGGATCGGCCATCAGGAACAAGGCTTCGCTTTCGACAATGAGGGCCCGGATCACCGCGTCCTCCTCGAACCTTTCGAGCTTTCCTCCGGCCTCGTTACGAACGGCGAATGGGCCGAATTCATCGCCGACGGGGGATATGGAGCCGCCTCGCTCTGGCTGTCCGATGGTTGGGCATGGGTAAAGGAAAACGGCATTGCAGCGCCGCTTTACTGGAACGGGGAAGAAGCGTTCACCCACTGCGGATCGCTGGTCCGTGATCCGCATGCTCCTGTGACACACATCTCTTATTTCGAGGCCGACGCATTCGCCACATGGGCCGGCAAGCGCCTGCCAACCGAGTTCGAATGGGAAGCCATCGCCAGGGGGCAGGAGGGCGAACGTGCCGCGCACGATCCGTGCGGCGGCAACCAACTCGATCTAGCTGCACCGCCTTTGCCGGTCGGAAGCGAGGGCCTGTTCGGGGACTGCTGGCAATTCACGCGTTCGGCTTACTTGCCCTATCCGCGTTTCCAGCCGGCCGAAGGCGCGGTGGGCGAATACAATGGCAAATTCATGAGCGGCCAGTTCGTCCTGAAGGGGGCAAGCTGCGCCACGGTGCGCGGACATTCGCGCGCCAGCTATCGCAATTTCTTTTATCCGCACCAGCGCTGGCAATTTACCGGCCTGAGGCTCGCGAGGGACGTATGACTGCATCACAAGGGATAGCGCTGGTCGACCGCGACGATGACGGGGTCGACAAGGCCTTCCGCAGCGACGTGCTGGCAGGCTTGCGCCAGGCGCAAAAGGCGATCCCTGCGCGCTGGCTCTACGATGATGCCGGATCGCAATTGTTCGAAGATATCACCACGCTCGAAGAATATTACCCGACCCGCGCGGAAACGCAGATACTCGAAGCGCGCGGGCCCGAGTTTCGCGACATGATCGGCAGCGATCGCGCGGTGGTCGAATTCGGGTCCGGCAGTTCCGTCAAAACGCCGCTATTGCTCAAGGCGATCGACCCTGCGGCTTACGTCCCACTCGATATTTCGGGCGATTTCCTGCGCCAATCGTCTGCCGCGCTTTCGGATAAATTCCCCGGTTTGCCGGTGTATCCCGTCGAGGCCGACTTCATGAAGCCGGTGACTTTGCCGGAAGAGGTGGAACCGATGCGGAAACTCGGCTTCTTCCCGGGATCGACGATCGGCAACATGGTCGCGCGCACTGCGGTCGACCTGTTGCGCTCGATGCGAGCGACGCTTGGCGGGACCGAAGGCGAACGCCCGCTCCTTCTGATCGGAATGGACCTGGTGAAGGAAACCGCCGTGCTCGAGGCTGCGTATGACGATGCCAAGGGTGTAACGGCCGAATTCAATCTCAATCTCGCTCGCCGGATAAATCGCGAGCTGGAAGGCACCATCCCCGTCGATGCCTTCGTTCACCGTGCGATCTGGAACGATGACTATTCGCGGATCGAGATGCACCTTGAAGCGACCCGCGATCTCGAATTCGAGGTCTGCGACGAGCATTTCGTCATGACTGCCGGTGAGACGATCCACACCGAAAACAGCCACAAATTCAGTCCCCGCAGCTCCAACCTCCTGTTGCTGGCAGGGGGCTGGACGCCAATGGCGCGGTGGACCGACGACCAAGGGCGCTTTTCCGTCATACTTGCCGAAGCAAGCGAGCATCGCAACGCGCCGTAACACTTGGCACTGCGTTCATGGACGATGAGGGATAGCGTCCCTATATCGGTTGCATGGAAGGCGAAGCGATCCTCTCGGCAATAGCGGAACTGATCCGCGCAATCCCGCGATCGGGACTGCTGGTCGGCACGATTGTCGCACTGGTCGCAGGCTGGATCGGTTCGATGATGCTACGCCGCAAGGTTGCAGGTGGAAGGCTGGTTCGTTCCGTCAGCACGCTGGCTTTGGTCGGCATTCTCGTGACCGTCTTCCTGCAAGTGGCCCGCTTCGATCCGCGGCTCGATGCGATGACGGAGATCGGCCTGCCCGAGCAGACGATCGTGGGTGCGGAAACGGTCATCCCGATGGCGGCTGACGGCCATTACTGGCTGCGGGCGAATGTGAATGGCGTGCCGACCCGCCTGATGGTCGATACCGGCGCGACGCTGACGGCATTTTCCACGCGGTCGGCAGATGCCGCAGGACTTGAGCCGAGGCCGGGCGGATTGCCGGTCATGCTGGGCACGGCCAATGGCACGGTCACGGCCGATCTCACCACGGTGGAAAGTCTGTCCTTCGGCAATATCAGGGCCGAGGGTCTGGATGCCGTCATCGCCCCTAATCTGGGCAATACCAACGTCCTGGGGATGAACTTCCTTTCCCGCCTCGAAGGGTGGCGCGTCGAGAATGGCGACCTAATCCTGACGCCGGGTTCCGCCTTTCCCCAACAGTGAGCGTTTGACGCGGCGCCACCAAACGCTAAGCACGGGGGCGATGGCCAGCCCTCTCTCGCTACCGCCTCCTCCCGAGTTTCACGACCTGCTGGCGCAGGAACGTCTCGCCCTGTTTCTCGATTTCGACGGAACTCTGGTCGAACTTGCACCCGAACCCGGCGCCATCGACGTCCCGCAAGACATGGTCGAGAGGCTTCACCGGTTGCGCGACACGCTGGACGGCAGGCTGGCGCTCGTTACCGGTCGCGCGCTCGACGATCTGGAAAGCCATCTCGACGATATCACGGTGTGCCGGGCAGGATCGCACGGCGTGTCGCGGCTGTACGCCGACGGGACGCGCCTGGGCCGCGCGCCGGAGGGTCTGCCAGCGCCGGTAGTCATGCAATTACGCGATTTCGCGGCCGAATACGGCCTTCTCTACGAGGCAAAGAGCCACGGCGGTGCGATCCACTTCCGCGGTGCTCCGGAAAAGGAGGAGCGCGCTGTCGCTTTTGCGCGCTCAGTCGCCGAGGCGCACGACCTCCAGCTCGCCACCGGCAAGTCCATTGCGGAAATCGTGCGACCGGGCGCCGACAAGGGCGGGGCTGTGCGCGCATTCCTGTCCGAAGACCTCTTCGCAGGCTCGCTGCCAGTCTTCGTGGGTGACGACACGACCGATGAAGACGGCATGGCCGCTGCAAACGAATGCGGAGGTTTTGGCATTGCCGTGGGCGAGCGCGATAGCGACAACGCCCGTTATCACCTGAGCGGCGTGGGCGCCGTGCATCAATGGCTGGAACTGTGACACAAAGCTCTCTTGAACTTTCCCCCATCGGCAATTGCCAGGTCAGCGCTTTGGTGGACGAGCGTGCTGGCTTCGTCTGGGGCTGCGTCCCGCGGGTCGATGGCGACCCGGTTTTCTGCTCGCTGTTGAATGGCGACAGGCAGGACCAGGGCGTCTGGCGGTTCGAGCTGGAAGGGCAGGTATCATTCAGCCAGCATTACGAGCGCAATACCCCTATCCTTGTCACCCGTCTTGAAGCGGAAGACGGCAGCGCGGTGGAGATCACCGATTTCGCTCCGCGATACGAAGGGTCTGGCAGGATGTACCGCCCGGTCGCCTTCACACGTATTGTCCGGCCCGTCGCCGGCGCGCCGCGCCTTCGTGTACGGCTTGCGCCGCTCCACGGCTATGGCAGCGCCGAGGCGACGACCACCAACGGCACCAACCACGTTCGCTACCGGCTCGGCGACCAGACCATGCGTCTGTCGACCGATGCACCCGTCGGCTATGTGCTCGAAGGACGCAGCTATCGGGTGGAGGCGGACCAGCATTTCTTCCTCGGCCCGGACGAACCTTTTGTCGGCAATATCCGCAGCGAAATCCGGCGGATGGAGGCGAACACGCGCAAATACTGGCAGCACTGGGTGCGTGGTCTGCACATCCCGCTTGAATGGCAGGAAGAGACTATCCGCGCGGCCATCACGCTCAAGCTTTGCCAGCACGAGGAAACGGGTGCCATCGTCGCGGCCCTGACAACCTCGATCCCCGAAGCTGCGGGGAGCGAGCGCAATTGGGACTATCGCTACTGCTGGATCAGGGACAGCTATTACACCGTTCAGGCGCTCAACCGCCTCGGCGCGCTGGATGTGCTGGAGAAATATCTCGCCTACCTGCGCAATATCATCGACCAGGCGCGGGGAGGGCAGATCCAACCGCTCTACTCCGTGATGGGCGACGCGGAACTGCACGAAAGTTTTGCAGAAAACCTGGCGGGCTATCGCGGAATGGGCCCGGTCCGCGTCGGCAACGCGGCCTATAAGCAGGTCCAGTACGATTGTTATGGCCAGATCGTCATGCCCACCGCGCAGGCTTTTTTCGATACCCGACTGCTACGAATGGCGGACGAAACGGACTTCGCCCATCTCGAGGAAGTGGGCGAGGCCGCCTGGGCCAAGCACGACAAGCCCGATGCGGGCCTTTGGGAATTCCGTACGCGGCAGGAGGTCCATACCTATTCCGCCGTCATGTGCTGGGCGGCTTGCGACCGCCTCGCCAATGTCGCCGCGCGCCTCGGCAGGGGCGACAGGGTTCGGTACTGGAAGGACCGCGCCGAGGCGATCCGCGCCAAGATCGAAGCGAACGCGTGGAGCGAGGAGGGCGGTCATTACGGCGCCAGCTTCGAAAGCGATTACCTTGACGCCAGCCTGCTGCAAATGGTGGAGTTGCGCTATCTTGCGCCCGACGACGAACGCTTCCTGAAAACCTTCGAGGCGGTAGAGCGCGACCTGCGGCGCGGCGATCATATGCTGCGCTATGCGGCCGAAGACGACTTCGGTGCGCCCGAGACCGCCTTCAACGTCTGCACCTTCTGGCTGATCGAGGCGCTGCACCTGACAGGTCGCAGCGGCGAGGCGCGCGACCTGTTCTGCGCCATGCTCAGCCACACGACGCGCTCGGGACTGCTGAGCGAGGATCTCGATTACGAGACCGGCGAACTTTGGGGGAACTTCCCCCAGACCTACTCGCTGGTTGGAATAATCAATTCAGCCGGATTGTTGTCGAAACCATGGAGTGACGTCAGGTGAGCGAAGATGCGCGTCTTGTGGTTGTCTCCAACCGGGTGGCAGTGCCCAAGGCGCGCGGTGCCGCAGGAGCCCAAGGTGGTCTCGCCGGCGCATTGAATGCAGCGCTCAAGGATCGCAGCGGGGTCTGGTTCGGCTGGTCCGGCGAAGAGACGGAAGAGCATTCGGGCGAAATTGCCACGCAAACCACCGATGGCGTGACGACCGCCACGATCGACCTCTCGAAGCGAGACGTAGACGAATACTACAACGGCTATGCCAATTCGACGCTATGGCCTCTTTTCCACTATCGCCTCGATCTTGCCGAGTACGAGCGCGAGACCGGCAAGGGGTACGAGCGCGTGAACGAACGGTTCGCGGAAACGCTGCACCCTCTGATCGAAGAGGATGATATCGTCTGGGTCCACGACTACCACCTGATCCCCCTTGGGGAGAGGCTTCGGTCTCGCGGAGTCAAAAACCGGATCGGCTTCTTCCTGCATATTCCGTGGCCGCCGACGCGCCTGTTCGTGTCGTTACCCTATCACGAGCGGCTGGTGCGCACGATGCTGCACTACGACCTGCTTGGTTTCCAGACGCAGGAATGGCTGGACAGCTTCCTCCACTACTGCCGCACCGAACTGGGCGCCGAGGTCGACGATGGCACCGGCTCGGTCACGCTGGACGGTTGGACAACGATCGCGCGGGCTTACCCCATCGGGATCGATTGGGATCATTTCACTGGCCTCGCAAACACGGGTGACGCGCGCCAGGCCGAACAGCGTTTGCTCAGCTCGACACGCCGACGTACGGCCATGATCGGCGTCGACCGGCTCGATTATTCGAAGGGGCTGCCCGAACGCCTCGATGGTATCAGTCGTTTCTTCGACCGCTTCCCTCAGCGCGTCCGCGATCTTGTGTTCATCCAGATTGCGCCGCCGAGCCGTGAGGATGTCGAAAGCTACCAGCAAATCCGCACCCTGCTCGAGCAGAAGGCCGGCCAGATCAACGGCGCGCGTAGCGAGGTCGACCTCGTGCCTGTTCGCTATGTGAACCGCGGCTACAGTCATGCCGAACTCTTCGGGTTCTTCCGGGCCGCGAAGATCGGCCTCGTCACGCCTTTGAGGGACGGGATGAACCTGGTGGCGAAAGAGTATCTGGCCGCGCAGGATCCCGAGGACCCGGGCGTACTGATCCTGTCGAGGTTTGCCGGTGCGGCAGCGCAGATGCAGGATGCGCTGCTCGTCAATCCGCACAGCCCGGACGATCTGTCTCACGCAATTGCGACTGCACTCGATATGCCGCTTGAGGAACGTCGCAGGCGCTACGACGCGCTGATTTCAACTGTGCGCGACGATAATGTGCAGGACTGGACGAACAACTTCCTTCGCGACCTGGACGCGCGTTAGGCGAGATCTAGAGCATCACCCGCTTTTCGGGTGAATCCCGCCACCGACCTGCCTTTTGCTCCAGATGCTCTATCAAGCTGCGATGCTGCGGCCGCTCGGCGCGCGCCTTCAGGACCAAATTGACCTCGTGCAGCAACATCTTGGCATTGAAAGGTTTGCGGATGAACGCCTGCGCGCCGTTGTAGTAGGCGTGACTTTCGTCTTCAGCACCCGACAAGCCAGTGAACATGATAACGGGTAGATCGTAATTTTCTGCAGAGCTGCGCAGTGAGCGAAGCACTTGCGCTCCTGTCATGCCTGGCATGTCGTGATCCAGCAACAGGAGATCGGGCCGGCGCCATCGCAGCAGGTCCAGCGCTTTCTCGCCATCGGGCACCCAGCCGCACACGTGCCCTGCTTCGAACAGTATATTGCTGGCCATGTCCGCGATAATCTCGTCATCGTCTGCGATGATAATTTTTGCCATTCCCGCTGTCCTTCGATCGCTGCCTGTTTGTTCGATGCAATAGGGCAGCAGTACGAACCCACGGTGCCCGCGCCTATACGCGTTCGCCCGTAGCGCGCATTGCGGGATGGGGGCGTGCCTGCCACACCGCGAAGCATGATTCGCGATCCTTTCATCGAAACCGACGGCATCCATAATTTCCGCGACTACGGAGGGTGGGAGACTGCCGACGGCGCGCGGGTGAAGACGGGGCTGCTGTGGCGTTCGGGCCAGCATGTCGATGCCAGCGACGAGGACCTCGAAGCGATCGGCAGGCTGCATATCCGCACCGTCATCGACCTGCGCGGCGAAAGCGAGCGAGAGCGCAATCCCTGCCGGCGTGTCGAAGGCTTCGATGGCGAAGTGGTATTCTACGAGGGCGAAACCAGCTCCAGCCCGCCGCATATGGATGTGGATGCGGAAACCACCACGGCCGAGTTCGCGCGCAAGCGCATGATGGCAGTCTACACCCGTATGCCGCGCAATCCGGCCATGACCGAGATGTTCGGCCGCTATCTCACTATCCTGGCGGACAGGGAAGGGGCCAGCCTGGTGCATTGCTTCGCCGGGAAAGATCGCACCGGTGTCGCGGCCATGCTCTTGCTGCACATACTGGGTGTCGACCGCGATCGGCAGATGGCGGAATTTCTGCGGACCAACGATGCACCGAGCATGGATGTGCTGGCTGCGCAATCGGTGCCGGGGATCGAGGCGCGGCTGGGTCGCAAGCTCGACGATGATGCGGTCAAGGCACTGCTCGGCGTGCAGGAAGACTATCTCGCGACATTCTGGAAAGAGGTGGAGGCAGACCACGGATCGCTCGATCGGTATATCGAAGGCGCCTTAGGTGTGGATGAACCCCTTCGCGAGAGGTTGCGTAGCGCCTATCTGGCGTGACTCTCGCCCGACCAATCCCCATATAGCGCCTTCGCTTCAATTCAGACGATCCAGAGACAGTTTCATGGCTACCCATCGCACCAAAATGCTCATCATCGGCTCCGGCCCGGCCGGCTATTCCGCAGCCATCTACGGCGCGCGTGCGATGATGGAGCCGATCGTGGTGCAGGGCCTCCAGCCCGGCGGCCAGCTAACGATCACGACTGATGTCGAGAATTATCCCGGCTTCCGCGACGTGGTGCAGGGCCCCTGGCTGATGGAAGAAATGAAGGCGCAGGCCGAACATGTCGGCACACGCATGATGTGGGATACGATCGTCGAGGTCGATCTCGAAAACGGCTCCCCCTTCCGCGCCGTGGGCGACAGCGGCGATGAATACATCGGCGACGTCCTGGTGATCGCTACCGGGGCACAGGCCAAATGGCTCGGCGTTCCGGGTGAACAGGAATTGGGCGGGAAGGGCGTATCGGCCTGCGCGACCTGCGACGGGTTCTTCTATCGCGGCAAGAAAGTCGCCGTCATCGGTGGCGGCAACACCGCTGTCGAAGAGGCTCTCTACCTCACTAATCATTCCGACGATGTGACGCTGATCCACCGCCGCGACGAATTGCGCGCGGAAAAGATCCTGCAGGATCGCCTGCTGAACCACCCCAAGATTTCGGTGCTGTGGAACAAGACGGTCGAAAGCTTCGAGGCGGGTGACAATGGCGCGCTCTCGCACCTGCGCCTGCGCGATACGCAGACCGGTGAAGACAGCGATTTCACCTGCGACGGCGCATTCGTCGCGATTGGCCATGCGCCCTCGACCGAACTGTTCAAGGGCAAGCTGCCCATGGACGACAGCGGCTACCTGTTGGTCGAAGCCGGTACGCCCAAGACCTCCATCCCCGGTGTGTTCGCGGCTGGCGATGTGATGGATCACACCTATCGCCAGGCGGTGACCGCAGCCGGCACAGGCTGCATGGCCGCGCTCGACGCCGAGCGGTTCCTGGCGACACTCGAAGTGGCGGAGCGCGAAGCGGCGGAGTAGGATTACCCCGCCGCTTCGCCGTTACAGGTGGATGTCGAAGGTGATGATCGCCGCGTGGAAGATCATCGCCATCAGCACGATGCTCGACAGGGCGAAAAGCACGAAACGCACGAGTACGCGGTTGCTGGTCGACTGGACCAGCGAATGCATGACCCTAAGCCCGACATAGATCCAGGCCAGCAGCGCGTTCATGCCGTCACCGTAGCCGGTAATCGCCAGCACCAGCGCGATGGCGTAGAAAATGGTCGGCGCTTCGTGCAGGTGGTTGTAATTGTCGGCCTTCCAGCTGACTTTTTCCGGTAATTCGGCCCGCAGGCTCGCTCCCGTAGAGCCAACCAGATTGGCGGCATCGATATTGGGATTGCGGCTCATCGCGGGAATGCGGGTGCCATACATCCAGCACCACATGATCATGGTCCAGATCGCCAGCGCCACCACGGGCTGGAGAATGGGCGAGTGTGCGATATCCATCCGGTCTCTCCTTAAGCGGCGAACACGGTGAGCGCGACAGCCCGCGAAGCGAGGTAGCCGAGCGCGATCGTTGCCAGCACGAACAGGGGGAAACGCACCGACACGGTGTTAACGGTTGCCTGCCAGACCGAATGGATGATGCGGAGGCCGACATAGATCCATGCCACCAGCGCATCGACGCCCGTGCCGCCCAGCAGGGCGATGATGAGGACGGCCGGGTAGAAGATGGTCGGCTGTTCCATCAGGTGCGCGTAGTTGTGCGACTTCCACTGCACCTTGTCCGGCAAAACGCCTTCCAGGTCCTGTCCGCGGCCACCGGGCTTGGCGTTGCCGAGGTCCATGCCGCTCTTCTTCATGGCCGGAAAGCGGGTGAACGCCATCCACAGCAACATGATAAGCGACCACGCGATCAGCACCGCTGCCGGTGCCAGCATTTGAGCCTGCATTGAAAGAACTCCCTCCCTTTGTGCCCGCATGGGTGGTGCGGGCCGCGCCGATTGTCAAACTCCGCGTAGCGTTTCGGCGAAGCTGTCGGCGTCTGTATTGCCGCCGGTAATCATAATGACAGTGTCTTCGTCCAGCTGAACCTTCCCGGCGAGCGCCGCCGCGAGCGCTGCCGCGCCCCCGGGTTCCACGACGAGGTTGAGCTTCGAAAAAGCGAAGCGCTGCGCCTCGCGCACCTCTTCGTCGGTCACGGTTACTCCGGGTTCGGCGCGCCCTTGCAGCACGTCGAGATTGATCGGCTTCGTAGCGTCAGGCTGCAAGGCGTCGCAAATTGTGGAAGGCGGATCATCGGCTACACGCACCACTTCGCCTGCCTCCAGCGCCTGGCCTACCATGTCCCACCCGTGCGGCTCGACCACGTGGATTGCGCTTTCAGGGCAGGCGAGGGCGAGGCCGGCTGCCAGTCCGCCGCCGCCGCAGCACACGATCAGACGTGACGGGGCCCGGCCAAGCTGCTGCTCGATCTCTATACCTGCGCTTCCCTGTCCTTCGATCACCCAGGGATCGCCGAAAGCGTGGACCAGCGTCCCGCCGCGTTCTGCAATCAGCTTGGCAGCGACCTCGTCGCGATCCTCACCTGGACGTTCGTAGAGCACTATCTCTGCACCAAGGGCGCGCGTCGCTTCCAGCTTCACCCGCGGCGCGTTGCGCGGCATGACTATGGTTGCCTCGAGACCAAGCCGCCGTGCCGCCCAGGCGACACCTTGCGCGTGATTTCCCGAAGACACCGCAATAACACCGCGTTTCCTCTCGTCCTCGGTCAAATTCGCAAGCCGCCACCAGCCGCCGCGGATCTTGAAGGCGCCGACCGCTTGGAGGCTCTCGGCCTTTACATGTACCACGACACCGCCAATTTCGACAGGAAGCAGCGGGCTAGGTGGCAGGATACCGGCAATCGAGGCAGCGGCATCGATGACGCCCTGTCTTGTCGGTTTGCGCATATCGTCTCGGATCATTTGGCTGCGATAGCGCATTTCGCTAGGGGGCAGGCAAGAATCGAATTCAGCTAAGAGGTTTTCCCATGTCGACAGTTCTGGTCATCGGCGCAGGCGGCGTCAGCAGCGTGTGCGTTCACAAGATGGCGATGAACAAGGATATCTTCACCGATATCCATCTCGCCAGCCGCACCAAGAGCAAGTGCGATACCATCGCAGCCAGCGTGAAAGAACGCACCGGCGTCGAGATCAGCACTTATGAAATCGACGCGGAAGAAGTCCCGGCGATGGTCCGCCTGATCAAGCAGGTGCAGCCGAGCTTGGTCGTCAATCTCGCGCTTCCGTACCAGGATCTGCCGATCATGGACGCCTGCCTCGAAGCGGGCGTCGACTACCTCGACACGGCAAATTACGAACCCAAGGACGAAGCCAAGTTCGAGTATCACTGGCAGTGGGCCTATCACGATCGCTTCAAGGAGGCGGGGATCATGGCGCTGCTGGGATCGGGTTTCGATCCGGGCGTGACCAGCGTCTTCACCATGTGGCTGAAGAAGCACAAGCTGAAGACCATCCGCCAACTCGACATCCTCGACTGCAATGGCGGCGACCATGGCCAGGCATTTGCCACCAACTTCAATCCGGAAATCAACATCCGCGAAGTCACCGCGCCCGCGCGCCACTGGGAAAACGGCGAATTCGTCGAAACCCCGGCAATGGGCAAGAAGGTCGAATTCGACTTCGAGGGCGTCGGCCCGAAGAACATGTACATGATGTACCACGAGGAGCTGGAAAGCCTCGCCAAGTTCAATCCTGAACTGGAGCGTGCGCGTTTCTGGATGACTTTTGGCGATGAGTACATCAAGCACCTGACCGTGCTGCAAAACGTCGGCATGACGCGCATCGATCCGGTCCGTTACCAGGGCAAGGACATCATCCCGCTTCAGTTCCTTGCAGCCGTGCTCCCCAAGCCCGAAACGCTGGGCGAAACGACCAAGGGCAACACCAATATCGGCGTCATCGCGACTGGCGAGGCGCTCGACGGTTCGGGCGAAAAGACATTCTACATCAACAATATCTGCAGCCACGAGGCGGCTTACGAGGAAACCGGCAACCAGGCGGTCTCCTATACCACTGGCGTACCCGCGATGATCGGGTCGGCCATGATGGTCACCGGCAAGTGGGAAGGCGACGGCGTCTTCAACATGGAAGAAATGGACCCCGATCCGTTCATGGAAATGCTCAATGAGCATGGCCTGCCCTGGCAGGTGAAGGAACTGGACGGCCCGGTCGAATTCTGATGCGCGTGCAAGCCGCGCTTGGCGCTATCGCACTTGTCGGCGCAGCGTCCGGCGCGGCTGTTCAGGCACAACAATCCGGGCAGCCGGTGGCGCAAGCGGCGTTCGATGCTGCTGCGGCCTGGGGGGAGTTCGAAACCCTCCTGCGCGGCAAGTACGCCTATATCGAGCGCGACGATATCGACGTCGATGCGCAGCTGGCGCGGTCCAAAGAAGTCGCCCTCAAGTCCGAGAACCCGGCCCAGTTTCGCAAGGTAATTCACCAGACTGCGCTGACATTCATGGACCCGCATCTCATCGTCGGTCCGTTCACGGATGATGATTATGCCATCGTGATGACCGCAGCGGATCTCGACCTTGCCTTCATCGACGGTGAGGCGAAGATCGTCGATGTGCGGCGGGATTCTCCGGCTTTCGAGGCAGGGCTGCGGCCTGGCGATACCATCGCCTCGATCGACGGTACGCCCGCTTCCGGTGCCGCGCGCTTGCCCTTCGGCGAAGTCCTGTCCGAACCGACGGATGCACAGCTCGACTATGGCCTTACCCTAGCTGGGAACGGAAAGCGTGCCGGTCTGCGCAAGCTCGTCGTCAGGAAGGTGGACGCCAGTGTCCATGCGATCGAACTGGCCTCGACGCGGGACTGGGCAAACAGCCTGCGTGATCGACCGACCGTGGACCTGCGCTTCATCGGCCAGGACGACAGCGTTGCCGTCATCACTCCGCTCAATTCGCTCGGAAATAATGATACCATCGCAGCTTTCGATGCGGCCATGGAGGAGGCCAAGGGAGCGAGCGCCGTGGTACTCGACATGCGCGAAACGCCGAGCGGGGGGAATACCGAGGTCGCCCGCTCGATCATCGGGCACTTCGTCAGTGAGGCGCAGCCTTACCAGATGCATCGCGTCCCTGTTTACGAACGCGAATTCACGGTCCCGCGCCAGTTCGTGGAATACGTTATGCCGCGCGAGCCATATTACGGAGGCCCCGTTTTCGTCCTGCATGGACGCTGGACCGGGAGCATGGGAGAAGGGATCGTAATCGGCATGGACGCCGCAAGTGATGCCGTGACGATCGGCTCGGACATGGGAGACTTGCTCGGCGGGCTGTGGAATTACGACCTCGAGCACAGCGATGCCAGGGTAGACCTGGGCGGCGAAGCCTTGTTCCACGTCAATGGAACGCCGCGCGAAGACTACATCGCGCAAGTAGAGATCATGCCCGCCAGTACGGCACGCGACGGAAGCGATCCGGCGATCACGCGCGTGTTCGAACTCCTCGAGAAAAGCGATTGAGAAGTCTCTGACTTAACATAGGTGAGTTCGGGCGTGGCACCGACGCCACAGCGCGAAGACTGTGTAGAGATGATCGCCAGGCAGGATTGACCGTCAATCCGTCGTATATATACCTCATGCCGTCTTTCAGGGACGCACCGGGACGGAATCATCCGCCCGGCTGATTGAGGGGTACGTAACCAATGAAAAAATCGATTGCAGCCCTCGGGCTGCTTAGCCTTGCCGCATGCGCAAATCCGTATGTGGGCACGCCCTACACTGCGCCTGCCGTGCCGGTGACATCCGTCGCCATCGTCGATGACACGCTCGGCGACGATGCGGTCGCATATGAGGCGGCCTCGACCATGGGCAACTTCGGCCTGCTCGGCGCACTTATCGACGCTGGCGTTCAGGGCTCGCGCAAGAGCCGCGTCAACGAAGCGCTGGAAAGCGTGAACCACACGCCCGAAGCAAACTTCGAAAGCTATCTTATCGCTGCATTGGCAGAAGCCGACATCGAAGCTGCGATGCTCGAAGGTCCGGACCGCGACAAGCGCGAGTTTCTGGAAGACTATCCGACTGCACCCGAAGGTGTTCAGGCGCTGATCGACTTCAACGTCACCGCCTACGGATATGTCAATTCGGGCAACCAGCTTTGGCGTCCGACCGTGGCAGCCGACGTCAGGATGATCGATGCCGGTACCGGAGCGACGCTGATGGAAAACCGGATCGTCTACAATCCGGTCGATGCGCAGGCTGGCATTGTCACTATCGCGCCGAGCCCGGAGTATGCGTTTCAGAACCGTGAAGACATGATCTCTCAGCCTGAACGCCTGGCTGAGGGCATCGACGTCGCGCTCAAGGAAGTGGCGGAAACTGCCGTCCGCCTGATGCGGTGACGGGGTTCGCGATGAAGAAAGCGACGCTTCTTCTCGCGGCGGCTTCGGCGGCTCTGGCCGGGTGTGCGACGACCACGCCCAGCTATCCCGCCACGCTGTCGTTCGACCGGACGGACTGCGCCGATACGCCGGAAACGGTCACGGCTGTCAGCCTGACGCCGGACAAGGACAAGAAGATCTGGGTGCTCGACAACGAGCTTTCGGTCAGCGGCCCGTGTCTCGTGCGCAATGGGTCGTCGGGGCCCTACATGGTCTTTGCCCTGCCGGATCCGAGCCGTGCCAAGATGGTGGAATTGGGCGCCGCGCTCGACTTCGCTCGCGTAGTGTCGCCGCAAGTGGTGCTGCTGGATGCCGATGGCGTGGAAACGCGCGCGTTTACGCGTGACCAGTACATGTTCCGTCCCGGTCTCCTGTCGGTACAGTTCGTGCCGCAAGAAAACGAACGGTACGCGCTGGTGACTGTCGATCCCGAGCCGATCGGGGAGAGCCACGACACCATCGTTGCCGGTACTGCGACGACGACCATCTATACCGGCTTCGGTGCGTCCAACTGGCGCAGCGGCCACGAAGCGATGATGTCGCGCGGGTTTTCCTACGAAGGGCCGATCCGTGCGCTGGTCTACCGTCCTGATAAGGAAAAGTAGATCCAGTCGTGATTGAAACGGGGGCGGGAAGGCGAAGTCTTCCTGCCCCTTTTCACGTTTGCCTTTGACGCGGACGGCTCGCGGCATAGTATCGCGGCCATGAGCAAGCAGATCGCCCTGGTCACTTTACTCGCAGCGGGCGCGCTTGCGTCCTGCAACGCCCAGCCGCGCGAGCAGGCGCCTCGCATCGCCATCGACAGCGACTGGCCGGAAATGCCGGAAGATACAGTTTTCGGGCAGCCGAGCGCGGTCGATGTCGATAGCCATGGCCATGTCTTCGTCCTTCACCGCGCAGGGCGAGAGTGGGTAGAGCCTTTCACCACGCAGGCTATCGCGCAGCCGACAGTCTTCATGTTTTCACCCGAAGGCGTGCTACTGGCCCGCTGGGCTGCCGATGAACTCGTCATGCCGCACGGACTTTCCATCGACGATGAGGACGATATCTGGATCACCGATGTCGCGCGCGAACAGGTCCTGCGCTTCTCGCACGATGGCATCCTGCGGTCCGAATGGGGCGTTCGCGGCGAAGCGGGGCAGGATGGCCAGCATTTCGGCCGGCCGGCCGACATCGCCTTTCTCGGCGACACGGTGCTTATCGCCGATGGCTACACGAACAACCGGATCGCGCGTTTCGACCGCGAAGGCAATTTCCTCGGCCAGTGGGGAGAAGAAGGGCAGGATGCCGGTGAACTCGACTTGCCGCATGGCATCTCCACCGATGGCGAGCGGATATTCGTGGCAGATCGGGAAAACGCGCGCATTTCCGTCCTCACAACCGATGGCGAACCGGCGGGAGAGTGGCGCGGCCTCGAACGCGGCCACACCTACAGCGTAAAACCGCTCGGCGGCGGCTGGACCTTGGCGGTCGAGGGGCGGGATATGCTCGATCGCAATGGAGCTATCGTGCGCGTCTATCGTCCGGACGGGACGGTCGAAAGATCGTTCGATCTCGGCCTCGAAGGCGACAATGCTAGCCTTGGGCACGACATCGCGCTCGATCGCGCGGGCCGTGCCTACATGATCGACGTCTACGGCAACCGGGTCATCCGCTTCGATCTGACCGGAGTCGAAACCGACCGGGACGAATAGACCTCTTCCCTCCGGGCGCGCTGCACCCTAAGTCGCGGCGCATGGAAACAAAAGCCGGCGATCCTGGGGCATTTGCCCATTTCGACCTCAACCGCGTCAGCAGCCCCGCCTTCGTGGTCGACGCAGCCAAGCTGCGCGCGAACTGCCAGATCCTGGCGGAAATCCGCGACGAGGCCGGTATCAAGGTGCTCTCTGCCCTCAAGGCGTTCTCGATGTGGGCGACCGCGCCGATCATCGGCGAATATCTTGACGGGGTATGCACATCGGGCCTGTGGGAAGCACGGTTGGCGAGCGAGTTCTACGACGGCGAGATCGCGACCTATTCGGCAGCCTACAAGCCGGAAGAGCTGGAAGAGGTCTGCCGCCTTTCGGATCACGTAATTTTCAATTCCCCCGGCCAGATGGAACGCGCGACGCTGATCCTCGATGCCGCGCGCGCGGCTGGACAGGATTTCGACGTCGGCTTGCGCATCAATCCGATGCACCCGACCGGCGAGGTTCCCCGCTACGACCCGTCCAGCCCCGGAAGCCGCCTCGGCTTTCCCATCGACCAGCTGACGCCGGAAATCATGGAAGGCGTCGACGGTATCCACTTCCACAATCTGTGCGAACAGGATTTCGAGCCGCTCCATGCCACATGGGACAAGGTTTTCGACGCGATCGAGCCTTGGTTCGGCCAGCTCAAATGGATCAACATGGGCGGCGGTCACCACATCACCCGGGCCGATTACCAGCGCGAAGAGCTGATCGAATTCCTGCGCGATGCGAAGGATGACACGGGTGCCGAAATCTATCTCGAGCCGGGCGAGGCCGTGGCGCTCGACGCAGGCATCCTCGTCGGCACGATCCTCGATACCGGCCATAACGAGCTGCCGGTCGCGGTCGCCGATATCTCAGCGACCTGCCATATGCCCGACGTGATCGAAGCCCCCTATCGGCCCGCCATGCTGGGCGAGGCGACGGACCACGAGACGCCCGAGGTCCGCATCGGCGGCCCCTCCTGTCTCGCAGGCGATGTTATCGGCGACTATCGCATTCCCGGGGGCGCACAGGTCGGCCAACGCTTCGCCTTCCTCGACCAGGCACATTATTCGATGGTGAAGACGAACACTTTCAACGGCGTCCAGCTACCCAGCATCTACCTCTGGGATAGCGAAATCGACCAGCTCGAGCTGGTGAAGGAGTTCGGCTACGATACGTTCAGGGACCGGTTGAGCTGAGCGGAGACGTCAGCACTTCGTCGACCGGAGGTAATAGATACCGCGATTGCCTTTGCTGGCTATGAGTTCCCGCTCACCATTCGCGGTCGCTTCGATCCACACAGGCTCGCGTCCAGCGACACTCTGGTAGATATAGCCGGTGGCGACCGTCTGATTGTCGACCACCTCGCATAAATAGCTTCCGCCCCGAGCGTCACTGGCGATGATCGAACCGGGATCAAAAACATCAGTCCCCGGTTGCCATTCGCTTACGTAGTCCACGGTTGTCGCTCCACCACGGTCGCGCCAACTGACCAGATAGCTCTGGCCGTCGGGAGCGACATCGATGCTTTCGAGCTCCAGCGTTTCGGAAAGGGTGGTGAACAGTGTTTGCGGCTGGCCCGAGGGGAGGTCGATCCTCAGGATATTGAAACCGCTACCGGGCAGGTTCTCGATCGCTGCGATGAACGAACCGTCGACGGCGAAATCGCACGACTGAATGCCCCCACTGAAGAAATGCTCGACGAGGGCCGGGTTGAAAATGCGTATCTTGTTGCTGGTAGTCGACGTCAGGGAATAGGCTGTCCTTCCGCCCCTGGCTGTCGCGATGCACTGAACCTTGTTCGCGCTGACCTCGCCATCGTGGAGAACTTCCCGGCTTGTTACCGAAGTCGAGCCGTCCGCATTCTGCTCGTAGCGGGTCTGGTAGAGGGTGCGGTGCTCTTCGGTGAGTACCCTACCTTCATCGGGGGCATGATCCATTCCGCGCGTCCGCCCGTCGCCCATGACGAAGGCCGTCTTGCCATTTGCGAAGTCTTTATCGAGAATTTCGATGGTAGGCTGTTTGCCTGACAGCGAATGGACATAGGTCGGATCGATGGGAGCGCTCGGCTCGTCATCCTTGCCGCCCCCGCCGCCGCCTTTGCCCTTGCCGTCGGGCGGGCCGGCTTGGGCGCCAACTGCGAAAACCAGTGCGAGAGATAGGGTGATAGTGGCTTTGCCAAGCATGGTCGATCCTCCACAGACCTGGGTGGTTCGCGACCTTGTGGGCAGATATTCTCCATGAATCCGCTGTGTGCCGATTGCACGATTGCGACATCGACGGGGCCTTGGATCACCCTGGCTGCTTTGAGGCAGACTATCCCGCGGGGCCTTTATCACTTGGTTTCAACCGGTTCAGCGCCAGAGCCAGATCGGCCAGCCGGGCAAACTGCCCGATTGTCTCGCGCACAAGGAAAGCGTCCTCGTTGTGGTCGAGCGATCCGCTTTCAAACATGTTGCTGCTCTTGATCGCCATCACCATGCTGCCGCCTGTGAACAGGACAGCGCTGTGTTTACCGCCCAACGAATGTTCCAGCGCCATGACGCGCTCGATATACTCAGGGTGCATCAGCCATCGCGCTTCGGTCTGGTCCGTGGTGTAGATGTCGAAGCGATCCTCGAATTCGGGGCTGACCATCTGAGCGCGGTCGAGGATTTGTCCGTCGATCCTGATGCTGTCCTTTGCGCCGCCGAAGAACTTGCTGAAAGCACCATCGGGGGCGAGCAGGGTGGTCCCGTGAAACGGCTGGTCGAAGCCGATCGACAGGATCACACCGCGAAACACCGTGACCCAGCGACGGTTCTTGCCCGATCCGCGGCGTTCTTCGAGATGTGCCTCGTGCAGCAACAGTGAGTGTCCGGCCGCTTCGCCCGCCCACATGTCCTCGAAACTGGCGCGGTCGTGCGAGGGGAGCATCGAATAGTCGCGCGCTTTGCCGAACGCCTCGCTGCCCTCGCAATCATGACGGTAAGCAAGGCCGAGCGCATCGGCGATCGCCTCGTTGATGCCGGTTTTTACCTGCTTTTTTGCCTTGTGCTTCGGCACCTGGCTCCACGCCCAAGCCCCGCCGGCTGCGATGGCGGTGATCCAGAACTTGGGTTCGAGGGGAAGCGGCGCGAGGATGAAGAGAAATGCTGCAAGCGGGAGCAGGACGAGGCCTGACTTGAACAAGCGGTCATGCGACTGCGCGATCGCATCCTGGCGCACCTGGCGTTGGCCCTGCAGCCATTCGCCAAGTTCGCCTGCCATCAGCCGGTCGGCGTCCGGATATTCGATCACGCGTACTTTCCCCCTTAACCCTTGTTCCCTATCATACCCGCAGACATCGAATAGGGGGTTAAGGAATGGAAGTGGTTGCAATCGTTCTGATCGCGCTCGTCGTGCTGCTCGCGCTGGTCGTCATCGGCATCTACAACCGACTGGTCGGGCTTCGCCAATCGGTGAACCAGGGCGTTGCGGATATCGATGCGCAGTTGCGCCAGCGCCACGACCTCATCCCCAATCTCGTCGAAACGGTGAAGGGCTATGCAGGACACGAGAAAGAGACGCTCGATGCCGTGATTTCCGCGCGCAACCAGGCGGCGAACGGGCCGATCTCTTCGGGGGACGAGCAGGGTTTGCGCGTCGCGCTCGACCGGCTCCTGGCCCTGGGCGAGGCCTATCCGGACCTCAAGGCAAGCGCGAACTTCCAGGAATTGCAGCGTGAGCTGACCCATGTGGAAGACAAGCTGGCAGCGGCTCGCCGGGCGCTCAACGCGGCGGTATCGCGGTACAATACGGGCCGCGAAAGCTTCCCTGCCGTTCTGTTCGCCGGACCGCTGGGCTTCCAGGAAGCGGACTTCCACCGCCTCGACGACAGCGAGAAGGGCGTGGTCGACGCCGTTCCGAAGGTCGGCTTCTGATGGCACGGCCTATCGCAGCTTAGGCCCGCTGCAACCTGCGAAGCCTTGCAATCAGGTGCGCGGTTTTCACTTGCAGTTCATGACACACGAAGTATATGCGCGCCTCCTGCTGCCCCAAGGGGACTTCCTAACCGCAAGGCAGCTTGTCGTTTCATGGCTCGCAAGAGCTGTTTAGGGGGTCCCTTGAGTTGCAGCATTTCCCTGACGCCCGGTCCGTAGTTCGCGCCCTCGCGCCGGACGAGCCCGTAATCCTCAATCGCCCGCACGCCGCTGCGCGCGCTGCCCGTTTCTTCGTCGAGAAATTTCCGGGCAAGTCGCTCTATGCGGTGAAGGCGAATCCGTCGCCCGACCTGTTCCGCATCCTGTGGGACAATGGTGTCACGCATTACGACGTCGCTTCCATTGCCGAAGTGCGGCTGACGCGTTCGGTGCTGCCCGATGCGACGCTGTGCTTCATGCACCCGGTCAAATCGCGCGGTGCCATTCGCGAAGCTTACTTCGAGCATGGCGTGAAGACCTTCAGCCTCGATTCGAGTGAAGAGCTCGCCAAGATCGTCGAAGCGACGAGCGATGCCGACGGCAATCCTGCAACCGACCTGCGGCTCTGCGTCCGCCTGCGCGTTTCCAGCGAACACGCGGCGCTTAGCCTTGCATCGAAATTCGGCTGCGATCTGACCGAAGCGCCCGCGCTGTTGCAGGAAACCCGCCAGTATGCCGACTGGCTGGGCGTGTGCTTCCATGTCGGAAGCCAGGCGATGAGCCCGTTCGCCTATGTGCAGGCGCTGGACCGTACCCGTGCCGCGATCGCCGAGGCTTCCGTGGTCATCGACATGATCGATGTGGGTGGGGGCTTCCCCAGTGTTTATCCGGGCATGGAACCGCCGCCGCTGGAAGATTACTTCACCATCATCCACCAGCACTTCTATGCGCTGCCGATCGCCTACAACGCGGAGTTGTGGTGTGAGCCCGGCCGTGCGCTGTGCGCGGAATACTCCAGCCTAGTTGTGAAGGTCGAAAAGCGCCGAGGCGAGGAACTCTACATCAACGATGGTGCCTATGGCGCTCTCTTCGATGCCGCGCATGTAGACTGGAAATTTCCGGTCCGCGCGCTGGAGGACGACCTCATCAAGCCGGAAATGGACTTCGCGTTCTATGGTCCGACCTGCGACGATGCCGACTATATGCCGGGACCGTTTAGCCTGCCGGAAGACATCCAGGCTGGCGATTATATCGAGATCGGCATGCTTGGCGCTTACGGCGCGGCGATGAAGACCGACTTCAACGGCTTCGGCTCTGCCGAACGGATCATCGTCCAGGACGAGCCGATGGCGAGCCTTTACGACGGCAGCCGCACGCGTCCCGCCGCCGACAACGTCGTCAGCCTCAGGTAACTTTTCGTCTGCTTACCCGTGCTCGGCGTGATGGCGGTCGAGCACGGAAGCGACACGTCCGAGTGCTTCCCCCACGTAATCGGGGAAGCGTTTCTCGCCGAAATCAAAAATTGCATTGTGGGCAGCGGCGATGCGCCTTGCATCGGCCCAGTCGATGCCGAGGTCGATCGCCCACTCGCGGAACTCGTCTGCCGCACCCGCGCGCGGCTCAAGTGCCTTGGCGAGCGTTGGGTGAAAAGACAGGCGCTTGATCATCGGAAGCAGGGACAGCGGGAAGCCCTTGTCCAGATAGACGAAGGTGTCGTCCACGTGGATCGTTCCGCTGGGGCGGTGCAGGGCGAGAACCGATGAAAAGTGCACGCTCTCGTCCTCGCTGACGAGCGGCACGCCGCGAGGGACTGAAAAGGTAAGGTCCGGCCCGAACCTCTCGTTCATCGCATCGTCCTCGCAGCGCATTTCCTGCCATGGAAGCGCGGGGAATTTGTCGACATGGCGCGCAGTGCCGAACAGTTCCGCTTCGGGATAGGACTCGTGCATCCATTCGCAATGAATGGTGTGAAACGGATGCAAGTTGAGGATCGCAGCGACCTTGGCATCACCGACAATGCCATCGATCTGGGCGCGGACCCCATCGTCGAGCGTATAGCTGTCGAGGAAGACGAAATCTCCGTCAGCCAGCCTGACGAGCGAACACTGGGTACCGATGTCGAGCAACCCTATCCTGAATTCGCCCCTGACGGTCCAGAAGCCGTCCCCCAAATCTACCAGTCTATCTGCCAAGTCGTCCTCCTGTTCGCCTTCATAACCTGCGAACAGGCGTTTCTTTCCCTCAGTCGAAGCCGACGAACCTCGCCGCCTCGCTCACTTCGCGGCGGGTTATCTTTACCGGATTGGCGGGGAAGTCGGGGTCCGGCCAGCCCATGGCAACCGCCTTCATGATGACCTGGTCGTCGGGAATGCTGGCGTGTTCTCGCACCACCGGTGACTGCATAATGCCTTGCGAATTGATCACGCAGCCAAGTCCGCGGCTCCAAGCGGCGTTGACGAGCGCGGTGGTGACGGCGCCGCAATCGAAAGGTGTGTCGTCGCTGCCGGACAATTCCTTGTCATACGTAATGATGACACAGACCGGTGCGTCGAACTGGCGAAAGCCGCGCAGCACCCAGTCCTGGCGCTTTTCCTTGTCGTCACGCTCGATACCCATGGCTTCGAATAACTGCACGGCGCAGCCGATCTGCCGCTCGCGATGGACGCCGCCAAAAGGCTCCCCCCGGCGGAATTCGCGGCTGTCAGGCACGCCTGCGAGGATGTTCTCGGTGTTGCCCTTGCGGATGGCGTCGAGCGGCGCACCCGTAATGACGTGGAAATGGTAGGGCTGTGTGTTCATCGAGGAGGGCGAGCGCATGGCCAGGGCCAACACTTCTTCGATCAACTCGCGCGGCACTGGCTTGTCGAGATAGCCCCGAATGCTGCGCCGTCCGAGGACTACCTCGGCGAATGTTTGGTCCGGATTGCCGCTCACATTTCTCTCCCTTCAGGCGGGAAAGGATTAGCGCAGCGAAGCGGCTCGGTAAAATCCGTTACGGCGCGGGACTTTCAGGCATCCACCCACTTTCGCGCGGATTCGCGCCGATGAGGGCAGCCGGGCCAGCAGCACGGGCGTTTCTTGCCATCGAGGATTTCTTCGCGGAGCCGGGCGCGCCGCTTTTCGCGGGTGGCTTCCTGCTCGGCCGAAATGGTCCAGCAAATCCATTCGTTGCGCGCGAGAGGGGGCAGCGCCTGCCATTTTTGCGTGAGGGCATCGCTCGCATCCAGCAAGCTCTGCAGTTCAGGGGGAGTGCGGTGGCGAAAGGCCGGGTCGGCATCTTTCGTCATCGGCTCAGGCTGCCTTGCGCAGTTCCATGTCCATGCGGTCCCAGATTTCGACCAGCGCAGCGACCAGTTCGTCCATCATCGCTTCGCTGTGAGCAGGACCGGGAGTGAAGCGCAAACGCTCCGTCCCGCGCGGGACGGTCGGGAAATTGATGGGCTGCACATAGACGCCATATTCGGCGAGCAGGATGTCGCTGATTTTCTTGGCGCGTACCGGATCGCCGACCATCAGGGGCACGATATGCGTGGTGCTGTCCATGACCGGCAGGCCTGCTTCGCGCATCTTTGCCTTGAGGCTGGCGGCAGCTGCCTGCTGGGCGTCGCGCTCCTCGCTGGAGTCCTTGAGATGACGCACGGCTGCCAGCACACCTGCGACCAGCACCGGGCTGAGCGAGGTGGTGAAGATGAAACCCGGCGCATAGGAACGAATGCAGTCGATCACGCGGGTATCGGCGGCGATATAGCCGCCCATCACGCCGAATGCCTTGCCCAGCGTGCCTTCGATAATGTCGATCCGGTCGGCCGCCTCGTCACGTTCGGTGATCCCGCCGCCGCGCTTGCCGTACATGCCTACCGCGTGGACTTCGTCGACATAGGTGAGGGCGTTGTACTTTTCAGCCAGGTCGCAGATCGCGTGGACCGGGGCGACATCGCCATCCATGGAATAAACGCTTTCGAAAGCGATCAGCTTGGGTGTCGCCTCGTCTTCCGCGGCCAGCAATTCTTCGAGATGTTCGAGATCGTTGTGGCGGAAAACGCGCTTCTCGCAGCCGGAATTGCGGATGCCGGCGATCATGCTGGCATGGTTCAACTCGTCGGAGAAAATCACGCAGCCGGGCAGCAACTTGGCCAGCGTCGAGAGCGTCGCATCGTTCGACACATATCCGCTGGTGAACAGCAGCGCGCCATCCTTGCCGTGCAGGTCGGCCAGTTCCTGTTCCAGCTCTACATGGAGGTGCGTGTTACCGCCGATATTGCGCGTGCCGCCCGATCCCGCGCCAACGTCGTGAAGCGCATTTTCCATCGCTTCGATGACCTTGGGGTGCTGGCCCATGGCGAGATAGTCGTTCGAACACCAGACGGTGATCGGCTTCGGGCCATTGTGGCCGTGGAAGCATCGCGCATTGGGGAACGCACCCTTGTTGCGCATGATGTCGATGAACACGCGATAGCGGCCTTCCGTGTGGAGGCGGTCGATCGCTTCGTCGAAGATCTGGTCGTAGTTCACGCGGGTTTGCCCGTCAGCGCCGCCCGTCAGCGGCAATTTCTGCGGGGTCACATAGTGCAAGGAACGCCGTTTCGCCACCGCGATCTTTGCGAACGATTCGCAAGGATCAGAAGTGCACCAGCCGCGAAATCCCGTGCCTCGCGAAGGCCGGAGCCAGCCGCTCGAAATCCTCCATCTCGCCGGTAGTGACCGCAAAGTCGCCGCCCGAGGCATCGAATTGCTGACCATCGACGAGATAGGCGACGCGCCGCGCAATGCCGGCAGCACCGTGGACGAAGGTTACATCCTTGCCGAAGGCTTCGCGAAGTTCCGGCTCGAGCAAGGGGAAGTGGGTGCACGCCAGCACCACGGTATCGAGATTTTCACCGCCCGCTTGCAAGACGAGACCCGATGCAGCGCGGGTAACGTCGTCCACGCTAACCTCGTCGCCGCGCAGTTTTGCTTCCCCCAAAGCGACGAGATCGTTGGCGCCGTAACGCAGCAGCGTCTTGCCGCTCGCAAATTCCTTTTCCAGGTCGTCGACATAGCGCTGGCGAACCGTGGCTTCAGTTCCCAGCAGGCCGATGGTGCCGGTCTTGGTGATGGCGGCAGCGGGCTTGATGGCGGGCACGGTACCGACGATCGGTGTTTCCAGCACGTCGCGGACCATGCCGAGCGCGATCGTGCTGGCAGTGTTGCAGGCAATGCAGATCAGGCGCGGCTCGTAGCGTTCGGCCATGCGGCCAAGCAGGCCTGCGACCCGCGCGGCGACTTCCGCCTCGCTCTTTGCGCCGTAGGGCAGCCCTGCGATGTCCGCGGCGTAGATCACCGGCGCGTCAGGAAGCACGGCGCGCAATTCGGCCAGGACGGTCAGCCCGCCCACACCGGAATCGAAGAGCAGGATGGGTGCTTTCGCGTCCAAAACCGATGATCCTTTTGCCTGTCGCCTTGTTTAGGGCGGTAGATGGAAATACACGGGCAGGACAAGCCTTTGCGTGAAGAGAGAAGGGGACCGCCAGTGCCGACCGAACTGACCATCACCGCGCTTTATGCCGCGTTGCTGGGGTATGGCTTCGGGTCGATCCCCTTCGGCCTGATCCTCGCCAAGCTGGCCGGAAAGGGCGACATCCGCCAGCAAGGCAGCGGGAATATCGGGGCCACGAACGTGCTGCGTACCGGCAGCAAGGGGCTGGCTGCCGCCACGCTGTTGCTCGATCTTGCGAAAGGGTTCGTGCCGGTCTGGCTGGCGGGAATGTGGTTCTGGCAGGACATGGGCTGGGCCGCGCTGTTCGCCGTCATCGGACATGCCTGCCCGGTCTGGCTGGGTTTCAAGGGCGGCAAGGGCGTCGCCACCAATGCCGGTGTCAGCTTCGCGCTCGCCTGGCCGATCGGTGTCGCCTACGCGATTGTGTGGATCGGCGTCATCGCGATCACGCGCATCAGCTCGGTGGCGGGGATGAGCGCGGTGGTGGCCGCTGCCGTCACGGCCTTCGTTCTCGGCATCCCCACATTCGCGAAAGTGCTGACCCTGATTGCCGTACTGGTGATCTGGCTGCACCGTGAAAACATCAAGCGGCTGGCCGCAGGCACCGAACCGAAGGTCGGCTCCTCCAAGTGAACGAGGCGGTCCGTCCGCAGGCTGCACCGCTGTCGCAGCCCGAAGCCTTCGCGCGCATTCGCCTGCTGCGGTCTCCCAATATCGGACCGGTCAGCTACGCCATGCTGCTGGCGCGTTATGGCAATGCTATGGCGGCGCTGGAGGCTTTGCCCGACTTCGGGAAGAAGGGCGGCCGGCAATATCGCGCTGCGCCGCAGGACCGGATCGAGCGCGAGGTAGAGGGCGTGCGCGCCGCGGGCGCGAAATATCTCTTCCACGACCAGCCGGATTATCCGGCCCTGCTTGCCGAAATCGATGGCGCGCCGCCGATCATCACCTATCGCGGCGACCTTTCGCTGGCGGTGAAGCCCTGCGTCGCCATGGTCGGCGCGCGCAACGCCAGCGCTGCCGCGGTGAAGCTGGCGCGGGACTTCGGGCAGGGGCTGGCAGAGGCAGGCTTTACCGTAGTGTCTGGCCTTGCACGGGGCATCGACGGCGCCGCGCACGAGGGCTCTTTCCCGAGCACCATCGGCGTGATCGCAAGCGGGATCGACATCGCCTATCCGCCGCAGCACACCGATCTGCAAGAGCGGATTGCGAGCGAAGGCCTGCTGATCGCCGAGCAACCACCCGGCACCGAACCGCGTGGTAGCCACTTCCCCAGCCGCAACCGCATCATTGCCGGGCTGGCGAGCGGGACGCTGGTGGTGGAAGCGGCGGTCAAGTCCGGCAGCCTCATCACCGCTCGGCTGGCTGGCGAGGCGGGGCGCGAGGTCATGGCGATCCCCGGTTCCCCTCTCGAAGCGCGCAGCCACGGCTGCAACCATCTCATCCGCGAAGGTGCTGTCCTGGTGCAGGCGCCTGAGGATGTGGTGGAATTGCTCACCGGCTTCGACGGCAGCCCGCGCTCGACCTTCCGGGAGCCGGTAACGCCCTTCGATTTCGAACCGGGTGAGATGGCAGGGGCCGAACCTGCCGACATCGCCTCGCTCCTGACAACCGCGCCGGTCGCCATCGACGAACTCATCCGCCAATCGGGCGAAAGCGCGGCGGCGGTTCAACTGGCTTTACTCGAGCTGGAGATTGCCGGACGGCTGGAGAGGCATGCTGCCGGACGGGTGAGCCTGTCATCATGACGATGCGCGGCTCATGTCTGTGCGGTTCGGTCACAGTCACGCTCCCCAGGCCCGAGAAGGGCGTCAATGTCTGTCACTGCGCGATGTGCCGCAAGTGGTGCAGCGGGCCGTGGATGGCGCTTCAGGTTCCCGATGCAGAGATTTCCGGCGACACGCTGAAGGTTTTCAAATCCTCGGGGTTTGCCGAGCGGGGCTTCTGCGAGGCGTGTGGCTCGAACATCTTTCATCGGCCGCAACTGGGTCCGGAACTGGCCGTATCAGCCGGACTGTTCGGCGAGGAAGGTCTCGACCTGGCCAGCGAAATATTCTCTGACCGCAAGCCCGATTTCTACGACATGACGCCGGCACCCATCAGAAAATCGTCGATCCGGATGGCTTTGGAGTGGCTCCCAAAGCTCGCGTGGCGCGTGATTGCCAGAAAATAACTTAGTCGCTTGACGACCCGCGAACCGAACTGAAAATCGCGCGTACATACACGTACACACGTAAGGGACCGTTTTTACCCCCATGCAACTGGTTATTGTTGAGTCGCCCGCAAAGGCGAAAACCATCGAGAAATACCTCGGCAAGGACTTCAAGGTTCTCGCCTCCTACGGCCATGTCCGCGACCTGCCGCCCAAGGATGGCAGCGTTCGTCCGGACGAGGATTTCGCGATGGACTGGGAGCTCTATCGCGACAAGCAGAAGCGCTTCAAGGAAATCAGCGATGCGGCCAAGCAGGCCGACCGCCTCGTCCTCGCGACCGACCCCGACCGCGAAGGGGAAGCCATCAGCTGGCACGTCCGCGAATTGCTCGCCAAGCGCAAGGCACTGCCGGAGAAGGTTGACCGCGTCACCTTCAACGCAATCACCAAGCAGGCCGTCACCGACGCGATGAAGGCCCCGCGCGAGCTCGACCAGCCGCTGATCGACGCATATCTTGCGCGCCGCGCGCTCGACTATCTTTATGGCTTCACGCTCAGCCCGGTGCTGTGGCGCCGCCTGCCCGGCGCGAAGAGCGCCGGCCGCGTCCAGTCGGTCGCGCTGCGGATCATCGTCGATCGCGAGATCGAGATCGAGCATTTCAAGGCCGACGAATACTGGTCGATCATCGCCAAACTGGAACAGGACGGGACGGAGTTCGACGCGCGCCTGGTCAAGTTCGACGGCAAGAAGCTCGACAAGCTGACGCTCGGCGATGAAGGTAGCGCCAAGGCCGCGCAAAAGGCGGTCCAGGATGCGCGCTTCACGATCGAGGAAATCGAGACCAAGCCGCTCAAGCGCAATCCTGCCCCGCCTTTCACCACCTCGACCCTGCAACAGGAAGCTGCGCGCAAGCTCGGCTTTTCGGCCAGCCACACCATGCGGCTTGCCCAGTCGCTCTACGAAGCGGGTGCGATCACCTACATGCGTACCGACGGCGTGCAGATGGACGGCAGCGCGATCGACGCCTGCCGCAAGGCCATCGCCGACCGCTACGATGCCTATTACATTCCCGACAAGCCGCGGTTCTATTCGAGCAAGGCCAAGAATGCGCAGGAAGCCCACGAGGCAATCCGCCCGACCGATTTCAAGCGCGACCGCGCAGGCTCCGGCGACGAGGGCAAGCTTTACGACCTGATCTTCAAGCGCGCGATGGCCAGCCAGATGGCTGCGGCCCAACTCGAACGCACGACCGTGACGCTGCGCGACGGGACCGGCCAGCACGAATTGCGCGCGACCGGGCAGGTCGTGAAGTTCCCGGGCTTCTTCGCCGTCTACCAGGAAGGTCGGGACGATAGCGCGGACGATGACGAGGACGGCCTGCTGCCGAACATGAGCAAGGGCGATGCCCCTGCGAAGAAGGCGGTCGAAGCGAACCAGCACTTCACCCAGCCGCCGCCGCGCTATTCGGAAGCGAGCCTGGTCAAGAAGCTGGAAGAGCTCGGCATCGGCCGCCCGTCGACCTATGCCAGCACGATCCAGACGCTGCGCGATCGCAACTATGTGCGCATGGAGAAAAACCGTTTCTTTGCGGAGGAATCGGGTCGCCTCCTCACAGCATTTCTCGAACGGTTCTTCGAGCGCTACGTGGCCTTCGAATTCACCGCCGGCATGGAAGACGAGCTGGACGAAGTTTCGGCTGGTGAAGAGGAATGGAAGGCCTTGCTGGCCGAGTTCTGGAAAGACTTCAAACCCAAGACCGAAGAGATCATGGAGAAAAAGCCTTCGGAAGTGACCGAGGTGCTGGACGACTTCCTGTCCGACTATCTTTTCCCCGAGCGCGCCGATGGCAAGGACCCGCGCCATTGCCCGCTGTGCGAGACGGAAGGCCGCGAAGGCGGTCGCCTGGCACTGCGCGGTGGCCGTTTCGGTGCTTTCGTTGCCTGCGCCAATTACCCCGAGTGCAAGTTCACCCGCCAGTTCGCCAAGCCCGGCAGCGAAGGTGACGACGGGGCCAATGATGGCGTCATGGGCGAAGACCCGGAAACGGGCCTTCCGGTAGAGCGCAAGACCGGCCGCTTCGGCCCCTACGTCCAGCTGGGCGAGGGCAAGGACGCCAAGCGCGCCAGCATCCCCAAGGACCTCGACGATTTCGATCTCGAATGGGCACTCAAGCTTTTGAGCCTTCCGCGCATTGTCGGTGCGCATCCGGAAACCGGCAAGGAAATCGAGGCGGCGATCGGGCGCTACGGCCCGTATCTGCGGCATGACGGCAAATACGGAAAGCTGCAGAACACGCGCGAAGTGTTCGAAGTCGGCATGAACCGTGCCGTCGACATCCTCGCCCAAGCTGCCAACCGCAAGGGTGGCGGACGCGGCAAGGCCGAACCGATCAAGACGCTGGGCGAACATCCCACCAGCGGCGGCGAGATGAAGGTCATGCCGGGCCGCTATGGGCCCTATGTCACCGACGGCACCACCAACGCCACAATCCCCAAGGAGATGAAACCCGAGGACGTGACCGAAGCGCAAGCCATCGAACTGATCGATGCGCGCGCCGCCAAGGGACCGGCCAAGAAAAAGCGCAAGGCCCCGGCCAAGAAGAAGGCTGCTCCGAAGAAGAAGGCGGCGGCGAAGAAGAAGGCTGACTGATGGGCAAGGAACGCTTCGAGCGTCACAAACAACCTTGGACGGGCGAGGAGGCGGGCCAACTCCGCACCCTCGCTGCCAAGGGGCAGGGACTGAAGCAGATCGCAAAGGCTCTGGGACGCAGCGAGGAGTCCACCAAGGACTTCGCGAAGAAGAACAAGATCAAGGTCGCCAAAAAGCGCTGACGGCCCTCGATTAGAGCCGGATATATCCGACTACGAGACTGGCCGCCAAGGCGACCATGCTTGCCACTAGCGCCCATGCTGCAGGGCGGGCTTCGCGCTTGCCGTACAGCAGCGTCACGCCCAGCTTCACCGACATATTGGCGAGGATGGTCCCGGCGATTGCAAGCGCGGCCAGCTGGGGAGCGATCGTCCCGGGTTCCAGGCCGCCTGCAGTCACGATTGCGGCGTCCACGTCCATGCTGCCCATGAGCAGCAGCAAGATCGCTATTCCCTGTTCGCCGAACTCCTCCTGCGCCCATCGCGCTGCAACGGCGGCAACAGCAACGAAGGTGACGAATGTCAGGGCAGGGAGCAATGCAATCGGATTGCCCGGCGGGGCGGGGCCGGTCGTGGAGGGAGCATTGCTGTAGAGGCGCCAGGCCACTGCAAAGCCGACCAGCAGGGCAGGTGCGACCACGATCACGAAATGCGGAAGCAGGCTTGTGGCAAGGACCCCGACAAGCACGATCACGCGCAGGTACATGACCGCACTGGCAAGGGCGATACCGGCGTTTTCGGCCCCGCCGCCAGAGCCTGCGCCGATCTTTTGCGAAAACGAGTGAGTCACTGCGGTCGAGCTGTAAAGACCGCCGATCACCGCGGTTGCGATCGTGCCGCGGCGTGCTCCGAACAGGCGGTTCGCCACGTAACCGGCAAAGGAAAAGCCCGTGACGATGATGACCACCAGCCACAGATTGCGCGGCTCCCACGCGTCATAGGGACCGAAGCGGCCTTCCGGCAGGAATGGGAACACCGCAAGGGCGATGACGGCGTAACGCGCGAAGGCCTTGATATCGTCTTCATCGAGTAGGCCTACCCAGCGATGCACGTCGTTTCTCAGCGCGAGGAGCAGGGTGACGAGGGCGCCGCCCGCCACCGCTAATGCGCCTTGGCCGATACCGGCCAGGAACCCGAGGCCAAGCGTGACCATGGCTGCAACTGCAGAGGTCGCATCGGGCCTGCCGTTGTCCAGCACCGAACGAGAATAGCCGATGGCAATGACGGCCGCAGCACCCGCAAGCAGGACGCCCGCGGCGATTTCATATCCGATGGCAGACAGCACTCCCGAAAGCCCTGCGGCGAGCGCAAGCAGGGTGAAGGTACGGATACCGGCAACCCTGTGCCCGTCCTGGGCTTCACGCAGTTTCCAACCGCGCTCCAGCCCGATCATCAACCCCACGGCGATCGCTGCGCCGAGATGCGGGAGGATGTCGAGCCAGTTCATCCGGAGAGCATCCTAACGGGTCCAGTCGAGGCCCATTTCCTCGAACATTTCCTTGTCCTCGCTCCAGCGTTCATCGGTCTTTACGTGCAGGAAGAGGTGGACCTTCTGGCCTAGCAATTCGGAAAGCTCTTCGCGCGCGGCCTGGCCGATCGCTTTGATCCGGCTGCCACCCTTGCCGAGAACGATGGCCCGCTGGTTGTCGCGCATCACCACGATCTGCTGGTGGATTTCCACGCTGCCATCGGGCCGCTGGATGTATTTCTCCGGACGAACGGCGCTGTCGTAGGGGAGCTCCTCGTGCAGCTGCTGATAAAGCTGTTCGCGCGTGATCTCGGTGGCGAGCATCCGCTCGCTGGCGTCGCTGACCTGGTCCTCGGGGTAGTGCCAAGGGCCCTCGGGCATCATATCGGCGAGCGCTGCCTTCATTTCGGGCACGCCGTCTCCGGTGAGGGCGGAGACGAAATAGACCGTCTCGAACTGGACCTTTTCGTTCAGCTCCTGAGCCAGCGCCAGCAGCGGCTCCTTCTTCGCGCGGTCGACCTTGTTCAGGACGAGGATCTTGCGTTCGGGCCGCGATGCGATCTGCTCGATCAGCGGGTCGAGTTCATGGCGGCGCTGCTTGATCGGATCGACCAGCAGCAGGATCGCATCCGCCGCTTCCGCACCTTCCCAGGCGGCGTTGACCATCGCGCGGTCGAGGCGGCGCTTGGGCGCGAAGATACCGGGCGTATCGACGAGGATCATCTGTGTCTCGTCGTGCAAGGCAATGCCCATCATCCGCGCACGCGTCGTCTGCGCCTTGGCGCTGGTGATGGCGACCTTTTGCCCCACAAGGTGGTTCACGAGGGTGGATTTGCCCGCATTGGGGGCGCCGATCACGGCGACGACGCCGCAGCGGGTCTGGCTGGTCTCGCTCAAGCGTATTTCTCCATGAATGCTTTTGCGGCGGCCTTTTCGGCTTCGCCCTTGCTGCCGGCGGTAGCTTCCGCTTCGCCGACCTTGTGTACCTTTACGCGCACAGTGAACTTGGCAGCGTGATCGGGCCCCGACCTGTCGATGACCTCGTATTCCGGCGGCTTGCGGCGACACCCTGCGGCCCATTCCTGCAGGGCGCTCTTGGGATGCTTGCTTTCACCGGCGCCGCTTTCGAGGGCCGGCCGCCACAGGAGGTGGACGAGCTTGCGCGCCTCTTCGAACCCATTGTCGATAAACTGCGCGCCGAGCAGCGATTCCATCACGTCGCCGAGGATATTGTCGCTGTCCCTGCCGCCGTCCGCACGCGCCTGCTTGGAGATGCGGATGTGGTCCGACAGGCCGATCCCGCGCGCGACGGTGGCGCACATTTCGCGGCTGACGATCGCGTTGAGGCGTTGGGCGAGCTTGCCTTCTGGCGCCTCGCTCTGTTCGAACAGCCAATGCGCGATGGACAGGCCAAGGACGCGGTCGCCCAAGAATTCGAGACGCTCGTAATCGCGCTTTTCGCCCATGCTGCCGTGGGTCAGCGCAGCACGCCACATCGCTTCGTCATTGACCGAAAAGCCGGTCGCTTCGAGCCATGCGCGTGCATCGGGGTCGAGACCGCTCAAATGCCTTCTCCAATCCGGTCCCAGCGTGCTGCCGTGAACCATGTCCAGGGCAGCAGCCATTCCGCGCTGCCATCGGTCGACCACAAGACCATTCCGGCGCGCCCGACGAGCAGTTCCTCGTCGATGATTCCGACGCCCTGGCCGCCAACGGCAGGATAACGGCTATCGAGCGAGTTGTCGCGATTGTCGCCCATGACGAAGATCTTGCCTGCGGGCACGACGAAGGGCGCAGTGTTGTCGGGATCGATCATGACCGGGCGGCCATTGCCATCGACCATCAGCTGGCCGTTGGCATCGCTGAGCGGACGCGCGCCGACATTGCCGAAATCGATGGTCATGTAGCTCTTGCCGGAGGGCAGCGTTTCGCGGAACTGGCGATAGCGGCACAGATTGTCGACGACCACGCCGCCATCTGCGCGACAGGCGGTGTTCGAGCTCATCGGGATTTCGGCATAACCTGCCTCTTCGCGCTGGACCGGTTGTCCGTTGAGCACCAGCTGGCCATCCCGAACCGCGATCGTGTCGCCGGGCAGGCCTATCGCGCGCTTTACGTAGTCGGTCCGGTCGACGGGATGTTTGAAGATCACGACGTCGCCCCGCTCGGGCATACTGCCGAAAATGCGTTCTTTCGGCCCGGGCAGGCCAAGCGGCAGCGAATTCTCGTTATAGCCGTACGGCCATTTTGCAGCGACGAGGTAATCGCCGATCCTCAGACCCGGAAGCATGCTTTCGGAGGGAATCGTGAAGAAGCTGGCGATCAGGGTGCGGAACAGCAGGACTGCAAGGACCAGCTTGAGACAGAACTTGAGGAAGCTGCCCCAGCTTTCCTCGTCCTTTTTCGTGTCGGTCACATTCGTATCCGCGCCGGTTTCGCTCTTTGCGGGGTTCTCAATCATCGCGGCATTCCCTAGTCGCACTAACACCGTCACGAAAGGACTTTTGCCAAGCCATGCCAAAGACTGCCGCCGACCTATGGGGCGAATTGAGCGACCTGCCCCAGCCGACCCTGCTCGAACTCTTCAGCGCGGTGCGCGACGGGGGCGAGGGGGCAGACGAGCCGGGCGGTGCAGAGCGTGTCGCCATGCTGTCCGGGCGGCTGGAACTGGCTGCGGATCGACCGGAAGACCCGATGGCACCGGGCGGTATCCTGTTCGACTGGTCCAAGACCCATCTCGACCGGGCCGTGCTCGACCGGTTCGAGGCTCTTGCGGATACGATGAATTTCACCGGCCAGCGCGAAAAACTGTTCGCCGGCGAGGTGGTCAATCCGACCGAAGGCCGCGCGGCAGACCATTCCACCCTGCGCGGTGTCGGCGACCCGGCGAAGGTCGAAGAAGCGGCTGCCCTCATCGACCGGATGGGCATGCTGGTCGAGGCCATCCACCAGGGTGCTTTCGGCGAAATCGCCCACCTCATCCATATCGGTATCGGGGGAAGTGCGCTTGGTCCGGCGCTGGGCGTCGATGCCCTCAGCCGCGACCTGTCGCTGTGCGATGTGCATGTCGTCTCGAACATCGACGGCGTCGCGCTGGAAGCGGCTTTCGCGAAATGCGATCCCGCCAAGACGCTGATCGCTGTCGCCAGCAAGACCTTCACTACGATCGAGACGATGACCAATGCGCAGAGCGCGCTGAAATGGCTGTCGGACAATGGCGTTTCCGATCCGTCGGGCAGGGTGATCGCGCTAACCGCGAACCCCGAAGGCGCCGTGGAATGGGGCGTCGACGAGACGCGCATCCTGCCGTTCCAGGAAAGCGTCGGCGGGCGCTATTCGATTTGGTCGTCGATCGGGTTCCCGATCGCGCTGGCGGTCGGCATGGACGATTTTCGCGAGATGCTGGCAGGCGCTGCGGCAGTCGATGCGCATTTCCGCGATACGGACGGACGCGAAAACCTCGTGCTGCGCGCCGCCTTTGCCGATCTCTATTACACGCGCGTCCGCGGATGCCAGACGAGGGGGGTCTTCGCCTATGACGAGCGGCTCGGCCTGTTTCCCGACTATCTCCAGCAACTGGAAATGGAGAGCAACGGCAAGCGCGTTACCGCAGACATGCAGCCCGTAGACGGCCCGACCGCGCCGATCACATGGGGCGGGGTAGGCACCGATGCGCAGCACGCGGTCTTCCAATTGCTGCACCAGGGCACGCACCTCATACCGGTGGATTTCATCGCCAGCGCGGCGCCCGGCGACGATCTCGATCCGGCGCACCACCGTATCCTTCTGATGAATTGCTTCGCACAAGGGGCGGCCCTGATGGCAGGCAAGAAGGGCGAAGATCCGGCGCGCAATTATCCGGGGGACCGGCCGAGCGCGACGATCCTGTGCGACGATCTGGATGCCGCAACGCTCGGCGCCCTGATCGCATTTCACGAGCATCGCACCTTTGCCAGCGCAGTGCTGATGGGCATCAATCCCTTCGACCAGTTCGGCGTCGAACTCGGCAAGCAAATGGCCAAGGCGATCGAGCAAGGCGGCGAAGAGTTCGACGCCAGCACCGAAGCCCTGCTCGAAGCGGCCGGTCTCGCCGAGTGACGACCTCTATCCTGCTTCTGCTGCTCGGTTTCGTCCTGTTGGTGGGCGGAGGCGAGTTACTCGTCCGCGGTGCGTCGCGCTTGGCGGAAGAGATGGGCCTGTCGCCCATGCTGGTCGGCCTTGTGATCGTCGGTCTGGGAACATCCACGCCGGAACTCGCTGCAAGCGTTCAGGCAGCGCTTGCCGGATCGCCGGGTATCGCGCTCGGCAATATCGTCGGGTCCAACCTCGCCAACACACTGCTCATTCTCGGAGCGGCGGCGCTCATTTCGCCGATCGCCGTGCGCGGCAGCGTGCTGTGGCGCGACGGCATGGTCGGTCTGGCCGGGGTGGTCGTGCTATTGCTCGCGGGCAACTCCATCGGATTGGACCGGGTTGCGGGCGCTGGAATGCTGCTGGCGCTCACCGCCTATATCGCATTCGCCTATCACCAGGAGAGGACGGGACACCAGCTACAGGCGGCAAGCCAGAGGACCGCCGCTGCGGAACATGCCGATCCGGGACTGCACGATCATCCGCGGCCCGACCGCAAAGGGCTGTTAAAATCGGTCGTCTTCTTCCTCGTCGGAATCGTCCTGATCGTCGCCGGCGGCACGGTCCTCGTCGATGGAGCCATCGAAATCGCAAGCGCGCTGGGAGTTTCCGATACGGTCATTGGACTGACTGTGGTCGCCGCCGGGACATCCGCGCCGGAACTCGCCACCACGATCATCGCTGCCTTGCGCAAGGAAAGCGACATTGCGCTCGGCAATGTGCTTGGCTCGAACATCTACAACATCTTCTTCATCGGCGGAGTTACCGGGCTGGTGGCGCCGGGCCCGATCCCGAACAGCATTCTGACGAGCGATCTCTACATTCTCCTGCTGGCGGCAATCGCAGCGATTGTCTTTTCGTGGACGGGGGGGCGGCTTGGCAGGCGCGAGGGGGGGCTCTTGCTGGCAGCTTACATCGGTTTCCTCGCCTACACCGTCAGCACGGTATAGCCCGAGTTTCATTGACTTTGTGCGGCGCAGCATCCACATGAGGCCCATCGAAGCGCGCTAGCCAGCGTGAAGCGGCGATTTGAGAGACATTCATCGCCCCGGCCGCGCCTCGGTCCATTTTCCAATGACTTCCCTTTTCACGCGGGTCGTTTGACACCCGCGCCGCGCGACAAATCCGTCTGCGCGCCGCATATTATGCGAGCATTCATGACAAAATTCACCGATCTCGGCCTGTCGCAGCCCGTTCTCCAGGCACTGGACCTCAAAGGCTATTCCGAACCGACGCCGATCCAGGCACAGGCCATCCCGCCCGTTCTCGAAGGGCGCGACCTGATGGGTATCGCCCAGACGGGCACCGGCAAGACCGCGGCCTTCATGCTGCCCAGCATTGATCGCCTGCGCGAAGCCGACAAACAGACGCCGTTCAAGTCCTGCCGCATGCTGGTGCTTGCGCCGACACGCGAGCTGGCCGGCCAGATTGCCGACAGCGCGAAAGATTACGGAGCGCTCGCGGGCCTCAAGGTCCACTCCATCGTCGGCGGCACCTCGGTCAACAAGGACCGTAACAAGCTGCACCGCGGCACCGATATCCTCGTGGCGACACCGGGCCGCCTGCTCGACCTGATCGACCAGAAGGCATTCAAGCTCGATGGCGTGGAAATCCTCGTCCTCGACGAAGCTGACCAGATGCTGGACCTCGGCTTCATCCATGCGCTTCGCCGGATCAGCCAGCTGGTACCGGAAGATCGCCAGACGCTGTTCTTCTCCGCCACCATGCCCAAGCAGATCCAGGAACTGGTCGGCAAGTACTGCCGCAACCCAGTCAAGGTCAGCGTAACGCCCGAAAGCACGACGGCAGAGCGCATCGACCAGTATCTCTTCATGGTCCAGCAGGACGAAAAGCAGACGCTGCTGGAAATGGTCCTGTCGGAACGCCACAAGGTGCCTGGCAAGTTCGAACGCGTGCTGATCTTCGCCCGCACCAAGCATGGCTGCGACCGTATCGTGAAGAAGCTTGGTCAGGCAGGCATTCCCGCAAACGCCATCCACGGTAACAAGAGCCAGCCGCAGCGCGAACGCGCGCTCGATGAATTCAAACGCGCCAAGACGCCGATCCTCATCGCTACCGACGTCGCTGCACGCGGGATCGACATTCCGGGCGTGAGCCATGTGATCAATTACGAGCTGCCCAACGTGCCGGAGCAATTCGTCCACCGCATCGGCCGTACCGCGCGTGCAGGCCGCGACGGCGTGGCGATCGCTTTCTGCGCCGAGGACGAACGCGATTACCTCAAGGACATTCGCAAGAAGACCGACGCCGAGTTCGAGCGGCTGCCGCTGCCCGACAACTTCCGCGCTGTCGTCGAAGGTGTCGGCCCGACCAAACGTGCGGCCCCCGGGCAGCGCATGGCAAAGCCCAAGGTGCGTCCGACCGGCAACGCCGCTGCCAAGAAGCCGAAGCCCAAGAACAAGCATCCCAACCGTGCCGGGGCGCCCAAGCGCGATGGTGTGCCAGGCGGGGGCAAGCCGCGTGGTGGCCGCCCCGGCGGAAATCGCAATCGCAACCGTAACCGCAACCGGTCGCGGGGCGTAAGTTAACTCGGAACTTGCCATCGCGCTCACTGTTGGCGAGAGACACGCGCAAAGCTGACAGGAGCGCCGGATGGCCGATACCGAATACGATTACGACCTCTTCACCATCGGCGCGGGCTCTGGCGGGGTGCGTGCCAGCCGCGTGTCGGCTGCACATGGCGCCAAGGTCGCGATCGCCGAGGAACACCGTGTCGGCGGTACCTGCGTCATTCGCGGCTGCGTCCCGAAGAAGATGCTCGTTTACGGCGCGCATTTTGCCGAAGACCTCGAGGACTGCCAGAAGTTCGGTTGGGAGATCGAAGGCAAGAAGTTCGACTGGAAGACGCTGCGCGACAATGTGCTGGCCGATGTCGACAGGCTCGAGGGCGCCTACACGGAAACGCTCGAAAACCACGATGTCACGATCTTTCACGAACGTGCGGAAATCACCGGTCCGCACGAGATTACCCTCGCAAGCGGGAAGAAAGTCACTGCGAAGTATATCCTGATTGCGACCGGGGCCCGTCCGCGCATGCCCGAATGCCAGGGCGCGGAGCATGCCATCAGTTCGAACGAGGCGTTCCATCTCGACGAATTGCCGAAGAAGGTGATCATCGCAGGCGGCGGTTACATCGCCAATGAATTCGCGGGTATCTTCAACGAATTCGGCAGCAAGGTCGATATCGTCAATCGCGGCGACAGGCTGCTGCGCAGCTATGACGAAGCGGTGCGCGACCGCTTGCTCCAGATTTCGACGATGAAGGGGATCAGCTTCCGCTTCAACACGACATTCGAATACATCAAGCCGTGCGAAGACGGCGGCTATTTCGTCAAACTGTCCGACTGCGAGGAAGAGCACGCGGATCTCGTCATGTTTGCGGTCGGCCGGCTTCCGAATACCGAAGGTCTGGGTCTCGACGCGGCAGGCGTTGAGCTTGGCGACGGCGGCGAGATCAAGGTCGACCGGTTCAGCAAGACCAATGTCGATCACATCTATGCCGTGGGCGACGTTACCGATCGCGTCCAGTTGACGCCGGTCGCCATTCGCGAAGGCCAGGCATTTGCCGATACCGTATTCGGAGGCGGAGATCCCGTTGCGGTCGACCATAGCTGCATCCCCAGCGCCGTATTCAGCCATCCGCCGATTGCGGCAGTCGGCATGACCGAGGGTGAAGCGAAGAACCAGCTGGGCTCGGTCAAGGTCTATCTCTCCGATTTCCGCCCGATGAAGAACGTACTCGCCGGTCGCAACGAGCGCAGCCTCATGAAGATGATCTGCGATGGCGACAGCGGGAAGATCGTCGGCATTCACATGATCGCTCCCGAAGCGCCCGAAATGATGCAGGCGGCTGCGATCGCGGTGAAGGCTGGCCTGACGAAGGCGGATTTCGACGCGACGACGGCAATCCATCCGACCATGGCGGAAGAACTTGTCCTGATGCGCTGATCCTGCGTTCAGCCGGGCGTCAGCCAAGCCCCAGCAGGATCGGGCAATGCGATATCTGCTCCCCCTTGCCGTAATCTTGGGCGCCTGCGCACCTGCGCAGGATGACAGCTCTACCGCAACCGCCGATCGCGAATACGCAACGCAGGTGGAGGCTCCGACGCCCGATTACGCGTTGCTTGTGAAGCAAACGCGGTTGGAAGGCGAAGGTTATGTCCGCCGCGACGCGACCGGGCCGATGCCGACAGACGCGAAGGCTGTCGGGCAAAGCTGGTTCGAACGCCTCGAAGCCGGAAACCTGCTCCTTGGCGCTGGGTTCGACGGAAAAGGACCTGGCGGGGCTGTCACGCATCTCGATGTGGGCATGACCGAGAGCGAGTTCCGGTCGTGGACCACGCAGAACGGGTGGGATGTTCCCGCCCATATTTCCTGGTCGTTCGTCCCTGCGATGAACCTGCCTGCGGTGTCCGAAGCGGCAAGCGAGGGCATCCGCGTATGGCCGGCATCCTCGGCGCGTACGGGCGCGCAAAACGAAGCGCTGCTGGCTGGCCGGGTAGAATTGCGCGACGGCTGTTTCTGGGCAACCGAGGGTGAAGGGGAGGCCGACAAGCTGGCTTTCTTCCATGCCGAGATCGGCCTCGATCGCGATAGCGAAGGGTATTTCATCCTCGTCGACCGCGTCGGGGGGCAGACAAGAGCGCGGCTCGGCGAAGCGATGAGTTGGGGCGGCCCTCCTTCTGCTTATATCTCGTCCGAAGCCGAACGTGACTTGTGCGCTGCATGCGGCGATGCCCCGATCCTCGTTGTCGGTTCACCCGAGAGCAGCGAACGCTTTCTGACCAATTGCCCCCATCTGAGGAACCCCGTGGCCCCACCACCGCCGCCCGGTGCAGACTAGGGCGCCGCCAGCTAGGGAAACCCCGCACGATCCCTCGAACCGTCCCGATCCGGCATGGTTCGGTGCCCCGTGTTGCCAGCAGGTGCTGGGGTGGTCACAAGGTAAACAAACGAATCGCCTGTGGGGGTTTTCGATGAACGTATTGGCTTCGCGCGGACAATTGCGCGCAAGTTTCATTCGCTGGGCGCTGTTCACAGTGCCGCTATGCGTATTGCTCGGTTTCCTTTCCGGCCAGCTTGGCGGGCCCGACAGCTACTGGTTCCAGGCGCTCGAAAAGCCCGGCATCTATCCGCCGCCTGCAGCCTTCGGCATCGTCTGGACCATCCTTTACGTGATGATCGGCCTTGCGGTCGCGCTCGTCTGCGCTGCCTGGGGGGCGCGCGGACGCGGCATCGCGTTGACGGCCTTCGTCGTGCATTTCCTGCTCAATCTGGCCTGGACGCCGGTGTTCTTCGGCATGAAGGAACTGACCTTTGCCCTCGCGGTATTGATCGCGATCGATGTCACGCTGCTGGTGGTGATCGCCCTGTTCTGGAAGGTCCGCCAACTGGCGGCGATCCTGCTGCTGCCCTATCTCGCATGGGTGCTGTTCGCGACCGTTCTCAACTGGCAGTTCCTCCAGCTCAATCCCGACGCTGATGGCGGGACGGTTTCGGGCGGTTCGGAGCGGGTGCGCATCGGCAATTGAAGCGCGCGCCTTTCGCGCCTAGATAGCTGTCATGCAGAGCCAGAACCCCATGATCGCCGACTTCGTCAAACTCGCCAATTCGGCGGCAGGCACGCTTGCGGGCATGACCCGCGAAGCGCGCGAAAGCGCCCGTGAACGCGCCAAGGAAGCATTCGGCGGAATGGATTTCGTCACGCGCGAAGAATTCGATACGGTCAAGGCGATGGCCGCCCGCGCCCGCGAAGAATGCGACAGACTGGCAGAGCGCATCGCCGCGCTCGAAGCCAAGCACAAGTGACGCTTGCCCCTGCCTTGGGGTAGGGGGCCACAATGCACCTTTCCGCGCCAGCGATAGTAATTGCCGCCCGTCCGCACGGCGAGACGGCGGTTATTGCGCGTCTGCTGACCGAAGAAAGCGGCGTGGTGGCAGCCTATGTTGCAGGTGGCCGGGGCCGACAGCTGCGCCCCGTAGTTATTCCGGGAAACCTCGTCGAAGCGGAAATTCGCGCGAAGTCCGATAGCCAGTTGCCGTTCGCCCGGCTGGAGCTGTCGCAAAGCCGCGGGCCCTGGCTCACCGAGCCGCTTCCGGCATCGGCCATCGCCTGGACCTGCGCCCTGACGGCGTCGGCCCTGCCGGAGCGCAATGCCTATCCGAGCCTCTACCATGCGCTCGTCGCCCTGCTTGACGCGATCTGCAATGCGCCCTCCGCGCGCGGCTGGGCACCTGCCTTGGCGAGCTACGAAGTGCTCCTCCTGCGCGAACTCGGCTATGGCGGCCAGCGGCCCGAGATAGCGGGGCTTGGCGAGGCCTTGGAAATTCTCGACCGTTCGGAGGGCCTCATAGCGCGCTATCTCCTTGCCGACACACGCGCCGACGTTCTAGCCGCTAGGACTGTATTGAGGCAGCGTCTGGGACGGATCGAGACATGAAGATTGCGGTATTGCCGGGTGACGGCATCGGGCCGGAAGTCACGCGTGAAGCGCTCAAGGTGCTCGATGCGCTGGCACTGCCGCAGCTCACCCTGTTCGAAGGAGACGTGGGCGGCATTGCCTACAAGCGGCATGGTCATCCGCTTCCCGCCGAAACGCTGGAAATGGCGCGCGCAGCGGACGCAGTCTTGTTCGGAGCCGTTGGCGATCCGGAATGCGACACGCTCCCGCGCGAACATCGGCCCGAACAGGCGATACTCGGACTGCGAAGCGAGCTGGGGCTATTTGCCAATTTGCGTCCTGCTGCCGGATTTCCGGGTCTCGAGGACCTGTCCCCGCTCAAGCCCGAACTGGCGCGCGGCATCGACCTTCTCGTCGTGCGCGAGCTGAACGGCGACGTCTATTTCGGCAACAAGGGGGAGCGTGACAGCGCAGGCGGCAGGGAAGGCTGGGACGACATGTCCTATAACGAGGCCGAAGTCCGCCGCATCGCCCACAGCGCCTTTCGCGCCGCGCAGAAACGCCGCAAGAAACTGACCAGCGTCGACAAGGCTAACGTGCTCGAAACCAGCCGCATCTGGCGTGAAACGGTCATCGAACTGGCTGGCGAGTATCCGGATGTCGAGCTCGATCACATGTATGTCGACAATGCCGCGATGCAGCTGGTGCGCAGCCCGGGCCAGTTCGACGTGATCGTCACGGGTAACCTTTTCGGCGATATCCTATCCGACCAGGCCAGCGCTTGCGTCGGGTCGATCGGCCTGCTCGCCAGCGCCAGCCTGGGTGAACGCACGACCGAATTCGGCACATTCGGCCTCTACGAGCCGATCCATGGCAGTGCTCCGGATATTGCGGGTCAGGGCAAGGCCAATCCAGTCGCCGCGATCCTGAGCCTCGCCATGCTACTGCGCCATTCGCTTGGCCGCGATGCGGATGCGAACCGGATCGAGCGGGCAGTCGCGGCGAGCCTTTCCAGCGAAATTCGCGGTGCCGACCTCGGCGGTAGCGCGAGCACGCAGGAGATCGGCGATGCCATACTGAGACAATTACAAGCAGTCGCTTGAGTAATAGAGCGCTCTCGCCAACAGTAGCGCAATGAATTCAACCGATATCAAAAACAATCTGCAGCTCGCCATTATACTGCCCACGCTAAACGAGCGGGATAATCTTGCGCCCCTTGTCGAACGGATCGACCGGGCCCTTGGTGAGACCGGGTGGGAAGTCTTGGTTGTCGATGACAATTCGTCGGACGGCACTGCCGAAGAAGCTCGTAGGCTGGCGCGGGCGGACCACCGCGTTCGGGTTATCCAGCGAATTGGTCGAAGGGGCCTTTCAAGTGCCGCAATAGAGGGCTTCTGCGCGACCGCCGCTCCCTATTGCGCGGTAATGGACGCCGATCACCAGCATGATCCCAAGCTGCTGGCTCCGATGCTCGAAGCGGTGCGGTCGGGCAGGGCGCAAGTCGCTGTGGCAAGCCGGTTTGCCAAAGGTGCGAGCACGGACGACTGGGGCCGTCCCGACAGAGTGCAGCTTTCCAATGTCGCTAACGCCTTGGCGCGCAAACTGACCGGCGTGAAGCTGACCGATCCGATGAGCGGATATTTCCTCCTGCCGACCGAGACGGCGCTCAAGCTGGTACCAGGCCTCTCGGGGATCGGTTTCAAGATCCTTTTGGACCTGCTGGCTACATCCGAAGAACCGCTCGTGGTCGAGGAATTCCCGCTGGATTTCGCCGCCCGTCGCTCTGGTGAAAGCAAGCTCGACCGGGCCATCGCTCTCGATTTCCTTGCCGGCCTCTACGACAAGACTTTCGGCAAGTTCATACCGACGCGTTTCGCCCTTTTCGGGACCGTCGGCGCGCTCGGCGTGCTGGTCCACATGGCGATCCTTTACCTTTTCCTGCTATTGGCAGGCGCGAACTTCGCATGGAGCCAGGCCATCGCCACGCTGGGTGCGATGACCTTCAACTTCTGGCTCAACAATTTCCTCACCTATCGTGACCGGCGCATCAAGAAGGCTGGCGAGCTGCTTCGCGGCTGGGCGAGCTTCGTGGCGGCGTGTTCGGTCGGCGCTGTGGCAAACGTGGCCATCGCCACGATGCTGTTCCAGCGCGGCTTCCATGAAGTGCTCGCCGCGCTTATCGGGATAGCGATCGCATCGGTGTGGAATTACGCCCTGTCGAGCCGCTTTGTATGGGGTCGGTTCTAGGGCGCTATCGCCAGGATTCCAGCCACGTCCAGACCGCGAAACTGTCTCGCCCTTGGAGCGGCTCTGCAGCCAAGATCGGGTAATAGAATGCGAAAAGCATGACGCTCGCCACCGGCACCGCGATCGCCAGCTTCCGCCAGCCTGCCTTCCACAGATCGTCGAGGAGGAGAGCGATGGCGATCAGCAGGAAGCTGCTCGGCAGGAAGTAGTGATAATAGAACTGCGTGGATTTCTCGGCGAGAAGCCAGAGGCCCAGGCTCACCGCGTAAAGCAGGGCGACTGCGCCATGAGCGGCTTGCCGCTTGATGATCCCGCGAAGTGCACACCACACGATGGCCGGCAAGCCAATCAGCATGGTCAATGGATTGCCCACCAGCATGACCCCTCGCTGGGCCTGGTCGACTTCCTCGTAGAGATACCAGATCGCCCGCAGGTTCAGCATCCACTCCGGCCACGTGGATTCGTAAGGATGTATGGTGAGCACCTGCGTTTGCAGGTCGAGCATGAGCCGGTGATGCGCCATGATGCCGTTCTCGATGCCGTTCACTTCGAACCGATAGCCGGGCCAGAAAGTAATCCAGTAGATGGCAAGTGGCACAAGGCCGAGCCACAGGAATGCCTCTGCAAGGGTAATTCCGGGGACCGGCATGCCGCGGCGCGATAGGACGAGGCGCCTGCGCCCGGCCTTCCAGCGCAGCGCAAGAAAGGCGAGGCCCGGCACCATGACGACGGGGACAGCATTCCACTTGCTCGCGATCGCGAGGCCGAGCGCGACACCCGCCAGCGCCAGCCTCCACCGGCCGGTCTCCGGTTCGCGCATGGCGCCAGCCAGCTGCCAGAATGCCGTTGCCTGCGCCGCAATCATGAAGATGTCGAGCATGGCGATGCGCGAATGGACGAAGAGGTGGAAACCTGTCGCGAGGAGGACACCTGACGTGATCGTGGCGAACCTGCTGAGCGTTGCGAACCATACGGCGCGCATGGCGGCGAACAGGGCGAGCATCCCGGCGATCGAGGGGAAAATGCGCCAACCCCACGAATTATCGCCCAGGATGGCAATTCCAAGCGCGATCATCTCCTTGCCGAACAAGGGATGCTCGCGGTTGTTGAACTGCTCCAGCATCAGCATCTCGCGCGCGGCAGGCACGTAATGCACTTCGTCGAAGTAAGGAGCGCTCGGGATGGCGAGGTTCCACAGGACGAGCAGCCAGAAGCCGAGGGCCAGCGCTACGCACCAGCCAAGAGGATCCAGAGGCTGCTCGGGTGCGCGCGTCATCGGGTAACCGATTAAGCGAGCGTTTCACTCGACACAACAGGCTTTGCTTGCCGCAAAAGCCGTGCATGCTATCCCGCAGGCGATGAAGAAAACCACCGGAACCGACCGCTCGATTACCTCAAACTGGCGTCCTGCCACGCAGGCCGTGCGCGGCGGCACGTGGCGCAGCGAGCATGGCGAGACGAGCGAGGCACTGTTCCTGACGTCGGGCTATACCTACGATAATGCGCAAACCGTGGCGGACCGCTTCGCGGGCGAGGCGGAAGGGATGACCTATTCCCGGCTCCAGAACCCGACCGTCGCCATGCTGGAAGAACGCATCGCGCTGATGGAGGGCGCCGAAGCCTGCCGCGCGCAGGCGAGCGGGATGGCCGCAATGACGACTGCGTTACTATGCCAAGTCTCGGCCGGCGACCATGTGGTCGGTGCGCGGGCCGCCTTCGGTTCGTGCCGCTGGCTGCTGGATCATCTCCTCCCGCGCTTCGGTATCGAGACCACCGTCGTCGACAGCGCCGATGACGACGCTTGGGAAGCGGCCATTCGCCCGAACACCAAGGTTTTCTTTTTCGAGACCCCGGCAAACCCGACGCTCGATGTGGTCGATCTTGCCCATGTCTGCGAGGTTGCGCGTGCGCACGGGATCACGACCGTTGTCGACAATGCCTTTGCTACCAGCGCGCTCCAGAGGCCCATGGATTTCGGTGCGGATGTGGTGGCTTACAGCGCGACAAAGCTGATGGACGGGCAGGGCAGGGTGCTCGCCGGGGCCGTATGCGGTTCGCAGGAATGGATCGACGAAGTCCTGCTGCCGTTCCAGCGCAACACCGGCCCCAATTGCGCGCCGTTCAATGCGTGGGTCGTGCTGAAGGGCCTGGAAACGCTGAGCCTCAGGGCACATCGGCAGAGCGAGAATGCCGTGGAACTCGGCAAATCGATCGAGGCGCGTGTGCCCAAACTGCTGCATCCCGGCCTCCCGAGCCATCCGCGCCACGAATTGGCCAAGCGCCAGATGAGCGCCACAGGCCCCATTTTCGCCTTCGATGTCGGTGACAGGAAAACCGCTTTCGCCATCCTGGATGCGCTGCGTCTGGTCGATATCTCCAACAATATCGGCGATGCGCGCAGCCTGATGTGTCACCCCGCCAGCACCACCCATGCCGGGATGACGAAGGAGGCGCGCGACGAAATGGGCGTGACCGAAGGACTGCTGCGGATCAATGTCGGCCTGGAAGACGTCGAGGACATCAAGGAAGATTTGGATCAGGCTTTGAATGCGGCCGGACTGTGAGCAAGGGTGCGGCCCTCGTCATCGGAGCGGGCGACGGGCTTGGCGGGGCAATTGCGCAAGCGTTTGCGCGTGAAGGGCTTACCGCCTGCGTGACGCGTCGGCCGCGTCACGAGGACAAATTGAATGAACTGGTCGCGACAATCGAGCGCGAGGGCGGTGAAGCCCGCGCCTTTGGAGTCGATGCGCGAGACGAGGACGAGACAGTCACGCTCTTCAAAACCATCGAGCGCGAAGTCGGCCAGCTCGAAGTTGTCGTCTTCAATATCGGGGCCAATGTACGCTTCGGAATTCGGGAGACGACCGCGCAGGTTTACCGCAAGGTCTGGGAGATGGCGGCTTTTGCCGGTTTTCTCGCCGGACGCGAGGCTTCACGGCATATGGTACCGCGCGGACAGGGGACGATCCTCTTCACAGGAGCAACCGCAAGCCTACGCGGCGGTGCGGGCTTTTCCGCCTTCGCTGGCGCCAAACATGCGCTGCGCGCCCTTGCTCAATCGATGGCGCGTGAACTCGGGCCACAGGGTATCCATGTCGGCCACGTGGTGATCGACGGCGCTGTGGACGGTGTTTTCATCCGCGGCATTTACCCGGATTGGGAAGATCGGCTTGCCGACGAGCGATTGTTGACCCCGGCTAATATCGCTGAAGAGTATGTGCGGCTCTGGAAGCAACCCCGCGATGCCTGGACGCACGAACTCGATCTGCGTCCGTGGAAGGAGCAATTCTGATGAGCAAGACCGTAGAATTCATCCTCGATCTGGGGGCGCCCAACGGTTACCTCGCCTGGTATCCGCTCAAGCAGATCGTCGCCCGAACCGGTGCGAACCTGGTGGTCGCGCCGGTATTTCTCGGCGGCATGCACAAGCTGACCGGCAATTCTCCCCCGATGATGCGCGATGCCAATGTGAAGGGCAAAGTCCCCTACGCCGCGCTCGAATTCCAGCGGTTCATCGACCGGCACGAGTTGTCGGCTTTCCGGATGCACCCGGATTTGCCGTTCAATACCATTCTGCTTCAGCGCATACTGGTTGCGTCGAGCGATCAGGACGAGATGCAAAGGTTGGTCGACCTGTTCCAGCCAGCCGTGTGGGAACGCAATATCGATTGTAGCGACGTCGAAGTGGTCGGCAGCGTCTTGGAGGAGGGCGGCTTCGATGCCGAACGTTTCCTCAAGGCGGCGCAGGATCCGGACGTCAAACAGAAGCTGGTCGATAACACCCAGTCAGCCGTCGACCGCGGCGCTTTCGGCATCCCGACATTTTTCATCGGCGAGGAAATGTGGTTCGGAAAGGAACGCCTGGAGCAGATCGAAGCCTATCTGACGGGCGGGAAGCCCTGACCGGTCAAGTCGGCAGGTAGATCGATTTCGTCTGCGTCAGCCTGATCGGGGGCAAGGGCGCAAAGGGAATGATCGGCTGGATCACGATCGACATGGTCATCGTGCCGGTCTCTGTATTGTTGACCGTTGCGCGATTGAAGGTGAGCGTCTGGACGGCATTGGGGGCCACGCCGACGAGCGACTGGCGCGTTGCGGAGATCACGTCCGCATCGCTCGCTGTGCGCTCGACCTTGGCATAGCGCAGGCCCTCACCCATCGCATTGCGCATCGAGCCGTTGGCGTTGAACACCAGGCCGAAATTGAGGATGCCGATCATCAGTGCGATCAGCACCGGCAATGCGATGGCGAATTCAACCCCGAAGGAGCCGGCGTCATCGCGGCGAATGTGCTGAACGAGCCTCTTCACTGGAGCCTCACGATGCTGTCGCCGGTTACCGTCGTGCCTTCGTAGGCAGCGACCTCGCCCGTGAACATGCCGGCGAGCCCGCGCCAGTTGAACCCGGTAGCAACCGGTTCGACGATCGAAACGCTGACGAACCGCTTGGGCACTTCGCCTGCCGCGCATGTATCGTTGAAACTGCTCATGACCGTGCCGTTGCATTCCAGGATGTAAGTCACGGTGACATCGCTCGCAGGCCGACCGCTGGCGGCCATGGCCTCGGCGACGAGGTAACTGGTGTCCGTGCTGGTCGGGCGCTTGGCAAGGGCGAGGTCCGTCGTGCGCTGCGCTGCCTGTTCCAGGTCGATGCGCGAGGCGACGATGATCGAAAGGTCGGTCATGCCAAGGAACATGAGTGCGAGCAGCGGAGCGGTCAGGGCCAGCTCGACAAAGCCGACACCCGAAATGTCGTCGCGTAGCTTGCGGAAGAAATGGAACAGCATGGCTTACTCCACTACCCGGATGGTGAATGCGGACGAGTTGATAGCGGTGAGATCGGAGTCGCAATTGTTGTCGATGTTGTTGGCCCCGCCGAAGTTGATCCGGTTCGTCACGATCAGCAGACATTGCGCCGTCTGTGCCGAATCCCCGTTGTAGGTGAGGTCACTGGTTGGGAAATAGATCGCACCGTGAAGGTTGATGTTCGACCCACCATTGATCGTATTGCTGAGATCGGACGAGATGCGGTCCTGGTAGAATAGGATGCCGCCCCACAATGGATCTTCGGCCATGGTCTGCGCCTTGAGATCGATATCGGCGCTACCGTTGATCGACAGGGTGGCCACCGTGTTGGCGCTGTTGCCCGTCAGGACGAAGGTCACGCCGCCCGTGGTGCCCGGCGCCATGCGCATCACCGCGCCCGAGTTCACAGTCAGCGTGCCGCCGTGGATCACGTAGACGCCGGGATTGAAATAGGCCGTACCCTGGATGCGCAGGCCATTGTTGTAGCGGCACGGGTTTAAGGTGAGAGTATCGCTCGGACGGACGCGGAAATTGTTCTGCGGACAGTCGTTGTGCCAGGTGAGGTTACGGTCGGCGAGCGGGTCCTCGACCGGCAAGCCGTAGGAAACGAGCGCGGCATCCGACGGAATATTGCCTGCGCCGTAGTCGATTCCACCGACGCTCAGGACAAGATTAGTGTCCAGGTAACTCGAACCCCCGAGGTCGACGGAAACACCGCCCGGAGAGTTGGACGAAACCGGACAGCCCAGGTTGACCAAGGCATTACCGAAAACATCGATGCCGGTGCCGTCTGTCGCAAGGGCGCGCACGCAGGGATTGCCCGTTGCCACCGCAGTTGCGACTGCGCGGGTGCGGATGGTCGGCGGCGTGTCGAGGAAGATCGACGAGAAGGCGAGGACCTGGCTTGTCGTGGCAACCACTTCGATGGCGCCATTATCGCCCGACCATGCACCCGAGGTGGGCGGGGTGGAGACCAATTCGATCGTGTGCGCGGTGTTGGCGGTGCGACCCACTTCGCTAGTCACTGCCGCGTTGTGATCGCGACCGAAGGACATGGCGAGTGCGCCTGCGACTGCGCCCGTGTCGACCGCCTGCTGCATCTGGCGCTTCCAGAGATACCACTGGACGGTGTCGACGCTGATCCCGGCCGCACCGATGAGGGCCGTGGTCCCGGCTCCTGCCATGAGCAGGATATTGCCCGAGACGTCTTTTCTCAGGCGCTTCAGAAATGTCCCGATACGGTTACGCATCCCTGTTTCCCCGGTCGTCGAATTCGTCACGGTCCGGGATAAAGCGGGGCTTGCTAAGAGTTTGTCGCGAAGCTCAGTAAACCAATGTTAACCATAAGCTCTTCAGGCACGGAGCAGACAGCGACCGCAACAATTTTGGAGCAGCGGAGCGTGCTCGGAGCAAAAAACGGCGGATAAATGCCGTTTTGGCGCCCTTGGAACCTTGTCCAGCGCTCGACAATTCCTAACTTGTGACTGTGATCAAGGAGCTATTTCAACACGCCGCCACGACCGACGGGATCACCGTCCGGGTCGCCGTGAATTTCCTCCCGGAACAGTCCCAGCCAGATGCCGACAAGTGGTTCTGGGTCTATCACATCCGGATCGAGAACGGCTCGCACGAAACCGTTCAGCTCAAGACCCGCCACTGGCGCATCACCGATGCCCGAGGAATGGTCGCGCATGTCGATGGCGAAGGCGTGGTCGGAGAACAGCCCTCGCTCGCACCGGGGGCAAGCCACGATTATGTATCCGGCTGCCCGCTGGAAACGGCATTTGGATCAATGGAAGGATTCTACACCTTCTACCGCGAAGACGGCTCGCCCTTCGAGGTTCGCATTCCCTTTTTCCCGCTCGCAGCACCTGCAACTGCGGACTGACCGGGGACTATTCCTCTTCATCCTCTTCTTCGAGGTCGTCCTCGAAGTGGAATTCACCCGTCTTGATCTTGGGCTTGCGGTCCAGCCATTCAGCCAGGATTTCGAAGTCCTTGGTCAGCGGCCACGTAGCCAGCGCTGCGCGGCTGTTGTCGAGGTAGAGGACCAGAGATTTCTTCTTCAGCCGTAGGCGGCTCGAGGCCAGGGCCGTTCGCGCTCCTGCGCCAAGCCTTCGGGCCAGTCGGAAGCCGAGGCCCCAGGTCACGCCCTCACGCAAATCGTCATCACTGGCCAGCACGCGCAATTTGTCCGGCACCTCAGTACGGCCCAGACTGCCGAACAGGGCCGCACAGATCATCGCCCGGTCACCCGCGTCGCAATCGATCCAGCGCTTGTCCAGCGCCCACTCGGTTGCGTGGTTCACCCGCATGTTCGGCTCTACGCGTTGCAGCGCCAGCGCAAGCTGCGCTGCGGCAAGCCTGATCCGCTCGTTCCGTTTTCCCGCGCCATCGGCAAGTTCGACGGTCCAACCCACTATTCGGGTCGCATCGACGATGGGGGCATCGCGCGGCTCGGCAAAGGCGTGGACCCCGGCAAGCAGAGGATCGAGCGAGCGGGTGATGTCCGAAAGCTGGCTGAACAGGAGCCCTTCGCGAATGCCCCAGCTGGAGAAGACCAGTTTTCCGGGCTTCAATTCGTCGAGGAGCGGGCGGAGCAGGGCTGCAGCATCGGGAAGGTAGCTGGCGCGCATCGCGGAAATACCCGAAATCTGCACCAGCTTGTCGGGATCGGCATCGATCAGGTCGCTGGCAAGCGCGTGCGCGTCTTCGACCGAAAGGCAAAATCCATGCGGGTCGGTCAAAGGGTAGTCGCTGTCGCGCATGGCGTAATGGGCCAGTGCGCGCCAGGTGCCTCCGATCATGTAAAGGGGGCCGCCATGATCCGACGTCCAGCCAACGCCCGACAGGGCCTGGTGAACGGTCCCTGCGAAATCCTCGCTCGAGGCGCGCTGGGCCGGCAGGCGCAAGGTGCCGAAAGGCAGGCTGACTGCATCCTTGCATTCGCCGTCCCCGATCGAGACCAGTTCCAGGCTGCCGCCGCCCAGGTCGGCGACCATGCCGTCGGCGCCGGGAAAGGCTCCGATGGCTCCAAAAGCAGAGGCGCATGCTTCCTCTTCGCCGGACAGCAGCCGCGGGGACAAGCCGAGGGCCTCGACGCGGGAAAGAAATTCCGCCCCGTTCTGCGCATCGCGCGCAGCAGCGGTGGCGACGGTCTGCACATTGTCTATTCCGCGATCTTCGATGATCAGGGCGTATCGCGCGAGGGCCGCAAGGGCCTCGTCCATTGCCTCGTCCGGTATGCGGCCCGTTTCGGACAGGTCACGCCCCAGGCGCGCTGCGACCTTCTCGTTCCAGACGGTTTCGGGCGCTCGCGCGGTTCCTTCGTAGAGCACCAAGCGAACGGTATTCGAGCCGATGTCGATAACCGCGCGCGGTGGATGGATTAGGCGCCGCTGCCACTTGGCGCTCCTCGACTTTACAGACGTCATTTGCGCGCTCCGCTCAGGGTCAGTCGGGGCACCTCATGGCTTTGCAGCGCCGATCCGCGACCGGATAGCGAGGGGTTCGACATGAAATATTCGTGGCAGTTGAACCCGTCCTCGCCCTTGCGCATCCGCTGGTACTGGCCGCTGGAATTGAGGCTCCAGCTCTGTTCTGTATCGAGGATGTTGGCGAGCATCACCTGGCCGAGAAGCTGGTCGTGCACGGTCTTGTTGGTGACCGGCACGAGCACCTCCACCCGACGATCGAGATTGCGGCTCATGGCGTCGGCACTGGTGAGGTAGACCTTTGCCTGGCGGCTTGGCAGCGCCTTGCCGTTGGCGAATGCCCACAGGCGCCCGTGTTCGAGGAACCGCCCGATTATCGATTTCACACTGATATTCTCGCTCATGCCCGGAATGCCCGGACGCAGCGAGCAGATGCCGCGAACGACCATGCGGATTTCCACGCCGGCCTGGCTCGCCTCGTAGAGCTTGTCGATCAGTTCGCGATTGGTGATCGAATTCATCTTCACCCAGATGCCCGACGGCTTGCCCGCCTTCGCATTGGTAATTTCCACCTCGATCAGATCATAAAGCTTTTGGCGCATCCCGATGGGCGAGACGGCAATCTTTTCCAGGGAGTCCGGCTCGATATAGCCGGTGATGAAATTGAACATCTTCGCAGCATCGCGGCCGAGGGCGGCATCGGCCGTAAAATAGCTGAGATCGGTATAGATGCGCGCATTGACCGGGTGATAGTTTCCGGTCCCGAAGTGGCAGTAGGTGCGGTATCCGTCCTCTTCGCGGCGGACGACGAGGCTGACCTTGGCGTGCGTCTTCCATTCGGTGAAGCCATAGATAACCTGGACACCTGCCCGTTCGAGTTCGTTCGCCCAGCGCAGGTTACGCTCCTCGTCGAAACGCGCCTTCAGCTCGACCACTGCGGTGACGGCCTTTCCGTTTTGCGCGGCCTCGACGAGGGCGGCGATCACGGGCGACTGGTCGCCGGCGCGGTAGAGGGTCTGCTTGATCGAGACGACGCTTGGATCGACTGCGGCCTGGTGCAGGAAATCGACCACTACTTCGAAGCTTTCATAAGGGTGGTGGATGACGATGTCCTTTTCCCTGATGGCGGAGAAGCAATCGCCATCATGGGCCAACACGCGTTCGGGATAGCGCGGGGAAAAGGGGGTGAACTTGAGGTCGGGACGCGGCTCGTTGCAGATCGAAGAGAGGTCGTGCAGCCCCAGCATTCCTCCGGTCTTCACGATCATCGCGGCATCGACATCGAAGTGCTCACGAAGGAGCGCTTCGGCCGACGCATCACATTCGTCGTCGAGCTCCAGCATGACCGCGCGGCCTCGGCGTCGCCGCTGGATGGCAGTGCGGAAATAGCGCACGAGGTCTTCTGCCTCGTCCTCTACCTCGATATCGCTGTCGCGCAGCACCCGGAAAACGCCATCCCCCAGGATCTTGAAACCGGGAAAGAGCTGGTCGGCGAACTGGGTCACCAGCTGCTCGATCGCGACGTAGATCGCCAGTTCTCCCGGCACGCGCACGAAGCGCGGCACGCCCGAAGGGATGAGCACCATTTCGACCAGTTCGCCCTTGCGCTTGCCGCGCTTGAGGCGGAACAGCACGCCCATGCCGCCGCTCGCCACGAAGGGGAAGGGGTGCGACGGGTCGATCGCCTGCGGGGTGATCAGGGGCAGGATGTCGGTCGTGAAATAGTCCTTGAGCCAGGATTGCGACTTGCGATCCAGCTGCTCGACCGTAGCGATAAGTATGCCTTCGCTGGCAAGCAGGTCTCGCAGGACTTCAAGGCTTTCCTGCTGGCGATCTTCCAGCGCAAGAACCTGTTCACGGATTGCATCGAGCTGTTGCCTGGGGCTGAGACCGTCGATGCCCGTTGTTTCGATACCGCGCTGTACCTGCCCCTCGAGACCCGCGATCCGGACGGTCGTAAACTCATCCAGATTGCTGCCGGAAATGGAAAGGAACCGGAGGCGTTCGAGGAGGGGGTAGCGTTCGTTCTCACTCTCCGCGAGAACGCGCCGGTTGAAGCTGAGCCAGGACAGTTCGCGGTTGGTGTAACGCTCTTCCGCGGCTTGCGGCTCGACCGGCGCATCCACGCCTGCATCGTGCGCTTCGGCCTCTTCGCCGGAACTGGGAGCATTGCCTAGGGTCACGAACAATCCTTCGATGGCTGCCTTGCGAATGTAGAATGAAGGTGCGCTATTTGAAACCCGTCCTTGAAGTCACCGATTGTCGGGGTTGGTCAGATCACCGTCACATTTCGGCATAGAGGCGGGCCAGATCGTCCCACAAGGCGGGGCTGGCCGCTCCGATAAGGCCGGTGCGGTCGTGTTCATCGACCCGGTAAGGCGACCCATCGGGACGGGCGGCTTTTCCGCCCGCTTCCTCGAGCCAAAGCGTGCCCGCCGCATGGTCCCACGCCAGTGTTCGCTCGAAGATCGATACATCGTTTTCGCCCAATGCCAGGCGCGGGTACTGTTCGGCTGCACAATAGGGGATGTCGACGAGTTCGTAGCTCGGCGCGATGTGACGCTTGGTCGCTTCGCGCTGGGCATCATCCATGTAGACCAGCGAGATCGCGGCGACGGGCGGTGTCCGGCCCGATGACCTGGCCATCACTTTCTCGCCATCGACGAACGCACCTTGTCCGCGATGGGCAGAGCAGAAGCGGCCGCTGAGGCAGTCGTAAATCCAGCCCGATTGCGCGAGGCCGCCGCTTGCCCGCGCGATGAGCACGCCGAAGGGAGCGTGGCCGGCAGCGAAATTGCGTGTCCCGTCGACCGGATCGACGATCCAGCAATCATCGCCCAGGCGGTCTAGCACTGCCGGATCTTCGTGTGCGGCTTCTTCGCCGACGAAGGCAATGTCCGGATCGATGGCGGAAAGACCTTCGCGCAGCCGCTTTTCGGCGTCGCGGTCGGCGATAGTCACGGGATCGTTACCGCCCTTATCCTCCACATCGCCGGAGGCAAGGTTGCGGAAGCGCGGCAGGATGGCCGCCTGCGTGACGCTTTCCATCAGCGCACGTATCTGCCGATCCAGAGCTTTCAAGAACGATAATCCGCGTTGATCGAGATGTAGCCATGCGTGAGATCGCAGGTCCACACGGTGGCCTTGCCGTCGCCTATACCGAGATCGACGTCGATCCGTATCTCATCGCCTTGCAGATGCCGCGCGACGGGCGCCTCGTCGTAATCTGCCAGCGGCTGTCCGTGTTTGGCCGCCCAAACGCCTCCGAAACCGATCGACAAACAGTCCCTGTCGGCAGGCTCCCCCGCTTTCCCCACCGCCATTACCACGCGGCCCCAATTGGCATCTCCCCCTGCAATCGCAGTCTTTACCAAGGGCGAATTGGCGATGGATAGCGCCACCCGCCGGGCGCTTTCGTCGTTCTTTGCGCCCGTAACGGCGATTTCGATGAACTTCTGTGCGCCTTCGCCGTCGCGCACGACTAGTTTGGCAAGCTCGCGACACACCTCCAGCAAGGCTGCGTAAAACGCATCCGCCCCGACATCTTCCCACGACGCCAGTTCGCCATTGCCAGCCTTGCCGGTCGCGAAAGCCAGCACCGTGTCGCTGGTCGATGTGTCGCCATCGACCGTAATGCAGGAGAAGGTTTCCGCGTTGGCCTTCGACAGCAGCTCCTGGAGGAAAGCAGGCGCGACGGCTGCATCGGTGAAGATATAGCCGAGCATGGTTGCCATATCGGGGGCGATCATGCCGCTTCCCTTGATGATACCGCACATCTCCACGCGCGTTTCGCCGAGCATGGCTGCTGCATGGGCACCCTTGGTGAAAGTGTCGGTCGTGCCGATAGCCTGTGCAGCCTCTTCCCACCCGCAGGTCGGAGCGTCGAGGACAGCAACGATGCCTTCGCGCGCCTTGTCCTTGGGCAAGGGCACCCCGATGACGCCGGTGGAAGAGACGAGGACCTCGCTCGGCTTGCAGTCGAGCGCCTCGGCGACCTGTGCCATGATCTGTTCCACCGCCTCGCGTCCGCGGATGCCGGTAAAAGCGTTGGAATTGCCCGCATTGACCACGAGCGCGCGCGCCTCGCCGAGCTTCACCTGCTCGCGCCCCAGTTCGACTTCGCTCGACGCGCAGGCGCTGCTGGTGAAAACGCCTGCCACGCTCGTGCCCTCGGCCAGCTTGGCAAAGGTAAGGTCGGCGCGGTCCCATTCCTTGTAGCGCGCGCGGGCCACGCGCAGCTCTGCGCCCGCGATGGGCGGCATGTCGGGAAAGGGCCGGGCGAGCGGAGAAGGGGGTAAATCCATAGCCTGTGGCTTATTCGCATGACGGGTTGCGTCAAGCCGTATCGCGCGATACCTCACCCAATGTATTTGCGGCGGTAAGTTCTTATCGATTTGCAGATACGGAAGGGGTCGCAATGTATAAATTCATCACGCTTCTGGCTGTAACAGTATCCGCGCCGGTGATGGCGCAAGAAAGCGATATAGTTCCGCCGGTCCGGACACTGCCGATGGAGCCTGCGGAAAAGGCGCAGCCGACGGAAAATCCCGCCAACTGGGTGACGACCGAAGATTATCCCAACTGGGCGGAACGCAGTGGTTCGCAGGGCAGAGTCGTGACGGAACTGGTCATCGAAAAGACCGGGCGCGTCAGTGCCTGCCGTATCACCGTGAGCAGCGATATTCCCGACCTCGACCGCATCGCTTGTGCGAAATTGATGCAGCGCGGCCGTTTCAAACCCGCGCGTGACGAGAAGGGAATTCCGATCGCATCGCGTTACGAACAAGCGGTCCGCTTCGTCCTTCCCGGTGCGAAGAGCTTGCCCAGGGAGCGCCGGTTCATCCTTGAATACGTCGTCGATCGCGATGGATCGGTGATCGAGTGCCGGGTCGAAGGCTTGCCCGAAGACGTAAAGAAGGACCCTTGCGACGCCCGGCCTACTTTCGAGCCTCCACGCGCCGATGATGGAACGCCCGAGCAGAGGCGTTATCGACAATCACATATCGTAGAACGTCTGCCGCTGAGCGACGAGGATTGATATCAATTCAACTTCTATTCATTAAATACTGGCAAGCATCGATTTAGGGAAAACTGGGAGTCGGGGTGGACGCCATGCAGATGAGGCATTATCTAGGTCGAACGATGACCAGACGTCTTCTCGCCTTTCTCGCACTTCTCACCGGCCTTGCAGCCATGGGTGCGCCTGTGCAGGCGGCGTTTGATGGCACGACACGGATCGGCGTCGAACAGCGCGCCGACCAGGACGATGCGAAGGACGCACAGTCCCCCTGCTCGGAAAAGCAGCGCAAACAGAAATCCCGGACCGACAAGCTGGCTCCCTGCAAGGAACAGCAACCGGTCACGATCTATATCCCCACGGTGATGTTCGGCGCTGACCGCGCTTACGAATAGCCCCTGACAATTAGATCCGGTTTCATGCCCGGCACCCTTTTTGGTGCACGGGCATTTTCTCTACATACGCCAGCATTCCAGCTCGCTCATTCGAGGCCTGCGCCCCACCATGTTCAAACTTCTCGCCAAATCCCTCTTCGGTTCGTCCAACGAACGCTACGTCAAGTCGATCGGTAAGATCGTCAATGAAATTAACGCTTTGGAGCCGCAGCTTCAGGAACTTTCGGATGACGAACTGCGCGCGCAGACGGACAAGTTCCGCGCCCAGCTGGAAGACGGCAAGACCCTGGACGACATCCTCCCCGAAGCCTTCGCAACCGTGCGCGAGGCCTCGGTCCGCGTCCTCGGCATGCGCCACTTCGACGTGCAGATGGTCGGCGGCATCGTGCTCCACCGCGGTGAAATCGCCGAAATGCGCACCGGTGAAGGTAAAACGCTGGTCGCCACGCTTGCCACCTATCTCAATGCGATCGAGGGCAAGGGCGTCCACGTCGTCACGGTCAACGATTACCTCGCCCGCCGCGACGCGGAATGGATGGGGCGTTTGCACCAGTTCCTCGGCCTGACCATCGGCGTGATCGTGCCGAATCTCAACGAAATGGAACGCCGCGACGCCTATGGCGCGGACATCACCTACGGTACGAACAACGAATTCGGGTTCGACTACCTGCGTGACAATATGAAGCACGAGCGCGGCCAGATGGTGCAGCGCCCCTTCAATTTCGCCGTGATCGACGAGGTCGACTCCATCCTGATCGACGAAGCGCGCACGCCGCTGATCATTTCGGGTCCGACCGAAGACAAGTCCGATCTCTACGTTTCGATCGACGCAATCGTGAAGGATCTCGATCCCGAATGGTACGACGCGGACGAGAAAACCAAGAACATCACCTGGACCGAAGAGGGCACCGACGCGATCGAGGAGAAGCTGAAGGAAGCCGGCCTCCTCGAAACGGACAACCTCTACGACGTCGAGAACACGCAGGTCGTCCATCACCTCGACCAGGCGCTCAAAGCCAACATCATGTTCAAGAAGGACACGGATTACATCGTGAAGGACGAGAAAGTCGTCATCATCGATGAATTCACCGGACGCATGATGGACGGTCGCCGCTGGTCGAACGGCCTCCACCAGGCGGTGGAAGCCAAGGAAGGCGTGAAGATCGAGCCGGAGAACCAGACGCTCGCCTCGATCACCTTCCAGAACTACTTCCGCATGTATCCCAAGCTGTCGGGCATGACCGGTACAGCCGCCACCGAAGCGGCGGAATTCTGGGACATCTACAAGATGAACGTGGTCGAGATCCCGACCAATGTCCCCGTCCAGCGCATCGACGAAGACGACGAGTTCTACAAGAATACGCTCGACAAATTTGCCGCGATTGCAAAGGCGATCCGCGAAAAGAACGAGATCGGCCAGCCGGTCCTCGTCGGCACGGTCTCGATCGAGAAATCCGAACTGCTCAGCCAGTTCCTCGAGAAGGAAGGCGTCGCCCACGAAGTCCTCAACGCACGCCAGCACGAACGCGAAGCACATATCGTTGCGCAGGCCGGTCGTCCCGGTGCCGTCACCATCGCTACCAACATGGCCGGTCGCGGTACGGACATCCAGCTCGGCGGCAACGTCGAATTCCGCGTCGAGGAAGAACTCGCCGATATGCCGGAAGGTCCGGAACGCGAGGCCGCGATTGCCAAGATCAAGGAAGAGGTCGCCGCCGAACGCGAGAAGGTTCTCGCATCAGGTGGCCTGTTCGTCCTCGGAACCGAACGCCACGAAAGCCGCCGCATCGACAACCAGCTGCGCGGCCGTGCCGGGCGCCAGGGCGACCCTGGCCTCAGCCGTTTCTACCTCTGCCTGGAAGACGATCTCCTTCGCATCTTCGGGCCGGACACGCTGTTCGCCCGCATGATGAATTCGAACCTCGAAGACGGCGAGGCGATCGGTTCGAAATGGCTGTCGAAGGCCATCGAGACCGCGCAGAAGAAGGTCGAGGCGCGCAATTACGAAATCCGCAAGCAGGTCGTCCAGTACGACGACGTCATGAACGACCAGCGCAAGGTCATCTACGAACAGCGCGCCGAAATTATGGACAGCGAGGCGGTGGACGATGTCGTCGTCGATATGCGTCACGATGCGATCAACGCAATCGTCGCCGAAAACTGCCCCCCGGGTTCCTATCCGGAGCAGTGGAACGTCGAAGGGCTGAAGACGCGTCTCGACGAGGCGTTCGGCATGAGCTTCCCGCTCGAAGACTGGCTCGAGGAAGATCAGATCGAGCCGGAAATCATCGAGGAGCGTATCCTTGCCGAGGCGGACGCTCGCATGGATGCCAAGATCGCCAATGCCGATCCGGGCCTGTGGCGCCGCATCGAGAAGAGCCTGCTGCTGCAGGAACTCGACCATCAGTGGAAGGAACACCTCTCCACGCTCGACGCCCTGCGCCAGGTCGTGTGGCTGCGTGCGCACGCCCAGAAGCAGCCGATCAACGAATACAAGCAGGAAGCCTTTGCGCTATTCCAGCGCATGCTCGACAACCTGCGCGAAGACGTGACTGCCAAACTGCTGCGTATCGAGCTTGCAGAGCCCGCCCCGCTGCCGGAAGTCGAACTGCCGGAATTGCCCGATTTCCTCACCGGCCATATCGATCCGCTCACCGGGGCCGACAACTCGGCTGATGGCGACGGTTCGGAAAGCCGCGCAGACCTCTTCGGCTCGCTTGCCGGAAGCCCGCGCGCGGCTGCCAGCCCTGGTGGCGCATCCTCGCACGACAATCCGTTCGCGGACATGGAAATCAGCCGCAACGCACCGTGCCCCTGCGGTTCGGGCAGCAAGTACAAGCATTGCCACGGCTCGGTCGGCGCGAAAGCCTGACCGCCCTGCCGCCCCGTCGCTATGAGCGGCGGGGCTGGCGGAGCATCGGCACCAGCGGAGGCGCGTCCGGCGTGGGCCTGATCTCGCCGACGGGCTCGAACCCGCACGAGGCATAGAACCCGGTGTTCGCCGGGTTGGAGTTTTCCAGATAAGCGGGCATCTGCGCGCGGTCGCACGCATCGAGCACGGGCTGGATCAGCATGCGGCCAAGGCCGGTGCCCTGCTTTTCGGGCCTTACGCCGATGCTGAACAGGTATGCATGGGGGAAGGTCGGATGGCTCTTCTCCATCGCTTCCCCGGTTTTCACCGCGCGCGCGATGGCCGCCGGTCCGCTGTAGACCAGCGTCGGCAGCGCGAAGAGGTAATAGTCGAGCCGGGTGAACAGCGTATCCGTTCCGGGCAGCGCCCACATGCATGCGCCGTCAGTGCCTGCGCGGTAGACGAAACCCCGGGGCACGTAGATACGCTTCGCCTGGTGGCGGAACAGGGCACTAATGGCCGGATAGCGGCCGAGCATCCAGAGATTGAAGGGATCGTTGCGGAACGCCTCGGCCGTTATGTCGCCGACGAGGCCGCCTTCTCCCGTTCTCGCGCGCACCAATCCGTCGCCCAGTTCGATATCGTCCGCTGTCATGCAATCCCCTCCCGAATTCAGAGGCTAGATGCGAACCTGCACGCGGTCTAGGTGATTGCGATGGTGCCGCTCCTCATCGCGTTTTTTGTCACAGCCTTGCTCTACGCAAGCGTCGGTTTCGGCGGCGGGTCGACCTATAATGCGCTGCTGGCGCTGTCGGGCGTCGATTACCGCATCCTCCCGATGATCGCGCTGGCGTGCAACATCGTGGTGGTGGCGGGAAGCACCATTCGCTTCGCTAAGGCGGGTGTGACGCCGTGGCGTCAGGCCGGGGTGCTCACCGCGATTGCTGCGCCTGCCGCATTGCTCGGAGGACTGACCCCGATATCGGAGACAGCGTTCCTGACGCTGCTGGGTGCTGCATTGTTGCTGACTGCGGCGACGATGCTGGTTCCGGTGCGCGATACGGAAGGGCAGTCTCAGAACCGCGGGGCGTGGGCATGGCTGTTCGCTGCGCCACTCGGGTACCTGGCAGGACTTGTGGGGATTGGCGGAGGCATCTTCCTCGCTCCGCTCCTGCACCTGATGAAATGGAATTCGGCGCGGGCCATCGCCGCGACTGCCAGCCTGTTCATCCTCGTGAACTCGCTCTTCGGATTGGCGGGCCAGATCCTGAAGGGCGGGGAGGGCAGGTTCGTTGCCGCGCTTGATATGGGCCTGCCACTGCTCGTCGCCGTGGCGATCGGGGGGCAGATCGGCAGCCTGCTCGCGCTCAAATACCTTCCCCAGCGCTGGATACGATGGGGCACGGCCGCGCTCACCGCGTGGGTGGGCGCGCGCTTACTTTTTGGATTGTAAGAGAAAAGTGGCTCCCCGAGTTGGATTCGAACCAACGACCAAGTGATTAACAGTCACCTACTCTACCGCTGAGCTATCGGGGAGCAGCCTGTACGGCAGGGGTGCGCCTATATGGGCGGGGATTTGCTTTGGCAAGCGGGGTTTTGCAAAAAATTGCGGGCGCCTTGTCCGGCGCCGCTTCTCAGACCTGAAATTGCTCCGCCACAATGCGTTCGTCGAGGGTGTGGCCAGGATCGAAGAGCAGCGTCAGGGTCTTGTCGCGCGCGATCTCCAGTCGGACTTCGGCGACGTCGCGCAGCTCGCGCTGGTCGGCCACAGCAGCCACGGGGCGCTTCTCCGATTCTAGCACGCGGAAGGTGATGCAGCTGCGATCCGGGAGGATCGCGCCCTTCCAGCGGCGCGGGCGGAACGCGGAAATCGGGGTGAGGGCGAGGAGTTGGGAATCGAGCGGCAGGATCGGCCCGTCGGCAGACAGGTTATAGGCGGTGGAGCCGGCGGGGGTCGACAGCAGGACGCCGTCGCATACCAGTTCCTTGATCCGGACCTTGTCGTCCACCAGCACTTCGATCTTCGCGGTCTGGCGGGTTTCACGCAGCAAGGACACTTCGTTGATGGCGCAGAACCGCTCCGTGCGCCCGTCCTGCGTTTTCGCCTCCATCGCCAGCGGGCTGATGTTCAACTCCTTGGCGCGCGCGAGGCGGCTCAGCAGCTTGTCCGGCTGGCGGTTGCGGTTCATCAGGAAGCCGACGGTGCCCAGGTTCACGCCATAAGCGGGAATGATCCGCCCGGAATCGAGCATGGAATGCAGGCTCTGGAGCATGAAGCCGTCGCCACCAAGGACGACAACCGCATCCGCCTCTTCGATAGGAACCCAGTCGGCAAGGGGGCGATAGACTTCCGCCGCAGCTTCCTGCGCGCGGTCCGAATCCGAAACCAAGAGTGCCAGTCGGTTATAGTCGGCCATTGCCTGTCCCGTTTTCGACCATCTTCGGACGGCCCTTGAAGCGAACCCCTATGGGCGAGCGTCCCATTTGGCAACAAATGCAGAAATTCTGGCAATATTTGCCGCGCGAGTGGATAAGCAGGTCCCATGGGTCGCGCAGATGAAACGATTATGGACGAAACGAAGGACATCCTGACGGGCCTTGCCGACCCGGCGCAGCTGCGCCGGACGGTCGCGCGCTGGCAGTCGGAATGGCCGGAACCGGGCGGGACCTGCCCGATCCACGCGATGCTGATCACGATCGGCCGGATCGACACCGTGAACGTGGCCTTCGGCGAAAGCGCGGGCGACGTGGCCCTGGTCGAAGTCGCCCAGCGCATCCGTCATTTCGCTTCGGACGAACTGGAAAGCGGCGTCTGGCTCGCCGCGCGGCTCAACGGCGGCAACTTCATGCTGCTTGCGCGCGAGGAATGCAGCCGCGAACGCTGGCAATGGCTGGCCGAGGCGCTGGCCGACGCGATTGCAGGGCCCATCGTGAACCCCGAAGGCGGATCGAACCTGCGCCTCTGGCCCCGGATCGCGCTGATGCGGGCGAGCGAGCATGACGATGCCGACACGATCCTCGACAGGTTGTCGGAACTGGCCGAACGCAGCCGTCAGTCCGCGGGGTCTCGTATCGCCTGGTCGAGCGGGATCGTGGCGCAGGGCAAGCGGTCGAGCCACGAGCTGGAGGCCGACCTGCTGGCCGCGATCGACCGCGACGAGATCGAGATTCTCTTCCAGCCGCAATTTTCCCTCTCGGATGACCGGATGATCGGCGCGGAGGCTCTGGCGCGCTGGCACCATCCGGTCATCGGCAAGGTCGGGGCAGGCGCCCTTTTCCAGATCGCGGACCGGGCCGACCAAACGGCGCAGCTATCCCGGCATATCGCAGAGCGTGCGCTGCAGGGTGCGCGCAGTTGGCCAGAAGGCCTGCGCCTGTCGCTCAACATCACGCCGGCGGACCTAGCGGTAGAGAATTTCGCACTCGACTTCGCGCGCCTGTCGGACACGGTCGGCTTCCCGATGGAGCGGGTTACGCTGGAGATTGTCGAGCAGGTCCTGCTTGGCGACCTCGACCGGGTGAAGAGTGTGCTCGACCAGCTGAAACTGCTCGATTGCCGGATTGCGCTCGACGATTTCGGCGCCGGTTTCTGCAATTTCCGCTACCTGAAAGTGCTCTCGCTGGACTGCATCAAGCTCGACCGCTCGATGGTCGATGGTGTGATCGATGACGAGCGCGACCAGGCTGTCTTCCGCGCGATCATGGGCATGGCCCGCGCGCTGGACCTCAGCGTGCTGGTGGAAGGCATTGAAACCGAGGCACAGCGGGATTTCTGCGCGCGCGAAGGCTGCGAATACTATCAGGGCTTCCTGCGGGCAGAGCCGATGACGGCGTCGGAGTTCGATCTTCTCGCCCGCAGCTAGGCCTTCTCGCGCTTGCGAGCCTTGCGCGCGATCCCGGACAGACCCTTGGTCAACTGGAACAGGCCGTTCAGCCTGCTTTCCGGCGAATTCCACGCCCTGCTGATGACCAGTTTCATGTCCGGGCGCAGCTTTGCGGTGCCCTGTAGCCGGTCGACATAGGCAATAAGGCCCGGACCGTCGGGGAAATTGTCCTGGTGGAACGTCACCAGCGTGCCTGCCGCGCCGACGTCGATCTTGGCGATGTTCGCCTCAATCGCCTGCAGCTTGATCCTGATCAGCCTGACCAGGTTTTCCGTGGCCGGGGGCAGCGGGCCGAAACGGTCGATCATCTCTGCGGCGAGCGCTTCGATCTCGGCAGCATTTTCTGCATCGTTTAGGCGGCGATAGAGCGCCATGCGAACCGCCAGGTCGGGGACGTAGTCTTCCGGGATCATGATCGGGGCATCGACCGTGATCTGCGGGCTGACGGTTTCCGGCTTGGCCTCGAGACCCATCTCGCCGGCCTTGGCCGCCAGGATCGCGTCTTCCAGCATCGACTGGTAGAGTTCGAAACCGACCTCGCGGATGTGGCCGGACTGCTCGTCGCCCAGCAGGTTACCCGCCCCGCGTATGTCGAGGTCGTGGCTGGCGAGCTGGAAGCCCGCACCGAGGCTGTCGAGATCGCCGAGGACCTTGAGGCGCTTCTCCGCGACCTCTGAAAGCTGCGTATCCTTCTCGTAAGTGAGATAGGCGTAGGCGCGCAGTTTCGACCGGCCCACGCGCCCGCGCAGCTGGTAAAGCTGGGCGAGGCCGAAAATGTCTGCGCGGTGGATGATGATGGTGTTCGCGCTCGGCAGGTCGAGCCCGCTTTCGACGATCGTTGTCGCCAGCAGCACGTCGTACTTGCCCTCGTAGAAGGCGCTCATCCGCTCTTCGATTTCGCCAGCGCTCATTTGGCCGTGCGCGGGGACGAATTTCACTTCGGGCACGTTCTCGTGGAGCCAGTCCGACACTGCTTCCATGTCGGATATGCGCGGCACGACGATGAAGCTCTGCCCGCCGCGATGGTGTTCGCGCAGAAGGGCTTCGCGCATCACCATGTCGTCCCATTCCATGACGTAGGTGCGCACGGCGAGCCGGTCGACGGGCGGGGTCTGGATGGTCGACAGCTCGCGCAGGCCCGTCATCGCCATCTGCAAGGTGCGCGGGATCGGCGTCGCGGTCAGCGTCAGCATGTGCACGTCGGCGCGCAGCTGCTTGAGCTTTTCCTTGTGCGTGACGCCGAAGCGCTGTTCTTCGTCGACGATGACGAGGCCGAGTTCCTTGAATTTGGTGTTCTTGGACAGGATCGCATGGGTGCCGACGACGATGTCGATATCGCCGCTCGCCAACCCCTCGCGCGTTTCCTTCATTTCCTTGGCGGAAACGAGGCGCGACAGGCGGCCGACCTTGAGCGGGAAGCCGTTGCAGCGCTGGCTGAAGTTCTCGAAATGCTGGCGCGCGAGGAGGGTGGTCGGGGCGACCACGGCGACCTGCTGCCCGTTCATCGCGGCGACGAAGGCGGCACGCAGCGCAACCTCGGTCTTGCCGAAACCGACATCGCCGCACACCAGCCGGTCCATCGGCCTGCCGCTTTCGAGATCGGACAGGACATCGGCGATCGCACGGTCCTGGTCGTCGGTTTCCTCATACTGGAAGCGGTCGAGGAACTGGTTGTAAGGCCCTTCCTCCACCTCCAGTACCGGCGCTTTCTTCAGCGCGCGCTGGGCTGCAACCTGCATGAGCTCGCCCGCGATCTCGCGGATACGCTCCTTCAGGCGCGCGCGGCGCTTCTGCCACGCCTCGCCGCCGAGCCGGTCGAGCTGGACCGCCTCTTCGGAAGAGCCATAGCGGCTCAGCACGTCGATATTCTCGACCGGGATGAACAGCTTGTCGCCGCCGCGATACTCGAGCTGGACGCAGTCGTGCTTGGACTTGCCCACCGCGATCGGTTCGAGGCCGAGGTATTTGCCGATGCCGTGTTCGGTATGGACGATCAGGTCGCCGACGGAGAGCGCCTGAAGCTCCGCCAGGAAGGCGTCGGCGTCCTTGCGCTTCTTCTTGCGGCGCACGAGGCGGTCGCCGAGGATGTCCTGCTCGGTAAGCAGTTCCATTTCGTCATTGGCGAAGCTGGCCTCCAGCGGCAGCACCATGGCGGCAGGCTTGCCCTTGGCCGACAGGCCAAGCGCTTCCTGCCAGCTTTCCGCCAGCGCGACCGGCTGACCCGCTTCCTCCAGGATCGAGGCGATGCGCGAACGGCTGCCTGTCGAATAGGCTGCGAGGAGGGGACGCTTGCCCGCCTTGCCGAGCGATTTCAGGTGATCGGCCAGGACCGGATAGACATTGTCGCCGCGCGCGCGCTCGGGCGCGAAATCACGTCCCGATCGGAAGCCGAAGCCGACGACCGCATCGCTCTCCGGCTCGTCGAAGGGCGTCGCGCGGTGGGCGGGGGCGTCGGCGAGGGCGGATTTGAATTCGTCCTGCGTCAGATACAGCGCCTCGGGCCTCAAGGGCCGGTAATTTCCCTTGGCCTGCCCCGTGGTCGCCGTGCGCTGCTCGTAATAATCGGACACGTCCCCGATGCGCTCTTCCGCAGCGGCGAGCGATGCCTGGTCGATCACGACGAGATCGTCTTCTCCCAGGTGATCGAAAAGCGTAGTCAGGCGCTCTTCGAACAGCGGGAGCCAGTGCTCCATCCCTGCGAGCCGCCGGCCGTCGCTAACCGCCTCATAAAGCGGGTCCTGCGTCGCATTGGCGCCGAACATCTCGCGATAACGGCTGCGAAAACGCTTGATGCTGTCTTCGTCGAGCAGGGCTTCGCTGGCGGGCAGCAACAGGTGGCTGTCGAGCCGTCCGGTGCTCATCTGCGTATTGGGATCGAAGCTGCGCAGCGATTCCAGCTCGTCGCCGAAGAAATCGAGGCGCAGCGCCTCGTCCATGCCGGAGGGGAACACGTCCACGATGGACCCGCGGATTGCGTATTCACCCTTGTCGATCACCGTGTCGGTGCGGCTGTAGCCCTGGCGCTGCAAGAGCGCGGCAAGGCTTTCGCGGCCGATCTCGGTACCGGGTTTGAATTCACGCACGCTCTCGCGAATGCGGAAAGGCGTTAGGACGCGCTGGAGCACGGCATTGGCCGTGGTGACGACCAGCTGTGCCTTCGCCTTGCCAGTCTGCAGACGATGCAGCGCGGCGAGACGCTTGGCGCTGACCGACAGGGCCGGACTGGCCCGGTCGTAGGGGAGCGAATCCCAGGCGGGGAATTCGATGACTTCCAGTTCCGGCGCGAAGAAATGTGCGGCATCCGTCACCGCTCTCATCGCGGCATCGTCGGGCGCGATCAAAACCGCGCGTCCGGTGCTGGCACGGGCGAGGTCGGCCATGACCAGCGGCTGCGCGCCGCGCGCGACCTGTGCCAGCGTCAGCGGCTGCATGGCTTTGAGGATGCGGGAAAGGTCGGGCATTGAAGGGACAGCGCGATAACGAGCCGCGTGTTCCCGTCAACGCACTATTGCGCGCTCAGCGCGGAATATCGACGTAATCGAGCTCTTGCATCTTGGCCATCAGCGCGCCTTCGAAACGCGGCGGCGTGGGCTGGGTCTTGAGCGCCCACGCCATCACGTCGACATCGTCTTCTTCCAGCAGGGCTTCGAACCAGGCCAGTTCCTCCGCGCCCCAATCCGCGTGATAGCGGTCGAAGAAGCCGCCGATCATATAATCGGCTTCGCGGGTGCCGCGGTGCCAGGCGCGAAAACGGGCGCGCTGTTTCCTGCCTTCGAAGGTGAGCAATTCTGCCATGGCTGCGCGGGTAGGGCACTCGCCAAATGCGCGCAAGCGGCTATAGCGCAAATCACTATGCGGCCCGACGTGCTCAATCCCCTGTTCGCCGAAACCGACACGCTGGACGGCGTCGGCCCGAAGCTGAAGAAGCCGCTGGAGAAACTGGGCCTCACGCGGATCAGGGACGTCGCCTATCACCTGCCCGACCGCTTCGTCACGCGGCGCGCGGTCGAAACGCTGGATGAGGCGGGCGAGGGTGAGAATATCGTCATCCGCCTGACGGTGACCGAACATCGCGGCGGCAGGTCGCCGCGCGCGCCCTATCGCGTTCTGGCGCAGGACAGCATCGGCAATGTGCTGTCGATCACCTATTTCGGCCGCGCCTCCTACACGGCAAAGAAGCAGCTGCCGGTGGGCGAGACCCGCTGGGTGGCGGGCAAGCTGGAACGGTACGGCGACATGCTCCAGATGGTCCATCCCGACCACGTGGTGGAAGAAGGCGGCGATACCCTCCAGCGCCTGTGCGAGCCGGTCTATCGCCTGTCGGAAGGCCTGACGCAGCCGAAAGTCGCAGGGCTTGTCGGGCAGGCGCTGGACCGTTGTCCCGCTCTTCCGGAATGGATCGAGCCTACACAGGTCGACAAGCACGACTGGCCCGCCTGGCAGGAGGCCATGCGCCTTGCGCACAAGGGCGAGCACAAGGCCGCGCGCGACCGGCTGGCTTACGATGAACTGCTGGCCAATGCGCTGGCGCTGATGCTGGTCCGGGCGGACAACCGCAAGCGCAAGGGCCAGACGCTGCAGGGCGATGGCAGCTATCGCGGGAAACTGGACCTGCCATTCCCGCTGACGGGCGCGCAAAAGCGGTCCATTGCCGAAATCGAGGGCGACATGGCGCAGGAAGCGCCCATGCTGCGCCTGCTCCAGGGCGATGTCGGTGCGGGCAAGACGGTCGTCGCGCTGGAAGCGATGCTGATCGCGGTGGAGGCGGGGGCACAGGCCGCCTTGCTGGCCCCGACGGAAATCCTCGCCCGCCAGCATTACGAGAGCCTGCGCCGCATGGCCGAGCCGACCGGGGCGCAGGTCGCGCTGCTCACCGGGCGCGACAAGGGCAAGGCACGCGAAGCGACACTGATGGGGCTGCTGGACGGAAGCATCGACATCGTCGTCGGCACCCATGCGATTTTCCAGGACAAGGTGGCCTATCGCAATCTCGCCATGGTCGTGATCGACGAGCAGCACCGCTTCGGGGTCGGGCAGCGGCTGATGCTGGCGAGCAAGGGCAAGCGCGCACCGCATGTGCTCGCCATGACCGCCACGCCGATCCCGCGTACGCTGACGCTCGCCCAGTATGGCGAGCTCGATGTGAGCAAGCTGGACGAGCTTCCGCCCGGTCGCCAGTCGATCGACACGGTGGTTATGGGGCAGGACAGGATCCCCGCGCTGGCGGAGCGGCTCGCCGCGCAGTTCGAACAGGGAAGGCAGGCCTTCTGGGTCTGCCCGATGGTGCGCGAGATGGACGGGCCGGAGGAAATTGCTGCGGCCGAGGCGCGCTATGCCTCGCTGAAGGAGCGGTTCAGCGACGACGTGGTGATGGTCCACGGCCAGCTGGCACCGGAAATGAAGGACGCCGCCATGGAGCGCTTTGCCCGCGGTGATGCGCGCCTGCTGGTGGCGACCACCGTCATCGAAGTCGGGGTCGACGTGCCCAACGCGACGCTCATGGTGATCGAGCAGGCCGAGCGCTTCGGACTGGCGCAACTGCACCAGCTTCGCGGACGCGTCGGGCGCGGGAGCGAGAAGAGCTTCTGCGTCCTGCTCCACGGCGAAAACCTGTCCGAAACGGCGCAGAAACGGCTGGCGTTGATGCGGGAGACGCAGGACGGCTTCCTGCTTGCCGAAGAAGACCTGCGGCTGCGCGGTGGGGGCGAATTGCTCGGCACGCGGCAATCGGGCGACACGCCGTTCACCATCGCGAGTTTCGAACAGATCACCGAACTCTTGCCCAAGGCCCATGACGATGCGCGCCTGTTGATGGAGCGCGACGGCGGGCTGGAAGGCAAGCGCGGGGAAGCGGCGCGGATCCTGCTCTATCTCTTCGAACGCGACTTCGGCGTGAAAACCCTGCGCGGAGGCTAGAAGCCCAGCTCATCGAGCTCGCGCTCGACAGCGGGCCGGTAGCTGTCGCCGAACAGCCGCACGTGGAGCAGCCACATCCAAAGCCGGTAGACCGGCTGCCTCTCGCGCCACCCTCCTTCAAGGTCGAGCGCGGCGAAGAAGCTCTCGGGCGGATGATCGAAAACGGTCAGGCTCGCCGCGTCGACTTCTCGGTCACCCCAGCAGGCGCAAGGATCGATCAGCCCGGTTATCCGGTTGCCCGATGCCAGCACATTCCCGCCCCACAAGTCGCCATGCACGAAGGAGGCGTCAGGGTTCGCCGGAATAAGTGCGTCCAGCGCACCGGCAAGTGTCTCGACCCGCCTGCCGAGCGATATTTCGAGATGCGGGACATGGCAGGCCAGACGCCGCTCGGCCCAGAAGCGCGACCAGCTGTCCGCCGGCGCGTTTTCGACCTGGACGTGACGCAGGGCATAATCCTCGTGCCAGCCGTAAGTGTCGCTCGTCAGCTCGCGCAATCCGTGGAGCGCTTCGGCAAGGCTATCCCACGCATCGCCAAACCCGCCTCGCGCTACAAGATGCTCGATAACCATTACATCATCGCGGCAGCCGATTACCCTCGGCGAGGGGGTGGAAGCTGTCTCCATCGCGAGCAGCATTCCCGCTTCTACCGAGACGACGGGGCCGGTTTTCACCACGAATTTGCGGCCATCTGCCAGTCTTACCGCAGAGGCTCCGGATATGTCGCCACCAGGAAAGCGCTCGATACTCTCGACTGCCGCGCCGCAAATCGCTTCGATCGCCGCGCGCAGTTCCTGCGTCACGCCGTTTCCGCCAGAATACGCTCGACCGTGCCGCGAACGTCGACGCGTGCTCCCAGCCTCGCGCCGAGCAGGGCAGTGCCGCTGACCTTGCGCTGGACGAAGAGGGTTTCGGGCGGAGGAAGGTGCCAACTCGCCTTGTCCTTCGCGATCGGCATGACTTCCTCGCGGATTTGCGGGACGAAAGCGCGGTCGCCGAAGTCGAGCTGTCCCTCGCGCGACATTTCCGTCACCACGATATCGATCGCGCGGTCGATGCGCTCGGGATGGCGTTCGATAGCCTGCGGCGCGATGAAGCCGGCAGCGACGGCCTCATCGCGCACGCGCGGGCGATCTTCGGCAAGGCCAGCCTCGAGCAAGCGGCGGTAATCCGCGGATATCGCGGGATCGACCTTTCGTGCCGCGCCGAAATCGAGCAGCACGATCTGCCCGGTATCCGCGCGATAGCGATAGTTGGCGAAGTTGGGATCGGTCTGCATGAAACCGAAATCGAACAACTCGCGCCCGACCAGTTCGATCAGATTGGCGAAGGCCGCATCGCGCACATCCTGCGGCTCGTCGGCCAGCGCCTCGATGGGGCGTCCTTCCTCGAAACTCATCGCCAGGATTTGCGAACGAGTAAGCGCGGGATCGAGCGTGGGAAGGGCAAAGCGATCGTCGCCTTTAAGCAATTCGGCATAGCATTGCATCATGCGGCCTTCGCGCTCGTAATCCGCTTCCTCGCGCAGCTGGGCCTTCGCCGCAGCTAGCATCGGCGCAATGTCGAGTTCCTCAGGCAGCAAACCGGTCATCCGCAGCAGTCCGGCCACGTTATCGACGTCGGATTCAATGCTCTGCGCGACGCCGGGATATTGGACCTTGATGGCCATTGTCCGCCCGTCGCGGGTGAGGGCGCGGTGGACCTGCCCGATCGATGCCGCGGCAATCGGTCTCGGCTCGAACCGCCGGAACTGCTTGCGCCAGTCCTTGCCCCATTGCTCTGCAAGAACCTTGTCGAGCTGGCGCGGCGGCATGAAATCGGCCTGTTCGCGCAAACGGGCGAGGATAGCGGCAAGCTCGGGCGGCAGGACATCGCCCGCATCCATGGAGATCATCTGGCCCAGTTTCATTGCCGCACCGCGCATATGGGCGAGCCGGTCGGCAAGGCGTCTGGCGTTGCCCGGCGTCAGCAGCATCTGGTCCATGCTGGGCCGCTCGCCCGCAGCAAGACGCCGCGCCCCTTCGCCCAGCGCGCCTGCAACCATGCCTCCGGCAAGCCCGCCGAAGCCTGCCAGCCGTCCTATGCGGGAGGAGGGAACCGAGCGCGCGCGGCGCTTGTCTTCGTCAGCCATTTTCCGACAACATCACCGCGACCAGCGCCTGGGCCCCGGCATCGACCTCGCTCCAGGTAACGGCAAATCCGTCGGCCCCGCCGTAGTAGGGATCGCCGACCTCGCGTCCTTCCTGCCCGGGCACGATATCGAGCAGCATGGCGGTTTTCGCCTTGCCATTGCCCGGATCGCGCCGTGCCATGTCCTGCATGTTCGAGCGGTCCATGCCGATGATGAAGTCGAACTCGTGGAAGTCGTCTTGCGACAACTGCCTGCCGCGATAGCCGGTGATGTCGATCCCCTCGCTTCGCGCCTGGTCGATGCTGCGCGGATCGGGCGGCTCGCCGACGTGATAGTCGGCGGTCCCGGCACTATCGACCTTCACGTCGAGGCCCGCATTTTGAGCGGCGCGCCGGAAGGCCGCTTCGGCAAGGGGGGAGCGGCAGATATTGCCGAGACAGACGAACAGAACGGATCGGGAAGCCATATCGCTTGAACGAGGCAGGCAGGCAGGGGTTTCCACCCGGCGGCGAATATCCGGTATGCCTAGGCGAAAGGTCGCAATGCGCATTCCCTCTTAGTCTGCTATGCTCGGGCGATGGCGAGCGAACTCAGCGAGATCGAGAGTTTCCTCAGGGCGACCGCTCCTTTCGACAGGCTCGGCGATGAGCAAGTTCGCGCCATCGTCCGCAAGATCACCGTGCGCTATTACCGGAACGGAGATGAAATCCTGCGCAGCGGCGAGCACAACGACTTCCTGTTCGTCGTGCGATCGGGTGCGGTGGAATTGCGGCTGGCGGGGGACGAGCTGACCGCGCGGCTGGAGCGCGGCGGATGTTTCGCTTTCCCCTCGCTGCTGCGCGGCGGCGAGGTGCGCAATACGACGACCGCGCTGGAAGACACGCTCTGTTATCTGCTTCCGGCGGACGACTTCCACGCCTTGCGGAAAAGCTCGCAAGGCTTTCGCGACTATTTCGCCGATAGCGAGCAGGAACGCATCCGCAGCGCGGTCCGCGATCTTAAACGCAATCGGTCCCAATCGCTCGAACAGATCACGATCGGCTCGCTGGTCCCGCACCGCGAGCCGGTGTCGTGCAGTCCCAATCTTTCGATAGCCGATGCCGCCTCGCTCATGAGCGACCGGGACGTCAGCACATTGGCCGTGTGTAGCGACGGGCGGCTGAAAGGCATTTTTACGGACAAGGACTTGCGAAACCGCGTGGTCGCCATGCGCAGGTCGCTTGATGCGCCGATTTCCGACGTCATGACGCCGTCTCCGCTGACACTACCGGAAGGGGCCAGCCTGTCGGAGGCGATGGGGATGATGGCGGCCGGGGGCTTTCGCCACATCCCGGCACTTGGCTCGACAGGGGAACTGCGCGCGATCCTGAGCGCGACCGACATCCTTGCGCATCTCGGAGATAGCGCGATCGACACCGGCATGCTGGTGTCCAATTCTGCCACCCCCGAGGCGCTGATCGCTGCCGCGAAACAGATCCCCGAAGGCTTTGCGCGCATGGAGGCTGGCGGCTTCCATGCCGAACATACGATGCGGTTTACCTCCGCGCTCGGCGAAGCGGTTCACAGGCGTGCAGCCCAGCTGGCAGAGGCTGAACTGGGACCACCGCCGGTCCCCTATGCCCTGCTTGCTTTCGGCTCGCTTGCCCGCGGCGAACAATTGGTGGGATCTGACCAGGATAACGGGATCGTCATGGACGATGCTGTGGACGGGGCAGGGCGGGAATATTTCGCTGCTCTGGGAGCGCGTGTCTCGGACATCCTGAACGATGCCGGGTATGTCTATTGCAACGGCGGGATCATGGCGAAAAACGCCGATCAGCGCCTCACCGTCGGCGAATGGCGGGATCGCTATTCGCGCTGGATATCCGATCCCGACGAAGACAGCATCCTGCGCGCGACGATATTCTTCGATATGCGCGCAGTCCACGGCTCTGCCGAGCTTGCGGCGAACCTGCGCGGTCCAGTGCTGGATCAGGCGAAAGCTAGTCCGCTGTTCATCAGCTATCTGGCGCGGGATGCCCAGCGCAGCCGCGTGCCACTAGGCATATTCCGCAACCTGGTGCTGGAAAAATCGGCGGACGGCGAAAAGGTTTTCGACGCCAAGGCGCAGGCCATCCTGCCGATCATCGATATCGCCCGCAGCCTTGCATTGTCCGAAGGCATTGCCGCCGTCGGCACGCTCGAGCGGCTGGATGCATTGGCCGAGGCAGGCAAGATGGCACGGGGCGATGCAGAGAGCCTGAAGGACGCATTCCTGCTCGTGAACGAACTGCGCATCGCACATCAGGCCGCGCAGGTGCGCGCCGGTATCGCGCCCGATAACCGCATCGCCCCGGCAACGCTTTCGCCCCTGGAGCGCGATTACCTGAAGGATGCATTTTCCGTCGTCCGGGCCGGGCTGGAATCGCTCAGACGCAATCTGGCGGGCGGCATTGCGTGAACGGCTGGGCCGCTGGCGTTTCGCGCGCGGTCTCAAAGCCTGCGCTGCTGCCGACGACGAAGTCCTGACCCGCTACGCCGGTGCCGCATGGCCATCGCCGGACATTCCCGCGCGCGAGGCGCCGCTGCTGGCGCTCGATTTCGAGCTCGATGGCCTGGCCCGCAATGCCCACGTCCTGCAGGCGGGTTGGATCGGTTTCGATAGCGGCGGGATTGCTCTTGCAGGAGCGCGTTCGGTCGATGTCCGCAGTCTCAGGCAGTTGGACGATAGCGCTGTCGCAGTTCACGGTATCGGCGAAGAGCGCGCGCGGCAGGGCGTGGCACTGCAAGAGGCAGCGCGCAGCTTCCTTGGCGACCTTGCGGGCAGGATACTGGTCGCCCATGGCGCATCCATCGAGCGCGACGTCATCCGGCGGATATCCAGGGCAATGTTCGGTATCGAAGCGCCGGTGCGCGCGATCTGCACGCTGCAACTGGAACGGAGGATCAGCCCCAACCTGGTGGGTAGCGATGCCTATCGCCTGGCGGCCGCGCGCAAGCGGCACAATCTGCCAAGTTACGCCCAGCACGACGCCTTGTCCGATGCGCTGGCGGCTGCCGAACTGTTCCTCGCTCAGCTATCCAGGCTGCCAGCGGACGTCAGGTTGGGATCTCTCGAAAGCTGGTAGCGCCCTATTAGACTTATGTCGCTCTCGCCCTTGTGACGCCTCTTCCATAGCCTCGTGAAGAAGCTCCCGAATCTGCGGGTGCTCGACACATAGGAGGAAGGGGGAGGCCATGGCCGAAACAAACGAAACCCATGAAACCAGCGAAGCGGAGGGCGCCTACTGGCGCGACAATATCCGCCTGCTGGTCAGTTTGATGGCGATCTGGTTCGCCTGTTCCTTCGGGGCGGGTATCCTGTTTCGCGAGTGGCTCGACCAGTTCATGCTCGGCGGATACCCGCTCGGCTTCTGGTTCGCCCAGCAGGGTTCGATCTACATCTTCATCGCGCTCATCGTCTTCTACGTCGTCAGGATGAAGAAGCTCGAGCGCAAATACGATCTCGACGATTGAGGAGGTGATCATGGACACACAGACCCTGATCTACTTGTTCGTTGGCCTCAGCTTCGCACTGTACATCGGTATCGCGATCTGGTCGCGCGCCGGTTCGACGAAGGAATTCTACGTTGCCGGCGGCGGGGTGAACCCGGTCGTCAACGGTATGGCGACAGCGGCCGACTGGATGAGCGCGGCAAGCTTCATCTCGATGGCCGGTCTCATCGCCTTCCTCGGTTATGACGCGTCGGTTTATCTGATGGGCTGGACCGGCGGCTACGTGCTGCTGGCGCTGTTGCTTGCGCCTTACCTGCGCAAGTTCGGCCAGTTCACCGTGCCCGATTTCATCGGCACGCGGTACTATTCCAAGACTGCGCGCGTGGTGGCGGTGATCTGCCTGATCTTCATCAGCTTCACCTATATCGCAGGCCAGATGCGCGGCGTGGGGATCGTGTTCTCGCGCTTCCTGGATGTGCCGATCACGCTCGGCGTGATCATCGGCATGGGCATCGTCTTCGTCTATGCGGTGCTCGGCGGGATGAAGGGCATCACCTACACGCAGGTCGCGCAATATTGCGTGCTGATCTTCGCCTATATGGTCCCGGCCTTCTTCCTGAGCTTCATGATCACAGGCAATCCGATCCCGCAGATCGGCTTGGGGTCGACGGTCGACGACGGGTCCGGGCTATACGTCCTGCAGAAACTGAACCTCGTGCTCTCGGACCTGGGCTTCGGGAATTATACCGACGGCTCCAAGAGCATGATCGACGTGTTCTGCATCACGCTGGCCCTGATGGTTGGTACGGCAGGTCTGCCGCACGTCATCGTGCGCTTCTTCACCGTGCCCAAGGCATCGGATGCACGTAAGTCGGCGGGCTGGGCGCTCGTCTTCATCGCCCTGCTGTACACCACCGCTCCTGCAGTCGGCGCTTTCGCCCGTCTCAACTTCATCGATACGGTGAACGAGACGAGCTATTCCGAAGCACCCGGCTGGTTCAAGAACTGGGAACGCAATGACCTCATCGCCTTCCAGGACAAGAACAATGACGGCGTGATGCAGTACCGCAGCGGCGACGCCTTCGAAGGCGCGCCGGAATTCGCGGAAGGCACCGGCCCCTCGGGCGAGCGTGTCGTGACCAACGCTCCGGTCGCCGACAGTGAGAACGAGGTCTATGTCGACCGCGACATCATGGTGCTGGCCAATCCCGAGATCGGCAATCTGCCAGGATGGGTGATCGCACTGGTCGCAGCCGGCGGCCTCGCTGCGGCCTTGTCTACGGCGGCAGGACTGTTGCTGGTGATTTCCAGCTCGGTCAGCCACGATCTGCTCAAGTCCACCTTCAAGCCGAATATCTCGGAGAAGGGTGAGCTGCTCGCGGCCCGTGTCGCAGCGACGGCGGCAATCGTGGTGGCGGGCTATCTCGGCATCTATCCGCCGGGATGGGTGGCACAGGTCGTGGCATTCGCCTTCGGACTTGCCGCTGCCAGCCTCTTCCCTGCGATCTTCATGGGAATTTTCTCCAAGTCCATGAACAAGGAGGGCGCCATTGCCGGCATGGTCGTGGGTCTGGTCTTCACTTTCGGCTACATCTTCTACTTCAAGTTGATGAACCCGGCGGCGAATGTCGCGGACAACTGGCTGTTCGGTATCTCGCCCGAAGGCATCGGCGTGGTCGGCATGGTGCTGAACTTCGCGGTCGCAATCGCAATCTCGAAGGTGACGGCCAGCCCGCCGGTCGAAATCCGCAAGCTGGTGGACTCGATCCGCGTGCCGCGCGGTGCAGGCGATGCCCACGCGCATTGAGCGTGACGGGTCGTAGATGGAAAGGGCGGTGCCGACAGGTGCCGCCCTTTTCGTTGCATAATCGGGCGCTTGCGATAGCTTCGATACTGGAGGGAGGAATGCGATGCTGTTCGGCGCCGCGATTGCAGCAGCGACACTGTACCTGATCGCCCTGTTCTGGCTCGCCGCGCGCCAGGACCGCCGGGCGGAAGAAGGGTACGCGCCCTCGCGCCGCCGCAGGGACTGGATCTACGGCCTCAGCCTTGCGGTCTACTGCACCAGCTGGACCTTTTTCGGCGGCGTCGGATCGGCCGCAAACAGCGGGCTCCATTACCTTCCGATCTACCTTGGCCCGATCCTGGTTTTCACCTTCGGCTTCGGCCTGGTGCGCCGCATCCTTGCCCAAGCGAAGGCCCAGCATTCGACCTCGATCGCGGATTTCCTGTCCGCTCGATACGGCAAGAGTGCGAGTGTGGCAGCACTGGTCACGATCATCGCGACGGTCGGATCACTGCCCTACATGGCTCTGCAACTGCAATCGGTCGGCAGTTCGTTGCTCGCGCTCGATCCCGAATTGCAGGCAAGCGTTTCCGCGCAAGAGCTTGTCCTGCTGGTCGCCGCCAGCATGGCGCTGTTCGCCATCCTGTTCGGTTCGCGGCGCGGAGACAGGGCAGGTGACAATGCCGGTCTCGTCCTGACGATTGCGGTGGAGTCGGTGGTGAAAATCCTGGCGCTGCTGGCAGTCGCGGCGCTGGCGGTGGCGGTCCTTGCAGGTGTCCCGGCAGAAGCCACGGTGTCTCCCTTTTCGATGGCGCAGCTGGACGCGCGTTTCGTCATCCTGACGATTATTGCCGGATGCGCGGCCCTGTGCCTGCCGCGCCAGTTCCACATGGCCTTCGTCGAAGCGCAGACCGACCGCACGACGCGAACCATGCAGTGGCTGTTTCCCGCCTATCTGGTCCTGACATCGCTGGTAATCGTTCCTATCGTGCTCGCAGGACTGGCGGTGCTGCCCCAAGGCACGCAGGCCGATATGATCGTGATGGCCTTGCCGCTTGCGACGGGCAGCGAGGCTTTGGCGCTGCTTGTGTTCATCGGCGGGTTCTCGGCGTCCACCGGGATGATCGTGGTGGCCAGCGTGGCCTTGTCGACGATGGTCACGAACGACCTTGTGTCCCCGCTGTTGTTCCGCAGGGAATTGCGCGGCACGGGCGATCGCACGCGGCTCGCCGCACGCCTCCTGATGGTGCGCCGCTTTATCATCGCGGCGCTGCTGTTCCTCGCCTACCTCTTCTATCTCGGCTTCGGAGCAGTGGCGGACCTTGCAGGGCTCGGCACTCTGGCATTTGCCGCCATGGCGCAGTTCGCACCCGGCCTCGTGCTCGGGGTGACGAGCCGCCACGGAAACAAGGGCGGCATGGTTTCCGGCCTGGTTGCAGGTTTTGCATGCTGGCTGGTCCTCCTGATCGTGCCCGCAGCAACGGGCGAACCGGCAATTTTCGCCATCCATCCCGATCCGCTGGTCTCCGGCGTATTGCTCAGCCTGGGGGTCAATATCGCGGCATACTGGATGGGGTCGGCAGTGAGCCGTGAGACACTGGTCGATGCCGCGCAGGCTGCCGCATTCGTCGGAACGACGCCGCCGGGTACGCGGCCGGGGTTCGTCACGGCCAAGCGCGTGGCCGACATCCGCCTGCTTCTCGCCCAGTTCGTCGGCCAGAAGCGCGCGAGTGCCGCGATCGAGGCGATGGGGGCGGGCCTTCGCGACAGCGATCCTGCGGACCAGGAAATGCTGGGGATGGTGGAGCGCACCATCGCGGGCGTCGTCGGCACTTCGTCCGCGCGTATGCTCTTGTCGAGTTGGTCGCAGGGCGATCCGGTGCCGCTTGAGCAGGTGGTCGCCATGTTCGACGAGACCAACCGGCGTCTCACCTTCAGCGGCGACCTGTTGCAGCTCGCGATCGAGAACATCGACCAAGGCGTGGCTCTGGTGGACAAGGACATGAACCTTGTCGCCTGGAACAGCCGCTACCAGGAGATGTTCGCCCTGCCGGATGAATTGGCGAGTGTTGGCACCCCAATTGCCGACCTGATCCGCTTCAACCTGCGGCAAAGCGGTACACCCGACGCGGAAATCGAGCTCCAGGTCTCTCGCAGGCTCGAGCATATGCGGGCGGGACGCCAGCACCGGATGGAGCGCGAACAGCATGACGGGCGCATAATGCGGATCGTCGGCAATCCGGCGCCCGGCGGCGGCTATGTGACCAGCTACAGCGACGTGACGGCCGACCGCAGGGCAGAGCAGGCGCTCGAATCCAAGGTGGCAGAGCGCACGCAGCAATTGAGCGAGGCCAATGCGGCGCTCGAAGCGGCAACACGCTCCAAGACGCGCTTTCTCGCGGCTGCCAGCCATGACCTCATCCAGCCGCTCAACGCGGCCCGCCTGTTCGCCTCGGCCTTGGGCGAAGAGGTGCGAGGCAGGGACCAGCTGGTGCGGCTGGTCAAGGATCTCGACGGCTCGATCACCTCGGCCGACCGCCTGATCCGCGCCTTGCTCGATATTTCCAAGCTGGACGGTGGCGGCATCGAACCCCGCATTGAACCGGTCGCGCTGGACGACATTTTCGACGAGATCATGCGCGAGTTTGCCGTGCAGGCGCACAGCAAGGGCCTGCGCTTTGCGCGTGTGCGCAGCAGCGCCTGGATCCTGACCGACCGCGCCTTGATGGCGAGCATCGTGCGTAACCTCATGAGCAATGCGATCCGCTACACGCAAAGCGGCGGCGTGCTCCTGGGTGCGAGAAGGGTCGGTGACGGGATCGACCTATGCGTTTGCGACACAGGTCCCGGCATTCCGGAAAAAGACGTCGAGCGGTTGTTCGACGAATTCCAGCGCGGGGAGACCAGCGACCGGGAAGGGCTGGGGCTTGGCCTCGCGATCGTAAGGCGCATTGCGGCCCTGCTGGAGGTAGAGGTCGAGACGCGCTCCGTGGTCGGGCAGGGGACCACTTTTGCAGTGCGCCTACCGGTCCTGCGCTGGGGTGCGCGGACTGCGGCCGCACTTAAACGCAAGGCCTCGACGCTGGCCAATGCGCGCGTGCTAGTCGTCGATAATGATCCCGCCGCCCTCAGGGCGACCACCGCCTTGCTGAAGAGATGGGGACTGGAGGTAGTCTGCGCGCTCGGCGAGGAAGAAGCGCTTGGTGCCGCGCCCACCGCGCCTGACGTCGCGCTCATGGATTTCCGCCTCGATGGCGATGCGCGCGGCGATGGCGTCTATGAAAAGCTGTGCGCGCACTGGGGCACACGCCCTCCGGCCATATTGCTGACTGCCGAAGCGGGGGAGGAGACGGAGCAGGCCGCACGGCGCATGGGGGCCAATCGCCTGCTCAAGCCATCTTCGCCCGCCGCATTGCGAGCGCTGATCTCCGATTGCGTTGCCCGCAGCGGGACCGCCAGTCAGCCCGAGGCGGATTCCGCCGCTTCCTGATCCACGACCAGCTTCGCCGCCAGCAATACGGCCTGCGTCCGGTTCACTACGCCAAGCTTTCGGAAAATCGCGGTAATATGGGCTTTGACCGTGGCCTCGCTTATATTGAGTTCGTAAGCGATCTGCTTGTTGAGCAGGCCCTCGTTGAGCTGTGCCAGGATACGCCGCTGGGCAGGGGTGAGCGTCGCGATTTTCGCAAGGTCCTCATCCGGTTCGGCGTCGGTTTCGGGAAACCATCCATCGCCGTCCCTGACGCAGGCGAGGGCGTCGCGCATCTGCTCCAGCGGCGCGGATTTCGGGATGAAGGCCGCAGCGCCAAGCTGGCTGGCCGCCGCATAGACCCGCGGATCTTCGCTCGCCGATACGATGGCCACGGGAAGGGCGGGATAGTCCTGCCGGAAGTCCATGAGCGCGGACAAACCGCGGGAATCTTCCATGTGCAGGTCCAGAAGCAGCGCTTCCGCACCGGTTTCCACTTCCGCGCGCGCCTGTGCGGCGGAAGAGGCCTCTACGATCTCCGCTTCCGGCCAGACCTTGCCCACCGCGTGGCTCAACGCCGTGCGGAAGAGCGGGTGGTCATCGGCGATGATAATGCGCTGCGTCATGGGCGATCAGCGGTTCTGCCGCCCCTCGATCAGTCGCTCGACGAGGCTGGGATCGGCGAGGGTCGAGGTATCGCCCAGCGAACCGTAATCGTTCTCCGCGATCTTGCGCAGGATCCGGCGCATGATCTTGCCGGACCGCGTCTTGGGAAGGCCGTCGGTGAACTGGATATGGTCGGGCGAGGCGATCGGCCCGATTTCCGTCCGAACGTGATTGCGCAGTTCGGTGTACAGCGCGTCGGACCCATCCTCGCCCGCGTTGAGCGTGACATAGCAGTAGATGCCCTGGCCCTTGATATCGTGCGGGTATCCGACGACCGCGCTTTCCGCGACGAGCGGGTGCGAGACCAGCGCGCTTTCCACCTCGGCGGTCCCCATGCGGTGGCCGGACACATTGATCACATCGTCCACGCGGCCGGTGATGCGGTAATAGCCGTCCTCGTCACGCTTGCAGCCATCGCCGGTGAAGTATTTGCCGGTGTAGGTGCTGAAATAGGTCTGCACGAAGCGTTCGTGATCGCCGTAAACGGTCCGCGCCTGGCCGGGCCAGCTGTGGGTGATGCACAGATTGCCCTCGTTCGCGCCTTCCAGCACCGTGCCGTCATTGTCGACCAGCTGGAGCCGGACGCCGAAAAAGGGCAGTCCGGCGCTGCCCGGCTTCATGTCGTGCGCACCGGGTAGGGTGGTCAGCATGCAGCCGCCCGTTTCGGTCTGCCACCAGGTGTCGATGATCGGGCAGCGCTCTTCCCCGACCACTTCGAAATACCAGCGCCATGCTTCGGGGTTGATCGGCTCGCCGACGGTGCCGAGCAGGCGCAGAGACGAGCGGTCGTGCTTCGTCACGAAGTCGTCGCCTTCGCGCATGAGCGCACGGATCGCCGTGGGGGCCGTGTAGAGAATATTGACCTTGTGCTTTTCGACGACCTGCCAGAAGCGGCCATGGTCGGGGTAGTTCGGCACGCCTTCGAAGATGACCTGCGTGGCCCCGTTCAGCAGCGGCCCGTAGGCGATATAGCTGTGCCCGGTGACCCATCCGATATCGGCGGAACACCAGAAGACTTCGCCCGGCTGGTAGTCGAAAATGTAATTGAACGTCGTCGCGGTCCACACGCCATAGCCTCCGGTCGTATGCACCACACCCTTGGGCTTTCCGGTAGAACCGGAGGTGTAGAGGATGAAGAGCGGATCCTCGGCATCCATTGGCTCGCACGGGCATTCCGCGTCGGAGCGGACGTCATGGTACCAGTGGTCGCGCCCCTCGGTCATCGGGACGTCTGCGCCGGTGTGCTTGACCACCAGCATCCCGTCGAGCGGAGTGTCGTGGTCCGGCTCTGCCAGGGCGGCATCGACATTGGTCTTGAGTGGCACCCGCTTGCTACCGCGCAGGCCCTCGTCTGCGGTTACGACGAAACGGCTGCCGCAGCCCTCGATGCGCCCGGCCAGCGCCTCGGGCGAAAAACCGCCGAACACGACCGAATGGATCGCGCCGAGCCTTGCGCAGGCGAGCATGGCCAGCACACCTTCGATGATCATCGGCATGTAGATCGTCACACGATCGCCCTTCTTCACACCGATGGCCTTCAGCGCGTTCGCCATGGCGACGACTTCGGACTGCAGTTCGCGGTAGGTGAGGGTGCGTCCCGCGCTCTGGGGATCGTCCGGCTCGAAAATCAGGGCCGTCGCATCGGGGCGCGAGGCGGCATGGCGATCCACGGCATTGTGGCACAGGTTGAGCTTTCCGTCCGCGAACCACGCGATGTCGACCGGGTCGAAAGTCCACTCACCGCCCTTGGTCGGTGCCTTCACCCAGTCGAGCCGCTCCGCCTGCTCGAGCCAGAACGCATCGCTGTCTTCCACCGAACGGCGGTACATCGTTTCGTAGTCGCTGCTGGTGCAGTGCGTGGCTGCCGAGCTATGCGGGCGTTTGACGGTGTCGAGCATGAAAGTGTCTCCCTTCAGCGACGGCATAGCAGGTAAGCGGCCAGTCGCGCTTTCAGACGAAGGTCTTACGACCAATCGCCCATTTATCCAGTCCAGCCTTGCCCATCATAATCGCCCGACAAGAAAAAAGAGGGAGGTTGGAATGACTGGGAAGTCTTTGAAATTGGCGCTGCGAACCGGATTACTCGCTTCGACCTGCCTGATCGCTGTGCCAGCTTCGGCGCAGGATGCTGACGTCGAGGAACGGCTCGAGAGGCTCGAAGCGCTGGTCATGCAATTGGTGGAACGCCTCGACGCCAAGGATGGCGAAATGGATGCGGCCCGTGCGGAAACCGTCGCGGCCACACAGCAGGCGCTGGCCGAAACCCGCGCGCTGCAGCTGCGACAGGAAGAACTCGCCGCGCAGATCGACGAACCCAAGAAGCAGGAAGACAAGGGCTTCCGCGTGGGCAACACAACGGTTTCCTACGCCGGCTATGTGAAGCTCGATGCGATCAGCCAGCGCACCAGCGGCGGCCAGGTCGCCTCCGGCAGTATCGTGCGCGACTTCCTGATCCCCGGGGCCATCCCCGTCGGCGGAGACGGGTCGGGCTGGGACACCGATTTCAACGCCCGCCAATCGCGTTTCATTTTCAAGACCGCGACCGATGTCGGTGCCGAACATACGCTCAACTCGCAGATTGAGCTCGACTTCATGGTCACGCCCGACGGCGACGAGCGGATTTCGAATAGCTACACACCACGCCTACGCCAGGCATTCATCACTTATGACAACTGGCTGTTCGGCCAGGCCTGGACGACCTTCCAGAACGTCGGCGCCCTGCCGGAAAGCCTCGACTTCATCGGCACGACGCCGGGCACGATCTTCGCCCGCCAGCCGATGATCCGCTACACCGACGGCGGCTTGATGCTGGCGGTGGAACAGCCCGAGACGACCGTGACATCGAGCACGGGCGCAAGGGTGATAGCGGGCGACGATTCGCTCCCCGATATCGTTGCCCGCTATAATTTCAGCGGCGACTGGGGCTCGCTGTCGGCATCGGGCATCCTGCGCAATCTAAAGATTTCGGAAGACGATTTCGGCACCGATGGCGACAGCGCCATGGGGTACGGGGTCAGCCTGTCCGGCAAGCTCAAGCTGGGTGAACGCGACGATTTACGGTTCATGGGAACGGTGGGTGACGGGTTGGGGCGCTATATCGGCCTCAACATCGTCAATGATGCCGCGCTGGACCTCGACGGCGATCTCGACCCGATCTTCACCTATTCGGGCTTTGGCGCATACCGCCATATGTGGTCCGACAAGGTTCGCTCCAACATTGCAGCGTCCTATTTCAAGGCCGACAATCCGGTATTGCTGACCTCCGGTGCGGTGACCGACGAGAGCTGGAACGTGCTGGCGAACATCATCTATTCGCCCGTCAAACCGGTCGATATCGGGATCGAGTATATGTACGCGGAACGCACGCTGGAAAACGGCCAGTCGGGCAATCTGCAGAAGATCCAGGTTTCGACGAAATACTCGTTCTGACTTCAGCGCATGTAAACCCGCAAACGAAAACGCGCCGCTGGTGGCTGGATGTTCCCGAGGGAATGCCAGTCCGCCGCGGCGCGATTTTCGTTCGTGATCGAAATGGTCGGGGAGAGAGGATTCTTACGGCTCATGATTCTAAGCGGTTGAAGGGTTTAAGCTATTGAACCTTTGCCGGTTTTATGACCAACGGTGTTACATGACTCTGTTACATCAATGCGTGGTTTATGCCCTACGTCGTTAAGCGCTCTGACAAATCCCAAAACTGGTATTATCGCGAGACACCACCGGCTGACGTGAAGGCAATTCTCACCGAACGAGATGGGAAAGCACCCGCTGACGTCTGGAAATCCCTTCGGACCTCGGATCGGCGAGAAGCAGATCGACGGGTGGTTTCAGTTCGCGCTCAACAGCATGCGGAGTGGGACGCTATCCGAGCTTCAAGAGCACCGCTAGCTTGGTTGCCGTCTTCGCATGAGATAATCGATGCAGTGACCGCTCGTGTTCACGAGGGCTTCCTCAGAGTTCAGCGGAAGAACCTTCGGGATGAACTCGCTTCAGGCGAGGACCTGGAGCAAATCGCAGCCAAGAGACGCAAGAAGCTTGTCCAAGTCGAGCTTCTTCCATTGCCGAGCGACATAGAGGAAATGGAACGCCTAGCTGCTGCTGTGGCTCGCGCCGAGAATTGGGATCTTGCAGCAGGTTCTGGCGCACGTGGCGAACGATGGAATGACCTTGTAGCAACCGTTACGAAGGCGGTGCAGCTCGCAAGAGCTGACCTTGCTGAGATCACCGAGGGCAAGCTGCCTGATACCAGCCGCGCTTCAGTCGTTGGGCGTTTGGGAGGTTCAAAGGAATTTCGCGCAACAGCAAAATCCGGCGAAGAAATCTCATCCCTCTTTGATCGATACGTGAGCGAGAAGCTGAGAGAGGGGAAGAGGGCCGATACCCTCGAAACCGAACGCAAGATCGTTGATCATTTCGCGAGCTTCGTTGGCAAGCAATCTGCAGTGAATGCCGTCACCAGAGCGGATATTCGGGACTTCAAGCAGGCGCTATCTGACGTTCCCCATCGTTGGACCGTGAACGATGAGCTGTCCGGATTGGCCTTGAGAGAGGCCGCGGGCAAGTGGCGTGAAATTGGGGGTGCCACGCGCTCACTTCGGACGGTTAACCGGGAGCTTTCGGCTGTAAGCGCGTTCTTCGCTTGGCTGAAGGACAACGCCTATGTTGACGAGAATGTCGCCCTGGGCTTTCGATCTCGCGTAGATAAGGCAAAGCACGCCTATCCGCCTTACTCGCATTCCCAGCTTGCCCAGCTTTTCCGCACACCTTTGTTTGTTGGTTGCGATGGCAAGAGGGAGCACTTGGCAGGGACGCATCGCATACTCGATTGGCGCTACTGGCTACCCCTCTGCCTGCTGTATTCGGGCGCTAGGACAGGCGAGATCGCACAACTCCACTGCGAGGACATCCGTCAAGAGCAAGGTGTGTGGGTCTTCGACTTAGTCGAAGGAGTTGAGGGTGATGAAAAGAGGCTGAAAAACAACTCGTCGCGCCGGATCATTCCCATCCATACGGTTCTCATGCAGCTTGGGTTCTTGCAATTCGTGGAGAAGCAGCGGGCGACTGGAAGCAAACGTTTGTTTCCAGATATTAGACCGGGGCAGCGAGGTGATTGGAGCTACCAGCCGTCAAAGTTCTGGGCGAGATACCTTCAGCGAATTGAGATGAAAGTGAAGGGCTTAGGGCTTCACAGTTTCCGCCATACATTTGCAGATGAATGCCGGCGGAGTGGGGTGGATGTAGGTGTTCTTCAGGCACTCTTAGGTCATGCCGACCACTCGACGACTGGAGGCTATGGAGTAATCCCACTTGGCACCCTGCTGCAACGCAAAGAGGCCGTTGAAGCTCTGAGCTACAACAACCTCCAAAAGATCATTCTGCAGGTGGATGGCTAAATTCGAGATGGGTGGACTATCGGCACCATCCGGGTGGCGCTCCGGCAGCATTCCTAGGACTTCCTCCTAGCCCTGTTTGAGCGCTCTATATACGCTAGCGCGTCCGATCCCCATACGCCTTGCGATTGCGGTTGGTGACACTCCGTCACTCTTGAGGCGCAAAACCTCTGCGACATTAACTGAAGGCTTGCGGCCCTTGTATCGGCCAGCCGCTTTCGCTTTCTCTATCCCTTCGCGTTGGCGTTCTCTGCGAATGTCGGTTTCAAACTCGGCGACCGCTCCGAGAATGCCCAAGACCAGCTTTCCCATGCTTGTCGTAGTATTCACCGCTCCCTGCTGGAGGCACTGAAAACCGACATCCTTTGCAGAGAGCTGCGCGACAACGTCATGCAGGTCGCGGCCCGATCTCGCTAATCTGTCGAGGCGTGTGACGACGAGCGTATCACCCTCTCTAAGCCAATCTAAGCACTCTTGGAGGGCTTCGCGTTGCTTGAGTGATGTGCCAGTGACTTTCTCGGAAAAGACCTTCTCACAGCCAGCATCTCGCAGGCTCTGCAACTGAATCTCTAAATTCTGTGAGTTGCTGCTCACTCGTGCATAACCGACCTTCGTCATATCCCACCTTCATGTCTCAATAGGTTCTAGAGCTTGAGAAGGTTAGCGTCTCAAATACGGGATTGAACTCTTGTGAGACGATCCGTGGAGGCCGCGAGACGCCTCGGAAGGGTATACCTGATGGAGACAAATCCGTGAGCTAGATGGCTGATATGATGCAGTTTCAATCGATCTGTACGTAGTGGACATGAAGCCTGCATGCTTGTAGCCAAAGGCATGTTTGACGCGCTACGCGAGAGAGGTTTCGACCTAGCTATCTCCAATCACGCCGGGGCAATTTTGAGCGTCGATTATCCGGCAGTCGCCCAAGAACTTGAGCAGGCGCTTTTGGCAGTTTCCATTCCTGCCGAGGAATTAATCGGATCTGGAGGTGGCGAGGCACCCTCGACACAACGCCTTAGAAACAGCCTGTACGACGCCGGTTGGCCTAAGCACGAATTTGACTTCAAGATGATTGTGGACGGAAAGGAGACCGTCGCAAACAGTCATGAAATCGATCACGTCCGCTGGTCAGAAATTGGCAATGTGGCTCTGGAGATCGAGTGGAACAATAAAGATCCGTTCTTCGACAGGGACCTCGAAAATTTCCAAAGGCTTCACGCTCAATCCGCAATTAGCGTCGGCGTGCTCATTACGCGGGGGGCGAGTTTACAAAGCGAGATGTTTCGCATCGTGCACGACTGCATCAAGAAGTACGGGTTCATTGACGAGGCGGAACTCGTCAGAGAGTTTGGAATGAAAGATAGGACGAAGCGGCAACGCGAGGCTGTGCAAAAGCTTATGGATCGCCAGATCCCCTTCGCTGAAGCCTTCACCAAGCACTTCGTGAGCGACAAATTCGGTGCGGCGACAACTCATTGGAGTAAACTGATGGATCGAGTGAGCCGTGGTGTTGGCAACCCTTGCCCCATGCTTCTTATAGGGTTGCCAGCATCCATCATCGTTGAATGAGCTATCCGGTCGCTACCGCTCCGGAATTGTGTTTGTAGGTGCTCCAAGAGGGTTTGTAATCGTCGTCGGCTTGGTTCCCCCAGACTGTCCAGCCCTCACGACGTCCCCGACCGAAGAGTTCCAAATATGGCCCCCACGAACATGACTCTATGATGTCATACTGTTCGTCAGGCTTTCGGCTATGTTCCCGTTTTCTCGTCTTTAACAGGTCGCCATCAGGCTCACCGGCCTCAATCCAATTTACTTGCGACCGACCAGGTTGGAGCGTTCTTACGTTTTTGCCGCGCGTTCCGAATAAAAGTATTTCGGTAACATTGCGAAAATAGAAGCCCACTCCACGACCATCCGGGCCGCCGTCTTTCCGCACCTTTTGCCAGATGATGTTGCTCTTATAATCAAATCCCCAAGCTCGAAGGATCTGCAATCCCTCCGGTAGGAGGGCATTTGGAACCCAGAGGTAGCAATGAGCCCTATCCTCAAGATGTTCCGCAACAGGTAGGTCAGCTATCTCTTGCAAGTCCATTGTAGGATAGCGAGCCAACCGCTTGTGCTCTGGAGCAATCTTTCCCGTGCGGTTTTGAAAGCGCCAGGGTGGGTCAGCCATAACGGTCGAAAATTTCTCGCCGTCTAAAAAATCACGAAGGTCGTCGGATGCGGTCATTTGCTCTTTCCACGTTTTCGCGACAGTAGGGTATTACGTGCTGTCGAAGCAAACGGAGCGAAGCTCAAAATGGCCCTCTCCGACCCGAAATCCACAGTCTAATCGCCTCGCCAAGTGGCCCAATCCTCGCGGCCGGACTGCGGATGGAGGCAAACTGTCTGTGGTAAAGAAATCAACGGACTGGAGAACGAGAGAAATCCGTTGTAGCCCCCATACAAGGCAAGAATGGGTGGGCTATGATAGACTTACTGGCGAGAAATTGGAGCAAGGCCGTTTCGGAGGTCTTGGCTTCAATCGTCGGCTCGGTTGGCATCGTCTTCGTTATCGCGATGATTGTTGCTCTTCAAAAAGAGCAATCGGCCATGCTTGTCTACCAGCAATACTTCGATGGCGGTCAAATGGGGCTCTCGATCCTCGCGATTTCCGGGGGCATTTTCATTGCTCTGTTTCGACATCCTCGCCTGCACGCCATTCTGTCATTGGGGCTTTATGCAGCGTTTGTAATCCCAGTGCTCGCGACAGGGATCATAATCGGGATGAACCCCGGTTTTGAGTCGGGCGAATTGGGCTCCAGCCTGGTGAACCTCCTTTGGCTTGTATTCTGGTTCCTGCACATTCTCTGGCTGTTCGTGATGCTGCTCGAACCAAGAATTCCAACAGCACAGGAGGCGGGCGATCAGCAAGAAAACCGCGTCAACGACATTCTGACCGAGGGAGATTAACATGGCATCGGAGAATACTACGGCTATCCGCTTGCCCGTCTCGCGAGTCAGCCAACCAATCGGCGATTTCTATGTTGGCAAAATGGACGCTCGGAAACTGATCGACATTTCCTACACCGAAATCCGAGCGTTTTTGGAGGGAACACAGGATAAGATCGCCGGCATCCAACGTGAGCGGTCGGAAAAAAGAATTACTGAAATCAAGAGATATGTGAACTTGGAATATGCGACATTTCCAACGTCCGTCATTATCTCTGTCGATGCGGATTGCGCTGATGTGAATCCGTATGCGGACGATGACGATAGTATTCTCCAACTAACTCTGTCGCCGTTTGGCAAACCTGGTGAGCCGGATCATATTCCGCTCGAAAAAATCGCATTTATTATTGACGGCCAACATCGTGTAGCAGGGCTTGAAGGTCTAGAGCCTGATCGCAATTTTGATGTGAACGTTTCGGTATTCGTAGGAGCATCTGAAGCGGATAAAGCTGAGATATTTGCGCGGGTGAACCAAGCGCAGACGAAGGTGAACCAGAGCTTGGTCGTGGATTTGGCGTCCTTCTACGAAGAGAGAGGGCCGTTGAAGTTTGCTCATGAAGTCGTCCTTGCGCTGAACAAGGCACCGAAGGGTCCGTTGCATGACAAAGTGAAGCGGTTGGGGAAAGCGCAGCCGGGAAAAGGCAAGATTCAGACACTCGCTCAAGCGACGGTCGTGAAGCCAATCGTGGCATACATCACGCGCGATCCAGAAGGGGAAAGGAACAAGCGCTACAAGGGGATTTTCTCCTCGAAACGCGAACCTGACGCTTGGAGAACCTTTATCTTCCAACCATTCTATGACGATGAGAATGCGAGGGGCGTCTTTGAGATCCTGACCAACTACTTTGCAGCTGTGAAAGCTAAGTGGCCGGACTCATGGGATGATGCTCCGGCTGGCAACATCTTAAACCGCACCACCGGATACGCGGCGCTGATGCGCTTTCTGCGTCCAGTTTATCTTTCTGCGTGTGATCGGGGAGAGGTGCTCTCTCGCGAAGCTTGTGACGAAATTTTCGACAGAATTGAAATTTCAGATGAGGAACTGACCAGAGACAACTTCCTTCCGGGTAGCTCAGGCATTTCAGCGTTGTACCGGCGCTTGATGAAGGAAGCTGGTCTTTCTTGATCCTAGTTTTGGCAAGCTGAACTAAGTTGAGTGTCAACCACCGACCCAAAATCTCAGATCGCGGAAACGCGCAGAAAACAGGGATTCTCTGTCTTTCCCGGTGAAGGGCAGAAAACTTTCAGTCCGGGAGTTTTTCTCGACAGGCAGGTTGGCGCGCTGAAAAAGCCTGAATCCAGTCAACTTATGACCAACTTACGTCAACTTTCGCTTTTGCCAGCGATGTCATTCCAAAACATGTGCGCTGCTTGGTTCATCTCTTGCGAAAATACGAGGCGCCTATCATCGAGACGGGGATCAGGGCGTCGCACGAATTTGAAGAGGTAATTCGCGTATGCGGCTTGGATAATTTTGAACCAATCCTTGTGCAATGCGCGATCCTTCTTTTTGCGTCCCCTCACGTCATGACCGGCTGCTCGGCCCAACGCTGCCATTACGGTGTCAACGTCGTCCCCAGCGCGCATGGCTATCGCTCCGTGTATATGTAGATGGGTTTGAGCACCGGATCGCTTCTCGTGGCCCTCGATCACGAAGTAATACTCTCGGCGTTGTCCAACGGACCTTCTGAGGTGCTTCCTGACACGCTCAGCCAGTGCATGCCTTACATTCCCCAGAGCAACCAATTCAGACTCCAGCTGCGGATGGAGGTTAATGTTGAATGTTAGCAGGTCCCATTCAAAGCACACGATCACAGCTAGGTTGACCTTCATCCATTGAGATAGGTCTTTCCATTGGGGCATGGGTCTTCCGTTGGCCTGTAGTCCCATAGGGAACGGAGATAGTTCCCATGATGTAGGTCGATCCTCTTTCCCATAGTATACTGATAGGGGTTCAATCGGCTCATCAAATCTAACGTGCCGGTGTTCACCCTCAGTAGCCAGGAGGCGCAGTTTCGCGTAGATTTTTCGATCTCGCGCGAGGCGTTTAGCTTCTCGGTCGCGACGTCGCTGTTGGCCGGTTTTTCGATGGGGGGACTGTGCCAAGGACTTGCTGCAAACTGTTACGGAGAGGTGTTACGTCCAGATTTGATCGGACAGACCTATCCTACTGAAAAATATACAGAATGCAAAAATGGTCGGGGAGAGAGGATTCGAACCTCCGGCCCCTGCCTCCCGAAGACAGTGCTCTACCAGGCTGAGCTACTCCCCGACCGGATCGGCCCGCAGTGAACAATCGCTGCGGGTGCGAAGCAGGCGCGCCCTATAGGTGTGGATTGCGGCACACGCAAGCAGGCATTTTGCCGAAAATCGGGATAGGGCTTCCGCCGTGTCACACCAGCATTACGAACAGCAATATCTCGACCTCATGCGCCGCATCTGGCGCGAAGGCGACGAACGCCGCGATCGCACAGGCATTGGCACGCGATCCGTGTTCGGTGCGATGCTGCGCTTCGACCTTGCCGACGGCGCGATGCCGCTGATCACCACCAAGCGCGTCTACTGGAAAACCGCCACGCGCGAGATGCTGTGGTTCCTCACCGGTGACACCAACATTCGCCCTCTGGTGCAGCAGGGCGTGAAGATCTGGAACGAGTGGCCGCACGCCAAATATGTGAAGGCGACCGGGCAGGATATCTCGGTAGAGGACTTTGCCCAACGTATTGCGGACGATGCGGACTTCGCCGCGAAATGGGGCGACCTCGGCCCGGTCTACGGCAAGCAATGGGTCGACTGGCCGGTCTACACGCCCACGGGCGATGGCAGCTATGCCCGCACCGGCAGCGTCAACCAGGTCGCAGAAGTTGTCGAATCGCTTAAGGCAAATCCGGGCAGCCGGCGCCACATCATCGAGGGATGGAACGTCGCCGAACTCGATTCGATGGCGCTGCCGCCCTGTCACAAAACCTACCAGTTCCATGTCGCAGGCAACCGGCTGAATTGTCTGCTCTACCAGCGCAGCTGCGACGTCGCGCTGGGCCTCCCGTTCAACCTGTGGTCGGCGGCCCTGTTACAGCGGATGATCGCGCAGCAGGTCGACCTCGAACCGGGCGAACTCGTCTGGACCGGAGGGGATACGCACCTTTACCTCAATCACGAGCACCTGGTCGAAGAGCAGCTGTCGCGGGAACCGCAGGGGCATCCGACCTTTGAGATTCTGCGGCGTCCGGCCTCGATCTTCGACTATCGCATTGAGGATTTCGCGGTTCACGACTACACGCCGCACGGGCCTATCAAGGCGCCCGTCGCAGTGTGATCCGGCTCTCACTTGACCGTTTCACTCCTGTGAAATAAAATAACGCGCAAGCGTAAGATTGCGTCTGGAGAGAGTTTATGGCCGAACGGCCCCCCGCCGAGGGAGATCGGAATGCCGCGAGCGCGGGCGACAACCGCCCTGCGCTTTCGCTCCATGTCCCCGAACCCAAGTACCGCCCCGGCGATGCGGTGGATTTTTCGCACATCCAAGTGCCCGAGGCTGGTGCCCAGGCACGGCCGGACGAAACCGTCGATCCGAAGGACATGCTCGATCTCGCGCATGACTTGATCCGGGTGCTGGGTGACGACAACAAGGCGCATGGCCCCTGGGATCCCAAGCTCGATCCCGAGACTTTGCGCACGATGCTCGGTCACATGGCCATGACCCGCGCATTCGACGAGCGGATGTTTCGCGGCCAGCGCCAGGGCAAGACCAGCTTCTATATGAAGTGCACCGGCGAAGAGGCGACCAGCGTGTCTGCCTCCATGGCGCTTGCCGCCGACGACATGATCTTCCCCAGCTATCGCCAGCAGGGCATCCTGATCCAGCGCGGCTACCCGATGATCGAGATGATCAACCAGATCTACTCGAACCGGGGCGACAAGCTGAAAGGCCGCCAGCTGCCGATCATGTATTCCAGCCGCGAACACAGTTTCTTCTCGATTTCGGGCAATCTCGCCACGCAAACCCCGCAGGCGGTTGGCTGGGCGATGGCAAGTGCGATCAAGGGTGACAGCCGCATCGCCGCCACCTGGGTGGGCGAGGGGAGTACGGCGGAAGGCGATTTCCATTCCGCCTGCCTGTTCGCGACCGTCTATAACGCGCCGGTCATCCTCAACGTCGTCAATAACCAGTGGGCGATTTCCAGCTTCAGCGGCTTTGCCGGGGCGGAACGGTCGACTTTCGCCGCGCGCGGGGTGGGCTATGGCATCGCATCGCTGCGCGTGGACGGCAATGACCCGCTCGCTTGCTATGCGGCGGAGCAATGGGCCGCCAACCGCGCCCGCGCCAATGCCGGACCGACGCTGATCGAATTCTTCTCCTATCGCGCGGAAGGCCATTCGACCTCCGACGATCCGAGCGGCTATCGCAGCGCGCAGGAGCGCGAGGAATGGCCGCTGGGCGATCCTGTCATGCGTCTCAAGAACCACCTCATTGCCATCGGTGAATGGGACGAGGAACGGCAGGAAAAGATGGACCTCGAGGCGGCGGAATACGTCAAGAAGGTCACCAAGGAAGCGGAAGCCAACGGCATCCTCGGCCATGGCCTGCACCATCCGTTCCGCACCATGTTCGAAGACGTCTTCGAAGAGCTGCCCTGGCACCTCCAGGAACAGAGCGAACAGGCGATCCGCGAACGCGAAACCAAATTCCCCGAAGGACTCCCGAACGGAGGGAAGGGCGCATGAGCGACACCGCAACCAAAACCGCGCCCCAAGGCGAAGCGCCCGCTGAACGCCGCCTCAATATGATCGAGGCGATCAACGAGGCGCTCGACGTGACCATGTCGCGCGACGACAATATCGTCGTGATGGGCGAGGACGTCGGCTATTTCGGCGGGGTTTTCCGCTGTACCGCCGGTCTCCAGGAGAAATACGGCAAGAGCCGGGTCTTCGACACGCCGATTTCCGAATGCGGCATCATCGCTGCTGCAGTCGGTATGGGCGCTTACGGCCTGCGCCCCGTGCCCGAAATCCAGTTCGCCGATTACATCTACCCTGGCCTCGACCAACTGATCTCCGAAGCGGCGCGCCTGCGCTATCGTTCGGCAGGCGAATACACCTCTCCGATGACGGTCCGCAGCCCGTTCGGCGGCGGCATCTTCGGCGGCCAAACGCACAGCCAGAGCCCGGAGGCGATCTTCGCCCACGTGTCGGGCCTGAAAACGGTCATCCCGGCGACGCCCTACGATGCGAAGGGCCTCTTGATCTCCTGCATCGAGGACAATGACCCGGTCATCTTCTTCGAGCCGAAGCGCATCTATAACGGCCCGTTTTCCGGCTATTACGACAAGCCCGTCCAGCCGTGGAAGAAGTTCGATGCGAGCATCGTGCCCGAAGGCCACTACACAATCCCGCTCGGCAAGGCGCGCCACGCGACCGAGGGCGAGGAACTCACCATTCTCGCCTATGGCACCATGGTCCACGTGGTCGAAGCGGTCTGCGCGGAGAAAGGCATCGAAGCCGACATCCTCGACCTTCGCACGATCGTCCCGCTCGACATCGAAGCGATCGAGGAAAGCGTGAAGAAGACCGGCCGCTGCCTGATCGTCCACGAGGCGACCCGCACCGCCGGTTTCGGCGCCGAACTCTCGGCGCTGGTGACCGAACGTTGCTTCTACCATCTCGAAGCCCCGGTCGAACGCGTGACCGGCTTCGACACACCCTATCCCCACAGCCTCGAATGGGCCTATTTCCCCGGCCCGATCCGCATCGGCGAGGCTCTCGACAAGATTCTGGCGGAGTAACCGCAATGGCAAAGTTCGTATTCAACATGCCCGACATCGGCGAAGGCATTGCCGAGGCGGAAATCGTCCAGTGGCACAAGAAGGTCGGCGACACGGTTCGTGAGGACGAGGAATTCGTCGACATGATGACCGACAAGGCGACCGTCCCGATGGAAAGCCCGGTCGACGGCAAGATCGTCGAGATCGCCGGTGAAGAAGGCGACATGGTCTCGATCGGCTCCATGCTCGTCGTGATCGAAGTCGAAGGCGAAGTGCCCGAAGATGTCGCGGAAGACGTCGAACCTGCGCCCGCTCCCAAGGCCGACAAGGTCGAAGAGCGCATCGAGGTGGAAACTTCCGACGCCAGCGATGCCGACGATGCGATGGCGGCCGATCCCAGCCCGCCGCCGGCTCCGACCCCGACGCCCGCGCCCGAACCTGCTCCGGCACCGTCGGCGAAGGTTCTCGCCACGCCTGCCGTGCGCAAGCGCGCCAAGGACCTCGGCGTCGACCTTTCGCAGGTGAAGCCTGCCGAAGATGGCCGCGTGCGTCACGGCGATCTCGACCAGTTCCTCTCCTATAACTCCGGCTATTCGGCGGCTGCGCCGACCCGCCAGGACGAGGAGAAGAAGGTTATCGGCATGCGTCGCCGCATCGCCGAGAACATGGCGGCTTCCAAGCGCAACATCCCCCACTTCTCCTATGTCGAGGAAGTGGACGTCACCGATCTGGAAGTCCTGCGCGCCCAGCTGAACACCAATCGCGGCGACAAGCCGAAGCTGACGATCCTGCCGCTGCTGATCACGGCGATCTGCAAGACCTTGCCGCAGTTCCCGATGATCAACGCCCGTTATGACGACGAAGCGGGCGTGGTGACGCGCTTCGGTGCGGTCAACATGGGCATGGCGGCACAGACCGACGCGGGCCTCATGGTGCCGGTCATCAAGAATGCTCAGGGCATGAACCTGTGGCAGCTCGCCAACGAAATTTCGCGGCTAGCAGAGGCTGCCCGCAACGGGTCGGCCAAGAAGGAAGAGATGGAAGACGGCACGCTGACCGTGACGTCTCTCGGACCGCTTGGCGGCGTTGCGACCACGCCGGTCATCAACCGGCCGCAGGTCGCGATCATCGGACCGAACCGGATTATCGAGCGCCCGATGTATGTCAGCGACGGTGCTGGCGGCGAACGGATCGAGAAGCGCAAGCTGATGAACATCTCGATCAGCTGCGATCACCGGGTCGTCGATGGTTACGATGCGGCGAGTTTCATCCAGGAGCTCAAGAAGCTCCTCGAAACGCCTGCATTGATCCTGGTCGACTGATCAGGGCGCGGGCGCCTGGTAACAGTCGTACTGGATATCGATCGCCGATTTCGCGACCAGCGCGCCGCCTCCAAGCAGCGCCAGCGATGCGGCGAGTAATGCGCCCTGCAACATGCGACTTCCCCCGTTACCCCACGTGGAAATGCGTGGGTCACTGTCGCGCGCAAGTGGTTACTTTCGGGTAAATTGCGCCGCGAGAAAAAGAAGCGAAAAAAGGCGCGAAAACTGCATTGACAGGAATCGGACCGCCGCCTAGATGCGCGGCTCCCAAGAGGCACAGCGCCTAGATGCGCGGGTGTAGCTCAGTTGGTTAGAGTATCGGCCTGTCACGCCGAGGGTCGCGGGTTCGAGTCCCGTCACTCGCGCCACTTGGGACATTCTTCGAATGATGAATGCGAAAGCGGGGCTTCGGCCCCGCTTTTTCGTTTCGGCCCTATCGAGCCGCCGCGCCTTCGCGAAGGCGGCGCAGGTTCTCCTCGTGTCCGCGCTTGTCGATCTTGTAGCGCGTGACGAAGAACAGGGCCCCGAGATAAAGCACCAGCAGGGAAGGGGCGTACCAGGCGCCCAATTGCCACACGGTATCCATGTCGACGGTGCCGGGGTCCGCTCCTTCGGGGAAGCCGATGCCGGACAGGATCAGGCCTGCGGCCAGCACGCCGAGGCCTTGCGTGGTTTTCCGGGTGAAGGTCATCGCTGCGTAATAAACGCCCTCCGACCGCCGTCCCGTCTTCACCTGGTTCGCCTCGACCAGGTCGGCGATCATCGAGAAGGATACCGCCTGGACGGCAATGATCAGCGCCAGATCGATGACATTGACGCCAAGGACGATCGGGAACAGCAGCGGATCGCCGTTTTCGGGCATCATCCCCACGAGACGCAACAGGACGGGGGCGGGCTGGATCGTGAAAGCAAGCAGGCCGAGCACGATGACCGCAGGCTTCTTGCCAATCTTGCGCGTGGCCCAGGGTGCCAGCAGGAAGCCGAAGAGGGCCGAAAGGACCACCGTGCAGGTCCACAGGAAAATCTGGTAGGAAGAGAATTCCCAGAAATACGTCAGCAACAGGTAGTTTAGCGAGGCCGCAAGTCCGGTCGCGATGGCGAAAAGCACTGTCGCAAAGAACAGGGCGATAAAGCTCTTCTCGCTCAGCGTCTCGATCATCTCGCGGAAAATCCGGCCGACGCTGTATCTCTCGGACCGGGTCACGGGGCGATGCAGGTGCGGGATGCGGCTATGCGTGCCGACTGTAGAGATCATGATGAAGATAAAGATCATCGCGCTGCCGATCATGCCGTAGGTGGCGTAGGCATCCCGATCGAGGAGCCCTTGCGGACCTGTCAGCAGCGCACCGAACATGATCACGCTCATGAGGGCGCCGAAGGTCCAGCCGAAGAACAGGCGATAGGATTGGAGGCTCGTGCGTTCTTCGTAATCGGTCGTGAGCTCGGGGATCAGCGCCGAACTCGGCGTCTCGTAAAAAGTGATGAAGGTGCGGATCAGGATCGCGAGGCTGGTGAGGTACAGAAACAGCGAGGTCTGGCCCATTTCGGGCGGATTCCACAGCAGGAAATAGCTCAGCGCCACCGGTATCGCCGCCGCATACATGAACGGGTGTCGCCGGCCCCAGCGCGATTGCAGATTGTCGGACCAGTAGCCGACCAGCGGATCCGACACGGCGTCGAAGACCAGCGCGATGAGGATGGCGAGGCCGACCAATGAAGGCTCCAGCCCGATGACTGTGCCGTAAAATATCAGCAGGAAGTAATCGAAGCCGTTATTCTTGATGCCGAATGCTGCGGCTCCGGAACCATGCGCCAGCTTCAGCCAGACCGGCATCTTCTCGCTCGCGTCGACGGGCACTGCCGTCGCCGTTGTCTCTTGCGTCAAGGGGCTCTCCTCCCGTTACGGGGAGGGTAGGGCACTCGGGCGTGAGGTCAATCTTTCTCGGGCGGGGCCGACCAGCGGCCGGTTTCCATCCAGATGAGGAAATGTCGCAATGGCATCAGCCAGATCAGGCCGAGGAAGAGATATATCGCGGTCTGCACCAGCGCGTTCCAGTCACCGATCAGGCCGGGCAGGTAGCGTGCGATCAGGATGCCGTAGACGAGCAGGCCAAGCAGAAGGCCGAGCAGTCCGACGGGGATGCGCCAGGTGGGTTCGTCTCTCATGCGAAAGGTCCGTAGAAGCGGGTCGTGGTGACGATAGCGTCGAGGCGTGCGTCGTGTTCCTCGACAGGCAGGCTGTCGACGCGCTGGCAGTCCCAGGCGAGGCCGATCGTGCGGGTGTCCGGATGTGCCGCCAACCAGCGGTCGTAGTGGCCGCCGCCCTGGCCGAGCCGCTCACCGGTTTCGGTGAAGCCTATGAGGGGCACGATCAATACGTCGGGCTGCAGGACAGGTGCGTCGGCAAAGGGCTGGAGCAGTCCGAAGGGGCCGACTTCCAGGTCTTCTTCATCGAACGGGTCGGAATGGCGGGCAAATTCCATCGGCGCATTGCGGCTGGCAAACCGCGGCAGCGCGATTTCGTGGCCCCGGTCGAGAAAGAACTTGGCGTAGGATGCCGCAGGTGCCTCGAACGGGTTTGCCCGGTAGAGGCCGATCGTTGCACCTTCGGGGACAAGCTCCAGCAAAGGGGCGGGCGGACGGTGGAAGACGAGCGCACGCATGCTGTCGGGCAACGCGGCGACCTGGTCGCGGCGCGCGGTGCGCAAGTGCTTGCGAAATTCGTCCTTGGTCAAATACCCACCTGCTTTTTCGGACCAGTATTTTAAGCGCCCGTCCGCGTTCAAGCAGCGAAGCGGTAGCGCAATGAATCAGGTGACGGGACCGCCATGGGTCGTTGCCGGAAAATCCTCTGACGCCTTCACGTCAGGTGGGCGCCATATATCCAGATCGCCAGGACGAACCCGCCAATCCGGTAGGGACGGCTCCCTTGGATTGCTTATAGCCTCAGGGATGTTTCATGCGGCTCGTGCCGGGCAGCCCCGTCGCCGCCTATTTAGGAGGCCGCCGGTCCACCCTCAAGGGCCGATGCAGCGTTTTCGAATGCGGTGGCCAGGCGTTCCAGGCGCGCGGCAATGGCATCGCCCTGTCCGGCATCGGTACTGGCGGCAGCAGGCGCAGCTTCCACGGGTGCTCTCTTGCCCGCCTCGTCGACCTCGTCGGCCAGCATCAGTGCAGCGAATAGGAGGTTCTTCGCCTCGTTCGCGGTGAGGTTGCCGCCCATGGCCTTGAGCTTGGCATCGACCATGCCGGCAAGATGTTCGACATGCCGTTCCTGACCGTCCGCGCAGGAGACGGTGTAGGAGCGTTCACCCACGGTCAGCTTGACGTCGCTCATCGCTCCATCTCCGCGATCAGCGTGTCGAGTTCGGCAAGGCTGGCGGTCACCTGGTTGCGCAGTGCGTCATGCTTCGCGGCGAGATCGCCGGATTGCCCCGGACTGCCTGCAAGAGCGGCCTGCGTCTCGATTCGCGCGAGCGCTTTTTCAATCCTGTCGATGGCAGATAAGATGCGCGCTTCGCTCATGGCGTGAAGAAATACCAAGATTGGCGTTGCAGCGCAAAGGTTTGCACCGTGCTGTTGATAAATCGCTCCAAAACCGGGCGGCGGGGCATCTCTGGCGCACCGAGGTTGACCTCGCGCGCGGCGTTCGCGAAGGGTGCGCGCGCGTCGAATCGACCCCTCTCGCGGAGATACAAAGCATGACAATCGACACTGCCCGCATGGTCCAGATGGCCAACGCCATCAGGGCTCTTTCGATGGATGCGGTGCAGGCGGCGAATTCGGGGCACCCCGGCATGCCGATGGGCATGGCCGATGCCGCCACCGTGCTGTGGTCGGAATACCTCCGCCACGATCCCAAGGCGCCCGACTGGGCCGATCGCGACCGCTTCGTATTGTCGGCGGGTCACGGGTCGATGCTGATCTACTCGCTGCTCCACCTTGCCGGGTACGAACAGCCCACGATCGAAGACATCCGCAACTTCCGCCAGATCGGCAGCCCCTGCGCCGGACACCCGGAAAACTTCCTGCTGCCGGGCGTGGAATGCACCACCGGTCCGCTGGGCCAGGGCCTGGCGATGGCAGTCGGCATGGCCATTGCCGAGCGTCATCTCAACTCCGCCTTCGGCAACGCGCTGGTCGATCACAGGACCTGGGTGATCGCGGGCGACGGCTGCCTCATGGAAGGCATCAACCACGAAGCGATCGGTATCGCCGGCCATCTCAAGCTGGGCCGGATGAACGTGCTGTGGGACGACAACAACATCACCATCGACGGTTCGACGGACCTGTCGACCAGCGAAGACATCAAGGCCCGCTACGAAGCGACCGGCTGGCACGTCACCACCTGTAACGGCCACGATTTCGACGACATCCGCCGCGCGCTGGACGAAGCGCAGGCCGACGAACGCCCCTCGCTGATCGCCTGCAAGACGGTCATCGGCAAGGGTGCTCCGACCAAGCAGGGCACCAGCGCAACGCATGGTGCGCCGCTTGGCGATGAAGAGATCGCAGCTGCGCGCGAAGTGCTGGGCTGGGACGCCAAGCCCTTCGAAATTCCCGAGCAGGTCTATGCCGACTGGCGCGCGAAAAACGCCGACCATGCCAAGGCCCGCGACGAATGGCAGGATCGCCTCAATGCGAGCGGCCAGCGCAAGGAATTCGAACGCCGCATGGCCGGCGACCTGCCCGAAAGCTTCAGCCTCGATAGCTACATCCAGAAGCTGATGGCCGAACCGCAGAAGGTCGCGACCCGCAAGGCCAGCGAGATGGCTTTGGCGCAGATCAACGGCAAGCTCACAGAAACCATCGGCGGCAGCGCTGATCTCACCGGTTCGAACAACACCAAGGCTGGCGGGATTGGCCCGCTCACGGCCGACGATTACTCGGGTCGCTACATCTATTACGGCATTCGCGAATTCGGCATGGCCGCCGCGATGAACGGCATGGCGCTGCATGGCGGCGTGATTCCTTACGGCGGCACCTTCCTGGTCTTCACCGACTATTGCCGCGCCGCGATCCGCCTGTCGGCCCTGCAGCAGACCCGCGCGATCTATGTCATGACCCATGACAGCATCGGCCTTGGCGAAGACGGCCCGACGCACCAGCCGATCGAGCATGTGCAGAGCCTGCGCATGATCCCGAACCTGCTCGTCATGCGTCCGGCGGATGTTGTCGAAACGGCGGAATGCTGGGAAATCGCTCTGCGCGAAAAGGATCGCCCGACGGTCCTGGCACTGACGCGCCAGGGCCTGCCGCAACTACGCAATGCACCCGATGAAACGGACATGTGTTCGAAGGGCGCTTACCGCCTCAAGAAATCGAGCAACGCCCACAAGGTCACGCTGGTGGCCAGCGGTTCGGAAGTGCACGTCGCTCTCGAATGCGCAGAGCGGCTCGAGAAGGAAGGCATCGGCGCCAGCGTGGTTTCGATGGTCTGCACCCAGCTGTTCGACGAGCAGTCCGCAGACTATCGCGCCGACATGATCCCGGCGAACACGCTGCGCGTCAGCGTCGAGGCGGGCACCACTTTCGGCTGGGAACGCTACACCGGGACGGACGGTCTCAACATCGGTATCGACCGCTTCGGCGCATCGGCACCCGCTGGCGATCTCTTCAAGAAATTCGGTCTCACGGCGGACGATATCGTTCCGCAAATCATGAACAAATTAAACGGTTAAGCAGGAGCTTTTCGCATGGCTACCAAGGTTGCAATCAACGGTTTCGGACGCATCGGTCGCCTGGTGGCGCGCGCTATCCTGGAGCGTGACGATCACGATCTCGACCTCGTGTCGATCAACGATCTCGCCGACACCAAGTCGAACGCCCTGCTGTTCCAGTACGACAGCACGCACGGCCGCTTCCCCGGCACGGTCGAAGTCGGCGACAATGCCATCATCGTGAACGGCAAGTCGATTGCAGTCACTTCCGAACGTGAACCCGGCAAGCTGCCGCACGGCGAACAGGGCGTCGACATCGTCCTCGAATGCACCGGCTTCTTCCAGTCCGACGAAGCCTGCCGTCCGCACCTCGACGCAGGCGCGAAGCGTGTCCTGATCTCGGCCCCGGCCAAGGGTGTGTCGGCGACCATCGTATACGGCGTGAACCACGATGTGCTGACCGCCGAAGACGTGATCGTCTCGAACGCGAGCTGCACCACCAACTGCCTCTCGCCGATGGCAAAGGTGCTGCACGATACCGTCGGCATCGAACGCGGTTTCATGACCACGATCCACAGCTACACCAACGACCAGCGCATGCTCGACCAGATGCATGGCGACATGCGCCGTGCCCGCGGCGGTGCGCAGAACATGATCCCGACCACCACCGGCGCTGCCCGCGCGGTCGGCCTCGTCCTGCCCGAACTCGCCGGCAAGCTCGACGGCAGCTCGGTCCGTGTCCCGACGCCGAACGTCAGCCTCGTCGATCTCGTCTTCACGCCGGGCCGCGACACCAGCGCGGAAGAACTGAATGCTGCGCTGAAGGCCGCCGCAGAAGGTCCGATGAAGGGCGTGCTCGACTACACCGACCAGCCGCTCGTCTCGAGCGACTTCAACCACTATCCGGCAAGCTCGACCATCGACAGCCTCGAAACCAGCGTCATGGAAGGCAAGCTGGCTCGCGTGGTTTCGTGGTATGACAACGAGTGGGGCTTCTCCAACCGCATGATCGACACCGCCGGTGTCATGGCGAAGTTCCTCTAAGGAACGCGATGATGGCCAGCTTCAGGACTCTCGACGACCTCGGCGATATTGCAGGCAAAGTCGCGCTCGTGCGCGTCGATCTCAACCTGCCGATGAAGGACGGCTCCGCTACCGACGTGACGCGCGTCGAGGCGGTCAAGCCGACCATTCTCGAACTGACCGAGAAGGGCGCGAAGGTCCTGTTGCTGGCTCATTACGGCCGTCCCAAGGGGCAGCGCCATTCGACCATGTCGACTAGCTTCGTGCAGGGCGACGTGGAAGAGGTGCTGGGCAAGGAGATCATGTTCATCCCCGAGGTCATGGGCCCGGTGGTCGAACAGTCGATCGGCATCCTGCGCAATGGCGATATCGGCCTGCTGGACAACGTCCGCTTCTGGCCGGGCGAAGAAGCCAACGACCCCGAATTTGCCAAGGGCATTGCCGCCCACGGCGATTTCTACGTCAACGACGCTTTTTCCGCCGCGCACCGCGCCCATGCCTCGACCGAAGGGCTGGCGCATCATCTTCCGGCCTATGCGGGACGGGCGATGGAGGCCGAGCGCAAGGCTCTGGATGCCGCGCTCGGCAACCCGGAAACGCCGGTTGCAGCAGTGGTGGGCGGGGCCAAGGTCTCGACCAAGCTCGACGTGCTCGAAAATCTGGTCGGCCGCGTCCAGCACCTGATCATCGGCGGCGGCATGGCCAATACTTTCCTCGCCGCGCGCGGTGTGGATGTCGGCAAATCGCTGTGCGAACATGACCTGACGGCGACCGCGAACAAGATCATGGACACGGCCGATCACGCCGGTTGCACCGTGCACCTGCCCTACGATGTCGTGGTGGCGAAGGAATTCGCGGAAAACCCTGCATCGCTGCGGACCTGCAACGTCCACGAGGTCGGCCCGGACGAGATGATCCTAGACGTCGGCCCCCAGGCTGTCGAAGCGCTGGGCGATGTGCTCAAGACCTGCCGCACGCTGGTGTGGAACGGCCCGCTCGGCGCGTTCGAGACCGAGCCTTTCGATGCAGCGACCGTCGCGCTGGCGCGCACTGCGGCTGCATTGACGCAGGACGGCTCGCTCACCTCGGTCGCAGGCGGGGGCGACACAGTCGCAGCGCTTGCCCATGCCGGGGTGAAGGACGACTTCACCTTCGTTTCGACCGCAGGCGGCGCTTTCCTCGAATGGATGGAAGGCAAGGACCTTCCCGGCGTCTCTGCGCTGACGGCCTAGCGGTATTCGGGGTTCGGCGCGTCGAAGCGGCGGCCCTCGTTCCACAGATCGACCGAATTTCCGTGGCATGGGATGCCGCCTGCATCCTTCAGCATGCGCGCCATGTGCATCAGGTTCCAGGTCATGAAGGTCGTGTTACGCTTCGTAAAATCATTGTCGAAGCCGACATAGCCCGACCCGTCTTCCTTCGCGTCGCCATAGCTCGGGCCGGGCCCTGCCTCGCCGATCCAGCCCGCATCGGCTTGCGGCGGGATAGTGTAGCCGACGTGCTGCAAGGAATAGAGCACGCCCATGCCGACGTGCTTGATGCCGTCTTCATTTCCGGTGACGATGCAGCCCCCGACCTTGCCGTAGAAGATATACTGACCTCGATCGTTGCGCTGGCCGGAGTGGGCGTAAAGCCTTTCGATGAGGCGCTGGCACACGGATGATTTCTCGCCCAGCCAGATCGGCGTGCCGACCACCAGGATATCGGCGGCCTCGACCTTCTTCCAGATTGCCGGCCAGTCGTCACTCGCTGCGCCATGTTCCGTCATGTCGGGATAGACGCCCGGCGCGATGTCATGATCGACCAGTCTTACCTGCTCGAGCGAGACGTCGTTTCGCACCAGGATCGTCTCGACCACGCCAAGCAGCTTCTCCGTGTGCGAGCCGTCGGGCGATCGCTTCAGCGTGCAGTTGATTGTCAGCGCCTTGAGATCGGAAAAGTCCGTCTTTTTCTCGGCGCACAGGCGCTCTTGCGTATCGTCCAGCATTGTCTCTCCTTTGCCACTATTACGAACGAGGGCGGGTAAAGTTACCGGCAGGGCGTTGCGGCAGGGCGAAGCCCTTTGTATGGGCCGCGCATACCTATGCACGCACCAGCGAGGACGGACATGAATTTCGAGGAAATGACGGCGAAAATGCGCGACGGACAGGGCTTTATCGCGGCTCTCGACCAGTCGGGCGGTTCCACTCCCAAAGCGCTTCGGGCCTATGGCGTGGAAGACGGCGAATGGGACGGCGATGACGAGATGTTCGCCAAGATCCACGAAATGCGCTGCCGCATCGTCGATTCCCCGTCCTTCTCGAACGGCAAGGTGATCGGTGCGATCCTGTTCGAAAAGACCATGGAAGGCTGCAACGCCGAAGGTTCGCCCATTCCCGAACTGCTGAGCCGCCGCGGCGTGGTCCCTTTCCTCAAGGTCGACAAGGGCATGCACGACGTCGAGAACGGCGCGCAGCTCATGAAGCCGATCCCCGAACTCGAAGCGATGTGCAAGCGCGCCAAGGAACTGGGCGTCTTCGGCACCAAGATGCGTTCGGTCATCCACGAAGCGAACCGCGAAGGCGTTGCCGCCAACGTCGCGCAGCAGATGGATTACGGCCTCGAAATCCTGTCATTCGGACTCGTTCCGATCCTCGAGCCGGAAGTCAGCCTCGACAGTGCCAGCCGACCGCAGGCCGAAGCCCTGCTGCTCTCCAACATGCTCGACCAGCTGGAGCGCGTGCCGGAAGGCAAGCAGGTCATGCTCAAGCTCACCATCCCGAGCGAGCCGAACCTCTACAAGCCGCTGATCGACCATCCCAAGGTGCTGCGCGTGGTGGCACTGTCGGGCGGTTACAGCCGCGAGGATGCCTGCCGCGAACTGGCGAAGAACGACGGCATGATCGCCAGCTTCAGCCGCGCGCTTCTCGAAGTGCTCCAGGCCAAGATGGACGACCAGCAGTTCGACCAGGCGCTGGGCAATGCGATCGACGAGATCGCCTGCGCCAGCACTGGCGCCTGATCCGGTAGACGATCTGCTTGGCCTATCGGTCATGCGGCGATAGAGCGCGTTGCATGACCGAAACACCCTGCCAGCTTTACCTGATCTCCCCGCTCGAAACGGGCGGGGATTTTCCCAAGCGTCTCGAACGGGCGCTCGATGCCGGGAAGGGCGTCGTGACCGCGTTCCAGTTCCGCGTGAAGGGACTGGACCAGCACGATGCCGCCGCACTGGCAGAGCCGCTGCAGGAAATCTGCGCGGCGCGTGAAGTCGCGTTCATCGTCAATGACGACATTGCGCTCGCCAAGCGGCTCCGCGCCGATGGCGTCCATTTGGGGCAGGGCGACGGCGACCCGCGCGAGGCGCGCGAAGAACTGGGCCGCGATGCGCAGATCGGCGTGACCTGTCACGGCTCTCGCCACCTTGCACTGGAGGCGGGTGAAGCCGGTGCCGACTACGTTGCCTTCGGCGCCTTCTTCCCCAGCACGACCAAGGAAACCGAGCATACGGCGGGCACGGACCTGCTCGAATGGTGGCACGAGATGGTCGAGATCCCCTCGGTCGCGATCGGCGGCATCACGCCTGCCAATTGCAGGCCCCTGATCGAGGCCGGCGCAGACTTCCTGGCCGTGTCCGGCGCGGTCTGGTCGGGGGATGAAGTCGAGGCAGTTCAAGCCTTTGCGGAGCAAATCGCCGCTGCGTGAGTTGTAACTTCCGAAAGGGGCGGTCTGCGCCCCGTTTTTGGGGAGCACTCATGCGCCAATTCCTGTTTATCGCCGCCTCGTCCCTCGCTCTTGCCGCCTGCGGCATGGATGGTGCGGAGGACGAGACCGACACGAACACCGCTTCGGCAGAGACCAGCACCGCGCCCGACCAAGGCTACGAAACCTATAGCGACGAAAATTACGCCGACAGCATGGCATCGAACGACGATGCGAGCGACACGTCAGGCAATTCCGGCGCGCAGATCGAAGATCCCGAAGATCGTCCCGTAATGCAGGCGCAGGTCGTTCTCGACCGGATCGGTTTCGGTCCCGGCGTGATCGACGGCAAGATGGGCATGAGCACCGAGAACGCTCTGACCGGCTTTCAGGAAGCGAACGACCTCGAAGTGACCGGTAAGTTCGACGAACAGACCAAGAGCGCCCTCGCCGAGTGGGACCGCATTCCCGCTACGCGCGTGGTAACGATCCCGGCCAGCTGGGTCGATATCGAATTCAAGGAAATTCCCGAAGACACGGCCAAGAAGGCCGAGATGGAAAACCTCGGCTACACCTCGCTCGACGAGAAACTGGCAGAGCGTTTCCACACCACGGTCGAGGTGCTGCGCCAGCTTAACCCCAATGGTCGTCCTGCGGGTGCTTCGGATACGGGCCAGTCGGACACGGATGATGCCGAGGCCGATGCGCCCCCGACCAAGCGCCCCGGCGACGGCTATTTCCGCGCTGGTCAGCAAATCCGCGTACCGAATATCGGCGGCGATGCGATCGAGCCGGGTGCGATCACCGACAGGGGCTGGCAGCAGACGCTGGCCGCGCTCGGCGTCGGTAGCGACCAGCCCGAGGTCGATCGCATTGTCGTGAGCAAGTCGGAAGATACGCTCAAGGCCTACCAGGGCGACAAGCTGGTCGCCATGTTCACGGTCAGCTCCGGCTCCAGCCAGTTCCCCCTGCCGATCGGCGAATGGGATATCCTGGGCGAAGCCTACAACCCGCCATATTCCTACGATCCCGAGGTGCTTGGCGAAGGTGAGGGCGAAACCTACCAGCTTCCCCCCGGTCCCAATGGCCCGGTGGGTGTCGTATGGATCGACCTGTCGAAGGAACACTATGGCATCCACGGCACACCGGAGCCCGAAACCATCGGCCGCGCGCAGAGCAGCGGCTGTGTGCGCCTGACCAATTGGGACGCTGCGCGTCTTGCGAGAATGGTGTCGCCGTCGACACAGGTGATATTCGAAGCCTGATCGGCTAGGGAGGGGACATGAATATCGTTGACCGCATTCTCACCATCGTCGTCACCGCCACGATTACCAGCATCGTCTGGATCGTGGCGGGCGGGACCCTGATCGAAAACGCGACCAGCGAAAGCCAGCGCAAGAACACCCGCCCTGCTGAAGTCGCGCCGAGCCCGGAGGCAACTCCTACCGGCGATGAAACCGCGGAAGAAGTCGCCGGCCTCGATACCGCGATGCCGACATCACCGGCGCAGAATGCCAGCAACAGGCTGCTGATCCCGGTCAAGAACATCCGCGCATCCGACCTGACCGATACCTTCAGCGATTCGCGCGGTGAAGGCGTGCGCTTGCACGAAGCGATCGACATCATGGCCCCCGTCGGCACGAGTGTAGTCGCTGCGGCTCCCGGGACGGTCGAAAAGCTGTTCCGCTCGGATGCGGGCGGCAACACGATCTACGTGCGTTCCAACGATGGCGAGACGATCCATTACTACGCCCATCTCGACGAATATGCGGAAGGGCTGAAAGAAGGGCAGCGCGTGCGCCGCGGTCAGCGGCTCGGCACGGTCGGGTCGAGCGGCAATGCCTCGGAAGAGGCGCCGCATCTGCACTTTGCGGTATTGCAGACGACAGCCGATGCGGAGTGGTGGGAGCCCGCCAACGCGGTGAACCCCTATCCGCTGCTCAGCGGACAGCAGTAGCTCAGTCTTCGAGCGGGCCGGAGCGGTGACAGCGCAGGCGCCCCAGCTTTCCGTCGCGTTCCAGTTCCTGCAGCAGGCCGGATGAAAGCAGCATCATGCGATGCCCCTTCATCGGGCCGCGCGTGAATGTGACGCGCTTGCCTTCGAGCAGGTACGTGCCGACGCCCTTGTCGGTGCGATAGCTGGAGGCGCCGGTAATCGCGAAATTATGCGCTTCCATCTCCTGCCAGGCAGGCCCGGTCGCACTTCCGGGCAGGGCGCAGACATATTCGCCCTGTTCGAGCAGGCCCAAACGGCCCTGCGCCTGTCCCGTGGCGGGGACGAGCGTGCAAAGCGAAGCTGTAGCGATGCCGATAGCGATGCGGCGTATCATGACCAATTCCTCCGCCAACCCATATAGTGCGGACAAGCTGAATTTTCCATTGCCTTGCCCCTTGGCCCCGGCTCGGGTAAGGCGCGCGGCGCACGACCGCCCCGCACGAATCCGCGTGTCATCCAAGGGGCGGCGCTCTTTCACATCGAAGGCAGGTTCCTCATGAAGATCAGCGGCGTGGACATCCGTCCGGGCAACATCATCGAATACGAAGGCGGCATCTGGAAGGTCGCCAAGATCCAGCACACCCAGCCCGGCAAGGGCGGCGCCTACATGCAGGTCGAGATGAAGAACCTGCAGGATGGCCGCAAGACCAACGTCCGCTTCCGCAGCGCCGACACGGTCGAGAAGGTGCGCCTCGATACCCAGGAATACCAGTTCCTCTATGAAGACGGCGACATGCTGGTTTTCATGGACCAGAACACCTACGAGCAGATCAACCTGCCGAGCGACCTGTTGGGCGATGCCCGCCCGTTCCTCCAGGACGGCATGCAGGTGAAGCTGGAACTGTGGGAAGAAAAGCCGATCTCGGTCGAACTGCCCGCACAGATCGAAGCCGAAATCGTCGAGGCCGATGCCGTGGTGAAGGGACAGACTGCGTCCTCCAGTTACAAGCCCGCCGTGCTCGACAATGGCGTTCGCATCATGGTCCCGCCGCACATCGAAAGCGGCACGCGCATCATCGTCGACGTCTACGAACAGAGCTACGTCGGCAAGGCGTCCTGATCCGTGGGCAAGTCCATCGCCAGCCGGTTCGACAATGTCGATATCGCCAGGAGCACCCTGCGCGCGGTCATCATCAACGATGACGAACTGACGCTGGAGATGGATTTCTGCCTCGAGCCCGAGCACCCCGAATACGAGGCGCCGGGCGAGGGCGAGGAATGCTGCTTCCACCCCGGAATGCTCAAGTTCGCGGGCATTTCCAAGCTTAGCCTCGACCGCCGCGAAACCGGCGGCGAGGGCAAGCAACGCCGCTTCGCAATCGACAAATTCAACATTGAAGGCACGAAATTCGACATGGCCTGCGAGTGGGGAGACATCCACCTGCAAGCCCGTTCGATCCGCGTGCTCACAGAGTAAGAGATACCCATGGCCGCAATTTCCGGACTGATCCGCGTGATGGAGAAAGCCGCGCGCAAGGCGGGTGGCCGCCTGCGCCGCGACTTCGGCGAGATCGAACACCTCCAGGTAAGCCGCAAGGGCCCCGCCGACTTCGTGTCTAAGGCCGACATGCGCGCCGAGCGCACGATCTACGACGAACTGCTCCAGGCGCGTCCCGACTGGGGCTTCGAGATGGAAGAAGCCGGCACCATCGAAGGTGCAGACGGCATGCCGCGCTGGATCGTCGATCCGCTCGACGGCACCAGCAACTTCCTTCACGGCATCCCGCATTTTGCGATCAGCATCGCGGTGCAGGAACGCAAGCTGGGCAGCGACGACTGGGGCGATGTAACCGCTGCCGTTGTCTACAATCCCGTCACCGACGAAACTTTCTGGGCCGAAAAGAGCCGAGGTGCATGGCTGCACGATGGCCGCCTGCGCGTCTCCTCGCGCCGCAGCCCGTCGGAAGCGCTGATCGCCACCGGCATTCCCTTCCAGGGCCACGGCGACTTTTCCGAATGGTCGCGCATCTTCGGTGCGATCGGACCCAATGTCGCAGGCATCCGCCGCTTCGGCGCCGCTTCGCTCGACCTTGCATGGCTTGCTGCTGGCCGGTTCGACGGTTTCTGGGAAAGCGGCCTCAACGATTGGGACACTGCAGCCGGCTGCCTGATCGTGCGCGAAGCGGGCGGCTTCGTCTCCGACTTCCGCGGCCGTTCGCAGCCGATCCATTCGAAGCAGGTGCTTGCCGCGAACGACGTGCTGCACTCCAAATTGCACAAGATGCTGGCAGGCGCGCTCAAATAGGGCGAAAACAGCGCTTGATGGCATGGGCGAGCGGGGCTAATCCCCGCCGTCCATCATGGGCCTCCGTGGCGGAATTGGTAGACGCGCTCGACTCAAAATCGAGTTTCTTACGAAGTGCCGGTTCGAGTCCGGCCGGGGGTACCACTCTCTCTTCGCTGTAACCTTCTTGCCTGCCGGCACGAACGGTGGTGCATGAAAGCCCTCAAGGGGCGGCGAAGGGACCGATCATGAAAACACAATCACTGGTAAGCGCTGTCGGCGCAGCGCATCTGCTCACCGTGGCGAGCCAGATATTCTACATCACCGTCGTCTCGGGCTCCGAGAACGAGATGCTTCGGCCGCTCACGTGGTTCACGGAACTCTTCGCCTTTTCTGCAGTCTCGATCTTCGCGCTTTCGCTGGCGGTGCGCAGGCCCGAGCAATCGGTGTTGTGGGCCGCCATCGGTGTTTCGGGCATTCTCAACCTGCTGCAAGTGGGCATGGGCCTCTCCATGTTCGCACCGGCAATGGAAGCCAGCGAGAGTGAACCGCAATTGTTTGCGGCCATCCTGGCAGGCGCGTTCTTCCTCTATTTCCTCGCCAAGCTCATTATCGGTGCGGCGGCACTTGGCGTAGGCGCAAGCGTCGCGCGCAGCGGATCGGGATGGGGCAAGGGCCTTGGCGTACTGGCGGCAATCGCGGGGTTTGGGGCGATCGGCCTCAACCTTCTCGCGATGATGGATGCGAAGGCGTGGACTTTCCCGGCGGGCGGGGCAGGTACGGCGGCAACCGCCTTGCTGGCATTGACCCTGCTGTGGACGGAAAGATCGCGCAGCGAGGCCTGAGAAGCGCACCAAAGCGCGAAAACCCTTGATATTCCTGCGTAGCGGTGGAATTCATCGCGGCGAATGATCGGCATGCCGTCCTATCACGCGATTGCCGCAATGGCGGTTACTCTCGCCATGTTCGTCGCGTTCGCGCGCGGGCGAATGTCCATTGAGATCATCTCGCTGCTGACAATCGCCGTCATTGCGGTCGGCCTGTATTTCTTCCCGCTCGAAGGCAATGCGCCGACCGACGGGTTGCAGCTCGCATTCTCGGGCTTTGGCCATTACGCCCTGATCACGATCTGTGCGCTCATGGTGATGGGGCGCGGCCTTGTCGTCACAGGCGCGCTTGAGCCCGCAGCGCGCTTTCTCGAGCGGGTGTTCAAGGTAAACCTGCAGCTGGGACTGCTGTTCTCGCTGGTGGTGTGCTTCGTCCTTTCGATGGGCGTCAACAACACGCCTGTGCTGGTTCTGCTGATCCCGATCTTCGTCGCCTTGGCGGAACGTGGGCTGATGCCTGCATCGAAAACGCTGATCCCGCTCAATGCGGCATCGCTGCTCGGCGGTCTTGCGACCACTATCGGGACATCGACCAATATCCTTGTTGTCTCCATCGCGGTGGACCTGGGGATGGAGCGCATGGGCGTGTTCCACTTCACGCCGATCGTGATCTTCGCCTGCCTTATCGCCTTGCCCTACGTCTGGCTGGTCATGCCACGTATGCTGAAGAGCAACCGGATCGAGCAGGTCCATGCCCTGCGCAAGTTCGAGACGCGGCTGCGCATTACCGAAAATTCCGTTCTGAATGGCCGCGAATTGTCCGAAGTGGCCTCGCGCCTGCCAGACGGGATCGAGTTTCATGACGTCCCGCCCGGCCTGTTGCGGCCGCAGCATCGCCTGCTGATGACCGGCACCCATGCCGCCATCGAAGAGGCCATGTCGGTACTCAGGGGCGATGCCGCGCCCAGTTGGGTGATCGATCGCATCCGCCGCAACTCGCATGAGAAGGGCGTCGACATTGCGGTCGTCGAAATGACCGTCACCGCGGATTCCCGCCTCATTGGTCGCACCCTGCCGAGTTCCGGCATTGCAGACCTATACGGCGTGGCCGTGATCGGCACGCACAGGCCCGAACGGTTGCTTGGCGAAAAGGACCAGTATTCGGAAGGCGGCGACATGCGGCTTATCGAAGGCGATGTCCTGCTGGTGATGGGGCTGCCCGAAGATATCGAGAATTTCGAGCGCGCCGACAGCCTCCTCACGCTCGAGGGGCGGCGCGAGTTGCCGCGCCGTTCCAAGGCCGTCCTCGCAGCTACGATCATGGGCGCTTCGGTGGCGCTCGCTTCGGTCGGCCTGCCCTTCTACGGTTCGCAGGGCTTTTACCTGCTCACGGTGCCGATTGCGATTTCGGCGCTGCTCGGTGCGATCCTGATGTTCGTGACCGGATGCGTGAAGTTCGACCGCGTGGGACGCGCCCTTTCAGCCTCGGTCATCGTGCTGGTGGCTGCCAGTATCGCGCTTGGCCGTGTGATCCTCGAAAGCGGGGCGGCGGACTGGATCGGCCTCGTAATGGCCAGCGGGTTGCAATATCTGAGCCCGGCGGCGGCGCTTGCAGTGATCATGCTCACCATGACGCTGATCACCAATTTCGCGTCCAATGCCACGGCTGCCACGGTCGGTACGCCCATCGCCTTTGCCATTGCGACACAGCTTGGCTTGCCGCCGGAACCGATGGTGCTGGCCGTGCTGTTCGGCTGCAACCTCTGCTACGCGACGCCGATCGCCTACCAGACGAATATGCTGATCATGTCGGAAGGCAGCTACGAGTTCTTCGACTACGTGCGCACCGGCGTGCCCTTGGTGATCATCATGGTCGTTGCGCTGTCGGGCGCGCTGGTCTTCACTTACGGGCTGTAGGCCTTCCCTACCGACGCAGGGCGTGCCAGACAGGCGCGCAACCGAACGCCAGATGCGGGCCCGAGGATTCCTTTCCCAGGACCGTGTTCCACATGTTCCACTCTGTGGGGGAGATACCAATGAAGTCCAACTTGCGTCCAACACTCGCCGCGCTCGCCGTGATGGCTGTCGCAACGCCCGCTTCGGCGCAGGACCTGCGCGCTTCGCTGGCCGAGGACATGCCCGGCCTGATGGAGCTTTACCGCGACCTGCACGCGCATCCGGAATTGAGCTTCGAAGAACACAAGACCGCGGCCAAGCTGGCCAAGCGGATGCGCGATCTCGGCTTCGAGGTGACAGAAGGCGTCGGCCAGACCGGCGTCGTATCGGTGATGAATAACGGGGACGGTCCGGTGGTCATGCTGCGCGCGGACATGGACGGGCTACCGGTGATCGAACAGACGGGGCTTCCTTTCGCCAGCAAGGAAACGGCAACGCCTGCCAGCGGCGTGACGACCGGCGTCATGCACGCCTGCGGCCACGATACGCACATGGCGGGCTTCATCGGCGCCGCGCAGCTGCTGGTCGAGCACAAGGACGAATGGCAGGGCACGCTGGTGATGATCCTGCAGCCCGCCGAAGAGCTTGGCCTTGGCGCGATCGCGATGATCGAGGACGGGCTCTACACGCGCTTTCCCAAGCCGGACTACGTCTTGGCCTTCCACGATGCCGCTGCGCCCGCTCCGGCAGGCACCATCGGCTATACGCCGGGCTATGCGCTGGCCAATGTCGACAGCGTCGACATCACGGTGAAGGGTATCGGCGGGCATGGCGCCTATCCGCACACCACGGTCGATCCGATCGTGCTCGGCAGCGCTATCGTGATGAAGGTCCAGACGGTGGTGAGCCGCAATTCCTCGCCGCTCGATCCGGCAGTGATCACCGTCGGAAGCTTCCATGCAGGGGCCAAGCACAACATCATCTCCGATGAAGCCAAGCTCCAGCTGACCGTGCGCAGCTACTCGGACGAAAGCCGCCAGCTGCTGCTCGACGGCATCCGCCGCGTTGCAAAGGGCGAGGCGATTACCGCGGGCCTGCCCGAAGAACTGCACCCGGTGGTGACGGTGGAAGATCCGTACACGCCCTCGACCTTCAATGACCCGGAATTCTCCGAAGAACGCGCTGCATCCTTCCGCGCTCGCTTCGGCGAGGAACGCGTGATGCAGTGGCCGGCGGTCATGGGGGGCGAGGACTTCAGCCAGTTCCGCCGCGCTTCGCCAGAAGATGTGAAGAGCATGATCTTCTGGATCAGCGGCACGACCGATGAAATGCTGACCGCGCTCAAGGAAGAGGGGAAACCGCTGCCCTCGCTCCATTCGCCGTTCTGGGCGCCCGATGCCGAGAAGGTGGTAGCGACCGGCGCCGAAGCGCTGGCCGGTGCCGCGCTCGACCTGATGCCGCGCAGCGGAGGCTGATCCATAAATTGACGGCCGCCGCAGCATTGGGGGTGCTGCGACGGCCGTTTCTCCTCCCCAGGAGAAAGTATGGTCCGCGCTATCGCATCGCTGCTTGAGCGCGGACGATCGGTTTAACCGTCCGAGGGAACGTAGGTCCCCAGGCGATGGTGCAGGGCGTTGATCTTCGCCAGCTCCTCGCGGTCTTCGGTCTGGCGCGCGTAGCTCGTCAGGGCCGTGCGCAGGAGACGGAAATCGGCGGTCGAGAACAGGGCACGTGCGCGGCCCGGCTCGGTCTTGGGAGTGTCTTCGGTCATCGTAGTCATCCTTCCTCTCCGTTAGGCCGCAGCGAACTGGTTCATGGTGTTGTCCTTGCCGCCGGCCTTCAGGGCCGCTTCGCCGGCAAAGTATTCCTTGTGGTCATCGCCGATGTCCGAACCGGCCATGTTCTGGTGCTTCACGCAGGCGATACCCTGGCGGATTTCCTCGCGCTGCACGTTCTTGACGTAGCCGAGCATTGCCTGTTCGCCGAAGTATTCCTTGGCGAGGTTGTCGGTGCTCAGCGCAGCCGTGTGGTAGGTCGGCAGCGTGATGAGGTGGTGGAAGATACCGGCACGCTTCGCGGCATCTGCCTGGAAGGTGCGGATCTTCTCGTCGGCTTCGGCGGCCAGTTCGGTGCCGTCGTAGTCGATGCTCATGAGCTTGGTGCGGTCGTAACCCGACACGTCCTTGCCCTCTGCTTCCCACTTGTCGAAGATCTGCTGGCGGAAGTTGAGCGTCCAGTTGAAGCTGGGCGAGTTGTTGTAGACCAGCTTGGCGTTGGGGATCACTTCGCGGACACGGTCCACCATGCCGGCGATCTGCTCGACATGCGGCTTCTCGGTCTCGATCCACAGCAGGTCGGCACCCGCTTCCAGCGCGCTGATGCAATCGAGCACGCAGCGGTCTTCGCCGGTTCCGGGGCGGAACTGGTAGAGGTTGCTGGGCAGGCGCTTGGGCGCGAGCAGCTTGCCGTCGCGGCTGATGAAGACCTGGCCGTTCTTGATGTCGGCAGCGTCGACTTCGTCGCAATCGAGGAAGCTGTTGTACTTGTCACCCAGATCGCCCGGTTCCTTCGAATAGGCGATCGACTTGGTCAGGCCTGCGCCGAGGCTGTCGGTGCGGGCAACGATGATGCCGTCGGGAACGCCGAGTTCGAGGAAGGCGTAGCGGATCGCGCGGATCTTCTGGTGGAATTCCTCGTGCGGAACCGTGACCTTGCCGTCCTGGTGGCCGCACTGCTTTTCGTCCGACACCTGGTTTTCGATCTGCAGGGCGCAGGCACCCGCTTCGATCATCTTCTTGGCGAGCAGGTAGGTCGCCTCGGCGTTACCGAAACCAGCGTCGATGTCCGCGATGATCGGCACGACATGCGTTTCATGCTCGTCAATTTCCTTGAGCAGGCGGTGCGTGTTGACCGCGTCGCCCTTGGCCTTTGCTTCGTCGAGTTCGCGGAACAGACCGCCCAGCTCGCGGGCGTCGGCCTGGCGCAGGAAGGTGTAGAGTTCCTCGATCAGCGCCGGAACGCTGGTCTTCTCATGCATCGACTGGTCGGGCAGGGGACCGAATTCGCTGCGCAGAGCGGCGACCATCCAGCCCGACAGGTAGAGGTACCGGCGCTTCGTGCTGCCGAAATGCTTCTTGATCGAAATCATCTTCTGCTGCGCGATGAACCCGTGCCAGCAGCCGAGCGACTGGGTGTAGTTCGCCGGGTCGGCGTCATAGGCTTCCATGTCTTCGCGCATGATCTTTGCGGTGTAACGCGCAATGTCGAGACCGGTCGGGAAGCGGTTCTGGACGGCCATGCGTGCAGCGCTGGCGGCGTCGATTGCGCCCCACGGCGCGCCGTTTTCCGAGATGGTCTGGCCGAGTTCGGCGATGCGGCTTTGATAGGTCATGGCGAATCTCCTGTAAGTTCTGGCGCGGTGGCCTTGCTCATGAACTTGGGGCGATTGGCCGTTCCGCGACAGGAAAATTTACAGAATTTGTTGTCTAAACCGTGCTGTTCTGCCAGATGGACGTGTAATGATGTAAAGGAATTTACAAATGGCGGACGCCGCTCTCATGGCAGGACCGGCTATTCGCCGACTGCGTAAACGTGAAAACCTGACCCAGGCGGCCATGGCGACGCGGCTGGCAATCTCGCCGAGTTATCTCAATCTGATCGAACGCAACCAGCGGCCGGTGAGCGCCCGTGTTGTAATGGCATTGGTCGAGAAATTCGACTTCGATCCCCGCTCGCTGCGAGAGGATGAGGCGGTCGGTGGCCTCGATGGCCTCATGCGCCGACTTGCCGATGAACGCTTTTCCGATCTCGATATCGACCGTGACGAAGCAGAGGAGTTCCTGTCCACAGCGCCTCAGGTCGCGGCAGCCTTCGCCCGACTGTATGACAAGGCCGGTCCCGGTGCAGACACGCATGACGATGCCCTGGCGGCGTCGCGCCGGGAAATCGAACGGTGGCGCAACCACTTCGCCGACCTCGACCATTCGGCGGAAGAGCAGGCGGATGAAATGCGCTTGTCGCGTGGCGACATCGGGCTGGCCTTGACCGAGCGACTGCGTGAGCGCCACCAGCTTTCGGTTCGTATCCTGCCTCGCGATGTGCTCCCGGAAAGCCTTAGCCGGTTGGACCTTCACGCAAGACAGATCCAATTGTCGGAAATGCTCGGTCCCGCATCGCGCAATTTCCAGCTCGCGCTCAAGGTGGCGCAGTTGGAAAAGCGCGACGAGATAGAGGCGGTGGCTCAGGGCGCCGAGTTCGAGGATGAAGCCGCACGCGCCTTGTTCAGGCGACATCTCGAAGGCTACTTCGCGGCGGCCCTGCTGATGCCTTACGGCCGCTTCCTGCGCGCCTGCGAGGCGACGGGATATGACCTCCCTGTGCTGGAGCGGCGCTTTTCGGTGAGTTTCGAGCAATTGGCGCATCGTCTGACTACCCTTCAGCGAGTAGGGCAGCGGGGCTTGCCGTTCTTCATGGTCCGGATCGACCGGGCGGGACAGTTTTCCAAGAGCTTCATCGGCGCGAGCACGGCGCATTTTGCCAGTGCGGATGTGTCCTGTCCCTTGTGGGACGCGCACCGGGCCTTCGAAACCGGCGGCGAACTCGTCACGCAATTCGTCGCTCTGGAACAGGCCGGAGAGGGACAGGCGGGCGGATGGCTGACCATGATGCGCAGCGTCGAGGGCAGCGGAGCGCCGGGTGAGGCGCGCTTTGTGGTCGCAGTGGGGATCGAGGCAGTGCTGGCGGCGGACCTTGCACAGGCGAGGGGATTGTCGCTCAACCCGTCGGATGCCCAGCCGATCGGGCCCGGGTGCGCAGCCTGTCAGAGGCAGAATTGTCGCCAGCGTTCGCTGCCCCCGCGCGGCAGGAAATTGCAGTTCGACCGGATGCGTCGCGGCAACACTCCGTTCGAATTCGGCGAGCGGTAACCATGATGCCGGGAACGCTGCGGAACCATCGCGCGTTGGCGCCGCAGTAAGACATGGATGGGAAAGGATTTTTCCATGGCAGAAGAACGTATAACCGAAACGCGCACGCCCGATGGCAACACGCATACCACTCACACAGTCGTCACTGACGAACCGCGTCGCAGCGGCGGCTCGGGCTGGGTTATGGCGATCATTCTCCTGGTTGCCGCGATCGCAGCAATCGTGGTTTTCACTCAAATGGGCGGCGCGGAAGTTGCGAAGGACGAGGCGATCACCGATGCCGCCAACCAGGTAGGCGAAGCGGCCGGACAGGTCGGCGATGCTGCCCAGGACGCTGGCGAAGCCGTTGGCGACGCCGTCAACAACTGATCCAGACTACTATCGAATCAAGGCGGCGCTCCGGCAATTCGGGGCGCCGTTTTCTTTGCTGTAAAGTTTACCGACAGTTCACCAATCGCATGGTAAGGAAAGGCTTAACCAACCTTCGGGGTATCGCCGCCTGCCATGATCAGAGTCTTCAAGCACTACATCCCCAAGGAGGTGATGCTGCTTTGCCTGTTCGACCTGCTCTTGCTTGGTCTGGCAGGGGAAGCAGGCTGGCAGCTGCGGACTTTCCAGCTTTCGATCGGTCCGGGACCCTTCTCGGAGCGGGCAGTGGCAATCTGCGGTTTCGCCGTCATCGTCTGGCTCGCAGTGATTGCGGTCGGCACCTATACGCCGCTTGCCTTGCGCTCGATCCGGTTCGCGACCGCGCGCCTCCTCGTGGCGTTCGGCCTCGGCATCCTGACGATCTCTTTCGTCAATCTGGTCATGCCGGGCACGGCGCTGTGGCGTTCCATCCTGCTCTACGCAATGGCTCTGGGTCTGACGTTTCTGGTCCTGAACCGCTTCATTGCAACGCGAATGCTGGATGCCAAGGTCTTTCGCAGGCGGGTACTGGTGCTCGGGGCGGGACCGCGCGCCCAGCGCCTGCTCGACCTTTCCAATCGGCCTGACAGCGGCTTTCGTGTCCTGACCTTCGTCGCCATGGGCGGCGCAGTCACAGAACGGGTGCCGGGGGCAGTCGAGCGCGAGGAGATCGGCGATCTCGGCAAGTATGTTGAGCGGATTGGCGCGCAGGAAGTCGTCCTCGCCATGCAGGAGAGGCGCAATTCCCTGCCGCTGAAAGACCTGGTCCGGGTCAAGACCAAGGGCGTCGATGTCAGCGATCTGTCCGGTTTCCTGGAACGCGAAACCGGCAAGCTCGATCTCGACACGCTCAATCCGAGCTGGTTGATCTTCTCCGACGGTTTCATCGCCGGGCAGCGTATCTCTACGGTCGCGAAACGTATCTTCGACGTCGTGGTAAGCCTAGCCGTGTTGTTGCTGACCCTTCCACTTATCGGTTTCTTTGCCTTGCTGGTGAAGCTGGAGAGCAAGGGACCGGTATTCTACCGGCAAGAACGGGTCGGCCTCTACGGGCAGACCTTCCAGATACCCAAGCTGCGCTCGATGCGTCAGGACGCCGAGGCGGATGGGATTAAGTGGGCGGAAAAAGACGATCCGCGTATCACCCGCGTGGGCCGCTTCATCCGTCTCGTCCGTATCGATGAATTGCCCCAGCTGTGGAGCGTGTTGAAGGGTGAAATGAGCTTCGTCGGTCCGCGTCCGGAGCGCCCGCAATTCGTGGCCGAACTCGATGAAAAACTTCCGTTCTACGCCGAACGCCACATGGTCAAACCGGGCATCACCGGTTGGGCGCAGATCAACTATCCCTATGGGGCGAGTATCGAGGATGCGCGTGGCAAGCTGGAATACGACCTCTACTATGCGAAAAACTATTCGCCATTTCTCGACCTGCTGATCCTGCTGCAAACGACGAGGGTCATCATCTGGCCGGAAGGCGCGCGCTGATGACGTGGCTGGCAAATATCGGCTCGGTCAGCTTCCTGCTCGGCGCTCTGGTAAGCGGGCTCGCTGCCTTGTGGATCGCGCGTTCCGGAGCGGCCGAGCGTTCCGATCGCTGGGCTGCGGTGGCGGCATTGGCCCTGACTGCAAACTGGTGCTTTGCCGCTGCCAGTTTCGGGGCGGAGCAGCCGATCGTCGCATTGACCGAAGTCGCAAAGAACCTAGCCTGGATTTACGTCTTGCTGCGGCTGTTCGCAAACGACGGGCGCGATGAGACCCTGCGGCTCGTGCGACCGGCAGCCATCGTCCTGGCGCTGGTGGAATCCTTCCAGATCGTCCTTGTCATGCTCGCCTTGCGCAATGCAAACGCTCCGGGCGCAGCGACGCTGATATTCGAAACTTCCGCGATCCTGAGAGCGTTGACGGTGGTCGGTGCTCTGGTCCTCCTGCATAACCTGTATGTCGGCGCTGCGCTGTCTTCGCGGCGCATCCTGCGCTGGAATGCGGCGGCTCTCGCGGGGATGTGGGCGTTTTCGCTGAACTTCTACACGCTGAGCTACCTCACCGGAGAGATTCCGGTGGAATTGCAGGCCATTCGCGGGCTGGCTGCGGCAATCATCGCCGTGCCGTTCGCTGTCGGCTTCAACTCAAATGCAGCCGGCCTCGAGTTTCGCCCGTCCCGGACGCTGACCTTCCGCTCGCTCTCGCTTCTGGTCATCGGCGCCTATTTCATCCTCATGCTGTTGCTGGCGAATTCGCTCGACATGCTGCGCGGCGATATCCGAGCGCTCACGCAGGTAGGGCTGATCCTGGCCGCAGGGGCTTTGGCGCTGATCTGGCTTCCGTCCCAACGCGTGCGCGGCTGGTTGCGGGTTACCGCGGTGAAGCACCTGTTCAAGCACCGCTATGACTACCGCAACGAGTGGATCCGCTTCACCAATACGATCGGTCGTACGGGATTTGACGAAACAACCCTGCAGGAGCGCGCGATCAAGGCACTGGCGGATATTACAGACAGTCCGTGCGGCCTGCTGCTGCTGCCCGAAGATGACGGTGCGCTTGCCCTCGGAGCGCAATGGAATTGGCCCACCGCGGATTTGCCGTCGAGTGCCATGAATTCGGATCTCGCGGCAATCCTTGAGCGAGAGGCACTGATAATCGATTTCGACGAAGTCCGGGCGGGAAAGGAACATCACGGCGAACTGGCGCACATGCCCCACTGGCCTTTCGAGGAACTGCGTGTCTGGGCGGCCGTGCCCCTCCTTCACTTCGATCGGCTCGTCGGTGTCGTCATCCTTGCCCGTCCTGCGATCGAGCGCGAACTGGACTGGGAAGATTTCGACCTTCTGGGCATCGTTGGCCGCCAGTTGGCCAGCTATCTCGCCGAGCAAAGCGGTCAGGCAGCACTGTCCGAAGCGAGCCGCTTCGATGAATTCAATCGTCGCATGGCGTTTGTCATGCACGACATAAAGAACCTGTCGAGCCAGATGTCTCTGCTTCTCCGGAACGCCGAGAAGCACGCCGACAAACCGGAATTTCGCAAGGACATGCTGGTCACGCTCAAGAACAGCGCTGACAAGCTCAATCTCCTGCTCGCCCGGCTGGGAAGGTATGGCACCGGGGCCCGCGAAGAAATGCAGCAGTTCGATCTGGCAGAGATTTCGCGCGAGGTCGCGGCCCGTTTCGAAGGTAGCCACCCGGTCAGACTGGCGCGGTGCGAAGCTGTCGAAGTGGTGGGCGATCGGGAAGGGCTGGAGCAGGCCCTTGTACACCTCGTCCAGAACGCGATCGATGCCAGCGAGCCGGACATCCCTGTCATGATCGAAACCTTCAGCAACGGTATCAGCGGTCAATGCCAGGTCATCGACAACGGCAAGGGTATGAGTCCGGCCTTCGTTCGCAACGGACTGTTCAAGCCGTTCGTGTCGTCGAAGGAGGGTGGCTTCGGCATTGGAGCGTATGAAGCGCGCGAGATCATCCGGGCGATGGACGGGCGCCTCGACGTGGAATCGCGCGAAGGGCTTGGAACGCGCTTCGCTGTCAGCCTGCCCTTGCGCTCTGCCAAGGCGATTTACTCCGGCCCGAAAGATCTAATCGAGGAGACGGTCTGATGGCCGAGGACAAACGCAAGCTCCTGGTGGTGGAAGACGACGAGGGTCTCCAGGCACAGCTGAAATGGGCTTACGAAGACTATGAAGTCCTGATCGCGGGCAACCGCGACCAGGCGCTCGCATTGCTGCGCTCGGAAGAGCCCGCGGTCGTTACGCTGGACCTGGGCCTGCCGCCGGATCCCGACGGCACGAGCGAAGGCTTCGCCGTGCTCGACGCAATCATGGAAATGAAACCTGATACCAAGGTTGTCGTAGCCAGCGGACATGGCGCACGCGAGAGCGCCCTGCAGGCTATCGAGCGCGGGGCCTATGATTTCTACCAGAAGCCGGTCGACATCGAACAGCTGGGCATGATCGTGGATCGGGCCCATCGGCTACATACGATCGAGGCAGAAAACCGCCGCCTTGCCGAGAAAGTGGGCGAAGAGAAAACGGTGCTCGGCTCCATGATCACTGCGGCGCCCGAAATGGCCAAGGTCGCACGCACGATCGAGCGGGTCGCGCCGACGAACGTGTCGGTCATGTTGCTGGGTGCCAGCGGGACCGGCAAGGAATTGCTCGCAAAAGGTCTGCACGAGTCCAGCGATCGCAAACATGGCGCTTTTGTAGCGATCAATTGCGCTGCAATTCCCGAAAACCTGCTGGAGAGCGAGCTTTTCGGACATGAGAAAGGTGCTTTCACCGGTGCCGTGAAGACGAACGAAGGCAAGATCGAGCTGGCCGATGGCGGCACATTGTTCCTCGATGAAGTCGGCGACATACCGCTTCCGCTGCAGGTCAAACTGCTGCGCTTCCTGCAAGAACGTGTCATCGAGCGGATCGGCGGACGCAAGGCAATCTCGGTCGATACAAGGATCGTCTGCGCGACGCACCAGAACCTGGAAGCCATGATTGCGGAGGGCAGTTTTCGCGAAGACCTGTTCTACCGTTTGGCCGAGATCGTCGTGAAAATCCCCTCGCTGACCGAACGCCCAGGTGACGCAGTGCTCCTGGCCAAGCATTTCCTTGCAAAATTCGCGGGCGAGATGAATTCGCGAGTGAAAGGCTTCACGCCCGACGCACTGGCAGCGATCGACAATTGGGGTTGGCCGGGCAATGTCCGCGAGCTTGAAAACCGGGTCAAACGCGCCGTCATCATGGCCGATGACAAGCTGGTAAGCGCCGAAGACCTGGATATGGATGCAGACGAAGAGGGCGGCGAACTGGCGCTAAACCTGAAGCAGGCGCGGGAGGAAGCGGACCGCAGGATGATCCGCAAGGCGCTGGCGAGGACACAGGGCAACATTTCCAACAGCGCCAAGATCCTCGGGATAAGCCGTCCCACGCTCTACGATCTCCTCAAGCAGTATGACCTTCAGGCGTAGCTTTCCGGTGCACCTTGCACTGGGGCTGGCGGCGGCGTCCGCCATGCTCGTCTCATGCGCGGACGAGGCGACGCCCGCCAATGATTTGCAACAGCTGCGAACGCAGATTGCCCGCGGAGATGCCGGCGCTGCAGAGCTCACCATCGATCGCTTGGTCGAAAACAAGGTGGACCGCGGCTCATTCTCTGCATTCGCGGGGGAGGCAGCCCTGCTGCGCGGCGATCTGGTCGAGGCCTGCAAGTGGCTGGCCGAAGGCAATTTTGACAGCGAAACCGCGCCGCTTGGTTTCAGGATGCTCGCCGAACTGGAGCTGCGCGAGGGTGATCTCGACGCAAGTGCCCGAGCCTTGGCCAAAGCGCGCGAGATAGCTCCCGACGATCCGCGCGTGTGGGTGGATATCGGCCGGCTGCGGTATCGCCTCGGCAATCATCGCACTGCAATCGAAGCCGCTGAGCGGGCGGTTGAATTCGGACCGGACGATGTCGAGGCATTGCGTTTTCGCGGGCAGCTTGTGCGTGACATCGAGGGAATGATTCCCGCGGCGAAATGGTTTGCAGCGGCGAGCGAGAAATCCGGCGGCGATACGGCGTTGGAACTCGAATATGCAGCAAGCCTCCTCGACGCGGGAAGATTCGAACAGGCCCAGACGATCCTGTCACGGACCGATGATCCGTATTTGATGGCGATTGCTCTGGCGCGCACTTCCGATTTCTTCGCGGCCCGCGAAGCGCTGGAGAGGGCTGAGACGAACGATCGCCAGACTGCCGCCGCACGATTGCTCTCTGCCATAATCGATGTGGAACTGGGCAACCTCGAAAGCGCCGCACAAAACCTGGACCAGCTCGCTCGTGAACAACCCGCAAACAGGCGCGTTCGCGACCTGCTTGCCTATGTTCTTTCACGCAACGGCAACGAGGACGAGCTGATCTATCGTTTCGCCGATCAAGCGCGTGGACCGCAAGGCTCGCCATGGCTTCGCATTCTGGTCGGGCGCGCATACGAGACGCAGGACAACCGTGAGGAAGCGGCCGAATTTCTCGACCTTGCTGCCTCGGATCAGTCGGCGCTCAGCCTGATCGACGGAGACGACGCAAGAGCAGCAGGAAAAGGTGCTTTCGCGAGGCGTAACAGCATTCGCGCAGCCTTGTCGGCAGGCAGTGTCGATCGGGCAGTTCAAGAGGCGCGGCACTTTTCGGAAGAGTATCCGCAATCCGTCGATGCTGCATCGCTTTTGGGAGATGCGCTTCTGATGCGTTCCGATCTGGTTGGGGCGCGCAAGGCATATCAGCGCGCCGCGCAAATGCGCGGCAGCTGGCCTCTCCTGCTGAGAATGGCCGCTACTCTCGACCGGTCCGAGGCAGCCAGGCTCGTCGCCGAATATGCTGCAGCGAACCCGCTTAATGCAGAGGCCGCGGCAATGGCTGCCGATGGTTATGCGGCGGCAGGACAATGGCGTGAGGCCGCGGCTTCGCTCGATCGCGCGCTGGAGAACGGCATGCGGGATGTCCCATGGGTCCTTGCTGCGCGAAGTGTGGCGGCACGCGAACTGGGCGAGGGCAATGGGGTCGATCAACTGGATTGGGCTATCGAGGCCTACGAAACGCAGCGGATGAGCCAGCCGGCGATTGCGGCGCTGCTTGCGGCGCTGCCGGAAGAGGACGTCCAGCTGCGCTCTGAGCTGGCCGCTAAGCTGCAAGCGCTGGCTGGGAACTAGACAGGATTGCCACGGCGCGGCAGTGCGGCAGGCAATGGCAATTCGCACCATCACCAGAGATCCGATGTTACGCCTTTTGCTCCTGGCAATGGTGCTTGCAGCGCTCTTGCCGGCGATAGGCCAGTGGCGCGGGGTGGCCCAAATGGCTGCAAACGCGGGCATCTTCGCGCTCTTCCTCGCCAACGGGATGCGCATTCCGCGCGCAGAGATAGCTTCCGGCATCGCAAACTGGCGCTTCTTCCTGCCGCTGGCCACGTGGATGTTCGGCGCGATGGCACTCGTCGGACTTGCCTTGTCCCATGGAGGTCAAGCGATCGTACCTCCGTTGGTGGCGATCGGCTTTCTCTACCTTGGGGTCCTGCCTACGACCGTGCAGTCGTCCACTTCCTACAGTTCGCTCGCCCAAGGAAACGTGGCTCTCTCGGTGATTGCCGCGGCTTCCATGAGTATCCTCGGCTTGTTCATTTCTGTCCCGATTTTCCTGGCACTTGGCGGCAGCGGAGAGGGGATGGTGGGGAGCGATGCGCTGATAAAGATCGTCCTCATCCTAATCCTGCCCTTCGCAATCGGCCAAGTCTTGCAGCGCCGGACCGCGACCTTCATCGCGCGGCAGAAGGCACGGATCGTCTGGCTCGACCGGTTCGTGATCGCCTTTGCTGTTTACGTCGCTTTCTCTGGCGCAGTCGAACAGGGCATCTGGGAAAGGTTCGACGCGGCAGAATGGGCAGCCACTCTCGCTCTCGTCGCGGTTTTCCTCGTGGTTGGTCATGCCGGAGCCTGGCTGGCGTCCGGAACGCTGTCCCTTGCGCGCCAGGACCGGGTCGCTTTTCTGTTCGCAGGTGCGCAGAAATCCGCAGCGATCGGAGCGCCGCTCGCAACCGTACTGTTCGAGCCGGCAGCAGCAGGCTTCATCGTCCTGCCGCTGCTGCTCTACCATTTCTTCCAGCTGGTGCTGGCCGCGCCGCTTGCTACTCGGCTGGCAGCTCGGTCCGCTCCTCGCCCGGATGCTTCCGGTTATGACGCACCGACCACCAGAAGCTGAGGCCGATCAGCACCGCGCCGATCAGGCCGGTAATCGTCTCCGGAATATGCCAGCGCGCTGACAGCAGCATGATGATGCCGAGCACGATGATGGCCCAGAAAGCGCCGTGTTCGAGATAGCGGTACTGGGCCAGCGTACCCGTGCGCACGAGATGGATCGTCATCGAACGCACGAACATTGCACCGACCGACAGGCCGAGAGCGATGATGATCATGTTGTTCGACAGTGCGAATGCACCGATCACGCCATCGAAGCTGAAACTGGCGTCCAGCACTTCGAGGTAGAGGAATCCGCCAAGGCCCGATTTCACGATCTCGCCAGCGGCTTTCTTGCGGGCCTCGCGTGCCTCGATGATGGCGGCAATTGCGTGGACTGCGATAAAGGTGACGAGGCCGAGGATCGCCGCCGTCAGGAACACGATCGCATCGTCCGGTGCCAGCATCGTAGAGACGAAATAGACGAGGATGAGGACGAGGCCGATCTCCACCGCAGGCACGTTGGAGAATTTGTTGATCATACGCTCCAGCACGGCGATCCAGTGGATCTCCTTGTCCTCTTCGAAGAAGAAGGTCAGGCCGACCATGGCCAGGAACGCGCCGCCGAAACCGGCGATGCCGATATGGGCATCGGAGACCAGCCGTTCGTATTCCTTCGGATCATTCAACGACAGGTTGATCGCCTCCATGGGGCCGATCTTGGCTGCAATTGCCACGATCGCGATCGGAAAGACGATCCGCATGCCGAAGACGGCGATCAATATGCCGATAGTCAGGAAGCGCTGCTGCCAGACCGGGTCCATATCGCGCAGGACGGTGGCGTTCACCACTGCGTTATCGAAGCTGAGCGACACCTCCAGTATTGAGAGGACGAGCACGATCCACAGGATGCCGAGCGTCGCGGAGATCGAGCCCGTACTGGTCCATCCGTACCAGCCCGCGAGAGCGAAACAGATTGCCGTGAAGACGAGCGAGAACGTGTAGTACTTGCGGAGCGTTTCCATCGATTTTTTGAGGTCCTTAGCCCTTCTTGGGCTGGTAAGTCTGATCTGCTGAGGGGAAGCTGCGTTCGCGCACTTCCTCTGCATATTGTGCGACCGTGCGGTCGATCACTTCGGCGATGTTTTCGTATTTTTTAACGAAGCGCGGGACGCGCTCAAACATGCCGAGCATGTCTTCGGTTACCAGCACCTGTCCATCGCACTGCGCCGAGGCGCCGATCCCGATGGTGGGGCAGGACACTGCCTTGGTGGCCTCGATGGCGATGGGTTCAAGCACCCCTTCAAGGACGATGGCGAACGCGCCAGCCTCATCCAGCGCCTTGGCGTCTCCGACGATCTTCTTCGCCTCCGCATCGTCACGTCCGCGCGCCATATAGCCGCCAAGGACGTTGACCGCTTGCGGGGTGAGGCCGACGTGACCCATCACGGGAATGCCGCGCTGGTTCAGGAATGCGACCGTTTCCGCCATCTGCTCGCCGCCTTCCAGCTTCACCGCTGCCGCACCGCTTTCCTTGAGCAGACGAGAGGCGCTTTCGAATGCCTGTTCCTTCGAGGCTTCGTAGGATCCGAAGGGCATGTCGACGACCACTACCGCGTGATAGCTGCCACGAACCACCGCGGCGGCATGGTTGGCCATCATGTCGAGTGTGACGGGAATGGTGGATGGCAGGCCGTAGATTACCTGCGCCAGCGAATCTCCCACCAGCAGGATGTCGCAATGCGCATCCAGCAATTGCGCCTGACGGGCCGTGTAAGCCGTCAGCATGACCAACGGCTGCTTGGTTTCACCGTCTGCCTTGTGCGCGCGAATCTTCGGCACCGTGAGCCTTTTCATCGGCTGCGGGGTAGGGTTCGCGCGGCTGGTGCTCGTATCGAGCTGGAAAGTGGTCGACATATGCGTCCCGTAGCAAGTGCTGGGAAGAAGGCAAAGCAACGCTTGGACAGCGACGGGTTTCCGTGCTTTAAGCCCACCCCGAGGAGCGGCACGGGAGAGCGCCGCTGGACACAAGGGAATCTAACGACACATGGTCGCTACTTCGCAAACTACGGGCGAGGGTTGGTCCTCGCGCAGCGCATTCATTCTGGCAGCCGTGGGTGCGGCCGTCGGTCTCGGCAATATCTGGCGTTTTCCGACGCTAGCCGGGGAGAGCGGGGGCGGGGCCTTCGTCATATTCTACATCGCCTGCGTTTTCCTGCTCGGCCTGCCGTTGGTGCTGGCTGAAATCTTCATCGGGCGCGTAGGCCAGACCGATGCCGTCGGTTCGATCCGCAAGGTTTCGCAGGAATCGAAAGCTTCGCCGAGCTGGTCGATCTTCGGCGGTGTGGGCGCGATTGCGGCTTTCCTCATCGTTTCGTTCTATTCGGTCGTGGCCGGGTGGGTGCTTTATTACGCGGGCGTAATGGGCCTCGACCTCATCCAGGCAATCGGCGCGGGTGAACCGTTCCGCGGTGCGCTGGCGGGCGAAAGCCAGGAGCAGATCCAGCAGCGCCTCGGCGACATGTTCGCCAGCCCGAGCCTGCTGTTGGCGATGCACTTCGCCTTCATGGGCCTGACCCTCTACATCGTCGCACGCGGCGTCAGCTCGGGTATCGAGAAGGCGGCGACCTACCTGATGCCGATGTTCTTCGTGCTGCTGGTAGGTCTCGTGGTCTACGGGGCGATCGAGGGCGACATTGGCGATGCCATGGCCTTCCTGTTTACCCCCGATTGGTCGAAACTGACCCCGCAGGTGATGAACAGCGCACTTGGGCAGGCCCTCTTCTCGCTATCACTGGGTGTGGCAGGTCTCATCACCTACGGTTCCTACATCAAGGAAAAGAGCAATCTGGGCAGTACCGCGGCGATGATTGCGGTCGCCGACACTAGCGTGGCGCTTCTGGCCGGCCTGATGATCTTCCCGATCGTCTTTGCCGTCGGCCTCGATCCTGCAGCAGGTCCGACGCTGGTTTTCCAGACGCTGCCTTTCGCATTCCAGACGATGCCGGGCGGCGCGCTCTTCGGCTTCCTGTTCTTCGTCCTGATCCTCGTCGCGGCAGTGACGAGCTCGATCTCCCTGCTCGAGGTGCCGACCGCATGGGGCATCGGCGAACGTGGATGGAGCCGCACGAAGTCGGCGCTGATCTTCGGCATCGGCGCGTTCCTGATCGGTATTCTGTGTCTGCTTGGCTACAACGTGTTGTCGGACGTCCGCCCGCTCGGTTTCTGGTCGCTGTTCGAGAATACCGACATCCTCGACACGGTCGACGGGTTTACCGGCAAGGTGATGCTGCCGGTCGGCGCACTGCTGACCTCGCTCTTCATCGGCTGGAAGGCGGACGCCAACCTGCTGCGCGCGACCACGGGTCTGTCGCCGCTGGCATTCAACGTCTGGCGCTTCCTGCTTGCCTGGCTGTGCCCCCTCGCAGTGACGGTTATCCTGGTGACCGGCCTGTTCCCCGGCATCCTGGGGAGCTAAAGAAAAGATTCAGGCTGGAAGTTTTCGCTAGGCGGGCGCGCGACTTGGGAGTATTTATTGCGCGCCGGCTGGCAGGACGGGGAGGTCTCGTTGCGGGCCGGCGGAGCCTTCCGGCCATCCATGATCCTCGACAGAGTTAAACCGCTCGACGCCATTCTGGCCGCAGCGGAAAAGAAATCGCTGCACCGGTCGCTCGGTGCTTTCCAACTCATGCTGTTCGGCATCGGCTGTATAATCGGTACCGGCATTTTCGTGCTGACCGCAGCCGGCGCGCAAAAGGCCGGGCCCGGATTGATGCTGGCGTTTGTCATCGCCGGCGCGGTCTGCATCGTCGCAGCGCTCTGCTACGCTGAAATTGCCGCCATGATCCCGGTCGCCGGATCGGCCTACACCTACAGCTATGCCACGATGGGCGAACTACTCGCGTGGACCGTGGGCTGGGCCCTCATCCTCGAATACGCCATCGCCGCCTCGGCGGTGTCGGTCGGCTGGTCGGGCTATTTCAGCGGGACAATTCTGACGGAATTCCTCGGTATCGAGCTGCCGCAATGGCTGTCTGCCGGGCCGCTCGTTTTCGGTGGTGAGCCGGGTGGGCTGGTGAACTTGCCGGCACTTGTCATTGCCTTGCTGGTAACCTGGCTGTTGATGATCGGCACCAGCGAAAGCGCCAAGGTCAATGCGATCCTGGTCGCGATCAAGGTCACCGCACTTACGGCTTTCATCGGCCTGACGCTGACAAGTGCCTATTTCGATCCTGACCGGTTCAACCCGTTTTTGCCCGCCGGCATTTTCGGAGGCTTCGGCTCGGGCGTTGGCGCGGTGGGCGCGGCGGCGACGATCTTCTTCGCCTATGTCGGTTTCGATGCCGTCTCCACGGCGGCGGAAGAGACTAAGAACCCTCAGCGCAACGTGCCGATCGGTCTCGTGGGTTCTCTGGTATTCTGCACCGTGTTCTACATACTTGTCGCAGCGGGCGCGATCGGGACGATCGGAGGGCAACCTATAATGGGGCCAGGGGGCATTCCTTTCCCGGCCGGATCGGAAGAGCTTGCGCGCCAATGTGCCCTGCCTGCCTATTCGGACGCGCTGGTTTGCTCGAACGAGGCTCTCGCCCACGTGCTGCGGCAGATCGGTTTCTCCGGGATCGGTAACCTGCTCGGCATTGCAGCCTTCCTGGCGCTTCCCTCGGTCATTCTCGTCTTGCTCTTCGCGCAGACGCGCATCTTTTTCGTGATGAGCCGCGACGGACTGCTGCCGGAAAGCCTCTCCAAGGTGCATCCGAAGTGGAAGACACCCCATGTAGTGACCGCCATGACCGGCGTCATCGTGGCGCTGGGGGCAGCGTTCTTCCCGGTGGGACAACTGGCCGACATCGCCAATGCGGGAACGCTCTATGCATTTTTGATGGTCGCTCTGGCCGTGATGACGCTGCGCAGGACAGATCCCGAACGTAAGCGTGATTTCCGTACCCCGATGCTGTGGTTCGTTGGCCCGGCGACGGTTGTCGGGTGTGCCTTCCTCTTCCTGAACCTGCCGTTCGAGGCGATGATTATGTTGCCTCTGTGGTCGGCTATCGGCTTGGTCGTCTACTTCGGTTACGGTCGGCGCAACAGTCATCTCGGACACGGCATCGTCGAGGTGGTTGACGCGGTTGCGGGCGAGGAAACCATGCTGCCGATCCACCCCCCGAAGGATTGAACGAAAAAGGGCCGCTTCCTTTCGGAGCGGCCCTTCGGTTTCGGAATTATCGGGTGATTTAGAGATCGACCTTGTCGACGTGGCGTTCTTCCGCTTCGTCATGGACGGTCATGCCCAGCGCCATCTTGGCGGTGTTGAGGAGGCCAAGGTCTCCGCTCCAGATTTCGGCATCGCCGAGATCCATGCGCAGGAACAGGATGTCCGGATCATCCTTGCCGCCGTCGTACCAGGCTTCGACGAAATTGTTCCAGAACTGGTCGAAGCGTTCCTTGCTGGTTTCGACCGAGAGCGTGCCGTCGAAGCGCGCGAACATGTCGTGATCCTTGCCGGCAAAGCTTGCCGTGACCTTGCCGAGCTGGGCGAAGGTCGAATTCTTCTGGGTGAAGAACCAGATTGCGCTGTTGGCGTCCTTGTCGAGCTGGGCGGTCATCGGCACCGCAGTGTCGGAGCGACCGTCGAGTTCGAGGAAGACGAACGGCGAATCGGACATGGCGAGCCAGAACTTCTTCTTGAGCGCGTCGGAATTGCCTTCGGTATATTTCATGAGTGACCTCTCGTGTTTGCGTTTGCCTCTTCTACGCTCGGGGGAGGTCCTGCGTTCCGCGACGCGCGCCGGAACGAAGCCGTGAAGGGATGAATTGCGCAAGCGGCGATATTGGAACATAATGAGAACAAGCGAGTCGATTCTCTCATGTCCCATGCCGATCTTTCCTCCCTGCCGATAACGGCCTTCGAAGACGTTGCGGCGCTGTCCGCTCGGCGCAGCGTGCGCTGGCGCCCGGGGCTTGCAGCCGTGCAGGGCGCCGCTCACCACACCGAAGTGTTCACCGCTTCGGGCGATGCGGCCGGGGCAGGGGTGGCGCTGGCGCTGGCGCTCGACGACTTGCGCCACCTGCCGCGCACCGATGGCAGCGAAGCCGACGACCGGCGCAACGTGCTGTGGGTGCAGACCCGCGATGCGGCACGCCTGAACGGGCGGCCCTATCGCGCGGGCTTGCCCCGAGGTCTGCAATCGCGGCTCATCCATGTCATGGCCGAAAAGGCCGAGGATGCGCTCTTCGCCCTGGAAGAGGGGCTGCGCTGCCGCGATTTCGCCTTCGTGATCGGCGAGATGGCAGGCAATGCCAAGGCGCTCGATTTCACCGCCTCACGCCGCTTGACGCTGACGAGCGAGCGACACGGTATCCCGCTGTTCCTCGTGCGGATCGATGCCGCGCACGACCTGTCGTCTGCCCGGATGCGCTGGGAAGTGACCAGCGCGCCGTCTGCTGCGCCTGAATGGAATGCGCAGGCTCCCGGCGATCCGGCTTGGAAGGCGGAGCTTTTCCGCGCGCGCTCCCATGCCCCGGGCACATGGACGCTGAGTGACGGCGGCACGGCGCTAACCGCCAGCAAGGCGCGTGAAGACACCGATCGCGCGGTGGCGGATTGGACGGCTGGGTTGCAGCATCGCCGCTCGCCCCGTGCCCGATGAGCGCGAAGACACCGGATGCCGTGTCTTCCCGCCGCATCCTTTCGATCTGGCTGCCCGCAATGGCGATGGATCGCTGGCGAAACGCCGGGGGCGATGACCGCCGTGCACTAGACAGCCGGCCGCTGGTCCTGATCGCCGATACCGCGCACGGGCCGCGGATCGAGGCGGCAAACCGCGCAGGCATGGCGGCAGGCGCCCGTCGCGGCATGATGCTGGCCGATGCGCGGACCCTGTGCCCCGACATAGTCACCGCGCCGAGCGATCCGGCAGGCGATCTCGCCTTCCTCGAAAAGCTGGCGCTCTGGGCGCGGCGCTGGGGGCCGTGGTCCGCCATGGATGCGCCCGACGGCCTGCTGGTCGACGTTACCGCCGTCCCGCACCTGTTCGGCGGCGAGGAGAAGCTGGTCGCCGATGTCGAGGCGGCATTTGCGCGGCGCGAGCTTGGCCTGCGCTGTGCCATCGCCCCCACGGCCGGTGCGGCCTGGGCGCTGTCGCACTTCGGCCCGCAAGGCGCGATCCTGGAAGGACGAGGCGATTTCGAGGCCCGGCTGGCAGACCTGCCTGTCGCCGCGCTGCGGCTCGACGACGATGTGCTCACGGTCCTGCGGCGGCTCGGCCTCAAGCGGCTGGGTGACCTCACCGGTATCGAGAGCGGAGGCAGCGGGCGCGATGCCATCCAGCGCCGCTTTCGCAACCGCAAGTCGCCTGCCGCCAATCCGCTTATTCGCCTCGACCAGATCCTCGGCCGGGTGCCGGAGCCCTTGCTGCCCGTGGTCCCGCAGCACATGCCGCTGGTGCAGCGCCGCCTGATGGAGCCGATCCGCCACCGCCAGCTGCTGGACAAGGTCGTCGAAGACCTCGCGCAGGACATGGCGCGCGAACTGGAAGGGCGAGGCGAAGGGGCAAGGCGGCTCGAACTGGGCCTGTGGCGTGTCGATGGCGAAGTCGTCGTGCGCCGCCTGGAAATGGCCTCTGCCACGCGCGAGGCAGCGCACATATGCCGCCTCTTTGCCGCGCGGCTGGACGATGTCGATGCGGGTTTCGGGATCGAGATGCTGCGCCTGCGCGCCAGCTGGTCCGAACCGCTCGCGCTGGAGCAGGGCGATATCGAGGCGGCGGCCGAAACGCATGGTACATCGCTGTCGGCCTGTATCGACCGGCTGACCGTGCGGCTGGGGGCGAAGGCAGTCAGCCGCCCCGTCGCCTTTGCCAGCCATATCCCCGAACGCGCGCAGCGCTGGCAGCCCCCGCTGGACCCGGAACCCGCTTCACAAGGAGAGTTGGCTTTCCACAAGAGGCCATTGAAAATGCTCGACAAACCGGAAAGGATTTCGGTGCTCTACGCAACGCCCGACGGCTATCCCAAGCGCTTTCGTTGGCGCGGCGGAGTGCATGAGGTGACGCGCGTGGAAGGGCCCGAACGGATCGCGCCGGAATGGTGGCGCGAACGCGGCAGCACGCGGCTGCGGGACTATTACCGGATCGAGGACGACTGCGGCCGCCGGTACTGGATATACCGGCTCGGCATCGTGGGCGACGGGCGCGGCGGCGCACCCGACTGGTACTTGCAGGGATTGTGCGCCTAGGCGGGCTCGGCTGCGGCTTCTTCGCCAGCTTCTTCCTCGTCCGGGACCACGGCCTCTTCGGGTCCGTGCTGCAGTTCGGAAAGTTCGGGATTGAGCGCGCTGGTCTTGCACACCTGGTCGCCCGCCACGATCGTCGCCGCGATGCGCGACTATTCCATCGCTTCTGGCGTATTGTTGAAGGTCGGCACGATCACTTGCGGCGCGATGCACTTGCGCACTTCGCGGCGGTCTTCTTCAACCGGCGCATCGGCATCCTGAGCAAGCGACGGGGTAGCCAAGACGGCAAGGGACGACACGAAAAGGGCAGCACGCATGGAAATCTCCTACGCGCGAACTTCTATTGCCGCGCGCTTTCGCGTGCCTGAACCGTCAACCTTCGGAAACCAGCGAAGCCCTGCGCGAGCGCTTCTGGCCAAGCGGGATCTTGCCGAAATTGGCCACGGGGCCGGTCTGGACTTCCACCTGTTCGACGGTTTCTTCCACGATATGCATGGGGATGGGGCGTTCGAAGATGATGCCGCAGCTCTTGTCGTTGGCCCAGACGATCTTGCCGAAATGTTCGTGACCGTTCCACGAAAGCAGGCCCGATACGCCTTCGCTGGGAGGATTATTCGTTTCCAGTCGCGCACCTGCATCCGATAGGTCGGACAGCCGCCCGACGCGGTCGCCGCCGAGCATCTTGAGCGTTGCGGGACAATCGACGGCGTAGCGGGCTGTTGCTCGCCGTTCCTGCGGCGCTACGGCCTGGTTCCTGCGGAATAGCCCCACACGTTTTCTCCCCTTGGTCCCGCCTTGTGCGCTGCGAAGGGTAAATGCCGCGCTTCCCGAAAGGATTACCGCGCCATTAGGAAACGGGCCGAAAGCGGCAAGCTTCCGACCCGTTTCAAGAGGTTATTCGCTGTTACTCGGGCGCGACGAGGAGACGTGTTCCCAGCGGCTGGATCGACCGAGCGGAGGGGCCGAGATTGGCTTCCATCGCCGCGATCTGGTCCGCGCTGGCCGTCATTACTTCATCGGCAACATGCCAGTTCACGCCTTCGCTGCAGGGCGGCGTGGTGAGCGAGCCCATGTAGCGATAGATGCCGGTGTCTTCGGGCACCATGTCGTTCACATTAAATTCGACTGCGGCTCCCTTGCCGGCACCGACACCGGCCACGATGGTCTCAAGCGCGGGGTTGGCATCGCCTTCTTTGAACATGACGCCCAGAACGCCCAGTTCGCCGCTTTCGGTGGCGTGGACGAAATGCGCGACGAGAGGATAGCGCTTGCCGCTGATCGCGTGTTCGGACGGTGTGTGGAAGTGAACCTGGATCAGGGCGAATTCCTTGCCACCGGAATTCAATCCAAGGCCGGCGGGAAAGTCCACTTGGACCTTTTCTTTACCGAGCGCGATCGTGCCGCTGGTTTCGCCGAAATTCGTTTCCAGTTCGATATTGCCGCGTGCATTGGCTGCGCCGAGATCGATGGGTGACTGGTGGAGGCCCGCATCGCACAAGGCGTAGGCCGCGTTGACGGTAGCCCAGCGCTCAGGCGATACGCCGTCGCTGAAGCTCCAGTCTTTGTCCTGCGCAGCGAGAGGCGTCGCGGCAAGGCCGATCAGGGCGAGGGAAGCGAGATATTTCATTGCATACTCCAGACTGGCGACCAGAGGGTCGCTGAATGTAGGTATGCCGACGATGTCGTAGTTTCGTATCTGACAGGCCGTCGGCGTTACTTACGTCCGACATCACGTGCGGATGCACGCCAGAGGGGCCCGGTCCGTGGTAAATTTACGAGGATAATGCGCGAAGGTTCCCGCTCGGGTTATCTTTTGATATTTGCGAATCCTACAGCGGAACGTATAGTGAACATATGGCCGCGCAAACGATCCTCCAGAAGCTCGAGATTCTCGCCGATGCGGCGAAATACGATGCTTCCTGCGCGTCGTCCGGAACGGCGAAGAAGAACAGCCTTGGCGGGAAGGGCATCGGCTCGACCGAAGGGATGGGCATCTGCCATGCCTATGCGCCCGACGGCCGCTGTATCTCGTTGCTCAAGATCCTGCTGACCAATCACTGCGTGTTCGACTGCCATTACTGCGTCAACCGCAAGAGCTCGAACGTGGCGCGGGCGCGCTTCACGCCGCAGGAGGTGGTGGACCTGACGCTCGCCTTCTACCGCCGCAATTATATCGAAGGGCTGTTCCTCTCTTCGGGCATCGTGAAGAATTCCAATCACACGATGGAGCAGATCGTCGAAGTCGCGCGCATCCTGCGCGAAGAGCACGATTTTCGCGGCTATATCCACCTGAAGACCATCCCCGAGGCGGATGCGGAAATCGTTCACCAGGCGGGGCTCTATGCCGACCGCGTCTCGATCAATGTCGAACTGCCGACCGACAGCGGCCTGACCCGTCTCGCGCCCGACAAGGATGCGCGCCAGATCGAAGGCGCGATGGGCAAGGTGAAGTCCGATCTCGTCGAGGCGAAGGATGCGAGGAAGCGTTTCCGTCATGCACCGCGGTTCGCGCCTGCCGGCCAGTCGACGCAAATGATCGTCGGTGCCGATGCGGCGACCGATGCCGATATCGTTGGCAAGGCGAGCCGGCTCTACGACAATTTCCGCCTGCGCCGTGTCTACTACAGCGCCTTCTCACCGATCCCCGATGCCAGCGCCGTGCTGCCGCTGAAGCGCCCGCCGCTGATCCGCGAACACCGGCTCTACCAGTCCGACTGGCTGATGCGTTTCTATGGCTACAAGCCCAGCGACGTGATGCAGGCGACTGAGGCGGATGGAAACCTGCCGCTCGATATCGATCCCAAGCTCGCCTGGGCGCTCAAGTTCCGGGAGGCCTTTCCGGTCGATGTGAACCGCGCGAGCAAGGAGCAATTGCTGCGCGTGCCGGGTCTCGGTGTGAAGGCGGTGGGCAAGATTCTCGCCAGCCGCCGCCACCGCGCGCTGCGGCTCGACGACGTGGCACTGCTCACCCAGTCGATCACCAAGGTGCGACCTTTCATCTGCACCGTCGACTGGCGGCCTATCACGCTGACCGACCGCGCGGACTTGCGCAGCCTGCTCGCGCCCAAGGCAGAGCAGCTTGAATTGTTCGCGGCATGACCGCGCTCCAGCACGTCAAACTCGGCACTTATTACGTGGTGCATTTGCCCGAAGCCGATGACTTCGACTTCTGGCGCGAGAGGGCGCGGGCGCTGGTCCAGTGCGATGTCCCGCCCGATCGTATCGCATGGGTGGAACCGGGCGGAAGTGGCGACCTGTTCGCTCACGGGGAACGGCGCATGCCTGTGCCGCCGATGGATGCGAAGCCGGTGCGCGCCAACCGGCGCTTCGTGAGCCTGGCGAGGAACGCGATCCTGCATTCCGATCCTGAGCGGTTTGCGCTGCTCTATCGCCTGCTCTGGCGGCTCCAGTCTGCCCCGCGGATGATGGAGGACAAGGCCGATCCCGATGTCCGCCGGGTGGAGGAACTCGACAAGAACGTGCGGCGCGACAGCCACAAGATGCACGCCTTCGTCCGCTTCCGGCTAGTGGAGAGTGAGGACGAAGAGGTGGGCGAGCATTACGTCGCCTGGTTCGAGCCCGAGCATCATATCCTGCGCGCCAATGCGGGCTTCTTCATGCGGCGCTTCTCCAACATGCGCTGGTCGATCCTGACCCCGCGCGGCAGCCTGCACTGGGACGGGGAGACCATGTCCGAAGGTCCGCCTGCCGAGCGTCACGATGCGCCCGGCGGCGATCCCATGGAGGACCTCTGGCGCACCTATTACGCCTCCATCTTCAACCCCGCGCGCCTGAAGATCGGCGCGATGCTGAAGGAGATGCCCAAGAAATACTGGAAGAACATGCCCGAGGCATCGCTTATCCCCGAGCTGGTCGCGGGCGCGCAGGGGCGCGAGGCCAAGATGGTCGAGAAAGGCGCGCTGGAGTTCGAGGAGCGGCCCGATACGCTCGCCGCGATCGACAAGGCGATCCATGCCTGCCGCAAATGTCCTATCGGCAGCCTCGATAACCATGCCGTCATGGGCGAAGGACCTCAGGACGCTGCGCTGATGATTGTTGGCGAACAGCCGGGCGACCAGGAGGACCAGATCGGCCGTCCCTTCGTCGGTCCTGCCGGTCAGCTGCTGGACGCGCATCTCGAAAAGGCAGGGATCGACCGGCGCGCCGCTTACGTCACCAATGCGGTGAAGCATTTCAAATATGTGCAGCGCGGCAAGCGGCGGCTGCACCAGAACCCGGGCGCGAAGGAAATCGACACCTGCCGCTGGTGGATCGAGAGCGAGCGCGCGATCGTGAAACCGAAACTGGTGCTCGCCATGGGCGCCAGCGCGGCGCGCGGGATGCTCGGCAAGACGGTGAGCATTTCCAAGGTTCGAGGGAGCCCCATTCCGCTGGAAGACGGCAGCGAGCTGTGGGTCACCGCGCACCCCTCCTACCTCCTGCGCCTCGAAGGTTCGGCGCGTGAAGAGCAGGCGCGGCTGTTCGATGCCGACCTTGCCGCAGTGAAGGCGCGGCTGGAGGAGCTGGCGTGAGATGCCCGAGAACGACCTCCAGATACCCAAGCGGACGATCGATCTCGACCCTGCGGGCATAGACGCCCCTTCGCGCAGCCCCTTCGTCGAACTCGGCCTCGTATCCTGTTTCAGCTTCCTGCGCGGCGCGTCGGACGCGGTCGACCTCGTCCTGCAGGCGCGCGCGCTGGGTTATGACGCGGTCGGGATTGCGGATGCCAACACCATGGCAGGCGTCGTGCGCGTCCATACCGAGGCGAGAACGCTCAAGCTGAAGCCCTGCATCGGCTGCCGGATCGAAACGGTGGAGGGGCTGGCCTTCCTCGCCTATCCGAAGAGCCGCAGGGCCTATGGCCGCCTCTGCCGCCTGATTTCCGCCGGGCGCATGCGCACCCTGTCGGGCGAATGGCAGGAGAAGGGCGAATGCGACATCTCCCTGCCGATGCTGGCCGCGCATAGCGAAGGGGTGCAGCTGATCCTGCTTCCCCCGCGCGACCTTGCGCGCGAATTCACCGTGCCTGCATGGGCAAGCAATGTCGTCGGGCTCGGCGGCGAGAAGGTGCAGGAACTGGTCGCCGCACCCTTCGAGGGCATCGTCCCGCATCTCGCCGCAGGCCTGCCGACCCTGCGCCATATCGCTGCGGCCTTTCTTTACACCAATAGTGACATCGCGCGGATCGAGCGGCTCGATGCGCTGGCCCGTGCGAACGGCCTGTCGATCCTTGCCACCAACGATGTCCATTACGCGACGCCTGACAGGCGGCCGCTGCAGGACGTGATGACCGCGATCCGGCACAAGACCACCGTGGCGCGGGCCGGGCACCTGCTCCACGGCAATGCCGAGCGTTACCTGAAACCGCCCGAGACCATGTGCCGCCTGTTCGAACGCTGGCCGCATGCCATCGCTGCTGCGCGCGAAGTGGCCGATGCCTGCGATTTCAGCCTCGACGAGCTGAAATACGAATATCCCGAAGAACTCTATCCCGGCGGCGTCGAACCGCAGGAATACCTCGAAAGCGAAACGTGGAAGGGTGCCGAGTGGCGCTATCCGGCAGGCATTCCCGATAGCGTCACCGAAACGCTGCACAAGGAACTGGCGCTGATCGGGAAGATGGACCTCGCGCGCTATTTCCTGACTATCAAGGACATCGTCGATTTCGCGCGCGAGAAGGTCGACCCGCCGATCCTGTGCCAAGGGCGCGGCAGCGCGGCCAATTCGGCCGTCTGCTATTGCCTCGGCATCACCAATGTCGACCCGGCACAGCACCAGCTGCTGTTCGACCGCTTCATCTCCGAAGACCGCAAGGAACCGCCCGATATCGACGTCGATTTCGAGCACGAGCGGCGCGAGGAGGTGATCCAGTATCTCTACCGCAAGTACGGTCGCCACCGCGCCGGGCTATGCGCCACGGTGATCCATTATCGCCCGCGCATGGCGATCCGCGAAGTGGGCAAGGCGATGGGACTGACCGAGGATGTCACCGCCGCGCTCGCCAAGACGGTCTGGGGCGGGTGGGGCCGCGAGATCAGCGAGAAGCACGCCCAGGAAACCGGCATGGACGTGACCGATCCGCACCTTAAGCGGGTTCTCAAGCTGACCGAGCAAATGATTGGAATGCCGCGTCATTTGTCGCAGCACGTCGGTGGCTTTATCCTGACCGAAGGCGCACTGACCGAGACGGTGCCGGTCGGCAATGGCGCCATGCCCGATCGCAGTTTCATCGAATGGGACAAGGACGATATCGAGGCGCTGGGCATCCTCAAGGTCGACGTGCTGGCGCTGGGCATGCTGACCTGCATCAGGAAATGCCTCGACCTGCTTGACGATCATCACGGCCGCACGCTGACGCTGGCCAATGTCCCGCGCGAGGACCCGGAAACCTATGCCATGTTGCGCACGGGGGATTCGCTTGGCGTGTTCCAGGTCGAAAGCCGGGCGCAGATGAACATGCTTCCGCGCCTGCGCCCGCGCCAGTTCTACGATCTCGTCATCCAGGTCGCCATCGTGCGGCCCGGGCCGATCCAGGGCGACATGGTCCACCCCTATCTGAAGCGCCGACGCGGGGCCGAGCCCGTGGTCATCCCTGCGCCAAGTCCGCAGCATGGCCCGCCGGACGAATTGTCGAGCATTCTCGAGCGCACGCTGGGCGTCCCGATCTTCCAGGAACAGGCGATGAAGATTGCCCTCGATGCGGCGAAATTCTCCTCGAAAGAGGCGAACCGGCTGCGCAAGGCCATGGCCACATTCCGCAGCCGCGGGATGGTGGACGAGCTTCAGGACATGATGGTCGGGCGCATGGTGACGCGCGGCTACGACCGCGAGTTCGCGCAGCGCTGCTTCAACCAGATCCGCGGTTTCGGCGAATACGGCTTTCCCGAGAGCCATGCGGCCAGTTTCGCGCATCTCGTCTACGTGTCGAGCTGGCTCAAATGCCACTTCCCCGCCGCCTTCGCCTGCGCGCTGCTCAATTCGCAGCCCATGGGCTTTTACGCGCCTGCGCAGATCGTGCGCGATGCGGCGGAACACGGCGTGCGTGTGCTCCCGGCGGACGTGAACCTGTCGCAATGGGACTGTACGCTGGAGCGGACCGGCGAAGGCGGGGCGGGTGCGGGCGATAGCGGACGGCTCGACAAGCATATCGCGCTGCGCCTTGGCCTGCGCCAGATCGACGGATTACCCGAGGCGGTGGCGGCGCAGCTGATCGCGGAGCGCGAGGCCAACGGCGCCTATGCCGATGTGCGCGCCCTGCGCGACCGTGCCCGCACCGGTCCCGCCCATGTCGAACGGCTGGCGAGTGCGGATGCTTTCGGCTCGATGGGCCTTACGCGGCGGCAGGCCTTGTGGGATGCCCGCAGCCTTGTCGGCGGACCGGACCTGCCTTTGTTCGCCGCCGCTGCCGCGCGCGACGAAGGGGCGGAAAAGCAGCCCACGCGCCTGCCGCAGATGCCGCTGTCGGAAGAGGTCGTTGCGGATTACCAGACCACGCGCCTCAGCCTGAAGGCGCATCCGATGGCCTTCCTGCGCGCCAGCCTTGCAGAGCGCGGCTTCGTGCGCGCTTGCGACCTGCGCGCGAAGAAATTCCGCTCCATGGTCCATGTCGCAGGTGTGGTGCTGATCCGCCAACGTCCGGGCAGCGCCAAGGGCGTGTGCTTCATCACGCTGGAAGACGAGACGGGCGTGATCAATCTCGTCGTCTGGCCGGATCTGAAGGAAAAGCAGCGCCGCGTGGTCATGGGCGCGCGCCTGATGGAGGTGCGCGGGCGCGTCGAATACGATGACGAGGTGATCCACGTGATCGCGCAGCACATGACCGATGCGACCGACCAGTTGCACAGGCTGTCGGACGACATGCTCAACGCCCCGCTTGCGCGCGCGGACCATGTCTCTTCGCCGCTGCCGGACAAGTTCAATCCGCGTGACAATCTGCGCGAGGGCAAGGACGATCCCTACCAGCCCGTCGAACCGTGGCAGGAACCGCCGCCGGGCAATCGCGAATGCGGCTGGCATGGCAGCCACCCGCGCGATGTGCGCATCATTCCGAAATCGCGCGACTTCCATTGAGGCCGGGGTTAAGGGCGCAGCGTGATCGGCACCGAAACCCTCCTCGCATTCCTGATCGTCACGGCCACGACCAGCATAGTGCCCGGCCCGTCGATGATGTTCGTCATGGGACAGGCTATCTGGCGCGGGCCGCGCTCGGGATGGGCAGCACTGATGGGCATGCAGGTCGGCTATTTCGTCTGGTGGGCTTTCGCCGCGCTCGGCCTTGGCGCCTTGGCAAGCGCCTATCCGCTAGCCTTCCGCCTGCTCGCGATTGCCGGCGTTGCCTATCTCGCGTGGCTCGGCATCAAGGCTATCCGCCATTCATTTCACGCGGACGAAGGCGAGGGCGAAGCGCCGCCGCGCAAGGTGTCCAACCACGCTTTCCGTGACGGTATCGCGGTCGCGATCGGCAATCCCAAGTCCCTCGTCTACATGGTCGCAATTATCCCGCCCTTCGTCGATCCGGAGCGCAGCGTGCCGATGCAAATCGTAGTATTGGCGGTGGTCGCCCTGGTGGCGGACCTCGTCATAGGGTGGCTCTATATCGCCGCCGGAAAGCGGCTCGCCCGCCTGATGGAGCGCGCGGCAACACGCGTCTGGATCGATCGGGGCATCGGAATCGTATACATCCTGATAGCGATCGCCATCCTGGTCGATCTCATGGGTACGCAGATTTGAAGTTCACGCTTTCGCGCCACATCGGGAAGTTCGTCGGAGACCGGCGGGTGATCGCCGTGCTGATCCTGATCGGGCTGGCCGTTGCTGGCCGTGCCTGGCTGGCCGCGCATCCAGAGCATGATCCGTGGGCACCGCTAGACCTGAATGACCCGGTTGGCTGGGCTACCGAAGCGAAGCTGTTGGCCCTGCGCGGCGATGTCCCGCAATGCCGCGCTGTCCTGGAGCGGAGCGACGTTGCGTTCAACGCGCTCGAACCCGCGGGTGAGGGGCCATGTCGGCGCGAAGACCGCACGCAGCTGTCGGACTTCCCCCTCAGCCCGGACACGCCGCCCATGACCTGTCCGGTGGCGATTGCATTGCAGCTGTGGAAGCGCGACGGCCTCGATCTGGCGGCGCAGGAGATTTTCGGCAGCGAAGTGGCGCAGATCGAGCACTTGGGCGCCTATTCCTGCCGCCGCCTCTATGGTCGCGGCGAAGGGCCCTGGAGCCAGCACGCCACGGGCAATGCGCTGGATATCGCAGGCTTCGTCCTCGCCGACGGGACGCGCATCAGCGTCCTGGGCGACTGGGACGGGGAGGGGGACAAGGCCCGCTTCCTGCGCGAGGTCCGCGACCGAGCCTGCGACAGTTTCGGCATCGTGCTTTCGCCCGATTACAATGCCGCCCACACCGATCACTTCCACTTCGACATGGGCGCTCGGCGCGGGGGGCTGTGTCGTTAGACCGCTTCGAGCGAGTATCCGGCGCTGCGGACGGTACGTATCGGGTCTTTCAGTCCCTCGATCTCCAGTGCCTTGCGAAGGCGCCGGATGTGCACGTCGACAGTCCTTAGTTCGATATCGCTTTCCGTGCCCCAGACCGCGTCGAGCAGCTGGTTGCGGCTGAACACACGGCCCGGGCTCTCCATAAAGAACTTCAGCAGGCGGTATTCGGTCGGCCCGACCTTGAGCACCTTGCCGCGGCGCATGACCTTGTGCGCGACCGGGTCGAGCGACAGGTCGCCAGCCTCGATAGTCTCGCCTGCCAGGACCGGCCGGATGCGCCGCATCACGGCAGAGACACGGGCGAGCAGTTCGCGCGGTGAGAAAGGTTTGGTGAGGTAGTCGTCCGCCCCGGTCTCGAGGCCGCGCACACGGTCGTCCTCTGTCTCGCGCGCGGTAAGCATTATGATCGGGACATGCGCCGTCGATTTGTCGCGTCGCAGCCTGCGGCAAACCTCGATCCCGCTCGTCCCCTCGATCATCCAGTCGAGGATGACCAGATCCGGCGTTTCCTCACTCGCAAGCAGGATCGCTTCGTCACCGTCCGGCGTGGTCCGGACGTTGTAGCCCTCATTCGAAAAGCGGTATTCCAGAAGCTCGGAGAGGGCGGGATCGTCCTCAACCAGAAGAAGTTTGGCAGCCTGCACTTTCGCGTCTCCATGCGAGCGTGGTTTCTCGTTGGACACGTCTTTATGACCCCCAGGCTACAGGAATGTGTCAGCCGTCCTCATCTACCGGATATTGTCCGGTAGCTGCAAAGTGCACCATTTCGGCTACGTTAGTCGCGTGATCCCCTATACGTTCGAGATTGCGGGCTACAAAAAGCAGCTGCGCAGCGCTCGAGATCATCGAGGGATTTTCAACCATGTGGCTGACGAGATTGCGGAAGATCGAGTTGTAGAAGGCATCGACCTTTTCGTCCGCCAGGATGACTTCCTTGGCGAGTTCCGGATCCCGAGCGGCGTAGGCAGTCAGGACATCGTGGACCATCTCGCTGGCCACTTCCGCCATGGCCGGGAGCAGGGTGAGCGGTTCGAACTTCTTGCGATTGTCGCCGATCTCGCGGCTCGCCTTTGCAATGTTCTTGGAATAGTCGCCGATACGCTCCACCACGCCGGCGATCTTCAGCGCGGCGATCACTTCGCGAAGGTCGTCCGCCATGGGCGCGCGCAGGGCAATGATGCGCACGGCAAGCTTGTCGATCTCGCTTTCCAGCGCGTCGATCTTCTTGTCGCCTTTGACGACCTTTTTCGCCAGATCGTCGTCACCACGGACAAGTGCGTCGAGCGACTGCTGGATCGCGACTTCGGCCAATCCGCCCATTTCAGCGATCAGGCCGCGGAGGCGCGTGATATCTTCGTCGAAGGCTTTAACGGTATGTTCTTGCATCTTTTCCAAAGCCTTATCCGTACCGGCCGGTGATGTAATCCTGGGTCCGCTGTTCGAGCGGATTGGTGAATATGTCAGAAGTACGACCATATTCCACCATCTTTCCGAGGTGGAAGAAGGCCGTGCGCTGGCTGACGCGGGCCGCCTGCTGCATCGAGTGTGTGACGATCACGATGGCATATCGGCCGTTGAGTTCGTCGATCAGTTCCTCGATCTTGGCGGTGGCAATCGGGTCGAGGGCCGAGCAGGGTTCGTCCATCAGGATGACTTCGGGATCGACTGCAATTGCGCGCGCGATGCACAGGCGCTGCTGCTGGCCGCCCGAAAGCGCTGTGCCGCTGTCCTGCAGGCGATCCTTCACTTCTTCCCATAGACCGGCACGGCGAAGCGATTTTTCCACGACCGCGTCCAGTTCGTCCTTGCCTTCGGCCAGACCGTGGATCTTCGGACCGTAGGCGATGTTCTCGTAGATCGACTTGGGGAAAGGATTGGGCTTCTGGAAGACCATGCCGACGCGAGCGCGCAGCTGCACCACGTCCATGCCTGATTTGTAGATATCTTCGCCGTCGAGCATGATGTCCCCTTCGACGCGGGCCGAAGGGATGGTGTCGTTCATGCGGTTAAGCGTGCGCAGGAAAGTCGACTTGCCGCAGCCCGATGGGCCGATGAATGCCGTGACGTAGCGCGTGGGGATATCGATCGACACTTCGTCGATCGCCTTCTTGTCGCCGTAGTAAACGGAGACGTCCCGCGCGCTCATCTTGGCGTCGGTATCTTCCAGGTTTTCGTGAACTACGGTCACCACTTTTTCTCGAACTTGTTGCGCAGGTAGATGGCGAGGCCGTTCATCAGCAGGAGGAACAGCAATAGGACGATGATAGCCGCACTTGTCCGTTCCACGAAACCGCGGTCGATTTCATCCGACCAGAGGAAGATCTGCATGGGCAGGACGGTGGCAGGCGATGTAAAGCCGTCGGGCGGGCTGGCGACGAAGGCGCGCATCCCGATCATCAGCAGCGGAGCGGTTTCGCCGAGCGCTCGTGCCATGCCGATGATCGTACCCGTCAGGATGCCGGGCAAGGCCAGTGGCAGAACGTGGTGGAATACCACCTGGACCGGCGAAGCTCCGACAGCCAGCGCGCCGTCGCGAATACTCGGCGGAACCGCCTTGATCGCGTTGCGGCCCGCGATGACGATGACCGGCATGGTCATGAGCGCCAGCGTCATACCACCGATAACGGGGGCGGAACGCAGGTTGGGGAACAGGGTCAGGAACACGGCGAGCCCGAGCAGGCCGAAGATGATCGACGGCACGGCCGCAAGGTTGTTGATCGAAAGCTCGATCAGGTCGGTCCAGCGGTTCTTCGGAGCGTATTCTTCGAGGTAAAGCGCGGCCAGGACGCCGATCGGGAAGGCCAGCAAAAGCGTGACGATCATCGTCAGCATCGAGCCCTTGAGGGCGCCCCAGATACCCACCTGCTGCGGGTTGGTGGCATCGGCGCGCGAGAAGAAACCCGCATCGAAATTCTTGTCGATCTTACCCGCTGCATCGAGCTCTGCGGCAAGCGCCTGCAGGTCTTGCGACCCTTCACCGGAATATCCGCTGGCGAGGTCTGCACTGGCGGGAAGCCAGAAGGTTTCCTGTCCGCGCACGATCGACGGATCGTCGATGATGGCCTGCGCGACATCGCGCCAGGCCTGTGCACCGAGCTCTTCGGCTCCGGCTTCGCCCAAGGATTCCTGCGCGAAGTACTGAACCACTTCGGGAAGTCCCTGACCTTGCAGCGATTGCAGCGCTTGGGGGGAGTCCATCGTCGCGGGGTCTGCGGATAGACCTGCCTGTGTAAAGTCGATCGGCACTTCCAGCTCGGCGCGCTGGAAGCCGCCGATGCCATTCAATGTCATCGTGCCAAGCAGGTAAACCAGCACCGCGACCGAAAAAACGATCGCTGCGAGGCCAAGCGACCGGAAGCGCTTCTCAGCCGCATAGCGTTTCTTGAGGCGCGCCTCGAAAGCGGGCGTACGCGTGGGGGCGATGTGCTCACTCATAAGCTTCGCGGAACCTCTTAACGACGCGCAGGGCGATGAAGTTGAGACCGAGCGTGACCATGAACAGGACGAAGCCGAGCGCAAAAGCGCTGAGCGTGGCAGGGTGGTCGAAGCTGCCTTCGCCCGTCAGCATGGCCACGATCTGCACCGTGACGGTGGTCATGGAATCGAGCGGGTTGGCGCTGAGGTTGGCCGCGGTCGATGCGGCCATCACCACGATCATGGTTTCGCCAATCGCGCGGCTGATGGCGAGCATCACGCCGGCCACGATGCCGGGAAGGGCCGCCGGAACCAGGACTCGGCGAATGGTCTCGTTCGTGGTGGCGCCCATCGCAAGGCTTCCGTCGCGCATGGATTGCGGCACGGCAGCAATGGAATCGTCGGCCATCGACGACACGAACGGAATGATCATGACACCCATGACCAGGCCTGCAGCGAGCGCGCTTTCGGAAGACGGGTTGGATGCCCCCAAGTCGACCGCCAGGTCGCGGATCGCAGGGGCGATGGTGAGCGCGGCGAAGTAACCGTAGACGACGGTCGGCACGCCAGCGAGGATTTCAAGGGTGGGCTTAACCCAGGCGCGCAGGCGCGGGTTCGCGTACTGCGTCAAGTAGACAGCGCTCATCAGGCCGAGCGGTATCGCCACGATCATGGCGATGATCGCACCGATGAACAGCGTGCCCCAGAAGAGCGGGATTGCGCCGTAGCGGGTGGCATCCGGGTTTTCCGGATTGCTCATCGGGTCAGGTGCCCAGTGTGTTCCGAAAAGGAAGTCGATCGGGTTGACCATTCCGAAGAAGCGCAGCGTCTCGAAAACGAGGCTGACGAAGATCCCGATGGTCGTAAGGATAGCCACCAGCGAGGCGCCCAGCAGGATCGCCATGACGATACGTTCCACCCGCGTGCGAGCAGTGAAATCGGGCTTCAGGCGCAGGAAGGCGAAGGCCCCGCCGAGAAAGGCGATGACCAGCGTCGCGGCGATGCCGATCCAGTTATAGAACGACAGGGCGTCGCGATATGGTTCGACGAACTCGCGGGCGAGGGGATTGAAGACGCCCTGGGCTGCACCGGTGGCAACCGCACGCGCTTCGTTGAGGATCGTCTGGCGCTGGAAGCCGAATGCAGGAAGCTGGTCGGCCGCGGGCGCAGCCAGCACCGACTGGGTCACAAGACCCGGCGCAACCGCACTCCAGATGGCGATGAAGACGAGGACGGGCAAGACTATCCAGAGCGCGACGTACCACGCGTGATAGCTCGGCAAGCTGGCGAGCCGCCCGGTCGGGCTCGCCTTGCGGAAGGTCCACGCACGCGCACGAGCCGCCAACCATCCGGCGAGCCCGAGCCCGAGGGCCAGGAGGAGCAGAATGGTTAGCGACATTGCGTGCGTGGTTACCCTTACTTCAGCTCGGAACCGTCGAGCGTGGTGTACTCGGTGACAGCAGCATTGGCTGCAGCTGCCGCATCATCGGGATTGGCGACGAGGCCGATCTTGGCGAGCGGTCCGTCCTTGCCCCACATGCCTGCCCACTGGCTGAGGAATTCCTTCAGGCCGGGGATGGCGTCGAGGTGCGCCTTCTTGACGTACATGAAGAGCGGACGTGCGCCAGGATATTCAAAGCTCGAGATGTTCTCGTAGGTCGGGTCGACGCCGTTCATCGGCAGGCCCTGCACCTTGTCGAGATTCTCCTCAAGGTAGGAATAGCCGAAAATCCCCACGGCATTCGGATTGCCTTCGATCTTCTGCACGATCAGGTTGTCCTGCTCGCCCTGGTCGACATAAGCGCCGTCGCTACGGACTTCGGTGCAGACCTGGTCGTAACGGTCTTCGTCGGTTTCCTTGAGAGCCTTGGTGGCTTCGTCGGTCTTGCAGCCCGCTTCAAGGATCAGTTCCTTGAGCGCGTCGCGCGTGCCCGAGGTGCTCGGCGGACCGTAAACGAGGATCGGCTCGGCCGGGAGCGAGGGATCGACATCCGCCCAGGTCTTGGTGGTCTGCTCACCGCCATAGGGCGACGCAGCAAGTGCTTCGTAAACCATCTTGGGCGTGAGGTTCATCATGATGCCACCCTTGGAGGAGGCAAGGGCGATGCCGTCGAGGCCGACCTGGACTTCGATGATGTCGGTCACGCCATTGGTCTGGCAAGTCTCGAACTCGCTGGCCTTCATGCGGCGCGATGCGTTGGCGATGTCCGGCGTTTCGGCGCCGACGCCGGCACAGAACAGCTTCATGCCGCCGCCAGTACCGGTCGATTCGATGATCGGCGATGCGAACTGGGTGTCGCGGGCGAACGCTTCCGAAACGGCCTTCGAGAACGGGAAGACGGTCGAGGAGCCGACGGCCTTGATCTGTTCGCGCGAACCGCCACCGGCGGAATTGTCACCACAAGCGGTGAGCGCGAGAGCCGAAGCGGCGGCGAGAGCAATCTTGAAAGTCTTGGTCATGGTAGAACCCCTATGTTGTCCAACTAGCCGCGCAAGAGCGCGGGATTGTTACAAGGTGACGACAAAAGTGTGACTTCCGCTCCGGGGCACCGAATCGTTGTCGATGCCCCTAGCGGGATATGGATCAGAAATCGACCTGAGCGCGAATTCCGAAAGCATCTACGGTGTAATCCGTGTCGCCATCCGCCTTGGCATGGACTGCATCGGTGTAGTCCATCTTGCCGTAGTTGAGGCTGAAGAGCGTGTAATCCGTCGGTTTCCAGATCAGCGACGCGAGGTAGCCGTTCTGGATTCCGCCTACGATTCCTGCGCTGTTGAGGTCGAGATAGTCATAGCGCAGGTTCAGCTGAACCGAACCCATGCCGCCTTCGCCGACGGGGTTTTCGGGCTTCGTGCGATCGAACTTACCGCCCTTATAACCGCGGCTGTCGCCCTTGGTGAGGAAGTAGCCGACTTCGGCATAGCCGCCAAAGAAAGTCGGGTTGTCGGTCATCGCGGGCATGTCGACGTTCTGCCAGAAGCCTTCGGCAGCAGCGTGGAAAGGTCCGGAGATTACGGCGCCTTCGAGCCCGACGCCGAATTCGCTGTCGGCATCCAGATTGCCGGTGTTCACGAACCGCTCGGAGGTGAAGTGCACGAGCGGGCGCTGGCGATAACGTACGCTGGCGTCATCCTCGCCCAGATCGTTGTAGTGAAGCGATCCGCCGAGGTGGAACTGGGTGTTGCCGCTTTTCGGCATCACGACCACGCGACCGTCGAAGCCGCGATTGTTCGTCCCGGTGTCATCGAAATTGTCGGTGAAGACACCGGCCTGCGCCAGGACGACCCCGGCGCTGTAGCTGACCGATGCGCCGATGCGGCGTTCGAACCCGAAAGCATCCGTGAAAGCAGCACGTTCGATGAAGGTCGTGTGCAGGCTGCTGGTCAGTTCTTCGAGGGACTGGAAATTGTTGTGGTGGCCGATCGCGATGTCCAGCCCGCCGTCCTCGTAGGTCAGGATGGCATCGGCCGCTTCGACTTCGTTTCCGGCGAAATCGAGCTCAAACTTGTAGCCGAAGCCTCCGCCAAGCCCGCCGGATGCACCAAGGCGCGCGCGGCGCACTTCGTTTCCGAAGCCGTCGTCGCGGCCGGTTGATTCGGGAACGCTCGTGAAGCCGACATCATACATCAGGCGACCGCGCGGCTTGAAGCTCCAGCCATCCTTCTTTTCAAGGGTAGCGACCTGCGGCTCTGGTGCGGAGGCGGGTGCGGCGACGGCTTCCGCGTTGGCGGCGATCGTCGCGTCCTGCGCAGCGTTTGCAGCCTTCTCTTCAGCGAGTTCGCCTTCGAGCTGGTCGATGCGCGTGACGAGCGCTGCGAGCTGGGCGCGCATCTCTGCCAGTTCCTGGGCAGCCGAAGGGGCCGTCTCGGCCTGAGCAAATACGGGTGTAGCGATGGTGCAGCTTAGTGCGGCGGCAATGACGGAGAGCCGGATTGGCGAATTCATGTGACGAATCCCTTACAAGGTTACGATCCGGAGACGCCTCTATGACCCGATAATTACGGGTTTGTGACACAAGTTCACACGACGCTCCAAGCCTGTGGATTACATGTGCATAGCTGTGGGAAAGCCCGGAAAACGGGGCATTGGGCGCGCTCAGTCGGCAAGGGGAAGGGTGATCTTCACCCGCGTTCCTTCACCTTGCTTGCTCTCGATCACAAGCTTGCCGCGATGCCGTTCGACGATGTGCTTCACGATGGCGAGGCCGAGCCCGGTTCCTCCGGAAGCGCGGCTGCGACCCGGATCGGTACGGTAGAAACGGCGCGTGAGATGCGGAATGTGTTCCGGAGCGATGCCGTCGCCGCGATCGGTTACGGTCATCATCACTCGTGCATCGCCCTGAGGCACGAGCCTGACCGTGACCGGCGTACCCGGCGCGCCGTATTTCATGGCGTTGTCGACCAGGTTGCGGACCAATTGTTCAAGCTGCTGTTCGTCGCCGCGGACGAGGAAGTCGCCATGAGATTCGAAATCCAGGCGATCCAGGCGTTCTGCCCCAGCGCCATCCTGGGACGCGCGCTTTGCAAGATCCGCGAGCGCAACCGTCTTGGCGGGCAGGTCGTGTTTCTCAGCCTCGATACGCGACAGAGACATGAGATCGCTGACAAGGTCCTGCAGGCGCTTCGCCTCGCGCTGGATCGTCGCGAGGAACTTCTCAGCCATCTTCGGTTCGATATCCGGCCCGTCCTCGCGAAGCGTTTCGACATATCCGAGGATTGCTGCAAGCGGCGTGCGCAATTCGTGACTGGCGTTGGCGACGAAATCGGTATGCGCGCGACTGATATCGGCCTCGGCCGTCTTGTTGACCAGTTCGATGACAGAGAGGTTCTTGTCCAGTTTCTTGCGGTTGATTCGCCAGATATCCTTGCGCCGAGCGAGGCCCCTCACAACGGCGGCACCGTCTTCCGGCTTTTCCAGCAGTCGCACCGCTTCCGGCTGGCGCAAGGCCATCTTCACATCCTGTCCAAGGATGTGTGCCCCCAGCAGCCTGCGCGCGGCAATGTTCGCGATGATGACCCGTCCGCCCTCTGTGAGCAGGACCGGCGTTTCGGAGTGCTCGAACAGATCGCCCATGGAATCGCGCGAGATCGCGCCGTCGCTGTTCTTTTCCGCAGGAGGGGGCGGTGTGGAACCGACGAGCCATAGCGACCCCGCCCAGACGAGCAGGATGACAGTCACAACGAGAAAAGGAATCTCGAGCATGAGAAGACCGATGGCCGTCGCAATCGCCAGGGCAAAGGCGGACCAGGGGAAGGAGCGCGCGCTCATGCCAAGCCGCTTAGCTTGGCGCGATTGCCTGCGCCAGCCGTAATCGGAGCGAAATTTCGGAGAAGTGGTGACCCGTACGGGAATCGAACCCGTGTTTCAGCCGTGAAAGGGCCGCGTCCTAACCGCTAGACGAACGGGCCACAAAAGTGGCGCTTTGCGCGGATTGCAGATGCAATAACGCCACCGTGGTGACCCGTACGGGAATCGAACCCGTGTTTCAGCCGTGAAAGGGCCGCGTCCTAACCGCTAGACGAACGGGCCACACCCGTTGCCGGGTCGGTGGCGTGGCGGGGCACTTAGGCGGGGGCGTCGAAAGCGTCAAGCCTCGAATTGTGCAACTTGCCGATCAGTCTGCGAAAGCGGCGTCTTCGAGGTGCAGTTCCGCTTGCGGACGGCTGCCCCAATCGTCGATCTTCGCGCGGCCTGCCAGCCACAGTCGTCGTCCACGCGAGCCATGGAGAAGGGCCTGGCCCATCTCGCTGTCGGCGGCCCGAAATGCGATTCCCTTGAAGCTTTTTCCGTCATCGCCGCTGGCAATCAGGCGGACATGGTCTGTGCCCACGATATCGCATTTCACGAGCCTGACAGGGCCGACTGCTACACGCGGACCGGGCCAGCCAACCCCGTAAGGCCCCCCGGCATCAAGCGTGTCGACCAGCTCGGGCGTAAGACCTCCCGGAGCGACCGCGATATCGAGCAGCATTTCGAGGTTGTCGGAAGCGCGTGCGACCGCCTGCTCGAGATGGCTGTCGAGCCACTCGGCCAGGGCATCTATCTTGCCGACCTCTACCGTTAGGCCTGCGGCCATCGCGTGTCCGCCACCCTTGACCAGCAAGCCTTCTTCACGCGCACGGATAATCGCAGCGCCCAGATCTACGCCGGAAATCGAACGTCCCGATCCTTTGCCTTCCCCTGACGCCTCGTCCACCGCGATAACCACCGAGGGTTTGCCGGTCTTTTCCTTGATCCGTCCGGCGACAATGCCAATCACGCCGGGATGCCACCCTTCGCCGTTGAGGACGTGCACGGCACGATTGTGCTGGGCGGCGAGCTGTTCTTCCGCTGCCTGCTGGACCTCGGCTTCGATTGCGCGCCGTTCCTCGTTGAGAGCGGAAAGCTGAGCGGCAATCTGCGCAGCTTCCTCCGGATCCTGTGTGGTGAGCAATCGCACGCCCAAGGTGGATTCGCCGACACGCCCACCCGCGTTGATGCGTGGCCCCAACGCAAAGCCCAGGTCGGAGCAGACCGGGCTGCGCTTGAGCCGGCTGGCATCGATCAGTGCCGCCATGCCCGTATTGGCGCGCTTGCCCATCACTTTCAGGCCTTGTGCGACGAATGCACGGTTAAGACCATGCAAGGCGGCGACGTCGGCGACAGTGCCAAGCGCGACGAGGTCGAGCAGGGCGAGCAGGTCGGGGGCGGCGCGATTCTCGAAATATCCGCTTTCGCGCAGGGTACGAACCAGCGCGATCGCTAGCAGGAAGGCCACGCCAACTGCCGCGAGATGGCCATGCGCTGCGGCAAGGTCGTTCTCGTCGAGCCGGTTCGGATTCACGAGCGCGACCGTGCGCGGCAACTCGGGCGAGCATTTATGGTGATCGACGACGATCACGTCCACGCCCGCATCGCTCGCCATGGACAATGCGTCATGAGCCATTGCGCCGCAGTCGACCGTAACCACGAGGCTGGAGCCGGATTGACCCAGCTTGACCAGCGCTTCACCCGACGGACCGTAACCTTCCAGCAGGCGATCCGGGATGTAATAGTCCGCATCGACCCCGAGATCCCTAAGCAGCCGGATCAGCAGCGCGGAACTGGTCGCGCCATCGACGTCGTAATCACCGTAAACGGTGATTTTCTCATTCGTCAGAATGGCCTGTGCAATACGTTCTGCGGCCACGTCCATGTCGTTGAATTCGGACGGGTCAGGAAGGAAATCGCGCAGGGTCGGGGTCATGTGGCGATCGATGTCGTCGGAACCTACCCCGCGCGCGAGCAGGATCTGCCGCAGGATGTCGTTGCCGCCCGCGAAGTTTCCCTGGCCCAAGTCCATATTGCCGCCGCGCCAACGCCAGGCTTTGCCGGTTAGCGAGCGCGAAACGCCATAGACATAGGGAAGTGCAGATGTAGCCATCCTGATGTTCTACCTCTTCCCGACAGGTCGCAGCAAGCAGGCGCCATTGACAATCGACAGCCATGCTGGATGGTTCAGCGCGAGATGGAAACAGGGCCGCTACTCATAATCTGGCATAGCCGAACAGGCACGAGCGAGGCGCTCGCCAAGGCCGCCAAGGATGGCGCCGGAGAAGCTGCAATCATTCTTGCCGCGGCTGAGGTGGAACCGGCCGATATACTCAAGGCGAGCGGGTATCTTTTCGTGTGCCCGGAAAACCTCGCATCGATGAGCGGCTGCATGAAAGAGATGTTCGATCGCTGCTATTACCCGGTGCTGGGAAAGATCGAGGGTAGGGCCTTTGCCACCATCATAGCGGCAGGTTCGGACGGGGCAGGTGCGCAGCGCCAGATCGATCGCATCGCGAAAGGCTGGCGGTTGAAACGCGTCTTCGATCATTTCATCGTCAACACGGATGCCCAGACTGCCGAGGCGATACTGGCATCGAAGGTCGTGTCTGAAGATCATTTGAGGACCGCGAGAAGTCTGGGGGAGGCCTTTGCCGAAGGCATCGGGCAGGGTATTTTCTAGTTGCCGAAGAATCATCCAATCTGGAAGTAATTCGGCGCAAGAGCCTCGACGTTATAGGGCTTTTCGCTAAAGGCTTGAAAGGAGTGGGATCGGGGGTTTGGGACGCAGTATGGGGAAGGGGTCGGACAAAGCGAATGATCGCTCGGCCCCCGTTAACGCCCTATTCTTGATGTTCGATCGCGACTGTCGGCCACACCGGTCGGAATTGATCGATGCTATCTCGACTATCCAAGACATTACGATCAGTCATGACCCGTTCCAGCGCGATGCTGCGCATCGCCATGCTCGAGAAGCGTTCGGGGACTCGCCGGAAGGCACGTGGCTGGAACTGCTCAAATGGGGCATGACTTTCGATTGTCTCGGGCTCGCCCCGGGACCGAAGCTCGTATTGCCGCCGGTCAGGCACCGGTTGAGCCTTTCCTCCGATATCGACCTGGCTTCTCATGACGCCATTGCACTTACGCCGGGGCCTCACCTCGCCGATGCTTCGAGCAGTATCCCTGTGGTGCGAGCCATGCTGGATGCAGCAACGGCACTGATCGAGGCCCTCGGAGGCGTTCAAGCCGTATACTGGGGGCCGAGCGGTTCGGCGATGTCCCGGGCTGTCTTCACCTCGCTCGCTTCCTCCTGGATGGAAGGGGGGGCATTTCCCGCTCTCGGACTGGTTGGACACATCGTCGATGGGCAGGGGCGCCTCTGCACCGATGGGCTGCGGTGGTTTGTGGGACGCGAGCTTGCACTCTCGCCGGAGCTCTCGATCGATCGAAGTGCCGCAATGCGCATCGCGATTAGATTGATCCACGAGCTGGTGCCTCTCGGGCGGCTGGATCAGGAGACGCGGTTCACCCTGGATGATGGGGTCGAGCTGCGTGTCGTGCCCGTCGATGACGCTCTGATTGAGGTTCGCACGATGTAAGGAATTCGCTTTGGGTCGCCATCTCTACCCGGACCAGCGCTTCCGCGTGCCTTTTCGTGCGGTTAACCGGCGAGGTGCGCATGGCCACGATCCGGCCATGCAACGCCACCATCTTCTCCCGCGGCAATTGCTGAATCGATCATGCTTCGGCTCGATGTTCGCTGCCTTGGGACGAGAGCGGATCGGTTTCGACGACTTCAGGATAAACGGAATGCTGTTGCCGTCCTGCGAAAAGGCCGCACGGCGCACGGCCCTGCCTCTCCATCGCGGCCCGCATCAGGAATATAATGCGATGGTCATAGACCGGGTCGGAGATATCGAGGCTCTATGGAAAATTCGTCGCAAATCCGATTGCGACGCAGCCGGTCGGGATGCGATTGCCGGGTTGCGACTGCTCCAGCAAACGCTTCGCAAACAGCTTTTGGACGAAACGCGCCCGATCCGCCTCAATCGCAAGGACCCCGCCAGCAGAGGCATCGATTTCTCCGAACTCGATGCCCTGGCCGATGGTCTGTGGGCGGCCGCGGCCTAGGCGGTCGCTTCGGCGAGCGCTTTCTTGGCCGCGGTATATTCGGTTTCGAGCCGGGCAACCATGTCCTCTACCGGCCCGACGCTCTTCACCGTTCCGATACCCTGTCCCGAACCCCAGATGTCCTTCCACGCCTTGGCCTTGGTGTTGCCGCCGCTGCCGAAATTCATCTTGCTGGGATCGCTTTCCGGAAGGTTTTCCGGATCGAGACCTGCCTTCTCAATGCTCGAACGCAGGTAATTACCATGCACTCCGGTGAACAGGTTCGAGTAGACGATGCCGTCCGCGCTGCCTTCGACGATGCCTTCCTTGTACCCGTCGACTGCATTTGCTTCCTCGGTCGCGATCCAAGGCGAACCGATATAGGCAAAATCCGCTCCGAGAGCTTGCGCTGCAAGGATGGAGCGACCGTGAGCGATCGAACCGGATAGCGCGACCAATCCATCGAACCACTCGCGGATTTCCTGCATCAAGGCGAAGGGGCTGAGCGTACCGGCATGGCCGCCAGCGCCTGCGGCGACGGGGATGAGCCCATCGGCGCCCTTCTCGATGGCTTTATGAGCGAAGCGATTGTTGATGACGTCATGCATGGTGATGCCGCCCCAACCGCGGACCGCGTCGAAGATTTCTTCCCTCGCGCCAAGGGAGGTGATCACCAGTGGAACCTGCCATTTCGCGCAGGTCGCCATGTCCGCTTCGATGCGGTCATTGGATCGATGAACGATTTGATTGACCGCGAATGGCGCTGCCGGGCGATCCGGGTTGTCCCGGTTGTGGGCTGCCAGCTCTTCGGTGATACGATGGAGCCATTCGTCCAGTTCGCTTTGCGGACGCGCGTTGAGAGCCGGGAAGCTGCCGACAATACCGGCCTTGCATTGGGCGATCACCAATTCCGGCCCGGACACGATGAAGAGAGGCGATCCGATTACCGGAATGCGCAGTTTGTCGAACGGGGCAGGCAGGCTCATGCTGTAGGGCTCCTCTACTCTTCTGAAGCAGCGTGCCTATGGCGCAGTATCCGACTTGTCGAGTGTGACGTTACGTAAACGTCAGGCCCCTTCCAGCAAGTGTTCGACACCATATACGCGTGCTGCGGTACCAGCGAAGAGCGCGCGCTTCTCATCGGCGGAATGGCCTTGTGCCAGGCGCTTGAATGCATTCCACAGGACAGGATAGCTCGCACCCCATCTGTCGACAGGATAGTTGCTCTCGAACATCGCGCGATCCGGGCCAAAGCTTTCGATGCAAGTCTCGACATACGGGCGCCAGAGCGCTGCCAGATGCTCGGAGTCGTGACCCTTCGCAGGGCCGTCCTCGGGCATGCCGCAGAATGCCATCGCCAGGCCTCCCAGCTTCACCGATACGTTAGGGCATTCGGCGAGAGCGTGGATCGATCTGCGCCAGCGATCGAAGTTTTCATGCAGTTTGCCGCGATAGCTCGCGATGTTGAGCGGTGTACCGCAATGGTCGAGGATGATTGCCTGGTCCGGAAACCTTTTCGCCAATTCGATGACGTCGCCAAGTTGCGGCTCGAGAAGCCAGGCATCGAAGGTCAGTCCGTACTCGGAATAGGCTTCGAAACCGGCCAGGAATGCGTCACTGCGATACAGGCCTTCGGGGGCGTGGAAAGGCGGGCCCAGCACCTCTGGATCGGCGTCCCACGCACTTGCATGCCGAATGCCTCTGAAGCGGCCATTGCCTGCCGCGACCAAGGCTTCGATGACGGGGCGAACCGCATCCCCGAGCGTCAAATCGGCATGGCCGACAATCCCGGCACAAGGGCGAATGTCTCCGTAAAGGCCGCTGGCACCCTGCGCAGCTACGCCATTTACAAACTCGACTTCACCCACGCTTTTCAGCGCATCATCCCTGGCAGCATCATAAAATGCACCACACTCCATGAAGACGGTGCCGATGATGTTGTGGCCTGTGCCGGTGTCGGCCAGCAATTCGTCGAAAGTGTAATAGGCTGCACCTGCGATCGCTTCGATAAAGTCGTGGCGAGGTTCGGGAAAGGCAGGAACGAGCGGCCTCAGGTCCCACAGGTGATGATGGGGATCGATGATCGGCAGTTCAGGTTCAAGAATTTCTTCCGACATCTTCAATCTCCTGCAAAGGCACTAGGATAGGCCGCCAGATTCCAGTCCTGCCGTCTTGCCGCCAGCTTCGTCGAGCGTCTTGTGGATCTTGGCCGGATCGCAATTCGCATCGACGCAGTCCACCGAGACGAAAACGCGCCCTTTCCGAATTTCCTGCTCGTATAGAGTGGCAGCGACACCATCCACATCATGGTCGGTCAGCATCTTGGCAATGCCGCTCCCGGTCGCGCCGATAATCCCGGAAAATGCAGCGACCGAAGAGAACGCGGAGGCAGTAAGAGCCCCGGCGACCGCTACCGGACCGACGCCGGGAATGATAAGGATCGCCGTTCCCAGCATTGCACCTGCGATACCACCGCCAGCCATGGCAGAGGCAATGCCGAGATATCCATGCCCCTCGCTCGGCTTGTAATCCGCATCGAGATATTGACTGGTTCGCCATACCATCGACACGGCTTTGTCGGGAATCCCTTCCTGACGCAGTTTCTCTACTGCCGCTTCCGCGCTTTCGGAGCCCTCGAAGACCGCGGTCACTATTCGGGCGGAATTCGACCTCATGTGACGCCGCGCTTCCAGGAAGGTGCGGGCGAATTTGTCTCTCTCGGGCTCGCCAGCGAATGACACCCTCAGCCCCGAGGAATCGTGCAGTTTTTTGACACTAGGCGAGCGTGGATGCCTGAAAAGGGTGCGCAACAGCATATCGACCGTGGAAGGGCGCAGCACCGAATTGGTGCCGCGATTGATCCATTCCATACGACGCGGGCGAGGGTGCGAACGCTCCAGATAATAAAGCGCCGGCAGATGGTCAGCCTTGATGACGTAGAAGGGGTCTTCCAACGGGATAGCTACTCAACCAGCGGCGATAACAGCCTGTATTATTGCGATAGTGACCCTTCCTCTACCATACACGGTATGATGTGCTTGTATAGAACCAGCATGTAATCCCGCTATGGGACATATTTCGTCTCAGAGAGTCTTCGCCACTGCGGAATTGGCCGCACTCAGCACCGACCGGACACTGGCCGTCGCGACATCTTCATCGATGCCGCATCCCCATATGGTGTTGCCCTCTCCGTCCCGGCATTCGAGATATGCTGCGGCCTGGCTGTCGCGACCGGTGGTCAGTGCGTGCTCGCTGTAATCGACGATTTCGAGTTGCAGGCCAAACGCCTTTTCGATGGTCGAAAGCACCGAGGAGATCAGGCCGTTACCGCGGCCCGAAACGCTTTTTTCGACACCATCGACCGCGATCGTCCCGCTGAACAGCCTGGTGCCGTCCGATGCGCGCCGCTCGTCATAATCGACAAGCTGGAAGCGCTTCTCGCTGGTTTGGACGTGGTAAGCCCGTTTGAAGGCTTCCCAGATGTCCGCTGCACCCAGTTCGCGGCCGAGCTCGTCTGCCATGCGCTGGACATGGGGGCTGAAATCGGCCTGCATTTTCTTCGGCAGCTTGAGGCCCTGATCCTGTTCGAGGACCCATGCAAAGCCTCCCTTGCCGGATTGCGAATTGACGCGGATGACCGCCTCGTAGGTCCGCCCGAGATCGGCAGGATCGATGGGCAGGTAAGGCACACGCCAATGAGGATCGTTCTGCACCTCATGGGCCGCGAAACCTTTCTTGATGGCGTCCTGATGGCTGCCTGAGAACGCTGTGTAGACCAGTTCGCCGCCATAGGGATGGCGCTGGTGCACGGGCAGTTCGTTGCAGTACTCCACCGTCTCGATGACCCGGTCTATATCGGAGAAATCGAGGCGGGGATCGATGCCCTGCGTGTACATGTTGAGCGCCATGGTCACGAGGCAGCAATTTCCGGTCCGCTCGCCGTTCCCGAAAAGGCAACCTTCCACCCGGTCGGCCCCGGCCATCAGCGCCAGTTCGGCGGCTGCCACGCCGGTGCCGCGATCGTTATGGGTGTGAAGGCTGATGACCGCACTGTTGCGATTGGGCAGGTTGCGGATGAAATATTCCACCTGGTCTGCGTAAATATTCGGAGTGGCCGCTTCCACCGTCGCAGGCAGGTTGAGGATGATCGGATGTTCGCGAGTGGGGGCAAGAACTTCCATCACCGCTTCGCAAACTTCGAGGCTGAAATCGAGTTCTGCGGTTGAGAATGTTTCCGGCGAATACTGGAAGTGCCAGTCGGTGTCCGGTTGCTGCGCCGCCTCGTCGCGCATGACCTTGGCACCGCGGACGGCGATATCGCGCACCTGCTCCCGCGTCATGCCGAAAACGACTTCGCGCCATGCGGGGCTGACCGCGTTGTAAAGGTGCACGATGGCCTGCTTCGCCCCCTTGAGGCTGGCGAAGCTTGTCCGGATCAGGTCTTCCCTGCTTTGGGTGAGTACTTGCACCAGCACATCGTCCGGGACGCGGCCTGATTGGACGAGGCCGCTGATGAAATCGAACTCGGTTGCGCCAGCGCTGGGAAAGCCGACTTCGATCTCTTTCACGCCGATCTCGACTAGGAGATCGAAGAACCGGTTCTTCTTGTGCGCATCCATCGGGTCGACGATCGCCTGGTTACCGTCCCGAAGATCGGTCGACAGCCAGCGGGGCGGGGCGGTGATCGTCCTTGTCGGCCACTGACGGTCGGTCAGGGGGACCTGGGGAAAGGCCGAGTATTTGGCGCTGGGATCGCTAAGCATTGGCATGAAAAAACTCGTATCGGGGTTCGGCTATCGTCGGAAAGGCCCTTGGGTGCGCGGTGCACCCTGATGGCACACCGAGTTCACGCCCAAGGGCGTGTAAGTCGCAGAAGTAGTCCGATGCGGTTCATGCGATGATGAATTGCGCAATTTTTCGCGCAGGACAAGGTGAAGTTTTCTTTTCTATCGCCAACGCAGGCGATCGCGGGTCAATTCTTTCACGTTTGTAACCCCCATGAGGCGCATACCACGCTCGATTTCGTCCTGCAGTATGGCAAGTGCGCGCTCGACGCCTTCCTGGCCGGCCGCGGCAAGCGCATAGAGGTATAGCCTGCCACCAGATGCAGCGATTGCGCCCATCGCAAGGCTTTTCAAAACGTGGGTGCCACGCCGGACCCCGCCGTCGCAGATGATTTCGATCTCGCCTCCGACCGCATCGACGATCTCCTGCAATTGGTCGAAGGGCGCGCGGCTGCCGTCCAATTGCCTGCCGCCGTGACTGGAGATCATGATTGCGTCCGCTCCGATCTCGACTGCGCGTCTTGCATCTGCAGCGCTCATCACCCCTTTGAGGCAGAACGTGCCGCCCCAGTCCTGCCGTATCCTCGCCGCAGTGTCCCAATCCATGTTCGTGTCGAGCATGGTGTTGAAATAATCCTGGATGCTCACGGCCTTGCCAGTCCCTTCCTGCACATGGCCGTCGAGGTTGGGGAGGCGGAACTTGGGGGAGAAGATGTAATTGAGTGTCCAGTACGGCCGCGTCGCGTAACTCCACAGCGATGAGGCGGAGAAGCGGGGCGGGGTGGTGAATCCCGAGCGCAGGCAGCGCTCCCTCTTGCCCGATACGATCGTGTCGACTGTCAGCGCCAAAGCGTCGAAGCCGCTCTCCTGGCAGCGTTCGATCATGCTCGCGTTGAGGCCCTTGTCCTTGTGGACGTAGAGCTGGAACAGCTTCGGGCCGCTGGTCAGGCCGGCGATTTCCTCGATCGAGTGTGTCGCCAGGCTCGAGATACCGAACCACAGGCCAAATTTCTCCGCAGCGAGTGCGACTGCGCGCTCGCCGTCGCGGTGAAAAGCCCGCTGCAGGGCTGTCGGGCTGAGCATGAGGGGAAGCGCGCTCTTGCGCCCCATGATCGTGCAGCTGGTGTCGATTTTCCCCACACCGGCAAGGACGTCCGGCACCAGGTCCACATTGTCGAAAGCGCTGGTGTTGCGGGCCTTGGTCAGCTCGTCGTCTGCCGCACCATCGATATAGTCGAAGACCGGCCACGGTAGGCGTGCCTTGGCCAGTTTGCGGAAATCATCGATATTGTGACAGTCGGACAAGCGCATGCGGACCGTCGTGAAGGCTCGCGATGCGCTTGTCGAGAGGCCTTACTGCAGTTCGAAGGCTGCGCTTATGTCGAGGTCGACTTCGCTTCCGACTACTGGCGCGAGGTAATCGATACCCCATTGCGTCCGGTCGATTGTTGCGCGCGCGTGGAAACCGACTGTGCGCGCTTCGTTCATGGGATTCTGGCCTGCGCCGGTGAAGTCGACGAGCATGGTGACCGGACCGGTGTTGCCATTCATCGTCAGCTGTCCGGTGACGACCGCCGATGTGTCGCCGACCCGGCGAACGGAGGTCGATACGAAGCGTGCAGCTTGCGGATCGGGGCCGAAGAAATCCGGTTCCGCCCCGTCCTTGCCCGGGCGCAGCAGATGGTCGCGCAAGCCCTCGCTGGGTACGGCGACGCTGGTGATGGGGATCGAGATGTCGAAACTGCTCGCCTCGATGTCAGCAGGATCGAAGGACATCGTCCCCTCGATATCGCCGAACAGGCCAAAGTAGTCGTTGAAACCGAAGTGGCTCACGCTCCACTGCACGAGGGTGTGCGCAGGATCGAGGGCGTAGGTGCCTGCAGCGACGCGGCTGGCGTCGACGGCACCCGGCACCTGACCTTGTCCCTGGGCAGAGAAGGAAGTGACGGCGAGGCCTGCGCTGGTGGCGAGGGCTAGGGCGAGGATCGGCTTCTTCATGTTCGGTCTCCTGCGGGAATGCTCTCTAGAAAAACCGCAGAAATCGCGTCGTTCCTGATCTGGCGACACGAAAATGCGATTACTCTAACCGAGTATGCGACTTTCATCCGGTGTGAGCCTTCGCGGAGTAGCTATCGGTTGCAATGTCGCCGGATCGAACAGCGGATTGCGCCTGCGGTCGCCGGAAAAAATATCGCGGATCAACCTTTTGAAAAAGCTGCGTAGCAGAGCGTTCATGGAAAGCGGCTTCAGGCCATCGGTATTGCCGGGAGCGTCTTTTAGGAAGAGGTGTCCCCGAACCGGCCCCAACGCCGATCGGCCGCTTGCCTCGCAATTCGCGACAAGCACGGTGGTATAGGGAAGCTTCCCGTTCGCGTAGGTGTTGAACATTGGCGTGTCGCAACACTTTGCATACCAGCGCAAGGTCGGCTTGTCGGTCATGTGAAGACCGGCCAACTGGTCCTTGCCCGAATGGAATGCCAGGCGGGCGCAACGCGTCTGGTAAAGCTCGGTCCCACCAGCCTCGTCCAGGATGCGGTCTTCGGCGCCAAGGAACCTGGGCACAGACTGGCAATCGGTGCAGTGACAATAGACATGGTCCCCTTCACCGGGGCCGACATCTTTCACGACACCCGTCACGGTGCCGCAAGCGCAAGAGAAGGCGAGGTCCGTCATGACCTCACCCTCTCCTTATCGCGCTGAACCGCAAAGGGTTTTCGACTAATTGCGTTCTTTGTCGACGAGCTTGTTGGCGCCGATCCACGGCATCATGGCGCGAAGCTGCGCTCCGGTCTTCTCGATCGGGTGGGCTGCTGCGGCCTTGCGGCTGGCCTTGAGCTCGGGCTGTCCCGCCTGGTTGTCGAGCACGAAGTCCTTCACGAAGCGACCCGACTGGATGTCCTTGAGGACGCGGCCCATTTCGGCCTTGGTCTCTTCGGTGATGATGCGCGGGCCGGTCTTGATGTCGCCGTATTCGGCGGTGTTCGAGATCGAATAGCGCATATTGGCGATGCCGCCTTCATAGAGAAGGTCGACGATCAGCTTGGTCTCGTGGAGGCATTCGAAATAGGCCATTTCGGGCGCGTATCCCGCCTCGACCAGCGTTTCGAAACCGGCCTGGATGAGGTGGGTGATCCCGCCGCACAGAACCGCCTGCTCGCCGAAGAGGTCGGTTTCGCACTCTTCCTTGAAGTCGGTTTCGATGATGCCCGAACGGCCGCCGCCGACTGCGCTGGCATAAGAGAGGGCCAGTTGCTTGGCGAAGCCGTTGCCGCCGGACTGGTTGCTTTCCTGGTGGACGGCGATGAGGCAGGGGACGCCGCCGCCCTTGATATACTCACCGCGAACCGTGTGGCCGGGGCCCTTGGGGGCAATCATGATGACGTCCACGTCAGCGGGCGGATCGATCAGCCCGAAGTGAATGTTGAGACCGTGCGCGAAGGCGAGGGCGGTTCCGGGACGCATCTTACCCGCAACCTCGCCCGCATAAATCGCAGCCTGGTGCTCGTCGGGTGCGAGGATCATGAGCACATCAGCCCATGCGGCGGCTTCGGAGACCGTCTTGACGGTGAAGCCTGCACCTTCGGCTTTCTTTGCCGTGGCCGAGCCTTCGCGCAGGGCAATGACGACTTCGCCCACACCGCTGTCACGAAGGTTCTGCGCGTGAGCGTGGCCCTGGCTGCCGTAACCGACAATAGCGACCTTCTTGTCCTTGATCAGCTGCTGGTCGCAATCGGCGTCGTAATAAACTTGCATTTCTAACCCCATATTAGGCGCGGTCGGGCCCGCGCATCATACCAACGATCCCCGAGCGCCCGACCTCTACGAGGCCGAGTTCACGCATCAGGACGATGAAACTGTCGATCTTGTCCGGCGCGCCGGTCAGCTCGAAAACAAAGCTTTGCGTCGTGGTGTCGACGACATTCGCGCGAAACAGCTCTGCAATGCGCAGCGCCTCGACCCGGTCGTCGCCCTTTCCGGCGACCTTCACCAGAGCGAGTTCGCGTTCGACATGAGCGCCGTGTTCGGTCAGGTCGATGACCTTGTGGACGGGCACCAGCCGTTCAAGCTGGGCGCGGATCTGGTCGATCACCGGCTCGGGACCGCGGGTAACGATGGTGATCCGGCTGATCGCATGGTCTTCCGATATGTCGGCCACCGTCAGGCTATCGATGTTGTAGCCGCGCGCGGTGAACATGCCCGATATCTTCGCAAGGATACCGGCCTCATTGTCGACGATCACGTTGAGGACGTGACGTTCGCTGGATTGCTCGGCGATTTTCACGGCTGGCGCTCCTGCCAGACGGGTTCGAACATGCGGCCTTCGCCGTCGTAATCGCGCAGGAAATCGCGTCCGCGGCGGACGGCTTCGAAATTGTCCGTCTGGCGCGAGAGATCGAGCTGGTCCAGCAGCAGGACCCAACTGCCGTCATCGCGTTTTTCGGCGACATCCATGCCGATGAAACGGTGACCGTCATCCTCGAGCCAGTCGAGCAGACGCTCCGCATCCTCGCGCGCGAACCACTTCTTGCGTTCCGCGCGCTGCGCGAATTCGGTGGGAATTTTCATACGCATACCCATCACACCAGCGCCTTCGCTTCGTCGTCCATCGTGCCCCCGACCTGGTCGCCATACAAAAGCATCTCCGTATGCGCCGCGCCGCTCGGAATCATCGGGAAGCAGTTGGCATCCTTGGCCACCTGGCAGTCGACGATCACCGGCCCGTCATGGGCGAGCATCGCCTCGATCCCTGCATCGAGCTGGCTTTCATCCTCGATACGGATGCCCTTCCAGCCATAGGCTTCGGCCAGCTTCACGAAGTCGGGCAGACTGTCGGAATAGCTGTTCGAATAGCGGCTTTCATAAGTCAGTTCCTGCCATTGGCGGACCATTCCCATGTACTCGTTGTTGAGGATGAAGACTTTGACCGGCAGGCGGAACTGGCTTGCCGTGCCGAGCTCCTGGATATTCATCTGGATGCTCGCTTCGCCGGCGATATCGATGACGAGGCTGTCGGGGTTGCCCAGCTGCGCGCCGATGGCTGCGGGAAGGCCATAGCCCATCGTGCCGAGGCCGCCGCTGGTGAGCCACTTGTTCGGGCCCATGAAGCCGAAATACTGCGCCGCCCACATCTGGTGCTGCCCAACCTCGGTGGTGATGATGGGATCACGATCCTTGGTTAGCGCGAACAGCCGTTCGATGCTCTTCTGCGGCATGATCGCATCGGAGCGTTCCGGATAGGCAAGGCAGTCGCGCGCCTTCCAGCCCAGGAGACGCGCCTGCCATTCCGACAGGTCGTTGGGTTTGCGCGCACCCCATTCCTGCAGCAGTTGGTCGAGCACATTGCCGCAATCGCCCACGATACCGAGATCGACTGGCACGATCTTGTTGATCTGCGCGCGGTCGATGTCGATGTGGATTTTCTTCGCTTGCGGAGCGAATGCATCCAGTCGGCCGGTCACTCGGTCGTCGAAGCGCGCTCCGACCGCCACAATCAGATCGGCCCGATTCATGGCCATGTTGGCCTCATATGTGCCGTGCATGCCGAGCATGCCGAGCCAGTCGGGGTGATCGGCAGGGAAGGCACCCAGGCCCATGAGGGTGCTGGTCACCGGCGCGCCGGTTGCCTTCTGCAGTTGGCGCAGGCGTTCAGTTGCCTTGGGGCCGGCGTTGATGACGCCGCCGCCGGTGTAGAAAACCGGGCGTTCCGCCTGCGCCAGCATCTGGATTGCCTGCTCGATCTCGCTTGCGCTGCCGTCGACTTCAGGTTGGTAGCGATGCGAGGGCAGGGGGGCATCGTCCTGGTCGCCCCAGGATGCGAGCGCGATCTGGACATCCTTCGGAATGTCGATCACGACCGGTCCAGGACGGCCGGTTGTGGCGATGCGGAAGGCTTCCTCGATCGTGGCGCGCAGGCGTTCCGGGTCTTTGACCAGATAGTTGTGCTTGGTGCAGTGGCGCGTGAGACCGACGGTATCGGCTTCCTGGAAAGCGTCGGTGCCGATCAGGCCCGTGGGGACCTGTCCGGTGATCACCACCATGGGGATGGAGTCCATGTAGGCATCGGCGATGCCGGTGACTGCATTGGTGGCGCCCGGACCACTGGTGACTAGGACGACGCCCGGTTTGCCGGTCGATCGCGCATAGCCTTCAGCCGCGTGGGCGGCGCCTGCTTCATGGCGAACGAGGATGTGCCGGATATCGTCGTCTGCAAACAGCTCGTCATAGATCGGCAGCACTGCACCGCCGGGGTAGCCGAATACGAATTCGACGCCCTGCCGTTTCAGGCATTCGATCAGGATTGCGGCGCCGCTGCGCTCTTCCGACACGGGTATTCCTCCACTTCCAGTCACAAATCGGCCCGGCGCTGGGGTCATAGCACCGGGCCGACAGGAGCCTTCGTATGAGTAACGAATAGCGCGTTGTCAACTCGATTTGCGTAACAAAGAAACAAAATGATCCGCTAAAGCGTCATTAATGTTACTCGTCCGCGGCCATGTTTCCGGCGGCTGGTGCCTGAACCACGTGTATTGCCGTTTGGCGTACCGACGTGTCGCAATCTGGCCAGCGACGATGGCTTCATCGCGCGATAGCTCGCCTTTGAGATAGCCCGCGATTTCGCGCACCCCGATCGCGCGCATGACGGGAAGCTGGGGATCGAGACCTCGCGCGAGCAAGCTTTCCACTTCCTCGACCGCTCCGCCCTCCATCATCAAGACGAAGCGGCGATCGCAGCGTTCGTAGAGCCATTCGCGCTCGGGCAGCAGGACCAGCGGGGAAAGGGTGATTTCCCCAACGATGCCGCCGGTCTTGCGCGCCTGCCAATCCTTGAGCGTTCGTCCGGTAGATCGCACCACTTCCAGCGCCCTGGCGGTGCGTGCAACATCGGCCGGCGCAAGGCGGGATGCGGCCTCCGGATCCTCTGCCTCCAGCGCTTCGCGCGCCTCTGATTGGGATAGAGCTCTTACCTCGTCACGTAGACTTTGGACGATAGGAGGTACGGGTGCGATGCCTTCCAATAGGGTGCGCATGTAAAGACCCGTGCCGCCGCACAGGATCGGGACCGCGCCTTCATCGTGAAGTGCAGCAATTTCGCGTTTGGCGGCCTCGGCCCAGTCGGCTGCCGAGCATGCGGTCGCACCGTCCCAGGCGCCGTAGAGGCGATGTTCGATGCCTTGCATCTCTTCTTCGTCGGGCCGGGCGGAAAGGATCTGGAGATCGGCATAGACCTGTGCGCTGTCCGCGTTGATGACGACACCGCGGCCGCCGCGCTCTTCGATGGCTTTGGCCAGGCCTACCGCGAGATCGCTCTTGCCGCTTGCGGTCGGCCCTGCGATGAGCGCCACCGGTTTTTCAAGAGACGGTTCTTCAGGAGAATAGGCAGTGCTCATCGCGCGACTGATAGCAGAGCAGGAGGGACTGGAAACCCGCTTGGAAAATGCGCGGGCGCAGCTGGACCAGGCGGGCATGCCGCTGGCTTCCGCTGCCATGCTGGATTTCTGCGGCGAGGTGCTCGAAATCACCTTCCCCGACGGGCAGGCCGACACCGTCACGCGCATCCTGTCCGAAAGTTTCGGCGAATGCGACATGCTGGTCGCCGACCATGCCATTGAAGTTCCGCGGCTATTCGTGTCCGACATGGATAGCACCATGATCGGGCAGGAATGTATCGACGAGCTGGCGGACTATGCGGGCATCAAGCAGCACGTCGCCGAAATCACCGAACGCGCGATGCGCGGCGAGCTCGATTTCGAAGCTGCACTCAGGGAACGCGTAGCTCTCCTCGAGGGGTTGGACGAGACGGCGATCCAGCAATGCCTGGATGAACGTATCCGCCCCGTCGCAGGCGCACGCACTCTGGTGCAGACGCTGAAGAGCCACGGTTGCCGTCCGGTTCTCGTCACCGGTGGGTTCCATCATTTCGCGGATCCTGTCGCGGAAACGCTCGGCTTCGACCGGGTGGTCGGCAATCGCCTCGCCGTTGCCGGGGGCAAGCTCACCGGCAAGTTGGCAGGGCCCGTCAGCGATGCGTCGACAAAGCTGGCCACGCTGGAGGAAGAGCGGGACCAATTGGGCGATGGCGCGCGCGTCCTGGCCACCGGGGACGGGGCCAACGACATACCCATGATCATCGCCGCAGATTACGGCGTTGCGTACCGGGCGAAGCCCAAGGCCCGCGATGCGGCAAGCGGCCGGATAGCCAGCGAAGACCTTACAGTTTTGCTTTCGCTACTTGGTATCGCCCGATCGAATTGGGTAGAAGGCTGAAAAGGAAACGGTTTTTTGGCGCATCCTTCCAATAGGAGGTGCGAATACTGCGCTACCGTCCCTTTCGGGATCAATGATGGTAGTCGACGTTACTCATAAAGCCGGACCGGGCGTGGATCACGCCGCAGACGGGATTCCGTTTCGCCATCCAGCGCGGCCCTACCGCAAGCGTAATCTTCGCCGGGCTCTTCACCACTACCGCAAACTGGTCGAGAACAAGGAAGACACCTCCCACGTTTTTCATATCTACGATGCATTGCCGTCCGAGCATTTCGAGCCTGATGCAGAGCGGCTTGCATTAACGGATCACGGGGAGATGCTCCGCAAAACGGAGCCCTATCTTCCGCACATTCTGGACGATCACGAAGCGCTGCGCGCCATGCCCACCGGGTCGGTCGGACAGGCCTATTGCGATTTCATGGAAGAACAGGGCCTGACTGCAGCAGACCTGGCGAGGAAAGGCACATGGTCCGGTAGGCCGATCTATGGGGATATGATCGAATGGTTCGGCTGGCGACAGCGCGATACGCATGATCTTCTGCACGTGATGACAGGCTATGGTCGGGACACGCTGGGAGAGGCGTGTGTCCTCCTCTTCACGCACGGCCACTCGCCAAGTCCCGCGCATCTCCTCCTAGGTTATTCGGGCGCTTTGAAGATCAGGCAGTCGGTACAGACACAGGCACCGGTAATCGAGGCCGCACGGGAAGCGCGGCGCGCGGGGAAAGGGTGTGAGGGGCTTATCGGCCACCCCATCCGCGAGGTCCTGCATATGGACCTCCATCACGCTCGCGAGGTACTGGGCTTCTCGGAACCGCTTGCCTATCTGCGCTGCCACGAGATCTGGCAGGACGAAAACATCGACCCGCACAGTCTGCTGGCGCGTCGGGCCTGAAGACTCAGAGCCAGGAACTGATCGTCGACAGCGGTTTCTTTTCCAGAGCGTGTTTGGGCACCGTGGCTCCCTCTGCCGGAAGGCCTGTGACGATGACCATCAGCGGCTTCTCGTATTCCGGCCGCTCGCATATCTCGCGCAGGAAACCCATGGGCGAGGGGGTGTGGGTCAACGTCGCGAGGCCAGCTTCGTGCAAGGTCGAGATCAGCATGCCGCAGGCGATCCCGACACTTTCGTTGACGTAGTAGTTCTGCGTTTTCCCGTCTTCGGCGATCCCGCCCTTTCGCTGGGCGAAGACGACGATCAGCCAAGGTGCGGTCTCCAGGAACGGCTTGTCGGCATCGGTGCCCAAGGGCGCCAACGCATCGAGCCATTCCTCGCTCGCCTTGCCGGCATAGAACGCGCGTTCTTCTGCCTCGGCAGCTTCGCGGATGGCGCGTTTCTTTTCGGGCGATGAGACCACCGCGAAATGCCACGGCTGGTGGTTTGCGCCATTGGGAGCCGTGCCTGCCGCCTCGATCGCGGCTTCGATGACCTCACGCGGAACGCGCGCGTCGGAAAAATACCGGCAGGTGCGCCGCTCCTTCAACCTGTCCCGCATGGACCGCGCGCGCTCGATACGCTGCGCATCGTCCATCGCAGGCAGGGAATAGGGTACTGTCTCGTGGTCTTGCATGGTCCCTCCTATTCCTGTTTCGATGGCGAAAGGGAACCCGTTACATGGACAGGCAATTTACAGTATTGTAAGTTGCTGCCTGCAATGGAGTCTCGCATGGCGCTTTCTGATCGACCGCTCGTTCATCCGGACCGCAAGACCAGCGGCATTCGCCCGCTCAAGGCGTGGCGGCATTTCCGCAAACTTGTCGCCGACAAGGAAGACACCGCGCAGGTATTCCACATCATCGAATCGCTGAAGGGCAAGCGTAGCCACGAGCAGGCATGGAACTTCGTGCAATCGGACGAGGGACGCCGGTTCCTGCACAATGGCACGGACATTCCTGCCATGCTCGACGATCATGGTCGCTGGGCCGATTGCGGGCCGAATACGGTGGCCGCGCGGTACATTGCCTTCATGAAGCGCGAGGGATTGTCCGCAGCGGGCCTGGTCGCAGAATCGCATAAGTTCAATCCGCCGGAAAACCGCCATGACGACCTGACGGAATGGTATTTCTGCCGCCTGCGCGACACGCACGATTTTTTCCATATCCTGACTGAATACGGACGCGATGCCCTGGGCGAAGCGGCGCTGCTCGGTTTCAGTTACGAACAGAACCTCAACCCGGGCGTTCTGTTCATCGCTTATGCCGGTGCTCGCCAGATCAAGAAGGGGACAGGCACCTCGGCCCCGATCTTCGCTGCAATCAACGAAGGACGGCGCCTGGGTAAGGAAGCCAGGAAACTCGCGCATATGGATGTCGAGCAGGTAATGCGCGAGGACATCGATGTTGCGCGCAAGCGGCTGAATGTCGGCAGGCCGGAGACCTATTTCCGCTGCCTCGAAATCATGCGGGAAGAGGGTCTGACCGAAGACCAGATCATGCCGCCGCAGCAGCAGGCTGCCTGAATATCAGCGCAATTCCTTGCGGATGGCGAATTTGAGGCCCGACCAGGTCTCGTCCACCGCGCATTTCTTCGTATCCACGAATCCCAGCGCCAACCCCGCTTCGCGCACGGCGTGTTCGTCGATTTCGGTGGCGACGCCCGATGCCTGTTTGGGCCAGCTGACCCAGACATGGCCGTTTGACGAAATCGCGTCGCGCAGCACGACCAGCTTCTCTTCAAGGGCGGCCTGATCGGTCACGAAGATATGGGCGGCGTCCGGTCCGGCTTCCGGGCCCGGTACGAAGGTCAGTTCGAGCGCATATTCATCGATCTCGTCGATGATGCTTTCGGGCATGCCGTCGAACCACACGGTTATCCCGTCCCTCAGGGAAAGTTTCTTGGCGAGGGGTGTGTCCGAATAGCCAGCGCTCATCGTGTCAGCTCCAATTCTGCATGCCGCAATCGCCAAGATCGACCGCAAGATGCCATAGCGCGCCCACCGCGAATGCGCGAACCCACCACTTGGGCACCAGCAGCATCGCGCAATAGACGCCTGCCGCAAGCCAGCCGTGGAGCGGATGGAAGCCGATGCTGCAACGGTCCGGATCGAACATGGGGTCGGCCAGCAAGTGGTCGAGGTCGATCAGATTTGCCGAAACGACAACCAGCCCCGCGCGAAGCCAGTTCTTCGCCCACAGGACGCGGGCGATCAGGAAGGGGACGAGCCAGTGCCCGCCATAGTGCAGGGCAATCTGCAGCAGCGCCATTGGCGCCGCCTCAGCCCTCCATCCATTTGCTGAAGAAGCTCTTGTGCGCTTCGCGCAGCTTGGTCACCGGAACGTCGAACAGCTCGTTGCCGCCGACCGTGCCAAGACGGCGGAAACCGACGCGCGCGGTGTCTTCGTTCTCCGTACCCTTGGCGAGATAGGCATTGAATGCCTCTGCATCGGGGACGGTGATGACATAGCGGCCCTGGTCTTCGCCGAACCACCACTGCGCCTGCGTGTAGTCGTCATTGCCGATGGTTTCGGCGCCCATGCCGCTGGCCATCGCCATTTCGGCGAGCGCTACGGCGAGACCGCCATCGGAGACATCGTGTACCGCGCTGACCAGACCTGCCTCGATCAGTTCGCGCACACCTTCGCCTGCATTCTTTTCGAGCGTCAGGTCGACCGGCGGGGCACGGCCTTCGTCGCGGCCATGGATTTCAGCGAGCCAGAGCGACTTGCCGATATGCGAACGTTCGGGATCGGGCGTCGCCCATTCTTCGGGCCAGATGAGGTAGATCGCCTCGCCTTCGGCCTTGAAGGGCATGGTCATCATCTTGGCGTAATCGTCGATCAGGCCGACGCCGCCGATAGCCGGGGTGGGCAGGATCGCGCTGCCGCCGCCGGTCGCCTTGCTCTCGTTGTAGAGGCTCACATTGCCCGACACGATCGGAAAATCGAGCGCGCGGCAGGCTGCACCCATGCCGTCCAGCGCGTGGACGAATTGCGCCATGATTTCGGGGCGCTGCGGGTTGGCGAAGTTGAGGCAGTTCGTGACCGCGAGCGGACGCGCGCCGACTGCGCAAAGGTTGCGGTATGCTTCGGCGATCGCCTGCTTGCCACCTTCATACGGGTCTGCGTGAACGTATCGCGGCGTGCAGTCGGTGCTGATTGCCAGCGCCTTCTTCGTGCCGTGCACGCGAACCACGCCCGCATCCCCGCCGGTCTGGAGCGTATCCGCGCCGACCTGGCTGTCGTACTGCTCCGAAATCCAGCTCCGCGAGGACAGGTTGGGCGAGGCCAGCAGTTTCAGCAGGTCGCCGCCGACGTCGCTGGTGTCGGGACGATCGGCCATCGGCTTGATTCCGGCCCAGGCGGTGTATTCTTCCTTCGAGAGGTACGGGCGGTCGTATTCGGGCGCATCCGCTGCAAGCGGGCCGAGCGGAATGTCGCACACCACTTCGCCGCCGAATTCGAGCACCATGTGCCGCGTGTCGGTGACTTCGCCGATGACTGCGAAATCAAGTTCCCACTTCTCGAAGATGGCCGCCGCCATTTCTTCCTTGCCGGGCTTCAGGACCATGAGCATGCGCTCCTGGCTTTCGCTCAGCATCATCTCGTAAGGCGTCATGCCCTCTTCGCGGCAGGGAACTTTGTCCATGTCGAGGCGGATGCCCGCCTTGCCGTTGGTCGCCATCTCGACGCTGGAGGAAGTGAGGCCCGCGGCACCCATGTCCTGGATCGCGACGATGGCGTCGGTCGCCATCAGCTCAAGGCACGCTTCGATCAGCAGCTTTTCGGTGAAGGGGTCGCCGACCTGAACCGTGGGGCGCTTGGCATCGGCGTCTTCCTCGAAATCCGCGCTGGCCATGGTCGCGCCGTGGATGCCGTCGCGGCCTGTCTTCGAGCCGACATAGACGATCGGGTTCCCTACGCCGGTCGCGGCCGAGTAGAAGATCTTGTCGGCGTCAGCGACGCCCACCGTCATCGCGTTGACGAGGATGTTGCCGTCATAGGCCGGGTTGAAATTCGTCTCGCCAGCGACGGTCGGGACGCCCACGCAATTGCCATAGCCGCCGATGCCCGCGACCACGCCCTGCACGAGGTGCTTCATCTTCGGATGGTCGGGCCGTCCGAAGCGCAGAGCGTTGGCGTTGGCCACCGGACGAGCGCCCATGGTGAAGACGTCGCGCAGGATACCGCCGACACCCGTCGCCGCGCCCTGGTAGGGTTCGATGTAACTGGGGTGGTTGTGGCTCTCCATCTTGAAGATGGCGGCCTGGCCATCGCCGATGTCGATCACGCCCGCGTTTTCGCCCGGTCCGCAGATCACCCACGGTGCCTCGGTCGGCAGCTTCTTCAGGTGCAGGCGGCTGGACTTGTAGGAGCAGTGCTCGCTCCACATGACGGAAAAGATGCCGAGTTCGACGAGGTTCGGTTCTCGTCCAAGTGCGTTCAGGACGCGCTCGTATTCTTCTTCGGACAGGCCATGCTGGGCAACGACGTCGGGGGTGATTTCGCTCATGGCCCGCGCCCTTACGGTGCTGCGCGCCGAGGCGCAATATGCTCGGCTACCACAATGGTGGGCTTGCTACCCCGAGGCCGACCTCGTTGCGATGCCAGCGTGTAGTGCCGACCCAGTATGCGAGCGCCGTGAGCAACCCGAAGGCGAACAGGGCGGTCAGCGGCAAGGCTATCGAATATTCCGTAGGTTGCGGGCCGAACCAGCTGATCGCCTGGAAAACGAGCATGAAACCCATGAGGATAAGCGGAGGTACGATCGGCCCCTTGGTCGCGCGCATGAACCAGATGAATGCGCCAAGGGTTATTCCCAGTTCGAGCGGGATTTCGATCCAGGGATAGTTCCACAGACCCCAGCCCATCTTCTCCTCACCACCTGCGAGGGTGAGATCGGGACGGTGGACGAGGAGGTCGAGGACCCAGTGGCTCATTACGACGATTGCCGTCCAGGTCGCAGCCACCGCGTTGCGCAAGGTGATGCCGACTACGGCAGCAAAGGCGACCGCGAATACGGCCGTACCAAGCAGGCTGTGCGTATAAGGCATGTGATACAGGTCCAACCCGTTCATCACGGTAATGCCGGGCACGATGCGCGCCTGCTCTATGCCGACCATGAAGAAGGCCATGAAAGCCCAGTCCACCAGCTGTGCGGCGATGAACAGCGTGCCCAGCTTGGGCGCTTCGCTCGTGATTGCGCTTGCGGCGAAAGCCGGTGCGAAATGACCTATGAACATGGGGCCGCTTTATCCTTCAGGCGAGCTTGCTCGCAGCATAGGTGGCAACGGTTGCGGCAACCGATGTGGCGAACGCGCCCCAGATGATGTCGGCGATGGTAACCGTGGTCGACCATTGCTTGAGCGTCGCTTGGTTCGTCAGGTCGTAGGTCGCGTAACAGATCGCGCCGAGCAGCGCCCCGTTGAGTGCGGCACTGCCAAGCCCTCCGGAAAGGCCCGGACGGACTGCGAACCAGACCATCGCGGCCACGTAAGCGGCGTAGAACACGAGGGCAGGGCCCATGCGGAAGCTATCGGCAAGCATATCGCCAAGGCGCGGCCTGTAGAAATTATTCCCGGCCCAGCCTAGCCAGAGTGCATCGAGCGCGCCGAATGCCAACGCCGCCGCGACAAATGCGATAATCCACGTCATACCTGCTCCCCCGGTTTTGCATCTTCTTGACCGCGCGGCTGTGCGCCGTCAATGCTCACCCGATATGACAGAGGGTCAAGACAAGCCGATCGGCGAAATGAGTTTCGAGGAAGCGCTCCGCGCCCTTGAAGGTGTCGTGCGTAACCTGGAAAGCGGCGACGTACCGCTCGATGAAAGCATCGCGCTCTACGAACGCGGCGAGGAATTGCGCAAGGCGTGCCAGGCACGGCTGGATGCAGCGCAGGCGCGGATCGAAAAAATCGTGCAGGGAGCCGACGGGAAGCCATCGGGCACCGTGCCTTTCGATGCGGAAAGTTGAGGCGTGAACGCGATGACCGCAATGCCCGATCTCCTGGCAAACGCTTTCGACCAGATCCAGGCAGAGGTCGACGGGGCATTCGATGCCTTTCTCCCCGTGCCGCAAGACACGCGGGCGCGCCTGGTAGAGGCGATGCGCTATGCCGCGATAGGCGGGGGTAAGCGTGTCCGCCCCCTGCTAGTCTGCGCAACGGCGCAATTGTTCGGGGTTACGCGACAGGCCGCCGTCAACGCGGGCTGCGCGGTCGAGGCGATCCATGCATATTCGCTGATCCACGACGACCTTCCCTGCATGGATGATGACGACCTGCGTCATGGCAAGCCGACGCTGCACAAGCAGTTCGACGAGGCGACGGCAGTCCTCGCCGGCGACTGCCTCCACGCGCTTGCATTCGACATCCTGACCATGCCCGATACCAGCAGCGATCCCTTCGTTCGCGCAGAGCTGGTGGCCGCGCTTGCCAAGGCGAGTGGCCATGAAGGCATGGCAGGTGGCCAGATGATGGACATCGTTTCGGACGAAGAGGATTACGACTTGCGCCAGGTGACGCGCTTGCAACAGCTCAAGACCGGCGCCTTGCTTGCGGCCAGTGTCGAGATGGGGGCCATTCTTGGCCGGATACCGCCGGAAGGGCGCACGCACTTGCGCGCCTATGCCCGCGATATCGGTCTCGCTTTCCAGATCGCCGACGATCTTCTCGACGTTGAAGGCGACGAGGAGAAAGCCGGCAAGGCGCTGCGCAAGGACGAGGGGCAGGGCAAGCAGACCTTCGTGACCCTGATGGGCCGCGATGCCGCGCGCGCGCAGGCCGAAATGCTGGTCGAACAGGCGGGGCAGCACCTTGCCAGCCACGGTTCTGACGCGGCACTGCTCGTTGAACTGGCACGATTTGTCGTGAAGAGGGATCACTGATGGGCGAACGTATCGGCATTTATCCGGGGACCTTCGATCCCATCACGCTCGGCCATGCGGACATCATCCGCCGTGGATCGAAGCTGGTCGACAAGCTGATCATCGGCGTGACCACGAACCCGTCGAAGAACCCCATGTTCTCGACCGACGAACGCTTCGCCATGGTGGAGCGCGAGATCGCGCGCATGGGCCTCGACAATGTCGAGGTGGTGGGATTCAACGCGCTGCTGGTGAAATTCGCCCAGAAGATGGGCGCCAACGTCCTTATCCGCGGGCTGCGCGCCGTCGCCGATTTCGAATACGAATACCAGATGGCGGGCATGAACCAGCAGCTCGACGACGAAATCGAGACAGTTTTCCTCATGGCCGACGTTTCGCTCCAGCCGATCGCGTCCAAGCTGGTGAAGGAAATCGCACTGTTCGGCGGCGATATCACACCGTTCGTAAGCCAGGAGGTTTGCGAGGATGTCGTCAAGCGTGTGGATGAAAAGGGACGGCTGGGCGACTATTGATCCTGCCAAAGCTATTCATTGAACCGACAGCGCCCGCTCGCTAGGGCGTTCTGCATACCAGACAATTCGACGGAAACCCGATGCTCAAGACCTCGCTTGCCTTTGCTGCCGCCGCCCTGACGGCTCTCGCTCCGCTCTCCGCGATAGCGCAGGATGCCGAAGTGCCGGCTGAGCGCGCACTTTTCCAGCCGATCAATTACAGCGTGCAGGAAGATCCGGAGAACATCCTGCTGCTCGACCTGTCCAATGGCGAGCGTGTGGCGATCCGCCTGATGCCGAGCTGGGCGCCCAACCATGTTGATCGGATCAAGACGCTGGCCCGCTCCGGCTTCTACGACGGCGTGATCTTTCACCGCGTGATCGACGGCTTCATGGCGCAGACGGGCGATCCGACGGGCACGGGTCAGGGCAGCTCCGAGCTTCCCGACCTCGAGGAAGAATTCAACATCATGCCGCACGTGCGCGGCACGGTGTCGATGGCCCGCGCTGCCGACGAAGACAGCGCGAACAGCCAGTTCTTCATCGTGTTCTATCCGCGTTTCAACCTGGACAAGCGCTACACCAATTTCGGCCGGGTGATCTCGAACATGGCCGCAGTGGACGCGATCAATCGCGGTGAACCGCCGCAGGACCCGACGCGCATTCTCCAGGCGTCGATCGCGGCCGACAATCGTCCGGTCCCGGCTGCTCGGCGTATCATGGCGGATCCAGAGGTGACTGCCGACGATCTGAACGCCCCGATCGGCTAAGCGCTTTTCCTGACACCGTCCTGCGTCTAGGGGCGCTGGCGATGAAGGTAGACCTGTTCGATTTCGATTTGCCGCCCGAACGCATAGCCTTGCGTCCGGCGCGCCCGCGCGACGCCGCCCGTATGCTGGTCGTGGAGGGTGCCGAAGGGCCCATGCGCGATTGCGGCGTGCGCGATCTCCCGTCCCTGCTGAAAGCGGGCGATGTGCTGGTCTTCAACGACACCCGCGTCATCCCGGCACAGCTCGAGGGGCGCCGCGGCGAAGCGAAGATCGGCGCGACCCTTCACAAGCGCGTCGACCTGCGCCGGTGGCAAGCCTTCATCCGTAATGCGAAGCGCGTGCGGGCAGGGGACCTGATCGAGTTCGGGGGCGGCGTCTCCGCCCTTGCCGAAGAGCGCTTGCCCGATGGCTCGTTCATCCTGGATTTCCAGGGAGAGGAACCGGTCGAAGTCCTGCTCGAACGCGCAGGCCGCATGCCCCTTCCGCCCTATATCGCCGGAAAACGCGAGACCGATGCGCAGGACCGCGAAGACTACCAGACCATGTTCGCCGCCGAGGACGGTGCCGTGGCAGCACCGACGGCATCATTGCATTTCACCCCGGAACTCGTTGCTGCGCTGGATGAGGCGGGCGTGGGCAGCGAAACCCTGACCCTCCATGTCGGGGCCGGGACCTTCCTGCCGGTAAAGGCCGAGGATACCGACGATCATGCCATGCACTCGGAATGGGGCCGGATCGAACCCGAGGTTGCGGACCGGCTCAATGCCGCGCGCGCAGCGGGAGGACGGATTATCGCCGTCGGGACGACGAGCCTCCGCTTGCTCGAAAGTGCGACGCAGGCCGATGGCGTGATCCGCGCGTTTGCAGGCGACACCGACATCTTCATCACACCGGGATATCAGTTCCGCGCGGTCGACGGCCTGATGACCAATTTCCACCTGCCGAAATCGACGCTGATGATGCTGGTCAGCGCCCTTATGGGCAGGGACCGCATGATGGCGGCTTACGCGCACGCGATTGCCAACGAATACCGTTTCTACAGCTACGGCGACTCCTCGCTTCTCATTCCCTGAACCGGGGATCGGTCCGCAGTCCGAACTTGGCTCTCCCGATCCTTGGCCTATGGTGACCGCGAGGTTCGAATCGCGACCTCAATTCAACGGAGGGACGCAATGAAATTTAGCGGTCTGGCAGCGGCTGCCGCATTCGCCATGAGCACGCCGCTCGCGGCGCAAAGCATGGTCGCAGCACCGAACGAAGCCTCGGCCAAACTGGGGCAGTGCCTGGTCGACAGGACTACCGGCAGCGATCGCACCCTTGTTGCGCGCTGGATGGCAGGCAGCATGGCGTCCTCACCGATGATGGAGGGCCTGGTCGAAGTCGATACCGCAGCGAAGGAGCAGGTCGATCGCGAGATGGCGGACCTCTTCGCGCGCTTGCTTACCAAGGACTGCAAGGCGCAGGCCAAGGTAGTCATGCAGAGCCGCGACCGGATGGGTATGCAGGCTGCGGGCGGTCGGCTCGGCGAGATCGCGATGGCGGAACTGATGATGGACCCGGCGGCCATGCAGGCGCTGATGGCGTACATCCAGTATATCGATCCCGCTGCCATGGCCGCGCTGGCCGAGTAGGAGCGCTATCCTGAGCTCGGACCCGATCCTCGAACTCGAAGGGCTGACCAAGGTCTACCCCGGCGGCCTGAAGGCGCTCGACAATGTCGACCTGACTATCCGCCGGGGAGAGATTTTCGCCCTGCTCGGGCCGAACGGTGCGGGCAAGACGACTCTGATCGGCGCGGTCTGCGGCCTTGTGCGGCCCACATCTGGCACCATGCGCGTTTTCGGGCATGACCTTGCTACCGAGTGGCGTCAGGCGCGTAGCCGGATCGGCCTTGTTCCGCAGGAACTGAGCACCGACATGTTCGAGCCGGTGAAGCGGGCTGTGGCCTATTCGCGCGGGCTGTTCGGACTCCCCCCCAATCCGGAGCGGATAGAGGAAATCCTGCGCTCGCTCAGCCTGTGGGACAAGCGGGACGAGCGGATCATGGCCCTATCTGGCGGAATGAAGCGCCGCGTGCTGATCGCCAAGGCGCTTGCGCACGAGCCGGACCTGTTGTTCCTCGACGAACCGACGGCGGGTGTCGACGTCGAACTGCGCAAGGGCATGTGGCGGATCATCGACGAGATGCGAGAGCGCGGCGTCACGGTCATCCTCACCACCCATTACATCGAAGAAGCCGAGGAAATGGCCGACCGCGTCGGCATCATCAGCGGCGGCCGCATCCTGATGGTGGACGAAAAAGACGCGATGATGTCGCGCCTCGGCCGGACGGAAGCGCATATCACGCTAGCGAAGCCGCTGGACGCTTTGCCGGCGGAACTGAGCCAATTGCCCGTCGAATTGGAAGATGGCGGCAACAAGCTTTGCTACCGCGGCGGTGACGGGACCGGAAAGGGCAAGGAAGAAGTCGCGGCCCTGACCAAGGCCCTTATCGCCGCAGGTATCGATTACACCGGCATCGACACGCGCGAGAGCAGCCTCGAAGACATTTTCGTCACCCTGCTGGGTGAAGACGGGGAGGCCGCATGATCAACTGGCGTTCGACCTGGTCCATCTACACGCGCGAACTGATGCGTTTCCTGCGCACGGCCTTCCAGTCCGTCCTTGCGCCGGTCCTGACCACCTCGCTCTATTTCATCGTTTTCGGTGCGGCCATCGGAGGGCGGATGCCTGACCTTGGCGGGGTGGATTACGGAGCCTTCATCATTCCGGGACTGCTGATGCTGACCTTGCTGGGCGAAACGACCAGCAATTCCAGTTTCGGCATCTACATGCCGCGCTTCACCGGCACGATCTACGAATTGCTCAGCGCGCCTGTCGGCGTTGGCGAGACCCTGATCGGCTTCGTCGGCGCAGCCATGACCAAGAGCCTTATCCTTGCGGCAATCATCCTCCTGACCGCGCGCCTGTTCGTCGACTATTCGATCGCTCACCCTTTGCTCGCGATAATCTACATCATGCTGGTGGCCGCAGCCTTCAGCCTTTTCGGATTCATCCTCGGGATCTGGGCCGATAATTTCGAGAAGCTCGGGATCATCCCGATGCTGTTCCTGACGCCGCTAACCTTCCTTGGCGGGACTTTCTATTCGATCGATATGCTGCCCAAGCCCTGGGACACGATCGCGCTGGCAAATCCGATCGTCTACCTCGTCAGCGGACTTCGCTGGACCTTCTACGGCAGCAGCGATGTGAACATCTGGGTCAGCTTCGGGATCACGCTCGCTTTCCTGGCGGCATGTACCGGCGTGATCGCCTATATCTTCAAGACAGGCTGGCGACTGCGCGCCTGACGCGCTAGGCGCGGGCGCCATGAAGAACCTGCGTCATATCCTGATAGCCCTTTTGGTCGGGTGCCTGGCTGTGCCCGCCAGCGCCGAGCTTCCCGAAGCCGCCCGCACAATGATCGAAAACGCAATCGCGACCGGCGATGCGGCCAAGGTGGATGCCGTGATCTCGGTAGCCCGCTCGAGCTTTCCCGACGATGCCGGTGAAATCGACACGCTGGAGAACGGCTGGAAGGCTACCCTTGCGAAACGCAACGCCGAGGCCGAGCAGGCGCGTATCGCGGCGATAGAGAATGCCGGGGCGCTCGACCTGTGGTCCGGCGAAGGCGAGATCGGTGGCTTCCAATCCTCCGGCAATACCGACAGCGTCGGCATCGCAGCGTCCCTCAAGATGAAGCGAGAAGGGATCGACTGGAGCCACCGCTTGCGCGCGCGCCTCGATTACCAGCGCCAGAACGGCCAGACGAGCCGCGAGCAGTACCTGCTCGCCTACGAGCCCCGCTGGCAGTTCAACGACCGCATGTTCATCTACGGCCTCGCACAATACGAGCGCGACAAGATCCAGGGCTTTTCCGGCCGGTATGCGGTCTCGGGCGGCGTCGGATACAAGCTGGTCGATAGCGACACGCTGGCGCTGTCGGTAAAGGCAGGCCCAGCCTACCGCGTTACAGAATATACCGACGGGCGGACGGAAAACCGCATTGCAGCTCTCGCAGGGCTCGATTTCGATTGGCAGATTTTCGAGCGTCTCTCTTTTACGCAGGACGCGAATGCCTTGGCAGAAACCGGCGGGGAAGCGCAGTTGATCGTCGACGGGTCCAACACCAGCCTGACCTTCATCAGCGGCCTCGATTTCGAGATCAGCAACCGCCTTCGTTCGCGTGTGTCGTACCAGATCGACTACGACAGCAATCCGCCGGTCGGGAAAGTTTCGACCGACACGCTGACCCGCGCCACTCTCATTTACGGGTTCTGACATGGCCAATCGGTTCGACTTCACGATCGACGCGACGGACGGCGCTGCGCGTACCGGGCGGATTTCCATGCTGCGCGGAGATATCCGCACGCCCGCCTTCATGCCCGTAGGCACCGCCGCCACGGTTAAGGCGATGAAGCCGGAGACGGTGCGCGCAACAGGCGCGGACATTATCCTTGGCAACACCTACCACCTTATGCTGCGCCCGGGTGCCGAGCGTGTCGCCAGGCTGGGCGGCCTCCACAAGTTCATGAACTGGGACCGGCCTATCCTGACTGACAGCGGCGGTTACCAGGTCATGAGCCTGTCGGACCTGCGCAAGCTTACCGAAAAGGGTGTCGAGTTCCGCAGCCACATCGACGGGTCGAAGCATATGCTTACCCCCGAACGCTCGATGGAGATCCAGCGATTGCTCGGCTCGGACATCGTGATGGCATTCGACGAGTGTCCGCGCGCCGATCGTCCGCGTGACGAAATTGCGGCGAGCATGGAAATGTCGATGCGCTGGGCACAGCGGAGCCGGGACGGGTTCGATGCGGGCGGAGAGCACGCCGAGCGATCCGCCCTGTTCGGTATCCAGCAGGGCGCTCTCGACGAGGAATTGCGCAAGATCAGCGCTGAGAAACTGACCGATATCGGCTTCGATGGCTACGCAATCGGTGGACTTGCCGTGGGTGAGGGGCAGGAGGCGATGTTCGCCACGCTCGATTTCGCGCCGGGCCAATTGCCGCAGGATCGGCCGCGTTACCTGATGGGCGTCGGCAAGCCGGACGACCTCGTCGGCGCGGTCGAGCGCGGGGTCGACATGTTCGATTGCGTCCTGCCGAGCCGGTCGGGACGGAACGGTCAGGCATTCACCTGGCATGGCCCGCTCAACCTTCGCAATGCGCGGTTCGCCGAGGACACGGGACCGCTAGACGAGAAATGCGCCTGTTCGGTTTGCGCGACCTATTCGCGTGCCTATCTCCATCACTTGCAGAAGTCGGGCGAAATCCTCGGAGCCATGCTGATGACCGAACACAATATCGCATTCTACCAGCAGCTGATGCAGGCCATGCGCGATGCGATTGGTGGCGGTACTTTCGCTGCCTTTGCGGCTGATTTTCGCTGGGATTACCTCGGAGACGCCAAGCAGTGACATGGCGCCGCGCAGCTGTGATCGGCGCATCCGGCAGCATTGGCGCAGCGATCGCCGACAAGCTTGAGGCGGGTGGAACCACGGTCCTGCGGTATGCCCGATCCGGCGATAGCGCACGCATCGACATCGAGGACGAAGGCAGCATCGCGGATGCTGCGGAACGGGCTGGCGAGAACGGGCCAATCGACCTCGTCTTCGTCGCCACGGGCTTTCTCCACGAGGAGGGTAGTGGCCCCGAAAAGGACTGGCGACACCTCGACGCGGAAAACTTCGCGCGCAATTTTGCAATCAACGTCACCGGTCCTGCATTGGTCGCCAAGCATTTCCTGCCGCTCCTGCCCGACGATCGCCGAGGCGGCTTTGCGGCGCTGTCGGCGAGGGTGGGGAGCATCTCGGACAACCGGCTCGGCGGTTGGTACGCCTATCGGGCGAGCAAGGCCGCGCTCAACATGATGGTGCGCAGCCTATCCATCGAACTGGCGCGCAAGAAGCCGGAGGCGTTCTGCGTCGGCCTCCATCCCGGCACGGTCGACACGCGGCTGAGCGAGCCGTTCCAGCGCAATGTTCCGGAAGGCAAGCTGTTCACGCCGGACTATTCGGCGGGGATGCTGCTCGATGTTCTGGGCTCGTTGAGCCCTTCGGACAGCGGGAAGTGCTTCGCCTATGACGGCGAGGAAATTCCGGCGTGATGGCTGCGAAAGGCTCTACATGACGAGATGGCGTTCGGGGGGAGGGCTTGGCTCCAGTGACCGCAGCGAGATAACCGCGCTGGTGGTGATGGCGATCGTCACGATCCTACTGTGGCATTCGCCTTACGGCGGATATCTGCTCTACCCGTTCACGATCCTGTCGACCTGGTTTCATGAAATGGGCCACGGCCTTGCGGCGATGGCATTCGGCCACGAATTCGAGCGCTTGGTCATTTTCCCCAACGGTTCGGGCTATGCTGCGCACCTGTCCGAGGGCGAGCCGTCCAGACTATCGAGTGCCCTGATCGCAGCCGCCGGGCTCTTGGGGCCGACATTCGCAGGATGCGCGCTCATCCTGTCCTCACGCACGAGGCGCGCTACACGGATTGCTCTGGTTGTGCTGGGCGGGGTGTTGTTGATCTCGACCCTTATCTGGGTGCGTTCCCTCACCGGATGGCTGGTCCTGCCCGCGGTCGGGCTGGCCTGCCTCTGGTTCGCTTTCAAAGCACAGGCCAACCAACGACATTTCGCGGTCCAGTTCCTTGGCGTGCAGGGCTGCATCAGCATCTATCGCGACTTTGGCTACCTGTTCAGCGAGGGCGGCATGCTCGGCGGGAGACCGCAGCTATCGGACACCGGTCATATCGCGCAGGCGCTGTTCCTGCCGTACTGGTTCTGGGGTGGCCTCATCACAGCGATTATCGTCGCGCTGATCTACTGGTCCTTGCGCTTGGCCCATTCGCGCTGACCGGGCTTTTCCTGCATTTCCAGGATCGTCCCGCGATAAGCCATGAAGCTTCCGCCGGGCCCCGTGAATCCGGCGCCGATTGCGTTTGCATTGCGCTGTGCATCGGTGAGCGAGGTATACCATTTGCCGATGCGATTGCGTGTCACGAAGCGATAGAAGACCATAGCATCGACACAACGTCAGGTCCGTGACTGGTTCCGACAACTTCTTGAAAATGCGACGAATAGAAACGAAAAAGGGCGGCCCCGCAGGACCGCCCTTTCGTGTTTCGTTGCCGAAGTGATCAGCGCGAATAGAATTCGACGACCAGGTTCGGTTCCATGGTGACCGGGTAGGGCACTTCGTCGAGCTTCGGCACGCGGGTGAAGGTCACCTTGTCGTTGCCGTCGGGTGCGACGTAATCGGGAATTTCACGCTCGGGCAGGCTCTGCGCTTCGATGACGAGAGCCATTTCCTTGGCCTTGCTGCCGAGGCTGACGACGTCGCCGACCTTGACGCGGGCCGATGCGATGTTGGTCTTCACGCCGTTGAGGTAGATGTGGCCATGGCTCACGATCTGACGGGCGGAGAAGATGGTCGGAGCGAACTTGGCGCGATAGACGACCATGTCGAGACGCTGTTCGAGCAGGCCGATCAGGTTCTGACCGGTGTCGCCCTTCATGGCCGACGCTTCCTTGTAGGTGCGCTTGAACTGCTTCTCGGTCACGTCGCCGTAGTAGCCCTTGAGCTTCTGCTTGGCGCGCAGCTGCAGGCCGAAGTCGCTCATCTTGCTCTTGCGGCGCTGACCGTGCTGGCCGGGGCCGTAGGAACGCTTGTTAACCGGCGAATTCGGACGACCCCAGATGTTTTCACCCATCCGGCGGTCGAGTTTGTACTTGGCGCTCTTGCGCTTCGACATAAGTCTTTCCTTCAATTTGCTGAGCGGACCCAATGTCCGCCATCCAACCCGGCATCGCACCGCTGGAAGATTGTTCCAGCGCGGCTACCGCTTCACCGGGGTGCGGAGCCAACTAGCGAAGGCGCGCGCATAGCAGGATTGTGCAGCGCGTCAAGCGTTGCGCGCTGCATCGCAGAAGGCGCGGATCAATTCCGGGTCCTTCTGGCCGGGCGCGGTCTCTACACCAGAGGAAGTGTCGAGCAATGGCGCGCCCGTCCGCTCCAGCGCATCTGCGACATTTGCGGGGGAAAGCCCGCCTGCAAGGCCCCATCCAGGCCTGCCGCGCCAGCCGGACAAGAGCGACCAGTCGAAACTGAGCCCCATGCCACCCGGGAGCGCCGCGTCCTTCGGCGTCCGCGCGTCGAACAGGAGCAGATCGGCGATCCCTCTATACGCCTGAACATTCTCGACGTCTTTGGCGGTTGCCACGGGAATCGCTTTCCAGACGGGTAAACCGAAACGATCCTTCACTTGCGCGACGCGTTCCGGAGTTTCTTCGCCGTGCAACTGGATGGCATCGAGGCGGCCGGCCCTGACGCTCTCGGCAATGAGACCGTCGTCCGCGTCCACGAACAGGCCGACGCGCCCGATGGACGAACCTGCACGCGCCGCCAGTGCCGCCGCAGCATGGCCATCGACGTTGCGCGGGGATGGCGGGAAAAACACCAGTCCAATGAAATCCGCTCGGGCCGCTATCGCCGCGTCGAGGGCATCAGGGGTTGAAATCCCGCAAATCTTGATGGCTACGCTGGTCATGAGCAGAACCTAGGAGTGCGAAAGCCGCTTTGCCAGCACGGCGAATTCCAATGGCGGATCGCGCGGGACCGGGAAAGGGCGCGTTTCGCCCGTCCGTTCATATCCGCGCCGCTCGTACCAGGATATAAGGGAGGAACGCTGCGTAATCACGGTCATCTCCAGCGTTTCTATACCGCGTTTCAAAGCTGCCAGTTCAGCCGCTTCGAGCAGCATTCCGCCAAGCCCTCCCGACTGCATCGTTGGCGCGACGCACAGCATGCCGAGATAGCCGCTTGCCGCGTCGAGCTGTGTCACGGCAACGCAGCCGATCGGCGCTCCGGCATTGCCCCGGGCCAGCTGGAAGCTGACCTTCTCGCTTTCGATGAGGCGCTCGATCTCTTCGAGAGAAGTGCGTTCGTCGTCGAGGAGGTCGGCTTCGTGGTTCCAGCCCTGCCGCGCGCTGTCGCCGCGATAGGCGCTCTCTATGAGGAGCTTGATCTCGGCGGCATCCGCAAGGGATGCCTCGATAATGGAAGTCAAAGAGTGGCCTCGATCGCGCGGGCCGCTTCGGCGGGATCGTCCGCCCGGCTGATGGGCCGTCCGATGACGAGGACGCTGGCGCCGTCATCGCGCGCCTGGCGTGGTGTCACAACGCGTTTCTGGTCACCCATCGCGCTGCCAGCCGGACGCAAGCCGGGGACGACGAAGTAGCCGTCTTTCCATTGGTCGTGTACGGCTTTCACCTCGTGACCTGAACACACGATCCCGTCGAGCCCGCTGTCTTTGGCAAGTTCCGCGAGACGCATGACCTGATCGTGCGCCGTGCCCTGGACGCCGGTGCGCTGCAAATCGCGGTCATCCATGCTGGTGAGCATAGTGACGCCGACTACCTTCGTGTTCTCTCCCGCAGCAGCCTTCGCGTCTTCCATCATCGCGCGTCCGCCGCTGGCATGGATGGTTACAATCGAAGGTTCGAGCTGGTGGATCGCGTGCATCGCACCGGCCACCGTGTTCGGGATGTCGTATAGCTTGAGATCGAGGAAGATCGGCAGGCCGAGCTGTCCGATCATGTGTACTCCGTGCGCGCCATGCGCGCAGAAGAATTCCAGTCCCAGCTTGATCCCGCCGACGTGCGCCTTGACCTTTTCTGCCAGCGCAACTCCATCGCGCAGGCGAGGGACGTCGAGAGCGAGATAGACAGGGTTGCTCATGACCGCGTGTCTGATTCCGGATTTACAGGATTGGCAGGCTCGGCGACAGTCGAGGCCGCTGGCGTAGGTGCGGGGCGATCGTCGGCACGCGGTGCCACCATTTGCGAAGTCGCTTGCTCAAGCGCGGTGATCCGGCGCGTGTGACGCCAGCGTACTCCGCGATGATAGAGCCACATCGGCACGATCCCGATCAGGAAAGACACGATGACGAGGGCAGGCACGCGGGTGTCCCAGACGATGCCAGGCCAGATGCGCACATCGATCTGCTTGTCCCAATTGCCGAAGGAAAAGGCGAGGATCGCCACCAGCAGTGCAATCCACAGGATCGTTCGGACGATTTGCATTTCTTAGCTACCCCTCACCGGTTTTCCGGCAATGCTAGGCGCACACCAGACGTGCCGCAAGGCTCAGCCGAAAACGCGGTCGAAGATCGTGTCGACCTGCTTGAAGTGGTAATCGAGGTCGAAGCGTTCCTCGAGCTGCTCGTTCGTCAGCGCAGCGGTCACCTCCTCGTCCTGCTTGAGCAGGTCGAGCAGCATCAGCCTGCCATCCGATTCCCACACCTTCATCGCGTTGCGCTGGACGAGGCGATAGGCGTCCTCGCGGCTCACGCCGTTCTGGGTCAAGGCAAGCAGGACGCGCTGCGAATGGATGAGGCCGCCCATGCGATCCATGTTGGCCTGCATGCGCTCAGGATAGACGAGCAGCTTGTCGACCACGCCGGTGAGGCGCGCGAGAGCGAAATCGAGCGTGATGGTCGCATCGGGGCCGATGAACCGCTCGACCGAGGAATGCGAAATATCGCGCTCGTGCCACAGCGCCACATTTTCGAGTGCCGGCAGGGCGTAGGCGCGGATCATGCGGGCCTGGCCGGTCAGGTTTTCCGTCAGGATCGGGTTGCGCTTGTGCGGCATTGCCGACGAGCCCTTCTGCCCCTTCGAGAAGAATTCCTCGGCCTCGAGAACTTCGGTGCGCTGCAAGTGGCGGATTTCCACCGCAACGCGCTCGATCGATCCGGCGATCACCGCGAGTGTGGCGAAATACATGGCATGGCGATCACGCGGAATGACCTGCGTGGAAACCGGCTCCGGCTTGAGGCCCAGCTTTTCCGCGACATATTCTTCCACGCTCGGATCGATATTGGCGAAGGTGCCGACCGCGCCGGAGATCGCGCAGGTCGCGATTTCCTCGCGCGCAGCCAGCAAACGGGTCTTGCAGCGATCGAACTCGGCATAGGCCTGCGCGAGCTTGAGACCGAAGGTTACCGGCTCTGCATGAATGCCATGACTGCGACCGATAGTGGGGGTATATTTGTGTTCCTCGGCGCGGCGCTTGATCGCGGCCAGCAGCTGGTCGAGGTCTTCGAGCAGCAGGTCGGTCGAACGCGCCAGCTGGACCGCCAGTGTCGTGTCGAGCACGTCGGAACTGGTCATGCCCTGGTGCATGAAGCGCGCTTCGTCGCCGACATTTTCCGCGACCCAAGTGAGAAAGGCGATCACGTCGTGCTTGGTTACCGCTTCGATCGCGTCGATCGCTTCGACGTCGATCTTGGGGTCGGTTGCCCACCAGTCCCAAAGGGCCTTTGCCGCGCTTTTGGGGACGACGCCAAGCTCGCCGAGTTTCTCGGTCGCGTGCGCCTCGATCTCGAACCAGATGCGATACTTCGCCTCCGGCTCCCAGATGGCGGTCATGGCTGGACGGGCATAGCGGGGGACCATCGGTCGACTCCGAGTCTTGTGATTGGGGTGCAGGGCAGCGCGCTAGGCAAGGGCGCGCGCGCTGGCAAGGGGAGCGGCGGCATGCATTCGAAATATTGGTGAACAGGCGGTTTCCCAGTCCCACTCACTGTCATTGCATGTAGTTCCAATTGCGGTAAGTTGTTCTGCATGAACGATCAGACGATACTTCCGATTTCTCGAACAAGCCTGGCTGCATCGGCCGCGATGGCCATTATTCTGGCGGCTCCTGCCAATGCGGGTGAAGCCGTTCTTTATGGACCGGCGCCCGATTGGGTTGACGCTGCAACGCTTGACCTTGTCGACGTGGAGGACGCGCCGTCGACGCTGATCTACGACTGGCAGCAGCGCCTCGAGGATGGTGTCGTCACCGAATACGAAGATGCCGCGATCCGCATCGACAATCCCGAGTTACTCATGGACCACGGGACTGTTTCGCTTTCCTGGCTGCCCGACAAGGGCGACCTGACTGTGCATCGGGTCGAGATCATCCGCGCAGGCCAGAGCATCGATGTCATCGGCGGAGGGACACAATTCGAAGTTATCCGCCGCGAACGTGGCCTTGAGCAGCGTCTGCTCGACGGACAGCTTACCGCAACGCTTGCCGTGTCGGGCTTGCAGGTCGACGACATCCTGCGGGTGACGCACTCGGTCACGGTAGACGACCAGGCGCTCGGCGATGAAATGCAGGCGTCGCAGTACCTTTTCCAGGAACCGTGGCAGGTCGGCTTCTCACGGGCGATCGTCAGCTGGCCGCAAGATAGTGAAGTATACTGGCGGGCCGAAGATGTAGCCGGTGTAGAGCCTCCTGTAGTGGTCGACGGCTATAAGACGCTCACTATCGCGCTGCCGATAGACGAGCTTCCCGATATGCCTGGCGATGCCCCGTCGCGCTTCAATCGCGATCCGGTTTTGCGGGTCGGGACCTTCGCGGACTGGCAGGATTTGTCGCGCGCCTTCGCTCCGCATTACCAGGCAGCGGCCGAGGTCGCTGACGACAGCGACGTCGCCGCCAAGGCTCGCGAAATCATGGCCGCTACCAGCGATCCGCTCGAGCGCACGGCCTTGGCAGTGCGGCTGGTTCAGGACGAGGTGAGCTACCTTCTCAATGGTCTCGATGGCGGCAATTACATGCCGCAGTCGGCTGACGAGACGTGGGAGAAGCGCTACGGAGACTGCAAGGCCAAGTCGGTCCTTTTGTACTCCCTGCTGTCGCAAATGGGTATCGACGCGATCCCGGTGCTTGTCTCCACCAGGGGAGGCGATGCGATCCCCGAATTGCTGCCGATCCCTGGCAATTTCGATCATATGATCGTGCGCGCAAACATCGACGGCACGGATTACTGGCTCGATGGCACCAGCACCGCAACGCGCTTGTCCAACATCGGCGAAGTCCCGGCATTCTTCTATGCCCTGCCATTGCCCGAAGCGGGGGCGGACCTCGTCCCGATGACTCAGCGGCGCAAGGCGTCGCCGGACATGGTGATGGAAGCGACCTCGGATTATTCGGCCGGGATCGATTTTCCCGCGCTCTTTTCGCTGACGATGCAAATTTCAGGACCGCAGGGAGCAACGCTCAGGGCGGCTGCGGATGAAGCCGACGAGGAGCAGCTCAAGCGTTTCGCTTCGAGTTTCGCGTCGGGGCCGGGCGGGGCGCTGACATCGGTTTCCCTTTCCTATGACGACGACCGGGCCGTAGGGATCCTGACCGCCGAAGGCATCATGGCCAGCGACTTTTCCTGGGCTGACGGGCGGATGCGCCTCGCATCGGACCAGACCGACAAGTTCGCCTTCAATCCCGACCGTGCGCGTGCCGAATGGCGCAACATTCCGGTCCAGACCGGCGGCCCTCAATACAACCGCGTCAACGCCTCCGTCATCCTGCCGGAGGGAATGGACAATTTCGAGGCAACCGGCGATGCCGTAATCGACGAAGGCTTTGCGAATACCGCCATCTACGGCACTCGCGCTATTGAAGGGAATGTCATCCGTTTCAGCGTCGACGTATGGAACGACCTAGGCGAAATCCCCGCGTCCGAGCTTCCGGCGCATAAGCGCAAGGTGCGCCAGCTCAACGCGCTGGAGGCCGAGGTACTTGCGCCAGAGGATTTCGCATGGCGCTGGGAAATCGATAGCGCCACCTTGGCCAAGCGCGTGAAACCGCTCCTCGATGCTTATGACCGGGCCGTGGATTTCTCGGCCGCCGACGACTGGGGGCCGCTTACCCAGCGTGCGACCTTCAAGGCGCAGATTTTCGACTGGGACGGAGTGCTTGCCGACCTCGACACGCTCATCGCCAATCAGCCGAGCGCATATCTGCATAGCTGGCGCGGCGGAGTCCACGAGGCGCTCGGCGACCGCGAGGCCGCAATTGCCGATGCACAGGCCGCCTATGACCTGGACCCGAGCACGTATTTCGCGCTCAATCTCGCAGAGCTCTTGGCTTACGGCGGAAAGCGTGACGAGGCACTCGACCTGCTGGCAGACCTTCCCGTCAGCGACGATGAGGAAGGCTCATACGCCAGTACCTTCGCCACCGTTGCCGGTCTCGCCGGTCGCACGGACGATGCGATTGCAGCGCTGGAAGAGCAGGTGGCGGACAAGCCGACCAATGCGTCGGTCCTGAATGCGGATTGCTGGTTCCGCGGACTGTTCAATATCCAGCCGGAAACCGCCCTGTCTTCCTGCACGAAAGCCATCGAACGCGCGACGAACAGCGCGCCGATGCTCGATAGCCGGGCGATGGTCAGCTACCGGATGGGCGATTACGACGCTGCGCTCAGCGACCTCGACAGCGCTCTGGAACTGGCGCCGGGCCTGTCCGCATCGCTATACCTGCGCGGTATCGTGCGCCTTGAAAAAGGTGACAAGGCCGGCCGTACGGATGTCGAGCGGGCGCTGCGCATGGCACCAGAATTGGCGGCCAAATATGCGATGCACGGGGTCGTCCCGAAGAACTGAGGGTACAGCCTAGATCAAGCCCTTGGCGCGCAGCGATACGTGGCTGCCGCGCCCCATGATCACGTGGTCGTGCACGGTGATGTTGAGCAGGCGGCCCGCCTCGGCGATCCGGTTGGTGATCTGGATGTCCGCGCGGCTGGGTTCGGGGTCGCCGCTCGGGTGGTTGTGGACCAGGATCAGGGCCGACGCACCGATGTCGAAGGCCTTGCGGATCACCTCGCGCGGATGGATCGCCGCTTCGTCCACCGATCCTTCTGCCGCCAGGTGGTCGAGAATTAGCCGGTTGCGGGTGTCGAGGTAGAGCACGCGCACGCGCTCGTGCTTCAAATGGCTCATGTCGATGGCGAGATAATCGATCAGGGCCTGCCAGCTGCCGAGCACGGGCTGCTGTTCGATTTCGCCGCGCGCCATGCGGCGGGCCGACAGGGCAATGGCGTGCAATGTGGCGGCGCTGGCATCGCCCATGCCCTTTACCTGCGCCAAGGCACCCGGGTCCGCATTCAGCACGCCGGAGAAGGAGCCGAACCGTTCGATCAGGCGCTTTGCCAGCGGTTTGGTATCCCCTTGCCGGAATGCGCCGAAAAGCAGGTATTCGAGCAGCTCGTAATCGGCCAACGCCTCCGCGCCGCCGTTAAGCAGGCGGCTTCGCAACCGCTCGCGATGACCGGCGCCGGCATGCGGCTTTGCATTGCTGGTTTCCTGCGGCAAATTCGACCCCCGAAGCGCGACCTTTCAAATGCTTGCATTGCCTTCGCGCTGCGATGGGCGCAAGTGTGCACGCGATGGAAGAGGTCGCACCGCCCCCACATTCCGATTCCCGGCCGCGGTGGCGCAAGAAACGCTATGCCGCGCCCGGCCTTACGCTGCTGGTGCTGCTGGCCCTGTCGCTGACCGCGTGGTCGAGCCGCGAATCCATCGCCGACGATTTTATCCGCGACCAGCTCGACGCATACGGGGTCGAAGCGACGTACGAGATCGAACGGATCGGCGGGCAGACGCAAATCCTTCGCAACGTGGTGGTCGGCGATCCTGACAGGCCGGATTTCACGGCCGAGAAGGTCATTCTCGAACTGGAGCACCGCTTGGGCCTGCCGTCGGTCGGCAGCGTCGAACTGGTCGCGCCGCGCTTGTTCGGCACGTATCGCGACGGGCAGCTGAGTTTCGGTGCACTCGACCCGATCGTTTTCGACGATAGCGGCGAATCGACGGGATTGCCCGAGTTACGCCTCTCCATTCGCGACGGGCGCGGCCTACTCGAAACCGATTTCGGCAATGTGGGATTGAAGCTGGAAGGCGCAGGTCCGCTGCGTGACGGATTCGCGGGTGTCCTTGCGGCCACCGCGCCCGATTTCACCGCGTCGGGCTGCGACCTGTCGGGAGCGACGCTGTTCGGTGAAATCACGACGGCTGCAGGAGCACCCGGTTTCAACGGTCCCTTGCGAGTCGAAGAGCTTGCCTGCGGGGATGACGGCGTGACGGTCGCGAACGTCGTCGCACAGCTGGAAGCGGACCTCGAACCCTCGCTGGCGGATCCAAAGATCGCTGCCCGTTTCGATACCGATGCATTCACGCTTCCGGGCGTTGCGGCCCAGTCCCTGTCAGGGAACCTGCGCGTGCAGCTAAGGGATGACGATCTTGCCGGAAGCTATACGATTGCTGCCCGCGGCGTCGCCAACGAACAGGTCATGGCAGCGCTGCTGACCGCCGATGGGGATGTGCGCGGCAGGGATGGCTTCTCGCGCATCGAGATCGACAGCACTGTCGAAGGCAATGGCCTGCGGCTCGGGCCTGCGCTGATCGCATCGGTGGAGAGCCTTGCGAGCACCGGCGAGGGTACGCTGGTCGAACCGATCGCGCGGAAAATCGCTGCCGCATTGCAGGCGCAGACCCGGGGCAGCTCGCTTCAGGGTCGCATTCGTGTGAGCCGGACGGACGATGCGCTGACCCTGCTCGTTCCCGAAGCCGAAGTTCGCGGCGGGCAGGGCGCAAGGCTGCTGTCCGTTTCGCGGTTTGAGGCGAGCAGGCAGGGCGATACGCCGATGCGCTATTCGGGCAATCTGGCGACCGGCGGACCCGGCATCCCGCGCATTTCCGGGCGGATGGAGCGAAGAACCGAGAGCGGACCTGCATTCCGCCTGTCCATGGCCCCCTATGAAGCAGGCGTGGCGCGCCTCGCCATTCCGAGCCTGTCGATCGTCCAGTCCGATCGCGGCGCATTGGGCTTTTCGGGCGAAATCGAGGCAAGCGGGCCGCTTCCGGGCGGCGCGATCGATGGTCTGTCGATGCCGGTGTCGGGCCGATATGAGCCCGGTGGCAGCCTGGCCCTATGGCGGGATTGTACGCGCCTGTCTTTCCGCCGGCTAGCCGTGTCGAACCTCAATATCGAAGGTCCAGGCCTGACCCTGTGCCCGCCGCCCGGCAAACCGATCCTCGCTTACTCGTCCAGCGGGTTGCAGCTTGCTGCGGGTGCGCCGCAACTGGACGTGAGGGGAACCCTCGCGGATACGCCGATACGCATTGCCAGCGGGCCGGTCGCCTTCGCCTGGCCCGGCGTGGTGAAGGCGCGCGATCTCGATGTCGTGCTCGGCCCCGAGGCTACGGCGAGCCGTTTTGCGATCACCGATCTGGATGCGCGGCTTGGCGAGAATATCGAAGGTAATTTCTCCGATGCCGAGATCACCCTTGCATCCGTGCCGCTGGATATCCGCAACGCCCGCGGCGACTGGTCCTATGCGGGCGGGGTCTTTGCGATTGCCGATGCCGCGTTCCGCCTGCTTGATAGGGCAGAGCCAGACCGGTTCGAACCGCTAGAAGCGCGCGAGGCATCGCTCGCCCTGCGCGACAATATCATCACCGCGCAGGCCGACCTGCGCGAGCCGGAGAGCGACCGTCTCGTTACCGCAGTGGATATCGACCATAATCTCGGCACGGGAGCAGGATCGGCGCGGCTGGTGGTGGACGACCTGCTGTTCAACGACCGGCTGCAATTCGCGGACCTCACGCCGCTCGCGCTCGGCGTAATTGCCAATGCGCAAGGGTCTATCGACGGGGAAGGGCGCATCGCCTGGTCCGCCGATGGAGAGGTGACCAGCAGCGGCGCGTTTTCGACCGACAGCCTCGATTTTGCGGCCGCCTTCGGCCCGGTAAAAGGCGCAAGCGGGACTATCCGTTTCACCGACCTCCTCAATCTGACGACCGCTCCCGGCCAGAAGCTGCGCGTCGCGTCGATCAACCCGGGGGTCGAGGTGCTGGACGGCGAAATCGAGTTTGCGCTTCGAAACGGCGAAGTCCTTGCCATTGCAGGCGGCAGCTGGCCCTTCATGGGCGGACGCCTTGTCCTGCGAGACTTCGACTTCAACCTCGGTGTCGAGGAAGAGCGTCGCTACGTTTTCGAGATCATCGGGTTGGAAGCGGCGCAGTTCGTCGCCCAGATGGAGCTGGAGAACATCTCCGCCACCGGCACATTCGACGGGACGGTCCCGATCGTGTTCGACAGCGACGGCAATGGCCGGATCGACGAAGGCATTCTCATTTCGCGGCAGCCGGGAGGCAATCTCTCCTATGTCGGCGACCTGACCTACGAAGACCTCTCGGCAATCGCCAATTTCGCCTTCGATGCGCTGCGAAGCATGGATTACTCGCAAATGCGCGTGGTTATGGAAGGACCGCTTGCGGGCGAGATCGTTACTCGCGTGCGCTTCGACGGCGTGCAGCAGGGCGAGGGCGCGAAACGCAACATCATCACCCGCCAGATCGCCAAGCTGCCGATCCAGTTCCGGATCAACATCCGCGCACAATTCTATCAGCTGCTGACCTCCATGAAGGCGCTCTACGACCCTTCGGCCGTCCGCGACCCGCGTGAGCTGGGATTGCTGAGCGACGACGGGCAGCGCCTGTTGCGCCGTTCCATCACCGGCGAGGAAGCCGCACCCGAAGTCGACCCGGAAGATGTCATTCCGGATGAACCCACCATTCAGGACCAGGAAAGCGAGGATGCGCGATGATACGAGCATATTTGACTGACCCTTCGCCCCTTGCGACAAGCGAATTCATGCAGATCACGGGGGCCACGATGGGCAGACGGTTATTGGCGATTGCGGCGGTTCCGCTCGCGCTGGGTGGGTGCATCACAGTCGAGGCACCGACCGAGCCGATCGTGATCGAGTTGAACGTCAATATCCGCCAGGAAGTGATTTATCGGCTTGCCGAAGATGCCGGCGACACGATCGAGAATAATGCGGATATCTTTTGATGGGTGAACATATGACCAGGTCGATTATCAAGACTGCACTCGGTGCGGCCGCCGTCGCAACCGCGCTTGGCGGCATCGCATCTCCCGCTTTCGCCCAGCGCGACCCCGCCTATGCCGCGGCGCGCGCGGCCGGGCAGGTCGGTGAGAAGATGGACGGCTATCTCGGCATCGTCGGCGCGGAAACCGCCGAATTGCGCCGCGTCGTCAACGATATCAACATCAAGCGCCGCGCCGTTTATGCAGAGCGTGCGCAGGCGAATAACGCAACTCTGGAAGAGTACGCGCTGACGGCCGGTTGCCAGGCGATTCTCGCCACTACCCCGGGCGAAAAATACCAGGCACCCGACGGCACCTGGCAGACCCGTACCAGCGCGGCTCCCATGCGCGATTCGCGTTGCCCGTAAGGCCGTTTGGCGGGTGCACGAAGCGGGCTGCCTGCGGAACGCTAGTCACTAAGTCCTAGAAACACGCAATTCACACCCCCTTCGTGTTGACTCGCCAATGCCCCCCTTCTAAGGGGGCGGCGCCCTTGGCGGGCAAGTCCCTGCGCGTGCCGCGCAACCCCCTGTAGTAAGGAGCAAGGCATGAGCGAAGACAAACCCGCACGGGAACCCATCGAGGAGGATGCGCGGATCGACGCGCTGGAAAAACGGCTAGCAGCCGCCCAGCAGCGCGAAGAGCAGCGTAACCGACCCCAAGGCTCCGGAGCCGATGCGAATTATCGCAGTGGAAACCGGGTATTGGCGGATCTTCTCGGCGGGCTTCTTGGCGGTACGGTGATCGGATATGCCATCGGCTATTTTACCGGCACCGACCCGTGGGGTCTGTTGGTCGGGCTGTTCCTCGGGATAGTCGTGGCTTTCAGGAACATCATCCGCGCGGCAAATCAGGGCCCCGGCGAATAATCCGCAAGGATTTCCGGGGCTTTCGTTACAGGATTTGAAGGACTAACTGACGTGGCAGCCGAACAGGCCAAAGTCGATCCGATGTACCAGTTCACCATCAAGCCGCTCGGCGGTTCGGATGAGTGGGCCCTGGGCGAAGGCTTCAACATCGCCTTCACCAACAGTGCAATGTGGATGCTCATCACGACCGTGGTGCTCTTCCTCTTCGTGCTGGGCGGAATGAGGCGCCAGCTGGTCCCGGGCCGCTGGCAGATGATGGTGGAAACCTTCACCGGCTTCATCGACAACATGCTCGAAGCGAACATCGGCAAGGCAGGGCGCAAATACGTGCCTTACGTCTTCAGCCTGTTCATGTTCATCCTCTTCGCGAACCTGCTCGGCCTCCTGCCGCTCGGTGTCGTGGGCGTTCACCCGTTCACCTTCACGAGCCACTTCACCGTCACCGGTGTGCTCGCAATCATCAGCTTCTCGATCGTCCTGCTGGTCGGGTTCTGGAAGCACGGCTTCCACTTCTTCAGCCTCTTCGTGCCGCACGGCACGCCGCTGCCGATGATCCCGGTCATCGCACCGATCGAATTCATCTCCTTCATGGTCCGTCCGTTCAGCCTGGCCCTGCGACTTTTCGTTGCAATGATGGCCGGCCACGTCCTGCTGGAAGTCCTTTCCAGCTTCGTAATCGACGGCACCAACGCCGGCGTAGGCTTCGGCCTCCTCGTCGGCCTCCCAAGCTTCATCCTGATGATCGGCATCTGCGCGCTCGAACTGCTCGTCGCCGGTATCCAGGCCTACGTCTTCGCGCTGTTGACTGCACTGTACATCAACGACGCCGAAAACCTTCACTAAGACCTTTCAACAATACACGTTTTTCCCAAAGGAGTTTGTCATGGAAATGGAAGCTGCAAAGCTCATCGGTGCGGGCCTCGCGGCGATCGGTGCCGGTATGGCTGCGATCGGCGTTGGTAACGTCTTCGGTTCGTTCCTCGAAAGCGCGCTGCGCAATCCGGGTGCTGCCGACGGCCAGCAGGGCCGCCTGTTCATCGGCTTCGCCGCTGCCGAGCTTCTCGGCCTGCTGGCGTTCGTCGTTGCCATGATCCTGATCTTCGTCGCCTAATCGACGACAATCGAGATCGCGCCGGTCGGGTCTGACCCGGCCGGTGCATTGAATTTCCCGTACCCGCTTTTCGAGAGCTGAGATGCCACAGATAGCACAGCTTGCCGATACATGGTCCAGCCAGGTTTTCTGGTTGCTCGTGTTTTTCGGCATCACTTTCTTCGTTGTCGGCAACCTCATGGTGCCCAAGGTGATGAGTACCGTCGCTGAACGCGATGGCCAGATCGCTGCCGACCTCGCCGCTGCCAAGGCCGCGCGCGATGCTGCCGACGAGCAGGAAGAGGCATGGCGGGTGCGTGAGAACGAGAACCGCGCTGCCGCGCAGGCAATCGTTGCCAAGGCCAAGGACGAGGCTGCGGCCAAGTCCGAGAAGAAGCTGAAGGCGGCGCAAACGCGTATCGACAAGAAGCTGGCCGATGCGGAAGCTCGGATCGGCGACGCCCGGACGGAAGCGCTGGCAGAAGTCGAAAGCGTTGCCGTCGAAGCTGCGCAGGACATCGTCAAGACGCTTGCCGGCGTCAAGGTTACCAAGCCTGTCGCAACCAAGGCGGTGAAGGAGGCCATGGCAAATGGCTAACACGACTGTTCCCGAAGTGTTTGCGACCGAGGCTGCAGAAGCCACTGTCGAGGTCGACGCCGGTGCCGGCAAGCATGTAGAGCCGATGCTGTGGGGCCTTGCGCCCTACCAGTGGGTCTCGATTTCCATGCTGGTCCTGCTCCTGTTCGCCTTCTTCGGTGCCAAGGTGCACAAGACGATCGCAGGCGGCCTCGACGGCAAGATCGCAGCGATCAAGCAGCAGCTCGACGAAGCCAAGCAGCTTCGTGCCGAAGCAGAAGCGCTTCGCAAGGAGTATGCCGACAAGATTGCCGGTGCCGAAAAGGACGCCGAAGCCATGCTGGAGAATGCCCAGCATGAAGCCGATGCGATCCTGGAAAAGGCGGAAGCCGACAGCAAGGCGATGGTCGAACGCCGCAAGCGCATGGCGGAAGACAAGATCGCTGCTGCCGAACGCGAAGCCGTCGAAGACGTCCGCAATCGCGCAGCGCTGGCTGCCACTTCGGCCAGCCGCAAGCTGATCGCCGAAAAGCACGATGCGGAAGCGGACAAGGCACTGGCCGACAAGGTTATCGCCGGGATCTGATCTCGCTCTCAAGCGACACGGAAATAGCGCGCGAAGCCTCGGGTTTCGCGCGCTTTTTCGTTGTTTGAAGGGAAGGGGCCGGGCTCGCGGTCCGGGGAGCGCAGATCAGGGTTCCAGCACGATCTTTCCGAAGACTTCGCCCGACTGCATCGCTTCGAAGGCTTCCCGCCATTTCGACATCGGCAAGATACGGTCGATATGCGGCGTGATTCTGCCGCTGCTGGCCAGATCGTCGAGTTCTTGAGCGATCCGCGCGCCTCGCTCCGGGAAGCGGCGGCTGTATTCGCCCGCTCTCACACCGACGATCGAGAAGCCCTTGATGAGTGGGATGTTCACGGCGATTTCGGGAATGCGTCCCGCCACGAAGCCGACGACCAGCAGCTTGCCGCCAAAGGTGACGCAGCGTGTGCTCTCGTCGAAGACATCGCCACCGACTGGATCGAACACAAGGTCGCAAAGCCGCCCGTTCGTGAGCGCCGACACATCCTCGCGAAAGCGGCCCTGATTGCTGATAACGGCTTCGGCACCGGAAGCTGCAGCCAGGCGGTCCAGCTTGCCTGCGGAGTGGGATGCCGCGATCACTTTCGCTCCGAGGGCCTTCGCGAGATCGCATGCAGCCAGGCCGACCCCGCCGCTTGCCCCATGGACCAGGATCGTCTGGCCAGCCTCTAGCTTGCCCAATTCGACCAGCGCGACATATGCAGTCTGATAGGCGGCACCCATCGCTGCGGCCTGAGGGAAGTCCAGCCCCTCGGGTATATGCCTGAGGGCGGAGGGGGGCAGGGCGATGGATTCGGCAAAGGCGCCGGTCTTGGCACCGCCCATCACCCGGTCACCCGGCACGAACCCGCTGTCCGGTTCCGCCGCAATAACCTCGCCGGCCATCTCCAGGCCGGAGGTGAAGGGAAGCTCCGGTTTGAACTGGTACTTGCCCTGCGTCATCAAGAGGTCTGGATAATTGAGCGATGCAGCGCGGACGCGAACCAGCACTTCGCCTTCTGTGCGCACAGGATCTGGAATGTCGACCAATTCGACGCCGGACAGGTCGCCCGTCAGGTCATGGACGCGAACTGCCTTCATTTCAGGCAAAGATCGATAGGTCGAGTGCTTCGGATGTGCCGAACCAGATGACGTGCCGCGTGTGATCGGCCAGGTCGTCGCCGCTGAGGCCATGCACGAAAAGAGTAAGGTCGCCGCGGTTCTCTACCGCCCAAGAGGCGAAAGGACCGAACTGGTCGGCCCTGAGTGTGAGCTGGCACGATCCGCGCGGATGGGGTCCGACCGGCCTGGTGTGGAAATGCCCGACCGGAACGCCGAATGCGGCGCGTGCGGCAGCAGCGAATTCTTGGGCCTGCGCCAGCTCGCTCTCATCGAAATAGATGTGAGCGTGGTATCCCTTGATACTCATCGTCAGAAACTGTCCTTGGCTGCGCGAAGTGCTGCGAAGGTTTCCGCAGGTGAACTGCCACCCCAGCGGTCACGTAATTCGGCGCTGTCCGCGCGCAGGAACGGGTTGGTAGCGAGTTCTCGCGACAGCACTGTCGGCACTGTCGGCTCGCCCTTGGCGCGCTTCTCTTCTACGCGCGCGGCGTAGAGCTGCAGTTCGGTATTGTCCGGATCCGCATGCAGGGCGAACCTCGCGTTAGCGGCGGTGTATTCGTGTGCGCAGTAAAGCTGGGTGTTGTCTGGAAGCTGCCGGATCCGGTCGAGGCTGTTCCAGAACTGCTCCGGCTCGCCCTCGAACATCCGGCCGCAGCCCAGCGCGAACACGCTGTCGCCCACGAAGGCCGTATCGGCTTCGGCGATATGGTAAGCGATGTGCCCGTTGGTGTGGCCCGACACATCGATCACGCGGGCCTTGCACTCGCCGAGCTCGACGCTGTCGCCATTGCCGACCACCCGGTCGATCGGACTCAGCTTCTCGACCTCCTGCGGAGCGATTACCTTCGCCCCTGTCGCTTCGACAATAGCCTTGTTCCCGCCTGCATGGTCGGGATGCCAGTGGGTGTTCCAGATCTGGGTGATGGTCCAGCCCTTGGCCTCGGCCTGCCTCAGGTATTCCGCCCCGTCGGGCGTGTCGATCGCCGCGGTCTCCCCGCTATCGGGATCGTGGAGGAGGAATCCGTAATTGTCGGACAGGCAGGGGAACTGGTGGACTTCTAGCATGTGTTTCGGTCTGTCTTAACGCTGCGCTACTTTAGGACAGGGAACGTAAGCTCCCCCGCGCCAAAGGGAAAGGCCCGCCTGCTCCTGAGAGCAAGCGGGCCTTCCTGATTAGCCTCGAGAAGGCAGGAAGAGCTTAGTCTTCCTTCTTCTTCAGTGCTTCGCCGAGGATGTCGCCGAGCGATGCACCCGAATCCGACGAACCGAACTGTGCAACCGCTTCCTTCTCTTCCGAGATCTGGCGGGCCTTGATCGAGAAGGTCGGCTTCTTCGAACGATCGAAGCCGGTGACCATGGCATCGACCTTCGCGCCGGGCTGGAAACGGTCGGGACGCTGTTCGTCACGATCGCGGCCGAGGTCCGAACGCTTGATGAAGCCGGTTGCGCCATCTTCGCCGACCTGGACTTCGAGACCGCCATCGCGGACTTCGAGGACGGTGACGGTGACGACCTGGTTCTTGCGGAGCGAGCTGCCTGCGCCTGCTTCGGTCGGAGCGCCCTTTTCGAGCTGCTTCATGCCGAGGCTGATGCGTTCCTTCTCGATGTCGACATCGAGAACGACGGCTTCGACTTCCTCGCCCTTGCGGTGCAGGGCAAGCGCGTCTTCACCCGAGATGCCCCATGCGATGTCGGACATGTGGACCATGCCGTCGACGTCGCCCGGAAGGCCGATGAAGAGACCGAATTCGGTGGCGTTCTTGACTTCGCCGGTGACCTTGGCGCCAACGGGGTGCGCTTCAGCGAATTCTTCCCACGGATTGCGCTGGGCCTGCTTGAGGCCGAGCGAAATGCGGCGCTTTTCGCTGTCCACTTCGAGGACCATGACTTCGACTTCCTGCGAGGTCGAGACGATCTTGCCGGGGTGGACGTTCTTCTTGGTCCAGCTCATTTCCGAAACGTGGACCAGGCCTTCGATGCCCGGCTCGATTTCGACGAATGCGCCGTACTCAGTGATGTTCGTAACCGTACCGGTCATCTTCATGCCGACCGGGTACTTGGCTGCGACACCGTCCCACGGATCCGATTCCAGCTGCTTCATGCCGAGGCTGATGCGCTGGGTGTCTTCGTTGATGCGGACGATCTGGACGGTCACGGTCTGGCCGATTTCGATCATCTCGCTGGGGTGGTTGACGCGCTTGTAGCTCATGTCGGTGACGTGAAGCAGGCCGTCGATGCCGCCGAGGTCGACGAATGCACCGTAGTCGGTGATGTTCTTCACGACGCCGTCGATGACCTGGCCTTCAGCCAGCTTGTCAATCAGTTCGCTGCGCTGTTCCGCACGGGTTTCTTCGAGCACGGCGCGACGCGAAACGACGATGTTGCCGCGACGACGGTCCATCTTCAGGATCTGGAACGGCTGCGGCATGTCCATCAGCGGGGTGACATCGCGCACGGGGCGGATGTCGACCTGCGAACCGGGCAGGAAGGCCACGGCACCGTCGAGGTCGACGGTGAAGCCGCCCTTGACGCGGCCGAAGATGCGGCCGTCGACGCGCTTGCCTTCGCCGAACTCGCTTTCAAGCTTGTCCCAGGCAGCTTCGCGACGTGCGCGATCGCGCGACAGCATGGCTTCGCCGTCGGCGTTCTCGATGCGGTCGACGAAAACTTCGACTTCCGAACCGACCGAGAGGCCGTGGTCGTCTTCGCCGCGCATGAATTCCTTGAGGTCGACGCGGCCTTCGCTCTTCAGGCCGACATCGATGTGCGCCATGCCGTTTTCGATGGCAGTGACGGTGCCCTTGACGACGCGACCTTCGAAGCCGCCGTCATCGGCGCCACCGAGTTGCTCGTCGAGCATTGCCGCGAAATCGTCGCGGGTAGGATTGGCTGAGGTTGCCATAGGTTGTGTAGTCCTAACGTTCGTTTTGCTACCGGCCACCGGTTTTACCGGGGTCTTTCTCCGTCTGCCTGTGCACCATTGCACGGGCCGTACGGGGCAAGAGGGCCGTGATCTCCGCAGAGCCGTATGCCGCTGCGAAGGTCCATCGAATCCAGCAGGTTTCGTGAACGGGCGCGCGCCTAGGCCAATGTGGGCCGGAAAGCAAGGAAATACGGCGTTCCCGCACCGTCTTTGCGCTGGCCGGTCGAGGTGATACGAAACACACCATGACCGCTCTCGTTCAATCGCTCGCCAGCTATCGCGAATTCCATCGCGATCATCGCAATGTCCTCACGCACGCGCTGGGCATCCCGATGATCGTGCTGTCGGTGGAAATCCTGCTTTCTCGGCCCGTCTGGGACGTGTCCGGCATGGTGCTCACGCCGGCGATCGTCGCGAACGTCCTCGCGGCGCTGTGGTATCTCAGGCTCGACCTCAAGTTCGGCGCGCTGATGACTTTACTTCTCGCGGTGTTCGCCTTCGCAGGTCACCAGATTGCGCAGGTGTCCGACCTTGCCTGGCTTGGCGGGGGGATCGGCCTCTTCGTGGTCGGATGGCTGTTCCAGTTCGTCGGCCACCATTACGAGGGGCGCAAACCGGCATTCGTCGACGACATACGCAGCCTGCTGGTCGGGCCGCTGTTCATGGTGGCGGAAGGGCTTTTCGCGCTTGGTCTCTGCCAGGACTTGCAGCGCAAGGTCGAGCAGGGCCCGGCGCAGGCGCCGCTCAGGAGCTGATTGCTTCTTCGACCGCCGCGATTGCCGCGGCGATCGCCTCCTCGCGGTCGAGCGAGCTGGTGTCGATCACCATGGCGTCTTCTGCCGGGACGAGTGGAGCGACAGCCCGGTTGCGATCGCGTTCGTCGCGGCGGCGCAAATCGTCCTGTATCTCCAGCAGCGTAACGCCCGCACCCCGGTCGCGCATTTCCAGGAAGCGGCGGCGCGCGCGCGCTTCCACGCTGGCCGTCACGAACAGCTTCGCGTCTGCCTCGGGAGCGATCACCGTGCCGATGTCGCGTCCGTCGAGCACTGCGCCGCCGTCGCGTGTTGCGAAAGCGCGCTGTCGTTCGAACAAGGCCTCGCGCACGGCGGGATGGATGGACACGCGGCTTGCAAGACCGCCAGTCGCTTCATCGCGCAGGTGCGGATCGCCCAAGAGGCTGTCGGGAAAGCTGGTGGCCGCCAGTGCGTCGGCTCCGTTGTCGGGATCGCCTCCGTCCAGGAAGACCTGCCGACCGACCGCGCGATAAAGCAGTCCGGTATCGAGATGGGGTAGCCCGAAATGCTCGGCGAGGGCCTTGGCAATCGTGCCTTTGCCCGAGGCGGTCGGTCCGTCGACGGAGATGATCATTCCGTGTCCTCCTTCGCCTTTTCCTGTTCGATCCGCCTGCGTTGGAGAGCCTTGTCGCGTTCATCCCACCACCACTTGATGACCGGACCCGCGAGAACAACGAAGAAGATTGCGGCAGCGGCCTGTCCTGGTTCGAGCGTGCCTCCACCCCGCGAAACATAGGTGAGGACGGCGAAACTGCTGATCGCCGCATAAATATACAGCAACTTCCGGCTCATGCGCTTTTCCTGCGCGCCTTGAGCGCTTTCGCCAAGCCCCAGATCGCGATCGCTGCCCAGAAACCTTCGAGCACCAGACTCGGCCAGTTGGTGTGCACCACCAGGGAGACGGTCAGCAGGGCGGCGCCCGTCAGGTTGGTGCCATGCAGGATGAACGGGTTCGGCTCTTCCTTGTAGGTCAGGTAGGCATAGGCGCCGATGATGCAGGCCGTGCCGACGAAGCCGACCATGGATGCCCAGTCGAGATTGATCATGCCGATGCCTCGTCGATCAGCGCAGTGAAGTTGGGGAAGCTTGTTGCGATGGGTTCGGTGCTGTCGATCTCGACGCCGGTTTCGCTGGCGAGGCCTGCGACCGCCATGCTCATCGCGATGCGGTGGTCGAGATGGGTGGTGACCGTGCCGCCCCCGGGCAGTGGCTCGCCGCCCGAACCGGTAATCAGCAATCCGTCTTCGCGTTCTTGCACTTTCGCTCCGGCGAGCTTGAGCGCGGCTGCCATGGCGGACAGCCGGTCGCTTTCCTTGACGCGCAGTTCCTCGAGCCCGCTGGTAATCGTGGCCCCTTTCGCCATGGCGGCCGCCACGAAGAGGACCGGGAATTCATCGATCATGCTGGGCGCGATGTCGGGATCGACCTCGATGCCGGTGAGCGGCGCATGGCGCACGCGCAAATCAGCGACAGGCTCGCCGCCGACTTCGCGCGGGTCGAGATAGTCGATGTCTGCGCCCATCTGTTTCAGGACGCGGAAGATACCGTCGCGCGTAGGGTTGAGGCCGACATTCTCGATCACGAGGTCGCTTCCCGGCACGATGCTTGCCGCCACGGCGAAGAATGCTGCCGAAGAGGGGTCGCCCGGCACTTCTATATCGCAGGGAGACATATCGACCGGTCCGGTGACGGAGATGTGTTTTTCGCCGTCAATTTCCTCGACCGTGACTTCGACACCGAAGGCGCGCAGCATGCGTTCCGTGTGGTCGCGGGTGGGGACGGGCTCGATCACTGTCGTCGTGCCGGGCGTATTCAGGCCAGCCAGCAGCACGGCGCTCTTCACCTGCGCACTTGCGACAGGAAGGCGATAGGTCATCGGGACGGCTGGCTGCATCCCCTCCATGATCAGCGGCAGCGTGCCGCCGGGGGAGGGGGTGAAGCTCGCGCCCATGTTCGACAGCGGATCGATCACGCGGCCCATCGGGCGCTTGGAAAGGCTCGCATCGCCGGTAAAAGCTGCTGTAATGCCGTGGCTTGCGACGAGGCCCATGAGGAGGCGCGTCGACGTGCCCGAATTGCCCATGTCCAGCGCACCTTCGGGTTGCAGCAGCGTGCCGACGCCGACGCCATCGACGCTATAGGTGCCGTCGTCCGCCTTGCGGACCTTCGCGCCCATTTGCTCGAGCGCGCGGCCCGTCGCCAGAACGTCCTCGCCTTCCAGCAGCCCGCGGATGGTTGTGGTCCCGACCGCCAAGGCCCCGAACATGAGCGAGCGGTGGCTGATCGATTTGTCGCCCGGCACGCGAATGCGTCCGGTCAGCGGGCCACGGGGAGTAAAGCGATGGGCGGTCAAGCGGGCTTCCGGCTGGAGTTGCAGGGATGAAGCGCGGGTCTTTGACAGTGGCAATGGCTTCTGGCAAGGCGCGCGCGCAGTTGATTCCTGCCCAGCGGGATCCCATCAATACAATTACGAATTCACGGCGACCCGGCCCGATGCCGGGGCGGCAAACATCAAGGATTACACATGGTCAAACCTGAATGGGGCACCAAGCGCACTTGCCCGAATTGCGGCACTCGCTTCTACGATCTGAACAAGGAAGATCCGGTCACCTGCATCGAATGCGGTGAAGAATGGACCCCCGAACCCGTTCTCAAGTCCAAGCAGCCGATCCTCGCCGAGGAAGAGAAGAAAGACAAGAAGGGCGAAGCCGACAGCGATCTGGGCGGTGACGACGATGACGATCTGGATATCGACATCGACGAAGACGACGATTCGCCCGACAATGAAGTCGATCTGGGCGGCGACGACGACCTCGGCGTCGAAACCAAGTCCAAGGGCGACGACGACGACGCGGACGAGAGCTAATTTTGCTGTTGCATTGCGGGAAGGCTGCTTATATTGGGCGCCTCCCGCAAGGGTGACGCACCTCCCAGGATGCGTCGTTTGAAAATGGCTCGGGGCCTTAGCTCAGCTGGGAGAGCGCTACAATGGCATTGTAGAGGTCAGCGGTTCGATCCCGCTAGGCTCCACCATTTTCCCGGATTTGATGGTAGCAGGCCGTGGCGACGGCTGCGGCTTGCTTCCACCACACCCGGGCACACGTTTGGGTTTCATAGGGGTTTGACCCCACGCTGGCCGACGAGTTTTCGTCCGCCGGCGTTTTTCGCGTTTATCCGGTGCTCAGGCGTCGGGAAGGAGTAGAACGGCCATGTTCGACAATCTGTCCGACCGGCTCGGCAATGTCTTCGACAAGCTCAAGGGGCGCGGTGCGCTGTCCGAAAGCGATGTGCGCGAAGCCATGCGCGAAGTTCGCATCGCGCTGCTCGAAGCCGATGTCGCTCTCCCCGTCGTCCGCCGTTTCATCGATGCCGTCACCGAAAAGGCGATCGGCTCGGAAGTCCTGAAATCCGTCACTCCGGGCCAGCAGGTCGTCAAGATCGTCGACGACGAGCTGGTCGATATGCTCGGCGGCACCGAGGTCGAGGGGCTGAACCTCAACGCCAAGCCTCCGGTCGTCATCATGATGGTCGGCCTGCAGGGTTCTGGTAAGACGACGACGACGGCCAAGCTCGGCAAGCTGCTGCGCGAAAAGCACGGCAAGAAGGCCATGATGGCCTCGCTCGACGTCAACCGTCCGGCAGCGCAGGAGCAGCTGAAGGTGCTGGGCGAACAGGTCGATGTCGCGACCCTGCCGATCGTGCCCGGCCAGCAGCCGGTCGATATCGCACGCCGCGCCATGGAAAGCGCAAAGCTCCAGGCGGCAGACGTCCTGCTGCTCGACACCGCGGGCCGCCTGCACGTCGACGAGGCGCTGATGGCGGAAATGAAGGCGATCAACGCCGTCTCCGCCCCGACCGAAGTGCTGCTGGTGGTCGACAGCCTGACCGGCCAGGACGCGGTCAACGTCGCGCAGAGCTTTACCGGCGAAGTGCCGCTGACCGGCGTGGTGCTGACCCGCATGGACGGCGATGCGCGCGGCGGTGCGGCGCTTTCGATGCGCTATGTCACCGGCAAACCGATCAAGTTTGCAGGGACCGGCGAAAAGCTCGACGCGATCGAGGCCTTCGATCCCAAGCGTGTGGCCGGCCGCATCCTCGGCATGGGCGATGTCGTCAGCCTCGTCGAAAAGGCTGCGACGGCGATCAAGGAAGAAGAGGCCGAAGCGCTCGCCAAGAAAATGGCGAAGGGCGAATTCGACCTCGACGACCTTCGCATGCAGTTGAAGCAGATGCAGAACATGGGCGGCCTTGGCGCGCTCGCCGGCATGATGCCCGGCATGAAAAAGGCCAAGCAGGCGATGCAGGCCAGCGGTATGGACGACAAGGTCCTGGTCCACATGGACGCGATCATTTCGTCCATGACTCCGAAAGAGCGCAAGCATCCCAAGCTGCTCAACGCCAAGCGCAAGAAGCGCGTAGCAGCGGGTTCGGGCACGCAGGTCCAGGAAGTGAACAAGGTGCTCAAGATGCACCAGGAAATGGCCAAGGCCATGAAGCAGATCAAGAAGATGGGCGGGTTGAAGGGTCTCGGCGCCCTGTTCGGCAAGGGCGGGCTCGGTGCCGCCATGCCGGGCCTCGGCGGCCCCGGCGGGCCCGGTCCCATGGGCGGACTGCCCGGACTGGGTTCGGGCGGCGACAAGGGGCCGAGTGTCGATCCCGACACGCTTCCCGCCGATCTGCGTGACATGTTGAACAAGAAATAAACGAAATTACCGATATTTACATTCGAAAGGTGAAGTAAAATGGCAGTTGCAATTCGTCTGTCGCGCGGTGGCGCGAAGAAGCGTCCCTACTACCGCATCGTCGTGTCGGACTCGCGCAGCCCGCGTGACGGCAAGTACCTGGAGCAGATCGGCACCTACAACCCGATGCTGCCGAAGGATTCGGGCGAGCGCGTGAAGCTCGACGAAGACCGCGCACGTCACTGGCTGTCGGTCGGCGCGACCCCGTCGGACCGCGTCCACCGTTTCCTCGACGCAGCCGGCATCCTCGAGCGTGCGCCGCGCAACAACCCGAAGAAGGGTGAACCGGGCGAAGCCGCGAAGGAACGCGCTGAAGAGAAGGCTGCGAAGGCTGCAGAAGCCGAAGAAGCTGCCAAGGCCGCTGAAGAAGAGGCCAAGGCTGAAGCCGAAGCTCCGGCTGAAGAAGCTGCTGCTGAAGAAGCGCCGGCCGAAGAAGCTGCTGCAGAAGAAGCTCCGGCTGAAGACGCAGCCGAAGAAAAGGCCGAGTAAGCCTTTTCCATGCAGGACAAACCCGCCACCCTTGCCGCCGTCACCGGTGCGCATGGCGTGGCGGGCGAAGTCCGTCTGAAGCTGTTCGGGGAGGGCGTCGATGCCCTGAAGGCCCACAAGAGCTTCAATGACGGTACGCTGACACTTTCCAAGGTGCGCAGCGACAATAAGGGCGGCGCAATCGCGCGCTTTGCCGAGATCACCAGTCGCAACGATGCCGAGGCCCTGCGCGGCACGGTGCTGACGGTTCCGATCGATGCCCTCCCGCCGCTGGAGGAGGGCGAATTCTACTACTCCGACCTGCTCGACCTGCCGGTAGTGACCGATGCGGGCGAGGCCGTTGGGCGCGTGTGCGCGGTCGAGAACTTCGGCGCGACGGATATCGTCGAGATCGAGAAGCCCGACGGCAAGAAGTTCATGGTCCCCCTGACGAAGCAAGCGGTGCCTTCCTGGGATGACAGCACGCTTGTCGTGAACGCCGATTTCGTCGACTAAGCGCTCCATGAGCCCACTCAAGGTTGCAATAGTCCAGGCTGCACCCATTCCGCTCGCCATTGGTGACGGGATCGAGAAGGCTGTCCGACTTGCCCGCGAGGCGATTGAGGGCGGGGCGCAGCTTGTGGCCTTTGGCGAGACCTTCCTCGGCGGCTATCCGCTGTGGCCGGACGAAGCGCCCGGCGCGGCGCTGTGGGACCACCCCGGCACCAAGGCGCTGCATCGGATCATGCTCGAACAGGCGGTGGTGGCTAATGACGAGCGGTTGCTGCCCTTGCAGGAACTCGCCGACGAGAGCGGTGCGGTCATCAGCATCGGCGGGCATGAGCGGGTGCGGCAAAGCCTGTACAACAACCAGATGACCTTCCGTCCCGGCCTGCCCGTGCTCGACCACCGCAAGCTGGTGCCCACACATGGCGAGCGCCTTATCTGGATGCGCGGCGACGGTTCGACGTTGGGCGTGCACCAGGCGGAATGGGGCAACATCGGCTCGCTGATCTGCTGGGAGCACTGGATGCCCTTGGCGCGCGCGGCGATGCACAACCTTAGCGAGAGCGTGCATGTGGCTGCCTGGCCCACCGTGCGCGAGGAATACGCGCTCGCCTCGCGGCACTATGCGATGGAGGGGCGGTGTTTCGTGCTGGCGGCAGGGCTGGTGCAGGCAAAGGACGATTTGTTCGATGGTCTGGAACGGGTTGGCGGCGATGCGGCGGCAAAGGAGTTGTTCGAGGCGATTGAGGGCGATGCGCTCAATCGCGGCGGTTCGATTATTATCGCGCCCGATGCGCGGATCGTGGCGCAGGCGGATGCGGGCGAGCAGACGCTCGTAGCCGACCTCGATCTTGACGAGATCGGACAGGGGCTGGCGAGCCTCGACACTGATGGTCACTATTCGCGACCGGATGTCTTTGAACTGACTGTCGACCGGAAACCCAAGGGAGGGGTCACATGGGCGAACTGAGTTGGGCAACTGTGGTCCTGTCCGGCTTGGCCCTTGTGGGAGTGGCAGTCGTGCTTGGCGTGTTCTGCGGGGTGGCCCTGGTGGTCTCGGCCGGGGTCAGGAGCATCCGCCCCCAGTCCAGCGCCCAACGGGCCGCTCTCTTGGGTTCCGCGCTCTTGCCCATTCTCAGCGTGGGCCTGTTCCTCGCGGCCTTCTCGACAGCGCTAGAACCCGATTTTCGCGGACCCGAAGTGCTCGGGATTGCTATCGTGGGCATCCTTGCCACATTCTCGGTAATCGTAGGCTGGCCGGTGAGCTACTTTGTGGCACGCCGGGCCATGGCAAAACATTGACCACCCGAAACCGATGACCTTCGCCGCCACCATCCTCACCCTCTATCCCGAGATGTTTCCCGGGCCGCTGGGCGTGTCGTTGGCGGGCAGGGCGCTCGAGCGGGGGGACTGGTCGTGCGAGACTGTCCAGATCCGCGATTTTGCCACGGACAAGCATCGCACGGTCGACGATACGCCGGCTGGCGGCGGGGCGGGCATGGTGCTAAAACCCGATGTCCTTGGTCCCGCTATCGAAAGCGTGGGCGAGGGAAGGCCGATCCTCGCCATGACACCGCGGGGGAAACCCATCAGTCAGGCGCGCATTCGCGAAATCGCGGCCGGACCCGGCGTTGCCATACTGTGCGGCCGGTTCGAGGGGTTTGACGAGCGGATTTTCGACCATTACCCGCAGGTTGAAGAGGTCAGCCTTGCCGACATCGTCCTGTCAGGCGGAGAGACCGCCGCAATCGCCATACTCGACGCTTGCATTCGCCTGCTACCCGGAGTAATGGGCGCGCCCGATAGCGGAGTCGAAGAGAGCTACGAAAACGGCCTCATCGAATATCCGCAGTATACCCGACCTCAGGAATGGGAAGGGCGCACGATCCCTGAAGTGCTGCGATCGGGGGATCATGCGAAGATCGCTGCTTGGCGCAAGGCAAGGAGCGAGGAAGACACACGGTTACGCAGGCCGGACCTTTGGGATCGCTATAGTGGCGATCGGGACCAGTCTGCCTCTGGCGCGCGGCGAAAAGACTAAGGAAACGGTTCGATGAACCTGATTCAGCAGCTCGAAGCAGAAGCTATCGAGAACCTCGGCAAGGACGTTCCGGAATTTCGCGCCGGTGACACTGTACGTGTTGGCGTGAAGGTCAAGGAAGGCAACCGCGAGCGTGTTCAGAATTTCGAAGGCGTTGTCATCGCCCGCTCCAACCGCGGCATGGGCAGCAACTTCACCGTCCGCAAGCTTTCGTTCGGCGAAGGCGTGGAACGCGTGTTCCCGCTCTACAGCCCGATCGTCGACAGCATCACCGTGGTCCGCCGCGGTATCGTGCGTCGCGCGAAGCTCTACTATCTGCGTGGCCGCACCGGTAAGCGCGCTCGTATCGCCGAGCGGCGCGACAACGCCCCCAAGGCGTAAGGCTCGCAACAGCGAATTCGAAGGGCGGTCCTGCGGGGCCGCCCTTTTTCGTTTGGCCAAAAAAGAAAGGGCGGTGCTCCTGAAAGCACCGCCTCCCAAGTACCCAAAAGAAAGGGCGGTGCTCCTGAAAGCACCGCCCTTGTCACGTGGGGATCATGATGAGCCTTGCGGCCCGTTCTGATGCCTCCGGAAGCCGTTGAGCCGGAAAGTGGCTCCCGATGACAGGGACCCTTCTGGAGGACAGGCGTTAAGGGGATTTAAGGAAGCGCGCTTAAGGCGAAATTAGGCATGAATTGCGCGCTTTTTTCCAAGGCTTGCTTTCCACCCCGCAGCTTGCGAGAGCATGGCACCGCAATCAGGGAGAGAAAATTGCGCGTTTTGACCTTTGCCACGGCCCTGGCGCTCGGCACCTGCCTTGCAGCGCCTGCACTGGCCGACGATCACACCACTACAACACAGGCGGCGCCCATGGACCTGACCTTCGAACGCGTTTTTGCCTCTCCCTCGCTCGATGGCCCCGCGCCGCGGCAGGCGAAACTTTCGCCGGACGGGCGCTACCTGACCTTGCTGCGCAACCGCGAGGACGACCGGGAGCGCTACGATCTGTGGGCCTATGACCGCGAGAAGGACGATTGGTCGATGCTGGTCGACAGCGAGAAGCTGTCTTCGGGCCGCGAATTGTCAGAGGACGAGAAGATGCAGCGCGAACGCGCGCGTGTCGGCAGCCTCAAGGGCATCATCGACTACCAGTGGACCAAGGAAGCCGATGCCGTGCTCGTGCCGCTCGACGGCGACCTCTATCTCGCAAGGATCGGCGGCGAAGTCGTCCAGCTTTCCGATACGGAAGAAAGCGAGCTTAACCCCTCGCTCAGCAGCACGGGTGCCTATGTCAGCTTCGTGCGCGACAGGCAGCTGTGGGTTGGCGACGTGGGCGCCGAGGCCAGACCCGTCACGCCGAAGGAAGGCGAAGATATCCGTTGGGGCGAGGCGGAATTCGTCGCGCAGGAAGAAATGGCCCGCCTCACCGGCTATTGGTGGAGCCCCGACGACCGCCGGATCGCAGTCCAGCGGTTCGACGAAAGCGGGGTGGGTATTGTCACCCGCGCAGCCATCGGCGCGACCGGCACCAAGGTCTTCGACCAGCGCTATCCCGTCGCCGGCAGCGCCAATGCGATAGTCGACCTGTTCGTCATGGACCCGAACGGCCAGAACCGCGTGAAGGTGGACCTGGGTGATGATCCGGACATCTACCTCGCGCGCGTCGACTGGGCACCTGACGGATCGGCGCTCTATGTCCAGCGCCAGAACCGCGAACAGACGGTTCTCGATGTTCTCAAGGTCGATCCTGCCACCGGTGCGAGCGAGGTGCTTTTCACCGAAACCGCGGCGATGGAGGATTACTGGATCAACCTGTCCGACGACTACAAGTGGCTCGACGACGGCAGCCTCATCTGGTGGTCGGAACGCGACGGTTTCGGGCACCTCTACCGCTATGCCGAGGGAAACTGGCAGCAGCTGACCAGCGGCGACTGGGTGGTGACGAAGCTGCTCGGCGTCGATGAGGCGCAGGGTCGCGTCTATTTCCAGGGCACGAAGGACGATGTGCTGGCGCAGCAGATTTACATGTTCGACCTTACCGATCCGTCGGAGGTCACGCGCCTCACGGACCTGTCCTATGTCAATTCCGGCACCATGGATAACAAGGCGCAGACGCTGCTCGTGACGCGCTCGAATGACGACCGCCCGCCGCAAAGCTATCTTGCCGATGCGGAGGGAACGCGTCTCGCCTGGATCGAGCAGAACGAGCTCGACGCCGATCATCCCTATGCGCCTTACCTGGCCAGCCACAGGCCCACCCAATACGGCGTGCTGCCGGCCGAGGACGGCACGCTGCTCTATTGGGAGATGGTCGCGCCCGACCTCGAGCCGGGCAAGAAATACCCGGTCTATTTCTACCATTATGGCGGTCCCGGGCCGCAGATCGTGACCAAGGGCTGGAACGGCGCGCTGCGCCAAGCGATCGTCGACAAGGGCTACATCTGGTTCGCGCTCGACAATCGCGGCAGCGCCAATCGCGGGGTGAAGTTCGAACAGCCGATCTACCGCGCCATGGGCGGCGTGGAAGTGCGCGACCAGAAGGCGGGTGCGGAGTTCCTCACCCAGTTCGACTTCGTCGACCCGGACAAGATCGCAATCGATGGCTGGTCCTATGGCGGCTACATGACATTGAAGCAGCTCCAGGCCGACCCGGGTCTCTATGCTGCCGGTATCAGCGGCGCGCCCGTCACGAGGTGGGAACTGTACGACACGCACTATACCGAGCGTTACATGGGCACGCCGCAGGACGATGCGGAGGCTTACGAGGCGGCTTCGGCCATCCCGGACGCAACGAAGATCACGGATCCCATGTTGCTGATCCACGGGATGGCGGACGACAACGTGGTGTTCGAGAACGCGACCGAGCTGATTTCGGCGATGCAGGAAGGCAATGTGCCGTTCCAGATGATGCTCTACCCCGGCTACACGCACCGCGTTTCGGGCGAGCAGATCTCCCCGCACCGTTACAACACCGTGTTCCGCTTCCTCGAGCATCATGGCGTGACCCCGCCCGAGTGATCGCGAGCCGGTCTTTACCGCCCGCAATCGAATGTGCGCTTGCGGGCGCGGCGGCAATCGCTATCTCGGCGGCAGATTGATTTTGGAGAAGTGATTTGGGCTATCGTGTTGCCGTAGTCGGCGCGACCGGAAATGTCGGACGCGAAATGATGATGGTGCTGGCCGAGCGCGGGTTTCCCTGCGACGAGGTTGCCGCCGTTGCCTCCAGCCGTTCGCACGGCACCGAGGTCGAATTCGGCGACACCGGCAAGATGCTCAAGTGCAAGAACATCGAGCATTTCGATTGGTCCGGCTGGGACATCGCCCTGTTCGCCGCCGGTAGCGGCCCGGCCAAGGAATACGCGCCGAAGGCTGCGGCTGCGGGTTGCGTGGTGATCGACAACAGCTCGCTTTACCGAATGGACCCGGACGTGCCGCTGATCGTGCCCGAGGTAAATCCGGAAGCGATCCACGACTATTCCAAAAAGAACATTATCGCGAACCCCAACTGCTCGACCGCGCAGCTGGTTGTCGCGCTCAAGCCCTTGCACGATGCAGCGACGATCAAGCGCGTCGTCGTCTCCACCTACCAGTCGGTTTCCGGCGCGGGCAAGGCGGGCATGGATGAGCTGTTCGAACAGAGCCGCAATATCTTCGTCGGGGACTCTGTCGAGCCGGTAAAGTTCACCAAGCAGATCGCCTTCAACGTGATCCCGCACATCGACGTCTTCCTGGATGACGGATCGACCAAGGAAGAATGGAAGATGGTGGTCGAAACCAAGAAGATCCTCGATCCGAAGATCAAGCTGTCGGCGACCTGCGTGCGCGTGCCTGTCTTCGTCGGACATTCCGAAGCGGTGAACATCGAATTCGAGAACGAGCTTTCGGCAGAACAGGCGCAGGACATCCTGCGCGAGGCTCCGGGCTGCATGCTCGTCGACAAGCGCGAAGACGGCGGCTACACCACGCCTGTCGAAGCGGCTGGGGACAGCGCGACTTACATCAGCCGCGTGCGCGAAGACGCTACGGTCGAGAACGGTCTTGTCCTGTGGTGCGTATCCGACAACCTTCGCAAGGGCGCGGCGCTCAACGCAGTGCAGATCGCCGAACTGCTCGGGTGCGAGGTCCTGAAAAAGGGATGATCCGAGCGAGTTCTCTTGCGGCGCTGCCGATCGTCATCGCCCTTGCGGCTTGCAGTGACGAGCCTGCCCCCGAACCCGCGGCAACGCAGGTGGTCGACCGGTTCGAGGAAGCGCGCATCATCGTCAATGCCAATGGATTGGCCGCGGCAAGCGACAAAGGTGCCATGGTCATGCGGTTCGGCTCCCCTCGCGCGGAAGTCGACGCCATGGCTGAAAGCGCCTGGGGCGAGGCTGGCGAACAATCGCGTCAGGAAGAATGCGGTGCAGGCGCTATGGATTTCACCTCCTACGGCCCGCTGCAAATCGCTTACCAGGATGATCGCTTTGCGGGATGGTTCGTGCGTGAGGGCGCCGGCGTCGTCACGTCGGATGGCATCCGGACAGGCGCGACACTTGAAGCGCTGAAAACAGAACGTCAGGTGCGCGAGATCGACAGCACCTTACCCGGCGAATTCGAATATACGACAGGTGATTTCGGCACGATCAGGGGCTTCGCGGAGGACGGGACGATAACCGCCCTACAGGCCGGATTGAGCTGCTTCTTCCGCTGAGGCTACGCGTCTGTATAAGACAGGCATGACCCTTACCGCAGAGCTCTATTTCAGCTTTCGCTCGCCCTACAGCTATCTTTCGGTCGGTCGCTACCGAGCGATGACCGAAGAGTTCGATCTCAAGATCGCTTTGAGGCCGGTCTACCCGCTTGCGATCCGGCAGCCAGATTTCTTCGAACGCAACCATCCGAATTGGCTCGGCTACACCATGCGGGACATGATCCGCGTGGCGCAATTCCACGAAATTCCTTTCGGCGCGCCGCGGCCCGATCCCATCATCCAGGACATGGCGACGCGGCAGATTGCCGACGACCAGCCCTATATTCGCCGCGTGACGCGCATGGGGCAGGCCGCCGCCCGACGCGGTGCCGGGCTGGTTTTCGCAGCCGAAGCGGGCCGGATGATCTGGGGCGGGCAGGAGAACTGGCACGAAGGCGGACACCTCGACCGCGCGCTGGAGGCAGCCGGGCTGGGCGTCGAGGAAATCATCGCCGAGGTGCAGGGCGATGCAGAGGCACTGGACGCCGAGATTGCCGCCAACCAGGAGGCGCTGGAAGCCGCCGGCCACTGGGGCGTCCCCACGCTTGTCTTCGACGGAGAGCCTTTCTTCGGGCAGGACCGTATCGAGATGGTCCAATGGCGCATGGAGCAGAAGGGGTTGGAAAAGCGGTGAAGGGAGAATTGACCGGTGGGTGCTTGTGCGGCTCGGTGCGCTATGTGCTCAAGGAAGGCACGCGGTTTGCGCCATATGCCTGCCATTGCACCGACTGCCAGAAGCGGACCGGCACGGCGTTCTCGGAGCACATGCTGTTCGCGGAGAAAGATATCGAGGTCGAAGGTGCGCTCGATACTGCGGAATACACGCAGCCTTCCGGCGCAAAATCGACAATTTTTGGATGTGGGACCTGCAAGGCCAGGATCTACGCGGTGAACGACCGCCGGGCGGGCTTCGCCAGCTTGCGGTGCGGAACACTGGACATCAGCAGCGACATCGTCCCCGCGGCACATGTCTGGGTGAAGAGCAAGCAACCGTGGATCTTGATCCCGAAGGATAGCAAGACGATGGAAACGCAGCCGTCCTCTACGGAAGAATGGGTCTCGCTGGTGGGGCTGGCATGAGCGCCGAACATTTCGAAAGCTTCGACGGTACCCGGCTGGCCATTCACCATGTCGGCGAAGGCAGGCCGCTGGTCTTGCTCCATGGCCTGTTTTCAAGCGCACAGATGAACTGGATCAAGTTCGGGCATGCCGAGGAGATCGCCTCGCGTGGGTATGAGGTCATCATGCTCGATTTTCGGGTCCATGGTGACAGCGAAGCCCCGGAGGAGCCGGAGAAGTATCCGCTAAACGTCTTGGTCCGTGATGTGGCGGCGCTTGTCGATCATCTTGAGCTCGAAGACTATGACCTCGGCGGCTTCTCCCTGGGCGCTCGGACATCGCTGCATGGCGTGGCGCATGGAATTCTCTCGCCAAAGCGGCTGATCGTCGGAGGGATGGGCACGGCGGGTCTTGGCGAATGGGGCAAGCGCAGCGCATTCTTTAAGCGCGTGATTGATGAGTTCGACACGATAGAGCGCGGCGACCCCGCCTACTTCTCGATGCAGTTCCTGAAGTCGCAAGGCGTCAATCGCACCGCGGCGCGGCTCTTGCTCGACACGATGCCGGATCTGGATCTCGCGATGCTGGACAATGTCTCAATGCAGACGCTGGTTGTTTGCGGTGACGAGGACCGCGATAACGGCTCCGCAGAAGCGCTGGCCGAACTTTTGCCGAACGCCGAATATGCCGAAGTCCCGGGCACCCACATGGGGAGCGTTACCAAGCCCGATCTCGGACGGGCCATGGCCGACTGGCTGGATCGGACCGCGTGAATCTGCTGGTCCGTTACTGGTGGATCATCTGGCTCCTCGGCCTGCTGGTGTTTGCCCTGTTGCGTATCCCGCACGGGCCCTTGGCCATCCCCGAGGTTCCCGGCGGCATATTCGATCACCAGGCCGCGGGTAGTGCAGCCGAAGTCAACCGCATCCAGCAGGCGTGGAGCGAAGCAGGCCTGCTTGGCCATGCGCGATGGGGGATGATCGGCGATTTCCTCTTCATCGGGCTCTACGGCATCGGTGCGACCTTGGGCGGCATCGCCATGCGCCGTACATTTCACACTGCGGGCCTGGTCGTAGCTGCAATGGGCGGGATTTTCATTGTCACCGATTACGCGGAAACGATCGCGCAGTTCATCCAATTGACTTCCATGCAAGGGAATGACGGGCTCGCTCGGCTCGCCGCAACAATGCAGCCTATCAAGATGGCCGCGTTCGGCGTGAGCTTCCTCGGCATATTGGCCTTGCTTGTCGTTCGTCGAATGAGAAACCGAGCGGGTTGATAAAGCCTCCAGACAGGTGCAATCCGGTGACATACGAAACCGGATTACCCTGTTCGAGAGGATACACATGAAATTCGCACCCGTAGCGCTGTCCGCGCTCGCCATTTCGCTTGCTGCCTGCACCACCGCCAATGCGGAGCCGATGCCTTCCGCACCGATCGCGCCGGTGGCAGATGCCGATCCTTACCCGATGACGCCGACAGGGGCGGCTGCGTGGGTCGACATGGTCGAGAAGGACCTCTTCGATTTCGGCGTCGAGTACGCGCGCGTTGCCTGGCTCAACTCGACGTATATCGTTCACGACAGCGACATGCTCGCTGCGAAATACGGGGCCGAAGCGACCCAGAAATCGGTCGCTTATGCGAACAAGGCGGCCGAATATGCACGCGTTGCCGGCCTCGATCCCGAAGTGGCTCGCAAGCTCGATATCCTGCGCAACGGCATCGTCATGCCCGCTCCGGTCCGTGATGGCGCCGCGACCGAGCTGTCCGACATCGCGACGCGCCTTGGTTCCGCCTATGGCAAGGGCAAGGGCACGCTGAACGGAGAGGAGATCAACGGCTCCGATATCGAAGCCGAGATGGGCAACCTCGAACGCTCTCCCGAAGAACTCGCCGAAATGTGGGCCAGCTGGCACGACAATGTCGGCGCGCCGATGCGCAGCGACTACCTGCGCATGATCGGCATTGCGAACGAGGGTTCGAAGGAGCTTGGCTTCAACGACCTTGGCGCGATGTGGCGCTCCAATTACGACATGGACCCCGACCAGTTCGCCGCCGAGACGGAACGGATGTGGCAGGAAGTGAAGCCGCTCTACATGGCGCTGCACACCTATGTCCGCTCCAAGCTCAACGAGAAGTATGGTGACGCCGTCCAGCCCGCGACCGGACCCATTCGCGCCGACCTGCTCGGCAATATGTGGGCGCAGGAATGGGGTAATATCTACCCGCTCGTCGCTCCCGAGGGCGCCGGCGACATCGGCTATGACCTGACCGAGCTCATCGAAGAAGACGGCATGGACGAGGTCCAGATGGTCCGCGTGGGCGAACAGTTCTTCTCCTCGCTCGGCTTCGAACCGCTCCCGGAAACCTTCTGGGAGCGCAGCCAGTTCACCAAGCCGCGCGACCGCGAAGTGGTCTGCCACGCCAGCGCATGGGACGTGGACAATGTCGACGACCTGCGCATCAAGATGTGCATCAAGCGCAATGCGGACGACTTCAAGGTCATCCACCACGAGCTTGGTCACAACTACTACCAGCGCGCCTACAACCAGCAGGATTACCTGCATCTCAACGGCGCGAACGACGGCTTCCATGAAGCGATCGGCGACATGATCGCGCTGTCGATTACGCCCGAATATCTGGTGCAGATCGACATGCTCGATCGTGCAGACGTGCCGAGCGCGGACAAGGACATCGGCCTGCTGCTGCGCGAAGCGATGGACAAGGTTGCCTTCCTGCCGTTCGGCCTGATGGTCGATCGCTATCGCTGGGGTCTGTTCGACGGGTCGATCCCCACAGAAGGCCTCAATGCCGGCTGGAACGACCTGCGCCTTGAATACCAGGGCATTACGCCCCCGGTGGCGCGTGACGAGACCAAGTTCGACGCAGGCGCGAAGTACCACATCCCGGGCAACGTGCCGTACACGCGCTACTTCCTCGCGCGGATCCTGCAGTTCCAGTTCTACAAGGCTGCGTGCGACCAGGCCGGCTGGGAAGGGCCGCTTCACCGCTGCTCGTTCTATGGCAACGAAGAAGTGGGCAAGAACCTCAACGCCATGCTGGAAATGGGCGCGAGCAAGCCGTGGCCCGATGCTCTGGAAGCCTTCACCGGCGAGCGCCAGATGTCCGGCAAGGCAATGGTCGAGTACTTCGCCCCGCTGATGGCGTGGCTGGAAGAGCAGAACCAGGGCAAGCCGCAGGGGTGGTAAGAATGCGGATCGCGGCGCTCCTCCTCATCCTGCTCGCGTCATGCGCGCCGATGGCGGAGGACGGGCCGCGTGCCGTATCTGACAGTCCTGCAGATGGCGCGCTGTTCGTGGCGGGCAAATTCGGCAACACGCTGGCGAAGATCGACCTTGCCAGCGGGACCGAGGTTGCGCGGGTGGACAGCTGCGCCAACCCGCACGAACTGGCGACGTCACCAGACGGCAAATACGTGGCACTCGCGTGCTATGGCGGAACCAGTGTCGACATTTTCCGCACCAGCGACCTCGGCCGCGTGAAGTCGGTAGAGCTTGGCGAAAACGCCCGTCCGCACGGGATCGTGTGGCACCCGAACGGCGACCTTTACGCAACCGCCGAGGGGCGGCAGTCGATCTTCTGGATCCGTTCCCCGATGGGCGAGCACGAGACTTTCGAATATTCGACCGGCAAGGAAGGCAGCCATATGGTTGCCGTCTCACCCGGTGCGCGTCACGCATGGACGACCGATCTCGGCTCGAAGACAGTCACGCTGGTCGATTTGAAGACCCGCCGCGCCCCGCTTTCGGTCGAAGTGGGTGAGGAGCCCGAAGGCATTGCGCTGAGCCCCGATGGCGAGACGCTGTGGGTTTCCGCACGCGGCTCGAACAAGGCTTTCGCACTTGATCCCATGTCCCTCGCTATACGGAAGGAGATCGATACAGGTCGCTTCCCGCTGCGTATCGCTGTCCGTCCGCAAGGTGACTTCGCGGTGACCAGCGACCTTGCCGATGGCGGTCTGTCGGTGATCGATACTGCGACCGGAGAAGTCGTGCGCAATATCGCGGTGTCCAGTCCCGACGAAGCGCAAACGCGTTTTCAGGTTACGATCCTTTGGTCGCCCGACGGAGAACGTATCTACGCGGCAGAAACCCGCTCGGATACGATCGCGGAAGCCGATTTCGCTAGCGGAGAGGTCTTGCGCCGCCTACCGGGTGAAGGAGGTGGAGACGGACTGGCGATCATCGAATGAGCGATAACAAGGTTTTGCCCGTAGTGGGGTGGCGGGAGCTGGTACATTTGCCCGAGCTTGGTCTGCGGGGTATTCCCGCGAAGATCGATACTGGAGCGCGCACGTCGTCCTTGCACGGCGTGGTGCTCGACGAGTTCGAACGTGACGGCGAGAAATACGTCCGTTTCGCCGTCGACTTCGAAAAGCCACATGTGCGCCAGATATGCGAGGCCGTTCACGTTGACATCCGCGGGATCACCAGTTCCAACGGCGAAACGCAGTATCGTTATGTCATCAAGACGCCGCTGAAGATCGGCGACGTCAAGTTCCGCGCTGAAATCAGCCTGGCCGACCGGTCGGACATGAAATTCCCGATGCTGATCGGCCGCTCGTCCCTGCGTCGTAGATTTGTCGTGGATTCAGGATATTCCTGGCTCCAGACGCCCGAAATGAAGGTCAAGAAAGGCCACAAACCATGAAAATCGCCATGCTTGCGCGCAATCCCAATCTCTATTCGCACAAGCGCCTCAAACAGGCGGCGGAAGAGCGCGGGCACGAACTCGACATCCTTAACACAACGCGCTGCACGGTGCACATCGCGAGCCACCGGCCCGAAGTGTATTACAACGGCGAAGCTTGCGTCGGCTATGATGCGGTCATCCCGCGTATCGGCGCCTCGATCACGAACTACGGTCTAGCGATCCTGCGCCAGTTCGAAATGCGCGGATGCTGGCCGCTCAACGAAAGCGTCGCCATCGGCCGCAGCCGCGACAAGCTGCGCTCCATGCAAATTCTCGCCAAGCACGGCCTCGGCCTGCCGCTGACGGCCTATGCCAACGACCCCAAGCAGGCGGAGGAGATCATCAAGGCGGTGAAGGGCCCGCCCGTGGTCATCAAGCTGCTGGAGGGCACCCAGGGCATTGGCGTCGTGCTTGCCGAAACCATGTCTTCGGCCAAGTCGGTGATCGAGGCCTTCCGCGGGGCCAATGTGAACATCCTCGTCCAGGAATTCATTAAGGAAGCAGGCGGCACGGACATCCGTGCGCTGGTGGTCGGCGGCAAGGTCGTCGCCGCGATGAAGCGCACCGGCGCAGCGGACGATTTCCGCAGCAATCTCCACCGTGGCGGCAGCGCAGAGCTGATCAAGATTACGCCTGCCGAACGCTCGACAGCGGTGAGCGCGGCAAAGCGCATGGGGCTCAATGTCTGCGGCGTGGACATGCTGCGCAGCAACCACGGTCCGGTAATTATGGAGGTGAATTCCTCGCCCGGCCTCGAAGGCATTGAGAATGCCACCGGCAAGGACATCGCCGGGATGATCATCGACTACATGGCGGCCAATGCGAAGGTCGGGAAGACGAAGACGAAGGGGAAGGGGTGAGCGACAATTCAATCGGCGATGAGTTCGAGACGAGCGATTTCGTCGATGTTGAGATTGGCTTGTGCCGACTAAGCGTTGATTTGCCGAAAGACATTCAGTTTCGAATGTTGAACAGTCTCAACCACTTCGCAGCTGCCTCTCAAATCTTCGATCTAGATAGAGAAATGGCTTCTTTTCGGTCTATCACCGGCGAAGAGGAGGCTGCATCATGTTTCCTGTTGGCGTTGCGCATTCGTCAATACGCTGACGCGCGGAAACTCAATCCGAAAAACCATCTGCATAAGAATGCCGCTATCGCGTGCATGATCGCGCTGGCGGTCCAGCTCCAACCGATTCTTGCGCAATTTCAGTTGCTATTCGATTTTAGAAACTGTCGAATCGATTTAAAGATTCCGCTTTCGAACTTCGGTGTTCAGGGTGGCGAGACATTTGCAATGCAACCCGTTGAGCCATTGGATATGTTGCACAGTCGGGAAGGCGTCGATGAGAACGATGTTTATCTCGAAGCATTGCAGCGGTTGGCCGACGGTGCTGAATTCGACGACATTAAGCAGCTAGTATCTGACCGGGCCAATCAGCGAAACACACTCTTGTATGCTTCGCACGATGGAATGCCCGAAAGTCGGGCAACCTTAGAAGGTATTGAAGGCCGTCGAGCCCGCTCACTGGCTTTACTGGTCATTACAGTGATGATCCTACAGTCACGTAAGAAGTTGGCTTCGGTACGGCAAACGGTTCCCGCGTTAGTCTCGATTATCTCGAGGCTACCTTCAGCTGAAAATAAGTAGCTACCTAAACGGCGGCTCGTTGAAGGCACGCAGCTTGCGGCTGTGCAGTTTCGGGCCTTCCTGGCGCAGCAGGTCGCAGGCGGTAACGCCGATCTGCAAGTGGGCCGCGATGGCTTCCTCATAGAACTTGTTTGCCTGGCCGGGCAGCTTGATCTCACCGTGGAGCGGCTTGTCCGAAACGCATAGCAGCGTGCCGTAGGGGACGCGGAAGCGGTAACCCTGGGCCGAGATGGTTGCGCTCTCCATGTCGATGCCGACTGCGCGGCTGAGGCTCAGCCGCTTTGCCGACTGGGTATAGCGCAGCTCCCAGTTACGATCGTCGGTGGTGACCACGGTGCCGGTACGCATGCGCTTCTTGAGGTCGCTGCCGTGCTCGCCGGAGACGGCTTCCGCCGCTTCGGCCAGGGCCTGCTGGACCTCTGCGATGGCGGGAAGGGGGATTTCCGGCGGGAGGACCGGGTCGAGCACGTGATCGTCGCGCAGATACGCATGGGCGAGCACATAGTCGCCGATCTTCTGGCTGGGGCGCAGGCCGCCGCAGTGGCCGATCATCAGCCATGCTTCGGGGCGCATCACCGCCAGGTGATCGCAGATCGTTTTGGCGTTGGACGGACCAACGCCGATGTTCACCAGCGTAATACCGCCGCCGTTCTTGCCGACAAGGTGGTAGGCGGGCATCTGGTGGCGACGCCAAGCGGTATCGGACAGTTGGCCGCGCGCATTGTCGGTCGCTTCGGTAATCATCAGGCCACCGGCGCCTGCGAGCGCAGTGTAGCCGTTCTTACCAAGCTGCGATCCTGCCCAGTCGACGAACTCGTCCACATAGCGGTGGTAGTTGGTGAACAGGATGAACCGCTGAAAGTGCTGCGGATCGGTCCCGGTGTAATGCGCAAGCCTTGCAAGGCTGAAGTCCGTGCGCAGGCCGTCGAACAGCGACAGCGGGATGGGATCGTCAGGGTTTTCCAGCTCGATGCCGTCGGCCAGCTCGTCGCCGATATCGGCGAGGTCGGTGGAGGGGAAATGGCGGGCGATCTCGTTGGGATCGATACCCGCCAATACCGCACCGGCTTCACCGTCGAGCACGTAAGGGAAGGGAATTTCCTGGCGTGATGAGCCGACCTCCACCTCGATGTCGTAATTCGATCCGATCAGTTCGAGCTGTTCGCGCAGATAATTGCGGAAGAGGTTGGGGCGGGTAACCGTCGTTGCATAGAGCCCGGGCATGTTCAGCCGGCCGAACGCGCGGTTGGAACCGTCAGGCATCTGGCCGCCGCGGAACAGCAGGCGGAGTTCGGGATAGGCGTAGCTGCCATCCTTGCGCCGTTCGGCGGCGGGCAGCTCGCGGGTTTTGCCGAAAGCGATCACGTCTTCCCGCAGGCGGGTAATCGCCGCGTCATAGACGGTTTCGAGCTTGTCGAGGATCTGGTCGATTGATTCCATGGCTGGATTTTCTCCTGGCTTCTTGTTGTTTTGATGACACCTCCTGCCACAGGAAGGGGCCTGTTACAAAAAGGGCGCGGAGACCGAAGTCGCCGCGCCCTGTTTGTTCGAGGTCGATGCGCTTAAGCGTCGTCACCTTCCGGCTTCGTCGCTTCGATGAGGGCTTCGCTTTCGCTGGTGCCTTCTTCGGTGCTGACGCCGTCTTCGAGCATGTCGGCGGGGATTTCACCCGGCTCGAGGCCCGTGTCGATGCGGTTGGCTTCGGCCTGCTCTTCGATTTCGCGCTGTTCTTCTTCGAACATCTGCGCGAGCACGTCGACGCCCTGGCTCTGCAGTTCGGCTTCGTCGTCCGAGCGGGCGACGTTCGCCTTCACGGTGACGGAAACCTCAGGGTGGAGGTCGATGCGCACGTCATGCATGCCGATCGTCTTGATCGGGTTGCCCATGATGACCTGCTTCTTGTCGATCTCGTGACCCTTGTCGGAAAGGCCGTTCACGATGTCGCGAACGTTGACCGAACCGTACAGCTGGCCTGCGTTCGAAGCGGCGCGGATCAGCACGACTTCGACGCCGTCGACCTTTTCACCGGCCTTTTCGGCTTCGGCGCGGCGTTCGGCGTTTTCCTTCTCGAGGCGTTCGCGGTTGGCTTCGAAGACCTTCTTGTTCGCAGCGTTGGCACGAAGGGCCTTCTTCTGCGGAAGGAGGAAGTTGCGCGCGTAGCCGTCCTTCACGGTGACGACGTCACCGATCGTGCCGAGCTTTTCGATGCGCTGGAGGAGAATGATATCCATGGTCTCTGCTCCTTACTTCACGATGTACGGAAGCAAGCCGATGTGGCGTGCGCGCTTGATCGCCTTGGCGAGTTCACGCTGCTTCTTCGCGCTGACGGCGGTGATGCGGCTGGGGACGATCTTGCCACGCTCGGACATGAAGCCCTGGAGGAGGCGAACGTCCTTGTAGTCGATCGCGGGGGCATTCTTGCCAGCGAACGGGCAAGACTTGCGGCGGCGGAAAAACGGACGGGCCATCAGTTACGCTCCTCGCGTTCGCGGCGCTTCTTGGAATCGCGCTCGTTCTTGCGCATCATCACCGACGGACCTTCTTCGTGTTCGTCGACACGGATGGTCATGTAACGGATGACGTCTTCATTGATGCGCGTCTGGCGTTCGAGTTCTGCAACAACGGAGCCGGGGCCCTCGATGTTGAGCATTACGAAATGCGCCTTGCGGTTGCGGTCGATCTTGTATGCGAGGCTCTTGAGGCCCCAGGTCTCGGTCTTGGTGACCTTGCCTTCGTTCTTTTCGACGATTTCGGTCGCCGTGGCTGCGAGCTGGTCAACCTGAGCCTGGCTCAGGTCCTGTCGCGCCAAGAAAACATGCTCGTAGAGAGCCATGCTCTTGTCCTTTCAACTGTCGGCCGATCGCTGGCTTGTCCGCGGGATTGCGGGGCCCCTCCGGCTTTCTTCATTCCTTCGCCCGGAAGCGAGGGATGCGCGCACATAGCGGGATTCTGGGTGAATGCAAGGCAAACTGTCCCCTTGCGCAGGTGGAACGTGCACGGCAGGGGGCCGTTGGCAGTGGAAACACAGGAGAATTTGCGTGCCCGGCGGACTTGTAGCGCTTTTGGACGACGTTTCGGTGATTGCGCGGACGGCGGCCGCATCGGTGGACGACATCACTGTGGCTGCCAGCAGGGCCGGCACGAAGACTGCCGGCGTAGTGATCGACGATGCGGCAGTTACGCCGTCCTACGTCACGGGGCTGAGTCCGGCACGTGAACTCCCGATCATCTGGAAAATCACCAAGGGGTCGTTGAAAAACAAGCTGCTCCTTCTTCTTCCCGGCGCCCTGATACTCAGCTGGCTTCTACCTTCGGCGATCATCTTCATCCTGATGCTGGGCGGGGCTTACCTGTCCTACGAGGGCGCCGAGAAGGTCATGGAAAAGCTTGGCGGCGAGAAGCACGGCAAGACACTCGAGGATGAGATTGTCGACCCCGTAGCCTTCGAGAAGCAGCGCGTCGCAGGGGCGATCAGGACGGACCTCATCCTGTCGGCCGAGATCATGGCGATCACTCTCAACGAAGTGGCGTCAGAAGACTTTTTCGTGCGGGCCGGTGTTCTGGCAATCGTGGGCATCGCGGTTACGCTGTTCGTCTACGGCGCGGTGGCGATCATCGTGAAACTGGACGACATCGGTCTGCATCTTTCCGAACGCAAATCGCAAGCCGCCGAGCAGTTCGGGCGTTTCCTGGTGCGTTCGGTTCCCTATATCCTCAAGGCTCTCTCGTTCATCGGTACCATTGCCATGCTGTGGGTCGGCGGGGGCATCATCCTGCACGGCCTGCACGAGCTCGGCCTGCACGGCCCGTCGGACTGGGCGCATGGAGTCCAGCACGCTGTGGAGACGGTTACAGGCGGATTGTCAGGTCTGCTTGGATGGGCGACCTATGCCGCGATCTCGGCATTGGTCGGCCTTGGCCTCGGCTTCGTGATCGTGTTCCTGCTGCACAAGGTCTTCAAGATGGGCCATGGCATGGGCGAGGGCGCCGAAGCCCACTGATCACTTACGACAGGCGCTGGAAAATCCGCTGCGCAAATTCGCTCAGCGTGTCGTCGCGCGCGCCCATGATCACGATGCGGTCACCGGGACGGGCGAGCGACACCAGGCGGTCCTCGACATCCTTGCGCGATGGCACGTGTTCGGCCCTTGCGCCTCCGTCGGCGATGAGCTTCACAATCCGCTCGCTCCCTTCGCTGCGGTCGACTGTTCCGCCGAAATAGACGGGGTCTGAAAAGATTACGCGATCGTCCGCTCCCATGACGTTGACGAAGGTTTCGGCTAATTCGGCACCCATCTGGCGCAAAGGGCCATATCCGTGGGGCTGGAAGAAGGCGAGCACGCGGCCTTCGTGGGATTTTAGCGTCTTCAGCGTGGCTGCGCACTTCTCCGGATTGTGTCCGAAGTCGTCGATGACGGTAATGGCAGCGTGTGTCGTGCCCACAATGTCGAAACGCCGGGCCAGTCCGTCGAAACCGGCCAGCGCCTGGACGGATTCTGCAACCGGCACACCGGCTGCGGCCGCGCCGGCAATCGCCGCAAGAGCGTTCGAGAGGTTGTGGCGACCGGGCATGTTCAACCGCAGCGCGTGCTGGCTGCCGTCATGCCGGTCGACGACCATGGCTGCTTGCCGGACGGGCCCCTCCGCGATGCTTCCCGGCTCGATGCCGATTTGTGCTTTTTCCTGATCGATCCCGAAGGTGATGACCTCTTTCGCGTGAGGGAGCAGGGCGAGGGCTTCCGGATCGTCCGCATTGAGGACCGAAATACGGCTGCGCGAGAGGTAGTCGCCGAATAGCTGGCGCAATTCCTCCATACTCTTGTGATCGAGCGAGACGTTGAGAAGGATACCGACTGCCGGCTTGTAAAGCGCGATCGACCCGTCGCTCTCGTCGACTTCACTGACATAAATGCTTTGCGATCCGACGACCGAACTGGCGAACGGGCGCTCCGGCGAGACGAAGTTCTTCATCACCGCCCCGTTCATGACGGTGGGGGCGCGGCCGGTTGCCTCGAGTATCCAGCCCAGCATCCCGGTGACTGTCGATTTTCCGCTGGTCCCAGCGACGGCAAGGCCTGCGCCGCTGGTGTTGAAGAGGATCGAATTGAGTTCGGCGCGCGTCAGTCGCAGGCAATCTAGAGCGTTCGCCTGTTTGATTTCCGGGACGCTATCTTCAATCGCGGCAGACGCGACGACGATCTGGTCGCTCGACACGATCCCGCTGCCGTCTTGGGGATGGAGTTCGAAACCTTGCTTCTCGAGGGCAGCGAATTTCTCCGGAGTGCGACCCTGGTCGAAGCTGCGGTCGGATCCGGCTACCTTGCAGCCGCGCCCCTTGAGGATCTGCGCAAGCGGCAGCATGCCTGATCCGCCGATGCCTACGAAAAAGAACGGGCGGGCGAATAGTTCGTCGGGGCTGAGGAAGTCGCTCATTCCAGCCTCGCTATGCAGTTGCAGCCGCCAAGACAAGCAGGCATGACCGCAGATGTGCACCGTCCGATCCGAAAAGTGGCCATTTGCGCCCCCGCGACCCCGCTCAAGCGCAAATATGCGCAGGCCGTAGGTAGGCTCGCGAGCGACGAATTTCCCGAGCTAGAATTACATTTCCACGAGCAGTGCTTCGTCGAGGAAGGCCACTTCGCAGGCTCCGATGACGCGCGCCTCGCGGCTCTGCTCGATTGTGCCAACGACGCCAGCAACGACGCGGTGTGGTTTGCCAAGGGCGGATATGGCTCGAACCGGATCGCCGCTCAATTTCTCGAACAGGCAGGTGATGCCGCGAAGAGCAAGCCGTTCCTGGGCTATTCCGACTGCGGGACGCTTCTGGGTGCACTTTATCGCGCCGGGATCGGCACCCCGGTCCATGCGCCCATGCCGGTCGATATCAAGCGCGAGGGAGGCGAGGCTGCCATCCGCCGCGTCCTCTCCTACATGTCAGGAAATCCGGACGGACTGGAGCCTTCGCTCACCGATAGACCGGTCGCTGCGTTCAATCTCTATACGCTTGCCATGCTCGTCGGCACTCCGTTCATGCCCGACCTGACAGGACACGAAGTCCTCATCGAAGAAGTCGGCGAGTACGAATACGCCATCGACCGCCTGCTCTTCCATGTTACCGCGCAGATCGGTGACATCGCGGGAATCAAGCTGGGCGAGGTGACGGCGGTTCCCGAAAACGATCGGCCGTTCGGGGCGAGCGCGCAGGAAATCGTGGAAGACTGGTGCCGCCGTAGCGGCATTCCCTACCTCGGCCGGGCGGAGGTCGGGCATTCCTCTGCCAACAAGATCGTACCTTTCGGTCTTGAGGGACGGACCTTGCGCGCCTAAGCGCCGCTCCCAACAGGAGAGAAACATGACTGCATTCATTTTCCCCGGTCAGGGAAGCCAGAAGGTCGGCATGGGAACGGAACTGGCCGATGCCAGCACCCACGCACGGGAAGTCTTCGAGGAAGTGGACGACGCGCTGAACCAGAAACTGTCTTCCGTCATGCGGGACGGCCCCGAAGGCGAGCTGACGCTGACGTCGAACGCGCAGCCGGCCATCATGGCAAACTCGATCGCCACTCTGCGCGTCCTGGAAAAGGAATTCGGCGTCGTTCTGGCGGATAAGGCCGGCTGCGTTGCAGGCCATTCGCTGGGCGAATACTCCGCGCTGTGTGCCGCCGGCGCGTTTGGCCTTGCCGAAACCGCGAAGCTGCTGCGTCTGCGCGGCATCGCGATGCAGGATGCCGTGCCGATCGGTGTCGGCGCCATGGCTGCTCTTCTCGGTGCCGACATCGAGAAAGCCACCGCGCTGGCAGAAGCAGCGGCCGAGGGGCAGGTGTGCGAAGTCGCCAATGACAACGATCCGACGCAGGTCGTGATTTCGGGCCACGCGGAAGCCATCGATCGCGCGATCGAACTGGCGAAGGGGCACGGGATCAAGCGCGGTATCAAACTGCCGGTGTCCGCGCCTTTCCACTGCTCGTTGATGGAACCTGCCGCACAGCGCATGAAGCTGGCGCTGGAAGAGACATCCCCCTCGGCTTTCTCGGTGCCTCTGTTCGCCAATGTCACGGCTTCGCGTGTCACGGACCCCGCCGAAGAGCAGCGCCTTTTGGTCGAGCAGGTCACGGGCCGCGTTCGCTGGCGCGAAAGCGTGATCGCAATGCGTGAGGCGGGCGTCGAACGCTTCGTCGAGCTCGGCGGCAAGGTGCTCGGACCGATGGTCGGCCGCATCGACAAGGAGGTGACCACTATCAGCCTCGTCACCATGGAAGATCTCGAGAATTTCGCGAAGGAGAACGCATGATGTTCAGCCTCGAAGGCAAGACCGCACTCGTTACCGGCGCCAGCGGCGGCATCGGTTCGTCTATCGCCTATGCCCTGGCGCGCCAGGGTGCGCGCTTGGCGCTGTCGGGTTCCAATGGCGACAAGCTACGCGCCTTCCGCGAACAGCTGAACTCGGATACCGGCGGCGACCACGTCGAGATTACCTGTAACCTGTCCGACACGACGCAGGTGGAGGAGCTTGTTCCGGCGACTGTCGATACGCTCGGCAAGATGGATATTCTCGTCAACAATGCCGGGATTACGCGCGACAATCTGACGATGCGCATGAAGGACGAGGAGTGGGACGAGGTGATCCGCATCAACCTCGAAGCCAGTTTCCGTCTCATGCGAGCGAGCGCGCGTCCGATGATGAAAGCCAAGGGTGGCCGCATCATCTCGATCACCAGCGTCGTGGGCCATACCGGCAACCCCGGGCAGATGAACTATGTCGCTGCAAAAGCCGGCCTCACCGGCATGAGCAAGAGCCTCGCCCAGGAGCTTGCGAGCCGCAACATCACCGTCAATTGCGTCGCGCCGGGCTTCATCCGCACGGCGATGACCGATGCACTTACCGACGACCAGAAGGCCGCCATCAATGGCCGGATCCCGATGGGCAGGATGGGCGAGGGCGACGAGATCGGCGCGGCTGTGGCCTATCTCGCCAGCGACGAGGCTGCCTATGTCACCGGCCAGACGCTGCACGTGAACGGCGGCATGGCGATGATGGGCTAAATACCCCTTTATCCCCAAGGAATCGATCAGGGGGCGGGTTCGGGACGTGACGGAGCCTTGCCCCCGTAGGCGGCCTCGCTAAGGTCGTTATCCGTATTCCGGCGCGCGGGGGCGATTCCGGCCCTTGCTTCGCCCAACAGGGACGAAAGAAGGACCCATGAAGGCCACTATCGAACGCGCTACGCTGCTGCGCTGTCTCTCCCACGTTCAGTCCGTTGTCGAACGGCGCAACACTATCCCCATCCTGTCGAACGTCCTCATCGAGGCGGAAGGCGACGGCTTGCGCGTGATGGCGACCGACCTCGACTTGCAAGTGGTCGAACACATGGAAGCCAGCGTCGAGAGCGACGGGTCCGTCACCGTTTCCGCGCACCTCCTGTTCGATATTGCGCGCAAGCTGCCCGACGGCAGCCAGGTCAGCCTTGAAACCGCCGACAACCGCATGGCGATCAAGGCGGGCCGCAGCCGCTTCTCGCTGCCCACCCTGCCGCGCGACGACTTCCCGGTGATTGTCGAAGGCGACCTGCCGACCAGCTTCGAACTTCCGGCCAAGACGCTTGCCGAGATGATCGACCGCACGCGGTTTGCGATCTCGACGGAAGAAACGCGCTACTACCTCAACGGTATCTTCCTGCACGTTTCGGACGAAGACCAGCCCGTGCTCAAGGCTGCCGCGACCGACGGTCATCGCCTCGCACGCTTCACCCTGGCACGTCCCGATGGCGCGGAAGGCATGCCGGACGTCATCGTGCCGCGCAAAGCTGTTGCCGAACTGCGCAAGCTGCTGGAAGAAAAGATGGACGGCAACGTCCAGATCGACCTGTCGGCCAGCAAGATTCGCTTCACCCTCGGTGGAGAAGGCGGAATGGTCCTCACCAGCAAGCTGATCGACGGTACCTTCCCGGATTACTCGCGGGTCATCCCCACGGGTAACGACAAGCTGCTCAAGATCGACCCGCGCACCTTCCACGAAGGTGTCGACCGTGTCGCCACGATCGCGACCGAGAAGACCCGTGCGGTGAAGATGGGGCTCGACAAGGACAAGGTGACGCTCACTGTCACTTCGCCCGACAACGGCACCGCCACGGAAGAACTTTCGGCCGAATACGGTGCCGACGGTTTCGAGATCGGTTTCAATGCGGGGTACCTCAAGGACATCCTTGGCCAGATCGATAGCGACACCGTCGAAATCCACCTGGCCGATGCCGGTGCGCCGACGCTGATCCGCAAGGATGACGACAGCCCGGCGCTCTACGTCCTGATGCCGATGCGGGTTTAACGCTCGCATTCGGGTTCTTGCTTGGCTAGCGTCTCTCTCAAAGAGGGAGATGCGCCATGCAGCAGGTTCACGTCGAAAAATCGCAACTGACCAACGCCGATCTGGTGGAGGTCGACGCTGGTCCGCTGGCCGACGGCGGTGTGCGCCTCGCCATCGAGAGCTTCTCTGTCACGGCAAACAACATCACCTATGCGGTGGTCGGCGACGGGTTCGGCTACTGGAATTTCTTTCCCGCGCCCGATGGCATGGGCATCGTCCCAATGTGGGGCCACGCGCGCGTGGTTGAAAGCAGACACCCGGAATTCGCTGAAGGGGAGCGGGTCTACGGCTATCTCCCAATGGCGACCCATCTGGATGTGATGCCCGGCAAGGTATCGGCTTCGGGCTTCGTGGACATGGCCGAGCATCGCCAGCCGATGAGTCCGATCTACAACCAGTATTCCCGACTTGCCGCCGACCCGGAGCATGATTCCGCGCGCGAGGGTGAGCGCATGATCTTCGGACCGCTTTTCAAGACGGGCTTCCTCATCGAATATTTCATGCGTACGCAGGACTGGTTCGGCGCAGGGCAAGTGATCCTCACCAGCGCGAGCTCGAAGACGGCTATGGGCCTAGCCAGCGTGACCAAGCGCCGTTCGCCCGAGATCAGGCGCATCGGCCTGACGTCGGCAGGCAATGTGGAGTTCGTGAAAGCAAGCGGCCTCTACGATGAGGTCCTGCCCTACGATGCCGTCGGACAGATCGCCGCCGAACCCAGCGTTACGGTCGACTTTGCCGGTAACGCCGGACTGTTAGGCGATCTGCACCAGCACTTCGGAGATGCACTCAAATATTCCTGCCTCGTTGGCGCGACCCATATCGAGGAGCGCGGTGCGGGCATGGGCGGCGCGGCGGATTTGCCCGGACCGACGCCCACGCTCTTCTTCGCCCCGGACCATGCAGTGGCGCTCTTCAAGGAGCATGGCCCGGAAAAGGCAGGCGCGATGGTCGCCGAAAGCTGGCGCGGCTTTCTGGAAGACGCAGGCGATTCCATCGAGATCGAACGCCATTCCGGGCTTGCCGCAGCCCGCGACGTCTTCGTGGAAATGGTGGGTGGCAAGGTCGATCCCGCGAAGGGAATCGTGATCGAGCCCTAGATCTCGATTGCGATCTTGCCGAAGTGTCCGCCGCTTTCCTGGTGACGGAAAGCGTCCGCCAGTTCGGCTAGCGCGAATGTGTCGCTGATAACGGGCTTGATGCCATTGGCCTCGATTGCGGCGATCATGTCCTGCTGCATCGCACGGCTACCCACGGTCAGGCCCTGCACCTTCAGGTTTTTCGAGAACAGGAGGGCAGTCTGCACGGGACCGGCGAAACCGGCGAGCACACCTATCAGAGCGACATGGCCCCCGACCCTGGTGGCCAGCATCGATTGGTCCAGCGTGCCTGCGCCGCCGATCTCGACGACGCAATCTACCCCGCGGCCGCCGGTCAGCTCCAGGGCTTTCGGACCCCAGGCCTCGACTTCCTTGTAATTGATGAGGTGGTCCGCACCCATCGATTTGACCCGTTCCAGCTTTTCGTCGGAAGAACTGGTGGCGATGACGGTGGCGCCCGCAGCCTTGGCGAACTGCAAGGCGAATATCGATACGCCGCCGGTTCCCTGGACGAGCACGGTATCGCCCGGCTTCACCGCGTAATCGACGAATAGAGCGCGCCATGCCGTCAGGCCGGCGCAAGTCAGCGTGGCCGCTTCCGCGTGACTGAAACCGGCAGGGGCGCGGGTGAACCAGTGGGGCGGCGCGGTGATGCGTTCTCGCGCATAACCATCGATCCCGTCACCGGGGACGCGCGTGAAGGCGGATTGTGGTGGCCATCCGTCGAGCCAGTCGGGAAAGAAGGTGCTGACGACATGATCGCCGACAGCGAACTCGGTCACGCCTTCGCCCACTGCAGTGACCACTCCGGCACCGTCCGACATGGGAATGCGTCCCTGCTCGGTCGGTATCATTCCCTTTACGACCGCATAGTCGTGATAGTTCAGCGAGCTCGCCTTGATTTCCACGCTGATCTCGCCCGCCGACGGGGGAGGGGGCGCATCCATCTCGACGAGTTCGAGAGCGTCCAGCGTGGACGGCGTGGCAGTAGTGCGGATAGCTTTCATTCTGCGGCCTCCGCCAATTCGGCACGCTGCGGCCCTCGGATCAATCCTCCGGGCGTTTCGCCAGTCCACTCTCCTTCGCGGAATGTTACGACACCATTCTTTATCGTCGCGACATATCCATCGGCCTTTTGCAGCAGTCTCTTGCCGCCAGCGGGCAGGTCGAACGCAAGCCACGGCTTGCCCAGCTTCAGGCGCTCCATGTCGATGATGTTGATGTCTGCAAGATAGCCCGGTGCGAGGACGCCGCGATCTTCGAGGCCGTAGAGACGGGCTGTGTCACTGCATTGGCGCTTGATTGCGTTCTCTAGGCTGATGGTCCCGCGCGAACGGTCGCGCACCCAGTGCTGGAGCATGAAAGTGGGCGAGGCTGCATCGCAGATCGTGCCGCAATGCGCGCCGCCGTCCGACAGTGAGTTGACCGTGTCGTCGGCGTGCTGGAGGTCGTGGAGAAAATCGAGGTTGCCATCCGCGTAATTCAGGATGGGAAGGTAGATGAAGCCCTTGCCATCGTCGCGGCACAGAAGATCGTAGGCGTATTCGTCACCCGAGACGCCGGCGGCCTTGGCGCGTTCGAGAATGCTTTCCTCGGCGGTCGGTTCGTAATTGAAGTCGGGGTCCATTTCGAACTGCATGTTCCAGCCGCCGCACACGACCAGGATCAGACCGATGATGTCCTGGTTGACCTCGGAGAAATCATGCTGCTCGGCGAGCAGCCTGGCCTTGAACTCGGGATCGAACAGTTTTGCCTTCTGCTCTTCCCAAGGGAGGTCCTCGATTTCCTTCCAGCTCGGCTTGAGGCGGAATGGATGGACTGTGCCCCGCCATGCCATGACGATGCCGTTCCCGCGTAAGGCGATCTGAGCGACGATGTTCGCGCCATTGTCATTCTCGGCGCGCATGGAGGTAATCTGCTCGTCGAGCGGCATCTCCTTGGCGATCGACTGTAGCGCGGCATAGGTGCAGGGCAGGCCCGTTTCGCGACTGAGCGCGCCCATCCAGCCGAACTCATCCCAATCGCGCTTCATGTCGCTGGCCATCTCGAATACGCCGTGACCCGCGCGGCCCATGGCGCGGCCGATTTCGATCAGTTCTTCCTTGGTGGCCGTGGTCCCCGGCACGACCTCGCCGTCGACATCGCGGTGCAGGACGGTGCGCGAGGTCGAGAAGCCCAAGGCACCGGCGCGCACGCCTTCCTCGACGATGGCAGACATCTTCCTGATGTCCTCGTCGGTCGGAACAGCGCCGGGGCGTTCGCGGTCTCCGAGCACGTAGGCGCGCACAGAACCGTGCGGGACGTGCGTCCCGACATCGACAGTTCGTGGAAGCTTTTCGAGTGCGTCGAGATATTCGGGGAAGGTCTCCCAGTCCCAGCTCATACCCTCGGCGAGTGCGGTCCCGGGGATGTCCTCGACCCCTTCCATCAGGCCGATCAGCCATTCATGCTTGTCGGGCTTGGCGGGCGCGAAACCCACGCCGCAATTGCCCATCACGACCGTGGTGACGCCGTGCCAGCTGCTGGGGGCCATTTCCTGGTCCCAGGTTGCCTGTCCGTCATAGTGGGTGTGAATGTCGACGAAGCCTGGCGTCACCAGCAAGCCGGAGGCGTCGATTTCCTCTGCCGCATCGCCCGAAATCTTGCCGACTGCGGCGATCAGGCCGTCCTTAACGGCGACATCTCCGGTAAAGCGATCTTCTCCGGTCCCGTCGACGATGGTCCCGCCGCGGATGATCAGGTCGTATGCTGGCATGGTGTGGCTCCTCTCTCGAAAGAGAAGGTTCCACATTGCAACCTATGAGTCCAGCGCCGACTAGTCTGGACGGCGTGTCATTCGCACGCTCAACAGCGTAGCGACCCCGACGAGGAAGAGCAGATTGATCGAGAGCATGCCGATGCGCTGGTCGCCCGACCAAAGGGTGAACTGCTCGACAAGGAGAGGGCCCATCCAGACCGTGATCGTGCCGGCGATCGCGTATAGCCCGAAGAATTCACCGCTCCGGCCTTCGGGTGCGAGTGCAACCAGCATGGTTCGGCTCGAGGAGATGCTGGCCGTCGCAGTGACAGCGATGATGCTGATAAGGCCGAGGTATGCGAGATCGGAAAGAGTGGGGAATATAATACCGTCCCAGACCTCGAAATTCGGGACGAGGCCGAGGAAAAGGCTCTCCTGCGTGATCGACAGCTGGACGAGGCCGGTGACAATCATGGCCCCGATTTCGAGCGCCAGAGCACGCTTCACGCCGACCTTCTCCTCAAGCCACCCGCCGAAGATCCCGCCACCGAAAGCGCAAACGCTCGCGAAAATCGCGTAGCAGAGCATCTCGAGAAAATTCCATTCGAGGAACAGCGCGACATAGACCGCGCCGAGTGCCAGCAAGGCTGCCATCCCATCGGCGTAGAACATGCGCGCAAGGAGGAATTTCATGAGCTCGCGGTAATGCGCTGCCTCGCGCACCGTGCGAGTGACGCTCTTGGCGCCCTCGCGAAATGCCTTGAGCCAGCTCGCACCGGGCGTTCCCGGGTCCTTTGCATTGGGGAAGAAGGGGATTGAAAAGCCGGCCAGCCATGCGGCACAGACCGGTCCTGCCAGCCGCGCATGTTCGAATTTGGTGAGGTCGACGCCGAACTGTGCTTCGGCGAAGGGCCAGCCAACCAATGCGGGCAGGACGAAGAGCAGTGCAATGGCGATGAAGATGAGCGATGCGGCGAGGTTGCCGAGGCCGAGGCCGAGACCGGAAATCATCGCCAGCCGCCGCGGTTCACCCGCAACGCTCAGCATCGCATTATGGGTGACCTCGGAGTAGGTGTAGCTGACATAGGCAATCACCAGCAGTGTCATGATTACTGGGACCGACAAACCCTGTCCGCCGGGCATTGCGAACCACAGCAGAGCCGAACAGATCGTGATGGCGGCGAGGAAGATGGCAAGGATCGGCTTCAACCTGCCGCCCCGGTCCAGAGCCGCCCCGAGGAACGGGGCTGTAAGCGCGGCTATGAAACCCGCCCATTTGGTGACCGAAGCGATGGTCGCTTGTCCCCGCGCATTCGCCGCTGCCTGCGCATCTTCAGCGGCAAGTCCATCGAGCTCTCCGCTTGCGAGCAGGTCGGCCCCGATAATGTCGCGCGCAAAATACGGCGCGAAAATGTAGATGACGATCAGGATGTAATAGGGGTTGCGGGCCCACTCGAACACGGCCCAGGCAAACCCGGTCTTACCCAATGCGCCCCCGGTCCCCCGTGATTCCCGCACCGCCAGAGGGCGGACGAGAGGATCGGGAGCGGCGCTGTCCATCAGTCGCCTAAACGGGTATTAGGCCGCTGCACGATCCTCGCCTTCCGGAGCGTCGAGGAACTCGCGCAAGGCTGCCACGCTTTCGTCGGCGTGGGTGAGAAGGAAGAGGTGCCCTCCGCCTTTCAAGACTTCCAGCCGGGCATTGCGGATCGCGGAAGCCAGAATGCGCCCATTGATCAAGGGTACGATCTGATCGTCGTCGCCCATCATGATCAGCACTTCCTTGTTGAGGAACGGCAGGGCGGGCAGGCTCGTCCAGCCCAGCATCGCCAGTAGCTGGTACATGTAACCACGGGGAGACGGCGGCTTCAGCCGGCCGATGTGGCTGTCTTTCTGATGCGCCTCGCCATCGGGATCGACACCGCCGTAGAGCGTGGCGAAGTGTTCGTTCATGAACTCCGGATCGATGTAGCGGCGCGGATCGGCCATCTTGGTGAGCGCTGCCGGATTTCCCGGCACCATCAGCATGCCTGCGGTGGTTGCCGCAAGTACCAGCCTGCGCGTGCGCTTGGGGTGCTGGAGCGCGAAATGCTGAGCCATGGCACCACCCCAGCTCACCCCCATCACGTCCACTGTCTCGACGCCAAGGCGATCGAGGATCTGGCTGGCAGTCCAGCACATCGTGAAGGGATTGTACGGCAGGACCGGATCCGGACTTTCACCGGTGCCCGGCATGTCGAACATGACGAATGCGCGTTCCGTCAGCATTTCCGCCAGCGGTGCGACGGCTTCGATATTCGCCCCGATGCCGTTGAAAAACAGCAGCGGCGGATGCTCGCTTTTCTGGTCCAGACGCCAATGCGCGACGCGCAAGGTCCGACCGCCTGCCTCGATCATCTCGATAGTGGCGGTCATGGGTTCGTCTTTCGATGCGGTCACGCGGGTATCCTGTTGCTTGCCGACGAGGGTGTCAGCACTCTTCCATAACGTAGAGACCGGGGGCAGGGTCCAGCGGCTGGTACGCTTTGTTCCCCAGTTTCGCAGGGGCCTTCTTCTTCTCGCCAGCGCGGTTCTGCACCCATTCCATCCAGTATGGCCACCAAGAGCCTGAAACTTCTTCGGTTCCCTTGAGCCACTCGTCGGCAGTCTCGGGCAGCTTTTTCTTCTCGTCCTTCTGGATGTAGTAGCGCGCTTTCGGGTTGCCCGGCGGGTTCAAGATGGCCTGCATGTGCCCCGAATGCGACAGGACGTAGGTCACATCCTTCGAGCCGAACAGGCGTGTCGAACGGTACGTCGCCTTCCAAGGCGTGATATGGTCGGTCACACCGCCAAGGATGAACAGGTCGCTGGTCACCTTGGAAAGGTCGATCTTGTGGTCGACCATTTCGACCTCGCCCTGCTTGGTGAAAGCAAGGGTTTCGAAGACGGTCAGGAAGTCGCCCATCAGGGCAGCTGAAAGGTTGGTCGCGTCTGCATTCCAGAACAGGACGTCGAATGCGGGCGGATCCTGACCGAGAAGGTAGTTGTTGATCACGTAGTTCCAGATCAGGTCGTTCGGACGCAGCCAGGCAAAGCCTCGCGCCAGATCGTCGCCCTTGATCACGCCCTTCTTGGACGCGCGGCGCTTGGCAAGGGCCAGGCCGTTTTCCGACACCAGCGAACCGGCTTCGATATCGTTCTGCTTGGGATGCAGGACACAGACCATCAGCGTTAGTGCACCGAGCAGGTCGTCCTTGTCGGACGCCATCTTGCTGGCCAGCATCGAGGCAGTCTGCCCGCCCGAACAACCGGCCGAGACATTGACCTTCTTGGAGCCGGTGATCTTGCTGACTGCTTCCATCGCTTCACGGCAGGAGCGAACATAGTCGGCCATGTCCCAGTGGCCCTGTTCCTTGGTCGGGTTTTTCCAGCTGATCACGAAGGTCTGGATGCCGTTGTCGAGCTGGTACTTCACCACCGATTTTTCCGGCGAAAGATCGTTGATATACATCTTGTTGATCTGGGGCGGGATGGTGAGCTGCGGGATCTCGTAAACTTCGTCGGTGGTCGGTGCGTACTGGACCAGTTCCATCATCTCGGTGCGCAGGACCACCGAGCCTTTCGACGTGGCGATATTTTCGCCCAGCTTGAACGGCTTCTTGTCGACCTGGCTGACCATGCCCTTGTTGTGGACCATGTCGTCGTAAGCGTTCTTGAGCCCCTTGATGAGGCTGAGGCCACCGGAATCGATAGCCATCTTCTGCGCGGTCGGATTGCCGACCAGCGTATTCGTGGGGGCGAGCCCGTCGATGATGATATTCGAGATGAAGCGGGCGCGGTCGCGCTCCAGTTCGTCGAGTTCAAGGTCTTCGAGCCAGCGGGAAGCGCCCTTCTGGACAGCTAGGTAGTACTGCATGCCAGCGCGCATGAACGGATTGTACTGCCATGCAGGATCGCGGAAGCGCTTGTCCTTGGGGTCGGGTGCCAGTTCGCTCTTGCCGGTCATGATCTTGATCATGTCCTGACCGACTTCCTGGCTATGCTTCATCAGTCTTTGGGGATCGGATGCGGTCTCGCGCAGCATGACGGCAACCGCACCGAAGATATCCTCCCGCGTCAGGCCGATAAGCGGGCCAAGTGCGCTGGTGGATTGTGCGGCTTCGTCTTCGAGCTGTGCCATATCGTGTGGATCCTCTTTTTCTTTGTTCTTGCTACTATTCCAATGCAGCGCGCCGCGCCAGTGTTCCGCTTATTTGCGCGCGGCAATCATGCTTTCGATGTCGACGAATTTCTCGCGCGGGGCTCCTTCACGCGCCGCAGCGGCTTCCGCTTCCTCGATCTTTTGCCAATCGCGGAAGGTGACGATGTCGAGGCCGCGATCGCGCGCGAGTTCATCGAAACCTTCGCGGCCACGTTTGCGCCCGCCTTGCCCGATATCTTCTGCCAATTTCTCGATCACGCCGTAACCGTCCGGGCGGTTCGTCCCGATAGTGCCCGTGGGGCCGCGCTTGGCCCACCCGACACAATAGAGGCCCGGCAGGATGCGACCCTCGTCATTGGCGAAACGACCCTGTCTTTCGTCGAATGGAACCCCGTCGATGGCGGACGAACGGTAGCCGATGCATGTCACCGCCACATCGGCCGGCACTACGTAGGTCTCGCCGGTACCGGTGGCGCGTCCTTTCTCGATGGTGGTGCGTTCGACTTCTACACCGGTCAGGCGACCACCTTCGCTTATGAAGCGGACCGGGTTCGCGAAGAAATCGAATTCGATGGCAATCGCCTTTTCCCCGTGGATGCTTTCCGGGATGGCGGCGAAATCGCGTAGAAGCGTCACGGATTTACGCAGGCCAGGTTCGAGTATCGCGTCATCATCGACGGGAGGAAGATCGTCTCCGTCTACCCGAGGGCTTGCACGGTCCAGATGCATCAGTTCGCCCAATTCCTTGGGGGTCATCATTATCTGGTGCGGTCCGCGCCGACCGAGAATGGTGATGGTTTCGAGGTTGGAGCCGCGCAGCATTGCGAGGGCGTGCTCGACTATATCCGATCCTGCCAGCTCGGCTTCGGTCTTGGACAAGATACGGGCCACGTCGAGAGCGACATTGCCCATGCCGATGACGACCGCGTGGCGCTTCGACAGGTCCGGATCGATGGAGGCAAATTCGGGGTGACCGTTATACCAGCCGACAAAGGCAGCGCTGCCGAAGATATTCGCAGCATCTTCACCTTCCAGCCCAAGCGACCGGTCCTCGGGGGCACCTGTGGCGAATACCACGGCGTCGTATAGGTCCTGCAACTCTGCGACGGAAACGTCTTCGCCGACCGTCACATTGCCGACGAAGCGGACGTTGTCGCTCAGCGCGGTCTTTTCGTACCTGCGAGCGACGCCCTTGATCGACTGGTGATCCGGCGCAACGCCGGTCCGGATTAGGCCATAGGGAACCGGGAGCTTGTCGAAAACATCGATGCGGGCATCATCCTCCCACTGCTTTCCTGCAGCTTCGGCCGTGTAATAGCCGGCCGGACCGGACCCGATGATTGCGATATGACGCATGAGCGGTTTTCTCCCCCCGCAGCTCTATCGATGACAATGCCTTCACGCATGCCGTGACGCAAGCGCCCTCGCGAAACCCGCAGAAGCAGCGCACCTGATGGTTATGCATTGGGTAACGATTTCCCGCTAAACGAGCGCCTCAACCGCGGGAATAGCGCGGATCAACGAGACGATCGGGTTTTAAATATGAGTGGATTTTTCTCGAAGCGGGGCAAGAAGCCCTCCAAGGCAAAAGTTGCGGCAAACGAAAATCCAGGCGGCAAAACCAATGCGCCTGAGGCATTTTCGCGCATCCAGATGCTCGACAGCTTCGAGAACGCCGGACTGGGATGGTTCTGGGCGACCGACGCCGAGAACCGTCTGATCTACCTCTCTCCGTCCGCTGTCGAGCAGGCCGGACTGACCAAGGGTGAAACGATCGGTCAGTCGATCGCCGACTTCTTCCACCAGGATGAAGAGCACGTTCGCGAAGGCCGCCCGTTGAAGTTCCTTGTCAGTGCCCGGAACTCGATTTCCCACCACCCGGTGAAGGTTGCCTCGAGTAGCGAAGAAAGCCCGCAATACTGGGAATTGACCGGCGTACCGCAATACGATGAGGGTAAGAATTTCATCGGCTATCGCGGAAGCGCGAAGGATGTAACTGCCAGCCGTGCTTCGCGCATCGACGCCGAGCGCATGGCGCAGTTTGATTCCCTTACCGGCCTCGCCAATCGGCACCGGATGACCAAGCGCCTCACTTCGACGCTGAAGGCGTTTCACGCATCCCAGCGTAGCTGTGCGCTACTGATGCTCGATCTCGATCGGTTCAAGCAGGTCAACGACACGCATGGCCACCCAGCTGGCGATGATCTGCTCAAACAGGTTGCGAACCGGATCGAGCGCATAGTCGGCAATAAGGGCGAAATTGCGCGGCTTGGCGGCGATGAGTTCCAGGTCATGCTCCAGGATATGGATGACCGCGCCGAATTGGGCGAGCTTGCCGATCGCCTGATCAAAATGATCTCCCAGCCATACCAGGTGAACAACACCCGCGTGACCATCGGCACTTCGGTTGGCATTGCGGTTTCTCCGTTCGACGGCGTTGAGCCAGACGAGCTGGTCAAGGCGGCCGACCTTGCGCTTTATGCTGCGAAGAACAAGGGCAAGGGCTGCTATCGCTTTTACAATGTCGACATGCGCGACGGGGCGCAGACGCGTAACCAGATCGAGACGGATCTGCGCCGGGCGATGGAAGACGGCGAGCTGCGCATGTATTACCAGCCGATCGTCAGCTCCAAGGACCACAATCTCAAATGCCTCGAAGCGCTGATGCGCTGGGAGCACCCGGAGCGAGGTTTCATCCCGCCATCGCAGTTCATCCCGGTCGCCGAGGAAATCGGCATGATCAACGAGCTTGGCGATTGGGCGTTGCAGCAAGTCTGCAAGGAAGCAGCTGGCTGGCCTTTCGAGCTGCGCGTGGCCGTCAACGTTTCGGCGATCCAGTTCGCCCAGGATAATTTCCCGGAGAAGGTGAAAGAAGCTCTGCGCGAGGCGCGTATGCCTGCACGCAGGCTTGAGCTCGAAATCACGGAAAGTGTCTTCGTCGGCGACACGGGCCGGACACAGGAAATGTTCGAAGAACTGAAGCGACTTGGCGTCCGACTGGCTCTCGATGATTTTGGGACCGGCTATTCCTCGCTCAGCTATTTGCAGAAGGCCCCATTCGACAAGATCAAGATCGACCAGGCCTTTGTTCGTGGGGCAACGGAGAAGGGTAACAACAACCCAGCGATCATGTCGGCAATCGTCAGTCTGGCTGAATCGCTTGGCATGGAAACGGTGGCGGAAGGCGTCGAAACGAAAGACGAGCTTACGCTGGTGGAGGAACGCGGCGCAAGCCACGTGCAGGGCTTCATTTTCTCGCCGGCAATCAGCCATGAAGAGCTTCTCGAACGGCTTGAGAGCAAGGAACTGAAGTATGAGGCGCGTGGTCCGGAACGGTTCCGTTCCGAACGCAAGAGCGTCTTCCGCAGGGTCGGGCTCATACACGAGGATCACCGGTATCACGTGACCATGCGTGACTTGTCGAAAACGGGCGCGAGGGTCGAGGGCCTCCTGAATGTGCCGGTCGATACGCAGGTCGTTCTCGATCTGGGTGGCGGCCAGCTCGCGGTCGCAGTCGTTCGCAGGTCCGAAGAGTACACACAGGGTCTCGAGTTCGAGACGCCCCTGATCAGTGACGGCGCGGACGGCCTTTGCACGCGTCACCGCGTATCGCCTTACGAGATAGCGTCCGCGTCCAACGCGCCGCTGGCCAGCTTGCCAGAGGACCCTTACGCACTGCTCATGGCGGAAAACGCTGCAAACGGCACGCGTAAGCAGTTTCTCGAGGTGGATATCAGCAATTCGTCCCGTAAACGCAAAGCTGGATGAAGGTGATTACAAGCCCGGCGTTAGGGTAAAAATAACCATTCCCGCTTAGACCCGAACCTGCAAGTTCAATGTAGTAGAGGTCTACCCACCATGGGGGCCATGCCCTTTTCCAACCTGTTCTCGTCTCGCGGCGAAGCACCTGCGTCTGCGGTCCCCCAAGGGATCGCTGCGGAGGACAAGCTTCGGATCGTCGACGAAATCGAGAGCAGTGGAGCGCTGGGGTTCTGGTCGACCGATCGCAACGGAAATATCGCCTATCTCTCGCCTGCTATTGCGGAGCGACTGGGTGCCTTGCCCGAAGAACTGATCGGCACGCCGCTCCAGCAGGTCCTGATCCCGGTCGAAGGTGAAACCGATGGCCGCTCGCTTGGGCTTAAGCTCAACACCCGCAAGTCTTTTTCCAATTTGTCGGCGCAGGCCCAAGCTAGCGATAATGATGCCGTGCTATGCCTGTCGGGCAGGGCGCTCTACGACGAAAAGACGGAGTTCGCCGGCTTTCGCGGCAGTGTCGTCGACATCACCGAAGACTTTCGAGCAGAGGCCGAAGCGAACCGGCTCGCAAAATTCGATTCGCTGACCGGGCTCGCCAACCGGCACCGGATGGAGCAGCGCATCGATTCGACGCTGAAAACCTTCTGCGCGGCCGAACGTACCGCCGCCTTGATGATGCTCGACCTGGATCGCTTCAAGCAGGTCAACGATACCCTCGGGCACGCCGCTGGCGACCAGCTTCTCCAGCAGGTCGCGGACAGATTGCGCAGCGCCGTTGGCGGACGCGGCGAGATCGGTCGACTTGGCGGCGACGAGTTCCAAGTCTTGATCCCCGACATGGACGATCGCGGTGAGCTGGGCGAGATCGCAAAGAAGATCATCCAGATGCTCTCGCAGCCTTATTCGGTCGAAGAAGGGCGCTGCACCATCGGCTGCTCCGTCGGCGTGGCAATCGCGCCTTACGACGGCCTTGAACGCGAAGAACTGTCACGTGCTGCCGACCTGGCGCTGTACGCATCGAAAAACGGCGGCCGCGGTCAGTTTCGCTTCTACGGCGCGGACCTCGAGCATGAGGCCAATCTGCGCAAGCGCATGGAAGACGATCTTTCAGCGGCAATCGAGGCAGGTGATTTCGCCCTCGAATACCAGCCGGTCGTCGACCTTGGGTCGAACACGGTTATCGGGTTGGAAGCCAAATACACCTGGGAAGACGAAGATCGCGGTCGGGTGGCTCCCGAAACTTTCCTTCCTATTGCCGAGGGAAGTCGTCTCATTGTCCCGATTGGCGAATGGGCCCTACGTCGTGCGTGTGAGGATGCGGTCCAGTGGCCGGGCAACCTGCGACTTTCGATGAATATCTCGCCTGTCCAGTTCGAAGCCAACGGATTTGCCGAGCTGGTCGAGAAGATTCTCGAAGAGACCGATCTCGATCCGGCGCGGTTGGAGCTTGAGCTCAATGAGAGCGTCTTGCTTGGCGATGCGTCGAAGGTTGATGCGACGCTCGGCCACCTCTTCAAACTCGGGGTGCGGCTGACGCTCGACCAGTACGGGACAGGGCGCTCCTCGCTGGCCTACCTGCGCCGCGCACCCTTCAATACGCTTAAGATCGGAGCGAACTTCTTCGAACCCATGTTGGGCAACGACCTTGGCGACATGGAACTGGTCCGCGCGGTGGTTGCGCTCGCAAATGCGCTTGGCATGGAAACTGCCGCTTCGGGCGTCCATGCGCTCAAGCTGATGCAGGAACTGAAGCACCTGGGTGTCGGGCAGGTCCAGGGCTTCGTCTATTCCGATGCCGTCAGCCACAGCCAGGTTCTCGAAGAGATAGACAAGGGCGTCTGGGTCCTTGAACCGACCGACCAGGGCAACCAGCGCGCCAATCGCAGGACGGTCTACCGCAAGATCGGTGTGATCCACGAAGATCACTACTACGATGTGACCTTGCGCAATCTGTCGCGCTCGGGTGCGATGATCGAAGGGCTCGAGGATGTGCCTGTTGGCACCATGTTCGTGCTGGATTTCGGCGGCGGGCAACTCGCGGTCTGCACTGTTCGCCGGACCATGGGCGATACGCAGGGGCTCGAATTCGAGCAGGAACTGGTCGACGACGGGGCAGGTGGCTTGTGCACGCGAAATCGTGTCAGTCCATACGAACTGGCGGCCGCCGGGGCTCCGCTCGAAGCACTGCCTGCCGGCAAATATGCGATGGCCGCTCAATCGTCTGCGCCGACGAGCTATCCCAAGTTCAAACTTTCCGAAAACGCTTCGGGAGCGAGCAAGGGCTAGCTCGAACACTATTCGCGCAATTGCGGCTGACACGCATTCAAAGCGCGGCTAAAGGGCGGTCGCAATGACTGACCTTTCCAAGATCCGTAACTTTTCGATTATCGCGCATATCGACCATGGCAAGTCGACGCTCGCCGATCGGTTGATCCAGCATTGCGGCGGGCTGACCGATCGCGAGATGTCCGAGCAAGTCCTCGATAACATGGACATCGAGAAGGAGCGCGGCATCACCATCAAGGCGCAGACCGTGCGCCTCAGCTACACCGCCAAGGATGGCGAGACCTATGAGCTCAACCTCATGGACACACCCGGCCATGTCGACTTCGCCTACGAGGTCTCCCGCTCCCTCGCAGCCTGCGAAGGCGCCCTGCTGGTCGTGGACGCGGCGCAAGGCGTCGAGGCCCAGACCCTCGCCAACGTCTACCAGTCGATCGAGCACGACCACGAAATCGTCCCCGTCATCAACAAGATCGACCTCCCCGCTGCCGAGCCCGACAAGGTCCGCGCGGAAATCGAGGAGGTCATCGGCCTCGACGCATCCGACGCCGTCCTCACCTCCGCCAAGTCCGGCATCGGCATCGAGGACACGCTGGAAGCCCTCGTCGCCCGCATCCCCGCGCCCTCGGGCGATCGCGACGCGCCCTTGAAGGCCATGCTGGTCGATAGCTGGTACGACCCCTACCTCGGCGTCGTCATCCTCGTGCGCGTCATGGACGGGGTCATCAAGAAGGGCCTCAACGTCAAGTTCATGCAGGGCGGCACGCAGCACCTGATCGACCGCGTCGGCTGCTTCACCCCCAAGCGCACGGACCTGCCCGGCCTTGGCCCCGGCGAAATCGGCTTCATCACCGCGCAGATCAAGGAAGTCGAACAGGCCCGCGTCGGCGACACCATCACCACGGTGAAGGGCGGGGCGGACAAGGCGCTGGCGGGCTATAAGGAAGTGCAGCCCGTGGTCTTCTGCGGCCTCTTCCCGGTCGACGCCGCTGAGTTCGAGAAACTGCGCGAAAGCATCGGCAAGCTGCGCCTCAACGACGCCAGCTTCAGCTACGAGATGGAAAGCTCCGCCGCGCTGGGCTTCGGCTTCCGCGCCGGCTTCCTCGGCCTGCTGCACCTGGAGATTATCCAGGAACGCCTCAGCCGCGAATACGACCTCGACCTCATCACCACGGCCCCGTCCGTGGTTTACCGCGTGCACCTCGCCCATACGAAGAACGAGGACGCCGCTGTCGTCGACATCCACAACCCCGCCGACTGGCCGGACGTGAACCGGATCGACGCGGTGGAGGAACCGTGGATCAAGGCGGTGATCTACACGCCCGACGAATATCTCGGTGCCATCCTCAAGCTGTGCCAGGACCGCCGCGGCATCCAGACCGACCTCACATATGTCGGCGGCCGCGCACAGGTGAGCTACGAGCTGCCGCTGAACGAAGTGGTGTTCGACTTCTACGACCGCCTGAAATCGATCAGCCGCGGCTATGCCAGCTTCGATTACGAGCAGATCGGCCTGCGCGAAGGCGACCTCGTGAAGATGAACATCCTCGTCAATAACGAGCCGGTCGACGCGCTATCGCTGATCGTCCACCGCAGCGTTGCGGAAGAGCGCGGCCGCGGCATGTGTGAGCGCCTGAAAGACCTGATCCCGCGCCACCTGTTCAAGATCCCGATCCAGGCCGCGATCGGCGGCAAGATCATCGCCCGCGAAACCATCGCCGCCCTGCGCAAGGACGTCACCGCCAAATGCTATGGCGGCGACATCAGCCGCAAGAAAAAGCTGCTGGAGAAGCAGAAGAAGGGCAAGGCCAGGATGCGCGAGTACGGGAACGTGAGCATCCCGCAGGAGGCGTTCATTGCCGCGCTGCGGATGGGGGAAGAGTGAAAACCGACCAAGGTACAATAACTTAGGTAATGGTTTACCGACCGGACTTCTGTAAACGCACTCTATCCTTGTCGACCAATTGCGTAGTGGACCATCTCAAGCCTAGTGCAGGATTAACAAAAGTTACGCTTTATTAAAACGGTAGCGGTAAAGCCGCCCTCAGGTCGTAGTCGCTTGATGGGGGGCGAAGTCGCCTCATGCACAGGGCGGTCGAAAACAAGAAACTTGCCTCGGACGCAGCGATTGCGGGTGCCTACCTGCCGATCGTCCGCGGTTATTTCATGGTCGCAGCGGCTTATTATGCGATCATGACCATAACCCATTTCTGGTTTGTCGAGGCACCGGGTCTTTACTGGATCGCGTCCGCTTCCTCGATCGCAACGGTGGGCTGCCTGATCGCAACGCGAACTTCTCGTCGAAACCTGCCGCTTCAACAACTCGAGTTTCTTGCCACGATCGTCAATCTCTTGGTCGTCGGCAATGTGATTGTCGCTATTTTCGTCGAGTTCAGCACTGCCAAATTCGTCTATTTCGTCATGATTGCGATGATTTTCGCGTTCTCAAGTGTGACGATGCGACAAGCGGCGGTGTCGATCGCTATCGCTCTTGCGGGCCTTTGCCTCCAAGTTCTGGCATTCGATCCGGGCAATCTCGTCATCTACGCGTTCATCGGGTTCGGCGCGGCGATGAGCGCTTTTGCCATTGCCTATTTCTTGCGGCGAGCTGTCTCACTCTCTGTTCTGGCCGGGGAGAAAGCGGAGAAGGAACGCGAGTATGCGGAAAATCGGCTCGCCAAGGCGGTGGAGTTGAGCGAAACAATGCGGCTGCGTTCGCTTTCCGATAGCTTGACGGACCTACCTAACCGCCGGGCTTTCTATGGCGAACTTGAACAGGCTAAAGTCCTCGCCGCCGACGGGGGGCGTTACTGGATCCTTCTGCTCGATCTGGACGGCTTCAAATCCGTGAACGACAACTACGGCCATATCGTAGGCGATGAGCTACTGAAGCTTGTTGCACGCAGGCTGAAGAAACATTGCCAGGATGTCGGGCACGTAAGCCGCATCGGCGGCGATGAGTTCAGCATGATTTTTTGCCAGACGGACGAGATGGTGGACGAGTGGGCGAATTCGCTGCTGGCAAGCCTTGCGCAGGTCTACCAGATAAATGGACGACGGGTCCAAATTAGCGGATCGATCGGCTATTACGAGATTGATCCGGGCGAAGCGGATCAGAGCATGTTGCAGAAGGCTGATTTTGCGCTTCTGCACGCCAAGAGGGCCGGTAAGAATCGGTTTGTCGCGTTCGATGCCAGCCACGCGGAAATGGCTGAAACCTCTTTCAGGATCGAGCGTGCCTTAAAGTCCGCCGATCTGCAGCACGAACTTGAGATCGCGTACCAGCCGCAATGCGACATCGAAAGCGGTGACGTAGTTCGCGTGGAGGCGCTTGCTCGGTGGAACTCCCCTTCGATTGGGGAAGTCAGTCCCGACAAGTTCATTAAGATTGCCGAAGAGACAGGCCTCATTTCAAACATCACCGTGACGGTGGTTCGCAAGGTGTTCGAGGACATGAATCGGGTCGGCTGGAATGTTCCGGTGTCAATCAACCTGTCGGCTTCAGACGTATGTTCGGATCGCACGATGGAAGAAATCTTGCGGGTGGTTCCCTTGGACTTCAGCTCTTCCGGGTTGATCGAGTTCGAGGTTACGGAAACGGCCACCATGTCCGATACGGCGAAGGCGAGGGCCAATCTTCTGCGATTGCATCAGGCCGGCTTCCCGATTGCCATTGATGATTTTGGCACAGGGTATTCGAACTTCAATTACCTTCGCACGTTGCCCATCGGAAAACTGAAAGTCGATCGGTCATTCCTTGACGACAAGGCCGATCCGATGACTGAACGGGTCCTCACATCGCTGGTTGGCTTGGCGCGCACGCTGGAAGTCACTTGCGTCCTGGAGGGAATTGAGTGCGAGCTCGACTTGCTTATGGCGAGAAGGTCCGGGTTCAACCTAGTGCAGGGTTTTCACCATGGACCGCCGATGTCGATAGATGATCTCATGAAGAGCCGGTTCTGGTCGGTTGAATACCTGGACCAAGTCCAGACTGCTTAATCCCCCTCGCTCTTCTGCATGCGCGTCCAGTTGTCTGGGGTTTTTTCTTGCCGCGGCTCTTCGGGGCTTTTTTGCCACTGGGGTAGGGTCAGGGGGATAGAACCCTTGACGCAGGGGGCGGCGGGATCTTCGGGGGTGGTGCGCTTCGCGTAGTGGGGGTGGTCCGGGTCGTCCTGGGCGCGATAGCCGTTTGCTGCGTCCTCTGCCCTTATGCGCTTGTACTCCTGCCATGCGGCCCAGGCACGGGGGCTGTGGTTGCGCTCCATCAGGGCCAGCGTGTCCTGGACCTTGCGCTCGATGCTGGCGCGCACCTCTGCCGGAGTGACGCGGGCCTGCTCGGCCTCCCATTCGGCTCGCCATTCCTTCTTCTTGCGTTTCAGATCCATCTTGCCGATCGCGTTCATCGCCTTGGCGCGGCCTTCGGCAAACCGCTCGGGCGCGCGGTTTCTCAGCATGAACATCAGCAGGCGGTCGTTATAGGAAATGCGCGTGCCGACGAGCTGGCCATAGGAGTAGACGGGCACCTCCACCCCGTTGAGCGCGCGGTCCATGGCGACGTCCTCGATCCGCTTCATGCCGAAATCGAGCGCGGCCTCCCATGCGGCGGCGAATTCCTCGGCCCCGGGCTGGCGGCGCAGGCTGTAGGCGCCGTGGGTGGACCGGTTAACCGCGCGGCAGGCGGAGGCGACGCTGCCGGTATCGGCCAGCGCCTCGATGAAGGCGCGCTGGACATGCGGTTTCCACCCGTTGCTGCGGTCCCTCTGGCGCGGGACGGGGGTGAAGTCGGGCAGGTGGACAGGGGGTTTGGTGTCGGACACGGCGGCTCTCCCATGCGAAAAGGGCCGGGGAATGCCCCGACCCTTTGCAGTAGGAAAATGGTTTCTCTTGTTTGCGCACCGACCTCCGTCGGCGCGTCCTCGCTATGCGTGCAGCAAGCTGCACCCGCTGCGGGCGGGCGGTTGCCCTTGCGGACTGCTGGTCGCAGTCCGTTCAAGCTGTGATCCGGGTGATGGCAGTCAGAGGCCGACTGGCCGTCGCGCCTTTTGGCGCGGAAGCCTAAGGGCCCGGATGGGCCCGCCGGCGTTTGAGGCTACACAAATTACGGCCGCGTCTGGCCGTCACCGTGGACGAGGTATTTGAAGCTGCACAACTGTTCGAGGCCGACGGGGCCGCGGGCGTGCATCTTGCCGGTGGCGATGCCGATTTCTGCGCCCATGCCGAATTCCCCGCCGTCGGAGAACTGGGTGGAGGCATTGTGCATGACCACCGCGCTGTCGACCGAGGTGAGGAACTGGCGGGCAGCGTCCGCATCTTCGGTCAGGATGGCGTCGGTGTGGTGGCTGGAGTGGTCCTCGACCCAGGCGATACCTTCCTCGAGACCGTCCACGATCTTCACGCTGGCGATCGGATCGAGATATTCGGTGCTCCAGTCTTCCTCGCTGGCGGGCTTGAGCCGGTCGTCGATGGCAACCGCTTCCGCATCGCCGCGCAATTCGCAGTCTGCCGCCATGGCGTCGGCGATCCTGGGCACCACCTGGTCGGCGATGGCGCGGTCGATCACGATACTTTCCGTCGCCCCGCAGATGCCGGTGCGGCGCAGCTTGGCGTTGCGGATGACCTTCACGGCCTTGTCGACGTCTGCCGCAGCATGGACATAGGAGTGGCAGTTGCCGTCGAGGTGGAGGAGGGTGGGTACGCTCGCCTGGTCGCGGACCAGTTCGACGAGACCGCGGCCTCCGCGCGGGATGACGAGATCGACGAATTCATCGGCCTTGAGCAGGGCGGCCACCGCAGCGCGGTCGGTCGTCTGGACGGTCTGGACCGCGTCCTTCGGCAGGCCTGCAGCTTCGAGGCCCTTCTGCATCGCTTCCACGATGACGCGGGTCGAATGACGGCTTTCGCTGCCGCCGCGCAGGATGATGGCGTTGCCGCTCTTGAGGCAAAGGGCAGAAGCGTCCGCGCCCACGTTCGGGCGGCTTTCGTAGATCATGCCGATCACGCCGATCGGCACGGCAACGCGCTCGATGCTGAGGCCGTTGGGGCGTTCGAAAGTCGCGAGCTTGCGGCCGACGGGGTCGGGCAGTTCGGCGATTTCTTCCAGCGCCTTGGCCATGCCTTCGATGCGGTCTTCGGTCAGGCGCAGGCGGTCGATGAAGCTTTCGGGCTTCTTGCCTTCCACGCTGGCGACGTCCTTGCCGTTCGCTACGAGCAGCGCCGGCGTCGCTTCGCGCAGCGCCTTGGCGGCTTCGCGCAGGGCGGTGTTCTTCGCCTCGGTGCTGGCGGTCACGAGGCCGCGCGCTGCCTTGCGGGCGCGCTGGCCGAGATCGTGAATATGGATTTGCGGGTCGAGTGTCTGGTCGGTCATGATGTCTCTTCTATCAAATTTTCGTGGCAGGCGGGAGGCAGCGAGTTCAGCGCAGCTCGACCGCCCGGTCGTAGCAAGCCTGCAAGGTCGCACGCAGGCGTTCGGTGAGGCCGCCATCGCCATTGAGCGCATTGAGGCCGGCGGCCGTCGTCCCGCCCTTGCTGGTCACGCTATTGCGAAGCTCTTCGAGTGACAGCGCGCCCGGCTCGGCGGCCATGTCGATCGCACCGCCCATGGTGCCGAGCACCATGTCGCGCGCCTGTTCTTCGGTGAAGCCGTGCTCCATCGCGACCTCGACATAGGCGCGGGCGATCTCGAACACATATCCCGGTCCCGAGCCGGCAACGGCAGTAACCCGGTCGAGCTGTTCTTCGGTGTCCACGGTAACCGTCGCCCCTGCGCGGGCCATGAATTCCTGCGCATGGGCGAGGTGTGCTTCACTGGCTTCGGGGGAGGCGAAAATGCCGCTCACTCCGCGGCCGATGGCAGCGGGCAGGTTGGGCATCACGCGAATGACGGGCGCACCGCCCATCGTCGCGGAAAGGCGCGCGGAAGAATAGCCTGCCGCAATCGAGATCAAGTAGCCGTCCGGTGCGAGGTGTCCGACATAGTCCGGCATGATGTCGTCGATCATCTGGGGCTTCACCGCGACTATAAGGCAGTCGAAGCGTTCGCCGTCTAGCGCCGCCCTGTCCGACACCAGCCTCGCCCCTCCGGGCACACTTGCTTGCCCCGGGTCGACCACGGTGATCGATTCCGTTCCCTTGGACCATTGCTCCAATAAAGCGGATCCCATCTTTCCGCATCCGACTATCAGGACTCTATTTATAATAATCATTCACCGTTCTGCGCATTCAGCGCGTTGATTAGAGTATTGAGTTCTTCGAAAAACTTTGAATAGGTTTTCATCGACCCGAAAATATTAAGAAGCGTATTTCGTGTTATTTGTGATCGCGGAAAATCTTCAAAATCCTATTGTGCAGCGCACCATCACCATCTATATAGGTTTCCGAAAATTTCAAGGATGAATAACTTTTTCATTATGACCAAACCCAAGACCATCGTTGTTAAGATCGGCTCCGCTCTGCTGGCAAATCAGGAATTGCTTACCCCCCGCTATGGTTTCCTTCAGCGGATGATGGAGGACATCGCCCACCTGCGATCCGAAGGGTGGAATGTAATCGTCTGTTCCTCCGGGTCCGTCGCGCTTGGTCTGCGTATCATTGGTGAAACGCCCGCAAGCGCTGGCGTATCCGATAAACAGGCCGCGGCGGCTTGCGGTATGCCGCTACTTCTCAATGCCTACAAACAGGTCGGGCACGAGTTCGGCTTCGATATTGCACAGGTCCTTCTGACGCTGGGCGATTTTGAAGACCACCGCCGCTTCCTAAATACGCGCAACACGGTCCACCGCCTGCTGGAATCCGGGATCATGCCCATCGTGAACGAGAACGACACGATCACGACGGAGGAAATCCGGGTCGGCGACAATGATCGGCTCGCGGCCAAGGTCGCGCAGATGGTCGGTGCGACCGACTTCATCATCCTGACCGGCGTCGACGGCCTTTACGACCGCAACCCCGACGATCCCGAAGCGCAGTTCGTGGCCGAAGTCCACGATGTGAACGAGTACATGGATGCGACCAAAGGCAAGTCCACACTGGGCACCGGCGGCATGGCTACCAAGCTGCAGGCCGCCAACATGGCGCAGGAAGCCGGTGTCACCACCTGGATCGCGCAGGGTGAAGTCGACCGCCCACTGTCGCGCGTCCTCGATGGAACGGGCCGTGCCACCAAGGTCATTCCCAATCCCGAGCCGCTTTCGGGCTGGGACAGCTGGATCGCCAACCGCCTGCAGATGGCCGGTAGCATCGTGGTTAGCGAATCCGTCGCGTCGAACATTGCAAATGGCGACAGGGCGATCCGCCGTTCCGATGTCATTTCCGCCGATGGTGATTTCACCCGCGGGGACGTGCTGCACATCTACGATAACAAGGGGATCGAACGGGCACGCGGCCTGTCCGACTTCACCTCCGAAGAACTGCGCGTCATGATCAACAACCCCGATACCGATGCGGAGCAGCTATTGGGTTATCGCACAAAGGGCGAAATCATCCGCAGCAACAATCTGGTTGCCCTGGATACGCGGCACCTCCTGTGGGACGCGCCTGCCGCGCTCAGCGAAGGCTAATCCCTTGCGCATCGGACGGCTCACCGATTTATCCGGTGGGTTAGGCGCGAACTTCACTTGGCGTTCAGCGGGGGTCTGGCTATAGGCTCGCCACCATGACGACCCATTCGCGTTTCGCTCGCAAGCTCGCCCTCGGTGCCCTCGTCGGTGCCACCCTTGTCACTGCCGGTTGCGCAAGCCGCGGCGGGGGCGGGGCGGAAGACACCGCTTACATCGCGCGTGACGTCGAAACGCTCTACGCCGAGGCGAAGGAACGGCTTGATCGCAACCAGCCCAAGCTGGCCGCCGCGCTGTTCGACGAAGTGGAGCGTCAGCATCCCTATTCGCCGTGGGCCCGCCGCGCCCAGCTGATGAGCGCATTCAGCTACTACGTCGCGCAGGATTACAACAAGACGATCACCACGGCGCAACGCTTCCTGTCGATCCACCCGGGCAACAAGGATGCGCCTTACGCCTACTACCTGATCGGGCTCAGCTATTATGAGCAGATCAGCGATATCCAGCGCGACCAGAAGGTGACCGAACAGGCGCTGACCGCGCTGCGCGAAGTCGACCGCCGTTTCCCGCAGACCGAATATGCTGCCGACGCGCGCCTCAAGGTCGACCTTGTGCGCGATCACCTTGCCGGCAAGGAAATGGAAATCGGCCGCTATTACCAGCGATCGGGCAAGTGGATTGCATCGCAGATCCGTTTCCAGAACGTCGTCGAAAATTTCGAAACCACCAGTCACGCCCCCGAAGCGCTTTATCGCCTGACCGAATCCAGCCTCGCGCTCGGCATTCCCAGTGAAGCGGTAAAATACGCGGCCGTTCTCGGTGCCAACTATCCGGGCAACGAATGGTATGAAAAGGCCTATGAGCTGGTTCAGGACCACGCTGCAGGCGTCAGCGCCAGCTAGGGCAGGGTACATCTCCATCGAAAAAGGCGCCACGGCAACGCGGCGCCTTTTTTCTTGGCCGAAATCGGGCGGTTATCGGCGAGACGGAAAAAATCTGCCGAATCCTTGAAACCCGATCGATCCGTTCGCATTTAATTACTGCGGACCGGGCCCCTCTGGCGTGCGCGAGAAAGTGCACGTGATGTCGGACCGCATCGGACAACCGATGCGCGCTGGCAGGCCTTTCCCCTCCCCCCTCCCAGCCTGACAGCGCCATCGGGTGTCCGATCGACATAAGCCTCGATTTCGGAGACTACGATGACGGCCCGTACTTACAGACTGACCCAGATCCACCAGCGGATCGACGAGCGCCTGCGCCTCGAACTGCGCAAGCGGACGCCCGACTGGTTGGAAATCTCCCGCCTCAAGAAAATGAAATTGCGCGCGAAAGACGCGCTCCATCGCATGGCCAAGCGTGCCAGGCCTGCCTGACGGCAGCTAAGGGGTCCGTCGCCGCGCAACCATCCCCATGCGCAGGCGGCGGCTGCCCACTCGTGTAAAAAATTCCGGAGTTACCCATGGTCAAAGCTATCGCCCCCATGTTGCGAGACTTCCTGCAGAAGGAATCAGCCGGCGGCATCGTCCTGATCTTTGCCGCGCTGCTCGCCCTTGCGGTAGCCAATTCCCCGCTGCTTACTGCCTATCAGGATGGGCTGGCGACGCCCGTGGTGTTCGGTATCGGTGGCTTCGTCATCGACAAGCCCCTGCTGCTGTGGATCAACGACGGCCTGATGGCCGTATTCTTTTTCCTCGTCGGCCTGGAGGTGAAGCGCGAGATTTTCGAAGGCCAGCTTTCCAGCTGGGACAAGGCTTCGCTCCCGCTAATTGCCGCGATCGGCGGCATGGCGATCCCGGCTGTGATCTTCCTGGCGCTCAATGCGAACTCGCCCGAGAGCATCAATGGCTGGGCCATTCCCGCTGCGACCGACATCGCATTCGCGCTCGGTATTCTCTCGCTACTTGGCTCGCGTGTCCCCGTTGCGCTGAAAGCGCTGCTGCTCGCCATCGCCGTGATCGACGACATCGGCGCGATCGCGATCATCGCTCTGTTCTATTCTGGTGAGCTCGACACCGGTATGCTCGGCCTTGCCGCGATCGTCTTCGTGGTGATGCTGGCGATCGGCCGGGCGAAGGTGCAGTCGACCATTCCCTATATCCTCCTCGCGATCCTGATGTGGGCATTCGTGCTCAAGTCTGGCGTCCATGCCACGCTCGCCGGTGTCGCTGCGGCGATGACCGTGCCGCTCGATGCAAAGAGCGATCACGGCCCGCTCGAGACCATGGAGCATGCGCTGCACCCCTGGGTGGCGTTCCTCGTGATCCCGATCTTCGGCTTGGCCAATGCGGGTGTGACCCTGTTCGGCCTGTCTCCCTCAGCGCTGCTCGAACCGCTTCCGCTCGGCATCGCTCTCGGCCTTCTGATCGGCAAGCAGATCGGCATTTTCGGCTTCGCATTTGCAGCCGTGAAGCTGGGGCTCGCAAAACTGCCGGAGGAAGTGAACTGGGCGCAGGTCCACGCGATGAGCCTGCTGGCCGCAATCGGTTTCACCATGAGCTTGTTTATCGGCAATCTCGCCTTCGCTTCGCCGGAGCAGATCGATGCGGTGAAGATCGGCGTGCTGTCCGGCTCGACCATTGCGGCGCTGGCCGGATACCTCCTGCTCAAGCGCGCCTTGCCTCTGCAAGCCGAAGCTGTTGCTAACGGAACAAAGGGTGGATGACGCGACGCTTCGGGTGGGCTAGGAGGTCTCCTGATGCTCACCCGGCTGGCCATCCGCAATATCGTACTGATCGAAGCGCTCGACCTCGATTTCGGGCGCGGGCTCGGCGTGCTTACGGGCGAGACCGGGGCGGGCAAGTCGATCCTCCTGGATTCGCTCGGCCTCGTGCTCGGCAACCGCGCCGACAGCGGCCTTGTGCGCGGGGGTGAGGACAAGGCGAGCGTCAGTGCCAGCTTCGAATTCGCCGCTCTGCCCGATCCGCTCGCCGAATTGCTCGATGATGCCGATATCGAGATCGAGGAGGGCGAACCGCTCATCATCCGTCGCCAGCTGAAAGCCGACGGCAAGAGCAAGGCCTTCGTCAACGACCAACCCGTCAGCGTCGGCCTGCTGCGCGAGATGGCGGGGCACCTCGTGGAATTGCACGGCCAGCACGACGACCGCGGCCTCGTGAACCCGCGAGGTCACCGTGCCCTGCTGGATCGCTTCGCCGGCGGCGATACCGCCAAGGTGGAGCAGGCCTGGGCGACCTGGCGCGATGCCGAAGACAAGCTCGCCGAGGCGCGCGGCAATCTGGAACAGGCGAAGCTCGACCAGGACCTGCTGCTGGCCCACCTGTCCGAACTGACCGCGCTCGAACCGCAGGCGGGCGAGGAGGCGCGCCTCGCCGAAACGCGCGCCGCGATGCAGAAGGGCGAGAAGCTGTCGGGCGACCTCGAGGAACTGCGCCATCTGTGGGAAGGCTCGGACTCGCCGCTCGCATCGATGCGGGTTGCGGCGCGCCGCCTCGACCGCATTGCGCCTGAACACCCGCTGCTGGCCGAAGCGCTCGCCGCCCTCGACCGCGCGGTGATCGAGGCAGGCGAGGCGGAGGACAAGCTACAGTCGGCGGCCGAAGCGCTCGAACATGACCCGCAAGCGCTCGACGCTGCAGAAACGCGCCTGTTCGACCTGCGTGCAATCGCCCGCAAGCATCGCTGCGAGGTGGACGAACTACCCGAGAAGATGCGCGAATTGCGCAGCCAGCTCGACTCGATTGAAGGGGGCGAGGCTGAGCTCGACGCGCTGGAGCAAGCGGCCAGGACCGCCGGCGCGCGCTATACGGCAGAGGCAGAGGCGCTTCATGCCAACCGCGTAGCTGCGGCCATGCGCCTCGACGAGGCGGTGGCGCGCGAACTCGCTCCGCTGAAGCTGGATGCCGCGCGCTTTAAGACGGCTGTGGCCGCGCTCCCGGAAGACCGCTGGGGGCCGCACGGGATGGACAGCGTGGAATTCCTCATCGCCACCAATCCCGGCGCCGATTTCGCACCGCTCAACAAGATCGCCAGCGGCGGCGAGTTGTCGCGTTTCATCCTGTCGCTCAAGGTCGCGCTGGCCGAGCAGGGCGGGGCGGCAACCGTGATTTTCGACGAGATCGACCGCGGCGTGGGCGGAGCGGTGGCCAGCGCCATCGGCGAACGTCTCGCCCGTCTAGCAAGCGACGGACAACTTCTCGCCGTCACCCATTCCCCGCAGGTCGCGGCACGCGGCGGCATGCATTACATGATCGCCAAGAGCTCCGAGGGCACGGTCACCAAAACCAGCGTTACCAAGCTCGATGAAGCAGGTCGGCAGGAAGAGATCGCCCGCATGCTCTCGGGCGCGGAGGTGACGCCGGAAGCGCGCGCGCAGGCCGACAGGCTGCTGGAAAAGGCCTGACCGGGGCACTTGCCGGCATTTCGGGCGTTATTCGCCGTAATGCATTGGATCAGAACCCTTTGTGCGACGTTGGCGCTTACCGCCCTTGCGGGCTGTACGACCTATTTGCCTCGCTACGAACCGCAGAAAGGCGCGTTCGCGACCGGCTATTACGATAATATCCAGACGCCTCGCCTCGCGCTGCTGGAATACCGGTTGGCGAATTATTTCGCGCAATCGAAGCGCCGCTATCCCGTCGTATGCGCGGCAGCTGAAAGGATCGACCTATATAGCGAGGCAGCGCGCGCCCGTCCGCTGGATCCGGAAGTCGAACTCAAGCTGATCGCGCGCTTTCCGGGCCTTTCGCCTCTATCTCGCTGCGAGCGGGACGGCTTGGATATCGTGGCAAGTGACACCGGACAGCCAGCCGCGATCTTCGACGTGCACGAGCTGGTGTGCGACACGCCGACGGTCTGTCTGGCGTGGGCAGGCTATTATGCGAACGGCCAGCACGGCTGGAGCTACTTCCGGATGACCTTCGCGGATGGCGAATGGCGTATAAAGCGTGAGGAACTCGACATTGTCCTTACCGCCGGCGACCCCGCTCCCCAATCGATACCCGAACCCCGTGTAGAACTACCGGACACCCCGCAGATGGCAGTGCTGAAAACCCTGCTGGACGAGCAATTCGCCAATCCCGACCGCTTTGCCACCACCTGTGCGACCATCGTGCCGGGAAACCAGGCCTCGCAGGCATTGCCGGACGAGGTCGAGGTCGCGCTGATCCAGTACTATCCCGAGCTTGCCCCGTTCGACCGTTGTGTGTGGAAGGACGATGCGCTGGTCGTGGATGCCATCACAGGCGAACGGGCGGTCATCTATTCGGTGCGCCGGACGGTCTGCCCGACGAAGGACGAATGCACGGCATGGGGCGGGTGGATCACGGCAAATCTTGGCGCGCAGGCATGGGAATACCGCATCCGTCGCGTCGACGGCAGATGGACCGTCGAACGCACCGGCACTGGGGTGATATCCTGAGCGAAATGGAAAATGGCGCACATCGGCAAGGGCGGCACGATCCGGCGCTGTCTCTCATCTGCGCTGCTCTTTTCCCTGTCGCGCTGACGGCCTGTTTCGGGGAAAGAGACGGGCGGACACCTGAAGTGCCCGAAGGGAAATTCCCGGCGGATCAGCCAAGCGAGGCGATGCCGGCGCTGCTAACCTACACCCACATCGGTGCGCTGGAGGCGATCCAGGCCGGTACAGTGGTCAAGCGCGGCCCGTGTTTCTACCTGTCCGGAGCTCCGGAAGAGGCTGTGATCCTCTGGCCCGAAGGCACGCAAATCGTCCGCGACACGGAACGTGGCGTGGCCGTCGAATTGCCGGATGGCTTGCGCATAGCGGTGGGCGACAGGATCCGCGGCGGCGGTGGCTCCTTGCCACCTGCGCAGCCCATTTCCGACTTTGCCAGCCAGCAAGTGCCGGAAAGCTGCGCGACGGGGCCTGCCGTGCAACTCCATAGCGTCGAATTGGTAGAGCGCGTTTATGCGCAAGACGAAGACTTCCGTCCGCCACCGCCTCCGCCGCCGCCACCTGCACCAGACTTCCTCGATAGCGTGAGAGATCATCCAGCTGACAGCGGGAGCGATGCGATCGAAATTCTCGGTATCGACGATCCGCGAGAGGCGCTGTTCGCCCACATGATCGCAGGGTTACGTAGAGGTGAGGACTTTCACGATCGGCCGGTCTGCCTGCGCGAGGTGGACGACGCCCTGTTCTCGCGCCTCTCGATCAGATTCGAGCACGTCTATCGCGCCGGTGCGTGCCGCTGGCAGGACGGGGGTGTGAGGCTGCGTGCCGATGACAGTCCCGCGGTTTTCGTTGAGGCGCGGCTCGATTGCGACGGGCGCAGCCGCTGTGTTGCCGAAGGGGCGCGCATTTTCGGCAACGTGGGCGGCGAAGGGCAGGGCTACGTCATGAAGCCGGTACCCGGTGGATGGTCGCTCACCACCTCTGGAATATCGTGGATCTCGTAATCCTGACTATCGGTTAGCCCGCCTGCGCAGGTTGCTCTTCCGGCATGCTGACATAGATCAGCGTCATCATGGCCATCCCCCCATAGACCCATGATCCGTCGAAGGGCCCTTGCCCGAGCGGCATTTGCCAAAGCTGGTATCCCGCCACGGCCACGCCCTGGAACAGTCCCCACCAGTTCAGCACTGCTGCACCCATGGCGATCTTCGCCCATGTCTTGCCTGCCTGGAATTCTGCGCCCGAAGCCTTGCGGAGCGTGAAGAGCTTCCAGGCACCGTAAAGGCCGCCAAGGCCCGCGATCAGCTCCAAGGAAAAAACCAGGACGATGCCCACCACGATGAGAAACGACGGCGGGACCGGCAGCAATGTCACGGGATAGGCTTCCTGGTCCGCATGGCTCGTTGTGTAGACGAAGAAATCGTAAGCCTGCGGAAGGTTGGCGATATTGTGAGCGACATAGAGCAGCGCCATCAAGGCGACGCTGGCGGTAATTCCTGCTTTGAGAAGGCGGTCGGTCATCCCATTTCCCCCAAATCGGTGATGCGACCTTGCGGCACTTTTCCCCGTGCCTGTGCTGGGGCATAGCGCAGGATATGGGAATCGAGCAAACCGCACCTGTGGACATGAACGAGGCAGACGCTGCCAACGAGCTCATGCGCCTCGCGAAACAGATCGCACATCACGACCGGCTGTATCATGCCGAGGATTCTCCCGAGATCACCGATCCGGAATATGATGCGCTGGTGCGCCGCAATGCCGCGCTGGAAGAAGCATTCCCGCATTTGGTCCGCGAGGATTCCCCTTCGCGCAAGGTCGGCCATGCCATCGCCGCATCGCCGCTGTCGAAGGTGACGCACGAGGTTCGCATGATGAGCCTCGACAACGGCTTTTCCGACGAAGAGATCGGCGAGTGGGTGGCGCGCGTGCGCCGCTTCCTTTCGCTCGACGACGATGCGCCGCTCGCCTTCACTGCCGAGGACAAGATCGATGGCTTGTCCTGTTCGCTCCGCTACGAGAACGGTGCCCTTACGGTGGCAGCTACGCGCGGTGACGGGCAGGTCGGTGAAGACGTGACCGCCAATGTGCAGCATATCCCCGACATACCGAAAATGCTGCGCAGCAATGCTCCCGAAGTTTTCGAGGTGCGCGGCGAAGTCTACATGGAAAAACAGGCTTTTGCTGCGCTCAATGCTGCGCAGCAAGAGGTGGGCGGAAAGCTCTTTGCCAACCCGCGAAATGCTGCGGCGGGATCGCTGCGGCAGAAGGACGCAAACGTCACCGCGCAGCGTCCCTTGCGCTTCTGGGCACATGGCTGGGGTGCAGCATCGCAGGTGCCGGGCGATACGCAGTCCGAGGTGGTCGAAGCCCTGCGCGAGTGGGGCTTTCCCATCTCGCCATTGTTCACCCGCGTCGAAAGCCTCGACGGCCTGCTGGCCCACTATGCCGCCATCGGCAAGGCGCGGCCCGACCTGCCGTATGAAATCGACGGCGTGGTCTACAAGGTCGACCGGCTCGACTACCAGCAGCGGCTCGGCTTCGTAGCCAAGGCTCCGCGCTGGGCACAGGCGCACAAATTCCCGGCGGAGCGGGCGGAAACGACGCTGGAGGCGATCGATATCCAGGTCGGGCGTACGGGCAAGCTGACGCCCGTCGGCAGACTTGCGCCAGTGCTCGTGGGCGGCGTTACCGTGACCAACGTCACGCTGCACAACCGCGACGAGATCGAGCGGCTCGGCGTGCGTCCCGGCGACCGCATCGTCGTCCAGCGCGCAGGCGACGTCATCCCGCAAGTGGTCGAGAACCTGACGCGCGATGCCGAGCGCGAACCTTTCGTTTTCCCGGACCACTGTCCTGAATGCGGCAGCGAAGCCGTCGCCGAGGAAGGCGAGGTCGACGTGCGTTGCACTGGCGGGCTGATCTGCCCCGCTCAGCGTACGGAAAGGCTCAAGCATTTCGTCAGCCGCGGTGCGCTCGACATCGACGGGCTGGGCGAAAAGACCATCGACCAGTTCTTCGCGCTCGGCTGGCTGGAAAGCCCGGCGGATATCTTCCGGCTCAAGGACCGTCGCGAGGACATCCTCGCGCTGGAAGGCTGGAAAGAGAAATCGGTCGACAACCTCCTCGCCAGCATCGAGGCAAGGCGCGAACCCGATGCGGCGCGGCTGCTCTTCGGGCTGGGTATCCGGCATGTCGGCGCGGTCACTGCGCGGGACCTGTTGAAGAACTTCCACGAACTGCCTGCGCTTCGTGATGCGGCTGAGAAGGCGAGGGCAGGTGATGAAGAGGCCGCCAATTCCCTGACCTCGATTGACGGGATCGGCAGCGCGGTCGTCGAGGCGCTGGGCGACTTCTTCCATGAAGAGCACAACCGTTCGGTGTGGGTTGATATCCTGGGCGAAGTTTCGCCGCCGCGATACGAGATCGAGACACGCGACAGTCCGGTTGCGGGAAAGACAGTGGTCTTCACAGGAAAGCTCGAAACGATGAGCCGCGACGAGGCCAAGGCGCAGGCGGAACGACTGGGCGCCAAAGCCAGCGGCTCTGTCAGCGCCAAGACCGACCTGCTCGTGGCGGGGCCGGGCGCGGGAAGCAAGCTCAAGAAGGCCGCCGATCTCGGCATCGAGGTGATCGACGAGGCCGGGTGGGCCGCCATCGTCGCTGCCGCCGAATAATCCCGACTTTCCGGAAACTTATGCGCGCGCCTTTGTTGGCATTACCGTGACCCGACCGCTTGTAACCCTCACGCTCCTGATCGTCTCCGCGTTCTTCCTGCTCGGCACCTGCGTGCAGGGCCCGGCAGAAAGCGCTGCGGAATTCGAGCGACGCATCACGCCCGAAGAAGTGGTCGAGGAAGAGCCGGAACTGGACGCCCGGCAGGAAATGCTCGAGGCGAGGCTACAGCAAATCGGCGAGGGCTTTGCGGGAGAGGTCGGCATCGCCGCCGTCGAGGTCGCGAGCGGCGCGACCATGGCGTACAATGGCGACAGGCCGTTTCCCCAGCAAAGCGTCAGCAAACTGTGGGTCTCGCTGACCGCGCTCGACCTCGTCGACGAAGGCGCTCTGGACTTGTCCGAACCGGTCGCGATCCGGCGCGAGGACCTGACCGTTTTCTACCAGCCGATCCGCGACATCGTGCGCACGCGCGGCGTGTTCCGCACCGATTATCGCGACCTGATGGAGCGGGCCCTCACGCAGAGCGACAACACCGCCAACGACCGGCTTCTGCGCCGCGTCGGCGGCACGCAAGCGGTCGAGGCTTTCATGCGCCGCAAGGGAATCGAGGGCGTCCAATTCGGCACCGACGAGCGCAGCAAGCAGAGCGCGATTGCGGGCCTAGATTGGCGGCCGAGCTATTCCATCGGGCGCAATTTCTACGAGGCGCGCGACCGCGTGCCGGACGACAGGAGGCGCGAGGCCTTCGAGGATTATCTCGACGACCCCATAGACGGGGCAAGCGCTTCCGGCATGGCGCAGGCATTGGCGCGCCTGGCGCGGGGCGAATTGCTGTCGCCGCGATCCACCGAATTCATCCTGTCGACACTGGAAAACACCAAGAGTGGCCCGAAGCGATTGAAGGGCGGCGTGCCCTCAGGCTGGTCGATTGCGCACAAGACCGGCACCGGCCAAGTCTTCGATGGCGACCAGTCCGGCTACAACGACGTGGGCGTGCTGACTGCACCCGATGGCACGCAATATGCGCTGGCCGTGATGATTGCGCGGACGCGCACTTCCTACGCGGCGCGCTTCGAGATGATGCAATCGGTGACACGCGCGGTAGTCGAGTATCACGAAGCCAGGATGGCGAGCGAGACTACCTAGTTCTCGGTGGGCGGGGGGATCCATTTCATCACCCCTCCGGCCAGCGGCGTCCAGTGACCCATCTTCACCCCGGCCTTCGCCAGCGTGTCGCCGACCCACTGGTTGCAGGTATTGGCCAGGGTATAGCGACCAAGCGCATCGTAATTGCGCGCGCCGTGTTCGAAACTGTCGTGGCTGAACCGTTCCTCGCCATGCGGCACATGGGGTAGGGCCGCTTCGACTTCGGCTACCAATACGCGGTATTCTTCGGGCCTCAGCACAAGCGGGCGATGATATTCGGAAGGCTGCGGCCAGGCGTAATGACCGACCCGCATCAGACCGTCGCCGCCCTGGAAGACAATGCGCAGCGCAGTGCTGGCCTTCAGATCGCCCCAGGTCGGGGTGTTGAGGAAAACCTCCTTCTCGCCCCACCCGATCGCGACGTGGGTCGGCATGCGGCCGTCCGACCGGGTCATCCCCGCCGAAGGGAAAGTCTGCCGCCAGTCCTTCACATCGGTGACGACGGGCATGACAATTCCGGTGTGGATGCCATTGGTCTCGACCATGATGACAATCCCGTCATCGGCTTCGGTCCAGTCCGAATTGCGGGGAACAGAACTGCCGATCCACGCCGAGGCGAGGAAAAGCGCGACGACAAGCAGGGGCAGGGCGAGCAATGCCGCCGTCAGCTTGAAGGCGCGGCGCGCAGTCACCGGATGCGGCTCTTGCGGAGCCAGAGTATCGACCAGTCGCCGTTTGTGACGCGCCGCGCCAGCCGCAGGCCCTTTGCCTGGTAAGCCCGGCGGACCTCGGCTTCCTGGGTTTGCAGCAGCCCAGCCAGGAGGAGGCTTCCACCTGGCGTAATCGCAGATGCAAAGTCGGGGGCGAGCTCGACCAGCGGGCCGGCAAGGATATTGGCGATCAACAGGTCGTAGGGCGCGCGTGCCTGAAGCAAAGCGTGATCCATGCCGGGCGCAATAATCATCGTCAGCTGGCCGGACCTGTTACCCATCGCGACATTGTTGAGGGCTGCATTGTCCTCCACCACGCCGGCACAGACGGCATCGATGTCTGAAGCCGTTGCCAGCGCATGAGGCCACAGATGCATCGCCGCGAAAGCGAGCAGTCCGGTGCCGGTGCCGATGTCGGCGTGGTTGCGAACGGTTACGCCCTCGCGCTTCATCAGGTCGAGCATGGCAAGGCAGGCGGCGGTCGTTTCGTGCTGGCCGGTGCCGAACGCCTGGCTGGCGGGGATGATGAAATCGACCATGGACGGGTCGGGATCATGTTCCGGTGTGCGCACGTGAAAACGGCCAGCGCGGATCGGATCGACGCCTTGCTGGCTCAAAGTTACCCAGTCCTGATCGGGCAATTTTTCCGCGTCGAGTTTCGGTGCTTTGCCTTGGAACAGGCCAGCTACGGCTTTCTTGTCCGCCGCAGTCGGCTTGCGTTCGAGCCAGACCTCCAAAATCCAGTCGTCCGGCTTGTCTTCCGCGATTTCGCGACCGGACACGACCAGCTCTTCGGGAAAGTCCCAGGCCTCGTCATGCTGGAGCAGGGCGGCCTGCACTACCGGTTTCGAAGCTTCGGCCGAGAGTTTCCAGGCGCTCACTCGGCTGCTTCCTTCGCCAGACGTTCATCGAGGCGCTTGCTCAGCCGCTCTGCATAAAAGCCGCATCCCTTGTGCAGGTAGAGCCCGTATTCTCCGCTCATCAGGTCGAGCATGGACCCGGCCGAAGGGTGCGGCGTCACCAGAAACTCACATTGGAGCATGCGTGCCTTGTCGATGCTGGTCCGGAATGCGCGGACCATTTCCGGGTGATCGGTGAAGCGGTAATCGTCTGCGGAAACCGCGGACAGGCTGTCGATATAGGCGAAGCGGTTGCACACGGGCGGCTCGCCGGGGAGCGAACACGACCACCATGTCCAACTGAGGGCCCCGGGCGAATGGCCGGGCGTTTCATGGGCCGTAACGCGCAGGTTGCCGAGATCGAGTATTTCTCCGTCACCGATCACCCGGTCGACCTTTACCGGGGTCATGTCGGGATGGCCGGATGCAGCCTGCGGATCGTCCGCGGCGACTTTCCCGGTTTCGAGCACGGGCTTGGCTCTTGCCGAAGCCACCACTTGTGCGCCTGTCGCTTCCTTGATTGCGGCATGCGCGCCAACATGGTCGAAATGCTCGTGGCTCATCAGGAGATAGCGGACATCCTTTGCATCGAAGCCGAGCGAGGCGATGTTCGCGAGGACCAGCGGGGCGGCTTCGGGCACGCCGCTGTCGATCAGGATATGTCCTTCATCGCCGGTAATCAGGACCGCCGAGATGCCGCAGGTGCCGACATACCAGCTGTTGCCCATCAGTTGGAACGGCGGAGCGGGCTTGTCCCACTCGTCCCACGGCTCGCACGCGTCGAGAAACGCCATCTGCATTTCGTGGGCGTTCACCAGCTTTGCCGTTGGAGCGGGCGAGGGGGGCGTGTCTGCATCCTCAACTTGCGGTGCAGGAAGCGCCGCACACGCAGCGAGGAGCAAGGGCAGGGCCGCGACCAGCGCTTTAACGTACATAGCTTGCTCCATTGGCGTCGAGCGTTGCACCGGTAAGCGATGGCGGGGCATCCAGCGAGAGGAATTCGACGATCCGCGCGATCTCCTCCGGTTCCGCAACGCGGCCAAGCGGAATGTCGGCCAACAGGCCTGAACCGCCCCGGCTGTCCAGGTAATCGCCCGCCATGGCGGTGTCGGTAAAGCCGGGCGTGATCGCGAAACTCAGGATACCTTCTGCGGCATATTGGCGCGCAATGGTCTTGTGCATCGCCAGCATCCCGCCCTTGCTCGCCGCATAGTGCCAGTGTGCGGGCGAATCGCCGCGGTGACCTGCGCGGCTGGCGACATGGACGATGCGTCCGGTCGCGCCGCGTTCCTGCCAGTGGCGGACCGCCAGCCTGCTCAACTGGGCAGAAGCGGTCAGGTTGATGCGCATGGTTTCTTCCCATGCATCCAACCAGTCACCGTCGGGTTTTTCGATCGGATTGGGATCGAATAGGCCCGCATTGTTGACCAGAACGTCGATCTCGCCGCCTGCCTGCGTGAGAGCGGCCTGCCACAAGGCCTCCGGTGCGTCGGGGTCGCGAAAGTCCGCAGCAAGGGTGCCGAAGCCTTCGCCGGAAGTCGATTGACCGATCACTTTCGCGCCGCGCGCTTCGAGTGCCGTACGGGAAGCGGCGCCGATCCCGCGGGAGGAGCCGGTGAGAAGGATGCATGTCATGCATCACGCTATTCGAAAATTTGCGCCTTTTGTCGAGGCCGCACGCCTTGCCTTGCACCGGCAGTTCGCTAAGGAGGCGGCACGAATTCAGCGATATGGAATAGATGCATGGCCAACCGCCCGCTTTCACCACACCTGCAGATCTGGAAATGGGGACCGCACATGGCGGTATCCATCCTGCACCGCATCACCGGTGACGGACTGGCGCTGGTCGGTCTCGGCGTGCTGCTGTGGTGGCTCGGCTCGATGGCCGCTGGTGAGGCTGCCTATGCAACCTTCGCAGGCATCATGGGCTCGCCCATCGGCATGATCGTGCTGGTCGGACTGACCTGGGCATTCTTCACCCACATGATGAGCGGTCTGCGCCACTTCGTGCTCGATATCGGTGCCGGTTACGAACTCGACACCAACAAGACGTGGTCGATCCTGTCGCCCGTCATCGCAATTATTCTCACCGCCCTTTTCTGGGCCGTGATCCTGCTTAAGTGAGGCCGCGCAATGGGTAACGGAACTTCCATCGGACGCGTGCGCGGGCTCGGCCCGTCGCATGAAGGCGCGCATCACTGGCTGGTGCAGCGCTTCACCGCCATCGGCAACCTCGTGCTCATGCTGTTCCTCGTGGTCAGCCTGGCGATGCTGCCGTCCTACGATTACGCCTCCATGACCGGCTGGGCATCGCAGACGCTGCCCGCCACCGCACTGGCGCTGCTGATCGTCAGCGTGTTCTGGCACGCGCGCCTCGGCCTCCAGGTCCTGATCGAGGATTATGTTCACGACGCCGGTACCAAGTTCGGCGTGCTCACCCTTCTCAACCTTGCAACAATCGGCGGCGCAGCCTTCGGTCTCGTATCGATCGCGCGCCTTGCCCTCGGAGGAGCCGCCTGATGGCCCGCACCGAAACTTTCGAAATCGGCGGTCGCAGCTACCCGATCATCGACCACACCTATGATACCGTCGTCGTCGGCGCCGGTGGCTCGGGCCTGCGCGCCACTATGGGTAGCGCGGAAAGCGGCCTGCGCACGGCCTGCATCACGAAGGTCTTCCCGACCCGCTCGCACACCGTTGCCGCACAGGGCGGCATCGCAGCCAGCCTCGGCAACAACACGCCTGACCACTGGTCGTGGCACATGTATGATACGGTCAAGGGCTCCGACTGGCTCGGCGACCAGGACGCGATCGAATACATGGTCCGCGAAGCGCCGCAGGCGGTCTACGAGCTGGAGCACGCCGGTGTGCCCTTCAGCCGCAATGACGACGGCACGATCTACCAGCGCCCCTTTGGCGGCCACATGCAGAACATGGGCGAAGGCCCGCCCGTGCAGCGCACCTGTGCCGCGGCCGACCGTACCGGTCACGCCATGTTGCACGCGCTCTACCAGCAGAGCCTGAAGTACGACGCGGACTTCTTCATCGAATATTTCGCGCTCGATTTGATCATGGAAGACGGCCCGAACGGCAAGGTTTGCCGCGGCGTCATCGCCATGTGCCTCGACGATGGTACGATCCACCGTTTCCGCAGCCACGCGGTCGTGCTGGCGACGGGCGGCTATGGCCGCTGCTATTACACCGCGACCTCGGCCCATACCTGCACCGGCGACGGTGGCGGCATGGTGCTGCGTGCAGGGCTCCCGCTGCAGGACATGGAGTTCGTCCAGTTCCACCCGACCGGCATTTACGGCGCGGGCGTGCTCATCACCGAAGGTGCGCGCGGCGAGGGCGGCTACCTGACCAACTCCGAAGGCGAGCGGTTCATGGAACGCTATGCTCCTTCCGCGAAGGACCTTGCATCGCGCGACGTCGTGTCGCGTTCGATGGCGCTGGAAATGCGCGAAGGCCGCGGCGTCGGGCCGGATGGCGACCACATCTACCTGCACCTCGATCACATCGATCCAAAGGTGCTGGGCGAGCGCCTGCCGGGCATCACCGAAAGCGGCAAGATCTTTGCCGGTGTCGACCTGACCAAGCAGCCGCTGCCGGTCACGCCGACCGTTCACTACAACATGGGCGGCATCCCCTGTAACTATCACGGCGAAGTGATGGCTGGCGATCCGAGCGATCCGGAAAAGATCGTCCCCGGCCTGTTCGCCGTGGGCGAAGCGGCCTGCGTGTCGGTGCACGGCGCGAACCGCCTCGGTTCCAACTCGCTGATCGATCTCGTGGTCTTCGGCCGCGCGACCGGCCATCGCCTGAAGGAAATCGTCAAGCCCGGCGTCAGCCATGACGAGCTTCCCAAGGACAGCGCCGATCTCGCGCTGACGCGTCTGGATCACTTCCGCCATGCCGACGGCAGCATCCCGACTGCGGTCCTGCGTTCGGACATGCAGAAGAGCATGCAGAAGCACGCGGCCGTGTTCCGCGACAGCAAGCTACTGTCCGAAGGCGTCGAGCTGCTCCGCGACGTCAACAAGCGGATGGAGGACGTGAAGGTCCACGACCGCTCGATGATCTGGAACAGCGACCTCATCGAAACGCTCGAACTCGACAATCTCATGGCGCAGGCCAATGTGACCATCGCTTCGGCCGAAAACCGCAAGGAAAGCCGCGGCGCCCATGCGCACGAGGACTTCCCCGAGCGTGATGACAAGAACTGGATGAAGCACACCATCGCCTGGTTCGACGGTTGGGGCGGCAATGGCGGCGGCGTGAAGATCGATTATCGCCCGGTCCACGAGTACACGCTGACCGACGACGTCGACTACATCGAGCCGAAAAAGCGGGTCTACTAAACCCGCGGCAAGCAGGTCATGCCGTTTCGTGTCGCCATCATCGGAGGCTACGGCAATTTCGGTGGTTATGTCGCACGCCAGCTGGCTGCGGACAGCGCGATCGAACTCGTCATCTGCGGACGTAACCTGGCCAAGGCACAGAAGTTCGCAGCTGGCTTGCAGGCTGCAAATCCGGCGAAAGGCGCGCGTGTCGATATCGAGGACCCACCCGCGGTCATGCTTGGCGACATTACGCCGGACCTCGTCATCAACATGGTCGGCCCGTATCACGGCCAAGGGTACGGCGTAGCGAAGGCGGCGATCGCGCTCGGAGCGCACTACTGCGACATCGCGGATGCGCGCGCATTCGTGTGCGGCATCGGAGAACTGGATTCAGCCGCGCGGAAAAAGGGCGTCACGGTCCTCTCCGGCGCCAGCTCGGTCCCGGCTCTGACGGCTGCCTATTGCGATGCCGCGCTTGACGACATGACGGAACTGCGCCGTGTCGAATACGGGATCAGCGGCGCGGAACAGGCCAATCGCGGCGCGGGGACAGTGGCTGCGGTGCTGTCCTATGTCGGAGAGCGGTTCACGCGCGCTCAGGGTGGCCGGATGCAGGAAGAGATCGGGTGGCGCGGCGCTATCCCCGTCGATTATCCCGAACTCGGGCGACGCTGGTTCGCTGCCGGCGATGTTCCGGACCTCGAACTTTTCCGATCGCGATACCCGGGATTGCAGGACCATCGCTTCCTCGCCGGACACGAGATCGCACCCCTGCATTTCGGGCTGTGGATAATGGGCGCGTTGCGGCGGGTGCGTTTGATCCCGAACCTGTCGCGCTTTGCCGACCTGTTGGTCAGCCTGTCGAAGCCCTTCAATGTCCTCAGTCGGGGGCGCAGCGGTTTCCACATGGTGATCGAGGGTGTGGATGCCAGCGGCGCCCCGGTCATCCGGCGACACTGGATCATCGCCCGCAGCGGCCACGGGCCGAACATCCCGGTCATCCCGCCTATCCTGATTGCCCGCAAGCTTGCTCGTGGAGAGCGACTGGCACCCGGAGCGCGGCCGTGTCTCGACGTGATTTCCCTGGATGAATACCGCTCGGCTTTCGCGGGCCTCGATATCGAATGCATCGACGAATGACGCGTCCGCCATACAGCTATCGCGACGATCCGCAGGTCCCCGACTTCGACGACAGCCGTCCGCTGTTCGTCTTCGATAATGTCTGCGTCCTGTGTTCGGGCGGAGCGCGATTTATCATGCAGCATGACCGGAAGGAAAGGATCGCGCTCACCAGCGCGCAAGGCGAGTTGGGAAGCGCGCTTTACCGGCATTACGGCCTCAGGATGGATGACAGCTACCTGTTCCTGGCGGATGGGCAGGCATACGAGATGAGCGAGGGATATTTCCAGTTGGCGCGCCGCCTGGGCGGCGTGTGGCGGCTTGCCGGGGTTTTTCGCATCGTCCCGCGGCCCCTTCGCGACGCAATATACCGCCTCGTTGCGCGCAATCGCTATCGCTGGTTTGGCAAGACCGAAGCCTGTGCATTGCTCACGCCAGACCAGAGGGCGAGGTTGCTGTGAAGCGTTGCTTGTCGCCTGCGCTGATCCTCGCCCTCGCAGCCTGTGCGGTGACGCCCACCGCGCCGCCTTCGTCGATTGGCGCCGAACCCTTTTATGCAAAGCACGTCGACGCCTCGGGCATTCCGATCCTGTCATCGGCCCGGGTGTCCGACGAGGCACTTCTTGCCGCACGTGACATGGCCCGCGGGATGCTGGCGCACCGACCTGACTTCGCGTCATGGCTGGCGGCAAACGACTATCGCGTTGCGATCATTGCCGAAGACGAAGCATTGCTCGACCTGCCCGACAAGGCGCATTGGACGAAGCCTGCGCGGGACGATCCGCGCCTGACGCGCTGCGAACTCAAGCATTACGACGTGCGCATCGGTGCCAAGTCCGATCGCGAATATTGGGACGAGCGCGCAAGAGGGATCGGCGGCGAGCGAACGGTTGGATCGGAAGAGGACGTCCTCGGCCTGCCGACGTCACGCTATTTCGGCGAAACCATTTTCGTCCACGAGATGGCGCACAATGTCCTGTTTGCGATCGAAGCGGTCGATCCCGCGCTCTTTGCCGAAATCGAGGCTGCCTATGCCCATGCGCTCGCCAACGATCTCTGGCTGAACGAATACGCGACTACGACCATCCAGGAATACTGGGCCGAAGGCACGCAAATCTGGTTCAATTCGAACCGTTTGGTCGTCGTGGACGGGCGGCGCATCCTCGATCATCCCGATCTTGCGGCATACGATCCGAAACTGTTCGCCGCATTGGGCGCGGCATACGGTACGCGGCACCGGCTCAAATCCGACCCTTTCCACGCCAGCCCGGCGCGGGTGCCGCCGGGCCCCATTCCGGAAAATACCGCCGAAGTCTGTTAGTCCTCGATCGGAGAGGCGAGGCGGCGCGCCTCGATAATCTTCACCGGCTCGGCCAGCATCTGTCCTTTCATCCAGCCCTCTCCCTTTTCGGGATCGGTGGGCATGGCATGGATTGTGGCGACGACGTCCATCCCTTCGACGACATAGCCGAACACCGCGTAGCCGTTTCGCCAGACAGGGTCTTCGGATTTGGGATCGGCATCCATGCCGGTCGAATCCTGAAGGAAGATCGAGAAGTCTCCATTGGCCGTTCCCGGTTCGCCCATCGCCATTGAGAGCGCACCCTTGGTGTGGCTGAGGCCGGTTACCGTCGTCGGTTCATGCGGGATGCCGGGCAGGACCCGGTCCGGGTTCCACTGCGTGCCGCCCTGGATCAGGCCGTTGGGCTGGTCGCCCCAGTCGAGCGTCATCGCGCGATAGAACACCGTGCCGTCGAAGCGGTCTTCATCGACATAGCGCAGGAAATTGCCCGCCGTGATCGGTGCCCGCTCAGTCTCCAGCTCCACGGTAATGTCGCCTGCCGTCGTTTCGAGGACGACGCGGACAGTTTCGGGTTCGCCAGGCTGGGGAGGGGCGACTTCCGCCTCCTGCGCGCCAAGCGGTGCGGCAATCAGGGCGAGGGCGGGGAGGAAAATCCGAAGCATGCAAGACAGGCTACATCAGCGTGGTGCGTCGTCAATCCTGAGCTTTGTTGCCGTTCATCGATAGTCGGGCGACCCGTGCAGAGCCTTTGTTGCAACCCGTGCCGCGATACTATCTGCCAGATGCGGGTGCGGGAATCGTTTTGTGTTTACACGCGTAGTCAAACTGTCTACAGGCGTAAACGAATTCAGCGAATCCCGAGGGAAGAGGTACGTTATGGGACAGCGCAAGCAATCGCCGGGTGACCGGATCAGCGAAGCCGAACACGCGGTAATGGAAGCCTTGTGGACCGAAAGTCCGCTGTCGGCTGCCGAGGTGTGCGAGCGGGTTTGTGCCGAAAACGACTGGTCGATCCCGACGGTAAAGACGCTGCTTGGCCGCTTGGTGGCAAAGCGCGTCATCGGTACCGAACCGCAGGGGCGCAAATTCCTCTACCACCCGCTCATCGAGCGTTCCGACTATGTCGGTGGCGAATCGCGCAGGCTGGTCGACCGCCTGTTCGGTGGTCGCGCCGCACCGCTGTTCGCCCATCTGGCAGAAAATGAAGCGCTCACGGATTCCGACCTCGAAGAGATCGAGGCGCTCCTCAAGGAGATGCGGAAATGATCGAGCTTCTGCGCGAATATTGGGAGTGGTTCCTGTTCGACACGCTGGTGTGGACAGGCGCCCTGATCGCGATGGTGATGGTGCTTCGCCGTCCCGTTGCAAAACATTTCGGCTCCGGCGCGGCCTACGCGCTGTGGTTCATTCCGCTGGCGCGGCTCTTCGTTCCGCCATTCACGCTTCCGGCATGGATGAACCTCACTCCGCGCGAGGAGGTGTCGTTCGAAACCGCGCCGCTCGCCCTGGACGAGGCCGCGATAGAACCGGCCACGTTCTTCGCCGATATGGCCGCTCGTTCGCCCGCGCCGCAGACCTTCCCGGACCCGACCGACTTCGTGCTGCCGCTGGTGGCAATCTGGCTGGTCGGGGCTGCGGTCATGCTGACGCGCCGTTTCTATCTCTATTTCGAACTGCGCCGCGATCTGCTCGACGATGCGCGCCCGGTGGGCGATGTCGGCAGCGTGCGCCTGATCGAAACGCCCGCCATTTCGGGGCCGATGGCTTTCGGTGTGCTCGACCGCGTCATCGCCCTGCCTGCAGGCTTCATGGCGAGCCGCGACCGGGTTTCGCGCGACCTCGCGATTGCTCACGAGCTCGCCCACCATCGTGGCGGGGACCTGATCGTCAACATGGCCGTCCAGCCGCTGTTCGCGATCCACTGGTTCAATCCGCTTGGCTGGCTGGGCTGGAGCGCGCTGCGCCGCGACCAGGAAGCCGCCTGCGACGCGCGCGTCGTGGCCGCCCGCCCGCGTGAAGAACGCGCTACCTATGCCGGCATCATTGCCGATTTTGCTCGCCATCCGCAGGGGACGCCGCGACCGGCGCTCGCCGCGCCGATGGCGTGTCCAGTTCTGGGGGACAAGTCGATCATCCATCGTTTGAGGAGTTTGAACATGTCCGATATCTCGCCGCGCCGCCGCATTGCCGGCCGCGCAACGCTGGCCAGCGCCTTCCTCGCCGTGCCGCTCACCGCCTCGGTCTGCTTTGCGGAAGTGTCGGCCATGCCTACTTCGGACGAAGTCGCCGTCGTGGAAGCAGCGCCGCTGGCAGACTTCGCCTATCCGGTCGCCCCTGCAGCGCCCGAAGCACCTCTGCCCGCAGCCTATCCTGAGGCGCCGCTGCCGCCCATGGCGCCCGAAGCTCCGCTTGCACCGCCTGCGCCCGATCACGAACGTGCCATGGCGGATGCAGCCCGCGCGAAGGCCGATGCGCGCCGTGCCTTGGCCGAAGCGAAGCGGGTGGAGAAGCGCTGGACTTCCCGCGACTATGACGAGGGCCGCAAGGCATGGGCGGAATCCCGCATTGCCTATGCCGAAAGCCGTCAGGATTGGGCCGAAGGCCGCATCGCCTATGCCGAGGGCCGTAAGGACTGGGCGGAAGGCCGTGTGGCCTATGCCGAAGCCAAGCGGGAGAAAGCCGAAGCCAAGGCCGAAGCGCGCCATGCGAAGCTCGAGGCGGAGACCGAAGCAGCCGTCGCGCAGGCGGTGGCCCAGGCAATGGCGGCGGTGCCTGAAGTGATCGAGAAGTGCGTCTATCCCGACCAGCCGGTCACTACGAAGGTGAAGTCCAACGGCAAGACCGTGATGTATGTGTGCGAGACCGCTGGTGACCGCATTGCGCTGAGTGCAATCCGCGGGGCGCGGAAGGCGATCGCAAAGGATCGCTCGCTCGATGCAGAAATCCGCGCGGAAATCCTGCGCGACCTGGACGAGGAAATCGCCGAACTCGAATCCTCGCTCTCCTGACTTAACACACACTCCTGAGAGGCCGGTCTCCGCGTGGAGACCGGCCTTTTGCGTGCCCGGACGGGTTCACAAGGTGTTCAGTTCGTCGCTCACAAAGAACGCTTCATCGCAACAGATGGAGATGAAACGATGCGAGACAGATCCCCCACAGTCAAACTGGTCATAGCGGGGTTGATCGGCCTCGTGCTGCTGATCCCGATCATCATGGTCTACGATCTGGTTAACGACCGGCAGAACCAGGCCCGCATCGCGGAATCGACCATCACGGCGGGCGCGGGAGGATCGCAGGTGGTCTCCACCCCGATCCTTGCCGTACCCTATCTCGCCCAGAAGCAGGTTCCGGTTCTGGTCGATGGTAAATCAGTTATGCAGACGCAGCAGGTGCGCTCGGAAATCCTTATTGCCCCGCTGCAGCATTCGCTCGACACCCGGCTTGATACGGAGCGCAAGAAAAAGGCGATCTACGAGACAGTGGTTTTCTCCGCCGACATGGCTGGACAGGCGCGGTTCGAATTGCCCGACGATCTTTCCAGCTATGATGTGACGCGTGATCAGCTTGTCCTGTCCGAGGCGCAGCTGCGCTTCGGTGTGAGCGATGCGCGCGGTTTGCGGGGCGGCGCGAAAGCGAGCCTCGGCGGAGAAGCGGTCGAGCTGTCACCCGGCCAGCGTGCCCGCGGCGAGGGCAGCGGCTTCCACGGCACCTACGACTGGAGCGAGGGCGACGCGCTCGACTTGGAATACAGCTATACCCTGCGCGGTAGCCGTTCGCTGTCACTGGCTCCGGAGGGCGGCGATACGCGCTGGAACGTAACCTCGTCCTGGCAGCACCCCGGCTTCGAAGGTCGCTATCTGCCGGACACCAGCGACATCTCCGACGAAGGCTTCAGCGCCAACTGGTCGATCGGGACGCTCGCCATCGGTCACGGTCCGGCAGACGGACCGGCGGACGAAGCCGAAGCGGAACTGGAACGTCGCATGATGTCGGAATACGGCGCCGTCGAGGAAGCCTCGGACGTAGCCTGGGCGACAATCGCCCTGGTCGAACCCGGCGACATTTACGCGCAGGTCGACCGCAGCGTGAAGTACGGGTTTCTCTTCATCGGCTTCACCTTCCTCGCCTTCCTCCTGTTCGACGTGATCGGCGGGGCCCGCGTGGCGGCGGCGGAATACCTGCTTACAGGCGCCGGGCTGGTGCTGTTCTTTGTCCTGCTTTTGGCCTTTGCCGAAGTCGCGGGGTTTGCCTTGGCCTATCTGATCGCCAGTGCGGCCATAATCGGGCTGTTGACCGCCTACAGCGCCGCAGTTCTTGGCGGGTGGAAGCGGGCAGGCTTTATCGGCGGCTTGCTGACGGTTCTCTACGCCGGGCTCTACGTGCTGATGAGCCTTGAGGAAGCCTCGCTGATCGTTGGCTCGGTCGCGATGTTCTTCGCACTGGCGGGCGTGATGTACGCCACCCGCAATCTCGACTGGTCGCAGGCCGTAAGGGAGCCTGGAGAACCGCTGGAAGCCTGACGCCGCGAGCGTTGGAAAAGGAAAGGGCGCGGACCGAGAGGACCGCGCCCTTTTTACGTCGAAGCTCGCCTATCAACCGATATTGGTGATCGCGTCGCACTGGCGGTCATCGCCCTGCAGGCCGAGGCGCAAGGCCTGGCTGCGCTGGGCGCTGGTGCCGTGGGTGAAGTTCTCGCTCGACACGCGGCCGCCGGTAAGGCGGTCGTCACCGATGGCGGCGGCAGCCTCCATCCCTTCCTCGATATCGCCCGGTTCGATGAGGTTGCGGTTCTTGCCCGCCCATACACCGGCATAACAATCGGCCTGCAGTTCCATGAGCACCTGCAGCTGGTTCGCCTGGCGCCGGTTCTGGGCCTGCGCACTGCGGATCTGCTGGGATATGCCGGTCAGCGTCTGGATGTGGTGGCCGTATTCATGGGCAAGCACGTAATAGCGCGCGAAATCGCCGCGATTGCCTGCCATGCGCGCAAGCTGGTCGTAGAAGCTGGTGTCGATATAGATCGTCTGGTCGGCCGGGCAGTAGAACGGACCGGCAGCCGAAGTCGCGCTGCCGCAACCCTGCGTGGTGACGCGGCCGTTGCGGAACAGGTCGAGCGTGGGCTGGCGGAAGCTGTCGCCATAACCCTGTTCCTGGAAGGTGCGTGCCCAGGTCTGGTTGAGCGATTGGAGACCGTTGCACGCCTCGCGCGCGTATTCGCTCGAGTTGCAGATTGCCTCTTCGTCGGTGTTGGCGGGGCCTGCCTGCTGCGAGCCCTGCTGCACGCTTTCGACCGTGCTTGCAGTCTGCATCGGATCAAGGCCGAAGACGAAATAGCCGATGGCGGCGATGATGATCGTGCCGCAGCCGATGCCGCCTGCCTTGCCGGCGCCCCCGCTGGAGCGAACCTGGATATTGTCGGTATTGAATGGATTTAGCCGCATTCCTGCATCCCCCGCGATTGACCGTTCAGCGCTGCTGCGCAATGGCTTGTATGTTACTCACAACACTTGAGGCCACAAATGTTTCTCGAAGGAAAGCGCGCACTTGTCACCGGATCGACTTCGGGCATCGGTCTGGCGACTGCCCGGGCCCTTGCGGCAGAAGGCGCCGAGGTCGTCCTCAACGGCTTCGGAGACGAGGGCGAGATCGCCAGGCTTTGCGAGGAACTGGGCGCGACCCACTCGGGTGCGGACCTGACCGATGTCGCCCAGATCGAGGCGATGATGGCCGACAGCGGCGGGATCGACATCCTCGTCAACAATGCCGGGATGCAGCATGTCGCCCCGGTCGAGGAATTCCCCATCGCCAAGTGGGACACGATCATCGCGCTGAACCTGACGGCCGCCTTCCACACGACGCGGCTCGTGGTGCCGCACATGAAGGAGAAGGGCTGGGGCCGTATCATCAACACCGCCAGCGCGCACTCCAAGGTCGCCTCTCCCTTCAAGAGCGCCTACAACGCCGCCAAGCACGGCCTCGACGGTTTCACCAAGACCATCGGGCTCGAACTGGCGCCACATGGCATCACCGCCAACTGCATCAGCCCGGGCTACGTCTGGACCCCGCTGGTCGAAAACCAGATTCCCGACACGATGAAAGCGCGCGGGATGACCCGCGACGAAGTCATCAACGACGTGCTGTTGGTGAAGCAGGCCACGAAGAAGTTCGTCCAGCCGGAAGAGATCGGTGCGCTCGCGGTATTCCTCTGCCGGGAGGAGGCGCAGAACGTCAACGGCGCGAACTGGAGCGTCGATGGCGGCTGGACCGCGGAGTAATCCTCCCCGAGCCACTAGCTAATCCCGCGAAGCGTCGTTACATGGGCCGCCACATTTACTCCGGCAGGCGATTCTCCCAGTGGCATCCATCGACATCCCCCTCGGCCTCACTTTCGACGACGTTCTCCTGCGTCCGGCAGAGAGCGATATCCTGCCCTCGATGGCCAAGACCATCACGCGGCTGACGCGCGACATCCAGCTCAACATCCCGGTCATCTCCAGCGCGATGGACACGGTGACGGAAGCCGACATGGCGATCGCCATGGCGCAGCTTGGCGGCATCGGCGTCCTGCACCGCAATTTCGAGGTGAAGGACCAGGCGGCCGCCGTGCGCGCGGTGAAGCGCTATGAAAGCGGCATGGTGGTCAACCCGATCACCATCAATCCCGAAGCGACGCTGGGCGATGCGCAGCAGATCATGACTGCCAACCGCATCAGCGGCATTCCCGTGACGGATCGCGGCGGCAAGCTGGTCGGCATCCTCACCAACCGCGACGTGCGCTTCGCCGAAAATCCCAACCAGCCGGTCAGCGAGCTGATGACCACCGAAAACCTCGCCACCGTGCCGCTGGGTACCGGGCAGGAAGAGGCACGCCGGATGCTGCACCAGCGCCGGATCGAGAAGCTGCTCGTGGTCGACGATGACGGTCGCTGCGTGGGTCTCATCACGGTGAAGGACATCGAGAAGGCGGTGGCCTATCCCGATGCGACCAAGGACCTCAGCGGGCGCCTGCGCGTCGCCGCTGCATCGACCGTCGGCGACAAGGGTTTCGAGCGCACCGAAGCGCTGATCGATGCCGAAGTCGACGTGGTGGTGATCGACACCGCCCACGGCCACAACAAGGAAGTTTCCAAGGCCGTCGAACGGGTCAAGAAGCTGTCCAACAGCGTGCAGGTGATCGCGGGCAATGTCGCGACCGCCGAAGCCACGCGCGCCCTGTGCGATGCGGGCGCAGACGCGGTGAAGGTCGGCATCGGTCCGGGCTCGATCTGCACCACGCGTGTGGTCGCGGGTGTCGGCGTGCCACAGCTGACGGCAATCATGGATTGCGCCGAAGCGGCAGAAAAGGCCGGTGTTCCGGTCATCGGCGATGGTGGTCTTCGCACCAGCGGCGATGCGGCCAAGGCGCTCGCAGCAGGTGCCTCCAGCGTCATGATCGGTTCGATGCTGGCAGGCACCGAAGAAGCGCCCGGTGAAACCTTCATCTACCAGGGCCGCAGCTACAAGAGCTATCGCGGCATGGGCAGCGTGGGTGCGATGGCGCGCGGCAGTGCCGACCGCTATTTCCAGGCCGATGTCAGCCAGCAGAAACTGGTGCCCGAAGGCATCGAAGGACAGGTGCCCTACAAGGGTGCCGCCGCTGCCGTGGTTCACCAGCTCGTCGGCGGGATCAAGGCCGCCATGGGCTACACCGGTAGCGCCACGATCGACGATCTGCGCAAGCGCGCGCAGTTCGTGCGCATCACCAACGCGGGCCTCACCGAAAGCCACGTGCACGACGTTTCCATTACCCGCGAAGCGCCGAATTACCCTTCGCGATAACCCATGGAACTTTTCGTCCCTTTCATGCTGTTCGTCCTCAAGATCGTGGACGAGCAGCCGGTGCACGTCGTTCTCGAACGCCAGGCTATCCTGTTCGAGAGCCAGGAAGAGTGCTTCGCCGCTGCAGACGCGATGCTCGACGAAATTGCGCGCGAGGCCCACATGGAGCGCGACGATTTGCGCCACTGGTGCCTCCCGATGCCCGACCCGAGCGAGTTCGAGCAATTGATCGAACGGCGCGATACCGCGAAACGCGAAGGAAAATGACCCCCGCCGCCAGAGTCCAGACCTCGATCGAATTGCTCGATGCGATTATCGCGTCGGCACGGTCGAAAGGCGCGCCAGCCGACCGCATTCTCGCAGAATGGTTTCGCAACAACCGGTTCGCCGGGTCCAAGGACCGCCGCGCCATTCGCGAGCTGGTTTATGCGGCCATTCGCGCATGCGGTCCGGTCCCGAAAACGGGCCGCGCCGCGATGCTGCGCCTCGCAGAGACGGACGAGCATATCCGCGCTCTGTTCGACGGATCGAACTATGGTCCGGCAGAATTGGCTGGCGATGAACCTGTCGCGGCAGGCGGAATTGCGCCCGACTGGCTGGAGCGAAAGCTCGCCGGATCGGATATCTCGGGAGCCGAAGCGGGGGCTTTGCTGGACCGAGCACCGCTGGACATTCGCGTCAACACGCTGAAAGCCGAGCGTGCCACCCTGGCGCTCCCGGTCGAAAGCACACCTACCGCTGCGCCGAATGGCCTTCGCCTTGAAGCTGGCACGCAAGTCGAGCAGTGGCCGGAGTGGCGCGAAGGCAAGGTCGAGATCCAGGACACCGGCTCCCAGATCGCCTGCCTTGCCGTCGGCGCGCAGCCGGGTGAGACCGTCATCGACCTGTGTGCGGGCGGGGGCGGCAAGACCTTGTCGCTTGCAGCAGCAATGGACAATCTCGGCCGCCTTGTCGCCAGCGATACCGATCGGAATCGCTTGTCTGCCCTGATGCCGCGGGCGGAGCGAGCCGGGGCAACCAATATCGAGACGGTGCTGCTCAATCCGGGCCAGGAGCTAGAGGCGCTGTCAGGTCTCGAAGGGCAGGCGGATGCAGTCCTGATCGACGCCCCGTGTTCGGGCGTCGGCACCTGGCGGCGCAATCCCGAAGCGCGCTGGAGGCTGGACGAGAAGGAATTGTCCCGCCTCACCGACCTGCAGGCCCGCCTGCTCGACATCGGCGCTCGCCTCGTGAAGCCCGGTGGGCGCCTGATCTACGTCACCTGCTCCTTGCTGGACGAGGAGGGCGCGGACCAGTTCGACGCCTTCATATCGCGCAGCGAAGGTTTCAGCGCCGCAGCGATGGATCTCCCCGCCGGACTTGCACGAGGGCAGGGCATCCGCCTCACCCCGCACCACGACGGGACGGACGGTTTTTTCATCGCCCGTGCAGAAAAGTCGTGATAGCCTTGTGACATGGCCGATCCGCGCCCAACTGCGACTACGCCCCTGACGGAGACGATAATGCGTTTTGCTCCCGCCGCTGCTGCCCTTTCGTTAGCCCTCGCGCTTACGGCGAGCGTCAGCTGGGGGAACGAGCGCGATCCGGCGCCGCGGGCAGGTGTCTTGATTGCGGAAGGCCAGTCTGCGCTGGATGCCGGCGATACGCAGGGCGCAATCGACGCGTTCGAGGCCGCACTGGCAGTCGATCCCGGGTACACCCCCATTTTCATCCACCTCGCCGAAGCGGCGCGGGCGGATAACCTCCAGGGCAAGGCGATCCGCTATTATCGCGAGGCGCTCGACCGCGATCCGCAAAACCTCGTCGCCATGGCTGGCGAAGGTGCCGCGCTGGCAGAAAAGGGTGCCTTGGAAAAGGCGCGCGAAAAGCTGGCGGCGGTCCAATCGCTATGCGGCGAAACCTGCCCCGAAACGCAGCAAATCGCGGCCGCCATCGCCGCAGGTCCGCGCACTCCTGTGATGACCGCCGAGGCGACCCTGCCGGAAACGCAGGGCGTGCAAGCCAACTAAGCGGTCAGACCAGTTCGCGGAACGCCTCGACGACGGCGCGATAGACGCGCTTCTTGAACGGCACAATCAGCTCGGGAAGCTGCTCGGGTTCGGCCCATTTCCAATCGCAGAATTCCGCAGGATCATGGGCGTTGAGGTCGATATCCTCGTCGCTGCCGGAGAAACGGGCGAGGAACCAGACCTGCTCCTGCCCGCGATACTTCCCGCCCCATAGTTTGCCGATCAGTTCTTCGGGCAGGTCGTAGCGCACGGGTTCCGCCATGCGGTCGATGATGGCGACGTGTTCGGGCCTCGCGCCGGTTTCTTCCGCCAGTTCGCGCAGGGCGGCCTGGTCGAGGTCTTCGCCTTCGTCGACACCGCCCTGGGGCATCTGCCACCAGTCGCCTTCCTTGTTGTCGATCCGGCGACCGACGAACACACGCCCGTCGCCATTGACTAGCATCACACCGACGCAAGGCCGGTAACCCAGTTCACTCACCTGTAACGCTCCACCATCAGCTTGATCGCATCGAGGAAGGCATCGAGATCCTTCTGTCCGCTCGGTATCGCTTTTCTCAGCGTGGTAAAGCCGTGAATGATCCCGGGAAATTCGAGATAGATGACTTCGGTGCCCTGCTGGATCAGGTGCGAGGCATATTCGCGGCCTGAATCGCGCAAGGGATCGAGGCCTGCCGTGCACACCACTGTGGGCGGGGTATTGCTGCAATCGCCGACCATCGGCGTATTGCGCGGGTCCTTGGGGTCGCCGCCATATTGCTCGGTAAACCAGGCCATCGCCGCACCGGTGAGGAGGAACCCTTCGGCGAAGTCCTTGAGGCTGCGATGCTGCGACACGTCGCTCGCCACCGGATATATCGGTGCCTGGACGATGACCGGCACGTCGGCAGGTTCGTTCACGAGCTGGTTGGTGGTGACGATGGTGAGGTTGCCGCCCGCACTGTCACCCGTGATGACGAGCCCGGTGATTTCGCGGCCTAGCGCTTCGGGAGAGGATGCCACCCAGCGCGCCGCGGCCTCGCAATCGTCGGGTGCGGCGGGGAAGGGGTGTTCGGGCGCGAGGCGGTATTCGACCGACACCACGGGCAGATCGAGCTGGTGGGCGATTTCGGTGCAGAGCGAATCGTAAACCTCGATATCGCCGATCACGAAGCCGCCGCCATGGATGAACACCACGCAGGGACCGGCATCGCGCGTTTCCTTGGCGTCGTAGAAGCGCAGCGGAATGTCGCCTGCGGGGCCGGGGCAGGTGAGGTCCTTCTTCACCGCCAGGTCGCGGGGCGGGGCTTCTGCCAGCTGGCCCATGGTCTTCATCTGCACACGGCCTTCGACCGCGCCGACTTCCTCGACGCCCTTGCCGCCGATCTGCTCCAGCATGTCCAGGAAGCCGCGCACATCGTCGCGCACAAAATGTTCGGTATCGGCCATGGCGTCTCTCTCCTCTTTCGTTGCGAAAAGAGACTTAGCGTGTCGGCTACGCTTTTCCACTGCGCTTTTTACCGCTAGCAGAGAAACTTCATTGCGAGAGGAGGGAGCGGGTCCTAGGTGGCGCTCCCATTGACAATGCGCCGTGAAATTCGGTGCGCGACAAGGAATTGACCGGATGGCAACAGCCGCCCCGAGCGACGCCGACCGGCCGCATAGCGGCCTTCCCGCAAGCCCCGAAGCCGTGGTTGTGCGCTTCGCCGGAGATTCCGGCGACGGCATGCAGCTGACCGGCGGGCAGTTCACGCTCTCCACCGCGCTGGCGGGTAACGACCTTGCGACATTCCCCGATTTCCCGGCGGAAATCCGCGCGCCGCAAGGCACGCTGTTCGGTGTTTCGGCCTTCCAGATCAATTTCGGCAGCCGCGAGATCAATACCGCAGGCGACGCGCCCGATGTGCTGGTGGCGATGAACCCTGCCGCGCTGAAGGTGAACCTTGCCGCCCTGAAGCCCGGCGGCCTGATCATCGCCGACACCGGCGCCTTTACCAAGCGCAACCTCGACAAGGCGCATTACGACGCCAACCCGCTCGAGGACGGCAGCCTTGCCAAGTTCGACGTGCTGGCTTTCGACATTTCCGAGAAGACGATCGAGGCGGTGAAGCCCTTCGGTCTCGGCAACAAGGATGCGCTGCGGTCCAAGAACATGTGGACGCTGGGCCTTGCCCTGTGGATGTTTGATCGCCCGCGCGAGCCGATCCATGACTGGCTGAAAGCGAAGTTCAAGTCGAATCCCGATATTGCCGATGCCAACATCGCCGCGCTCGATGCAGGTCATGCTTATGGCGAGACGGCGGAACTCGCCGGTCCGCTCAAGCAGGTCCATATCGACCCGACGCCCAGCGCGCCGGGCCTCTATCGCACCGTTACCGGCGCGGAAGCCGTCAGCCTTGGCCTCGTCGCGGGTGCGCAGCTGGCCGAACTGCCGATGTTCTTCGGCGGTTATCCCATCACGCCCGCTTCGGCGATCCTCCATCACCTCGCGCGGCTGAAGGAATTCGGCGTCACGACCTTCCAGGCGGAAGACGAGATCGCCGCGATCTGCGCTGCCATCGGCGCGAGCTATGCCGGCCAGCTGGGCGTGACCTCGTCCTCCGGCCCCGGCATTGCGCTCAAGACCGAAGCCATTGGGCTCGGCATCATGACCGAACTGCCGCTGGTGATCGTGAACTCGCAGCGCGGTGGCCCCTCGACCGGCCTGCCGACCAAGACCGAACAGAGCGACCTTTACCAGGCCGTTTATGGTCGCAACGGCGACGCGCCCATGCCGGTGATCGCGGCCCGCAGCCCCTCCGACGCCTTCGAAGTCGCTATCGAGGCCTGCCGCATCGCAACCCAGTACATGACGCCCGTCATGCTGTTGACCGACGGCTACATCGCCAATGCGGCTGAGCCGTGGAAAGTGCCGAACCCGGCCGATTTCGAGCCGTTCCCCGCCCAGTTCCTGACCGAACCGCGCGGCGAGGAATTGCTGCCCTACAAGCGCGACGAGAAGGGCGCGCGTCCGTGGATCAAGCCCGGCACGCCCGGCATGATGCATCGCATCGGCGGCATCGAGAAGCACGAGCTTACCGGCAACATCGATTATTCGCCCGACAACCACCAGCGCATGACCGACCTGCGCAAGGCCAAGGTCGACAATATCGCCGTGCCCGACCAGGACGTCTGCCTCGGCGAAACGTCCGGCAAGCTGGCCGTGGTGGGCTGGGGTTCGACCTATGGTCCGATCCATCGCGCGGTCGACAATTGCCGCGCAAACGGCATGGACGTGAGCCACATCCATGTTCGCCACATCTGGCCGATGCCGAAAAATCTGGGCGACCTGCTGCGCGGGTTCGACCATGTGCTGGTGCCGGAAATGAACACCGGCCAGTTCAAGACGGTACTGCGCGACCAGTTCCTTGTCGATGCCCAGCCGCTCACCAAGACCAGCGGCCAGCCCTTCCAGATCGCCGAACTGGAACGCGAGATCGGCAAGTTCTTCGACGGCGTCCCCGGCAACGAAGGCGGGCAGGTCCCCGCCAACGACCAGCAGCTTCCGAGCACGGATGGAGGTGCGAAATGAACGCTCCCGTTAAAATCGAAACGACGCTCAAGGATTGGGAAACCGACCAGGAAGTTCGCTGGTGTCCGGGGTGCGGCGACTATGCCATCCTCAAGGCCGTGCAGCGCACGCTGCCGCAGCTTGGGGCAGACCCGGCGAACACGGTTTTCATCTCGGGCATCGGTTGTTCGAGCCGTTTCCCCTATTACATCGAAAGCTACGGCTTCCACACTATCCACGGCCGCGCGCCTGCTTTCGCGACCGGTGCTAAGCTCGCCAATCCGGACCTCGACGTCTGGCTCGTGACGGGTGACGGCGATGGCCTGTCCATCGGCGGCAACCATTTGATGCATGTCCTGCGCCGCAACGTGAACATGCAGATCATGCTGTTCAACAACGAGATTTACGGCCTCACCAAGGGCCAGGCCTCGCCGACCAGCCGCGAAGGCACCAAGTCGCCTTCCACGCCTATCGGCAGCTACGACCATCCGGCACGCCCGGCGGCATTCGCCCTTGGGAGCGGCGCGCGCTTCATCGGGCGCGGGTTCGACGTGTCGAAGAACTTGCCCGACGTGCTCAAGGCAGCCCATGCCCACAAGGGCGCGGCCTTCATCGAGATTTTCCAGAACTGCATCGTCTACAACAAGGACGTCTTCAACGATTTCGCAGCGCCCAAGGGCGCGGAAGATCGCCAGCTGTGGCTGGAAGAAGGCAAGCCGATGCTGTTCGCTGGTGACACCAAGGGCATTGCGCTCAATCGCGAGACGCTGAGCCTGGAAGTCGTCGATGTGACGGATGGCGATTGGGAAGCGGCGGGCGTGATCGTCCACGACGTCACCAACCGCTCGGTCGCGCATATGCTGATCGAAATGCCCTTCGGCCCGTTTCCGATGGCGCTCGGCGTCCTGTACGACGATCCGCGCCCGACGTTCGAGGACGCGGTAATCGAAGAGCGCAAGAAGGCGAGCGAGGGCAAGGAAGCCAATCTCGCCAAGCTGCTCGGCAAGGGTCAGACTTGGACCGTCAGCGGAACGGCGCAGGACCCGGTCTAGAGGCCGGGATAGCCCTGCCACATGGATAATCTGACGCACAGCCTCGTTGGCGCGCTGATCGGACAGGCGGGACTCAAGAAGAAAACCGGGCTCGCCATGCCCGCGCTGATTATCGGTGCGAACCTGCCCGATGTGGATGCAGCATGTTTCTTCTGGCTTGAAGGTGTGGAGCATCTCGGCTTCCGCCGCGGGATTACGCACGGGCCGCCTGCGCTGGTGCTGCTGCCGTTGCTCCTCGCGGGGCTGCTCTACGGCTTCGATCGCTGGCAGGCGAGCCGCGGGAAAAGGCCCGAGGGCCGCTTGCCGGTCAGCTTCAAATGGCTGTTCCTGTTGAGCTTTATCGGTTGCCTGACTCACCCGGCGCTCGACTGGCTGAACGTCTACGGCATCCGCCTGCTCGAGCCGTTCAGCAGTCAGTGGTTCTACGGCGACACGCTGTTCATCATCGACATCTGGTTGTGGCTCGGGATGGGCTTCGCGACATGGTTTTCCCTGCGGCGCGAGAAGCGGGGCGGGGAATGGAAGCAGCCTGCGCGCATCGCGCTTTCTCTCGCGGGCATTTACATCGCTCTGCAAGGCTTCATCACGGGCAGTGCGGAGCGCGGCGTCACCGGTAGTCCGACCGGCACCGAGATCGTGATCGCCAGCCCGCCGCCGCTGTGGTCGTGGGAACGCGACATAATTACCGGCGGGAACGGCCTCTACACGCTTGGCGAGGATACCACCTTTCCCGGCGTGCCGCTCGACCGCTGCGATCTCGAGCGTGCTCGGTCTGCGGATAGCCAGATCGATGCCTTCCTGTTCTGGGCCAGAACGCCCTATATCGTGCCTGAAGAAGACGGCACGTTTTGGCTGAGGGATGCGCGCTTTTCCGATCCCCGCGCCACGGGGCGTTTCGAGGTGAGGCTGCCGTCCGACATTTGCGAAGGCGTGAAAACGGAACCGTCGGGAGGGAACGGCGGTTAGATCCGCATGAGCTCTCCCCAAATCGTCTGGCTGCGGCGCGACTTGCGCATGGCCGACCAGCCCGCCCTCCATGCCGCCGCCCAGGCCGGTCCCGTCATACCCGTATTCGTCCTCGATCAGGACCGGGCAGGCGATCATGCCTATGGCGGCGCCTCGCTGGTGTGGCTGCATTATTCGCTGGAAAGCCTCGGCAAAAGCTTCGGCAGCCGCCGCTCGAAAATCGTCCTGCGCAAAGGCGATGCGCCGCAGATCCTGGCCTCGATCGCCGATGAGGTTGGGGCAAGCTGCATCCACGCCATGCGCCACTACGAGCCGTGGTGGAAAGAGGCAGAGGACGAGCTTCGCGATGCGCTGGGCGAAGATCGCAAGCTGTGCCTCTACGACGGAAATTACCTGCTGCCGCCCGGCTCGGTGACGACAGGCTCGGGTGATCCGTACAAGATCTACACGCCTTTCTCGAAGGCCATGCTGGAAGTGATGCCCCCGCGCGACGTGCTGGGTGAGCCGGAGACTATCTCGTCGCCCGAAAGCTGGCCGGAAAGCGATGAACTTTCCGATTGGGACCTGCTCCCCACAAAGCCCGACTGGTCAGGGGGCATCCTCGATTTCTGGGAATTCGGCGAAGCCGCCGCACACGAACGGCTCGACTGGTGGACAGACGAGGTCGCGGACTATGACGAGGGCCGCAACTTGCCATCGAAGGACATCACCTCGCGGCTCTCACCGCACCTTCACTGGGGCGAAATCAGCCCGGCGCAGGTCTGGCACAAGCTCAAGGACAAGCGCAGCGAGGGTTGGAAAACCTACGCGAAAGAGATCATCTGGCGCGACTACGCGCAGAACGTGATCAACCAGTTCCCCGACTATCCGCGCGAGAGCTATCGCGATTACGACGAGCGGACCTTGTGGCGTAATCCGAATGCCGGGCACCTCATCGAAGAGGACCTCAAGTGCTGGCAGCGCGGGATGACCGGCTACCCCATCGTTGATGCGGGGATGCGCCAGCTGTGGCAGACGGGCTGGATGCACAACCGCGTGCGGATGATCTGCGCCAGCTTTCTCGTCAAACACCTGCTGATCGACTGGCGCTTCGGCGAGCAGTGGTACTGGGACTGCCTGGTGGATGCGGATTACGGCAACAATGGCGTCAACTGGCAATGGATCAGCGGCACCGGCGTCGACAGCAATATGTTCAGCCGTATCATGGCCCCGCTTACGCAGAGCGAGAAGTTCGATGCCGCGGACTATATCCGCGAATACGTCCCGGAACTGGAAGGCCTTTCCGACAGCATTATTCACGATCCGCCGGACGAGAAGCGCGGCGATTATCCGGTAAAGATGATCGGGCATAAGGAAGCGCGTGAACGGGCCCTGGAAGCGTATAGGGCAAGCAAGTCGTAGCGGACTTGTCGCCCGCTTCGCCGCACGGCATAGCGGCGCCCATGGACATGCCAACCAGCCAGCGCGGACGCGACCTGCTCGACGGGGCGAAACCTTTCGCCCGCAAGCCGGGATTTCTGGCACGGCTAGTCGCTCCCGGCTTCGGCAAGATCCTCGATCGTATCGACGAGGCGATCGTCTCCGGTGCGATCCGCGCAACTTTGCCAGATGGTACGAAGCGTGTCCTTGGCGGCCGCAATCCCGGCTTCGAGTGCGACGTCGAGTTGCGCAGCTGGAATGCGCTGGTGCGACTTGCGAGCAATGGCTCGGTAGGTTGGTACCAGGCGTGGGAAGCGGGAGAGTGGTGGAGCCCCGATCCCGTGCCGCTGTTTGCCTTGTTCATGCTGCATGCGTCCCGCCTCGGCGACACGGCGCGGGCCAAGGGGCCTTTCCGCCACGGATTGAAACTGGCCCATCTGATCAATCGCAACACGCATGAAGGCGCGCAGAAGAACATCAGCGCGCATTACGATCTCGGAAACGATTTCTACGCCGCCTGGCTCGATCCGACGATGAGCTACTCCTCAGGCTTGGAAGTCGCTGAAAACGACCTCGAAGCCGGTCAGAGACGCAAGTGGGATGCCTTGGCGTCAAGGCTCGGCGATCACGAGCGCCTGCTCGAGATCGGGTGTGGATGGGGAGCGCTGGCGGATTTCTTTGCATCACGAGGCAGTGACGTCACGGCGATCAGCCTGTCCGACGAACAGCTGCAATGGGCGAGGCAGCGCCACAATCCGGCGGTCGACTTCCGCAAGCAGGACTATCGCGACACCGCAGGCAGCTACGATGCCATCGTCAGCGTGGAGATGGTCGAAGCGCTTGGCCGGGAATACTGGCCCACCTTCATGGACTGCATCGCGCGCAATCTGAAACCGGGTGGACGCGCCGCAATCCAGTACATCTCGATGCGCGACGAGCTGTTCGACGAGTATGCGAAGAGCGCCGATTTCATCCAGGCCTATATCTTCCCCGGCGGCTTGCTGATCAGGACGAGCGAGTTCCGCAAGCTCGCGGAAGAGCGCGGCCTTGCGTGGCGCGACCAGGCCGATTTCGGGCTCGACTACGCGGAGACCCTGCGCATCTGGCGCGAGGCATTCGACCGCGCCGAATGCGATGGCGAATTGCCGCAAGGTTTCGATGCGCGGTTCTGCAATCTGTGGCGCTACTACCTGATGTATTGCGAAGGCGGCTTCCGCGGGGGCGGCATAGATGTGCACCAGGTAACACTGGTAAATGAGGGAGAGAGATGATGCGTGCGATACTTGCTTCGATGACCGCCCTGGCCGTGGCCGGTTGCTCTGCAGCCTATTCGGGTCCGGTCGAGACGGCCGCCGCTACACCCCCCGCCGTCACGCAAAGCATGCCCACACAAATGGCCAGCATGGATCCGGGCGATTCGATCCTCTTCTGGAGCGACGAGCGCCGATCCGCTGCTTTCCGTGACATGGAATCCCTGTTCCCGGGCCTGGAAGTCGCGCCGGCCAATACGGTTCGCACTTTTCCACGCGGTGAAAGCCTTGATGCCGAAACCGTCGCCGCGATACGCAGCTTCATGGCCGACACGCAGGCCGGCGGGGTAATGGTGCTCGAAGACGGGAAGGTCCGGTTCGAGGAATATGGCCTGGGCCTCGGCGCGAAGGACCGCTGGACGAGCTTCTCCGTCGCAAAGAGCTTTACCTCATCGTTGCTCGGTTCGGCGATCGAGGATGGCTACATCGAAAGCCTCGAAACGCCAGTGACGTCGATAATTCCTGCGCTCGCGGGCACCGCTTATGATGGCGTCACGGTTGGCCAGATCGCCACGATGACGTCGGGTGTGGCGTGGAACGAGGATTACACCGATCCCAACAGCGATGTTGCGAAAATGCTGGCCATCGCGCCGGTTGCAGGGGAATCGCAGGCGGTGACCTATGCCCGCACGCTGACGCGCGAGGCGCCGGCGGGTGAGAAATGGGTCTACAAGACGCTGGAGACCAATTTGCTCGGCCTCATCGTCGAGGAAGCTACCGACAAGTCGCTTGCTGCCTATGCGGCGGAGAAGATCGTGGAACCCGCAGGCTTCGAAGGCGGGCTGTTCTGGATGCAGGACCTGACCGGCGGCAATATTGGCGGCTGCTGCCTTTCGCTGCGTTTGTCGGACTATGCCCGTTTCGGCCAGTTCGTGCTCGAAGGCGGGGAGGGTGTAGTGCCCGAAGGCTGGTTTGCCGATTCAGGCGCGGCGCAGGTTTCCTTCGCTCCCAATGCGCCGGGCTTCGGATACGGTTACCAGTGGTGGGCTTACCCGCAGGGTGCCTACGGTGCGCAGGGTATCTTCGGCCAGGCGATTACCATCGTGCCGGAAAGCGATCTTGTTGTGGCAGTGGTCAGCAATTGGCCGACGGCAACGAGCAACGCCTATCGGGGCAAGTTCCGCGATCTCGTCTATGGCATTGCAGCCGAAGCGGATTGAACCTCGAAACGAGTGGTGGCGGAGGCCGGTAGGGCGCACCGCCACCGACGACGAGATACCGGACGAAGGTTCAGGCCAGCGCCCAGCGGTCGCCGCCATTGCGTCGGCACTGTCGCCTGTCTCGCGAAGTCAGTAGGGGCGGTAGGCACCTTCGCCGCTGTAACGGGCGAGGATATTGTCGTGGACGATCGGCGAAAGTAGTTCGCTGAATGCGCAACCGACCATGCAGTTTTCCCACCACACGACCTGCGCCTGCAGCGATTCCAGGCCGGGCAGGGTGAGCCAGCACATCTGGCCTTCGTGCATCCGGTTGATGGCCGCTGCCGAGAAGCCGGAGATCGACAGATCGTGGACCACCGTCTGGAACGCGCGGCCACCGCTGGCGCGAAGCTGGCCGGGGATGGTGAGCTTGGTACGCGGTGCGCACCGGTCTTCCTGCGCTGCTACCGAGTAGCGATCCTGGGTCTGGTAGGTCATATCCGGCACCTTGCTGAGACTGAGTTATTCCGAAACTGCACGTCCGGGTAAAAACGCGCGTGTTGTTTAGCGGAATCTCTCTCAGGAGGATTACGGAAGAGTCGCGGTTTAGGGTTAACCTAGCTTTCGATCCGCTCTCGGTGACGGGTCTCGAAATCGTTAACCAGCAGCTCCACGAGGCGCGAGCCAACCGCTTGAGGCGGCTTGACCGTCTGCGGGTCTTCCCCGGGATAGGCCTTTGCCCGCATGGTGGTGCGCGTTGCGCCCGGATCGATGATCGCCACGCGCACGCCGGAGATTTTCTCGACTTCCTGTGCATAGGATTCGAGCAGATTGTCGAATGCGGCCTTCGTACTGCCATAGGCCGACCAGTAGGCTCGGGGCGTTTCGCCGACACTGCTGGTCAATCCGATCACGCGCCCTGCATCCGCACGCTTCAACAGCGGGTCGAAATTCGCCAGCAGCGCCTGCGTCGCCAGCACGTTGACCGTGACCGCCTGGCTCAATTGCTTGCCGTCGATCTGCGTAACCGGTGTCAAGGCCGGAAGGTAAGCTGCGGAAATAACAAGGATATCGAGCTTGTCCCAGCGGCCCGAAATAGCCGTCGCCAAGCGAGCGATGCCGTCGCTTTCGGCCAGGTCGACAGGGGCGATGGTCGATGCCCCGCCAACGGCATGGATCTGGTCCTCGACCTGCTCGAGCGCCCGGACATCCCTGCCGGTAAGGACCACGTGCGCGCCCGCTTCGGCAAGGGCGATGGCCGTTGCGGCGCCGATACCCTTGCTCGCACCCGTGACCAGGGCGAGTTTTCCATCGAGCGGTTTCGTCATGTCAGGCGACCTTGTTTACCGGAAATGCGAGCTGCTTCTGCTTGTCGTCGCGCCGGTTGAGATCGGTCAGCGAGGTGGGATAGTCCCCGGTGAAGCAGGCGTCGCAGAATTGCGGACATTCCTTCACGCGCGGCTTTTCGCCGACGGCGCGATAAAGGCCATCGATCGAAACGAACGCAAGGCTGTCCGCCTTGATGAATTCGCGCATGGGTTCGACATCCATGCGTGCCGCCAGCAGTTTGGAACGCTCGGGCGTATCGACGCCGTAATAGCAGCTGTGTGCGGTCGGCGGGCTGGCGACGCGGAAATGCACTTCCTTGGCGCCCGCATCGCGCATCATCTCCACGATCTGCATCGAGGTGGTGCCGCGCACGATGGAATCATCGATGAGGACGATCCGCTTGCCTTCCACCAGCTTGCGGTTGGCGTTGTGCTTGCGCTTCACACCGGCATGACGCGCGCCGTCGGACGGCTGGATAAATGTCCGGCCGACATAGTGCGAGCGGATGATGCCGAGTTCGAAGGGAATGCCCGCTTCCTGCGCATATCCGATAGCGGCCGGTACGCCGCTGTCCGGAACGGGGACGACGAGATCGGCCTCGACCGGCTTTTCCTTGGCGAGTTCCGCGCCGATGGCCTTGCGCGCTTCGTAAACGCTGCGGCCTGCGAAAAAGCTGTCGGGACGGCTGAAGTAGACGTGTTCGAAAATGCAGGGGCGCGGCTTGTGCGTGCCGAAGGGGTGGAGCGAATCCACATTGCCGTCGTAATCGACCCTGATCAGTTCGCCCGGCTCGACTTCGCGCACCATTTCCGCGCCGACGACGTCGAAGGCGACGCTTTCGCTGGCAAAGGCGATGGCATCGCCGATCCGGCCCATGACGAGCGGACGGATCCCGAGCGGGTCGCGGCAGGCGATCATGCCTTCCGGCGTCATGACGATCAGCGCATAGGCTCCTTCGAGCAGGCGTAGCGCATCGACAAGGCGATCGACGATGGTGGGATAACGGCTCGTCGCGACGAGGTGGATGATGACTTCGGTGTCGGAGGTCGACTGGAAGATCGCCCCGCGCTGCACCAGTTCTTCGCGCAGTTTGCCCGCGTTCGAGATATTGCCGTTGTGCGCGACCGCGAAGCCGCCGCTCGCAAGGTCGGCATAGAGAGGTTGCACGTTGCGCAGACCCGCGCCGCCCGTGGTCGAATAACGCACGTGCCCGGCTGCCATATGGCCCGGCAGTTCGGCGATCGCCTCTGCCGAAGAGAAGTTCTCGGCAACATGGCCGAGGCCGCGACGAGCGCGGAATTCGGCGCCGTCCCAAGCCACGATACCGGCCGCTTCCTGGCCACGATGCTGCAGGGCATGAAGTCCAAGCGCGGTGGCCGCCGATGCGTCTGCCGCGTTGATAACGCCGAATACGCCGCACTCTTCGCGCAGTTTGTCGCCATCCTCGTCGAGGAAAGGGTGGGTGAGGTTCCCAAGGGGCGTTTTCACAGGGTGCTGTCCGCGCTGCCAACCGATGGCGGTCCAATGGCGATGTTACGGCCCGATTACAAGGGTATTGGTCAGGAGAATGGTGGACCAAACGGCGCAATTCATTGCGCGGCCAGATTTGTCTGCCTAAACGCTGTGGCCACGGACAACGACAGACAAGAGCCGCCTTGATCCTTTCTCCATTCGAACGTGCCATCGCCAAGCGCTACCTGCTCCCGGGCAGGAGCGAGGCATTCATTGCGCTTGTCGCAGGCATTTCCATCACCGTGGTCATGCTCTCGGTGGCCATGCTGGTCATTGTGATGAGCGTCATGAACGGCTTCCGCGCCGAACTGCTCGACAAGATCGTGGGCCTGAACGGCCATGCCATCGTGCAGGCTTATGGCGGCAAGCTGGATGACTGGGAAAACGTGCTTCAGGATGTGCGCGAGACTCCGGGTGTGGTCGAGGCTTCTCCGCTGATCGAACAGCCCCTGCTGGTAACGTTCAATGGCCGCGCCAAGGCCATCCTGCTGCGCGGCAATACGCTGGAGGACCTGCGAGAACTGGGCCAGAAGACGCTCAGCGGCAATATGGACGCCTTGCAGCCCGGCGCAGGCAAGGTCGCGATCGGCGTGAGGCTTGCAGAAGATATCGGCGCACGTGTTGGCGATACGATCACGGTCATCAATCCGCAGGGCCGCTCTACCCCTTTCGGCACGGTCCCGCGCCAGGTCGGCTACGAGGTGGCAGCGATCTTCGAGATTGGCGTCTACGATTACGACGGCGCTTTCGTGGTCATGCCGATGCAGGACGCGCAGACCTTGCTGCTTATCGGTGACACGGTCGGTATGATCGAGGTGAAGGTAACCGATCCGGACGAGGTCGAAACCATCCTCGAACCGGTGCAGATGCAACTGGCGGGCAGGGCAGTCGTCCAGGATTGGAAGACGATCAACTCGACCCTTTTCGAAGCGCTTCAGGTCGAGCGTGCCGCGATGGCTTTCGCATTGAGTTTCATGGTCTTGGTTGCCGCTTTCAATATTCTTTCGAGCCTGGTCATGCTGGTCCGTGCCAAGACGCGGGACATCGCGATCATGCGTACGATGGGTGCGACGCGCCGCAGCCTGACCAAGATCTTCGTGACGACCGGCTTCACTGTTGGCGCGCTCGGCACCCTTGCGGGTCTGCTGCTCGGGGCGCTGGTGCTCGCATTCAGGGAGCAGATCGTGAAGGGCATCAGCTGGCTGACCGGCGCGGACCTGTGGGACCCGCAGGTTCGCTTCCTCAGCACGATCCCTGCCAAGGTGGATCCGGTCGAGATTGCCATGATCGTCGGGCTTGCGCTGGTGATGAGCTTCCTCGCCACCCTTTATCCCGCGCTCAAGGCGGCGAGCACGGATCCGGTACAGGTACTTCGCTATGAGTAATCCGGTAGTCGAACTCAAAGGCCTGACCCGCAGTTTCGAGCAGGGCGGCGAACGGATCGACGTGCTTCGCGGGGTCGATCTGAAGATCATGCCCGGCGAGATCGTGGCACTGCTCGGACCCTCGGGGTCGGGCAAGTCTACGCTCCTGCAAGCGGTCGGCCTGCTGGAAGGCGGCTTCGGAGGCGAGATCGTGATTGCCGGGAATTCGGCAGAGAAATCCGACGCAAACGCGCGCACCAGCTTGCGCCGCGATCACCTCGGCTTCGTCTACCAGTTCCACCACCTCCTCCCGGACTTCGATGCGCGCGAGAATGTGGTTCTCCCGCAGCTCGTAGCAGGACGGCCGCGGGGCGAAGCGGAAGAGCGTGCGGAGCAATTGCTTACCGCGCTGGGCCTCGGCCACCGCCTTACCCACCGGCCGAGCCAGCTTTCCGGCGGCGAACAGCAGCGCGTTGCGGTCGCACGTGGTCTCGCCAACCGCCCGGCACTGGTCCTGGCCGACGAGCCTACCGGCAATCTCGACGAGGCGACTTCGGACAAGGTGCTCGAGCAGTTCCTGCAGCTTGTCCGCGGGGAAGGTAGCGCGGCGCTGGTCGCGACGCACAACGAACGCCTCGCCCAGCGGATGGACCGCGTCGTCCGCTTGCACGAGGGCGTGCTGGGTTAGCGGACCCGAAGGTCTTCTCGCTCGTTGATCGGGAAAGGAGACAATCGATGACCGACCACCCAAGCACCTTCAAGGGGCAAGACACGCACACGTCCGGCATCCAGTGGGATGACAGGGCTTCGCTTCATCGCACGGGCGATGGCGACGGTGTCCTCGATGCTGCAAAAGGCTTGCGCTCCGGCACATTCGCCGACCTCGTGAAGCATTTGATGCTGCTGCCCGCAGAAGAGCGGGCAGGCTACTACATCGAGAAGGCCGGCGACCGTGAGTACCATGCAGAAGAGATAGCCGAGCTCTCCAAGCGTCCGGATTTTCCACGTTCGTAGGGGGTACTTGCCAGTCGGTCGAAAGCTTGTGACCTGGCGGAGCGCTTCAGGCTACGGCAGGATCAGGGAGGACCTTCCGCATGATCACGACGAGTATCGCGCTGCTAATCCTGCAAGCTGCCAGCACCGACGCGCCTCAACCAGCAAAGCCACCTCCGCCACCGCCTCGCTGCGAGGGGGAAAATTACGAGGCCTTCGATTTCTGGGTCGGCGAATGGCAGGTTACCCCTGCTGGAGGAGGCGATCCGATTGCCGACAGCCGGATAGAGAAAGTCAGCGCGAACTGCGCAATTCGCGAAACCTGGATGCCCTATCGCGGCGGTCACGGGACGAGCCTGTCGGCCTATGATCCGCAGACGAACAACTGGCACCAGCTATGGGTCGGTGCGCGCCCGGGGCGCGTTTTCTTCGACGGTGGGCCGCACGAAGGCAAGATGATCCTCACCGGCTATTGGGGCAAGGATGCGCAGGGCAATTCGCAGCTTGTGCGGATGACCTACAGCGTGCAAGGCGACGGTTCGGTCCGCCAGTATGGACAGGCCAGTGTCGATCACGGCCAGACCTGGACCGACAGTTTTGACCTCATCTATCGCCGCAAGGACGCAGCCGAATGACAACCATCGCCGATTTCACCGTAGCCAACAACAAGGGCGAGGAAGTCGACCTGTCGGAAAAGCTCGGCAAGGTCCTGCTGGTGGTGAATACGGCCAGCAAATGCGGTTTCACGCCGCAGTATGAAGGGCTGGAAAAGCTGTTCCAGAAATACTCGGACAAGGGGTTCGAGGTTATGGCCTTTCCCTGCAACCAGTTCGGCAACCAGGAACCCGGCGACGCGGAAGAAATCGAGCAGTTCTGCAAGGTGAATTTCGGCCTGACATTCCCGCTGATGGCCAAGGTCGACGTCAACGGCGATGATGCCAGCCCGCTGTTCGACTGGATGAAGAATGAAAAGCCCGGCCTCATGGGCTCCCGGTCCATCAAGTGGAACTTCACCAAGTTCCTGATCGATCGCGATGGCAAGGTCGTGAAGCGCTACGGCCCGAACGATGCGCCCAAGTCCATCGCAAGGGATATCGAAAAGCTGCTGTAACCGCGCGGGCGTAGCGAGCGAAAGATAGGCCATGCTAGCCGATATCAATCAGTGGTTTCTCTCGCTTGGCGCCGAGTACGGCGTCAATCCGTACATTTTCGGCGCCATTTATGTGGGCGCGATTCCCTTTTTCCTCGCCTCGATGGCGTGGCTCGTGAAGCGGGCGAGGGCGAAGAAATCGACGGTCCTCCCGACATTGTGCGCAGGGTTCTGCTTCGTGTCTGCCTATCTCTATCTCGCCATCGCGGGCCGCAATATCCCGGTCTGGGTGTGGGTATTCCTGGGCGTGCTGGTCGCCTATGGGGCGTGGTCGACGATCCGGGACGCACGGCGCAAGATCGCGGCGGTGAGGGACGACTGATTTTCTCCACCGTCTGTGGAGAATAAGACTTCCCGCGCTCTTCCGAATTGGTGGGAAATCACTAATTTGGAGCGATGCCCTACAAGCCCTTCGTCCCACTGCGTGTCCTGTCCGCCTATTCGATGCTCGAAGGGGCGATCGACCCCAAGGCAATGGCCAAGCTGGCGAAGGAACGCGGCTTTCCCGCGATCGCGATTGCGGACCGGAACGGGCTCTATGGCGCAGTCATGTTCGCCAATGCCTGCAAGGCGGAGGGCATCCAGCCGATCACCGGCACGCTCCTCGGCGTCGCGCGTGACGAAGAAGGGCGAGTGGTCGATTACGTGCCGCTCTATGCGCAGGACGAGAAGGGCTATGACAATCTCTGCCACCTCGTCAGCCGCGCGCATCTCGATCGGCCGCTGGAATTCGAGCCGCATATCAGGATCGAGGATTTCGAAGGTCATACCGACGGGCTGATTGCACTTACCGGTGCCAGCGAAGGCGGCGTAACGCGCTTGCTCGCCGAAGGTCAGGTAAGTCACGCGACGGCCATGCTCGACAAGCTCGAGGCGCTTTTCCCGGGCCGGCTCTATGTCGAACTTGCGCGCCGCGGAAACGCGGTGGAGGAGGCTGCCGAGGCTGCGCTGATCGACCTGGCGTATGACCGCGACCTGCCGCTGGTCGCCACCAATCCGGCCAACTTCGCCGAACCGCACATGTACAAAGCGCATGACGCCATGCTGTGCATTGCCAATTCCACGCATGTCGACGCGGAGGAGCGGCCCAAGTCCAATCCGGAAGGCTATGTGAAGACCGCGCATATGATGGAAGAGGCCTTCGCCGACCTTCCCGAGGCGACGGCCAATTCGCTCGTGATTGCGCAACGCTGCGCCTTTGCGCCGCCCTATCGCGATCCGATCCTGCCCAGCCTCGCAGGCGACCTCGAAGGCGAGGCGCGCATGCTCGAAGCCGATGCCCGCAAGGGATTGGAGGCGCGCCTCGAACCCTATGGCGAAATGTCGGAGGAAGAGCGCAAGGTCTATCTCGACCGGCTCGATTACGAGGTCGGGATCATCAACCAGATGGGCTTTCCCGGCTACTTCCTGATCGTTGCCGACTTCATCAAGTGGGCCAAGGATCACGATATCCCGGTCGGGCCGGGCCGTGGTTCGGGTGCGGGCAGCCTGGTAGCCTGGGCGCTGACGATTACCGACCTCGACCCGATCCAGCTGGGCCTGCTGTTCGAACGCTTCCTCAACCCGGAACGCGTTTCCATGCCCGACTTCGATATCGACTTCTGCGAAACCCGCCGCGGCGAGGTGATCCGTTATGTGCAGCAGAAATACGGGCACGATCACGTCGCGCAGATCATCACCTTCGGTAAGCTGAAGGCGCGCGCCGTGCTGCGCGATACGGGCCGCATCTTGCAGATGAGTTACGGGCATGTGGACCGCATCTGCAAGATGGTGCCGAACCATCCGACCGATCCATGGACGCTGCCGCGCGCGCTCAACGGGGCAGCCGATTTCAAGGCCGAATACGACAACGATAACGAGGTCAAACGCCTGATCGACCTCGCGATGCAGCTGGAAGGATTTCCGCGCAACAGCTCGACCCACGCGGCCGGCGTGGTGATCGGCGACCGTCCGCTGGCGCAGCTTGTGCCGCTTTACCGCGATCCGCGCTCGGATATGCCGGTGACGCAATACGACATGAAGAATGTCGAGAGCAGCGGCCTCGTCAAATTCGACTTTCTCGGGCTGAAGACGCTGTCGGTGCTCAAAAAGGCGACCGACCTCCTCAAGAAGCGTGACATCACGATCGACCTCTCGCAGCTCGAACTGGACGATCCGGCCGTCTACGAACTGATGAAGGCAGGTAACACGGTCGGCGTCTTCCAGCTGGAATCGGAAGGCATGCGCCGCACGCTGACCGCGGTGAAGCCGACCAACTTCGGCGACATCATCGCACTCGTCTCACTCTATCGTCCGGGCCCGATGGACAACATCCCGCTCTTCGGTAAGCGTAAGGCGGGCGAGGTGCCGATCGAGTATCCGCATGAGAAGCTGGAAGGCATCCTCGCCGAAACCTACGGCATTTTCGTCTACCAAGAGCAGGTCATGCAGGCCGCGCAAATCCTGGCCGGATACTCACTCGGCGATGCAGACTTGCTGCGCCGCGCGATGGGCAAGAAGGTCCAGGCGGAAATGGACATCCAGCGCGAACGCTTCGTGACCGGCTGCAAGGAAGTCTCGGGCATCGAGAAGGCTAAGGCGAACGAGTTGTTCGACTTGATCGACAAGTTTGCCGGCTACGGTTTCAACAAATCACACGCTGCCGCCTATGCACTGCTTGCGTACCAGACCGCGTGGATGAAGGCACATTACCCCGAAGAATTCTTCGCCGCTTCCATGTGCTTCGACATGCACCAGTCGGAAAAGCTGACCATCTTCGTTGACGATGCGCGGCGGCAGGGCATCGCGGTCGAACCGCCGTGCCTGAACAAGTCCGAAGCCGAGTTCACGGTCGAACAGACCGACGACGGCTATGCCGTTCGCTATGCGCTGGCAGGCATCCGCAATGTCGGCGAAAAGGCGATGGACGCGATCGTCCATGAACGCGAAGTCTCCGGTCAGTTCGAAAGCCTGCAGGACCTGTTCCAGCGCATCCCCAAGGGCTCGCTCAATTCGCGGCAGCTGGAAGCGCTGGCGAGTGCGGGCGCGCTCGACGCGTTGGAACCCAACCGTGCCAAGGTCTTCGAGAATGCCGACCTCCTCCTGGCCGTGGCCGATGCCGCGGAACGCGAACGCTCAAGCGGGCAGGCCGGCCTGTTCGGCGGTGAGGAAGAACAAAGCGATACGTTGCGCCTGAAGGAAGTCGAGGACTGGCCGCGGGTCGAACGCATGGCGCGCGAACGCGAGAATTTCGGATTCTACTTCTCCGCCCATCCGGTGGCAGCGTGGAAGGACGTAGCCTCTGCCAATGGCGCGCGGACCTACGCCTCGCTCATGGCTGGCGGTGCGCCTGCTGGCGGCCGCTCGAACGCGGTAATGGCGGCGATGGTGGAGAAGGTGAACAAAGGCACCACGCGGCGCGGCAAGCCCTTCATTCGCGCGGATTTTTCGGATGCCTCAGGCCAGTTCAGCGCAGCCTGCTTCGAAGAAAGCATGGTCGATAAATTCCTCACCTGGGCGGAAGAGCAGACCTGCGTCCTGCTGCAGGTGGAGCTGGATTCCCCCAGTCCCGACGAGCCGCCGCGGATCACCGTTCGCGGCGGGACGCCGCTTGCCGAAGTGCGTGGGTCCATGCCGATGATCATGACGCTGGACGTGCACGATGCTGCAGCGCTTGAGGCCCTGAAAGCAGAATTGCTCGAGGCCGTCGGGGGCAAGGACGAAGTGCTCGTGACGCTACGGACTGGCGAGGCTGCCGATCCCGTCATGCGACTTGGCCGCAATTTCGCGCTGGACGGGGAGCTAGCCGAACGCTTGGCAAGCGTGCCGAGCCTTGCCAAGGTGCAGCTCGACAAGCGGCGCGGCGGAGCACATCTCCGACTCGTTAGCTAATTCGGGCCCGCAAGGACGGGCCGGGGACGAGAGAGGAGAGACGAATGCTCGGAGCGATGCAGGACTGGACCATGCGCGTGACCCACGTGATCGATCACGCGGCGCGCGAAGCACCGGATCGCGAAATCGTCACACGCTGGGCGGACGGAAGCGAGACGCGCACCAATTGGGCCGGTATTCGCACCGATGCGCTGAAGATGGCGCAGGCCCTGCAGGCACTTGGCCTCAAGAAGGGCGACAAGATCGCCAGCCTCGCCATGAACCACTCCCGCCACCTCGTCAGCTGGTATGGTGTCGCGGGGATGGGAGGCGTCCTCCACACGGTGAACCCGCGCCTGTTCGAGGACCAGCTCGAATACATCGTCAACCACGCCGAAGACCGCGTGATGATCTACGACGCCGCTTTCCAGCCGATCGTCGACAAGATGCGCGACCGGTGGAAGACGGTGGAGCATTACATCTGCTTCGACAGCGGCGAGCATACGACTTCGTTCGAAGACTGGATCGGCGAGCAATCGGGCGATTTCGAATGGGTCGAAGGCGACGAGCGCGATCCCTGCATGATCTGCTACACCAGCGGTACCACGGGTAATCCCAAGGGCGTCCAGTACGAACACCGCAGCACGGTGCTTCATGCGCTTGCGGGCCTTCAGCCCTCGACCTTCAACTTCAGTGCATCCTCGGTGATGCTGCCGGTGGTCCCTATGTTTCACGCGGCCAGCTGGGGGCTTCCCTATGCAGGCGCGATGGCCGGCATCAAATTCGTCTTCAGCGCGGTCAACGACCCTGCGGTGCTGCACGAGATGATGCTCAAGGAAGGCGTCACCGACAGCGCGGGCGTTCCCACCGTCTGGCTCGCCCACTTCCAGTATTGCGATGCCGAGGGTATCGACCTGCCGCCGCTCAAGGCCGCCACCATCGGAGGGTCTGCTGCACCGAGGTTCATGATCGAGCGGCTGATGAAGAACGGCACGCGCGTCCAGCACGCCTGGGGAATGACCGAAACCTCGCCCATCGGTACGGTCGGCGGCCCGACGCATGACTGGGACCAGCTCAGCTTCGAGGAAAAAGTCCTCAAGACGATGAAGCAGGGCCGTCCGATCTTCGGCGTCGAACTGCGCACCATTGACCTCGACGATCCGACCAAGGTCCTGCCGCGCGATGGCGAGACTTCGGGCGCCTTGCAGATCCGCGGTCCCTGGGTGGTGAAGCGCTACTTCAAGGCCGAAGAGGATGCGGTGACGGAGGATGGCTGGTTCGACACCGGCGATGTCGGCATGCTGCATCCCGACGGCACTCTGCAACTGACCGACCGCACGAAGGACGTTATCAAGTCGGGCGGCGAATGGATCAGCTCTGTGGAGCTCGAAAACGCGGCCGTCGGCCACCCCGGCGTCGCCGAGGCTGCCTGCATCGGCATGTACCACCCCAAGTGGGACGAACGCCCGGTCCTGTTCGTGGTCAAGAAAGAGGGACAGGACGTCACTGCAGAACAGGTCGTCAACTTCCTGTCTGACAAGATCGCCAAGTGGTGGCTGCCCGATGCGGTCGAATTCGTGGACGACATCCCGCACACCGCCACCGGCAAGATCAGCAAGAAGGACCTGCGCGACCGGTTCGCCGACTACAAGCTCGAGACGTGAGCAGGCTTATCCTGCTGAACAAGCCCTTCGGTGTCCTGTCGCAGTTCACCGGGGGCAAGGAAGGGGTGGTCGATACGCTGGCGCATCTGGTCGACGTGCCGGGCGTTTATCCCGCGGGCAGGCTCGACAAGGATAGCGAAGGGCTGCTCCTGCTGACCGATGACGGCCGGCTGCAGTCGCGTATCGCCGAGCCGCGCTACAAGATGGCGAAGACCTATCTGGTGCAGGTAGAAGGCGATGCGGGTGACGATGCTCTGGAGAAACTGGCGCGCGGTGTCGAACTTAAGGACGGCATGACGCGGCCGGCCCGTGCAAAACGCATCGAACCGCCGCCCGTGTGGGACCGAGAGCCGCCAGTGCGCTATCGCAAGAGCGTGCCCGACAGCTGGATCGCGCTGGAGATCACCGAGGGGCGCAACCGCCAGGTCCGCCGCATGACGGCCGCCGTGGGGTTGCCGACGCTGCGCCTCATCCGCTGGCGCATCGGGGACTGGAGCGTCGACAGGATCGCGCCCGGCACTTATCGTGAAATCGAAGTCTGAGGAGAGAGACGTGAGCGCAACCTACATCGACCCGAGCCCCGCAAACTTCCAGGCGTTCAAGGACCTCCCGCGCGACGAGCCGATCCATATGCTCAATCTCCTCCAGTATCGCGAAGAGGCAGAGTATCCCGAGGGTCACGAGCACCACGGCAACGGCTGGAGTGGCCGCCGCGCCTACGAGGAATACGGCAAGACCAGCGGTCCGATCTTCCGGAGGGTCGGAGGCAGCATCGTGTGGCGCGGCGCGTTCCAGACTGTTGTGACCGGGCCGGCAGCGATGCAATGGCACGACGGCTTCGTCGCGCAATATCCCAATGCAGGGGCCTTCTTCGAGATGATCAAGGATCCCGACTACCAGAAGGCGGTGGTCAACCGGACGGCGGCTCTGGTGGACAGCAGGTTGGTGCGGTTCGCTCCGGGAGACGCGGGTGAAGGGTTTTGAGGAACAGTGATTGTCTGCTCTTAGCGAGCGTCGTGGCCTTGGCCGGATGCGCAACGACAGAAAAGCCGTTTCACTTCACCGTATCGGGCGACGAGATCATATCGGCGACGATCCGCGCCGACACCTCGAATTGCGATCCGGTGCATGGCTATTGCCCATGGCCTGATGATTATGGACCGGCAGAATGCAGCTACGTGAATTCCTATCTGCTCGAGGCGACTTGCGAGCAGAAGGCGATGGACATCTACGGCAAGCCATTCGTCATCGTTACGAGACTTGAACGGGAAACGCAGTATTCGGAGTGGTTTACCAAGGGTCCTGCAACGACCTACCGCCCCTAGGTGGCTCCCTAAAGTAGCCGTAGCTGACCGCCCACCGCAGGCGGCCTGAACTGCGTGCAATCCAGCTCGAATTTTGCCTTACCCAGTCCTGCGCGCTTGCACGCCACGCGGAACCGCGCGCGGAAGAGATCGGCCCATACGCCAGTGGGCCTCAGGCGTGAGAAGAAATTGGGATCGTTGTCCTTCCCCCCACCTGTTGCATCAGCGCGGATCGATTGGACGATGCTCATCACCTTGTCGCCGCGCTCGGGGTAATGGACGGATAGCCATTCGCGGAACAACGGGGCGACTTCATGCGGCAGGCGGAGCGGGATCCAGCCTACGCTATCGACCCCGATGGCGGCGGCGCGCTGGACGATCTCCTCCATGAACTCGTCGGTGATAGCCGGGATGACCGGCGCAACGGAGCAGTGGGTCGGCACACCTGCCTCAGCCAGTTTCTGCAATGCGGAGAGTCGCTTGGCGGGCGATGCTGCGCGCGGTTCGAGCTTTCCCGACAGCTTGGGGTCGAGGCTGGTCACCGAAATCGCGACCGCGACGAGCCTGCGCTCTGCCATTTCTGCCAGCAGGTCCAGATCGTCACATACCCTGTCCGACTTGGTGGTGATCGTGACGGGGTGGCGCGCGTCGAGGCAGACTTCCAGCACCTGGCGCGTGATGCGATAGCGCCGCTCGATCGGTTGGTAAGGGTCGGTGTTGGTCCCCATGGCAATAGGTTTGGGACGGTATCTTGGCTTTGACAGTGTCGCGCGCAGAAGCTCCGCCGCATTCGGCTTCGCAAACAGGCGGGTCTCGAAATCCAGCCCAGGCGACAGATCGTGATAGGCATGGGTTGGGCGGGCGAAGCAATAAACGCAGCCGTGCTCGCACCCTCGATAGGCGTTGATCGACCTGTCGAAGAAGATGTCAGGCGACTGGTTGAAGCTGAGGATGGTGCGGGGATTTTCCTCCGTCACATGCGTGCGCAGCTTTACCGGTGGTCCATCCAAAGCTTCCATGTGATCGCGCCAGTCGCCATCCGCCTCGCGCGTGGCAAGGCCGAAGCGGGTAGGGACCGCGCGCGACTGTGCTCCACGGCCCAGGACAGGCGACTCAAGGCTTTTCTCCATGGTCGGAACATAAGTAGAACATGAGGGTGCGTCCAGACAAAGTGTGGCGGTGTCTTGTATCGGCTCGCGTGATGCGCGAAGTTGTCGCCGATGGCTTTGAACGGACCTTATACCTATCGCGTTGCGGAGGCTGACCTTGCCGAGGCAGGGCGACATTATTTTCAGCGCCGCGTGTTCCAAAAACCGATGCGCTACCTCTTCATCGCGGTCATTTTGCTGGCGGCCGTGCTGGTGGTACTCGATCTATACGAGGATGGCGCCTTGCGGTTGACCACCGTTCTTCTGGTGGTCCTGGGTATCCCGCTGATCTGGCTGATCCCCTATCTGATCGCGCCCATCATCATGCGACGGCAGTATCGGCAAAGCGCCGCGCTGCGTGACGAAAACCAGATCGAATTCGATAACGAGGCGGTTCACTTCTCGAACCCGCGCGGCCATGCCCGCATTCCGTTCGAGGAGTTCTATGCCTGGTCGGAAACCCGCACGATGATCCTGCTCCACCAGACCGAGGCCTTTTTCAATCCGGTCCCGAAAGATGCACTGGGCGAGGATCATCGCCTGCTGATCGCCGCGCTAGAGGCGGCCGGGATCAGGCGCTTCTAACGCTCCCGCAGGCGCGGCATGATGTCGACGAAATTGCAGGGACGGTGCCTACTGTCGAGCTGGTAGGCGAGGATCTTGTCCCACCCGTCTTTCACCGCGCCATTCGATCCGGGCAGGGCGAAAATATAGGTGCCGCGCGCCAGCACGGCGCAGGCGCGGCTCTGGATGGTGCTGGTCCCGATGCTTTCGATGCTGATGTAGCGGAAATATTCGCCGAAACCGGGGATGTCCTTGTCCTTCACCCGGTCCAGCGCTTCGGGGGTCACGTCCCTGCCAGTGAGGCCTGTGCCACCGGTGGTGATGACGGCATCGACGTTCTCGTCGTCGATCCAGCGGTGTAGGTGCGCGGCTATCTCGTTCTTGTCGTCTTTGCTGATCTCGCGCGAAGCGAGGCGATGGCCGCTCGCCTCGATCCGGGCGGCGAGAATATCGCCCGAAGTATCTTCTGCGGCGCTACGGCTGTCGGAAATCGTCAGCAGCGCGATATTCACCGGCTTGAACTCGAGGCTTTCGTCGATCGCCATCAGCGTGTCCTCTTCATCGCGTCCGGGGGAATTGCGGCCAGTCATTCTGGGCCAGCGCAGTGCGACTTTCCGCCATGGCTTCGGCCTGGCGCAGGTACATCCAGTAATTGCGCATTACGATGGCGACATACCCGCGCGTTTCCCAATAGGGGATCGATTCCATCCAGAGCAGCGGATCGCCCTGGTCGTTGATTTCGCTGTTCCACCGCGAAACCGGCGTCGGCCCCGCGTTATAGGCCGCCATGACCTTGGGTAGGTGGCCCCGCGTGTATCCGGCATCGGCCAGCGCCTGCAACGCGCGTTGTCCGAAGGCGAGATTGGTGCGCGCGTCCTTGAGATTTGCGCTGGAGCTCATGTTGATCGAGGCGGCATATTCACGCGCGGCGATCGGGCGGATCTGCATCAGGCCGATGGCATTGGCCGGGCTGACCACGGTCTCGCGGAAATTCGATTCCTGTAGCGCATGGGCGAAGGCGAGGGCGGGATCGACGCGCCAGCCGCCGGTCGGCTCGTGATAGGCGATCGGGTAGCGCAGGTTCGGGGGCGACGATGCCCCGCGCGGTGCATTGTACGCCATGAAGGTCTGCGTCCCTGCCAGACCGAGCGCGCGGGCTAGGCGGGTGAGTGCAGGGTAATCGGATGCCTCGATATGGCGGGCCTGCCAGCGCAGTGCCTCGTCGGCGAGATCGCGGCGACCGACTTCGGCCAACATGACAGCTTCGCGCACGGCAGCCTCGTCCTGCAACCTGCGCCAGTCGTCGGACGTGAGATCGGGCGAGGCGTGGTCACCGGGCAGTTGCTGCGACAATTGTTCGTGTGCGAGCATGCCGTACAGCGTTTCGTCGAAGCGCGCGGCCCCGCGTAGCTGCTCGTCAGCCTTCTCCGGTTGGCGGCAGCGGACCAGCGCTCGCGAAGCCCAATAGTGGGCCGCCGCAGTGAGAGAGGGGTTGGTTGAACCGGCGGCGCTGCGACGGAAGAAATCGGCCGAGTTCGCGCAATCGCCAAGGCGCCAGGCTGCGAGACCCGCGACCCAATCACCTTCCGCGACCCAAGCGCCTGAGCCCTGCGCGACAAGCTGTGCCATGCCGAAAGCTTCGCGGTCGCGGTTCTCGATGTAGTAGGACCATGCGACGCGCTGACGCCATTCCGCGCGCGCCTCGCGGGAAAGCGAAGCATCGACACCGTCGAGCAGAAGGCGCGCACCATCCGGATCGTCATTGGAAATGCGCTCGAGGATGGCGCTCTTGATGTCGTCGCGCATGGTGCCGTCGTTCACGGTGCGCGGCAGGATGCGCTTGGTCGAATAGGGCTGGCGCGACAATTGCTGCGCGCGCGGGAGGGAAGGCGGGTTTTCGAGACCTCTGGTCTGACCCAGACGGATGATGCCCGCCGCATCGGGAAGACGGGAATAGCGCTCGAGCCATGCCTCGATGCGCGGCAGTTCGATCCGCGGACTTTCGGGATGGAGATAATAGGCCGCAAGCGCGGAGCCGTGGAGCGGCCCGTCACTGCGCTGCTGCAGCATGACCTCGACGCGGTCCCAGTTACGCGCCTCGATCGCCTCGAACAGCGAGCGGTAGTAAAGCTGGTCGTCCTGCGACAGCAGTTGCGGCAATGCTGCCGAATGCGAGCGCGTGAAGTAACGCAGGCTGTCAGACGACTGCGCCATCGCCGGAGTTGCGAGCGTGCCTGCCGCTGACGCGAGACAGGCGAGTATAAGCAGGCGTTTGGTCATGCGGTCCATTCGAGCCAGCGGTTCCAGAAATTGCGGCGGCGCTGCGGCGAGCGCGAAAGTTCTGCGAGATCGGGTGCGAGCAACAGCGGAACCTTGCGCCCTGCGATATCGAGCGAACCGGCCTCACGCGCCCGTGCCGCGTCGATACCGAAGAGCGGGGCAAGTCCGCGCCCAAAGGCAAGCACGCGCTCCGGCTCGGCAAGCTTGATGTGATGCGCCAGCACTTCGGACAGGCCGCTCGCTGCGAGAGCATTCCAGTCGGGATAAGCCGTGGGCGCGGGTAGGGCGCTCGCCAGATAGGCCTCGTGCGGGGCGATATTCATTGCCCGCAGGATTGCGGCTGCAAAGCGTCCTGCGCCGCCCGAGAGCAATTCTCCAGCATCATCGCCATAGGGTTCGGCCACGATAATCATCAGGCGCGACTTCGCGACTCCGCGCGGGGGAAGCCGGTCTTCGACCCGCGCATGGCCAAGCGAAGGTTCACTCAGCCACCATTCGCGAAATTTTGCGAGGTCTTGGGGCCAGCCTGTCCGATCGCCTCCAATGGACACGGATCGCGCAGTTCCCTCGAACGCCCTTTCGACCGGCGTCTGCTTGGGCTCTTCGATGCGTTTGACGGGCTTTGGCGCCGCTACGGCTTCTTCGACTTTGGGTTCTGCCAGCCAGTTGGCGGTGTCATCGGAATAATCCATGTCGACACCCGCCTCCAGCCACCAGTCGAAGGCCGCTTCGAGAGCTTCTGCGGTGGCGAAATCGCCGTTTTGCTTGGGATTTTCGTGCATCATCCGTCCAGCGCAGGTCTTGACCTCGAACGCTCCAACAATCAAGGCATCGCGCAAGCGAATAGCGACGAAAAGAGAGAGACATGAGCGAACGTGAATCCATGCCCTGCGACGTCGTCATCATCGGCGGCGGTGTGGCGGGCCTTGCAGCGGCAATCCGGCTGAAGCAGATCAACGAGGAACTCGAAGTCGTGGTGCTCGAAAAGGGCAGCGAAATCGGGGCGCACATTCTCTCCGGCGCGGTGGTCGATCCCAAGGCGCTCGACGAGCTGCTGCCCGAATGGCGCGACATGGACTGCCCCATGGCGCAGACGCCGGTTACGGAAAACCATCACTGGGTCCTTTCGGCCACCGGCAAGTCGGACCTGCCCGAATTCATGATGCCGCCCTTCATGTCGAATGAAGGCAAATACACCGGTTCGCTGGGCAATCTCGCACGCTGGCTCGGCGAACAGGCCGAAGGGCTTGGCGTCATGGTTTTCCCGGGCTTCCCGGCTGCAGAAGTCCTGTTCGACGACAAGGGCGCGGTCACGGGTGTCGTGACGCAGGACATGGGCATCGCCGAAGACGGAAGCCACAAGGGCGATTACCAGCCCGGCATGGAAATCCATGCGAAATACACGCTCTTCGCAGAGGGCGCGCGCGGCAACCTCACCAAGAAAATGAAAGCCAAGTACGATCTGGAGGCGGACTGCCAGCCGCAGGTCTACGGGCTCGGCATCAAGGAATTGTGGGATGTCGATCCGGCCAAGCACGAACCGGGGAAGGTCATCCACACGCAGGGCTGGCCCCTGTCGGAAAGCGATACGTGGGGCGGGGGTTTCATCTACCACCAGGCTGCAGGACAGGTCGCGATCGGCTTCGTTACCTCGCTCGACTACAAGAACCCCTATGTTTCGCCCTATCAGGAATTCCAGCGCTACAAGCATCACCCGGCCATCGCCGAGCTGCTCGAAGGCGGGAAGCGCGTGGCCTATGGCGCGCGCGTCATCAACGAGGGCGGCTGGCAGAGCGTGCCCAAGCTCGCTTTCCCGGGCGGCGCACTGATCGGCTGTGCAGCCGGTTTCGTGAACGTGCCGCGCATCAAGGGCAGCCACACCGCGATGAAGAGCGGTATGCTGGCAGCCGAAAGCATCGCAGCCGCCGTCGCAGCGGGTAGCGAACACACCGAACTGATGGATTACGACGAGGCCGTGCGCTCGAGCTGGATCGCGGACGAGCTCAAGCTGGTGAAGAACGCCCAGCCTGCCGTTGCGAAATACGGCGGCGACATTGGTACCGTGCTTGCTGGTATCGACATGTGGATGCGCACGCTCAAGATCGGCCTGCCGATCACGATGAAGCACCATCGTGACTACGAAACGCTCGAGCGGGCCGACCTGCACAAGAAGATCGCCTATCCCAAGCCCGACGGCGTGCTCAGCTTCGACCGCCTGACCAACGTGGCCTACAGCTACACCAACCATGCGGAAGACCAGCCGGTCCACCTCAAGGTCTGCGACCGCGAATTGCAGCGCGAAAGCGAGCTGGAAGTCTTTGCCGGTCCTTCGACCCGCTATTGCCCGGCCGGCGTCTACGAATGGATCGAGGAAGAGGGGCAGGAGCCCAAGTTCCAGATCAATTCGCAGAACTGCGTCCACTGCAAGACCTGCGACATCAAGGATCCGAACCAGAACATCGAATGGACCACGCCCGAAGGTGGCGGCGGGCCGAACTATCCGAACATGTAGCGCAGATCGGCTTTGCTGTTGATCGGTCAGCGCAGCGCGAAAAAGATCAAGGGGGTGGCAGTTTCGTTCTTCCTCCTTGCTCTTTTATCGACCCCTCTGCTCATTGTCTTTTGGGCCGCACAAGCCGAAAACTCTTCACGCGAAAACGTGCTCGCCAACGGAAATGCTGCCACGGCGACGGTGACGAGGTCGATACAATTCAATCTGATGCGTGGTTGCGCGTTCGACTACGTGTTTACGGTCGAGGGCGTGACATACGAAGGCGGCAAGGGCGGGTGTTCTCTGGTCGGGGACGATCCGGCGGGAAGCACACTGGAAATCCGCTACCTCGCATCGGACCCGCAGATATCACATGCCCCTGGCGCTGATATGTGGCCGGGTTGGGTGGTCGTGCCATTCTTCATCGGCATCCCGCTTTTATTTTTGTTTGGAGTTCTCATTTTCGAAATTCTTGCAAGGAATGGGCGGGGCTCGCGCCGGAAACCACATCGTGCGGGGTCCTAAGGCTATGCAAGAAACCGCATACGCCAAGATCAACCTCGCGCTGCATGTCCACAAGCGGCGCGAGGACGGCTATCATGAGCTCGAGACGCTGTTCGCCTTCGTCGATGCGGGTGACAGGCTGACCGCAAGCCCGGCAGAGCAGGACACGGTTTCATCTGTCGGGGAGTTTGCATCCGGGCTGGACGATCCCTTCGACAATCTCGTCGCGAAGGCGCTTTGCAAATTGCCACGCAATCGCGGGCTTTCGATCACTCTGGAGAAGAACCTGCCCGTCGCGGCTGGCCTGGGTGGCGGCTCTGCCGATGCAGGTGCCGTGTTCCGCGTCGTCCGCGAATTGCACGGCCTCCCGGACGATTGGCATGCGCGTGCAACCGCTCTTGGCGCAGATGTACCCGCATGTGTCGAAAGCCGCACGTGCATTGGGCGGGGGACCGGAACCGACCTCGAACCGGCCGACGACAGCCTCGCCGGCACGCCCGTATTGCTGGTCAATCCGCGCCAGCCACTCGCGACAGGGCCGGTCTTCAAGCTCTGGGATGGCGTAGATCACGGTCCGTTACCGCAAGGCGGTGCACGCGAAATCGCGCTCGCCGGTCGCAACGACCTCGAAAAGCCGGCGATTGAATTGTGCCCGGTCATTGCCCAGATACTAGATCAGATGCGCGGAACCGACCCGTTTCTGGCCCGTATGTCAGGCTCGGGTGCAACCTGTTTCGCACTCTACGACGATATTCCCGCGCGGGATGCGGCAGCAGAAACCATCGCTGCCTCGCATCCCGACTGGTGGCAGATGAAGGGCCTTCTCAGATGATGATCGACAATTTGCCGTATCGCCAGGTCGGCACGGACGACCTGCGAGCCGGCGGACTGCTTTGCGTTGCCGACCACGCGTCGAATTTCGTGCCCGATGATATCGAACTCGGCATCGATCCTGCACTGCTGGACCAGCACATCGCCGTCGACATCGGGGTGGAGGGCATCGCCGACCGTCTTGCACGCCGCCACAATATCCCCGCTCACATCGCCTGCGTCAGCCGCCTGGTCTGCGACTTCCATCGTACCGAGGACGACCCTGCCGTAGTTCCGACCGAAAGCGATGGCCGCCTTATTGCCGGCAACATCGGCGCAAACATCGAAGCGCGCCTGGAGCGTTTCCATCGCCCTTATCATGACGCCCTGAGCAAGCTCATTTCCAAGGTGCAGCCGCGGATGATCGTGGCCCTGCACAGCTTCACACCGAAGATGAAAACCAGCGACGAGGACCGTCCCTGGGAGGTCTCGCTGCTCTACAACCAGGACGACCGTGCAGCACGTCACGCAATCCGCCTGTTTGGCGAACAGGGCCTGACCGTCGGCGATAACGAGCCCTATTCGGGCAAGGAACTCAACGCCACGATGGATCGCCACGCGGAGGCTGCGGGCATTCCCTATTGCACGGTCGAAATCCGCCAGGACCAGATCGCCAACGAGGCGGGACAGGCTCGCTGGGCTGTTATGCTGGCCGATGTCATGGGCCGCGTCGCTCTCGAAGTCTGATAGCAGCGCGCGCCTAAAGCCCAACTTGGGCGATCTGCGGTAAATCTGCCGCCGAATACCCGTTATCCCGCATCGATCTGTCTGCTAGGGCTAGGGCTCCAGACGGAGAAGATTGCCATGCCCGCCTATCGTTCACGCACCACCACTCATGGCCGCAACATGGCCGGAGCGCGCGGCCTGTGGCGGGCGACAGGCATGAAGGACGAGGATTTCGGCAAGCCGATCATCGCCATCGTCAACAGTTTCACCCAATTCGTGCCGGGCCACGTGCACCTCAAGGACCTCGGCCAACTGGTCGCGCGCCAGGTGGAGGAGGCCGGCGGCGTCGCCAAGGAATTCAACACCATCGCCGTCGATGACGGGATCGCGATGGGTCACGACGGGATGCTCTATTCGCTGCCCAGTCGCGACCTGATCGCCGACAGCGTGGAATACATGGTCAATGCCCACTGCGCCGACGCGATGGTGTGCATCTCCAACTGCGACAAGATCACTCCGGGCATGTTGATGGCAGCGATGCGGCTCAACATTCCTGCCGTATTCGTATCGGGCGGACCGATGGAAGCCGGCAAGGTCGTGCTCGACGGCAAGGAGAAGGCGCTCGACCTCGTGGATGCAATGGTGGCCGCCGCCGACGATTCCTACACCGACGAGCAGGTGACCGAGATCGAACGCTCCGCCTGTCCGACATGCGGATCGTGCTCAGGCATGTTCACCGCCAATTCGATGAACTGCCTGACGGAGGCACTGGGTCTTTCGCTGCCCGGCAACGGTTCCACACTCGCAACCCACGCAGATCGCCAAGGCCTGTTCGAGCGTGCAGGGCGGCTGATCGTGACCCTTGCGCGCCGCTATTACGAGGAAGACGACGCCAGCGTCCTTCCCCGCAGCATCGCCAGTTTCGAAGCCTTCGAAAATGCGATGAGCCTCGATATCGCCATGGGCGGGTCGACCAATACCGTACTCCACCTGCTTGCCGCCGCGCACGAGGCAGGGGTCGATTTCACGATGAAGGACATCGACCGCCTCAGCCGCAAGGTGCCGTGCTTGTCCAAGGTCGCCCCCGCAAAAGATGACGTGCACATGGAGGACGTCCACCGTGCGGGCGGGATCATGTCGATCCTCGGCGAACTGGAGAAAGCAGGGCTGTTACATACGGCATTGCCCACGGTGCACAGCCCCACGATGGGCGATGCGCTGGACGATTGGGACATCGGCCGCACGCAGAACAACAAGGTTCGCGAGTTCTTCTCCGCGGCGCCGGGCGGTGTGCCCACGCAGACCGCCTTCAGCCAGTCGCGGCGCTGGGAATCGCTCGACCTCGACCGCGAGAAGGGCGTCATCCGCAGCGCAGAGCATGCCTTCAGCCAGGATGGCGGCCTTGCCGTTCTGTACGGCAATATCGCCCGCGACGGGTGCATCGTGAAGACCGCCGGTGTCGACGAGAGCATCCTGACCTTTTCCGGAACGGCGAAAGTCTACGAAAGCCAGGATGACGCCGTCACTGCCATTCTCACCGAACAGGTGGTCGCAGGAGATGTGGTCGTCATCCGCTATGAGGGGCCGCGCGGCGGGCCCGGCATGCAGGAAATGCTCTACCCGACCAGCTATCTCAAATCCAAGGGGCTGGGGGCAGCCTGCGCCTTGCTCACCGACGGTCGTTTCTCGGGCGGCACCTCAGGTCTGTCGATCGGCCACGTCTCGCCCGAAGCGGCAGAGGGAGGTGAGATCGCACTCGTCGAAAATGGCGACCGGATCGAAATCGACATCCCGAACCGCACGATCAACCTGATGATCGACGAAGGCGAGATGGAACGGCGGCGTGCGGCGATGAATGAGCAGGGCGATGATGCCTGGCAGCCTGCGAACGAGCGTCCCCGCGCCATTTCTCCGGCGCTGAAGGCCTATGCCGCAATGACGACTTCGGCTGCGCGCGGTGCAATTCGCGATGTCGATCAGCTGAGGCGCCGCTGAGCCGAGCACGCTTGCACCTTGGCGCACGAAGTGGCAGCGCCGCCAGCAATGAGATTAGTGCTCCCGACCCTCGCCATCGGTCTTCTCGCGGCCTGTTCGCCCGAGCCAGAGGCTGCTCCCGGTATTGCCGAACAGGGCGGTATCGCGATCGAATGTGCTCTCAATGGCTCGGATGAATTCGTCCGCCAATGTCGCCTGTCCGAGGAAATACCGGGCGCTAACGCCGAATTCGTCGTGCGCCATCCCGATGGTGGCTTCCGCCGTCTCGCCCTGTCCGAAAGCCCTGCCGGTTTCGACGTAGGCGACGGTGCCGGGGAGGCGAGTAGTGAGCGGCAGGGCGACTGGGTCGTCCTCACGATCGAGAACGACCGTTATCGCTGGAAGGAGCCGGTCGGTGAGTGAAGCCGTCCTGACCGTCGCGCAAATGGTTGCGGCCGAGAAAGCGGCGATGGCTGCGGATACCAGCGAATGGGAACTGATGCTCAAGGCCGGGCAGGGCGCCGCCCAATGGGTGCATCGCGCGGCAGGCGGCAGACCGGTCACCGTCCTGTGCGGTCCGGGAAACAATGGCGGCGATGGATATGTGATCGCCGAGGATTTGCGTTCCCGGGGATACGATGTCGACGTCATCGCACCGGTCGAACCCTCGACGGATACTGCCCGAACGGCCCGTAGCCGGTTCGGGGGTAACACGCGCGAGAAGGGTCCGTTCGAGTATGCAATCGTGGTCGATTGCCTCTTCGGCTACGGCCTGTCGCGGCAAGTCGAAGGAGTATTTCGCGAATTGCTCGAAGAACTATCTTCAAGTGACTGTTTTAAAATTGCAATCGATGTCCCAAGCGCTGTGCGAAGCGATTGCGGTTCCACTCTCGGACCTATGCCGCGATACGACCTGACGCTTGCACTGGGTGCGTGGAAGCAGGCGCATTTCCTGATGCCGTCCATGGCGATGATGGGCGCGAAAAAGCTGGTCGATCTCGGCTTGTCGCTCGACAACGCACATGGCGTCCTCTCAAACCGGCCTATGCTCACGGCACCGGCAGCGGGTGCGCACAAATATACGCGGGGCCTCGTCGCCGTTGTGGCCGGCGAAATGCCCGGCGCGCCGCTCTTGTCCTGCGAAGCAGCGATGCGCGCGGGTGCAGGTTATGTGAAGCTTTTCAGCGACCGATCGCATCCGGACGCACCGGCCGACTTGGTGATCGTCGAAGACGATCTCGATGAAGCGCTGGTAGACGATCGCATCGATGCTTTGCTGGTCGGACCAGGACTGGGTCGGGGCGGGACCTCGCGCGAAAGACTGGCAGCAGCTTTGGCGTCAGGCAGGCAATGCGTACTCGACGCCGATGCGCTTCACCTGCTCGACGACGACATTCTCGAAGGTGTCGATCCGTCCCGCCTTCTGCTGACGCCGCACGAGGGCGAACTGGCGGCATTGTGCAAAGCCTTCGGCGTCGAAGCGATTGGCAAGCTCGATCGGGTACGCTCTTTGTCGGCGGCGACAGGCCTGACGGTCCTGGCCAAGGGGCCGGACACGATCCTGGTGGGTGAGGGCACTACGGTGTTCTTCCAGCAAGGAAGCAGCTGGCTGTCGGTGGCCGGGTCCGGGGATGTGCTCGCTGGGATATGCGCGGCCCGCCTCGCCGGATCGCGTAGTCCTATGGAGGCGGCGCAGGACGCTGTCTGGTTGCATCACGAAGCAGCGCGCCTCGCCGGTCCGGCCTTTACCGCCTTGCAGCTTGCACATTGCGTCAAACCGGCCATGGCGTCGTTCTTATGAGCGAGACAGAGGAAATCGTCCGTATTGCCGCCAAGGGCGACGGCGTCACACAGTCGGGCAGGCACATTGCGGGTGCCGTCACCGGGGACACAGTGACGCCGGATGGATCGATCGAGGCCGGTCCACATCACGTGACGCCACCGTGCCGTCACTTCGGCAAATGCGGCGGGTGCCAACTCCAGCACGCGGATGAAACGGCCCTCATGCAATTCGTGACCGACCGAGTGGTCAATGCGGCCCGGGGCCAGGAGATAGATATCGGGGAGGTCCTGCCGACCCACCTTTCACCGCCGCGCTCGCGGCGGCGTGCGACCCTCCATGCGCTCAAGGCGGCAAAGGGCGCGGTCATCGGATTTCGCGAGGCGCGCAGCAACCGCATCGTCGACATGCAGCAATGCGAGATACTCGATGCGCGCCTGTTTGCGCTGGTCGCACCCCTTCGCAAGCTGGTCGCCAGCCATGCCGAACGTGGACCGGTGGATGTTTCGCTGACCCTTGCCGACCAGGGCATCGATTGCGCCATCACGGGGATCGAGGCTGACGGACTGGCAGCCACCGAAGCCCTGCTGGACTTTGCGCGGGAGCATTCCCTTGCGCGTCTCTCGCTGGACCAGGGATTTGGTCCGGAAGCTGTCTGGGAGCCCGAACCCGTGACGATTTCGCTCGGCGAGGTCCCGGTCGGCCTGCCGCAAGGCGCATTTCTCCAGCCGACGACGGACGGGGAAGAGGTGTTGCTCGCCGATGCGAAGCGCTGGCTGGCAGGGGCGAGCACGGTAGCCGACCTTTTTTCAGGCCTCGGGACATTCGCTTTCGCTCTCGCAGGTCCGGCCAAGGTTCTTGCTGCAGAAGCGGCGCGCGACGCGCATCTCGCTTGCAAGTCGGCCGCCAACAGCCGCGGCATCGCTGTACACGCTATGCATAGAGACCTGTTCAGGAATCCATTGCAAGCCGCTGAGATATCTAAGTTTTCTGCCACCCTCCTCGATCCGCCCCGTGCAGGGGCACGGGAGCAGGTCGCACAAATCGCCGCGAGCGAAATCGAACGGGTGGTCTATGTGAGCTGCAACCCGTCAAGCTGGGCGCGCGATGCGAAGACGCTGATCGATGCCGGCTTCAAGCTGGAGGCGTTACGTCCGGTGGGTCAATTCCGCTGGTCGACCCATGTAGAGCTTACCAGCTACTTCACCCGCTAGGACCGCAGCGCGGCCAGTACCTGTGTCCTCAGCCATTCCCGGGCGTGCGGTTCGGCATAGGCATGGCCGGCCGAACTGCAGATAGCCATACGCTCGTCGTGGCCCCAATCTGCAGCGAAAACCTGCGCAGTGCGGTCGTTTTCGGCGATGAGGAAGCGGACATTCCCTTCGAATTGGGAAAGACCCTCGCGGAGCGGGGCGATAAGGGGATTGGTTGTCTGGCCGCTTCCGGACGCGTGCCGGATACCGCTTGCCAGCTTCTCAAGGTTGACCTTGCCGCTCAGCAGGCGCCAGATTTCCTTCGGCTTGCCGAGCTTTGCGAGATAGCGCGATCGTACAGTGGCGGCAGGCGGTAGCGTCTGAGAACTGTCAGCAATCGCCCAAGGGTTGCTCAGTACGAGACCATCGAACCCGGCACCCTCGGCCAGCATAAGCGCCGAGGCACCATCGCAATTGCCAAAACCGACCACACGGTTCACCTGGGGCGAGAGCGCGCGAAACGCCTGTAGTGCGGAGGCGATGTCCTTGCGCGACTTCTCATATCCGCGATCTTCGCCTTCGCTATCGCCGATCCCGCGCCGGTCGAAACGGAAGACCGGAAAACCAGCTTTGGCGACTTCGGCAGCAAGTCGTGCCTGCCATCCGAACGCCCCCGCGCGCGGCTCCTGGCCTCCTGTCACGATCAGCAATCCGGTCGTGCCGGGCGCATTGTCGAGCGTTCCGCCAAGGCTCAACCCGCCGCAGTGGAAGGCAAGATGGAGGCGGCTCATGAGGCTCCAGCCTCTTGTGCGACGACAGCGGCGAGGGCTTTCGCCTGCTTTTCGTCTATACCGCCCTCGCTGCTTAGCCAGAGCGCGCGCCCTCCGATTTCCTCATGTGCGATAGGCGTGACCCCGTCGCTCTGGTCCGTTTGGGAATCGCAAAGCTGCTGCGCCATGGCAGGCCCGATCTGCCAACCCGCAATGGTACCTCCACTTGCGCGGGCGCTATCGAGGATTTCCGAGGGGCTGCGGTGGTTGCCTGCCTCCTTCTCGGCAAGGCTCTGCGCACGTGCCATGGCGCGCAGCAGTTTCGCGGGATCGTGCGAGGCGTAATGGAAGGCAGAAACCGCGCCGTTGTCGAGGGCACAGGCCGATCTTACGAAGAGTGCGCAGCTCACGCCAAAATGATCGGCCGCAGAAATGACTGCCTCGCGCCATGCCGGCAGGGTTTGCGCGGCCTGAGGCTGAAGGCTTTCGTTCGTTCCCGGTAAGTCTGGCATGACGCTGGTTACACCGAGATCCTGCAAGGTGCGCATCAACAGGACGAGCTGCGCGCGCATGCGGTTGGCCTCGTCGAACAGCGGCGGGATTATCAGCAGGTCGGGAGTGGCCTTGCGGGCAGTTGAGACCGCCATTTCCATGCTCGTCCCGCCATCGGGAAGCGGGGCGGGCCATTCAAGAAACATGGGAAAGCGCGCTCAGCCTTCGATGACCTTGGCTTCGGCAAAGGCCAGGAGAGCGCCGTAGGTCTCCAGCATTTCTCCGTCGACGTCGTCGTCTTCGATGATGATATCGAGGCGGTCTTCCATCTCGGTGAGAAGTGTTGCGACGGCCATGGAGTCGAGTTCCGGCAGGTGGCCGAACAACCCGGTATCGCCGTCGAATTCGGCAACCTGCTCGGGATCGAGTGCCAGCACGTCGGACATGATGGACCGCAAGGCGGTATCGATGGCGGTGCGGCTCGGACCGGTCGGCTCGGATGTGGCGGTTTCGCCCATAGGTCTGAAAGGTTCCCCTCTTGAAGCGGAGGCCGCCTTAGCCGTGCGCCTTGCGCGGTGCAAGGCGGCCAAGCATCCGCTTGGCAAGGGCCGGCCAGGCAGCCGGTTGCCGGATGTCGAGGCAGGTAAGGTGGAAGCGAGGGCGGCACTCCTCCATCCAGTCGCGTTTGTAAGGGTCCGAACCCGTCCCGAAGTCGATCAGGTCTACGCGATCGACGTCGATCGCATATTCGAACATCGCCGCGGTGAGGACAGTGCCTGCCGAATAGGGCTCCGCGCTCTCGAGGTGGGCGAGCTTGTGAATGGAGGCGACACCGTTCTCGACGCTCCAGAACTGCGCGGCGACGGGGTCACCGTCTACCCGAGCGATGCCGAGACGATAGGCTCCCCGACCATCTTCCAGCCGCGCGAAGGCTTTCAGGATGTCTGCCCGTTCCTCGCGTGGTTTCCAGCTCTTGGCATAGATCGATTCGTAAGTTTCCCACTCATCTTCATGGAATTCAGTCGAAATTTCGATAACGACCTTAGGTGCCTTGCGCCTGACTGTCGTTTTCATCCGGCCCGGACGCGCATTCCAGTATTCCGCGAAACTGCGTCCGTGGACTTGGAGGACATGGTTCTCATCCAAGTGCTCGCCATGCACGGACCAACCTGCATGCTCGAAAGCTTCGCATACCTGCTCGTAACACCCGTCTTCCGCCGCCAGCGGGTACAGGTCCAAACGGTGCGTGGTCTTCTTCAGGTCGTGAGCGATCTCGACGAGGATGCGCGATGTATCGCCGCCGCTGGCAAGCGGTTTCCAAGAAAATGCAAACCAGTTCGTGAGCGGCACGAGACCCTTTTGTCCGCGCGTCAGGGGAAGGGCCGCGACCCTTTCTCCATCGGTGCCGACAGCGACAAGCGGCGCCGCGCCATGCGATTCCAGCAAGCGGTACCATTCATATCGGTCGAAAGGTCCCGCTTCTGGGCTGCCGAGCCCTTGCAGTTTTGTAACCGTGTCGTGATAGCTGACCGTGATGACCACCGGTAACTCCCCGCCTGGATCGCCCAAGCCTGATCCCACGCCGCAACCGTTGGATCAACTCGCCGAGCTTGGCGATGCACAGTCACGCGCTCTCGTATTGCGGGACAAGGTCCTGACCTATGCCGACTTGCGCGCAGGTGTGGCGCTGCTTGCAGGGTGGCTCGCGAGCAAATGCGAAGTGGGATCGCGTGTCGCAAGCTGGGCCGCGAAGGGAGAGCTGACCTGTCTTCTGCCACTCGCGGCAGCGCGCGCTGGCCTGATCCATGTGCCTATCAATCCCCTGCTCAAGCATGGGCAGGTTGCGCATATCCTGCGGGACAGCGGCGCCTGCCTGCTGATGGCGACGCCTGCACGCCTCAAATCGCTGGAAGAAGGCGACATCCCGCCGCCCTGCGAAGTTATCGCCGAGGACGATGTTTTCGGGCTGGTCAGTGCTGCCGGTCAGTCGCTTGGTCCTTCGGATCGCAACCCGGAAGAGCTTGCTGCGATCCTCTACACCAGCGGATCCACCGGTGCGCCCAAGGGCGTGATGCTGAGCCATGCGAACCTGTGGCTGGGCGCGGTCTCGGTTGCCCATTACCTTGGCATGGAGGCGGATGATGTAACACTCGCCGTGCTGCCCTTGAGCTTCGATTACGGGCAGAACCAGCTGCTCAGCACGTGGTACGCAGGCGGCTGCGTCGTGCCGCTCGATTACCTGTTCCCCAAGGACGTGGTGAAGGCCTGCGCCAAACATGCCGTGACGACCCTTGCGGCCGTGCCTCCGCTCTGGGTGCAGCTTACCGAGGTCGAATGGACTGAAGTGGCTGTCGCATCGATGCGCCGGATGACGAACAGCGGCGGGGCATTGACCGAAGACCTAGTCGCAGACCTGCGGGCGATGTTCCCCGAAGCGAGCCTGTTCCCGATGTACGGCCTGACCGAAGCGTTCCGGTCGACATACCTCGATCCCTCTCTAGTGGATACGCACCCGACCTCGATGGGCCGGGCCATCCCGTTCGCGGAGATCCTGGTGATCGACGATAGCGGCGCTCCTGCGACTCCTGGCGAAGAAGGCGAGCTGGTCCACTGCGGCCCTCTGGTTGCCCAAGGTTACTGGCAGGATCAGGACCGTACCGCCGAACGGTTCAAGCCGGCTCCTGCTTCTTCCAGCTATGGCGGCGTTGCCGTTTGGTCCGGCGACAGGGTCAGGCGTGACCATGACGGCCTGCTGTATTTCGTCGGGCGACGCGATGCGATGATCAAGAGCGCGGGAAACCGCATCAGTCCGCAGGAAATCGAAAGCGCGGCGCTGGCGACGGGACTGGTAGCCGAGGCGGTCGCTTTCGGTATAGCCGACGCCAAGCTTGGCCACGCCATACACTTGGTTTCGCGTCCCGACGGGGAGGGGGCTCTCGATGAACTGGAGAAGCAATTGAAACGCCAGCTATCGCGCGAATTGCCCAATTTCATGCAGCCGCACGTCTATCACTGGCGCGATACGATGCCGCTCAACCCGAACGGCAAGATCGACCGGACCGCGCTTAAAAGGGAGCTGGAGGCATGAAGCCGACCGGTCCGATACCCGCAGGCTTCGAAGCCCTGGACGGTGAACTTGCCGTTGGCGGTGTTCGTGTGTCGGAGATGGAAGCCAAGGCGGGGCGTACGCCGTTCTTCGCCTATTCCAAGTCCCTGATCGCGCAGAGGATCGCGGATCTGCGTGCATCTCTGCCCGAGCGTATCAAGGTCAATTACGCAATCAAGGCAAACAGTTACGCACCACTTCTCGAATTCGTTTCGGGATTGGTCGACGGTTTGGACATCGCCTCGGGTGGCGAGCTGGAGATGCTGAAGGACCTCGGCATCGACGGTCGCCGCGTCAGCTTTGCCGGACCGGGCAAGCGCGACGCCGAACTGGAGGCGGCGATCGCTGCCGGGGTAACGCTAAACCTTGAAAGCGAAAATGAGGCATCGCGCGCGCTGGCCATTGCGGAGCGTATCGGGAAGACGCCCCGGCTCGCGGTGCGGGTCAATCCGGATTTCGAACTCAAGGGTTCGGGCATGAAGATGGGAGGCGGTGCGAAACCATTCGGTGTCGATGCCGATCGCGTTCCCGCGCTGATCCGGACGATCGTCGACGCAGGCTGCGAATGGCGGGGCCTGCATATCTTCACCGGCAGCCAGGCCTTGAGTGCGGATGCCATAATCGAGGCGCAGGCCAATATCCTCACCCTGGCCTACAGGCTGGCGCAAGAGGCCGATATCGCCTTGCCCAAGCTCAACATGGGCGGTGGTTTCGGCATTCCCTACTTCCACGGAGACGAGCAACTCGATCTCGATCCTGTGGGAGAAGCCTTGTCCAAGCATCTGGAAAACCTTCCGGAGTCCTTGAAGGATGCAGAGCTCTTCGTGGAGCTTGGCCGCTATCTGGTGGGGGAAGCCGGGGTCTATGTCACCCGCATCGTCGACCGGAAGGAAAGCCACGGACAGACCTACCTCGTGACCGACGGGGGCTTGCACCACCAATTGGCCGCCTCAGGCAATTTCGGCACTGTCGTCCGGCGGAACTACCCCGTCGCAATCGCAAGCCGTTTCGATGAGGAGCCTACGGAAGAGGTGAACATCGTGGGCTGCCTGTGCACGCCGCTCGACAGGCTGGCCGACAAGGCCTTCCTTCCACGTGCGGAAGTGGGCGACCTGGTGGCGGTGTTCTGTGCGGGGGCTTACGGAGCGAGCGCTTCTCCCAGCGCATTCCTTGGTCAGGGCCCCGCTGCAGAAGTCCTGATTTGAGACACTCTGATAATTCGTGCTAAATCCAAGCGATTCCGCGCGTTCGCGGGTCTATGACTAACGGTATGTTCACCTTTTTCGCGCAAGAAGCGGGGCGAATTTGGGAAGATGCGTTTGTAGCCTTCGCTGCAGGTGCATCCACTATCAGGGATTTTCGGAATGCTTTCGTCGCGATCTGCCGCTCTCGCTCTCGTCCTTGGCGCAGGCGTTTCCTTGGGCGGCTGTGCCACTACCGGTGGTGAAGAACTGCCGCCGGCAACCTTCGTGTCCGCCCAGGAAGAGCCGGGTGCGGAATACATCATCGGACCGCTCGACGAGCTGACCATCCACGTGTGGCGCAATCCGGAACTGGGTGCGGAGAACATCCAGGTGCGCCCCGATGGACGTATCACGATCCCTCTGGTCAAGGACCTTGCAGCAGTCGGCAAGACGCCTTCGGAGCTGGAAGAAGACATCCGGGCGCAGCTGAGCCAGTATATCGAAGAACCGCTCGTGTCGGTCATCGTCAACGAGTTTGCGGGCACTTTCAGCCAGCAGATCCGCATTGTCGGCGCGACGGAGAAGCCTGCCTCGCTGCCGTATCGCGCGAATATGACCGTGCTCGACGCCATGATTTCGGTCGGTGGCCTCAGCGAATTTGCTGCGGGCAATCGCGCCAAGCTTATCCGGTTCGACAAGAACGCAGGAACGCAGCGGGAATATGCGTTGCGTCTTACGGACCTGCTCAAGCGCGGCGATAGCGATGCCAACGTACTGCTCCAGCCCGGAGATGTGATCATCATACCGGAAAGCGCCTTCTAAGGCGGAGCAGGGGGCATGCAGGACATCATCGACCAGTTTCGCAGCGCGCTGCACACGATCTGGAACCGCCGCTGGATAGCGCTTGCGGTGGCCTGGGGCGTGTGCGTGCTGGGCTGGATGGCCGTGGCGCTGATCCCCAATAGCTACGAAAGCCGCGCGCGCATTTTCGTGGAACTGGAAGATGTGCTGGGTGAAGAGCTGAAGATATCAAATGGCGGTGAGGAGGCGATCACACGGGTTCGCCAGACCCTGACCAGCACGACCAATCTTGAGAAGATCATCCGCTCGACGCGATTGGGCGACAAGGTCCAGACCGATCTCGAAATGCAGAACGCGGTTGCGGACCTGTCCGACAATATCCGTGTCAGCCTGCAGCAGGAAAACCTTTTCGAAATCACCGCGACCATCGGGCGGAGCGGGTTCTCCGATGCGGAAAACGCCAAGCTTGCGCAGGAAGTCGTCCAGCGCATGATCGACCTGTTTCGCGAACAAAACATTGCCGACAACCGCGGCGATGTGGCGCAGACGATGATCTTCCTCGAGCAGGCCCTTGAAGAGCGCAAGGCCGAGCTCGAAGCGATCGAGGAGCGTCGCCTCGCCTTCGAAGCTGCCAATCCCGAAGCCGTTGCCGGAGCCGGTGCAAGCGCCATGCGCCTCCAGACGATGCGTAGCGAGATGCGCAATGTCGATTCGGATATCGCCGCAGCGCAAAGTTCTCTTGCCGCCATCAATGGCCAGATCGCGGGCACCCCGCGTACCATCGTGACCGCAGGCGCCGGGGGCGGCCCTCAGGGCGCGTTGATCCAGGCGGAATCGCAGCTCGCTGCGATGCGCGCACGCGGCCTCACCGACAGCCACCCCGATGTCGTAGCCCAGCTTCGGCAGGTAGAGGCGCTGCGGCAGCAAGCCAGCGCAGCACCGGCCAATTCCGGCGGCACGATCAATCCGGCCTATAGCTCGCTGATATCAATCCGTGCCGAGCGGCAGGCCAACGTGCAGGCTCTGCAGGCCCGCAAGGTTGCCTTGCAGTCCGATATCACGGCCCTGATCGCCTCGCAGGCTTCCGAACCGGCAGTCGCTGCCGAGGCCCGCCGCATCAGCCGCGATTATGAAGTCCAGAAAGAGAAGTACGACGAGCTTCTGCAGAGCAGGGAGCGCATGCGTGTTCGCGGCGATTATGAAACCAACCGCAACTCGTTCCAGTTCGACGTGATCGATCCGCCGATCCTGCCGCAGACACCTGCAGCACCCAACCGGCCCCTCCTGCTCGTGGGCGTCCTGATGGCCGGTCTTGCGATCGGCGCGGGCGTCGCCTTCATCCTCGGCCTGCTGCGTTCAAGCTTCACCACGGCCGAACGGCTCGAAAGTGCCCTCGACCTACCGGTCATCGGCACGATTTCGCGATCCATGACCGACGCTGCTGCAAGGCATCAGAAATTGAGGCTGAAGCAATTCTTTGCCGGCAGCGGTGCGCTTGCCGCATTGTGCCTGTTGCTGCTGGTCGTCGAGATCGTGCAAGTAAGCTCGGTTGCGTGAGGAGATGAGCGTGAACAAGCCCACCAAGCTTTCTCCTGACGGCAAGGCTGACGCGAAGGACAAGCGCGATTCGCTGCTCGAAAGGGCGAGCGGTGCCTATGGCCTGGACAAGCTGGCACCCGCCCCCGTTCCGGTCATGCTCGACGCCAATGCGAAGAAGAAATTCGCGCCTGCACGCAAGCCCGCACAGGAGCCCGCGCCGGTGGAGCGGCCAGCTGAGGCGAGGACACAGGCGGAGCCCGCAATGGAAGGTCGGCGCCGTAGCGATGCGCACCCGGCGGTCCAATTTAGCGGTGAAAAACATCCCGTTTCGCGAGAGCTTCTGTGCGAGCAGGGCCTTATCGATCCCGACGGCGGCGCCTCGCGGCTGTTGGAGGAATTCCGGATCGTGAAGCGTCAGGTCCTGGCCTCTGCACGCTCCGAGGGAACCTCTGTCGCAAGGCGTGTGCTGCTCTGCTCGCCACATCCGGACGAAGGAAAGACCTTCTGTGCGCTGAACCTGGCGCTGGCCATGGCCGCAGAGCGTGACAGCGAAGTCCTGTTGATCGATGCCGATTTCGGGAAGCCCAGCATCCTTTCCAAGCTCGGCCTCTCCAGCGATACCGGCTTCATGGACGTGCTGGCCGATCCTGCCAGCCACGTGGAAGATCACGTAATCGGCACCGACATTCCCGGCCTCTGGGTGCTGGGGGCAGGGGCCCGTACGGGGCGTGACAGCGAGTATCTCGCAAGCGAGCGGACGTGGGAAGTCCTCAACCGCCTCACCCGCGGTGCACCGAACCGCATGATCGTATTCGACAGCCCGCCGGCTCTTGCAGCGACGCCTGCGAGCGAGCTGGCGAAACACGTCGGCCAGGCGCTGCTGGTGGCCCGCGCCGACGTGACCGGCCAGGTTGCGCTCGAAGATGCGATCGACCTGCTTTCGGCGTGTCCCGACATCCGCCTCTTGCTGAACGATGCCACGTTCAGCCCGAGCGGCCGCAAGTTCGGCAGCTATTACGGGTACGGGGATTAAGAGTGTGACCCGCTTCTTCGCTCTCCTAGCGACAGTGCTTGCGCTGTGTGCGGCCCCTGCGGCTGCACAGGGCTATGGCAATGGCGAGCGCGAGGAAGAACGCTCGGGCGGGGTCGAGCGGACGCGGATCGATCCCTACATCGAAGCCTCGCAGATTTTCACGTGGCAAATGTCGCCGGGCGACGATGTCGTCACTTACACGCAGCTTGCTGCCGGTGTGGACGCCCAGTTGCGCGGACGGAACAGCGGGGCTGCCGTCTCTGTGCGCTACGAGCGTAATTTCGCCTGGGCCGACAATGCCCGCGATACCGACCGCATTACCGGCATCGCGCGCGCCTATACGGCCATTATCCCGCGCACTCTGCAAGTCGAGGCGGGCGCTCTTGCCAGCCGTACGCGCACGGCCGGGGCGGGCGGTTCGGTCATTGCCCCGATCATCGGCGACGACGACACGACCACCAAGACCTATTCGCTCTATGCGGGACCCACGCTGACGACGCGCGTGGAGGATGTTCAGATCGATGCGAATTACCGCATCGGCTATACCCGGATCGACGGTCCGGAATTCGTGACATTGCAGGGCGACGAAGTCGATCTGTTCGATGAGAGCGTCTCTCACTCCGCAATGGTGCGTGCGGCAACCTCGCCGGGGATGCCTTTCCCGGTCGGCGTGGGAGTGGGCGCAGGCTTTTACCAGGAAGATATCGACAACCTCGACCAGCGGGTGAGGGATGCCTACGTGCGCGGCGACGTGACCATTCCGGTTTCGCGCACGCTCGCGATCGTCGCCGGTGCCGGCGTTGAAGATGTCGAGGTCTCGTCGCGCGATGCGGTCCGCGATAGCGAGGGCAATCCGGTTATCGGTTCGAACGGCCGCTATTTGGTCGACGAAGGCAGCCCCCGGCGCATCGCCTACGAGGCCGACGGCCTCATCTGGGATGTCGGTGTTATCTGGCGTCCCAGCAGCCGCACGCAGCTGCAAGCCAGTTTCGGCCGTCGCTATGACAGCGACACCTTCTACGGCAGTTTCAACTGGCAGCCGAACAGCAGGTCCACCGTGTCCGTGGGTGTTTACGATTCGCTGCAGGGTTTCGGCGGGCGCGTGAACGATGCGCTGGCCGCGCTTCCGACCGATTTCGATGTGCTGCGCGATCCCGTTTCGGGCGATATCACCGGCTGCACCAGCCCGACCCTGGGCAGCAATTGCCTGGCGGGCCTGCTCGGCTCGGTCCGCTCCTCTGTGTTCCGCGGACGCGGGGTGGTCGCCAGCTACTCGCAGCGCGTCGGCCTGATGACCGCCGGCTTTGCTGCCGGATACGACAACCGCAAATTCATCGCCGCACAGGGCACCGTGCTTGCTGCGGCGAACGATGTGGTGGATGAAACCTACTACGTCACCGCCGGGGTAAGCGGACCTATCTGGGAAGGCAGTTTCAGTGTGAACACCTTCGGCAGCTGGTTCGACAGCGGTGTTGGCGAATTCGGCGATACCTTCTCCTACGGAAGTTCCGCCTCCTACTACCAGTCGATTTGGCAGAACCTTTCCGCACGTGCGGCGGTTTCCATCTATGCCGTTGATTCCGAACTCAGCGATGCGGATATTCGTGCGGCAACTGCGCTTCTCGGCCTGCGCTACGATTTCTGATAAGGACGCCCTGATGTACGAGGAATTCTACGGCTTTACCGAGCGCCCTTTCCAGCTCACCCCCGATCCCGCTTTCTATTTCGAAAGCATCACGCACAAGAAGGCGCTGAGCTATCTCGGCTATGGCCTCAACCAGGGTGAAGGCTTCGTCGTCATCACGGGTGAAGTCGGCGCAGGTAAATCCACGCTGGTGGCGCATCTCAAGCAGAAGCTCGACGATCGCCGCATGACGGTGGGCGAAGTCGTGACCAGCGCACTCGACGGCGAAGAGATGATCCACGTCGCGGCGCGCAGCTTCGGCCTCGATGTTGAAGGCGGCGACAAGGCGAGCGCGCTCGCGGCGATTGAACTGTTCCTTCATGAGGAAGCGCGCGGCGGCCGCCGTGTCCTGCTGATCGTCGACGAAGCGCAAAACCTGTCCATTGGCGCGCTCGAAGAATTGCGGATGCTGTCGAACTTCCAGCTCGGCTCGCACCCGCTGCTGCAGACGCTCCTGCTCGGCCAGCCGGAATTCAAGCACCTGCTCGCCCAGTCGGACGAGCTCGAACAGCTGCGCCAGCGCGTGATCGCGGCACATCACCTGGAGGCCATGCAGCCGGGCGAGATGGAGCCTTATGTCACCCACCGCCTCGAACACGTTGGCTGGACCGGTAACCCCGAATTCGCCAGCGCGATCTGGCCGCGTCTCCACAAGGCGACGCTCGGCATTCCGCGCAAGGTGAACCAGGTGATGAACCGCCTGCTGCTGATGGGCGCGCTCGAAGAACAGTCGATGCTCGAAGTCGATATGCTCGACGCGGTGATCGAAGAGATGAGCGGCGATGCTTCTCCCGAAGCACAGGAGGCGCCGCAGCGTGCGCGTCCCGATCGCAACCTGCCTGCCTCCGATGCGATCGCCAAGGCTCGTACGGAAGCTGCCCCGGCCATGTCGAAAGCCGACGAGGCTGCTCGCAAGAAAGGCCTTCTCGATCACCAGATCGAAGCGATTGAAGGTGCTTTCGCCCAGCGCGACAAGCACATGGCGGCGCTGCGCCGCGAGGTGGAAAAGCTTGCCGCCGCCAAGGACAGCGGAGCAGCGATGCCGGAAGATCTCGACCAGCGCCTCTCCGCCATCGAACAGCGCCTCGACGACCAGGAACGTTCGCTGCGCCACGTGCTGACCATGATGATCGACTATTTCGAGTCGACCGGAACCCGCGAAGCGGCGTGACGGCGTCTGAGGGGGCGTCCATGAAACCGGGTAACATCGTCAACGGCCTGTCGGTCGACGTCGAGGACTGGTTCCAGGTGGGCGCTTTCGAAAAGACCCTCAAGCGCGAGGATTGGGACGGGTTGGAACTGCGCGTCGGCGACAATGTCGCGCGCATCCTCGACCTGTTCGACGGGGCTGGGGTCAAGGCGACCTTCTTCACGCTTGGCTGGATTGCCGAACGCAACAAGGCTGCCATGCGGGCCATCGTCGAGCGGGGTCACGAACTCGCCAGCCATGGCTATGACCACACGCGGGTTTTCACCTTCACGCGGCAGCAGTTTTCCGACGATCTCGCGAAATCGCGGGCGATCCTCGAGGACGTGGGCGGGTGCGCGATCACCGGCTACCGCGCGCCGAGCTTCTCCATCGATGCGCGCAATGCCTGGGCGCACGAGGTCCTGGCCGAGCACGGCTACGCCTATTCCTCCAGCGTCGCGCCGGTGGTGCATGACCATTACGGTTGGCCCGACGCGCCGCGATTTGCCTTCAATCCGGTTGCGGGTAGCGACCTCGTCGAAATCCCGGTGACCACCGCCGTACTCGCCAACCGCAGGCTGGCAGCGGGAGGCGGGGGCTTTTTCCGCGTGCTTCCCTATGGCTTCAGCCGCTGGGCCATCCGGCAGGTCAACCGCGCCGAGGGCCGTCCGGCGATCTTCTATTTCCACCCATGGGAAATCGACCCCGAGCAACCGCGCGTTGCCGAGGCGCCGCTGCGTTCGCGCCTGCGTCATTACACCAATCTCTCCCGCATGGCGGGCAAGCTGGGCGACCTGCTGGACGATTTTTCCTGGGGCCGCATGGACCAGATTGCCCGGATCGAACGCTCGCGTGCCATGGATTGGGCCGCGTGAATGCGCCTGTCGCCATGAATGTATCGGTCGCACTCGCAGATCTGGGGAGTGCGCAGACACGCGCGCGTATTGAGGATTTCGTGCGCGACCGGAACGGCAACGTTTTTCAGCGTCCAATGTGGCTCTCCGCGATCGAAGCGGGCACCGGGCAGACGGCCTTGGGACTGGTCGCCGAACGCGGCGGGGTGATGTGCGGATGGTTGCCGCTCAGCGATGTCAATTCGCCGCTCTTCGGCAGGGCCTTTGTATCGAGCGGTTTCGCGGTCGGGGGAGGCCCCCTGTTTGCCGATGAGCGGGTGCTCGAGGCGCTTCTCGCTTCTGCAGCCGAGCTCGCCATGCGCAACAGTGTCTCGACCATAGAACTACGCTCACCCGATGCGGTCGAAGGCTGGGACCGGATCGGAGGTCAGCACGCCGGATTCGTCAGGGTTCTGGAAGGCGACGACGAGGCGCAATTGCTCGCCATCCCCCGCAAGGCGCGCGCTGAGGTCCGCAAGGGCCTGGCAAACGATCTGGAGATCACTGTCGGTCGCAGCGAGCAGGATCTGGAGGCGCACTACCAGTGTTATTCCGAAAGTGTCCGCAACCTCGGTACGCCGGTCTTCCCGCGCAGCCTGTTTGCGTCGGTGATCGAGGCGTTCGGGGACGAGGCGGATATCCTCACGGTATCGCACGAGGGCCGCCCGATCTCGAGCGTCCTGTCGCTCTATCACGATGGGGCGGTCATGCCTTACTGGGGCGGCGGGCGTTGGGAAGCGCGGGGCCTGCGCGCGAACGAGCGGATGTATTACGAACTGATGTGCCATGCCCGTCGCAAGGGGATGGACCGGTTCGATTTCGGTCGCTCCAAGACTGGTAGCGGTCCCTTTGCATTCAAGAAGCACTGGGGATTCGAGCCGGAGCCGCTCACTTATCGGCGCTGGACTGCGCCGGGGGTTGAGGCCCGCAATATCGACCCCACCGACGAAGGCTATTCGGCCAAGATCGAGCTCTGGAAGAAACTGCCCCTGCCGGTCGCGAACCTGATCGGTCCGTGGATTGCGCGCGGGTTGGGATAGGCATGGGCGAGATACTTTTCCTCGCGCACCGGATGCCGTTTCCGCCCAACCGCGGAGACAAGATCCGCTCGCATCACTTGCTCAAGGCCCTGGCGCGCCTTGGCCCCGTGCATGTCGGCACATTTGCCGAGACGCAGGAAGACCGAGATCATCGCGCCGAGCTGTCTGCTATCGCGGCGTCGAGCCATGTGGCCGACAGGACCAGGCCCCTGGTGCTTGCTGGCATTCAGGCGGTCATGTCGGGCAGGCCGGTCAGCCTCGCGGCTTTCCATGACCGTGGGTTGCAATCCTGGGTCGAGCAGACGCTCGCCGCAAACCCGATCGACACCATTGTTATATTTTCGGGCCAGATGGGCCAGTACGTGCCCGATGGTTTCGACGGGCGTGTGATGATCGACCTTTGCGATGTCGATAGCGCGAAGTTCGATACCTACGCCAAGGCAGGTGACATGGCGTGGATCAACGGGCGGGAAGGGCGCCTGCTCGCCGCGGAGGAAGACCGCCTTGCACGGCGCGCCGATGTGACGACCCTGGTCAGCGAAAGCGAAGCCGATCTCCTGCGTTCGCGCCTGGCGCCGGAAACCTCCGCCGAGATCCGTGTCTTCGGAAACGGCGTCGACACGCATTTCTTCGATCCCCAAGCCGACCTGCCATCTTCGCCAATCGGGGAGGCGGGCCCCAATATCGTCTTCACGGGCCAGATGGATTACGCCCCGAACGTAGCGGCGGTGGAGCGGTTCGCCCACGGCGTACTGCCGGGACTTGCAGCCAAATACGACGCGCATTTTCACATCGTCGGACGTGCGCCGACCGATAAAGTGCGCGAGCTCGGGAAGCTCCCCGGCGTCACGGTATGGGGAGGGGTACCGGATATGCGACCGTTTCTCGGCGCGGCAACCGCTGTAGTCGCGCCGCTGGCGATCGCTCGCGGGGTACAGAACAAGGTCCTGGAAGCGATGGCGATGGCGCGGCCGGTCGTGCTGAGCGAAGAAGCCGCAACCGGCATTCCGGCGAATGATGGCGAGCATTTCCTGATCGCGCGAGATGACGCTGCCATGGTTTCGAGATTGCAGGACCTGCTCGACGGTCGTCTCGATGGGAGGGCAATCGGGGCACAGGCCCGGCAATTCGTCGCGAGCGAAATGAGCTGGGAAGCGATTTACGAGCAGGTGGCCACCCTCGTGCAGCCCGATGGTAAGAACAGCCGTGCAGCTTGACGTCGCTTCTTCGGAAAGCCCGACTCAGGAAGGGCGGCGCTGGTCGGGCGCGGTCCTGCGCGTCCTTGTCGCATGGGCGGCCCTCTTCGCACTCACATTTCGCGAATGGGCACGCATGGCGCACCAGTGGTGGAATATCGACACCTACAGCCACATCCTCCTCATCCCGGCGATCATCGCCTGGCTCGTGTGGTTGCAGCGCGAGGAATTGCGCAAGATTCGCCCCTCGGCGGGCTGGATCGGAGTCGTGTGGCTGGCCCTCGGCTTGGTCGTCTGGCTTGCAGGGCGTGCACTCGACATCAATCTGATCGCGCAGGCAGGGACGCTGGCTGCCTTCCAGGGCGCAGCGATGGCCATGATCGGCACGCGCGCCAGCCTCGTCCTCGCCTTTCCGCTGTTCTATTCATCCTTTCTCGTGCCGTTCGGTGACGAGATCATCCCGCAGCTTCAGGCGATTACCGCGCACATCACCACATGGCTGACCGTCGCAAGCGGGATCGAAACGGTTTCAGACGGTATCTACATCGATACGCCCGCCGGACTGTTCATCGTGGCGGAGGCCTGTTCCGGGGTGAAGTTCCTGATCGCGATGGTAACGCTCGGCATTCTCGTGGCACACGCCTGTTTCACCAGCTGGAAGCGGCGTCTCTGGTTTCTGTTTGCCTGCGTCGTCGTGCCTATCATCGCCAACGGCGTAAGGGCATGGGCGACCATCTTCATCGCGCAATATGTCGGCGCGGAGGCGGCGGGCAGCTTCGACCACATCGTCTATGGCTGGTTCTTCTTCGGCATCGTGATTGCTCTGGTGCTGGGCGTGGCGTGGCGCTGGTTCCAACGCGACCCGGAAGATGCGGGGTTCACTGCTGAAGAGGCTACCGGATTCCCTGCCATCGTGCGCTTCGACGGCGCACCCACGGCCATGCATGTCGGCCTCGCTATCGCAGCGGTGCTAATCGCTTTTGCCGTTCTGGTGCGTCTGGTCTAGGGCACTCCGCCATGTGCGGGATCGCGGGTATCTTCCATTACGAGACGGTGAAGCCGGTCGATCCCAAGCGGGTCGAGGCCATGACCCTTGCACTGGCCCATCGGGGGCCGGACGGGGCGGGCGTATGGACTGCGCCAGGCGTAGGCCTGGGTCATCGACGGCTTTCGATCATCGATCTCGAAGGTTCGCCGCAGCCGATGCATTCGGCAGATGGCCGCACGACGATCGTCTTCAACGGCGAGATCTACAACTACCGCACGCTTCGCCGCCAACTCGCGCAGGACGGGGCCAAGTTTCGTACCGAAGGCGACACCGAGACCATCCTAGCCGCCTGGCAGAAATGGGGGCCGGATTGCCTATCGCGGCTCGATGGGATGTTCGTCTTCGCATTGTACGACCATGACCGGCGCAAGCTGTTCATTGCACGCGACCGACTGGGGGTAAAACCGCTCTACCTGGCGCATCTTCCCGGCGGTGCGCTGGGCTTTGCGAGCGAGTTGAAGGGCCTGATAGCGCATCCGATGATGCGGCGGGAGATCGATCCGCTCGCGATCGAGGATTACATGACCTGGGGCTATGTCCCCGATCACCGCGCGATCCTGAAGAATGTCACCAAGCTGCCGGCCGGGCATTTCATGCTGCTGGATCACGGACGGCCCCTGCCTGAGCCCAAACGATGGTGGGATGTGAGCTTTGAGGGAAGGGGGAAGGGCAAAACCGCCGACCGCTCCGCCGAATTGCTGCACCTGATGCGCGAAGGCGTGACCAGCCGCATGGTCGCAGACGTTCCGCTGGGCGCTTTCCTATCCGGCGGTGTGGACAGTTCTTCGGTCGTCGCCCTGATGAGCGAGGCGAGCAATCGCGCGGTGACGAGCTGCTCGATCGGCTTCGATGTCGAGAGCGTCGATGAAACGGCACACGCCCGGCAGGTGGCGGAGCTTTTCGCGACGGACCATCATGAGCGCATCGTATCGGCCGACCAGTTCGGCGAGATCGACCGTATCGCCGCTATCTTCGACGAGCCCTTTGCCGATGCCAGCGCCCTGCCGACCTTGCGGGTCTGCGAATTGGCGAGGGAGCATGTGACGGTTGCCCTGTCCGGCGACGGGGCGGACGAGGCCTTTGCAGGCTACCGCCGCCACCTCTTCCAGCTGAGGGAAGAACAGGCGCGCTCGGTTCTCCCCGCTAGGCTTCGCGGCGCTGTATTCGGTGCGCTTGGCAAGGCATGGCCCAAGGCGGACTGGGCGCCGCGCCCCCTGCGCGCGAAGACGACTTTGCTGTCCTTGGCCGAAAGCGGGGAGAGCGGATATGCTCGGGCGCTGGCGATCCTTTCCCCGGAGCTGCGCGAAGGACTTTACGGAGACGCGTTGCTCAAGGCGCGGGGCGAGTACCGTGCCGAACAGCCCTTCGAGCAGTTGATGCGCGATGCACCGGCGCGCTCAGGGCTCGACCGGGCGCAATATGCCGACCTCAAGTTCTGGCTGCCCGGCGATATTCTCACGAAGACCGATCGCACCAGCATGGCAGTCGGCCTCGAAGCACGCGAACCGCTGCTGGATCATCGCCTCGTCGAGTTCGGTGCCACACTGCCGCAGCGCGAGCGCGTCCGTGGCAGTGATGGCAAATGGCTGATGAAGCGCACGATGGAGCGCTATCTCCCGCACGACATCCTCTATCGCAAGAAGCAGGGGTTCGTGACACCGTTGGCGCAGTGGTTCCGCGGCTCGCTGGCCGACGAGGCGCGGCGGATCGCGTCGAGCAGCCTGCTGGTGGACAGCGGTTGGTTTCAGCGCAATGCGCTTGTCCGCCTCGCGGAAAACCATATCGAAGGGCGGTCCGACAACGGTCGCACCCTGTGGCAATTGCTGATGCTGGAGCGCTCGCTGCGCCACCTGCGGCCGAGCGCCTAACCCGCCAGGCCGTGGCCCCGCGCCATGTAATCGGCGCTTTGCATTTCCTTCAGGCGGCTGACGGTCCGCTCGAACTCGAACGATCCATCGCCCGATGTGTAGAGGTCTTTCGGTTCGGCCGCAGCGGTTGCGAACAGTTTCACGCTGTTTTCGTATAGCGCGTCGATCAGCTTGGTGAAGCGGATCGCCTCGTTGCGGTTTTCCGGCGACAGGCGCGGGATGCCGACGACGATGACCGAGTGATAAGCATGTGCGATGGCGAGGTAATCGGCAGCGCCGCGGTTCTCTCCGCAAAGGCGCTTGAAGCTGAACACGCCGACGCCCTTGAAGCTCTTGGGCACATGCAGGGTGCGCCCGCCGCCGAGGTCCAGTTCGCCGCTCGGCACGTGCTCCGCATCTTCGGGAGCGTAATCGGTGAGCCGGAAGAACGCTTCCCGGACCTGCGCGGTAGCTTCATCCCCCAGCGGCGTGTGCCAGGTTGCCAGATCGCCGAGGCGGTCGAGGCGATAATCGGTCGGCCCGTTGAGTGGAACGACATCGAGTTCTGCCTGCACGAGATCGATGAACGGCAGGAAGAGGGAGCGGTTCAGGCCGTCCTTGTAGAGGTCGCTCGGCGGGCGGTTCGAGGTTGTGACGATGGTCACACCCTCGTCGCAAATCAAGGCAGTAAACAGGCGCGCCATGATTGCCGCGTCCGCGGTGTTGTTGACCACCATCTCGTCGAACGCGAGGCAACGGACGTCGTCTGCGATCCGGGCAGCCACAGGCGCGATGGGATTGCCCGCTTCCTTCTTGCGCTCGTCGCGGATCATGCGATCCACCTCGAGCATGAACTCGTGGAAATGAACCCGCCTCTTTTCCGCGATCGAAAGGCTCTCCACGAACAGGTCCATCAGCATCGACTTGCCGCGTCCGACGCCGCCCCACATGTAGACGCCTTGCGGCCGCGTTTTCTTTGCCTGGAACAGTCGCGAGAGGAGACCGCCGGGCTCGTCGGCCTCAAGGTCTTTCTGTAGCCTGTCGAGCCGCTCGGCAGCGCGCCTCTGGTCGGGATCTGGCTGCAATTCGCCTGCCGCCACCAGGCGTTCGTAGCGGGCGAGCATTCCGGTCATTGGGAGAGGGGGCGCGGGCGCATCTTCTTCACGATACCGGAGAAGGCGCAGATGACATCCTCTTCCTGCACGACCGAGCCCCGAACGAACACGAGACTTCCGGTCTCGCGAACGATCTCGCACACCGCGTCCAGCGGCCTTTTCGGATCGCCACCGCCGACGAACTGGGTGGAAAGTTCCAGCGTGACCGAAGGGCCTGCGTTACCCGTCCCGATCGTGTGCATGGTCGTGAACAGGGAGATGTCGATCAGGGACAGCGAAACCGCGCCGTGAATGATGCCCTGCAGGTTTTCGTGCCGGCGTTCCGGGAACATCCGCAGGCGGGACCGCCCGTCTTCGTCGACGCGCGTGATGAGCTTGCCCATCACGGCGCCGTTGAAAAGGCTCTGGTCTTTCAGGTTCCAGTGCCGCCAGCCCGGATTTTCCGGATCGGGGCCATGTTCGAAAACGGTGTCGGGCAGAACCACGTCAGATTGCGCGTTCGGCCATCATCTTCTTGGTTTCCGCGATCGCCTTTGCCGGGCTGAGACCTTTGGGGCAGACATTCGCGCAGTTCATGATCGTGTGGCAGCGATACAGGCGGAAGGGATCTTCCAGCTGGTCCAGGCGCTCGCCGGTCATTTCATCGCGGCTGTCTGCTAGCCAGCGATAGGCCTGCAGCAGGATGGCGGGGCCGAGGAACTTGTCCGAATTCCACCAATAGCTGGGGCAGGCGGTCGAGCAGCAGGCGCACAGAATGCACTCGTACAGGCCGTCGAGCTGTTCACGCTGTTCGGGGGTCTGGAGCCGTTCCTTGCCGCTGGGCGTCGGGCTGACGGTCTGCAGCCAGGGACGGATGGAGGCATATTGTGCGTAGAAGTGCGTGAAATCCGGCACCAGGTCCTTCACCACTTCCATATGCGGAAGCGGGGTGATGCGGATTTCGCCCTTGAGGTCGTCGATCGCCGTGGTGCAGGCGAGGCCGTTCTTGCCGTTGAGGTTCATCGAGCAGGAACCGCAAATGCCCTCACGGCACGAGCGACGGAAAGTCAGCGTGGGATCGATCTCGTTCTTGATCTTGAACAGGGCGTCGAGGACCATCGGGCCACACTCGTCGAGATCGATCTCGAACGTGTCGTAGCGCGGGTTTTCGCCGCTGTCGGGATCGTAGCGATAGATCTTGAATTTCTTTACCCGCGTCCCGCCGTCTGCCGTATGCGCACGGCCCTTGCCGCTGATCTTGGAGTTCTTGGGGAGGGTAAACGTAGCCATTTTCAAGCGATCCTGTTGCTTTACGCAACCCATCTAGCGGTTCGTGCGAGTGGCGCAAGGCCCGGAACGGCCAATTTTCAGCGGACTTGCGTGCAAAACACGCACATGGCAGCGCATCGAAGTGCACATCGCGATTTACGACCTCGACCGGACCTTGACCCGCCGTCCGACCTTTACCCCGTTTCTCGCCTTTGCGGCGCGGCGGCTTGCGCCTTGGCGACTGGGCCTCTTGCCGATCTGGGTGATAGCCATGATCGGTTACCGGGTGGGTTTCTACTCGCGCACTGCTCTAAAGCGGTTCGGGATGAAGTTGATGCTCGGAAATGTCCGGCTCGACCGGTTGGAGGAGATCGGCGATGACTATGCGGGGGCGCGCATCGAGCATCCGGGCCTGATGCCGGCGGTCATGAAACTGGTCGAAGAGGACCGGAAATCGGGTGCGGAAATGATGGTGGCGACTGCCGCCTTCGGCTTCTACGCCCAGTCCTTCGCCAAGCGCCTCGGTTTCGAACATGTGATCGCAACAGGCTGGGACGGCTCGCAAATTCCGGGGGGCAACTGTTATGGCGAGGTGAAGAAAGCCCGCGTCCTTGCATGGTTTGACGAACAGGCCATCGACCGGGATGCCGTGCATGTGCGGTTTCTCAGCGACAGCTTCGCCGACGCGCCATTGCTCAACTGGGCGGACGAGCCCTTTTTCGTCACCGGTTCGCCTGCCGAGACCGCGAAGGCGAGGGCGCGTGGCTGGAAGGTTATCGACCCGCTTGCTCCTTGACGGCGTCGGCAATCGCGTCTGCCGCGCGCTCGCTGGCCGGCCGATCGCCGAGGTCGATGGTGTAGGAGAACAGCTCGACCTGCTTGTCCCGATATTGCGACGCGATCTCCCGGTATTCGGGTAGAAGTGTCGTCAGTTCCGCGGTCGTCTGGACGACGGGGCCGGCGTCCCAGAACAAGTGCCATTCGTCGTCTTCCTCCAGCTTCTCGCGGCGGCTGTCGTAGAAGAACGCGGCGCGCGGACGGGCGAGGAATTCGTAGATCTGGCTCGACACGTCACCGATATAACCATCGGCGGCGAGCGTGTAGCTCATGTCGAACAGGCGCGGTGAATCGACGTCGATTAGGACGTTTTCGGCTTCGAGTGCCTCTTCCGGCACATCCGGACGCTTGCGGGCGATCTTGTACTCGGGCGAAACATGGAGCTCTTTCTTGAACAGCATCACATGCGGCGCGAAGATGAGGTTGAAGTCCTTCCCCGCATCGCTTGTGAACCATCTCAACAGCTCCGGTCCCTCGTCGTACCAGCTGGACAGGTTTGGGTCGAAGTGCGGGTTATAGACGAAGGTCGGGTTGTCGTTGTCGAAGAAGCGCTCCCTGGCATCGAGGTCGATGCCTTCGAACTTGGGATATCCGACGATGACGAGTCGTTCGCGCGAGACGCCGTGGGCGACAAGCTGGTCAACGACCTTTGGGCCGGCAACGAAGCTGCGGTCGAAGCGCGTGTAATCGGGATGGTAGGCCACGCTGCGATCCCCCGCGCCGTGTGGCACTTTCGCAAAATAGGGCATGCTGTCTTGCGGGAGGTGCTTCTTCAGCCGCAGGCAGGTCCGCTCCGTCGAGATGATCATGTTTGCGCTCGCAAACAGCGGAATATTGGCGCGCAGGCGCATCAGGCGACTTGCAGGAAGCACGCGGTCGAAGGTCGTAGCGACAGCCTTGCGCCAGCCGGGCAGTTCCAGTTCTTCCCAGCGGATCAGCTGAGCCGAGGCAGGCTCGATCAGTTCTTCCAGACGGCCACGTATTTCGGGAGTCGCATAGGCAACCACCGTCTCGATATCGGGATGCAATCTGGCCGTCGCGGCGGCGATACCGGCAAGGTGAGCAACCTGGTGACCTGCGTCGTGATTGAAAAGGAATATGGCCCTCATGGAAGGCGCCATAGTGCGGGCGGTGGGTAGTCGCAAACCATGCAATTGCACCGCAAGGACAATTCGTTCAAAGGTCCGCGCCATGCAGCCGGCTTCAGAACCCGCAAAAAGACGTGACGGGTTGTCCAATATCCTGCGCAACCTTGCCTGGATTCTCGGTGGCAAGGGGTTCGGCGCGGTCTGCAGCTTCTTTTATCTCGCCATCCTTGCCCGCTCGCTAGGACTGAAGGATTTCGGGCACTTTTCCCTGATCTTCGGCACTGCGCAGGCGCTTGTGGCCGTCGCCGGTTTCCAGACCTGGCAGACCTTGGTGCGGTTCGGCGCGCAGCCCGTTCTCGAAGAAGACCATCCCCGGTTCGGTCGCCTGATCTGGTTCTGCACCTCTGCCGATGTGCTCGGAGCGATCACGGGCTGCGTGATCGCGGCCTTGCTCTATTTCGGGTTCGCCGAAATACTCGAGCTGAACCCCGAATATGTGACGATGGGCTTCCTGTTCGCCTGCGCCCTGATGTGGTCGCGCCTGACCACGCCGAGCGGCATCGTCAGGGTTCTCGGGCGTTTCGACGTGGGCATGTATATCGAAGCGGTCGTTCCAACCGGACGCCTAATCGCCAGCGGCATCATCCTCTGGACAGGTGCGAGCGTGGGCAAATTCCTCTTCGCCTGGGCATTTTTCGACCTGCTGTCCGCAGCGCTGTACTGGATCGCGGCACGGCGCCTTGCCCCGCAAGCCTTCCATCGCAGGCACTTCGGGCACTGGAACCAGATGCTGCGCGAAAACGAGGGGGTCAGGAGCTTTTTCGGCGTGACCTACGTCGCAACGACGCTCGACGCGGCCGTGCGGCAGGGCCCGCTCCTTGCTGTCGGCTATTTCCTCGGGACGTCGGCCGCGGGTCTATACCGGCTTGCGGATCAACTGGCCCAGGGGGTGAAGCAGTTCGCTGTCCTGATCGCGCGCGCCGTCCTGCCGGAATTCGCTATTTCCTCCATGGCGGACGAGGCCCATCGCTTCGAAGGCCTGGTCAGGAAAGTCACCCGGATTGCTGCCCTGGCCGGAGTAACCGTGCTTGTGCTGGCGGTGTTCCTCGGTGAACCGCTGCTCGTCCTGATCGGCGGTTCCGACTATGCGCGCGGAGCGGTGGTGCTCATTCCGCTGGCCGTCGGTGCCGCGTTCGAACTGGCCAGCGTGTCTTACGAACCGATGCTCTATTCCACCGGCCATGCGAAATATGCCCTTCGCGTTCGCGTGCTGGCCCTTGCGGTGCTGGTCGGCGCAGTCCTTGCGTTCGTGTCGTCGGGTCCGGTCGGCGTTGGTTGGGCGGTGGCGCTGGCCATGAGCATTTTCTACCTCGCCATGAGCGCGACCGTGTGGGTCATCCTTCGTCAGCTCCGCAGGAAGGCGGCTGCGGCGTGACTTACTCGGCATTGATCCTCGCGGGCACACGGTCGGGTGGAGATCCGCTGGCCGGAACCGAGGGAAAGCCGCACAAGGCGCTGATCGATCTCGAGGGCACAGCGCTGCTCGAGCGTGTATCGAGCGCGCTGCGAGAGGCAGGTGCGGACCGCATCGCGGTATCCTGCGATCACCCGGATGTCGTAGCCCTGGCTCGCTCGCTCGATCTGGAGGTTCTCCCTACCGGGCAGGGGCCGAGCGAAAGCACGGCGATCGCATTTGCTGCGCTGGGTGCTCCGCTCCTGGTGACTACCGCGGACCATGGCCTGCTGAAGCCCGAATGGGTCAGGCATATCGTCGAAACCACACCGCAAGCGGCAGACCTGTCGATCATGCTGGCAGAGCGTCGCGATATCGAAGCGGCGATGCCTGGCTCGAAGCGGACCTACCTTCGCCTTGCCGACGGGGCATGGTCCGGGTGCAACCTGTTCTACCTCCAGCATGAAGGGGCAGGGCAGGCCATCGAAAGCTGGAAAGCGGTGGAGGCCGACCGCAAGCGCCCGTGGCGTATCGTGCGCCGACTGGGTTTTTCCACGCTCGTCAAATACGCGCTTGGCCGCTTGTCGATGGCGCAGGCTATCGAAATGCTAGGCCTGCGGATGGGGGTGCGGGCAAATCTCGTGAAGGCACCTGACGGCCTTGCCGCAGTCGATGTCGACAAGCCGCAAGACCTCAACGATATCCGCGAGTTACTCCGCCAGCGACGCGCATAGACGGCAAAAGCGGTTTTCACCGCCAAATTTTCAGGCATAGTGCGGTCGAAACGTGGGGAGAGAGCGTTTGGGCTTGCGCAGTCTTTACGACCGGCACGTCATGCCGAGGATGATTACCCTTGCCTGCGGGCAAAAGGGGATCGAGGACAGGCGCAGGCAGGTAATTCCGCTCGCTGAAGGCCACATTTTCGAACTGGGGTGCGGCGGCGGCCTCAACCAGTCGCTTTACGATCCCGACCGCGTGGAAAGCTTCGCGGGCATCGATCCCAACGAGAAATTGCTCGAAAATGCACGAGACAGGGCGCGCGAGCGTGGCTGGAATGCAGATATTCGCGAAGGCGTCGGGGAAGATATTCCGTTTGCAGACAGCACGTTCGATACGGCGGTTTGCACTTACACGCTTTGCAGCGTCGAGGACCCTGCCAAGGTGCTGGGAGAATTACGCAGGATATTGAAGCCGGGAGGGCGTCTGCTCTTCCTCGAGCATGGCCGCGCGCCCGATGCATCGGTTGCCAAGTGGCAGGACCGGATCGAGCCGGTCTGGAAGCCGCTGGCTGGCGGATGCCATCTAACGCGACCGATCGGCTCTGCCCTGCGCGGCGCAGGCTTTGAAGTGGAGCCGCTGGGCCAGGCTTATCTCGACCATGCGCCCAAGGTGATGGGCTGGATGGAATGGGGCGTGGCCCGCCGGGCCGGGGTCTGAAAGAAAACCGCCCACCTGACAGGAGCCAGGCGGGCGGTTAGCTTCCAATTATTCGCCGAAAGTGCGTTGCCACCAGCCGCGCTTGGGCTTGCCGCCTTCGTCGGATGACTGGTCGTCCTGCTTCGCTGCCGCTTCGGCAGTTTCGGGAGTGCTTTCGGGACCGGCGACGACGGGCATGTCTTCCTTGACCTGCTCGGCTACGTCTTCGGTCGCCTTCTTCTTGCGCGTACGCTTGGGCTTGGGCTTCTCTTCAGCCTCCGCAGCGGCTTCCGCAGGTTCTGCCGGAGCCTCGTCCGCCTTTTTCTTGCGAGTGCGCTTGGGCTTCGGCTTTTCCTCGGCAGCATTGTCGCTGGAGGTTTCGTCCGCAGCTTTGTCGTCGGCCTTTTTCTTGCGCGTACGCTTTGGCTTCTCGGCAGGAGCTTCCTCGGCAACGGCCTCGGTTTCTTCGGCTACCTTCTTCTTGCGCGGGGCCCGCTTCTTCTTGGGCTTTTCCTCTTCGGCGGCCTGTTCGGCAGTTTCCGGAGTGTCCTCGGGACCGGCGACGACTGCCATGTCCTCGGCCACCTGTTCCGAAACCTTCTCGAGCTTCTCGGCGTCCTGCGACGTTACTTCGTCGGACTTGCCGCCACGACCGCGACCACCGCGCCGGCGTCCGCCGCGACGGCGGCGCTTCTTCGGTTTGTCGTCACCGTCGTCGTCTTCGGAATGCGCGTCGCTATCGCTATCCTCGTCGGACTCGTCTTCGTTGTTGCCGTCCGAATCCTGTTCGCGGTTCCGGTTGCGGCCGCGTCCACCCCGGCGACGACGGCGCTTCTTGCGCGGACGATCATCGTCTTCGTCCTCGTCCGAGCTGTCGACGAACTCTTCTTCGTCGTCGTCCTCGTCATCGACGATAGTGTCGAACTTCGGCGCGTCCTTCGGCTTGGGGCCGTGGCTCGACACCGTCATCTTCGCGCCTTCGTCTTCGCCTTCCGGCACGACTTCGGCGATGACGCCGTAACGCTGTTCGATCTCGATCAGGTCGTTGCGCTTTTCGTTGAGGAGGTAAACGGCAGCCTCGGTGCTGGCAGCAAGGCGGATGCGCGAACCCTTGCCCTTGGCAGCTTCCTCTTCGATCAGGCGCAGCGCCGAAAGACCGGCAGAGCTGGCGGTGCGGACGAGGCCGGTACCGTCGCAGTGCGGGCATTCGCGGGTGGTCGCTTCGAGAACGCCGGTGCGCAGGCGCTGGCGGCTCATTTCCATGAGACCGAAGCTGGATATGCGGCCCACCTGGATGCGCGCGCGGTCGCTCTTGAGCGCATCCTTCATGGCGCGCTCGACCTTGCGGGTATTCGAATGGTGTTCCTGGTCGATGAAGTCGATCACGACGAGGCCGGCCATGTCGCGCAGGCGCAGCTGGCGGGCGATTTCCTTGGCCGCTTCCAGGTTCGTGTGGAGGGCCGTCTGCTCGATATTGTGCTCCTTGGTGGAGCGGCCCGAGTTGATGTCGATCGAAACGAGGGCTTCGGTCGGATTGATGACGAGATAGCCGCCGCTCTTCAGCTGGACGACCGGATCGTACATCGCCTTGAGCTGGTCTTCCGCGCCATAGCGCTGGAACAGCGGCACCGGGTCGACATATTGCTTAACCCGCCGCGCATGGCTGGGCATGAGCATTTTCATGAAGGCCTTGGCGGATTTGTATCCTTCCTCGCCTTCGACCACGACCTCTTCGATCTCGCGATTGTAGATGTCGCGGATGGCACGCTTGATCAGGTCGCTGTCCGAATGGATCAGGGCAGGCGCCGCAGAAGACAGCGTCTTTTCGCGGATTTCGTCCCACAGGCGGGCGAGGTAATCGAAGTCGCGCTTGATTTCGGTCTTGGTGCGCGAAAGGCCGGCGGTGCGAACGATCAGGCCCATGGTCTTGGGCAGGTTCAGATCGCCGACGATCTGCTTCAGGCGCTTGCGGTCGCTGGCGGAATTGATCTTGCGCGAAATGCCGCCGCCGTGGCTGCTGTTCGGCATGAGAACCGTGTAGCGCCCGGCGAGGCTGAGATAGGTAGTAAGGGCAGCGCCCTTGTTGCCGCGCTCTTCCTTGACGACCTGGACGAGCAGCACCTGGCGGCGCTGGATGACGTCCTGGATCTTGTACTTGCGACGCAGGGCCATGCGCTTGGCGCGGGCTTCATCCACTTCCTTGGCGCGGCTGCGACCCTTGCCCTGGCGGCGGCCACGGCCACGGCGCGAGCGGGACTTGGACTTCGAGCCGTCGTCCTCGCTCTCTTCATCGTCGTCGCTATCATCCGAATCGTCGTCGTCTTCGCCGTCGAGATGGCCTTCCTCGATAGTGGCGACCTTGTCCTTGTCGGACGTGTCGACTTCTTCGAGGCCGTCTTCGGCGAGATCTTCTGCAAGCGCTTCGGAGCTTTCATCCTCGGCGTCGTACTCTTCGCCCGGAAGTTCGCCGCGCTCTTCCTCTTCGGCGCGCAGGCGCTGTTCTTCCTCGGCAGCTTCCGCTTCGGCGGCGAGCAGCGCGGCGCGGTCTTCCTTGGGAATCTGGTAATAGTCGGGGTGGATTTCGCTGAAGGCGAGGAAGCCGTGACGGTTGCCGCCGAAGTCGACAAATGCCGCCTGCAACGAGGGTTCGACCCTCGTGACCTTGGCTAGATAGATATTTCCTTTGATCTGCTTCTTGTCGGCAGATTCGAAATCGAATTCCTCAATCCGGTTTCCCTTGAGGACTGCCACCCGGGTTTCTTCCTGGTGGCGCGCGTCGATGAGCATGCGCGTTGCCATTAATTATTCTCCATGCGCGGCGGGGCGGGGCGAGCCCGTCCTTCCTGCTGCGCGATTGTGTGTGAAATCCGCGTCCCATGCGTGGAATCGCGGCATTAGCGGTCCGGTTCAGAACACTGCGATCGTCTGTCCGGATATTCGTGTCTGCATCCGACGCACTGCGCAAAATCTGCGCCCCTGCATCCGTCGCGGCAGCCGTCTTGCCGAAGATCGGCGCAGGGACTGCGGAAAGGGATGAGTGCGTTCTGTGCATCAACCTGTACAAATAAGGGCCACGCCAGGATGGCGGGGCGAATACGATATCGGCGACCCTCTTCGTCGCGACTTACGCGCCGATCGGAGGCACCGAACCGATATGAGGAGCGCTAGCACCGTGGGTTTCGATCGGCAACTATATTGCGCATAAGGTGCACGAAGCCTTAAGGTTTTGGTGACCATGAAATCGATCATGCATCTCGCCGCGCCCCTTCTCGTCACGGTAACCGCGCTTGCCGCAACGATCGGTGTCGTCGCTGGCGGCGGTTTGGCCGCAGCCGAGCCCGGGCTGGTCTTGAGGGCGGCTTTGCCGGGCAAGGCGGATGAGCCCGAATTGCCCGAGGTTCGCGGTCAGGCGGAACTGCCGCTGGTCGTCATCGACCCCGGTCACGGTGGTTTCGACCCCGGCGCCACCGCATCGGGATACCGCGAAAAGACACTCGTGCTCGGACTGGCGCGGGCGCTTCGCGACGAGATCGAAGAAAGAAATATCGCGCGCGTGGCGCTTACCAGGGACGATGACCGATACCTTCTCCATTCGGAGCGGTACGGCTTGGCCCGGCGGCTGAATGCGGACCTGTTCATCTCCATTCACGCCGACAGTGCGGGGGACGCCGGAGAGGTCGAGGGCGCGAGTATCTATACGCTGTCCGATCGCGCATCGAGCGCGGCAGCGGCCCGGTTCGCCGCGCGCGAGAACGCCGCCGACACGCTGAACGGCGTATCCCTTGGCGGGGCCAGTGCCGAAGTGAACGAAATTCTCGTCGAATTGTCCCGGCGGCGGACCCGCGCCGAATCCGACGAATTTGCAAGGCTCATACAGCGGGCAGGCGAAGGAAAAGTGCAATTCCATCCACAGCCGCGCCATTCCGCGGACCTCCTGGTGCTGCGCGCGCCCGACATTCCCTCGGTCCTTTTCGAGAGCGGCTTCATCACCAATGAGGAAGACGCGAAACGGCTCGCTTCGGCCGAGGGGCGGGAAGACTTCGCCGAGGTGATGTCCCAGGCAATCGGTCTGTATTTCGCCCGCCAGCAGCAGCGCTCGTCGCAAATGCAAATGTAGGTATAGCGCGTCGGATGAACGGCGTGCTAGAGGCCTGCGTTGATCATGGATTACGCCAGCCACCTCCAGTATTATCGCGAGCGCCTCACCGGCGATCCCGTGCGCTTTGTCAATTGGATGCGCGAGAACTGGCACGACAACCAGCGCCTGCGGGTCATGACCTACCTGATCGGCATTGCGCTGATGCTGCTGGTGCTCTTGTGGGCCTCGCTTGCGCGCAACCTTCCTGACGCCGAATCCCTGCTGGAATATGAAACGCCGCTTCCTTCCGTGGTGCGCGGCGTGGACGGCGAAATCGTCCATTCCTATGCCCGGGAACGGCGCGTCCAGTTGCAATATGTCGATTTCCCGCAGCCGATGATCGAGGCTTTCCTTTCGGCGGAAGACAAGACCTTTTTCAGCCACGGCGGGGTCGATTTCACCGGCACGCTGAATGCGGTGTTCGATTATGCCACCAAGTACGGCTCTGGCGAACGCGCGGTCGGCGGTTCCACCATCACCCAGCAGGTGGCCAAGAACCTCCTGCTTGGCGACGAATATTCGGTCACCCGCAAGCTCAAGGAGATGATCCTTGCGCAGCGGATCGAGCAGGTCCTGACCAAGCAGGAAATTCTCGAACTCTATCTCAATGAAATTCCGCTCGGGCGGAGAAGCTTTGGCGTACAGGCAGCCGCTCGCGCCTATTTCGACAAGGATGTCGACGAGCTGGACCTGCATGAGACCGCGTTCCTCGCGATCCTGCCGAAGGCGCCGGAGCGTTACGGACGCGAGCGCTACCGCGATCTTGCCGTGACGCGCCGCAATTTCGTGCTCGACCAGATGGTCGCCAACGATTTCGTCTCCGCCGCAGAGGCGAACACTGCCAAGGCGCAGCCGCTTGGCCTCGTCCAGCAGCGCAGCGAACGTTCGGCCGATGCCGGCTATTTCCTCGAAGAGGTACGCCGCCAGCTCATCTCGGAATTCGGCGAAACCGCCGATGATGGCGGAAATAGCGTTTACGCCGGCGGCTTGTGGGTACGCACGTCGCTGGACGTAGAGCTCCAGGACGCGGCGCGCGATGCTCTGAGGGCGCAGCTGCTGAGCTATCACGGCAACCGCGGTTTCACTGGTCCGATTGCAACGCTGAACCCGGAGAATGGCAGCCTGCACTCTCAGCTCGCCTCTTCGAACCTCAGCATCAATTATGAAAATTGGCGTGTCGGCGTCATCACCAAGGCAGGCAGTTCGCCGACCATCGGCCTGACCGATGGTGAGGACTATGCACTCTCGGGCGCCCCTAACACGCTCAAGATCGGCGACGTCGTTGCTGCGGAGCCATCGGGTTCCGGTTACCGGCTGCGGATCGTGCCCGAGGTGTCGGGCGGCTTCCTGGCGGAGGCCCCGCAGACCGGCCGGATCCTCGCCATGCAAGGCGGGTTCGACAGCCGCTTGGGCAGCTTCAATCGCGCCACGCAGGCCAATCGCCAGCCCGGTTCTACAATCAAGCCCTTTGTCTACGCCTCTGCGCTCGACAACGGCATGACGCCTGCCACGCAGGTTCCCGACCAGACGTTCTGCGTATGGCAGGGCGCACAGCTGGGTGAGAAGTGCTTCCGCAACTTCGGCGGTGGCGGCGGCGGTGAACATACGCTGCGCTGGGGGCTCGAGCAGAGCCGTAACCTGATGACCGTCCATATCGCCGACGACACGGGTATGCAGAACGTCGTCCAGACCATCTCGCGCGTGGGCATCGGCGACTACGAGCCCTACTATTCCTTCGCGCTCGGCGCCGGGGAGACGACCGTGGCGAAGATGGTCAATGCATATGCCGCGCTTGCGAACTGGGGACGCCAGAACGAAGGCTCGGTCATCGACTACGTGCAGGATCGCCGCGGAAAAGTGATCTACCGCACGGACAAGCGCGAATGCACTGGCTGTAATATGGCGGAATGGGACGGGCAGCCGATGCCTCGCTTCGAACCGTCGGGCAAGCAGGTCCTCGATCCGCGCACCGCTTTCCAGATGGTCCACATGCTGCAGGGCGTCGTCACGCGCGGTACCGCCGTGCGCCTGCGCAGCCTCGAATTGCCGCTCTTCGGCAAGACCGGAACCACCAACGGCCCGACCAATGCATGGTTTGTCGGGGGCACGCCCGATATCGTTGCGGGCATGTATGTCGGCTTCGACCAGCCACGGAACCTTGGTGGCTGGGTGCAGGGCGGCAATACCGCCGCGCCCATCATGAAGCGCTTCGTCGAAGCCACGAAGGACCGCTGGACATCGCCCGATTTCGTCGCTCCGCCCGGCATTCGCATGGTCAAGATCGACCGTCGCACAGGCAAGCGCGTCTTCGACGGCCAGCCTTCGAACGATCCCAAGGCATCCGTGATCTGGGAGGCTTTCAAGCCCGATACCGAACCGCCGCGTTCGACCCGTTCCGACGAAATGGCAGCGCAAAGGGCCGAGATTCTCGAGCTCATCAAGCGGGCTCGCGAAGGGGTCAGGGCGAACCGCCGGATCGAAGCCGAAGGCCGCGAGGATTCCGCCGGCGACTTCGTCGAGGAGAACGAGGGGCTCTACTAGGGCGTCCCCTCCAACCCGGCCCGCGCAGCTTTACAATTGCGGCCTGCGCGCTAGGTGGGCGAACCAACGGAATACAAGGAATTCGACTTATGCGTGCCGAAGGGCAGGCCAATATCGACCGTATCGAAGCTGCTCTCGCGCTTGTGCGCCAGTCGCTCGACTGGGACCATGCACTGCGCCAGCTGGACGAGCTCGACGCGCGGGTCCAGGACCCGACCCTGTGGGACGATCCCAAGCAGGCCCAGGCCATCACGCAGGAGCAAAAGCGCCTCGAAACCGCAATCAACACGGTGCGCGAAATCGAGAGCGAAATGGGCGATGCCATCGAGTTCGTCGAAATGGGCGAAGCAGAGGGCGATGACGATATCGCAAACGAAGGACTCGCGAGCCTTGCCGCGCTCGCCGACCGGGCCGACCGCGACAAGGTGCAGGCGCTTCTTTCCGGCGAGGCCGACGCCAACGACACCTACCTGGAAATCCACGCAGGCGCGGGCGGTACCGAAAGCAACGACTGGGCGGAAATGCTCTTTCGCATGTACGCGCGCTGGGCGGAACGCCGCGGTTTCAAGGTCGAAACGGTGGAATACCAGGCGGGCGACCAGGCCGGCATCAAGTCGGCGACGCTGCTGCTCAAGGGCGAAAACGCCTATGGCTATGCCAAGACCGAGAGCGGCGTCCACCGCCTCGTCCGCATCAGCCCCTATGACAGCTCGGCGCGGCGCCACACCAGCTTCTGTTCGGTCTGGGTCTATCCGGTGATCGACGACAATATCGACATCGAAATCAATCCGGCCGACCTCAAGATCGACACCTATCGCGCATCGGGTGCAGGCGGACAGCACGTCAACACGACCGATTCCGCCGTGCGTATCACCCACCAGCCGACCGGTATCGTGGTCGCCAGCCAGAACGACCGCAGCCAGCACAAGAACCGCGCCACCGCGATGAACATGCTCAAGGCGCGCCTGTTCGAGCGCGAGATGGCGGAGCGCGAAGCGGCTGCATCGGGCGAATACCAGGAAAAGAGCGATATCGGGTGGGGACACCAGATCCGTTCCTACGTCCTGCAGCCGTACCAGATGGTCAAGGACCTGCGCACAGGCGTGACCTCGCCAACGCCTGACGACGTGCTCGACGGCGCGCTCGATCCGTTCATTTCGGCGGCTCTGGCACAGCGGGTCACCGGCGAAACGGTCGAGGTGGAGGACGCCGAGTGAGGCGCGCCCCGCTCATCCTGATTGCATTCGGCACCCTTGCCGGATGCGATGCGGTCATGAGCGACACCGATGGTGGAGCCGTATTCCCCGAGCCTGACCGGCCCGTGTCGGAGGTCATCTCCTACCAGTTCTCGACCGAAGATGCCCGCGACAGCCGCGGCGAAGCGCAGAAGGTCATGGACCTGGCGGAAATCGAGCCGGGCATGACCGTGGCCGATATCGGCGCGGGCAATGGCTATTACACCGTTCGCCTCGCGCCGCGCGTGGGCGACTCCGGACGGGTGCTCGCACAGGACATCGACCCCGAAGCGATCCAGAGGCTGGGGCGGCGGGTCGAACGCCAGCGGCTCGACAATGTGTCGATCAGGCTGGGCGAACCCAGCGATCCGCGCCTGCCGGACAACAGTTTCGACCGGATTTTCATGGTTCACATGTACCATGAGATCCAGCAGCCCTACGAGTTCCTGTGGAACATGTGGCCGGCCTTGCGGGACGGAGGACAGGTGATCGTCGTGGACGTCGATCGCCCGACCGACCAGCACGGGATCGATCCCCTGCTGCTGTCGTGCGAATTCCGCCGGGTCGGTTACGAGCTCGTGGCATTCAAGGACGCGCCCGAGCTTTCGGGGTACTATGCACAGTTCAAGGCAGCGGCTAACAGGCCAGAGCCGGAAGAGATAACGCCCTGCCGCGCAGATAGCGGCAACGAGGGCTAAGGCACGACAAAGTGCCCAATCAGGGAAAGAGGATTGCATGAGTTTCAAGGGTCTTAGCCCGATCGTCTATGGTGGACGCGAAGTCTGGCCGCTTATCGAAGGCGGCAAGGGCGTCTCCGCGACCAACCACGCAAGCTCCGGCGCCTGGGCGGCAGCCGGGGGCATCGGCACCGTCAGCGCCGTGAATGCGGACAGCTATGACGAGGACGGCAACCCGATCCCGCAGGTCTATCCGCAGGCGACCCGTGTGGAGCGTTTCGAACAGCTCGTGCGCTACGCCATCGACGGCGCGACCGAGCAGGTAAACCGCGCCTACGAAATCTCCGAAGGCCGCGGCGCGATCAACATCAACGTCCTGTGGGAACAGGGCGGGGCGCAGCAGGTGCTCGAAGGCGTGCTGGAAAATTGCGCCGACAAGATCACCGGCGTCACGTGCGGCGCAGGCATGCCCTACAAGCTGGCCGAAATCGCCCAGCGCTATAACGTCAACTACCTGCCGATCGTCTCGTCCGCGCGCGCCTTCCGCGCCCTGTGGAAGCGCAGCTATTCGAAGGTTCCGGACCTCCTCGCCGCCGTGGTCTACGAAGATCCGTGGCTGGCGGGCGGCCACAATGGCCTTTCCAACGCGGAAGACCCGACCAAGCCGGAAGATCCCTATCCGCGCGTGAAGGCCCTGCGCGAAACGATGCGCGCGGAAGGTGTTTCCGAAGATACGGCAATCGTCATGGCGGGCGGCGTATGGTTCCTGCGCGAATGGAACGACTGGATCGACAATCCGGAGCTCGGCAAGATCGCTTTCCAGTTCGGCACGCGCCCGCTGCTGACCGAAGAAAGCCCGATCCCGCAGGTCTGGAAGGACATGCTGCGCACGGTCGAGCCGGGCGACGTCCTGCTGCACAAGTTCAGCCCGACCGGTTTCTATTCGAGCGCGGTGAAAACGCCGTTCCTTTACGATCTGATGCACCGTTCGGAGCGCCAGATTCCGATCTTCAAGCGCGACGAGGAAGAGGGCACTATCCCGCTGTCGGACCACGGCAAGGCGAAGTACTTCTTCGTCCACCCGGGTGACCAGCGCAAGGCGCAGGCGTGGATGCACGAAGGCTTTACCGAAGCGCTGAAAACCCCGGACGATACCGTCGTCTTCGTGACGCCCGAAAGCGCGGAGCAGATCCGTGCCGACCAGCAGGGCTGCATGGGCTGCCTGTCGCACTGCCAGTTCTCGAGCTGGAAGGATCACGACAACCACACTACCGGCCGTCTCGCCGACCCGCGCAGCTTCTGCATCCAGAAGACGCTGCAGGACATCGCCCATGGCGGCGACCCGGACGAGAACCTCGCCTTCGCGGGCCATGCTGCCTACCGGTTCAAGCAGGACCCGTTCTATTCGAACAACTTCACCCCCACGGTGAAGGAACTGGTCGAACGGATTTTGACGGGGGACTGATTAGATGAGGGGCGACCGTTCGGCGATTTTCCTTTTAGTCGTTGTGGCAGGCCTCACGCTTGAAGCTGCCAAAGCCCCTATTGTGACTTGGCTATTCAGGACGGTTTCAGGTTGGTTTGTAATCGTTCCTGATCTCGAACCCAATCTTGCCAAACTCGCAGGGGAATTAGCCTGGCCCCTAGTTGGCCTAATTTTTTTGCTCATCTTTCGACAAGATTTGAGCAGAATTATCGGTTCGGTTAAGAGATTCACCTGGGGCGACAAGGTTATCGATCTTTCGAGTGAGCTCGATAGGATTGAGGAGACCGTCGAGCAAGTTGATCCCCTTGCCCAGGTGGAGGGCTTAGAGCTGCCAGATGATCGCTTCCAACGACTCCTCGAGATTTCACCTGCTGCAGCGATTTTGGATGCTTGGGCGTCGATTGATGAGAGAATTACTTCTCTAGCGGCACAGCTAGGATACTCCGATCCAGTCAGAGCGTCGGTCCGGAGGTTGATTGATTTTCTTAAAAAAGAAGGGCAGATTAATGAGCCGGGCTATGCTCTGCTGTTAGATTTGTCGAAAATAAGAAATCGCGCTGCACACCTGCATGATATTAGCACCGTCGACGCCATACGATTCTATGATCTCGCCCAGAGTGCAAAGCGTTACTTGCCAGCTGGATTTTAGATAGCCGGCCTAGCGCCACAACTGCATCGACCTGATGGCATCGGGCATCTTGCCGTCCGTATCGGGCCGCGAGATGGTGCGTTCGACGATCCGCCATTTGCGGCGCACCTTGCCCTTTTGCCACAGGTCCATGAGCCAGGTTTCGCCCGACCAGTCATGGTCGCCCATGGTCGCGTCGAGCGTCATGCGGGTGGCGAAAACCGCGATATTGCCGTGACGGCGGACGTAAACTTCGTCGAAGCGATAGCCGTTGCAGCGAAAGCGGGTGGTCGCCGCCTCCAGCCAGCTTGCGCGGTCGAGGATCGCGGGGCTGTTCGATCCGAGCAGGAAAATGAAGTCTTTCGACGCGAGCGTCTTCATCACGTTGCGGTCGCGTTGGGCCCAGGCGCGCATCCACTGGTGTTCGAGCGCTTCGATCCGGCTTGAGAATTCATCCATGTCGACAAGCGATTAGAGGTCCTGAACGACATTGCAATGCCGCTGATCGAAGCGGGCGTGCAGCAAGTCTTTTCCTACTCGCCTGATTTGTGCTCGTCATGCCTCTATGCCTCGCCGTAATCCTCAGGACTTTCCCGGCAGGTTTGCGGCGCCTCTGCATGACCGTGCGGTACAAATGCGGCGGGCGAGGTGTCACCCTGCCGCCGGCGATCAAAAGCTTAAATATTCCAGTGGTTTAGACTGGAAGTCTGAAGGCGACACCCTGTCGCCTTTGTCACCTTCGGTGTCAGAAACCGCTCAGCACCTGGTCGGGCGGCCGATGGCCGTCGGCCCACATGCGGATATTGGCAATGACCTTGATGCCCGATTCCTCGCGGCCTTCGCGCGTTGCGCTGCCGATGTGGGGCAGGGTCATGACATTGGGGTGCCGGATCAGCCGCTCGTCCACATTGGGTTCGTCCGGATAGACGTCGAGACCTGCGCCGGCGAGCTGGCCGCTCTCCAACGCGGCGATCAGCGCCTCGTAATCGACGAGGTCGCCGCGCGCGGTGTTGATGAGGCTCGCACCCTCTTTCATCAGGCCGAGCCTGCGCGCGTCGATCATGTGGCGGTTTTCCGCATCTGCGGGGCAGTGCAGGGTAAGGATGTCCGCTTCGGCCACCAGATCGTCGAGACTTTCGACGTAACGAGCACCGAACATCCGCTCGATCGCCTCGGGGAGGCGCTTGCGATTGTGATAAATAACCTCCAGTCCGAAAGCGCGTGCGCGATGCGCAACGGCCTGGCCGATCCGTCCCATGCCGACGATGCCGAGGGTCTTTCCGCCAAGCTTGCGGCCGAGCATGGCAGTGGGGGCCCATCCGGTCCACTTGCCGCTCCGGATAAGCTCGACACCCTCGCGGATGCGCCGGGGAACGCCGATGATCCCGGCCATGGTCAGATCGGCCGTATCGTCGGTGAATACACCGGGCGTGTTGGTAACGAAGATGCCCTTTTTCGCCGCGGCCTTGAGATCGATATGCTCTGTCCCGGCGCCGAAATTCGCGATGAGGCCGAGGTCGCTTCCGGCAGCCTCTATCATCTCCGCATCGATGCGGTCGGTGACCGTGGGAACCAGCACGTCGCAGTCCTGCATCGCGGCGACGAGCGCATCGCGGTCCATCGGGTGATCATCCGTGTTGAGCCGCGCATCGAACAGTTCGGACATGCGCTGTTCCACCGCTTTGGCGAGGTGGCGCGTAACGGTCACGCGTGGCGTCCTGTCGAGGCGCTTTTCGGGTCGGTCGAATGAAGTGTCGTGCTCGCTCATGTTGTTCACATCGCTACGCTTACGTGCGGGAAACGGTCAAGCGATGCTTGAAGCGAAACCCTCGCCATTCTACAGCTACCGCCATGTCGCGAGTGCCGCTTCTCCTCCTGCTTGTCCCGATGCTCGCATTCGCGTCGCCTGCCTTTGCGCAGGATCGCGAAGTGCCTTACTGGGCGAGCATTCGGGCCACCGAACTCAACATGAGAGTTGGGCCGAGTGCGGACTACAAGATTGCGTGGGTCTACCGGCGCAAGGGACTTCCGGTGAAGGTTTTGCGCATCATGGAAGGATGGCGCCTGATCGAGGATCCGGACGGTTCTCGCGGATGGGTCGTCTCGCGTTTGCTGACACCCGATCGCGCAGCCATCGTTATCGGCGAAGGCGAGGGGGCCATTCTCGCAGATCCGGAAACCGGCGGTGCGGTCAAATGGCGCGTGGAGCCCGGTGTCGTCGGTACGCTTGGCGATTGCGACGAGGGCTGGTGCGAATTCGCCGTGGGGAACCGGGCGGGATATATCGAGCAAGCCCGCCTCTGGGGTGCGGGCGAGCCCTGATCACTCGGGGGTCGGTGCCTCGGCTTCGATCCGTTTCACCGATGCATTTGTGCCCTGGTCGTAGCAGGCTTCAGGCTCGCTGCCTTCGGGATCGTAGCAAATCTGGGTTCCCTCCAGCCGCCAGTTGCCGTTCTCGACCGGGTTCCCATCCGCGTCCAAGTCGAGATAGGTCCCGTCGGCATTCAGAGTGTGCCGGATGGTGGAACCATCGGCCAGCGTCGCCTCGTAGGTCCCGGCGATTTCCTCTGGGGAGGGAGCTTGCTGCGCTGGCTCGGGCTCGGACTGAACCTGATTGCAGGCTGTAAGCAGGAGCACGGCAGCGATCGGACGGCAGGAGGCGCGTCGGCCCCTCCTGCCGTTCCGTTGGCTGTCGAAAGTCACCTCAGGCCAGTTCGACGGCAACGGCAGTCGCCTCGCCGCCGCCGATGCACAGCGATGCTACGCCGCGCCTCTTGCCCTGCTGCTTGAGCGCATTGAGCAGGGTGACGATGATGCGGGTGCCGCTTGCACCGATGGGGTGGCCGAGTGCCGTGCCGCCGCCATTGACGTTGATCTTGTCGTGCGGGATGCCGATGTCGCGCATCGCGAACATCGCGACGCAGGCAAAGGCTTCGTTCACTTCCCACAGGTCGACATCGTCGGCCGACCAGCCGGCCTTTTCGAGGACCTTGTTGATCGCGCCGACCGGAGCGACCGTGAATTCGGAAGGCTCCTGCGCATGGGCGGCCATTGCGACGATCTTCGCGACCGGAGTCTGGCCGTTTGCCGAGGCCACGCTCTCGCGGGTCAGCACCACGGCAGCTGCGCCGTCGGAAATGGAAGAGGACGTCGCGGCGGTGATCGTGCCATCCTTGGCGAAGGCAGGGCGCAGTTGCGGAATCTTGTCGGGGCGGCCCTTGCCGGGTTGCTCGTCGTGTTCGACCGTTACGTCGCCCTTGCGGGTCGAGAAGGTGACGGGGACCACTTCGTCGGCAAAGGCGCCGCTGTCGATGGCTGCATTCGCGCGGCGGAGCGATTCGATGGAATATTCGTCCATCTGCTCGCGCGTCAGCTGGTAGTCGTTGGCGGTGTCCTGAGCGAAAGTGCCCATCGCGCGGCCTTCCTCGTAGGCATCCTCCAGGCCGTCGAGGAACATGTGGTCATAGGTCGTGTCATGGCCGAGGCGCGCGCCGGAGCGGTGCTTCTTGAGGAGGTAAGGCGCATTGGTCATGCTCTCCATGCCGCCGGCCACGACATAGTCCACCGTGCCGCTCGCGAGGGCTTCGGCGCCCATGATAACGGTCTGCATGCCGCTGCCGCAAACCTTGTTCACCGTCGTTGCCTGGACGGATTTGGGGAGGCCTGCCTTGATCGAGGCCTGGCGGGCAGGGGCCTGGCCGAGGCCTGCGGGAAGGACGCAGCCCATGTAGGTCCGGTCGAACTTGTCGGCAGCGACGCCAGAGCGCTCCACCGCGGCCTTGACTGCCGTCGCGCCGAGATCGGTTGCGGATACGTCGGCAAGGGCGCCCTGCATGCCGCCCATGGGAGTGCGGGCGTAGGAAAGAATTACGACGGGATCGTTTGCGCTGAACTGGGTCATGCTTGTGCTGGTCCTCTGGTTCTGGAATATCTTGCCACCGAGATAGGATAGGCGTCGCTGCGGCGCAACACAGACCAAGGGAGAATATCATGGCCGATGAGCGACTGAACCGGATGGAAGAGGTCCTTCGCAAGCAACGCGCGGCTCACCACCAGATGCGGCCCGAGCCCATGGCGTTGCGCAAGGATCGTATCGAGCGTTCGATCAAGCTCCTGAAAGACCACGCCGACGATCTGTGCAAGGTCATGAGCGCAGACTTCGGCAATCGCTCGCCGCAGCAATCGATGATGACCGACATCGTCGGCACGATAAACTTCGGAAAATACTGCCTCAAACGCATGGATGGCTGGGCCAAGCCGGACAAGCGCCACGTGCAGTTCCCGCTCGGCCTGCTGGGGGCAAAGGCGGAGGTCCGTTATGAACCCAAAGGGGTGATCGGCATCCTCAGCCCGTGGAATTTCCCCGTGAACCTCACGTTCGGACCGCTGATGCAGATTTTCGCTGCCGGAAACCGGGCGATGATCAAGCCGAGCGAATTCACGGAGAAGACCAGCCTGCTCATGAAAGAGCTGGTCGAGGAATATTTCACCGAGGACGAGTGCGCCGTGTTTACCGGCGGCCCGGAAATTGCCGGAGCGTTCTCCGAACTGCCGTTCGACCACCTTGTCTTCACCGGTTCGACCGCAACGGGCCGCAAGGTCATGGAGGCGGCTTCCAAGAACCTGGTCCCGGTCACTCTCGAGCTTGGAGGCAAGAGCCCCGTGTTCATGGGCGAGAGCGCCGATTTTGCGAAGGCTGGCGAGCGGATCGCGATGGGCAAGATGATGAACGCGGGCCAGATTTGCCTCGCGCCCGACTATCTCTATGTTCCAGAAAGCAAGCAGGACGAAGCGATCCACGGTGTCTGGCAGGGCACGGCCAACATGTATCCCACGCTGCTCGACAACGACGATTATGCAAGCGTCGTAACTGACCGCCATTTTGACCGCCTGCAGGGCCTGGTTGCCGACGCGCGCGACAAGGGTGCGGAGGTCATCGAGGTCAATCCGGGCAATGAGGATTTCTCGAACACCAACAGCCGCAAGATGCCTCTGACGATCCTCAAGAACGTTACCGAGGACATGAAGGCGATGCAGGAGGAAATCTTCGGGCCGGTCCTGCCGGTAAAGACCTATCGCCACATGGATGAGGCGATCGAACATGTGAACGAGCACGACCGTCCGCTGGGTCTGTATTATTTCGGGCAGGATTCCGACGAGCAGTCGAAGGTCCTGACGAAGACGATCAGCGGCGGCGTCACCGTCAACGACGTGATTTTCCACGTTTCCATGGACGACCTGCCATTCGGCGGGGTCGGTCCTTCCGGCATGGGAAGCTATCACGGTATCGAGGGCTTCCGCGAATTCAGCCATGCGCGCAGCGTCTACACCCAGCCGAAGATCGACGTTGCCAAGCTGGCCGGTTTCAAGCCGCCGTATGGCGATGCCACACGCAAAGCGATCGACAAGATGATGAAATGAGGGCGCTGCTTGCGAGCGCCGCCCTCCTTCTCGCTGGATGCAGCCAGTATTCTCTGGCCGATGTCGGGGCAGACCCGCAAGAGTTGGCTTGGGCAGGAGCGAACTCCGAGACCGGGCAGGTTCGTGACCTGCAAGGCCTAGAGAACCTGGCATCGTCGTTTCCCGACAGCACTTCGGTTCGCCTTAGATTGCTCAATGCACAGCTTGAAGCTGAGACTTACGAGGACCTGCTGGGGACCCTGTCCTGGCTGAACGATCGGGGGTATGTCTTCTCATCCACTGCACGGGCGCAGATCCCCAAGCTTGTCGGTGAGGAGTACGCGGAGCGAGCCACCAGGCTTCTACGTGAGCCTCCCGAGCCGTTGGAACGAAGCGAAATTGTGGCGACGGTGCCTGCGGATGCCGGTCTGGTCGAGAGCGTTCTGATGGATTTGTTGGGCGGTAGTATCGCCGTCAGCTCCGTGTCCGGCAAAAACTTGTGGGGGAAGGGCCCGCGCGGCAACTGGAGCGAACATACCCTCGAGGGAGCCGGAAATTTGAGCGGAATTGTCTATGATCCCGGGCGCGCCCTCGTGTTGGCGGCATCGGGCAAGATCGATGGCTCAGATGCAGGCCAGCCCTATTTCTCCGGTTTGGTGGGCATCAGGTTTCCTGGCGACGCACCGCGCTTCTTTCCTGCGCCTGTAGGGTCGAACCTTTCTGATCTTCATCGTTCGCCCGATGGCACCATCTACGCCAGCGATCCGGTTGGAGGCGGCATCTACCGTCTCCTATCGGGTGCCGAGACCATCGAGATTCTCGTTGCTCCCGGCACCTTCCGCTCGCCACAGGGCTTGGTCACGAGCGACGACGGAAAACGGCTTTACGTGAGCGATTATCGCTATGGGCTTGCTGCTGTCGACCTCGATAGTGGCGACGTTCACCTGGTCCCGGCGAAAGGCCCGTTCCCGCTCGATGGGATCGATGGCCTTTGGCGCCGCGGAGACGAGCTGATTGCCGTACAGAACGGCACCAGCCCTATGCGGATAGTGGCGTTGCAGCTCTCGTCCGACGGGAAATCGGTGGTCGGCCAGCGCAATCTGGAGGTATCTCACCACGACTGGACCGAACCCCTTTCCGGTTACCTTGCTCCTGATGCACTTTATTATGTCGGTAATGGGCAGTGGGACCGTTGGGTCGCGGGGCAGACTGCGCAGGACAAGCCCTTCGCGCCGACGCAGATACGAAGATTGCCTCTCGACTGACGTCGATTGTGCGTCTGCTGCAATCATGCTTACGGGAATTGCGCCTTTCGCACCCTTGCACCTGTCACGCGAGGGGCCTAGAGGCGTGCCCGAACCAAGCCCCGCTTAGGAATCATTCGTGGTCGACCTCGAACAATATCTACCGATCCTGATCTTCCTCTTCATCGCAGTCGTCCTGTCGACTGCCTTCGTGTTCCTGCCGATGGGCGTATCCCGCCTGACCGGCGCGCACGCTCCCGATGCGGAGAAGCTCAGCGAATACGAGTGCGGATTTCCCGCATTCGACGATGCCCGCAGCCAGTTCGACGTTCGCTTCTACCTTGTCGCGATCTCGTTCCTGCTGTTCGACCTCGAAGCCTCGTTTCTTTTCCCGTGGGCTGTCAGCCTCGACATCACCGGATGGACGGGCTGGATTTCAATGGTGATTTTCCTTCTCATTCTGGCGATCGGCCTCGCTTACGAATGGAAGATGGGCGCACTGGATTGGGACTGATATGAGCCAGCAAATGACCTCCAGCCCGCACGGACGCGATGCCCTGCTGCAGCCGACTGCCCAGCCGGGTGACGTGCGCCAGCCCGACCAGGACTATTTCAACGCGCTTCAGACAGAAGTGAACGACAAGGGTTTCCTCGTCACCAGCACCGAGGACCTTTTCCAGTGGGCGCGTACGGGTTCGCTGTGGTGGATGACTTTCGGCCTCGCATGTTGCGCGGTCGAGATGATCCACGTGAACATGCCGCGTTACGATATGGAACGTTTCGGCGTCGCTCCGCGTGCATCGCCCCGTCAGTCCGACGTGATGATCGTCGCAGGCACGCTCTGCAACAAGATGGCGCCTGCGCTGCGCAAGGTTTACGACCAGATGTCGGAACCGAAATACGTTATCTCGATGGGTAGCTGCGCCAATGGCGGCGGCTACTATCACTATAGCTACAGCGTCGTTCGCGGCTGCGATCGCATCGTGCCGGTCGACATCTACGTACCTGGCTGTCCTCCGACGGCAGAGGCGCTGCTTTACGGTGTGATGCAGCTGCAGCGTAAGATCCGCCGTGTCGGCACGATCGAGAGGTAAGGGCGAAGAGATGACAACGCTTCATTCCGCGCCCCGGTTCACCCAGATCGACGGCCTCAAGAACACGATTTCGAAAGCACTTGGCGATCATCTCGTCGAGGCACACGAAGAGCATGGCGAGCTGCTTTTCCATGTCCAGCGCGGCAGCATCGAAACCGCGCTGCGCATCTTGCGCGACGATTTCGAATACCAGCAGCTGATGGAAATCGCCGGTGTCGACTACCCGAGCCGGGATGAACGGTTCGAAGTGGTCTACATGCTGCTTTCGGTCACCACCAACAATCGCATCATGGTCAAGTGCCGCGCATCGGAAGATACGCCGGTACCGACGGTGACGACGCTCTGGCCCAATGCGGGCTGGCTCGAGCGCGAGGTGTTCGACATGTACGGCGTGCTGTTCGACGGGAACGCCGACCTGCGCCGCATCCTGACCGACTACGGCTTCGAAGGTCACCCCTTCCGCAAGGACTTCCCCCTCACGGGCTATGTCGAGCTGCGGTATTCCGAAGACGAAAAGCGCGTCGTCTACGAACCCGTGAAGCTGGCACAGGACCTGCGCCAGTTCGACTTCATGAGCCCGTGGGAGGGCGCGGATTACGTCCTTCCGGGCGACGAAAAGGCGGATATGCCGCCGATCGACGATCTCAAGACCACAGAAAGCCCCAAGCAGACGGGCGCTGGTGCGAAGGCTGATGAAAAGGCCGCCGAAAAAGTCAGCGCCGATGCGCCGGCCGAAAAGGACGGCGGACCCGACGCTCCGCCGCCGGAGCCGACGGAAGATCAGCCGGGGCGCAAGAAGCGGGTCGGCAAGACGACCGATACCGCGAAGGCCACCAAGCCGAAGAAGGGCGCCGATTGATGCGCGCGCTTATCCTTCCTCTGTCTGCGCTCGCGCTCGCGGCGTGCTCTTCCGAGCCTGCGCCTCAGGAAAGCGCGGATGACTTCGCTAGCCGTATCAACGGCGGGGAGCAGGGTGCTGCTGCGCCCGTCGATGCCGATGCGCCGAATGTCGCTGCGGAAGCCCCTCCGGCGGGTGCCAACGTCACGCAGCTCGAGCAGCTTCGCGATATTGCCAATGTCGACATGGGTCCGCGCGATGGCGGCTGCACCTTCATGGACGGCAATCGCGAACTCGTCATGGCGAGCGCGCTGAAGGAACCGACCTTGCCGGGCAAGGCCGTGATCCGTGTCGGAGGCGGACTGACGCTGCTCGACACGGGCCCCGGAGGCCTCGACTCGCTCAAGGCAGGAGCCACATTTTCGGGTGAGGGCGTGACCGTCCAGGTCGCACCGCAGGCAGGCGATGCGGCTTCGCGTCCCGCCAACCTCACCGTAAGCGCTGCCGACGGCAGCACCGCCACCTACTCCGGCAAGTGGATTTGCGCATGAGTACCGGTTTCCAACTCGAAGAATCGCCGACCACCGGTGACGAAACGATCACCAATTACACGATCAACTTCGGGCCCCAGCACCCTGCGGCCCACGGCGTGCTGCGCATGGTCATGGAGCTTGACGGCGAGATCATCGAACGCATCGATCCGCACGTCGGCCTGCTGCACCGCGGCACCGAAAAGCTGATCGAGCACAAGACCTACCTGCAGGCGCTGCCGTATTTCGACCGGCTCGATTACTGCTCGCCGCTGGCCCAGGAATACAGCTACGTTCTCGCGATCGAGAAGCTGCTGAATGTCGAGGTGCCCGAGCGTGCACAGTACATCCGCGTGCTGTTCGCCGAGCTGACCCGCATCTGCAACCACATGCTCAACATCGGCGCGCACGTCATGGACGTCGGCGCGATGACGCCGAACCTGTGGGTGTTCGAACTGCGCGAAGACTGCATGAACTTCTTCGAGCGGATGAGCGGCGCGCGTATGCACCACGCTTACCTGCGCCCGGGCGGCGTCCACCAGGACGTACCGGAAAAGCTGCTTGTCGACATCGGCGAGTGGATCGACACGCGCCTGCCAGAACTCTTCGGCGATGCGATGAGCCTCGTGCTCGACAACCGCATCTTCAAGCAGCGCAACGTCGATATCGCCGTGGTGAGCAAGGAAGACGCGCTGGCTTGGGGCTTCTCCGGCCCGATGATCCGCGCCGCCGGTATCCCGTGGGATTTGCGCAAATCGCAGCCTTACGATGTCTATGACCGGATGGAGTTCGACATTCCCGTCGGCACCAATTCGGATTGCTACGATCGCTTCGTGGTGCGCGTGAAGGAAGTTTACGAAAGCGCCAAGATCATCAAGCAGTGTCTGCGCGATATGCCGACCGGCCCGATCGCCAGCAACGACCGCAAGGTTTCGCCGCCCAAGCGCGCCGAGATGAAGCAGTCGATGGAAGCGCTGATCCACCACTTCAAGCTCTACACCGAGGGCTTCCACGTGCCCGCGGGCGAAGTCTATGTCGCCACCGAAAGCCCCAAGGGTGAATTCGGCGTCTACCTCGTCAGCGACGGCTCGAACAAACCCTATCGCTGCAAGATCCGCCCCACGGCCTTCAGCCACCTGCAAGCAATGGATTTCATGAGCAAAGGCCACATGCTGCCCGATGCCACGGCCATCCTCGGCGCCATCGACGTCGTGTTCGGGGAGTGTGACCGCTAATGGCTGACCGTAATCCCGCACCCGATACTCCCGAGCTGCGCGAGCGCTGGGGTGCTTTCGAGTTTACCGAGAGCTACCGCGAGCGTGCCGACAAGGCGATTGCGCGCTATCCCGAGGGACGTCAGCGTTCTGCGGTGATGCCGCTGCTCGACCTTGCCCAGCGCCAGGTCGGTGAAGAAACGAACACGCAGGGCTGGCTCCCGCTGCCGGTGATCGAATATGTCGCCGACTATCTCGACATGCCGGTCATCCGCGTGCTGGAAGTCGCCAGCTTCTACTTCATGTACAACATGAAGCCGGTGGGTAAGTACCACGTGCAGGTTTGCGGCACGACGCCCTGCATGCTGCGCGGTTCGGACGGTCTGTTCGAAACCTGCAAGAAGCGCGGCATGAAGAAGGGCCACGTGTCGGAAGACGGCCTGTGGACCCTCACCGAAGTCGAATGCATGGGCAATTGCGCCACTGCGCCGATGGTCCAGATCAACGACGACAATTACGAAGACCTTACGCCCGAGCGCCTCGACACCATCCTCGATGCATTGGCAAAGGGTGAGCAGCCCAAGGCTGGCACGCAGGAGCCGGGCCGTCACACCAGCGAACCGGCCAACGCTCTGAGCTCGCTCGAAGCGATGGTCGAGGAAAACCACGATTATCGGAGTGAGTGGTCATGAGCGCCGACTGGCTCACCATCATCCTCGCGCTGGTCGCGATCGTGGTCGCGTGGAAAGTCTTCAAGGGCGTCGTGAAGACGATCGCCCTGGTCGTGATCCTGATCGCGGCTGCCATTTTCGTATTCGGAGGTCTCGCCTGATGCTCGCCGACAAGGATCGCATCTTTACCAACCTCTACGGCTTCCAGGACTGGGGCCTGAAGGCGGCGCAGCAGCGCGGCGACTGGGACGATACCAAGTCGCTGATCGCGCGCGGGCACGACAATATTATCGAGGAAGTGAAGGCCTCCGGTCTGCGCGGGCGCGGTGGTGCAGGCTTCCCGACCGGCCTCAAATGGTCGTTTATGCCGAAGGAATCGAAGGACGGCCGTCCGAGTTTCCTCGTCATCAACGCCGACGAATCCGAACCCGGTTCCTGCAAGGACCGCGAGATCATCCGCCACGATCCGCACAAGCTGATCGAAGGCGCGTTGGTCGCCGGCTACGCCATGCGGGCGAGGGCGGCCTACATCTACATTCGCGGCGAATATATCCGCGAGGCGGAGACGCTTCAGGCTGCCATCGACGAGGCCTATGACGCTGGCCTGATCGGCAAGAACGCCTCGAAATCGGGCTATGATTTCGACGTCTTCCTGCACCGCGGCGCGGGCGCTTACATCTGCGGCGAAGAAACCGCGATGATCGAAAGCCTCGAAGGCAAGAAGGGCCAGCCCCGCCTCAAGCCGCCGTTTCCGGCAGGTGCGGGCCTCTACGGCTGCCCGACCACGGTCAATAATGTGGAATCGATCGCCGTCGTCCCGACCATCCTGCGTCGCGGCGCGAGCTGGTTCGCGAGTTTCGGGCGCGAGAACAACAAGGGCACCAAGCTTTTCCAGATCAGCGGCCATGTGAACAAGCCCTGCGTGGTCGAAGAAGCACTCAGCATTCCGTTCAGCGAGCTGATCGAGAAGCATTGTGGCGGCATCATCGGCGGCAAGGACAACCTCCTCGCCGTGATCCCCGGCGGTTCGTCGGTTCCGCTGGTCCCGGCCGAGCAGATCTGGGACGCGCCGATGGATTTCGACGGTCTGAAGGACCTCGGCTCGGGCCTCGGTACGGCCGGCGTCATCGTTATGGACAAGTCGACCGACATCGTCCGCGCGATTTCCCGTCTCAGCTATTTCTACAAACACGAGAGCTGCGGCCAGTGCACGCCCTGCCGCGAAGGCACGGGCTGGATGTGGCGCATGATGGAGCGCCTGCGCACCGGCGATGCGGCGATCGAGGAAATCGATATGCTCCAGCAGGTCACCAAGCAGGTCGAAGGCCATACCATCTGCGCGCTCGGCGATGCAGCGGCCTGGCCGATCCAGGGCCTCATCCGCCATTTCCGCCCCGAGCTCGAGCGCCGGATCGAAGAACACAACGCAAAGTTTGCCCCCGATACTCTGGAAGCAGCTGAATAATGCCCAAGGTCACAGTAGACGGACAGGAACTCGAAGTCCCCGAAGGCGCCACCGTCCTTCAGGCGTGCGAGCTTGCGGGCAAGGAAATCCCGCGGTTCTGCTATCACGAGCGGCTGAGCATTGCCGGCAACTGCCGCATGTGCCTCGTCGAAGTGAAGCCCGGGCCGCCCAAGCCGCAGGCAAGTTGTGCGCTTCCGGCCACGGAAGGCCAGGAAATCCGCACCGATAGCGAGATGGTGAAGACTGCGCGCGAAGGCGTGATGGAGTTTCTCCTCATCAACCATCCGCTCGATTGTCCGATCTGCGACCAGGGCGGCGAATGCGACCTACAGGACCAGTCGGTCGCTTACGGCCGAGGCGCGACGCGCTACGAGGAGAACAAGCGCGCCGTTACCGAAAAATACATGGGCCCGCTGATTAAGACGGTCATGACCCGCTGCATCCACTGCACCCGCTGCGTGCGCTTCAGCGAGGAAATCGCTGGCGTGGACGAAATCGGCGCGGTGGGTCGCGGCGAGGACATGCAGATCACGACCTATCTCGAGCAGGCAGCCGAGCACGAGCTGTCCGCCAATGTGATCGACCTCTGCCCGGTCGGCGCGCTCACTTCGCGCCCCTATGCATTCGAAGCGCGTCCGTGGGAGCTCAAGAAGACGCTCAGCATCGACGTTTCGGACGCCGTCGGCGCGAATATCCGCCTCGATAGCCGTGGCCGTGAAGTCATGCGTGCACTTCCGCGCGTCAATGATGCGGTCAACGAGGAATGGCTGTCCGACAAGGGCCGTTATATGGTCGACGGCCTGTCCAAGCGCCGCCTCGACAAGGTCTTCATGCGCAAGCGCGGCAAGTTGCAGCCTGCGACCTGGGACGAGGCTTTCAAGGCCATCGCCAAGGCCAAGCCGGGCAAGGCCATTGCCGCCGTGGCCGGTGACATGGTCGATTGCGAAACGATGTTCGCCGCCAAGTCGCTGCTCAAGGCGTGCGGTTCGAAGCTGATCGAAGGTCGTCAGACCGGCATGGATTATGACGTGTCGAACCTGGCCGCGGTCAACTTCAACTCGACCTTCGAGGGTCTGGAACATGCAGGCGCGATCCTCATCGTCGGCAGCCACATCCGCTGGGAAGCCCCGCTGGTCAACGTGCGCATTCGCAAGGCCGTGAAGCGCGGTGCGAAGGTTTACGTCGTCGGACCTTATTGGGACACGACCTATCCCGCTGAATTCCTCGGAGAAGACCTTGGCGTTCTTAACAGGCTTCCGAAAGACGTTGCGGACGCATTCAAGAATGCCGACCGCGGCGCAGTCATCGTCGGCGGCGGTGCGCTCAAGGGTGCGCATGCCAAGGCAATGGCGCTCGCCAGCGATTGGGGTGCGGACTTCAACGTGCTGCATTTCTCCGCTGCGCGCATGGGCGGCCTGATGCTCGGCTTCGCGCAGAACGGCGGCATGGCGGACATAGTCAAAGCCAAGCCCAAGGTCCTGATCAGCCTTGGCGCTGACGAAATGGATTACGAGCCGTTCGCCGATACGATGAAGGTCTACATCGGCCACCACGGCGACAAGGGCGCGCATTCGGCCGACATCATCCTTCCGGCAGCCAGCTATGCCGAAAAGGATGGGACCTACGTCAACACCGAAGGCCGCGTGCAGTTCGCCGAGAAAGCCGTATTCGCACCGGGTGACGCGCGCGAGGACTGGACGATCCTGCGCGCGCTTGCCGATGCACTCAAGGTGGAAGTCGGTTTCGACAATTTCGCTCAGTTGCAGTCTGCGATGATCGCTGAAGTCCCGGCTCTCGGCGAAGAAGGCCTGGCCGATTATGGTGCGCTTCCCAAGGCCGACGCCAAGGCGAAGGCGGAAGGCACGATGAGTGCCTATCCGATCAAGGATTTCTACCTCACCAACCCAATCGCGCGTGCCAGCGAGGTGATGCAGCGCTGCTCCAGCGAACTCCTGCATGGCGGCGAGCTTGCGGAGGCGGCGGAATGAGCGATCCTTTCACCCGCGTGGTGGCGCGTTTCACGCCGCACTTCCTGATCCTGTTTTTCATTGCCGCTGTTGCCGCGACGATCGCTTCGGGCGGTCCGGTAATCGATAATGTCTTTTACGGCAGCTGGTTGCTGGTCGCCGCCGCTGCTCTCGTGCGGTTCGATATTCACATGGAAGGTCGCAAATGACCGAGTTCTTCCAATCCCTCGGCATGAGCTATGAATGGGCGTGGGGCGTTGCCACCGTCGCCGGCATCCTGCTCATCGCGCTGCCGCTCATGCTGGCAGTGGCCATGATCATCTACGTCGACCGCAAGGTCTGGGCGGCGATCAACCTGCGCCGCGGCCCCAACGTGGTCGGGCCCTTCGGCCTGCTGCAGAGCTTTGCCGACGGTCTGAAGGTCTTCCTCCAGGAAACCATCATTCCGAGCGCGGCGAACAAGGGCATCTTCCTGCTCGCTCCGATCGTGACATTCACCGTCGCGCTGGCGGCATGGGCGGTCATCCCCTTCGATGCAGGCATGGTGCTGGCCGATATCAATGTCGGACTGCTCTACATCCTCGCAGTGAGTTCGCTGTCGGTCTACGGCATCATCATGGCGGGCTGGGCTTCGAACTCGAAGTATCCGTTCTTCTCGGCGATGCGCGCTTCGGCACAGATGATCAGCTATGAAGTCTCGATCGGCTTCATCCTCGTCTGCGTCGTCCTGTTCGCAGGCACGTTCAATCTCAACGAAATCGTGCGGGCGCAGGAAGGTTTCGGCCTCGGGATCGTGAACGCCTATGTCGTCCACCCGCTGATCTTCCCGATCTGGGTGATGTTCTTCATCTCCTGCCTCGCGGAAACGCAGCGTGTACCGTTCGACCTTACCGAGGCGGAATCGGAACTCGTCGCCGGTTACCAGACCGAATACAGCTCGATGAGCTTCGCGCTCTTCTGGCTCGGAGAGTATGCGAACATCCTGCTGATGTGCATTCTCAACGCGCTGCTGTTCTTCGGTGGCTGGCTGCCGCCGCTCGATATCGACCTGATCCCCTGGTTCGATATCCCCGGCATCGTCTGGCTGCTGCTGAAGGCATTCTTCTTCTTCTTCATGTTCAGCTGGGTCATGGCTACCGTCCCGCGCTATCGCTACGACCAGCTGATGCGCCTGGGCTGGAAGGTCTTCCTCCCGCTGAGCCTCGTTTTCGTCCTTGTCATTTCCGGTTACCTGATGGCGACCGGTCACTTCGGAGCCGCCGCATGAGCGTCGCCCATCTGATCAAGTCGTTCACCCTGTGGGAGTTCGTGAAGGCGCACGCCCTCACGCTGAAGTACTTCTTCAAGCCCAAGGTGACGATCAACTATCCGTTCGAAAAGAACCCGCTGAGCCCGCGTTTCCGCGGTGAGCATGCCCTGCGTCGCTATCCCAACGGGGAAGAGCGCTGCATCGCTTGCAAGCTGTGCGAAGCCGTCTGCCCGGCGCAGGCTATCACGATCGAGGCCGAACCGCGTGAAGACGGCAGCCGCCGTACCACGCGCTATGACATCGACATGACCAAGTGCATCTACTGCGGTTTCTGCCAGGAAGCCTGCCCGGTGGATGCGATCGTCGAAGGTCCGAACTTCGAATACGCAACCGAAACCCGCGAGGAGCTGCTTTACGACAAAGCCAAGCTGCTCGCGAATGGTGACAAGTGGGAGCGGGCCATCGCCGCGAACCTTGAAGCCGACGCACCCTATCGCTAACCGCGCCGCAACCGTAACCGGGGCAACATGATCCAGACTATCGCCTTTTACATGTTCGCGATCATCATGATTGCATCGGCCGTGATGGTAATCACGGCCCGCAATCCGGTGCATTCCGTCCTGTGGCTCATCCTCGCCTTCTTCAACGCCGCCGGCCTTATGGTGCTGGTCGGTGCCGAGTTCATCGCGATGCTGCTGGTCATCGTCTACGTCGGGGCAGTCGCCGTGCTGTTCCTGTTCGTGGTCATGATGCTCGATATCGATGTCGCGGCCATGCGCGCGGGCTTCATTCGCAATTTCCCGCTGGGAATCGTCGTGGCGCTGATCCTGCTTGCCGAACTGGTGCTGGGCATCGGTGCCTATAACGTAGGCGCGATCAACCTCGGTACGCCGCCTGCAGGCGATGCGTCGGTCGTGGCCGAAAGCAATACTGCCGCCATCGGTGCGCTGCTGTACAGCAAGTATGTCTTCCTGTTCGAGATCGCCGGCATCATTCTGCTCGTCGCGATGATCGGGGCGATCGTCCTGACCCACCGTCCTTCCAAGTCGAAGCGCGGCCAGCAGGACATCGGCAAGCAGGTCCGCCGCAATCCCGACGAGGCAACCGTCATGAAACAGCCCGAAGTGGGCAAGGGAGTCGAGCTGTGATTGGCATCGAACACTATGTCGTCGTCAGCACGATCCTGTTCGTGCTTGGCGTGCTGGGGATTTTCCTCAATCGCAAGAATATCATCGTCATCCTGATGGCGATCGAACTGATCCTGCTCGCGGTGAACATCAACATGGTCGCGTTCAGCGCCTTCCTGGGCGATCTGGTCGGGCAGGTCTTTGCCATGTTCATCCTGACCGTTGCTGCTGCCGAAGCCGCCATCGGTCTGGCGATCCTGATGATCTATTTCCGTGGCCGCGGCACGATTGCGGTCGACGATGCGAACCGGATGAAGGGGTAAGCAACCGTGCAATCGATCCTCGTCATCGTATTCCTGCCGCTGCTCGCGTCGAGTGTCGCGGGACTGGTCAACAAGAGCGCGCCGAGCGTGTTCGCCAAGAGCATCACCACGGGCGGCCTGTTCGTCTCCTGCGCCCTTAGCTGGCCGATCTTCCTGTCGTTCTGGTCCGGCAATGCCGAAGCGACAGTCGTCCCGGTCCTCACGTGGATCCAGTCGGGTGCGCTGAGCTTCGACTGGGCGCTGCGCGTCGACACGCTTACTGCCGTCATGCTTGTGGTCATCACGACCGTGTCGGCGCTCGTCCACCTCTATAGCTGGGGTTACATGGACGAAGACCCGGACCAGCCGCGCTTCTTCGCCTATCTCTCGCTCTTCACCTTCGCCATGCTGATGCTGGTGACCGCCGACAACCTCGTGCAGATGTTCTTCGGTTGGGAAGGGGTGGGCCTCGCCAGCTACCTGCTGATCGGTTTCTGGTTCAAGAAGCCGAGCGCGAATGCGGCCGCTATCAAGGCCTTCGTGGTAAACCGCGTCGGCGATCTCGGCTTCATGATGGGCATCTTCGGCACCTTCTGGGTATTCGGCACAGTGTCGATCCCCGAAATCCTCGAAGCGGCCCCTGGCATGAGCGGGGCGACCATCGGCTTCCTGGGCCTTCGCGTCCACACGATGGATGTACTGTGCATCCTGCTTTTCATCGGCGCGATGGGTAAGTCGGCGCAACTTGGCCTGCACACATGGCTTCCGGATGCAATGGAAGGCCCGACGCCCGTCTCCGCGCTGATCCATGCCGCGACGATGGTCACCGCCGGCGTCTTCATGGTCTGCCGCCTGTCGCCCATGTTCGAGACCGCGCCGATCGCGCTTGCGATGGTGACTTTCGTAGGTGCTGCTACCTGTATCTTCGCTGCGACCGTCGGCACGACGCAGTGGGACATCAAGCGCGTCATCGCCTATTCGACCTGTTCGCAGCTTGGCTACATGTTCTTTGCCGCAGGCGTGGGCGCCTATGGCGCGGCAATGTTCCACCTGTTCACGCACGCCTTCTTCAAGGCGCTGTTGTTCCTCGGTGCAGGCTCGGTCATCCACGCGATGCACCACGAGCAGGACATGCGGTATTACGGCAATCTGCGTAAGCACATCCCGCTCACCTTCTGGGCCATGATGATGGGCACGCTCGCGATTACAGGCCTCGGCATCTATCACCTCGGCGTTGGTTTCGCAGGCTTCTGGTCGAAGGATGCCATCATCGAGGTCGCGTTCGCGCGCGGTACCGAGCTCGGCAATTTCGCGTTTTGGATGGGCGTGTTCGCAGCGCTGCTCACCAGCTTCTACAGCTGGCGCCTGATGTTCCTCACCTTCTGGGGCAAGCCGCGCTGGATCGAGAGCGAGCACATCCAGCACTCGGTCCACAAGACGCCCGAAGAAGCGGGCGAGGACACGACCGGTGGCTATCACCCGCATGAAAGCCCCATTTCGATGCTGATCCCGCTTGGGGTCCTTTCGCTCGGCGCAATCTTCGCTGGTCAGGTGTTTGCGCCTGCATTCCTCGACAGCGCGTCATTCTGGAGTGGTTCGATCTTCTACAATGAAGCGCTGATCCATGCGATGCATGCGGTGCCTTACGCGGTGAAGTATGCCGCCCTGATCGTCATGCTGATCGGCCTTTTCGTCGCCTGGCTTGCCTACATCAAGGATACCTCGATCCCCGGCAAGGCGGCCGAGCAACTCGGTCCGATCTACCGCTTCCTCTACAACAAGTGGTATTTCGACGAGCTCTATCACTACCTCTTCGTCGTGCCGGCCTTCTGGCTGGGCCGCCAATTCTGGAAGCTGGGCGATATCGGCACGATCGACCGCTTCGGGCCCAATGGCGTGGCCTGGGTCGTCGAGAAAGGTGCCGTGGGCGCCAAGAAGTTCCAGACCGGATATTTGTATAGCTATGCGCTGGTGATGCTCCTCGGACTTGTCGCCGCCGTCACCTGGGTGCTGTTCTGATGGAGTTCCCCATCCTCTCGCTCATGCTCGCCGTGCCGCTGGTTGCGGCCATCGCCTGCCTGTTCCTGAATGCCGGCAGCGCGCGAATGGTCGCGTTGTTCGCGACGCTGTTCAATCTCGCGCTCGGCATCCTGCTGTGGCTCAATTACGAGATCGGCGGCGCGCAGTGGCAGTTCGTCGAGCGCGCCGAGCTCTTCGCCGGGTTCAGCTATGCCCTCGGCATCGACGGCATCGCGCTGATGCTCATCATGCTGTCGGTATTCCTGATGCCGATCTGCATTCTCGCCAGCTGGGATTCGATCACCAAGCGTGTGGGCGAATACATGGCGGCCTTCCTGCTCATGGAAGTGTTGATGATCGGCGTGTTCGCCGCGCAGGATCTCTTCCTGTTCTACATCTTCTTCGAGGCCGGCCTGATCCCGATGTACCTGATTATCGGTGTCTGGGGCGGCGATAACCGCATCTACGCGTCGTATAAGTTCTTCCTCTATACGCTGCTCGGTTCGGTGCTGATGCTGATCGCCATGCTGTGGATGGTGAACGAGGCGGGCACGACCGACATTCCCACGCTGATGCAGTACGACTTCCCGGTCGATGCGCAGCTGTGGCTGTGGCTGGCGTTCTTCGCGAGTTTCGCAGTGAAAATACCGATGTGGCCTGTCCATACCTGGCTCCCGGACGCCCACGTCCAGGCACCGACGGCGGGTTCGGTCATTCTGGCTGGCGTCTTGTTGAAACTCGGTGGCTATGGCTTCATCCGTTTCAGCCTGCCGATGTTCCCCGATGCCAGCGCCGATCTTGCCTGGCTGGTCTTCGCGCTTTCGATGGTCGCCGTGATCTACACCTCGCTGGTCGCGCTGGTGCAGGAAGACATGAAGAAGCTCATCGCCTATTCCTCCGTCGCCCACATGGCGATCGTGACCGTCGGTCTCTTCGCGTTCAATGTGCAGGGCCTCGAGGGCGCGATGATGGTCATGCTCGGCCACGGCCTCGTCTCGGGTGCGCTGTTCCTGTGTGTCGGCGTCATCTACGATCGCCTGCATACGCGTGAGATCGCCCGTTACGGCGGCCTGTCGATCAACATGCCGAAATACGCGCTTTTCTTCCTGCTGTTCACCATGGCATCCATCGGCCTGCCGGGGACCAGCAACTTCGTCGGCGAATTCCTCGCCCTTGCAGGTATCTACAAGGTTTCGACTTTCGTGACGCTGGTGTGCACCACCGGCATCATCCTTGGCGCTGCCTACATGCTTTATCTCTATCGCCGCGTGGCATTCGGCGAGCAGGTCAATGCCGACGCTGCCCGCATGCCCGATCTCAATGCCCGCGAATGGGCCATGCTCGCACCCATCGCCGCCGCCGTGCTGTGGATGGGTGTCTATCCGGAAAGTTTCCTCGCCCCGATGCGCCAGGACATTGCCACCCTTGAAGCCCGCCTCGCCAGCGTCGCGCCCGAATATGACAGCGCACTGACGGTAGGCACGCCCGATGAACACGCTGCGAATTACATCGACGCAGAGCACGGATCGGAGGGAGAGCACTGATGTCCTACGCCAACTCGCTCTACCTGACCGGTGCGGAAGTCGGACTTTCGATTGCCGGCCTGGCCCTTCTGCTCGCCACCGCCTGGACGACGCGTTCTTCGGCCCGCGCCATTACGATCGCCGCGGTTACCGCGCTTTTCGGCGCCCTGATCTTCAATCTCTCGCTCGCGAATGATGGCGTAGGCGCTGCGGCATTCGGTGGCCTGCTGGAAGTGGATGCATTCAGCATCTTTGCAAAGTCGCTCGTCTACATTGCGACCATCGCCTGCCTGATCGTCGCCCCTCGCTACTTCGGGGATCGTGGCCAGTTCCGCGGCGAATTCGCCGTACTGATGCTGTTCAATGCAGTCGGCATGGGCATCATGGTGTCCGCGGTCGACCTGATGACGCTGTATATCGGTCTAGAGCTGTCGAGCCTATCGTCCTATGTCCTCGCAAGTTTCGCGCGGCGTGACGACAAGTCCAGCGAAGCCGGCCTGAAGTACTTCATCCTTGGTGGTCTCGCCTCGGGTATCATCCTTTACGGCGTCAGCCTCGCCTACGGTTTCTCGGGTACGACAAGCTATGACGGCGTCAGGGCAGCATTCGATGCGGACTTCTCGACCGGCGCGCTGTTCGGCGTGGTGTTCGTGCTCGCCGGCCTTGCCTTCAAAGTCGCGGCAGTCCCGTTCCACATGTGGACGCCGGACGTCTATGAAGGCGCACCGACACCGGTCACTGCATTCTTCGCCAGCGCACCCAAGGTTGCTGCGGTCGCCATGCTCGTACGCATGGCAGCCGTCCCGTTCGGCGGTCAGGCGGATGCGTGGCAGCAGATCGTCATCTTCGCGGCCCTCGCTTCGATCGTTGTGGGTGCACTTGGCGCCATCGGGCAGCAGAACCTCAAGCGCTTGCTGGCCTATTCGTCGATCAACAATGTCGGCTTCATCCTTATCGGCCTTGCCGCGGCGACACCGGCCGGGATTTCCGGCGTGCTCGTCTACCTTTCGATCTATGTCTTCATGACCATCGGCAGCTTCGTTGCCCTGCTCATGCTGCGTACCGAGAAGGGTGAGGCGCTTGCGACCTTCGACGATATCTCCGGCCTTTCAACCAGCAGTCCGGCGCTGGCTTGGTGCCTGCTCGCCCTGATGTTCAGCCTTGCGGGTATTCCGCCGCTGTTCGGGTTCTGGGGCAAGTTCGTGGTCTTCCAGGCAGCCGTGCAGGCCGACATGATCGCACTGGCCGCCATCGGTATCGCAGCCAGCGTCATCGGCGCGTTCTACTACATCAAGTTCGTCAAGGTCATGTTCTTCGACGAGCCTAAAGGCGACGCTCCCGCAAAGGCACCGGTTTCTCACTGGGTTGTCCTCGGCCTGTGTGTCCTGGTCATTTCCCCGCTCGGATATCTGCTTACGCCGTGGCTGGGATCGGTAGCTGACGCTGCGGCCCAGGCGCTGTTCTTCGCAGCTTGATCGAGTACCTAGCCGAAACCGGTTCGACCAACGCGGATCTGCTGGAGCGCGTTCGTCAGGGCGAACGCGTCAGCGAAGGCAATTGGCTGGTCGCCGACCGCCAGCTGGCCGGGAAGGGCCGGCAGGGCCGCACGTGGTTCGACGGTGCGGGCAATTTCATGGGTTCTACCGTCGTAAAGGTCCGCGAGAGCGATCCTCCCCCGGCGAGCCTTGCGCTAGTTGCAGGCCTGGCGGTCTATGAAACCGTCGTCGCGATGGTCAGCGAGCCGGGCGCTCTGGCCCTGAAATGGCCCAATGACCTGCTCCTGCGAGGCGCCAAGCTTGCAGGCATCCTTCTGGAGCGCGAGGGTGATGCGATCGTTGTCGGCATCGGTGTGAACCTCGGCAAGGCGCCCGATCTTCCAGACCGCGAGACCATCGCCCTGTCGGCCCTGGGACCCGCTCCCGATCGTAACCAGTTCGCGACTTCGCTCGCCCGGCAGCTGGATACCGAACTCGACCGCTGGCGGACCTTCGGCCTGCCACCCATGATCCGGCGCTGGGAGCTTGCGGCGCATGCTTTGGGGACGGAGCTTCGCGTCCAGCCACCGGGTGAAGATGTATTGCTGGGTGCATTCGCCGGACTGGACGAAAGCGGGGCATTGCAATTGCGGTTGCCTGATGGCGAAGTGAAGGTCATCCATGCTGGTGACGTGATGTTGGCACGAGAGGAGGGCTGATCCATGCTGCTTGCAGCCGATGTCGGAAATACGAATGTGGTCTTTGCGCTTTTCGAAGGGCGGCAGATCAAGGCACGCTGGCGCATCGCGACCGATCCGCGGCGGACCGGTGACGAATATGCGGTGTGGCTGCTGCGCCTGCTCGAACTGCAGGGACACGCGCGCGATGACATCGACCAGATCATCATTGGTTCGGTGGTCCCACGTTCCATCCACAATCTCACCGTATTGGCGCAGAAGTACTTCGGGATCGAACCGCTGATCGCAGGCCAGGATGCGGCAGAGTGGGGCATCGCCATCGATGTAGACGACCCGCGAACGCTGGGCGCCGACCGTGCTCTCAACACAATTGCGGCCCATGCGAAGTACGAGGGCGATTTGATCGTTATCGACTTCGGCACCGCCACGACCATCGATGCCGTCGATTTCACCGGTGCCTACAAGGGCGGGATCATCGCGCCGGGGATCAATCTTTCGCTCGATGCGCTTGTCGGAAACACGGCCAAACTGCCGCGTATCGCGATCAGGAAACCCGACGACGAAAACGTGATCGGGCGCAACACGGAAGACCAGATGCTGATAGGCGTATTCTGGGGTTATGTAGCCCTTATAGAGGGTCTTGTGGACCGTATGCGCCGCCAGATTGGCCGACCGGCCAAAGTTGTCGCAACCGGCGGACTGGCTCTCCTGTTCGACGAAATCACCGACCTGTTCGACGAGGTGGATAGCGACCTCACCTTGGATGGTCTTGCCATGCTGGCTGAAAGGGCCTCCGCTTGAAAAAGAACTTCACCCCCGAAGACGAACTGCTGTTTCTCGCGCTCGGCGGCTCGGGCGAGATCGGGATGAACGTCAACCTCTACGGCTGCAACGGCAAGTGGTTGATGGTCGATCTGGGCATGACTTTCTCGGGCGGCGAGTATCCGGGGGTGGACCTTGTGTTCGCCGACCTCGAATTCATCGAGGAGCGGACGAAGCAGCTTGAAGCTATCGTCCTCACCCATGCGCATGAAGACCACATCGGCGCCGTGCCATACTTCGCAGCCGACCTTGGCGTGCCGATCTATGCGACGCCGTTCACGATGGAACTGGTACGGCGCAAGCTCGAGGAAGCGGGCCTGCTTGGCGAAATCGAGCTGCACGAGATCGAAGAGGACCACGGGAGTTTCCAGGTCGGTCCTTTCGAGGTCACCTACATTCCGCTGGCCCACTCGATCGCAGAGGGCAATGCGCTGCTGATCGACACGCCGCATGGCAAGATCTTCCATACCGGTGACTGGAAGCTGGACGACGACCCCATCATTGGTGAGCCCGCGACGGATGAAGAACTGACCGAGATCGGCGACGATGGCGTACTCGCGCTGGTGTGCGATAGCACCAATGTCTTCAACCCTTCGCCGAGCGGTTCGGAAGGCGCGGTCTACAAGGGCCTTCTCGAGGAGGTCCAGAAGCACAAGGGCAAGCGGGTCCTCGTGACGACATTCGCCAGCAACGTGGCCCGTTTGCAGACACTCGGAAACGTCGCGCGCGAAACCGGACGACAGCTTTGCGTGGCCGGTCGATCGCTCGACCGGATCATCGAAGTGGCGCAACAGAACGGATACCTCGAAGACCTGCCGGAACCGGTGGATTTCGACACCGCCATGGGCCTGCCACGAGGCGAAGTAATGATTCTGGCAACCGGCGGGCAGGGTGAGCCGCGGGCGGCACTTTCGCGCATTTCCGAGGACAATCACCCGCTGGAACTCGTGCCGGGCGACGTGGTGCTCTTCTCAAGCCGCCAGATCCCGGGCAACGAGCTCTCCATCGGCGCTGTCCAGAATCGTCTTGCCGAAAAGGGCGTGACGATGGTGACCGACCGGCAGAGCATGATCCACGTATCGGGCCACCCTGGCCGTCCGGAGCTCGAGGCGCTCTATGGCTGGCTCCGGCCCGAGATACTCGTCCCTGTCCATGGCGAGATGCGGCACATGCAGGAGCAGGCGAGGTTCGGCCGCGAAAACGGCATTCCCGATGCCGTCGTCCAGCAAAACGGCGATATCGTGCGACTTGCGCCCGGTGCGCCGGGCACGATAGCCAAGGTCAGGGCAGGGCGCCTGGTCCTGGATGGCGACATCATCGCCCCGGCCGATGGCGATGCGATCGTCATGCGCAGGCGGATCATGCATGAGGGCGTAGTAATCGTCGCGCTGGACAGCGATCTATCCCCGCGCATCGACAGTATCGGCTTGCCACTCGACGAGGACTACGGGGATTTCACCGAAGAAGCGTTGGCCGACATCCGTCAGGCCATAGGCAAGCTCAAGGGCAAGGACGCCCGCAGCGCCTCGGCGGTACATGAGGCGGCGCGGCTTGCAGCACGTCGGGCAGCCCAGCGCTGGTCAGGCAAGCGTCCGCAAGTGCGTGTCCTCTTGCCAGAGAACCTGGGGTAAGCGTCATGGAACTGCCGATGCAGTGGACCTCGATCCTTGCGATCTACGTTCTGTTCTGGGTCGTCAGCGCCTTCGTGCTGCTGCCGTTCGGGGTTAAGACGCCGGACGAGGTCGGGGCGACGAAGGTGCCCGGCCAAGCCGACAGCGCGCCGGTGAACTTCCGACCCGGCGTGATTGCAGTGCGCGCCACGATCCTGTCGATCGTCCTCACCACGCTCTACGTGCTGAATTACGCCTACGGGTGGATCGAGGCGGAAGACCTCATATTCTGGGGACCGACCGTCAACCGGTGAGCCTTTAGTTACGCAGGCGTTCCAAAGCCTGTGCCATCGCCACGTACAGCTTGCCCATGTCGCTCGATAGCAAGGTGACGCTGATCGCGTTGCCGTCGCGCGTGGACAGCAGGTTGCGGAGCAATGCTTCGAAATCGTGGATGTAGCGATTGGCGTGTTCGCGGAAGTCCGGATCTTCGTCGTAAAGTTCGGCGATCTCGCGGGCTTCACCATTGTCGATCAGGCGGACTGCGCGGCGTGTGAAAATCCCGCGATCCCCGCGTAGGTAACTCGCCCAGGCACTGTCGGTCACCTCGGCCGAAAGGGCCTTGGAGATATCGATCGCGTTCGAGTTCAAGCTTTCGGTGATGAGCGCGACGCGGCGCGCGAAATCGCTGTCGACGCTGTCGGTGGCTTTTTCGCGTGCATGGGCGATGCGGGCTTCGAGATTGCCCGTCAGGTCGTTGAGCCGCTTCAACTGGTCGCGCAGCTGCTTGGTCGCGTCGCGCGCAGCATCGCTGGACCGCTTGCGAGCCTCGTCGAGGCGGGCGAGGGCGGTATCGGTATGTTCCGCCAGGGCGTTGTCGATCGCTTCGGCGCTGCGTTCCGCAACCGATTTGGCGAGTTTTTCGACCCGCGCCGTCTCTTCGCTTTCGATTGCCGTCATCGCATCGCGTGCGCTCGTTTCCAGCGCTGCAATTGCTGTGCGCAACTCGCCCTGGACGCGTTCGGCGAGCTGTTCGCTCTCGGCCGATAGGGCAGTGATACCCGAGCGCAGGCGTTCGACGCTGTCGACCTGGGCTGCGGCTGTCTCTCCGAAGCCTGACTGGAAGTTTTCGAATCCTTCCATGGCTTCACGCGTACGGCGTTCGACCTCGGCCATGCCTTCGGTCAGCGTGTCACCGGACCTGCGTGCTTCGCCAAGCAAATCGCGGATTTCCGAAGTCCGACGCTCGATCTGGGCAAGACGATCCTCCGAAGCCTCCATGGCGACGGGCAGATCCTCGCGGCTTTGGCGCGCGCTGGCCTGGATTAGTTCGAGCAGGCGCACGCTGGCGTCGGTTAGTGATGCCACGGCTTCGTCGGTCCCATCGAGAGCCTCGCGGCTGCCGATCAGCTTCTCGTTCAAGGCATCGATTGCCGTCGCTAGCGTTTCGTTCGCTTCGCGGCCCTGGCCGGTGACGGTTTCGAACGTCGTGCCGAGATTGGCGATCTTTTCCGCCAGCGCATCACCTTCGGCGGCGATAACAGTCATCTGGTTGCGCTGGGCTTCGCGGCGTTCCGCGATCGCTGCGTCGATCGCGCCCAGTTTTTCGGCCAGTTCGTTGCTGATGCGATCCTGCTGTTCGCCGAGAGCGGTAAGACGCTGCTCCGCCCCGTGATCCAGCGCTTCGCCATTGGCGCGGATTTGGGTGTTGATGGATTCCGCCCGTTCGAACAGTACGTTAAGTCGTGCGGTCGCCGCTTCGATGACGGCAGCGTCCATCTTCTCGATCTCGCTTACGGCATTGGCAAGACGGTCCTTCATCTCGGCGACCTGGGTGTTCCAGGCATCCATGGCACCTTCTTCACCCTTGCGGATCGCTCCCGATGCCTGCGCGGCTTCGACCCGCAAGGCGGTGAAACGTTCGCGCATCGAGGATAGTGCCAGCTCTTCTTCGGCATTGGCGGTCTGTTGTGCTTCGGCCAATTCGCCGCGCAGCGTTTCGGAACGCGTGCGGATAGCGGCAAGGGCCTCTACCTCACGGCTGTCGAGGTCTGCGCGGGCTGCCTCGCTGCCTTCGCGAAGAGCCGCGAAGCGTTCCTCAGCGATGCGTTCGAGATCGCCGGCCTGTGTCGAGAACGCCTCGACCGCTTCGTCGACCCGCTCGCGCAGGGAAACGACCTGGCGTTCGCTGGCGGCACCGAATTCGTTGAGCCGCTCGAACCCTTCGACCAGTTTGTCGAGCTGTTCCTGCGCATTCCGGCCGGCTCCACCGATCTGATTCGTCACATCTTTTGCCGAAGTGGCGATGACGGGGAGGCTGTCCCGCAGGCGGGTCATGTTGTCGAGCGCTGTAGTGCTGACGCTAGCAATGGCGTCGACCTGCTCGCCATTATTACGGACAAGGCCCTGCAGCCGGTCGGCGTGTTCCGACAGGCGCTCGCTCGCGGAACGGCCCGCAAATTCGAGTTCGCGTGACTGGCTTTCGAGAAATTCGCGCGCGAGGCTCAGTTCGCGGTTCACGACTGCAAGCTTGGCTTCGAGCCGGGCCGATTCCTCGGAAAGCGACCTTGAAACCTCGCCAAAGCGGCGCGCCTCCACCGTGGAATTGCGACGCGCCAGCATCAGGAGGGAAACAATCAGGAGGACCGGGATCGCCCACGCGGTGATCCAGCCGCTCCATTGCTGCGGCGTGCCGCCAAGAAGGATCTCGCTACGGTGGGCCCAGGCGTAAAAGCCGCTCCAAGCCGCAGTCAGCAGCGCGGCAAGGGCAGGGGCGATCCATCCGGCGCGGGAAAGCGGTTCGGGCTCTTCGTCGAACCATTCCTCGGCCTCGACAAATTCCTCTTCAAGTTCAAGAGCTTCCGGTTCCTGGACCGTTTCGGTTGCAGGCTCACCCTCGACGACACTGATGTGCGAACGCTTTCTCATAGTCGGCAAGGCTACCACTTTTGCCGTATCCTTAAAGCCTCTTTAACTCCGTTCGACGTATTTCGTGGCTCCATGGCCTATCATTCTGCCAGTTTTGACAGTGCCTTGGCGAAGGCGGCGGGTGAGGATGCCCGGATCGCTGCCGAATTGCGTTCGGCGTTCCTGGGCAGCGTCGAACAGCGGTTGGACCTGCTCAAGAGAGCGCGCTGCGATGCCAATTGGTACCAGGCGGCAGAACGGTTGCGCGGCCTTGCGGCGAGCTTTGCGGCAGATGAACTGATAACGCTCGCCGAAAGCGCCCTGGATGCGGCGCCCGGAGAACCAACCGTGGTTCGCTCCATCGAGGCGTTCATCGATAATTTCGGGGAATAGGCGAGGGCGACATTGGTCGCTCCTTCCAACTCAGGCACTGTGCTCCTAAGGTCGACTGACGTCGTCGGAGAACAAAAGTCGTGCGCATTGCCTTGCTGTCTACTCTCGACCGGGACCCCAAGCCCGGACGGACGAGACCGGCATTCGTCCCATTCGCAGGGGCACGCGTGATTGACCGCCAGCTGGACCTCGCCCTTTCGCTTGGATGCGAGGCGGTCGCCTGCATGGCCGACGGTATCGGGCGCGAAGTCATCGAGTTGCAGCACCGTGCCGAACGTGCCGGAGCCAAGTTCATGGCCTTGCGCGAGCCTGCCAAGCTTTCGGGTCTCGTCACGGCAACCGATGAAATATTGGTCATCTCTTCCGGCGTCTTGCCCGACGCACGAACGACAGAGCGCCTGCTGACGAAACCTGCCGTCATCGCCTTTCCGGCCGATATTGCGGTCCCGGCCGGGTTCGAACGTATCGATCCCGAATTCGCCTGGAGCGGCGTATTGCTGACACGGGGCAATCTGGTCGAACGGCTTGTCGAGATGGAACCGGACATCGATGTGCCCTCGGTGCTGATGCGGCTCGCGCTTCAATCCGGGACAAGGTTGGTCCCCGCAGAACGCAAGCTCGTCGACCAGAACGACTGGACGATCGATGCGACACGTGAAGGGCTGGCCGCAAGGGAACTGCGGTGGATAGAGGCACAGCGTGAACCGGTATCCTTCCACGCTCCGGGTATCGCGGTTGCCGAGCGCGCGGGCACGCGCCTTGCGCGCGATGTCGTCGGGGGGCGGGGCGAGAATGGGCCGGTGGTCGCTTCGGGTGTGTTCGCGCTCTCTTCGGTGGCCGCCGGTGCTCTCTCCATGCCGGCTGTCGGCTTGGCGCTCGTTACACTGGCCGCGCTGTTCTCCCGGATGAGCCGCGTGGTGGAGCGCGTCGCAAACAAGGGGCAGGTGGCTGCCAAGCGCAGCCCGCTGCTCAAGTTCCTCGAAGCCTCGTTAGACATCCTCTTCATCCTGTTGATTTATTTGTCAGCGCCTAACGAAAGTGACCTGACGCGAATATTCGTTCCGCTTGTCCTGATGGGTCTGCTGAGGCTCGGGGAACGTCACGGCAGCGAGGTTTGGAAGCGAACCTATGCCGACCGGATATTGCTCGGTTTCCTCCTTGCGCCTGCTGCATTCCTAGGTTTTGGCGTGCAAGCAGCCGCCGTCATCGCGCTGCTGGTCTTGCTGACGAGGTTTTTCGGCCCATTTCGCAACGACTAACTCCGAATTAACCAAGTCACTGCTACGCGCGGAGAATGATGATGGCGAAGGATTTTGCTGGGGCGAAGGATGGGGGCGAGGCCGACCTGCGCGCCGCGCTTTCCCGCGGCGACCAGACACTTTCGCGCATCGAACCAATTCTGGGTCATCTCCTGTCGACGCCCGACCACTCCCTGTTCAGTGACGAGATACTTGCCCGCCTTCGCGGCATGCTCAACGACCTTGCGTGGCAAATATTGCGCGTGCAGGCCCAGGCGACGGGCCAATCGGGTAGCGAGGCCTTCGCCGAACGCCACGGGGAAGCGCTTGCGATGCGATTGCAGGAAAATTCGGCCTTGCTCTCGCATTGCCACGCGCTTGCGGTCGAATGGCAGTTGACGGAGCGGCTCGAAGCGCAGTTTGGCGTTGATCCGGTCCTCTCGCCTCTCTTGCAGGACCTTATCGCCAGCGAAGATACGGGGACAGCCAGCACAGCCATGTCGGCCCTGGCTGCCCAGGCGCGCTTCGTGCAGGCGCAGCGGCGCATGGAACTGCCCGTGTCGGAGCTGCCAGGCGACCTATTCCATAGCGTCTTGCTGACATGGCGCGCATACAACGGGGACCGCGCCTCGGACGCTCTCACGAGGGCCGAGGCCAAATTGCGCAGCGATTTCGACGAAGCATCCGGAAGGTTGGCGCTGATGGCGCGGCTCGCCACGGGTGTCGAACGGGGTAACGAGAATGCCCTGCTTCCGGAAAGAGCCGGGGTAGCCCTGTTCCTGACGATACTTGCTGCGAAATCGGGGCAGGACCGAAGCATGGTCGTTCTGGCAACCAATGCGAGGCAGGTCACGCGTCTCGCGGTCAGCTTGAGATCAGCCGGCCTGGCAGCGACGCAAATCGATGAGGTCCTGTTGCAGTTGCATCCCCAAGCCGCGCCTGTCGCAGGCTTGGCGAACCTGAGCTCGAACGAAGCGCGCTCCATGCTGGACGATACAAGGCCGGATTTCGGGCAATGAATGTAAAGACAAGCCATATCGCCAAAGGCCGCAGTGACGAAGCCGACCGCCTGACCGAGGCGACGGGTGTGCTCGCCCAGCTTAATCGTGATTGCGGCGGAAGTATTGGCTCGACAATCGCCATTCCGGGCCTGCTTTCTCTTGTCGAGAAAGCCCGCTCATACGGCCTCAAGCTCGCCCGCCAGTTTGAAGCAATCGACGGTGAAAACCGTATCACGGCCTGGGCCGAGATTACCCCTGTCGACGGGGGTAAGGGCGGCTGCGAAATCACTATTGCCAGCTGGCAGGCAGAACAATTGCCGCCAGAAAACGATATCGATGCCGAGCGGCGCAGGATCGAAGTAAACCGCCACCTCGCTGAATGTACCGCGCGGCTCGACGCAAACCAGTCCATTCTGTCGGTAGAGACCGAGGCACCCGATCTCGAAGAGTTCCGTTCGCGCTCCTTGGCCGCAGTCGGCCAATCGTGGACCAGCCTGGTCGACATGCCGACCAAGGATTACGAACAACCGCTGCACTGGCGCCTGCTCGACGGTGTCGAATGCACGATACCAGGTTCCAAACGACAATGGACGGCGCATCTCGAGCCTCTGGGTAAGGGTGAACCCGGCAGTGCGGGCTTTGTCCTGTATCTCGCGGCCAGCACACCTCTTTCCGAGCGTTCCGGCGATCTTCAGGCGGACACGCCTTCGCTCGGCAAGGACTTAACGCCAGTCCTTCGCCAACCGATCAACCGGATCATCGCAAACGCCGAGACGATCCGGACCAAGCTCGCAGGGCCATTGGCGGAAGAATACAGCCAGTATGCGGCGGATATTGCGAGTGCAGGGCAGCACTTGCTGGCGCTGGTCGACGATCTTTCCGATCTGGAAATCGTGGAGTCTGACGATTTCGTCACCGCACCCGACCGGATCGACCTAGCCGATGTGGCTCGACGTGCTTGCGGAATTCTCGGGGTCAGGGCGCAAGAGCGCGGTATCACGCTGGTGCCGCCTGTTGAGGGGGAGAGCCAGCTGGCAATCGCCGAATTCCGCAGGGTGCTGCAGATACTCCTCAACCTTGTCGGCAATGCAATCCGCTACTCGCCCGAAGACAGCCAGGTCTGGCTGCGCCTCGACCAGATCGGGTCGCGCGCGCTGATTACCGTGGCTGACCAGGGACACGGTCTGGAAGAGGACCAGCAGGCCCGTGTGTTCGAGAAGTTCGAACGGCTTGGCCGCAGCGGTGACGGAGGTTCGGGCCTTGGTCTTTATATTTCCCGCCGGATCGCACGCGCGATGGACGGGGATCTGACGGTGGAAAGCGCTCCGGGCCTTGGCGCGCGCTTTACCCTTTCGGTCCCCGCCGCCGAAGACCTGCGTAGCGAGCGGCGCGATGGGCCTGGATCGACGGTTCCTGACGCCGACAGCTAACAAGAAAAAGGGGCGCCGCAGCGCCCCTGATCCCACTCATCGATCTTTCGCTTAGCGCTGATCCATCATCGGATAATCGCGCTGCGTCGGGCCGGTGTACAGCTGGCGCGGACGACCGATGACCTGTGCAGGATCGGAAATCATCTCGTTCCACTGCGCGACCCAGCCCACAGTACGGGCGAGAGCGAAGAGCGCGGTGAACATGGTCGTCGGGAAACCGATCGAATTGAGGATGATCCCGGAATAGAAGTCCACATTCGGGAAGAGCTTCTTTTCCTTGAAGTAATCGTCGTTCAGCGCGAGCTCTTCGAGCTGGAGCGCGGTTTCGAAAACCGGATCGTTGACGTTCAGCGCCTCAAACACTTCACGCAGGGTCTTCTGCATGACCGTCGCACGCGGATCGTAGTTCTTGTAGACGCGGTGACCGAAGCCCATCAGGCGGAACGGATCGTTCTTGTCCTTGGCACGCTCGATGTAGTGCGGGATGCGATCGGGCGATCCGATTTCCTGCAGCATGTTGAGCGCCGCTTCATTGGCGCCGCCGTGTGCCGGACCCCAGAGGCAGGCAATGCCGGCTGCGATACATGCAAACGGGTTCGCGCCCGACGAACCGGCAAGACGCACGGTCGAGGTCGACGCGTTCTGTTCGTGGTCGGCGTGGAGGATGAAGATGCGGTCCATCGCGCGTTCGATCGCGGGGTGTATCTCATATTCCTCGGCCGGAACACCGAAAGTCATACGCAGAAAGTTTCCGGTGTAGCTGAGGTCGTTCTTCGGCTGAAGGAACGGCTGACCGACGGCATACTTGTACGCCATGGCTGCGATCGTCGGCATCTTGGCGATGAGACGGTGGCTGGCAATTTTGCGCTGCTCGGGATCCGCAATATCGGTGCTGTCGTGATAGAAGGCCGACAGTGCACCGACGACGCCGCACATGATCGCCATTGGGTGCGCATCGCGGCGGAAGCCCTGGTAGAACTGGCGCAGCTGGTCGTGGACCATGGTGTGGCGCGTAATCGTGTAGACGAAATCGTCGAGTTCGCCCTGGTCCGGCAGTTCGCCATTCAGCAGCAGGTAGCTGACTTCCATGAAGCTGGAATGTTCTGCCAGCTGGCCGATTGGGTAACCGCGGTGAAGCAAGACGCCTTCTTCGCCGTCGATATAGGTCAGTGCGCTTTCGCAGCTGGCGGTCGACTTGAAACCGGGGTCATAGGTGAACTTGCCGGTCGTGCCGTACATCTTGCGGATGTCGATGACATCCGGGCCGATGCTTCCTTCGAGCACGGGGAATGTCTGGCTCTGTCCGCCCAGATCGAGAGTTGCCTGTTTATCGGCCACGCGAGTCTCCTCAGTCAGTTTTGCCCGTGCCTGCCGGGGAGGCCTGCGCGTCGATCCGCGCGAGAGATTCCTCCTTGCCCAACAGGACCAGAACATCGAAAATTCCGGGCGACGTGGTTGTGCCCGTTAGTGCGGCGCGCAGGGGCTGCGCGAGCTTGCCGAGACCCAATTCAAGCTCTTCGGCATACGATTTCGTAGTGGCTTCGAGAGCCTCGATTGTCCAGCTATTTTCCGCGCTCAAACGCTCCGAAAGGCCAGCGAGGCGGGTGCGTGCGTCGTCATCGAGCAGACCAGCAGCCTTTTCGGTCAATTCCAGCGGTCGCGTCTTGAACAAAAAGGCAGCACCTTCAGCAAGTTCATGAACGGTCTTGGCACGCGGCTTGAGGACCGGCATCGCTTCGGCGAGCACGGAGGTCTCGCCTGGCTTGCCGATTTCCTGTGCTACCAGTTCCGCCAGTCGCTGGTCGTCTGCCTCGCGGATGTAATGCGCGTTCAGGTTCTGCAGCTTCTTGATGTCGAAGCGGGCGGCGCTCTTGCCGACACCGTCGAGGTCGAACAACTGGATTGCCTCTTCGCGGGTGATCTCTTCGCGGTCGCCATGTCCCCAGCCCAGGCGCAGCAGGTAGTTGAACAGGGCTTCGGGCAACACGCCTTCCTCGTCGCGATAGGCCTCGACGCCGATGGCCCCGTGTCGCTTGGACATTTTCGCGCCGTCCGATCCGTGGATCAGCGGGACGTGGGCATAGACCGGATCAGGCCAGTTGCCTTCGATCTCTTCCATTGCACGGATGATCGGCAATTGGCGGAAAGCATTATTGAGGTGGTCGTCCCCGCGGATGATATGGGTGACGCCCATGTCGTGGTCGTCGACCACCACCGCCAGCATGTAGGTCGGGGTGCCGTCTGCGCGCAGGAGGATGTAGTCGTCGATTTCCGCGTTCTGCACGGTGACATCGCCCTGCACGGCATCCTTGATCGTGGTCGCGCCTTCGGTCGGGACCTTCAGGCGGACGGTGTAGGGCGCGCCTGCCGGAGCTTCCGCCTCGTCGCGATCGCGCCAACGGCGGTCATACCGCATGGGCTGTTTGTTCGCCCGCTGTTCGGCGCGCATCTGTTCGAGTTCTTCGGGCGTGGCGAAGCACTTGTAGGCATGGCCGGCTTCGAGCAGCTTTTGCGCGACGTCCGCATGGCGTTCTGCGCGGTCGGACTGGAAAACCGGCGGCTCGTCATAGTCGAGCCCGAGCCAGTCCAGCCCTTCGAGGATCTTGTCGATCGCTTCCTGCGTGCTGCGCTTCTTGTCTGTGTCTTCGATCCGTAGCAGCGCCTTGCCGCCGTGATGACGGGCGAACAGCCAGTTGAACAGCGCAGTCCTTGCCCCGCCGATGTGCAGGAATCCGGTCGGCGAGGGGGCAAAGCGGGTCACGACTTGCTTTGCGCTGGTACCTGCCGCGGTTTCACTTGCCATCTGCTTTTCTTTCCTTTCAAAGACTTCCATGGCGATAGAGGGGACGCCACAGGTGCCGTTTGGCGAGCCGGACGGCATCGCCGATGTTGCAGTGCAGCGCCCTTGGCGCATGCGCGCTGTCTTGTCCAGAACGGGTGAGGCCGCAGAGAGGTTTCTGACCGCCTCGTCATTCGACCGCGGGCCATGGATCACGGTGGCTTTTGCAGCGGGGATCGGGGCCTGGTTCTTGCTTGATAACCGCTGGCAATGGTCGGTTGCCATTGGTGCTGCCGCGCTGGCGGCCCTGGCTGCGATAGCCGTGTGGCGTGGGCGGGGTGATCGCGCGGCCTTGCGGCTCGCCGTTATTGTCCTTTCCGTAGCTTTCGCCCTTGGCATGGCGACCGTGTGGAGCAAGTCGGAACTTGTCGGCGCAGCTGCAATCGAACGTCCGACCGTAGTCAGTCTCGATGCCCGCATTCTCGATCGCGGGGAGCAACCGGCCGAAGACCGCGTTCGCCTGACCCTTGCGGCAAGGGACGCAGAGGCTGGCCGGCCGATCAAGGTGAGGGTGAACGTACCTCTCGAAAAGGACATGGGCGGGCTTGAGGAGGGCGCTCGCGTTCGCCTCAAGGCACGGCTCATGCCGCCGTCCGCGCCCATCCTGCCCGGCGCATATGACTTCGCCCGCGCGGCTTGGTTCAAGGGGCTGGCAGCGACCGGCTCCGTGGTCGGGGAGATAGAATTGGTCGAACAGGCCGGTAATCGCAATTCGCCGATCGCGCAGGCACAACGGTTCCTGTCTGCCCACGTGAGAACTCGGCTCGATGGAGCGCCGGGCACGATCGCAGCGGCATTCGCAAGCGGCGATCGCGGCGGCATATCAGCCGTGGATGAAGACGCCATGCGTGACGCGGGTCTGACGCACTTGCTGTCGATCAGCGGGCTGCATGTCAGCGCAGTTATCGCGGCTGCCTATTTCCTCGCCAGCAAGCTCTTTGCATTGTGGCCATGGTTTGCCCTGCGGGTCCGCCTGCCACTTGTTGCGGCGGCGGTCGGCGCGGGGGCGGGGATCGCCTATACCTTGTTGACCGGCGCGGAGGTCCCGACCGTGCGCAGCTGTATCGGAGCGATGTTGGTGCTCGGTGCGCTGGCCCTGGGACGCGAACCCCTATCGATGCGCATGGTCGCTGTGGCCGCTGCGGCTGTCCTGTTCGCCTGGCCGGAGGCACTGGTCGGACCCAGTTTCCAGATGAGCTTTGCGGCGGTTATTTCGATCATCGCGCTGCACAATTCAGAGCCGGTACGGGCTTTTCTGGCGCCTCGGGAGGAAAGCCGCGCGAGGTGGCTGGCGCGGCGTACAATGATGCTGTTCGTGACAGGGCTCGTCATCGAAATTGCCCTGACACCCGTGGTGCTTTTCCACTTCCATAGGGCAGGCCTCTACGGCGCGTTTGCCAACGTTCTCGCCATTCCGCTGGTCACTTTCATTTCGATGCCTCTAATCGCGATCGCGCTACTGTTCGACCTGGTCGGGGCAGGGGCACCGTTCTGGTGGCTTGTAGGCGTGTCGCTCGACCTATTGCTCGACCTCGCTCACTTTACCGCATCCCAACCAGGAGCGGTGAAACTGGTGCCGCATATGGGGCTGGGTATTATCGCCCTCTTCGTAGCGGGCGGGCTGTGGCTCGCGCTGTGGCGGGGCAAGGCACGGTTGTGGGGTCTGATCCCGGCAGCACTGGCTGCACTGGTTCTGGCAGTATCGCCCGTGCCGGATATTCTCGTGACACGCGATGGCGGAAACCTCGGTCTCGTCGATAAGAGGGGCAATCTCTTCGTCCTGCGAGGTGCACCGGGGACCTATGCGCGTACCAACATCGTCGAGCTTGCAGGAAGCGAGATTGAACCCCGGAATATCCGTGCCTACACGGGCGCCAATTGCAGTGCCGATTTTTGCACGATCGGGCTGAGGACCAGTGATAGGGAGTGGATCGTCCTAGTGGCGCTAAACAAGCAGCGCATCGACGAGCGACAGTTGGCTGCAGCGTGCGAGCTCTCGGATATCGTTGTCGCGGACCGCTGGTTGCCGCGTAGCTGCATGCCGCGCTGGCTGAAAGTGGATCGGCGCTATCTCGAGCGTAATGGCGGCATCGCCGTCTATCTGGAGGACGAGCAAGTCCGCACCGTGGCATCATCGCAAGGCGATCATGGCTGGTGGCAACCCGCCCAAGAGTGACGAAACCCAAAGAGAAAGGGCGCCCTGCTGGACGCCCTTTCGAAAATTCAAATTATAGATGGGTCTCAGTGGTAGCGACGCAGGAGGCCCGCCAGCTTGCCCTGAACCTGCACACGATTGGCTTCGTAGATCTGCGGATCGTAAGCGCCATTGGCCGGATCCAGGCGGATCATCGGTCCTTCCTTGCGCAGAAATTTTAGAGTGGCTTCCTCGTTATCGACAAGTGCCACCACGATTTCCCCGTCGCGGGCCGAATCGGCCCGGCGGACGAGGGCGAAGTCGCCATCGAAGATACCCGCTTCGATCATCGAATCGCCCGACACTTCCAGGGCATAGTGATCGCCCGGTCCGAGCAGCGCTGCGGGGACAGGCATGCTCGACTGGCCTTCGATCGCTTCGATCGGGGCGCCGGCCGCGATCCGGCCGTGCAGCGGAACTTCGATGATATCGTTCGCAGGTGAGGGCGCCACTGGTTTCGCCGCGTGGGCCGCGAGTATCGTGTCGTTCGCCGCGGGAGCGGGCGAGGGTGCGGGAGCATTCGATCCGGTCACTGCATCTTCGGGCAGCTTGATCACTTCCAGAGCGCGCGCACGGTTCGGCAAGCGGCGGATGAAACCGCGTTCTTCCAGCGCCGAGATCAGCCGGTGAACGCCAGACTTGCTCTTGAGATCGAGGGCTTCCTTCATCTCTTCGAACGAAGGCGAAATACCGGTGTCTTCCAGCTTTTGCTGGATGAAGCGGATCAGTTCATGCTGCTTTGCGGTCAGCATAGGTCACTCCCATATTCCTGTTCACAACCTTGTGAACGAATGTGGAACAATTAGGCAACCAATTTTCGTAAGTCAAGCAATTCAGCCATTTCGGAGGTGATTGCAGCGGAACAACCGTTCCCGTTTCAGTCCCGAGCGTGCCAGTCGCCGGATTTGCCACCGGTCTTGGCGATCAGGCGGATGCCGTCGATCCGCATTCCCTTATCGAGCGCCTTGCCCATGTCGTATAGGGTGAGCAAGGCGACGCTCGCGGCGGTCAGCGCCTCCATCTCCACACCGGTTTTGCCATGAAGCGAAGCTGTTGCAACGACTCGTAAGGCATCGTCTTCAGGGTGGAACTCTATAGAAACAGCTTCGAGACCAAGCGGGTGGCACAGCGGGATCAACTCACCGGTCTTCTTCGCCGCCATTATACCCGCAATGCGGGCGGCGGCGATTGCGTCACCCTTGGGCAGATCGCCTTGCGTGATCGCGGCAAGGACTTCGGTCGTCATGACGATGCGGCCTTCGGCCGTCGCAGAGCGCCGTGTCACCTGCTTGTCCGATACGTCGACCATGTGTGCCGCGCCGTCTTCGTCGAGATGGGTCAGCTTGCTCATGCCTTCGCGGCTTGTTCGCCATGTAACAGGCGCCGCGTTGCCAATTCCACATCGGCTTGCCTCATGAGGCTTTCTCCAACGAGGAAGCTCTTCACGCCCGCTTCGGCGAGACGCAGGCAGTCGTCATGCGTGAAAATGCCGCTTTCACCGACAAGCAAGGCGTCCTGAGGCGCCAGTGACGCTAGCCGCTCGGTGGTCGCGAGATCGGTCTCGAAGGTCTTTAAGTTGCGGTTGTTCACGCCGAGCAGGCGCGACTGGAGGCGAGCGGCGCGGGCGAGCTCTTCCTCGTCATGTACTTCAACCAGAACATCCATGCCGCGCTCGATTGCCGCAGCTTCGATTTCCGCCATCTCGCCGTCTTCCAGCGCGGCCACGATGATGAGGATGGCGTCCGCTCCGAGTGCGCGGGCCTCGGCGACTTGCCACGGGTCGACCATGAAATCCTTGCGCAGCACAGGCAGGTCGCAGGCTGCGCGCGCTTCGATCAGGTAGTCTTCGTGGCCCTGGAAATAGGGCGCATCGGTAAGGACCGACAGGCAGCTTGCCCCGCCGGCGGCGTATGCACGGGCGTGATCCGCAGGAGAAAAATCGGCACGTATCAGGCCCTTGGACGGAGAAGCTTTCTTGATCTCCGCGATCAGGCCGAAGCCGGTTTGCTGCGCCGTTGCGAGAGCTTTCACGAACCCGCGCGGTTCGCTGCGCTCGCCTGCACGCGTGTCCAACTCGTCGAGCGAGGCGGCCCTGCGGCGATCCGCCACCTCCTGTCGCTTGGTCGCGCAGATTTCGTCGAGCTTGTTCATTGGGCGAGCTCGATCCAGTCGGTCAGCAGCTTGCGCGCACGACCGCTGTCGATGGCCTCGGCCGCCATTTCGGCAGCTTCGGTCCAATCGTCCGATTTTCCCGCCACGATCAATGTTGCGGCGGCATTGAAGAGAACCGCGTCGCGATAAGCTCCGGGGGTCCCGAACAGAAGCGCTTCCAGGGCTTTCGCATTATGCAGCGGATCGCCTCCACGGATGGCTTCGACCGGGGCATGGGCGAGGTTGGCCTGAACTGCGACGACGCGGCGCATTTCGAAATCGTGATCGCGCACATCGGCAAGCTCGTTACCGCCGGCCAGCGAGAGTTCGTCGAGGCCTTCGTCGCCGGATACGATAAAGCTGCGCTCCGTTCCGAGAGTGGCCTTGGCGCGCGCATAGATCGGGACATAGGCTGGACGGGCGATGCCGATAAGCTGGCGCTTCACGCCCGCTGGGTTGGACAGCGGCCCCATCAGGTTGAAGATCGTGCGTACGCCCAGCTTCTGGCGGATGGGCTGGATGCGCCCCATGGCCGGGTGGTGGTTCTTCGCGAACAGGAAACAGATGCCGAGTTTCTCAAGCGTCTTCTCGGCGGTGCGGCCGACAGCATCCATGTCGAGGCCGAGCGCTTCCAGCGTATCGGCTGCGCCGGACTTGGAACTGGCCGCACGATTGCCATGCTTGGCGACCGGAACGCCGCAGGACGCGACGACCAGGCTGACTGCAGTCGAAACATTCAGCGTGTGGTGCCCGTCACCGCCGGTGCCGCAGCAATCGACAGTGCCTTCGGGCGCTTCGATCGGGATCAGGCGGGCACGCAACGCAAGGGCCGCGCCCGCAATTTCCTCCGCCGTCTCGCTGCGCGCGGACATATCTACGAGGAAGCGGGCGATCTCATCGTCGCTGGTTTCGCCATCGAGGATCCAGCCGAAAACCTCTTCGGACTGTGCCGCATCGAGATGGGTGTCTGCAGAGGGGAGCTGTTTCATGCCGGAACCTTGGCGGGGATACCGCAAATCTTGAGGAAGTTCGCGAGCAAGGCGTGGCCGTGCTCTGTAGCAATGCTTTCAGGGTGGAACTGGACGCCGTGAATGGGCAGCTCGCGGTGGCGGAAGCCCATGACGCTGATCCCGTCGAGGCCCGGGGTTTCGCTATGCGCATTCGCTAGCAGGGTGTCGGGAATGTCTTCGACCACGAGCGAGTGATAACGGGTCGCGAGGAAGGGCGAGGGCAAACCTTCGAACACGCCTGTGGCGTCGTGCGTTACCGGGCTGGTCTTGCCATGCATCAAGCCGCCGCGAACGACCTTGCCGCCGAAATGCTGACCGATGGCCTGATGCCCGAGGCACACTCCGAGGAGCGGTTTTCCCGCATCGGCCGCAGCAGCGACGAGATCGAGGCTCACACCCGCCTCGTTCGGGGTGCAGGGGCCGGGCGAGATCAGGAAACCGGCAGCGCCGCTATCCAGCGCTTGAGAAGCAGTGATGGCATCATTGCGAACGACTTCGACCTCGGCCCCCAGCTCCATAAGGTAATGGACGAGATTGAAGGTGAAGCTGTCGTAATTGTCGACGACGAGGATAGAGCGGTTTTCGGTCATTCGGCTCGTCAATGGCTGGGCAAGCGACGGGTTTCAAGCAAGCTTTGCGTCGTGCGGCGTCAGCCCTGCTTGCCGGCCAGCTCGTCGGTCGCGCGCACGAGCCCGTCGATGATGCCCGGCTCGCTGGCGCTGTGACCGGCATCGTGGACAATGTGCAGCTTGGCTTCGGGCCACGCTTTCTTCAGTGCCCAGGCGCTGGTCGGCGGGGTGCAGATGTCGTGACGCCCTTGCACGATGATACCTGGTATCCCGGCAATCTTGCCGAGATCGCGCAGCAGCTGCGCTTCTTCGAGGTAGAAGTCATTGAGGAAGTAGCGCGCACAGATACGGGCGAAGGGCAGCGCCTTGGACGCATCGGCAAAGCTTTCCAGCAGGTCTTCGTTGGGAAGCAATGTTGCGACCTGTCCTTCCCAGATCGACCATGCCTTCGCCGCCGTGAGACGGGTTTCTTCGTCTTCGCTGGTCAGGCGCGCGTAATAGGCTTTGACCAGGTCTCCACGATCATCCTCGGGGATAATGGAGATGAAATCGTCCCAGGCTTCCGCCATGATCTGGCTCGCGCCGTAACTGTACAGCCAGCTCTTTTCCTGCGCACGGGCAAGGAAGACACCGCGCAGGACAAGTTCGCTGACCCGCTCGGGATATTTCTGCGCATAGGCGAGCGCGAGCGTAGAACCCCAGCTGCCGCCGAATGCCTGCCATTTCTCGTGGCCGCACATTTCACGCAGGCGCTCGATGTCCTCCACGATCCGCCAGGTGTCGTTGTTCTCGATCTCGGCGAAGGGAAGTGACTTTCCGCAGCCGCGCTGGTCGAACAGCAGGACGTCGTAGAGTTCCGGGTCCCACTGGCGCCGATGGTCGGGACTCATCCCGCCACCCGGTCCACCATGGAGGAATACCGCGGGCTTTGCCCCCGGTGTGCCTACGCGCTCATAATAGAGCGAATGGCCTTCGCCCACGTCGAGCATGCCGGTCTCATAGGGCTCGATCTCGGGATAGAGCGTCCGCAGATCATTCGTCATCGGAAGTATCCTTTCTCTCGACCACGACGATCGGGCCGATCGGCGCGCCGGTATCGAGCCGATCCGTCGCGGGGTTCCACAGGGCCGACACGTTTCCGTCCAGGAACAGCGCGTTGGTTGCGTTGAGTTCGTCCCTGAAGAAGCGGGCCAGCTTCCCGAACGACAGCGGGGCGTTGGAAATCACGAAGTGCGCGCGCCCCCGTTCGTCGACGCCGACGCCATTGCGAACGTAGCGCGACGGACCGTTCTGGGTAATTTCGGGATGGATCTTGCCATCGATGACCAGCATCGGCCCGGATTGGGTGCCGAATTCGGGGCGGTCGGACACATTGGCGAGAAAATCCTCGGTCGTGCGGATTTCCCACTTGTCACCGCTACCGAAGAAGACCCCGTTCGGCTTCATGTGAAAGTTGCCTTCCCCGTCCGCCGTATTGAGGGTCTTGAGACGCTGCGAATTGACGACGAAGTAGCCGATCGGCCTGCCGTCATCGCCAAACATTCCCGCATTCATCGCGAAGGCGAGTCCGTCGGCTCCTCGAGACCGGGAGTAGGCTGTCAGGCTGCGATAAGGCTCCCCACCGTCAGGCCCAAGGGTCATGGCAATCCGGTGACGCGAGGGCACCGCAAGGCAATGCGTAAGTGAGGTGTCTTCGAAGATGATCGAACGGCACGCGCTCTCGACTTCCGATGCAACGGAAGGCGCTTCGGACGGAGAGGCAGTCGCAGCGGGCGATGCTCCGGGCTGACCATCGATACGGGTGCGCGTTACCGGCTCGCCCGCCGGCGGCGGTTCGCAAGAGGAGAGGATTAGGGCTGGAAGTGCGACCAGAAGATATTTCATTGACCGTAACCGGGTTCCTTGGCGAGGCTGATGGCATCGCGTGCTGCTGCAAATAGCGCACCTGCCTTGGCTTCGCATTCTCGTTGTTCGTAGCGGGGATCGCTGTCTGCCACTATTCCCGCGCCAGCCTGGACGTGCATGGTCCCGTCCTGAATGACTGCTGTCCTCAGGACGATACAGCTGTCGAGCGTGCCGTCGGGTGCGAAGTAGCCGACACCGCCGGCATAGGCGCCGCGCTTGGCAGGTTCGAGTTCTGCGATGATTTCGCAGGCACGCACCTTGGGCGCGCCGCTGACCGTTCCGGCGGGAAATCCTGCAAACATGGCGTCGAGCGCGTCGAACTTGCTGTCAAGCTTTCCGGTCACGTTACTGACTATGTGCATGACATGGCTGTAACGCTCGACCGTATAGCTGTCAGTCACCGTCACAGTCCCGCTCTCCGCAACGCGGCCCACATCGTTGCGGCCCAGATCGAGCAGCATAAGGTGTTCGGCCAGTTCTTTCGGATCGGCAAGGAGCGAGGCCTCGGCCTCCCGGTCGAGCGCGGTTGTTGCGCCCCTTGGCCTCGTGCCGGCGATCGGCCGGATCGTAACCTCGTCATCGCGCACGCGTACAAGGATTTCGGGACTTGACCCGACGATCGCGAAGCCCGGCATGTCCAGGAAATAGAGGAACGGCGAAGGGTTCACCCGCCGCAGCGAACGATAAAGTGCAATCGGCGGCAGAGGGAAAGGCGCGGTGAATCGCTGTGACAATACGACCTGGAAGATATCGCCTGCCGCGATGTATTCCTTGGCACGCACAACCATCGCTTCATAATCGTCCGCTGCAATCGTTGACTGCGGTTCGATATCGGGAAGGGCGGATGTATTCTCGCGAAGATGGGTGACGGGCGCACCGAGGCGCGCAAGAGCCGTGTCGATGCGGTCCGCAGCACGGGAGACGAGATCGTCCTCGCCGGTCTGCTCGGGCCACAGGGGCGCGATGCAATAAAGTTGGTCCGATAGATTATCGAAAACAAGGATGAGCGTCGGACGGACGAATAGCATATCCGGCACTTCGAGCGGTGCGGACTTGGGCTGCGGAAGCTTTTCGACGAGACCGATCGTCTCGTAACCGAAGTAGCCGACCAGGCAGGCGAGCGCTGGTGGCAGCTCTCCGGGAACGTCGAAGCGGCATTCGGCCAGCAGGCTGCGTAGCGCATCCAGGGTCGACGCGTCACAATCGTCGAACCTGTTCCGGTCCCGCTTCCAGTCGCGATTGATCGCTGCCTTCGCGCCCTCGGCCCGGAAAACGAGATCGGGGTCGAGGCCGAGCAGGCTGTAGCGCCCGCGGACTTCTCCGCCTTCCACGGATTCAAGGAGGAAGTCGCCGCGACCGTCTTCCATCAGGTTTAGCGCCGCACCGACCGGCGTCACCGTATCGGCAACGACCTTGCGCCAAACCAGCGAGGGTCGCCCGGCCTCGAGTTCAGCGCGAGCGTTTTCGACCCCCTCGAGATGCGTGGCCAAGACCGGCCTCAGTTCGTTTCGCCGAGCAATTGACGGCGCACGGCCGCGATTGCATCGGGATTGCGCTCGACACCGACTTCTGCGCGCATGGCGGCGATCATCTGTTCCGAAAGCTCTGCCGCCCAACCCTGCGAGATCTGGCCTTTAGCCTGCGCGATAAGCGGGTCATTCTCCTCCAGCTCGCCGAGCGAGATGTCATCGAGCGCGACGATATACCAGCCCTGATCCTGGCTGCCTTGCAGCTTCTTCGTGGTGCCCTCTGCCATCGAGAAGAAGAGTGCCAACGGCGCGGGTACACTCGCATTACGCATCTGCGCGATTTCCTGGCGGGTGATGTTGACACCATCCGGATTGGGAAGTGCAACGTCTTCGGCGGAAAGGGCCGCTGCCAGAGTGGCACCATCCTCGATCCGCTTGAGGACGCGGTCTGCCGCAGCACGCGCCCCTTCGTTGCCGCGCACACGGCGCCATTCGGCGATCACATTGTCGCGAATTTCTGCCAGAGGTGCGGTTGCCGAAGGCGTGATCGTGGCAACTTCGTAGACGATGAAATTCTGGCCGTCTGGAAGTGCGGCGATTTCGGGTTCGCCTTCATCGATCTGGAACGCGAAATCGAGAGTCGGAAGCAGTGCTTCAGGCGCGCGCTGCTGCGTTCCGTAAACGAAGCCGGACGCCGTCAGTGCGGGGGTGGACTGGATTTCAAGGTCCAGTTCCTCTGCCACAGCCGTCAGCGAGGCTCCGTCCGCAAGGCGATCCTCGATCGTGGTCGCAAGCTCGGCGATACCGCGCTGACGATTGCGTTCGCGAAGGACGTCCGCGATTTCGCCGCGAACGGAAGCAAGGCTTTTTGCTGGTTCCTGGTTCACGTCGTCCACGCGGGCGATATGCCAGCCGAGTGGGCTGCGCGCAGGGGCGGTCAGACCGCCTTCGGAAGCCGAGAAATACGCGTCCGCCACTGCTGCACTCGCCTGCTCACGGACGGTTTCGCGCTCCTGGTTCTCAAGCTGTGCAGTGCGGAACCCCGCCTCGGCAGCAGCGGCGGCAAAGCTCTGACCCGAGGATACGCGCTGTGCGATCGCCTCTGCTCCCTGCCGGGTGGAGACGATCAGCTGGGTGAAGCTGCGCGTTTCACGGGCGGCGTAGTCTTCCGCATTCTCGCGGAAATACTCCTGAATCTGGGTATCGCTAGGCTCGATGGTCTCGCCAAGCGCATCTGCGCCGAAGCTCGCATAGCGAAGACTGCGACGTTCCGGGCGGACGAACCGCTGGCCGTTTTCGGCATAGAATTCACGAAGCTGCGCGTCGGTCGGGTTGCCGGTCGGCGCAAATGCGGCGGCGGGAATGGCCGCTACGAACCCGCGGCGGCGTTCCTTGAACGTGCGCGCATAGGTTTCGGCGATCGAATCCGGCACGATCGTTCCGTAGGTCGCCGGAATGACCGACTGGCGGAAGAACAGCGACGTGCGGACCTGCTGGCGCAATTGCGCATCGGTCAGGCTCTGCGCGCTGAGAAACGCCTGGTAGGCGCTTTCTTCGAAATTCCCGCTCGGGCCGCGTGCACCCGGGATCTGCCTGATCTCGCTGTTGACCAGGTTTCGCCCTGCACGCAGGCCGTTTTCTTCACCCCATGCGATAAGCACATAGCGGTCGATGAGGCCGCCAAGAACATTGTCGAGGCCGTCGCCTGCCAGCAGGGTCTGGATGGTCGCATCCGGATTTTCCTCTCGCACGCGGCGCAGCGCTTCGCTTGCCGCGTCATTGAGTGCCGCCGTGGAGACTTTCTCGTCACCGACAACTGCAACCCGATCACCGCCTGCAACGCCGCCAAAAGCGCCCGTGCTGGAGACGTCCATACTGGCGAAGGCGAAGCCGATCAGGCCAAGAAAGGCGAGGGCGATGGCGAGGCCGACCTTCGTCTTAAAGAAATTCCGGAAAAAAGTGAGCATGACTTGCGGGAATGCCTCTTCGATGCTTTGGAGCGCGCCGCACCCGACTGGGGCACGAAGCGATACCGTTTCGAGCACGGCGCTTTATCCGCCATGCGACCTCCCCGCAACAGGTGCTGTCCGCTTTTGACGCAATTACAAGCCCGGTCTGGCGATTGCGCGCGCGCTCTCTATATAGCGCCAGCCAGATCTGATGACGTGACAGGAAATTTACATGGCCGATCGGCCCTATATTGTTGGCAATTGGAAAATGAACGGCACGCGTGCCATGCTCAGCGAAGCACGCGCGATCGACCGCGCTGCCCAGCGTTACATGAAGGCGGAAGTCGCCGTCGCACCCCCGTATACTCTAATCCATGCCGTACATCGCGAAGCGGAACAGATCGGCGTGGGCGCCCAGGATTGCCATCCCGGAGCTGAAGGCGCGCACACCGGCGATATCTCCGCCACCATGCTGGCCGATGCCGGTGCGAAATTCGTGATCCTCGGGCACAGCGAACGGCGCGGTGCCCACGGCGAATCGAACGATCTTATCAATGCGAAGATCGAAAGCGCCCTGGATGCAGGTCTGCGGATCATCCTGTGCTGCGGTGAGAGCCTCGAGCTTCGCGATTCGGGCAAGGCTGAAGAATTCGTTCTCGGCCAGCTGCGTGCGAGCCTGCCGAAAATCGAAGATGCTGCAGAACGCGTAACCGTCGCTTACGAACCCATCTGGGCGATCGGCACCGGGCGCACTGCCACCCTGGAAGACATCGCTTCGATGCATGCGGCAATCCGCAAACTGCTGGACGAGACCTATGGGCCGGAGCAGTCGGCAGAGGTCCGCATCCTCTACGGCGGTTCGGTCAATCCCGACAATGCGCGCGACATCCTGTCGACACCGGAAGTCGGCGGCGCCCTTGTCGGTGGGGCAAGCCTTTCGGCCGAAAGTTTCCTTGGCATCGTGGTCGCCGCATCTGAGGCAGAGGACGCCTAAGTCGCAAACCTTGCCGTTTCACGTGCGCACGCCTAGATGCTGCGCGTCAAATTCAATTCGATCGAGATAGATACCCATGTTTCTCTTCCTCACTGTCGTTCAGGCGATCGTCGCGGCAGCGCTCGTTGGCGTAATCCTCATGCAGCGCAGCGAAGGCGGCGGATTGGGTATCGGCGGCAGCCCGTCGGGCATGCTTAGCGCGCGTGGTGCGGCGGACTTCCTTACCCGTTCGACCAAGTGGCTGGCGGTGGCATTCGTCGTACTGTCCATCGCACTGGCCGCCATGGCTGTCGAAGGCGTCGGCGTGGACGGCGTGGAATCGACTCTCGATCGCTCGGTCACACCTGCCGAGACCGTTGATCCGCTGGGCGGCCCGGGCGCGGCACCGGCACCGGACGCTGCACCTGCAGAGCCGGTCGACCCGCTGGCCGACTAAGCCAAAACAACCTATTTCGCTGGCGTCTGTGGACGGCGCGCATTTCTGCGCGTCTTTATCCTTGCGCCGACTCACTCCCCACGCTTAAGGCCCAACTCCCATGGCGCGGTATATTTTCATCACCGGCGGCGTGGTCTCCTCGCTCGGCAAAGGTCTCATGGCTGCGAGCCTCGCAGCGCTTCTCCAGGCGCGCGGGTACAAGGTCCGCATCCGCAAATTCGATCCCTATCTCAATGTCGATCCGGGCACGATGAGCCCGTATCAGCATGGCGAAGTCTATGTGACGGACGACGGGGCCGAGACCGATCTCGATCTCGGTCACTACGAACGCTTCACCGGCGTTTCGGCTCACCAGGGCGATAACATTACCTCGGGCCGGGTGTACCAGCAAATCATCGCCAAGGAACGCCGCGGCGATTACCTCGGCGCGACGGTGCAGGTGGTCCCTCACGTGACCGACGCGATCAAGGAGTTCGCGCTGGCGGGGCAGGACGATCACGACTTCATCCTTTGCGAAATCGGCGGCACGGTCGGGGACATCGAGAGCCTTCCGTTCATGGAAGCGATCCGCCAGTTGCGAAACGAGCTGGAGCCGATGCAATCGCTCAGCGTCCATGTGACGCTGGTTCCCTACATCGCAGCTGCAGGCGAGTTGAAGACGAAGCCTACGCAGCACTCGGTCCGCGAACTCGCCAGCCTCGGTATCAAGCCCGATGTGCTGCTCTGTCGGGCAGAGCATCCTATTCCCGACGGCGAACGCCAGAAGATCGCGAACTTCTGCAACGTACGCAAGGAAGCGGTCATTCCCGCTCTCGACGCGCCGTCGATCTATTCGGTCCCGCTTCAGTATCATGGGGAAGGTCTCGACACGGAAGTCCTGCGCGGCTTCGGCATTACCGATGCACCCGAACCGGACCTGTCCCGCTGGTACGATGTGGTGGACCGTCACTCCAATCCGGAAGGCGAAGTCACGATCGGCGTCGTCGGCAAGTATGTCGGTCTGCAAGACGCCTACAAGTCGCTGAACGAGGCGCTGGTCCATGGTGGGATGGCGCACCGCGTCAAGGTCAACATCAAGTGGATCGACGCCGAGGTGTTCGAACAGGGCGACAGCGATATCGCAGCCCAGCTCGAGCCGATGCACGGTATCCTAGTGCCGGGCGGATTCGGGGAGCGCGGTAGCGAAGGCAAGATTGCAGCCGTACGCTTCGCACGCGAACGCAAGGTTCCGTTCCTGGGCATTTGCCTCGGCATGCAGATGGCCTGCATCGAAGGCGCGCGTTCCGCCGGGTTCGAGAAGGCCAGCTCGACCGAGTTCGGCAGCACGGAAGAACCGGTGGTCGGTATCATTACCGAATGGATGACGCAGGAAGGCCTGGAAAAGCGCGAAGCGGGCGGGGACCTTGGCGGAACCATGCGCCTCGGCGCCTATGACGCGAAACTTGCTGCCAACAGCCACGTTTCGGCGATCTATGGCGGGAAGAACGAAATTTCCGAGCGGCATCGCCATCGCTACGAGGTCAACGGTGCCTATATCGAACCGCTCGAAAAGCAGGGCCTGATATTCTCGGGCATGTCACCAGACGGGTTGCTTCCTGAAATCGTCGAGCGTCCTGACCATCCGTGGTTCGTCGGCGTACAATTCCATCCCGAATTGAAGTCGAAACCCTTTGATCCTCATCCACTTTTTGCCGGATTTATCGGTGCGGCACTGGATCAGGAACGCCTCGTTTAAAAAAAATTTGCGGCCACCATGTGAGCGTAAACACTTGTTTTCTCACACGCCGTTTTTCTACAAATTGTATGGGCACGACACTAAGGCTCCCTCTCTGCCGAGAGGGGGTCTTTATCTTTTGTTGCATTTGATGCAGACCCTACTGAGTACAGAGGTCGCAGACCCTTGAATTTACAGACTAACGCTGCGCCAGCAAGCGGTGGGCTTGCCTCGAGTTCGGTTGTCTTCTGCGACCCGGACAGCCGAATTAGGGGCTCGGCGGCGCTAGACGTCGCGGGGGCGGCACCTTCGGGAGCCGCCCCCTTTCAGTTCAGACGTTAATTCGAAAGATCAGGCAGCAGCGCTGTCGTCGTCATCCTTGACGATTTCGAGCGGCTTCTGCCCGCCGATCGCGATCTTCTTGGGCTTCATCGCCTCCGGGACTTCGCGAACGAGATCGATGACAAGCATGCCGTCCTTTAGATCGGCATTTTCAACGCGCACGTAATCCGCGAGATCGAAACGGCGTTCAAAGCCGCGGTTCGCGATGCCGACGTGCAGCATGTCGCCTTCGGGCTGATCGTCGCGCTTGCGTCCGTGGATGGTCAGCAGGTTCTGTTGCGCGGTGATATCGAGGTCTTCGGGACGAAAGCCCGCGACTGCCAGCGTGATGCGATATTCGTCATCGTCGCGGCGCTCGATATTAAAGGGGGGATAATTATCGCCACCGGCATTGCGAGCCTGGCGTTCCATCAGGTCGAACAGGCGGTCGAAACCGACGGTGGAACGGCGATAGGGTGTGGTATCAAAACGGTTCATCGAAACAAATCCTCTGTTGAGCAATTTGACAGTATGAGGAGCCCGAAACCGGCGCTCCGATATCGCTGCCACGTGCAACGACACAACCAAGATAGTCAGCGACCAAACGCTTTCAAGCCGCCCGCCTGTCAGCTAAGTCGTTCTTCCACACGAACCCCGAAGGACACCCGATGAGCCACCCCAAGATCGACATTTACACCAAGTTCGGCTGTGGCTTCTGTTATCGCGCGAAAAGCCTGCTCGATAGCAAGGGTGCCGAATACGCGGAACACGACATCACGATGGGCGGCCCCAAGCGCGACGAGATGCTCGAGCGCGCGCCCAACGCGCGAACGGTGCCGCAGATCTTCATCGGCGAAACCTACGTCGGCGGATCGGATGAACTTGCCGCGCTCGAGCGGGCGGGCAAGCTGGACGCGCTGCTGGCTGCAGAATGACCCGGGTCGCCCTGTTCCAGTCGACTACTGGTATTGACCCGTCGCGCAATGCTGCGGCGTTGGTCGAGGCGATTGGTTCGGCAACCGGGGGCGGGGCACAGATGCTTTTCACTCCCGAAATGTCGGGGCTGCTCGATCGCGATCGCAAGCGGGCTGCGGGCAATATCGTGCACGAGAGCAGCGATCCGGTCCTCGCCGCTGTCAAGAACGAGGCAGCGAAGCGCGGGCTTTGGGTCCATCTTGGTTCGCTTGCAGTCGACGCGGGCGAGGGCAAGTGGGCCAACCGCAGCTTCGTGATCAATGAGACCGGCGACATCGCGGCGCGTTACGACAAGATGCACATGTTCGATGTCGATCTGGACAGTGGGGAGAGTTGGCGGGAATCGAATGCCTACCAGCCTGGCGACAAGGTCGTCACCGTCGATTGTCCGGTGGGTAAGCTGGGCCTCACCATCTGCTACGATCTTCGCTTCCCCGCACTTTACGAGGCGCTCGGCCGCCTTGGATGCGACGCCATCGCTACTCCTGCAGCGTTCACGGTTCCCACCGGGAAAGCACATTGGCATGTGATGCAGCGCGCACGCGCCATCGAAGCCAGCGCTTTCGTCATCGCCGCGGCACAGTCGGGCAAGCATGAGGACGGTCGCGAGACTTACGGGCACAGCCTCGTGGTGGATCCCTGGGGCGAAGTCATTCTGGACATGGGTGAGGGCAGCGGTGAACTCGGCTTTGCGGAGATCGATCGCAGCCGCATAGAAACCGTGCGTGCACAGGTGCCGAGCCTTGCCAATCGGCGAGAAATCGCCATTTAGGCGCCCATGATCGTATTCGACCTTCATTGCGACAAAGGCCACCGCTTCGAGGGATGGTTCGGGTCTTCTGCCGATTACGACCAGCAGAGGGAACGTGGCCTCCTCGATTGTCCGGAGTGCGGATCGTCCGTGGTGGGCAAAGCCCCCATGGCCCCTGCCGTTCCTGCCAAGGGCAATGCCTCGCAAGCGGCAAAGCCGGTGGAAGAGCCGAAAGCCGAGGCGCAGCTTTCAAACGCACCCATGCCGCCGGAGGTGAAGAAGGCGCTCGAGACGCTGGCGAAAGCGCAGGCCAAAGCACTGGAGAAAAGCACCTGGGTCGGAGACAAGTTCGCCGAGAAAGCGCGCTCCCAGCATTATGGCGAGATCGACGAGACACCCATCCACGGCAAGGCAACGCGTGAAGAGGCGGAAGACCTGGCTTCGGAAGGCATTGCGGTGGCGCCGATCCTTTTCCCGATCGCCCCTCCCGACGAACTCAACTGATTGCCACGAAAAACTCAGGCGCTATACGAAGCGCCGGGGCGCCCGTAGCTCAGTCGGATAGAGCACCAGATTCCTAATCTGGGGGCCACAGGTTCGAATCCTGTCGGGCGCACCAACAAAGGCGGTCCAGCAGGGCCGCCTTTGTTGGTTCGGCGCATCAGGAACGGAAGTCGTTCGGAATCGGAGCGAAGCGGAGATGGCGTAGCTGCGAAGCAGCGGAGCAATCCTGTCGGGCGCACCATTTCAGCGATTTTTCCTGAACGAATACGCTGCCAGTGCGGTCAACACTGCGGAGGAAATGACGAGCGCGAGGCACACGCCGCCCCAGCCGAAGGTGTCATAGATTGCGGTGGCTGTGATGCTGCCGATCCCGCCTCCAACGAACATCAGGACGATGTAGATCGTGGTGAGCCTCGTCCGCAGGTCCGTGGCCAGCGAAAGGAAGGTCATGCGGCCGGTGACGTCGATCCCCGGGCCGACCAGGTTCACCAGTACCAGCGGCACGATCAGCCCCCAGAGCGAACCGCTAAGCGGATAGAACAGGGCGATGCCTATCAACTGGATGCCTGCGAATACCAGTCTTGCCATGCGCGCTCCAATCACGTCCGCCCAGCGGCCCAGCCGGGGCGTCGAAAAAATGGAGACGGCAGCAATCGCGGCGAGATAGCCCACCGTGTCGGTGCCGTATCCCACCTCCGGAGAGGTGAGATAAAGCGCGAGAGCCAACCACAGCGCAATGAATTGCGCGAAATTCAGCGCCTGGATGGCACCGGATAGAACCACGTCGCGATGCTGCCGAGCGAGCGGGAATACCGAACCCACAAGCGACCAGTACCTGGCCTTGCCTCGCTCGCGTTCTCCGCCCTCCATCAGCCAGGGAAGGGCGATCGTAACGCTGATCATCAGGCCCGTCGCGATCCAGTATACCAGCCGCCAGCCATAGTGCTCTGCTATCCAGCCGGCGCCGACGCGCGCGATGAGAATGCCAAGGATGACACCTGCCGTCAGCAAGGCAGTAACCTGGCCCAGTCGCTGAGGAGCGACGCGCTTGGATGCGTAAGCGGGGAGGAGGTAGGGAGCGATGGTAAAGAAGCCGAGAGCGGTGGAACCGGCAAGGAACTGGCCGAAACTGCCCGCCACGGTCATGACCCCAAGGCTGACGGTCTGACCCACCGTAAACGCAATCGTCAGGCGTCTGTTCGAGTACCTGTCGCCCAAGGGGAGCAGGAGCAGGATGCCGACCGCCAGCGCGAGTTGGTTCAGCGCGGGCACCAGCCCGATCCTTCCCTCGCTGACCCCGAAATGGTCGGCAACCTCGCCGATGATCGGGTGGATGTAATAGGCGTTGGCCGTCACCACCGCCGCGGCGATGGCGAGAAAGTATTCTTGCGAGCGCGTCATCAGCGCAGGCGAGGTCACCCCAGATGGCCCGCTTTACGAGCCATTGCGATCAATCCGGCCGCCAGCTCTTCAGGCTGGTCCTCCTGGCAGAAATGGCCGCAAGTCGGGAGCGTCCGGTGATCCAGCCCTTTGGCGCCTGCAATGCGTTCGATAAGAAACTTTTCGCTGCCCTTGGTGATGGGATCGTCTTCGCCGAATAGCGTGAGGAACGGCCCTTGAAATGCCGCGAGCGCCGGCCAGGCTCGCTTGTTGTCTTCCACTCCCGGCATCCCGTCTTCTACCGGCACCAGGCTTGGAAAAGCGCGCGCCGCGGCCTTGGACGGTTCATCGGGAAAGGGGGCATCATAAGCGGCCATTTCGGCTGCGGTGCGCTCCGTCGCAGTTGCGCGGTCAAGCAAGGCGCCGATGCGGAATTCGGGAGATGACCGGGCGAATTCCCGCCATGCGAGAAATGCAGCGGAAGGCGTGCCACCAGCGGGAAGGAAGGTATTGCTCGCCACGACGCAGGTGAAGAGGTCTGGATCATGGGCGAGCATCCGCAAGCCCAGCAAACCGCCCCAGTCTTGCACGAACATGGCAGCCGGGCGCGGTTCTACGGCGGCTCTCCATTGCTTCAGCCAATCGACGTGCCGCTCGTAAGTAAAGAATTCTGGATCGTCGGGCTTGTCGCTCTTCCCGAAGCCGATCAGGTCCGGAGCGAGTACGCGAAAGCCTGCATCGACAAGGATAGGGATCATCTTGCGATACAGAAAAGACCAGCTCGGCTCTCCGTGGAACAGCAGAACGGGCGGAGCCGATTTATCGCCTTCGTCGACGTAATGCTGACGCGCGGTGTACCCTTCTGCGAGGTCTATATCGATCCAGTTCTCGGCGAATGGATAGTCGGGAATGTCGGCAAAGCGATCTGCTGGCGTGCGAAGGATTTTCATCGGGCTCTCCCATCACCGGCAAGAACAAAACGCGTTCTCGATCGGTTTCTGTTCGCAACCCTTAGGGCGTCGGCTTGCCGCTGTCACCAAGCTGGCTGACCGGCACCGTCTCCTTGAACGTGTGCGTCACATAGGGGAACGGGATTTCGATACCCGCATCGTCCAGCGCTGCCTTGATCGCGCGTACCACCTTGTCCTTGCTTTCCCAGCCGGAGCGCGGCGTCGACCCGGCCCACCAACGCACCAGAAAATCGACCGAGCTGGAATTGAATTCCTGCGCGAAGATGTCGACGCCCTTGCTGGCCAGCACGTCCTCCACATCTTCCACAGCGCGGCGGATCACGTCCGCGGCATGATCGAGATTGGTATCGTAGGACACGCCGATCACAACATCGTGGCGGCGCTGGTCCTCATCGGTGAAGATTTCCACCGGGTTCTTGAACAGGATGGAGTTGGGAACGACCGTGAGTTCACCCGACAACTTGCGGACGTGGGTCTCGCGTAGCGTGATATGCTCAACCTTGCCGGTGATGCCCTCGCACTCGATGATATCGCCGATCCGCATTTTCTCGCGCAACATGATGAGAACGCCAGCGAGGAAATTTTCGAAGATGTCCTGGAAGGCGAAACCGATGGCGACAGCGCCGATACCTAGGCCGGCGAGCAAGCTGGCCGGCGTGAGGCTGGGGATGACGACGACTGCGGCAATGAACAGACCTACCAGCCAGATGCCGAGTCGCACCAGTGTGTCGATGAGGTTCTTCAGGCTGGCGCGGATTTCCGTGCGACCTACGATCGCATCCGAAATCTTCACGGCGAAGCGCGCGACGATCCATGTCACGAGCAAGATAATCAGCGCGATTGCGAAGCTGGGCAGCGCCTCTACAAGGCCAGTGCCCATTTCCTGCAGCTGGTCGCGCAGCGTTGCGATATAATTCACTCGAAGAACTCCCTTTCGGAGGCAACGTCATGCCTCCGGCAGGGTTCCGGAATTGCAAACTATTAGGGTTTGCCAGCCTTAGCCTTAATTGTTGCCGTGTTCCTTGCGCGCGATTTCGTGCAGCCAATCGGCGTGGCGAGGGGCCTTCTTGGTCTCGCTCCACTCCTCCAGCATCATCGGGGCAACGCGCTTGAGTTCGGCGTATTGCTCGTCGGTGCCGATATCCGCAGCCAATTCGACCCGGTGGCCGTTGGGATCGAAGAAATAGATCGATTTGAAAATGCCGTGATGGGTGGGGCCGAGCACATCGATGCCGAGGCTTTCGATGTGGTCCTTGGCTGCCAGCAGCTCGTCTTCCGATGCGACCCGAAAGGCCAGGTGCTGCACCCACGCCGGAGTGTTCTCGTCGCGGCCCATGTCTTTCTGGTTGGGCAGTTCGAAGAAGGCGAGGATGTTTCCGTTACCCGCGTCGAGGAACACATGCATGTAGGGATCATACGCTCCGGTCGAAGGCACATGATCCTCGGCGAAGGCAGTGGTGTAATCCATGCCAAGCACCTTGCCGTACCACTCGACGGTCTCTTTTGCGTCCTTGCAGCGATAGGCGGCGTGGTGGACGCCGCCCAGCTTTACGGGATGACCGGCTACCTCGTTCATTCGGCAGGCTCCGCTTCGACGGTCTGCGCGTCCTCGACGCTTAGCACGCCGCGCTTGATCTGGTCGCGCTCCATGCTTTCGAACAGGGCCTTGAAATTGCCTTCGCCGAAGCCGTCGTCGCCCTTGCGCTGGATGAACTCGAAGAAGACCGGACCGACCTGTGCTTCAGCAAAGATCTGGAGCAGGAGGCGCGGAGTGCCGCCCTCGGTGGTCCCGTCCATCAGGATGCCGCGCATCTTGAGGTCTTCGACCTTTTCACCGTGGCCGGGCAGGCGCTCTTCGAGCATTTCGTAATAGGTTTCGGGCGGGGCCGTCATGAAGGGAACACCGAATTCCTTCAGCTTGTCCCAAGCCTTGACGAGATCGTCGCAGATAAGTGCGATGTGCTGGATGCCTTCGCCGTTGAATTCGCGCAGGAACTCCTCGATCTGTCCCTTGCCGCCTTCGCCTTCTTCGTTGAGCGGGATGCGGATCTTGCCGTCAGGTGCGGTCAGCGCCTTGGAGGTCAGGCCGGTATATTCGCCCTTGATGTCGAAGAAGCGGATTTCGCGGAAGTTGAAGAGCGTTTCGTAGTAATCCGCCCAGTACATCATGCGGCCGTTGTAGACGTTATGCGTGAGGTGATCGATCACATCGAAACCGGCGCCTTCCGGGTGCTTTTCGACACCGGGCAGATATTCGAAGTCGATGTCGTAGATCGACAGGCCTTCGCCGTCTTCGCTAGCATAGCGGTCGATCAGGTAGACGATCGCGCCGCCAATACCGCGGATTGCGGGGATGCGCAGTTCCATCGGACCGGGTTCGTTCGCGACCGGTTCAGCACCGCGTTCAATCAGTTCGTCATAGGCTTTCTTCGCATCGCGGACGCGGAAACCCATGCCGCAGGCAGACGGGCCGTGTTCGCGGGCGAAGAACCACGCGGCACTCTTTGGCTCGTAGTTGAGGATCAGGTTGATCTGGCCCTGGCGCCACAGCTGCACGTCCTTGGAACGGTGGTTCGCCACATGCGAGAAGCCCATTGCTTCGAAAACCGGCTCGATCACGCCTTTTTCGGGGGCGCAGAATTCGACGAATTCGAAGCCGTCGAGGCCAATGGGGTTTTCGAAAAGATCGGGCATCTGAATCCTCTATTATCTGAATTAGTTTCAATAGAAACCAAATACGAGGACGCACCCCGAATGTCAAGAAACCAACGGAGCGCAAGATGGCCTGTTCCGACGGATTGCCTTCGGGACGGGACGAGTCCATGTGTCGATCGATGGCAAAAGAAGACCTAGATGAAATTCGCCGCGCCGTGAGCGCAGTCTGCTCCGATTTCCCTGGTGAATACTGGAGAGAGAAAGACCGCGAGCGCGCCTATCCGGCTGAATTCGTCGATGCGATCACGCGGGCTGGTTTTCTCGCGGCGCTCATCCCGGAAGAATATGGCGGCAGTGGTCTCAAACTCGATTCCGCGGCGGTCATCATGGAGGAAATCCAGGCATCCGGCTGCAACGGTGCTGCCGCCCATGCCCAGATGTACGTGATGAATACGCTGCTTCGTTACGGGAGCGAAGAGCAGAAACGCAGCTATCTTCCGGGCATCGCCAATGGTGACCTGCGCTTGCAGGCCTTCGGCGTTTCCGAACCGACAAGCGGCACCGACACGCTTTCCCTGCGCACCTTCGCCAAGCGGGAAGGCGACGAATATGTGATCAACGGCCAGAAGATCTGGACGAGCCGCGCCGAGCATTCCGACCTTATGGTCCTGCTGGCGCGTACGACACCGCGTGACGAGGTGGCCAAGAAGACGGAAGGCCTCTCCCTCTTCCTCGTCGACATGCGTGAGGTGGTGGGGAACGGCATGACCATCAAGCCGATCCGCACGATGATGAACCATTCTACGACGGAGGTTTTCTTCGACGACATGCGTATCCCGGCGTCGGCGCTGATCGGCGAGGAAGGGAAAGGGTTCCGCTATATCCTGTCGGGCATGAACGCCGAGCGGATCCTGATCGCAGCCGAATGCATCGGTGATGCGAAATGGTTCATCGAAAAGGCGAGCGACTACGCCAAGGAGCGCCAGGTATTCTCGCGACCAATCGGGCAGAACCAGGGCGTGCAGTTCCCCATCGCGCGCTGCTATGCCCAGATGCGTGCCGCCGAACTGATGGTCCACCATGCCGCCGAGGTTTACGACGAAGGCGGCAATGCTGGGGCCGAGGCCAACATGGCCAAGATGCTCGCGAGCGAAGCCAGCTGGGCGGCTGCCGACATGTGCGTGCAGACGCTCGGCGGGTTCGGATTTGCCGAGGAATACGATGTCGAACGCAAATTCCGCGAAGCTCGTTTGTACACGGTCGCGCCGATCAGCACGAACCTGATCCTCAGCTATCTCGCAGAGCATGTCCTCGGACTGCCGCGTTCTTACTGACGGGGCTGCAAATAGCCCTTGCGCGTAAAGGTTAACTGTGATTCTGTGTCCCTGATGAGAGGCAAGGTCAGACTCAACACACGGCAAAGGCAGAAAGCGTCGCACACCGCGGCGCTTGCGGCGTTGCTGGTAATGGGCGGGATTGCCGTCGCCGGACCGTCCGGCCTGTTGGCGTGGAGCGAGAACCTGCGCCTCCTCGACCAGCGGGAAGCACAGCTGGCCGCCTTGCAAAAAGAACGCGCCGCGCTCCAGAACAAGGTCGCTCTGCTGCATCCCGATCACGCCGATCCGGACATGGTAGGCGAACTGCTCCGCAGCCAGCTCAACGTCGTCCATCCGGACGAAGTGGTTATCAAGCTCGACGACTGAGCCGGGCGCCAAGCCCTCAATTCCGTAAGGTTTTCGTATGCGCGCAGCTTGGGCGTTGCACGGCACGGGCCGCTATGCCTATAGGCTGAGCCATATTCCTCCCCGGAAGATAAAGGATGCTGTAGTTTGGCAAAGGCCCCGAAGAGCAAGGCAGCCGCAAAGGCCCCCAAGAGTCCCGCTGAAGATACGGATTTCGTCCTGCATTCCCTGCAGGAAGAACTGGAGAAGAAGCAGCGCTTCGATGCCAGCACCGATCAGATGATGCACTTCTACGAACAGATGCTGCTGATCCGTCGGTTCGAAGAGCGCGCGGGCCAGCTCTACGGCCTCGGTCTTATCGGCGGTTTCTGCCACCTCTACATCGGCCAGGAAGCCGTCGCCATCGGCCTGCAATCCGCGCTCGACGGGGACAAGGACAGCGTGATCACCGGCTACCGCGATCACGGCCACATGCTCGCTTACGGGATCGATCCCAAGGTCATTATGGCCGAGTTGACCGGTCGCGAAGCCGGCATCTCAAAGGGCAAGGGCGGGTCGATGCACATGTTCTCGACCGAGCATAAGTTCTACGGCGGTCACGGCATCGTCGGCGCGCAGGTCGCGCTTGGCGGAGGCTTGGCGCTTGCGCACCAGTACAACGAAGACGGCGGCCTCTGCCTTGCCTATTTCGGTGACGGGGCGGCGAACCAGGGCCAGGTCTACGAGACGTTCAACATGGCCGCGCTGTGGAAGCTGCCGATCGTATTCGTCATCGAGAACAACCAGTACGCCATGGGCACCGCGGTCAGCCGCAGCTCTGCAGAAACCGAGTTCTACCGCCGCGGCACTGCGTTCCGCATTCCGGGGATGAAGGTCAACGGCATGGATGTCCTCGAGGTCCGCCAGGCGGCCGAGATCGCGTTCAAGCACGTGCGCGACGGCAAGGGCCCGGTCCTTATGGAATGCGAAACCTATCGCTATCGCGGCCACTCCATGTCGGATCCGGCGAAATACCGCACGCGCGAGGAAGTGCAGGACATGAAGGATCACAAGGACCCGATCGAAGGCCTGAAGAAGGTCCTGCTGGAAAACGGCGCGAAAGAGGAAGACTTGAAAGCCATCGACAAGGACATTCGCAAGGTCGTCAGCGAGGCTGCCGACTTTGCCGAGAATTCGCCCGAGCCGGAGGCTTCCGAACTCTACACCGATGTCCTGGTGGAGGAGTATTGAGCAATGGCTATCGAACTTAAGATGCCCGCGCTGTCTCCCACCATGGAAGAAGGCACGCTCGCCAAATGGCTCAAGTCGGAAGGTGATGCCATCGAGATCGGCGACATCATCGCCGAGATCGAAACCGACAAGGCGACGATGGAATTCGAAGCGGTCGATGAAGGCACGCTGGGCAAGATCCTGGTCGAGGAAGGCACCGAAGGCGTGAAGGTCGGGACGGTCATCGCCATGCTGGCTGGCGAGGGCGAAGACGCCTCCGATCTCGACGCTCCGGAAGTCGCCGAAGTTGATGACGTGCCGGGCGAGGGCAAGGACGTCGGCCAGGATGTATCGGAAGCCGAGATCACCAAGCCTGCCCGCAAGGCGGACGTGAAGGATCCCGAAGTTCCGCACGGCACCAACTTGGCCAAGGTTACCGTACGCGAAGCATTGCGCGATGCCATGGCCGAGGAAATGCGCCGTGACGAGCGCGTCTTCGTGATGGGCGAGGAAGTCGCGCAGTACCAGGGTGCCTACAAGGTCACCCAGGGACTGCTCGACGAATTTGGGCCCAAGCGAGTTATCGATACTCCGATCACGGAATATGGCTTTGCCGGCATCGGTGCCGGTGCCGCGATGGGCGGACTGCGCCCTGTGGTCGAGTTCATGACCTTCAACTTCGCGATGCAGGCCATCGACCACATCATCAACTCGGCAGCCAAGACCAACTACATGTCAGGCGGACAGATGCGCTGCCCGGTCGTATTCCGCGGCCCCAACGGCGCGGCAAGCCGCGTCGGCGCGCAGCACAGTCAGAACTACGGTCCCTGGTACGCAAGCGTGCCCGGCCTGATCGTGATCGCACCGTTTGACAGCTCGGATGCAAAGGGCCTGCTCAAGGCGGCTATCCGCTGTGAAGACCCGGTCGTCTTCCTCGAGAACGAACTCGTTTATGGCCGCACTTTCGAACTGCCTGAACTGGACGACCATGTACTGCCGATCGGCAAGGCCAGGATCATGCGCGAAGGCAGCGATGTGACCATCGTGTCCTATTCGATCGCCGTCGGCCTCGCGCTGGAAGCGGCTGAGGAACTGGCTGGTGAAGGCATCGACGCAGAAGTCATCGATCTTCGCACCTTGCGCCCGCTCGACAAGGAGGCTGTGCTGAAGAGCCTTGCCAAGACCAATCGCGTCGTCATTGCCGAAGAGGGTTGGCCGACCTGCTCGATCGCTTCGGAGATCACGGCGATCTGCATGGAGGAAGGCTTCGATCATCTCGATGCACCGGTCACGCGCGTTTGCAACGAAGACGTGCCGCTCCCCTATGCCGCCAATCTGGAAAAGATGGCGCTGATCGACAGCGCGCGCATCGTCGAAGCGGCGAAGATGGTCTGTTACCGGGACTAAGGCGGACCTGCACCACCTGCCGGGCTGATTCGCTTTTGCCGCCAGGCTCTGTGACGCGTTAACCTCTCTTCCAAGGTGAGTGACTCGCTGCGTTCTCCGTGTTCCGGAGAGACGCGACCTGTCATTTTAACCTGTCTTTAGGGCTGATGTTTTACCTCGCCGACATCCGGGGACCCTATGAGGGAACCTCGACAAGTTGGATATGGGGTACGCAATGCTTCGCAAAGCGGTGCAGTTTCTAAAGCAGGTTCGCGACGATGCGCGTGGCAATGTGCTCGTGCTCGTGGCCGCTTCGCTTGTTCCCATGGTCGGCACCATGGGGCTTGCCGTCGACGCAGCCCAGTGGATCAGCTGGCGCCGCGATCTCCACAGCGCCGCCGACGCGGGCGCGATGGCTGGCGCGCTTGCCATGAAGAATGGCGAAGACGTGAAGACCGTCGTCACCAAGGTGCTGGGCGAAAACTACCAGCACATCTACACTATCGACGCGATCGAAACGCCGCCCACTGCCGGTGACTTCGCAGGCGACAACAGCATGGTCCGCGTCGTGCTCAGCACTTCGCGCGAATTGCCGTTCTCCAGCCTGTTCCTGGCGAACGCCCCGACGATCAGCGTCGAGGCCGTTGCGCAGTCGAGCTCGGAAGTCCCGAACTGCATGATCGCGCTCGATACGAGCGGCACAGGACTGACGATATCCGGATCGGCGAGTGTGGACATGAACTGCGGTCTGGCATCGAACTCGAACTTCGACGCGACAACGTCGGATCATATCCGCGCAGGCGCGCTGTCCGCAGTAGGCTCAGTGAACGCTGGGGGTTCGATCACGACCGACACGGCAGTCCACAACGGTATTTCGCCTGTTAAGGATCCGTTTGATGGAATTATTTTTGATCCCTCGATTTCATCGTGCAACCCAGAACAGCGAATAAAGAATACGACCATACTGGGACCAGGATGCTATGAAGGGATCACGATCAACGCCAAGCAATCCCTGACGCTTTTACCCGGCACATATTATATCGGAAGCGGCGGCCTGACGGTGAACGGACAAGCCACTCTCGAAGGCAATGGCGTCACGATCGTGTTTACGAGTACCTCGATTCCGTTCAACGACAAGAAGGTTGGGACGTTCACCGGAAACGGTACTGCAGAAATCAAACTGAGTGCTCCGGACACCGGTCCTTACGAGGGTGTCGTCATCCATCAGGATAGCCGTACGCCCCCGGGAACGTCGATGTTCATTACGGGTGACAACGGCTCGATTTTCGACGGTTCGATCTACGCGCCGTCGACTACGGTGGGCTTCAGCGGAAACTCCGGCATGAATACGGACTGCCTGCAGATCGTTAGTCAGTTCATCACCTTCACCGGCAACACCAAGGTTGTGAACCGCTGCCGCGCCGGTCGCGGTGTGGCCTCCTTCTTCGGCGATGATGTCCTGAGGTTGCGCAAATGATCTCCAGCATTTCGAAACTCGCCCGCAGCACGCGCGGAAATGCGACTATCGAGGTCGCCTTGGTCATGCCGCTTGTGCTGGCTATGGCTCTCGGCGGCATCGATTTTGCCATGGGCTATCGCCACAAGATCGAAATGCAGCAAACTGCCCAACTTGGCGCGGAATATGTGATGGGCACCCTTGAGGATGTTCCGCCTGATCCGATCGTAGCAAAGGCAATTAGTGACGCAACGGGCATGCCCGGTGGCGCAATCAAGGTTCAGACCCGGATCGAGTGCGATGGAAACAAGCAGACCATCGGCGCTCCGTTTTGCGTCAATCCCACAGCCGTCGAAACGAAATACATGACGATCACGGTCACCGAGGATTGGGAACCGATGCTCAACATCAAGGGCATCGCGGATTACGCCACCAAGCAGACGCATGTCGGCTCGGTTACGATAAGGACGAAATGATGCTGAAAAGGATCAAGACCTTCCTGCGCGACAACCGCGGAACTGCCGCCGTCGAGTTCGCACTCGTACTGCCGCTGACCGTGACGATGCTACTCGGCACGCTCAACATGAGCATCTACCTGTTCTTCCAGAACTCGCTTTCCTCGGCGCTCGACGAGGCATCGAGGGCGGTTTCCGTCTGGCCGGTGCCGTCCGATGCCGAATTGCAGACCGAATTCACCGATCACCTGCTCAGCGCACAGCAGTTCGGGAATGCCCAGCTCGCCATCACGCATGGTACGGATGTGTCCGGCAGGGACTATGTCGATCTGGAAGCGACCGGCGGTATCTACGTGAACCTCGTCTTCGTCGACCTGGGCACCATTCCGGTTCGCCTGACGAAGCGGTCGTACCCGCAGCTCTGACGACCATCGAGCACAGTGGGTAAGGGCGCGTCTTGCGCCCGACCTACATGTTCGTCATGGCGAGGGCATGGTCGATACAGCCCAAACGCGCCAACAGGAGCTTGCGGAGGAAGTTCAGCTAGCCCTTGCTTATGCACGCCCGGCTGACAGACTCCTATTGAGGTCCATGTTCGAACTGGACCGACGGCTCGCGGGCGTTGTGGCCACAAGCAGCGAGACCGTTATCGGCCAGATGCGGCTTGCCTGGTGGAGGGATCTTCTCGCCAAGCCGGAGGGCGAAAGGCCCTTGGGCGAACCCTTGGTCACGAGCATTAGTGATGCCTGGGGCGAGCAAGCGGCAGCGCTCACAGAGCTTGTCGATGGCTGGGAAGCGCTACTGGTTGCAGAAGCCCTCGACCCCGAGGCCCTGGATCAGTTCTGTAAAGGACGTGCCAGTGCATGGAGTGCGGCTGTTCGCGGACTAGGCTTTGCCGAAGCCGAGCAACAGAAAGCGCGCCGTGCCGGCTATCGATGGGCGTTGGCAGATCTGGCTGCGCATCTATCCGACGAGCACGAACGCAGACTGGTCCTCAGCCATGCGGACACAATTCCGGGACATCGGGCGATGCAGCGCCGCGCGCGCCCACTGGCGATCCTGTCAGGACTTGCCAAACGCTCGCTAGTTCTGGGAGGCAAGCCTCTGCTCGAGGGGCGGGGGGCAGCACTACTGGCCTTGCGCATAGGGATTTCCGGACGCTAGACAGTGACTTAACGCAAATCTGGGGGCGCAGGGATGAAGCATGCAATTACCGGGGCCTTGGTTACGCTCGCCGCGATGGGCCTGGGACTTTTCTGGTATCAGGGCAGGGCAGAAGTAGAAGAAGCCGCGCCCCCGCCAGACCTTTCCTCGCTCCTGATCGAAGATGCCTCACCCGAGGGACTGCCGATTGCCGATGCAGCCGACATGATCGGCCCAACCCCGCCGGAAGCCAGCGAATTGACCAAGGAACAGCAACGCTTCTTCCGCTACGACCGGGACCGGGACTGGCGCATTTCGCGCACGGAGATGCTGTCCACCCGCAGTGCCGCGTTCAGGAAATTGGACAAGGACGGCAATAACCTGCTGACCTTCGAGGAATGGGCCGTAACTACGGTCGACAAGTTCGAGGGTGCCGACGCCAATGGCGACAACGAGCTGACCCCGGGCGAGTTTGCCACAACGCGGCCGAAACCCAAGAAACGGAAGGCGCGCTGCGCCTGCTGATCAGGCAGGCACAGCGTCCAGGCTGGCGATCCATTCGCCCATCTCGGCCTTGGCACGTGAGGTATAGGCTTCCTTGCGCTGCTTCTTCTTCACATCGTGTAGCGGCGGGAAGAGCCCGAAATTGACGTTCATGGGCTGGAACGTGTCGGCTTCAGCATCGCCGGTAATGTGGCTGAGCAACGCCCCGAAGGCGGTGGTACGCGGAGGCGCGGTCCATTCCGCACCGTTGAGTTCGGCCGCTGCCATCATGCCGGCCATCAGGCCGACGGCCGAACTTTCGACATAGCCTTCGCAGCCGGTGATCTGGCCAGCGAAGCGAATATGTTCGGCTCCGCGCAGGCGCAGCTGTCGGTCAAGCACCAGCGGCGAATTGATGAAGGTGTTGCGATGCAGGCCGCCAAGACGCGCAAATTCGGCATTTTCCAGCCCCGGAATGGTGCGGAACAGTTCCACCTGCGCTCCGTATTTCAGCTTCGTCTGGAAGCCGACCATGTTCCATAGCGTGCCGAGCTTGTTGTCCTGGCGCAGCTGCACCACCGCATAGGGCCAGCGCCCCTGCGGATGTTCTTCCGTGGTGTCATAAGGATTGTCCAACCCGACACCCTTCATCGGCCCGTAGCGCAGCGTTTCCACACCACGCGCGGCCATGACCTCGATCGGCATACAGCCATCGAAATAAGGCGTGTCGGCTTCCCACTCGCGGAACTCTGTTTTCTCGCCGTCCATCAGGCCCTGGTGAAACGCGAGATACTGTTCCTTCGTCATCGGGCAATTGATGTAATCGCCATCCGCGTTAGAGGCCTCGGTCCGCTTGTTCCAGCGGCTCTGGATCCAGCATTTCGACATATCGATGCTGTCCCGGTGGACGATGGGCGCGATGGCATCAAAGAACGCAAGACGGTCCTGCCCGGTCGCTCCGACGATGCTCTCGGCTAGCGATTGCGCGGTGAGGGGGCCTGTCGCGACGATGGTCGAGCCGGCAGCGGGGAGGGCATCGACGCGTTCGCGTACCACGGTGACATTCGGGTGTTCGTCGAGCGTGCGCTGCACTTCTGCCGAGAAGACGTCACGGTCGACCGCCATGGCGCTTCCCGCAGGAACCCGCGCGACTTCGCCCGCACGCATGACGATGCTGTCGAGCCTGCGCATCTCGTCGTGCAGCAGGCCGACCGCGTTCTTGTCACTGTCGTCCGAACGAAAGCTGTTGGAGCAGACGAGTTCTGCCAGCCCGTCGGTCTGGTGGGCAGCGGTCATGTCCCCGCTGCCGCGCATTTCGGACAGGCGCACCTTGAAACCGCGCCGCGCCAATTGCCATGCCGCCTCGCTGCCCGCGAGACCACCGCCGATAATCTGGATGTCGTGTGTCATTGCGATGCGCACCTAGTGCTTGCACATGCCCTCTATCAAGGCTTACCGACCGGCTAAGAGGGAAATCCATGCCAAAACGCGCCTTATCCGAACATCGTCCATACTTGCTTGCGAGCCTGATCGCGGCAATCAGCTTTTACTTCGTGGAAGATGATCCCATCGGCGGCATTTGGTTGATGGGGTGGAAAGCCGCAGGCGTTGGCTTCCTCGCGATTTATGCGGCGCATCGGGGGAAGGGCTTCGACGCATGGCTTATCGCAGCCGTAATGGCCTTCGGAGCGATGGGTGATGCAATGATTATGGTCAGCTTCCTGATCGGAGGCGGGCTCTTCGCCATCGGCCACCTGATCGCAGTTTGGCTATATCTTCGGCATCGGCGCGCGGCGACAACCGGAAGCCAAAAAGCGACAGGGTTAGCCTTGTTGATCTTGACCTCGATCCTTGCCGCACTAATCACCTATCCACTTCCAAATTGGCAACTTGCGGCAGGTTACAGTTTCCTTGTCGGGGCCATGGCGGCGGCAGCCTGGACCAGTAATTTCCCGCGCTACCGAGTGGGTGCGGGCGCGGTGTTGTTCGTCGTCTCCGATTTGATCATCTTCAGTCGGGAAGCGGGCAGGGTACCCTATGAGGTCGCGGAATGGCTCATCTGGCCGCTATATTACGGCGGGCAATTCCTGATCGCGACCGGTGTGGTTCAGACCTTGCGGCATCCGGAGCTTAGGGCCGCAAAAGCCTAAGGCTGCCACGCCGCGATGGTCGTGCGGTGCAATTCGCGCCGCTGTCCCTCGTAACCGCCGGTTGCCTTGTGCAGCACGGCACGATTGTCCCACATGACAAGCATTTCGGGCTCCCACTTGTGACGATAGACGAATTCGTCGCGCGACTGCCACTCGGCAAGTTCGGCCAAGAGGGTAATCGCTTCTGCCTGCTCCATTCCCTCGATGCCGATGATGTATCCCAGCGTTGAGTAGAGGCACTCCTGACCCGTTTCCGGGTGTTGCTGGACCAGAGGATGCGTCCTGGTTTCTCGCGCGCTCTCATTGGGGCGGATCGCCATCGATCGGCCCAGATCCCTCTCCCCGTATGTTCCCTCGGGAGCATAGGCGAGTTGGGCACTGTGAATGGCCGTCAGGTCTCTCAGGAAATCCTTCCGGTCATCGGAAAGCGCCTCGAAGGCGGCTTGCTGGTCCGCGAACAGGGTGTCGCCGCCGGTCGATGGTATGTCGACGGCAAGGAGACACGTCCCAGCAGGCGGATGTTCGAGAAAACTCCAGTCGCTATGCCAGTTTTCCGCGAATAACGGACTGGTTTCATCTGCCTCGCGCAGGATCGCGGCGATGTTCTTGCGGCCCTCGATGGGATCGAAGAAGGGGTCTTCTCCGAATCCGCCCATGGCGATGGTGAACCGTTCCAGATCGTCGTCGCCCATGGTCTGGCCGGGAAAAGCCAGCACCTTGTGCTCGAGCCAAAGCTCGCGAATCCGTTGTATGTCTGTTGCGGAAAGTTCGCGGGACAAGTCGACGCCGGTTACCCTGGCGCCGAACGGCCCTTCGCTTCTTTCCGCAGTGATCGTCACCCGCCGGGCTCGCCTTCGATATTCTTGTCGGAATGGGCAGTGGTGTAAGGTTCGGTCGTCTTCGCGGCATTGTCCGCGATTTCTTCCGCGATAGCCTCTTCCGCCTCGTTCTCCGGTTCTTCCGTTTCGTCGATCAAAGCCGCACCGACGATCTTCTCGCCCTTGGCGACATCGAAGATGCGGACACCCGAAGACCCGCGACCGGAGATGGAGAAGCCCTTGTGATCTTCGAACCCGTTGGGGATCTCGTGACGGAAATCGATTGGCAGGCGGATCAGCTTGGCCTGGTCGGTAACAAGCATAAGCTGTGCGCCGTGCCTGACGGGGAAGCTGCCGACTACGGGGCCGTTACGCTCCGGATTGCTGTCGGGCGTCCCAATGTTCGTCAGACCCTGACCACCGCGCCCGATGGTGCGATATTCGTAAGCCGAGGTGATCTTGCCATAGCCGTTGGCGGTGAGGGTGAGGATGAACTCCTCCTCCTCTTCCATCGAGGCGACGGTATCGGCATCGAGCGTATGGACCGCGTCGTTGTTCTTCCAATGGGCGGCGCGAAGATAGGCCTCGCGGGTTTCCATGTCGGCGGTAAGCGGATCGAGAACCGCCATCGAAACGACCTTGGCGTCGTTCTTCAGCGTCATGCCGCGCACGCCGATGCCCGTCCGGCTCTTCGTTTCGCGCGCATCGGTGGCGGCAAAGCGGATTGCCTTACCGGAATCCGATGCGAGGAAGACTTCCTGGTTTTCGTTCAGCAGTTCGACCCCGATCAGGCGATCCCCGCTGCCTTCCACGAAGCCCATCGCATACTTGCCGTTGCTCGGTACGTTGGTGAAAGCATCCATCGAGTTACGGCGGACCATGCCCTGTTCCGTCGCAAAGACAATGTTGAGCTTGGACCATTCGGCTTCATTCTCGGGCAGGGCGAGCACGTTGGTCACCCGCTCCTCGTCGCCGAGCGGCAGGAGGTTGACCATTGGCCGACCCTTGGTCTGGGGGCTGCCTTCGGGCAGTTTCCAGACCTTCATGCGATAAACGCGACCCGTATTCGTGAAGAAAAGCACAGGGTTATGCGTCGAAGTGACGAACATTTCGACGACTGCATCCTCGTCCTTCGTCGCCATTCCGGAGCGGCCCTTGCCACCGCGTGCCTGCGCACGGAAAGCTTCGAGAGGTGTACGCTTGATGTACCCGCCATGCGTGACCGTGACGACCATCTCCTCGCGCTCGATGAGATCCTCGTCCTCGATGCCGTCCCATGCAGGTGCGATCTCGGTGACGCGAGGCGTGGCGTAGGTCGCGCGGATCTCGTCCAGTTCTTCGCGCATGACGCCATAAAGCTTCACGCGGTCGGCAAGGATCGAAAGATACTCTTCGATGGCGATCGAGAGTTCCTTGAGCTCGTCACCGATCTCGTCGCGGCCGAGCGCAGTCAGGCGGTGGAGCCTCAGGTCGAGGATCGCCTTCACCTGCCGTTCGGACAGGCGATAGGTTCCGCCGTCCTGTTCGTCGGTCGGTTCGATCGCTTCGACCAGCGCGATATACTGGCCGATGTCGCCGATCGGCCATTCCTTCGCCAGCAGCTTGCCGCGTGCTTCCGCCGGGTTGGAGGAGCCGCGGATCATCGCGACCACTTCGTCGAGGTTGGAAACCGCGACCACCAGGCCGAGCAAAATGTGGGCCCGTTCACGCGCCTTGTTCAGCTCGAACTTGGTGCGGCGTGTGATGACTTCTTCACGGAAGGTGATGAAAGCCTGGATGAATTCACGCAGCGTAAGGACTTCCGGTCGTCCGCCGCGAATGGCGAGCATATTGGCCGGGAAGCTGGCTTGTGCCGGCGTGTAGCGCCAGATCTGGTTGAGCACGACTTCGGGCGAAGCATCACGCTTGAGATCCACGACCACGCGCACGCCTTCGCGGCTCGATTCGTCGCGGATGTCCGAGATGCCTTCGATCCGCTTGTCCTTTGCGGCCTCTGCGATCTTTTCGACGAGGGCGTTCTTCCCGACCTGGTAAGGAATGGCGGTGAGGACGATCGACTGGCGATCCTTCGCCTTGGTTTCCACCTCGTGGCGGGCCCGCATCAGGATCGAACCGCGACCCGTGGTGTAGGCAGCACGTGCGCCGCTCTTGCCGAGGATCAGCGGGGCGGTCGGAAAGTCGGGGCCCGGGATGATCTCGAACAGTTCTTCGCTCGTGATGGCCGGGTTGTCGATATAGGCGAGGCAGCCGTCGATCACTTCGCCGAGGTTGTGCGGCGGGATATTGGTCGCCATGCCGACCGCGATACCGCCGGCGCCATTGACCAGCAGGTTCGGGAAGCGGGCGGGGAGCACGGTCGGCTCCTGCCGCGAACCGTCGTAGTTGTCGGTGAAATCGACCGTATCCTTGTCGAGATCGTCGAGCAGGGAATTGGCGACACGCGCCAGCCTTGCCTCGGTGTAACGCATGGACGCAGGCGGATCCGGGTCCATCGAACCGAAGTTGCCTTGGCCATCGACCAAGGGAACCCTCAGCGACCAATCCTGCGTCATGCGGGCCAGCGCATCGTAGATCGCAGCGTCGCCGTGCGGGTGATAGTTACCCATCACGTCACCGACGATCTTCGCGCTCTTGCGATAGGGCCTGCCGGCGACGAAGCCGCCTTCCTGGCTGGCGAAGAGGATACGGCGATGGACCGGTTTCAGCCCGTCCCGAACGTCGGGCAGGGCGCGGCTGACGATGACGCTCATCGCGTAATCGAGATAGCTGGTCTTCATCTCATCAACGATGTCGATGCGGGTGTATTCGGAGCCCGGAGCCGGGTTTTCCATCAATTCGGTTTCGTCAGACAAAACGCTGTGTTTCCATGATCTGCGATCGAGGGATCAGTTCAAGCCGCCACCTTAGGGGAAGCGGCGGAATCATGCCAATTTCGAAGGGGAAAACGGGGCCGGAATCGGCGCTTTTTCCACATATGTCTTGAGGCCTCTCGCATCGGTTTGCTGAATGGCCGGTCAGGGCGTCATTCAATGTCCATTCAGCGCGAAATCCCTACAAGATTTGCAATGAGAGCGTTAAAAGGCCAATTGCCGCACCGTTGAGTGAATTCGGCGCCCCCGCGCTCATTCCCCCTATCCACTCTTGGGAGTTACATATGATTTTCACCCGTCTTTCCAAGGCTTCGAGCACGTCGTCTGCGCTCGCCCTTGCTCTTGTCCTCGGTGCCACCGGAACAGCCGCGACGGTTGCTCTGGAGCAGCCCGCCTTCGCCCAGAAAAAGAAGAAGAAGGATGAGAAGGCCGACGCGAAGAAGTATTCCGACGGCTTTATCGCAGTCTATCAGCCGATCGCCGCGCAGGTAAACGGCGATGCGCCCGACTGGAATGCGATTGCGGCACAGCGTCCGGCAGTGGTAGCCGCTGTAGAAACCGATGACGACCGCATGATCGCGGGCAACCTCATCTACAGCATGGGCAGCAACCTCGAGAACCGCGAACTCCAGCTCGAAGGCGTCGAGCTGATGCTCGCAAGCGGCAAGGTCGCGCCCGAATCCCTCGGCCAGTACAACCTGCTCGCGGGCCAGCTCGCCTACAATTTCGACCAGTATCCCAAGGCGCGTACCTACCTGATGAAGGCGGTCGAGCTTGGTGCGATCGAAAGTCAGCCCGAAGGCCTGATCGCGGAATCCTATTTCAGCGAAGAAAACTACAAGGCGGGCCTCGACTATCTGGCCTCCGCCATCGCCGCGCGTGAAGCCGCCGGCGAGCCGGTCAACGAGCAGTGGGTCCGTCGCGGCCTGCAGATGTCCTACAACAACCAGATGAAGGCCGAGCTGAATGACTTCGCTCAGCTTTTCATCAAGCATTTCCCGACCCAGCAGAACTGGGGCGAGGTCGTTGCAATCACCGCCTATGGTGGCGGTTGGCAGAACCCGGAAATCCTCGACCTCATGCGCCTGGCGCGTGATGCCGACGCCCTGCGCGATGAACGCATGTACGCCGACTACATCGACAGCGCCGATTATCGCCGTCTCCCCGGTGAAGTCGCTGCCGTGATCAACGAAGGCTACACCAAGGGTACGCTGAAGCGCACCGATACCTATGTCTCGGAAATCTTCGGTATGGCTACCGATCGTGCCAAGACCGACCGCGCCGATCTTTCGGGTATCCTGACCGGTGCGCGCGGAGCTTCCGACCTTCGCACCGTTATGACCGGCGCCGACCTCGCGCTCAGCTATGGCGATTATGCAGCTGCTGAAACGCTTTACACGAAGGCCCTGGGCCTTGGCGGCGTCAATTCCGATCTCGCTCACACGCGTCTCGGTATCGCGCAGCTGGAGCAGGGCAAGAGTGCGGAAGCTATTGAGAGCTTCAACGCCGTTGCAGGCCAGCGTGCTGCGATTGCCAAGCTGTGGGCGATCTATGCCGAACAGCAGGGCGGCATGTAAGATTGCAATCTTCTGATTGAGGAGCGGCGCGGATCCCACACGGGGTTCGCGCCGTTTTCCTATCTAGCGCAGACGCTTGACCCAGACCGTGTTGTCGCGGCGTTCTACCTTGAATTGCTCGATAGCCTCGAACAGGTCCGACAGTCGCTTGAAACCGTAGTTACGCACATCGAAGCTGGACCGGTTGCCCGCGATCTGGCCGACCTCTCCCATTTGGGCGAAACCCTCGTCGTCTCGGCGGGCGGCTTTCCATGCCGTGCCGAGCAGTTCGACCAGCTCTTCATCGATGCTGCCCTTGCTCTTCTTACCGTTCTGCTTGGGAGCATCCGCCTCGTCCGAAGCGCCTTTGATGAGGGCGTCGATATCGATGAAGCGGGTGCAGGCGCTCTTGAAGGCATCCGGGGTCTTGTTCTTGCTCCCGAAGCCGTAGACGAGCAGTCCGTCCTGCCTGAGGCGGGTCGCGAGCGGCGTGAAATCGCTATCGGAACTCATGATCCCGAAGCCGTCGACCTTCCCTTGATAAAGGAGGTCTATCGCATCGATCGTCATTGCCATGTCGGTGGCATTCTTGCCCGCTGTCATATCGAATTGCTGGTAGGGCAGGATGCCGTATTTGTGGCTGAGCGGACCCCAATTTGCCAGGTTCGGCTTGGTGAAATTGCCATAAGCCCGCTTGATGTTGACCTGCCCCAGTTCTGCCATGACAGTCAGGACCGGATCGATCCCCTTGGGCGAAGTATTGTCCGCATCGATCAGCAGCGCGATGTTTTGCAGCGGTTTTTCAGGCATGAAAGCTCAATCGGTTCCGAATGGGGAGGGGCGGCTTACTCCGCTGCGGTGAATTCGCCAGTGTCGGGATCCAGCAAGCGCAGGATGCCATCGGAAATGGCGAAATGCGCGCCTCTCAGCGAGAGCGCGCCGCTGTTTACCTTCTCGTCGACATAGGGGAAGGTCATGAGGTTTTGCAGGCTGATCTTCACTGCGGCCAGCTCCATGGCGAGTTCCGCCTCGCGGCCGGTCGTACCAAGCTTGTCGGCAATCGGGCCGCGAACATCATCGAGCATATCGACCCAGTGCGCCACGAAGCCGCCTTCGCCGATTTCATTGCCGTGCAGGTCTTGCGTGAGGGCGGCCTGGCAGCCCCCGCACAAGCCGTGGCCCATCACGACGATTTCTTTCACCTTGAGGAACTGGACGGCGAACTCGACTGCCGCAGAAACGCCGTGTCGGCCCGGCGTGGTTTCGAACGGCGGAACCAGCGCTGCGACATTGCGCAAAACGAAAATTTCGCCGGGCGCAACGTCGAGAATTTGGGCAGGATCGACCCTGCTGTCGGAACAGGAAATCACCATCACCTGCGGGGATTGCCCTTCGGCCAACTGCGCCCAGCGTTCGCGCTGCTCCTGCCAGTCGGAGCTGCGGAAATGGCGGTAGCCGTCGAGCATCTGGTCGAAAGTCTTCATGGCTGGCGTAGCTGCCTTCAAATCGAACCGGAGGCAAGAGCACGAATCGCTTGCCGGATAAGACATACCCAAGGTTGCGGGATACCCTCTTCGCGACTAGATGGGCGGCGCAATGAACGACCTTTCCTCCGCTCCCGCCCCCGAAGACGAACGCCCGCGCAAGCAGCGCAAGCCGGACTGGATCCGGGTGAAGGCACCCGTAAGCAAGGGCTATCAGGAAACGCGCAAGCTGATGCGGGACCTGAAGCTCAACACCGTGTGCGAAGAAGCGGCCTGTCCCAATATCGGCGAATGCTGGGACAAGAAGCACGCAACGGTCATGATCCTTGGCGATGTGTGCACGAGGGCATGCGCGTTCTGCAACGTCAAGACCGGCATGCCGCGCCTCGTCGATCCGATGGAGCCGGAGAATGTCGCGATTGCAGCAGGCCAGATGGGTTTGCAGCACATCGTGATCACCAGCGTCGACCGCGACGATCTTCCCGATGGCGGTGCCGGTCAGTTCGTGAAGGTGATCAAGGCCCTGCGCCGCGAGACGCCCGACACCACGATCGAAATCCTCACGCCCGATTTCCGTGGCAAGATGCGCGCGGCGGTAGAGGCAATCTGCGAAGCGGGTCCCGACGTCTACAACCACAATCTGGAAACCGTGCCGCGTCTCTACCCGACGATCCGGCCTGGCGCGCGCTACTATGCCTCACTTCGGTTGCTGGAGGAGGTGAAGTCGCACGATCCGATGATCTTCACCAAGTCCGGCATCATGCTCGGCCTCGGCGAACAGCGTCTCGAAGTGCACCAGGTGATGGACGACATGCGTAGCGCCGACGTCGATTTCATCACCATGGGCCAGTACCTCCAGCCAACGCCGCGCCACGCCAAGGTGGAAGATTTCGTCACGCCGAAGGCATTCGCAGCATATGGCTCGATTGCGCGTGCGAAGGGCTTCCTGCAGGTCGCCTCGAGCCCGCTGACGCGCTCGAGCTATCACGCGGGCGACGATTTTGCGCAGATGCGGGCGGCGCGCGAGGCCAAGCTTGCGAAGGAGCAGGCGAGGGCGTCCGCCTGATGCCAGGCATCTCGGAGACCCGGCGGCTACCCTATAGCTGCGAGCAGATGTTCGACCTTGTTGCGGACGTCGGCAGCTATTCCAAATTCCTGCCCTGGGTCGTCGCGACGCGGGTGCGCAGCGATAGCGAGACCGAAATGGTCGCCGACATGCTGGTCGGGTTCAAGGCTATCCGCGAAAAGTTCACCTCCCGCGTGGTGAAGAGCCGACCCGATTTCATCGAGGTTTTCTACGTCGACGGTCCGCTCAAGGATCTCGACAACAAGTGGACGTTCCGCTGCCTGCCCGATGGCGGTTGCGAAATCGATTTCTGCGTCGATTTCAGTTTCCGCAATTCAGTCTTCGAAGCGTTGGCAGGCCAGTATTTCGACCGCGCATTCCGCAAGATGGTCGAAGCCTTCGAAAAGCGCGCCGACGATCTTTACGGCCGCGAAAATGCCGCAGCTAACCTTTAGGGCAGCAGCAGGTCCAGCGCGCAGAGTGTTGCTTCCTTGCGGATGTCGGCACGCGATGCCGGCTCGAAGCGTTTCAACTCGCCTTCCGGTTCACCCTCATCGCCGCGCACGACCTTAGCAAAGACCACCGTTCCAACCGGTTTGAGCTGCGTTCCCCCGCCGGGACCCGCCACGCCGCTGATGGCCACGGCGACATCCGCATTGCTGCGTGCAAGCGCGCCTTTCGCCATGGCCCAGGCACAGGCGATCGAGACAGCTCCGAAGGTTTCGATGATGTCGAGCGATACGTCGAGCATCTCCATCTTCGATTCGTTGGAATAGGTCACGAACCCGCGGTCGAGCACTGCCGAAGAGCCGGGGATTTCGGTCAATGCGCCCGCGACAAGCCCGCCCGTGCAGCTTTCCGCCAGAACGACCTTGCGTCCGATAGCCGAATTCTCCTCGATCACGCGCTTCGCAAGATCGTCGATTTCCTGGGGGAGTAGGGTGTGGAGCGTCATGCTCACCTCTTGAAATAGTTGCGGATCACCGTGGCGATAGCCTGCGCCGCGATACCTTCGCCGCGGCCCGTGAACCCGAGCCTTTCGGTGGTGGTCGCCTTCACCGATATGCTGTCGATGTCAACGCCAGCGAGTTCTGCAATCCGCGCCCGCATTGCTTCGCGATGGGGGCCAATCTTGGGTTCCTCGCAGATAAGAGTGAGATCGATATTGCCGACCCGGTATCCAGCCTCGCCCACCAGTTTGACAGCGTGGAGCAGGAACTTGTCGCTGCTGGCACCCTTCCATTGCGGATCGCTCGGCGGAAAATGGTCGCCGATGTCGCCGCGGGCAACCGCGCCTAGGAGCGCATCGACAACAGTATGGAGAGCGACGTCGGCATCGCTATGGCCGGACAGGCCCTTGTCGTGCTCGATCCGAATGCCGCCGAGCCACAATTCCTCGCCAGCGACAAGGCGATGCACGTCGAAGCCCATTCCAGTCCTTACGTCCGGGGTCTGGCTCACGAAATCCTCCGCAAATGTCAGTTTCTTCAGGCGCTCGTCACCGTCCACCAGCGCCACTTCGCCGCCGTGTGCGCGCAGGACCTGCGCATCGTCGCCGGCATCTTGTCCGCCGGTCCACGCCTTATGCGCATCGCGGATCGCGGCGAAGCGAAAGGCCTGCGGTGTCTGGACGCGCCGCAAGACGTCCCGGTCTGCAGCCCCGCTCATTACGCCATCGGTGTCGATCGCGAGGCTATCGACGACGGGCAGGGTCGGTATTGCACCTTGGTGTCGATCCAGCGCCGTTAGCAAATCGGCGATCACGGCACGGGGCACGTCGGGACGCGCAGCATCGTGGATCAGGACGAATTCGGCCGCGTCGATAGTGCTTAGCGCTTTCGCCACCGACTCCTGCCGCGTAGCGCCTCCCTCTACCAGGCAAACATCCAGTCCCACCAAGGCCTCACGAGCGAGTTCTTCGCCGCCCGGCGGGATAGCGACGATCACCCGACTGGCACCCGCGCCAATCAGGGCCTCGACCGAGTGCCGCACTAAGGACTTCCCGCGCCAGATAGCGAACTGTTTCGGAAGCGGCTGGCCGGCGCGCACGCCCTTGCCGGCAGCGACGACGATCGCGGCGAAGGTGGGGAGGGGAGGATGGTCTGCCATCGCCTTGCCCGCTAGCCGCTTGCCGTTTTCGCTGCAACGCACTATGTGCCTGCCCAATAATTAGGCACACGCGGAAATCATGAGCGCCCACCCCAAACCGCCCGTAGCACCCACGCCGATCGACATCGGCAATGTCCGGATCGACACGCCTGTCATTCTGGCACCGATGACGGGTGTCACCGACCTGCCCTTCCGCAAGATGGTGCGGCGCTATGGCTCGGGCCTCAACGTGACCGAAATGATCGCGAGCGAGGCAGCCATCCGCGAAACCCGCCAGTCCGTCCAGAAGGCCGCGTGGGACCCAACGGAAGAGCCCGTCTCGATGCAGCTTGTCGGCTGCGACCCGTCCAGCATGGCCGAAGCGGCCAAGCTGCAGGAAGGAAACGGCGCCGAGATCATCGACATCAATTTCGGCTGTCCGGTCCGCAAGGTCGTCGGGCAGCTCGCCGGATCGGCTCTGATGCGCGAAGTCGGCCTTGCGACAAAGCTGATGGAAGCGACGGTCAAGGCGGTGAACGTGCCGGTGACCGTGAAGATGCGGATGGGTTGGGACCATGCCGACCTCAACGCCCCCGAACTGGCGCACATTGCCGAAGATCTCGGTGTGAAGATGGTCACCGTCCACGGCCGCACGCGCAACCAGATGTACAAGGGAAGCGCAGACTGGGCCTTCGTTCGCAAGGTCAAGGAAGCGGTTTCCATCCCGGTAATCGTGAACGGCGATATCTGCACCGTCGACGATGCCGCCAAGGCACTCGACCAGTCGGGGGCCGACGGCCTGATGATCGGCCGCGGCGCCTATGGTAAGCCCTGGCTGCTTTCGCAGGTCATGCATTGGTGGCGCACCGGAGACGTTCTCGAAAGCCCGACCTTCGACGAACAGTATGAAGTGGTGGTCGAGCATTACCGCGATATGCTGGAATTGTACGGCGAAGACGTCGGCGTGAAGATCGCACGCAAACACCTCGGCTGGTACACCAAGGGGATGCACGGCTCCGCAGAGTTCCGCAATCGCGTGAATTTCATCGACCAAGCCCCTGTTGTCCTTGATGAACTTGAGCGGTTCTATGAACCGTTCCTCAAGCGGCGAGCAGCGTGAGCGAAGCGCCCTCGGCGTCGGTACAGCTTGCGGGAATGGTCTTTGCCGTCCTGCTGGTCGATCCGGAAGGGCTTGTGCACGAAGCCAACCCCCCTGCGGAAGAATTGCTAGGCAGGAGCGCGCGGCGGATCATCGGCTGCAGGCTTCTCGACCTGATGAGCATTGCTCCCGAGCGAGTGGAAAAGTCGCTCCTCGAGACCGACACGCAGCTGATCGCGCGCGGCCTGACGGTCAGCGCAGCGGGTCGTGACCATCTCGTCAATCTGAGTTGTTCGCCTTTGCATGCCCATCCGGGTTGGCGTGTCATCACCGTTTCCGAAGCGGGGCAGGGTGGCAACGAGAACGAGGATGAAGACCGCACCGAGCTTCGTGCGCCTGCGGTATTGGCACACGAGATCAAGAACCCGCTTTCGGCAATACGCGGCGCAAGCCAGCTCCTGGCCAAACGGGCGAGCGAGCGGGACAAGCCCCTGGCGACCATGATCGAGGGCGAGGTTGCCCGTATCGCCGAACTGATCGACCGCATGCAGCAACTGGGAAGCTCCAATCCTGTAGAGACCGAACCTTGCAATTTGCACGAAGCCATTCGCGGTGCGATGGCCACGGTAAGGGCAGGGCGGAAGAACGCCTGCGAGCTGGTGGAGGAATTCGACCCCTCGCTTCCGCAGGTCCAGGCGGATCGCGGCGCTCTGGAACAAGTGCTCATCAACCTCCTCGCGAATGCCTGCGATGCGAGTGTCGGCGTCGAAGATGCCCGTGTCGTGGTGCGTACCCGCTTCGTTAGCGGGCTGGTCTTTTCCGCCATCAGGCTGGGCAAGCCGGTTCGCCTGCCGGTGGAAATCACCGTCACCGACATGGGCAGGGGCGTGCCGCCGGAATTGCGCGATCAGATCTTCGAGCCCTTCGTGTCGGGAAAATCGCAGGGGCAGGGCCTTGGCCTCGCCCTCGTCCGCAAGCTGTTGCGCGATATGGGCGGCAGGGTCGCCCATGAACGCGACGAACGCGCCGGCCTGACCCATTTTCGCATAAACCTGCCTGTTGCGCAGAAGGAAGGCTGATCCATGACGAACCGCGTCCTCCTCGTCGAAGACGATCGCGCGATCGCAACCGTCATTACCGAGGCTCTCAGGGATGAAGGCTTCGACGTCACGGCGTGCAGCAGTGTCAGCAAGCGTGACGCCTTGCTCGCAGATTACGGGTTTGACGTCATGTTGACTGACGTCATGCTGGAAGACGGCGATGGCCTGGCGTCGATCGCCAATGTCCACGAAGCCGCTCCGAACATGCCGGTCATCGTTCTTTCCGCGCAGAACACGCTGGATACGGCGGTGAGGGCGAGCGACAGTCACGCCTTCGAATACTTCCCCAAACCCTTCGACCTCGACGAACTCACCCATGCCGTTCGCCAGGCCACAAAGCGATCTGCTGAAAGTGCTGAGAGCATCGATGGGGAACGCGAAGGCTCTCTACCTCTCATTGGGCGCAGCAAGGCCATGCAGGACGTCTATCGGATGATCACGCGGGTGCTGCGCAACGATCTCTCGGTGCTTGTCACAGGTGAAAGCGGCACCGGCAAGGAATTGGTGGCAGAGGCAATCCACGAACTCGGATCGCGGCGCACCGGCCCGTTCATCGCCGTCAACATGGCCGCCATCCCGCACGACCTCCTAGAAAGCGAATTGTTCGGGCACGAACGCGGGGCATTCACCGGTGCGGTGTCCCAGCAGATCGGCAAGTTCGAACAGGCGAACGGCGGCACGCTGTTCCTCGATGAAATCGGTGACATGCCCGCCGAGGCACAGACGCGCCTGTTGAGGGCGCTCCAGTCAGGCAAAATTCGCCGCGTCGGCGGGCGCCAGGAGATCGGTGTCGACGTCAGGATCATCGCAGCGACAAACAAGGATCTCGGCCCGATGATTGAGAACGGATCCTTCCGCGAGGATCTCTACTATCGCCTCAACGTGGTCCCTATCCATCTGCCGCCATTGCGCGAACGCCGCGAAGATGTCGGCGCCTTGGTCAAGCACTTCCTCGGACAGGCGGTTGCAGAAGGGCTGCCCAACCACCGCATTTCCGATGCCGCCATCAAGCGTTTGGAAGCGCAGCGATGGAAGGGCAACGTGCGCGAATTGCGTAACGTGGTCTTCCGCCTCGCGTTGACTGCACGCGAAGACGTTATCGATGCGGATACGGTGGACGACGCTCTGCCGGCCACTCAGGAAATGGCAATCGGCAGCGAAACGCCCTTCGAGATCGCATTGCAGGCCTGGCTGTCAGGAAGCTCCAGCGCGCCCGGCGTCCTTTATCACACTGCGCTCGCCGCGTTTGAGAAGCCGCTATTCGAACATGCCCTGCGCGAAACCGAAGGAAACCAGCTGCGTGCTGCGCAGCTTTTGGGGATAAACCGCAACACCCTTCGGAAACGGTTAAGCGACCTAGAAATAGAGCCTGAGCGCTACGTCCGACGACGTTGATGTTCATTTCGTCGTTTTTGACCTTGCATATTTGCAACAGAGGTGTCGTAAACAGGCCACGATGGCGACTTTAGCCGGTTCTACGCAGAAGCGCACTCCGCGCTGGTGGCGACGTTTTGTCGTCGCGTCCCGGCGCGCCAACCTGTTCTCCCTGGTCGAAATCATGGCGGTGGCGATCTTTGCCATCATGGTTGCCACTACGTGGGCTGCATTCACGAGGGCGCCTCCGACGGGCGAGCTCCTGCCGAGCCGTCAGGTCGCGGTGTTGCTTATCGGGACGCTTATCCCCGCAATGGCCCTGCTGGTCCTTGCGGGACGCCGGCTTGCCTTGCGCAGGGCTGCGGGAAGCACTGCGCGCTTGCATGTGCGGCTCGTGTTTTTCTTCTCGATGATTGCCGCCGTACCGACGCTGCTGGTGTCTGCATTCGCTGCGGTGTTGTTCCAGTCGGGCGTCGATTTCTGGTTCTCCGACAACTCGCGCGGGCTGATGGAGAACGCGAACCAGCTGGCGGAAGTCTATTATGAGGACAACCAGCTCGATCTCGGGCAGGAAACCATCTCCATGGCGATGGACATGCGCTCGATCCTGCAGCAAGTTTCGATTACCGATCCGGATTTCCAGCTGGCTTACCGTTACCAGGCGGAACCGCGTGACGTCATCGAGAGCGCGATCATGCAGGCCATGCCCGACGGGACCTCGCGCGTTGCCGTGGTCTACGGCATCAACCAGGCAAGCGATCCTGTAAGTTTCACCGAAGAAAGCCTGCGGGCGCTTCGTGGAGGCGAGCCGGTGGCGATCAAGGGCAGCCCCGAACGCATCGAGGCCATAGCGCCCATTGACCGGACCGCCGGTATCTATCTCTACACCGCGCGTAACGCCGAAGCGGCCAGCTTCCGCAGTTGGGAAAGCGCACGTTCTATCTCGACGGCCTATGAAGAACTGACCAAGCGGGCGAGGGCGCTGCAGCTGCGCTTCAACCTCGCGCTGTTCTTCGTCAGCCTCGCCCTTGTCGGACTGGCGGTCTGGTTTGCCCTGCGTTTCGCCGATCGGCAGGTCGAGCCGCTGACCGACCTGGTGGCGGCGGCGCGCAAGGTCGGCGCAGGCAACTTTGCACTTCGTGTCGAAGGCCGCACGGGAGCCGACGAAATCGGACTGCTGAACCGCGCCTTCAACCGCATGACCGCGCAGATCGAGAAGCAGACTGATGCGCTTGTCGGCGCGAACGAGGAACTGGAGGACCGCCGCAGCTTCATCGAGGCGGTGCTGGAATCGGTGAGTGCCGGGGTCATCACCATCGACGGCAAGCGCCGCGTCCTCCTGATGAACGCCCCGGCCCAGAACATGTTGCTCGAAGGCGGGGAGGGCAGCGAGCACCCCGAAACGCTCGACGCCATGGTCCCGCAGATCGCGGTCCTCGTCGAGGCGGGCCTCGATCGCGGCGTGGTCAGCCATTCGCGCCATGGCGAATTGATGACGCTGGCTGTGCGCCTCGTTCCGGAAGGCGACGGGCATGTCATCACCTTCGAAGACATCACACGCCAGCTTCTCGACCAGCGCCAAGCAGCCTGGTCGGATGTCGCGCGCAGGATTGCGCACGAAATCAAGAACCCGCTGACCCCGATCCAGCTGGCGACCGAGCGGCTCAAGCGCCGCTATCGCAAGCAGATCGAGCAGGATGGCGAGCTGTTCGACGAATTGACCAATACGATTGTCCGGCAGGTCGGCGAATTGCGCACAATGGTGGACGAGTTCTCGTCCTTTGCGCGGCTTCCGAAACCGGTTTTCCGGCAGGAAGACATTCTCGATCTCGTGCGGCAGTCGATGTTCCTCCAGGAGGTGGCTAACCCCCAGGTCAATTACGGACTGACGACTGAGATCGACGGCCCCCTGATGGTCGAAGCGGATCGCCACCAGCTGGGTCAGGCCGTCACGAATATTCTCAAGAATGCCGCCGAGGCGATCGAGGCCCGCGCCGCGAACGCGGAACCTGACTATCGAGGCCGCATCGGCGTCGAAGTGGCAGAAGATGCCAAGTTCATCGTGATTGCGATCAGCGACAACGGGATCGGCTTGCCGCAGGACCGGGAACGGATCGTCGAACCCTATGTGACAACCCGAGAGAAGGGCACCGGGCTCGGCCTCGCGATCGTCAACAAGATCGTCGAAGAGCACGGCGGCGAAATGAACTTCTCTTCGATCGAAGAAGGCGGAACGCGGGTCACCCTCAAGATTGCGCGGGATCCGCACCGCGGCCCTGGCATGGGCGAAGAGCGTCCGAATACCGAGAAAGCAGGAAGATAAGATGGCACTCGACATCCTCATCGTCGACGACGAACGCGATATTCGGGAGCTCGTGGCCGGCGTCTTGAGCGACGAAGGCTACGAATGTCGCACCGCGGCCGACAGCACTTCGGCACTTGCCGCGGTCGATGAAAAGCGGCCCAGCCTGGTCCTGCTCGACGTCTGGCTTCACGGCAGCCAGATGGACGGCCTCGAAGTGCTCGATGCCATCAAGGTCCGCGAGCCGGAATTGCCGGTCATCATCTTCTCCGGTCACGGCAATATCGATACTGCTGTATCTGCCGTCAGTCGCGGCGCAATGGACTTCATCGAAAAGCCTTTCGAGGCGGAACGCCTGCTTCACCTGGTAGAACGGGCGACCGAAACGGAGCGTCTCCGGCGCGAAAATTCCCGACTTCGGGAGGGCATGGGCGAGGGCGGCGAGTTCACAGGCAATTCCGCCGCCATCAATGCAGTCCGCGCGACGCTGAAGAGAGTGGCGAACACTGGCAGTCGCGTCCTGATCAGCGGTCCTGCGGGCTCCGGCAAGGAAGTCGCCGCCCGATTGTTGCACAGCTGGTCCACCCGTGCCGACAAACCGTTTATCGTTGTCAATTCTGCCCGGATTACCCCGGAACGTTTCGAAGAAGAGCTCTTCGGGGAAGAAGCCGAAGGTAAGCTAGTGCGTCCCGGCCTCTTGGAAACTGCCGACGGCGGTACGCTCTACCTCGATGAGGTGGCAGACATGCCGCTTTCAACGCAGGCGCGGATCCTGCGGGTCCTCACCGACCAGAGCTTCGTGCGCGTCGGCGGAACGCGCCAGATCGGGGTCGATGTGAGGGTCGTCTCTTCCACCGCCCGCGACCTGGAAGCGGAAATGGCCGAAAAACGCTTCCGCGAAGATCTCTTTTACCGGCTCAACGTGGTCCCCGTCGAAGTCCCGTCCCTGTCGGAAAGGCGGGACGACATACCGTCATTGGCGGAACACTTCTTTGCACGCTACGCGATCGAGCAAGGCATCCGCCCTCCGGAAATCAGCGAGGAAGCGATGGCGGCGCTCCAGGCATACGACTGGCCCGGCAACGTGCGCCAACTTCGCAATGTCGTAGAGCGCACCATCATCCTCACTCCGCGCGAGAACCTCGACACTGTCGAAGCCGACATGCTTTCGGAAGAAGTGACGGGCGGGAAGCTGGGTGACAGCGGCGGCATGGCACAGCTGATGGGAGCCCCCTTGCGGGAAGCGCGCGAAAGCTTCGAACGCGAGTACCTTGCCATCCAGATCCGCCGGTTCTCCGGCAACATCTCGAAAACCGCGAGCTTCATCGGGATGGAGCGATCGGCATTGCACCGGAAACTCAAGCTCCTCGGCATGGCCGAGCGCCGAAACAACGAACGCAAATAGGCCCGGCCACAACCTGCCCTTTTGCGACAGTAGAATAATCCTGTTGCCCAAGAAGCGCGGAAACGTCACATTGCCCCTGGTTGCGGGACTCGTTGCCCGAACCCCGGACGCCGCAAGAGCGTCCAGATTGCGTCTGCCGATGCAGGCGCCAAAAAGAAGGAGCGATGATTATGGCCGGCGAACGCACCCTATCTGCGCGACCACGCGCAGCCCAGGAACAGCAAGGCAAGGGCAAGGCCCCGAGCTTGCAGGACGCATTTCTCAACCTGCTGCGCAAGAACAAGGCCCCGGTAACGGTATTTCTCGTCAAGGGCGTGAAGCTGCAGGGCATTGTCACCTGGTTCGACAATTTCTCGATCCTGTTGCGGCGCGACGGACAGTCGCAGCTCGTCTACAAGCACGCGGTCAGCACGATCATGCCGGGACAACCGGTGGATGCCGAACAGTTCGCCAGCCAGGGATCGGGCGCAAAGCAGCGGTTGTTGCAGGACGTCTTTCTTAGCCGGGTTAGCGAGGCAGAGGCGCAAGTGACGATGTTCCTCGTGAACGGCGTCATGCTCCAGGGCAAGATCGCCGCCTACGACCTTTTTTGCATGATGCTGGAACGCGATGGCTATGTGCAGCTTGCATACAAGCACGCCGTATCCACTATCCAACCTGCTACCCCGGTCGATCTGTCCGAGGATTGGGACGAGGACGAACACTGAGCTTCGATGACGACCTGATGGGCGAAGTCTCGCGCGGTGCGCGAGCCCTCGTCGTGTGCCCCGACATCAGGGGTATGGCCTATGACCTCGATGCGGAAAGCCGTCTCGAGGAAGCGGAAGGCCTTGCCCTTGCGATCGGCATAGTGGTGGCTGACAGCTTCGTGCTGCCTGTCCGCGACGTGAAACCGAACCTCCTGTTCGGGTCGGGGCAGGTGGAAAACATCCGCATTGCTTGCGAACAGAACGAAGCGGAACTGGTCGTCGTCGACGGTGCGCTCAGCCCGATCCAGCAGCGCAATCTCGAAGACAAGCTGGCGCGAAAGGTCATCGACCGGACGGGACTGATCCTCGAAATCTTCGGCGAACGTGCGGCCACAGCCGAAGGGCGCCTGCAGGTCGAACTCGCCCATCTTGATTACCAGCAAAGCCGCCTGGTGCGCAGCTGGACCCACCTTGAGCGCCAGCGTGGTGGCTTCGGCTTCCTGGGCGGTCCTGGTGAAACGCAGATCGAAGCCGACAGGCGTATGATCCGCCAGCGCATGGGACGCCTGCGCAAGGAACTGGAACAGGTTCGCAAGACGCGCGGCCTTCACCGCGAACGGCGCGAGCGTGCCCCTTGGCCTGTCGTAGCACTTGTCGGCTACACCAATGCGGGAAAATCGACGCTCTTCAACCGGCTGACCGGCGCCGAGGTCATGGCCGAAGACCTGCTGTTCGCAACCCTGGACCCGACGATGCGGGCGATCGCGCTCCCGGGGGTCGAGAAGGCCATATTGTCCGACACGGTCGGCTTCATTTCCGACCTGCCCACACAGCTCGTGGCGGCATTCAGGGCAACATTGGAAGAAGTGACCGCGGCGGATCTGATCTGCCATGTGCGCGATATGTCCAACCCTTCGGCGGACGCACAAAAAGCACAAGTTCTCAACGTTTTGCGCGATCTTGATGTGATCAGCTCGGAGGACGGAACCGAAGCGATCCCGATCCTGGAAGTGTGGAACAAATGGGATCTGCTCGACAAAGAGACAGCCGAAGAACTCGGCGGGCTGGCGCAAGCTTCCGATGACGTGGTCGCCTTATCGGCGCTGAGCGGGGAAGGGGTGCCCCAATTCCTCGAGCGGGTGGGGGAAATCCTGACGTCCCAGGCCACGGTACGCCAGTTCGAATTACCGGCCAGCGACGGACGCCGGATCGCCTGGCTTCATGCTCACGGCGACATTTTGGAGGAAGAGGCGCTGGAGGAGGGGGCCAAGGGGCCCACGAGGCGCTTCACGGTCAGGCTCAATCCCAAGGAATTGGGCCAGTTCGAAAGCCTCTGATCAGGACTTTTCGGCGCGCTTGACCGCCTGCCACAGCTCCTCCTGCGCCTCGAGAGAACGTGTGTCGAAATCGCCGCCGGCTAGGTCTTCCATCGCCCGGAAACGCCGTTCGAACTTGGCATTTGCGGCACGCAAGGCCTGTTCCGCATCGATGCCGTAAGCGCGTACGAGATTAACAGCGGCGAATAGCAAATCGCCGGCTTCCTCTTCGCGCTCTTCGGGCGATGCATCGCCTAGCTCCTCGATTTCCTCGAGTACCTTTGCGCGCGGACCTTCGGCGTCAGGCCAGTCAAAGCCGTGACGAGCGGCACGCTTTTGAAGTTTTTGCGAGCGCATCAGCGCCGGCAGTGCCTTTGCGACACCGTCCATGGCGCTGTCCGATCCTGCCTCACTGCGTTCCGCAGCCTTGAGATCTTCCCATCGGGTCTCTTCCATGACGCCGCCTTCGTCACCGAAGATGTGGGGGTGACGACGCTCCATCTTGTCAGAGATCGACTCGACGACCGCTCCGAAATCGAAATGATGTTCCTCTGAGGCCATCTGAGCGTGAAAGACGACCTGGAAAAGAAGGTCACCAAGTTCGCCTTTGAGATCCTTATAGTCTTTGCGCTCGATCGCATCGGCAACCTCATAGGCTTCCTCGATCGTGTATGGTGCGATGGTTTCGAAGCTTTGGGCCGTATCCCATTCGCAGCCGCGTTCCGGGTCACGCAGACGTTTCATGATCGTCAGGAGGCGGTCTATATTCTGGGTCATATTGTCTACCGGAGTGGGGATAAGCTCTACATGGAGATGCTGCTGCGACGGACGCCTATCTTGGTGTGATAATATATATTATGTTAAATGACGACCGAGGCGACGCGTCATCGAGGTCTCAGTCCATCCCCGTTAGCCAGCTCACCAGGATGTAAGCTCCGAGGATAATTCCAACCCAGATCGCGGCAATTTTGACCATCTTGCTCCCGGTCATGCCGTCGCGGCGCATTCCGGTCAGGTATGCGATTGCCAATGCGCCCATCAATGCAGCCCACACCCAGCCACCGCCGCTCATAATCCGATCTCCAATCCGTCATAGCCGACTATAAAGCCTCTCGGCACCTCAGCCTCGAGCGCCGCATAGTCCATGCTCTTGTCTAGATGCGTCAACACCGCACGCTTCGCCTTGCAGCGCCGTGCAAAATCTATGGCCATCTCCAGATGTGCATGAGTTGGATGCGGACGCCTTCGAAGGCAATCGACCACAAGGAGATCAGTGCCCTTGAAGCACGAAACCATTTCCTTCGTAATCTCGCTGAAGTCTGTCGCATAACCGATTGATTTACCGTCGGCTTCGAACCGAAATCCGGTGCTGGTCACCGGCCCGTGCGGCATCTCGACATACTTGAAATCGAAGCCTGCAACCAAGCGAACCTGGCCAACTTCCTGCAAATCCATCAGCGTCGGATAGCCAAACTGTCCCTCGAACACGTAATCGAACCGCTTGCGCAGACGGTCGCAGGTAACCTTGCTTGCGTATCCCGGAAGAGGATTGGTGCGATCGTATCGCATTACCCTGAGATCATCGATCCCATGGCAGTGATCCGCATGGTCATGCGTCCAGAAGACAGCGTCGACCTTGGCTACGTTGTTTGCCAAGAGCTGCGCTCGCAAGTCGGTCGACGTATCGATCAGCACGCGTTTGCCCGCGTCGTTCTCGACGATGATCGAGACCCGCGTGCGGCGATTGCGCGGGTTCCCGGGGTCGCATTCACCCCAGTCGTTCCCGATGCGAGGCACGCCGGTCGACGTACCGGAGCCAAGCATCAAGAGCTTCATGCGGCCGCCTTGGAAAACAGACTGTAGAAGTTTTCAGTCGTGTAGGTGCCAAGTTCCTCGAGCGTTTCACCGCGCAATTCGGCGATGAAACTTGCCGTATCCCGCACAAACCCCGGCTCGCACGGTTTCCCGCGATGCGGTACCGGTGCGAGAAACGGGCTATCCGTTTCGACAAGCAGGCGCCCGGACGGAATTGCCTTCGCAACCTCCTGCAAATCCTTGGCATTCTTGAAGGTCACGATGCCGGATATGGAGATGGAGAGACCGAGCTTCAGGACCGCCTCGCCGAACGCGGCCGATGCCGTGAAGCAGTGGATGAGCGCAGGGAAGGCCCCCTTCTCCATCTCGTCGGTGAGGATGGAGAGCGTATCGTCTTCCGCGTCGCGCGTGTGGATGATGACCGGCAAACCTGTCTTGCGCGCAACATCGATATGAATGCGGAAAAGTCGCTGCTGCTCTTCGCGATCCGAATGATCGTAATAGTAGTCGAGACCGGTTTCACCCAGCCCGATGACCTTCGGGTGGCTGGCCGCCTGGAGCAATTCCTCGCGCGTCAGATCTGGATGGTCATCGGCATTGTGCGGATGTATGCCGACGCTGGCCCACACATCGCTTTGCGCGGCTGCGGTGCCGATGACCTGATCCCACTCGTCCCGCTTGGTGGAAATGTTGAGGAAGCCCCCTACCCCGGCGTGCCGGGCACGATCGAGCACGTCCGCCTGATTTTCGACAAGGCCTTCGTATTCGAGGTGGCAATGGCTGTCGACGAGCATCAGGACGCCGTTTCCGTTTCGGGCAGTTCGAGCCGCGGGAATGCGGGTACCGGCTTCTCGATCGTGTGCCCCGAGGCGATCAGGGCCGGGAACCAGCCCTCGTCTGCGAGATCGCCGTAGGTTCGCCGGTCTGCCGCGACGCCAAGCTGGTCGAGGACGGCGCCGGCTTTGGTCGGGACCACGGGCTGGATTGCGATTGCAAGGTCGCGAATTGCAATGAAGAGGGTCTGCAGGACCGCCTGCATCCGGTCCGGATCGGATTTCTTCAATCCCCAGGGCGCCTGCTCGTCAACATAGGCGTTGCAGGCGAAAACTGCCTTCAGCCAGGCTTCGATCCCGACACTGAAATTCAGTGCCTCGAATTCCTTGGGGAGGACCTCGCGACACGCATTCTGGACAGTACCCAGCAAAGCCTTGTCATCGCCATTGGGTTCGAACTTGGACAGCTTCCCGTCCATGTTCTTGTGGATCATCGAAAGGGTACGCTGCGCGAGGTTGCCGAAGCTGTTCGCCAGCTCCGCATTCACCTTGTTTACAAGCGCTTCTGCAGAATAGCTGCCGTCCTTACCGAAGACGACTTCGGCCATCAGGAAGTAGCGCAGGGAATCCACGCCGAACAGGTCGACCAGCTCGTTCGGGTCGGTGACATTACCTGCGGATTTCGATTCCTTGACGCCTCGGTTGAGCAGGAAGCCGTGGCCGAAAACGTGCTGCGGCACGGGGATGTCGGCGCTCATCAGGAAGGCGGGCCAGTAGATCGTGTGGAAACGCACGATGTCCTTGCCGATCAGGTGAAGGCTGGCGGGCCAGTATTTGTCCCAGGCCTCGCCACCATCGGGATATCCGACACCCGTGATGTAATTGGTCAGCGCGTCGACCCACACGTACATCACGTGATTGTCGTGGCCCGGTACCTTAACACCCCAATCGAAACTGGTGCGACTGACGGAAAGGTCCTTGAGGCCGCCCTCCACGAAAGCGATCATCTCGTTGCGGCGGCTTGCGGGCTCCAGGAAACCCGGGGTTTTCAGCAGTTCGAGCAGCGGCTCGGCGTATTTCGACAGCCGGAAAAACCAGGTCTCTTCTTCGGTCCACTCAACCGGAGTGCCTTGGGGAGATAGTTTTTCGCCCCCCTCCCCTTCGACGAGTTCCTTCTCGTCGTAGTAGGCTTCGTCGCGAACAGAATACCAACCTTCGTAGCGGTCTAGATAGAGATCGCCCTTGGCCTCCATCGCCTGCCAGATAGCGCGGCTAGCCTTATGGTGATCCTCGTCGGTCGTCCGGATAAAGCGGTCGTAGGTGATATCGAGACGGTCGAACAAGTCCTTGAACGCGCCGGACATTTCATCGGCCAGCTCGCGCGGGGTCTTGCCCATATCGCGTGCTTTCTGCGCCATTTTGAGGCCGTGCTCATCGGTCCCGGTCTGGAACCGCACGTCTCGACCCATCAGGCGCTGGAAGCGAGCGATGACGTCTGCAGCGATCGTCTCGTAGGCGTGGCCGATATGCGGCTTGCCATTGGGGTAGTGGATCGCGGTGGTAATGTAGAAAGGATCAGCCATTGCGGCGCTCGCTAGCCGCCCCGGCAGCGGCGAGCAAGGTGCCGATTTCCATCGCGAGCAATCCAAGGTCGAAATTGTAGGTCGGCTGCTCGCCGGTCAGGCGCACGAGTTCGCTATGCGTCTCCACTAGCTTGCGGGGATCGGCACCGGCATGATCCACCCTTTCCGCGAGTATCGCGCGAGCGAGATCGAGTATGGCCTGCAGCCTCGGGATGTCCTGCTTGGCCCCGATGACGCCAGCCAGTTCACCGCGAAGCGCAAAATCCCTGTCGCCCTTCTCGATGATTGTCCGCATCAGGCGCGCAGCCGACCCGAGATCGCGTTCGACGAAGGACAGCGCGGCGCCGGGAGAACCGGCAGCGGCGTCGATGGAGGCATCTCTCGTGGCGATGTCGGCATCCGGAGCGAGCTCCCGAAGCAACGCGTCCATCTGTTCCTTTGAAAGGGTGGGAAAGCGGACGGTCCGGCAGCGAGAGCGGATGGTTGGCAAGAGACGTGCGGGACTATGCGCGACGAGCAGGAAGAACGTTCCTTCGGGCGGCTCTTCGAGACTTTTCAAAAGAGCGTTCGATGCGCCTGTCTCCATGTCGTCGGCCGGATCGATGATGACGGCCCTACGGTTCCCCATGGTGGGACGTGTCGTCAGGCGCCTCTGGATTTCCCGAACCTGCTCCACCTTGATGCCGCGTGCGAGATCATAGGGCTTGCCGTCGTCGCGCTTCTTTGCCTCTTCCTTGTTCTTCGGACCGTAGGTGAGGGTGAGGATGTCGGGATGGTCCCCGAAACCTGGATCCACACCGACAAGCTCTCTCGCGGCAGCTTGGGCAAAACTGGCCTTGCCCAGCCCCTTTTTACCCGCCAGCAGCCAGGCGTGATGCATCCGCGCGCCGCCCAATGCCGATCGCCATTCGGCCCAGGCATCATCGTGACCGACGAGGCTCAAGGGCGCGCCTCCGGCAACATCGGAGAGAGGGCGGCAAGAACGCGCTGATGCACCTCCTCCACGGTTCCCTCTCCGTCGATAATCCGGAAGCGGTCGGGCTCTTCGGACGCGAATGCTTCGAAGGCGGAATTCACAGCAAGGTGGTAGCTGTCATCGCGACCGCCGATGGCATCCGTCTCGTCGCCGTCTCGCGCGCGCAGGCGCTCTTGAACGTGATCCGCCGAAGCACTGAGAACGATCGTAGCATCCGGCAGGAGACCGTGACTTCCGATCGCATGGAGCTGGCGCACGGCAGCGTCACCCAGCTGCCCTGCCCTGCCCTGATATGCCCGGCTCGAATCCAGGTAGCGATCGCAAATGACCCACGACCCTTCTTGGATAGCCGGCCTGATCAGGCGTGCGACATGGTCCGAACGCGCGGCTGCGAACAACAGGGCTTCTGCTTCCGCTTCCCAGCCTTCGCCCGGCGGGTGGAGGAGCAGCTGACGAATGGCCTCCGCCCCCGGTGTTCCGCCCGGTTCGCGCGTGAGGACCGCATTCAAGCCACGACCTTCGAGGAAGCTAGCCAGCAGGCGCGCCTGGGTCGATTTGCCCATGCCTTCGCCACCCTCGAATGAAATGAAGCGTCCCTTGGTCATCGCAGCCATCCGCGAAACCCGTTTGCCACCCGGTCAAGGAAGCCCGCTTCACCCACATCCGCTGCGGCGTGCAGTGGTATACGATATTCCGGCAGGCCTTCCGCCCGGACCAGAAGTTCGGCGACTTGCTCGTTTTCCGCAATGGGAGCGCGGAGCGGGCCGCGATAACTGATGGTCATCTCGATCCTGGGATCGGCGCCGCCAGGGAGACTGACGTACACTCCTACCGGTGCGACGAGATTCACTGTACCGGCGCCGCCACCTTGGACCTGCGCTTCTCCGACGATTGCACCTCTTGGCAGCAACTGCTTTTGCTCGAACTCGCGAAAACCCCACTCGAGTAGCTCTCGCGAAGCGCGGTCTCGCACGGAGGAGCCAGGACTACCTGCTACCACCATGACAAGGCGCCGTCCGTTTCGCTCCGCCGAACCGAGAAATCCGTAGCCCGCCTGGTTGGTGAAGCCTGTCTTGATCCCGTCCGCACCGCGCACACGGCCCGAGATAGGATCGTGGTTGGGCTGCGTAATATCGTTGTAGGTATATTCGGTTCGCCCGACGTAATGCCGGTACTTAGAGGGATGCCTGCCGATCATCGATGCGGCGAGTGTTCCCAGATCGCGCGCGGTCGTGAACGTCTTGCCATTGTCCATCCAGCCATTCGGTGTCCCGAAGTGACTGTCGCGCATACCGATTTCACGCGCCTTCGCGTTCATTTCGGACACCCACGCATCTATCGAACCTGCTGCCCCATGAGCCAAGGCCGCTGCGCCGTCGTTTGCAGAAACCGTAGTGACCCCATGAATAAGGTCGTCGACCGTGACGCGGGCGCGATTAGGGAGAAACATGGTGGAACCGACGTTATTCCACTCATGCCAGATTTCCGGGTCGACTGTGAAGACCTGGCGGGGCACCAGACGCCCTTCCTCGATCCATTCGAAAGCGAGGAAGGTCGTCATGACCTTGGTAATAGACGCCGGCATGAATCGCCTGTCAGCTTCCCGCGATAACAGGACCTGCCCGCTGGTAAGGTCCAGCAAATAGGCGATCGGCGCATCCTCTGTCGCCGGAGGCCGGGCGCTCTCCACCTGGGCGGAAAGCGGTTGGGCTGCAAGAATGCAGGCGGTCGCATATGCGATCAAGCGGGTCGGTATCGGCAAACGTTTCCACACCGGCTGCCCGGCGTTCCCAATGACTGTTCGAACTCGGCTACAGGTATAGCCAGCCCCGCTGCGATTGGCGAGTTGCTCTCCGACCTTTCCACCGGACTAATCCGGCCGAGAAATTCCGTCAGCGAGCGATCTCGTCTGCCAGCAGGCCAACGCTCATAGCGTAGTAATTGGAGCAGTTATATTCGAGGATCACGCGATAGTTCGAGGTGAGAAGCCAGGCAGGTGTGCCCGGACCGTCAGGCTGGAACAACGAGACCATGGTACCAGGTGCCAGCGGAATCTGCGGCTGAACACCAAGCTCTCTCCATTCCTCGACGGTCTTGTACTGGCTGTGGCGTTCATGAACACGCGAGCAGACAGGCGCTTCAAGCTTCGTGCGGTAGCGGTCGACGTCGAAACCAGACGGGACGTAGGCACTCACTCCCCATGGCTGACCGGTCCGCCAGCCCGCATCGCGGAAATAATTGGCGATCGACGCCAGCGCATCGGCGCGGCTGTTCATTATGTCGGCGCGCCCGTCGCCGTTTCCGTCCGCGGCCAGGCGAAGGTAGACGCTGGGGAGAAATTGCGGATTGCCGAACGCACCGGCCCAGCTTCCCTTGAGCTCGCTGCGGGAATAGCCCTTGTCGGCGACCTTCATCAGCGCGACGAATTCACCCGCGAACAATTCACGTCGGCGCCCTTCCCAGGCAAGAGTTGCCAGGGCCTGTGACAGGTCGAACCCGCCCTTTACCGCTCCATACGCAGTTTCGTGCCCCCAGATTGCGACCAGGATTTCGCCGGGAACTCCGAACCTGCGCTCCAGAGCCACAAGCTCGGAGCGGGCGTTGGCATAGTTGCGCCGCCCCCCGGAAATCCGTGCATCGTCGACATGGGTCGCGATGTATGGCGCAAGCGGCGGATAGCCCGAACGTGTGGGAGAACCCGGCTGCGACCGATCGAGCTGAATTACCCGCGTATTGGGCTCGAGCCCTGCAGTCATTCGCTGCAAGGTCGCTTCGCTCACTCCTTCAGCCCTCGCCTGCGCGATCAGCAGCTGCAGGTACGCGTCGAAAGACATGTCCTGCGCCGCAGCAGGCGAAGTTGCTGAGGCAAGTAAGGTGGCGAACAAAAACGAGAAAATCGGGCGTCGGGTCATTGGCATAGCTTTGCAGTAGGACTGTGAACGTGAGATGTCATCCGTAACCCTACTATGCAAAACCATTGTCAGTTCCGGGATGACAAAGACACTTCGCAACGCTAGCGGGGATGGCGCGGCGGACAGGTGGCAGAGCGGTTGAATGCACCGGTCTTGAAAACCGGCAAGGGTGCAAGCCCTTCGTGGGTTCGAATCCCACCCTGTCCGCCAATTTCGGTCGAGACCATCAGGATCGCTCGCGTAATAATATTACGCAAACCCTTTTCAATATTCCTGTAGATTTCCGCCAAAATACGATTGACTTTGCAAGCGAGTTGACTCGTCCACCCGAAGAGTTAACTTCTTGTTAACCCTTTTGGCAGGCGAGTCGTTTTCGATCCTGCACAATCAGGGATCAAATAGAATCCATGGGCCGCCTTGCGATGCAGACTTCGGACTAATGTCCGGATGCGTCGAAGGCATCTATTTCGCCTTCCTCTCGTCTGTTTTGCAAGACGCGCACCATCAACAGAGCGGCTGATCAAACGCCGCCTGGGGCCGCCTAATTGCAATTCATGGCGTTAGGGGAAGAGATATGCCTATCCTGGTAGATGAAGACGGCGACGGAATCGTTGATCGCGACGATGATAATTCCACGCTTGGAATTCCGGCACTGGTTGACGAGAGCGGCGATGGCAAAGATGATGTGGATCTGCGAACGGATGGTGCGTCGGCCGAAGTCAACGGAGCGTTAGTCGCTACAGGCTCGGTCAATTCCGGCACAGGCAATTTCAACGATTTCCTTGGCGTCCAGAACACGGGAACCGAGTTCGGTTTCAATACCGATACCCCCGATCCCTCCAACCCCCATATCAAGACTTCCTCCAACTTCACGAAGACGATCAAGCTCAGCGAAGTCGGCATCGTGACGATCGACGGCGTCGACTATTACCAGTTTCTGCTCGATGTGAACGAGAGCAACGCGAACCCGACCGAGCAACAGATTTCGCTCGACAGCTTCAAACTCTACACCTCTCTCGATGGTACGATATCGACACTTACCGACCTGGAGGCCCAGCACCTCGCATTCGATATCGACAATGCCGATCCCGGAAATGCAGCGACCGAAAACGATATCTCGATCCTGTTTACGGATGCCTATTCCTCGGGGAGCGGACGGTCCGATCTTTCCATCCTGGTACCGGTGGACGCCATCGAGGCGCAAGGCGATGGACCTGCTGACACCTACATCTACCTCTACACTGAATTCGGCTACGCCGGTGAGGACTTCCGGACAGACGCGACCTTCGAGGAATGGCGGACGGTCGATGCAGTCACCCTGCAGGGCACCAAGTTCAACGATCTGAACCAGGACGGCATTCGGCAGGAGGCTGGTGCAGACGGCATTCTCGGCAACGCAGATGATGAAGTAGGGCTGGAAGGCTGGACCATCTTCATCGATTCGAATGGCAACGGAGTACTCGATGCAGACGAGCGCTCCACGGTCACCGATGCGGACGGCAATTACTTCTTCTATGGCGTCCAATCCGATGCGACTTACACGATTGACGAAGATCTGAGCGGGCGGCCCGATTGGATTCAGACGACCGGTGAAAACGAAACCGTCACGGTCCCCGGCAACGCAGAGACCGGGTCCAACATAATCGTCGACCCCATCGGCAACTACCAGTTGATGCCCAGCATCCACCTCGTGAAGGAAGTGCCCGAGATCATCGGAGGCAGCGGCCTAAACGGGTTGGCGGGCGCCGATAGCCCGGGCGACCAGATCGTCTATCTATTCACGGTCACCAACAACGGCGACCTCGCCCTAACCGATGTCGATCTGACCGATCCCAACATCGACGGCGGCTCGCTAGTCCGCCTCGACGATATTATCGGCAATAACGACGATGTTCTCGATGTCGGAGAGAAATGGGCGTTCACCGCGACCCATACAGTCACGCAGGACGAGCTGGATTCGAATGGCGATGACAGCTCCGATGGTCCGGATGGCGACATCGACAACACCGCAACCGTAACGGCACAATCTGCTGGTGGGGAAGTATCCGCAAACGACGACGAGGATGCCCCCCTTCTGCAGATTCCAGGCATCGAAGTACTCAAGTCCGTCGATTCCGTTGAGGATGACGACGACTTCGGCGGTTCGGGCCAAGTAGACAGTGCCGGCGACGTCATCAATTACAACATCACCATCGCGAACACAGGAAATTTCGCGTTGTCCGGTGTGACGATGACCGACAAGGTGGAGGCATATTCCAGCGTCAACGCCACCCCTGTCGAAGATGGCTTCGGCTTCAATATCGGGGACACCGACGCTGACGGATACCTCGATGTAGACGAGGTCTGGGAATACACCGCAAGCTATACCGTTACGCAGGAAGACATCGACAATGGCGGAGGAGGTGATGGCGCGATCGACAACGTCGCGACTGGTGACACCAATGAAACTCTGCCCGATCAGGACGACGCGACCGTTCCTATAGTGGATGCGCCCGCCATCAACATCGTGAAGGAAGGCGTCTCCGACGATCCGGACTGCACCGATGCAGGCGATACGATCACCTACACCTATACGGTGACCAACACCGGCAATGTCGCGCTGAGCGGCGT
>NZ_JAIUZK010000003.1:0-1722 GCF_020171965.1 Qipengyuania aquimaris
GGTATCCGCGCCAAGCTCGTCCGGATTGTCGCCCACGCCTGCGCCGTCATAGACGTTGCCGGTCGTGAAGTTGTCCAGACCTTCGACGACGCTGTTCGTGTCGTCCTCGGCCGTGGGAATATCGTCCGAAACGCTGACATCGACCCTGCCGACCGCCTTGTCACCGTCCGTGTCCGTGGCGACCACGTTCACGAAGCCTAGATCTTCGAGATCGTCGCCTGCAAGATCATGGCCTAGATAGTTGTCGTTCAGCGTTGCCGTGACCGTCGCGTCGTTACCGCTCACCACGAGAGTCAGCGTGACTACGGGACCGTTGGTGTCAGAACCGACGATCTCGAAATCGCCGGTGCGCACCCAATCGAGGTCACCGCCGAGGTCCAGTACATCGCCGAATACGATCGTCGCGAAGGGATCCGAGCCGGGAACGAAATTGATCGTGCCCTGGTCGAAATCGTCCCCACCCGGAGTGCTGCCGTCGGCAAGGTTCTGATCGTCCAGAGCGAGGTCCAAACCGTCAGGATTGCCCGGGGCCTGACCGTCCTCGATGCGGATAGGCTGCGCACCCGTATCGACATCGCCATCGCCGTCCGTCAGCGTATAGGTGAAGTCGGCAACGATCGAACCGCCCGTCTGGTCGAGGCTGTCGGTCGGATTGAACGTCCAGTTGCCGTCCATGTCGATGGTATAGGTGCCGTTCGCATTGGTCAGCGTCGCCACATTACCGTCCTGCGGGACAGCGACGGTTTCCGAACCGACCGTGATCGCGGTAACGGTTGCTCCGTCGGCGCCCTCCGTATCGGCAACCCCGTCGGTCATGACATTGCCGCCGATATCGGCCGCATCTTCGGCAACCGTGATCAGCGTCTGGTCGGTTGCAGTCGGGACATCGTCCACGATGCTGACCTGGATTTCGCCGCTGCCGATGACGTTATTGTCCTGGTCGACGACTTGGTAGGTGAAGGTCTCGAAACCGGTAACCACAGTAGCATTGACGGTATTGTCGCCATTGTCGCCGCCCTGGTCGGGCGACAGCGTGTCGCCATCGACCGGCGCCGTAAGCGTATAGGTGTACTCGCCAGTCACCGGATCGAGGGTCAGCGTGCCGTAGCTTCCGGTCGCGCTCGAGGTCAGCGAATAGGTGAGCGTTCCGCTCGCACCGGTAACGGTGATCTGGCCGTTCGCGTCGATTTCGCTGTCCGAACCTGCGTCGCTTCCGATGCCGTCCAGTCCTGCTTCGAACACCAGCGCATCGTTGTCGGAAACATTGCCCGAAACGTTGTTGATCGTGATGACCAGCTGCGCCTCGGAGATGTCGCCGTCGGCATCGATGATCTGATACGTGAAGGTATCGGTCGTATTGGCGTTGGTCGAGTTGGCGAAGCTGTCGTAGGTATAGTCGCCATTGGCCTGCACGGTCAGCGTGCCGAGCGAAGAGGTAACCGTGAACGGGCCGGTCGTATCGCTGTCGCCCGAGCCGTCGCTGGTTACGCCGACAATGCCTGCGAGGCCATCTGCACCTGCCACATCGACACCGAAGCCGTCGTCGTCGGTGATGATATTGCCATTCGTGCTGGCACCTTCCGATACGGAATTGGCATTGTCCTCGGCGACCGGGATGTCATCGACGATGGAGATGACGATCTGGCCCGGGGTTGCGTCGCTGTCGCCGGTGGCGTCGGTGACGCTCATGGTGATCGTGTCGCTCAGCGGGTTCACCTCGCC
>NZ_JAIUZK010000004.1:0-775 GCF_020171965.1 Qipengyuania aquimaris
ACCGACAGCTATGTCGTGACCCAGGCCGACGTGGATGGCTGGGGCGGCGGCGACGGCACGATCGACAATGTCGCGACCGCCAACGGCAACTCGGTTGCCGCCGGCACGGCAGCGCTGGAAGCGCAGGACGAGGAAAGCATCGCCCTGTGCGACGATCCCGCCATCAACATCGTGAAGGAAGGCGTCTCCGACGATCCGGACTGCACCGATGCAGGCGATACGATCACCTACACCTATACGGTGACCAACACCGGCAATGTCGCGCTGAGCGGCGTGGTGGTGGTCGACGACCAGCTCGGCAACCCCGACTTCGTGGGCGGCGATACCGATGGCGACGGCTACCTCGATGTCGACGAGACCTGGATCTATACCGACAGCTATGTCGTGACCCAGGCCGACGTGGATGGCTGGGGCGGCGGCGACGGCACGATCGACAATGTCGCGACCGCCAACGGCAACTCGGTTGCCGCCGGCACGGCAGCGCTGGAAGCGCAGGACGAGGAAAGCATCGCCCTGTGCGACGATCCCGCCATCAACATCGTGAAGGAAGGCGTCTCCGACGATCCGGACTGCACCGATGCAGGCGACACGATCACCTACACCTATACGGTGACCAACACCGGCAATGTCGCACTGAGCGGCGTGGTGGTGGTCGACGACCAGCTCGGCAACCCCGACTTCGTGGGCGGCGATACCGATGGCGACGGCTACCTCGATGTCGACGAGACCTGGATCTATACCGACAGCTATGTCGTGACCCAGGCCGACGTGGATG
>NZ_JAIUZK010000005.1:0-509 GCF_020171965.1 Qipengyuania aquimaris
ACGAGCGATACCTTCACCTACCAGATCACCGACGCCGACGGCGATACGGACCTGGCAGAGCTGGTCATCACGCTGAACCAGGATCCCAACGCTCCCGACATCACGGGCGATGCGCTGACTGTCTATGAAGACGGCCTTGCAGACGGCGTCCAGCATGGCCCGAACAGCGAAACTGCTGCAGGCAGCTTCGATGTCGATACCAATGGCGAAGACGTCACCTTCACGCTGGAAGCGGACAACGGCAACACGCTGACCGATCCGGCTATCGGCGACACGCTGACGACGACCAAGGGCGTGATCGAGATCACGGGTATCGTCGACAACGGCGATGGCACGTTCACCTACCAGTATACCTACACGCTCTCTGCAGCGCTGACCCACACGGGCCAGGGCGAGGTGAACCCGCTGAGCGACACGATCACCATGAGCGTCACCGACGCCACCGGCGACAGCGACGCAACCCCGGGCCAGATCGTCATCTCCATCGTCGATGACATCCCGGTCGCCGA